>NZ_JAUTBF010000001.1:0-2400000 GCF_030818955.1 Microbacterium trichothecenolyticum | reverse complement strand
GCAGCGGCCTCGCCGACCCCGACCCCGCCGAGGCGTTCCAGCGTACGGCGCTCGGGCTCAGCACGGGGTCCACCGACATGATCGGGGCGCAGTTCACCACGTGTTTCCACGCGCGGATCTCTGCCGACGGGATGCTGCGCTGGGTCGATGCCG
This sequence comes from Microbacterium trichothecenolyticum, assembly GCF_030818955.1. Lineage (NCBI taxonomy): Bacteria > Bacillati > Actinomycetota > Actinomycetes > Micrococcales > Microbacteriaceae > Microbacterium > Microbacterium trichothecenolyticum. Next base: position 2,399,847 of record NZ_JAUTBF010000001.1, on the reverse strand, counting down.
GCCACGGGCTCACGGTGCTGCGTCGCGCCAGCGGCTGTACCGAGTTCCTCCGGTCGGGGTACCTCCCCATCGGCGTGGGCACGAGCTGGAGCAGCACCGAGACCCTTCTCGAATCCGGTGACAGCATCGTGAGTGTGAGCGACGGCGTGCTCGACCTGTTCGGGGGGTCGCTCGACTCGATCGACCGCTACGCCGAGTTTCTCGAGCGGTGCGTCGACGTCGACACCGTGGTTGCCGAGCTCATCGACCGTGCCGCGGCCACCGAGCAAGAAGACGACGTGACCGTGCTCGCCGTCACGTGGTCGCCGCTCTGACGGCCACGTCGCCGAGACGCTCGCCCGGAGTCATCTGTCGAGGGCGAACGCCCGGATGCGTGCCGCTACCACGGTGGCGGCCGTGAACTGCACGAGGTGACGGTGTCCCTCGACGGTGCAGAGCGTTCCGCTCAGCGCCCGATCGCTCAGCCGACGTGCCCACGCCTCCCGAGCGATCGGGTCGGATCCGCCGCGCACCACCAGCAGCGGCATCCGCAGCCGCGAGACCCTCTCCTCGAGGGGATACCGCAGCATGTGGCGCGCCTGTCGCGCGTACCAGACCGGGCCGCACCTCAGGTAGTCGGTCAGCACGATGGCGTTGGCGCCGAGCGGCTCGAGAGCCGAGTCGCGGGCCAGCAGCAGCGCCTGGGTGAGGGCGCCTCGCCGCCGATCATCGGTGACGGGCCCGATCGCGACGACCGCGTCGGCGAGGTCGGGCCGCCGGATGGCCAGCTCGACCACCCACTGCGCTCCCATCGAGTGCCCTACGAGCACGGCTCGCCGCACACCGAGCTCGTCGAGGACGACGCCGAGCCCCTGGGCCATCTCCCCGACGTCGGGGGTCTGGTCCGGCGTGGGCAGGCCCCCGAAGCCGGGCAGGTCGATCGTGTGCACGTCGGCATCCGTCGCCAGCTCGGCGTGGAGACGGCGGAGATACCGATGCGACATGCCGATGCCATGGATCAGCACGAACACCGCGCGACCGGCCCGCCGGTTCGAAGCCGACCGGAAAACGAGCCCCTCCACCGCGTGTATCACGCCGGTCACCCTAGGTGTTCTGACCTGGGTGGTTAGGGACGTAGATGTAGGTGAGGACCTTCTGGTGGAGTGGAGTCACCACAACTAACCGCTCCGAAACCAGAAGGTCCTCGATGTCCCACGCTAATGCTGTTCTCGCGCCCGCTGGAAGGTTGCGCCTTGCTCGTCTGATCGTTGATGAAGGGTGGCCGTTGCGCCGCGCCGCCGAGCGTTTCGGCGTCGGGGTGACCACCGCCGCCCGGTGGGCGTGCCGTTACCGTGAGGCCGGCGCGGCGGGGATGGCCGATCGTTCCTCCCGCCCGCGCGTGAACCCGAACCGCACTCGGGCCCGGGTGGAGCGGCGGGTGGTGAGCCTGCGGGTGTCGAGACGGTGGGGGCCGGCGCGTATCGCCGCGCAGCTGCGGTTGAATCGCTCCACCGTGCAGGCCATCCTGCGTCGCTACGGGTGTCCGCCGTTACGGTGGACCGACCCTGGCACCGGGGTGCGGATCAAGACCAGCCGCGCCGCCACGAACCGTTACGAAGCCGCCACCCCGGGCGATCTGGTCCACATGGATGTGAAGAAGCTCGGTCGTATCCCCGACGGCGGCGGGCACCGCATCCACGGACCCGCCCAGGGCAAACGCAACCGGGCCGGCAAAGGCCACGGGTACGCGTTCATCCACTCCGTCGTGGACGACCACACCCGGATGGCGTACTCCGAGATCCTGAGCGACGAACGCAAAGACACCGTCACCGCGTTCTGGACCCGCGCCCACGCCTGGTTCCAGGGCGCCGGCATCGAGGTAAAAGCCGTGATGACCGACAACGGAAACGGCTACCGCTCCCACCTGTTCCGCGACGCCCTCGGCCCCATCCGCCACATCCGCACCCGCCCATACCGGCCCCAGACGAACGGGAAAGTCGAACGCCTCAACCGCACCCTCCTCCAAGAATGGGCCTACGCCCGCGCATACAGATCAGAAACCGAACGCACCGCCGCATTCGCCCCCTGGCTCCATCACTACAATCACCACCGAACCCACACCGCCATCAACGGCACCCCCGCCTCACGCGTCCCCAACCTCCCCAGCCACAACACCTAGGCACGCACGGATCTGGCCGGATGAGGCTTGCGCGATCTCGCCACGGGGTCGGGGATCGGCATCCCTCACCGTCGAGCGGCGATACCGTCGTGTGCCGCGGGCCCGGTGACGGCTCCGATGACGGCCAGGGCTGCCGCGATGGGGAAAGCCGTGGGTGCGTTCACCGACGTGGTCAGACTTCCGACGACGGGGGCGCCGACGGCCTGGTCGAGGGCGGTGACGAGGAACGCGAGGCCCACCCCGGTGGCGGGGCTGCGGGTGTAGACCCGGGTGCTCCGGATCAGCAGGAATCCCGACAGTTGACGAACGCGCTCGCGACCGTCGCGGTCCCTCGCACGAACGGACAGCGAATCGGTGAGCGTCAGCGCGAGAACGAGGGCGACCGGGTAGGCCGAGAACGACGCGCGAGAGAACTGCCATGCGCGCGGCCCGCCTTTCTCGTCGAGACCGCAGTGCCCGGTTTCTGCGCGCCGATGTTCCCCACGCGAGTAACGAATCCGTCACGCGGCGCAGCGCGCGCTGTCGAGCCGCCCGATGAGATGCGACCGTGGAACTCCCCCGGTGAGATTGGGCGAGAAGGATGGTGTTCGGTATGGCGCAACGACCAGCTCTCGCCCTTTCGGCTGCTTTCGCGTCTCTGCTCGCGCTCGCGGGATGTGGGGTCCCGGGCGTGGCTACCGACCGGTACGCGGGTGTCCCGCCCGGCGTTCAGGCGGCTTTCGATGATTCCGAGCCCCGCGCGATCGTCGCCGATGACGGCAATCTCGCCCTCGTCACGTACGGCAGCTCGAGCTGTCCTCCCACCGTCACCGGAATCCGGGCGGAGGATGCCGGGACGATCACGCTCTCCCTCGCCGAATCGCCGAATGATGTGTGCACGGCCGATATGGCAGCGACCACCCACGTCGTCCCCTTGCCCGACGAGGCATCGGGTCGGCCGCTGACGGTCCACGTCGTCTACACCGACATGCCGTGGGAGTTCACGATCGTCGCCGGGTGATTCCCGGCCGCTACGGTTCTGCCCGGGTCCGCGGACCAGGACACGGCTGCACGACTCCGGCAGAACGCCCGCGCTTCGCCTCCGCGCCCCGCACACCAACGCCTTTTGCAGGAGTTGTGCTCGAGAGCCCGGTCAGAGGTCGTACCCGAACGCCCGCAGGTCCAGGAACCGCCCGGGCTCCACCTCGACCGGCTGTTCGCGTTCGGTGAGGCGCCGGAAGCCGAGCTTGAGGTACAGCGCGTGGGCGCCGAGCATCTCGGGGCCGCTGTTCATCACCACGCGTCGCGCGCCGCGCCCGCGCGCCAGCGCGATCACGTGCCGGGTCAGGGCCTCGCCCACCCCGCGTCCGCGGGCCGCGGGCGCCACAGCCAGCTGCCGGAAGTCCAGCTCGCCCTCCCGGGCCAGGGGCGATAAGCGCTCGCCGGGCCGGGGGACCCAGACGGTGCCGACGATCTCGTCGCCGTCGAGGGCCACCCATACCTCGCCTTGCGCGACCCGGCCCTCGACGTCGGCCAGCGACGCGAGGTAGCCCTCGGTCAGCCCCTCGTAGCTGTGGCGATAGGCCTCGGCCGTGATCCTGCCCGCCTCGGCGTGCTCGTGCGGCTCGACGAGACGGATCGTCAGGCCTCCAGAGCGTGGGTCGTGCGGGGCGGGGAGCGAGGCGGTCATGGCATCCATTCGATCAGAAACAGCGCGCGGCCCGGCCCCGTGAAGGACCGGGCCGCGCGGGCGGTCAGGACTTCGGCAGTCCCGGCGGGTTGATCTGCGAGGTCTCGATCCCCTCGGATTCGAGGTTCCAGACCTTCAGCACCTCGGCGTACGTGCCGTTCTCGATCAGCGCGTTCAGCGCGATCTGCACGGGCTCGATGAGGCCGTTGCCCTTCTTGGTGCCCGCGGCGATGTCGGCGTGCAGCGGCCAGCCGCCCGGGATGATGCCGACGAGCTTCGTCTCGCCGGTCTCCTTCGCCGCCCACGCGGAGGTCGCGTTGGGACCGAAGGTCGCGTCGGCACGGCCCGACGTGAGCGCGAGGTTCCCTGCGGCGTTGTCGTCGTAGTACTGCAGCTCGGCGGGGGCCTTGCCCGCGGCGGTGAGCTCCTCGTTCCAGTTCAGCAGCACCTTCTCCTGGTTGGTGCCCGAGCCGACGATGACCTTGAGGCCCGAGATGTCGTCGGCCTTCTCGATGCTCGAGATCGGGCTGTCGGCACGGACGTAGAAGCCCAGCAGATCCTGCCGGTAGCTCGCGAAGTCGTACAGCTCCTTGCGCTCTTCGGTCACGGTGACGTTGGAGGTGATGAGATCGTATTTGCCCGATTGGATGCCGAGGGGCCAGTCCGTCCACGCCACCACGACCGGGTTGTACTCCAGGCCCAGGCTCTCGGCGATGAGCGAGCCGAAGTTGGGCTCGGTGCCGGCGGGCAGGGTCTCGCCGTCGGGCACGTAGCTCAGCGGCGGCACGAACGCGCCGACCGCGACGGTCAGCTTGCCCGGCTCGATGGGCTGGAAGCCGCTGGCCTTCAGCGCCGCGACGGCTTCGGGAACGGCGTCGGTGTGCACCCACTCGATCTCGCCGGCGGACGCGGATGCCGAGGGCTCGGGCGCGGCGACCGCCTCGGCCGGACGGTTGAGCCCGATCGCGGTGCCGACGCCCACGACGGCGACGACCGCCGCGGCGATCACGCCGATCGCGATGCCCTGTTTCTTGCTGAGTGCCATGGTGTGTCTCCTGTGGTGGTGCGGAAGGGATGCCGCGGCGGTGAGGTCGCGCCGCGGCTTTCGGGTACGGGTGGGAGCGGGCCCGCGAGTGTGGCGGGTCGCGGGAGGGGCGGGGTCAGCCGAGAACCTTGGCGAGGAACTCCCGCGTGCGCGGATGCCGCGGGCGGCTCAGGACCTCATCGGGAGCCCCCTGCTCGACGATGCGGCCCTGGTCGAGGAAGACCACCCGGTCGGCGACCTCGCGGGCGAAGCCGATCTCGTGCGTGACGATGATGAGCGTCGTACCGAGGTTCGCGAGATCCCGGATGACGTCGAGCACCTCGCCCACGAGCTCGGGGTCGAGCGCGCTCGTCGGCTCGTCGAAGAGCAGCACCTGGGGCTTCAGCGCGAGCGCGCGGGCGATCGCGACCCGCTGCTGCTGGCCGCCCGAGAGCTGGCGGGGGTAGGCGTCGGCCTTGTCCGCGAGTCCGACCCGGTCGAGCAGGCCGAGGGCGAGCTCACGGGCGTCGTCCGTGCTGAGGCGCTTGAGCGCGAGCGGCGCCTCGGTGATGTTCTCCAGCGCCGTGAGATGCGGGAACAGGTGGAAGTTCTGGAACACGATGCCCACGCGGGTCCGCCGCTGCAGGATCTCGCGCTCGCGCAGCTCGTGGAGCTTGCCGTGGCGCAACTCGTAGCCGATGAACTCGCCGTCGACCGTGACAGAGCCGGCATCCACGCGCTCGAGGTGGTTGATGGTGCGCAGCAGCGTCGACTTGCCCGACCCGCTGGGCCCGAGCAGCGCCACGACCTCGCCGGGCTGCACGGTCAGGTCGATGCCCTTCAGCACCTCGACGCCGTGGAAGGCCTTGTGCACGTTGTGGATCTCGACGAGTCCGCGGGTGGCGGTGACCGTGCTCATGCGCCGGTTCCCTTCTCGACGGCCGGTGTCCCGGCATCCGCTGTCTCCGCGCCGAGCGATCCGGCGCGCGCCGGACCCCTGGCATCCGTCCCTCCCGGGGGTGTGTCGCCGAGCCGCGCCCACTGCGTGCTCACCCACCGTCGCGCCCGCTGCACCGGCGTCGGCGGCAGCGCCCGCGCGGAGCCCCGGGCGTAGTACCGCTCGATGTAGTACTGCGCGATGCTCAGGATCGTGGTGATGAGGGTGTACCAGACCACCGCGACGAGCAGCAGCGGGATGACGCGGCTGTTGCGGTTGTAGATGACCTGCACCGCGTAGAAGAGCTCGGGGATCGCGATGACGAACACGACGGATGCGCCCTTGACCAGCCCGATGACCTCGTTCGTGGCGTTCGGGACGATCGAACGCATCGCCTGCGGCAGGATGATGCGGAACAGGCGCCGGGATGCCGGGATGCCGAGGGCAGCCGCCGCCTCGTGCTGACCGGGGTCGACCGACACGAGCCCCCCGCGGATGATCTCGGCCGAGTAGGCCGCCTGGTGCAGGCCCAGGCCGAGGATCGCCGCAGCGAACGCGCTGATGATCTGCACCGTGGGGAACTCCACGATCCAGAAGTCGGTGGTGAAGGGGGTGCCGAGACCCAGCGTCGGGTAGAGGTAGCCGAGGTTGTACCAGACGATGATCTGCACGATGAGCGGCACCGATCGGAAGAACCAGATGTAGCCCCACGCCACCGAGCTCACCAGCGGCGACGGCGAAAGGCGGCCGAGGGCGAGCAGGGTTCCGAGCACGAACCCGACGACCGACGAGATGGCGGTCAGCCCGAGCGTGTAGCCGACGCCGATGAGCACGGGCTCCGAGAAGAAGTACTGCGCGAACGTGCCCCACATGTACTGCTCGTTCGTGACGAGACTCCAGGCGAATTGGGCGACGACGAACAACAGCAGGGCGCTGAGGATCCAGCGCCACCAGTGGCGGGTGGGGACGACGGTGACGGTGCCCAGGTCGACCTGCGCCGCGGGATGCGGATCGGCCGTGCGGGCGGGGGATACCGGCGCGGTGGTGGTCATGGCGTGCTCCTCGCAACTCCTCGCCGGAGCGGGGCTCCGGGGGTGACCGACACGCTAGATCCGCTCCCGGCGTGCCCGCGAGGCGTCGTTTCACACGTCGAAACGACAGGTCACCGGCCGCAACACGACGCCACGCGGCGCCATACGGCAGGCGCGTGTGGGTCGGTGGGCTACGGCTGCCGGGTGCGACTGGGCGCGTAGCCGAAGTGCTGCCGGTAGGCGCGCGCGAAGCTGTCGGCGTCCTGGTATCCCGATGCGTGGCAGGCCCACTGCACGCTCTCGCCTCGTGCGAGCAGCACGCGCGCGTGCTCGAGCCGGTGCCGGCGGATCTCGGCGGCGGGCGAGGTGCCCGCCTCGGCGAAGATCGCCTGGACGGATCGGACCGAGAGGTGGTTGTCGGTGGCGAGCGTCGCGGGGGAGAACATCGGGTCGCACATGCGCGAGGCGATCGCGTGTTGCATCTCGCTCAGGAGGCGGGCGCGGGTCTCGGTCCGTGTCTCGCGCGTTGCGGGTGCCGCCCTGTGCGCACGGCTCGCGCTCCCGCCCAGCGCCGCGAAGCTCAGCAGCACGCTGTCGGTACCGGCGAGGGGCCGCGTCGACCACCGCACGGGCCGCACGTCGCCGGCCCGCGTGACGAACCACTCCGAGGCGGCCAGCGGCTGCTTCGCGTGGATGATCGGGCACTCGTGCTTCGGGTACGGCGTCCCGTCGGGGCGATGCCGGTGCAGCAGGTCGTGGCTCCCACCACCGCGCAGGTCGGTGCCCGGTCGGTGGCCGAGGAAGCGGACGGCGGCATCGTTCGCGAGCTCGACGCGACCGTGCTCGTCGATCACCCAGAGCGGGAGCGGCGCGTCGCGCAGCACGGTCGACAGCAACGTCGCGTCGTGCGGCATCCCGTCGGTGAGCGCGTCCATGGCAACGACGGTAGGCGCCGTTGCGGCGCGCCCCTGTTGCACCGTCGTTTCGCGCGTGTGAACCCTGCCTCATCGTGCGCGAATCGTCGGGTGACGTGCGCGCAAAGCCTGTGGGCGGGGGCGCCCTCGCCCCGACAGTGGGCTTCACGCCGATCGGTGACCCGTCCGATCGCACGACTTCGAGGAGACCAGACATGACCGACTGGAACGCACGGCGCGACCACGCGACCGACACCGTCCGCAGGGCCGTGGCCCGGTCCGAGCGCTCGTGGGCAGACCTGGCCGAGGCGCTCGACCGCCCGCTGCTGTGGACCATCGCGGCGCTGCTCGGCTCGCACGCGCTCCCGGCGGAGCTCGCCGCCCGGGCGGGGCAGCTGCTCGACCTGGATGCCGAGACCGTCGCCACGCTGCAGGAGCAGCCGTACCGCGTGCGCGGCGACGAGCTGCGCGCCGATCCGACGATCTATCGCTTCTACGAACTGCTCGGGGTGTACGGCCCTGCTGTGAAGGAAGCCATTCACGAGGAGTTCGGCGACGGCATCATGAGCGCGATCAACTGCAACATCGAGATCGACCGCCGCGCCGACCCCGACGGCGACCGCGTGCGGATCGTCATCGACGGCAAGTTCCTGAAGTACCAGTGGTGACGGGGAAGAGGACGCACTGATGAGCTACGTGACCCCCAAGGACTTCGCCGTCCGCATGATCGACGCCGGGCAGTCGAAGGTGTCGCTGTCCACCCGTGACACCCTGATCCGCGCGTACATGGCCGGAGCGATCCTCGCCCTCGCCGCCGCGTTCGCCGTCACCGTCAGTGTCCAGACGGGTTCTCCGTTGATCGGCGCCCTCCTGTTCCCGGTCGGGTTCGTCATGCTGTATCTGCTCGGCTTCGACCTGCTGACCGGTGTCTTCACCCTCGTCCCCCTCGCATGGATCGACAAGCGCCCGGGCGTGACGCTGGGCAGCGTCCTGCGCAACTGGGGACTCGTCTTCCTCGGCAACTTCGCCGGCGCGCTGACCGTCGCCCTCCTCATGGCGATCGTGTTCACATACGGCTTCTCGTCCGAAGTCAGCCAGGTCGGGCAGGCGATCGGTCACATCGGCGAGGGCCGCACCGTCGGCTACGCGGAGCACGGTTTCGCGGGCATGCTCACCCTGTTCGTCCGTGGAGTCCTCTGCAACTGGATGGTCTCGACGGGCGTCGTCGGCGCGATGATGTCGACCAGCCTCCCCGGCAAGGTCATCGCGATGTGGATGCCGATCATGCTGTTCTTCTACATGGGCTTCGAGCACTCGGTGGTGAACATGTTCCTGTTCCCGATCGGCCTGATGCTGGGCGGTGACTTCACCCTCGGCGACTACCTGGTGTGGAACGAACTGCCGACCGTGCTCGGAAACCTCGTCGGGGGGCTCACCTTCGTCGGGTTCGTCATCTACGCCACCCACGCCAAGACCGCGCCCGCTCGCGCGCTGCGGTCGAAGGCGCGGGCGTAAGGCGGCGACCCACGGGTGCGGCCCGCGTGCGAAGCGCGGGGCCGCACCCGTGCGCGCAGGCTCGACGCCGGTGCACCGCCACGTCGGCGACCAGCGGAGTGCCCGGAGCCGGCGTTCCCGCGCTCGCCGGGGGCAGGATGGGGTAATGGATGACGTGTTCGCGCGATTGCGCCGGCTCGCGGTGCAGCTGAGGCACGATGGCTACGACGACCTCGCCCTGCAGCTGACGGACGCGGTGTCGACGAGTGCGACGGGCACCGAGCTTCTCATGCGGGTGAGGTGGGTCCTGCGGGGCGACCAGCTGCGTGAGGCGATGGTGCCGCCGGCGCTCGCGGCGCGCGTCGGGGCGATGCTGGCCGAGGTGGAGTCGCTGCTGTCGACATGAGACGTGGACGTCCGGGGCGACAGACGCCCCGGACGTCAGTGCATGACCATGCCGCCGGTGACGTTGATCGCCTGCCCGGTGAGGTATCCGCCGGCCGGTGAGGCGAGGAAGTGGGTCACACCCGCGACGTCCTCCGGAATACCGAGTCGGCCGAGCGGCGACTTCGCGCTCCACGCGGCGACGTCCTCCTCCGAGCGGGTGTCGGCTCCCATCTCGGTGAGCACGTACCCCGGGCACACCGCATTGACCGTGACGCCGTGGCATCCCCATTCCTGCGCACCCGCACGCGTCAGCGCCACGACCGCGGCCTTCGACGCGGCGTAGTGTCCCTCGCCCCCGCCGCCGACCTTGGCGGCCATGCTGGCGATGTTGACGATCGAGCCGCGGCCGGCCTCGAGCATCGCCGGGGCGACGGCCTGCATGGCCACGAGGGTCGCGCGGGCGTTGATGTCGAGCACCAGGTCCCAGTCCTCGACCGTGATGTCGAGGAGCGGGGCGTGCTGGAAGACGCCCGCGCAGTTGACGAGCACGTCGACCCCGCCGAGGACGTCACGCGCCTCCGCCACCGCGCGGCGGGTGTCTGCGGGATCGCGCAGGTCGACCTCGACGAACACGGATGCCGGTGACCCGGCCGGCGCGCGCCTGTCGAGCACCGCGACACGGGCACCGTCGGTCGCGAACCGGTCGACGATCGCGGCTCCGATGCCGCCGGACCCGCCGGTGACGATGACGCGCTGAGACATGGGACTCCTCTCGTGAGGGGCCGCCCGTGCCCCTCGGCGTCACGGTACGCGGCGACCCGATCGCGCCCGCGACAGCGTTGTTTCGGCGGGGTAACGAGCGACGGGGCGACCGGCAGATCGGCCCGACCCAGCCCCACCGCGGGCCTCGCTCACGCCCCTCGCGGACGACGACGCTCTGCGAGACGGACGCCGTGCGCGCTCACGCCAGCGCTGCCCACACCTCCGCGGCGTCGATCTCGATCCGCGCGTCCGTGCCCCGCGTGCGCCATGCGTCGCGATCGAAGACGAACGCCCGCTCGACCGTGAGCACGTAGAGGCGTTTGGTCGGAATGGCCAGCGTCGCGGCGACTTCGTCCTCGAGAGCATCCCCCACCCCCGCGTCGCGGGGAAGGCGCACGGCGAGAACCTCCCGCACGGCCGACGGGTCGGCATCCACCTCCCGCGCACGGAAGGCCAGCTGCACCCCGTCCGCATCGGCCACCGATGCAGAGGAGTCGTACACGACCCCGGATGCCACCCCCGACGCCGCGATCGCCCGCGCGTGCCGCGACCCCCTGTCGGACTCGACGTACAGGCTGCCGGGCAGGAGCCGGTACTGCGCGGCCGCCGTCCACGGGCCGTCGGCATCGGCCGTGCCGATCACGACGAATCGCTGGGCCGCGAGGATCGCCGCCGCGCGCTGCTCGGCGGAGTGCATGCCCTCATCGTCGTGGGCGCGGGAGACACCGATGTTTCTGCGCCGTAACGCTTGTCCGCGGGCGCCGGGGCCCTGGCATCCGTGGTCCTACGCTCGGGACATCACCGTCGCGCCCGCCACCCGCGAGCCGCGCTGACGGCACCCCAGCCGCAGGAGAGCCCGTGACCGTCCACCCCGCCATCACCGACCCCGACGTGCGCGCGCACCTCGAACGACTCGCTACCCGGGCGGGCACGATCCCGTCGGGGGCGACGGATGCCGACGGCGACGACGCTGCGCGTATCGCCGAGCTGCGCGCCAACCCGTCATGGGTGCGTCTGCCCGACGACGACGCGATCGCGTCGATCGACCTGGATGCCGGCGGCCTGGCCCTGCGCCTGTACCGTCCCCGGGCGGGGCACCGCGGAACGCTCGTCTTCGCGCACGGGGGAGGGTGGGTGGCCGGCGACCTCGACAACAACGATGCCCTGTGCCGCGCGCTCGCCGCGGCGACGGGCAGCCAGGTGCTGAGCGTGGACTACCGGCTCGCGCCCGAGCATCCCTTCCCGGCGGGCCTCGACGACCTGGAGCGCGCGCTGCATTTCGCCGCCGACGGCGCGGACGGCCTCGTCGATCCGGCGCTGCTCGGGGTCGCCGGGCACAGCGCCGGGGGCAACCTCGCCGCGGCGCTCGCGCTGCGCGCCCGTGACGGCCGGGCTCCCGGCATCCGGGTCCAGGTGCTGTTGTGTCCCGTTCTCGACGCGCCCGACCCGGACCGCTCGAGCTATCGCGCCCACACCGAGAACCTGCCGCTGACCGCGAAGGGCATGCAGTGGTACTGGGGGCTGTACGTGCAGGATGCCGAGGGCCCGGCGCCCGTCGATGCCGCGCCGCTGCGCGCCCCCGACCTGGCCGGCTCCGCCCCGGCGGTGATCGTCGCGGCGGCCGTCGACCCCCTGTCCGACGAGGCGCAGGAGTACGCCGGGCGGCTCTCGGCGGTGGGTGTTCCCGTCGAGTTCGTGCGGCGCGAGGGCGTGCCGCACCTGTTCCTGGTGTTCCCCTCGACGCCCGCCCGCGACGAGGTGCTCGCCGCGATCGCCCCCGCCGTGCGGCGCGCATTCACCGAGCCGCGGGAGCCCCGTCGCCTCGTCACCCCGTCGAGTGTCCAAGAAACGCCGTAGAGCTTCACCGCGTTACGGCGTTTCCTGGACAATCAACGCCGCCTGAGCGCCGGCAGCGACGAGGCAAAAAGCTTGCCGCACGCTTGGAACACCGCCGAAACACCGAATTGTTACCGTCATCAACATGTCGCTCCTGGTCACCAACGCCCGTCTGATCACCGTCCCCGCCGGGACCGACGACCCCGGCTACATCGAGCGCGGGTACCTGCTCGTGCGCGACGGCCGCATCGCCGCGATCGGCGCGGGCGACCCCGACCCGGGCGTCACCGCCGACGAGATCCTCGACGTCGACGGCAAGTTCGTCGCCCCCGGCTTCGTCTCGTCGCACAGCCACCTCTTCACGAGCGGCTCGCGCGGCCTCGGCGTCGACCAGACGCTCTACGGCTGGTGCACCTCGATGTTCAGCGTGCTCAACAACGCCTCGCCCGACCAGATCTACTGGGCGACGCTGCACGGCTCGCTCGACTTCCTCGCCAACGGCGTGACCACGGCCTACAACTTCACCGACCCGCTCCTGCCCTGGGAGCCGATGGTCGAGGGCAAGCGCGCCGACGGCGGCGGCACCCTGCGCGACCACGCCTGGCACACCCGCCAGGCCGACGGATGCTACGACGCGGGCCTCCGCTTCGTCGACTCGATCGCCCTGGACGCCACCGTCGGCACCGACGAGGAGATCTTCGCCCGCTTCGAGGCCTCCCTCGATCACGTGCTCGCGATGGACCCCGACATCGCCCTCGGCGCCTCGATCATGGGCCAGGTGCAGTGGTCGACGCGGCCCGACGCCGCCGAGATCGAGGTCGCGGTCATGGACCGCTTCGGCGTGACCAACCAGGCGCACTTCCTCGAGACGTACGAGGCGATCGAGCACCAGCAGACGAAGTTCCAGCTGTACAAGAACGCCGGGGCCCTTCGCCCGGGCATGATGTTCGGCCACTTCATCCAGACGACGCCCGAGATCATTCAGGATGCCGCCGCCGGCGGCGCCAGCATGTCGTGGCAGCCGGCGTCCAACGGGCGTCTCGCGTCGGGCATCGCCCACGTGCCCGAGATGCTCGATCTCGGCATGAAGGTCGGCATGGGCCTCGATGACCAGGCCTGCACCGACGTCGCCGACCCGTGGCAGAACATGCGCATGGGCATGTTCATGCAGCGCGCCCGCACCCACGACCCGCTGTCGATGATGCCCGAGCGCGTGCTGCGCCTGCACACCCTCGGGGGAGCGGAGATCATGGGCGTCGACGACCGCGTCGGCAGCCTCGAGGTGGGCAAGTTCGCCGACTTCGTGGTCGTCGACCCGCGCAAGCCCGACGTCGGACCGCTGTGGAACCCCGTCCGCAGCTACGTGCTGGCCTGCGGCCTGCGCAACCTCGAGCGGGTGTACGTCGGCGGCAAGCTCGCCAATGACAGTGGCGTCTCGACCAACCCGCTCGCCGTCGAGGCCTCGCGCGTGCTGCACGAGGAGCTGCCGGCGCTGGCGGATGAGTTCGGCATCATCCTCTGAGCCGCCGAGGCCGCGCCCGCAGCTGCCCGCCTGGCTGCCCGCCCGCCTGCCCGCCTGGCTGCCCGCCCGCGGGCGGGGCCGTGCGGCGGAGTTCGGTTCTGACATGCCGGTGGCGGCCGCCTTGTTACGGCGTGTCGCCGCTGGCATCCGCGGTGGGGTACACCGCCGGCCGCGCGGGTCCCGCAAGAGCCAGGCCCCGGCGCAGGATCCGCGGTCGGGGGCAGGCCCAACACCGGCCGGTCGCGCGCAGGCCCGTTCGCGCCAGGGGAACGCTCAATCCCGCCGGACCCGCAGCAAGGCCTTGCACAACTCCTGCAGAACCGGCGCCGGCTCCGCCCGTGCCTCAGGAGGGACGGCCCGTGCAGGAGGTGTGCACGCGGGGCCGGGTGCTCGGCGCGCGCGACGCTGCTGTCGCCGCGAGGCGAGCGCGTCCCGGCCCCACCCGCGCGGCACGCACAACTCCTGCAAAACGCCGCGTCACACCGCGCGCGCGGGTCCACGGGCTCGATCTGCAGGAGCTGTGCGCCCCGCCGCGGGCAACTCACACGGTGTAGTCGAATCGGCTGATCTCCTCGAGTGCCTCGACGACGAACGACACGCTGTCCTCGAACAGCTGAGCGCCGGCCTCGGCGTTCGAGCCGGTCGGGTCGCCCAGCACGCCCGTGGGGCCGAAGTCGTTCGACAGCCACCCGAAGGTCACGGGCTTGCCGTTGAAGCCGATGTGCCGGAAGTCGCCGATGTGCGCGGGCACCGTGGCGTGGAATTTCGCGGGGTCGACGAGCTCGGGACGCAGGTGCATGATCATGCTCGTCTCGCCGTAGCCGGCGTGGATGCCCGTGCCGTGCTCGTCGGGGGTGCCGTCGGTGCCGTCGAACGAGGGCACGCGGGCTGCGGGCATGAAGAACGTGCGCAGGCCGAACCGGCGCCGCAGCTCGCGGTTCGCCACGTTCAACAGCGCGACGTTGCCGCCGTGGCCGTTGAGGAACACGAGGGTGCGGGCGCGGGTGGTGAGGATCGAGCGGCCGATGTCGACGATCGTCTGCATCATCGTCTCGGGGGTCAGCCACAGCGTGCCCGGTGCCCAGGAGTGCTCGTCCGACTTCGTGATCGACAGCGTCGGCAGCTGCCACACGTCGAGGCCCTGCGCTGCGGCCCGCGCGACGGCGGCCGTCGCCGACGCCTCGGCCACGATGGCATCCGTCGCCAGCGGCAGGTGCGGACCATGGTGCTCGATCGCCCCGGTGGGAAGGACCAGGATCGAGTCCTCGGTGAGCGCCTCTGCGGCGGCGGGGCCGCTGAGCTCGGCGAGCAGGCGGCTCATCGGATGGCGCCCTTGCGTGCGCCGTTGTACTCGGGGTTGAGCTTGCCGGGGTTCAGCAGCCCCTGCGGGTCGGTGACGCGGGCGGTGTCGAGCGTCCGCTCGACCTCGAAGTCGACGTTCCACTGGTGCGGGTTGTGTACGCCGACGCCGATCGCGTTGAGCTCGGCGATGCCACGGTAGACGTCTTCCTCGCTGACGTAGGGGGCGGCGAGCATGCCGATCGGGTGCTGCTTCGTCGACTCGATGTGCAGCTTCCCGCCGGGGAACACGGCCTCGACGGCCTCGACGTCCTCGCTCAGCGGCATCCCGGCCACCTCCAGGTGGAACACCTCGTGCGGCTGGCTCTTCTGGTACCACTCGATGGGGTGGTTGTAGCTCAGCATCGACAGGCGGATGCTGGCCTGCGGACCCTCGCGCACGGCCTCGACGCGGCCGCCGGCGCCTTCGACGATCGCGGTGACCTCGTCGACGATCGATGCGTCGATGATCGCGCGCAGGCTCGACCGGCCCTCGGGGATGGCCTCATCGGCGGGCAGGGATGCCGAGATCTCGGGGCCGTCGCCCGACACGAGGCGCGGGGCGGGGTCGAGGTTGCCGATGGTCTGCAGCACCGACAGGGTGCCGGCGTAGTCGGGGAAACTGGCCCAGAGCCCGCGCCAGTCGCGCAGCGGCTCGAGGCGCACGGTCGCGCGGACGATGACTCCCGCGGTGCCGTAGTTGTGCACGTACTTCTGGGCCTCGTCGCCCTCGACGTGGTGGATCTCGGCGCTGCCGTCGGCGTGCACGACGTCGAGAGCGGCGACGAAGCCGCGGTCGTTGGAGCCGTGCTCGATCGAGCCGGTGCCGCCGGAGCCGCCGGAGAGGAACCCGCCGAGCGTGGACTGGGCGGTGGAGGGGTACATCCACAGCGCCTGTCCCGCGGCCCACGCGGCCTGTTCGAGCAGCACCATGGGGGTGCCGGCCTCGGCGGTGATGTAGCCGTCGCCGACCTCGACGATGGCCTTGGCGCGCGTGGTGTCGATGACGAGCCCGCCCTGCATGGGGATGCCCTGGCCGTAATTGCCGGTGCCCTTGCCGCGGACGGTGATCGGAACACCGTGACGCGCGGCCGCGGCGACCGCGATCGCGATCTGCTCGGCGCTGGCGGCGAACACGACGAGGTCGGCCAGGCCGAGCGGGAGCTGGGCGGCGAGGATCGGCGACATGGGCGCACCGTCGACGCTGGCGCGTTCGCGCACGCGCGGTTCGGTGCTGACGGCGGCGGGGCCGAGCAGGTCGAGCAGGTCGTCCTCGAGGGAGAGGATGCGGGTGGCGGTGTCGCTCATGGGTGTGTCTCCGGGTGGAACGGGTGGTGGATGCCGGTGAGGGGGCGTGGCGGGAGCGGGCGGCCGGGTGGATCGAGGCCGCCGTCGCCCCTCGCGCACCGGACGGCCCGGCCCGCGCGAGGCGGACCGGGCCGGGCCGATCAGAACGAGATGCTCTTGTCGATGAACTCGTTCGTGTACAGGTCGGCGGGGGTGTAGCCCGACGCCGGCGGTGTGCCGAGGTCGGTGTAGACCTTGCTCGCCTTGGTGAAGAAGTCCGCGAAGCGGCTGTCGTCGAAGTTGCCGTAGGTGGAGTCGGGGCCGTTTCCGACGAGGCCGAGCTCGACCTGGGTCTTGTCGGAGTAGTCGGCCACGCCCTGCGTGTAGGTCCAGCCGGTGGCGTACTCGTCGACGAGCTTCAGGATGAGGTCGTTCGCGGCCTTCGGGTCCTTGAAGTAGGCGACGCCGGCCTTCTGCAGCACGGGCACGAGCTTCGAGAGGCAGGGGGTCAGCTTGTCGAAGTCGGCCGCCTTGACCGACATCGACGACTGGTAGGTCTGCCATCCGGCGTCGTGGATGAGGGCGAACTTGACGGGCTTGCCCCAGGCCGAGACCTCGTTCTGGTACACGTACGGCTCAGCCGACGCGAAGCCCTGCTGCATGTCCTTGCCCCCGGCGGCGACGAAGTTCGAGGGCGTGCCGTCGTAGGAGCCGTCGAGGATCGAGGGCGAAGCCAGGCCCGCGCTCTTGAGGTACTCGATGTACGCGGAGCCGTCGAAGTAGCGCCAGACGCCGCCGTTCTTCTCCAGCGCCGGCTTGACGTCCTGGATCGTCTTGACGTCGGGGTAGGTGGCCGGGTCCCACATGACCATCGTGGGGCTGATGTCCAGCGGAGCGAAGACGGCCTTCGTCGGGGTGGTGCCCGAGAGCTGGATCGCCTCGTCGGTGCTGACGTAGCCGAGCGTGATCGCGTCGTCCTGGTACATCTGCGCCGAAACGGTCTGGAAGCCGATGGCCGGGCCGCCGGCGCGGATCTCGAGGTTCACACCGGTGTACTCGCCGTCCGAGATGAGTGGGCCCGTGACGGCCTTGGTGTTGGCGTCGATGGTGTAGCCGTCCTTGATCATCTCGTAGAGGTGACCGTGCTCGGCCTCGGGGTTCCAGTCGGTCTGGATCACCACGGTCGAGGGGCAGTCGGCCGAGAGGTCGACGGAGCCGATGGGCATGTCGGTGGCCGGGGCGCTCTGCTCTGCCGCGCTGCCGGCGCAGGAGGTGAGGGTGAGGGCGATCGCGATCGCGCCGGTGACGGCGGTTGCGCGAAGAAGGGTGGAGCGCTGCATGCTGGTTCGCTTTCTGTGACGGGTGGAGCTCTCGGGTGCGGGTGTTTTCGGGTACGCCGGATGCTGTCCCTCGCGCGCGTGCGCGAGGGAGGCCGTGGCATCCGGGATTCGGTGGTGCGGGTCAGATGGTGCTGTCGTACCAGCGGCCCACAGCCACCTTCGACAGCCAGCCGAAGAAGGCGAAGATCGCCACGCCCAGCAGGCAGGCCGCGAGGATGGCGGCGAAGAGCTCGGCGCTTTGCAGGCGCGACTGGTAGTTCGAGATGAGCGAGCCGATACCCGGCTCACCGCGGCGGAAGAAGTAGTCGCCGACGATCGCGCCGATGACCGCGAGTCCGGCGGAGGTGCGCATACCGACGAAGATCGAGGGCAGGGCCGCGGGAAGGGTCAGCTTGGTCAGCACCGTCCACTTGTTCGCCTTCTGCAGGCGGAAGAGCTCGCGCTGGGACTTGTCGACCGACTGCAGGCCGAACAGCGTGTTCGACACCATCGGGAACAGGGCGATGAGCACGCAGACGATCACGCGGGCGAGGAACTCGTAGCCGAACCAGAAGCCGACCAGCGGCACGAGGGCGAGGATCGGGATGCACTGGAGCATCACGGCGTACGCGTACGTGGAGCGCTCGACCCAGCGGGCGAGCGACATGGCGATGGCCCAGCCGATGCCGATGACCATGGCGATGAGCAGACCGGTGAGGGCGACGCCCGTGGTGCGGAACAGCGCGATCCAGATGTCGGCGCCCACCTGCGGGTCGAAGAAGCCGAGCGTGAACATCTCGTGGGGCATGGGCAGCAGGAAGCCCTTACCGGATGCCGCCAGCCCGACGGAGACGGCGTACCAGCCGCCCACGAGCACCACGAGCACGGCGAGCGGTGGGCCCGCGAGCAGCAGGGCGCGCGAGAACCGACCGCGTGCCGCCTGCGGTACCGCGGGAGCGGGGACGTCGGGCGTGGATGCCGTGGGCCTGGCCGTCTCGTCGACGACGGCCTCTGCGGAGGTGGTGCTCATGAGTGTCCTTCCCGGAGGGCGTGGGAGACCTCGCCGACGAGCTTGCCGAACTCCGCCGTGTAGCGGATCTCGGGGTCGCGGGGCATGTCGAAGGGGACCTCGAAGGTGTCGACGAGGTGGCCGGGTCGTCCCGACATCACGACGACCTTGGTGGAGAGGTAGATGGCTTCGGAGACCGAGTGGGTGATGAAGAGCCCACCGAACTTCTGCTCGACGAAGATCTTCAGCAGCTCGTCGTTCAGACGCTCGCGGGTGATCTCGTCGAGAGCGCCGAAGGGCTCGTCGAAGAGGAACAGCTCGGGGTCGAGGGTCAGCGAGCGCGCGAGCGAGGCGCGCATCTTCATGCCTCCCGACATCTGCTTGGGCAGGTGCTTCTCGAAACCCGTGAGGCCGACGAGGTCGATCGCCCATTGCGCCTTCGGTGTGCGCACGCGCTTGGGCTGCCAGTTGAGCTCGGCCAGCAGTTCGACGTTGGACTGCACGTCGCGCCACGGCAGGAGAGTGGCATCCTGGAAGACGTAGCCGATGCGGTCGGTGTTGACGGTGGCAGTGCCCTCGCTGGCGGTCTCGAGACCGGAGGCGATACGCAGCAGCGTCGACTTGCCGCAGCCCGAGGGGCCGACGACGCTGACGAACTCGCCGCGCTCGACGGTGAGGTCGACGCCCGAGAGGGCGGTGGTGCCGTTGGGGAACGTCATGGCGACGTTGCGGAAGTCCAACAGGGTCGTCGACGAGGTCGCGACGTCTGTCGGAGCGGGAGAGGCCAAGGTCACGGGGGCGCTCACTTTCCGGTCGGGTTACGGTGTCGTCGCGGGTGCGGCGGCGCGGACGGGGGAGGCGGTACGGGTCGAGACGGTTGTGCGGCTGACGAGGCGGCCGCGGTGGATCACGACGCGGTCGGCCGAGGCGAAGGCGACCGTCTCGCCGAGCGAGGCGGCGCGCACGGCGACGAGATCGGCGCGTGCACCGGCGACGGGGCCGGCGAACGGCAGGCCCATCACCTCGCGCGCGCCCGAGGTCACGGCATCCACGGCGTCGTCGGGGGCAAGGTGTCCCGCGCTGACGAGCAGCGACGCGGTCTCGAGGTGATCGCAGCGCCCGACGGGATTGAAGGGGTCGCGCACGTTGTCGGCACCGGCGGCGACGCGCACTCCGGCGGCCTTGAGCCGGCCGATCGGTGCGATCCCGCGCGGTGTCGCGTGATCGGTGCCCCACCCCTGCAGGTAGAGGTTGGTGATGGGCAGGGCGATGACCCCGATGTCGGCGGCGCGGATGTCGGCGGCGAGGGCGGCGAGGTCGGCGGCGGGCATCATGCTCAGGCGCACGCAGTGCCCCGCGCTGCGCGAGCGGTGCCAGCCGGTGACGGCGCGGGCGTAGGCGGCGAGAGTGTCGGCACCGGCCAGGCTCTCGTCGGTGTGCAGGTCGAGGCCGACGTCGCGGCGGCGGGCGAGCGCGACCAGGCGCTCGAGGTCGGCGAGGGGGTCGTCGGCGAGGTGGGGGGCGCCTCCGACGAGGTCGACGCCGAGGTCGAGAGCGGCCTCGAAGACGTCGTCTGCAACCGTGGGCCCGCCAAGGGCGACGAGCTCGATATCCATCAGGGCGCTGAGCTCGTCGCGCAGGCGGACGAGTGCACGAACCCCCGCGAGGGCGTCTTCGCCGCGGAGCAGGTCGACGTGCGTGCGCACCGCGGTGATCCCGGATGCCAGCATCCGCAGCGCCGTGGAACGGGCGCGCTCGAACGTGTCGTCTTCGTCGAGCGTCACGGCGAAGGCGTGCCAGCTCTCGATCGCGCGCTCGAGGTCTCCGAACGGCGGCTGGATGGCATCCCAGGACTGGGACTTGTCGAGGTGCGCGTGCGGCTCGGCGCCCGCTGCGGTGACGACGTAGCCGTCGAGGTCGAGCGTCTCACCGACGGTCTCGGGCAGGGGCGTGCCTACCGGCACCACCGCGAGCACCTCGTCGCCGTCGAGAGCGATGTCGACGACCGCGCCCGAGGGCAGGCGCACGCCGCGCAGGGCGGCGATCGAGACCGGTGGAACGGCAGACACGGGGGCCTCCGAAGAGTCGGGTAGTCGGGTGGCGAGGCGGGGCCACGGCATCGGGGCGGGCCGCCGGAGCGGCTTCCAGAGTGTTGGTGTGACCAACATCGGGTGATGTTCCGATGCTAGGAACCGTGCGTTTCCGCTGTATTTCTCACGCATGACCCTCGTGACAAAGTTCGCCCGGGCGCGAGATGCGCGGCCGGTGGAGCGGTGGCAGGATCGTCCGGGTGCCCCGATCCGGGCGCAGACTTCCTCGGAGACACCGTGCCCCTCACCCCCGACCCGTCCGCCGACGAGCCGTCGCACGTCGCCGCGCCCCGGGTCGCCCCGACGCCGGTGCTGCTCGGGACGCAGATGCTGTTCAACATCGGCTTCTTCGCCGTGGTCCCCTTCCTCGCGCTCGTGCTCACCGGCGACTTCGGGCTCACGGCGGCGGCCGTCGGACTGATCCTGGGGGTGCGCACGTTCGCGCAGCAGGGTATGTTCCTCGTCGGCGGGGTGCTGGCCGATCGCTTCGGGGCACGCCGCACGATCCTCACCGGGTGCGCGGTGCGCGTGCTCGGCTTCGCGACCCTGGCGATCTCCCTGCTCCCTCCCACGCCGCAGCTCGCGGCGTTCGTGGCCGGCACCGTGCTCACGGGTCTGGGCGGCGCGCTCTTCTCGCCCGGGCTGAACGTGCTCGTCGCCGATGCCGAGGCGCGTCGCGCGCCGGCGAGCTCGCGTTCCCGCGCCTCGCTGTTCGCCTGGCTCAGCGTGAGCGGTGAGCTGGGGGCGGTGGTCGGTCCGCTCGTCGGCGCGGCGCTGTTGGGCTGGGGCTTCGTCGTCGTGGCGTTCGCGGGGGCCGCGCTCTTCGTACTCATCGGGGTGTTCCTGGCCGTGGCGCTGCCCCGGCGCACATCGTCGGCGCGCGAGCAGGGCATCCACGGGCGCTGGTGGTCGCTGCGCGACCGGCGGTTCCTGGCCTTCTCGGCGTTGCACGCCGCCGACCTGCTCGCCTTCAACCAGCTGTATCTCGCGTTGCCCCTGCAGCTCGCCCGCACCGATGCGGGCGCGGGCGTCGTGGCGCTGATGTTCGCCTGGGTCTCCATCCTCACCCTCGTCCTGCAGTTGCCGATGTCGCGATGGTGTCATCGCGTCGGCGCGGCGCGCGCACTGCGCGTCGGCTACGGGCTCTCGGGCGCCGGCTTCGCCGTCGTCGCGTCGACCACCGTGCTCCCCCTCGACGACACCGTCCGGATCGCCGCGGTGTTCGTGGCGGCGGGACTCGTGATCGTCGGTCATCTCACGACGAACCCCACCGCGCAGGCACTGGTGCCCCTGTTCGCGGGCACGCTGCCCACCGGGTCGTTCTTCGGGCTGTTGTCGACCTGCGGCGGTGTCGCCGTGCTCGTCGGCAACGTGGTGGTCGGCGCGCTGCTCGGCTGGACCGCCGTCCCCGCGGTGGCCTGGCTCGTGCTCGCGGCCCCCCTCGTCGTCGCCGCGGTCCTGGCGCCTTCGCTGGCTGCGGGTGCCGGCCGGGCATCGACGACCGTTCGGTGAGGGCTACCGCAGTCGCCGACGCTGCTGCGTCAGAGCTCGAGCGTGATGCGGTCGCACGCTGCGCGTGAGACGCACACCATCATCGTGCGGTTCGCCGCCTGCTCCTCGGGCGAGAGCACCGAGTCGCGGTGCTCGACCTCGCCGTCGACGATCGCGACCTCGCACGTCCCGCACGTGCCGACGCGGCAGCTGGAGGGGACGACGATGCCGTACTCCTCGACGACGTCCAGTACCGAGCGGGCGGGCGGGACGGTGACGGTCAGCCCCGAGAGCATGAGGTCGACGTCGAAGGGCTCCGACCACACGGGCGGGCCGAGGACCTTGGCCTCGAAACGCTCGACGTGCAGACTGCCCCCGGGCCACGCCGACATCGCCTCCTCGAGCGCCTCCAGCAGACGGGCGGGTCCGCACGAGTAGACGACGGTGCGGGTCACCGGCGTCGCGAAGCGCTCGGCGAGAGCGAGGCGGCGCCCCTCGTCGGCGGCGTACACCTCCACCCGCTCGCCGTAGCGCTCGACCAGCTCCTCGACGAAGGCCATGGTGCGGCGCGAGCGCCCGGCGTACAACAGCGTCCACGCCGCGCCCGCCGCCTCGGCCGCTTCGATCATCGGCACGATCGGCGTGATGCCGATGCCGCCGGCGACGAAGACGTACGAGCGACCGGCGGTGGGGGCGAAGAGGAAGTGGTTGGCCGGCCCGCGCACGCGCAGCGTCGTGCCTTCGTGGGCGTTCTCGTGCAGCCACACCGAACCCTCACGCTCGCGCAGCACGCCGATGCGCCAGGTGCCGCGCTCGGTCGGCGACCCGCAGAGCGAGTACTGCCGCTCCACACCGCCGGGGAGGACGACGTCGATGTGCGCGCCGGGCGACCAGTGCGGCAGCGTTCCCGTCGAACGCTCCACGTCGAGCAGCACGATCCCGTGCGCCGCCTCCCGACGAGCCCGCACGACCACCTCGAACGTGAGACCCCCGGTCATGACTCTCCCTCCGCGGCATCGTCGACAGCGCCGCCGTGCACCCGCTCCTTGACGATGAGCAGGCGGTACGGCACACCGCCGGGCGAGTGCCACCGGTGGGGTGTGCCCGAGCGGCAGTAGACCGAGTCGCCCACGCGCAGAGTGCGCTCGCCGTA
The DNA here is from genome assembly GCF_030818955.1 of Microbacterium trichothecenolyticum. Lineage (NCBI taxonomy): Bacteria > Bacillati > Actinomycetota > Actinomycetes > Micrococcales > Microbacteriaceae > Microbacterium > Microbacterium trichothecenolyticum. The sequence goes on along the minus strand of NZ_JAUTBF010000001.1, from coordinate 2,376,426 downwards.
GGGCCCGAACGAGATCACCACCGATCCCTCGAGAACGGTGAGGAACTCGTCTTCCTCGTGCACGTAGTGGTCGCCGGGCACGGCGTTCGCGCCCGAGAACTCCAGGGGCTCGAAGCGCCGGGGCCCCTCGGCGAGAAGGCGCGCGGTCCCCTCCGCGTACGGGCCGACGAATCCCTCGTCAGCGCCCACGAACGACGGGCGCGCGTCCTGGTCGGTGCGCGGCTGCTCCGATGCCGCGATCAGCTCGACGCGGCTCGTGCCCAGGGCCCGCGCCAGCCGCTCGAGACTGGCCATGCTGGGCCGGGCGAGGCCGCGCTCGAGCTGGCTGAGGAACGGATGCGACAGTGTCGCCGCCTCCGCGAGCTGGGTCAACGTGAGTCCGCGCGCCTTGCGCAGTCCCCGCAGGTGCGCGCCGAGGCGCTCGTCACCGGTCGGGGTGTCCTCGGCGGGGATCGCAGGAGCCATGGTGGTCATCGTCGCACCCTCTCGAACAACTGGGCCACGATCTCTCCTTCGTCGGCGGTGGTGAGCCTTCCGTCGTCGACGACGATCCGACCCGCCACGACGACCGTCCGGGGGCGGCGCCCGGGCGCGGCCCACAGCAGGCCCGAGACGGGATCGGCGACGCCGGCGTCGGCGACGCCCGACACGTCCCAGAGGCACAGGTCGCCGGCCGAGCCGGGGGTCAGGCGCCCGAGCTCCGCGCGGCCGAGGCCGTCGGCAGACCCGGCGGTGGCCATCGAGAGCACCTCGGATGCCGCAAGCTGCGGGCCCACGAGGGCCGAGACCTGCATGGCGAGGCGGGCATCGGCGAGCAGATGCCCGGCGTCGTTGCTGCCGCCGCCGCTGGTGCCGAGTCCGACGGCGATACCCGCGTCGCGCAGGCGCCGCACGGGCGCGACGCCCCATCCCATCGGCACGTCGCACCCGGGCGCGTGAGTGGCGGTGGCACCCGATGCCGCCACGCGGGCGATCTCGTCGTCGGTCACGTCGCACAGGTGCGCGAGCGTGACGTCGGGTCCGAGCCAGCCCCACTCCTCGAGCAGGTCGAGGGGGCGGGCGCCGTAGCGCTCGACGGCGATCTCGACGTCGACCACCTCGTTCGCCTGGGTGCGTCGGCGCAGGCCATGGGTGCGGGCGACTTCGCCCAGCAGATCGAAGGTCTCCCGCGGGTCGCTGTGTACTCCCGCCGGTCCGACGGCGATCTGCAGCATTCCATCGCTCGACACGCCGCCGTGGGTTCCCGGCAGCAGTGCGCGCACGATGGCGTCGGCCGAGGCGGCGGCTTCTTCAGGGTCGTCGCGGGCCGCGCCGCGGACGAAGACCAGGCGTGCGCCGAGGTCGGCCGCAGCCTCCGCGGCGGCGCGCGCCATACCGACGGTGTCGGCACCGCTCGGCCACGTCAAGTGGTGGTCGGCGACCGTGGTCACCCCGCTCAGCACCGCCTCCGCGAGGCCGGCACGGGCGGCCAGACCGGTCAGCTCCGTGTCGATACCCGCCTCGGCGTAGGCGGCAGCCATCGCTGGCAGCCAGTCGCGCATCGCGATGCCGCGGGTGCCCGGCAGGGTGCGGAACGCCGTCTGCAGCAGGTGGTGGTGGGCGTTGACGAGACCCGCGGTCACCACGCACCCTGTCGCGTCGATCACGGTGGCGCCCTCGGGATCGGCCGCCTCGGCGATCACGCCGTCCACGATCACGACGTCTCCGGTGCGGACGCACCGGCTGTGCTCCACCACGGCGACGGCGCCGCGGACGATCACGACGCTCATGCGGTCTTCACCGCGCACGACTCGGCCGAGGGGGTTGCGTGCAGACTCGCCCCGCGCGTCTCCCGCAACGGGCGCGCGCTCGCAGCGTTGCGGGATGCCACGATCTCGGCGATCACCGCGAGAGCCGTCTCCTCGGCCGTGGCGCCGCCGAGGTCGAGGCCCAGGGGAGAGTGCAGCCGGGCGAGCTCGGCATCCGTCACTCCGGCCGCACGCAGGAGCTTCGCGCGGCGCGCGACCGTGGCCCGCGCCCCCATCGCGCCGACGAAACCGACGGGCATGCGCAGGGCGGTGGCGAGGGCGGGCACGTCGAGCCGCTCGTCGTGGGTGAGCACGCAGACCGCGGTGCGCGCATCGGGCGTCGGGAGCTGCTCGAGCAACTCGTGCGGGGGGCCGACGACCAACCGGGTCGCATCGGGGAAGCGCTCACGGGTCACCAGCAGGGCCCAGTCGTCGCACACGGTCACGGCGAAGCCGGCGGCCGCTCCCAGACGGCAGAGCGCTGCGGCGTGTTCGCCCGCCCCGAGCACGATGAGGTGCGGCGGTGCGGGACGGTGCAGTTCGAGGGGCGTTCCCTCGAGGTCGAGGCGCAGGGACGCCTCCTGCCCCGACAGCACGGCGTCGAGGGCCGGGCGCACGTGCACCGGGTCCACGGGGTAGGCCACCACGTCCACGGCTCCGCCACAGGCCAAGCCTGCGGTGATGGGGGTGACGGTACCGTCGTCGGTGAAGCCGAAACGCGCGCGGCGGACGGATCCGGTGCGAAGTGCGTCGAGACCGAGCATGACCGCGTCGTTTTCGACGCAGCCGCCGGAGATCGACCCGATCACGCGCGCGTCGCGGGTGACGGCGAGAGTGGCACCGACACCGCGGGGGGCGCTGCGCATCACGGCGGTGACCGTGACAGCCGCGACCGGGACCCCCTGGTCGAGCAGTGGCACCAGGTCGGCGGCCAGATCGAGCATGCAGGCGACGGTAGTCGGGGCGTGTTTCGGGCACGCTACGCTGTCGTGACCATGCCCGCCGCTTCCCCCGCACACCCCTGCGGACTGGTGCTCGCGGCGGGGGCGGGTCGCCGTTTCGGCGGGCCCAAAGCGCTCGCTCGTACGCCGGGCGGCACACCGTGGCTCGTTCTGGCGGTGCGCGCGCTCCAGGCGGGCGGGTGCGGCGAGATCGTCGTCGCGCTCGGTGCGGCGGCCGACGATGCGGCCCTTCTGGTGCCCTCGGGGGCGAGCATCGTCCGTGTCGACGGCTGGGAGTCGGGTGTCGCGGCGTCGGTGCGCGCGGGCTTGCACGCTGCCGGGGCCGGATCGGCCCCGGCAGCAGTGATCCTGCCCGTCGACACCCCCGACGTTGCGCCCGCGGCGGTTGCGCGGCTCGTTCGCCGGGCGGCGCCGGATGCGCTCGCCCAGGCGGTGTACGCGGGTGAACCCGGGCACCCGGTGCTGATCGGGCGCGCCCACTGGAGCGCCGTGGCCGCGGCGGTGCGCGGTGACATCGGAGCCCGCCCGTACCTCGTCGCGCAGGGTGCCGACGCCGTCGAGTGCGGCGACCTGTGGTCGGGGGCCGACCGCGACGAGCGCTGAGAGGCCTCTGCCCGGCGGGCGGATCACGACTCGATCACGGCGGCGAGGAATTTTGCCGCCCCTATGGACAAAATCCCGTACGGGGGATAATTTTTCGGAGCCGTCATAATTCGACGGACCAGAGTGCCGGGACGACGACGTACCCGATCCGACGCCGGGGAGGGCGACGGGTGCGGACCAAGAGGTCCCTGCTGTTCAGAGAGGAACGCAGATCACATGCTGAAGAAAATCCTGACCGGTGCGGCCATCGCCGCACTCGCCGTGGGTCTCGGGGCCTGCAGCTCCACGCGTCCGGCCGACGGGGGCGGCGCCGCCGCGGGTGGCAGCGGCGAGTGCAACGTCGGTATCGCCATGCCGACCCGCAGCCTCGAGCGATGGATCAACGACGGCGAGCAGCTGCAGCAGAAGCTCACCGACGCGGGGTGCACGGTCGACCTGCAGTACGCCGACAACAAGACCGACCAGCAGATCAGCCAGATCCAGAACCAGATTTCGGGCGGCGCGAAGATCCTCGTCATCGCCGCGATCGACGGTTCGACCCTGGGCCCGGTGCTGCAGGAGGCGAAGGCGCAGAACGCCACCGTCATCGCGTACGACCGCCTCATCAACGGCAGCGAGAACGTCGACTACTACGCCACGTTCGACAACTACAAGGTCGGCACCCTGCAGGGGCAGTTCATCGAGGAGCAGCTGGGCCTCAAGACCGGCGCGGGACCCTTCAACCTCGAGCCCTTCGCCGGCAGCCCCGACGACAACAACGCCAAGTTCTTCTTCGCCGGCGCCTGGGACGTTCTGCAGCCCTACGTCGAGAAGGGGCAGCTGGTCGTGCCCAGTGGCAAGTCGCCCGCCAATGACGACGCGTGGGCGTCGATCGGCATCCAGGGCTGGGCGTCCGACAAGGCGCAGGCCGAGATGGACAACCGCCTGTCGTCGTTCTACGGCGACGGCAAGAAGGTCGACGTGGTGCTCTCGCCCAACGACAGCCTCGCGATCGGCATCGAGGCATCCCTGAAGTCCGCCGGCTACACCGCCGGTGCCGACTACCCGATCATCACGGGTCAGGATGCCGACAAGGCCAACGTCAAGGCGATCCTCGAGGGCACGCAGGCCATGACGGTCTGGAAGGACACCCGCGCGCTCGGCGACCGCGTGTTCACGATGATCCAGGAGATCAAGGACGGCCAGACCGTCGAGGTCAACGATGAGAAGACCTACGACAACGGCAAGAAGGTCGTGCCGTCGTACCTGCTGACCCCCGAGGTCGTCGTCAAGGACGACGTGCAGTCGAAGCTCATCGACTCCGGCTTCCTCAAGGCGTCCGACGTCGGACTCTGATCCCCTCCTCGCGGCGGGGCGGGCTTCGGTCCGCCCCGCCGCTCGATCCCTGACGAAGGAACAACCCATGACCGAACCGATCCTGCGCATGGCGGGGATCTCGAAGTCGTTCAACGGCGTGCCGGCTCTCGCCGATGTCTCGATCGACGTGCACCGGGGCGAGGTGCACGCGATCTGCGGCGAGAACGGCGCCGGCAAGTCCACCCTGATGAAGGTGCTGAGCGGGGTGTACCCGGCCGGTAGCTTCGCGGGCACGATCACCCTGGAGGGCGAGCCGGTCGCCTTCCGCTCCATCAACGACAGCGAGGCCGCCGGCATCGTCATCATCCACCAGGAGCTGGCGCTCAGCCCCTACCTGTCGATCGCCGAGAACATCTTCCTCGGCAACGAGAAGTCCCGACGCGGCGTCATCGACTGGAACGCCACCAACACCGCCGCAGCGGAGTTGCTCAAGCGCGTAGGACTGCGCGAGAACCCCGCGACGAAGATCTACGAGATCGGCGTCGGCAAGCAGCAGCTCGTCGAGATCGCGAAGGCATTGGCCAAGGAGGTCAAGCTCCTCATCCTCGACGAGCCCACTGCCGCCCTCAACGACGACGACTCCGCCCACTTGCTCGACCTCATCGACCAACTGCGCGACCAGGGCATCACCTGCATCATCATCAGCCACAAGCTGAAGGAGGTGCTCCGCATCGCGGACCGCATCACGATCATCCGCGATGGTCGCACCATCGAGACGATGCACCGCGACGACGCCGACACCGACGAGGGGCGCATCATCCGCGCCATGGTCGGTCGCGATCTCAACAGCCTCTTCCCGCCGCGCGAACCCGACATCGGCGACGAGCTGTTCCGCGTCGAGAACTGGACCGTGCACCACCCCGTCGACACCGAGCGCGTCGTCATCGACGACGCGTCGTTCATGGTCCGGGCGGGCGAGATCGTCGGTTTCGCCGGGCTCATGGGGGCCGGGCGCACGGAGCTGGCCATGAGCATCTTCGGTCGGATGTACGGCACCGGGATCTCGGGCGAGGTCTACAAGAACGGGCAGCAGATCGACGTGCGGACGGTGGATGCCGCCATCAAGCACGGCATCGCGTACGCCACCGAAGACCGCAAGAAGTACGGTCTCAACCTCATCGGCGACATCCAGGTCAACGTCTCGGCATCCGCCCTCGCGCGCCTCGCGCGCCTCGGCGTCGTCGACCGCTACCGCGAGTACAAGGTGGCCGACTCGTACCGCTACAAGATGAACATCAAGGCGCCCAGCGTCGCCGCGATCACCGGACGCCTCTCGGGTGGCAACCAGCAGAAGGTGGTCCTGTCGAAGTGGATGTTCACCGGACCCGACGTGCTGATCCTCGACGAGCCCACCCGCGGCATCGACGTCGGGGCGAAGTACGAGATCTACGGAATCATCAACGAACTCGCGGCCCAGGGCAAGGCCGTCATCGTCATCTCGTCGGAGCTGCCCGAGGTCATCGGCCTCTCCGACCGCATCTACACCATCTCCGAGGGACGCATCACCGCCGAGGTCAGCCGTGACGACGCCACCCAGGAGACGCTCATGCGGCACATGACCGCCGGAAGGAACTGACAGCAATGGCCACCGCATCCACTCAGACGGTCGAAGCGCCGACCCAGCCGGGACCGCGACGCCGCGGCATCCTGTCGCGCATCAACTTCCGCCAGTTCGGCATCCTCGCGGCTCTCATCATCATCATCGTGCTCTTCCAGGTGCTCACGGGCGGTCGCCTGCTGCTACCCGGAAACGTCAACAACCTCATCCAGCAGAACGCCTACGTGTTGATCCTCGCGATCGGCATGGTGATGGTGATCATCGCCGGTCACATCGACCTCTCGGTCGGCTCGGTCGTCGCCATGGTCGGCGCCATCGCGGCGATCGCGATGAACTCGTGGGGCCTGCCGTGGTGGGCCGCGGTCGTCCTCTCGCTCGTCGTCGGCGCCGTCGTCGGCGCCTGGCAAGGCTTCTGGGTCGCGTTCGTCGGCATCCCGGCCTTCATCGTCACCCTCGCGGGCATGCTGCTGTTCCGCGGACTCACCCTGGTGCTGCTCACCGGCGGCACGATCTCGGGTCTTCCCGATGGCTTCACCGCCATCGGCGCCGGCTGGCTCCCGCCCGCGCTCGGCTACCTCGGCAACTGGGACGCCCTGACCCTCGTGCTGGGGCTCGTCTCGGTCGTCGCGCTCGTCGCCCAGCAGCTGCGCACCCGCGCGACGCTGCGCCGTCTCGAGCTGCCGCGCGAGGCGGCCTGGTCGTTCTGGCTCAAGAACGCGATCGCCGCCGTGGCCATCATGGCCGTCGCCTTCACGCTCGCCGCCTACAACGGCACCCCGATCGTGCTCATCATCCTGGCCGTGCTCGTGCTCGCCTACACGTTCGTGCTCAACCGCACGACCTTCGGCCGCCACGTCTACGCCATGGGCGGCAACCTCTTCGCGGCCGTGATGAGCGGGGTGAAGACCAAGTGGGTGAACTTCTTCATCTTCGTCAACATGGGTGTGCTCGCCGGCCTCGCCGCGGTGGTCAGCACGGCCCGCGCCGGAAGCGCCGTCGCCGCGGCCGGTCAGAACTACGAATTGGATGCCATCGCGGCGGTGTTCATCGGCGGCGCCGCCGTGCAGGGCGGTATCGGCACCGTGGTCGGTGCCGTCGTCGGCGGTCTCGTGATGGGCGTGCTCAACATGGGCCTGTCGATCCTGAGCGTGGATGCCGCGTGGCAGATGGCCATCAAGGGCATCGTGCTGCTCCTGGCGGTGGCGTTCGACATCTTCAACAAGCGGCGCAACGGCGGTGTCTGACCGGATGGGGAGCGGGGCCGCGGGCCCGGCTCCCCATCCGTACCGTTCCCTTCGCGCGCTCGACTGCGTGTTCCGGCCCGACGATGGGATGATGGGGGAGGTGCCCTCCTCATGACCCCTGCCGTGTTCGAGCCAGCGACGCCGCTCGCGCCCCCGGCTGGTCGTACGACCAACGACCTGATCCGGCAGCAGAACCTCGCGTCCGTCCTGTCGTTGCTGCACTCCCGGGGAGCGCTCTCACGGGCGCAGCTGGGCGCGACGACCGGGCTCAACCGCTCGACCGTCACCGGCCTGGTCATGGAGCTCACCGAACTGGGTCTCGTGCGCGAGGCCGCGAGCAGCGAACGCACCGGCAAGGTGGGCCGCCCCACCCTCGACCTCGAGCCCGAGGACCATGTCGCGGCCCTCAGCGTGCGCGCCGAGCCGCACGCCGTGACCGTGGCCCTGGTAGGGCTCGGTGGCGTGGTGCACGCGCGACTGCGTCATGACACCGCCAGCCCGCCGTCGCCGCGCCGCTTCGTGCAGATCGTCGCGTCGTCGGTCGAGGCCATGCGCGCCGACATCGACCGGCACTATCGGGTCGTGGGGGCGGGGCTCGCCGTGCCCGGACTGGTCAACGCCAACGGTTCGGTGCTCGTCTCGCCCACCCTCGGTTGGAAGCGCGATCCCGTATCGGCGCGCCTGAGTGACGAGCTGGGCATGCCCGTGGCCGCCGGCAACGACGCGAGCATCGGCGCTCTCGCCGAGTCGCGATTCGGTGTGGGAGTCGGCGTGAACAACCTGCTCTACCTCGGCGGCGCCATGCACAGCATCGGCGGCGGCCTCATCATCGACGGCACGCTGCTGCGCGGCACCTCGGGGTACGCCGGCGAGCTGGGTCACACGGTGGTCGACCCGCGCGGTCGCGCCTGCGTGTGCGGTCGCCGTGGATGCCTCGAGGCCGAGGTCAGCCTCGACATCCTCGAGCCGCTGCTGGGTCGCCGCAAGCTCGACGAAGACGAACTCGACGTCGAACTCGGTGTCGCCCGCAACCCGCGCGTCATGGCCGAGGTCACCCGGCAGGTCGAGATGCTGTCGCTGGCGTTGACCAACTTCGTCAACGCCTTCGCCCCCGAGACCGTGGTGCTCTCCGGCTACCTGGGCGCCCTGCTCTCGGTCAGCCGCGAGCGCCTCGCCGACGCGGTGCGGGTTCACCCGCTGGGCGCCGAGGGACGCACGATCCGTCTCGAGCGTGCGCACCTGCGTTCCCGCCTCATGCTGATCGGCCCCGCCGAACTCGCATTCGCCGATCTGCTCTCCAACCCGGCGGGCTTCCGCGGCTGAACGTGGTTCGTCAGTCGCGCGTGGCCGTCGCGGCGACGGCTCGTCGGGTGCGTTCCGCCCGGCGCCCGGCGAGCCGATGACCCCATCGGTTGAGGGGTGCTTCGACGAGGCGGTACGAGATCCAGGCCAGCACGAGCGCCCCGGCCAGCCCGAGCGGGTACTGCACCCACGGCGGCACGGCGGCAGGCAGCTTCTCGAGCGCGTTCAGCACGAAGGCGTGCGTCAGATAGAACGAGTAGCTCACCATGCCGATGAACAGCAGCGGGCGCACGCTGAGCAGCGCGGCAGCGGCGCCGGCGGGCGCCGTGAACAGGGAGACGATCGTGAGCGCCCAGAGAAGGCCGTAGGGCACGTACCAGGCCGCGCCGATCGGGATGGCGGGCGACAGCACCATCGCCAGGCTCGTTCCGAGCAGCACCCATGTCATCCATCGCCGCCCGAGAAGGCGAGCGAGCACGGTGAACGAGCCGCGGTAGTGCAGCCCCGCGGCCACGAGCACGCCCAGGATGATGTGCACGTAGGGCTGGGTCACGCGCGCGAGGGGGGTACCGAACCCGACGACCGTGAGCACGCCGCCGGCGACGAGGAGGAGGGGGACGAGCACACTCCACCGACGGCGCAGCAGCAGGAAGCCCACCACCGGCCACACGAGGTAGAACTTGTCCTCGATGCCGATCGACCAGGCGCCCGAGAAGGGAGCGGGGTTGTCGAGGGTGTTGGTGAGCTGCACGATCTCGGGGAACCCCAGCAGGTAGCCCGGGAGAGCGTGGACGAACTCCTCCCGGCGGTCGGGCTGAGCACCCACCACGAAGATGAGCACGCAGTACACCGCCAGTACGAACAGATACACCGGCAGGATGCGGAAGGCGCGGCGGATGTAGAAGGCGCCGGAGTCGACCGGACCGGTGTCGCTCTCTCTCAGCAGCAGTGTCGTGATGATGAAGCCGGAGATGACGAAGAACAGCGTCACGCCCACGCCGCCCTGGATCGCGTTCCACGGCCCGGGGGCTTTCACATGCCCGGTGAACACCAACAGGATCGCGATCGCGCGCAGCCCGTCCAGCGGAAGGAGTCGCTTCGTGCTGCGGAAAGAGTCGTACGACCTCTCGACGGTGTTTCTCATCTCGCCTTCCAGGGCTGGGGTCGGTGCCGGTGCATGCACCCGTTCCAGCGGAAGCGGGGAGGGGCGCGCGTGCCCCGCCAGGATGCCGCGCGGAGCCGGCGCCCTTCGCCCCGACCCGGGGCGAACGGTGTCCTGGCGAGCTTTCGGGGCCAACGATTCACCCGTGCCTTCATCACTTGTCGCTCCGCGGAACCCTCGGCCGAGAGGGCCGTGCATCCCGTCAGGGCTGGAGGGCGTTGCGATACGCGTCGAGGGTCCGCAGTGCCATCCACCGCCAGGAGTACATCTCCGCGCGCCGACGCCCGCGTTCGCGGAGCCGGTCGGCGAGATCGTCGTCGGTGAGCACGCGTGAGAGTGCGGCCTGGATGGCGGGAACCCGTCGAGGGTCGAAGTACTCCGCGGCGTCGCCGTAGACCTCGGGCAGGCAGGTCGCGTCGCTGCTGACCACGGGACAGCCGTGCCGCATCGCCTCGAGCCCGGGGAGCCCGAATCCCTCGTAGAGAGACGGGAAGGCGTACACCGCCGCGTTCTCGTACAACCATCGCAGCTGCCCGTCCGACACGAAGCCGGTGAAGTGCACGCTTGCCCGCGTGCGCGCGTCGAGGGACTCGACCAGCTGTGCACCGTCGGCGTCGATCCTGCCGGCGACGACGAGCCCGACGGTGTCGCCGTCGGCGCGCAGACGGAGGACGGCATCGATCAGGCGGCGGAGATTCTTGTACGGCACCTGGGTGCCCACGTAGAGCACGAACCGTGGGAAGGGCACCGGAACCGGCCGGGCGGCATCGGTGATCGGATCGGCCGCCGGGTAGGTTACCGTCACTCGGCCGGGAACGGCTCGCGTGTACGAGATCAGATCCCGTCCCGAGTAGCGGCTGACGACGAGATTGGCCCGCGAGCGGTGCGCGAAGACGGCGAAGGCGCCGGCGCCGATGAGGCGTTTGAGCAGTGACACCACGCGATGCTTCTTGTGGTTGCGGATCTTCAGCAGGGTCATGTCGTGGAAGGTCGTGACCCGGGGCGCTCCCACGTACAGCGGCTGCTGCGGCATGGCGAAGTGCACCAGGTCAGGACGCAGGCGCCGCAGTTCGCGGGAGAAGCCCGTCTGCTCCCGGATGGAGAAGTAGGGGGTGTCGGTGCCGACTTTCGAAAAGCGTGGGTTCGTCGGCTCCCACGCGGCGAGCTGCGTGCGGGGGAGCACGACCGTGTAGCGGTGGTCGGTGTCGATGCTCTCGAGATTCTCGATGAGCTTGCGCGTGTACCGGCCGGTGGACGTGAACATCGATCGGGCATCGATCACGATGTGGGCGGGGGGAGGGGTCACGGTCTCGTCTCTTCTCGGGCGGGGCTGCGCCGAGTATGACCGTCGCCGTGGCGGCGCGTTCACGGCCGCGGCGGATTCCCGCCCCGCGCGAATGGGGTGATCAGCGGGGTGAAGTTGGATGCGGAAAGGATCGCCGGGATCGCGGCGGTCGCCCCGCGCACCTCGATCCGGCGCCGGCGACGCCGTCCGGTCCCCGCCCGCTGGATTGATACCTTCCCCGAGATCCCGCGGTGTTCGCGGCAGAACGACGTTGCCCGTCGCGGGAACACGGTGAGGAGAAGCCATGCGGATCGTCAGTGTGGTCGCGCACGTCCCCTACACCGGCATCCCCCACGCCGGGGGGCAGTACGTGCTCGCGCACCTCAGGGCATTGCGCACGCTCGGGCACGACGTGACGGTGGTCGCCCCCGACTGGAGGGGCAACGACGAGGCCGCCCGCCGCCTGCGAGCCGAACTCGACGTCGACGTCGTCGTCTGCTCACCGGGCCTGCCGCGACCGTGGGACGAGTGGCTGGACACCCAGCAGATCCGGCTGTTCCCCGTCCGCCCGCCGCGGCGGTTCGCCCGCGCCGTCCTCCGCTCCCGTCCGGTACGCGAGGCCGTGGCGAGCGGCGAGCTCATCGAGGCCCACTGGACGGAGATGGGCTGGATCAGCCGCGCGTTGCGCACGCGGCGTCGCGACATCAGGCGCGTCGTCGTCGCGCACGACGTGATCGTGCAGACGTACGAGCGCATCTTCGCCACCACGCGGAGGTGGTCGCTCGCGTGGGTGCTCGGCCTGTGGCGCAACCGGGCGGTGGTCCGCGACGAGGGACGGCTGTACCGAGGAATGGACGCGGTCGTCGTCTTCAGCGAGAAAGACGCCCGTTTCGTGCGCGGTCTGGGCGTCCGCGCCGACCGAGCCGTCGTCGTGCGCCCGCCCTTCGGGGGCGATGCGGGGGCGGCGGAGTGCGCTCCGCCCGATGGTCCGCCCACCGTCGTCTTCGTCGGGGCCTTCTTCCGCGACGTGAACGCCCAGGCGGCGCAGTGGCTCATCGACGGCATCGTCCCGCTCGTGCGCGCGCGGCGCCCGGACGTGCGCTTCATCATGGCCGGCGCGGGCCCGACTCCGGCGATGGTCGCGGCGGCGGCGGCCGATCCGCTGCTGACCGTGACCGGAGAGGTGCCCTCGCTAGAGCCGTCGTACGCGTCGGCGACCGCGGTGGTCGTCCCGCTGCTCATGGGGGCGGGCCTGAAGTTCAAGACGGTGGAGGCGCTGATGCGCGGTATCCCTGTGGTGTCGACGACGGTAGGAGCGGAGGGGCTCACCGGTGAGGGCGAGACCGGCGGCCTCGTCGTCGCCGATGAGCCCGATGCCATCGCGGCGGCGCTCCTGCGCATCCTCGACGACCCGCAGCGGGCCTGGCGGGAAGCCCAGCGCTCGCGTGAGTGGGCGCGGTCGGCGTTCTCGCTCGAGACCTACCCGGCGCGTCTGGAAGACGCCCTGTTCGCACGAGGAGAGCGTCGATGAGCGCAGCAGTGGTCATCCCGAACTGGAACGGACGGGAGGATCTCCCCGCGTGCCTGGACTCCCTGCGGCGTCAGACGCTTCCGGTCGAGGTCATCGTGGTCGAGAACGGCTCCACCGACGGCTCGGTGGAGATGCTCCGCGAGAGCTACCCCGACGTCACCGTGCTGGTGCAAGCGGTGAACCTCGGCTTCGCCGGCGGTGTGAACGCGGGGATCCGCTACGCGCTGCACCGCGGGCACGACGCCATCGCGCTGCTGAACAACGACGCCGTCGCCGACGCCGAATGGATGCGGGCGCTCGTCGCCGAGATGTCCCGCGATGATCGTGTCGGGATGGTCGCGAGCAAGTTCGTCACCATGGACGGTGCGCGCCTGGACAGTACGGGCGAGTGCTACTCGACGTGGGGTCTGCCGTTCCCCCGCGGCCGTGGCGAGGAACGATTGGACGCCTATGACGAGGCGACCGAGTTGTTCGGAGCCAGCGGCGGATCGACGCTGTACCGTGCGGACATGTTGCGCGACGTGGGCCTGTTCGACGAGGACTTCTTCGCCTACTTCGAAGACGTCGACCTGAGTTGGCGGGCGCAGCTGCGAGGATGGCGGGTGCGCCTCGCCCCGGATGCCATCGCCTACCACCGCATCGGTGCGACGAGCGGGCGTATCCCGGGGTTCACGACATATCAGACGCTGAAGAACCTGTTGTGGCTGGCGACGAAGAACGTGCCGCTGCGTCTCCTGCCGACGATCGCTCCGCGCCTCGCCTTCGCCTACTCCCTGACGTTCGCGCGTGCGGTGCTGCGCGGTCAGGGGGTGACCGCGGTGAGGGCTTTGGCCGTCGCCGCAGTGAAGATGCCCAAGAAGCTTCGAGAGCGTCGCGTCGTCCAGGCGGGTCGTCGTGCCGGCGACGACGTGCTGCGTCCCCTGCTCACCTGGGACCTGCCTCCGGGCTCGACCAACCTGCGCCGTGTGCGGTCGATGGCTCGACGCGTCATGCCGTGGCGCGAGCGCGGTCGGGCGCGAGACGCCGAGGGCGCTGCGCCTATCGACGGTGGCGGCGCAGCTCCGAGGCGGCACTGAATTCACCCGTAGACCCACCCGGGACGCGAGTGCCGTCTGGCGCCACTCTCGGGCTCTGCGTGGCGATGACGAACATCGGTACCAGCATCGCCGCGAACAGGGTGTCGGGGGCCTCGACGCGCCACGCCGACTCGGTGATCGAGACGCTCACCAGCACGCACAGGAATGCGAATGCTCCCACCCGCTCCCGGTCGGGCAGGCGGCTCGCTATCCGTGCGGAGAACACCACCACGAGTCCGATGAGAGCCACCAGGATCAGGCCCCCCGTGACGGTGTAGGTCACGAAGACATTGTGACCGTGGCCGGCCGCGCTCGACAACGCGGACTTCAGCATCGGGTAGTTGTCGGTGTACCAGCTGTGACCGAGCCCGTACAGCCAGTGGAGACCCCCGAGCTGCGCGAGGTTGAACTGCCAGATGGATCCGCGTTCCGTGTACGCCTCGGGGTCGGTCGTGGTGGAAGGAACCAGCACGACCGCCACGATGAGGGCGGCGAGCACGACCCCGAGAACGCGGGTCAGGTGACGGCGCACCACGACGGTCAGGAGCATGACGACGACCCAGACCGCGGCGCCGAAGAGCGCCGTGCGCGACGCCGACCACACGATGGCGGTGAGGATCACCCCGGCGGTGGCCCAGCGGAGGTACCAGTGCGAGAACAAGCACGTCAGGGGGAGAGCGAGAGCGAGGAAGAGACCGTTGGCGTTGGGGTGGCTGAAGAATCCGGCGAGCAGCGGCAGACCCGTGATCGATTTCTCGGTCGCCTCGTCGAAGCTCTGCGGCATGTACATCAACGTCGGGGCTGACGAGGTCAGCGCCATCGATACGGCGGCGAGGATCGCTCCCAGCACGGCGTAGATCTTGAGGTCCGTCACCCGAGGCTGGATCGCCCAGAAGGTCAGGGCGACGCCCATGGGGAGGATGGTCTGCTCGGGGACGACGTTCCCGCGCATGAACTCGTTGAGGTTGATCCAGATCCACGGCGTCAGGGCCACCAGGAGCGGGACGAGGTCGTTGCGCACGAAGACCACGCGGAAGAGCAGGACGAGCAGCGCGATGATCGCGGGGACCAGGAATCCCACGTACCAGGCTTCGACCACCGGCTGGGAGATCGCCGTCTTCACGCCCTCGACGGCGACCCGTCTGCTCATCGTGAGCGTCTGCGCGATGGAGAGCGAGGCCGACGCGCCCCAGAACAGAAGGAGCAACGCGTACGAGGCGGCGCGGGCCATCGCGGTTCGCTCCGGTGCAACGACGCGGGCGTCGAGCCTGGTGCGAGCCGGTGGCCGCCGATCGACGGGGGCGGTGAGAGTCACCCGGTCAGGCTAGGCGCGTGCCGCGGCGCACCTGTCGGGGGCGTGTGCGGGTATCCAGGGGACCGACCGGGTGAATTACGCCCCGCTATATGGCTCTCTCGCGGACCCGGGCGGTTCGCGAACGTAGCCTTGCCCGGCGACCCCGCCGCTCCTGTGGCCAGGCGCGAGGAGGACCATCACGTGAAGCCCCCCGCATCCACGGGTGCCCGCGCCCGTGGGGCGACGGTGCTGCTGTCGACGCAGTGGCTGCGATACGCGCTGCAGATCGTCAACATCGTCGTCCTGGCCCGACTGATCGGGCCGGCCGACTTCGGCCTCGTGAGCCTGGGACTCGCGATCGTGGGCATTGCCGCGGTCATCGGCGATTTCGGCCTGAGTCTCGCTGCTCTCCGTGAGAAGGACCTCTCCGCGGCCCAGAAGAGCAACCTGTTCTGGATCAACTCCGCCATCGGTGCCGTGCTCGCCCTGCTGGTGGCGTCCGCCGCGGGGCCCATCGCCGCCGCGTTCGACGACGACCGTCTGGTGGCGGTCGTTCTCATCGCCGCCCCCGCATTCCTCCTCCGTGCGGCGACCGCCCAGTTTCAGGTGGAGCTGAACCGCCGGGAGCGGTTCTCGCGGCTGGCCGCGTCAGAGCTCGGCGGGGATGCCGCGGGGGTCGCCACCGCCATCGTCCTCGCTCTCTTCGGCTCGGGCGTCGTGGCTCTCGCGGTGCAGGGAAGCGTGGCCGCTCTGGTCTCGCTCGTGTGGGCCTGTCTCGCGGCGGGCTGGATGCCGGGCCTGCCGCGCCGCGCGCCGATGCGGCACCTGCTCGTGTTCGGTGTGTCCACACTGGCGACGCACGCCGCGCACTACGTGACCACCAACGTCGACACGGTCGCGATGGGCGCCTGGTACCAACCGGCGATCGTGGGGTTCTACACGCGCGCGTTCCAGCTCGTCATGCTGCCCCTGCAGCAGGTGGCCGCGCCGTTGACCCGCGTGGTGCTGCCGCGCCTGGCCGATGTCGCCGACGACGCGCCGGCGCTGAACGACGCACTCGTGCGCGCGCAGAGACTCGTCAGTCACGCGCTGCTCGGGGTCACCGGGCTCATCGTGGTGTGTGCGGGGCCTCTGATCGAGGTCGTCCTCGGTTCCGTGTGGCTGCCCGCGACCCAGTTCCTCCCGATCCTCGCGGCGGGCGCGGTGTTCCAGACCATCGCGTACGCCTACTACTGGGGGTTCGCCGCGAAAGGTCGCTCCGGGGCTCTCTTCGTATCGGAGGTCGTCGGTCGTGTGCCGATGGTCGCTCTGATCCTCGTGCTGGCACCGGTGGTGCCGACGGGGGTCGCGTGGGGTGTGGCGCTGGGCCAGCTTCTCATCTGGGCGTCGGGGACGTTCGTGTTCGCGCCCCGTGCGGGGCTGCCGGTGCGCGCGCTCGTGACGACGGCCGTCGTGCCCCTCGCGGTCAGCGGTGCGGCCACCCTCGGTGCCTGGGCACTCGACGCGGCGGTGCTCACCGCGCTGCCACCGCTGGCGCGGCTCGCCGTGATCGTGCTGACGTGGATGGCGGTGGCGGCGACGGCGCTGGCCGCGATCGGGCGGCGCGATGCTCGATTGATCGTCCGCACGCTGCGCACGATGCTCCCGCAGCGCGGGGCGGATCGCCGCCCTCGCGCCGAGCCGGGGTGAGCCGGGCTCAGCCGCCGATGACGACGTTCAGCGGCTCCTCGCCGACCCGGAGGCGTTCGATCTGACGGCGCACCAGGCGCGCGATGCGCGGGCGCATGGCATCCGTCGCTCCTCCGACGTGCGGAGCGATGAGCACTCCCTCGAGGCCCCAGAGGGGGTGGCCCGGCGGAAGAGGTTCGGGATCGGTGACGTCGAGTGCCGCACGGATGCGGCCGCGGCGCACGTGGTCCACCAGGGCGTCGGTGTCGATGAGCGGACCACGACCGACGTTCACCACGAGTGCCCCATCGGGCAGCGCAGAGAGTGCGGCGTCGTCGATGAGGTGACGCGTCGCGTCGCCTCCGGGGAGCGAGGCCACGAGGATGTCGGTCTCGGCGAGCACGTCGTGCAGCACGCCGAGGGGGAAGACCTCGACGTCGTCCTGCAGACGGCCGTGCGAGGCCACGGCGCGCAGCTCGACGTCGAAGGGTTTCAGGCGGGCCGCGATCGCACGCCCGACGCCACCGAAGCCGAGCAGGCTCACGCGCCGGTCGGCGAGGCCGGCGGAACCGCCCGCGGCCCACTCGCCGCGCTCCTGGGCGCGCACGAAGTCGGGCAGCCGCCGCTGCGCGGCGAGGACCAGGGCGACGGCGAGCTCGGCCGTCGCGGTTTCGTGCACGCTCGAGGCGTTCGCGAAAACGATGCCGGCCGGCAGGCGCCCCTCGACGTTGTCGTAGCCGATGGATTGGCTCTGCAGGAGGCCGGCTTCCACCGTGGAAAGGCTCTTCAGCACGCGGCTCATCGACATGTACGGGAGCACGACCATGTCGAAACGACGGCGTGGAGCCGCGCTCTTCACGTCCCACACCACGACCTCGACGCCCTCGGGAAGCGGCTGGAGATCGTGGCGCAGCTGCTCGGTGGGAACGGACACGGTGAGGGTTCTCTCGGTCGTCACCCTCTCGACGCTACCGTCGTCCTCGTGGGTGCGGGGGGCGTTTGCGCGCGCCGGCCGATGTGCACACCGACGGGGGTGTCGTAGGCCAGGAACTCGGTGAGCAGGGCGTCGGAGTCGCGAATGAAAAGTCGACGCGACAGGGCCGCGGCGAGCTTGGTGGCGCCGCCGACGAGGCCCGGGATCTGGTGGCTCAACATGCCCTGGCTGATACGGGCGCCGTGGTTGAACATGTGGATGCGCGAGAGCACGGCATCCCGATCCCCGTCGCGGCTGACGAGGCCGAAATCGTCGGCGAGATACGGGAAGGTCGACAGGCCCGGGTTCTGGGCCGCGGCCTCGGGGGTCAGGCGGTCGCGCCACAGCAGGGCGTCGGCTGCGACGGCGGCGAGCTCGGGGCGACGAGCGAGGTCGGCGGCGATGCCCGTGGCGGCCAGCACCACGTCGTAGTGATGGATGCCGTGAGGCGTGGTCACGGCGATGTCGGTGCCGGTCCACTCGACGCTCCGCCAGGGCGACGCGGTGAGGAAGCGGAAGTCGTCGAAGGCGTGCGCACGCCAGAGGGCGTTCTGCGTCGCAGGCTGGTCCACGGCCGACAGGTGCACGTTGAACGCCCACTTCTGCGCGTCGGTGAACGAGCCGTAATTCTCGATCAGGCCGATGAACTCCATCCACCGGTACGGGCTCACCTGGGGCATGGCCGGGCGGCGCATGTGCACGTCGACGCGTGCGGCACCGTGCTCCAATGCGGTCGCGGCGTTGTCGAAGGCCCCGGTGCCCGCGCCGAGGATGCCGACCCGCAGGCCGGCGAGGGCGGTGAAATCGATGTCGTCGTGCGTGTGGTGCACGCGGTCGGCGGGGAGGTCGGCGAGCAGGGGCGGGATGTACCGGCCGCCGGCTCCTTCGATGCCGGTGGCGAGCACGACGTGGTGTGCCGGCAGGATCCACTGCCCGTCGGGCCCGTCGAGGAAGAGGTCGAGGGGGCCGTCGTCGGTGGTCGGAGTGATCGCGCGTACCCGGGTGTCGGTCACCACCGTGATGTCGGAGACCTCGCGGTACCACCGTAGAAAGCCCTGCCACGCCGTCGTGGGGAAGTATTCCAGCGCCTCCCATGCGGCGTCGCCGTAGACCGCCTCGAACCAGGCGCGCGGGGTCACCGCGGGGGTGCCCCACGTGGGCCAGGCGATGTCTTTGGGGGTTCGCAGCGTGTGCATGCGGGCGTAGGTCGTCCACGGGCCCGCCGCGCCCGCGGGTGCGGCGTCGAGCACGACGACGTCGGACACGCCGCGCCGACGCAGACCACGCGCGAGCACGAGCCCCGCCTGGCCGGCACCGACGATGACGACGGGGCGGATGCCCTGTCGGGTCCGCACCCAGGGACGCTCCTCGCCCGTGCTGAGGGCGGCTTGGTGTGTCGCCTCGCGCTCGAGGCCGGCCAGTCGGGCGGGAGCGTCGGGCAGGGGCGTGAGCATCATCAGCGCTCGTCGATCACGACACGTACGCCGAAGGCGTCGTCGAGGCGATGATTGTGGTGATCGGTGACGTTGGTGTCGTCGAGTTCGAGGTTGACGAAGTCCATGCTCGGTTCGGCGAAGAAAGGCCCCGCGTGCCAGGTGCCCTTGCGCATCGTGATCGCCGTACGCGGCGGGATGCGGAAAGCACGCAGATCGTCGAGCGTGGGCGCGTCGATACCCGGGCGCGGCGACGGCGATGGTCCATTCGACGTCGCCCACCGACATCAGCGTCTGCGTGGTTTCGAGGTGCCGGGTCACTCGCACGAACTCCGCGGGCTTGTCTTCGAGGTGCATGAGGTAGAAGCGGGGGATGCCGTTGGACACGTCGAGCACGGCCTCCTCGGCCGTGAACGGGGTGCCGTCCTCCATGGGGGTGAGCACCACACCGAACGGGTCGAAGCCGGCGGGGGTGACGATCTCGGATGTCAGGACGTGGGGGGTGAGGGTGTCGGACACGGCGACTCGCTTTCATCGGGTAGCCCGAGCGTACACTTGTCCAACAAGTTTACTGCGCGCAGTGTCGACAACGTCATCCACCGGTTACGTCGCAGAAATACGCGAGGAGTCGTCGAGACGCGCTTACTCGCTCCGGGGGGATTTTCTTCGATCTGGTCCTGCATACTCGAATTCTGGAGAGCGGCGCGAATCATTAGTACCCGGTTACTACCTGTTCAGTGAGTATGCCATCGAGAAGTCGGTCCATAGATATTCGGCCGTTGGTGCTTATGGGTCCGGTGTATAACTGAGTCCGCGGAACGATGGTTCCGTATCGATGCGATAGATGTTTCGTGCGATGTGAATACATGAAGGAGCCCGCCCGGATGAATGTCTCACTATCGACGATGAGTGATCGTCGCGCTCGATGTGGGGGAGATGCCGTTGCGCAGGCCGTCCTCGGTGATCCGGATCTCGTTACCGATATGGCCTTGACGACCGCGTGGTCGATCTATCCCGATCTTCCGCCCGTCGTTACCGGCGACGACGACGCCATTCACGTCGGTGCGTGTCTTCTCGCCTCCGCCCGTCTCGACGATCTGGCTCGGTGTCGCGCGATCCTCGCGCGCTACTGGCGTGACAGCCTGTTCGTGTTCGCGGGAACCCTGCGCGACGCCTCGACATTCGTCCTCGAGACCAGCGCGGCCGAGGCGTGGTGCGCCCTGGGTGAGCCCTCGCACGCACGCGTCCATGCGAATCGCTCGCTGAGCTTCGCGAGCGGGCCCTTCCAGCAGGCGAAGAGCAAGGCGTTGTCAGCCCTGTGCATCGCATTGCATGGCGACATCGGCCGGGCGGTCACGCTCTTGGGCGAGAGCGACCTCCCGGACGGGAGCGAGCTCGACTCCTCGGTGCGGGGCATCTACCCGCGGGCGCTGGCGCGTGTTCTCATCGCCTCCGCCAGCGCCGATGCGCGAGAACTCCGCAATGTCGCGTCCGACCTGCGGTTCGTGGGCGCGGGCTTGGACTACCGACGCATGGCGGCGGAGGCGGCGCTCGTCCAGGCGCAGATTCTCGAGGGCTCGGTGGACGAGGGGATCGCGTCGGGGATGGCTCTGCTATCGCTGGGCGCTCGCGCAGGACAGGCCATGGTTCGCGCCCTCCTGGCGAGCGTGATCTTCGACGCGTACCTCATCCGCGGAGAACCTCGGCGGGCGTTGTCCGTGCTCGAGGCGCAGCCGGAACCTCCCGGGTCGGTGACGTGCGGGAACGTGCAGCGTGCCTACGCGTACTCGCTCATGCGCGACGACCGGAGGGTTCTCCGCGAGACGTCGATGTGCATGTCGCGGTTGACCGGCCACAGCATCCGCGTCATGGTGCCGCTGGCCATGGTGCGGGGTCTTTCCTGCTTCCGTCTCGGTCAACGTGCTCGTGCGCGACAGCATTTCATCGACGGCTTGCAATTGGCTCTGCGTGCGGAGGTCTCTTTCACCTCGTTCATCGGCCTCGACGCCGGGGATCTGAAATCCGCTCTGTTATCGCTCGATAACATCTCGCCGGAACTCACCTCGATGGTGGCTGCGATCATCGAATTCATTGAAAGAAAAGGTGGAAGATCCGAATCCGTCTCACTTCCGCGCCTCACCGGCCGGGAGCGTGAGTTGGCATGGGGTCTTTATCGCGCACTCTCCAATTCGGAACTCGCATCATCGGCGGGGTCGAGCGTGAATACGGTGAAAGCGCAATTGCGGACCCTCTACAAGAAGCTGAACGTGACGGACCGGAAAGGCGCGGTGGAGTATCTGGACGCGCGCGACTTCTTCCTCGACGGCGAGTAGACACAGCCCGCACGTGTTCCTCGGTCGAGAAGGGTCGTCGAACGCTCAGAGCAGCGCGACGATCAGGAGCGCACGCGGCGGATGAGGGCGTTGCGCAAGCCCGCGGGCGCGGTCAGCTGCACCTCGCGCGACCAGTAACCGATCGCGTCGTCGGCCCCGTAGCCGCAGTAGGTCATCTCGATCACGGGCGTGCCGGGCTCGGCATCCAGGATCGCGGCACGCGCGGCATCCAGGGCGATCGCGTCGATCCACATGGTCTCCCAGGCGACGCGGATGCCGTTGGCCGCCTCGGCGAGGTCGAACACGGGTCGTTGCGGGTCGAGGTCGACCACCCGGGTCACGGGGACGAGGTCTTCGGCCAGGGCGTAGGGGGCGCCGTCGACGCGCCACATCTTCGTCGTGCGCAGCACGTCGGCCCCGTCGGGGAGGTCGTCGTACCGTTGCGTCCCCGCGGCGAGGGTCATGCGGTCGGCGGAGACGACCTCGAGCGTCGGCTCGTACCCCGCTGCGCGAATCGACAGCGAGTGGTCGAACTGCTCATCGATACGCCGGCCGACGCCGGGCAGGCGGCGGTTCGGCGACGTGCGGGCTCCCTGGGTGCGGTGCACGTAGCCCCGCTCCTCGAGGCGGATGAGGGCCTCGCGCACCGAGTTGCGGCTCGCGCCGGTCAGTTCGGCGAGACGCGGTTCCGACGGCAGGGTGTCGGCATCCGCTCGCCAGAGGTGCAAGATGCGATCGATCAGCGCGTCCTGGTCGGGAGCGCGCTTGTCGGTCACGGCGTGCGTGGTCAGGCCGCGGCGCCCACCACGGCGGCGATCGCCGAGGTGAAGAAGCCCAGGCCGTCGACGCCCGAACGCATCGCGGCGGAGGTACCGGGGCCGAAGCCCGGCTCGACCGCGTGCTCGGGGTGCGGCATGAGACCGACGACGTTCCCGCGCTCGTTGGTGAGGCCGGCGATGTCATCGAGCGAGCCGTTGGGGTTGACGCCCAGGTAGCGGAAGGCCACGAGGCCCTCGCCGTTGACCCGCGCGAGGGTCTCGGTGTCGGCGATGTATCCGCCGTCGGCGTTCTTGAGCGGGATGACGATCTCGTCGCCTTCGGTGAAGTCGCTCGTCCACGCGGTGGAGGCGTTCTCGACGCGCAGGCGCTGGTCGCGACGGATGAACTGCTGGTGCGCGTTGCGGATCAGACCGCCCGGCAGCAGGTGCGCCTCGACGAGCATCTGGAAGCCGTTGCAGATGCCGAGCACGGGCATACCCTTGGCGGCGGCGTCTTTGACCTCGGCCATGATCGGCGCGAACGCCGCGATGGCGCCGGCGCGCAGGTAGTCGCCGTAGCTGAACCCGCCGGGCAGGACGAGGGCGTCGACGCCCTTCAGGTCGTGTTCACCGTGCCACAGGGCGACGGGCTCGCCACCGGCGAGACGGATCGCGCGCTGCGCGTCGCGGTCGTCGAGCGAGCCGGGGAAGGTGATGACCCCGATGCGAGCCGTCACTCGACGACCTCGATGTTCACGACATCCTCGATGACCGCGTTCGACAGCATGTCGTCGGCGAGCTCGCGCGCGCGGGCCAGGGTGGCTTCGTCGACCTCTCCCTCGACGGTGAGCTCGAAGCGCTTGCCGATGCGCACATCGGAGAAACGGTTCTCGCCGAGCCGCGAGAGGGCGCCGGCGACGGCCTTCCCCTGCGGGTCGAGAAGCTCGGCCTTGGGCATGACGTCGACGACGATGGTGGGCACAGCAGCTCCAGAAGTCGGTGGGGTTGTCCCGCCATTCTACGCGAGGCTCGCCTGGCGCCGCGGCACGCCGTTGCTGTGTGGGAGCGCTCTCTTGACGACGTGGGAGCGATCCCATACTGTCGTCCCCATCGGTGAGAGCGCTCCCACGTTCGAGGCAGCGAGAGCCGCGCACCTCGCCGATTCGCATCCACCACAAAGGAGTGTTCTGTGAAATCACGTGCCCTGCGCCGCATCGCCCTCACGGCGGCCGTCGCTTCCACATCCGCCCTCGTGCTCGCCGGGTGCTCCGGTGGCGGCGGTGCCGCCGCGGGCGGCGGCGACGAGGAGGTCACCCTCACCGTCGCCACGTTCAACGACTTCGGTTACACCGACGAACTGCTCGCCGCGTACACCGCGGAGCACCCGAACGTGAAGATCGTCCACAACCGCGCCGCCAAGTCGAACGACGCCCGCGCCAACTACTTCCAGAAGCTGGGCAAGTCGGGCCTGGCCGACATCGAAGCCATCGAGGTCGATTGGCTGCCCGAGGTCATGAAGTACTCCGACCTCCTCGCTCCCGTTCCCACCGATCTGCAGGGCCGGTGGCTCGACTGGAAGGAGAAGGCGGCGACGGATTCGGCCGGCAACCTCATCGGCTACGGCACCGACATCGGCCCCGAGGCCGTCTGCTACCGGGCCGACCTGTTCGAGGCCGCGGGTCTGCCGTCCGACCCGGCCGAGGTCGCCTCCGCCCTCCAGGGCGACTGGTCCGCCTACTTCGCCATGGGCGACACGTACGTCGCCGCCACGGGCAAGCCGTTCTTCGACTCCGCCGGCAGCGTGTACCAGGGCATGATCAACCAGGTCGAGGCCGCCTACGAGAACCCCGACTCCGGGGAGATCACGGCCACGACCAACCCCGAGGTCAAGAAGATCTACACGCAGACGCTCGACGCCGCGAAGACCCAGTCCGCGCATTTCGAGCAGTGGTCGACCGACTGGTACGCGGGCATGGCCAACGGCGCTTTCGCGACGCTCATGTGCCCGGGCTGGATGCTGACGCAGATCGAGGGCAACGCCCCCGAGGTCGCGGGCTGGAAGATCGCCGACGTCTTCCCCAACGGCGGCGGTAACTGGGGCGGTTCGTATCTGACCGTTCCCGCCAACGGGGCCCACGTTGCCGAGGCCCAGGCGCTGGCCGACTGGCTGACCTCGCCCGAGCAGCAGGTGAAGTTCTTCCAGCAGGCGGGCACCTTCCCGAGCCAGGTCGACGCCCTCAAGGCGCCCGAGCTGCTCGAAGCCACCAACGCCTACTTCGGCGACGCCGCCATCGGCGAGATCTTCAGCGCGCGCGCCGAAGCGGTCAGTGTGACCCCGTTCAAGGGCGAGTACTACTTCCAGGTCAACGACGCGATGCAGAAGGCGCTCACCCGCGTCGAGAGCAACACGCAGGACGCCCAGGCCTCGTGGGACCAGTGGGTCTCGCAGGTGGATGCCATCGGCTGACGCCGGACCCCGCGGGCCGGGCGCCGTGTGCGCCCGGCCCGCACCCCCGGAAGGAATCTCGTGACCACGACACTGCAGCCGCCCGCAACCCCCGCGGCATCCGCCCCCGACGGTCTCTCCGCCCGCACGCCTCGTCGCGTCGGGTTCGGCTCGACGCTCAGCGCCTGGGATCTCAAGCTCTCCCCGTACCTCTACATCTCCCCGTTCTTCGTGCTCTTCCTCGTCACGGGGCTCTTCCCGATCCTCTACACGGGCGTCATCTCGTTCATGGACTGGGATCAGATCCGCGGCTCGGGGACGTTCGTCGGCTTCGACCAGTACGCCTACGTGCTGTCGCAGCCCGCATTCTGGGACGCGCTGCGCAACACCTTCAGCATCTTCGTGCTCTCGACGGTGCCGCAGCTCATCCTCGCGGTCTTCATCGCGGCGATGCTCGACCAGAACATCCGCGCGAAGACCCTCTGGCGCATGGGCGTACTCGTGCCGTACGTCATGGCCCCTGTCGCGGTCGCGCTGATCTTCAGCAACATGTTCGGCGACCAGTACGGCATCATCAACACCCTGCTCGCCCGCTTCGGCCTGCCCGGGGTCGGCTGGCACTCCGACGCGTTCGCCAGCCACATCGCCATCGCGACGATGGTCAACTTCCGGTGGACGGGGTACAACACCCTCATCCTGCTGGCCGCGATGCAAGCCGTGCCGCGGGAGTACTACGAGGCGGCCACCGTCGACGGCGCCGGCAAGGTGCGCCAGTTCTTCTCGATCACGCTGCCGAGCCTGAAGCCGACGCTCATCTTCGTCATCATCACCTCGACCATCGGCGGCTTGCAGATCTTCGACGAGCCCCGCATGTTCGATCAGTCCGGCACCGGCGGGTCCGACAACCAGTGGCTGACCATCTCGCTGTACCTCTACAACCTCGGCTGGGGCGAGTGGAACTTCGGTCGCGCAGCGGCGCTCGCGTGGATCCTGTTCCTCATCATCCTCGTGATCGGGGCGGTCAACCTCTTCGTGAGCCGGTCGCTCGTGCGCGACGAGGGCTCGCGCGACGGCCTCACCCGAGCCCAGCGCCGGGCCGCCGCCCGCGCCGCGCGGCAGCGGCTCGCCGCATCGACAGGAAAGGACGTCCGTCCGTGAGCGTCATCGACACCTCGCCCGTCACCGGGGCGGCCGACCCTCGCCCCGCCCGCCGACGCCCCCGGGCGGTCCGCGGCTCGCGGCCCGGCTGGTTCGTCTACGCCAGCCTCGGCGTCGTCCTGCTGGCCGCTCTCGTCCCTTACTACTGGGCGCTGCTGATCGGCTCCGGCGACTCCGCGACGATCCGCAACCCCGAGTTGTCCTGGATCCCGGGCGGCAACTTCTTCGCCAACGCCGCCGCCGTGCTCGGCAACCCCGCCGTGAACTTCTGGGCGGGACTGTGGAACTCGATCTTCAGTTCGGCGATCATCGCGGCATCCGTCGTCTTCTTCTCCACGCTGGCGGGCTGGGCGTTCGCGAAGCTGCGGTTCCGCGGCGGCCCGTGGCTGTTGCTGTTCGTCGTGGCGACGATGGCCGTGCCCACCCAGCTGGGCGTCGTGCCGCTGTACATCCTGTTCAGCGAGCTCGGTTGGACGGGGGAGATCGGGGCGATCATCGTCCCCGCGCTGACGAGCGCGTTCGGCGTCTTCTGGATGACGCAGTATCTGCGGCAGGCCGTGCCCGATGAGCTCATCGAGGCCGCGCGGGTCGACGGTGCGAGCTCGTTCCGCACGTTCCTGACGGTCGGCGTCCCGGCCGCACGACCCGCCGCGGCGATGCTCGGTCTGTTCACGTTCGTGACGGCATGGAACAACTTCTTCTGGCCGTTCATCGTGCTCGACCGGCAGAACCCCACGCTGCCGGTCGCGCTGTCGCTGTTGCAGTCGAACTACTTCGTCGACTACTCGGTCGTGCTCGCGGGCGTGCTGCTGTCGACGATCCCGCTGCTGCTGCTGTTCGTCTTCGCGGGCAGACAGCTGGTCAGTGGCATCATGCAAGGGGCGGTCAAGGGATGACCCTCGCGCCCACGGAAGGAACCCGAACCATGTCCGATACTCGAGCCTTTCCCGAGGGCTTCCTCTTCGGGGCCGCGACCGCGGCGTACCAGATCGAGGGCGCCGCGTTCGAAGACGGGCGCACCGCCTCGATCTGGGACGCGTTCAGCCGTGTGCCCGACGCCGTGATCAACGCCGACAACGGCGATGTCGCGTGCGATCACTATCACCGCTACGCCGGCGACGTGCAGCTGATGAAGAGTCTCGGACTGCAGACCTACCGATTCTCGACCTCGTGGTCGCGCGTGCGCCCCGACGGCGGCGCCCTCAACCCGAGAGGCGTCGACTTCTACAAGCGTCTCGTCGATGAGCTCTTGGATGCCGGCATCCTGCCCTGGCTCACGCTCTATCACTGGGATCTGCCGCAGGCGCTGCAGGAGCGCGGCGGCTGGACCGTGCGCGAGACCAGCGACCTCTTCACCGAGTACGCCCTCGACATGCACGACGCGCTGGGCGACCGTGTGAACGTCTGGACCACCCTCAACGAGCCATGGTGCTCGTCGTTCCTCAGCTACACCGCCGGCGCCCATGCCCCCGGCCATTACTCGCAGGCCGAGGGCATGCTCGCCGCTCACCACCTGCTGCTCGGTCACGGTCAGGCCGTGCGCGAACTGCGCGCTCGTGACTCGTCGCTCACCCTCGGGCTCACGCTCAATCTGACGGTCGCCGACCCCGTCGACCCGGCCGCCCCCGCCGACCTCGATGCCGCACGCCGTATCGACGGGCAGTTCAACCGCTGGTTCCTCGACCCGGTGTTCCGAGGCGCGTACCCGGCCGACATCATCAAGGACTTCCGCGATACCGACACCGAGGCCGTCGCGCGGTGGCAGGCGGCCGTGCAGCCGGGCGACCTCGAGATCATCTCGACGCCCATCGACTCGCTCGGTGTGAACTACTACCACGGCGAGTTCGTCGGCGGCACACCGCCGCAGGTCGCCCCGCCCGCCGGCGACGCCCCGACGCCCCGACCCATCGGCAAGCCGTTCCCGGCCCACGAGAACCTCTACTGGCACGACCGCGGCCTCGCGCGCACCAACATGGGGTGGGAGGTGCAGCCCGAGGGACTCACCCGCCTGCTCGAGCGGGTCAGCGAGGAGTATGCGGCGCAAGACGACGTCGCCCTCTACGTGACCGAGAACGGGGCTGCGTACGACGATGAGCTGGTCGAGGATGCCGGAGAGTCCCGCGTGCACGACATCGACCGGGTCGAGTTCGTCGAGGCCCACCTGGCCGCCGTCCTGGACGCGGTCGATCGAGGCGTCGACGTGCGCGGCTATTTCTACTGGTCGCTCATGGACAACTTCGAGTGGGCCTGGGGCTATGCCAAGCGCTTCGGCATCGTCTACGTCGACTACCAGACCCAGGAACGGACCGTGAAGGACTCCGGCCGGCAGTACGCTCGCATCATCGCCGAGCGCTCTCTGGCCACCGCACCCGCGGTGTGAATTCGCGCGAGGGCCCGGAGGAGGGAGCGCGATGGAACTCGCACCCGTGCGGGGCACCGCCACCATCGAAGAGGTCGCGGCGCGAGCCGGGGTGTCGCGCTCGACGGTGTCGCGCGTCGTCAACGGCTCCACCGCCGTCTCGCCCTCCGCCCTCGAGGCCGTGCGCCGCGCGATCGATGAACTGCAGTACGTTCCCAATCGCGCGGCGCGCTCCCTCGCCAGCCGACAGACGCGGTCGATCGCCCTCGTCATCCCGGAGCAGACCGACCGCTTCTTCGGCGACCCGTTCTTCGCCTCCATCGTGGCGGGCATCGGCGAGGTCATCAGCGCGTCGGACTACGTCATGAACATGCTGATCGCCAGCGACGACGCCAGCGCCAAGGCGCTCGCCTACCTGCGCGGCGGCAGTGTCGACGGTGCGATCGTGGCCTCGCACCACACCAGCGACACCTTTCTCGAACGCCTCGCCGACGTCGTGCCCGTCGTCTACGGCGGCCGCCCGTCTCGTGTGCGGCCCGACGACTACTACGTCGATGTCGACAACGTCGAGGGCGGGCGGGTCGCCACCGGCTATCTGCTCGGGCGCGGCCACCGTCGGATCGGCACGATCTCGGGTCCGCTCGACATGCCGGCGGCCATCGACCGTCTGCGGGGTTTCCGCGAAGCGCTCGCCGACGCGGGGCTCGAGCCGGCGGCGGTCGAAGACGGCGATTTCACCGAGATGGGCGGGGCGCTGGCGATGAATCGAATCCTCGCGGCGGGTCCGCTGCCCGATGCGCTCTTCGTCGCGAGCGACCTCATGGCTCGCGGCGCCTACACCGCGCTGCGCGAGCGCGGGCTCGAGGCGGGACGCGACATCGCCATCATCGGCTTCGACGACTCCGCGGTCTCGACGGCCCTGCACCCGGCGTTGACCACCGTTCGGCAGCCCTCGCTGTCGCAGGGGCGACACATGGCATCCGTTCTGCTGGACATCCTTGCCGGCCGACCGGCCGTTCACGCGACGATCCTGCCCACAGAAGTGGTGGAACGCCGCTCGGCATGAGACAGCCCGAGCGCGGCGATCGAGGGCGGCGGACGCTGCGGCACCCTATTGATGGCCTGCGTCCAACCTGTCGTACGATCTTCCTGGTGGGAACAGGGGCCACCAAGATACCAAGGGGTGCGCACGGTGCCGTTTCGCAGTAAAGACACGTTGCAGGCATGGCTCGCGGAGTTCGCCGCCACCGGTGTCACCGGCGGGGGCGCGAGCGCGTACGTCGCCGACCAGGAGCCGGTCGATGGCGTCGACGGCGGCCTCGTCATCTTCCCGTTGGCCAATGCGACGACGTCGGTGTATCTGGCTCCGGTCGCGGTGGGCGAGCCGGATTGGCGTGTGACGTTCGAGGCGCAGCCGGAGGTGACGGAACTCTCTCCCGACGCCGTCTACGATCTGTGCCGTGAGATCACGCAGGCGGCGGATCTGTGCGCGTTCTTGCAGCGCAAGTCCGTCGAGCACGTGGCGCGACTCGCGGCCGACGCCGAGGACTGATCAGGCCGCCGAGGCGTCTCCGGTCGTCGCCCGGTCGGCGAGTCCGGCCTGCTCGCGTGCGGCGAGGGCCGTGTGGGTCAGGAACGACGCGAGGTCGGCCTCGACCCTCGGATCGAGCGTGGCGATGATCCGGCGGCAGGTGTTGTCGAAGTGCGCGAGCTGCGACCAGGGTTCGTTCTCGAGGTCGACAGCGACGTAGATGTGGTTGACGCGTCGGTCGGTCTCGTCCGCTTCGCGACGCAGGATGCCGCGCCGCACGAGGCGCTCCACCATGGTCGTGACGCCGGCGGAGGTGACGCCGAGGTGCGCGGCCAGCGCTGAGGGGCGCACGCCGGGGTGGGCTCCGACGAAGGCGAGGGCCCTCGCGTCGAGCTCGTTCACGCCGAGCTGCTTGCGCGCCTGCGCCGCAGCCGCTTCGCGCTCCCGGGAGTACAGCATCAGCGCTGTCATCAGAGGCGAGGTGTCGCCCGGTTCTGCGGTCATCGACCTGCTCCCCACATTCCGTATGTCCCGGATCACTATACCTAACCTCCTAAAGTTGCCAGACTGATCATCACCCACCGTGAATATCAGCGTACGTGACTCTCAACAAGATTACCTAACGGTGTTGATTACATGCTATGTTGATGATCACCGGGACTGAGCGTCGCGGGAATCCGACGGAAGGAAGAACGTCATGACCAGCATCATGTTCACAGGCACGCCCATCGCATCTGCCCGCCGCTCGACCTTCGTGCCGTCGCCCGCCGATGTCGCCGTGCGCCGGGTGCGCCACATCGTCGTTGCCGCCGCTGTCGTCGTCTCGGCCGCCGGCGTCGGTCTCGTCGGCCCCCTCGTCTTCTGACCCTCACCCCGCACAGGACTCCTCATGGGCAAGCTCTTCTACGGTTCCGACCCGAAGCCGATCGACATCGACGACCGCCTGCTGCAGTACCTGCAGGTGGTTCTGTCGACCAAGCTCCGCCGCAGCGAATCGTTCACCATCACCTGGACCGACACCGAGGCCGAACACGCCCGTACGACGCTGTGGATCCAGCCCTCGATCTCGCTGCGTTTCCACTACGCGAGCGCAGAGGCCGAGCGGCTGTCGGGGGGCTACCTGCGGCAGCTGGCCGACCAGGCCGCGCTGTCGTCGGGTCTGACGCTCAACGCGGCCACTTGGCAACAGCAGGAAGCCGGGCACCGCGTGCAGCTCGCCGCCGCCGCCTGACCCGCACGTTCGCGAGTGCCCCGTACCTCTCCCGGTGCGGGGCACTCGTCGTCACAGTCCCGGCCCGGGGGGCTGCTGGTAGACGTCCGGAACGTCGTCGCCGTCGGCATCCACCTCTTCGTCGAGGGCGAGCCGCTTATACCGGCGATTGCGCACGAGAAGCACGCACGACGCCAGCACGGATGCCAGCAGCGACGCCGCCATGATGGCGATCTTCGCGTCGTCGGTGTGCGCCGAGCCCCCGGGGAAGCTGAGCTCGGCGATCAGGAGCGACACCGTGAAGCCGATACCGGCGAGAAGTCCCACTCCCGCCAGATCGATCCATCGCAGCGCGGGGTCGAGTCGCACCCGCGTGACCAGCGTCAGCAGGCGAACGCCGAGCAGGATGCCGAGGGGCTTGCCGAGCACGAGTCCCGCGACGATGCCGATGGTCACGGGGTCGGTCGCAGCCCGCAGGAGTCCGTCGCCCCCGCCCACCGAGACGCCCGCGGCGAAGAAGGCGAAGATCGGCACGGCGACGCCCGCCGAAAGGGGGCGGAAGCGGTGCTCGAACTGCTCCGCGAGATCCATCCCGCGAGCTTGCGGCTGCCGGCGTGAGGCGGCGACGGGCACGGTGAACGCCAGGGCGACGCCCGCGATGGTGGCGTGCACGCCCGACGCGTGCAGGAACGCCCACGCGGCGAAGCCGATCGGCAGGAGGACGACCCAGGCACCGCAGGCGTGGCGCGCGAACCATGCTCGCCCCCGGTGCGCGATCGCGCCGTAGATCGCCACGAGGACCGCGAAGACGGCCAGGGGCAGAACCGAGATGTCGCTGGTGTAGAAGATCGCGATGATCGCGATGGCGATGAGGTCGTCGACGACGGCGAGGGTGAGCAGGAAGATACGCAGCGGGCCGGGCAGGTGCGAGCCGACCAGCGCGAGCACCGCGACGGCGAACGCGATGTCGGTCGCGGTGGGGATGGCCCAGCCGGCGAGCAGGCTCGGCTGCGCGTGCACGACGGCGACATAGACGAGTGCCGGCACGGCCACACCGGCGAACGCCGCCGTGACGGGCACGACGGCCGTGCTCCGTCGACGCAGGCTCCCGGCGACGATCTCGCGTTTGAGTTCGAGGCCCACGAGGAAGAAGAACACGGCGAGCAGGCCGTCGGCCGCCCACGCGCCCACGCTGAGTTCGAGATGCCACGGTTCGTAGCCGAAGCGCAGATCGCGTAGGGCGAAGTAGGCCGCCGACGCCGGCGAGTTCGCCCAGACGATCGCGGCGATGGCCGCCACGACGAGCAGCAGGCCCCCGACGGACTCACGGCGCAGCAGGGCGGTGACGCGCTGCACCTCGGCGGAGCCGGGCCAGCTCGGTGTGCGGACGATGTCGTGAGTCATGACGGCTCCTGGGTGATCGATCGACGGATCGTCGACCAGGCTTCCCGACACACCGCTGCCGATCTTACCGGGCGGGCCGTGCGGCCGTCGAGGGGAGGGCCGTGCGTGCCACGTGGAACGCGCACGCCCCGGGGAGGACGCGCGCGTTCCACGTGGAGCCGGTTCAGGCCGACAGTGCCGCCGACTGCTTCACGACGAGGCGGTCACCGTCCCAGCCGACCGGCATCGGGTCGGTGACACCGCCCACGAAGCGGCCGTCGGGGCCGACGTTGCGGAAGGCCAGGAGCTGCCACGCGCCCGCGCGGTCGCGGATGAGGCGACCGACATACAGGTCGTCGTCGGTGATCGGTGTGGCGGCCGCGATGTCGAACGGCCCGAGCACGCTGTCGGCGGCCACCGCCCACACCGCCCCGCGCGGGTGGCGTGCGCGCACGGCATCCATCGCCTGGGCGGGCATGCACGAGAACAGCAGAACCGGGCGGCCGTCGACCTCCTCGACCTGCGTCACCTCGAGCTGACCGAAGCCCTCGTCGGTGGGCTCGCTGACCGGGGCCTGCAGCTCCCAGGTCTCGAGGTCGCGCGAGGTCGCGTGCGCGACGACGCCGCGGCCGTTGAACGGACCCTCCGTCGCGCGCGCCGTGACGTACATGTGCCAGCCGTCGCCCGCGGGGTCGGCGAACACCCACGGGTCGCGGAAGGCCTCGTCGTGCCAGTCGCTGGTGTCGAGACGCTCGTAGATCGTGCCGTCTGCTTCGAGCACCGCACCCGCCGGGTTCTTGTGCCAGGTGGAGAGGTCGTCGCTGGTCCCGTAGCCGACGCGCTGTACGTTGCGGCCGTCGTCGCCCAGGCGGGAGCCCGTGTAGAAGAGAAACCAGGTGCCGTCTTCGCGGCGCACGGTCGAGCCGGTCCAGGTGGCGAGGGCGTCGAAGTCGTCGGCCCCGCCGCGAACGAGGGCGTCGGCGACGCGCTCCCACGACACCAGGTCGGTCGAGACGGCGTGGCCCACCGAGGCGCGGTAGTGGCGGTCTTCCGGATCGTGCAGTGCGCGCGAGGCGTACAGGAAGAACAGGTGATAGGCGTCGCCGTCGTCGGCGAACCAGAAATCCCACACGTAGGAATCGGCGAGGTCGAACACGTCAGGCACTCTCTTTCAGCGCAGCGGTGTGCTGCAGGTCTTCTCGGGTCGGGGGGTCCATGCCCTCGCGTCCGACCGTGATGGCGGCGGCGGCCGCGGCGCGGCGGAGCAGGGGAGCAAGGGCGGCGTCGTCGAGGGCGCGCACGGCGGTGCGCAGCTCATCGACGTCGCCGGGAAGGTTCAGGATGCCGTCGAGCAGCGTCCCCATGAAGGTGTCGCCCGCCCCGACCGTGTCGACCACGCGCGTCGGGACCGCGGGGATCTCGACGCTGCCGTGGGCGGTGACGCCGAGCGAACCGGCATCCCCGTCGGTGATGACGGCGAGTCCCGCGCCGAGGGCGACCCAGGCGCGCGCCACCTCGAGGGCCGGCACGCCGGGGTAGAGCCACTCGGCGTCTTCGGCGCTGGCCTTGACCACGTCGCTCAGGGCGACGAGGGCCTCGACGCGCTGGCGCGCGTCATCGACGCCGCCGGTGAGGGCCGGCCGGATGTTCGGGTCGTAGCTCACCAGGGCCGTCGCCCGGGCGCGCTCGGCGGTCGCACGCACCTCGTCGGCGCCGGGGGCCAGGGTCGCGGCGACCGATCCGGTGTGGAAGACGCGCGCGGCCGGCACCTCGACCGGGACGGGCAGCACCCAGTCGATGTCGAACTCGTACGTGGCGTTGCCGACGGCGTCGATCATCGCGTTCGCCGTGGCCGTGTGCTCCGGCGATCCCGCCGGGTGAAGGGTGACTCCGGATGCCGAGAGCCAGTCGTTCAGCACGCGGCCGCGCTCGTCGTCGGCGACGCGGGCCACGAGGGCCGTCCGCCGCCCCAGCCGCCCGAGGGCGACCGTGACGTTGGCCGGGCTTCCGCCGGGGCGCTCGGCCGCCCCGGCGGAAGTGGTGACGATGTCGATGAGTGCTTCGCCGAGCACGACGACATCGAGTTCTGGACTCATCCCTTGACCCCCGATGCGGCGATGCTGCTGACGAACGCCCGCTGGAAGATGAGGAAGACGATGAGCACGGGAAGGGTGATGAGCGAGGTGTAGGCCATCACCTCGCCCCACGCGGTGTTGAGCTGGAAGAAGTACTGCATGCCGACCATGACGGGGCGCAGCTCCTCTTTCTGCACCACCATGAGAGGCCACAGGTACTGGTTCCACGCCGGCAGGAAGGTCAGGATCGCCACCGTCGCGAACGCGGGACCCGACAGCGGCACGATGATGCGGCGGTAGATGGTGAACCAGCTCGCGCCGTCGATGCGTGCGGCCTCGTCGAGCGACGCCGGGATGGTGGAGAAGTACTGCGCGAACAGGAAGATCGAGAAGGCGTTCGCGATGAACGGCACGATCTGCACCTGATAGGTGTTCAGCCAGCCGAAGTCGTACTTCAGCACGCCGCCCTCCATGACGAGGGTGGGGAGCTGATTGACCCAGTAGACCATCGGCACCGCGATCGTCTCGAACGGCACGATGAGCGTCGCGATGATGAGCGCCAGCACCACCACGCGACCCTTCCAGCGCAGCCGCGACAGGGCGAACCCGGCGAGGGAGTTGACGATCAGGCCGAGTCCGACGGTGAGCACCGTCACCAGGATCGAGTTGAACAGGAACTGCGCGACCGGGACGCGGTCGAACACCCCGAAGTAGTTGTCGAGGCTGATCTCGCCGGTTGGCAGGAACGCGGCGGGGGAGTTGATGTCGCGCAGGATCTGGGCGTCGGGCTTCAGGCTCGAGACGAACATGAACACGAGCGGGAAGAGGAAGAACACGGCGAGGATCGACATCGACACGTACGTGAGGATGCGGCCCCTGCGGCCCTCCGATGAGCGGGTGCGCTGACGGGCGGGCGAGGAGGGACGCGAGGAACGCGTCGCGCGCTCGGGGCGCTCGAGGGTGCTGGTCATGTCAGTTCTTCTCTCGGGTCAACCGACGCTGGATGAGCGCGATGATGAGCACGGCCACGAAGAACAGCAGCGAGATCGAGGCGGCATAGCCGATCTCCTGCTGCTCGTAGCCCTTGCGCACCGCGTGGAACACGACGGTCGACGTCGAGTTGAGGGGACCGCCCTGCGTCATCACGTCGACCTGCACGAACAGGCCGAGCGCGGCGATGGTGATCGTGACGAGGACGAACACCATGGTGGGGCGAAGGCCGGGCCAGGTGACGTTGGTGAACTGGCGCCAGCGGCTGGCGCCGTCCATGCGGGCGGCTTCGTAGAGCTCTTCGGGGATGGTCTGCAGTCCCGCGAGCCAGATGATCATGTGGAAGCCGACGGCCTGCCAGATCGAGAGCACGATGATGGCGGGCAGCGCCGTGCTCGGGTCGTTCAGCCAGTCGGCGCCCTGCAGGGCCCCGAAGGTGAGCGTGTCGATCATCGAGTTGATGAGGCCGTCGCTCTGGTACATGAAGCGCCACAGGATCGACACCACGACGATCGAGGTGACGACGGGGATGAAGAAGACGACGCGGAAGAACGTCGTCCCGCGCAGGCGCTGGTTGACCAGCACCGCCAGGAACAGGCCGAGACCGGCCTGCACGGGAACGACGACGAGGGCGAAGAGGAAGGTGTTCAGCGCCGACTGCAGGAAGACCGGGTCGGCGGTGAAGGCACGCAGGAAGTTGTCGAGTCCGACGAAGCGCGGCGGGTTGGGCGAGATCAGGCGGGCGTTCGTGAACGACAGCGTGAAGGCCAGCAGCACGGGGACGATGAGGAAGAGCAGGAGCAGGAGGGCTGCGGGGGCCATCATCGCCAGGCCCGCCCACGTCTCGCGTCCGCGTGCGGAGCGGAAGCGGCTGAGGGATCGGCGCGGCTGCTTCGCCGCGG
The DNA here is from genome assembly GCF_030818955.1 of Microbacterium trichothecenolyticum. NCBI lineage: Bacteria > Bacillati > Actinomycetota > Actinomycetes > Micrococcales > Microbacteriaceae > Microbacterium > Microbacterium trichothecenolyticum. The sequence goes on along the minus strand of NZ_JAUTBF010000001.1, from coordinate 2,340,047 downwards.
CGACCGGAGGTGACACGGTCATCAGGTTCTTCTTTCGCGGGGCGCGGTGGGGGTCCGGCTGGACCCCCACCGCTGGGCGCGGGCGTCAGTTCGCGCCGTAGCCGTCGTTGGAGGAGATGTTGGTGTCGATCTCGGTGACCGCGGCATCCAGAGCCGACTGCACGTCGGCGCCGTTCATGATGTCTTTGGCCGCCGTCTCGAACGTGGTCGAGATCACCGCGTAGGCGGGGGTCTCGGGGCGCAGCACCGCGTACTCCTTCGAGAACTCCGCGAAGGGGGCCAGGGCGCCGTCGGTGGAGTTGAAGTACTTCGACGCCTCGGTCGCGGCCTCGGTGGCCGGGATCACGAGCTGCTCGTCGGCGAACTGGGTGATGTACTTGTCGTCGAAGCTGAACTCCAGGTACTGGCGAGCGCCGTCGGCGTCGGCGCACGACGACGAGATGCCCCACTGCCACGAACCGCCACCGATCTTGGGGCCGTTGCCGAGGTCCGGCGGCGGCAGGATCAGCAGGTCGTCGCCCACGGCATCCACCGCGGCGAGACCGTTCCACACACCCGTGTAGCTGAGGGCGACATCGCCGTCGACGAACTCCTGGTTGCCCACGGTGCCGCCGCTGTTGGCGTAACCCTTCTTGAAGAGGTCCTGGAACCAGGTGCCCCACTTCACGGCATCCGGGCCGTTCAGCGCGCCGTCGGCAGACAGCATGGTGTCGCGGTCGATGAGGTCGCCGCCGAAGCTCTGCAGGAACGGCGAGTAGGCGTAGGGCCACCACTCACCCTTGTCTTCGGCGCCGATGTCGATCGGCGTCTCGTACCCGGCGGCCTTCAGGGTGGCCAGCGCCTGGTCGAACTCGGTCTCGGTCCACGGCTGCTCGATGGAGGGGATGCGGATGCCATTGGCATCGAGCACCGACTTGCGCGCGAAGATGCCGAGAGCGGCATCCCAGTACCCGGCCGAGTAGATCTCACCGTTGTACTTTCCGACCGCCGTGGGAAGCAGCTTGTCGGTGATGTCGCTGGAGATGTTCAGCGGCTGCAGGTAGTTCGCCCACGCCCAGTTGGGCATGATCGGACCGTCGAGGTCGAGCAGGCACGGCAGGTCGCCCGAGGCCGCCGCCGCGACGATCGCGTCGTTGTACGCGCCCTGCGGGAACGACTCGGTCTTGACCGTGTACTTCTCCTGCGAGGCGTTGAAGTCGCTGATGATCTGCTCGTAGACCGCGAGCTCGGCGGGGTTGCCGGCCGAGTGCGTCCACATCGTCAGCACGGTACGACCGTCTTCGGTCGTCGCGCCGCCCTGGCCTGCCTGACCGCAGCCGGTCATCACCAGCGCGGCAGCCACGCCCGTCGCGGCGAGCGGGATGAAGGATTTCTTCATCGTGTTCCTTTCGGTGTGCGGCGACATCGCTGTCGCCATCGTGAGAGGACGCCGGTGCGGCGTCAGTCCGTGACCCGGGGATCCCGCGCGCTGCCGAGGTGCGCGGGAGGGGCGACGGAAGCCCGACGAACGATCGGGCAGTCCATGAGGTGGGGGGAATCGGTGTCCGCCGCGCGGAGGCCGAGGGCGACCTCCATGGCCCAACGGCCCATGGCCGCGTGGGGGAGCGAGACGGTGGTCAGCGGCGGGTCGAGCTCTGCCGCGACCAGCTGCTGGTCGTCGTAACCGACGACGGACAGGTCTTCGGGGATGCGGATGCCGTGGCGGTGCGCCCACATCACGACACCGGCCGCGATGCGGTCGTTGAAGGCGAAGACGGCCGTGGGGCGCTGGTCTTCGGGCAGCGACATCAGCTCGGCGATGGCGCGCTGGCCACCCGCCGCCGCGGTGACGGCGAAGACGTGCAGCGCGGGGTCGGGCTCGATACCGGCTTCGGTGAGCACGTCGACGTAGCCCTCGAGGCGCAGCTGCGCGGCGATCGGGCGGTCGTCGTCGCCGTCGTCGATGTAGGCGATGCGGCGGTGGCCGGCGTCGACGAGCTCCTGGGTGGCGGCGCGCCCGCCGGCGTAGTCGTCGGGCACCACGGCGGGGTAGCCGCCGCCCTCGGGGCGGCAGTCGAGGAAGACCGTGCCGGCGGGCAGGCCCGCGGGGGCGGGGATGATCTGGTGGTACATGGAGGCGTAGACCATGCCGTCGACGCGGTGGTTCACCAGGGTCGAGATGGCCTCGGATTCGATCTCGGGATGCCCGTCGGTGTCGACGAGGATGACGAGCCGGCCGTTCTCGCGGGCGACCTCTTGCGCCCCGGCGAGCATGCGGCCGGCGAAGGGCGTCGTGGCGATGCGGTCGGAGACGAGGCCGATGGTGCCGGTCACGCGAGTGCGAAGACTCCGGGCGATCGGGTTGGGGGAGTAACCCACCTCGTCGGCGACGCGGCGAACACGCTCTTTGGTCTCGTCGGAGATGCGCGACTCGGCGTCGTTCAGCACGAGCGAGACGGTCGCGGGAGAGACACCGGCCGCTTTCGCGACGTCGGCGAGACGCACTCGAGTCATCGCTCCACCCTCCATTGGATAATCGATTTACCGTGCCGATAAAACGATTTATCAGCGACCGAGATCAGTGTGGAGGTCTGCGGGGGTCTCTGTCAAGTAACGGTCCGGCAACGGTGCGTGCGGCGGGTGGTCGCGGCATTCGGTCGTTGCATCGGGTCGCGATGTTCGGTCGCGGCGTCGGGCCGGGGCGTCAGGTCGGGGCGTGGGCTCGGGCGCGGCGGCTGTGGGTTGCCGTGCGGGCTCGAGGTTCGGACCGTCGTGCGGAGTCCAGGTGCGGCGCGCCGCGCCGAGGAGCCCCCACGCGGCGTGTCTTGGCCGTTCTCCGCGTGACGGTCCGCGCCCCGGGGCCGGGGCGATCGCCCGGGGGTGCCGTACGTGTGGGCCGTCGTGCGGAGTCGCCCAGCGACACGCCGTCCAGGGGAGCCCACACCCGGCGTGTCGAGACCGTTCTCCGCGTGACGGATCAGCCGACGGGTGTCGCGACGGGTCGCCGCCCGGCCCGCCGCCTCCCTTCCCCGGCGCGGGGCGAGGATCGGCGGGCGTGCCGGGTCAGACCGGGTCGCCGCCCAGCGGGCCCACCGCGGGGATCGGACCGCCGTCGTCGGCGCCGGTGTGGCGGGCCCGGGCGATGGCGTTGCCGAGGTGGTAGATGACCAGCGCCGCGACGGAGCCGAGCACGATGGCACCGAGCTGGAAGTCGCCGAACTGCATCGTGAAGCCGGCGATCGCGAGCACCAGGGCCACCGCGCCGGTGTACTGGTTGACCGGGCGCGAGAAATCGACGCGGTTGTCGACCCAGATCTTGATGCCGATGATGCCGATCAGGCCGTACAGCGCGGTCGTCACACCGCCGAGCACCCCCGGCGGGATGGTGTTGAAGACCGCGCCGACCTTGGGCGACAGGCTCAGCAGGATCGCTGCGAGACCGGCCACCCAGTACACCGCCGTGGAGTACACGCGCGTCGCGGCCATCACGCCGATGTTCTCGCCGTAGGTCGTGGTTCCCGAGCCGCCGAAGGTGCCGGCCAGGGTGGTGGCGACGCCGTCGGCGATGAGGGCGCGTCCGGTGGAACGGTTGGCCGTGGCATCCGTCATCGCCGCGACGCCGCGCACGTGACCGACGTTCTCGGCGACGAGCACGAGCACGACGGGCAGGAACATCGCGATCACCGACCACGTCTGGGGCGAGGCGAAGTCGGCGACGTGGAAGGTCGGCAGTCCCACCCACGGGGCGGTCTCGACGGCGGCGAAGTCGATGAGGGTCTCGCCGGTGGCGGCCTGGATCAGCACCGTCGCGACGTAGCCGACGATCACCCCGAGGAAGATCGAGATGCGGCCCAGGAACCCGCGGAACAGCACGCTGAACAGGATGACGGCGACCAGCGTGATCGTGCCCGGAAGGGGCTGCTTCTGGAAGCTCTGCCAGGCGACCGGTGCCAGGTTGAAGCCGATGAGGGCGACGATGGCCCCCGCGACGACGGGCGGCATGACCCGATCGACCCACCCGAGCCCGACGAACTGCACGACAAGCCCGATCGCGGCCAGCAGAATGCCGACGGCGACGATGCCGGCCAGGGCGGAGCCCATGCCGGCGGTCGCGGTGGCCGCCGTGACCGGCGCGATGAACGCGAACGAGGAACCGAGGTAACTGGGCAGCCGATTGCGGGTGACGAGGAGGAACAGCAGGGTGCCGACGCCCGAGAACATCAGCGTCGTCGACACGGGGAAGCCGGTCAGCACCGGCACGAGGAACGTGGCGCCGAACATGGCGATCACGTGCTGCAGGCCGATCGCGATCGTGGCGGCCCAGTTCAGGCGCTCACCCGGCGCGACGACCGCTCCGGGTTCGACGGTGCGGCCGTTTCCGTGCAGGGTCCAGCGGAACATGTGTCTCCTCATGGGGGCGGGAAGGGATGCCGAGATCGCGCGGGCGGCGGGCGGTCACACGCCGCCGCGGGGCGACGATCAGGATGCCGTGAGCAGCTGCAGCAGCTCCGCGTAGCGGTCGCGGGTTCTCTCGACGATCTCGGCGGGGAGGGCGGGCGGCTCGCCCTGCTTGTCCCAGTTCGCCGCGAGCCAGTTGCGCACGATCTGCTTGTCGAAGCTCGCCATGCGCTCGGCGGGGGTCTCGCCGGTGCGCCAGGCCTCGGCGTCCCAGTAGCGCGACGAGTCCGACGTCAGCACCTCGTCGGCGAGGGTCAGCACACCATCGGCGTCGAAGCCGAACTCGAACTTCGTGTCGGCCAGGATCAGGCCCCGGGCCTCGGCGGTCGTCGAGGCCCGGCGGTAGATCTCGAGCGAGAGGTCGCGAAGCGCCTCCGCCGTGTCGACGCCGACGATCTCGGCGGAGCGCTCGAAGCTGATGTTCTCGTCGTGCTCGCCCATCGGCGCCTTGAACGCGGGGGTGTACAGCGGCTCCGGCAGGCGGTCGCCGTCGTTCAGCCCCTCGGGGAGGGGGATGCCGCACACGGTGCCCGATGACTGGTACTCGGCCCAGCCGGAGCCGGTGAGATACCCGCGCACGACGCACTCGATCGGCTGCATGTCGAGCGAGCGAACCAGCATCGCGCGCCCCTGCACGGCATCCGGGATCAGGCTCACGGCGTCGTCGCCCACGAGAGCGTGTTCCGCGGCGAGGTGATTGGGGATGCCGCGGCCGCCGTCGGCACCGGCGAGCTGGTCGAACCACCACAGGCTCAACGTCGTCAGCAGTACGCCCTTGTCGGGGATGCCGGGGGAGAGCACGTGGTCGAACGCGCTGACGCGGTCGCTGGCGACGACGAGCAGGTGCGCGGGGCGGGCGTTCTCGGCGGTGTCGGCGGGGACGTAGAGGTCGCGCACCTTGCCGGAATAGACGTGGCGCCAGCCGGGAAGCTCGAGCGGGGGAGCGGAGGTCACCCGCCCATTATCGCGGGTGCCGGGCCCGGGTGCCCGTGCGGATTGTGTCACACCCCCGCCCCGCGCGCCTGCCCCGGAGGCGTGCGGGGCGGCCTGGCTACCCTCGAAGGATGACCGAGGCAATCCCCGATACCGCGGTGTCCATCGATCCCCACGCCGGAAGCCGGCACGCGACCATCCGGGGGTGGGTGTTCTGGCCCGCCGCCGCGATCGCCCTGGCGTTCATCGCGTTCGCGATGATCTTCCCGTCTGCGGCCGAAGCGACCTTCGGCGCGGTGCAGACCACGATCGTCTCGGCGTTCAACTGGTACTACGTCCTGATCGCAGCCTTCTTCGTGGTGTTCGCGCTGGCGATGGGGTTCAGCCGGTTCGGGTCGATCACGCTCGGACAGGACGACGACGAGCCCGAGTTCTCGACGATGTCGTGGTTCTCGCTCCTCTTCGCCGCCGGGATGGGGATCGGCCTGGTGTTCTACGGCGTGAGCGAGCCGCTCAGCCACTTCGTCGAGCCGCGCCCGGGCGTCGCCGGCACGCCGAGCCAGCTCGCGCAGCAGGCGATGTCACAGACGTTCCTGCACTGGGGCGTGCACGCATGGTCGATCTATGTCGTCATCGGTCTCGCTCTCGCGTACGCGTTCCACCGGCGCAGGCGCCCGCGTACGATCCGCTGGGCGCTCGAGCCCCTTCTCGGCGCGCGGCTCGTGCAAGGAGCATGGGGCAACGCCGTCGATGTCGCCGCCCTCGTCGGCACGCTCTTCGGTGTCGCCACCTCGCTGGGGCTCGGCGTCATCCAGATCAGCGCCGGTCTGGACTACCTCGGCATCGCGTCGCCGTCGGTGATCAGCGAGGCCATCATCGTCGGCATCATCACCGGCTTCGTGCTGTTCTCGGTGCTGTCCGGCGTCGGCAAGGGCATGAAATGGCTGTCGAACATCAACCTCGTGCTCGCGGGTCTGCTGATGCTGTACCTGCTGTTCGCCGGTCCCACCGAGTTCCTGCTGCGCGACGTCGTGCAGTCGATCGGCAACTACATCCAGAACTTCGTCGGTCTGTCGTTCACCACGAGCGCGTACTCCGGCGAAGAGGGGGTGGCCTGGCAGGGCGTCTGGACCTCGTTCTACTGGGGCTGGTGGATCTCGTGGGCCCCCTTCGTCGGCATCTTCATCGCGCGCATCTCCCGCGGTCGTACCGTGCGAGAGTTCGTCACCGGGGTGATCCTGGTTCCCACGCTCGTCGGCATCCTGTGGTTCACGGTGCTCGGTGGCACCGCCATCTACGGCGAGCTGACCGGCACGGTCTCATTGGTGGGGGCGGACGGGTCGGTGAACGTGTCGACCGCGCTGTTCCAGCTGCTCGAGAGCGTGCCCGGCACCGTCTTCCTGTCGGTCGGTTTCCTCATCCTGATCGGGATCTTCTTCGTGACCTCGGCCGACTCCGGCGCCCTGGTGATGGGCATGATCGCGACGGGCGGCGAGGAGGAGCCCAAACGCTGGGTGCGCATCTTCTTCACCCTTGCGACCTCGCTCATCGCCTTCGCGCTGCTGCTGGCGGGTGGTCTCACCGCGTTGCAGACCGCCGCGATCAGCATCGCCCTGCCGTTCAGCCTCGTGCTGCTGGCGATCTGCGGGGCCACGGTGACGGCCTTCCGGCGCGAGATGCGGGCGTACGACCGCGCGGAGCGGGCAGCGCTTCGCGATGCGATCGGGGAGCACTACGGACTCGAGGTCGAAGAACCCAACCAGCGCGGCATCTTCGGGTTGCCCGCGCGGTGGGGCCGGCGTCGCGCGGCCGCCCCCTCCGCCGAGGCGCCCCCGTCGCCCGGCGCGTAGCCGCCTCTTCCACCCGTCGAGTGTCCAAGACACGCCGCGTGACCAGCGTCGAACGCGGCGTGTCCCCGACACTCACCCCCCTGGATGCCCCGCACCGCGCCCCGGCATCCGCCCCCCTCAAGCCCCGCCCACTTCGTCGAGCGTCCAGAACATGCCGTCCAGCGCGGGGAGGGCGCGGCGTGTCTTGGACACTCGACGTTCACTCGGGCGCCTCGCGCGCCGCGCGGGGAGGGCGTATAGTCCATGTGGACTAGTCGACACGGACCATGAGGAGGACGGATGCCGGAGCAGACCCGCCTCACCCCGCTCGCGGTCATGATCCTCGCCACGCTCCGCGAGAGCGACATGCACCCGTACGAGCTGATGCGCTTGTTGAAGGAGCGCCGCGACGATCGGCTCGTTCCCCTGCAGAAGGGCACGATCTACCACACGGTCGCCCGTCTCGAGCGCGACGGCCTTCTCGCCGAGGTCGGCGTCGATCGCGACGGCAACCGTCCCGAACGCACCACGTACACGCTGCTGGACGCGGGTCGTCACGCCGTCGAGGAGTGGATCCGGGTCGAGCTGCCGCAGATCGACCGACAGAGCGACTTCCGCGTCGCCCTCTCCGAAGCCCACAACCTCGAGCGCGACGACGTCGTCGGCCTGCTCGACCAACGTCGCGCGCTGCTCGTCGAGTCCGTCGACGCGCATCGCGCGAGCCTCGCGTGGGCGGCGGACAACGCCATCCCCGAGCAGTTCCTCGTCGAGATGCAGCGGCAGGCCGCTCTGCTCGACGCGGAGGTCGCCTGGCAGGACGGCCTGCGCGCCCGTCTCGCCGACCGCTCCCTGCCGTGGGGCGTCGCCGAGATTCCCGAACACCTCACGAAGAAGAACCGCGTCTCGAAGGAGACCACCCCATGACCGACTCCCGCGCCGCATCCACGGCATCCCCCTCGACTTCCGAACGCAACCCCTGGCCCGCTCTCTGGGCGCTCGTCATCGGGTTCTTCATGATCCTGGTCGACACCACGATCGTCTCGGTGGCCAACCCCGCCATCAAGGCCGCGCTCGATCCCCACACCGGCAACCTCGACAACGTCGTGTGGGTGACCAGCGCCTACCTGCTGACCTACGCCGTGCCCCTGCTGATCACCGGCCGCCTCGGCGACCGGTTCGGCCCCAAGAACATCTACCTCGTCGGGCTCGCTCTCTTCACGCTGGCCTCGCTCGCGTGCGGACTGTCGTCATCGCTCGAGATGCTCATCGTCGCTCGCGCCATCCAGGGACTGGGGGCCGCCCTCGTCACGCCGCAGACGATGGCGGTCATCACCCGCACCTTCCCGCCGCAGCGCCGAGGCGCCGCGATGGGCCTGTGGGGGGCGACGGCCGGTGTCGCGGTGCTCGTCGGCCCGCTCGCGGGCGGCCTGCTCGTCGACGGCCTCGGGTGGGAGTGGATCTTCTTCATCAACATCCCCGTCGGGGTGATCGGTTTCATCGCCGCGCTCATCCTGGTTCCGCAGCTGCCGCGTAGCTCCCACAAGTTCGACATCCTCGGTGTCGTGCTGAGCGCGCTCGGGCTCTTCCTCATCGTGTTCGGCCTGCAGGAGGGCGAGCACTACTCCTGGGCCGCGTGGATCTGGGGCATGGTGGCGGCGGGCGTCGTGGTGATGGGCGTCTTCGTCTGGACGCAGGCCCGCAGCACGGGGGAGCCCCTCGTTCCGCTCGCCCTGTTCCGCGACCGCAACTTCTCGATCGCGAACCTGGCCATCGCCACCGTCGGCTTCACCGTCACGAGCATGGCGCTGCCGCAGATGTTCTACCTCCAGCTCGCTCGCGGCCTCACCCCCACGGAGTCGGCGCTGCTGCTGATCCCGCTCGCGATCCTGTCGGGCGTGCTCGCGCCGTTCGCCGGCAAGCTCCTCGACCGCACCGACCCCCGATTCCTGCTCGTCCCCGGTCTTCTGCTGGTCGGCGGTTCGCTCGGGCTCTACACCGTGCTGATCCTCAGCGACGCCCCGATCTGGGCGTTCCTCATCCCCTCGGCCCTCATGGGCGTCGGTAACGCCGGCATGTGGGGCCCGCTCGCGACGACCGCCACGCGCAACCTGCCGCCGCGGCAGGCGGGCGCCGGCGCGGGTATCTACAACACGACCCGTACCGTCGGTTCGGTCATCGGCTCGGCATCCATCGCCGCGTTCATGCAGGCGCGTCTCGAGGCGAACCTGCCGGGCGCAGGGGATGCCACGGCGAGCTTCGGCGCCGGTTCGCTGCCGCCGCAGATCGTCGCCGGGTTCTCTCAGGCCATGGGGCAGTCGCTGTTCTTGCCCGTCGCCGTGATCGGCGTCGGCCTGATCGCCGTGCTCTTTCTGCGTCGCCCGTCGGTGGTCCGACCGCACGGGACTTCGCGAGACGCCGCCCCGGCACTGCGTGCGGAGCCCGCTCGCGCTGCCGAGTAGTCCGGACGCCGAGAGAAGGCGTCGTCGCCCGTCAGGGCGGCGACGCCTTCTTCTGTGGTATGTTTCGTTCGTTTTCGGGCCGTTTGTCACAGTTCGAACGGCGTAGTAGGCGGGGGCGACCGATGCCGTTACTCGGTCTGCGGCACAACGCGGTCGACCGTCGCGCCATCTTCGTGCGCACCCAACTGCCGTTCATCGTCGGACTCGCCTACGTCGTCGTGGTGATCGTCATCATCCAGCCCGCGTCCTTCACTCGGCCGCTGGTGCCCGGGGGAGTGCTCATCGGCATCGCAGCGACCGTTCTGGCGCTGGTTCTGCCCTGGAAGAGCTTGTACGCGGGATGGATGATCCAGATTCCCGTCCTCGATATCGTGGCCGTCGCGGCCATCACGGCCGACGTGGTGACGGTGTTCCCCGGTGTCACGATGCTGGCGATTCCTGCCGATTCTGTGGGTCGCCTTCGTCGCCGGCTGGTGGGGAATCGTGCTCTCCGTCCTCGGTGCGACGTTCATCGCCGCGCTCCGCTTCGTCTGGGTGGGAGGACCGCCGCGCGACGGCGCCGAATGGGCCAATGCCGCGACCCTTCCCCTGGCCTATGTCGGACTCGCGGTGATCGCCGCCTCGGCTGCCCGTCGCCTGCGTCATCACATCGACCGGGAGGCGCGCGCGCAAAAGGCCCAGGCTCTCGCGCTCGCCGATGCGCAGGATGCCGAGACACTGGTCCTCGGCATCCTCGAGACCGTCGATGCGGGGGTGGCGTTCTTCGACGCCAGAGGTCGTCTCGAGCTCGCCAACGCGATGGCGCACCGTATGGCGCACGCCGTCGGGTTCCGCCTGGACGAACCGCCCTACGCCGGCGTTCACGCCACGGGTGCGGATCGGTCGGCGCCCACAGCTCCGGCTGACCAGCTCGTCCCCCGCGCTCTGCGGGGCGAGGTCCATTCGCGGGCACCTCGCCTGGATCGGTCCGCCGGGGGCGCAGGTGGCGACCATCGCGTCGGCCACCCCGCTCCGCCGAAACGACGGCTCGGTGCGGGGGACCGTGATCATCGTGCACGACGTCACCGAGTTCGTCGAGGCGGTCGAGGTGAGGGAGCAGTTCCTGCGCACCGCCTCGCACGAGTTGCGCACCCCTCTCACGAGCGTCACGGGCTTCCTCTCGCTCATCGACGATGCCCTCGATCCCCATGACACCAAAGTGCGGCAGTACATCGAGGTCGTCATGCGGCGTGCGGACGACCTGCTCCGGCGCATCTCGGATCTCGTGGTCGCGACCGACGACGACCGCCCGCTGAGCCTGGTCGATTTCGACCTGCGCGAGGCCGTCGACGCTGCTGCTCTCTACGTCCGGGCCCTCGCCGACGTGCGGGGCAATCAGATCGAGGTGAGTTCGGTGGGTCCTCTGCCCGTTCGTGCCGACCGCGCGCGGATCGAGACCGCGGTCACGGAGGTGCTCACCAACGCCGTCAAGTTCGGGGAATCGGGAACCCGGATCACCCTCGCGTGCGGATCGGACGGCGAGCACACGTGGGTGACGGTGTCGAATGAGGGCGCGGGTCTGACACCCGCGGAGCAGCGACGGGTCTTCGACCGCTTTTACCGCACTTCCCATGCCCGTGCGCACGCCATTCAGGGGTACGGCCTCGGTCTCACCACCGTGCGCTCGATCGTGTCGGCGCATCAGGGTCGCATCTCGATCGACAGCGCTCCCGGTGCCGGCCTGACGTTCACCTTCGATATCCCCGTGAACGGTCCGGTCCTCGACTGCCCCGCTGCGCAGATCACGACACCCCACCAGTGAGGCGCGAGGTACGCGCCGCATCTTCGTCGGGCGCGGCGCGCAGGTCCTGACAGGACTCGGTCTCTCGGGGACGCCTGCCTCTCGAGCGACGCTTGCTCAGATTTCGCTTGTGTGGCTGTATGTGCAAATAAGGGATGAGCGGGGCGGTGCGCTCGGTTATGCCGGTCGGATGACTACCCAAATTCGCTTATACGCGTGTATGGTCAAAACCTGATCCGGGGTACTCTCACCTCGACCGCGCTCCTGCCCTCGCCTCTCGAAGGAGACATCATGACCGCTCCCGCCACAACCGTCCGCCCTTCCGCCGCGACCACCTCCCGCCCCTCGTGGCCCCGCGTCGCCGGCATCCTGATCCTCACCGGAGGCGTGCTGCTGACGGCGGCGACGGCTCTGGAGATCGGAACCGACGTCGCCGTCGACACCGGCCCGGCGCTCGCCTTCCGCGTGCTGTTCCTCGCGAGCACGCTCGCCCACGTCACGGCGATGTTCCCGCTCGCCCTCGGTCGTGGCGATGGTGAGGGCGCCGTGGGCTCGTCGACCGTCGGCAAGCTCGCGTTGCTCGGCTTCGCGGCGTTCTTCCTCGCGAGCCAGAGCCTGTACCTGCTGGTGGCCTCCCTGCTGCCGACAGCGGAGCCCACCGACGGCGCCACGGTCTTCCTCGTGGGGATGAGGGCCGTGCAAGGCATCCTGCTCCTCGTCGGCGGCCTCGTCATCGTGCGTGCTCGCGTGCTCACCGGGGCGGCACGGTGGGCGATCCTCGCGCTGTCGATCATCGCCTTCGCGCTCGGCGTCGTCGTCGCCACCAGCTCGGTCGAGGCGCTCACCAACACGATGTACTTCGTGTCCACCGGGGCGCAGATCGTCGCCGGACTCCTCATCGCCCGGGCGGGCATCGGCGTGGCGAAGTAGCGTTTCCGACGTGCCCCGCAGCTATCACTCCCCCCAACGACAGGCCGACGCCGCGGCCACGCGCGCGAACATCGTCGACGCCGCCGGCCGACTCTTCGTCACCGACGGCTACGTCGCGACCTCGATCAAGGCCATCGCCGCCGAAGCGGGGGTGTCGATCCCCACGGTGCACCTGAACGGTCCCAAACACGCCCTGCTCATCGCCGCCTTCGAACGCAGCTTCGCCGGCGACGAGGGGCGGCACTCGCTCGCAGAGCGCCCCGAGCTCAGGGCGATCATGGGCGAGCCCGACACCGACACCGCGATCGCTCGCTACGTCGACTTCCTCATCGAAGCCAACCAGCGCTCCGCGGCGATCGTGCGGGCCATGCTCGCCGCCGCCGACAGCGACCCGGAGGTACGCGTCGCCTACCTCGACCTCGAGATGCGGCGTCATCGCGACATGACGATCGCGGCCGGCTGGTTCCTCCAGCGCGAGCGCATCCGCGTCGACCAGGTCGCAATCGCCGCCGACGTGCTCGGCCTCGTCACGGGGCCCGACCCGTGGACCCACTTCACCGTCGCCCGCGGCTGGGATGTCGACGCCTACCGGTCGTGGCTCACGGCCCAGCTCGTGCATCTCTCCGACAACCTCGCCTAGACCCCCCCCGCCCCGCGTGGGCGGTGGGTCTCGTCCTCGAAAGACACCGATATGACCCGTTCCGCCCTCCTGTGCAGCATGCCCGCCGTCGGTCACGTCGGCCCGATCCTCGTCGTCGCGCAAGAGTTGCAGCGTCGCGGCTGGCACGTTCGGGTGCTGACCGGCGCCAACTACCGCGCGATGGTCGAGCGGGCCGGCGTCCCCTTCCTCCCCCTGCCGGCCGAGGCCGACACCCTCGACGGCATCGGGGCGGGCGATGAGGGGCGCAACCGCGGTCTCGCCACGATCAACCGCGGCGTCGAGCAGGCCTTTGTCGATCCGGCCGGACCCGCCGCCGCGGCCCTCGAAGAGATCCTGGCCGAGGAGCCCGTCGACGTCGTGCTGCACGACATGACCTTCCTGGGCGTGCAGACGCTCTTCAGCCGGCCGCGGGAGCAGCGCCCGCTCACCGTGCTCTGCGGCATCGGCCCCGCCGGGTTTTCGAGCCGTGACACCGCCCCCTACGGGCTCGGCATCACACCGCTGCCCCACCGCGCACTCAATCGCATCCGCAACCGCGTGCTGGGCGCGATCGCCCAGGCCGTGCTGCGACCGGTGCACCGGTCGATGGATTTCTTCCTGGCGGGTGTCGGCGCGCCGCCGCTGAAGGGGGCGTTCTTCATGGACGCCCTCTCGCGCAGCGACCTGCTCGCCCAGTTCACGGTCGCCGAGTTCGAGTACGTCCGCAGCGACGCTCCCGACAAGCTGCGCTTCTACGGGCCGATGGCGACGGCCGCCGCGCAGCCGGTGCCCGCGCCGTCCTGGTTCGCCGACCTCGATCCCGACCTGCCCCTCGTGCACGTGACCCAGGGCACGGTCGCGAACACCGATTACAGCGAGGTCATCGAGCCGACCCTGACGGCCCTCGCCGACCTGCCCGTGCAGGTCGCGGTCACCACCGGGGGTCGCGATGTCGACACCCTGCCGGTGCTGCCCGCCAACGCCTTCGCCGCGAGCTACCTGCCCTACGACGATCTCCTCTCTCGCACCAGCGTGCTCGTCACCAACGGCGGCTACGGCGGACTGCATCACGCGATGCGTCACGGCGTGCCGATCGTGATCGCGGGCGACTCGGAAGACAAGGTCGAGACCTCCGCCCGCGTGCAGTACGCCGGCGTGGGTGTCAACCTGCGCACGGGCCGTCCGACCCCGGATGCCATCCGCTCGGCGGTCCTGCGGATCCTCGATGATCCCGCGTACGCCGCCCGCGCCCATCGCATCGGCGCGTCCATCGCCGTCGCGCCGGGCGCCCCCGGTCTCGTCGACGACATCGAGGCGCTGCTCGCCGAACCGGTCTGACGACGGCGCGCGGCGGGACCTTTCGGCCGGGGTCAGTGCACGGATGCCACGATCGCGGTGACGTCGTCGTCGACCTTCTGCGCCGTCACGCGGACGGCGAGCTGATCGAAGAAGCCGGCGGGGCCGGCGGCGCGTCGCAGGTCGTCGGCCAGCATCCGCAGGCTCTCGAGCGTGGAATCGTACGCGTCGAGGGCGCCGTCGGAGACGCTCACCAGAAGGTCTCCGCGGCGAACCGACACGCGACCCGGTTCCCAGGGGATGTCGTCGGGCCGCAGCCCCAGCGGCAGGTTGCGCGAGCTCAGACGCTCGGTGCTGCCGTCGGCGTGCAGTACCAGGGTCAGTCCGTGACCGGCATCGACGAAGTCGACCACCCCCGAGCGCGTGTCGATCACGGCGTGGAACACGGTTGCGAAGGTGTTGCTGTAGCGGCCCCGTCGGCGCCCCTCGTCCTCGACGGCGACGAGCGCGTCGAGCGGAGCGGCATCCCGCAGTTCCTGCAGAGCGGCGAGCAGTTCCTCCGCCACGCGTCCGGCCGCCTCGCCCTTGCCCATGACGTCGGCGAGCGTCACCACGACGCGACCGTCCACGTGCTGCCACCCGCTTCGGTCGCCGCTGACCGCACCGTGGGGGAGGGCGAACGATGCCAGGCGCACCTCGTCGCCGACGACGTCACGCACGTCGGGGCGGACCGGCGCGGGCGATTGCTCGACCGGCTCGCTCTGGCGCATCTCCGCCTCGGCCCACCGGCCGAACCGCTCGAATGCATCGCGTTGGCGGTCGTCGAGGCGACCGGGCTCGGCATCCAGCAGGCAGAGGGTGCCGACGGCGTGGCCGTCTTCGGTGCGCAACGGGATGCCCGCGTAGAAGCGCATGCCGTGCTCCGCCACGATCGCCCGATCCGCGAAACGGGGGTCGGCGCGGCCGTCGGACACCTCGAGCAGCTGTGGCTCCTTGACCGCCTCCTGGCAGAACGAATCCGCGATGGGCGTGTGCACGAAGTGCGACGCGGGTGGCTGTGACTTCGTGTAGACCGTCTCGGAGTTGACCACGTTGACGACCGCGTAGTCGACGTCGAAGACCTCTTTCGCCAGGCGTGTGATGCGGTCGAACCGCTCTTCGGGCGGTGTGTCCAACAGCCCGATCCGAGCGACGGCGTCGTCCGCGGACGTATCCTCGACCATGGTGAACTGCCTTTCGCGCGTTTTTCTCACCGTATCGATGGGGGTGAAACTCACGCAGGCCACTTCGCGCAACGCTTCGACCGGCTTGTGCGATGTGCACGGGTGCGCGGCGGCCGCCGGCGCCGGCCGAGCGTGCGATGCGGGGTGACGAGCGAGGCTCGGTCCGGGCGACGCGCGAACGGGCCTGCCCTGCGCTCGTCCTCCACCGTGACGGTGAAGACTGCCCGGGCGACGCGAACGGGTCGGTCAGTCCCGGGCGACGCGAACGGGTCGGTCAGTCCCGGGCGACGCGCGCGGCGATATCGGTGCGGTACTGCCCGCCCTCGAGACCGATGCGTTCGAGACCGGCGTAGGCGGCCGCCCGCGCTTGCGAGAACGTCGTGCCGGTGGCGACGACGCTCAGCACGCGTCCGCCCGTCGCGATCAGATCGCCGTCGCGCTGAGCCGTCGCGGCGTGGGCCACGTGCACGCCGTCGACCTCTTCGGCCTCGTCGATCCCGGTGAGCACGCGCCCGGTGAGCGGCGCCTCGGGGTAGCCTTCGCTCGCCAGCACCACGGTGACGGCGGCAGCATCGGCGAAGGCCGGTCGGGGCTCGTTCTCGAGGGTGCCGGAAGCGGCGGTCAACAGCAGTCGCGACAGCGGGTCGACCAGGCGGGGCAGCACGACCTGGGTCTCGGGGTCGCCGAAGCGGGCGTTGAACTCGATGACCTTCACACCCTGCTCGGTGAGGATGAGGCCCGCGTAGAGCAGTCCGATGAACGGGGTGCCCTCGGCATCCATCTGTCGGATCACGGGCTCGGCGATCACGCGCGTGACGTGGTCGACGAACTCGTCTTCGCCGCCGAAGCGCTCGCTCAACCAGGGCAGCGGCGAGTACGCGCCCATGCCGCCGGTATTGGGGCCTTCGTCGCCGTCGCGCAGGCGCTTGAAGTCCTGCGCGGGGCTGAGCGGGGCGACGTGATCGCCGTCGCTGAGGAAGAACAGTGACACCTCCGGCCCCGAGAGGAACTCCTCGATGAGCACGGCGCCGGTCGGCAGGTACGTCTCGGCGTGCGCGAGAGCGGCCTCACGGTCGGAGGTGACGATGACGCCCTTACCCGCGGCCAGCCCGTCGGCCTTCACCACGAACGGGGCGCCGTATTCGTCGAGGGCGGCCTCGACGGTGACGAGGTCGTGCGCGCGCACCGAGCGTCCGGTGGGGACGCCCGCGGCATCCATGATGCGCTTCGCATAGGTCTTGGAACCCTCGAGCTGGGCCGCGGCCTTGCCCGGACCGAAGACGGGGATGCCGTGGGCACGCAGCGGGTCGGCGACGCCGGCGACCAGCGGGGCTTCGGGGCCGACGACGACGAGGTCGATCGCCTCGGCCTTGGCGAACACCAGCACGGCCTCGGGGTCGAGGGGATCCAGGTCGACCAGGTGGGCTTCGCGGGCGATGCCGGCGTTGCCGGGCGCGGCGAAGATCGCGTGCGACTCCTGCTCGGAGCGCAGGGCGAGGATGATGGCGTGCTCGCGCGCGCCCGAACCGAGGACCAGGATTCTCACCCGGCCAGCCTATCGAGCGAGGGGTGGCCGCTTCGAAGGACACAACTCAGGAAGAAACCGCAGGCTCGGGCCGTCGCCCGACCCGCGAACGCCGATATGCCGGAGTCGTGCGTCGTCGCGGGGGCGGTTCCGACGACGGGCTCCGCCTTCCCGACCCCCGAGTACCGTGGATGCCATGCCTCCCCGCCGTATCGAGACCGGTGACGGCCGCGACGCGCTCGCTGCCGTCGCCGCCGGAGACGCTCCGCGGGCCGTGACGGCCACGGCGGTGCGCTATCTGCTGCAGTTGTTGGTCGAGAAGGCGCCGGGCAACTCGGTCGAGATGCGCGTGCCGCCCTTCGGCGCGGTGCAGGTGATCGAGGGCCCCCGCCACACGCGCGGGACCCCGCCCAACGTCGTCGAGACCGATGCCGCCACCTGGATCGCCGTCGCCACCGGCGAGGAGCACTGGGCGGATGCCGTGTCGTCCGGCCGGATCGTGGCATCCGGCGTGCGTGCCGACCTGAGCGCGCTGCTACCGCTGCGGCCGTAGCTTCGGCGGAACCGCCGAGCCGTGAGCGTCGGACGACGCGCACGCGTTGGGGTCGGACGGCTGGACCGCTACGGCGCTGGCTGGTCCCGGCCCGCCGTCTCGTCTCGCGTGCCACTGGGGTTTCGTTGGCCGGACGCACGTGGCAGGGCGAGTCGGCAGGCGAAGTGTTCTGACGTACTTGTTGTCGCGAAAAACTGCCTTCCGCTCCGGATTCTCGGGTGGGAATCCTTCACCTCACCCTCTCGTATGGACGGACCACACTGACGACTGCGGAGTCCCGGCGCGTTCAGCGTCGGTCGCAGGCGTCGCGACGGTGGCGCTGTCGATTACCGGGGGGCTATTGATGTCGCTTTTGTCATGCCGTGTGTCTGGGACGGACGACAGGGTGGTTCCGCATCAGACGAGTCGCGCGGGGATCCAGTTCATGGCGAGGTTGTGGTCGCCGGAAAAGGTCATCGTCACGCTCCCGGAGCTCGGGAACACCATCGCTGCGAGCATCCCCGCCGCACTTCACCGAGCGCGGGTCGCTGAAGGCGAGCGTCTGCTACTGGTGGGCACGGGGGCGGGAACGCTTTACGGCGGCCTTATCTACCAGCACTGATGAAGGCGCATCCGATGCCACTCGAGACAGGTCTGCACGCTACCGGCCTCTCCCGCAGCTACGGTGCGGGCGCGGCGCGGGTATCTGCGCTCGATGACGTGAACGTGCACCTTCATACGGGTCGGCTCGCGGCCATCGTCGGCCCCTCCGGATCGGGCAAGAGCACGCTGTTGAACGTTCTCGGAGGGATGGACACGCCCGACGCGGGTCACGCCGCGCTGAACGGCATCGCGTTCACCGGGATGGGCTCTCGCAAGCTCACAGAGTTCCGACGCAACCATGTCGGTTTCGTGTTCCAGTTCTACAACCTCCTGCCTCAACTCACCGCGCTCGAGAACGTCGAGTTGGCGCGGCGCCTGCCATCTCATCACGGTGTCGATGTGCAGACGTCGGCGCAATTGCTTGACCGCGTCGGTCTGGGAGACCGTGCGGACCATTTCCCGCAACAGCTGTCAGGCGGGCAGATGCAGAGGGTCTCGATCGCGCGCGCGCTCGCGAAGCGCCCTGCTCTGCTGTTGTGCGACGAACCCACGGGGGCTCTCGACTCGGCATCCGGCGTCGAGGTGATGACTTTGCTGATCGACATCGCTCGCGAGGGGCTTGCCGTGGTGGCGGTGGTCACGCACGATCCGACGATCCGCGATGTCGCCGACCACGTCGTCGAGATGCGCGACGGCCGCGTCGTGGCCGATTCGCACCCCCCGGTTTCATGAGCGTCGCCGCCCTCCTCCGGCGCAAACTGCGTCGCGACCTGCGACGGCACGCTCCCCAATTCGCCGCGGTCTTCGTCATGAGCCTCCTCTGCCTCGCCGTCTACGGCGGACTCGAGGGTGGCTGGCGGGGGATGCAGGTCGAGCAGGAGCGAATGGATGCCGCGGCCCACCTCGCGGATGTCTGGATCACCGCCTCATCTGTGTCGCCGGAGCAGCTCGACGCATTGCGGGACATCCCCGGGGTGTCGGATGTCGAAGCGTCAGGCCTCGTCGATGCGGCGGAAGAGGACGGTCGAGGTTCGCTCGTGGTGAGTGCGCTGTCGGAGCGCATGAATCTTCCGGAGCCGGTTGCGGGAGTGGTCGACGGGCTCGCCGATGACGAGATCGCTCTGGACGCGGCCTTCGCGGAAGCACACGCGCTGCACACCGACGACATCGTGTCGCTGCAGATCGCGGGAGAAGAGCATCGCTTCACCGTCGCGTCACTGGTGCGCGCCGCCGACCGGGTCTCGGACAACGGCCCCGACGGTCTGTACGCCCCCGATCCCTCGGCGTACGGGTACGCGTACGTCTCGCCTGCGCAGATGGATTCTCTCGGACCGACCCGGATGTCGATCGCCCTCGCGGGTCCGACGGAGCGCATCCTGTCCGAGGCGCCCCGTGTGCTGGGCGCGGCACGGCTGGCGATGTTCGATGAGGAGTCGCTGCCCGGAGTGGTCGGGCTCACCGATCGCATCCATCAGATCCGAAGCCTCTCGCTGCTCTTCCTCAGCCTCTTCCTCACGGTGGCGATGCTCGCGGTGTTCACCTCGATGCGACGCCTGGTCGACATACAGCAGCGGGACATCGCCACGCTGAAGGCGCTGGGTGTCTCCGACGCGCACCTGCGCACGCATTATTCCCAGTACGCCGTCGTGGTCGCCGTCGGTGCCCTCGTCGGCTCGGCGGTGGCACCCGTGCTCTCGCTCTTCGTCCTGCAGTCGCAGCGACCGAGCTTCGGGCTGGTCGCCTGGGTCCCGGCTTACACGCCGGCTCCCGCGGTCCTGGCAATCGCCCTGGTCGTGGGGGCGTCGCTCGTGTCGGTCGTCGCCACCCGATCCATGCGGTACACCGAGCCGGCCGCGGCGATGCGCGGAGGTCTGGCGACGCAACGGCGAGTCCCTCCCCGGCTCGGGCGTATGTCGCCCCTGAACGCATGGGGGCTCCGCGAGCTCGCGACGGCTCGCGCGCGGCTGCTCACCGCGCTCGCCGCCACGGTCGGGGGCACCACTCTCCTCATCGCAGGATTCGGGATGCCGGACTCACTACATCATCAGGTCGATCGCTCTTTCGAGCAGCGATACGTCTTCGACGCACAAGCCCGACTCATTCCGGGCGCGTGGGCTCGAGACGGCGAGCATCTGGCATCCGGGATCGAGGAGGTGCAGTGGCAGATGTCATTCCTGTCGCCGGATGAGGGGGACACGGGTTGGGCGGCCGTCACCGTGCTCTCAGACGGCGACCTCTACAGGCTGAGCGACGGTGACGGCGGCGTCCCGCTGCCTACCGACGGCGCGCTCGTGAGCGTCGCTTACGCCGAGGCACGCGGAATCAGTGTCGGTGACCGCGTGACGGTGCTCCCGCCCGGCTCGGCGACGCGCACAGCGACGACGGTGCGAGGAATCGTCGATGTGGGCGAGCCGCAGGGGCTCTTCTTGTCGCGGTCCGCCTGGGAGCGCTCGGGCGGTGTCTTCTCGCCGAGCACGCTGCTGGCCGGCGGGCCCGCCGCGGCAGAGACGTTGATGAGCCGCCCCGGAATCGCGAGTGTGCTTTCCCGCGACGCCCGGCGCGCGAACGCCGAGCAGGTGATCGATGGTCTCGGCGACGTGTTCGCGCTCATCAAGGGGTTCGGGCTCATGCTGACCATCGTCGTGCTGCTGAACCTCGGGTCCTTGGCCTTTGCCGAACGCACGCGCGATTACGCGACGCTCATCGTGCTGGGGGTGCGGTCGCGCGAGATCCGTGCCTTGCTCCTTCGCGAGAACGTGGCCACCACCCTGGCCGGTGCGCTCCTCGGCATTCCGGCGGGGATGGGCTTCCTCTCGGCCTACCTCGCCGTTTTCAGCACCGACCGTGTGGACTACTCGCCCGCGCCTTCGACGATCGCCACCGGTGTGTGCGTCGTGGTCGTCGTGGTGTGCGGTTTGAGCGCGTCATTGCTGCTCGCGCTCCGTCTTCGTCGACTCGACATGCTGGGCGCGCTGAAGGGGGTGGAGTAGCTGCCCTCGGCCTCGAAGCCGGTTTGGCCGAACGGGGCCTGACATGTCCCGACGACGTCAGCATCGTCGGTATCGACGACATCGACCTGGCCGGCGCCGCGACCCCTCGCGCTCGCGCGCAGTTTCACGTCGAGAGACCTCGACCCGCTGTGCGCCCCGCGGTGGGAGAATGGGCACATGGTCGAGCAGCCCGTTCCCGAACGACCGATGTACATCCGCGATGGCATCGAGAGGGCGACGGTGCGCCGCGCGCCCAAGTACGGCGTCTTCCTCGCGGCGGGTGCGTTCCTCGGCATCCTCGTCGCCCTCGTGCTCACGGTCGCCATCGACGGCACCGACGTCAGCCCCTACACGCAGGTCGTGTACTCGGAGCTGCAGGTGTTCGCCTTCACCGCTCTCATCTGCGTCGTCGCCGGTGTGGCCCTGGCCGCCATCGTGGCGCTGGTGTTCGAGCGGGTGCTCGGCCGGCGCACGCGGCAGGTCATCGTCGACCACGAGCAGCACGAGGTCTGAGCCTCAGGCGAGCTCCGCGATGATCGGGTGGATCGCGGAGTCGAACGCCGCCACGTCACCGCGCAGGCCATCGGTGACGGCCACCGTGAGCGATCCGATCCACCACACCCCGCGCTGAGCCAGCGGCAGCACCTGCACGTTCAGCTCGAAGGAGTGCGCCCGGCGGCCCACCGCCCTCTCGTGCGCGGCGATTGCGCTCGCGTAGGCCCGGTACGACACCCCCGGCCGCGCGGCCGACTCCCGTGCATAGCGGTCGTGCGCGAGCCGGGCGAAGTCGACGGCGTCGTCGGCATGCGAGGAGATGGCGCGCCGCAGTGCGTCCGCGCCGTCCACCGGCCGTGCGACGAGGCCCTCGAAACCGTCGACGAGCTCCAGCGGCACCGGCGAGGGATGCGCCTGAGGCTCGACGGCCATCGCCCAGAAGACGCGCCACTCGCGTTCGAGTTGCGCGTGCGCGGCATCCGTCTCGTCTCGGACGACCGGCGGCGGCACGCGGCGCAGAGCGGGGAGCTCCTCCGGTGAGCGGATGCCGAGCACCTGCCGCAGATACAGCGCGACCAGCACCGACTTCGCCGCGTCCTCGCGGATCACCCACTCCGGCTGGCCGCCCGTCATGGCGTCATTGTAAAGACGGGGCGCGGGCCGGGCGATGGGCCTTGCGCCGCGTGTGTGACACCCGGTGTGCGGGTTGCTCGGCGGCGCGGCCGTGATGAGTGGAGGGCGAGGGACGAGCGGAGGGTCTGTCCGGTCGTGCTGTCCTCCGTTCGTCCCTCATCCTCCGCCCGTCACCGGCCGACCGAGGGGCTGCCCCTCCTGCACAACGTCTGCTTCGGAGTCGTTCTCCCCATTCACTCGACGGCCCGCCCGAGAGAGGCCGACTCTCCGCGACGCTGTGCTCATGGCATCCCTCCCGTCTGATCCGGTCGAGTTCGTTCGAGGGGCAGGCGGGGTCGTCCGCAGCGTGCGGTTGAAGGACGAGGGGCTGTCCTGGCGAGCGGTTGCGGACGCCGTCGCTGCGGGGCGGCTTCTTCGTATCCGCCGGTCGTGGCTCGCCTTACCGGATGCCGATGCGTCGCTGCGCGCGGCCGCTCGCGGGGGCGTCGTGGTCTCCTGTCTGAGCGCTGCCGAACATCTCGGCCTCTGGGTCGCCCGGCCCCGCGGGGCGCACGTCGCGGCGTCGCCGCACGCCGGTCGCGTGGAGGTGGCGGCCGGTACGCGCGTTCACCGAGCGCATCCCGTCGTGCCGCGGCATCCCGATGCGCTGGTGGACTCGGTGGAGAACGTGCTCGTCCTCGTCGCTACGTGCATACCCCGCGAAGAGGCCGTGATCGTCTGGGAATCGGCACTCAACAAGCAGATGGCATCCGCCGAGTCGCTCTCCCGCCTGGCCTTGCCCGGCCGCGCTCGGTCGCTCCTCGACGAGGTGCAGCCCTTCGCCGACTCCGGCCTGGAGAGCATCGTGATCTTCCGTCTTCGGTGGATGAAGGTGCGCCTTCTGCCGCAGGCCTTTCTCCACGGTCACCGCGTCGACCTGCTGATCGGCGAAAGGCTCGTCCTGCAGATCGACGGCGCGCATCACGTGGGCGAGCAACGGGCCGAAGACATCCGTCACGACGCCCTCCTCACGCTCAACGGGTATCACGTGATCCGCGTCGGCTATCGCCAGATCGTCGACGACTGGCCGAGCGTGCAGTATCTGATCTCGCGCGCTATCGCGCAGGGCCTGCACCTCGCGCGTAAGCGATGACCGGGCGACGAAGTGGCGCAGGCGGCGTGACGAGCGGAGGCTGAGGGACGGGCGGAGGATGCTTCGAGCGCATCAGTCCTCCCCTCATCCCCGATCCTCCGCTCGTCCCGCTGCGCCGGCGACACCTGAGCCCGCCGCGCCCCGGGCTGCTGCCGCCGCGCCCCGCCTTGCCGCCCTGCCGCGCGTTGCCGCTGTGCCGCGAAGTGCCGCCGCCGGCGCGCGGCGTGACGAGCGGAGGCTGAGGGACGGGCGGAGGATGCTTCGCGCGAGATGCTCCTCCCCGCGTCCCCGATCCTCCGCTCGTCCCGCCGCGCCCCGCGCCCCGCCCCGCACGCCCGGGCCCGCGCGACGCGCCCCGCGCCCCGCGCCCCCCGCCCCCCGCCCCGCACCCCGCGCGCCCCGCGCCCCGCGCCCCGCGCGCCCCGCCCGCCCGGTCGACGACCCCGCGCGACGCGCGCGGGCCCACCCCGGGTAGTCTGTTGCGGTGGCCTCAGCTCCCCACGAAAACCCGTACTCCGTCGCAGGCGTCGACACCGCCGCCGGAGATCTCGCCGTCGAACTGATGAAGTCGGCCGTGCGCCGTACCCACGGACCCGAGGTGCTCGGTGGCGTGGGCGGCTTCGCCGGTCTCTTCGACGCCTCCGCTCTGCGCGATTACGCCAAGCCGCTGCTCGCGACGAGCACCGACGGCGTCGGCACGAAGGTCGCCATCGCCCAGGCGATCGACAAGCACGACACCATCGGCGAAGACCTCGTCGGCATGGTCGTCGACGACATCGTCGTGGTGGGCGCTCGTCCGCTCTTCATGACCGACTACATCGCGTGCGGCAAGGTCGTGCCGCAGCGCATCGCCGACATCGTCGCCGGCATCGCGCGCGGGTGCTCTGCCACCGGCACCGCGCTGGTCGGTGGCGAGACCGCCGAACACCCGGGTCTGCTCGGCATCGACGACTACGACGTCGCGGGAGCGGCGACCGGCGTGGTCGAGGCCGACCGCGTGCTGGGTGCTGACCGGGTCAAGAGCGGCGACGTGGTGCTGGCGCTGGCCTCCAGCGGCCTGCACTCCAACGGCTACTCGCTCGTTCGCCACATCATCACGGGCGCGGGCATCGCCTACGGCTCCCTCTCCGCCGACCTCGGCGGCACCTGGGGCGAAGCGCTGCTCGAGCCCACGCGCCTGTACACCTCGCCGCTGCTGCGCCTGCTCGACGACGAGGCCGTGGGCACCGGCATCCACTCGCTCAGCCACGTCACCGGTGGCGGCATCGCGGCCAACCTCGCGCGCGTGCTGCCGCAGAATACGTGGGTCGATGTCGACCGCTCGACATGGAGCCCCTCGCCGGTGTTCCGCGTGCTCGCCGATCTCGGCGGCCTCGAGCTGACCGCGACCGAGGGCACCTGGAACCTCGGCATCGGCTTCCTCGCCGTCGTCGCCCCCGAGATCGCGGATGCCGCGATCGCGGCGCTGCAGGCCGACGGCATCGCGACCTGGCAGGTCGGTGTCGTGCGCGATGACATCCGCCCCGAGGGCGACTACGAACAGGGCGCGAAGGGCGTCGACGGGGGCGCCGTGCGCCTGGTCGGAACCTACGCGGATGCCGGGACCCCGGCGAACGGAGCGAAGTAACACCCCATGTGCGGCATCGTCGGCATGGCCGGGCAGGGCCCGGTCAATCAGGAGATCTACGACGCGCTCCTCCTCCTCCAGCACCGGGGACAGGACTCCACGGGTATGGCCACGGCGGAGTCCAGCGGCGTCTTCCACATCCACAAGGCCCGGGGTCAGGTGCGCGAGGCGTTCCGCACCCGCGACATGCGGGCCCTCCTCGGCGACATCGGCCTCGGGCACGTGCGCTACGCCACCAAGGGCACCGCGTCGAACGAGGAAGAGGCACAGCCCTTCTACGTCAACGCGCCCTACGGCATCGTGCTCGTGCACAACGGCAACCTGACGAACACGCGCGAGCTCACCCGCGAGCTGTTCAGCAAGGACCGTCGTCACCTCAACACCAGCAGCGACACCGAGCTGCTTGTGAACATCCTCGGCTCCGAGCTGCAGTCCGAGATCACCGGACCCGACCTCGACCCCGCACAGGTGTTCCGCGCGGTCGGCCGCGTGCACGAGCGCGTCGAGGGCTCCTACGCCTCGATCGCCCTCATCGCCGGCTACGGTCTGCTCGCCTTCCGCGACCCGTTCGGCATCCGTCCCCTGATCCTCGGAAAGCGCCCCGCGGCCCAGGTGCCCGGCGGCGAGCCGCGCGACGAGTACATCGTGGCATCCGAGTCTCTCGTGCTCGAGAACGCCGGCTTCGAGGTCGTCCGCGACATCGAGCCCGGAGAGGCCGTGTTCATCAGCCTCGACGGCACGCTGCACGCGCAGCAGTGCGCGGTGAACCCGACGCTCGCGCCGTGTTCGTTCGAGTACGTCTACCTCGCCCGTCCCGACTCGGTCATGAACGGCGTCTCGGTGTACGAGACGCGCTTGCGCATGGGCGAGCGCCTGGCCGACACGGTCGCCAAGTACACCCCGGCGGGGTCGATCGACGTGGTCATGCCGATCCCCGACTCCGCGCGCCCGGCGGCGATGCAGGTGGCCCGCAAGCTCGGCATCGAGTACCGCGAGGGCTTCTACAAGAACCGCTACGTCGGTCGCACCTTCATCATGCCGGGCCAGGCGGTGCGCAAGAAGAGCGTGCGTCAGAAGCTGAACGCCATGTCGACGGAGTTCCAGGGCAAGAACGTCCTGCTCGTCGATGACTCGATCGTGCGCGGTACGACCAGCCGCGAGATCATCCAGATGGCTCGGGATGCCGGGGCCAAGAGCGTGACGTTCGCCTCCGCCGCACCTCCCGTGCGCTTTCCCCACGTGTACGGCATCAACATGCCCTCGCGCCACGAGCTCGTCGCCCACGGCCGCACGATCCCCGAGATCGCCGAAGAGCTGGGCTGCGACTACCTGGTGTACCAGGAGGTCGAGGATCTCAAGGCCGCCATCATGGAGGGAACCGACCTGGTCGACCTCGACATGAGCTGCTTCGACGGTCGCTACGTCACCGGCACCGTGTCGGAGGAGTACCTCGCCTGGGTCGAGGGCAGCCAGGAGTCTTGACCCGCCGCGGGGCGGGGATGGTCGCGCTCGCTGCGGCCGCCGTCGTCCTGCTCGCATTGACGCTGCGCATCGCGGTCGCGTCGCTGTCGCCGCTGTTGACGGCGATCCAACGCGACTTCGACGTGCCGGCCGCCGTCGTCGGGCTCATCGGCATGGCACCGCCGGCGGCGTTCGCGCTGGCGGGGATGTTCGCCCCGTCCATCGAGCGACGTATCGGATTGGAACGTCTGGTGCTGGTGGCAGCGGCGCTCGCCGCGGCGATGCTCGTGCTGCGGGCGGTCGCGGTCGAGGCGGCCGGGCTCTTGGCGGCGACGGCGGGTGTGTTCGCTGCCGTCGGTGTGGCCAACGTGCTGCTCCCGGCCGTGGTGAAGAAGTACTTCCCGTCTCGCATCGGGCTGATGACCACGGTGTACTCCTCGACGATGGCGGTCGCGACCTTCGTGCCGCCGCTGGTCGCGGTCCCTCTCGCGGGGGCGATCGGCTGGCGCGGTTCGTTCCTGGTGTGGGCGGCGGTCGCCGTCGCGGCCGTCGTTCCCTGGGTGGCGATGCTGCTGCGCGCTCGCGCGTCGCACGCCGACGAGATCGAGGAGCCGCGTGCGTCGGTGCTGGCGAGGGTCGTGCGGGTGCCGCAGACCTGGGCGCTGGTCGTCACGTTCGCGGTCAACTCATCTGCCGCCTACGGGCTGTTCGCCTGGCTCCCGCCCCTGCTCGTCGACGTCGCGGGAGTGGGTGCCGTGCAGGCCGGCGGACTGCTCGCGCTGTTCTCGTTCATGGGCATGCCCGTCGCCCTCGTGGTGCCGGTGATCGTCAGCCGCGTTCGTCGGACGACGCCGTTCTACGCCGTCGCGGTCGTGTGCGGGCTCGTCGGAGTCGCCGGGCTGCTGCTCGCACCGGCCGCCGCAACGACCCTCTGGGTCGTGCTGGTCGGACTCGTGCCCCTGATGTTCCCGATGGTGCTGGTGCTGTTCGGGATGCGCACCCGCTCGCACGACACCGCCGTTGCTCTCAGCGGGTTCGTGCAGAGCGTCGGTTACGGGCTCGCCGCGCTCATGCCGCTGGCGATCGGGGTCACGCACGAGATCACCGGCGGTTGGACCGCGGGGATCGTCCTGCTCGGCGCAGCGGTGCTGTGCATCATTCCCGCCGCGGTCGTCGTCTCGCGGAACGAAACGATCGAGCAGGCGTGGGAACGGCGCACCGGCCGCACCTGGTGACGACGGGCGGCTTACGCCTTCTCGTCTTCGTACTCGTCGCTGTACTGGTCGGCCCACTTGTCGACGTACGCGTCTTCACCCGATTCGGGTGCGCCCAGCTCGCGCTCGAGAGCCGAGTAGTTCACCGAGTAGGTGTCGTACTTCAGCTCACGGGCGATCTTGGTGTTCTTCGCCTTCTGACGGCCACGCCCCATGCGAGACCCCCTCACGATCGACGTCGAGGGCCGCGCTCTGGGCCCTGCGTATTGCGGTTCCGGACCGAGCCGGTAAGAGTAGCAGCCAGGATATCACGGCGCTTTCCCGCCCAGCCGTCGAGCGGCTGGGCGGCCGCCGTGACGGCACCGACGAAAGGCCTTCGCGCATGACCGATCTCCCTCGCCCCGCGGCATCCGGTCCCGTCATCGCGGGGGTCGTGCCGGGGCAGTCTCCCCGCGTCGTGCAGGAGGCGGCGCGCTACGCCGCCCTGGCGTACACCGAACTCGTCGTCGCCCACGTCGACACCACCCGCTTCGTGGCCTTCGAGGACCCCGACGGCTACGTGCACCCGTCGACCGTCGATCTGGCGGGGGCCGCGGCGCGAGCCGCCCTCGAAGAGGTACAGCGTGCCGCCGACGCGGCCCTCGCCGGCAGCACCGCCGCGTGGCGCGTTCGACAGGTGTTCGGTGACCCCGCTCTCGCGCTCATGGGTCTCGCCGACGAGGTGGGGGCGTCGCTGCTGGTGGTGGGAACGCGCAAGCGGGGGCTGGGGGAGTCGTTGCGGGAGTTCCTCACCGGTTCCGTCGCCGCCCGGCTGACCCACCGTCAGCATCGTCCGGTGCTGGTGGTTCCCGTGGACGAGCCGGCCGGCCCCGACGAGCACCTGCCCTGGGAGGGGTGAGGCTCAGCCGCGCATTGCGCGGGAGGCTGCTTCGGACGCCTGGCGCAGCGCCGCCTCGATCTCGTCGACCCCGGATGCCACGAGCTCGCCGCCGCGAGCCACGTGCGCGCGAAGCTCGGAGCGTACCCGGCCGCGGAACTCGTTGATCGCCGCATCGGCGCGGGAGAGCTGCTCACGGCTGCGGGCGCGAGTGTCGTCGGCGGGGACGGACGGGGAGTGATCCCGCTCGTCGCGGGCGGCGGCGGCGAGATCGGCGCGCAGGCTCCGCATGGCGTCGCGAACACTCCCGCGCACCTCGTCGGCGATGAGGCGCACGCTGTCGGCGAGGCCCGCCCGAATGCCCTCGAGGTCGCCGGAGCGGTCCGCGACCTCGGTGCGCCCGGCATCCGTGATCTCGTAGACGGTCTTGCGGCCGTCGACGGTCTTGGTCACCAGCCCCTCCTCCTCGAGCTTGGCCAGGCGGGGGTAGATGGTGCCGGCGGAGGGCGAGTAGGTGCCACCGGTGCGATCGGTCAGTGCCTGCATGAGGTCGTAGCCGTGGCGCGGGGCTTCGTCGAGCAGGCTCAGGATGTACAGGCGCAGGTCGCCGTGCGAGAAGACGGGGCTCATCACCACTCCTCCTCTCCGGCGAGTTCCTCGGGGCGCAGCCCCGAGATGCCGCGGCGCAGCACCGTGATCTCGCCCGAGACGGTGTTGGCGCGCACGTCGACGAACGACCCGGCGAGGGTGCCGGTCGACCCGGTGTAGTTCGTGGGTCCCGACCCTGAGCGCACCTGACCGTCGATCTGCACGCGGCCGCTGACCGAGCGCGAGACGTAGTTCGCGGGCAGCGAGCGGTCGAGGCGGACGGTGGCGGAGCCGTTGACGGAGTTGAGGGAGATCGACTGCGTCGGTCCGGTCGAGTCGACGAGCATGGCTCCCGACACGGTGTCGATGGATGCCTTCGTCACGCGGCCGGTGACCGCGACGTCGCCGGAGACGCTGTTGGCGCTGAGCGCGCCCTCGAGCTCGCGCACCTGCACGTCGCCCGAGACGGCGTTGAGGGTGACGTCGCCGGTGAGGCCGTCGACGATGATGTCGCCCGACACCGTGTTGAGGCGGGCATCGGTGCGCAGGCCCGACACCAGGGCGCTCGCGCTGACGACGCCGAGAGTGAGGGCGACGGTGCGGGGCACGGCGACGCTGATCTCGGCCTTGGGCCCGCCGGCGCCGAAGTTGCGGAAGACCTCGAGGAAGTTGTCCCACCGCAGCTGTGGATGGTCGATCTCGAGCCGGCCGTCGACCATCTCGATACGCAGGTCTTTGACAGTCACCCGGTGCACCTCGACGCGCGCGTCGGGCTCGTCGTGGGCGATCACGTCGATCTGTCCGCCGACGAGGCCGACCTTCAGCTCGCGAAGCGACTCGAGGTCGATGACCCGGGTCTCGCCGGGATGAATGATCCATTTCTCCATGGGTGATCTCCTCACTCGCGATATATCGCGTTGTGACGAGTATCGAGATATATCGCGTTCCTGTCAAGTGTCGGCCCTCGACGTCGGTGCCACGAGATCGCCCGAGAAGGCCGATGCGCGTCCTCGGCGAGGACGGGGGCTCCCTGTCGCATTCGCGTCGAAACGCGGAGCCTGGCGAGTCGGCGCGTCCACGTTCCCACCGCGTCCCGTCGTCACGCGCGGGATCGGCGTTCCCGCGAGCGCGCTGTGCGCCCGGCCTGAGCGGTGGGTCGTGGCATCCTGCACTGTCAACCCCGACGATGGCCCCGTGCTCGGCGTCGTAGCGTCGGTGTCCCGACGGAAGGAGACGATCATGCCCCAGGGACGCGGATCGAACAGTCTGAAGGACCCCGAGCTCTACGAGGAACTGCGCAAGCAGGGAGACTCGAAGCAGAAGGCGGCGCGCATCTCGAACGCCGCCGCGGCTCAGGGTCGCAGCAAGGTCGGCGAGAAGGGCGGTCACGCCGAGAACTACGAGGACCGCACGGTCGACGAGCTGAAGACGCGCGCGAAAGAACTCGGCATCACCGGCTACTCCGGCAAGAAGAAGGCGGAGCTGATCGACCTGCTTCGCCATCACTGACGTCCATGCCGCGTCTCATCCGCGCCCGGCCGTACGAAGACCCGGGCTACCGCCGGGTGCGGTCGGGGTCGGGCTTCCGCTTCGTCGACCACACGGGGACGGCCGTTCCCGAGCGTGACGCGGAGCGTGCCCGGGGCTTGGTCATCCCGCCCGCGTGGCGCGAGGTGTGGATCGCGAAGGAGCCGAACGCGCACATCCAGGCGGTCGGTACCGACGAAGCCGGGCGGCGGCAGTACACGTACCACGCGGACTGGGCGAAACGGCAGGACAAGGGCAAGTTCGCGCGGGCGCTGCACCTGGCGGAGACGCTCCCCCGAGCCCGCGCCCGGGTGACGCGGTCGCTTCGACGCTCCGATATCGACCGTGAGCGGGTGCTCGCGGTGTCGTTCCGCCTCCTCGACCTCGTGGCCCCGCGCGTCGGCAACGCCCGGTATTTCGTCACGAACGGCAGCCGCGGCCTCACGACGTTGCAGCGGCGGGATGCCGCGGTCGAGGGCGACCTGATCCGCCTGTCCTTCCCCGCCAAGAGCGGCAAGCGCGCCGATCTGCGTGTGCGCGATGCCGAACTGGCATCCCTCGTCGAGCAACTCGCCGTGGGACGCTCGCGCGCCGCGCTGCTCAGCTACCGGCGCGGTCGTCGGCGGGTGCCACTGACCCCCGCCGACGTCAACGCGTACGTCCGCACGCTCACGGGAGGTGCGTTCAGCGCGAAGGACTTCCGGACGCTGCGGGGTACGATCCTCGCGGCCGAGTCGCTGGCGAAGGCCGGCACGGTGGGCGGGAAGAACGAGCGTAAGAAGGCCGAGGTCGCAGCCGTCCGCGCGACCGCCGAGGCGCTGGGGAACACCCCTGCCGTGGCGCGGTCGAGCTACATCGATCCGCGGGTCTTCTCGCTCTACCGCAAGGGGCGCACGATGGACCTCGGCGGATCGAGGGATGCCGCGATCAGGCGGCTGATCCTGGGGGAGTGACGGCGTCGACCACCTCGGGCAACCGGGGGACGGGCACGATGACGACGTCCTGCACCTTCCAATCGAGCGCCACGCACCCCTGCCGCGCCCCTTCGATGTCGGCGAGCGCCACTTTGCGGCGGCGCGGCACGACGAACGCCTCGATGTGGAAGACATGGCCCTCGTCCCGCACGCGGCTTCCTGCGGCCGCCACCCAGGGCAGGCTCGCGAGGTACTGGTCGACGCGGCCGGCGAGCGGGTGCGGGTGGTTGTCGTCGAACGTCGTCGCGCGGGCGTCCATCAGGTCGACGACCGCCGCCCGGAGGTTGCTGACGCCGTCGTGCAGGATGCTGCCCGAGATGAAGATGGCGGCCGCGGCATCCATCCACCACAGACCCACCCCGATGCCGAGCACGCCGATGATCGTGCCGAGCGAGGTCTGCCAGTCGGCCTTGTTCATGTCGGCGTCGGCGTAGAGCACTTTGTTGTGCAGCTCGCGCGCGAGGCTGAGCTTCATGCGGCCGAGGATCACGGGCGGGATGCCGGTCACGGCCATGACGGCGATCATCAACCAGCCGAGCCAGATCGTGATGCCGAAGAGGTTGACCGTGCCGATCGTGGGGTGCTCGCCGCGCAGGAGGTTGATCGCGGAGTCCACGAGAAGGAACGTGCCCATGCCGGTCAGGGCGACCGCGGCGACGAGGTGGCCGACCGCGACGGAGCGGTGGAAGCCGTACGGATGCTGCTTGTTCGGCGGACGCCGCGCGAGCCGAACGGCGATGAGGAACGCGATGGGCGGGATGAACGACAGCAGGTCCTCCGACCAGGCCGCCTTCATGGCCTGGGAGCTGCCGAGCACGATGAACACGAGCGTCGCGGTGACCACGAGCACGCCGATCGTGAGCCACTCCAGGCGCACCGCGCGGCGCAGGGCCTCGACCTGCCTCGGCGGAAGCTCGGTGCGCCCGAAGCGCACGACCTCGCCGCTCACGGGGCGATCCCCTTGCGCTGCGCTTCCTCGGTCAGGAAGGTCTCGAGTCGCGAGAGGAAGGCGTTCTCGCCGAGGGGCACCAGCATCACGAGCTTCACCTTGTTGCCGTCGTCCAGCGTGGTCTCGGCCCAGGGGCGGGTCGTTCCGGCCTTGTTCGTCCAGGGCGTCTCGTCGGTGAGGCCCCCGGTGACGACGTCGAGGTCGCCGTTCTCGAGACCGCGCACGAGCGACTCCTCCGAGCCGACGGTCCACTCCACGTCGGCGTCGAGGGAGTCGGCGAAGTCGACGAGAGCCTCGACCTCGGTGCCGGAGGGCTCGGTTCCGTCGATCTCGACCCATCCGTCATTGGGGGAGATGCCGGCGCGCAGGACGCCGCTCTCGACGTGCTCGAGCGTTCCGGCGGGGTCGGACGGGATGTGGATGCCGCACCCGGCGAGAAGAAGGGCGCACAGAACCGCGGCGAGGACGGCCGCCGGTCTCGATCGAGGCATGATGAGGGCCTTTCGTTGCGGCCTTCCGTTGCGTGGACGCGGAGATTCTGCGCGGTCGGTGCCGGTGCTGTCGCGGGGGTTGCGTCGCCCTCGTCGCGTTCGTCGGCGTTGCGCGTGCCGATTCCTGCGGCGAGCGTCCACGACACCTGGACGTTCTGGACAATCGTCCGGGTCTTCCGGACGCTCGCCGGGGGTGGGCAGACGTGCGGGCGCGCGAACGCGGCACGGGCGATGGGATGCGGAGGCGGCGTAGGGTGGCGCGGTGAGCATGTGGGGTGAGGTCGTCCTCGTCGCCGTGGGCGGAGCGATCGGCACCGCCGCCCGCGCCGGCCTCACGCTGGCGCTGGGCGACGACCTCGGCCCCGCCCTCGTGCCGCTCATCAACGTCGCCGGAGCGTTCGCGATCGGCATCCTGTTCGGCTGGCGAGCCCGGATGCCGGAATCGTCGCGCGCGCAGCGGGCGCAGCTGTTCCTCGGCACCGGCGTGCTCGGCGGCTTCACGACGTACAGCGCGCTCGCCGTGGAGTCCACGGACCTCGCGCTGTTGTGGTGGGGCGTGGCGACGGTGATCGTCGGGACGGCGGCGGCGTGGGCCGGTGTGTGGCTCGGCCGGGGGAAGCGGGCGGCGCGATGACTCCGCTGGTCTTTCTCGCCGTGGCCGCGGCGGGCGGCGTCGGCGCCGCCGCCCGGTACCTGCTCGACACCGCCGTGCGCCGGTGGGCGGGGGAGCGGTTCCCATGGGGGATCCTGGTGGTGAACCTCACGGGCGCGTTGGCGCTCGGCATCCTGAGCCCGCTTCCGACGGACGAGGCCTGGCGCTGGATCATCGGCACGGGGCTGCTCGGCGGGTACACGACATTCAGCGCCGTCGCGGTGACCACCGCGCTGTTGGCCGAGGAGCGACGCGCGCACACGGCGACGCTGTACGCGGTCGTGTCTTTCGTCGGCTCGGTGGTCGCAGCGGCGATCGGTTTGACGGCGTCGACCCTGTTCTGATGCGGCCTTCGCGTCGAGGGCGCATGGGATACTGAGCTTCGATACACACTTGTATCGACACGTGATCCGAGAGGCCCCCGTGTCATATCTGGCCGTGCTGAGCCTGAAGAACCGCGCCCTCATCGCCCTCGTCACCATCGTCGCGGCGATCTTCGGCGGACTCGCCCTCACGAGCCTGAAGCAAGAACTGATCCCCTCGATCGAGTTCCCGCAGCTCGCGGTCGTCACCACCTACCCCGGGGCGTCTCCCGAGGTGGTCGAGGCCGACGTGTCCACACCGATCGAGAACGCCATTCGTGGTGTCGAGGGGCTGGAGTCCACGACCGCGACGAGCACGACGAACTCGTCGATCGTGTCGGCGTCGTTCACCTACGGCACCGACCTGGCCGCCGCTCAGCAGAAGATCCTCGCCGCCATCGCCCGCATCGACGACCAGCTGCCGGAGTCGGCCGACACGACGGTCGCCTCGGCGAGCATCGACGACTTCCCCGTGATCCAGCTCGCGGTCACCGGTTTCACCGACGCCCAGGCGACGCAGTCCGTGCTCGAGACCAGCGTCATTCCCGACCTCGAAGACGTCGCGGGAGTCAACGCGGCGCAGATCGTCGGCGGTACCGGTAAGCGCGTCACGATCACCCCCGACGCCACGCGACTGAGCGACCGCGGCTACAGCCAGCAGGCCATCACCGACGCCCTCGACGCGAACGGAGTGCTCTTCCCCGGCGGTTCTCTCACCGAGGGCGATCGCACCCTCACCGTGCAGACGGGCACCAAACTCACCAGCGTCGACGAGATCGCCGCTCTTCCGCTCGTTCCCTCGGATGCCGCGCAGTTCCGCGCCGGCGCCACCACCATCGCCGACGTCGCCACCGTGGAGCAGCAGGCGGATCCCGTCACCACGCTCTCGCGCGTCGACGGCCAACCCGCCCTCACGATCGCCGTCACCAAACTCCCCGCAGCCAACACCGTCGACGTCTCGCGCGGGGTGCTCGCCGCGCTGCCCACGCTCGAGAGCGCCCTCGGCCAGGGGGCGAGCTTCACCGTCGTCTTCGATCAAGCGCCCTTCGTCGAGCAGTCCATCGAGGCGCTCGCGCAGGAGGGCCTGCTCGGCCTCGTGTTCGCCGTCGTGGTGATCCTGGTGTTCCTGATGTCGGTGCGCTCCACACTGGTGACCGCCATTTCGATCCCCACGAGCGTGCTCATCACCTTCGTCGGCCTCCAGGCGTTCGGCTACTCGCTCAACATCCTCACCCTCGGCGCGCTCACCATCGCGATCGGTCGTGTCGTCGACGACTCCATCGTCGTCATCGAGAACATCAAGCGGCACTACGTCGGCGATGCCGACAAGATCCCCACGATCGTGCGCGCGGTGCGTGAGGTGGCCGCTGCGATCACGGCATCCACGATCACCTCTGTCGCGGTGTTCCTGCCGATCGCGTTCGTGGGAGACGTGACCGGTGAGCTCTTCCGCCCCTTCTCGCTCACCGTCACCATCGCGATGGCCGCGTCGTTGCTCGTGTCGTTGACGATCGTGCCCGTTCTGGCGTCGTGGTTCCTGAGGCCCGGGAAGGTGATCCGGGATGCCGACGGCAACCCGATCGATCCCGAGGCGCCCGACGCGCCGCCCTCGCGCCTGCAGAAGGCGTACGTGCCCGTGCTGGGCTGGACCCTGCGGCACTCCTGGGTCACACTGACCCTCGCCGTGCTCGTGCTCGGCGGCACCGTCGCCACCGTGCCGCTGTTGAAGACCGACTTCCTCGGCGACTCGGGCCAGAACACCTTCACCGTCACCCAGAAGATCGGGTCGGCCCCGAGCCTGGATGCCGAAGACGCGGCGGCCCAGAGAGTCGAGGCCGTGCTGCTCGACACCCCCGGCGTCGAGACGGTGCAGACCTCGATCGGCTCGAGTGGTTCGGCACTGCGTGACGCGTTCTCGGGCGGCGGCTCGGGCATCACCTACTCCATCACCTCGGCGCCGGGCGCCGATCAGGTGCAGCTGCGCGAACGCGTACGCACCGCCCTGGAGGCTCTCCCCGACGCGGGGCAGATCGAGGTCGCCTCCTCCGGCGGCGGGTTCGGATCGACAGACGTGACCGTCGACGTGACCGCGACCGACGGGCAGGCGCTGCAGCAGGCCAGCGACGCCGTGGTGAGCGGGTTGCAGGGCCGAGACGGCATCGGTCAGGTCACCAGCAGCCTGTCGGCATCACTGCCCTTCGTCTCGGTGCGCGTCGACCGCGACGCCGCCGCGGGGCGGGGCCTGTCGGAGCGCGCGGTCGGCACCCTTGTGTCGGCGACGCAGCAGCCCCGGCAAGCCGGCAGCGTCGAGCTCGACGGCCGCGGCGTGACCGTCTACCTCGCGGTCGCCGATCCGCCCGCCACCATCGACGATCTGCGGGCACTGGAGATCCCCACCGCGAGCGGCGCGGTGCGCCTCGACGAGATCGCCACGGTCGAAGAGAGCCAGACCCCGCCCTCGATCACGACGTCGCGGGGCCTGCGGACGGCGACCGTCACCGTCACACCGACCTCCGACGATCTCGGCAGCACCTCGGCCACGGTGAATGCCGCGCTCTCCGCCGTGCCGTTGCCCGAGGGGGCGACCGCAAAGGTCGGCGGCGCCGTCACCGACCAGCAGGACGCCTTCGCCCAGCTCGGTCTCGCGCTGCTCGCGGCCATCCTCATCGTCTACGTCGTGATGGTCGCGACCTTCAAATCGCTGCGCCAGCCCCTCGAGCTGCTCGTGTCGGTGCCCTTCGCCGCCACCGGCGCCATTCTGCTGCTCCTGGTCACCGGAGTACCCCTCGGAGTCGCGGGCATGATCGGTGCCCTCATGCTCGTCGGCATCGTGGTCACCAACGCCATCGTGCTCATCGACCTCGTCAACCAATACCGGGCGCGCGGCCTCAGCGTGCACGACGCGACCATCGTCGGGGGTGCCCGACGTCTGCGGCCCATCCTCATGACCGCGCTCGCCGCGATCTTCGCGCTCGTGCCGATGGCGCTCGGCATCACCGGGCACGGCGGCTTCATCTCGCAGCCGCTGGCCGTCGTCGTCATCGGCGGTCTGGTGTCGTCGACTTTCTTGACGTTGCTGGTGCTGCCGACGCTCTACAACCTCATCGAGGGCGCGAGTGAACGGCGCCGAGCACGGCGGGCAGACCGAGAGGGAGCGCCCGAGACCCCGCCGGCAGACGACGAACACCCGCTGAGCCGACGCGAGCTGCGCCAGAAGCACTGATACCCGCCTTCGCGGATGCCGGGCGCCGGCGTCGTGAGGCGCGCGGCGTGGTCGGTGCCGGTGCACGGCGGGTATGCGGGCGAGTGATGCCGCTCGTCGTCGCGCGCTTCGCCGAGCCGGTGCCGCGCAGGAGCGCCGGCCGGCGCATGCGGCGCGGGCGAGTGTGGGCGCACGCGGGGCGCGCGCCCACACCAGACTCCGGCGACGGTGCGCCCGGCTCGGCCGTGTCCGCATCCAACGCGCTCGAGACCGCGGCACGGAGGCCTCCCGCCAGAACCTGGGTGAACAGCCCCGCCCACGCGAACATCGCGGCGCACGCGACCGTCTCGAAGAGGGCGAGGTTGATGGTGGCCGT
This sequence comes from Microbacterium trichothecenolyticum, assembly GCF_030818955.1. Classification (NCBI taxonomy): domain Bacteria; kingdom Bacillati; phylum Actinomycetota; class Actinomycetes; order Micrococcales; family Microbacteriaceae; genus Microbacterium; species Microbacterium trichothecenolyticum. Next base: position 2,302,310 of record NZ_JAUTBF010000001.1, on the reverse strand, counting down.
GACGAAGAGTGCGATCGACGCGATCAGCCACACCAGGGCGATACCGGTGCCGATCGCCAGACGCTTGCCCAAGCGGTGGAACATCACGGGGGCGGTGAGCAGGAGGGCGAGGAAGCCGAGCACCATCGATCCCGCGACCCGGTCGTGCAGGTCTTTGTCGGTGTTCAGGGGGACGCAGCCCACGAGGGCGAGATTGACACCGATGACGTTCAGGCAGATGAATGCCACGGTGGCCGCACCGCGACGCACGGGCCCCCGGCCGAGACGGCGCACGTCACTGTGCACACGGAAGGCGAAGAGCACCACGATCGCGCCGCTGGTCTTCAGCGTGTTGTTGAAGAACGCGGCGGAGAGGTCGTGGAAGGTGCCGAGCTGACTGAAGTGCAGCTGCCACCACGAGGGATCGCTCGTGGTCGCGATCGAGAGCAGGAGCCCCCCGATCAGGACCGCCAGGGCCGCGGCGCCGACGTACAGGGTCGGCACGGTGTCGAGGCGGCGGACGATGCGGCGCAGGGGCGCCATCGGGAGTGAAGCGGGGGTGGCGAAACGGAGCGTGGTGCTCATTGCGGGGGTCTTTCCTCAGGACGGAACGAGCATCCCCCCACAGCGCGGGACCCTCGGCCCCCGTCGGCTCATTCGGGCATCAGCTGAGGGAACCTGGTCCTCGGCCGCCCCCGGCCTCGACGGAAACCGTCCCCCAAATGGTAACGTTCGCGCCGACTTCACGGGAAAGGCCTTGCCTGAGGATTTCCCCGGTCATCCGGGGAATCCGTGTCCCCCAAATGGGGGACAAGTGGTCATTTCGATGTAAAGCGGATCCCCCACTCCCGCGTCATTTCCTGACCGGATTCGAGAAATGTCGAGATCCGCGCCGGTGGCGAATGCGTTCGCCGGCGCTGTCATCGGCTCGATCGCGACGGCGAGGTCGTGACCGGGGTAGCGATCCGTCGTGAAGACCTGAACCCAGCGGAACCCCTCGTCCTGCCACAGCTGCACGCGGCGACCGTCGGGTGCGGTGAGGGTGTGCGCGGCGCGGCCGTCGGCATCCCTCGCGAGCCCCCGGTAGCCGTTGTCGAGCGAAGCGTCGCCCAGGCGGCGGCCGGCCCGGAGGTCGGTGCGGTCGTCGACGGGCACCTCGTCGATGGGAATGTTGCGGTCGTCGAGCACGAGGGTTGTCGTGCCGGTCGCGTGCACCACGAGGTCTGCGGTCGCGACCCCGCCGATCTGAAGGTAGGGGTGCACGCCGAGAGCGACGGGCGCGGTCGCTGCCCCGACGTTCTCGATGACGTGGGTCACGCGCAGGCCGTCGGGCTGCAGCGCGAAGGTCACGCGGGTGCGCAGGTGGAACGGGTAACCCGTCTGCGGCACGACATCGGCGCCCAGAACGAGCCGCTCGTCGGTGTGCTCGAGGGGCTGGTACGTGCCGAAGCGCAGGAGGCCGTGGCTGGCGTTGCCGAACTTCGGCTCGCTGATGGCGAGCTGCTGGTCAACCCCGTCGAAGGTGTACTTGCCGTCGCGGATGCGGTTCGGCCAGGGGACCAGGACGACCCCGGATGCCGCGGGGGTGGGCACGTCGTCGGGGTAGCGCGGTACGAGGTCGACGCCGTCGACGGTCAGTGCGCGCAGCGCCGCACCGACCTGGGCGATCTCGGCGGAGGAGCGCGGGCCGCGCAGGTGGAAGCGCTGGCCGGTGGGGTCGGCGGTCATGACGAGGCCTTTCGAGTGCGGGGCGGACGCTGCAGCCACGGGCGCAGCAGGCGGGTGACCCACGGGAGCACCGCGTAGGTCATGACGGGGGTGAGCAGGAGTGTGGTGGCCAGCACCCGGAGCACGAGCGGGATCTCGGCGAAGCCGGGGACGAAGCCCAGCAGCCACGACGCCAGAAGGTTCGTGGGGAAGAAGCCGACCCAGATGGTGACCGCCTGCTTCCACCGGGGTGGCGCGGGCGGGACCGGGTGCTGCACGGGTGAGGTCTCGGCATCCGTGGGCTCCAGGACCGAGCCGAACGAGGCGTCGAACCAGCCTTCGATGCCCGTTCGGCGCTCGACGCGCTCCTCGCGCGCGAAGGGGCGGCCCGAGTCGAGCCACCACTGTCGCTGCGACGAGGTCTCCCACCCCTCGAGCGTGGCGATGTCGCGGAAGCGGTACAGCATGTACCAGAGGTCGCTGTCTTCGCCCGCACGCACCCACCCCGAGCCGAGAAAGCCCGGGAAGGCGGTCGCGAGGTCGGTGCCGGCCTGCATCCAGGAGGTCGCTTCGGCGGTGCGCGTCGGGTCGATGCGCCGCTCGATCGCCACCGTGATGGGGTGGGCGTCGGTGTCTGCCATGCGTCCATCTTGGTGGGTGTTCGGCGAGGACAGGGGATTCGGTGAGGACAGGCCTGCCCCACGCCGATACGGGCCTGTTCTCGGCCGATCACCTGTTCTCGAGGGGAACAGTGCGCGATATGGATGCCATTCCCAGGCGCCACCTGTAGCGTGGGGCGGTCGGCTCTGGACACCGCGTGTGATGCGCGGATGGGTTTGTGAGTCCAAGGGGCCGATGGACAGGACGCGATCGCGGCCTCGACCATCATCAGTGAATGGCCCCCGGCCGACGATAGTCCGGGTTTCGCACCGCTGTGCGGTGCTGCTGTCTCGCGCGAAACAGAACCCAGAAGGACATCGTCATGCCCAAGAACAAGAAGCCCGCCGGCGGCCGCGCCGCCAAGAACTTCGAGCCGCGCTACGGCGCGAAGACCTCGTTCCAGGACCGCAAGCGCCGCCCCGGCGGCGAAGCCCCGGCCAAGCCCGGCAGCAAGAGCCCCAACCACCGCGGGTACCGTCCCGAGGCGGAGGCCGCCCCCGACAAGCGCCGCTGGAGCGCGTCGGACCGCGCGGGCCGCGACGAGGCCCGCAGTATCCGCACCTCGGCCCGTGACGATCGTTTCGGTCGCTCGGATCGGGATGCCACGGCCGGCCGCCGTGACGACCGCGGCGCCCGCTCGTTCGACGAGCGCCCCCGCCGTTCCTTCGACGACCGTCCGGTGCGTTCCTTCGACCGCAGCGACCGCCCCGCGCGATCGTTCGACCGGAACGACCGACCCGCGCGCGACGACCGTGCCCCCCGCGGGGAGCGCGTGGACCGCGACAACCGCCGTTCGTTCGGCGACGCCCGCCCTTCGTTCCGCGACGAGCGTCCGCGTCGCGACGCCGGTGAGCGTCCGGCTCGGTCGTTCGACCGTCGGGACGAGCGTCCTGCTCGCGACGACCGTCCGACGCGTTCGTTCGATCGCGACGAGCGTCCGCGTCGCGACGCCGGTGAGCGTCCGGCTCGGTCGTTCGACCGTCGGGACGAGCGTCCCGCGCGTGACGAGCGCCCTCGCCGCTCGTTCGACGACCGTCCGGCCCGTGACGACCGTCCGGCTCGCTCGTTCGATCGCAGCGACCGCCCGGCGCGTTCGTTCGACCGTGACGAGCGTCCTCGTCGCGACGCCGGCGACCGCCCGGCCCGCTCGTTCGAGGATCGCCCCGCCCGTTCGTTCGACCGCCCCGAGCGCCCCGCCCGTTCCTTCGACGACCGCCCGCGCCGCACCGACGGCCCGAGCCGCAGCGATTGGACCGCCACCCCGAAGCGTTCGGCCGAGCACGAGCAGCGCGTCGACGTCGTGCACGAGCGCCTGCAGGCAGAGGCCGTCGACGCCGCGACCGCGACCGGTGCCGGCTTCGCCGAACTGGGCCTGGGCGACAACATCGTGCGCGCCCTCGCCGGTCTCGGTGCGGCGAGCCCCTTCCCGATCCAGGCCGCGACGGTGAAGCCCATCCTCGACGGCCGTGACGTGCTCGCTCGCGGGCGTACCGGCTCGGGCAAGACCATCGCCTTCGGCGCCCCGCTCGTCGAGAGCATCCTGCGCGCGCAGGCCGGTAAGCGCCGGGAGTTCGGCCGCGCCCCCAAGGCGCTGATCCTCGCCCCCACCCGCGAGCTGGCGCTGCAGATCGACCGCACCGTCCAGGTGATCGCGCGCAGCGTCGGACTGTTCACCACGCAGATCTACGGTGGCGTGCCCCAGGCGCGTCAGGTCGGTGCGCTGAAGAAGGGCGTCGACATCGTCATCGGCACGCCCGGCCGCATCGAAGACCTGCTGAACCAGGGCAAGCTCGACCTGTCCGAGGTGCAGGTGGCCGTGCTCGACGAGGCCGACCACATGTGCGAGCTCGGCTTCCTCGAGCCCGTGCAGCGCATCCTGCGCGCGACCGCCGACGGCAGCCAGAAGCTGCTGTTCTCGGCGACCCTCGACCGGGAGGTCGCGGCGCTCGTCGACGAGTTCCTCGTCGAGCCCGCCGTCTACGAGGTGGCCGGTGAAGATCAGGACTCCGGGACCATCGACCACCGTGTGCTCGTGATCGACCACCGCGACAAGGCCGAGATCCTCGGCTCGCTCGTCGACCGCCCCGGTAAGACCCTCGTCTTCGCCCGCACGCGCGCGTACGCCGAGATGCTCGCCGAGCAGTTCGACGACGCCGGTATCGCAGCCGTCGCGCTGCACGGTGACCTCAACCAGCAGAAGCGCACACGCAACCTCGAGAAGCTCACCTCGGGCCGCGTCAACGTGCTCGTCGCCACCGACGTCGCCGCTCGCGGCATCCACGTCGACGACATCGACCTGGTCATCCAGGCCGACGCCCCCGATGAGTACAAGACGTACCTGCACCGCTCCGGCCGCACCGGTCGCGCGGGCCGCAGCGGCACGGTGGTGACGCTCATCACGCGTCAGCGTCAGCGCCGCATGACCGAGCTGCTCGATCGTGCCGAGATCGAGGCGCCGTTCGAGCCCGCGCAGCTCGGTGACGACCTGATCGAAGAGCTGTCGGGTCGTCAGCTCGCCGACGTCACCTCGTAAGAGGCCGACTCGGAACCCCCGTCGCTGATGCGGCGGGGGTTCCGTGCGTTCAGAACAGCGTCGGCTCGCTCGCCGGCGCCACGCGCGGGCGGGCGGATGCCGAGGCCCCGGTGCCGCGCACGGGGCCGAGGCTGCTCGGTGGCGAGGTGCGGGCGGCGAGCCCGGGCTGCGGGCGCCCGCGGGGGTGGTCGTCTTCGTCCCACCCGTCGAGGCGGTGCATCCGCAGCAGCGGTCGCATGCGCTTTGCGAGCCACGTGCGGTACGCCTTCGGTGCCGAGACCGAGACCCCCGGGTACAGCCCGCGATACGACGACACGAGATGCGGATGCTCGCGCTCCAGCCACTGCCAGAACCACTGCTTCGCGCCGGGGCGCAGGTGCAGCGCGCCGTAGACCACGCGGGCAGCGCCCGCGGCGCGAATGCGGGCGAGGGCGTCGTCGAGGGCGGCGATCGAGTCAGTCAGGTGCGGCAGGATCGGCATGAGGAAGACGGTGACGCGGAAGCCCGCCGCTGTCGCGGCGCGCACGGTCGCCAGTCGTGCGTCGGCGCCGGGTGTGCCGGGTTCGATCGAGTGCTGAAGGGCATCGTCGAAGACGGCGATCGACATCGCCAACGACACCTTCACCTGCTGCGCCGCGTCGGTGAGCAGGGGGAGGTCGCGCCGCAGGAGCGTGCCCTTGGTGAGGATCGAGAACGGTGTGCCGGTCTCGGTCAGCGCGCCGACGATGTCGGGCATGAGCCGGTAGCGTCCTTCGGCGCGCTGGTACGGGTCGGTGTTCGTGCCGAGCATCACGGGCTCCCGCGTCCATGAGCCGCGCCGTAACTCGGTGCGCAGCACGTCGGCGACGTTCACCTTGACCACGATCTGCGAATCGAAGTCGGAGCCGTAGTCGAGGTCGAGGTACTCGTGCGTCTTACGGGCGAAGCAGTACACGCACTGGTGTGTGCAGCCGCGATACGGATTCACCGTCCAGTCGAAGGGCATGGCCGAGGCGCCGGGCACGCGATTGAGGGCACTCTTGCACTGCACCTCGTGGAACGTCATGCCGGCGAACTCCGGTGTGGTCACCGACCGCACCAGACCGTCTATGCGTTCCATGCCCGGGAGCGCACCGGAGTCGTCGACGCCCAGCTGCTGACCCTGCCATCTCATGTGAACAGTCGAACACATGTTCGAGGAAATGACAACGGGCATGCGTTTTTCGTCGTCTACACCGACGATCTTCTCGGGTGCTGCCGCTGCTCGTCGCCGAGAGGTCGAGCGTCAGGTCCGCTCTCGCCGCGGCCGGTGAACTCGGCCGCAGCGTCAGGTCGTGACACGTGCGGCGGAGGCCAGCGAAGCAGCCGCGCCGGGGCCGGGCTCGACCGATGCGGAGTGTCGCGACACAATGGGACGACCCATGTCCCACGATGCTGAGCCCTCGCCCCGCCGCGCCGCGCGCGCGGAGGCCGAGCGACTCGCGACGGCGGCCCTCGCGCAGATCCCGGCGCCTTCGCCGACGCGCCGTACCCTGCGAGAGACCGCGGCCACCCCGTCGTCGTCTCCGGGGCGCTCGTCCCGGCTCGCCACAGCGCTCTCGATGAGCGGACTCGCGCCGGTGACGCGCCGCCGGCGCCTCGCGGCCCTCGCCGGTGTCGCCCTCGTCGCGGTGGTGTGCGCGAGCGCGATCGCAACGGCGTCCTCCGGTGCGCGCCACGACACCGCCGCCTCCGCGACCGTCGCCGACAACTCCGTGGTGGCCCCGGTGTCAGGGCCGCCCGCGGTGCCTGACGAGGGCCTGCCGGTTCCGCAGCAGGCCGCCGTCGCGGCGAGCGCGACGCCCTGCGACGACCCCGCCTTCACCTCGGCGCTGGCCTCGGGCGACGACGCCGCGGCCATCTCCGCCGCGGGCGGCGGGAACGCTTTCCGCGCAGCGGTGGCATCCGGTGTCGCCCCGTGCGTCTCGCTGTCGGACCCCCACCGCGAGTGGGTCGTGGTGAACAAGCAGCGCCCCTACGACCCGGTCGACTACCGTCCTGACGATCTCGTGATGCCCGACGGCGTGCGCGCTCTCGAACAGTCCGCGGTGCGGGCCCCCGCGGCGACGGCCTTGAGCGCCATGGTGCGAGCCGCCTCCGATGCGGGCGCGGGGGAGATCGGTTACCTCAGCGCCTTCCGCTCGTATACGACCCAGCAGTCGACGTACGCCGGGCGGGTAGCCGTGGGCGGAGTCGAGGCGGCCGATCGAGAGAGCGCCCGCGCCGGATACAGCGAGCACCAGTCGGGCCTCGCGGTCGACATCGTGCCGTGCGACGGCTCGTGCGCGACGCTCGACGACGTCGCGGCGTCTTCGCAGGGAGCCTGGGTGCGCGATCACGCCTGGGAGTACGGGTTCATCACCCGGTACGTCGAGGGGCGCGAGTCGGTCAGCGGGTACGAGCCCGAAGCCTGGCACCTGCGCTACATCGGTCCCGAGCTGGCCCGCGCGTACCACGAGGGCGCATACACCACGCTCGAGGAGTTCTTCGGTCTTCCCGCGGCGCCCACGTACTGAGCGGGATGCCGGGACCCCGGCATCCCGTATCGCCCCGTGGTGTCAGTTGACCACGCCGGCGCTGCAGGTCTGCTGGGCGGCGCTGGAGCCGGTGATCGACTCGGGCAGGGCCACAGCCCCGGTGACCGGGTCGACGGTGCCGGGTTCGACGCTCTCGTCCTCGGTCGGGGTGTCGCTCGGGGTCGGCTCGCTCGGGGCCGGCTCGGCGATCACGACTCCGCCGTTCGCGCCGGCCTCTCCGGTCACCTCGACCCCCTGGTTCGCCAGGAGCGCGTCCCACAGCACCTGGGCGGCCGCGTAATTGGGCTCCACCCGGTTCGCATCGCTGCGGGCCGTGACGGTCGGGTACTGCACGAAGACGATGTCCTCGAACGGCACGTCCTTCACGGCCGTGGCGATCTGCACGAGCGTCAGCGGATTGGTGAGGCTCTGCGTCGGGGTGACGTTGCGCAGGCCCGTGGAGGCGAGGCGGAACACCGTCGCCGGGTTCGACAGCACCTCCTCGCTGACGAGTTTGCGGGCCAGGCGTGACATGTACTGCTGCTGGTTGCTGATGCGCGCGAGGTCGCTGCCGCCCACTCCATAGCGGGTGCGCAGGAACTGCAGCGCCTCGTAGCCCTGGATCGTGCGCGGGCCGGCGGGCCAGTCGATCGCCGTGTTCTCGTCGCGCATGGCGCTGGCCAGGCAGACCTCGACACCGCCGATGGCGTTGGTGATCTCGATGACGCCGCCGAAGGTCACCATCGCCCCGAACTGCACCGGTTGCCCGCTCATGTCGGAGATCGCCGTCATGACGCACGACAGACCGCCGTACGAGTAGATCTCGTTGATCTGCACGAAGCCGCCGCCCCAGCGGTCGCCGTCGGCGGTGTCGCAGGAGGGGGCGTCGAAGAGCAGATCGCGCGGGAACGACACGACCGTCACGCGACGCGGAGCGTCGGAGATGTGCACGAGGATGTTGACGTCGTTCAGCTGCCCCTCGGCATCCGGACCCTCGCAGCGCTCGCCGAACAGTTCGCGGAGGTTCTCCTCGCACGCGTCGATGCCGACGACCATCATGTTCACGCCGCCCTCGAGCTGGCTGAGGTCGGGTGGCACCGCCGGCTGGTTCTCGACGACGACGGCCTCTTCGGTGAAGCTCGTGGTGAGGTCGTAGGCCGTGTACGCGGCCACTCCGACCGTCGAGACGAGCACGACGGATACCGCGACCGCGAGCAGTTTCGCCAGCTGGCCGAGCGGGTGGGGCGAGCGCAGGCGGGCGTGCTGCGCGACGGTGCGACGGCGCCGGGCCATTGCTCCTCCTCGGGTTTCCCCGATTCTAGGGGGAGGCGATGCCGTGACTCGGCCGCACCGTTCCCGGTGTGCCGCCCGCCGGGTCGGGCCACCTCAGGCTCGGCGGCGCCGGGGTTTCAGGCGCACGGCCGGCAGCGGGGGAGCGGGGATGCGCTCGGGTCCGTGGTCGATGACCGTCCCGAAGCGGTCGGCGTGCGCCTCCCAGGCCTCGCGCGCCTCGACGATCTCGTCGTGCGAGCGGCCCACGAAGTTCCACCACATCACGATGTCGGCCTCGAAGGGTTCGCCGCCGAGCAGGAACACCCGCGCGCCCTCGTCGCTGTGCAGCTCGATGTGGTCGCGCCCGCGGCCGAGGTACAGCAGTCGGCTGTCGTCGACGGATGCCGTCGTGCCCGGCTCGGGAGCGGGGGCGGGCCGCCGTGCGGCGTCGGCGTCGACGGCATCCATCCCGGTGACCGCGGTTGCGCGACCGGTCATGCCGTAGAGGGCGTGCTCCCAGCCGGGGCGCAGGGGAATACGCACCGTCGAGCCGGCGGGCAGGCGCAGCTCAGCCCCCACGATCGGGGTGTGCACGGTCGCGGGCGAGACCACGTCGCCGAGCCGGCCCATCACGACGACCGCGTCGGCCCCGTCGCCGAGGTCGAGGATCGGCAGATTCTCGTGCCGCTCGAAAGCGGGGCCGCCGTGGCGGCGGGTCTCGGGCAGGGCGACCCACAGCTGGAGGGCGTCGAGGGGGATCGGGTCGTCGCCGACCGAGTACTCGGAGTGGGCGATGCCGGCACCGCTGGTCATGAGGTTCAGCGCCCCCGGGCGCACGACGACGTCGCTGCCCACGGCATCCCGATGCCGTACCTCGCCCACGATCGGCCACGTCACCGTCTGCAGGCCGATGTGCGGATGCGGCTCGACGCGCATGAGCGTGTCCTGCGGGCCGAAACGGTCGAGGAAGCACCAGGCGCCGACCAACGGCAGCGCCCGGTGCGGCAGGGTGCGGTGCACCTCCATGCCTCGGACGCCGCCCAGGGGCACCTCGCGGGCCTCGACCACGAGGGCGCGCGGCCCGTCGCAGGCGAGGGGGCTTTCGGATGCCTCGGGGGCGACGTCGAGGCGGGTCATGCGGGTTCGCCGGGACTCGCCGCCTCGGCGGCATCGTCGTCGCTCGGCCACTCGATCACGAGACCGGGGACCTCGTGCTCGCGCAGGTAGTGCGCGACGAACGGGCAGGTGGGGATGACGGTGCCGCCCCGGCGGGCGAGGTCGGCCAGCGCCTCGCTCGCCAGCGCCTTGCCCAGGCCGCGGCCGGTGAAGGCGGGGTCGAGCTCGGTGTGGGGAAGGACGGTGCGGTCAGCGCCGGCGGGGCGGAACTCGAGGAAACCGCCCAACTCGCCGTCCACGTGGATCTCGTAGCGGTGGGCGTCGTCGTTACGCGTCACGGTCAGTTCGTCGCTCATCGCGCCTCCTGTCGTTGGTTTCTTCAGCAACGTAGGCGGGGTCGGCGGTGTTCCGCCATCCCCCGTCGCGGTCGCGTGGGTGCTGGTAGTGGCCTGCCGCGGCGTGACGGGCGGAGGGCCAGGGGGGAGCGGAGGGCCGGAGGGCGGCCGGGATCCTCCTTCATCCCTCGCCCTCCCGTGCGCGCAACGCGGGGCGGGTGGGTTCAGCCGCGCGCGCGGTGCCGCCGAACGGCGGCGCGGTTCGCGCACCGCACCGAGCAGTAGCGCTGGCGGCCGTTGCGGGTGACGTCGACGACGACGTGATCGCAGGGCTCGGCGGCACAGCGGCCCAACCGGTTCATGCCGCGCGTGACGAGGTGCAGCGAGGTTCCGACCGAGATCACGGCCGCCAACACGCGGGGCAGGGCCTCGTCGCTGTCGCGATAGTGCAGGTGCCAGCCCTCGCCGTCGTGGTCGGTCAACCGCGGATATGCCGTGACGGCGGCCATCTGGGCGTTCAACAAGGCTGCGCGCGCGTCGGGGTCGCTCTCGTCGACGACCCGCAGCCAGTCGTCGATGACGGCGCGGGTGCGTGCGTGATCGTCGGATGCCACGGGGAATGTCATCGTCATCCCCCTCTCCCGCGTGCGCTGCTCGATGCCCGCACGGTCCGCCGGCCAGTCGTTCGCGAGCGATGCGGCGAGCAGCACCGCATATTCGCCGTAAGGGTTGAGGTGCATATGTGCATTACATCACGGGGTGCCCGCGGTCGCCTCCCCGCCCTCTGCGCCCGCGCCGGGCGTGCAGAACGGCCTAGGGTGGGGGCGTGTCCACCGCAACTCCCGCCGAGTCTGCGATCGGCGTCGCGCTCGGGCGGGCGGTGCGTGCGGCCCGCACCGAACGCGGGCTGTCGATGCGCGCGCTCGCCGCTGCCGCAGAGATCAGCCAGCCGTTCCTGAGTCAGATCGAGGGCGGGCAGACGATGCCCTCCGTGGTCACGCTGTTCCGTCTCGCCAAGGGGCTCGGTATATCGCCGTCGGAGCTGCTGCCCTCCGTGGCCGAGCCCGAGCCCATCTACCTCACGCGGGGAATCGATGCGAGGCGGGTGCGCGTCAGGGAGTCGGACGAGCGGGCGACCAGCCGCGTGCTGTCCTCCGGCAGCGCCCGCGGTGCGAACGTGCAGGAGTATCGCCTCGTCGGGCCCTACACCGGTGACTGGTTCGAGTCCGACGGTGAGATCACGTCGTACGTCGTCGACGGCGCTATCGTCGCGACGATCGAGGGTCGCGGTGAGTGGGAGCTGGGCCCCGGCGACGCCCTGTGGCATCCGGGTGCGCTGCGCAACCGGTGGGAGATCCGCGGGGACGGCACGGCGACGGTTCTGCTCGTCTACGCGTCGGTCCGCGGAGAAACAGGACCGTAATGCGATAGCCACGGGCTATCAAAGTTAAGTCCTTACGATCAGAGCGTGCCCCGCTCCACGCTGCTCGTGCCCGACCTCGTCGTGACGATGAACGACGCCCTCGACGTCCTCTCGGATGCCGCGGTCCTCGTCACCGGTGACACGGTCGCAGCCGTCGGCCCGGCCGCAGATCTCGCCGCCGCCCATCCCGAGGCCGCGCGCGTCGACCTGCCGAACCGGCTCCTCATGCCCGGCCTCGTGAACGCTCACCACCACTCGGGCATGCTGCGCGGCACGGCGGAGCACCTACCGGTATGGGAGTGGCTGCGGCTGCACATCGATCCGATGCACCGGGTCCTGCGCCCCGACGAGGCCGAGGCCGCCGCGTGGCTCTGCTACGCCGAGGGGCTGCTGTCGGGCACGACCACGGTGGTCGACATGTGGCGGTTCATGGACGGTGCCGTGCGCGCCGCGACCGCCCTCGGCAACCGGGTGGTCACGGTCAACTACGTCGGCGCGCACCCCGACTTCGACTACTTCGACACCCTCGACGACAACGAGCGGATGCTGAGCCGATACACCGGAGCGGCGAACGGCCGCGTGATGCCCTGGGTGGGTCTGGAGCACCCGTTCTACGCCGATGCCGCCGGCCAGCGCCGAGCCGTCGCGCTGGCGCGCGAGTACGACACCGGTCTGTACACGCACTGCAGCGAGTCCGAGCTGGAGCTGGCCGATTTCGCGGAACGCCACGGCGCGCGGCCGATGTTCGCCCTCGAGCAGCTGGGGTTCTTCGACGCTCCGCGCACCATGATCGCCCACGCGGTGTGGCTGGATGACTCCGAGGTCGACCTCATCGCCGCGCGCGGCGTCGGCGTTTCGCACAACCCGGTGTCCAACATGAAGCTCGCCAGCGGCATGGCACCCGTCGCCGAGATGCTCGCGGCCGGCGTCAACGTGGGTCTGGGTACGGACGGCGAGAAGGAGAACAACAACCTCGACATGTTCGAGGAGATGAAGGTCGCCTCTCTGCTGGGCAAGCTCCGGACGATGGATGCCGCCGCGATGGACTCGTGGGACGTGCTGCGCATGGCCACGCGCGGCGGGGCCGCGGCCATCGGCCGAGGCGATGAGCTCGGGGCGATCACCGTGGGGCGTAAGGCCGACCTCGTGGCCGTGCGCACCGACACCCCGCGGATGACGCCCCTGCTGCCGGCAGGCGATTACGCGAACATCCACCACAACCTCGTCCACGCCGTCCGCGGTTCCGACGTCGACCTGACGATGGTCGACGGCGAGATCGTCGTGCGCGACGGCCGGCTCGTGAACGCCGATCTCGCCGAGATCATCGACCGCGTCCGCGCGCTCGTGCCGGGCCTGTTCGCACGCCGCTCGGCCTGGTTGGCCGCGCAGGACGACCCCGCCGGACTCTTCCACGGGTGACAGGAGCAGCATGACCATCGACCTCTCCCCGACCCCGCTGCGTGCGAGGGTGAACGCGTTCCTCGCCGACGATCCCGGGCGCCTGCTCATCGGGGGTCGGTGGACGGACGCGGTCGCCGGTGAGCGCTTCGCGACCCTCGACCCCGCGACGGGGCGGACGATCGCCGAGGTCGCCCGCGGACGCGAGGCCGACGTCGCCGCCGCGGTGCCGGCCGCCCGCACCGCCCTCGAGGGGCCGTGGGGGCGGATGCGCCCCGCCGATCGCGGCGCTCTGCTGTGGCGGATCGCCGACCTCATGCAGGAGCACCTCGACGACCTGGCCGAGATCGAGACCCTCGACCAGGGCAAGAACCTGCGCACCTCGCGTTTCGGCGAGGTGCCCGCCGCGATCAACCAGTTCCGGTACTACGCGGGGTGGCCGACGAAGATCCTCGGCGAGACGATTCCCACCTCGCTGAGCCGGACGCCCCCTGACAAGGAGGTCTTCGCGTACACGCGCCGTGAGCCCGTCGGCGTGGTGGCCGCGATCGTGCCGTGGAACTCCCCGCTGATCATGACGGCGATGAAGCTCGCCCCCGCCCTCGCCGCCGGATGCACCATCGTGCTCAAGCCCGCCGAGAACACCCCGCTCAGCGCCCTGTACCTGGCCCGCCTGCTCCAGGAGGCCGGGGTCCCCGACGGTGTCGTGAACGTCGTCACCGGGTACGGCGCCGAAGCCGGTCAGGCCCTCGCGGATGCCCCGGGCGTCGACAAGCTCGCCTTCACGGGCTCGACGGCGGTCGGCAAGCGGCTCGTGGCCTCCGCCGCCGGCCGGCTCACGCGCCTCACGCTCGAGCTCGGCGGCAAGTCGCCCGCCATCGTCCTGCCCGACGCCGATCTGGCGGCCGCGGTCGAGGGGATTTCGCGCGGCATCTTCGATAACGGCGGCCAGGTGTGCGTCGCGAGCGCCCGGGTATACGCGCACCGCGACGTGTACCGCGATGTCGTCGACGGCATGGCCGCATTCGGTGCGGGGCTCCGCCTCGGCCACGGCCTCGATGCCGCGTCCGATCTGGGTCCGCTCGTCAGCCGGACGCAGGCCGATCGCGTCGCGGCGTACATCGACGAGGGGCGTGCCGAGGGCGCCGAGATCGTGACCGGCGGTGAGCGCAGCGGCCCGGCCGGCACCTTCTACGCACCCACGGTGGTCACGGGAGCCCGTCCCGATATGCGCCTCATGCGCGAGGAGATCTTCGGCCCCGTCGCCGTCGTGACCCCCTACGACGACATCGACGAGGTCGTCGGCTGGGCCAACGACTCGCCCTACGGTCTCGCCGCGAGCGTCTGGACCCGAGGCCTCAGCGACGCCCACCGCACGGCCGCCCGGCTGCAGGCGGGGACGGTGTGGGTCAACTGTCACTCGTTCCTCGGCCCGGAGCTGCCCAAGGGCGGGCACAAGGAGTCGGGATGGGGATACGAGAACGGGCCGCAGGGCCTGGAGAACTACCTGGAGACCAAGACCGTGGTGATGGTGATCTGATGAGCGAGCACACGCGCATCGCCCTGGGCGTCTTCGAGATGATGAACCCGAGCAACGGGATGCCGACCTGGACCCACCCGCGGGGGCGCGGGGACGACTGGGATCGGCTGGAGTACTGGGTCGACCTCGCGCGGATGCTCGATGCCGCCGGCTTCGACTTCCTCTTCTTCGCCGACACGTACGGCTACGCCACCCTCGACGGCGTCATGCCCGACGAGGTGGCGGCCCACGGCATCCAGTTCCCCGCTCTCGACCCCATGCTCGCCATCGCAGCGCTCGCCCGCGAGACCGAGAGCATCGGCTTCGTCGTGACCTCGCCGACGACGGTGGAGAAGCCGTACGGCACCGCCCGCCGCTTCGCGACCCTCGACCGGCTGACCGGCGGACGCATCGGCTGGAACGTCGTGACCGGCAGCTCGCAGGCCACCACCGACGAGCTGTTCGGGGTCACGGCCCCGCTCACGCACGACCAGCGCTACGACGCCGCCGACGACTTCCTCGACACGTGCCTGCGGCACTGGGAGCACAGCTGGGACGACGACGCCGAGGTGCGTGATCGCGGTCGGGGCGTGTACGCCGACCCGTCGAAGCTGCACCGCGTCGAGGTCGACGGCGTCTACCAGCGCTCACGCGGGGTGTTCGCCGTTCCCCCGACACCCCAGCGCTCGCCGATGCTCTTCCAGGCCGGCACCTCCGACCGGGGGCGCGCCTACGCCGCGCGCAACGCGGAGGCCGTGTTCATCCAGGGCCAGTCGATCGCCTCCGCCGCCGCCCACGTCGCCGACATCCGCGAGCAGGCCGTGCGGCAGGGGCGTCGCCCCGACGACGTGAAGGTCGTCACGGGGATGACGGTCACCGTCGCCTCCACCCGCGCCGAAGCCCTCGCGCTGCGCGCCGAGTACGAGGAGCTGCTCACGCGGGCCGACGCCGCCGTGATGTTCGCCGGGATCACGGGCCTGGACCTGACCGGACTCGACCCCGAGACGCGGGTCGTCGATCTGCACACCGATCTCGGACAGACGCTCGTGCAGCGCTACGCGCGGCAGAACCCCGACATGAAGGTCGGCGAGATCCTCGACGCGTTCCGCACGAAGGCGATCCGCGGTTTCCAGATCACGGGATCGCCCGAAGAGGTCGCCGACGAGATCGAGGCGATCGTCGACGGCGCAGGCATCGACGGCGTCATGCTCGAACCGACGTTCGGGGGCCCCGACGCCTACCGCGCGTTCATCGAGCTCGTGCTGCCGATCCTCGTCGCGCGCGGCCGGGCCGGGGCACCCGCCGGCACGACGCTGCGCGAGCACCTCACGGGCGCTGCGCGCCTGGCATCCACCCACCGCGCGCACACGCTGCGCGCCGCTGAGCTCGTCCGGGCCGGACGGACATCGAAAGGAGAGCACGCATGAGAGCGGATGCCGTGGAGGCGGTGCTGCGCGGACTGAAACGCGCGGGCGTGAGCGTGGCGACCTACCTGCCCGACTCGCTGCTGAAAGAGCTGTACCCGGCGTTGGACGCCGATGCCGACATCCGCACCATCCCGGTCACGAACGAGGGCGAGGGCGCCGCGATCGCGGGCGGGGTCTTCCTCTCCGGTAAGCGTGCCGTGCTCGTGATGGAGAATTCCGGCCTGCGGGCCGCGACCGAGCACCTCGCCCGGATGGGTCTGGGAGCGGGCATCCCGGTCGTGATGATCATGAGCTACCGCGGGGAGATGGGCGAGAACAACTGGTGGGCGATCCCGCACGGGATCACCATGGAGCCGCTGCTGCAGGCCCTGCGGACCCCGTACACCATCGTGCGCACCGTCGACGAGATCGAGACCGCCATCGTGCGCGCGTACGAGACCGCCTACGCGTCGTACTACCACGCCGCCATCGTCCTCGGAGGAGACCTGGTCCGATGAGCTACTCCCGTTTCCAGGCCATGCGCCTGCTCGGCGATCGTCTTCGCGACGAACTCGTGATCCTCTCCCTCGGCGGCGCCGTCGATGAGTGGTACAACGCCGCCCCGCACATGCGCGACGCGTCGCTGTTCCAGCAGCAGCTCGGCTGCGTGACTCCCGAGGCCTTCGGCCTGGCCGTCGGCCTGCCGCACCGACGAATCGTCTCGCTCGACACCGACGGGGGACTGCTGTTCAACCTCGGCATCCTCGCCACCCTCGGCAACGAGCGCCCCCACAACCTCTTCATCGTGGTGTGGGACAACGAGCAGTACCAGTCCATCGGCGGACCCGCGACCCACACCGCCAAGGGACGCGTCGACCTCGCCGCGATCGCCCGCGGCGCCGGTGTGGACAACGCCTTCACCGCCGAGACGCTCGAGGAGTTCGACCGGCACTGCGCTGCGGGCCTGGCCGCCACCGAGCCCTACCTGGTCGTCGCCAAGACCGATGGCATGCTCGAGCCCGGCATCCGGCGCAAGCACTCCGACGGCCGCGAGGACAAGTACATCTTCGTCCGCCACGTCGAGGCCTCCGAGGGCATCACCATCATGGGACCCAGCGAGCACAACTGATGCCGATCGCTCGCACCCCCGCCGCCGACTACGACGCGATCGTGGTGGGCGCGGGGGCGGCCGGGTGCGTCGTCGCCGCGCGCCTGTCGGAAGACCCGGCGATGCGCGTGCTCCTCGTCGAGGCGGGCCCGGACGGACGGAGGGATGCCGCGATCGCCGACGCCGCGCACTGGGACGCGCTCCTCGGCGGGACGTACGACTACGGCTATCGCTCGGCTCCCGCAGAGGCGGTGCTCGGCCGCTCGCTCGCCATGCCCCGTGGGCGGGTGCTCGGGGGCTCGTCGTCGACCAACGCGATGCTCTGGTACCGCGGTCATCCGGGCGACTACGACGAATGGGCGCAAGCCGGTGCCGCCGGCTGGTCGTATGCCGAGCTTCTGCCGTACTTCCGCCGGTCCGAGGCCCGTGCGGGCGGCGATCCCGTGCATCGGGGCATGGATGGTCCCATGCGGGTGGGGCCGCTCGCCGCGGTGCACCCGATCGCGCACGCGCTGCTCGGCGCCGCGGTCGAGCGGGGCCTGCCCGCGCTCGACGACGCGAACGCCGGCGCGAACGAGGGCGCGGTCTTCGCCGACTACAACGCGGTCGTGGGCGATGACGGCGCGTTCGAACGGTGGTCCGTCGTGCGTGCCTATCTCGAACCGGCGCTCGGGCGTCCGAACCTCGATGTTCTCGTGGGCAGCCGCGTGCACGGCGTGGTGCTGGAAGGCGCCACCGTGCGCGGCATCCGGCACATCGTCGACGGTGCCGTCGTCACGACCCGGGCCGCGCGGACGATCCTCGCCGCCGGGGCGATCGACACCCCGCGTCTGCTGCAGCTGTCGGGCATCGGCGATCCGGCGCGCCTCGCCGCCGTCGGCATCCGCCCCCGCCACGACCTCCCGGGCGTCGGGGAGAACTTCCAGGATCACCCGCTGATCCTCGGCATGAACTTCCGCGCCCGCGCCGACCTCGGCCCGGTGATCGGCAACGGCGGGGGCACGATGCTCAACTGGCAGAGCGCGCGAGCACGCGGACGCCCCGACCTGCACGCCGTGATCGCCCACGGATCGCGCGGCGACGAGGCTCTGCACGCCGCGCACGACCTCTCGGGCGAGCGCGTGTTCGCGATCGTGCCCGGGCTCTACCACTCGCGCAGCGTCGGGTGGGTGCGGGTGCGCTCGGCCGACCCCGACGCGGTGCCCGAGATCCAACCCAACTACCTCGCCGACCCGAACGATCTGGCCGCGATGGTCGACGCCGTCGACGCGGTGCAGGATCTCGTCGCCACGTCGGCGTACGCCGATCTCGCCGCGGGACCCATCACACCGGCCGCCGGATTGTCGCGCCAGGCGCAGGAGAGGTTCGTGCGCGAGAACGTCGGCACGTTCTTCCACTGCTCCGGCACGGCCCGCATCGGCGTCGACGATCTCGCTGTCGTCGATCCGGAGCTGCGGGTACGGGGGCTGGACGGGCTGTGGGTCGCCGACGCCTCGGTGATGCCGACGATTCCGACGAGCAACACCCAGGCGCCCACGATCGCGATCGCCGAACGCGCGGCCGACCTGCTGCGCGCGGCGGCACACTGAGCGCCGCGCCGGCGACCGTGGCGCCGCGCCCGCACGTGGCGCCGGTGGCGGTGCTCAGCGCGCGAGCAGCGCGTCGAGAGCGAGGAAGGCCGCGCGGAAATCGGCGCGCAGCCGCTGCTTGTCGTCCTCGTCGCAGAACGCCATGTCGATGCCGGCGAGCGCGATGCGCTGGGCGTCCTCGATACCCAGGCCGAGAGCGGTGAGCCCCTCGCGATACTCGCGCCCGAGATCGGTGCGGAAGAACAGCGCGTCGTCGGTCGACACCGACACCGGGAGTCCGGCATCCACCATGGTCCGGATGCGATGGCCCTCGTCGAGCGTCCATCCCGAGCAGATGGTCGTCGACCACGGCGTCGTGGCGAAGCCGATCCTGCGCTCCTGCGCGAGGGCGAGGACGGAGGGGTCGTCGACGACACGGTATCCGTGGTCGATGCGGTCGCAGCCGAGCACCTCGATCGCCGCGCGCACGTTCTCCGGGCTCGCGGTCGGCGTCTCGCCCACGTGCGCGGTGCGCCGCAGGCCGTGCGCGCCGGCCAGCGCATAGGCGTCGGCGAAGCGCAGCGGATCCTCGGTGTTCTCGGGCGTCAGATCGTCTTGTCCGATGCCGACCACCTCCGGCCGGGGATTCGCGATCACCTCCCGCACCAGCTCGACGGCCGCCTCGGCCGACTCGCGGCGGTTGATCGCCACGACCACGCGGAAGCCGACGCCGAAGTCGCGCTCGGCGCGCGAGAGGCCCGCGATCACCGCGTCGATGACCTCGACGTACGACAGGGGCGACGCGTGATGGGCGAAGTACTGCGGATTGATGTAGTACTCGCGGTAGCGCAGGTTCCCCTCGCGCACCGCGTCCTCGACGCCCTCCCACGCCACGCGGGCGATGTCGTCGGGAGTGCGGAGCACCTCGTGGGCCACCCGCCAGCCGCGCAGGAAGTCGACGAGATCGTCGAAGTCGAACAGCTTCTCGACGTCGTCGGTCCACAGCGGTACGCCGTATCGGCCGGCCAGCTCATGGAGCGTGCGCGCCCTCATGGTGGAGGTCAGGTGGCAGTGCAGTTCTGTCTTCGGCAGCAGCTGCAGGTAATCGGCCAGCGAGATCACGCCTCGTCCTCTCTCGGGTGCGCCCCGGCGCGCTGGGTCACGTCATCCGAATCAGTCGCCGACGACGACGCCGTGCGCCGCGGCGTACTCGCGCACGGAAGCGACATACGCCTCGCGACGCGCGGGGGTGAGCCACGACGCTTCGAAGGAGTTGATCGCCAGTCGGGCGAGATCCGCGGGCCCGAGCCCCGCGTGATTCGCCAACGCGACGTAGTTCTCGGCCACGTAGGCGCCGAAGTAGGCCGGGTCGTCGGAGTTGACCATGACCCGGACGCCCTCCCGCAGGAGGCTCACGATCTCGTCGGCCTTCATCTGGCTCGTCACGAACGAGTTCGACACCGGGCATGTCGTGAACCCCAGACCGCGCTCTTTGGCGAGGGCGACCAGCGCGGGATCCTCCACGATGTTCGTGCCGTGGTCGATGCGGTCCACGCCGATCTCCTCGATGACCGCGCGGATGTTGTCGATCGAGCCGACCTGGTCGATGTCGCAGTGCATCGTCAGCAGGAAGCCCTCGGCCTTGGCGCGCGCGAAGACGTCGGCGAACTTCGTCGGCGGGTTGTCGCGCTCGTCCGAGTCGAGCCCGACGCCGAGGATCCACGCCTTGTACGGCAGCGCCTCCATGAGGGTGGCCATGGCGTACTCGGCCGAGAAGTCACGAAGGAAGCACAGAATGAGTTCGGCCGAGACGCCCAGCTCGTGCTGCGCGCGCAGTGCGGCGCGTCGGTAGCCGGTGATGACGTTCTCGAACGGCACGCCCCGGCTTGTGTGTGCCTGCGGGTCGAAGAACATCTCGACGTGTACGACGCCCTGCTCCTTCGCCTTCTGCAGGTAGGCCCACGCGAGATCGTGGAAGTCCTCCGCCGTCTGCAGCACGCGCATCGCCGGGTAGTACACGGCGAGGAAGCTGGTCAGGTCGGTGAAGTCGTAGGTGGCCTTCACCTCGTCCACGGTCTTCTCCGCGAGCTCGATGCCGTTGCGGGCGGCGAGCTCGAACTTCAGCTCGGGCTCGAGCGTCCCCTCCAGGTGCAGGTGCAGCTCGGCTTTGGGCAGGCCGAACGCGAAGGCGGTGATGTCGGTCATGAGGCGCTTCCGGGCAGGGGCGGGCGGTGCCGCGTCGGACAGATGACGAGGGGGAGTGTGGGAGGACGCGGCATCCGCGGGTCAGGTGCGAGAGGCCATCCCCATGCGTGCCAGGACGACGGACTCGACGATCTGCACGAGGTTGTAGATGACGAGCGCCGTCCCGGTGACGAGGACGACCGCCGTCCAGACGGCGGAGAACTGCGCGCCCGCGATGTATCCGCCGACCGAGCCGCCGATGCCGCCGCCCACGGCCAGCCATTCGGCCAGCAGGGCACCGGTGATGGCGCCCGGGACCGAGATGCGCACCGCTGCGAAGAACTCCGGCAGCGAGTTGGGGAGGGCGACCTTGCGCAGGCGCGTCCAGGCGCCGCCGCCGTACACGGTGACGAGGTCGGTCATCTGCGGCGTCACGGACCTCAGGCCGAAGACGATGTTCACCAGCGCCGGGAAGAGCACGACGATGCCGCCGATCACGGCGACGGAGGCGAAATCGCGTCCGAAGATGAGGATGATCACGGGCGCCATCGCCACCAGCGGCACCGAACGCAGGAGCATCGCGAGCGGCATGAGCGCGTGCTCGACGCCCTTGCTGAGCTGGAACGCCGTGGCGACGACGAGGGCGACGAGCAGTCCCGCACCGAAGCCGACGACGGAGTGGCCGATGGTCACGCCGAGCTGGCCGAACAGCTGCGTGCGGTTGGCCTCGGCGGCGGGAACGGTGAACAGGAAGTTCCACACGTCCAGCGGCCCCTTGCCGACGTACGTCGAGACGCCGAACAGGGCGAGCGAGCCCACCCAGATGAGGAGCACCGCGACGATCGTGAGGGCGAACGTCAGCAGGCTGCGCCCCAGGGCCTGACGGGTCGCGCGGCGCGTCGCTCGGCGGATGTCGGCGGACAGACCGGACTGCGGACCCTCCGGAAGCGGCGGCGTGGCACGTCCGGCTTCGGACGGCTGCTGTTCGGAGGCGGGCGTGCTCAACGAGGCCACGGCGGCATCTGTCATCGGTTCGTTCCCTTCGACCAAGGCGCGACGGCCCGCGAGATCAGCCCCAGGAGTCCGTAGCCGGCGAGAGCCACGGCACCCGAGACGAGGGCGATGTCCCACACGCGCGGGGCGTTGAGCGCCTGCTGTGCGGCCATCATCGCCGGACCGACGCCGACGGTGATCTTGCCGAAGAACTCACCCAGCACGGCGCCGAGGAAGGCAGCGGGCACGGCGATCTGCAGCGCGTTGAGGGTGGCGGGCAGCGCGGCGATCAGCCGCACCTTGCGCAGCTGCGTGAGCCGCGAGCCGCCGTACACGGTGATGACGTCGAGGCTCGCCCGATCCGCGGCTTTGAGGCCCAGCAGGGCGCCGACCACCGTCGTGAAGAAGCAGCTGAGGGCGGCGAGGAAGATCGCCGTCGTCGACGGCTGCCCAGGCTGGGGCGCCGGCGCGATCACGATGAGGAGCAGGCCCAGGGCGACGATCGGGATGCAGTACGTGATGATCGCGATCTGCATCACCACCCCCTCCAGACGCGGCACGACGAGCACCAGCGCCGACAGCACGAGGGCGAGACCGTTACCCCACAGGTAGCCGGTTCCCGCTTCGGCGAGAGTCACGCTGAGGTTTCGGGCGTAGAAGTCCCATCCCGTCTCGCCGAACTCGAGAACCACCTGCAGCGGGGTCGGGATCGCCTGGACCCCGCCGGGTCCCACGTTCGAGAACACCGTCGCGGCGAGGATCCACCACAGCAGGATGATGGCCAGCCCGCCGATCAGGCCGGAGAGCCACGCCGGCAGCCGCACGTCCTCCCACTCGATCGCACGGCTCTTACGGGCCTCAGTGGTCATCGGCGGCGGCGCCTCCGACGCCGAAGAGCAGCTCGGAGGCCTGATCGACGTACGCGTGGAACTCGGGCGTGCGCATCATCTCGGGCGTCCGCGGTCGCGGCAGGTCGATCTGCATGACCTCTTTGATCCGGCCCGGCCGCGGGCTCATGACCGCGACCTGGTCGGAGAGGAAGATCGCCTCCGAGATGCCGTGGGTCACCAGCAGCGTGGTCGCGGGCTTCTCGGTCCAGATCCGCAGCAGCTCCAGGTTGAGCTTCTGCCGCGTCATGTCGTCGAGCGCGCCGAACGGCTCGTCGAACAGCAGCACCGACGGCTTCATGATGAGCGACCGCGCGATGGACACGCGTTGGCGCATGCCGCCGGACAGCTGTGCGGGCTTGGCCTTCTCGAAGCCCTTGAGCCCGACCAGCTCGATCATCTCGGCGACGTACGCCTTGTCGACGGGCCTGCCGGCGACCTCGAACGGCAGCTGGATGTTGGACTGGACGCTTCGCCACGGCAGGAGCGCGGAGTCCTGGAACGCGATGCCCAGCTGGTTGCCGCGGCGCAGCTCCTTCGGGCTCTTGCCGTCTACGCGGGTCGTGCCACTGGTCGGCTCCTCGAGTCCGGCGAGGATGCGCAGGATGGTGGACTTGCCGCATCCGGACGGTCCCAGCAGGGCGAGGAACGTGCCCTGGTCGGTGTGGAGGTTGGCGTCTTGGAGCGCGACGACGCTCTTGCGTCCCACGCTGAAGACCTTGTTCAGGTCGGTGATCTGGAGGCCGGTGCCCAGGCTGTTCGCCTGGGCACCGGTCTGGAGAGCCGAGTCGCTCACGATGGCTTCTTCCCGCGGAGTTGTCAGCCCGCGTAGTTCTTCAGGTCGGGGTTCTCTTCGTAGACCTGCTGCAGCAGGCTCAGGTCGAACAGCTGCGACGCCTCCAGCGTGAGACCGGCGTCGGCGAGGCTCTGCACCGTCGCCGCCTGCAGGGCGTCGCTGATGGAGAACAGACCGTTCTTCGCGGTCTCGTCCGAGACCACGAGCTCGTTCTGCGCCTTCGCACCGGCGAGGGAGTTCGCGGGGTTCAAGCCGAGGTCCTTGCCGTACTGCTCGACGGCCAGGCGCGAGCCCTCCTGCGGGTCCTTCAGTGCGTCGGTCCACCCGCGGATCTCGGCCGTGAGGAACGACTTGAGCTTCTCGGGCTCCTTCGCGATCGTCTCGTCGGTCGCGACGAAGGTCTCGGCCACGAACGGCAGACCGTTGTCGGCGAACGGGAGGTTGCTCACCTCCAGGCCCTGCGCAGCGACCGTGATGGACTCATTGGTCAGGTAGGCCATGAAACCGTCGACCTCGCCGTTGACGAGCGGCGCCGGGTCGTACTGCACCGGCACGATCGTCAGTTCGCTCGGGTCGACGCCGTTGGCCTTGAGGAACGCATTGAACAGCGACGTGTTCGAGTCCTGGATACCGATCTTCTTGCCCTTGAGGCCGGCGACGGTGGTGATGTTGCCGCCACTCTTGAGGGAGAGGATCGTGAAGGGGTTGCGCTGGAAGGTCGAGCCGATGATCTTCACCGGCGCACCTTCGGAGGCCACCGCCGAGCCGACGGAGACGGCGTCGCTGAGTGCCACGTCGGCACTGCCCGAGAGCAACTCGGCGACACCGGTGGACGGGCCGGGCACCAGGTTGACGCCCGAGAAGCCGGCCTCGGTGAAGTAGCCCTTGCTGTCGGCGAAGTACTCACCGGCGAACTCTTCGTTCAGGATCCAGCTGAGCTGCAGGGTGAGCTCGCCGTACCCCTGGGCGGCGGAGTCGGTCGAGCTGCTGCTCGAGCCGGACCCTCCCGAGCACGCGGTGAGGGTGAGGGCGGTGAGGGCGACCCCGGCGAGGGCAGCGGCGACGCGCTTGGCGCGTCGGGAGGAAAGGAAGGTCATCTGCTGTGTCTCCAGTAAGCCATTGGTGCTTCATGGGTGGGGGCGCGGCATCCGAATATGCGATGCCAGCTGTGCCCGACGCTACGAGATGTAGATTTCATGAACACTGGGCGGTTGTTTCGAGGCGGTTACGCGGTTCGAGATCGTCGAGCGTTCGACGCCGCCGCATCGCCCGGCGCCCGCGCGATGCAAGCGATCAGACGTCGCGTTCCGCTCGCCGCACCGGCGCGCGCCGGGATCGTGTCGAGGGCGCGAACACGCCGCTCTGTAAGGGTTGAATTAACCAATGGCATGACATCACGCTGGATTCATGACCGCCTCTCCGACCTCCTCGCTCGCCGTCACGGCATCCGCTCACGAGCACGCATGGCTCACCGAGTCGGTGCACGTGACGAGTGCGGGGCGCGTGCGGTACGTGCGCTGCGCCGGGTGCGCCGTGCGTCGCGTCGACCTCGATGCGCCCGCGACCGTGCCGCCGACGCCACTGACCCGCCCGATCTGCGGCGACCGTCGCGACCCCGGCACGGCAGGGTAGCGTCGAGACAGATCGTCGACGGAGGACGTATGGATGCTGGCAGCCTGACCGCCATGGCCGTGGGGACCGTGCTCGTCGTCGCCCTCGCGCTGCACGTCTGGTACGCGATCGGCCTGTCTCGCGTGTTCGCCGCGCGCGGCGCCGAAACCTGGCGCGCGTGGGTGCCGCTCGTCAACGATGCCGAGGTGTTCCGGCTCGGCCGCATCGACCCGGTCCGAGCCGTGCTGCTCATCGTCCCCCTCGTCAACGTGTACGGCCTCGTGCTCAAGGCGACGGCTGCCCACCGGCTCGCCGTCGCGACGGGGCGCGGTGCGGGCACGACGGCGCTGGCTCTCGTCTTGCCTCCGGTGTGGGCGGGGATCCTGGCCACGGCTTCCGCGCACCCGGATGCCGTGGACGCGGCCGTGTCGCACGATGCTCCCCGAGAGGACTCATCGGATCCTTCCCCGAGGGAGGCCTCCGTGTCGGGGGCGGCGCCCTCCGGACCGATCTCGTCGATCCCGGGCGCGGCGAGCGGGGAGGGTGCCGCGGCCGCCGCCGGCTCCCGGCGGGCCGCCCGATCGGTCGAGGCCCCGAGCATCGTGGTGACGCTGGCGGGACCGGCCGAGGTGGCTTCGCCGGCGGGAGGCGCCGGCCTGACGCAGGAGGGGGCGGCGGCGATCGAGGCCGCCCCGGTCGTCGAGACCACCGATGCCGCCGACCCTACCGCCGCTTCCCGTACCGGTACCGCCGAGGTGCCGGTGAGCGCGGCGGTCGACGAATCGACCCAGACGGCTCGTCCCCGCACTCGTCGTCGCGGCGAGTGGAAGCTCGGCCTCCCCGACGGGCAACGCGTGGCCGTGACCGGTCGCGCCGTCGTGCTCGGACGCAGACCGCCGGTGCAGGACGACGGTGTGCAGTACATCGCTGTCGCCGACGACACGCGCACGGTGTCGAAGCAGCACGCCCGCCTGGACTGGGCGGTGACGGGCTGGACCATCACCGACCTCGGCTCGACGAACGGCGTCACGCTGCTGCACGACGACGGGCGCGCCGAGCGCGTGCGGGCCGACGCCCCCACGCTCGCGACGCCGCGTTTCCGGCTCGGCGACGCCGAGCTCGAGCTGCTCCCGGCGGGGAGCGCCTGAGGCGTGTCTGTATTTCGTCGTTCGTCGCTCCGCGGTGACGAACTGCCACGACGGTCTGCCTGCGCGTGCGTCGCCCTCGATGTGGAGAGCTCGGCCCGGGCGAAGAAGTCCCGAACCCCGGGGTGTGTGCCCGAGGTCACATCCCGCGATCGTCGCCGTACAGCCCTCGCCCCGTAGGCGCGGGTCGAGGGGGCGCGTCGTCTTCGCGACGCCGGCTGACGAGGATCGCCAGCGCCCCGATCGCTGCAAGAACGACGAGTCCTGCGACGCCGATCCCGGTCGCCAGGGTGATCGCCTCGGCATCCGGTCCCGGCCCGACGACCACGGCGACCGGTGCCGGTGTCCCGGTGGGAGCGGGCGTCGCGGTCGCCCCGGGGAACGGGCTCGACGGACCGCGGAGCCCCGCACCGGGAACGAGCACGATCGCGTCGTAGGGCTGCACGACCCCCCAGCCCGAGGCGTTCGAGCGCGTGTCGGGCTGTGGCCGCACGGCCGTCGCCTCGAGGCGGTAGGCCCACTGCGCCGGCGTCTCGTCGGGATGGGCGGCGGCGACGAGCGCCGCCGCGGCTGAGACGTACGCGGCGGCGTAGCTCGTGGCGGGCCCGTCGGTGGCGACCGCGCAGTCGCCGCCCTGCGGCCACGCCGAGGCGATGTCTTGCCCGGGGGCCGCGAGGGCCACGTGCG
Organism: Microbacterium trichothecenolyticum; assembly: GCF_030818955.1. Lineage (NCBI taxonomy): Bacteria > Bacillati > Actinomycetota > Actinomycetes > Micrococcales > Microbacteriaceae > Microbacterium > Microbacterium trichothecenolyticum. The sequence continues at coordinate 2,275,449 of NZ_JAUTBF010000001.1, read as the reverse complement.
AACCGCGAATGCTGGCGTTCGTCACGACGCCCGAGGTGTCGGTGGCGGCGACGCCGACGGCCCCGGGGAAGCCCGCGGGATAGCGCACGCCGTCGGTGTCGTCGTCTTCGACGGCCGCGGTCGAGTCGCGGTTGCCGGCACTGGCGACCACCAGGCTGCCGCGATCACGGGCGTACGCCACGGCCTCGCCGAGGGCGGCGTTCTTCTCGGTCGTGCTCATCGAGACGTTGATGATCTGCGCGCCGCGATCCGCGGCGATGCGGATGCCCTCGGCCATGCGCGCGGTGTTCGGACCGAACCCCGCCTCGACGAGCTGATCGGAGTCGCCCGCGTAGACGCGCACCGGCAGAATCCGCACCTCCGGCGCGAGTCCTTGCACGCCGGATTTCGGGATGACCCGGGCCGCGATCTGCCCGGCGATCACCGTCCCGTGGCCGTACACATCGGTGCGCCCGATGCCGTCGGTGCCGTCGGGCACGAGGTTCACTCCCGCGACGATCGCGTCGTCGAGATGGGGGTTGGGGGCGACGCCGGAGTCGACGACCGCCACGGTCACCCCGGCGCCCCGTGTGAAGGTCCATGCGGAGGCACTCTGCAACTGGTCGAGGGCGGGCGGCGTCTGGCTGATGCGCGTTGAGGCGACGCACTGGTCGCGTGAGGCGGCGACGACCCCGGATGCCGGGCCCCCGGCGTGCGCGACGGCGGGAGCCGCAGAGACCAGCAGGCCCACGACGAGTGCCGTCGCACCGAGGCGACCGGCTCGCCGCAGACGCGTCACTTCGCCTCCGTGGTCGGCGAGCGCTGCGCCGCGCTCTGGCTCAGCGACGGGCCGGTGCGCAGGAGCGCCGTCCAGCCGTCGGTGACGGCGCCCACATCGGCGGGGGAGTAGCCGAGGCGCGCGATGGTCTCGTCGGTCGCGTTGGGCAGCGGGTACGCCGTGCCCGTGGCATCCACCAAGGTCAGCACGCTCGTGCTCTGGTCGCCGCGCCCGCCCGCCCGCACGAGGGCGCCGTGGCTGGGGGCGACCTGTACCCCCGCGGTCACCGCGGTCGACGTGGGCTGGGTGGCGAGCACGGCGGTGCTCTGTCCGTCGCCGGGCGTCAGGATCGCGCACGGGCGCTGCCCGGCGGTGACGGTCTCGAAACCGGTGCGGGGCCACTCGTCGCCGAGACCCTCCGGGGCGGTGGAGAGTTCGCGGATCTCGTCGGCGGTGACCTCGGTCACCGATCCCGACAGGGCGCTGCCGCTGCCGAGCTGGTACAGCTGCCAGGCCAGGGGCGTGAGTGCCTCGAGCACACCCCCGGTCTGCACGAGGAACCGCTCGTCGTCGGCGGAGCCGGCCTGGCGGATCACCTGACCGACCCTCAGGTTGGTGCCGGGCACGGCGGTGCCGAAGTTCTGCAGGGTCAACGGGGTGAGCGGCGTGCCCGCCGTGAACAGATCGAGCCACGATGCGGGCACGCTCACCGGCGACAGGGCCGAGATGCCCGCCGCGCGCAGCACGGCGTCGGGGTCGCTACTCGACACGGCGAAGCTGCGGCCACCGCGCACGACGTGCAGGATGCCGTCGACCGAGACCACGACGGCACGGTCGGTCGCGGTCGCGGGTCCGCCCGAGGTCGAGATGCGCACGTCGAGGGCCGCGTCGTCGGTGACGCATGCGCTCCACCCGGCGTTGATGAGGTTCGACGCCGGCGGGAGCTCGTCGGGCGCCCCCGTGATGCCGAGGGTGTCACCCACGGGCGTGCCGGCGAGGGTGGCCTGGTCGGTCGAGATGACCCCGAAGTCGTTCGCCGGCAGCAGCAGACGGGCACTCGCGGTGTTGATCACCGGGTGCAGTACGCCGTCGACGGTGACGAAACGGGCGCCGGTGTCGGAGACCAGTACGAGCTTGCCGTTCTCCCACCCGGTCGGCAGGCCCGGGCGGATCAGACCGTAGAACACGCCCACGAGAACGACGATGACGGTGAGGGCGATCGCGGCGATCACCGCGCGCAGCGGCGAGGTCGGTTGCAGTTCCTTGCCGCCCGGCGCGCCGCTGACGAACGCGGTGAGCAGGCGTCGGCGCGAGAAGTTCTGCGCCTCGATCAGGTCGCCCTTGGTGGCCACGGATCACGCCAGACCGGAGGCGATGACCGACAGGGGCAGCAACGACGCCAGCACCAGCAGCTCGGCCGTGTCGGCGACGCGGATGAGCCGCAGGCGGGTCTTCGGGGCGAGCAGGGTCACCGTGACCACGCTGACCGTAGCGGCCGCGAGCACCACGAGGATGCCCACCCGCAGGCCCGGCTGCGCGAGCGAGGCGACGACGCCCGACACCACGAGTCCCAGGATGCCGGTGGCCATCACCGTGAGCACGCCCGAGCGTGCGAAGGTCTGGCGGGAGGGGAACATCATTCCCGCGAAGGCGAGGGCGGCCAGCAGCGCCCCGGCGGCGTTGTACGCCGCCACCAGCGGGACCGCGACGAGCACGGCGGTGGCCAGCGCGAGGCGCAGGGCGATGAGGATGCGCTTTCCCTGGGCGACGCGCTCGGCGACGTCGTCGGCGTCGATCGGTTCCGGTTCGGCGAACACCTCGGCGTCGCTCTGCGGTGAGACGACGCGCAGTCGGGTCGTTCCGAGCGCGAGCCACGGCAGCGCTCCGCCCAGGGTCGCGACGATCCCGACCATGAGGGTCCAGACCGTCGCCGGGGGGAAGAACGCGGCGAACGTTCCCGTCACGCCGACGACGCCACCCGCGATGAGGGGCGCCAGTTGCAGTTCGGCCCGGTCGCGGGTCAGGGCCAGCGCGACGCCCGCGACGACGAACGCGCCGCCGCCTGCGGCGGCCAGCGGCCATCCCCACACATCGGCCGAGGCGGGTGCGGTGAGGAAACCCGCGACGGCGGCGAAGACGGATGCCGCCATGCCCAGGCCCTGCCCGGCTTCGCGCTGGCCCAGACGGGCGATCACGGCCGACACGACCAGCAGCACGAGCGCGCCGCCGCCGGCGACCAGCGCACCGAAGGGCAGCGCTCGACCGGCGGCCAGCAGGAGCACCGCGCAGACGCCGAGCAGCGCGAGGCTGACCGCGAGCGCGGTGCGGGCGTTGTCGCGAGTCGTCCAGGGACGGTTCTGTTGCGCGGTGGCGTCGATCACGGCTTCGACGATGTCGTCGTACACGCGGGGCTGGGCGACGAGGCCGCCGCGCACGAGGGTGAGCACTTCGCCGTCGACGATGCCCTGCGCCGATGCGCCGCGCGACGGATCGACGGTGCCACCGTCGGCTCGTTGCAGCGCGTAGCCGGCGGAGGTCATCGAGGGGTCGAGCACTCCGAGCGACCGCGCGAAGCCGGGAAGGAATTCGATGAGGGGCACCTGCGCGGGGATGGCGATGTCGAGTCGCCGCCCTTCGCTCTGGACCGACAGTCGCAGCAGCGCCCGCGTCGCGTTCATGACGTCAGCCATCGGCGGCCCCCTCTTCCCGGACCGAAGCCCCCTGCGCTCAGACGTCGAAATCCTATCGCCGGGGTGCTTCGTCGCGCTCGCCCGAGCGCGCGAACGGTACGCTCTCTCACCCCGCTCAGCCGAAGCGCGCCGCGGACGCGCGATCGGCGCTGACGTAGTCGTCGGCGATGCCGTCTGTCGCGGTCGAGATCCGCTGCAGCGCGTCTCTCATCTGCTCGAGCGTGGCGCTCCACTGCTGCTGGGCGTTGTTATAGGCGACCTGAGCGGTGCCCTCCCAGTCGCCGCGCAGCCGCGCGACCTCGGCATCCAGGCCGGCGAGAGCGGAATCGATGCGCGCGCTCTCGGCGCGCAGCCGCGCGGCCGCGGCATGCAGGGCTTCGGGGGTGACGCGGAGATCACTCATCTCATTCGCCTCCCAACAGCGCGCCCAGTCCGTGGATGGTGGTGCGGTGCTGCTCCTCGACGGCCTCCTGGTCGCGGGCGGTCGCGGTGAGAGCCGTGCTGAGGGTGATCAGCACGTCGTTGAGGCGGTTTGCGCCGGCGGTCCACTCGTTCACCAAGACGCCGTACGACGTCGCAGCCTCGCCCGACCAGGTGGCGCTCAGTTCGTCGAGCTCGGCCAACACGCGGCGCGCGCTGTCGGCGATATCGGCGTGCGCGCCCATCACCGCCTCGGCCCCGCGCGCGAGCGCGCCTTCCGCCGCCGAAATGCGCTCAGACATCGTCACCATCCCCCTCGGAGCTCTCGCGCCCGCCGGCCTGCGCGTTCTCGGAACGCGGGCCGACCTCGGCGTCGTCTTCCATCCGCGGCGCGATGGGGCCGCCGAGCCCCCTCGCCTTCTCGTCTTCGCGTTCGGACCGTGATCCGCTGCCACCGATGCCGCCGACACGCGCCGAGCCGCCGGCACCTCGCGTGGCGCCGGCCGCGGCCCGCGCGCCGCCCGCCGTCGCACGACCGCGGCCCCCGTCCGCCGCCGCACCGCGGGCACCACCGGCCGCAGCCGATGCTCCGGGGCGCCCACCGCCGGCGGTGCCGGCCGCTCCACCGGAGCCGATACCACCGCGGGTTCCGGCGCCGCGTGCCGCGGACGACCCCGACCCGCTGCCGGCGCCGACGCCTCCGAGTCCGCCGACGCCGCGCGCCCCGAGGCCGGAAGCCGCGGACCGCCCCAGCAGACCGCCCGTACGGGCGCCGCCACCGGTCGCGGCCCCACCCGCGGGTCGGCCGAACAGTCCTGCGCCGGCACCGGCCGCCGGGTTGCCGACGCGACCCAGCGCGAGTGCGCCGCCTCCACCGGCCACCAGGCCCGCGGCCAGACCCGAGCCGATGCCCGCGCCGGGTCCCCCGGGCGTCCCCACGAGTCCACCGCCTCCGCCGGGCAGGCTGGGGATGCCCCCGGGCAGCGTCGGCGATCCGGAGATCGGGCCGTCGGGGGTCGGAGCCGGAGAGAGGTTCCCCAGATCGATGGGCGGCTTGCCGGGGAGGCCGGGCACGCCGTCCGGGTAGGGCCCGTAGGGGCCGGGGTGTCCCGGTAGCGTGCCGATTCCCTCGGGTGTCTGACCGGACGGGAGCTGCGTGCCGCCGTCGCCCCCGCTCCCCGGGCTGGTCGGAACCGGGGAGACGTTCCAGTCCGGGTAGCGTTCGAAGCTGCGTCCACTGTCGCCCCCGCCTGCTGTGCCACCCCCGTCCCCGCCCGACGGTGGTTCGGTCGTGGTGTCCCACTCGGTCTCCGGGTCGAACTCGGGCGGCGCATCGAGCTTCGCCTCGTCGATCTCGGCGGAGTGCCTTTCCATCGCGGCCTTCGCGGCGGCCTCGCGTTGACCGGCGAGATGGTTGTTGATTGCGAGCGAGGCGCCCTCGCCGGCGACGAACGCCCATGGCCCGAGTACGAACATCGAACCCACCGCGGCTCCGCGGACCAGGGCCTGCTGCTGCGGCGACATCTCGCCCGGGGGGAGCGACGCGAGGGATTCGCGAGCGTTCTCACGGGCCAGGTTGGCGAAGTGCAGCTTGAGCGGGAGGTGCACCTGCACGTAGGTGATCTGATCGTTCAGCTTGCCGGCCGTCTTCGCGAAGGACGCCGTCGCGGCCCGGCCGGACTCGCCCAGGAGGCCGGGGTCGTCGGCGACCTTCTGCAGCACCTGTCGGAGGGACTGCAGGCCCTCCAGGAGCGTCTGTCGGTGGGGCAGATCCCAGCTCGGACCGCGCTCGGCGAAGTCGATCAGACGTTGTTCCCAAGTACCCGTCATGAGGTGCGTCCCTTCCCCGTCTTGCGGCGCTGGGTGATGACGACGATCAGCGTGATGGCCGCGCCGATCAGAACGAGGACGACGATGCCCCCGACGACCCACGGCACCAGCGACATCACGTCGAAGCCGACCGGCTCCGCCGAATCCTCGTAGAGGTCGAAGAACTTCCCCGGTGCCGGCGTCGGCACGAAGCCCTCGGCCTCGGCCGTGTCGATCTGCTCCTGCGTCGGGAAGCTCACGGTCTTGCCGGCGGACTCGCCCATCAGGGGCGATACGTCGGGGAACTGGGTCGGGTCGACGCTCAACAGCGTCGGCAGCCACGCAGCTCCGTAGCCGTAGCCATCTTCGGTGCGCGTGGGCTCGTGAACAGACGCGTTGGTCGTCGCCAGCAACGCCTGCACGAGTTGGTTCCCCGTGGCCTGCGGCGTTTTCTGGGCGGCGAGCGCGAGCATCCCGGCCACCAGGGGGGCAGCCAGCGACGATCCGCCGGTGCGAGCCGCGGTGTTCCAGTCCCCGTCGATCCCGGCAGACGGGAAGATGCTCCCCGCCGCCACCACCGTCGTCTGCGGGATGACGAAGGCCGCGCCCGTGTTGTCTTTCTGAAGATCGCCGTTCGGGTCGATCATGGAGGCCGCCACGACGCCGTTCATCCCTCCGATGTCGGTCTCCATGTCGGCCAGGATGTCGGCGTTCGGCTCCGCGGTGATGATGACGACCCCGCGTGCCAGCGCGTAGGCGATGGCGGACGCGTCTCTCTCGTCGGCGCCGGTCGTGACCGAGGTCGTGATGATCTCCGCGCCGTCGTCGACGGCCGTCTTCACCAGATAGCCGAAGGTCGAGATCTCGAGATCGGTGTTGGGGCGACAGGTTCCGCTGTCGGACGGGCCGTATCCGTAGAAGGTGATATCGGCGTCGGGCGCCATGCCCTTGATCGAGCCGGGGCCTTGTCCGTTGCCGATGATCAGAGCGGCCATCAAGGAGCCGTGGCGGGAGTCTGAGGTTGCGACGTCGGACACGGCACTCGTCGGCGTCTTGCAGACCTGCATGTCGGACACCGTGAGATTCCGGCCCGCGAACACCGGGAGAGCGGGGTTGATCTGCTTGTCGATCACGGCGATCTTCACCCCGGCGCCGGTGAGCCCGGCTGCGTGCGCCGTCTCGACCCCGTAGGCGTTCGCCCAGAACTCCGCGTCGGTGTCGAGGGCGAACGCGGCGGACGGCACCGATCCGACCAGCAGCGCGGCGGCCATCGCCCCGGCGACGGCGCACCGACCGAGTCGGCGGCGCCTCACGGCTGGATCCCGCGCAGCGCGGACCGGGCTCCGCCGGAACCCCCGGCGCTGGCGCCCAGGTCGGCGGGCGGTCGCGATGCGGTCTCGACGAGCGAGAGGGTCTGCTGGGCGTCGGTCGCGTTGAGCGCATCGCTCTCCTGCAGAGCGGCGACGGCCTGGGTCAGCGCATCGGCGTGCTTTCGCACGTAGGCGAGGATGAGATCGACGCGGGCTTGCAGCTCCGATGCCCGCGAATCGAGGTGATCGGTGTATGCCCCGGCCACCTCGCCGACGCGGTTGCCTTGTACGTCGTCCACCGCGGAGAGAGCGACCTCGTCGTGCACCTGGGCGATGAGCGACAGGTTGTGCTGTACGACCTCGCCGTCGAGGCTGATGAACTGGTTCATGGGGATCACTCGTTTCTCCGCGATCGACGAACGCAACCGGAGACGCCGAAGCGCCGGCAAAATGATGTGGGGGTGGCCGGTGGGGTCGAAAGAGCCGGCGATCGCCGCAGCGACCGCCGGCTCGAGCCGACTCAGGCGAAGCGGCCGGCGGCGGACTTGTCGGTCGAGGTGTAGCCCTGGGCGATCTCGTCGGTCTTGCCGGCGATCTGCTGGAGCAGCTCGTTCAAGCGCGTGAGCGACTGGGTCCACTGGGCCTGTGCCTGGTCGTACGCGACCTGCGCTTCGCCGTCCCACGAGGAGCGCAGCGCGTTGACCTGCGACTCGAGCTCGTCGAGACGGGTGCGGATGCCGGCGGCGCCATTGCGGATCTGACCGGAGAGCGCGATGACCTGCTCGGGACGAACGGACATGGACTGCATGAGAGTTCCTTCTTTCGTGTCGAGCGGGGTCAGCCGAGCAGCGAGCCCAGGTTGCCGATGGTCTGCTGGTGCGACTCTTCCGAGGCCGCCTGGTCGCGCTCGGTGCCGCGCAGGGCGTCTTCGAGCGTGACGAGCACGTTGTTGAGCTTCGTCGTCTCTTCGTTCCAGCGCTGCATGAGCTGCGTGTACGAACCGGCGGCGGCGCCGGTCCAGAAGCCCGACACCTGGTCGAGCTCGCTGCGCACCTTTCGGACCTGCTCGTCGATACCCGACTTCGCGGTGTTGACCGCCTCGGCCCCACGACGAAGCGCACCCTCCTGGGCGGCGATGAGATCTGCCACGTCTGTCTCCTCGTTGTTCCTCCGCGCGCCCGGGCGTTGCGGATCGGTCTTCACGCGCGGGGGAACCCGTGCGCGGGATCGCTGAGGAACCGGAGCCCCCCACCGACCTCACGAATGTACGTAACGCGCACGGAGGCATCAACCCTCTTGCGCAAACTCGAAGATGACAAAATTCTCATCTTCGCAGCCGTCCACAGGCAGGCGACGGCGCGGTCGCGGGACGGCTACGCTGGTGCGGTTCGCGCGCCCTCCGGGGTGGGCGTACGGCGAGAACGAGGGGGACCGTTGAGCGCTGAGGTGGTGCACGGGCGACGCGTTGCGCTCGTCGACGGCGCGTCACGGTACGACCTCGTCGTCCCCCTTCACGCGTCTGTCGACGATGTGCTGCGTGCCGCTGCCGTCTCCCCGGACGGCATCCGCATCGTGGGAGTGGCCGGTCGCGAGATCGATCGCGCCACCACGATGCGCTCCCTCGACGACGGGGTCGTCCTCGTCCTCGTCGACCCGTCGGCGTCCTCCGGCGCGGCGGCGGAGCCCCCCGAGTCGCCGAACGTCGCCCGCCGCGTCCCGGCGGCGTGGGCAGCGCTGGCGGTGGGGGGCGGCATCCTGGCCCTGCTCCGTCTGCTCGGCGGCGACGCTCTTACGGCGCCCGTGCGTGTGCCGGTCGCCTTCATCGCCCTCGCCGCGGCGCTCGCGTCGGCGGCGGTGTTCTCGGTGGCCGTGCGCGATCGGACGGCGACGCTCGTCCCCGTCGCCTGCCTCGTGGCGCTCGCCTTCGGCGGCGGCGCCGCCCTCGTGCCCGACCTGCCGGCGTCGTCGGCCCTGGTGGCCGTGTTCACCGGGCTGCTCAGCGGCTCCGTCGTGGCCGGGGTGACGGGCGTTCTCGGTGCCACCGCGGCGCTTCGCGCCCAGGGGCGCACGGCCGCCATCGTGGCCGCGGTGCTGGCGGCGATCTGGGGTCTCGGTCTGCTCCTTCACCTCGACGCGACGGCGCCCGCCGCCGTGACCCTCGGGATCGTCCCGATCGCGCAGCGGGTGCTGCAGGCCAGTCTCGTCGACGTCGCCCCGGGCACGTTCGTCGACTACGCCCGCTTCCAGACGACGCGGTGGACCGTACGACAGAGCCTCCCCGACGAGGTGCGCACGATCGACGCCGCCGACGCCGACGCCCTCGTCGAACGCTCCGCGGCGCGGCTCACCGTGGGGGTGGTCATGCTCGTGACCGCCGGAGCCGCGAGCGCGTTCACCGCGCTGCCGTCGTTCCCCGGCGACGACCCCGTCATCCTCGGTGGTCGTATCGCCCTGGCATCCACTGTGGTGCTGTCGCTGCTGCTCGGGTCGCGCAAGAGCACCGTGCCCTTCTTGCGCTGGGTCGAGCGGTCGGGGGCCGCGGTGGTCGTCGCCGCGGTGCTGGTGGCGCTGCTTCCCGCCGTCACCTCGGGACTGCTCGTGATCGTCGCCGGCGTCTGCCTCGCGGTGGGTCTGGGGTGCGCGTTGCTCACGGTGCCGATCGGACGCGGGTTCCGCTCCCTCGGCTGGTCGCGCACCGGCGATGTGATCGAGGCGCTCGCGACGGCGCTGTCGCTTCCGGCGGGCATGCTCGCCGCCGGAGGAGTGGAGATCGCGCGTGCGATGATGGCGACATGACGCAGACGTCGCCTCTCGGTGCGCCCGCGGCCGTGGGGGTGCGTGTGGGTGCTTTCAGCGTCGATGCGGCCCTCGTGGTCATCGCCGCGGGCGCGGCCTTCCTGCTCGGTTCCCCGGTGCTCGCGGGCGCGGTCGGTGCCGAGGTCCTGCTGGGGCTGTGGATCCTGCAGGCGCGCAGCGGCCGCACCCCGGGCGCCCTGCTCTTCGGTCTGCGCACGTCACGGGTGGACGCGCCGCTGGTGCCCGGTGCCGGGCGCGCGTTCGTGCGCGGAATGCTCGTCGTGCTCGGGGGGCTCGTGTTCGTCGCGGGGGCGTGGGTCGTCGTCGCCTCCGCGGCGTTCGACCGTTCGGGTCGTCGGCGCTCGTGGGCCGATCGCGCTGCGGGAACGATCCTGGTGTTCGTCCCGCGCGGGCAGAAAATCCCGGATGCCGATGACTCCGCCGCCCTGTCGGAGCCCACGGTCCATGCTCGCCCGGCGTCGCCGCGCGAGCCCCTGCGGGTCTCCGCCTCCGCGGCGTCTCTTCCTCCCGCCCCGGAATGGGACTCCCCGATCATCGCGATCGAGGCGCCGACGTCGGCCGGCGCGCGCCCGGCAGCGGTGGTGCCCGAAGCCGTGGCCGATGCGCACCCTGCCGCTCCGCAGGCAGGGGCCGTGCCCCGCGTCGGGGGGATGCAGATGCTCGTCGTCTTCGACACGGGTCAGCGGGCGCAGTTCGACCTGCCCGCGAGTGTCAACTTCGGTCGCGCCCCCGTCGCGGATCAGCCCGGCGACGTTCTCGTCGCGGTGGACGACCCCGACCGTCTCGTGTCGAAGACGCACCTGCGTCTCGAGCACGACGGCGAGACCGCGTGGGTCATCGACGCCGGTTCGACGAACGGCTCCGAGCTCATCGACGACGACGGCGTCCTCCACCCGCTGCCCCCCGGCGCGCGCACGCTGCTCGAGGACGGCACGCGCGTGCGCCTCGGCGAGCGCGTGTTCACCCTCAGCCGTCTGATCGGAGGTCCCGCGTGAGCACGGGTCCGCGCATCGCCCCGCCGTCGCTGCCCAACGGGCGGATCGTGCTGCAACCGCCGCCCGAGCTGGTCCCGAACGAGGGCGGCAGCGGCATCCTGACCTCCCTGCTGCCGATGCTCGGCAGCGTGGGCGCGATCGTCATGGTCACGATCTCGAACAGCGGACCGACCGGTTTCCTCATCGGCGGCATGTTCCTGTTGTCGTCGCTCGGCTTCGTCGCGGTCAACGGGTGGCGCCAGCGCGCGCAGCGGAACGCCGAGGTGCTCGGCAACCGCCGGGAATACCTCGCGTATCTGTCGGACCTGCGCGAGACCGTGCGCGTCGCCGCGCGCAAGCAGCGTCGGCACGGCGGGTGGATCATGCCCGCGCCCGCCGCGCTTCCCTACATCGCCGAGGAACGCTCGCGCGTCTGGGAGCGCCAGCCGGGCGACGAGACGTTCCTGCTCGCCCGTATCGGCGTCGCCGACCAGCCCCTCAGCCTGACGCTCGAGGCCCCCGAGCTGCCCCCGTTGGCGCAGCTCGATCCCGTCGCCGCCTCCGCCGCGCACCGCTTCATGCTCACGCACGAGATCCAGCGCGAGCTTCCCCTGGGCTTTCCGCTCGGCGACTACGCGCGCATCGAGCTCGTCGGTACCGACGAAGCGGCGGTGCGCAGCCTCGCCCGCTCGTTGGTGGCGTCGGCGGCCACCTTGCACGACCCCGAAGACGTGATCATCGCGGTGCTCGCTGGGCCCGCCCAGACGCCGGCGTGGGACTGGGTGAAGTGGCTCCCGCACGCGATGTCGTCGCGGGTGCAGGATCGTCTCGGGCCCGCACGCATGATCTCGGCATCGCTCGACGAGCTCGTCGACATGCTGCCGCCGCAGCTCGCGTCGCGTCCACGCTTCGCGCCGGGCGGGGGTGTCACCCCGCACGTGGTGCTGGTGGTCGACGGTGTCGACGTGTCTGCCGTCGGCTCGCTCGGAGGCCTCGAGAACGCCCAGGGCGTGACCGTCATCGACCTGCCCACCCGCTGGGACGAGCTCGACGACCCCGCCGTCGCGCGCGTCGCGCTCGCGGAGGCCGTCGCCCCGGCCCGCTCGCGCCGCGGCGAGGCGAAGGAGATCGTCGCCCCGGCGGAGTTCATCGACGGTGCGGGCCGCGCGCAGACGTTCTTCCCGGATGCCATGTCCATCGCCGAGGCCGAGGCGACCGCGCGCCGGCTCATGCCGCTGCGGCCGGCACCCATGGTCGTCACCGACGCGCCCACCACTCAGGGGCAGGCGGAGCTGACCGAGCTGCTCGGCCTGCCCGATGTGCGAACGATCGACTTCGACCGAGCGTGGAGCCCCCGCCTCGAGCGCGACCGTCTGCGCGTGCCGATCGGTCAAGAGCCGTCGGGTACTCCGCTCGTGCTCGACCTCAAGGAATCCGCATCCCAGGGTATGGGCCCGCACGGCGTCATGGTCGGAGCGACCGGCTCGGGCAAGTCCGAGGTGCTGCGCACGCTCGTGCTCGCGCTGGCGATGACGCACTCGCCCGAGCAGCTCAACTTCGTCCTGGTCGACTTCAAGGGTGGTGCCACCTTCGCCGGAATGGCCGAGATGCCGCACGTCTCGGCGGTCATCACCAACCTCGGCGCCGAGCTGGCCCTGGTCGACCGGTTCCAGGATGCCCTGCAGGGCGAGATCGTCCGCCGTCAGGAGCTGTTGCGCGCCGCGGGCAACTTCGCCAACGTCGGGGAGTACGAGGCGGCGCGTCGCGGTGGCCGCACCGATCTCGCTCCGCTTCCCGCCCTGCTCATCGTCGTCGACGAGTTCTCGGAGCTGCTGTCGGCCAAGCCGGAGTTCGTCGACAGCTTCCTCAACATCGGTCGCGTCGGCCGTTCCCTCCACGTGCATCTGCTCCTGGCATCCCAGCGCCTCGAAGAGGGAAAACTCCGCGGACTCGACACCTACCTGTCGTACCGGATCGGTTTGCGCACCTTCTCGGCCGCCGAGTCGCGCACGATCATCGGCACTCCCGACGCCTACACGTTGCCGCAGGAGCCGGGCGTCGGCTTCCTCAAGAGCGACACCGAGAACCTCGTGCAGTTCCGCGCGGCGTACGTCTCGGGGCGGCCGAAGGGCACCGCCGGGCTGTCCGTCGACGAGGTCGATGTCGCCGGCACCGGTCCCGCGCGCGTCGAGGTGTTCACCGCGATGGTCCAGCCCGACGACGAACGGGCCGACGACACCGATGCCGAACCGGAGGCCGTCGCGGTGCCCGTCGCCGACAAGCGCTCCACGTTCCAGATCGCCGTCGACCGCATGAAGGACCGCGGCCCGGAGGCGCACCAGGTGTGGCTGCCGCCGCTGGCCGAGCCCGCGCCCCTCGACGAGCTCATGCCCGACCTCGCGGAAGACCCGGAGCTCGGCCTCGTCTCGCGCCGCTGGCGCGATGCCGGGGCCCTCACGGTTCCGATCGGCGTGGTCGACATCCCCCTCGAACAGCGCCGCGACCACCTCACGGTCTCGCTCGGCGGGGCTGCAGGCCACGTCGCCATCGTGGGGTCTCCGCTCAGCGGCAAATCCACCCTGGCGCGCACGCTGGTGTCGGCGCTGGCGCTGACCGGAAGCCCGCGTGAGCTGCAGTTCTTCGTGCTCGATTTCGGCGGCGGCGGTTTCACGGCGATGCAGCGCCACCCGCACATCGCCGGCGTCGCCACCCGCACCGAGCCCGAGGCGGTGCGCCGCGCGGTCGCCGAGGTGGAGGCCGTGCTCGACGCGCGCGAGCAGTACTTCCGCCGCAACGCGGTCGATTCGATCGAGACGTACCGGTCGCGTCGGCGCGAGGGGCGTCTCGACGACGGTTTCGGTGACGTGTTCCTCGTCGTCGACGGCTGGTCGACCCTGCGGGCGGAGTTCGAGGCGCTCGAGGCCCGCATCCAGACCATCGCCGCGCGCGGCCTCAGTTTCGGCGTGCACGTGGTGGTGACCGCGAACCGCTGGCTCGAGATCCGTGCTGCCCTCAAAGACCTCGTCCAGACGCGCCTCGAGCTGCGGTTGGGTGACCCGACCGACTCCGACGTCGACCGCAAGCAGGCCGCCAACGTCCCCGTCGGCCAGCCCGGTCGCGGTCTCAGCGCGACCAAGCTGCAGATGCTCACGTCGGTGCCGCGCATCGACGGATCCGACGACCCCGCCACGATCGCCGACGGGGTCGCCGACATGATCGGCAAGGTCACGGCGGCCTGGCGGGGCGAGCCCGGACCCAAGCTGCGCCTGCTGCCCGAGAGCATCACGCTCGACGAGGTGCGCGCGCTCGTCGAGCCCGGCGACCCCCGTCTGCTGCTCGGCATCGAAGAGGCGCAGCTGGCGCCGTTCGGCGTCGATCCGCGCGTAGAGCCGCACCTGTTCGTGTACGGCGATTCGGGCATGGGCAAGTCGTCGTTTCTGCGGGGCGTGGCGAAAGAGATCCAGCGGCTCTACACGCCCGCCGAGGCGAAGATCTTCGTCGTCGACTATCGCCGCGCGCTGCTGGGGGAGATCCCCGACGACTACCTCGGCGCCTACCTGACGTCGCACGATCTGGCCACCGGCGGGATGAACGACCTCGCACAGTACTTCTCCACGCGCATTCCCGGGCCCGACGTCACACCCGCGCAGTTGCGCGAGCGCAGCTGGTGGAAGGGCGCGGAGGGCTTCATCTTCGTCGATGACTACGACCTCGTCGCCACCAGTCAGGGCAACCCGCTCGCGGTGCTGCAGCCCCTGCTGGCCCAGGCCGGCGACCTCGGGTTGCACGTGATCCTGACCCGGCGATCGGGTGGCGCGAGCCGAGCGGCGTACGATCCGATCATCCAGCGCTTCACCGACCTGGGCGTCACCGGCATCCTGCTCGGCGGCAATCCGGAAGAGGGAGCGCTGATCGGCCGGGTCAAGCCCGAGCGCGCCGCTCCCGGGCGCGCGCAGATCGTCAGCCGCGAGCACGGCCTCATCGCCTCGCAGCTGGTGTTCTCGCCGCCTGCGCACTGATCACCCGTCCTCCACCGTTCGACGCAGCGCCCCGATATCCACCGATGGATGTCGGGGCGCTGTCGGTGTCGGTGGCCCGGGTTACCGTGGAGGGGTGACATATCCCGGCGCCGCACCCGAGTCGTACGCCGACGTGCCGCCCGAGCCGTACGACGTCCCCGACGATCCCTACGCGGGCGTCGGCTGGGACCCCGACCAGTTCGCTCCGCCGGAAGATTTCGATGCGCCGCCGCCGCCCGTCGACCCGTCGTCTCCCTTCGCGCGGGCGGTCGCGGCGACCGGAACGGCTCGCGAACTGCCGGCTGTGCGCGATTTCACCGGCCGCGACCCGCGCGAGGTGCTGCACGAGGTCTACGGCTACGACGCATTCCGTGGTGACCAGGCCGACATCGTCCAGCACGTGGTCGACGGCGGCGACGCTGTGGTGCTCATGCCCACGGGCGGTGGCAAGAGCGTCACGTACCAGGTGCCCGCGCTGGTGCGGCCCGGTACGGGTCTCGTCGTCAGCCCTCTGATCGCGCTCATGCACGACCAGGTCGAGGCGCTCATCGCCAACGGCGTGCGGGCCGGCTACCTCAACTCCACCCAGGCCCCGGCCGAACGACAGGCGGTCGAGCAAGCGTTCCTCGCGGGCGAGCTCGATCTGCTGTACGTCGCTCCCGAGCGCCTCAACGGTGCGCAGACCCTCGGCCTGCTCTCGCGCGGGCGTCTGAGCGTCATCGCGATCGACGAGGCACACTGCGTGTCGCAGTGGGGCCACGACTTCCGCCCCGACTACCTGGCGCTCGGCGACCTCGCCGATCGGTTCCCGGGCGTCCCGCGCATGGCCCTCACCGCCACCGCCACCCCGGCCACCGCGCAAGAGATCGTCGAACGTCTGCGCCTGCGCGACGCCCGCGGCTTCGTCGCGAGCTTCGACCGCCCCAACATCCAGTACCGCATCGACGCCAAGGTCGACCCCCGTCGCCAGCTCGTGCAGTTCATCAAGGCGCAGCCCGCGAACTCGGCCGGTATCGTCTACGCCCTCAGTCGCAAGAGCGTCGAGCAGACGGCCGCATACCTGTGCACCCAGGGGCTCGACGCCCTGCCTTACCACGCGGGCCTCGACGCCTCGGTGCGCGCGGCCAACCAGTCACGGTTCCTCCGCGACGACGGCGTCGTGATGGTCGCCACCATCGCCTTCGGCATGGGCATCGACAAGCCCGACGTGCGCTTCGTCGCCCATATCGACCTGCCCAAGTCGGTCGAGGGCTATTACCAAGAGACCGGGCGCGCCGGTCGCGACGGCGACCCGTCGGTGGTGTGGATGGCTTACGGCCTCGGCGACGTCGTGCAGCAGCGCCGCATGATCGACCAGTCGCCCGGCGACCGTTCGTACAAGATGCGACTGGGACAGCACCTCGACGCCATGCTCGCGCTGTGCGAGACGGTCGGTTGCCGCCGTCAGAACCTGCTCGGCTACTTCGGACAGAAGTCCGAGCCGTGCGGAAACTGCGACACCTGCCTCACCCCGCCCGACACGTGGGACGGCCTCATCGCCGCGCAGAAGCTGCTGTCGACGATCGTTCGCCTGCAGCGCGAGCGGGGCCAGGCTTTCGGCGCCGGACACCTCATCGACATTCTGCGCGGAGCCAAGACCGAGCGCATCGCGCAGCAGGGTCACGATCGCCTGAGCACGTACGGGCTGGGTGCTGACCTCTCCGATCAGGACTGGCGCAGCGTCATTCGGCAACTCCTCGCTCGCGGGATCATCGTCGCGCAGGGCGACTACGGCACCCTCGCCCTCAGCGAGGCGTCGGCCGGAGTGTTGCGCGGCGAGACGCCCGTTCCGTTGCGCCGCGACGTCCTCGGCCGCGCCGGCGGCGGGGGCGGCGGAAGCCGTCAGCGCACGTCGAGCGCCGACGACGTCGCGCCCGGTGACCGCGATCTGTTCGAGGCCCTGCGCGCGTGGCGCGCCGAGAAGGCGCGCGAGCAGGGCGTGCCCGCATACATCGTGTTCGGCGATGCGACCCTGCGCGCCGTCGCCGCAGCGCGCCCGGCCTCCGTCGGCGATCTCGACGGCATCACCGGTATCGGCGCCAAGAAGCGCGAGGCCTACGGCGATGGCATCCTCGCGGTGGTCGCCGCGAATTGACCGCGGGCGTCCTCGCCGATGGGGCCGTTCGCGGCGCGGTCGGCGCTGCGTTCGCACGGCGCCGCGTCATCGGCGCGCCCCGTGGAAGGCCGGCGCGGATCCGTCGTCCGACATCGCGGGTTCGCGCCGGTGCCACGGCGCATCGGAGGGGATGTCGACCCTCCACAACGATCCCGCCCGACGCCGCGGTGCCCTCTTGTCGTCATCGCACATAATGATTGCCCTGTCATTGTGGGAGACCTACCGTGGTGGCATCCCTTTGCAACGTCGAAAGGTGCCGAACATGACCGACGCCGCCGTCCGTCCCACCACGCCCGCCACGAGCACGCGTACGCCCGTCGGGGGTGCTCCGGCCGCCCCCCACTCCGCCGCCGAGGCGGCCGAAGCGCGTATCGACGTCGATCGCGTCACCGACCTCCTGCTCGGAACGTGGGCCGACACGCGCCGCGAAGCGCGCGAGATGATCAAAGACCCCGCTCTCTGGCGCGACGACAGCCTCGGTATGGACGCGCACCGCGAGCGCACCCTCAGCCAGCTGCACCTGCTCGTGCAGAACAGGGCCGTGCACCGCGCCTTCCCGAAGCGCTTCGGAGGGGAAGAGAACAACGGCGCCAACATCGCCGGCTTCGAGGAGCTCGTCGCCGCCGACCCCAGCCTGCAGATCAAATCCGGTGTGCAGTGGGGTCTCTTCGGCTCCGCGGTGCTGCAACTGGGCACGGCCGAGCACCACGAGAAGTGGCTGCCCGGCATCATGAGCCTCGAGATCCCGGGCGCCTTCGCGATGACCGAGACCGGGCACGGCTCCGACGTCGCCGCGATCGGCACGACCGCCACCTATGACCCCGAGACCGAGGAGTTCGTCATCCACACCCCCTTCCGCGGGGCGTGGAAGGACTATCTCGGCAACGCCGCGCTGCACGGCAAGGCCGCGACGGTGTTCGCGCAACTCATCACCGACGGCGTCAACCACGGCGTGCACTGCTTCTACGTGCCGCTGCGCGACGAGACGGGGGCGTTCCTCCCCGGCATCGGAGGAGAAGACGACGGGCTCAAGGGCGGACTGAACGGGATCGACAACGGGCGCCTGCACTTCGATCACGTGCGCGTTCCCCGCACGAACCTGCTCAACCGCTACGGTGACGTCGCCGCCGACGGCACGTACTCGAGTGACATCGCCAGCCCCGGTCGCCGCTTCTTCACGATGCTCGGCACCCTCGTGCAGGGTCGCGTCTCGCTCGACGGTGCCGCGGCCTGGGCCTCGGCGATCGGCCTGACCATCGCCATCACCTACGGCAACCAGCGTCGCCAGTTCGACTCCGGCAGCGGCACCCCCGAGGTCACCCTGCTCGACTACGGCAAGCACCAGCGCCGCTTGCTGCCGCGCCTGGCCACGACCTATGCCGAGATCTTCGCGCACGACGAGTTCCTGCAGAAGTTCGACGGCGTGTTCAGCGGTCGCCTCGACACCGACGCCGATCGCGAAGATCTCGAGACCCTTGCCGCCGCGCTGAAGCCCCTGTCGACGTGGCACGCCCTCGACACGCTGCAGCAGTCGCGTGAGGCCTGCGGCGGGCAGGGCTTCCTGGTCGAGAACCGCCTGGTGGGCCTGCGCGCCGACCTCGACATCTACGTCACCTTCGAGGGCGACAACAACATCCTGCTGCAGCTCGTCGGCAAGCGCCTGCTCGCCGATTACGCCCGCCAGTTCAAGGGCAAGGATGCCAAACAGCTCGCCGCCTTCGCCGTCGGCCAGACCGCCGGCAAGCTCTTCCACGGCGCCGGCCTGCGTCAGCTCGGCCAGGCGGTGAGTGACTTCGGCTCGACGGCCCGCTCGGTCGAGAAGGGGCTGCGCGCGGAGCAGCAGCACGAGCTGTTGGCCGGCCGCGTGCAGCAGATGATCGCCGATATCGCGGGGCGGCTGCGTCCGGCATCCAAGCTCTCCCGCGAAGACGCGGCGGCGCTGTTCAACGAGAACCAGGCGCAGTTGATCGAGGCCGCACGGGCGCACGGGGAGCTGCTGCAATGGGAGGCATTCACCGACGCGATCAACCGCCTCACCGATCCCGGCACCTCGCGGGTGCTCACGTGGCTGCGCGACCTGTTCGGCCTGCAGCTGATCGAGAAGCACCTCGCCTGGTACCTCATCAACGGGCGCCTCTCGACGCAGCGTGCCGCGGCGGTGTCGAGCTACATCGACCGGCTGGGCGCGCGGCTGCGGCCGCACGCCCAGGATCTGGTAGACGCCTTCGGCTACGGCCCCGAGCACATTCGCGCGTCGATCGCGTCGGGCGTCGAGGACGAGCGCCAGAACGAGGCCGCGTCGTACTACGCGCAGTTGAAGGCCTCGGGCGCGGCTCCCACGCCGGAGAAGAAGCCCGCGCGCTGACCCGCGCCGGCGCCGCACGCGTCCGCGGTGCGGGCCGCGGGCGGCGCGTGAGGACAGGGGATCGTTTGGGGGCAGGGCGGTTGGTGGGGGAGGGGCCTGTTTTCGTGTGATCGCCTGTTCTCGGTGATGCCGCCGGTGGGGCCGCTGCGCGTTCCGTGTGCGGGTTGACCGTGACGGTGAGGCGCTGTCGCGGGGGTGTGAGGCGTTTGAGGACAGGGGATCGTTTGGGGGCAGGGCGGTTGGTGGGGGAGGGGCCTGTTCTCGGACGATCCCCTGTTCTCGGTGACACCGGACGGGCCGGCGCCGGTCTCGCGTGAACGCCTGCCCCGGCCCCGGCCCTGGCACCCGGGGACCGAGGCCCGGGGCCAAGGCCCGGAACCCAGGCCGGGGCCAAGGCCCGGGACCCAGGCCGGGGACCGGGGCAGGGCCCGGGGGCGGGCGGTCAGCGCAGCGTGAAGGTCACCGTGGTGGTGTTGCCGGCGGCATCCTGAGCCACCAGCGTGTTCGCGCCCGCCACCGCGCCGAAGACGCCGGGGGCGAGGAAGTTCACGTCTGACCACTCGTTGTCGGCGAGGTCTTTCACGATGCCGTTGATCGTCACGCGGTCGACCTTTCCGGCGTCGTAGAGCTTGTAGCTCACCTTGTCGTAGGCTTCGGCGCTGCCGACCGTGAACTCCGCGCCCTGCTTCACCGTGACCGTCGGGCCCGTGGTGTCGGCGTCGCCTGCGGTGATCACGCGCACGTCGTCGACGAAGCCGGTGTTGTCGCCCTCGGTCGTCGTCGCCACGAACGAGATGGTGTGCTCGCCCTGCGCCACCGTGAATGGCGCCGTTTCGTAGTACTCGTAGGTTCCGCCGACCGGTACGTAGTGCCCGAGCGTCTGGCCGTCGACCTGCACGTCGAACTCCTGCTGCCCGCCGTAGCCGACGCGGTTGGCCGCGGCGAAGGTGATGGCGAACGTCCCGGCCGGGAACACGACCGTCTGGTCGATGCGGCTGGCAAGACCCGAGTCGGACTTCAGGTACGCCGTGCGCTCGCCCTGCGGGGCGGGTGAGGCGGGGACGAACACGCTGTCGTTGTGCTGGATGCCCGCGCGAGCGCTGAAGGTCCAGCCGTTCACCATGGGACCGTTCGCCGTGCCGCCGGTGGCGGGCCGCTCGAAGCCGGCGTTGAGGATGCTCACCAGCGGGGGCTCCTGCGACACGTCGGGGTTGACGAAGCAGCGGTTGTCGCCGCCCGGGTTCGGGTTCGACCCGAACGAGGCGTCCGCGCAGTCCACGCCGTCGGTGAAGGTTCCGAAGACGAACTGTCCGTCCGAGCCGAAGGCGACGTTGGCCTCGCCCTCGAAGGCGCACTGCCCGCCGTCGGCGTACTGGCAGAAGGTGTACCCGTCGGGGGCGTTCTGCACGTCGGCGACCTTGTACAGCCTCGAGGTGATGCCCGAGGCGTCGGAGCCGGGTGCGATCGCGACGGCGCGCAGGTACGTCGTCTCGAGCGGCTCGAGGAAGATCTGCCCGGTGTAGGGGGTGGAGGATGCCGTGGGCTCGCTGCCGTCGGTCGTGTAGAAGATCCCGGCGTCGGGGGTGGTGCTCGTGATGGTCACGGCCTCGATCGACGGATAGACACCGCGCTCCAGGCTGAACACCGGGGCGTCGGTCACGCCGGGCGTGCTGGCCGGGGTCACCTCGACCTGGGCGACGCCGTACTCGCCGTCGGGCAGGGTCGCCCGCACCGCGATCGTGCGCTCGGTGGTCACGGACGGGGCTGTGAACAGACCGTTCGCGTCGATGCTGCCGTTGGCGTCGCCGACCACCGACCAGGTCGGGGTGCCGGTGCCGTCGATGACGGTCGCTCCGAGCTGCACCTGCGCGCCGCCGGCGACCGACGTCCGCACGGGCGTCATCGCGACCTGCGTGGCTGCGGGAGCCGTCGTGTAGATGGCGTAGGTGTGCTCGTCGCCGATCTCGGTGTCGGTGAAGGCGTTGGCATCCGGGGTCAGGATGCCGCTGGCGGCGGGCAGGAGCGCGTTCTCACCCGGTTGTGCGATCGAATCCGTGTAGGCGATGCGGGTGAAGTCGTCCGTGGCGTTCCCGCCCTCGAACTGCACGCGCACGTCTTTCGGCGACCCCGACTGCGTCTCGACGAGCACCGTGAGCTCGCCGTCCGGTGCCCGGAACGCGGTCGCCCGCACGTCGGCATCCGAGACCTCCGTGCCGAGCACGGTGCTGTGCGTGGGCACGTAACGCAGGAGGGGTCCGGCCTCGGAGAAGGCCGCGGTGGGTTCCAGGCCCAGGATGACGGAGTCCCACAGGTTGTACGAGCCGTTGGTGTCGCCGGCGGGGTCGCCGGTCATCACACCGTTGAGCTGCCAGATGAGGTTGGAGTGCACCCCGTCGTTGGCGCTGCGGATGATGTAGTTGGCGTAGCCGGTCTCCCAGACGCTCGTGCCGGGGTTGGTCCAGCCCATCTCCGACAGGTTGAGCGGAGCGTCGCCGATCACCGCGCGACGCTCGGCGATGGCATCCCCCATCGCGTCGTAGGACTCGCCGTACAGGTGGAACGAGTACTGGTCGAACACGTCGCCGGCGTTCTCGGCCATGTACTGGGTCCAGGCCACCGCGTTGACCTCTTCGGGTCCCCAGATCTGCACGTCGTCGCGCAGGCCGTCGGCCGTCAGGCGGTCGCTCACCGCGCGGGCCATGTCGGCGTAGTAGGCCTTCTCGTCGCCCGGCGCCCAGAAGTCCCAGCTGCCGTTCGGCTCGTTGTAGAACGTGAGGTGGTCGACGTTGTCGTACCCGCGGCCGAACAGGTTCTGCAGCAGTGCCGAGGCGGAGGCGCCGTAGGCGGGCAGGTCGGCGGGGGCCGAGATGTACGGGTCGGGTGCGCCGGGGATCGTGAACCAGTCGTGCACGCGTGCGCCGACCTTCCACCCGAAGTTCAGCTCGACCTCGGTGCCCGCGTCTTTGAACGCGTCGAGGTAGCGGTAGAAAGCGAGCATCTCGGGGCTCTCGAAGTCGTACTGCCCCTTCTCGAGCTCCATCCAGTCGATCTGGAACCAGATGCGGGCGACCTTCGGCTGCAGGGTGTGGATGCGCTCGACATCGACCTCCCAGTCGGCGTCGTCGTAACCGTACTTCGTGGTGCCCTCGAGCAGGCTCCACGGGATGACGTTTACGCCGACGCCGAGGTAGTCCTCCTGCACGCTCTGGTCGAGGTGGACGGTGACGCTGCGCTGCTCGTCGGCCGCGGATGCCGCGGTCGCGGGCACGAGCAGGGCAGCGGCGACGACGCTGGTCGTCGCGGTGAGGGCGAGGGTGGTGCGCCGTCGTCTCATGGGTTCTCCTATCGCCGGTGATGGGAGGCGTCGCGCGGATTCGAGGGGTGAATCTGTAGTAAAGCTACGCCGGGGTGACGTGAGCGAGGGTATGCGCGAAGGAGTGTCGGGCGCAAGGGGCGATAATACGGCGTCGCCGTTCTCGTTCCCCCGTGGTTCGAGTAGTTTTGCTACGTATTGAGGGGATCGAAGATAGGGAAACGGCGCCGGAACACCGAAGCGCAGAGAGGGGAATCCCCTCCCTGCGCTTCGGTGGTGGTGCTCAGCGGCAGGTGATCGCCGCGAACGGTGCGCTCACGGTGCGGGAGCCGGAGGCCCCCTCGGCGGTGACGTCGATCGTGCCCGCCCGGACGGAGGAGGCCCGAACCGTGGCGGTCGTGGACACCGTGGAGCCGGCCGCCACGGACGTGAAGGTCTTGGACCCCCACGCCGATGCGATGGTGATCTTCGCCACCGCGTCGCTGTTGTTGGTGGCGCGCGTCGCGATCACCACCTTGCCGCCGACGCAGCGCGACGATGCGACGGCCTTGACGGCGGGCCCGGGAGGAGTCGTTGCGGTGATGGTGGCCACCGCCGGCGTCGCCGCCGAATTGGCGAGCTGCCCGCGCACCTGCACCGTGTCGCCCTCCTTCTTCAGCGACGAGAGGTCGGCCTTGTCCCAGGTCACCGCTACCGTCTCTCGGTGCCCGTCCTGGAACGACGCCTGCACCGTGCCGGGCAGAGTGACCTCCGAAGCGCCGGCTGGGACCGTGGCCGAGACCGGGTCGACCGAGGTGACCAGCAGCGAGGGGTTCCACTTTGCCGCGAGGGCGTCGCGTTCCTTGGCGGTGATGGCGAGGATGGAACCGTGTCGCGGAGAGGCCGGGAGCGAGAAGCTGCTCGGGATCGTCCACTGGATGTCGCCCTCGAGCGAGTTCGTGCCGAGCGGGATGTACCCGCGGCCGCCGTAGTTGTCGACCCACAGGAAGTACTTGTACCCGGCGCGGTCGCCCTCGTTGGCCTTGAAGATCTCCGGGCCCTCGACCTCGGGCGTGCCGGCGGTCCGGCCGATGCACGTGTCGATGAGCGACCATGCTCCCGAGGCGGTGGTGGCGCGGAGGTTCGTCGACTTCTGGCCGATGATGTCGGGTGATGCGCATCCGCTGGTCTCGGTCGCCTTGGTGAAGCGGTAGTAGGTGTCGCCTTCCTTCAGGACGGTCGAGTCGATGAGGCCGTTGCCCTGGTTGAGTCCGGCCACGTCGCTCGCTTTGAACCACGGCTGCGGGGTGGTGAAGTCGCGGAAGTCGCGCGTCGTGGAGATGAGGATCTGCGGACCGTTGCCATCCGGCGTCGTGCGACTGGCGTCGGTGAAGACCGTGGAGGTCCAGTACACGGTGTAGGCGCCGATGCTCTCGTCGTAGATCGCCTCGGGTGCCCAGGTCATGCCCGTGTTGGGAAGGTTGACCTCGATGTGACGCTGCTCGCCCCAGTTGACCAGGTCGGTGGACTCCCAGATCTCCAGGAAGTGGCTCCCGCGGTCGGTGGAGCCGCCCCAGCCGCTCGTCCCCACCGACAGGTCGGTGGCCAGGAGGACGAAGCGGTCGCCCTCCTTCGATCGGAGGATGAACGGGTCGCGCAGACCCGTCGTGCCCTTGGTCGAGGTCAGCACCGGCTGCGCGTCGTTCAGCGTTTTCCAGCGGAGGGAGTCGTTGCCGTCCGTCGTGGCGAAGCGGATCTTCTCGCCCTCGACGTTGTCGCCGGTGAAGTAGGCGAACAGGTACGCGTCGAGGTCGCTCGCGGCCACCGGTGCGGCGGCCGGAACCGTGCGGACCAGCTCGCGGGTGACGGCGGCCGCGCCAGGTACCGTCACCGTCGCCGTCAGCGTCACCTGCGTGTCGGTGGACGGGCGGACGATCGCGCCCTTGGCGACGACGTTCGGTGCGGTGCCCTTGTCGACGCTGGAGATGACCGTCTCGTTCGAGGACGCCCAGGTGATGGTCGCGTTCGACGCGCCCGCCCGGTCCTTGGTCGCCTCGACGTCGGCGCCGTTCGAGGGCAGCGTGACGTTGCCGCGGATGGGGCCGGCCAACGCCGGGTCGGCGGCGACGGCGTCGGCGATCGCGCGCGCGAGCTCCGCTTGCGCGCTGTCGCCCTGCGCGTACGCGGGCACCTTGACGGTGATGCCGCTGCCCGCGACGGCTACCCCGCCGTGGGTGGCGGTGGGGGTGAGGACGACCGTGGCGTCGGGGGAGCCGGCGGCGGGGCGTACGACGGTTCCGCTGGTGCTGACGACGCCCGGAGCGCTCGAGGCCCAGGTGATCGTCGATCCGCCCGCGCCGGTGGTCGGCAGCGCGAGGTCGGCGGTGACGTTCGAGGTGTCGCCGAGCGAGACAGCTGCATCGCCCTGCGCGATGCCCGCGTGCACGTCGCTCTCGGCCTGCTGCAGCTGGCCCGCGGTCAGCGCCGAGGTCCAGACCTTCACCTCGTCGATGGCGCCGGCCCAGTAGGCATCCGGTCCGTAGAAGGACTTGCCCAGGAAGCCCGAGAAGGTCGATGAGCCGACTGCTGCCGCGGCGGTGTGCGTCGTGGTGGCCTGTCCGACGAGGGTCCCGTCCAGGTAGGTGGAGACGGTCTTGCCGCCGGCCACGACCACGGCCATGTGCACCCAGCGCGACGCGGCGACCGGCGCGGTGCCCGAGGCGCGCACCTCGTAGCCGCTCTTGATCGCGCCGTAGCCCGAGGTGCCGCACTGCGTGGTGGCGAGGATGTGGGCGTCGACGCCCGATCCCAGCGTGAACGGCCAGGTGCACTGCGGCGCGCCGCTCCAGCGGATCCACGCCGACATCGTCACGTCGGTGGTGCCCGCGGGGACGAGCCCGGGGGCGATGCTGACGTGCGGCGCGGCCGACGTGCTGGCTCCACCGGGGAGCGACAGAGCCAGGTCGCCCGCGGCGCCGCTCGGTCCGGCGACACTCGTCGCCCCGCCGTTGACCACGGTGCCCGGGTGGTTCCCCGGTGCGCTGTCGGCGATGACGGCACCGTTCGCGGGGCGAGCGTCGATCTGGTCGAAGGTGTACTCGAGGGCGGGGGCGGGCACCGTTTCCGCCGCGAATGCGGCGGGCGTGCCGACGGTCACCATCGACGCGATACACGCCGCTGTCGCCGCGAACGCCCACCCCGCTCTTCCTCGTCGAGAACCCGCGGTCCTCGGTGCTGCAAACGTCGTCATCGTCTCCTCCTCGAGACATGAATCGCGGGTGGGGTTGCCCGCTGAGTCCGTTTCGGGTGGACTCTCGTCGGTTACGTTATCGCTCACAATCGGCGGGAGACAAGTGCTTCCCGCCCCCTGTTTGCTCCGAGAACGCTCGACGGCGACACCGCGAAGGCTGCGCTCGTCGCGTGCGGATCGGGTGGGAAGCGCGGAGTTCAGGCGACCTCCCGGGGGTGATCACGACATTGTGAGCGTGCGCCGGTTACCGCTAACGTGATGCGGACTGTCTCGGGGCTCCGCGCCGGGTCATTCCCGCCGCGACGGAGCCGGCGGACTCTCACCCCGCAGCGGCGCCGGCGACAGGCTCATCTCGGCGTACCGGGGATCGAGATCCCCCATCGCCCCCCCGCACCACACAGAGAGGTCTCACCGATGAGATCATCGAACGCCCACCGGCCTGGCGCCGCCCGCTTCTCGAGGGGGCTCGCACTCTCGGTGACCGGCGTGCTGGTCGCCTCGACGCTGAGTCTCGTCGCGCCGGCCGCCCACGCCGCCGTCGTGCCGACGCCCACCGCGCACTACGACATGTCGCACACGGGTACGTCGTTGATCGACGTGTCGGGCAATGGCCGCAACGCCGTGCTCACCGGGTTCACCGACGCATCGTTCGCCGATGCCGGTGGCGACGCGGTGCTGCGCTTCAAGGCCGACGGGTACGCGGCGCTGCCGAAGGGGCTCGTCACCGGCACCGACAACGACTTCACGGTCGAGTACACCGTCGCCACCCAGACCTCGGCCAACCACTTCGGCTGGGTCATCGGCGACGGGGTCGGGCCGTGGAACACCACGCAGCTCGGCAACCACATCTTCCTGAGCCCCCGTTCGGCGCAGGGCGGCTACACCGACCAGGTGCTCGCCGCCGTCCGCGTGAAGAACGGCGGCGACAACGGCGAGACACGCATGCCGGCCGGGGGCGGGCTCAACCCCGGCTTCACCACGCTGACCATGGTCGGCGCGGGGAACACGCTGACGCTCTACCGTGACGGCAGCGTCATCTCGTCCCTCACGCACGCCGACTCGCTCAGCTCGATCATCCCGTCGGGAAACGTTCTCGGCTACCTCGGCCGCTCGCTCTACCAGGGCGACGCGCTGCTGCGCGCCGACGTCAGCGACGTGAAGTTCTGGGATTCGGCGCTGACCGCCGACCAGGTCGCCTCGAGCATGCCCACGGCGTCGCAGAAGTCCTCGACGACATCCGCGCTGCTGCGCGGTGACGTCGAGGCCACGATGCTGCGGGCGAACCCCTCGCTCGACAACGTCTCCAGCGACCTCAATCTCGCGAGCTCGGTGAACGGCGTCGCTCTGACGTGGTCGTCGTCCGACCCGAGCGTCGTGTCGAACACCGGCGTGGTGTCGCGCTCGATCACGACCGACACCCCCGTCACCCTCACCGCGACGAGCTCCCTCGGTGTGCTGACCTATGAGGTGACGGTCATCGCCCCCAACGTCTCCGCCGACCTGGATGCCATCTCCCTGGCATCCCGGACGACCGAGAACCTCCCGTTGGCGACGAAGGGCGCCGTCGACGGCGCGGCGATCACGTGGACCTCGTCGGATGAGGCCCTGGTCTCTGCGACGAAGGCCGACTACGTGGCGCCGGCGGTCGGTGCGGCCGACCCGTTCCGTGGGGGCGGCATCGTCGCGCGCCCCGCGTACGGCGCGGGCGACGCGAAGGTGACGCTGACGGCGACAGCCACGCTCAACGGGCACTCCGCGCAGAAGACCTTCGAGGTCACCGTCGCCGAGAAGGGGCGCTGGGCTCCGGATGCCGGATACGCGGCGGCCTATTTTACATCCGACGGCGACGAGAAGATCTACCAGGCGGCCACGAACGGCAACGACTTCTTCTCGTTCTCGCCCGTGAACGGCGGGCAGCCCGTCATCACCTCGACGACCGACACGAAGGGTCTGCGCGACCCCTACATCCTGCGGTCGAAGGACGGCGACAAGTACTACATGGTCGCCACCGACCTCTGCATCAGCTGCGGCACCGGCTGGGGCCCCGCGCAGTCCGACGGCTCGCTGAAGATCGAGGTGTGGGAGTCCACCGACCTCGTGACGTGGACGCGCACCAACGGCAAGAACGAGGGCATCACGATCAACCAGCCGGCGGCCGGCATGACCTGGGCGCCCGAGGCGTACTGGGACGACGCGCTGCAGTCGTACGTCGTGCACTTCTCGTCGCGCCTGTACAGCAGCGCATCCAAGACGAACTCCGACAACCTGCACGCCCGCGTGTTCTCCGTGCTCACGCGCGACTTCACGACGTTCACCTACCCGCCCACCGAGTGGCAGAACACCGGCTTCGCACGCATCGACTCGACCGTGCAGAAGATCGGCGACTACTACTACCGCTTCACCAAGAACGAGGAGGGCGGCGCGGCCGACGGCCTCGAGGCTGGCAAGGACATCTTCCTCGAGCGCTCGAAGGTGCTGACCGCTCCGACGACGCGGTCGAACTGGAACGCCGACCCCGAGAAGACGTGGCAGCTGACCGATACGAACATGACGGCGCTGGAGACGGGCCAGGCGGGCGAGGGGCCGCAGATCGTCAAGCTCAACGAGGGCGACCCGAACAACACCGGGGGCGACGGATACGCCTTCCTCGTCGACAACTTCGGGGCGGGCGGCTACCGCGCCTTCGTCACGACGGGCGAGGCGATCGCGAGCAGCTCGCAGGCCGATCGTCTGTCGCGTCGCGCGGACTGGAACGTGCGTCCGGTGGGCGGTCTGCCCGCCAGCCCCCGCCACGGCTCGTTCGTCAGCGTCGACCAGTCGGTTCTCACCGCGATGCAGAACTGGACGTCGGTCAAGGCTGTCGCCTCGACCACGAGCCTCACGCGGGAGGGGCGAACCGCCACCGCTGTCGTCGCCGCCGCAGACCGGGGTGATGTCGTCGGCACCGTGACCTTCTCGGGCGAGAGCTGGTCGCAGACGGTGGGACTCGACCAGCACTCCGCCTCGGTGGAGGTACCGGCGGCGGTGCGCACGGTGACCGCGCGCTACGACGGGTACGTCGACGGGCGGGTCGCCGCCTCGGCATCCGAACCGTTGTCGATGGGACTCGCCCTGTCGGCGACCGTCGGCAACAGGTGCGTGGCCGGCAAGGTGACGCAGTTCGTCGCGGTGACCAACGCGGACGCCGTCGCCGCGAACGTCACGGTCATCGGTGCCTTCGGCCAGAAGAAGCTGACCGTCGGCGCCGGCAAGACCGTCTCGACGACCTTCTCGACGCGCGCACGGGCTGTCGACGCCGGGACGGTATCGATCGACGCTGTGCCGAAGGGGACGAAGCAGGCTCCTCCGACGTCGTTCACCGTCGCCGCTCCTCGCGGGAATTGTCGGTGATTCACGGCCTCACGCCGGACTCCGTGTGCCTTCGGTCTTCGCCGGCCGGGCGCTCGGGCGCGTGCGCGACGTGACGAACGAGGCGTCTTGAACGGGCCGCGATCCCGCCCTCCCGTCGCCGCGGAAAATGCTTGTGATCACGACGTGTTCTCGCTAACATTCAAGAGGAGTTCGACGGTTGAAAACCCGGATCCGTCTCCTCTGAGAACCGGGACCCCCGGTCAGCTTGCTAATCGCTCGACGTCGACGTCGAGCGAAGAAACGGAGTAAACGATGAAGTTTTCCAAGGGTGCGGCTGCGCGCATCGCCGTCGCCACGGTGGGTGCTCTGGTGCTCGTCGGCACGGCTGGAGCTGCTTTCGCGGCCGAGGTCGGAGATCAGGATGTCAACGTCAGTGTCGACATCCCGGCCGTCGACGGGCCCGGCAGCCTGAGCCTGACGGTGGCCGGCACGTCGGCCACGCTGACGGAGAGCGCGTCCGGAAACCCCGAGGTGCGTCAGTTCGACGGCGCCCTGCCCACGGTCACCGTCACCGACACCCGTGAGGTCGCCGACATCCCGGCCGACCACTTCTGGTACGTCGTCGGACAGGCATCCGCCTTCACCGGCCCGAACGGCGCCAGCATCTCGGCCGACCACCTCGGCTGGACTCCCCGTCTCGTCGATGGTGGCGACACCGGTCTCGTGGCAGAGGGCGAGGCCGTGGCGACCTCCGAGGACACCGGCGAAGACGCCGTCGGCCTCGTCGACCAGGAGCTGCTGTACACCGCGCTCGAGTCTGCGGCCGTGAAGCAGAGCGGGGAGTCGTCGTGGACGGCCGATGCCGCCCTCACCCTGAAGACCGATGCGGGCGTCACCCCGGGTGCCTACACCTCGAAGCTGACACTGTCTCTCTTCGAAGACGTGTTCACGCAGCCGTGAGCTCGCGTGGTCGGCGGACCGGGTCCTGATCGGGCTCGGTCCGCCGCTCCGCACAAACGACGATGGTTCACGAGATCGAAGAAGATCTGGGATGGTGACACAGAGACATGTTCACGGCACGCTTCCTCGTGCAGGGCACGGTCGCGTTCGCGGCCGCCGTCGCACTGGTCGCCCTCGGCGACCCGGCCGCCCACGCCGCGTCGGATTCGGACATCACCTGGTCGGTGACGCCCGCGGACGCAACCGGACCCGACAATCGCGGTGTGATTCAGCAGGAACTGGACCCTGGCGCGTCGCGCGAGGACTTCTTCGCGGTGCACAACCTCAGCCGCACGGAGGTGACGTTCGCGCTCAGCGCGGCGGACGGCTACTACACCGGCGCCGGGCGCTTCAACATGCTGCCCGCGGACCGCGAGTCCGTCGACGCGGGTCGGTGGATCGATCTTCCCCGCTCCGTCACGGTCGCCCCGAACGCCACCGTCGTCGTGCCGTTCACCACCACGGTGCCCGACGGGGCCATCCCCGGTGATCACGCCGCCGGTATCGCCGCATCGGTCGCGTCGACCGGCACCGATGCCGGCGGATCCAAGGTGGGCGTGGAGAGCCGCGTGGGTTTTCGCGTGATGACGCGCGTCACCGGCGAGATCGTGCCCTCGTTCGCCGTGACGGGGGTGGGCACGGACTACGACATGTCGTGGAATCCGTTCCGCCCCGGTTCCGCCCACGCGTCGTTCACGGTCGAGAACACCGGCAACGCCAGCCTCCTGGTCGCCGGCACCGCGGCGATCGGCACCGGCTCGACGACCTTCCCCGACGACGGCGCACCCCGCCAGGAACTGTTGCCGGGCGAGTCCCGGTCCTTCACCGTGGCGATCGACGGTGTGTGGCCCACCTTCTTCGCGCCGGGCTCCGTCGATGTGGTCCCGGCGGCCCGCGACCTCGGCGGCGCGGCCGTCGAGGTCGCACCGCGTTCGACCGCGACATCGCTGTGGGCCGTTCCCCTGCCCCAGCTCCTCGTCCTTCTCGGCCTCGTGCTGATCGTCGTCGCCCTGTTCTGGCGGCGCCGTCGCTTCACGGCGGCCCTGGATCGCGCGCGCGAGGAAGGCCGCCTCGCCGCCGGCGTCGACCGCGCAGGCCCAGCAGCGACCGGCGTAGCCGGTGACGATGCCGCCGATCTCTCCGCTCCCGGCGGCTCCGGCCGCCTCCGCGCCCACAGCCGTTCTTCGGGCACGGTTTCTCTCGAAAGGCACCAATGATGAACCCCGTGGCAGCCTCGGTCCCGGACGATGCCTTCCATGTAGACGTCGACATCACTCCTCTGCCCACGCCTCCGCCCTCGCCGACCCCCAGTCCGTCTCAGCTGCCCGATCACGGGTGGCTCGCCCTCACCGGGATCGACCCGGCCTGGATCGTCGCGGGCGGGGCCCTTCTTCTCCTGGCCGTCGGGGTCGCGCTCGTCGTCGCCGCGCGCAGGGGAGCATGATCGCTGTGCAGTGAGGTCGGCCTTGCGCCGGACGCCGCAGGACACCTCGACCGGTGCGGGGCGAACACCGGTGATCGACATCTCGACGCATAGGATCGATCCGTGTGATCGGGTGATTGTCGGAGTGGTCGACGAAGTGCCGCTGCTTCGAGAGGAATCCATCGCGCGCTTTCGTCATGATGTTCGGATCGGATGATCACAATGCCCCAGTCCTCGAGTCGCGGGTGGCAACGACCCAGCATCTACGACGTCGCGCGTCGCGCCGGTGTGTCTCATATGACCGTCTCCCGCGTCATGAACGGACACCCCAATATCCGCGAGAGCACGCGCGCGCGCGTGCTGCAGGCCATCGAAGAGATGAACTACACGCCGAGCTCGATCGCTCGCGCCCTCGCCACCCGGCGCGCCCGTCGCATCGGCGTTCTCATCGACGGGCCCGTCCAGAACGGCCCGAACAACACGCTGCGCGCGTTGGAGAAGGCCGCCCGCGAGGTCGGCTACGCCGTGAGCGCGTTCTCCATCGGCGACGACGACGCATCGCAGCTGGACACGGGCGTGATGGAACTCGTTACCCAGGGCGTCGACGCACTGTGTGTCATCGCCCCGAGGGAGTCGTCGCTCGACCTGCTGCGCCAGCAGACCACCGGCCTGCCCACCATCGTCATCAAGGCCGAAGCGGACCCGTCGTGGCACACGGTCGGGGTCGACCAGCGCGAGGGTGCCCGACTCGCCGTGCGGCACCTGATCGGGCTCGGCCACCGCACGATCGCGCACCTGGCGGGCCCGATGGATTGGCTCGACGCTCGCGAGCGCGCCGAAGGGTGGCGCGAGTGCCTCGCCGAGGCGGGTCTGTCGGAGGGGCCGTACATCGTCGGCGACTGGACGTCCGATTTCGGCTTCGGTGTCGCTCAGTCGCACGATCTGGGGGAGACCACCGCCATCTTCGCCGCGAACGACCAGATCGCCCTCGGTGTCGTCCACGGACTGCACAAGCGCGGCATCCGTGTGCCCGACGACATCAGCGTCGTAGGTTTCGACGACCTGTCGGACGCGCGCCATTTCCTTCCTCCCCTGACCACGGTCCGGCAGGACTTCGCCGATCTCGGCGAGCTGGCGCTGCAGCAGATCATCGCCGCCATCGAGGGAGAGACGGACCCCACGCACGACATGATCCAGCCGAGGCTCGTGGTGCGCGAGTCGACGGCCGCTGTATCGGCCTGAATTCGCGCGCGCGTCCGGCGCGGTCGATCGTTCCCGTGTGGCCGTGACCGAGTTGTGATCTGAAGCGTCGAAATTTCTTCGGATCAGTTCTTGCGCTTTGAAATGTTAGCGCGCACACTTGAGGGGACAAGGAGTGCTGCCCAGAGCTGCACAGCATCCACTCTCCGGCCCGATTACTGGAGAGATCTCAAGGAGGAGAACACAATGTCGATTTCCAAGCGCATGCGTGGCGTCGTCGGATTCATCGGTGCGGGAGCCGTCGCCCTCAGCCTTGCCGGCTGCGCCGGCGGAGACGGCTCGGCCGCCGGAGGCAGCGGTGGTGGCGACGGCGTCATCACGGTCGGCTTCGTGGCGGTCGGTCCCGAGGGCGGATGGCGCAACGCCAACGAGCAGGCCGTGAAGGACGCCTTCTCGAGCGACGCAGGGTTCGACCTGAAGTACGCGCCGGCCGCAAGCCCGAGCGACCAGAAGTCGCAGCTCGATGCGTTCTCCACCTTCGTCAACGACGAGGTCGACGCCATCCTCCTGACGGCCACCGAAGCCTCCGGGTGGGAAGACTCGCTGAAGCTCGCCAAGGAGGCGCAGATCCCCGTGATCCTGCTCGACCGCGGTGTCGACGCTCCTTCCGACCTCTACGTGACCCGTATCGCCCCCGACAACAAGCAGGTCGCGGCGTCGGTCGGCGACTGGGCGGTCACCACCTTCCCCTCCGGCGCGAACTACTTCGTGCTCGAGGGCGTGCCCGGCCTGTCGGTCGTGAACGAGCGCAACGAGGGCTTCGACGAGGCGATCAGCGGCGCGACCGGCTTCACCAAGGTCGGTGCTCAGACCGCCAACTGGAAGACCGACGAGGGCAAGTCCGTCATCGAGACGGTCCTCAAGGCCAACAACAACAACATCCAGTTCATCTTCGCCCAGAACGACGAGATGGGCATCGGCGCCGCCCAGGCGGTCAGCGCGGCGGGCCTGACCCCCGGCACCGACGTCAAGATCGCCACGATCGACGGTACGAAGGGTGCCCTCGAGGCGCTCTCCAAGGGCCAGCTGAGCTTCGTCGCGCAGTACAACCCCTTCTTCGGCGACATCGCCGCCGATGCCGTCAAGAAGGCCATCGCCGCGGTGAGTCGGTCGAGTCGACCATCATCGTCGACAGCGCGACGTTCGACTCGCCCGAGGCAGCCGACAAGGCGCTGTCCGAGGGCCTCGGCTTCTAAGCCGCTCCCCCGCACGAGAAGCATCTCTCCGCAGTGGGGGTGGCCCCCGGGCCACCCCCACTCCCGGTTCCCCACCCGCTCCGTACACAACGAGGAAGTTCGTCAGCGATGACAGAGTCCCTACCGATCGTCGAAGTCCGCGGCGCATCGATCACATTCCCCGGCGTCAAAGCCCTCGACGAGGTGAACTTCCGACTGCTCCCCGGCGAGGTCCACACCCTGATGGGAGAGAACGGCGCCGGAAAGTCCACTCTCATCAAGGCTCTCACCGGCGTCTACCAGATCGATTCCGGATCGATCCTGATCTTCGGTGAGGAGCGGCGCCTCACGGGTACCGCCTCGGCTCAGGCCGCGGGCATCTCGACCGTCTACCAAGAGGTCAACCTCTGCACGAACCTCACCATCGGTGAGAACGTGATGCTCGGCCACGAGGTGCGAGGGCCGGTCGGCATCAACTGGCGGGCCACCCATGCTCAGGCCGCCGAGGCGCTCACCCGGATGGGCCTCGGGCACCTCGACACCCGTGCCCCGCTGTCATCCATCTCGATCGCGCTCCAGCAGCTCGTCGCGATCAGCCGCGCGATGGTCACCAAGTCCAAGGTGCTCATCCTCGACGAACCGACGTCGAGCCTGGACGCCGCCGAGGTCGAGGTGCTGTTCACGGTCATGCGACGCCTCCGCGATCAGGGCGTGGCGATCCTCTTCGTCTCGCACTTCCTCGACCAGGTCTACGCGATCAGCGACCGCATCACGGTGCTGCGCAACGGCGGGTTCGTCGGCGAATACCTCACTCGCGAACTGGACCGCACCCAGCTCATCTCGAAGATGATCGGCAAGGACATCGAGGCGCTGAAGGCGCTCGGATCCAACCGCCAGGTCGACGCTCGCGACCGCTCGGCCACGCCCGTCTACGCCGCCGAAGGACTCGCTCGCGCGGGTGCGCTCGCCCCCACCGACATCGAGATCCACAAGGGCGAGGTCGTCGGGTTCGCGGGGCTCCTCGGCTCCGGCCGCACCGAGCTCGCCCGACTCATCGCCGGTGCCGACCGCGCCGACTCGGGCACCGTGCGCCTGAAGGGCAAGAAGGTCAACGTGACCTCGCCCGTGTCGGGCCTGGCCAACCACATCGCGTACTCGACCGAGAACCGTCGGGACGACGGCATCATCGGTGATCTCAGCATTCGCGAGAACATCATGCTCGCCCTGCAGGCCAAGCGCGGATGGCTGCGCCGCATCCCCGCGCGCGAGGTCGACCAGCTGGTGCGTACCTACATGGAGCGCTTCAGTGTTCGCCCGAACGACCCCGACCGTCCGATCCGGCTGCTGTCGGGTGGCAACCAGCAGAAGGTGCTCCTGGGCCGCTGGCTCGCGACCGAGCCCGAACTGCTCCTGCTCGACGAGCCGACGCGCGGTATCGACGTCGGCGCCAAGGCCGACATCCAGGAGACCGTGGCCGAACTGGCCGAGGGCGGCATGAGCGTGGTGTTCATCTCGTCCGAGCTCGAGGAGGTCGTGCGACTGTCCGAGCGCATCGTGATCATGAAGGACCACCAGAAGGTCGGCGAGATCGTCAACGGCCCCGACGTCACGGCCGAGCGTGTCGTGTCGATCATCGCCGCCGAATCCGACGAGAAGGCCGAAGCCCAGACCGAGTCCCTCATCGAAGGAGAGACCCACTGATGTCCGTCGTCAAGACGCTGCTGCGCACGCCCTGGTTCTGGGGCATCGTCGGCATCCTGCTTCTGCTCTCGCTCAACGTGATGAAGGACCCCACCTACCTCTCGATCGGCATCAACCCGACGACGGGACTGGTCGCGGGCAACCTCCTCGACATCCTGCGCGTGTCGGCACCGATCATCATGATCGCGCTCGGCATGACCTTCGTCATCGCCACCAAGGGCATCGACCTCTCGGTCGGCTCGATCATGGCCGTCGGCGGTGCCGCGGCGATGGAGACCCTGCGGGCACTGAACGCTCCGAGCTCGTTCGGCGCCATGTTCACCGCGATCGGGATCGCCCTGGCCATCGGGGCGGTGCTCGGTCTCGTGAACGGCCTGCTCGTGTCGGTGATCGGCCTGCAGCCGTTCATCAGCACGCTCGTGATGATGCTCGCGGCTCGCGGTATCGCACGCGTCATCACGGGCGGTCAGAACACCAATTCCGCCAATGCGCCCTTCCAGCAGATCTCCAACGGGCAGGTGCTGGGTCTGCCGACGAGCTTCGTCATCGCCGTCGTGATCGTCGTGCTCGTCTCGGTCGTCATGCGCCGCACCGCCCTGGGCCTGATGATCGAGTCGATCGGCGTCAACCCGGACGCGAGCCGGCTCGCCGGCATCCGTCCGCGTCCGATCCTGCTCGCCGTGTACGTGCTGTCGGGCATCCTCGCCGCCGGCGGCGGTCTGTTCACCGTCTCGGAGGTCATGACCGTCGACGTCTCGGGAACGGGCTACCAGATGGAGCTCGACGCGATCCTCGCCGTCGTGATCGGCGGAACATCGCTCGCGGGCGGGAAGTTCTCGATCCTCGGCTCCACCATCGGTGCCCTGCTGATCGCCACGTTGAACAAGACGGTGCTCTTCCTCGGCGTCTCCGCCGCCGCGACCCCGGCCTTCAAGGCCATCGTCATCGTGCTGCTCGTCCTGCTGCAGTCCGAGCGTGTGAGGGCCTTCGTCCTCCAGGCCGGACGCCGCCGTACCCGTAAGGAGGTCGTCGCGTGAGCACGACCGTGTCACCCCCCTCGCACGGCACCGAAGCCCCGGTGCGGGGACTGGCCATCTCGCGCATGTGGGGGCGCAGCCAGTCGGCCATCCCCACCTTCGCGGCCGTCATCCTGCTCGTGGCGATGCTCGTGTACGCCGAGTTCGCCTACGGCCGCGTGTTCCACGCGGGCACCATGTCGAGCCTGCTCGTCAGCTTCGCGCCGACGATCATCCTGGCCGTCGGCATGACCATCGTCATCCTCTCCGGTGGTATCGACCTGTCCGTCGGTGCCGTGGTCGCCTTCACGTCGGTGTCGGGCGTCATGTTGACGAACGCGGGGGTGAACGGCTGGTTGGCCATCGTGCTGATGATCGCGTTCGGCGCCCTCTTCGGCCTGGTTTCGGGCGTGCTCATCCAGTACTTCAACGTGCAGCCGTTCATCGCCACGCTGGCGATGATGTTCCTCGCCCGCGGACTCGCGTCGATCCTGTCGACGGTCCCGGTCCAGGTCGCCGACGGCTCGCCGATCCTGGTGCTCGCCACGGACTTCAAGCTCTACGACGGTCCCAAGACGAACGACCTCATCCTCACCCCGGGCTTCTTCATCGCGGTGCTCGTGGTCATCGCTGCGTTCTTCCTCCTGCACCGCACCCGCACCGGTCGCACGGTGTACGGCATCGGCGGAGCCGAGAACTCGGCCCAGTTGATGGGTCTGCCCGTGGCCCGCACGCGCGTGATCATCTACGTCATCAGCGGCGCGCTCGCCGGTCTCGCCGCGGTGGTCTACACGGCCGAGGTGGGCGGTAAGGCGCAGAACGTCACCGGCATCGGATGGGAGTTGGATGCCATCGCCGCGGTCGTGATCGGTGGAACGCTCCTCACCGGCGGAGCGGGCTACGTGCTGGGCTCCGTCGTGGGCTCCCTCGTGCTCGCCACGCTGGCGATGATCATCACCAAGGACGGCAGCATCCGCCCCGAGTACCTGACCATCATCACCGGCGGAATCCTGCTCGCCTTCGTTCTGCTGCAGCGCGTCCTGACTGCGCGGCGAAGGAAATGAGCCCCACCGTCGATCGTCATCCCCTCGAGGAGAACACCATGGCAGCGCCCTCCGCTGACTTCACCCCCGACACCCAGGCAGCGATCGATCGGGTTCGCGCCGACGTCGCCCGACTGCACGACGAGCTCGTGCGCTACAACCTCATCGTCTGGACCGGCGGCAACGTCTCGGGCCGCGTGCCCGGTGCCGACCTGTTCGTGATCAAGCCGTCGGGCGTCTCGTACGACGACCTCGCGCCCGAGAACATGATCCTCTGCGACCTCGACGGCAACGCCATCCCCGGCACCCCCGGCAGCGAGCGGAGCCCCTCGAGCGACACCGCGGCGCACGCCTACGTGTACCGCAACATGCCCGAGGTGGGCGGTGTCGTGCACACGCACTCCACCTACGGCGTCGCCTGGGCCGCCCGCGGCGAGGAGATCCCGTGCGTCATCACCGCGATGGCCGATGAGTTCGGCGGCCCCATTCCGGTCGGTCCCTTCGCGATCATCGGCGACGACTCGATCGGCCGCGGCATCGTCGAGACCCTGCGCGGTCACCGCTCGCGCGGCGTGATCATGCAGAACCACGGTCCCTTCACCATCGGGACGAATGCGAAGGATGCCGTGAAGGCGGCCGTCATGCTCGAAGACGTCGCCCGTACCGTGCACATCGCACGCGAGGCGGGGCCGCTCATCCCGATCCCGCAGGACAAGATCGACGCCCTCTACAACCGGTACCAGAACGTGTACGGCCAGAGCTCGGACGCACGCCGGTGAGCGCGGCGCAGACCCCCGCCGCCGAGGTGATCGCCACCGGGCGTGCGGTACTGGGAATCGAGCTCGGATCGACCCGGATCAAGGCGTGCCTGATCGACGGCGACGACCCCTCGCGAGTCCTGGCCACCGGCTCGCACGCGTGGGAGAACCGCTATCGCGACGGCAACTGGACCTACTCCCTCGACGATGTCTGGGGTGGCGTTCGCGCGGCATACGCCGACCTGGGCGCGCAGGTTCAGAGCGCCTACGACACGGTGATCAGCGACCTCGCCGCGATCGGCGTCTCGGCGATGATGCACGGCTATCTCGCCTTCGACGCCTCCGGTGAGCTCCTCGTGCCTTTCCGCACGTGGCGCAACACCTCGACCGAGCGCGCCGCGGGCGTGCTGTCCGAGCTGCTGGGAACGAACATTCCGCTGCGCTGGTCGATCGCCCACCTCTATCAGGCCGTGCTCGACGAAGAGGATCACGTCACCGACGTCGCTTCGTTCACCACCCTCGCGGGGTACGTGCACGAGAAGTTGACCGGGCGACGCGTGCTGGGCATCGGGGACGCCTCGGGGATGTTCCCCATCGACCCCGTGACGCACGACTACGACGCCGAGATGATTGAGAAGTTCGATCGGCTCGTGGCCGAGCGTGCCCACGGTCTGGAACTGCGTTCGCTGCTTCCCGACGTCCTCGTCGCCGGTGACGACGCCGGCGTCCTGACCGACGAGGGCGCGGCGCTGCTCGACGAGACCGGGGCGCTGCGTTCCGGCATCCTGTTCTGCCCTCCCGAGGGCGACGCCGGTACCGGCATGGTGGCGACGAACTCGGTCGCTCCGCGCACCGGCAACGTCAGTGCGGGAACGAGCATCTTCGCGATGGTCGTCCTCGAGCACCCGTTGCGCCGACCCCACGATGAACTCGACCTCGTCACCACCCCGTCCGGCGATCTCGTCGCGATGGTGCACTGCAACAACGGGGCGAGCGAGCTCGCGGCGTGGGTGTCGCTGTTCGAGAGGTTCGCCGAGATCGCCGGCGGCACGCTCAGCTCCGACGAGGTGTTCGAGGCGCTCTTCCGCGAGGCGTTCGACGGTGCCCCCGATGCGGGCGGCATCCTCGCCTACAATCACCTGGCCGGTGAGCCCATCGCGGGCCTGCCGGAGGGGCGGCCGCTGGTGCTGCGCACCCCCGACAGTCGCCTGACGCTGGCGAACTTCATGCGTGCGCAGCTGTACGGGGTGTTCGCCACGCTCGCCCTGGGCATGCGAGTCCTGGCCGAAGAGGGCGTCGAGCTCGACCGCATGTACGCCCACGGCGGCGTCTTCCGCACGAGCGGAGTGGCGCAGCGCTTCCTGGCCGGCGCCCTGAACGCGCCCGTCGCCGTCGCGTCGACGGCCTCCGAGGGTGGGGCATGGGGGATCGCGGTGCTCGCGGCGTTCGCCGCGGACACGACGGCCCCCGATCTCCACACCTATCTCGACGACCGGATCTTCGCGCGCACGGGGGTCGACGTCGTCGAACCCGATGCCGAGGACGTCCCGGGCTTCGCCGCCTATCTGACCCGCTATCGCGCCGGTCTCGCCGTGGAGCACGCCGCCATCGCGGTCACTCCCTGACAGCTTCACGCTCGCACGAGCACCTCCCACCGAAGGAACAATCCGCATGACTCGCACACCCCTCAAGAACGACCTCGACGGCTACGAGGTCTGGTTCGTCACCG
Source organism: Microbacterium trichothecenolyticum (assembly GCF_030818955.1). Classification (NCBI taxonomy): domain Bacteria; kingdom Bacillati; phylum Actinomycetota; class Actinomycetes; order Micrococcales; family Microbacteriaceae; genus Microbacterium; species Microbacterium trichothecenolyticum. The sequence goes on along the minus strand of NZ_JAUTBF010000001.1, from coordinate 2,235,136 downwards.
GCAGCCAGAACCTCTACGGCGAAGAGACCCTCACGCAGGTCGCCGAGCAGTCGCAGGCCGTCGTCGAGGGCCTTTCCGGCCTGCCCGTGAAGGTCGTCTGGAAGCCCGTGCTGAAGGACTCCGACAGCATCCGCCGCATGGCGCTGGAGGTCAACGGCCGCGACGACGTCATCGGCGTGATCGCCTGGATGCACACGTTCAGCCCCGCGAAGATGTGGATCTCGGGCCTCGACGCCCTGCAGAAGCCGCTGCTGCACCTGCACACGCAGGCCAACGTCGAGCTGCCGTGGAACGACATCGACTTCGACTTCATGAACCTCAACCAGGCCGCCCACGGCGACCGCGAGTTCGGGTACATCCAGACGCGCCTGGGCGTTTCGCGCAAGACCGTCGTCGGCCACGTGTCCAACCCCGCCGTGCGTCAGCAGATCGAAGACTGGGAGCGCGCCGCCGCCGGCTGGACCGCCGCCCGCACCCTCAAGCTCGCCCGCTTCGGCGACAACATGCGCTTCGTCGCCGTCACCGAGGGCGACAAGACCGAGGCCGAGCTGCGTTTCGGCGTGCAGGTCAACACGTGGGGCGTCAACGAGCTCGTCGCGGCCGTCGAGCAGGCATCGGATGCCGATGTCGACGCGCTCGTGCAGGAGTACATCGACAGCTACGACGTCGTCGACGAGCTCCTCCCCGGCGGTGCACGCCACCAGTCGCTGCGCGACGGCGCAGCGATCGAGCTGGGTCTGCGCTCCTTCCTTGAGGAGGGCGGCTTCGGCGCCTTCACCACCTCGTTCGAAGACCTCGGCGCGCTCAAGCAGCTCCCCGGTCTCGCCGTCCAGCGCCTCATGGCCGAGGGCTACGGCTTCGGCGCCGAGGGCGACTGGAAGACGGCGGTCCTCGTGCGCGTGGCGAACGTCATGGGGGCGGGCCTGCCCGGCGGCGCCTCGCTCATGGAGGACTACACCTACGACCTCGTGCCCGGCGCGGAGCGCATCCTCGGTGCCCACATGCTCGAGGTCTCGCCGTCGCTGACGTCGAAGAAGCCGCGCCTCGAGATCCACGAGCTGGGCATCGGCGGCAAGGACGACCCGGTGCGCCTGGTCTTCACCGCCGACCCCGGTCCCGCCCTCGTCGTCGCGATGAGCGACATGCGCGATCGTTTCCGCCTGACCGCGAACGTCGTCGAGAACGTCGAGGCGCCCGACCTGCCGAAGCTCCCCGTGGGCCGCGCGGTGTGGAAGCCCGCCCCCGACTTCGCCACCTCGGCCGCCTGCTGGCTCGCCGCGGGAGCCGCGCACCACACCGTCATGACGACGGCCGTGGGCATCGAGGTGTTCCGCGACTTCGCCGAGATCGCGGGGACCGAGCTCGTCGTCATCGACGAGGACACCACGGTCCGCGGTTTCCAGAGCGAGCTGCGCTGGAACCAGGCGTACTACCGCCTGGCCCAGGGCCTGTAAGACCCCCGCCGTCCCGGGTCGCGTTCAGCCCCGGGGCGGTGCGGCACTCGCGCGTCCCGTTCGCTCGGGCGCGTGCCGGGTCGCTGGGTTCCCGGCATCCGGATCGTGCCCCGATCCCCGGTAGCGGTGGGCTGCCCGGGATCGGGGCACGTCTGCGTTCATGGGCTGCCCCGGTCGTCGCCTCCCTTCCCGAGACGTCCGACCTCCGGGAGACATCCCGCCTCCGGGTACACGAACGAGGGTGCGCCCGGCCGAAGCCGGATGCACCCTCGTTCTCGCCGTCGTCAGCCGCAGCTGCGTGCGGTGTAGCCCGGTGACGGTGATGCGGCTGTCGGACGCGCTCGAGACCCCGCCGCCCTCGCGAGTCCGACGGTCACTTGCAGCTCGTGGCGCGGTAGGTCGCGGTCACCGGGGTGGAGCTGCCCCGCACGGTCGCGGTCACGGTGCCCGCGTCGACGGAGGCGCTGCGGGTGGACTGCGTCTTGGAGACGGCCTTACCCGCGGCCAGGTTGGTGAACGCGCTCGAGCCGTAGCTGCTGGCGATGGTTCCCGACACCGCGGTGGCGCCGGTGTTGGTCACCGTGGTGATGAGCGTCACCTTGCCCGAGACGCAGCGCGTGGCGACGGTGGCCTTCACGCCGGGAGGGGCAGCTGCGACGATCACCCGTGCGGTCACCGTCCGGTTCGCCGGAGCGACTTCCTGTGCCGAGGTGAGCGACAGGTCGAGCATGCCGTTGGCGCGGACGTTGACCGCCTTGAACCAGCTGTTGCGGTCGGGGTCGAACAGGCCGCCCGCCGCGTCGCCCGAGTGCGGCTCCGGGTAGGGGCGCGCGTGGTACGCCAGCACGAGGTTGCCGGCCGGGTCGGTCGCGAAGGAGTTGTGGCCGGTTCCGGCCTGCGGTGCTCCACCGATGCGGCCGGTGAAGGTGTCGTTCGTGGTGAGCACGGGGGAGGGCACCTGCGTCCAGCTCGCGCGGTTCGTCAGGTCAGCGCCCTTCGGGGCGCGCAGCATGCCGAGGTCGTAGTACTTGTCGACCGTGCCGCCCGAGTAGGTGAGGTAGATGTAGTCGCCGTGCTCGACCATGAAGGGCGCTTCGACGATGCCCTGGTCGGCGCCCTCGTTCGTGTCGGAGGGCGTCGGGGCCTGCTTGCCGTACTCCCACGGCTGGCTGAGCGCGTAGATCTCGCTCAGTCCGCCGTCGAGCAGCGGAACAGTGCCGGTCGCGCCCATCTTGGCCTTGCCCACCAGCACGCGGCCGCCGTTCGGCATCACCCAGTAGCCCTGGGTGGCACCGTTCTCCTGGCGCTCGAGGTACGAGACGTCGAAGGCGGCGCCCTCGAGGATGGTCGGCTCGCCCCAGTTCGCCTGGTTCACGAGCCCCCCGTTTCGCAGCGACTCCTCGGTGCCCGTGTAGGGGATGAGCACGGTGTTGTCGCACCAGCCGTTGGTGGGCGCGTAGCCGCGGTTCATGCCGGCGACGATCCACCACCGCCCGTTGATCTTGTGGAACTCCTGCGCCCAGATGTATCCGCCCCAGCCGTAGAAGGTGTTGGGGTACTGGGCCTGCTTGCCGGGGGTACCGCCGTCGGGGTCGATGACGATCTGCTCGGGGGCGTCCTTGAGCCCCGCGATGGTGGTGGCGCGCTTCAGGCCGATCTTCCGATAGGCGTTGGCGTCGATGAGCTGGTCGTCGGGTGCGTTCGAGGGGATCGAGTAGTGCGAACCGGTGAGGTACCAGTAGCCGTCGTCCTCGTTGAAGAAGAGGTGCGGATCGGCCCGCGCATCGTTGACCATCTCTTCGGCCGTCTGCTGCACGGTTCCGGACACCTCGTACACGCCGGCCTTGCGCGAGTCGATGGCGGCGAGGTCGGCGGCATCCCATTCCACCGGCAGGTTCTTGGTGGAGCCGTCGTTGTAGTCGAGCGTGACGGTGGCGGGCAGGGTGGACGCGCCCACCTTCTTGCCGTTGTCGACCCGCACATCGGCCGGGGTGCGCACACCGGTGTTCTGCAGGTCGACGTAGTTCTTGGAGAACACATCGAACTCGCTCTTGGACAGCGCGAACGAGCTCGCCTGCGTCTGCGTCGCGAAGCCGGGCAGGCCCGTTCCGCTCACACCGAGCGTGCGCAGGTCGGCCTTGGTCGCCGTGGTCGGCGTGCTGGCACCGGTGAGGCCGTCGAGACGGGCCACGCGCCCTTCACCGGTGAGCTCGTCGGTCCAGAAACGCCGTGTACTTCTGCGTCGCGGCGTCGTACTCGATGCGCGGGTCTTTCACGATCGACCCGTCGGAGGCGATCTTGACGGTGCGCTGGTTGCGGAACGTCGCGCCGTCGGGGGCGTCCCACACGAAGACCGAGTCGGTCGCGTTGTTCTGCGCCGCCACCGCACCCAGGGAGCCGTTGGCGAAGCGGATGAGCGTGGGAGAGCCGACCTGGGCGTTCGGGTTCGCGTTCTGCGCCCCGTTCCAGGTGGCGTAGAGGATGGCCTGCGAGCGGTTCAGCGGTTCCCAGGTCGACGCGCCCGCGGGGCGGGCCGAGACGAACAGCGCGTCGGAGCGGCGGTCGTCGTTGTACGCGAGCGGGTCGTCTTTGACGCCGCCCGTGGTCGTGACGGTCTTGACGTACGTGGCGATGTCGCCACCGGCATCGAGGATCTGGGCTGCGGCGGTGACGGGCTGCGCGACGCCGGCGATGGTGGCGGTCAGCTGGACCGCGACGGGACCGGATGCCGGGCGGGTGACCTTTCCGTCGGCCGAGACGAGCGAGGCGCCGGCGCCGGTGGCCGACCACGTCACGGCGTTTCCGAGGACGGAGGAGGGGAGGTCGCCGGTGATGCGCGCCGGGATGCTGAGAGCCGCCGCCGGGTCGCTGGCGACCGCGCCCACACCGAGCTCCGACGGGGTCAGGGCGCGGTTGTAGATGCGGAGGTTGTCGAGGAGCCCTGCGAAGTACTCGCCGCCGCCCCAGTTGGCCTTGCCCACCTGGAGCACGCCGCCCGAGGCTCCGAGGATTTGGGAGAGGGCGGGTCCGGTCGTGTTCGTCGAGACGAGCTTCTTGTCGACGAACAGACGAGCCGTTGCGCCCGACAGCACGAGGTCGACGTGCTTCCACTCCGTGGTGGCAACAGTCGAAACGAGGTTGCCCGCGGTGTTGCGGGAGCCGGAGTTGTCGTACCGCTCGACGGTGACGCTGGTAGTGCGGTCGAGGTATCCGAGGTAGTGCTCCTGCGCGAACGCCTGCGTCGCGGCGCTGCGGGCCGCGAACACCGTCCAGCCGACGTTGCCCGAGGCGCTCGGCTTGCTGTCGTACGAGATGGTGACGTCGTCGAGCCCCGCGAGCAGCGGTGTGCCGTCGGTCTTGGCCACATCGAGCCAGAAGCTGCTGCTCAGCTGAGCCGCGTTGCCGCTGACGCCGGGTGCGAGCTGCGCCGTGCCGCGCGTGGTGGCGGTGGCGCCCGCGCCCGTGAAGCTGGTCGTGCCGCTGTCGAACGTGAAGTCGGCGATCAGCGCGTCTTCCGCTCCGGAGGCGCTGGCCGCACCGGGGGTGAGCAGCCCCGCGCACAGCGCGAGGGCGGCGGTGGCGCTCAGGGCGACCGCGGCCGTTCGGTGCCGGCGCGCGCGTGCGGGTGAGAGGCCGGGGCACTCAGGGGGCGTCGTCGGGCGCGCCGCGAAGGGCAGGTGCATGTCCACTCTCCATTAAGTGAATGACCGTGAGGTGTTGTGTTATCGCTCACAGTAGCCGCTGCGTCTCGATTTGAACACCGATGACGTGCCGTGCGCCGGCGCGGGCGTTCGAGAGCCCGTTTCTGGGGGCCGCGGATCGGCCGGTGTTGCCCCACCTCGTAGTGAGCGGTAACATCCAAACGTTCCTGTGCCCCAGGAGCCCCGATCATCCTGGCAAAGGAGCTGGAGTGATGACCACGCACCCGACCGCGCCCCCCGCGCCCGACGCACCGACTCCCCGTCGGCGTCGACGTGCCCTGCTCGGCCTCGTCACGGGCGCCGCCCTCTTCACCGGCGGCCTCCTGCCCCTGGCGACGGCTCCGGCCGTGGCCGACACGACGATCCCCTCGACGAACCTGCGCGCGGAATACGTCTTCGACGAGACCGCCGGCTCGAGCGTGCCCAACAGCGCGCCGACCGCGCTGGGCGCCGCCACCGTCGTCAACGGCTCCGATGCGCTGTGGACCGGATCGTCGCTCGTCTTCACCGGCGGTGAGAAGACCAGCCCGACGGCCAGCTGGGTGCGACTGCCGGGCGACGTTCTCGCCGGCGCGCGATCGGCGACGGTGACCATCGAGACCAAGCTCGACGCGTCGATGAAGAACACCTGGAACTTCCTCTGGAACATCGGCAGTGACTCACCGACGCGGTCGTACTTCGCGTCGGTGCGCGACAACCCCCGCACCGTCATCACCACGAACGGCGGCGGTGGCGAGGTCAACGCCCGCTCCGGCTCGGCCCTCTCTGCCGATCGCTGGTACAGCCTCACCTCGGTCATCGACGGCGCGGCCGGACGCATCACCTTCTTCGTCGACGGCGAGCAGGTGGCATCCACCCCCACCGCCCTCTCTCCCGCCGACATCACCGATCAGACCCTCAACACGATCGGTCGTGCGCCCTACCCCGACCCCATGTACAAGGGCGAAATCTCCACGTTCCGCGTCTACGACCGGGCCCTGACCGCTGACGAGGTCGCGCGCGTGTCGACGGCTGACGCGTCGATCCACTCCGACGAGCACCGGCGTGCCGCGCAGGCCGTGGTCGACGCTCTCGCCCCCGTCACCGTCGACGAGAGCGTCACGACCCTGCCCACCTCGGGCGGCAGCGTGTCGTGGAGCTCGACCGACCCCGGTCTCACCGTCGCCGCGGACGGAGCGACCGTCACCGCGCAGCAGCCCGCGCCGGGTGCGGCCGCGCGCACCACGTCGCTGACGGCGACCGCGACGGTGCGCGGCGTGGCGGCCACCCGCTCGGTGCCCGTCACCGTCGAGCCCGCCCGCTCGGCCGGCGACGCCTTCGGCTACGCGATGGTGCACTTCGTTGAAGACGCCAACGGCTACGCCGAGAAGATCTACCTCGACGTCTCGCGCGGCGACGACCCCGAGGCGTGGGACCCGCTGAACGGGGGCAAGCCCATCCTCGCGTCGCAGCTGGGCACCACCGGCGTCCGCGACCCGTACCTGACCTACAACCCCGAGACCAAGACGTACTACATCATCGCCACCGACCTGCGCGTGTTCGGCGGCGACCGCGGCACCGGCTCCTGCACGGACTGGTGCTACTGGGAATCGCGGGGGAGCACGAAGCTGAACGTGTGGGAGTCGAAAGATCTGGTCACCTGGAGCGACCTGCGCCAGTTCGACGTCGCTCTCTCTCCCGCCGGTGCCAAGGCCGCCGAACTCGGCATGGCCTGGGCGCCCGAGGCCACGTGGGTCCCCGGCTACAACGCCGACGGCAGCGGTGCGTTCGTCTTGTACTGGTCGTCCACCATGTACGACAACGCCGCCCACACGGGTTCCACCTCCTCGCGCGTGCTGTGGGGAGCGACCACCGACTTCACGCAGCAGACCTACCGCTACGGCGGAAAGATGATCGACACCGGCGGCAACGCCATCGACACCACCGTCATCCAGAACGACGGCACGACCTACCGCGTCACGAAGGACAACGCCTTCGGCCGGGGCATCTACATGGAGTCGACGACGGCCACCGACTGGTGGAAGCCCACCACGGCGTGGACGACCGTGCAGGAGCGCATCGGCGCCGTGTGGGCGGGCGGCAACGCCGGTGGCGTCGAAGGCCCGGCGGTGTTCCAGCGCCACGGCGAAGACCACTGGTACCTGTACGTCGACGTCATCCCCTCGACCGGCTACCGGCCGATGCAGACCGAGAACCTGGATGCCGGTTGGACGCAGCTCGTGTCGGACACCTTCTCGATGGCGCCCAGCACCAAGCACGGCGGGATCGTGCCGCTGACCCTCGCGCAGTACGACGGGATCCGCCAGGCGGATGCCGCGGCGGTCGTCACCGGCGACCTCGGCGACGCGACCGTGGCCCAGGGCGCGAACGCGCAGGCGGTCTCGGCCGCCCTTCCCCGTGAGGCGCAGGTGAGGTTGGCCTACGGCCGCGGCACGGCCGCGCAACCGGTGACGTGGAACCTGGCCGGCGTCGACACCGCACGGCCCGGTACCTACCCGGTCACCGGAACGGTGCGCACGATCGGAGCCAATCTCAACCAGTGGGTGGGGGCGAACGGCTCGACCGCGTACAACGCCGCCGATCGGCGCCTGTTCAGCTCGACCGCGCTGACGGTCTCGGCAGACGTGGTCGTCACCGCTCCCGCCCTGGCGGTCACGGCCACGGCCGAGACGCGGTGCGTCGCCGGCAAGCCCGTCGTCGTCGCGCGCGTCGCCAACGGCGGCACGGCGCCCGTGGCGGTGAAGGTGGACTCGGCCCACGGCTCGAAGACGATCGCCTCCCTCGCCGCGGGCAAGAGCACGAGCGCGACCGTGACGGCGCGCAAGAACCCGATGCCCGCGGGCGAGGTGACGGTCACAGCGACCGCGGGTGGAGCCGCCACGAAGCTGACCGCGACGTACGCGGCGATCACCTGCCGCTGACCCGCCACGGCCGGGCTCGCGTCATCGCTCGTCCGGCCGTGGGCGGCGGTCCCCGAGAGGACGACATATGCCTGAGACGCGCTCGCGGCAGCCGCTGCCCGCACCCGCGGTGATCGGTGCCGGTGCGCGCCGGGCGCTGGTGGTCGCGGCGTCGCTCGTCGCGATCGCCGTCGTCGTGCGGTGGGTGACGATCGACGTCGACGCCTCCCTGCCGAGCGCCCTCTCCGACGGCATCACGCTCGCCGCGAGCGTCGTCATCGAGTCGCTGCCCTTCGTCTTCCTCGGCATCTCGATCTCGATCGCGGTGCAGCTCTGGGTCCCCTCGCGCGTGCTGGATGCCGTCATCCCGCGTTCCGGCGTGCTCCGACGTGCCGTGCTGTCGCTGCTGGGCGTGGTGCTCCCCGTGTGCGAGTGCGGCAACGTGCCACTGGCTCGGGGATTGATGATGCGCGGGTTCTCGGTGGCCGATTCCGTCACGTTCCTGCTCGCGGCCCCGATCCTGAACCCGGTGACCCTCATCACGACCTACCAGGCGTTCGGCTGGAACGACGGCATCCTGGTGTCGCGCATGGTCGGCGGCTTCGTGATCGCCAACCTGGTCGGCTGGCTGGTGAGCCTGCACCCCGAGCCGGAACGGCTGCTCACGCCGCAGTGGGCGGCGGTGTGCGCCTCGGCGTCGTCGTCGCAGCGACCGCCGGCGACGCTGCAGCGGGCGGCGGTGATGTTCCGCGACGAGGTCTCGGCCATGCTCCCGGCGCTGTTCCTGGGCGCGGGCGTCGCCGGCGTCATCCAGGTGGCCGTCTCGCGCGACACGCTCACGGGGATCGGCGGGCACCCGGTGCTCGGCATCCTGGCCCTCATGATGCTGGCCTTCGTGATCGCCATCTGCTCGAACGTCGACGCGTTCTTCGCGCTGTCGCTGGCGTCGACGTTCTCGCCGGGAGCGCTCGTCGCCTTCCTCGTGCTCGGCCCCATGATCGACGTGAAGATGATGGTGATGCTCTCGACCACGTTCCGTCTGCGCGCGCTCGCGGGGATCACCCTGGTCATCGCTCTGGGCGCCCTGACCCTCGGTCTGGGGGTGAATCTGCTTGTCTGACGCCCGTCTCCCGCTGGGCGGGTCTGGTCCTCTGCGGCATCGGCCTCGTCGCGACCTTCGTCCTCGCCGCCGCGGGCGACCTTGCGCTGTACATCCACCCCCGCTACGTCGTCTTCACCGTGGTGCTCAGCGTCGTGGGCGCCGGGCTCTTCGCCGCGGCCGTGTGGGTCACGGCCACCCGTCGCGATGACGGCCACGGCCACGGCGACGAGCACGACCACGAGCATCACGCCCCGCGTCGCCGCGGGTACACCCTGTCGATCGCCACGACGGGTGCGCTCGTCATCGTCTCGGGGCTGGCTCTCCTGGTCGCGCCGCCGACGACCCTGAGTGCGGAACGGGCACTCTTGATCGAGAGCGCCGTCGACGGGGGAGACGTGTCGCGACCCTCGCTCATCGGCAACGACCCCACCCGCTTCTCGATCAGGGACTGGGCGAGCATTCTGGGCAGTGGCGCCACAGCTGCCGACCTCGTCGGTCAGCAGGCCGAGGTGACGGGGTTCCCTGCTCATCGACGATGACGGCGCCGTCCGCGTCGGGCGCTACGCCGTCACCTGCTGCACCGTCGACGCCCAACTGTTCGCGGTTCCCGTCGTCGCCGCCGACCTTCCGACCGACCTGCGTTCGGGCGACTGGGTGCACCTGAGCGGGACGTTCACCGACGACGACGGCGCGACCCACCTCGATCCCGTCACCGTGGATGCCGTGGAGGAGCCCGATGATCCGTACCTCTCGTGAGGGGGCTGCCGCACGACCGCGCTCGTCGCGCCGCTGGGCAGTGGCCGCCATCGCCGTCGTCGTCTGTCTCGCCGCACTCAGTTCGGCGCTCGCCGCGGGCGCGCTCGAGCGTGGTCCGCGCATCCGCGGGGTGGACGGAGACATCGCGCTCGCGGTGGAGCAGGCGGGGGTGACCCTGGTGTTCCGCGCCGACCAGCCCCTCGACCCGAGCTCGGCGGAGGGGGTGCGGGTCGACCCTGCGGCGCCGTTCCAGGTCGAGGTCGCCGGATCGACGATCCGTCTGCGTTTCACCGACACGGTCGACCACGCCCGGGACTATCGCGTGAGCATTCCTGCTCTGCGCGGACGCGCGACCGGTGTGACCGCCGACGCGGCGTTCGACTTCACCACACCGCCCCTGACCCTCACCACTCTGGAGCGCGGGGGCGGCTTCGACAGGTCGGGAGGCGACGATGATCGGATCGTGCGACACGACCTGTCGTCCGACACCGACGAGGTCCTCTTCTCGGCACCCCGCATCCAGGAGTACTCCGACGACGGAGCGGGCGTGGTCGCCGCGGTGCTCGACCAGGACGGTCGCGCGAGTCTGACCCGTGCCGGCCCGGGAACAGACCCGGTCCCGCTGCCCCTGCCCGGGCAGGGGACCGTGGGCCTGCTGCGGGCATCGGGCGACGCCGGCCGCGCCGGGTTCGTGTTCACGGGAACGGGCGACGATCAGCAGCAGTACACCAGCACGCTCTTCCTCATCGATCCCGCCGATCCCGGGGCAGGCGCTCGCGCCGCGGTCGACATCGGCGGTCAGCCGCTCCAGGCCGACCTGTGGTTCTTCATCCCCGGCAGCGCGTACCTCGTGGCGCAGACGCCGGTCGGGTCGCTCGTGCTGGTGGATGCCACCGGCTCCGCACCTCCGCGCCCGCTCGGCGAGGTGGGCGCGCTGCGCGGAGTGCTCCCCGCGTCGACATCGCTCGTCGTCCAGGGCGCCACGGGTCCCGCGATCCTGGACCTGACGAACGGCTCGCTCGCCGACATCGTGGGCGCCGCGACCGAGGACGCGTCGACGGGCTCCGTGTTCCTCTCGGACTCGTCGTCCGTGCGGTGGACGGCGACCGATGTGGTACGCCGTACCTCCGCGGACGGCGGGACCGAGATCCTCCGCTCCGGTGCCGGAGAGCGCATCGAAGAGGTCTGCGTGTCGCCGAGCGGTCGATACGCGGCGGTGGGCCTCGTGAGCTCCGACGCGCAGATCGACCAGTACCCCACGCGGGCGGAGTGGCTCGGGCGTGACTCCGCGGTGGTCGATCTCACGACGGGCGACGTCCTCGCCGACGTGCCGGGCACGCGCCCCAACTGGTGCGCATGACGACTCGACCTTTCGCGGACGGCGGCGGATCTCCTGTGCTTGTTAGCGCAAACATTCTTCGCTACCGTCGGTGTCAGCACCATTCGCTTCCCCGGCTGAATGTCCGGGGCATCTGAGTTCGATGACGAATCGGAAAGGGGCGTCGATGACGACGCACAGCGTATCCACGCACACGGACAGAAGTCGATCGTCGAGAGGGCGACGGCCCCTCGCGCTGCTGATGGCCGCGGCGCTGACCACGGGGGCGCTCACGATGAGCGCCGCGCCCGCCGAAGCCGCGGTCCCGAGCCCCATCCTGTCGTACGATTTCTCGGCCTCCGCGGGTGTCGGAACCGGCGTCGCAGCCGGCAGCACCGTCAGCGACGGCGCCGGTGCGCACGCCGGAACGGTACGCGGAACAGGCGCGAGCGTCGTCGCCGGCCCACGCGGCTCCGGCGACACGGCGCTGCGCCTGCCGGGTGGAGCCGCAGGGTCCAACGCGGCCTTCGTCGAGATCGCGCCGGGTCTCACCACGGCCGCCACCACCGACGTGACGATGTCGGCGTGGATGCGCTGGGAGGGTGGGCAGAGTTGCGCCTGGGCCTACACGCTGGGCCAGTCGTCCGACCGATACCTCTTCACCACCCCCGAGTGCGGCGGCCGCTTGATCGGCGCGGTCAAGTCCGGCAGCGAACAACGCGCTTCCGACGACGCCCCCGCAGCGGTCGGCCGATGGTCGCACGTCGCCGTCGTGCTGCGCAGCGGCGTCAGCGTCTCGACCTACGTCGACGGGGAACTGGCCCAGACCACACCGACGTCGGCGACGGGCGCCGCCACCGTGGGCACCTCGACCTTCTCGGGCCTGCTCGGCAAATCGTTCTACGGGCCCGACCCCTTCTTCGTCGGCGCGCTCGACGACGTGCACGTCTACGACCAGGCGTTGACCGCCGCGCAGGTGAAGGAAGACGCCGCGCCCGCCGCAACCGCCATCGCGCGCGCCGACGCCGACGCCGCGCGCCCGCCGGTCTCGGGCACCGTCACCTCCGACATCGCCCTGCCCACCTCGGGAGCCGGCGGATCGTCGCTCACCTGGGCCAGCAGCAACCCCGCGGTGATCGACGCCACCGGCAAGGTGACCCGGCCCGCGGCCGGCTCTCCCGACGCCACCGTCACCCTGACCCCCACGGCCGCCTTCGCGGGTGCCACGGCCACCGGTGCGACCGCCACCCTCACCGTGCGCGCCGACAGCGACGCCGACGCCGCCGAGCGCCTGCGCGCCGCCCTCGTGGTGCCGCCCGTCGTCGCCTCGGGCACGAGCCTGCCCGAAGCGAGCGGGTACAGCATCCAGTGGAGCGCCGACGGCACTACCCTCGACTCCCGCGTGCTGACCAACACCACGGCATCCGATCAGGTCCGTCGGATCACGGCGCGTGTCGCCGTGGGGGCGACCACCGTCGAGAAGACCTTCTCGGTGACCGTTTTGAGCGCCTCGACCGGCCGCCAGCTGGTCTCGTACACCCGCAACGCCACGGGCGAGCACGACGCCAACCACGACTCCGTCGCACGCAGCCTGCACCTGGCGCTGGGCACGTCGGTCGATGACGCGGCCCCGCTCTACAAGAACGGCGGCGTGGTCTTCGCCGAGGGTGAATTCTTCGCCGTCGATCGCATCGACCATCGCGGCATCTCGAACCCCTCGCTGTTCACCTTCGCCGACGGCACGATCGGCGTGATCGCGACGCGCGTGCTGCAGGGGGGAGGAGCCGACGGCACCGAATCCTCGAGCGCTCTCGTGTTCAAGGCGCGCGACGCCGCCGCCACCGACTTCGACGAGCTCGGCCTGATCGATCTGGGCACCACCGGCGGCGTCGTCGCCCCTCGCGCGGTCTACGACTCCGCCGAGAAGCGCTACCTCGTCTCGTGGACGGATGCCACGGGCGCGGCGAAGTCGACCACGGTCGCCGACCTCGCCCGTACCGAGCTGCGCACCGCGCCGTTCTGGCCCGAAGACGGCGGAAAGCGTTCCTGGGTCGTGACCGAGGGCAACCGGGGCGAGCTGCGCTCGGGTGGTGCCTTGACCGTGGCCGCCCCCGACCTGTCCGGCTTCGCCGGTCGCGTCGCCGACGCCCGACCCGCCGGCACGCTCGCCGTGACGGCCTCGACCGCGAAGGCGCTCACGGATCGGCTCGGCCGGGTCGTCAACACGGCAGTCACGGTCGACCCGCAGACCATCACGTCGGGCGACACGGCTGCCCTCGCGAAGGCGAAGGCGAACCTCGCCTACTCCGACGGCTCGACCGCGAAGCTCGGGATCGATTGGAACAAGGAGCAGTTCGAGCGGCTCGCCACGGCCGGCCCCGGCACGTACACCCTGTCGGGGACCGTTCGGCAGCACCAGTACGCGGAACCCTTCGCCTACAACCGGGCCGACCCGACGATCTACCGGTACGAGCGCGACGGCAAGACCCGCTACCTGTTCATCGCCACCGATGACACCAACAACAACAACATCGCATCGGCGCACCTGCCGATCCGTGTCGCCGACACGATCGATCAGCTGGCCGACGACAACGGCGGACGCGACCGCGAGGTCGATCTGCTCAATCGCTACACGCGCGGCGACCGCACCACCGACGGTCGGGTGATCGCCGGATGCTACTGGGCGCCCGAGATCCACGAGGTCGGCGGAAAGCTGTCGATCCTGTTCGCTCCGTGCTTCAACCCCTCGAACTCGCAGTCCAACGAGGGCGGGCAGTGGTACACCGTGCAGGCGCACATCATGCAGCTGCGCGACGGCGGCGACCCGGGCAACCCCGCCGACTGGTCCCAGCCGGCTGCCGTCCTGAAGTCCGACGGCTCGGCGCTGGGCCGCGCGGAGTTCGGGCGCAACATCAGCCTCGACATGACGTACTTCGAGTCGGGCGGCACCGCGTACTACGCGTGGTCGCAGCGGTACACGCCCGAGGGCGCGCCCCTCAGCGACCCGGCCACGTGGATCGCCAAGGTCGATCCGAGCAACCCCACCCGGATCATCGGAACTCCCGTGCCGATCATCGTTCCGAGCATGTCGTTCGAGGAACGCCTGGCCGAAGGGGCGTTCGCCATCCAGCGCGACGGGCGCATCACCCTGATCTACTCGAGCGACGGTGTGAGCCCGAAGTACATCGTGGGCGGTGCGTGGGCCGACGAGTCGAGCGACCTGACCGACATCGACAGCTGGCACAAGTACGACATGCCCCTGCTCAAGAGCGAGGCGATGCCGGTGGGCGTGTGGGACTACCGCACCTACGAGCAGGGCCCGGGCCACGGAGCGGTCACGACCGACGAAGACGGCAACGACCTGTACGTCTACCACACGTGGGGTGACGGGGTCGGTGGGAACGGGCGCGATACCCGCATCACCCGCATCCACTACGCCGCGGGCGACCGGCCGATCTTCGACATGACCCGCGACGAGGAGGTGCTGCCGTCGCTGCGAACCGTCTCGACGACGGTCACGGTCACCGCTCCCGTGAGTGTGGCGGCGACCGCGAGCACGCGATGCGTCGCCGGGAAGGTCACGCTGGCGGTGACCGTGAAGAACACGAGCTCGTCGTCGGTGAGCGTCGCGCTCAGCACGGCCTGGGGAAAGAAGACCATGCGTTCCCTCGCCCCTGGTGCGACGGCGTCGTCGGCGGTCACCACCCGCGCCGCCGCCGTCTCGGCCGGCTCGGTCGGGGTCACGGCCACGGCCGTCGTGGGCGGCAAGAGCGTCTCGAGCCAGACGAACGCCGCCTACAAGGCGCGGAGCTGCTCGTGACGGTCTGAGCGCAGCGACCTCCCCGGCGATCTCCGCCCCCGAGCCACGGCCCGGGGGCGGAGATCGCCTTTTCCCGGTCGGGGCACCGCCACGCGCACGCGGTCCGGGAGGTTGCGGAGCATGGCAGGAGGGCCGGGGCCCACGCGGGCGAGGGACGGGCCGACACGTGCGGCTCGCGGCCGAGTTCTCACGACAGCGGCGTGTGCGCAGGCGTGCAGCTCTCGCCGGCCGCGTGCGCGGCATCCCTCTCCCACCCACAACGGAACGCCCCGGGTCATCCGAAGGAGATGACCCGGGGCGTTCCGGGAGTGGACCGGGCGGCTGCGCGTCGTGCGTCAGCCGCCCGGTGACATGTCAGCCGCAGCTGCGGGCGGTGTACCCCGCCTTCTTCGTCGCCGTCGACGTGGCACCGTCGACCTGGGCCTTGGCGGTCACCGACACCTCGCCCGCGGTGATCGACTTCTGCCGGGTGCTGAACGCCTGGCTGGCGCTCTTGCCCGGAGCGAGGCGCGTCACGCTCTTCTTGCCGAACGGGGTGGTGACCTCGAACGACACCGGCACGGTGCTGGTGTTCTTCACCGTCGTGGTGAGCGTGACGCGTCCGGAGACGCACCGCGACGAGGCCGTGACCGAGGTCGTGATCGCGGAGGCCGCGGCCCGGACGATCTTGACGTTGTAGGTCTTGGCCGTCGTGTGGTCCTGCGCCACGGAGCGCAGGGTCAGCGCGGTCGGCGTGCCGTCCGTGCTGAGGTTCACGGTGCGCTTCTGCGTGTCGTCGATGAGGATGTCACCGACGTAGACCAGGCCGCTGGGGGTGGCCGGATCGACGTCGAACGTCGCCGTCGTCGCGTCGCGCGCGACCGTGACGGTGTAGTCGTAGGTCCCGTCGGCCAGCTTGGGGCTCAGCGTGCCGCCGTCGAACGTCAGCGCGTTGAGCTCGGTGTCGGTCGAGTACGTCGTGGTCGTGGTCGTGTAGACCCCGAACACGCCGCCCACGTAGCTGGCGCCGGTGCCCTGGAAGCGCACGGTGATGATGGGGATCTTGTTCCCCTTGTCATCGAGCACGTAGTTGCCCGCCTGGTCGCGCTTGTAGCGGTCCTTCGCGGCGATGTCGGCCAGCGCCGAAGCGGGAATCTCGTCGTACTGGATGTAGAACGAGTCCGCGCCGTTGGCGTTGGTGACGCGCTCCGACTTCAGTTTGACGTCGTTGATGTAGACGTCGAACGTGCGGCCGTTGTCACCTCCGAAGTACCGGACGCCGAGGTAGTTCTTCGGCGCGGTCGTGTCGACGGCCATGTCGTACTGGAAGAACGCCTCGGCCGACATCTCACCGTCGCGGTACTGCTGTCCGAGCCAGGTGCCCACCGACGAGCGGTTGAATCTGTAGTTCTTCCCCGCCTCGCTGTTGTTGTTGTCGAACGAGGTGAGGGCGTCCGTGGTCATCTCGTCGATGCGGAGCTTCTCTTTCTCGCTCTTGATCAGCGCCTGGGCGGCGGCCGAGTCGGGCTGGATGAGGTTCATGTAGATCGCGTAGCGGGCGTTGTACATGCTGTAGTACGGCTCGAAGGTCAGCCCCGCGGAGGCGGCGTCGACGTTCTGCAGCGTGAACTTCATGACGGTGCGACCGTTGTTGTCCAGGCCGTTGGGCTGACGCACGAGGTTCTTCTCGATGTCCTTCTTGAAGCCCTCGGTGTCGCCGACGCGGACGCTGTTGATGACCGACTTGTCGGCGGCGCTCATGCGAACGAGGATGCCGGCCGGGGTGGTCGCCTCGACGTTCGCGCGGTTGAGCTCGGTCGACAGCACGACGGGACCGTAACGGAATGCGACCCAGTTGGGGTCTTCCGTGCCGGCTTCGACCTGGACCTTGGCGGGGAGCTTGTACGCGATGGTGTCACCGGCGGAGACGGGGACCACGACGTACCCCTTGTCGGTCGCGGCCGCGACGTCGCGCGTCTGGCCGTTCACCGTCAGGGTGGGGTTCGGCGACCACGACGGCACCCGCAGGCGCAGGGTGGTGCCCTCCGCCAGCGTTCCCCCATCGAGAGCGGCGACGGTGAAGGTGGCCGTGTCGGTGTTGGGGATGTCAGCCGTCTGCGTCAGCTTCAGGTTCTGCGGCGTGGACGAGAACTCCGTCGAGCGGAACACGTTCACGTACACCGACTGGCCCTTGCGGAAGTAGATCGAGTCACCGAGCTTGGTGAAGCTCTCGGTCGCCGTGCCGTGATCGCACCAGAACTCGTCCTCTTTCCGGCCGAAGACCTTGGCGTAACCGGCGGTCTGCGGCTGGAAGTACGTCATCATGCCCGTCTCGGGGTTCTGCGACGCGAGGATCGTGTTGATGTACGTGTTCTCGTAGTAGTCCGCGTACTTCACGTCGGGGTTCACGCGGAAGAGCCCGTGCGTGAGCTTGAGCATGTTGTACTCGTTGCATCCCTCGACCGTGGACTGCTCGCCGTAGCCGGTGGTGATGCCGTTGGTGGCGAACTCGTGCAGGGTGCCCGGCTGCTGGAAGTGCTCCGAGTAGCTGTTGCCGCCGCCGATGTAGGAGTGGTCGTTCACGACCATCTGCCAGAAGTTCTCGGCCGCGCGACGGTACATGTCGAGGTTCGACTTCTCGGCATCCGTCAGACGGGCGTACAGCGTCGGGTTGTCGGTCAAGACGGTGTAGCGCTTGAGAGCACCCACCAGCTTCGGGATGGTGGTGTTGGCGTGCTTACCGGCCAGGACGTCCTGGTTCGCGGCGAGCTGCTGGAACAGCTGCACCTCGTCGAAGAGCTCGGCGGCTTCCTTGTGCTGGTCGTTCTCGGTGATGCTGTACAGCTCGTACAGCGCCTCGTTCATGCCGCCGTACTCGGTGCTGAGCAGCGCGCTGGGGTTGGCCTGACGCGAACCCCAGACGTTCAGCCACGAACCGAAGCCGCTCGCGACCGACAGGGCCTTGTCGGAGACGTCTTTCGGCGCGTAGCGGTAGGCGTCGATGAGGCCGGCGAGCACCTTGTGCAGGTTGTAGAACGGCACGATGAGGCCATCGGCCCCGTGCGGCAGGTACGACACCGGGAAGGGCGCGACGTAACCGGTGTTCGACGGGTCCTTCTGCGCGTAGGCGGCTTGCGCGGCGGCGAGACCGTCGACCGCGGTGGTGAGCTTCGCCAGCAGCTGGGCCTTTCGACCCGCGTCGGTCTCGGTCGAGTACGCCTGCGACAGCGCCGAGACGAAGTGGCCGAAGAAGTGGCCCTGGAAGCGTGCACCCGTGGTGCGCTCCCATCCGCCGTACGGCTGCGCGCTGGTCGGGATGCCCGCGAGCTGATCGAAGGAGTAGAGGAAGCGCTTGGGGTCGAGCGTGAGGAGCCAGTCGACCATCTTGGCGTTGCTGTTCTGCAGGTACGGGTCGGTGACGAGGACCTCGTTGAGGTCGGTGTCGTCGACGTAGATCGAGGTCGCGACACCCTCCTTCGGCACCGTGACCTGGAAGGTCTTGGTGCGGGGCGTGCTTCCGGCGTACGTCGCCGATGCGGTGAGGGTGACCGTGGCCTCGGCGTCCTTCGGCCGCGTCACGCTCGCCTGGCCGCCGTTGACGACGATGACGCCCGGCGTCGACGAGGTCCAGGTGAACGCGGTGCCGTTGGAGGCGGACGTCGTCAGGCCGAAGCTGGTCGAGGCGCTCGCCGGCACCGACACCTGATCGAGGCCGCGCTGGGCGACGTCGGCCGGATCGAAGGCGGGGTTGTTCGCCTGGGTGAGGGCGACGACATCGGATGCCGAGGCCACGGCGTTGTAGAGGGTGTAGTCGTCGAGTGCACCGTTGACGTAGGCGCTGTTGTACTGCGGGCCGTTGAAGCCGATGGACTTCGTCGTCGTGCTCTCGGACGTCAGCGCGCCGGTGGCGTCTGCGCCGATGGCGTTCGCGATCGACGAGACCTGCTGCTCGCCGTTGCGGTAGAAGGTGACGGCCTTGCTCGCCTGGTTGTACGTGACGACCACGTGCGTCCACTGGTCGGCGGGGAAGAAGGCATCGCGCGAACCGTTCACCACGACCTTGTACGGCTGACCCGAGCTGGGGCCGATCGACAGGGCGAGCGGGGTGTTGGCGTTCTCGGCGGTCAGGTACCAGCCCGCCGAGTTGTACGCGCTCTTGTTCCAGGTGAAGACCTGCTCGCCTGCGCCCATCGAGCCCGTGGGCTTGAACCAGAACGAGAGGGTCAGGTTCTCGGGTTGGAGCGCAGCGCTCGTGCCGAGGTTCACCGCGTCGCCACCGCGCAGGTTCAGCGCCTGATCGTGGATGCCGGTGACGTAGGTGTCCTGACCTCTCAGCATCGACGTCCCGACCTTGTCGGGACCCGCGTCGGTGAGATTCCCGTCGAAGCGGAGGTCGAGGACCTTGGCCGAGTCGAGGGTTGCTGCCGTCGCGGCGGTGGGGGCGATCACCGCCAATCCGCTGGCGATCATCATCGCGGTAGCGCTGAGCGCCACCGCTTTCCGGATAGAAGACATCGTCGTTCCTCTCTGCGGCTCTGCAGATATCGGTGTGCTCGGTGCAGTCGTCCCGATGGAAGGGCGCGTTCGCCGGGGGCCTCGCATACGGTCGACGCCCTCATGTTAGTGGTAACACGAGCGTGTGGGGCGGGAAGATCTTCGGCTGCTCCGCGCGCGGGCCGCGCCCGACCCGCGGCCGCCGCGTTGCAGCCGCTCGAGAGCAGGGTCTTGTCCGATTTCTATGTGAGCGATAACATCTATGAACACCGACTTGAACCTCGACCAATGATGGTTGGAAGGATCGCAATGGAGCAGACCCTTTTCCGTCGCGCCCTGGCGGGCGTCACGAGCCTGGCCCTGGCCCTGACCGGCGCCCTCGTCGCCGCGCAGCCAGCTGCCGCAGCCGACGATCGGCTGGTCGCCTCGTACCCGCTGACCGAGACCGATGGCACCGTCGCCGTCGACGCGTCCGGCAAAGGCCGTGACGCGGCCTATAAAGAAGGGGCGACCCTCACGGGCGGTGAGGGTGTGCGCCTCGACGGCACCGACGACTACGTCGACCTGCCCGACGATCTTCTCCAGGGTCTCGACTCGATCACCATCAGCACCGAGGTGCTGATCCGCGGCGACCAGGGCACGCCGTACTTCATCTACGGTCTCGGCAACACCTCGGGCGGGGCCGGCAACGGCTACCTCTTCTCGACCGGCAACGCCTACCGTACGTCGATCGCCACGGGCAACTGGCAGACGGAGCAGACGGCGAACAGCAACGCCGATCTCCCGCGCGACGTGTGGAAGACCATCACCTACACCCTCGACGACGCGACCGACACCGCGCGCATCTACCTCGACGGCGCGCAGGTGGGCCAGGCCACCGGCGTCACGACCAAGCCCAGCGCCATCGGAGGCGGGCTGACCACGGCGAACTACATCGGACGTTCCGTCTACGACGCAGACCGGCGCCTCGCCGGCAGCGTGCGCGATTTCCGCGTGTACAACGCCGCTCTCTCGGCATCCGAGGTCGCAGCGCTCGTCCCCACCGACGCCACCCGCCTGCAGCGCGACGTCGCGGCTCTCTCGCTCGGAGACCTGAGCGCCGTCACGGCCGACCTCGCCCTGCCCGCCACCGGCGTCAACGGCTCGACGATCGGATGGTCGACGAGCAACGCCAACGTCGTGAGCGCCACCGGCAAGGTCACGCGTCCCGCCGCCGGCCAGCCCGCGGCCACCGCCACCCTGACGGCCAAGCTCACCCGCAACGCGGCCACCCAGACGAAGACCTTCGCGGTCACCGTCGCGCCGATGCCCGGTGCCGCCGAGCTCGCCAAAGCCGACCTCGACGCCATCAGCATCCCCAACGCGAACGACGTGCGCGGCAACATCACGCTGCCCGCGAAGGGGTCGGTCAACGGCACCGCCATCACCTGGTCGGCCTCTCCCGCGGGCGTGATCACCACCTCGGCCGCCGGCGGCAAGGCCGCGGGCGTCGTCACGCGCGGTGGCGCCGACACGAGAGTGACGCTGACCGCCACGGCATCCGGAACCTCCGTCACCCGACAGATCGAGGTGACCGTCAAGGCGGCGCCCGCAGGCCTCGACAAGGACTACTCGGCCGGCTACCTGTGGACGCACTTCGGCGTCGAGGGCGGCTACGAGAAGATCTTCTACGGCCACAGCACTGACGGCCTGCACTGGGAGAAGCTCAACGACAACAAGTCGATCCTCGCCAACCTCGGTGGTGACCTCGGTGTGCGCGACCCGCACCTCGTCCGCTCGCCCGAGGGTGACAAGTACTGGATCATCGGAACCGACCTGCACGCCGAAGGGGGCGGCCCCGGCGGATCGGGCTGGGACCAGCTGAACGCGAGCAAGAACCTCGTCGTCTGGGAGTCCACCGACCTGGTCACCTGGAGCGACCAGCGGATCGTGTTCGCGGGGCTCGACAAGGCCGGCTGCGTGTGGGCGCCCGAGGCGATCTACAACGAGGCCACCGGCGAGTACTACGTCTACTGGGCGGCACGAGACCAGACCGACAACAACACCCCCGACTGGGCGCTGCGGATGTACCTCACCAAGACGCGCGACTTCGTCACGTTCACCACGCCCGAGATCTGGACGACGATGAACCCCAAGGGTGACGGTCAGGGCGGTCGCAACGTCATCGACTCGACCATCGCCAAGGAGGGCGACACCTACTACCGCTTCTCGACCTCCGACTGGGACACGCTCGTCGACACGGCGCCGTCGCTCGACGGCCCCTGGACGCGCAAGATCGAGCCCGGACAAGCCGCAGCCGCCGGTATGCGCACCCGCATGGAGGGCCTGACGGTCTACCAACTGCCCGACGGCCGCTGGTCGGTCATGGGCGACGAGTTCAACTACTACGCCCACATCGCCGACACGCTGTCGAGCCTGAAATTCCGTCAGCTCAGCAGCGGGCCGGGCGCCGACCAGTTCTCGTTCGACCAGACCTTCCGTCACGGGTCGGTGCTGCGCCTGTCGAAGGCGGAGGAGGCGCGTCTGCTCGCCGCCTACGGCGACGCCCCGGTCACGCCGACCGACCCCGAGGAGCCGCAGCAGGGCCCGATCGCGGAGTACACCTTCGAGAACGGATCCCTCGCCGACTCGGTCGGCGACGCCGACCTGACCGCATCGGGCACGGCCGCCGTCGCGACGGATGCCACGAAGGGTTCGGCTCTGCGCCTCACCGGCGCCGCGAACGGCTTCGCCTCGTTCCCGACCGGCTTCTTCGACGGTCGCAACACGATGACGGTCTCGATGGACGTGAAGTCCGAGCGCACGAGCGGCAACTTCTTCACCTTCGCCTTCGGGCAGAGCCAGGACCGCTACTCGTTCCTGCGGGTTCGTGGCGACGAGGCGCGCAACGCCATCACCAAGGCGACGTGGCAGGGGGAGTCCGACGTCTCGGGCTCCATCTCGAGCGGCCAGTGGCATAAGTACGACCTCGTGTACGACGGCCGGACCATGCGCATGTACATCGACGGCGTGAAGGTCGACGAGAACCTCGCCCTCAACGCCACGGTGAGCGAGCTCGGCTCGAACCTCGCCGGGTACCTGGGCCGGTCGTTCTACGGCGGGGACGGCTACTTCCAGGGCTGGTACGACGACATCCGCGTGTACAACCGTGCGCTCTCGAGCACCGAGGTCCTGCAGAACGCGGGCGTCGAAGACCACCTGGTCGACGTCTCGCTGACGCAGCCCGAGAAGCTCAAGATGGCGCCGATCGTCGACAACGCGGCGCGCACGGTGAAGCTGCCGGTGGTCAAGGGCACCGACGTGTCGAAGCTGGCTCCGACCTTCGGCCTGGTCCCCGGGTCGACGGCGTCGCCGGCGTCGGGCACCACGGTCGACCTGCGCTCGCCCGTCACCTACACCGTGACGACCTCGAAGGGTGTCAAGACCGACTGGAAGATCGAAGCGCTCGTCGTCAACAGCCCCGTGCTGCCGGGCCTGTACGCCGACCCGAACATCGCGGTGTTCGGCGACACCTACTACATCTACGCCACGACCGACGGCTTCGACGGGTGGGGCGGCAAGGAGTTCTACGTCTGGAAGTCGAAGAACCTCGTCGACTGGACGCGCTCCGACAAGCCGTTCCTGACGCTCGATGGAGCCAACGGCAACGTGCCGTGGGCGACGGGCAACGCGTGGGCTCCGACCATCATCGAGCGGGGCGGGAAGTACTACTTCTACTTCAGCGGGCACAACCCCTCGCTGGACCGCAAGACGATCGGTGTCGCCGTGGCCGACAGCCCCGAGGGGCCGTTCACGGCGGAGCCGAACGCGATGATCCTCAACAACGAGGCCGTCACCTCGGGACAGGCGATCGACCCGGCGGCGTTCCACGACCCGGTGACAGGCAAGTGGTACCTGGGCTGGGGCAACGGTTCGCCCGTGCTCGCGGAGCTGTCCGACGACATGAAGTCGATCAAGCCGGGGACGTACCAGCGCATCAACGGACTGACCGACTTCCGCGAGGGCGTGTTCTTCAACTACCGGAAGGGCCTCTACCACCTCACGTACGCCATCGACGACACCGGCAGCGAGAACTACCGGGTCGGCTACGCCACCGCGACCAGCATGAACGGTCCGTGGACGTACCGCGGGGTGATCCTCGAGAAGGATCTCGCGCTCGGTATCAAGGGACCGGCCCACAGCTCGATCATCAACGTGCCCGGCACCGACGACTGGTACATCGCCTACCACCGGTTCGCGATGCCCAACGGCAACGGCACCAATCGCGAGACGACGATCGATCGGGTGACCTTCGGCGCCGACGGCCTGATGCAGAAGATCGTTCCCACGCTGCAGAGCGTTGCGCCGCAGACGGTCCCGGCGCCCGGCCCCGAGATCTCGAGGGCAGTGACCAGCCGCTGCGTGTCGGGCAAGGTGATCGTGGCCGTGTCGGTCACCAACCGCGATGACGCACCGGTGTCGGTGGCGCTCACCTCGGCCTTCGGGTCGCGCACGGTCGCCTCGCTCGCCGCCGGGAAGACCTCGACGCAGACCTTCACGGTTCGCAAGTCGTCGATTCCGGCCGGCACGGTGACGATCAAGGCCACCGATGCGGGCGGTGCCGCGACGCAGGTGAAGGCGGCCTACGGCGCGCGCCGCTGCGGCTGACACGTCGGCTGGTCGCCCCGGTCCGGTGCATCCAGAGACGAGGGGGTGGGTCCCGGCTTCGGCCGGGGCCCACCCCCGTGTCGCGCTCAGCGGTCGGTCGGCTGAGCGGTCGGTCGGCTGCGCGGCTCAGGCGGCTCGGTGGTTCAGTCGGCTCGGGGGTCCAGCCGTCCCGGTGGTTCAGCCTCCGGGGCGTCGAGCTGTCTGCGTCGAAGAGTGAATCGGGAGCGGCGCCGGCCCCGTGGCTCTCGTCATGGCGCCCGTGGCGCCGGCTCACGGCATCCCTCCCCGCCCGCGACGTCACGCCGCGGGTCTGAACCCACAGCGTCGAGCACGCGTGCAGGAACGACGAGGGGCACCGCCCGGTTGTACCGGACGGTGCCCCTCGGCGACTCCGCGATTCATTCCGGGGCGGCGATGGCTCGCGGTCCCGCGTGCTCCCCTTCGGTCGTCACGCGGTCACGATTCATCGCCATGCCTCTCAGAGACCGTCGTGGTGCATGGCCTGGACGAGGCGGACGTTGCGGTCGAAGCTGGTCTCGTTGTACTCGTTGGAATAGTTCAGGCCGTAGGGCCAGAAGTGGCCGCCGCCGCAGTTGATCCTCGCGTCCGGGCCGTCCCACGACTGCAGCAGGGGAAGAGCCGAGGGCCAGTCCTGTGCGTCGCACTTGCCCTGGAAGTGTCCCGCGGTGCCCACGCCCACGGTGTGCGAGATCTCGTGCAGGGCCGTGCCCTCCTGCATGAACCCGCGGTTGGAGCCGAAGCGGATGTTGCCGTTGATGCTGGCATCCGCGGTCTGCACCCACGGGGCGTATTCCACCGTCAGGTGCCGCCAGGTGTTGTTGAATTTGTTGTACCGCGCGACGGCACGGTCCATGGCGTCGGTGATGCGGGCGTAGGCGTCGGCCTCGTCTTCGGTGGGGTTGGCCGAGCGCGCGAGGCTGTACGTCAGCTTCGACACGCTCGGGTCGGTCAGGCGCCAACGCTGCACGCCGGAGTTGTTGCAGGTCTGCTGAGCCAGTAGGCCCCCATCCACGGGCGAGGCGGCGCTTTCGAGGCAGAGGTCGTTGTACTTGTTGCGGATCTCGGTCCAGCCGCCTCCGACGTCGGTGAGCTGCCACTGCTGCACGTCGGCGCCGTTGCACGTCCACTGCCGCACCTCGGAACCGGGAGCCGTCGCGAAGTTGAAGTTGTCGAGGCAGAGGTTGCTGTGCGTGTTCTTGATCTCGGCGTACCCGTTGCCGAGATCAGTGACCGCCCAGAGCTGGTTCTGTCCCTCGAGGCAGGTCCACTGGCGCACCTCGGCGCCGGGTTGCGTGTTGAACGCGTAGTCGTCGAGGCAGAGGGTGTTCTGCTGATTGCGGATCTCCTGGTTGAGGCCGGTGCCGACCGGTGCGGTCGGTGCCGCGCTGGCGGGGGCTGCCGCGCCGAGGGAGGTGAGGCCGATGACGAGTGCGCCGAGGACTGCGCCGAGCGCCCTCATCCTCCGGCCTCGCCGCTTCGTGGGGGACATCGTCGTCCGAGCCATGATCTCTTCGCCTTTCGTTTCGGGACCACCCGCGGTGGTCCTCCCGGGGGATAGGTGCCCATCGCGTACGGGGAGGCGTGGTCGGTTGCGTGACACGGACTCCGGCCGAGGATCGAGGCCCCGACTGCTTCGTCGGCGCCGGTGAATCGCGGGGGGCGTGGGGTGGGCCGCAGAGAATGTTTTCGCTAACAGTCCACCTACGAGCGATCATGAGGGAGGAGTCATCCCCTGTCAAGAGGGCCTCGCGGGCACGCGCATCCCGACCCCCGCCCGCGCCGGTCTGCGCTCGTCGGCCATCGTGCGGGTGTGCCGTCGGGCGGAGTCCGGCGGCGGCGCGCCGGTGGGGGATGCCGTGGGCTGGGTGTGTCGGCGGGGACTCCGCAGGACGGTCCCGGCGCCGCAGCTCCCGTCAGGCCGCCGAGGCCAAGACCGCCGCCGACGCCGATGCTGCCAGCGCGCGCACCGTTCCGGCATCCTTCGCCGCGAGCGCCGCCGAGGGGAGCATCCACGAGCCGCTGACCGCGAAGACGTTGCCGAGGGAGAGGTACTCCGCGGCGTTCGTCGCCGAGACCCCACCCGACGGCAGGAACCGTACCTGCGGGAACGGGCCGCCGAAGGCGCGGATCGCCGCCGGACCGCCGATCGCATCCGCGGGGAAGAGCTTGAGGCGGTCGAGGCCGGCGGCGATCGCCCGCTGGATCTCGGTCGCCGTCGCCACCCCGGGGATGAACGTGACGCCGCGGGCGGCTGCGCGCTCGGCGACGGCGTCGTCGAACCCCGGCGAGACGAGATACGTCGCCCCCGCGTCGACGGCCGCGTCGACCTGCGCGGCCGTGGTCACCGTGCCGGCGCCGACGGTGAAGTCGGATCGTCCGGCGATCGCGCGGATGGCGTCGAGGGCGGCGGGAGTGCGCAGGGTGATCTCGGCGCAGGGAATGCCGCCGGCGGTGAGCGCGTCGGCGAGGTCGGGCGCGAAGGAGGCGTCGTCGAGCACGACGACCGGGACGATGCGGCTGCCGTGCAGCACGTCGGTCTGGCTCATGCGTCTTGAGAGGTGGGCGCCACGACGATCTCGCGGAAGCTCACGTGCTGCGGAAGCTGATAGGCGGTGAGGATGGCCGAGGCGATGTCGTCGGGCACGAGTCCGCCGCCGATGCTCTTCTTGTAGTCGTTGTAGCCGTCGAGCACGTCGCCCTCGCCGGTGTTGCCGAGCAGGCCGGTGTCGACCATGCCCGGAGCGACCAGCAGCACCCGCACACCGTGGGCGGCGTTCTCGCGCCGCAGTCCCTCGGTCATCGCGTGCACCGCGTACTTGGTGCCGTTGTACACGACGTGGTTGTCGTACAGCTGCTTGCCCGCGATGGATCCGATGTTCACGATGGTGCCGCGACCGCGCTTCTGCATGCCGGGGAGCACGAGCTGGCTGTTCTTCACCAGGGCGACGCAGTTGACGTCGAACTGCTTCTGAACGAGCGCCGGGTCCTGCTCGGCGACGGCCGACAGGGCCATGAGCCCGGCGTTGTTGACGAGCAGGTCGACGGGGCCGAAGCGCTCCTCGGCGCGCGCGAGCGCGGCGGCGACGGCTGCGGTGTCGGTGACGTCGGCCTCGGCGAGCTCGGCGTCGGGCAGGCCCAGATCCCGCATGGGCGCCAGGCGTCGGGCGATCAGCAGCAGGGGGTGCCCCGCGTCCGAGAAGGCGCGGGCGGTGGCGGCGCCGATGCCGGAGCTGGCTCCGGTGATGACGACGAGGGGGAGGGATGTCATGGGGTCTCCTTCGCGGGCGAGGATCGGGCGAACAGCGCCGCGGCGTCGGCGGCGGCGCAGAAGCGGGCGGCGAGTCTCGCGTAGGCGCCCACGCCCTCGGGATCGGGCTCGATGCGTTCGAGAACCTCATGGGCGTCGTCGACCGCGTCGAACGAGGACCACAGCCCCGAACCGGTGAAGACGAGGGCCGCGGCGCCGAGGGTGGCGGCCTGCTGGTCGACGGAGGTGCGTAGCAACGGCGTCGCGAGGACATCGGCGTAGATACGGTTCCACACGGCCGACCGGCTGCCTCCGCCCGAGATCAGCAGGTCGTCGCCGGCGGGCAGGCCGCTCAACTCGCGCATGTGCCCCAGACTGCGCGCCAGAGCGAAGGCCACCCCCTCGAGGCACGCGCGCACGAGGTCGTCTGCGCCGGTGCCGAGCTCGAGCCCCGCCAGGGTCCCGCGCACGTCGCTGCCGCCCTCGAGCGGTGT
The DNA here is from genome assembly GCF_030818955.1 of Microbacterium trichothecenolyticum. NCBI lineage: Bacteria > Bacillati > Actinomycetota > Actinomycetes > Micrococcales > Microbacteriaceae > Microbacterium > Microbacterium trichothecenolyticum. The sequence goes on along the minus strand of NZ_JAUTBF010000001.1, from coordinate 2,207,203 downwards.
CCCGCCGGCGAGCGTGGGCACGAACACCGCACCGCGCGCGCCCCGGGGGCTCTCGCCCGCACGGTCGATGAGCGCGCCGATGTCGGCGCCGGGGGCGACGATGTCGCGAAGCCACGTCAGGCTCGTGCCGCTGCTGAAGGTCGACAGCGCGCTGACGTAGAGCCCCGGTATGGCGTGTCGGAAGACGTACGGCCGCGTCGCGACGTCGAGCACGGGTGCGCGTGAGGTGACCGTCATCCAGCTCGACGAGCCGAGGGCGGCGTACAGGCGTCCGTCGCGAGTGCCGCGCGAGCCCAGGGCCATCGCGGCGTTGTCGACCGCTCCGGCGTGCACGGGAATGCCCGCGGGAAGTCCGAGCGCGTCCGCCGCCTCCGCGCGGAGCGTGCCGACCACCTCCGCCGACTCGCGCGGCTCGGGCAGGAGCGCGCGGTCGAGGCCGACGGCATCCAGGATGTCGTCGGCGTACGCGCCGGCGAGCAGGTCGTACGCGCCGGTTCCGGATGCCATGGAGTGATCGGTGACGCTCTCACCGGTCAGACGCAGCGTGATCCAGTCCTTCGATCCCAGCAGTCGGCGCGTGCGCGCCCAGCCGTCGGGGTCTTCCGCGCGAAGCGTGCGGGCCTTGAAGACCGGGTAGAGCGTGGGGCCGAAGCCGTTGCCCGTGCGCGCGTACCAGGCGTGCTCGTCGAGGCGGTCGAAGACGTCGTCGGTGCGACCTCGCGTGTCCGACCAGATCGGGGTGTCCGCCGAGACGAGCCGGCCGTGCGCGTCGACCTGCACGACGCCGAGGCTCTGCCCCGACAGGGCGATGCCCGCGACGTTCTCGCGCGCGCCCGGGACGCCGTCGACGACCGTCCGCGTGGCGGAGGCCACGGCATCCCACCACTCCTCGGGGCGCTGCTCGGCACGGCCGGGAGCAGGATGCCGCGTCGGGTAGCTGACGACCGTCTCCGCGACGGAGCGCCCGTCGACCGACCACAGCGACGCCTTGCATCCCCCGGTGCCGAGGTCGAGAGCGAGAGCGAGCGGGCCCATGGTCAGCGGGTCGCGAGCGCCAGGTCGCTCAGGTGCTCGAAGTCGGGCCCGGCGGTGGGGAGGTCGCGGTGGAAGACCTCGGCGATGACCTGCGTCCACCCGTGCACGAAGTAGATCCACCCGTCCTCGACGCGCAGGTCGCGCGCGTCGGCCTGGGCGCGGGCCTGGTCGAGGAACACCAGGTCGCCGCGGTAGTTCAGGTCCCACGCGACGCCGTCGACGGGGAACACCGCGTCGTCGGGGAGCGGCGAGCCCGGGGCGTCCTTGCCGAGGCCCGTGGCGTTGACCACGAGCGAGCGCGGGGCGAGCTCGGCCAGTACCCGGGCGTTGTCGGCCGGGGTGGGGGTGAGGTGGTACTCGAAGCGGGTGTCGGTCGGCAGGGCCTCGTGGATCTCGCGCAGGTGCGCCAGCCTCTCGGGGGAGCGATTGGTCACGACGATGCGCGCGGGCCGATCGAGGCCGCGCTCGCGCTGGGAGAGGTACCAGCTGATCGCGATGGTCGAGCCGCCCGCGCCCAGCAGCAGCGCATCGGCCGGACCTCGCGACCAGAAGCCCGCGGGGAGGAAGGCATCGAGGGCCAGGCCGCTGGAGATGGGGTCCTTCGCGTGGCAGATCAATCGGCCGTCGCGCTTGGACAGGCAGCTGGTCTCGCCCATGAGCGCCGCGAACTCGTCGATCTCATCGAAGAGGTCGCGGCAGGCAGCGAAGAGGTCGATCTTGTGCGTGGTCACGAGCGCACCCAGGCTCAGCGGGTCGTCGGCGATGAAGCGCACGACGCGGCGGTAGTCCTCGGCCGGGGCGTGCAGCGGCAGATCGATGCCCTGCAGCACGGCGCCGTCGAGGCCGAGGTGCTCGGCCCACCGGGGGAAGACGTGCTGAATCGAGGAACGGCCCGTCGTGACGCCGATGAAGTACAGCGTCGGCGAGGTGGCCGGTCGAAGCGCCTCGGCCGTCAGAGTGGGAAAGGTCATCGCTGCTCCTTCGCGGCCGAGACGGCGACGAGCGCGGCCTCGGCGTTCATGCCGAATCGGGTGACGCCCAGCCCGGCCATCGCACGGACCGTCTCGATGTCGCGGATACCGCCCGCCGCCTTCAGCGCGGCGCGGCCGGCTGCACGCTCGGCGATCAAGCGGATGTGGTCGAGGGAGGTGGGAACGCCCGACCACCCCGTGCCGGTCTTGATCCACGGGACGCCCGCGGCGATCGCGGCATCCACGCCGCGGCGGATGTCGTCGCCGTCGAGCCGGCCGACCTCGAGGATCGCGCGCAGCGGCACCCGGCCGTCCACGGCCTCGACGACGGCGCCGAGCTCGCGCTCGACGAAAGGGTCGTCGCCCGAGCGCAGGCGGCCGATCGCCACGACGACGTCGAGCTCTTGCACCCCCTGCGCGAGCAGATCGAGGGCCTCGGCGACCTTCGTCGCCGTGCTGGCGCCGCCGCTGGGAAAGGCCACGGGCGAGCCGGCCAGCACCGTGCTGCCCTCGAGGCGCTCGCGCAGATACGGGAGCCAGGTGGGTAGCACGTGTGCGCTCACGAAACCGCCGGTGATCGCGCGGCGGGCGAGGTCGTCGACGTCGTCGCGCGTGTGTTGCGCCTGGACGCAGCTGATGTCGATGTGGCCGGCGAGGTCGCTCAGCACGGTGTCGGCATCAGGCACGGTAGCCTCCGTGGTCGGGGTTGGGGCGGGTGGTCCAGCCGTCGCCATCGGCGACGACGAGCTGGCGCATGCCCCCGGCGTCGGCGATGATCGCGTAGTCCTGACCGGCCTCGGTCGCATACGCGAAGAGGGTGACGAGCGTATCGTCGCCGACGTTGACGCTGCGATGGATCCAGCCGCCCGGAACGTGCACCGCGACGCCGGGGCCGATGGGGAGCGCGCGGGACTCGCCCTCGACGGATTCGAGCAGCATCACGCCCGAGCCGGCGACGCCGTAGTAGAGCTCCGCGAACTCGGCTTGGGCGTGCAGGTGCCCGCGCGTCATCGCGAACTCGTCGCCGACGCGTCCCGGCCGCAGCACGCTGAGCCCGATGGTGAGGGCACCTCGGCCGTTCTCGGGCGTGCTGCTCTCGACCCAGTACACCGGCTCACCGGCATCCTGATCCAGGGCGCGCGCGAAGGCGGCGTCGTCGCGGTAGACGCCGACGAGGTCGGGCAGATGCTTCTCGTACCGCTCGCTCCGCCCGTCGAACAGCCCGCGGGCGGAGTCGACGGTGAGCCGGGCCGGTTCGGCTGGTCGTGCAGCGGCGCACATGCAGTCGGTCTCCTTCGAACGCGACCGGGGGGCCGCTGTGAGTAGTGAGACTACAAGATAATGCGGCTGCAAGACAATCGCCCACCCGAATCAGCGTCGAGAGATGCGAGCGAGGTAGTTGTGCTACTTCTGGATGCATGAGCTTCCGCGAACTTTCCCACGGGTGGATGTTGCAGCACGTCACCGGTGACGTTCCGCCGGCCTTCGCGTCGATCGCCACGCGCGCCATCCCCGCCACCGTGCCCGGCGTCGTGCACACCGATCTGCGGGACGCGGGTCTCATCCCCGACCCGTACGTCGACGACAACGAGCAGCTGCTGGCGTGGATCGGCCACAGTGCCTGGGCCTACGAGACCACCTTCGCGTGGAGCCCCGACGACGAGAGCGTGCACGAGCTCGTCGCAGAGGGCCTCGACACCGTTGCGATCGTGACGCTGAACGACGTCGAGATCGCCCGCACCCGCAACCAGCACCGCGTGTACCGCTGGCGGGTCGACGGCATCCTGCGCGAGGGCGAGAACCGCCTGCGCGTGGAGTTCGCCTCGCCGATCGCCTTCGCACGAGAGCGCGAGGCCGTGCTCGGCGAACGCCCGCACTCGTACGTGCATCCCTTCAACGCGATCCGCAAGTCGGCGTGCAACTTCGGCTGGGACTGGGGTCCGGCGCTCGTGACGAGCGGCATCTGGCGCCGCATCGGCACCGAGTCCTGGAGTGGATGCCGTATCGCGGCGGTGCGGCCGCAGACGGGCGTCGGCGGCGACCCGCGCCGTTTGCGCGTCGAGGTGGAGGTGCAGCGCGAGGCCCTCGGCCCGGTGACCGTGCGTGCGGAAGTGGCCGGGACGATGCTCGAGGCGGTCGTGGCGGAGGAGGAGACGACGGCCGTGTTGGAGACGGTGGTGCCGGATGCCGAGTTGTGGTGGCCCCGCGGATACGGCGATCCCGCACTCTCGGCGCTGGTCGTGACGGCCGGCATGGACCGCTGGGAACGGCGGATCGGTTTCCGCGCGGCCGAGATCGACACGACTCCCGACGACGAGGGAACGCCCTTCGTCGTCCGCATCAACGGCCGCGACGTGTACGTGCGCGGTGCGAACTGGATCCCCGAGGACACCTTCTTCCCGCGGGTGACGCGCGACCGGCTGGCCGAACGCTTCGACGACGCGACCCAGGCGGGCATGAACCTGCTGCGGGTGTGGGGCGGCGGCATCTACGAGTCCGACGACTTCTACGATCTCGCCGACGAGCGCGGCATCCTCGTCTGGCAGGACTTCCTGCTCGCGTGCGCGGCCTACAGCGAAGATGCGGAGCTGTGGGGCGAGTTCGCCGCGGAGGCGCACGACAACGTCACGCGTCTGTCGAGCCACGCGAGTCTCGTCGTGTGGAACGGAGGCAACGAGAACATCTGGGGCTGGGTCGACTGGAAGTGGCGTCCGCAGCTGAAGGGCGCGACGTGGGGTGACGGCTACTACCAGCGGCTGTTTCCCGCGATCGTGGCGGAGCTCGCGCCGGCGACGCCCTACGCGCCCGGCAGCCCCTACGGGTTCACTCGCTACGTGCACCCCAACGACCCGGCCCACGGGACCACGCACATCTGGGACGTGTGGAACCAGGTCGACTACGACGTCTATCGCTCGTATCGACCGCGGTTCGTGTCGGAGTTCGGATTCCAGGGCCCGCCGGCGTGGTCGACGCTGTTCTCGGTCGTGCACGACGAGCCCGCCGATCCGTACGGGCCGCTCATGCTCGTGCACCAGAAAGCCGTGGACGGCAACGGCAAGCTCGAGCGTGGACTCGGGGCGCACCTGCCCGTGCCGCAGACCATCGACGACTGGCACTGGGCGACACAACTCAACCAGGCGAGGGCCGTGGCGTTCGGCATCGCGCACTTCCGCTCGCTGCATCCCCTCAACCGGGGGGCGATCGTATGGCAGCTGAACGACTGCTGGCCGGTGATCTCGTGGGCGGCGGTCGACTCCCACGGCATCCGCAAGCCCCTCTGGCATGCGCTGCGGGCGGTGTTCGCGGATCGGTTCGCCTCGTTCCAACCGCGCGGAGGCGAACCCGTGCTGGCGCTGCACAACGACCGCGACGACGACTGGGAGGGAGCGGCCGTGGTGCGCCGGATGACGCTGGACGGTGCGGAGCGGGCTCGCGCCGAGATGCCCGTGCACGTCTCCGCCCGGGGGTCGGCGATCCTCATCGTCCCGGATGCCGTGACGAGCGCGATCGATACAGCGAACGAGGTCCTCGTCGCCGATCTCCCCGGGTCGGTGCGGGCCCTGTGGTTCTTCGACGAGGATCCCGCCCTGGCCCTGGATGCCGCAGCGGTCACGGCCGTGGCGGAGGTCGCGGGCGACGGGTACGAGGTGACGGTGACCGCTCGAGCGCTCGCCAAAGACGTCACGCTGCTGGTCGACCGCGTCCATGCTGCGGCGCGAGTGGACCGCGGGCTCGTCACGCTGCTGCCGGGCGAGACCGCGGTGTTCCGCGTGCGCGCGCCGGGCGGACTCGACCCGGCCGCCTTCACTGTGGCACCCGTGCTGCGGTCGGCGAACGACCTCGTCGAGGGCGCGCGCATACCGTCCGGTGCGATAGTCGGTACATGAGCGATAGTCCCTTCCGCCGCATCAAGCTCGACACTCATACCCTGCCCGGTGCGCCGCGGTTCGCCGCCGTCGAGGTGCGGCGCATCACGATCGCGCCCGACTTCCACGTCGGAGCGCACTGGCACAACGGGCCGGTCTTCGGAGTGATCGAGTCGGGGTCGGTGTTCTTCCGTGTGGGCGACGGCGAGGAGACGGTGCTGCACGCCGGCGACACCTTCTACGAGCCGGGCGTCGAGACGATCAGCCGCTTCGACGCGACCGCCGAGGGCGTGACGTTCCTCGCGTGGTTTCCCGTGCCACCCGGCGTGGAACCGGAACTGACGATGGGCGCGCTCGAGGCGTGAGGCCGCCGTCGGCCGTCACCGCCACGTGAGCCACGCCGCGGGGTTTCGCCGCAGCACGGCGTGCGCGAGGTCCTCGCCGCCCTCGCGCCGGAGCCGCGGGACGAACCGGTCGCCGAGGTAGCGCAGCCCCGGGATGCCGCCGTACGCGGCGTACCGCGTGCGGCGGGCGACGTCGCCCCCGAGCAGGATGCGACTCGCGGCGCCCGAAGCGGCCGCCTGCAGCAGACACGCGAGCACCACCGAGTCGGGGTGCTCGCGGGCGCGCGCCGGACCGTCGTAGCCGAGGAACGCGCCGCGCGCGGCGAGCTCGGCATGCAGCCCCGGGTCGGGATTGCGGTCGATGTGAGCGAGTGCCACGCGGTCGGCGGCCACACCCTCAGCCGCGAGCGCGTCGAGCGCCTCGAACGCGGCGGTGCCGTGCTCCAGGTGCACCATCACGGGCGCGCCGGTCGCCGCGTGGGCGCGGCCGATGGCCTCGATCGCGCGTCCGGTCACGGCGTCCAGTCGCCAGTATCCGAGGCCGGCCTTCAGCACGCCCGCGCGCACGGACGCGTCGCGCTCGCCGCCGGGCTCGGCGGCCCCGCGCAGCAGGTCGCTCGTGAAGGCGTCGGTCAGTTCGTCGACGTCGAGCGCCAGCAGGGGGTGGCCGTCGGCGTAGTGCTCCCGCCGGTGCAGACCCGTCGTCAGCACGACGGTCAGACCCGTCGCCTCCGCGATGCGTCGGATGGCGGCGGGGCGTCGGCCGAGGCCCAGGGGAGTGGCATCCACCATCGCGTCGAAACCGGATGCCGCGAGCTGGGCCGCTTCTTCGCGACTGAGGTCTTCGTCGTCGAGGTCATCCCCCGGGAGCAGCGGCGATGCCTGGAAGAGGTGCTCGTGGTAGTCCACGTGCCCCAGGTGCGCGGGGTCGACATCGCCCGTGACTGCGCGGACGAAGCCCGTCATGCGCGAACCGGGTGCGCGGGCGCGGATCCGGTCAGCAGCGCGACCATGTCGGCCACCGCCATGCGTCCCATGCCGTCGACGCCCTCGCGGGTCTGCGCACCCAGGTGCGCCGTGACGACCACCCGGTCGGCCAGATCTGCGGCGAGCAACGGGGAGGCGGAATCTCCGGCGTTCTCTTTCGCGAGGGTGTCGGCGGCGTAGGCGGCGACGCGTCCCCGCCGGGCGGCGCGGGCCACCGCCTCTTCGTCGACGAGGTCGGCGCGGGCGGTGTTGACCAGCAGCACCGGGCGGTCGTCGGCCGCCAGCCAGCGCTCGTCGATGACGGTCTGCCCGCCGGGAGCATGTAGTGTCACGACATCGCAGCGGGTCGCGAGGCTCTCCGCGTCGGCGCGTTCGACGGCGTCGAAGATCGGATCGGCCGCGTCGACCCACGGGTCCGCGCCGATCACGGTGGCGCCGAAGGCCCGCAGGCGCTCGATCACGAGCCGTCCGATGCGGCCGAGCCCGACGACGCCCACGGTGAGCGCCGACAGCTCGCGCGCCGAGCGCCCCGACCAGTCGCCGACCCGCACGCGCCGGTCGGCCGCCGGGATCCCCCGCAGGGCCGTCAGCAGAAGCGCGATCGTGTGCTCGGCCACGGCCGTGGAGTTGGCGCCGGGGGTGTTCGTGACCGGGATGCCGCGCGCAGCCGCCGCGGCCAGATCGATGTTGTCGACGCCCACGCCGTAGCGCGCGATGCCGCGCAGGCGGGGTGCGAGGTCGAGGTGTGCGGCGGTGACGGGGCCGGTTCCGGCGATCCACCCGTCCGCATCGGCGAGCAGCGGGGCGAGCTCTCCGAGGTCGTGGGCGGCGCCGGCGCGCACGACCCGGTACCCCTCGGCCGTCAGAGCCGCCTCGGCGTCGAAACCGCCCGAGCCGAACGACCGCGACGTCACCAGGACGGTGCCGCTCACGGCTCCTCCACGGTGGTCTCGTCGGCGTGGCGCATCGTGGCGAGCTCGCTCTTCATGCGCCGTATGGCGTCGGTGTGCTCCGGCGATCGGCGCAGCGCGACCCCCGTGGCGAGGATGTCGATCACCACCAGGCCGGCGAGACGGCTCGTGGAGGGCGTATAGACATCGGTGTCTTCGAAAGTACGCACGATCAGGGGTATATCGGCGATCTCCGAGAGGGGGCTGACCCGACCCGTGAGTGAGATCACGGTTCCACCGGCTTTCCGCGCGGCGCGGGCGACCGTGAGGGTCTGCTCGGTGTGACCGGTGTTCGAGATGGCCACGGTGACGCTGCGCGGCCCCGACATGGTCGCGGCGATGAACTGCTGGTGGAAGTCCTCGGGCGCCTGGCACGGCACGCCGAACAGCGGGAACTTCTGCTGGGCGTCCTGGGCGATGATGCCGCTCGCGCCGAAGCCGACGAAGAGGATGTCGCTGGCATCCAGGATCGCATCGATCGCCTGGGCGACCGCGGCGGGAGCGAGCGTGCGGCGGGCGCGATCGAGGCTCGAGATGGTGTGGTCGAAGATCTTCTCGGCGACGTCGGCGGGGGAGTCGGCGTCGGTGATGGTCGAGTGCGTCACCGGCAGGCCGAGGGCGAGCGTCTGGGCGAGCTGGATCTTGAAGTCCTGGAAGCCCTCGCACCCCACCGAGCTGCAGAAGCGCATGACGGTCGGCTCGCTCACCTCGGCTGCCTCGGCGAGGCCCGCCATCGTGAACTGGGCAGCCCCCACGGGGTCGTCGAGCACGATGGCCGCCACGCGCTGCTCGGAGCGGCGCAGATGCGGCAATTGGCGCGTGACGCGCTCGAGGAGAGTATCGGTGGACTCTTCGCTGGCCTGCTCCACGTCGAGGGTCATCGTGAGCTCCTTCCATGTAGTATGGCTACATCTTAGCGGACGCGCGCTCCATGGCGGAGCGCGGGTGAGGGGACGACGATGTACCGAGAACGGCTGGAATTGACCGATCGCGTCGCGGTGGTCACGGGGGGCTCGCGCGGCATCGGACTCGCCGTCGTGACGGCCCTGGTGGAGTTCGGTGCGCGGGTCGTCATCGCCGACGTGCTTGACGAAGCCGGCGAGGCCTCCGCGGCATCCTTCCCCGACGGCCGCGTGTCGTACGTGCATCTCGACGTCACCGACGCCGGCGCCGTCGAGCGCACCTTCGCCGACATCGCCCAGCGGCACGGATCGATCGACGTGCTCGTCACCTCGGCCGGCATCGCCAATCACCAGCCGTCGCTCGAGCTCGAACGCGAGGCGTGGGATCGCGTGCTCGCCGTCAACGCCACCGGGACGTTCTGGTGCGCGCGCGAGGCCGCTCGCCACATGCAGGACCGCGGCGGCTCGATCGTCGCGATCGGTTCGATGTCGGGCGAGCTCGCCAACGCCCCGCAGCGGCAGGCGGCCTACAACGCCTCGAAGGGCGCCGTCCACCTGGCGGTGAAGTCGCTCGCGATCGAGTTCGCCGAGCAGGGCATCCGTGTCAACGCCGTGGCCCCCGGGTACGTCGGCACCGAGCTGACGAAGCAGGGCGTGCCCGACCAGTGGTGGGACGACTGGGTGCGCCGCACCCCGATGGGCCGCCTCGGCGCCCCCGAGGAGATCGGCTCGCTCGTGGCCTTCCTCGCCTCCGACGCCGCGTCGTATATGACCGGCTCGGTCGTGCTGATCGACGGCGGCTACGCCGCCTGGTGACCCCCGCGCCGCTCGCGGGGGCAGCGGGTGGTCGGCGCGGCCGGCGCGGGCGGCGGGGTCGGCGGGGTCGGCGGGGGTGCGGCGCCGTCCCCGCACGCATAAACGCGATTCGCGCGCGGAAACGCGCTCTCCACGCGTTTATGCGCGTCGATCGCGTTTATGCGTGCGGGGCCCGGGACCGCCCCCGCCGCTACGCCAGCGTCACCCGCACCTCGTGACGCCCCGCGTCGACGCGCCGCCGCAGGCCCGGGAGCTCGATCTCGGCGCGGATGCCGGTCGGCACCTCGCACGAGAGAGCCACCTCTCCGCCCTCGACGCGCCAGGCCACCGACAGCTCGCCGTAGGGGGTGCGGACGGCGGCGGATGCCGACGACAGCTCGGTGCCGAGCACTTTCGGCGCGATGCGCGCCTCACGCCATCCCGGCGCGCCCGCCTCGAGCCCCGCGACATCGGCGTAGAACCAGTCCTCGATCGTGCCCAAGAAGTAGTGCCCGCGCGAGCGGGACTCCTCTTTCCAGTGCTCCCACAGCGACGTCGCTCCGCGTTCGATCCAGAACCCCCAACTGGGGAACGTCGTCTGCAGGGCGACCCCGACGGCGACGTCGGCGTGCCCCCACCGCGTCAGTTGCGGCAGCAGGTGTTTGGTCGCGAGCGCGCCCGTCGAGAGGTGGTGCCCGCGTTCCACGACGTCGCGCGCGAGCCGGTCGGCGGCGCGTTGGCGATCCGCGGCGGGCAGGATGCCGAACGCCAAGGCGAGCACGGTGTGCGCCTGGCGGTACCCGGCGTCGCCCGTGCCGCGGACCTCGGCCGCCTCGGCATCCCAGAACTCGCGCACGAACGCCGAACGCGAGGTCTCGGCCGCGGCCCGCCACGGGGCGGGGTCGTCGCCGAGCACCTCGGCGATGGCCGCTGCCGTGTCGCACATCGCGATCACGTAGGCCGTGGCCGCCACCCGGGTGTCTTCGGGGGCGTTGCCGCCGCCGGCGTCGGTCTCGGGGCTCACCCAGTCGCCCAGCGTGGTGTCGAACAGGCCCTCGACGCCGCGGTCCAGCTCGAAGCGCAGGTAGGCGCTCGCGTCGGGCCACACGTCGGCGAGTACGCGCTCGTCACCCCGTAGGCGGTACAGGTCCCACGGCACGAGCAGCAGCGCGGAGTGCCAGGTCGGAGCGGGCGACCAGTCCATGTGCCACCCACCGTGCGGGGCGATCACCTCGGGGGCACCCTCGCCGTGACGGGATGCCGCGATGTCGTCGACCCATTTCGCGAGCAGCTCGTGCACGTCGAGGTTCTGCAGCATCATCTCGGCGCCGACCATGCCGTCACCGGTCCACCCGTTCTTCTCGTACTTCGGGGTGTCGGTGGGGATGCCGTGCAGGTTGTTGAGGATCGTGCGCACGGTGAGCTCGTGCAGCGTGTTCAGCATCGGGGACGAGCACGCGAAGCGTCCGGTGCGCGGCGCTCGCGTGTGCACGACGCGCGCGCGCAGCACGGGCAGCGTCCGGGCGCGCACCTCGACGTGCTGGAAGCCGTGCCAGGTGAATCGGGGATGCCAGTGCAGCGGCCGATCCGCCAGGGTGACGCGGTCGGTCTGGAAGCGCCCGTCGAAGTACCCCTTCTCGTCGTCGGAGTTGGGCGTGCCGTCGGCGCGGAGCGATTCGCCGGAGCGCAGCTCGATCACGGCGCCGTCGTCGGGCTCGGCCTCGACCTCCGCCCAGCCGGCGATCACGCGCTCGAACGACACGACCCAGCGGCCGTCGTCGAGCGTGGTGATCGCGGTGGGCTCGAGAAGCTCGCCCTCGACGATCGGGGGCTGGCGTTGCGCGACGGGTCGACCGCGCGGGCCCTCCACCTCGCGTACCGGCATCCATCCCTCATCGTCGAAGGTCGCCGTGCTCCATCCCGGCTGCTCGCGGCGGGCGTCGTAGTCCTCGCCCGCGTAGAGGTCGTCGACAAGGGTGGGGCCGGCGGTCGTCCTCCAGTGGGGGCCGCTCGCGACGATGTGCTCCCCCCGGCCGTCGCGCAGGATCAGCAGCACCCGCGCACACGGCTCGTCGTGCCAGGGCGCGCTCTCCCAATCCCACGTGTTGCGGCCGAGCATGCCGTAGAACCCGCGGCCCAGCTCGACGCCGATCGCGTGACGGCCCGGCGTGAGCCGGTCGGTCACGTCGACGACGGTGTACTGCGTGGTGACGTCGTAATCGGTGAAGCCGGGGCCCAGCACGCTCTCGTCGGGCGCACGGCCGTCGAGCTCGACGCGAGCGAGACCGCCCGCGGCCACGACGAGGTAGGCCTCGGCGGGTTGTTCCTGCACGTCGAAGGTCGTGCGCAGCAACGGGGCGGCCACGCTGTCGGGCGGTCCCGCGACGAACGCTGCGCCTGGCCAGTCGTCGTCGAGAACGGCTGTGACGAAGCTGCCCGAGCCGACGGCTTCGCCCGCGGTGGTCGTGACCACGACGTCCCACGTGTAGCGCCGCAGGGGTGCCAGGGCGGGGCCGTCGTAGGGGATGTCGATGCTGTCCGCGGCATCCACTCGCCCGGTGGACCACACGACGCCGCCGGGGGAGTGCACCGTGAGCCGGTAGGCGAGCTGGTGCACGCCAGCGGTGTCGGCCTCGACGGTCCACCCGAACCGCGGCGCCGCCGGGACGCCGACCGGATCCACCGTGTGCTCGACCGTGAGGCCCGTCACCGCGATCACGATGCGACCTTCAGCGCGGCGAGCTCGGGCGCGTCGCGCCACGTGCGTTCGAGAGCCGCCTCGACGCCGGGGTGGGCGGCGAAGAAGCGGCCGACGGCGACGGGGCGGTCCTGCGGGCGGGTCTGCTTCTGGTTGATCTCGCCGAGCAGGCTCCAGCGCCGGTCGCCGAGCGTTCGCGGCTCGCCGGGTGCGTCGGCGTAGGCGGTGTAGTCGAACACCTCGACGTCGTCGCCGGTGTGCACCACCCCGAGGCGGAAGTCGGCGGTCATGAACCACGTCACCGTCTCGCCCGCCCGTGAGCCCTGCACGCCGCTGCCGCTCTGCTGCAGCAGGTAGGCGAGGCCCTCGTTGTCGGGGTGCCGCTCGCGCCACTCGTCGCCGAAGCGGCCGATCGTGGTGACCTGCAGATCGCTCCAACGCTGCTTCAGCCCGCCCAGCCAACCGGCCCACGCGTCGAGAGTCGTGGGGTCGTGGGCGAGCCCGCGCGCGACCTCGCTGATCTCGTAGTTCACGGTCAGCCAGCCGAGACCGTTTCGCGCGACGTTGCGGTCGTTCAAGTGCGCCTCGCTCGTGGCATCCAATTCCCGAAGGGCCTCGGCCCGGGGGAGGCGATGCAGCGTCTCGATGGGTCCGAGGCCGAGGCGCGAGTTGAACTGCGACGACATTCCGGCTCCGCGGGCGGCGACGAGGTCGACCGTCCATCCGTCGAGCTGCACGGCGTCGATGCGGTCTTCGCCGCGTCCGGGCACGAGGAAGTGGTCGCGCGAGGGGTAGTAGGGGTAGGCGAGTGAGCCGTCGCCGTCCTGCAGGTCGATGTCGAACTGGCTCCAGATGTTTCCCTGGACGGTACGGATGCCGAGATCGCGGGCGCGCGCGATGTTGTCGGCCGAGAGGAACCCGGCGACGAGCGAGGTGGTCGCGCGGTCGAAGTGGGTGTGCAGCAGATCGACGGCGTCGGAGATGTCGCGGGCGACCTCGTCGCGCGTGCCGTAGAGGTTCGCGAAGAACCCGCCGGGGACGAACGTGACGTCGTCGTCGTGGTCGGCCGCCAGTCGTGCGATCGTGCGGCGGATGTCGCGGTAGCGGGGGGAGTCGTCGGTGAGCGCGCCCCACGAGAGCGCCCAGGTCAGGGAGGCTCCCGGCACGGCGTTGCGCACCGCGTCGGAGAAACGCTCCACCAGCTCCGCGGAGTGCAGGTCGGTCTCGTCCTCCCAGAGGGAGCGGTCGCGAGTTGCCTCGATCTGGTGGCGTCGCACGATCGTGTTGACGGTCAATCGGCGGCCGATGGGCGTCGAGAGGGTGTTCATGGGGTCACCCTAACCACCGAACCGCCGCGATGCGTAGTCTTACTAGCAATTGAGGTGCTCTCGCCGAATATGTGGCAAGAAATGCTCGCGAAAGCTCATGAATTGTGTAGTATCGCTACCACAGCAACGCCGCGGTACGAAGCCGTCCGGCGATCAATGGAGATAAGGGGATTGGCCATGACGAAGTGGCTGAGGAACACCGCGACCGCCGTCGTCGCACTGACCGCGGTGGGGGCGCTGAGCGGGTGCGCGGGAGGCTCGAGCGGCGGCCCGACCGAGATCAGCTTCCTGATGTGGGGCGATGGCGGCGACACGCAGACCGCCTACGAAGACGTGATCACGAAGTTCGAAGAGGCCAACCCTGACATCACCGTCAACGCCGAGTTCTTCAACACCAACGACTACGACAACATCCTCAAGACGCGTCTGTCGGGTGGCGCCGGCCCCGACGTCTACGGCTTCGACCTCGGCAACATCGACAGCTTCGTCGCCGACGGCTTCGCCGCCGACCTCTCGGACGGGGGCGAGAGCTACCTGTCCAAGCTCACCCCGGAGGCGGCGAAAGACAGCCAGCGCGCGGGCGGCACCTACAATCTGCCGATCTCGCTCTCGGGCAACGGCATCATCTACAACAAGGCGCTGTTCGAGAAGGCGGGAATCTCGGCGCCGCCCACCACCTACAGCGAACTGCTCGCCGACGCGAAGAAGCTCTCGGATGCCGGTGTCATCCCATTCGCGATGAGCGCGCAGGACAACTGGTGGCCGCAGTTCATCGTGTACTACGCCCTGGCGGAGCACGGAGCCAACGAGGAGCTCGGCGAGCAGATGGCCGCGGGTGAGACGACGTTCTCGCAGAGCGACGCGTGGGCCGAGTCGCTCGACGTCGTGCGCGACCTGACGCCGTATTACATGCCGAACCCGGTGGGTACGAGCCAGACCGCGGCGCAGTCGGCGTTCCTCGGTGGACAGGCCGCGATGTTCCCGGCGACCTGGATCCTCTCCGACGCCCGCGAGGCCGGTCTCGACCTCGGGTACATGAACTTCCCCACGGTGGACCAACCCTCGAACGACATCTGGGGCACCTACCAGGTGCGCTTCGGCGTCAACCCCGACAACGGCGATGCGAAGCTGGCCGCCTCGCAGAAGTTCCTCGACTTCTTCCTGCAGGACGACACCTACGGCGAGTTCTTGTCGAAGGTCAAGCTGTTCCCCACCACGACCGGGGTGCAGATCGGCGCCGACGTCGACCCGCTGTTCCCCGAGATGCAGCAGGCGTGGGAGGGCAAGACGTTCGTCGCGGCTTTCTCGCCCACCGACCCCAGCATCCAGGACTCGTTGCTGGTGGGTCTGCAGAACATCATCAGCGGGCAGAAGAGCACCGAGCAGGTGCTCGCTGACCTCGACGCGGCCCTCGAGCAGTACCGAGCGAACAACCGCTGACACCGCCGAACGCCCCGCTCCGCGTCGTCGCGGGGCGGGGCGTCGCCTTGAGAGAACGGATCCCCCATGCGCCGACGTACCGCCACCACCCTCGCGGCCGCGACCACCCTGACCGCCCTCGCTCTGGCATCCCTCACCGGGTGCGGCTCCTCGGCCGGAGGCGACACCAGCCTCAGCTTCCTCATGTGGGGCGACGGCGGCGACACCCAGAAGGCCTATGAGAAGGTCATCGAGGCGTTCGAGGCTGAGAACCCCGGCGTGACCGTCAACGCCGAGTTCGTCAACACCAACGACTACGACAACGTGCTCAAGACGCGCCTGTCGGGCGGGGCCGGGCCCGACGTGTACGGCTTCGACCCCAAGAACATCGACGACTTCGTGCGTGACGGCTTTGCGACCGACCTGTCGGGTGCGGAGTTCTTCGGCCGGCTCGACGATGCGGCAGCGCAGGAGGCCCGTCGCGGAGCGGAGGGAGATGCCGCCTACTCGGTACCCATCTCGCAGTCGGGCAACGGCATCGTCTACAACGCCGCCCTCTTCGCGCAGGCCGGCATCACCGAGGTCCCGCGTACCTACGACGAGCTGAAGCAGGTGGCGCAGCGCCTGAAGGATGCCGGCATCACCCCGTTCGCGATGAGCGCGCAAGACAGCTGGTGGCCGCAGTTCATCGCCTACTACGCGATGGCGCAGCATGTCTTCCCCGACGATCCCGACGCGATCGACGAACTGCTCGACGGGGAGCGGACTTTCGCCGACACGCCGGGGTACGCGCAGGCGCTCGAGGTCGTGAAGGACCTGGTGCCGTACTACATGCCCGACCCCCTGGGGACGAACCAGTCGGCGGCGAAGTCGGCCTTCCTCACCGGCCAGGCGGCGATGTTCCCGGCGACGTGGATCCTCTCCGACGCGCGGGCGGCCGGGGTGGAGCCGGGGTACATGAACTTCCCGACCGTCGACGCCGACGTGCCCGACATGTGGGGGAGCTACCTCGTGGCGTGGGGCGTCAACCCCGGCAATGACCGGGTCGACGCGGCGGAGCGCTTCATCGACTTCTTCTTCCAAGACGAGGTCTACACCGAATTCCTCACGTCGGTGAAGGCGTTCCCCACCACCACCGGGATCGACGTGACGGCGAACGATCCGCTCTTCCCCGACATGGTCGCGGCGTGGGAGGGCAAGACCTTCCGCCCCGTGGTGATCCCCGCGCACCCGCAGCTGCAGGAGACGCTCCTGGTCGGGATGCAGAACCTCATCGCCGGGCGCACGGACGTAGGCGAAGTCATCGGCGAGCTCGACGCCGCGCTCGAGGAGATCCGCGCGAACGCCGGCTGACGTCGGACGCCCGGCGTCCCTGCGCATGAACTGACGGTTTGGGGCGCGAAACGTGCATCTGGGGCGGGTATCGCCCGCCCCGAATGCACATTCTCCGCCCCAAACCGTGGCGCGGCTCAGGCGGGGATCGCGTGCCGCATGCCTCGGGGCCGCCCAGCGATGCGGGTAGCTGGGCTACGGGCCAGGTGCGATCCACGCCGCAAGTGAAACGATTTAGACGCATTACGCGCATAAGTATGTAGTATGGCTACACAACGAGAACGAGGATGTGCTTGTGACCTCCGATTTGACGATCGCCGACGATCGCATCGCGGTGACTTTCGACCCCGTCAGCGGGGGAATCGTGCGCTTCGTCGCGGACGAGACGGGCCTCACGAGGGGGGATGCCGCGGGAGCGTCGCTCTTCGTCGTCGAGGTCCCGCGCGGGGGCGATCGCACCGTCGTGATCGAGACGTCCGCGCAGACCCTCTCGCACGCCGAGCTCGATGGCCGCCACGCGGTGCGACTCGTCTGGCGTGACCCCGTCGCCTCGAACGGCGAGCGTCTGGGCGGCGAGATCGCGGTGGGCGCCCGGATCGTCGACGGCTCGGTGCGCCTGAGCCTGTCGTTCCACCTCGACGAGGGCGGCGTCGAAGCCGTCCGTTTTCCGTCGCTGCGCGGCATCCGGCCCTCCGAGGGTCCGCTCGAGCTGCGGGGCGTGGATTACTCCACGGGCACGCGCGTCTCGCTGCTGCCCGTGTTCGACTCGAACGCGCCGTACTGGGGCACCACGTTCCCCGACTACGCCAGCGGCAATCTGCGTCCCGAGCTCGTGGGCACACCCACCTCTCCGTTCGTCGTCCTCGCCGGTGCGCGGGGCGGGTTCACCGTGCAGCCCACCGAGCGGACGCTGCAGTTCATCGGGTGGCGCGCGAGCCTCGAGCCCGGCTTCGCCGACAGCCTGCTGCGCCGCGCGGGCGACGACGCGGCCGTCACGCTGGATGCCATCCACTTCCCCTCCGGCGACGGCACCGGAGCGACCCTCCCCGACATGGATGTCGTGCCTTTCGCCGGCACCTGGGAGCGCGGCCTTGCCGCGTATCTGCCGACGCAGGAGTCCACGCGCCGCTCCCGGGCGGCCTGGCTCGACGAACCGCGCTCGTGGCTCCAGGTGCAGCTGATGTCGACGGAGGGCGAGCCCCGCTACGACTTCGACGCACTCGTCGACATCATCGAGGAGTGCGCCCGGGAGGGGATCGGCGCGATCCAGATCGTGGGATGGAACGAGGGCGGGCAAGACGGTCTCGTGCCGCAGCACCGGCCCGCCGCGAAGCTCGGCGGGGAGGAAGGGCTGCGCCGGGCGCTTGATCGCGCCCGCGAGCTCGACGTCGCGACCGTGCTCTATGTGAAGTACGTCTGGGTCGAGAAGCCCGGCCCCCTGTGGGACGATCTCGAGCCCTTCGTCTCGCGCGACGCGAACGGCCAGCCCTACGCGCAGCCCGGGCCGGTCTATCACTCGTCCCGGAAGCGCTACGGCATCGCCACCCCCTGGTACGTGCCGCTGTGCTTCGGCGTCGAGGCGCTGCGACGACGCTTCGCCGACGAGGTCGTGCAGCTGGCGGACTGGGGAGCGGATGGCATCCTGGCCGACGAGTCGCTGTACCACGGGCGTGCTCTGCTGTGCTTCGCCGACGACCACGGGCACGAGGTGGGCGCGAGCGCCTTTTCGTGGGACGACGCCTTCGTCGACGACATTCGCGCGGCTCTCGGGGAGCGCGGCGAGAGCTTCGTCATCGCGGCCGAGGGGGCGTACGACGACCAGTTCGCGCACTACGACGTGTCGTACTTCCGTAGCGCCTCGCCCTCGCACCGCCCGCTCGGGCGCATGCTGCGCCCCGACGCCCGCATCGTCACGGCCCTGACCGGGTTCGACGACCGCTCGATGATCGCGCAGTGCCTGCTGTACGGCTACGCCCTGAGCCTCGAGCCGTACAACTTCAAGGGACGCCCGGGCGACATGCCCGCCACGGTGGCCCTCGCGCGACAGGCGGATGCCCTTCGCGCTCGCCATCGCGACGTGCTCTGGAACGGCCGGCTCATCGTCGACCACGGGGTGCGCGCCCATCGACCCGACGGCTCGGTGCACGACCTCCTCACCGTGTGGGAGGGCGCCGACGGCGCCCGCGCGGTCGTGGTGGCCACGTACGACGACGAGCCCCTGTCGCTCCGACTCACCGGCCTCGACGCGGGTGAGACCGACGACCTCGACGGGCTCCGCTCCCGCATCACGGACGGACGCATCGACGTGTCCGCCCGAGGAGTGAGCGTCGTCATCCCCTCTTCCGACCCGATTGGACCGCAATGAGCAGCACACGCGTCGAAGACCCGCGGGTCCTCGCCCTCGACGACCCCACCGCGACACAGGCGTTGACGACGCACTCGCTGAAGGCGCGCCTGTGGACCGGGCGGTCGTCGACGGGAAAGTTCTGGATCGCCGTCGCTCCCGCGCTCGTGCTCTACGCCGTGTTCACGGTGTACCCCATGGGGCAGGTGATCGTCGCCAGCTTCACCGATGCCCGCGGCTTCAACCGCGCGTGGGAGTTCGTGGGGGCCGACAACTTCGTCCGCATCTTCTCGGGCGACCCGGTGCTCATGGAAGCCATCGGCAACACCGCGATCTACGGGTTCTTCAAGATCGTCGTGCAGACGATCCTGGCGTTCCTCATCGCCGTGCTGCTGCACCGTCAGCTGCGGCTCGGCAACATCTACCGTGCGATCTTCTTCGCGCCGATGGTCATCTCGCCGGTGGCGATCGTGTTCACGTGGAGCTTCATGTACGACCCCACCACGGGCACGTTCAACACGCTGCTGCGCAGCATCGGGCTCGGGGGCCTCGCGCAGGACTGGCTCGGCAACTACGACCTCGCGCTCTACAGCGTGATCCTCGTCGACCTGTGGAGCGGGCTCGGATTCAACGTCGTGATCTTCCTCGCCGGCCTCTCGACCATTCCGGGCGAGATCCTCGAGGCGGCGAAGGTCGACGGCGCGCGCGGCTGGAAGGCGATGCGCTTCATCACGATCCCGCTCATGCTGCCCTCGATCGGCCTGGTGCTCGTGCTCTCGATCAACGGTGCCCTCCGCGCGTTCGACACCGTGTACCTGATGACGAGGGGCGGGCCGGGCAATTCGACGCAGCTCTATATGACGCAGGTCTTCCAGGAGGGTCTGGTGAACAACAACTTCGGCTACGCGTCGGCCATGGCCGTGCTCGTGCTGATCGTGCTGATCGCGATCGCCGCGGTGCAGAACAAGCTGAACAACCGCGTCGCCGACGAGGAGGGCAACCGATGAGCACCCACGTGAACACCCGGACGACGTCGCGGTCGGCGCTGCGCCTGGCCCGTCGCATCCCGATCAACCTCCTGCTCATCGCGCTGAGCATCGTGATGATCTACCCCCTGGTCATCATCGTCATCACGGCGTTCAAGCCCAATCTCGAGGTGCTCACCAACCCCACGGGTCTGCCGATCGCGCCGACCTTCGACAACTTCGTCACCTCGTGGCAGGATGCCGGCTTCGCCAACCTCTTCTTCAACTCGGTGCTGCTGACGGTGACGAGCATGACCGTGGCGACGTTCGTGGCGGCGCTGGCGTCATACGCGATCGTGCGCCAGGCCACCCGCATCGGGTCGGGGATCTACCTGCTGCTGGCCGCGGGCATCTTCCTGCCCATGCAGCTCGCTCTCGTGCCGCAGTTCCGCGTCGTACGCGACCTGGGGCTCATCAACAACTACGTCGGCGTCATCCTGCTCTACATCGCGGGAGCCCTGCCCTTCGGCGTGTTCCTCATGGCGGCGTTCATGCGGCAGGTGCCCAAGGAGATCGTCGAGGCCGCGGTCATCGACGGCGCGGGCTACTTCACCCTGTTCCGCCGCATCTTCCTGCCGCTCGCGCGCCCCGCGATCGCGACGTTCTGGGTGCTGCAGGGCGTCGGGGTGTGGAACGACTACCTCGTGCCGCAGCTGCTGCTCACCGACCCGTCGAAGCGCACCCTGACCACGGGAGTGCTGTACTTCAAGGCCCAATACCTGGCCGACTGGGGCAACATCATGGCGGCCGTGCTCATCATGAGCCTGCCGATCCTGCTGCTGTTCGTCTTCGCGCAGCGCTTCTTCGTCAGCGGCCTGTACGCCGGGGCGGTGAAGTGAGGGGATGACCTCGCTCGACGACCGCGAGCGGGCGCGTTCGCTCGCCTCGCCGCTGTACGGCGACCGGTGGGTGCAGGAGCATGCGACGCTGCCCGTGCGCGAAGCGACGGTGGTGCGGCCCCGCGGCCTCGACGCGGCGGCGCCGGGCGGTGCGGCACGTCCAGGCGGCGCCTCGCCGGCCTCGGGTGCCGTGGTCACGGGTATCCCGGCCGCGGAGCGCGACGTGGTCTCGCTCGACGGGGAGTGGCTGCTCGCCGGCGCGCCCGTCGGCCGCGAGTTCGCGATCGAGCGCTGGTTCGCCGGTCCGCGCCCCGCGGACCCCGTCAGCTGGCACCGCCCCGACACCGACCGCTCGGGGTGGATGCCCGCCGCGGTTCCCGGCACGGTTCAGGCCGCCCTCACCGCCGCGGGTGAGATCCCCGACCCGCTGCTGCACGACCACACCTACGCCGAACTCGTCGAGCACGGCGTCCCGCGTGAGTGGCCGTGGCAGTTCCGGCGCACCCGCGTCGAGGAGCAGCAGTGGTGGTACGCGCGCCGCTTCGACGTTCCGGGCGCCTGGCGCGGGCAGCGCGTGCGCCTGGCGTTCGACGGCGTCGACGAGACGGCATCCTTCTGGGTCAACGGCGAACCGATCGCACGGCACTCGGGCATGTACGGCGGCCCCGAGATCGACGTGACCTCCCTCCTGCGCGGCGACGGCACGGACGAGGTCGTCGTGCGCATCGACCCGCCGCCGCGCGACTGGCACGGCGTCCTCAAGCCGTCGCCCGGCTGGGGCTGGCACTACGGCCACCTCATCTCGATGGGCATCTGGCGCAGCGTCCGCCTCGAACGCGTGCCCGACCTCGAGCTCGACGACCTGTTCGTCTCCACCGTGGCCGCGACCGAAGGGCATGCGCGCCTCCGCGTGCAGTGGGACCTGATCGCGCACACCGAGGGCGGTGCCGTCCGGACTCGCGTGCGCGTGCTCGACCCCGACGGCACGGTCGTCGCCGACGTCACGGCGGAGGCCGTGGCCTCCCCGGGCACGTCCCGGCACGCGGTCGAGGTCGATGTGCCGGACGCGCGGCTCTGGTGGCCGTTCGGCTACGGCGACCAGCCCCTGTACCGCGTCGAGGCGAGCGTGGAGGATTCCGCGCGGGCGGTGGCCGTCGGCATCCGCACCGTCGACATGCGCCCGCTCCCCGAGGTGTCGGGCGACGACGTCTACGATTGGCGCTTCGTCGTCAACGGCCGCGCGCTGTTCCTCAAGGGCGCGAACTGGTGCTTCACCGACCCCATGGCCCGCCGCGGCTTCGGAATCGACCGGCACCTGCTCGACCTGTGCGTCCGTGCGAACCTGCAGATGCTCCGCGCGTGGGGCGGCGGCACCGTCGAGAGCGACGCGTTCTACGACGAGTGCGATCGCCGCGGCATCCTCGTGCTGCAGGAGTTCCCCCTGAGCTTCGGACTGGATGCCACGGGCCGGACGCTCGCGACGGTCGACGAGCAGGCCTCGCGCATCGTGCGGCGGCTGCGGTCGCACCCCTCTCTCGTGATGTGGGGCGGGGGCAACGAGAACCCCGAGACGGTGTCGGGCGACGACCTGCTCACCGTCATCGGCACGCGCGTGCGGCAGTACGACCCGACGCGCCCCTTCCACCGCACCGACCCGTGGGGCGGCAGCGAGCACTACTACGGCGTCTACCACGAGGGCGAGCCCGTCGAGGCGTATGCGACGCACGTCCCGCCGGTGTTCGGCGAGTACGGTCTGTCGAGCCCGTGCGACCTCGACAGCATGGCGCGCTTCCTCGATCCGGCGCTGCTGGAGGAGTGGCCGCCGCCGGCGCACGGCGCGATCGTGCAGCACCAGGCGCAGTTCTCGCTCTTCGACCTGTTCAAGCAGGCGCGCTACGCCCACTACGGACCGCTCACCGACTGGGCGACGTTCGTGGAGTACGCGCAGCTCGCCCAGGGCGATGCCCTCCGCTTCGCCTCGGAACGCCTGCGCGCCCACGCGGGGGAGCGCACCGCGGCGTACTGGTTCTACAAGGTCGGCGAGGTCTTCCCCGGAGCGTCCTGGGCGATCGTCGACTATTACGGCCGCGCGAAGCTGTCGTACTACCGGGCGCGGCAGTTCGGTGCGCCCCGGTCGGCGTTCGCGGTGTACGACCGCACGTCGTTCGAGGCCGGGGAGGTGTTCTCGGCCGAGGTGCACGTCGCCAACGACACTCCCGCGGCCCTCGCCGCGACCGTCACAGCCCGCATCTACGACGCCCGGTTCGGCGTGATCGCCGAGCGCACGGCATCCGTCGATCTGGATGCCGACGCCCACGCCCTCGCGTTCACGCTCGAGGCCGAGGTGCCCGACGCCGGCCCGCTCGTGCTGGCGGTGTATCTGCGCGACGCGGACGGCCGCCGGATCTCGTCGGCCTGGTACGCGCTGAACGCGCAGCCGCGCAGCGCCGAGGTCGAAGCCCTCGAGGCCGAGCCGCTGGAGAGCCTCACCGAGCGGCCGATCGAGGAGCTGCTCGCGCCGTACCGGACCGGCCCGGCCCCGTTGAAGGAGCAGCCGCGGACGCGCCTCGAGGCCCGCTTCGGCGACGGGGGGCTGCACGTTCGCAACGTCGGTGAGGTCCCGGCACCGATCGTACTCGTCGACGGGTTCCCCACCGCCCCCGGGGCCTGGCTCGACGACAACGCCTTCGGGCTCGAGGCGGGGGAGGAGCGTCTGATCGCGTTCTCCCTGGCGGGGGCTTCGTGGCGTGAGCCCCGCGTGCGAGCGTGGAACGCGGATGCCGTGGCGGTGACGTCGTGACCTCGCCGCGCATCCTCGCGACCTGCGGCGGCTGGGTCGAGGCCTCGTGGGGCGACGTGGGCTTCGGCCCCCTGCTGCGCTTCGCGCTCGACCTGACGGGAGTCGAGGGGCGCCCGCGGGTGCTGTTCGTCAACACCGCCGGGGGAGATCAGCGCGTCGACGAGGGGCGCGAGCTCGCCGCGGCGATGGCGGCCGGGGTGGATGCCTCGCACCTGCGCCTCTTCGGACGCACCGCGCCCGACCTGGCCGAGGTCGTCGACGCGGCCGACCTCGTGTGGGTGGGCGGCGGGAGCGTCGCGAACCTGCTGCCGGTGTGGCGGACGCACGGTCTCGACACCGTGCTGCGCCGCGCGTGGGAGGGCGGGACACTGTTGGCCGGGACCTCCGCGGGGGCGATCTGCTGGCACGAGGGCGGCCCGACCTCGGGCTTCGGCGAGATCCGCACGATCACCGACGGCCTGGGCTTCATCCCCGGCTCGCTCGGGGTCCACTACGACTCGCAAGCCCAGCGGCGCCCGGCTCTGCACGCGGCGGTGGGGTCGGGGGCGCTCCCGGGCGGGTTCGGCCTCGACGAGGGCACGGGCGTGCTGTACGAGGGCTCCCGCGCCGTGGACGTCGTCACCGAGCTGCCCGGGGGCGCCGTCTACCGCGTCGACCGCGACGGCGACGGCGTGGTCGAGGAGGCCCTGCCGACGCGGCTGCTGTGATGCGGGGCGCGCGCGTCGAGAACAGGGGATCCGGCGAGAACAGGTCGATGTGCCGTGGGTGCGGCCTGTTCTGGTGGCATCCCCTGTCGTCGCCGTCGCCGTCGCCGTCGCAACCGCGGTGCCTGAGGCCGCGAGAACAGGGGATACGCCCGGAACAGGGCGGGAGCCCCGCGGGAGGGCCTGCTCTCGTGCGATCACCTGTTCTGGTGCCGCCGCCGCTCCGCAGTCGAGACACGGTGTCGGAGGTCGCCCCTAGCCTGAGGGGTATGAGCGACCTCACCACCGGTGCCGACGGCATCACCCGCTGCGCCTGGGCGGGATCCGACGCCGAGTACCAGCGCTACCACGACGAAGAGTGGGGCACCGAGCTGCGCGGCGACCGCCCGCTGTTCGAGAAGATGAGCCTCGAGGGCTTCCAGGCCGGCCTCGCCTGGATCACGATCCTGCGCAAGCGCCCGCGCTTTCGCGAGGTGTTCCACGGCTTCGAGCCGGCGACCGTCGCCGCGTTCGGCCCCGACGACGTCGAGCGGTTGCTTCAGGATGCCGGCATCATCCGCCACCGCGGAAAGATCGAGGCCGTGATCGGCAACGCGAAGATCGTCGCCGGCATGGCCGACGGCGAGTTCGACGAACTGATGTGGTCCTTCGCGCCCGCGACGCACGAGCCCCCGACCACGTTCGCCGAGGTGCCGGCGGTGACGCCGGAGTCCACGGCGATGAGCAAAGAGCTGCGTCGCCGCGGACTCCGCTTCGTGGGCCCCACCACGATGTACGCGCTCATGCAGTCCTCCGGCATGGTCGACGACCACGTGCGGGGGTGTTGGCGCGCGGCGGCGTGAGGCTCAGTCCTGCGCGCTCGCTGTCCCCGAAGGGGCGATCTGCGCTTCGAGCTCCCGGAGGCGGCGCAGCTTCGCCCACGGATAGAAGCCGATCCAGGCCACGGAGGCGATCGCGGCGCCCATGATCATCGAGGCGGTGTCCATGCGTCGACGCTACGGGGCCGCGAACCGCGGCGCCTCCG
Organism: Microbacterium trichothecenolyticum; assembly: GCF_030818955.1. Taxonomy (NCBI): domain Bacteria; kingdom Bacillati; phylum Actinomycetota; class Actinomycetes; order Micrococcales; family Microbacteriaceae; genus Microbacterium; species Microbacterium trichothecenolyticum. Next base: position 2,181,840 of record NZ_JAUTBF010000001.1, on the reverse strand, counting down.
TCGGGCGACGGAGAACACCGCCCCACCCGCTAGACTGATGGCTGGAGCTTTCGCTCCGAGCGTCGTCGAACGCACCGGCCCCCTCTTCTCGGGCCTTTGACCTTCACGGCGAACGGATGCGCCACCCGGCGCCTTCGCCCATTGCAGCCGCAGCATCGCGGCATCCCGAACCGCCGTGCGCGCGTGCGCCGCGGCAGGAGTTATTTCATGACGTCCCAGACTTTCGCCGACCTCGGCGTACCCGCCCCCCTCATCGACGTTCTCGCCGCCCAGGGCAAGAACGAGCCCTTCCCGATCCAGGCCGACACCCTGCCCGACACCCTCGCCGGGCGAGACGTGCTCGGCCGCGGCAAGACGGGCTCGGGCAAGACCCTCGCCTTCTCGCTGCCGCTGGTCGCGCGCCTCGCGGCGAACACCGATCGTCGTCGTGGCCGCAAGCCCCGCGCGCTCGTGCTCGCCCCGACGCGCGAGCTGGCGAACCAGATCGACGAGGTCATCAAGCCCCTCGCCCAGCCCTTCGGTCTGGTGACCACCACCGTCTACGGCGGCGTGAACCAGAAGCGTCAGGTCGACGCGCTGAACGCCGGGGTCGACATCCTCGTCGCGTGCCCCGGTCGCCTCGAAGACCTCATCGGTCAGGGCTTCGCGAACCTCGGCGACGTCGAGATCACCGTGCTCGACGAGGCCGACCACATGGCCGACCTCGGCTTCCTCCCGGGCGTCACCCGCCTGCTCGCCCGCACGCCCGCCGACGGTCAGCGCCTGCTGTTCTCGGCGACGCTCGACAACGGCGTGGACAAGCTCGTCAAGCGGTTCCTCCGCAACGAGGTGCTGCACTCGGTCGACGAGGCGCACTCGCACGTCGCCGCGATGACCCACCACGTCTTCGCCCCGGCCGACGCTGACGCCAAGAAGGACCTCGTGCAGGCTCTCGCCTCGGGGACCGCCCGCCGCATCCTGTTCATGCGCACCAAGCACCAGGCCAAGAAGCTCGCGAAGCAGCTCACCGCGTCCGGCATCCCCGCCGTCGATCTGCACGGCAACCTGTCGCAGCCCGCGCGTGACCGCAACCTCGCCGCCTTCGGCGACGGCCGCGCGAAGGTGCTCGTCGCGACCGACGTCGCCGCCCGCGGCGTGCACGTCGATGGCGTCGAGCTGGTCGTGCACGTCGACCCGCCCGTCGAGCACAAGGCCTACCTGCACCGCTCGGGTCGCACCGCCCGCGCCGGCACCGCCGGTGACGTCGTCACGATCATGCTGCCCGAGCAGCGCCGCGACACCCTCGACATCCTGCGCAAGGCCAAGATCTCGGCCACTCCGACCGCGGTGACCCCGACGTCGCCCGAGGTCGTCGCGCTCGTCGGCGAGGTCGCCCCTTACGTCAAGCCCGAGCCGGTCGTCGCGCAGCCCCAGGGCGGCGGACGCTCGCAGGGCGCCAACGCGCAGCGCAAGCGCGCCGCCCGCGGTCAGGCTCAGGATGCCGCGGCCCCGGTCGCCGGTGGCGGTCGCCGTCGTCCCGGCCGCGGTGGCTCGGGCCAGTCGGCCGACGCTCCGGCCGCCGGTCGCGCCTCGCAGGGCGGCCGTGGTCAGGGCCAGCGCTCCGGCACCGGTCGCGGCCAGGGTACCGGCGGCGCACAGCGTGCCGGCTCCGGCGCCGCCCGTCCGCAGGGCGCGGGCCGCTCGGCATCCGGTGCTCCCACGACCGGCATGGTCGTCGGCGCGCGCAACCCGCGCACCAACCGTCGCGCTCAGGGCTGACCTCGTCTCCATCGGTGCCCTCGCGGATACGTCTGCGGGGGCACCGTCGTCATGGTCGCGGCGGGGCGCGGCAGATTCCCCGCCGGTGTGGGCCTGGCTGGCAGATCTGCGGCGGAAGCGACGAGGTCACGACGGGCAGAATGATGAGGCGGTCGGCCCACGACGGGCCGCCGCCGCCCGGAAGGACTTCGATGACCCCGTCTACGCTCGTGGAGCGTTACCTCACCGCGTTGGAGCACGCCGATCTCGAGGCCGTTCTCGCGCTGTTCGCCCCGTCCGCCCGCGTCTCGTCGCCGCTGTACGGTGAGCTCGCCGCCGCCGAGTTCTATCCGCTGCTCTTCGCCGACACGCAGTCGTCGCGCCTGACGCTGCGCAGCGTCATGCAGGATGCCGACGGCGGCCCCGTCGTCAGCTTCTGGTTCGACTTCGACTGGGTGCTCGCCGACGGCTCGCCCGCTCCCTTCACCGTGGTCGACGTCGCCGAGCTCGCCCCCGACGGGCGGATCGAGCGGTTGCACATCGTCTACGACACGGTGTCGGTGCGCGAGGCCTTCGACGCCCAGACGGCGGGCGATTCCCGTCCTTAGACGGCGCTCGCCCGCGCACGGGTGGACCAGGATGCCGCCTGAGGGGGCACCCGGACGTGGCCCGTCCGGCGCGGCGAACCGCCGACACCTCAGGGGTGCGTGCTGAGCGCGGCGTCGTGCAGATGACGGTCGCCGTGCGGAAGCACCTTGACCATGACGCCGCGACGACGCAGGTCGGCGACCGCGCGGGTCTCGTCTTCGCGTGTGAGGCCGAGGGCGTGGACGCTCGCGACGACAAGGACGTCGCCCCGGGTCAGGGTGCCGAAGAACCGGTCGAGCCGGGTCGCCCAGCCCTCGAGCGTCTCGGGAGCGGGGTGGCGGAAACCCTCGATCGGCACGCCGAAGCGGGTCAGGTCGTCGCGCTGCTGCTTGATGGTGGGCATGTCGGCGCGCGCCACGACGAGGCCGACGAGGCGGGAGCCGGCGGGGCGCGCACGCCACCAGTCCCGGTCGCTCTGCAACTCGGTGAAGCACTTCGGGCACTCGGCCGCTGCGTGCGCGAGCGGAACGGGGCTCGTCCCGGCGGCATCCGCGGGTGACGGCACCGTCGGGGTCGGATCACTCATGGGAAACCTCCGCCACCATTGTGCCGCATGCGCGCTGCGATACGGCGGGGGCAGCCATCCATCGTCATCCGATGGCGAGGCTTCCCACCGGCGACGCGAGCCCGTCGCGATGTGCGTGGCGACCTCGCTGTCGGTGCCGAGTCGTCCGGTCGCGTGCTCGTTACCGCGGATTCCGCGGAACCGCATGCGCCTCAGTCGTCCTGGCCGTCGTCGAGGCGCAGCTCGAGGCTGATCTGATCGGCGTCGAGCTCCGCCAGGGCGTGACGCAGGGCGGCGGTGCTGTACCGGCCATCGTGGCCCAGATCCTGCAATCGTCGGCGCATCGCCTCGAGCGAGGCCAGACGCAGTTCGAGCAGATCCCGCACCCGGTGCGTGGCCTCGTCGTCGGGCGGCTGCGCCAGTCGCGCTCCGGCGCGTTCGACGATGTCGGCGGGAAAGGCCTCGCCGTCGCGGCGCACCAGCGAGCCCGCTCGCAGGGCGTCGGTGGCCGCCGCCCTGAGCTCCGCGTCGAGCGACTGTTGCTCCTCGCGCGAGGGGCCCTCTCCGCCATCGCCGGCCAAACCGACCGCGCGAACGACGGCCGGCAGCGTGAGCCCCTGCAGCACCAGGCTGAACAGGGCGACGAGGAAAGCGACGAAGATGAGCAGTGGGCGCTGCGTGGTGTCCTCGGGCAGTGTCTGCGCGGCGGCGAGGGTGACGACCCCACGCATGCCGGCCCACACGATGACCGCGCCGTGCCGTGCCCCCAGCGGCGTGCCGCGGTAGTAGTCGAGATCGGCCATGGTGCGCGAGATCCGGCGCCGCATCCACCCGATGCGTCGCGCTGCCCGAGCCGGGTCGTCGCCGCGGCCGCGCGCGTCGATCGAGCCGTTTCGGTAGGCCTGTTCGAAGCGGTCGAGGCGCTGCTGCGCGTCTTCGATGCGTCCCTGATGCAGCCCCAGCCTGCGGCTGCGGCGCCCCTGCACCCAGACCAGACCCGCCACCCAGAGCCCGCGCACGACGAGCGTGATGCCGAGGGCCGACAGGGCCAGCCACGTGCCGTGCCAGAGCCCCTCGTGCTCACGCAGGTTGCTCGTGACGATGTCTTTCAGCTCGAGGCCGAACGCGAGGAAGACGCCGCCCTCGAGGATGAGCTCGATGGTGCGCCAGTTGAGTCGGTCGCTCATGCGCTGTTCGGGGGTGAAGCGCCGAGCTGCGCCCTGGCCGGTCACGATCCCCGCAACGACCGCCGCCACGAGCCCCGAGCCGCCGAGGTGCTCGGTCGGCAGGTACGCGATGAAGGGCACGGTGAAACTCAGCGCGGTGTTGGCGGCGGAGTTGATCACCCGCTCCCGCACGCGCAGGTTGACCCACCCGACGACCGCGCCCAGCACGAGGGCGACGACGACCGCCCACGCGAAGTTCGTCAGGGCATCGCCGAAGGCGAAACCGGATGCCACGGCGGCGACCGCCGTGCGCAGGAGCACCAGGGCCGTCGCGTCGTTCAGCAGGCTCTCGCCCTCGAGCATCGTCACCACACGCGGCGAGATGCCCAGGCGTTTGGCGATCGAGGTGGCCACGGCATCCGTGGGGCTCAGGATCGCGCCGAGGGCGATCGCGAGGGCGAGGCCGAGACCGGGGACGACCGCCCAGAAGAACAGCCCGAGCGCGAGCGAGCTGAGCACCACCAGCAGCACCGAGAGGCCGGCGATGGGGGCGAAATCGCGGCGGAACTCCACGGCCGGCAGCTGCACGGCCGCCGAGTACAGCAGAGGGGGCAGCACTCCCACGAGCAGTACCTCGGGGTCGAGCGTGAAGGCCGGCACGAACGGCAGCAGACTCACCCCGGCACCGATGGCCAGCAGAACGAGGGGGCCGGCGATGTTGAAGCGCGGCGCGATGACCGTTGCGAGGGCGACCACCACCACGCCCACGACGACGATGAGGAGCGGATCGATCACCGTTCGAGGCTAGCCCGCGGTGGTTCGAGGTCCCTCGGTCGTTTTCGTGAACCGACCGGGAGCCCGCTGGCTCAGGCCTCGGCGTGCACCGCTTCGGCGATGGCTCGCATGCCGGCGAGTGTCTCGGCGAAGCTCGTCGACAGGGGCGACAGTCCGATGCGCAGACCGTGCGGGTCGCGGTAGTCGGGGATCACGTCGCCCGCCCACAGCCGCGCGGTCACGGCGCGCATCGCCGGATGCGAGAGCGTCACGTGGCCGCCGCGCTCGGCGGGATCGCGTGGCGAGGCCAGCCGCACGCCCAGCGGATGCAGGATGCCGTCGGCCACGCGCAGCGCGAACTCGGTCAGCGCGACCGACTTCTCGCGCACCGCGGCGATACCGGCCGCCGCGAGCAGATCGAGCGTGTCCTGCATCGCCACCATCGCCAGCACCGGCGGTGTTCCCGACAGGAAACGGCGCATGCCGTCGGCCGGGCGGTACACGGGCCCCATCGAGAAGACGTCGGCCGCCCCCATCCACCCCTGCACCGGGCTGCGTGAGCGTCGCCTGATGCCGCGCGGCGACATAGGCGAACGCCGGCGACCCGGGCCCGCCGTTGAGGTACTTGTAGGTGCATCCCACGGCCAGGTCGGCGCCCCAGGCATCGAGTTCGACGGACACGGACCCGGCCGAATGGCACAGGTCCCACAGCACGAGCGCGCCGGCCTGGTGCGCGATGGCGGTGAGGCCGGGGCCGTCGGCGAGGAAGCCGGAGCGGTATGACACGTGACTCAGCAGCACCACCGCGGTGCGGGGACCCACGGCGGCGCGGAGCAGATCGGCATCCACTCCTCGCGCGGTGTCGACCTCGATCCACACGACTCGGGCGCCGCGCTCGGCGGCGATGCCCTCGACGAGGTAGCGGTCGGTGGGGAAATCGTCACGGCCCACGACGATCTCGACGCGCTCGGGGTCGAGGGCGGACTGCGCGTCGAGGGCCGCGCGCAGGAGCTTGTACAGCAGCACGGTCGTGGAGTCGCCGATCACGGTCTGACCGGCGGCCGCTCCGAGGGCCAGGCCGCCGATGCGATCGCCGATGAGGAAGGGGAGTTCCATCCAGTTCTCGTCCCAGCCGCGGATGAGGCGCCCGCCCCACTCCTCGGTGACGAAGCGCGACAGCCGCTCGGCCGTGGCGCGTGGCGGGCGGCCCAGTGAGTTGCCGTCGAAGTAGACGAGCGGTGTTTCTGCGCCGACGAACGCGGCGCGATGAGCGGCGAGCGGGTCGGCGGCGTCGAGCGCCGCTGCCTCTGCGTCGTACGCGTGTTCAGCCGGCACGGGCGAGCTCCTCGGTCGGGACGACGGCGGCGCGGCTCAGCCACGTCGGTACGTCGTCGGGGGAGGCGGGGGCGGCGCCCGCGATGAACGTCGACACGGTGTCCAACGGTGAGGCGGCCGGCCACGGGTCGGTGAGGGTGCTCACGAGTGCGTCGCCGTGGATGCCGGCCTCGTCAAGGGCGAGCAGTTCTCGACGGTTGACGCCGAGGGGCAGCGGACCGTTGCCGAGATCGGTGCCGTAGAGCACGCGTCCCCCGCGAGCGGCGAAGGCCCGCAGGTTGGCGATGGCCTGTGCCCGCGCGGCACCGCGGTGGATGTCGAGGGTCGAGATCCATACCTGGCCCGCCGCGACGGCTCGCGAGAGCAGGTGGCGTGACACCGGTGCGTCGAACGGGGTGTGTGCGAGTGCGGTGGCGCCGGCCTCGACCGCCCGCTCGACCTGACGCGCTCCCTGGGCGTGCGCGACGACGACCACACCTCGTGCACGATGGCGGCCGGCGCCCACGCCCGCCCTCGCGGGTGGCCACCGGGGGCCGTCAGGAACGCGCCGGCATACGCGACGCGCGGCAGACCCGCCGCGTGACGCGCGAGGGCTGCGGGGTCGCCTCCCAGATCGACCACCGCGGCGATGCCGCGGGACGGCAGCGCCGCGGCATCGATGAGATGCAGGTGCACGTGATGGTCGACGAAGGCGGGCAACGCCGTGCCCGCCTCGCCGGTGAGCGCGCGGCGCACCGGCCACGCGGTGGTGAGGGCCATGCCGACCGGGTCAGATCAGCGACAGCTCGCGCAACTTGGCCTCGACGTCGGCGTTCGACGGCTCGACGTGATGGCTGGAGTCGGGGTAGACGACGACGGGGATGCTCGTGCGGCCCGAGATCTCCTTCGCGACATCGGCTGCGGCGGGTTCGGCCACGAGGTCGACGTACTCGTACGCGACGCCGAGCTCGTCGAGCTGCTTCTTGGTGCGGATGCAGTCACGGCACCAGTCGGCGCCGAACATACGGATGGGGGCTTCGCTGGACATGGTTCCAGCGTACGCCGCTCGTGCCCGCCCGGTGTCAGGCGGTGAGTTCGTCTTCGAGGGGTTCGATGGCGCGGACGGCTTTGCCGACGCGGCTCTTGGTGGGGGCGTAGACGACGAGGGCGTGGAAGACGAAGCGTACGACGAACGCGGCGATCAGGGTGAGGGCGGCTGCGACGACGCTCTGGATGTGCGCTTGGTTCACGAGCAGCCAGATGACGGGGATTCGCACGATCGCTTCGACGCCGTTGAACGTGAACGACTTGATGAAGCGGTGGCGCATGAGCCCCGACTCCTGCCGCATGTCGGCGAAGACGAGGTATTCGAGTGCGAGGAAGTTGGCGACGATCGTGATGACGCTGGCGACGATCGCGGCGACGATGTACTGCACGCCCACCGCGGTCAGTGCCCACATGATGACGAGGTTGGCGACGGCGCCCAGACCGCCCACGATCGCGAATGCCGACATGCGGCCGAAGCGCAGCATGGTCAGCTGGGTGAGGAAGCGCATGCCCTGGCTGAACGAGGCCTTGGATTCCCCGGCGAAGCGCGGCGCGAACGAGAACGGCACCTCGGCGACGCGCATCTGTTTGCGGGCGAGGATCTCGAGCAGGATCTTGAACCCGCGCGGGCGCAGTTCGTCGACCTCGAGCGCGCGGCGGTCGATGAGGAAGAACCCGGTCATGGGGTCGGAGCAGTTGTGCAGCTTCTTCGGGAACATCGCCTTGGTCAGCAGCGTCGACGCCCGTGACACGGTGGTGCGCACCGCGTTGGCGAGCCCGTCGGAGGTGCCGCCGGCGATGTATCGCGAGGCCACGACCACGTCGGCGTCGCCTTCTTCGACGCGGGCGAGCAGGTCGGCGATGACCTCGGGCGGGTGCTGCAGGTCGCCGTCCATGACGACGCAGTACTCGGATGCCGCCGCGCGGATCCCCTCGACGACGGCGCCGCCGAGCCCGCCCACGGGGTCGTCGCGGTGGATCAGGCGCACCGGGATCGTCGCCGTCGCCGCGACCGCGCGGATGATGTCGGGGGTGTCGTCGGTGGAGTCGTCGACGAAGATCACCTCGACCTCGCGACCGACCAACGCCTGTGCCGTCCGCCGCACGAGCTCGGCGACGTTGGGACCCTCATTGAAGGTCGGAACGATGACGGAAAGTTGCATGGATGCTCGCGTTTTCTCAGTAAGGCGGAAGTACACAGCGTAGAAGGGCCGACGCGTGCTCGATCCCGCATTATTTCGGAGTTACCTGAGAGGTACCGGGTGTTTCACCCATGGGGAGGAGCAGACCCGCCGGGGGTTCAGCCGATGTATTCCTTCAGGTCGTCGACCTTCATGCCGTAGTTCATCCGCACGACGGGGAGTGCGAGCTTGTCGGTGCCGATGCGCACATAGCCCGACTCGATCGTGCGGCCCAGCTCGAAGCCGGCTTTGCGCATGCCCTCTTTGGTCGTTTCGTTGTAGTGCCCGTAGGGGTAGGCCACGACTTCTTTCACCCCGAGGATCTCGGCGGATTTCTCCAGGTCCGCGGCGATCGTGTCGGCATCCTCGTTGACCATGCGGCCCTTGCCGTTGGCGCCGGCGCGGTGCATGTCGTGCGTGTGCGAGCGCTGCAGCACCCACTGATTCGGGGTGGGCTCGGTACGCGCCGACGTGATGACGAACGACGTCGTGAGGAGCTTTCGTGCGTCGACGATCGGCGCCGCGAGCTCGAGCCACGAGCTGTCCGCGTCGTCGTCGGTGATGATGACCGAGTGCTTCGGCAGGAACAGCTGGCCGTCGATGAAGGCGCTGAGCTCGTCCCAGGTGGGCAGGTAGAAGCCGGACTCCTGGATATAGGCCATCTGCGCGTCGAAGTCGCCGATGTAGGCGTAGTTCAGCCGGAGCCAGTTGTCTTCGCCCTCGGGGTTCCGGGTGAACTGGTGGTACATCAGGATCGGGATGCCGGCATTCTCGGCCTCGTTCGCTGCCGGCGTCGTCCACCCGGCGAACAGCGTCCGCTCCCGGTCCGTGCACGAGACGAGGTCGGCGCCGTTCAGACGGGCGGGCAGGTTCATCGCGGTCGCGTCGGCGGGCGTCGCGTACCACCCGGCGAAGACGCGGCCGTCGGCGCGGGGGATGGGCAGAGCCTGGTAGCGGGTGCCCTCGGACTGCAGCGCGGGGGCGATCGAGATGCCCTCGCCCTGGAACGACACCGCACACGCTTTGGTGTCGGTCGTGGTGGCGAGCAGCTGTTGGGCGGCGGTGAGCGGCGTGGGAGTGGGCGTCGGCGTGGCCGAGGGGGTGTCGAGGGCCGAGGGGGCGTCGGCCACGGGCGAACCGGCCTGGCCGCGGGTCAGCGCGAAGGCCGTGACGCCTCCGGCGATGAGGACGATGGCGACGGAGGCGAAGAGCGTTCGCCGGGCGCGGGCACGCCGGGAGACGCGGCGACGGTGCTGTGCGCGGGTGGTGGTCATGGTGCCTCGGGCTTCGGGTGGCGAACCCGGCCGATCATACCGGGACGATTCGCGCATTTCCGGGACGGTTTCTGCGAGCGCATCCCGGACGGGAGGATGGACCCATGATCCGCATCGGCATCGTTGGCACCAGCAGCATCTCGGAGCGCCTTGCCGAGGCGGTGGGCGAGCTCGAGGGCGTGGAGGTTTCGCGGGTGGCCTCCCGCGACGGCCGGCGTGCCCGCGCGTTCGCCGATGCGATCGGCGCACCGGGCATCGCGGTCGGCCTCGACGAACTGCTCGCCGCCTCCGATGTCGATGCCGTGTATCTCGCGAGCCCCAACGCCCTGCACGGCGACCAGGTGCGTGCGGCGGTGGATGCCGGCATCCCGGTGCTCGTGGAGAAGCCCGCGGTGCTGACGGCGGGGGAGTGGGATGCCGCGGTGTCTCACGCCCGCGCGCGCGGCGTCGTGCTGCTGGAGGCCATGCGCACGGCGTACGACCCCGGTCTCGCCGCGGTACGGGCGGCGCTGCCGCGGTTGGGCGAGATCCGCCGCGTCTCGTTCCGCTACGAGAAGCGCTCGGCCCGCTACGACCACGTGCTGGCGGGCGAGCAGACGAACATCTTCGACCCCGCCCTCGGCGGGAGCGCGCTGCGCGATCTCGGCGTCTATCCCCTGCACGCCCTCGTGCGACTCTTCGGCGCGCCGCGCGCGATACGGGGCGTGCGCGTGGGTATCGCCTCCGGCACCGACGGCCTGGGCAGCGCGATCGCCGCCTACGACGGGTTCGTCGCCGACGTCGCTTGGTCGAAGATCACCGACACCGGCCTGCCGAGTGAGATCCAGGGGGAACAGGGTTCGCTGTCGATCGACGCGATCGACGCGCCGCGACGCCTCACCGTTTCGCCCCGAGAGGGGCAGGTCGAGGTGATCGAGGTCGACGCGCCGGCCAATCCGATGGTCGGTGAGGTGGAGCGACTGCGCGACAGCATCGCCGGTGGCGACGTCTCGACGGACCAGGAGCTCACGGGGGTGACGCTCCGACTCGTGGACGAGCTGTTGCGCGTTCCCTTGTCGTGACATTCACCCGTTGTTCGCCTGACGCCGCGATGATCGAGGGATGCAACGACCGGGCCGCGTGAGCGAGGTGTTCCTCGCGTTCCTGCGCTTGGGGGTGACATCGTTCGGTGGTCCCGTCGCGCACCTGGGCTATTTCCGCTCCGACTTCGTCGAGCGACGTCGCTGGATGGACGACCGCGCCTACGCCGACCTCGTGGCGCTGTGCCAGTTCCTCCCGGGCCCCGCATCGAGCCAGGTCGGCTTCGCGATCGGCTTGCAGCGTGCCGGCGCCCTCGGGGCTCTCGCCGCCTTCGTCGGGTTCACGGTGCCCTCGGCGGTCCTGCTCGTCGCGTTCGCGGCGGGCGCGGCGCTGGTGGGCGGCTCCGTCGGCGACGGGGTGCTGTCGGGTTTGAAGATCATCGCGGTTGCGATCGTCGCCCACGCGGTGTGGGGGATGGCCCGCACCCTCGCCCCCGACGCGCGCCGCGCGGGCATCGCGGTCGTCGCCCTCGCCCTCGCCCTGCTCGTGCCCGGAGCGCTCGGGCAGATCGGCGCCCTGGCCGTGGGGTTCCTCGCGGGCCTGCTGCTCCTTCGCGGAACCGAAGAGCCTCCCGGGTCTCACCTGGTCGCGTTCGGTGTACCCCGGGCGGTCGCGATCGCGTGCCTCGTGGCGGCCGGCGTCGGACTCGTCGGACTCCCGGTGCTCGCCTCGGTGACGGGTTCGGGCGCGCTCGCGCTCGCCGATGTCTTCTTCCGCTCGGGTGCCCTGGTGTTCGGGGGAGGGCACGTCGTGCTGCCCCTGCTGCAGGCGGGCGTCGTCGAGAGCGGATGGGTGTCTCCCGAGGCGTTCCTCTCGGGTTACGGCGCGGCGCAGGCCGTGCCGGGCCCGCTGTTCACCTTCGCCGCCTACCTCGGCGCCGTGTCGGGCGTGGGCCCGGGCGGCGTCGTCGGCGCGGCGGTCGCCCTCGTCGCGATCTTCCTCCCCGGCTTGCTCGTGCTGGTGGGCGTGCTGCCGTTCTGGGACGCCCTGCGCGGGCGTGCGTCGGTGCGCTCGGCGATGCGGGGTGCGAACGCCGCGGTGGTCGGCATCCTGGGCGCGGCCCTGTACACCCCGGTGTTCACGACCGCGATCGCCGGGACCGGTGCGTTCGTCCTCGCCGTCGTCGGATTCGTGCTGTTGACGGCGTTGCGCGCTCCGGCATGGGTCGTGGTCCTCGTCGGAGCCGGCGGGGGAGTGCTCCTCGCCCTCCTGTGAGGCGGGGTCAGGGGCGCGCTGGACGCGTCCGATCTCGACCGTGTCGTGCTGATCGACCCCACGTCCGGCTATCGCATCCGACAATCCAGGATGCCGCCGTCATCGGCGCCCTCGACGACGACCGGCGGGAGATTCCCGAGGCCTTCGTCGTCGTCGCGCGCGGCGTCGAGCTCACCCCCGAGGACCTGGTCGCGGCCGAGGTCGCACCGCACAACAAGGTGCGGCGCGTGGGGTTCGTCCCGCGGTGCCGCAGTCGGCATCCGGCAAGTTCTGCGAAAGCACCTGCGGGCCCGCGAGGCCGGGTGAGACGGTGGGGGCGGACGACGGCCCGCCCCCACCGTCTCACGGGGCGAGGAGCGCGCCCGATTGAGCGGCGGCTTCGTCGGCGCGCTTCTCCTCGTCTTCTCGTCCGCGGCGCTCGTCGGCGGCTTCCTGCAGGGCCCGACTTGGCGCGCAGCGGCGGGGTGCGGAAGAACAGCGACAGCACGAAGGCCAGCAGCAGGACCGACATCGCCACCCCGTAGACGCTCACCGCCGACGCGTTGAACCCGACGAGGAACGGCTTGGCCAGGCGCGGGTCGGCGTTCACCAGGAACGAGGTGTCGTCGAGCGTGGAGTCGCCGACCGAGGCGTTGTCGTCTCCGGCGCGGAACTGGTCCTCGAGGTTCGTCGCGATGGTGTCGACGAAGGCGGCACGCTGCGCGGCGTCGGAGAAGTCGAGGCTCACCGTCCCGTCCGACGCGATGCGCGCGACCGGCATCTGCTGCTGGACCTGCGTGGTCGCGGCGGTGAGAGCCTGGGCGATCGCGGCCTGCGTCGCCGCCGCCTGGGCCGAGGCCGGGAGCTGCCCGGCGGCGACCTTCTGGGCCACGGCCTGGGTCGCGGCATCCTGAGCCTGCTGCACGTTCTGCTGCAGCTGGGTCGTGACGGCGTCGGTCGCTCGCGACACGATCGGGGCGTAGATCGCCGACATGATCTTCTGGTTCGCCGGGGCCGACGACACGGTCGGGTCGAGGGCGGCGTCGAGCGCGTCGGTCAGGGTCGTACGGTCGCTGAACGATCCGATGACGTTCGTCGGCATGAGCGTGAACAGCAGCGAGAGCAGGACGGCGGTGCCCAATGTCCCGCCGATCTGACGGAAGAACGTCGACCCGCTCGTGGCCACACCCATGTCGCGCAGGCCCACCGAGTTCTGGCTGGCGATGGTCAGGGTCTGCATGAGCTGGCCGAGACCCAGACCGATGACGAGCATCGCGATCGCGACGTGCCAGTACGGGCTGTCGTACTTCAGGAACGTCAGCAGGAAGAAGCCGACCGACATCAGCAGCGTGCCGATGATCGGGAACATCCGGTAGCGGCCGGTTCGCGCGATGATCTGACCGCTGCCGATCGAGGCGATCATGAGGCCGAGGATCATCGGCAGCATCTCGAAACCGCTCTGCGTGGGGTTCGAGCCCAGCACGAGCTGCAGGTACAGCGGCAGGGTGAGCATCGCGCCGAACATGCCGAACCCGACCAGCACGCCGATCACGGTCGCCATCGAGAAGGTCGGCGAGCGGAACAGCTTCAGCGGGATGAGGGCGTCGTCTCCCATCGCTCGCTCGGCGATCACGAAGGCCAGGATGCCGAGGCCCCCCACGACGTAGCAGGCGAGGGCGATCGGCGAGCCCCAACCCCATTCGCGGCCCTGCTCGGCGACGAGCAGCAGCGGCACGAGCGCCACGATGACGGTCGTCGCGCCCCACCAGTCGATGCGCACGGAGTGACGCGGCTGCTTGGGAAGGTGCAGGAAGCGCCAGACGATCGCGAGCGCGGCGATGCCGATGGGCACGTTGATGAGGAAGACCCAGCGCCAGCCGGTGATCCAGAGGATCTGGTCGGCTCCCGCGAACAGGCCGCCCACGAGCGGGCCGATGACGCTGGAGATACCGAAGACGGCGAGGAAGTAGCCCTGGTACTTCGCGCGCTCGCGGGGCGCGAGCATGTCTCCCATGATCGCGAGCGGCATCGACATGAGGCCACCGGCGCCCAGTCCCTGGATCGCGCGGAACGCGGCGAGCTCGATCATCGAGGTCGAGAAGCTCGCGAGGATCGAGCCGACGATGAAGATGAGGATCGCCAGCAGGAACAATGGGCGGCGTCCGAAGATGTCGGAGAGCTTGCCGTAGATGGGCGTCGCGATCGTCGAGACGATCAGGTAGGCGGTGGTGACCCAGGCCTGCAGGCTGAGGCCCTGCAGGTCGTCGCCGATCGTGCGGATAGACGTGCCGACGACGGTCTGGTCGAGGGCGGACAGGAACATTCCGGCCATCAGGCCGAAGATGACGAACATGATCATGCGGTGGGTCATGACCGTGTCGGTGGCGGCGGTGCGCGCGCGCCGGCTCTGGGTGATGTCTGACATTCGTCCTCATCGAGAAGGGGTGGCGGGCGGCTCGAGAAGGCGGAGTCGGGCGCCAGGTGCTTGCTAAAAGTCAACTAATAGTAGCGCTGTCCGGTGGCCCGCGGAACCACCCACGCGCGCGCGGCGTCGGCGGGGCTGCATCGGTGTGGCGGAGGCGTCGGCGGGGCGGAGGCGTTGGTGTGGCGGAGGCGTCGGTGAGAACAGGCCATCGTGCGAAAGCAGGGCGGTCTGGGCGCCGGGCGGCCTGTTCTCGCGTGATCGCCTGTGCTCGAACGGGCGTCTGCGCGAAAGCGCGTGCGTCCGCGCACGCGCGAGGCGCGCGCGGCGTCCAGAAACGAGAAAGACCCCCGTGAGTAGAAGCCTCACGAGGGTCCAGTGGCTCCGACGGGCGTCGATCCCGTGACCTCACGATTTTCAGTCGTGCGCTCTACCAACTGAGCTACAGAGCCGAGCGGCATGTCTGCCGCTTCCGAGACGAAAGGCCTCCTCGAAAGAAGGCCCGTCGCTATGGAGCGACCCTGACGGGACTTGAACCCGCGACCTCCGCCGTGACAGGGCGGCACGCTAACCAACTGCGCTACAGGGCCATGCTTATTCAATTATTACCGGAAAGTGACCCCAACGGGATTCGAACCCGTGCTACCGCCGTGAAAGGGCGGCGTCCTAGGCCGCTAAACGATGGGGCCGGATGAGCCGGGAACCTTGCGATTCCAACCTCGCTTGCCGACGACCGAGCCTACTTCACAATCTCCGAGATTGCCAATCGAGGGCGTGGCGTACGCGTCCCGAGCGTGTCGAGGGCGCAGGATGAGCCGGGACAGCGGGAACTCGCCCTGTTGTTCGTGTGACTCGTGTTGCTACTGTTGCCGAGTTGCGAACCGGTGAGATGAGGTATTCCCGTGACGCTTGAGCGCCCCGACGAATCAGAGGACTGCGGCTGCGCGCCCACCGCGGAAGAGCGGCGGCGTCTCTGGCCGTCGTTCGATCGACGCAGCGCGCTCAAACTGGGTGCGTTCGGTGCGGTCGCCGTGGGAGCATTCGGCGCGGTGGCGCCGAGCCTCGGTTCGCCGGCGTTCGCGGCCGATTACCCGTCGTGGGCCGACGTCGAAGCGGCTCGCGCGAACGAGGCGGCCAAGGCCGGCGAGATCTCGCGTATCCAAGGACTGATCCAGGGTCTGCAATCCGAGGTCGCCCGTACGCAAGCCGAGGTGGTCGCCCGCTCCGATGAGTACTACGCGGCGCAGCAGGCCTACTTCGATGCCGACTATCGGGCGCAGCAGATCCAGACCCAGGCCGATGCGAAGGCCGCTGAGGCCGTCGACGCGGCGAACAAAGCCGGCAAGGTCGCCGCGCAGCTCTACCGCTCCGGCGGTGATGACACCTCGCTCGACCTGTTCTTCTCGGGCTCGGCCGCCACGGCAGACGATCTGCTGGCCAAGCTCGGCACCATGGACAAGCTCATCGAGCGCAACCGCTCGGTGTACGCCGCCGCCGTCACCGCACGCGATTCCGCGCAGCAGCTGAGCAACCAGGCCAGCGATGCCCGCACCGAGCGCGACCGTCTGCAGAAGATCGCCGAAGAGAAGATGCAGGCCGCCCAGCAGGCCGCCGATGCGGCGCAGGCCGCGCTGGCCGAGCAGCAGGCGAACCAGGCGACCCTCGAGGCGCAGCTGGCGGCTCTGCAAGACACGACGGCCAAGACGGTCGCCGACTACCAGGCCGGCGTCGAGGCCGAGCGCAAGGCGCGGGAAGAGCGCGAGCGCAAGGCCCGCGAAGAGGCCGAGGCGCGCGACCGTGCCGAGCGCGAGCGTCGCGAGCAGGAGGAGCGCGACCGCGCCAACAACAACAGCAACAACGGCGGCGGCGGTGGTGGCGACAGCGGCGGTGGAGGCGGTGGCGGCAACGGCGGCGGCGGTGGACCGGGCGGCTGGTCGCGTCCGTCCTGGGCCGGCACGACCTCGGGCTACGGCCCGCGCTCCAGCCAGTGCAACGGCAGCTACTGCGCCAGTTCGTGGCACCTCGGGCTCGACTTCGGGGCCGGGTGCTGGTCGCCGATCTACGCGGCCTTCGAGGGTCGAGTGAGCTACGCCGGCTACAACGGCGGCTACGGCAACTACATCCGCATCGAGCACCCGGATGGCTCGGCCACCGGGTACGCCCACATCGTCAACGGCGGCATCTACGTCTCGAACGGTCAGTGGGTCAACTCGGGCCAGCAGATCGCCGCTGCGGGCCAGACCGGCAACTCGTTCGGGTGCCACCTGCACTTCGAGGTCTACCCCCCGTGGGGTGGGACCACCGACCCGGCGCCGTGGTTGCGCTGGCGCGGCATCGACGTCTGATACGACAGAACCCCCGGTCTCGGACCGGGGGTTCTTCGCGTACGCGGCGGAATCAGAGCGTGTTGGGGGCCTCGCCCGAACCCTGCGTCTTGGTCTGCGCGTCGTGCTCGTCGAAACGCGTGAACGCCTCGCTGACCAGGCGCTCGGCCTCGGCGGCATCCGCCCACTCGTCGACCTTGACCCACTTGTTGGGCTCGAGGTCCTTGTAGTGCTCGAAGAAGTGGGTGATCTCCTTCTTCGTCCACTCGTCGATGTCGCCGACGTCCTGGATGTGGTCCCAGCGCGGGTCCTTCGCCAGCACCGCGACGACCTTGTCGTCGCCGCCGGCCTCGTCGCTCATCTTGAGCACGCCGACGGGGCGCACCTTCGCGAGGATGCCGGGGTGCAGCTCGCGGTCCAGCAGCACGAGCACGTCGAGGGGGTCGCCGTCTTCGCCGAGGGTGTTCTCGAAGAAGCCGTAGTTGGCCGGGTAGCCGAACACCGTGTAGAGGATGCGGTCGAGGTAGACACGGCCGGTTCCGTGGTCGACTTCGTACTTCACGCGGCTGCCGCGGGGGATCTCGATGACGGCGTCGTACGCGCCCATACTCGTGCTCCTTAGATCTGTGGATTTCCGCGCCCAGCCTATCCGGGCGCCGCCGGGGCGCGCCGCCCCCACAACTCCTGCAGAGCCGGCGTGCCATCGCGCGTCGACCCACTGACGCGTCGATGTGCAGGAGTCGTGCACGCGTCCGCACGGACAAGCGCCTCACCCCGCGGAAGCCGCGGGTCACGGCCGACGGGCCATACCGTGGAGGCATGGAGAACCGTCCCGGGCTCGATCCGTCCGTCGCCGAAGTGCGCCGCGCCGTGCGCGCGGTGCTCGAGAGGGTCGATGGGTCTGCCGTCGTCGCCCTCTCCGGGGGTCCGGACTCGCTCGCCCTCGCGGCCGCGACGGCCTTCGAGGCCGAGCGCCGCGGCATCCCGGCTCACGCCGTCGTGATCGACCACGGTCTGCAGGAGGGGTCGGATGCCATCGCGTCCCGTGCCGCCGACACCGCCCGGCGCCTGGGACTCGATGCCCGGGTCGTGCGTGTCGAGGTGGCACCGGGCGAGGGTCCCGAGGCAGCGGCCCGCGAGGCGCGGTACGCGGCTCTGTCCCGCGCGGCCGACGACGTCGGGGCCGATGTCGTCTTGCTCGGCCACACGCTCGACGATCAGGCCGAGACCGTGCTGCTCGGGCTCGCCCGCGGCTCGGGCGCCCTGAGCCTGGCCGGGATGCCGGTGGAGCGACGTGACGCGACGGGCCCGCTGTGGGTGCGCCCGCTGCTGTCGGTGCACCGGCGGACGACCGTCGCCGCCTGCGCCGCCGAGGGGCTCTCCCCGTGGACGGATCCTCATAACGCCGACCCGGCGTTCGCGCGTGTACGGGTGCGCGAACGTGTGCTGCCCGTGCTCGAGGCCGAGCTCGGCCCGGGCATCGCCGAGGCCCTCGCCCGCACCGCCGAGCAGCTTCGGGAGGATGCCGCGGCGTTCCAGGAGATGATCGACGAGACGATCGAAGACATCGTCGAGCACGCCGAGGCGGGCATCTCGGTCTCGGTCGCCGCCCTCGCCGCCAATCCCGCGGCGCTGCGAAACCGCATCGTGCGGTATGTCGTCGAGAGCGAGTTCGGTGTTTCGCTGTCGCGTTCGCAGACCCTCGAGGTGGCGCGCCTTGCGACCGAGTGGCGCGGGCAGGGCCCGATCGATCTGCCCGGCTGCCTCGCCCGTCGCGTCGGCGCTCGTATCGAGATCGCCGCGCGGGCGGCATCCTGAATCCCTCGACGTAGACTTTCCCAATGCGCGCGGCCGATATCTCCGACGACATCAGCGAAGTCCTCCTCACCGAAGAGCAGATCCACGACAAGCTCGCCGCGTTGGCGCAGCAGGTCGTCGCCGACTACTCGGGCAAGGACGTCGTGCTCGTGGGGGTGCTCAAGGGTGCGGTCATGGTCATGGCCGACTTCGCCCGTCACCTGCCCATTCACCTCACGATGGACTGGATGGCGGTGTCGTCGTACGGCGCGAGCACGCGCTCGAGCGGTGTCGTGCAGATCCGGAAGGACCTCGACACCGACATCACCGGCAAGCACGTCCTCATCGTCGAGGACATCATCGACTCGGGCCTCACGCTGAGCTGGTTGCTGGAGAACTTCGCGTCGCGCGGCGCCGCGTCGGTCGAGGTGCTGGCGCTGCTGCGCAAGCCGGATGCCATGAAGGTCGAGGTGGACTGCCGGTACGTGGGCTTCGACATCCCGAACGACTTCGTCATCGGTTACGGCCTCGACTACGCCGAGAAGTACCGGAACCTCCGCGACGTCGCGGTGCTCGCGCCCCACGTCTACTCCTGATCGAGGGCGGCGTGCAGGGGGCCGGTTCGTGCCGTTGTACGCCCATGACGAACGCACAGGCCCGGCATAGTCCTCGGGCGTTAGCCTGATGCGACCGCATTTCTGCGGAGATCACGAAAGGGCTGGGCTCGCCCACCATGAATTTCAAGAAGATCACGCGTAATCCGATCGTCTACGTTCTGCTGGTCGGTCTGCTTCTGGTGATCGGTTTCTCGCTCATCTCGAACCTCAGCGGTGCGCGTCAGATCTCGACGCAAGAGGGCCTGCAGCTGTTGAAGGGCGGGACGGTCACCCAGGCGGTGACCAATGATCCCGACCAGCGCGTCGATCTCACGCTGTCGCAGCCCTTCGAGGGCGCCGAGAACGTGCAGTTCTACTACGGTCAGGCCCGCGCGAACGAGGTGGCCAGTGCGATCGACGCCGCCGCCCCGGCGGACGGCTACAACGACGTCGTGCCCAAGCCCAGCTGGTTCGACGGGTTCCTCGGGCTCATGCTGCCGCTCGTGCTGCTCGGCCTGCTGTTCTGGTGGCTGCTCTCCAGCGCCCAGGGCGGCGGCAGCAAGGTGATGCAGTTCGGCAAGTCGCGCGCCAAGCTCGTCACCAAGGAGACACCGACGGTCACCTTCCAAGACGTCGCGGGATCCGACGAGGCCATCGAGGAGCTCGACGAGATCAAGGAGTTCCTGAAGGACCCGAAGAAGTTCGAGGAGGTCGGCGCGCGCATTCCCAAGGGCGTGCTGCTGTACGGCCCTCCCGGAACCGGCAAGACCCTGCTTGCGCGCGCCGTCGCGGGTGAGGCGGGCGTGCCGTTCTACTCGATCTCGGGTTCGGACTTCGTCGAGATGTTCGTCGGCGTCGGCGCGAGCCGCGTGCGCGACCTGTTCAACCAGGCCAAGGAGAGCTCACCGGCCATCATCTTCATCGACGAGATCGACGCCGTCGGCCGTCACCGCGGCGCCGGCATGGGCGGCGGTCACGACGAGCGCGAGCAGACGCTCAACCAGATGCTCGTCGAGATGGACGGCTTCGACCCGAAGGTCAACGTCATCGTCATCGCGGCGACCAACCGCCCCGACATCCTCGACCCCGCTCTCCTGCGCCCGGGCCGCTTCGATCGTCAGATCGGCGTCGACGCTCCCGACCTCAAGGGCCGTCAGCGCATCCTCGAGGTGCACGGTCGCGGCAAGCCGCTGTCGGACTCGGTCGACCTCGAGGTCGTCGCGCGCAAGACGCCCGGCTTCACCGGCGCCGACCTGGCGAACGTCCTCAACGAGGCCGCCCTGCTGACGGCGCGTTCGAACGCGCAGCTCATCGACAACCGCGCCCTCGATGAGGCCATCGACCGCGTCATCGCCGGTCCCCAGCGCCGCACGCGCGTGATGAAGGACAAAGAGAAGCTCATCACGGCCTACCACGAGGGCGGCCACGCTCTCGCTGCGGCAGCGATGAACCACACCGACCCCGTCACGAAGGTCACGATCCTGCCGCGCGGCAAGGCACTGGGCTACACGATGGTGCTTCCGCTCGACGACAAGTACTCCGTCACCCGCAACGAGCTGCAGGACCAGCTGACGTACGCGATGGGCGGTCGCGTGGCGGAGGAGATCGTGTTCCACGACCCCACCACCGGTGCGTCCAACGACATCGAGAAGGCGACCAGCATCGCCCGCAAGATGGTCACCGAGTACGGAATGACCAACGAGGTCGGCCCGGTCAAGCTCGGCTCGTCGTCGGGCGAGGTCTTCATGGGCCGCGACATGGGTCACGGCCGCGACTTCTCGGAGCGCATCGCCGAGCGCGTCGACGCCCAGGTGCGCGCGCTGATCGAGCAGGCCCACAACGAGGCGTACCAGGTCATCAACGACAACCGCGAGGTGCTCGACCGCCTCGCTCTGGCGCTGCTCGAAAAGGAGACCCTCGACCACAACGAGCTCGCCGAGATCTTCACCGACGTCAAGCGTCTGCCCCCGCGCCCGCAGTGGCTGTCGTCGGGCGACCGTCCGGTCTCGACGCAGCCGCCCGTCGACGTGCCGCGTCGCGCGCAGCCCGCGGGCATCGCGGCGTCCGCCGAGGCGGAATCGACGTCCGCGGCCCCGGCGCAGCAGCGTCCGAGCGGACACACGCGCCCGGCCACCGCCTGAGGCGCCGTGGCTGTCGATCGTGAGCGTGTCGCCGCTCTGGTGCGCGAGCTCCTGGAGGCGATCGGCGAGGACCCCGACCGACCGGGGCTCCGCCAAACCCCGGCGCGCGTGGCGGAGTCCTGGGCCGAGTTCTTCGGGGGAGTAGGTCAGGATGCCACGGCCCCGCTGCAGCGCACCATCTCGGTGTCGCGAGGACCGGCGCCCGACACCCTCCCCTCGGGTGCGGTGATGCTGCGCGACATCGCGTTCCGCTCGATGTGCGAGCACCACTTACTGCCGTTCCGCGGTCGCGCGCACGTCGCCTACCTCCCCGGTGAGGAAGTCGTGGGCCTCGGCGCGCTGCCGCGCGTGATCGACGTGCTCGCCGCGCGCCCGCAGGTGCAGGAGCGTCTGGGCGAGCAGATCGCCGACACGATCGACGGGGCGCTGGACGCGCGGGGCGTGCTCGTCGTGCTCGACGCCTCGCACGAGTGCGTCACGATGCGCGGTGGTCGCCAGCCCGACGCGTCGACGGTCACGATCGCCGCGCGCGGCGCCTATGCCGAGCCCGCCGCGCGCGCCGAGCTCGTGGCGCTGATCGGAGCGCGCGCGTGACTGTCGTCATGGGCATCGTCAACGTCACCCCCGACTCGTTCAGCGACGGCGGGCGTTACCTCGATCCCGATATCGCCATCGCCCACGCGCGGGCGCTGCGCGCGCAGGGCGCCGATCTGCTCGACGTCGGCGGGGAGTCGACCAGGCCCGGTGCCGAGCGGGTGGCGCCGCGGATCGAGCAGCAGCGCGTTCTGCCGGTGGTCGAGGTGCTGGCATCCGAGGGCGCGCTCGTGAGCATCGACACGATGAACGCCGCGACCGCGGTCGCCGCGGTGCGCGCGGGGGCGCGACTCGTCAACGACGTGTCGGGGGGTCTCGCCGATCCGGAGATGCTCGCGGCCGTGGCCGAGACGGGCGCCGACATCGCCCTGGGCCATTGGCGCGGGCCGTCTCGCGAGATGTACGCCCGCGCCGACTACGCCGATCTCGCCCGCGAGGTGACGGCCGAGTTGCGAGAGCGCGTCGATGCCGCGCTGTCGGCCGGGGTGCATCCCGAGCGCATCGTGGTCGACCCCGGCATCGGTTTCGGCAAGCGCGCCTCGCAGAACTGGCTCACCCTGCGAGCGGTCCCCGAGATCGTCGCCCTCGCGGTACCGCGTTCTCGTGGGCACGAGCCGCAAGGGGTTCCTCACGGAGGTGCTCGGCGGCGAGGCCGATCTCGCCCGACGGGATCTCGCCACCGCCGTCACGAGCGTGCTGTCGGCGCAGGCCGGTGCGTGGGCCGTGCGCGTTCACGACGTTCCGAGCACACGCGACGCGCTCGCCGTGGCTCGCGCATTCACCGAGGCCGGGGAGGCCCCATGACCACCGTCGCCGACCGGATCACGCTGACGGGGGTGCGCGCCGTGGGCTTTCA
Organism: Microbacterium trichothecenolyticum; assembly: GCF_030818955.1. Taxonomy (NCBI): domain Bacteria; kingdom Bacillati; phylum Actinomycetota; class Actinomycetes; order Micrococcales; family Microbacteriaceae; genus Microbacterium; species Microbacterium trichothecenolyticum. The sequence goes on along the minus strand of NZ_JAUTBF010000001.1, from coordinate 2,159,190 downwards.
CGGGGTGTATCCCGACGAACGGCGCGACGGGCAGGAGTTCGTCGTCGATGTGACGCTGCATCTGTCGCTGCGACGTGCCGCCGAGACCGACGACGTCGCCGACACCGTGCATTACGGCGAGCTGGCCGAACGCATCGTCGCCCTGGTGGAGGGGGAGCCGGTCGATCTGCTCGAGACTGTCGCGCAGCGCATCGCCGACGACGTCCTGGACGACGAGCGGGTGGCATCCGTCACCGTCACCGTCCACAAGCCGCAGGCGCCCATCACCGTGCCGTTCGGCGACGTCTCGGTCACCATCGAGCGGAGCCGCGCGTGAACGTACGGCTGGCGCACGGGATCGACGCCGCCCCCCGCGCGTCCGACGTGCCGGCGGTGGTCGCGCTCGGAGCCAATCTGGGCGAGCGTGCCGAGGCCCTCGCGGCGGCCGTCGACGAGCTCGGGCGCTTGCCGCTGACCTCGATCGTCGCGGTGTCGACCCCGCTGGAGACGATCGCGGTGACGCTCGACGGCGAGAACACCGCCGCGCCCCGCTACCTCAACGCCGTCGCGCTCCTGCGCACCCGCCTCGCCCCGGCCGAGTTGCTGGCGTCGCTGCACCGTATCGAGGCGCGGCATGGGCGCGTGCGTCGCGAGCGGTGGGGCGACCGCACGCTCGACCTCGACCTGATCACCTACGGCGACGAGACCATCGACCGCGACGGCCTCGTCGTCCCGCACCCCCGGGCTCACGAGCGCGAGTTCGTGCTCGCGCCGTGGGCGGAGGTGGATCCGGATGCCGAGATCCCCGGCCGCGGTCGGGTCACCGATCTGTTGGACGGGTTGCGAGGACCGACGTGAAGCGCACCGGTGCAGGCATTCTCGTCATCGCCCTCGTCATCGGGGCCGTGAGCGGTTTCGTGCTCGACACCCTGCTCACCGCGATGGGGCGGGCAACCTTCGCCCCCGCGGCGAGCCTGCCGACGATCCTCGCCCTGCTCGGGGCGATCATCGTGGCGCTCGCGGTGCCGGTGTACCGCGCGACCCGCGGACGCACCGCACGACCCATCGATCCGTTCCGGGCGCTGCGCATCGCGATGCTCGCCAAGGCCTCGTCGCTCGTGGGCGCGGCCGCGACCGGTTTCGGAGCCGGACTCCTGGCGTTCCTGGCCACCCGCCCAGTGACCCCGTCGATAGGCTCGATGGGATCGATCATCGCGACGGTCGTGTGCGGAGTCGTCCTCGTCGTCGCGGGTCTCGTGGCAGAGCAGCTCTGCACCATCCGGAAGGACGACGATGACGACACCCCCGGAGACACCCCCGTCGGACCCGTCGGCGCCTGAGCCCGGCGGAACGGCGGACACCCCGCTCGACGAGCAGACGTTCACGCGTGTCCGCGAACCGCGCGGCGAGGGACGACTCCCGCTCGGCGACGGCACCTGGCATCAGCTCGCACGCGCCTACGTGCGGGTGCAGCTCATCTCGCAAGGCGCGGTGTTCCTCGTCGTGCTGGCCGTGGCGATCGGCATCCAGGTCGTCACCGGCCTTGCGTGGCCGTGGATCCCCGCAGGGGTGATCCTGTTCATCACGGCGGCCGGCCTCGTGATCACCCCGCGCCAGGCGCGCTCGTTCGGCTACCAGCTGCGCCGCGACGATCTGGTCTTTCGCCGCGGCATCCTCTGGCAGCGCGTGGTGGCCGTGCCGTACGGCCGTATGCAACTCGTCGACATCACTCACGGGCCGCTCGACCGTGGCTTCGGCATCGCGCAGCTCAAGCTGGTGACCGCGGCGGCGTCGACCGGGGTGACCATCCCCGGTCTCACCCAGCAGGCCGCGGAGCACCTGCGCGACACGCTCGTCGCCGTCGCCGAGACCCGCCGGACCGGGCTGTGACCGAGCCCCGCCTGCCCGACGACCCCGCGGGAGCCGACGCGTCCGTGCCGGCCGTCGAGCCCCCGCCGCAGGCGGCGAGTTCGGCGGGCCCCGCGCCTTCTTCGGGCCCCGCCGCTTCGCCCGGCCCTGCACCGGGGCGGCCGCTCGTGCGCTCGCCCTTCAGCGACGGCGCATGGCACCGACTGCACCCGCTGACGCCGCTGCTGCGCGGGGGACTGACCCTGGTCGTCATCGTGGGGCTCATCGTCGCCAACCTTCGCGAGCGGCTGCTGGAGCTGTTCTTCCCCGCCTTCACCGACCTGCCCCCCGACCCGGTCGACTACCTCTTCGCCAACAACCTCCTTCTCATCGCGGGGGGCGTGGCGCTCGGGGTGCTGGTCGTGCTGCTCGTTCTCTTCCGGTTGTCGTGGCGGTTCCACACCCTGCGGATCGGCGACGACGACGTCGAGGTGCGCTCGGGCGTGCTCTTCCGCACGCATCGGCGCGCGCCCCTCGACCGGGTGCAAGGGGTCAACCTGACCCGGCCGATGATCGCGCGCCTGCTGGGGCTGGCGAAACTCGAGGTGGTCGGGGCGGGTCTCGACGCCAACGTCAAGCTCGAGTACCTGTCGGGCAAGGATGCAGAGGCCATCCGCGGCGACATCCTCCGCCTCGCCTCCGGTCGCCGTCTCGCCGAGACCGGGACGGCCGCCGATGAGCGGTCCTCTCTCGTCCGCCATGCCGCGGCGGCGGTGGGCTCGGGGCTGCAGGGGATCGTCGACGGCGAGGACCTCTCCGACGCAGAGCCTGCGAGCATCGTGCGCATCCCGATCGGTCGACTCGTGGCATCCCGGGTCCTCAGCGGCTCGACGCTCGTGCTCATCGCCTTCGTCGTCGGCATCGCGATCGCGGCGTCGGTGTCGACGCTGTGGCTGCTGTTCACCGTCGTGCCGATGTTCCTGGCCTTCGGCGCGTACTACGTGCGCTCGATCGCGCGGGGGCTCCGCTATTCCATCGCCCCGACGGCCGACGGCGTGCGGGTGACGTTCGGCCTCTTCACGACGGTCTCCGAGATCGTCCCGCCCGGTCGCGTGCACGCCATCGAGGTGCGTCAGCCGCTGATGTGGCGCCCGTTCGGGTGGTGGAGCGTCTCGGTGAACCGCCTGTCGGGCCGGTCGTCGACCGACACGAGCACCGACCAGTTCGCCGCGGTGCTGCCGATCGGCACGCGCGACGACGTCGAGCGGGTGCTGCGGATTCTGGCCCCGACTCTGTCGGGAGCCGAGTGGACACTCGTCTTCCGCGACGGCATCCTGGGTCCGATGGACGACGACCCCTACGTGACGACCCCGCGCCGCGCGCGCCTGCTGCGGCCGCTCTCGTGGCGCCGCAACGGCGCACGGCTCACGCCCGACGCTCTGCTGCTGCGCCGCGGATTCGTCTGGCGTTCGCTCAGCGTCATCCCCCTCGCCCGCCTGCAGTCGGTGGGTCTGCGCCAGGGCCCGCTCGCCCGTGCGCTGCGCACAACGACGCTCACGGGGCACGTGATCGCCGGTGTCGTGCACACGTCGCTGGGCGCGCTCGACCGCGACGACGCCCTCGCCCTGTTCGAGAACACCTCGCGGGCGACGATCTCGGCCGCGGCGGGCGACCGCAGCCATCGGTGGGCCGGATGAGCGGCGAACGCGACGGGCGTCTGGGCGTGGGCGTCATCGGCGCGGGGCGGGTGGGGCCCGTCATCGCGGCGGCTCTCGCCGGCGCCGGGCACGCGCTCACCGGGATCACCTCGGGATCCGACGACGACCGCGTCGAGGCCATCTTGCCGGGGCTGCCGGTGCTCACCGCCGACGAGGTCGTGCGCCGCAGCGAGTTGGTGATCGTCGCCGTTCCCCACGATCAGCTGCCCGGGCTCGTCTCGGGCCTCGCCGACGTCGGCGCCTGGCAGCCGGGTCAGCTCGTGCTGCACACCGACCCCGCCTACGGCGTGCGCGTGCTCGATCCGGCGATGCAGCGCGGGGCGATCCCGCTCGCGATCCACCCGGCGATCGTCTTCACCGGTGCCTCGTCGATCGACTTGCGCCAGCTCGCCCAGTCGTACGCCGCGGTCACCGCTCCCGCCCCCGTGCTGCCGATCGCGCAGGCGCTCGCCGTCGAGCTCGGCTGCGAGCCGGTCGTCGTCGCCGAGGCCGACCGAGAGGTGTACGCCGAGGCGATCGCGACCGCGACGGAGTTCTCGCGCTCCATCGTGCGCCAGTCCTCCGACCTGTTGTCGCGCGTGGGTGTCGACAACCCCGGTGGGTATCTCTCGGCGCTCGTGCGCTCCAGCGTCGACCAGGCGCTCATCGAGGGCGCCGGACGGAATCCTCTCGACGGCAGCGTTCCGCTCGACGGATGATCCGCACCCGGATGTGAGATCCGCGGCGCGGCAGGTTCTCGATCTGGTGCCCGTCGTCGCTCGGGACGGCGAGGGCTCCGCGCCACGGCGGCCCCCATCGCGACGAATAGACTGGGACGCGACCCCGAGGAGCTTCCCTGATGACCGACGCGCCCGCGAACGACGCCGCCGAACCCACCGAAGACGAGGTCTTCGAGCAGAAGGCGGTGCGCCTCGCCAAGCGCGAGCGGCTGCTCGCGGAGCGCGCCGACGCCGCCGGCGGCCCCTATCCGGTCGCTGTCCCTGTCACCACGACCATTCCCGAGCTGCGTGCCCGTTTCGGGGAGCTCGAGGCCGGCGCCGAGACCGGCGAGACCGCCGGTGTCGCGGGTCGCGTCGTGTTCAGCCGCAACACGGGCAAGCTCTGCTTCGCGTCTTTGCAGTCGGGCGACGGCAGCCGCATCCAGGCGATGGTGTCGCTCGCGAGCGTGGGGGAGGAGTCCCTGCAGGCGTGGAAGGAGCTGGTCGACCTCGGTGACCACGTCTTCGTCTCGGGCGAGGTCATCTCGAGCCGCCGCGGCGAACTGTCGATCATGGTCGCCGAGTGGCGCGTCGCGGCGAAGGCGGTGCTGCCGCTGCCCAACCTGCACAGCGAGCTGAGCGAAGAAAGCCGCGTGCGCAGCCGCTTCCTCGACCTCATCGTGCGCGACCGCGCCCGCGAGACGGTGCTCGCGCGCGCGAAGGTCAATGCGAGCCTGCGCCGAACCTTCACCGACCGCGACTTCGTCGAGGTCGAGACACCCATGCTGCAGGTGCAGCACGGTGGCGCCAGCGCGCGTCCTTTCACCACGCACTCGAACGCATTCGACACCGAGCTGTACCTGCGCATCGCGCCCGAGCTCTACCTCAAGCGCGCCGTCGTCGGTGGTATCGACCGGGTGTACGAGATCAACCGCAACTTCCGCAACGAAGGCGCCGACTCCACCCACAGCCCCGAGTTCGCGATGCTCGAGGCCTACCAGGCGTACACCGACTACAACGGCATCGCCGACCTCACGCAGACGCTGATCCAGGACGCCGCGATCGCGGTGGCGGGGTCGACGAAGGTGACGTGGGCCGACGGCACCGAGTACGACCTCGGCGGCGACTGGGACCGCATCTCGATGTACGACTCGCTGTCGGAAGCGGCTGGTCGTTCCATCACCCCCGACACCTCGCTCGATGAGTTGCGGGCGCTGGGTGCCGAGAACGACGTTGACGCTCCGCCGCACGAGACCCACGGCAAATGGGTCGAAGAGCTGTGGGAGCACTTCGTGAAGGGCGGTCTCACCCGCCCGACCTTCGTGATGGACTTCCCCGTCGACACCAGTCCGCTGGTGCGCGAGCACCGCTCGATCGCCGGTGTGGTGGAGAAGTGGGACCTGTACGTGCGCGGCTTCGAGCTGGCGACCGGGTATTCCGAGCTCGTCGACCCCGTGATCCAGCGCCAGCGCTTCGTGGAGCAGGCCAAGCTCGCCGCGCGTGGTGACGATGAGGCCATGCCCGTCGACGAGGAGTTCTTGCGTGCTCTCGAGCACGGCATGCCGCCCACTGGAGGCATGGGCATGGGTATCGACCGCCTGCTCATGGCGATCACCGGGCTCGGGATCCGCGAGACGATCCTCTTCCCGCTCGTGAAGTAGGCGGCTCGAAGACCCACTCCGGCAGCCGCCCGGCGTCGAGCATGGTCATGACGATCGAGCTCAACCCGTGCGTGCTGTCGATCTCGATCGCGGCCTGCGCGTAGGTCCCCGCGTGCGACGAGCGTCCGGTGGCCCACGCCAACCACGCACACGCCGACAGGGTGCCGGGGCGCCGCACGCGGGGGAGCAGCCCGGCGATCCGGCGACACAACTCCAGCGCGTCGCGCAGCCGGTCGATGTCGGGAGCAGCGCCTTCGCCCCACATCGGTCGTGCCAGGTCGGCGGGGAAGGGCGAGCCTTCGCCGAAGGTGGTCTGCGCTTCGAACACGGCGTCGCCGACGGTGATGTCGGCGGTCCATTGCATGAGGGCCACGTCGCGCAGGGCGGGGCGCTCGAGGCAGAAGGCGACCGCGGCGAGCTGTGCCGGGCTCAGATCGCCGGGGCTCGCGCGCACGGCTTCTTCGAGGAGCGCGGGGGGATCGGCGAGCACGGTCACGACGTCGTCGGCGGCGCGTCGGCGCTCATCGTCGAGGCGGGCGCCGCCCCGGGGGCGCGAGAGAACCCGATCGACGTCGTCGAGCAGGCGCGACACCGAGCGGGCCAACTCGGCATCGACGTCGGGCAATGCCGCGGCCGAGAATTGATCGGCGGCCACGGGAGGCCCGGGCACATCGACGACACCGGCCCCGATCTCGGCGAGTGGACGGCCGGCGGCCGAAGACGGGTCGAGGTAGCTGTTCCACGCATCGGGGCCGACCACGAGGGCGTCGACGATGCGCAACCCGCAGATGTCGGCCCGGGCGATGACGGTGTCGACCACCGCGCGGTGAGGCAGCGGGGACTGCCCCGCGACCTGGTCTTCGGTGTACACGGCGAGGGCGATCGCGTCGGTGCGGGCGATCTTGCAGGCCATGCCGATGACGGTGGAGCCGATGCCCTCGACCTCGGCCGGGGTGGATCCGGACGGGAGGTCGACGCGCAGGGCGCCGAGGGAGCGCCCGTGCCCGAAGGGAACGATGACGAGACTTCGCTGCGGGGTGCATTCGAGCAGTCGAGGGACGAGGGCGAGGAAGGACGACGAGGACGAGGCTCGGACGACGGTGGTGGTCATGCGTCGAGAGTGGCCCGGGGCGCGTGGACCGCGCGGCGTGAGATGGCTCGATCGTGGACAGTCGGCTCGATCGAGGCGCTGGGGAGGACGGGTGCGTGGCCGATCGTTCCGGCGGCGCGGGTATCCTGGGTGCATGGATGCCACCTGGACCGCGGTGCTGTGGGCGCTCCTGCCCACCCTCGTCGTGTCGGTGGTCTTCTTCTTCATCCTCCGCAACGTCATCCGCATGGATCGCACCGAGCGCAAGGCCTACGCCCGCATCGAGGCGCAGGAGCGCGCGAAGCGTGGGCTGCCGCCGGTCGCCGCGGGCGGCGAGGGCCCGGCGAACTGACGAACGCGCGACGCGTGTCGGACGCCGTCGCTACGCTGGGTGCACAACCCGCCCAGGAGGATCCGTGATCAACGCCGAGTTCGACACGAGCTGGCTCGTCATCACGCTGTTCGTCGTCGACCTGGTGGTGCGCATCGCGGCGATCATCATCGTCCCGCGTAACCGCCGACCGACGGCCGCCATGGCCTGGCTGCTCGCCATCTACTTCATCCCCTTCGTCGGCGTGCTGCTGTTCCTCCTGATCGGCAATCCGCGTCTCCCGCGCCGGCGGCGCCGCAAGCAGGCCGCGATCAACGAGTACATCCACGACACCAGCGCCTCGCTCGAGTTCGGCACCCTGCAGCCGCATGCCCCCGACTGGTTCCGCGCATTGGTGCGACTCAACCGCAATCTCGGCGCCATGCCGATCGCCGGCGACAACGCGGCGACCCTCATCTCCGACTACCAGAAGAGCCTCGATGCCATGGCCGAGGCGATCCGCCGGGCTCAGCGGTACGTGCACGTCGAGTTCTACATCCTGCAGTCCGACGACTCGACCGACAACTTCTTCCGCGCCCTCGAGGAGGCCGCCGAGCGCGGTGTCGTCGTGCGGGTGCTGCTGGATCACTGGGCCAACCGCGGCAAGCCGTTCTACAAACAGACCCTGCGCCGCCTCGACGCGATGGGTGCGCACTGGCACTTGATGCTGCCGGTGCAGCCGTTGCGGGGGAGATATCAGCGCCCCGACCTGCGCAACCACCGCAAGCTCCTCGTGATCGACGGCGACGTCGCCTACATGGGGTCGCAGAACGTCACCGACTCCTCCTACAACCTGCGTAAGAACATCCGCCGGGGGCTGCACTGGGTCGACCTCATGGTGCGCGTCGAGGGCCCGGTCGTCGCCAGCATCAACGCGGTGTTCCTGTCGGACTGGTACAGCGAGACCGACGAGACACTGCGCGACGAGATCGACCTGTTCAGCGTCACGACCGGCCCGGGCGATCTGGATTGCCAGATCGTGCCGTCGGGCCCCGGATTCGACTTCCAGAACAACCTCAAGCTGTTCCTGGGGCTGCTGTTCGCGGCGCGCGAGCGCATCATCATCGTCAGCCCGTACTTCGTACCCGACGAGGCCCTGTTGCTGGCCATCACCACGGCATGCCAGCGCGGGGTGCACGTCGAGCTCTTCGTGTCCGAAGAGGGCGATCAGGCGATGGTCTACCACGCTCAGCGCAGCTACTACGAGGCGCTGCTGCGTGCCGGCGTCGTCATCTGGATGTACCGCAAGCCCTACATCCTGCACAGCAAGAGCGTCACGATCGACGACGAGGTTGCCGTCATCGGCTCGAGCAACATGGACATGCGCTCGTTCGGTCTGAACCTGGAGGTCTCGATGCTGGTGCGCGGCGGAGGAGTTCGTCCGCGACATGCGTGAGGTCGAAGACCACTACCGTGGGCTCAGCCGCCAGCTCACGATCGAGGAGTGGCGCACGCAGCCGTTGCGCTCGACGATCCTCGACAACCTCGCCCGTCTCACGTCCGCGTTGCAGTGAGTCGGCCGCGGCATTCGCCGCTGGCATCCAGGAATCTTCGCCATCATGGGCCGGAACGTCCTTCCCCCCGGAGGTTTCATGTCTCGTCGCACTCTGTCCTTCGCCGGCGTCGTCGGCGCCGCCCTGCTCACCGCCGGCGCGCTCGCCGGATGCGCGACCGGCGCGTCGTCGCCCTCGTCGTCGACCGGGCCTTCGTCGTCGACACCGGATGCCACGGGCGTGGCGCCCGCGACGCAGATCGGTGCCGCGTGGCTCGACGGTGGTCGTTCGATCGCGGTGGTCACTTCGGGCAGCTCGTCGTGCCCGCCCGTCGTGAGCGGCGAGCCGACGCTCGCCGACGGCACCGTGTCGGTGACGCTCGCGGAGTCGCCGCGGGACAACTGCACGCGCGACATGGCGCCGCGCGCGACGCTCGTCGGTCTCCCCTCGGGCACCGATGTCGCGCGCGCGTGGACGGTGTCGGTCGAGGGCGTCGCCGAGGGGCGGGCGATGCTCGACGGCCTGACGTCGGCGGCCCCGACGGGGCAGGCGGATTTTTCGCCCAGCGCCGGCTGGGTCGACGACTCCCTCATCGCGATCCTGACCTACGGCAGCTCGGGCTGCCCGCCCACGGTCGAGTCGGTCACCACCGCGGGCAGCGACATCGCCGTGCAGTTCGCGACGCCCCCGGCCGACCAGGTCTGCACCATGGACATCGCGCCGCGCGTGACCCTCGCCGAGGTCGGGGGCGATGTGCCCGCGGGCGAGGTGTCGTTGACCCTGTCGGGCGGGAACGTCGATGCCACCGGACCGATCACCGTGCTCGGCACCCGCTGATGCGCCGCGCCGTCAGCTTTCCCTGACCAAGAGGTCGCCCACCTCGCACTCGAGCGCGCGGCAGATGGCCGACAGCGTGGAGTAGCGGATCGCGCGGGCGCGATCGTTCTTCAACACCGAGAGATTCACCACCGAGACCCCGACGAGTTCGCTGAGGCGGGTGAGCGTCATCCCACGCTCCTCGAGGAGTTCGTCGAGCCGGCAATGGATGCCGCTGGGTCCCTCATCGGCGGCGGGCGGGGTCATACGAGACCCTCGGTGTCGCGCTGTAGGCGGTTGCCCGCCCGGAACACGTACGCCAGCGCCAGTACGCCGAGGCCGGCGACGACGGGGAGCGGGGTGAAAAGGAATCCGGGCCGGGCGACCCCACCGAGCGCATCCGACAGCTCCGCGGCTGCCATCAGCTGACCGAGGCCACCGAGGCCCTGCGACAGCAGGGAGCCGAGCGCGATCGAGCAGCCGGCGACCAGGGCGGCTGTGTACATGTGCCGGTGGAACGGTTGGTGTTGTACCACGCGCCAGAGCACGACGCAGAAGCTCATGGTGACGGCGCCCAGAGTCAGCGCGCCGACCAGGTCGCCGCTCGCGAGCAACCACACGGCCTCGGGGGAGAGGCCGGAGGTGTGCACGAGCACGCTGTCGGCCTGGGCGTCGATGACGTCGCCGCCTGAGAGGGGGACCGGAACATCGGCCAGGACGCTCACCGGATATCGGGCCGGATCGAGCACCCGGGTGATCGCGGTGAACACGCCCATCGCGGTGAGGCCCAGACCCGCCACCAGTCCCACCGCAAGGATGACGCGAAGGGCGACGCGGTCGGCGGGGTGGATATCCCCGGGCGATCCGGACATTGCGGGGGATTGCATCCGGGGTGCACGGCGCGACGTTCCCATGGTGCTCCTTATCGATAATCGGTGTTATTGATTGTCGATAACATAACGAATGTCGATGTGTTCCGCAAGGCTCCCCCCGGTCGCGGTATGCCCACGGCGAACACGCGTCCCTGGCTCCCGGCCGCTGGTTACTCTCGATGTACGGCGCGCGGAGGCGTGCCTGTCAGCCCATTTCTGGAGGGACTGAGATGTTCGAGAGATTCACCGACCGTGCCCGTCGTGTGGTCGTCCTCGCCCAAGAAGAGGCGAAGATGCTCAACCACAACTACATCGGCACCGAGCACATCCTGCTGGGGCTGATCCACGAGGGCGAGGGTGTCGCTGCCAAGGCGCTCGAGTCGCTCGGCATCTCGCTCGACGCCGTGCGCGAGCAGGTGCAGGACATCATCGGCCAGGGCCAGCAGCAGCCGACCGGCCACATCCCCTTCACGCCGCGCGCGAAGAAGGTGCTCGAGCTGTCGCTGCGCGAAGCGCTGCAGCTCGGCCACAACTACATCGGCACCGAGCACATCCTGCTCGGCCTCATCCGCGAGGGCGAGGGTGTCGCCGCCCAGGTGCTCGTGAAGCTCGGCGCCGACCTCAACAAGGTGCGCCAGCAGGTCATCCAGCTGCTCTCGGGCTACCAGGGCAAAGAGCCCGCGGGCGTGGCATCCGGTGCCGGCGAGCAGACCCAGGGCGCGGCTCAGGGCGGCTCGGCCGTGCTCGACCAGTTCGGCCGCAACCTCACGCAGGCCGCGCGCGACAACAAGCTCGACCCTGTGATCGGGCGCGAGAAAGAGATCGAGCGCGTCATGCAGATCCTGTCGCGCCGCTCCAAGAACAACCCCGTCCTCATCGGTGAGCCCGGTGTGGGAAAGACGGCGGTCGTCGAGGGTCTCGCCCAGGCCATCGTCAAGGGCGACGTGCCCGAGACGCTGAAGGACAAGCAGGTCTACTCGCTCGACCTCGGCTCGCTCATCGCCGGTTCCCGCTACCGCGGTGACTTCGAAGAGCGCCTCAAGAAGGTCACGAAGGAGATCCGCACGCGCGGCGACATCATCGTCTTCATCGACGAAATCCACACGCTCGTGGGCGCCGGTGCGGCCGAGGGTGCGATCGACGCGGCATCCATCCTCAAGCCCCTTCTCGCGCGTGGCGAGCTCCAGACCATCGGTGCCACGACGCTGGATGAGTACCGCAAGCACTTCGAGAAGGATGCCGCGCTCGAGCGCCGCTTCCAGCCGATCCAGGTCGCCGAGCCGAGCCTGCCCCACGCGATCAACATCCTGAAGGGGCTGCGCGACCGCTACGAGGCGCACCACAAGGTGCAGATCACCGACGGTGCGATCGTGGCCGCGGCGAACCTCGCCGACCGCTACATCAGCGACCGGTTCCTTCCCGACAAGGCCATCGACCTGATCGACGAGGCCGGCGCCCGCCTGCGTCTGTCGATCCTGTCGTCGCCGCCGGAGCTGCGCGAATTCGACGAGAAGATCGCGAAGGTGCGCGAGCAGAAGGAGCTCGCCTCCGAGGAGCAGGACTTCGAGAAGGCCGCCTCGCTGCGCGACGAGGAGAAGTCGCTGCTCGCCGAGCGCCTGCGCCTCGAGAAGCAGTGGCGCTCGGGCGACGTCGCGTCCCACGCGGTCGTCGACGAGGGCCTGATCGCCGAGGTGCTCGCCCAGGCGACCGGCATCCCGGTGTTCAAGCTCACCGAGGAGGAGTCCAGCCGCCTCATGTTCATGGAGAAGGCGCTGCACCAGCGCGTCATCGGCCAGGAAGAGGCGATCGCGGCCCTGTCGCGCACGATCCGTCGTCAGCGTGCGGGTCTGAAGGACCCGAAGCGTCCGAGCGGCTCGTTCATCTTCGCCGGCCCCACGGGCGTCGGAAAGACCGAGCTCGCCAAGGCGCTCGCCGAGTTCCTCTTCGACGACGAGGGCGCGCTGATCTCGCTCGACATGTCGGAGTTCGGTGAGAAGCACACCGTCTCGCGTCTGTTCGGTGCCCCTCCCGGGTTCGTCGGGTTCGAAGAGGGTGGCCAGCTCACCGAGAAGGTGCGTCGCAAGCCGTTCTCGGTCGTGCTCTTCGACGAGATCGAGAAGGCGCACCCCGACATCTTCAACTCGCTGCTGCAGATCCTCGAAGAGGGTCGCCTGACCGACGGTCAGGGCCGCGTCATCGACTTCAAGAACACCGTCATCATCATGACGACCAACCTCGGCTCGTCGGCGATCGCCGGTGGCCCGGTCGGGTTCCAGGTCGAGGGCAGCGCCCAGACCTCGTACGAGCGGATGAAGGGCAAGGTCGACGAAGAGCTCAAGCGTCACTTCAAGCCCGAGTTCCTCAACCGCGTCGACGACGTGATCGTGTTCCCGCAGCTGAACAAGACCGAGCTGCGCCAGATCGTCGGCCTGTTCGTCAAGCGCCTGGCCGATCGCCTGCTCGACCGCGACATGACGGTGGAGCTGTCGGACGACGCGAAGGACAAGCTCATCGAGATCGGCTTCGACCCGACCCTCGGTGCCCGTCCGCTGCGTCGCGCGATGCAGCGCGAGGTCGAGGATCGCCTCAGCGAGAAGATCCTGCACGGCGAGCTCGAGTCGGGCGACCACGTGAAGGTCGGTGTCGAGAACGGGCAGTTCACGTTCGACACCGCCCCGCGCGGCGAGAAGGTCGCGATCGGGGTGGGCACCGTCGGCGAGATCGCCGCGACGCCCGACACGCTCGCGGGCAGCTGACGCGTCACAGACAGGGACCTGGATGCCATGGCATCCAGGTCCCTTCTGCGTTGCGGCGTACGCTGGTTCGATGACCTCTGCTGCGCCGTTCGTCGTCCGCCCTGCCGGAACCGCCGATGTTCGACGCATCCACGAGCTGCTGGAACCGTTCGTGCAGAAGCGCATCCTGCTGGGCAAGGACCTCGTCGTGCTCTACGGCTCGGTGCAGCAGTTCGTCGTCGCCGAGGCCGACGGCGAAGTCATCGGTTGCGGTGCGCTGCACGTGATGTGGGAGGACCTCGGTGAGATCCGCACCCTCATCGTGCACGATGAGTGGCTGCACCACGGAGTGGGGCGTGCGATCGTCGAGACCCTCGAGGAGCGGGCGCGCGAACTGGGCGTCTCGCGACTGTTCTGCCTCACGTTCGAGGTCGACTTCTTCACGCGCCGCGGCTTCTCGCCGATCGGCGAGCAGGTCGTCGATCCCGACGTCTACTCGCAGCTGGTGCGCAGCCCCGACGAGGGTGTCGCGGAGTTCCTCGACCTCGCCCATGTGAAGCCGAACACCCTCGGCAACACGCGCATGCTCAAGCACCTGTGAGCGTTGATTCGACCGGCACGCTCTGAGCGCGCCGTCGGCGGGGAGTCAGCGGTGACGCCTACCCTGGAACCATGACCGATGCCCCCCGTAGGCGGAGGCAGTCCCCGGCGGTCTATCGTCGACGTCGTCTCGCGGCGGGGCTGCTCGCCCTGATCGTGATCGGCCTCGTCGTGTGGCTCGTCGCGGCTCCGCCCTGGCGCTCCGCACCGACGGCGGATGCGACGCCCGTTCCCGCCGACAGCACCCCCGCCCCCGCCGCCTCGACGGCGGTGCCGCCGGCGGCGACCACTCCGTCCGCCACCCTCACGCCGACAGCCTCCCAGAGCGCCTCGTCGGGTCCCCGCGAGTGCACACCGGCCGACATCACGGTCGAGGCGCTCTCGGACAAGACCGAGTACGCGCAGGGCGAGAACCCGCAGCTGTCGATCCGCCTGACCAACACCTCGGCCGCCCCGTGCACGATGAACGTCGGTACCAGCGCGCAATCGTTCACGGTGACGAGCGGCTCCGACGTCTGGTGGCGCTCCACCGACTGCCAGTCGGAGCCGAGCGACATGGAAGTCACCCTGGCCGCGGGACAGACGGTCAGCAGTTCGGCGCCGCTCACGTGGGACCGCACGCGGTCTTCGGTCGGATCGTGCGGCGGCGAGCGGCCCTACGCGCCGGGCGGCGGGGCCACTTACCACCTGAGCGTGTCGATCGGTGGCATCCCCTCTGCTGGAACGGCGTCGTTCATCCTGCAGTGAGGCGTGCCGCTCGGCGCGGTTCGGGGCACATTCTTCCGTGTGGGGCGCGCACTACCGTGCCCCGACCGGAAGAACGTGCCCCGAATCGAGCGAGATCAGGGGCGGGTGTCGCCGAACACCTCGCCCTCCATGGCGTCGTAGCCCTCCTTCTGGGGGTCGCCGTGCAGGCCGCCCGAGAGGGCGTACTCCTCTTCGGGGGAGAGCACGAGACGGTGCCGGCCGTAGACCGCGAAAGCGATGAAGATGACGGCGTACACCACGATGATCGCCTCGATCGCCGGACGGAAGGTCTCGTTGAACAACAGCCCAACGAACACCACCGCGGCGATGATCGCCGCCGAGTAGGCGCCGAAGAGGCCCCACGGGCTCTTGTACGGGCGGACGGCGTTCGGGAACTTCTTGCGCAGCACGATGAAGGCGACCATCTGCAGGAAGTACGCCAGCACCGCGCCCCACACGGCGATGTTCAGCACGATCGCGCCCGCGGGGCTGGCATCCCCACCCGCCGCCTGCACGACGACGAGGGCGAGGAAGCCGAGGACGGCACCGAAGACGAGGGCGACCCACGGCGTCTTGCGGGCACCGGTGAGCGACAGCCACCGCGGGTAGTACCCGGCGCGCGAGAGCGAGTACATGTTGCGACCGTAGGCGAACATGATCCCCATGAGGGATGCCAGGAGCCCGACGAGCGCGAGCAGCGACAGGAGGGCCGCGGCCTGATCGCCGACCATCGCGCGGAAGCCGTCGAGCAGGGGCTCGAGCGAGCCGCCGGTCTCCTTGGCGCCGAGGACGCCGGTGTTCAGGAACAGCACGATGAGGCCGGTGACGATGAGCGTGCCGCGGGCCCAGAGGCCGGCGCGCGGGATGTCGCGGGCGGGGTCGTGCGACTCCTCGGCCGCGAGCGGCAGCTCCTCGATGCCGAGGAAGAACCACATCGCGAAGGGCAGGGCGAGCAGGATCGAGCCGACACCGAAGGGGAGGAACTCGGTGTTGCCGTCGGTCGGGGCGATGTTCCACAGCGAGCCCCAGTCGAAGGCGCCCGAGAACACCGACATCGCGCCGAAGACCACGATGATGCCGATGGAGATGACCGACACGACGATCGCGAAGCCGAACGAGATGTTGGCTCCGGCGGCGTTGAGGGCGATGAACAGCGCGTAGAGGATGATCCACCAGATGAACGCGGGCAGGCTCACCCCCGTCAGGAGTTCGAGCGCGGAGTCGGCGTACTGGCCCGAGAAGTAGACCACCACGGCTGTGGTGGCGACGTACTCGATGGTCTCGGCCAGACCCGTCGCCAGGCCGCCCCAGGGGCCCATCGCCGATCGGGCGAACGAGTACGCGCCGCCGGTGTGGGGCATGGCGGCGGCCATCTCGCCGATCGAGAAGGTGAGGCCGTAGTACATGATCACGAGGATGACGAAGGCGATCAGCATGCCGCCGAAGCCGGCGAAGCCGACGCCGAGGTTCCACCCCGAGAAGTCGCCCGAGATGACGGCGGCGACCGCGAGGCCCCACAGTCCCCAGACGCCCGCGGAGCGCTTGAGCGTGCGTTTCTCGAAGTATGCGGCGTCGGTGGCCGCATAGGTGGCTCCGGCGACCTTTTTGGATGAACTGCTCGAGGTGGACATGTGACCTCCAGAGGGATGTGGGCAGGCTTCGGGCTCGCCTTTGCGCAAGATCATGGCGCCTAATGGTCGACCTGTCTACCTTTGACGTGTAAGTTCCTCGTTACGTCCTTCGATCGAAGGGCGGCTCAGCACGTGAGAGGGAGACCATGGCGGGCAATCTCACCACCGCAGAATTGGATGCCGCGATCGAGGCGGGAGAGATCGACACGGTCGTCGTGGCCTTCCCCGACGCCCAGGGACGTCTCGTCGGCAAGCGCGTGGCCGCGCGCTTCTGGCGCGACGAGGTGCTGCCGCACGGCGCCGAGGCCTGCAATTACCTGCTCTCCGTCGACGTCGACCTCAACACCGTCGACGGCTACGCGATGTCGAGCTGGGAGAAGGGCTACGGCGACATGCTGCTCGTGCCCGACCTCGACACGCTCCGCCGCGTCCCGTGGCAGCCGGGAACGGCTCTCGTCGTGGCCGACCTCGCATGGGAGGACCGGGCGCACGTGGCGCAGTCGCCGCGCGGCATCCTGAACGCCCAGCGTGCCCGCCTGGCCGAGCGAGGCCTCACCGCGCACGCGGGGACGGAGCTGGAGTTCATCGTCTTCGACGACTCGTTCCGCGAGGCGTGGGCGAAGAAGTACACCGGCCTGACCGCCTCGACCGACTACAACGTCGACTACAACCTGCTCGCCACCACCCGCCTCGAGCCGCTGCTGCGCGACATCCGCCTCGGCATGGACGGCGCCGGCATGTACTGCGAGGGCGTCAAGGGCGAGTGCAACTACGGCCAGCAGGAGATCTCGTTCCGCTACGCCGAGGCGCTTGAGACCGCCGACAACCACACGATCTACAAGAACGGCGCGAAGGAGATCGCCGACCGGCACGGCAAGTCGCTCACCTTCATGGCCAAGTTCAACGAGCGCGAGGGCAACAGCTGCCACATCCACCTCTCGGTGCGCGGCGACGACGGGTCGGCCGTCATGGCCGGCGACGGTCAGTACGGCTTCAGCCCGCTCATGGGGCACTGGATCGCCGGCGTTCTGGCGACCCTCCGCGAGTTCACGCTGCTGTACGCCCCCACCATCAACTCGTACAAGCGCTACGCGAAGGGCTCGTTCGCCCCGACCGGCGTCGCGTGGGGCGTCGACAACCGCACGTGCGCCCTGCGCGTGGTCGGCCACGGCGGGTCGCTGCGGGTGGAGAACCGCGTGCCCGGGGGAGATGTGAACCCCTACCTGGCCATTTCGGCGATCATCGCGGGTGGTCTGTACGGCATCGAGAACGAGCTGGAGCTGCCCGCGCCGCTCACCGGCAACGCGTACGACGCCGGCGTCGACACGCTCCCCACGACCCTGCGCGAGGCGGCGCGACTCTTCAGCGAGTCGACGATCGCCCGCGCAGCCTTCGGCGACGATGTCGTCGAGCACTATCTGAACCAGGCGCGCATCGAGGTCGAGGCCTTCGACGCCGCCGTGACCGATTGGGAGCGGGTGCGTGGTTTTGAGCGCCTCTGATCCGAGCAGAACCCCCGTCGTGGGGCTGACCACCTATCTGGAGCGGGCGAAGCAGGGGGTCTGGGACGTGCGTGCCTCGTTCCTGCCCCAGCAGTACTTCGACGCGGTGACCGCCTCGGGCGCCACCGCCGTGCTGCTGCCCCCGCAGCCCCGGCCCGAGCAGGCCGCCGCGGCCGTGCTCGACGGCCTCGACGGCCTCATCCTCACCGGTGGCCTCGACGTGCAGCCCGAGCTCTACGGCGCCGAGCGCCACCCGCTCACCGACCCCGCGCGCGCCGACCGCGATGCGTGGGAGCTCGCGCTGCTCGCGGGGGCGCGGGAGCGCGGCATCCCGGTCTTCGGCATCTGCCGCGGTCTGCAGCTGCTCAACGTCGCCCTCGGCGGCACGCTGCACCAGCACCTGCCCGAGGCGCTCGGCACCGAGCGGTACCGCATCGGCGGCGGGGTCTTCGCCGAGAACGTCGTCGAGGTGGATGCCGACACCCGGCTCGCAGGCCTCGTCGGTGCCGGAGCGCTCACCGTGCACAGCTACCACCACCAGGGCGTCGACCGGGTCGGTGATGGTCTCCGCGTGACCGCTCGCACTGACGACGGTCTCGTGCAGGCCGTCGAGACCGAGGGCGACGACTACGTCGTGGCCGTGCAGTGGCATCCCGAGGAGAACGCCGAGGACCGGCGGCTGTTCCTCGGTCTCGTGGCCGCGGCGGCGGCGTACCGGGCCGCACGTTTCTCCGAGCACCAGGGAGTCCCCGCATGAGCACCTTCACCGTCATCGACCCCTCGACGGGGTCGGCCATCACCACGCTCGAACGCGCCGAGGTCGGCCAGGTGGATGCCGCCGTCGACGGCGCCGTGCGCGCGCAGCGCGCCTGGGCAGCTCTCGCCCCCGTCGCCCGTGCCGACGCGCTGCGCGCCTTCGCCCGCGTCGTCGAGGCGCACGTCGAGGAGCTGGCAGCCCTCGAAGTGAAGAACTCCGGCCACCCGATCGGGTCTGCCCGGTGGGAGGCGCAGCACGTCGCCCAGGTGCTCAACTACTACGCCGGTGCCCCCGAACGCCTCATCGGGTCGCAGATCCCCGTGGCCGGCGGGCTCGACGTGACCTACCACGAGCCCTACGGCGTGGTCGGGATCATCGTGCCGTGGAACTTCCCCATGACGATCGCCGCGTGGGGCTTCGCGCCCGCGCTCGCCGCGGGCAACGCCGTCGTGCTCAAGCCCGCCGAACTCACGCCCCTCACGGCCATCCGCCTGGGCGAACTGGCGCTCGAGGCGGGGCTCCCGGAAGGCCTGTTCCAGGTCGTCGTGGGTTCAGGCTCGGTCGTGGGCCAGCGCTTCGTCTCGCACCCCGACGTGCACAAGGTCGTCTTCACCGGCTCCACCGAGGTCGGCACCGAGGTCGCCGCGGGCTGCGCGCAGCTGCTGAAGCCCGTGACCCTCGAACTCGGCGGCAAGAGCGCCAACATCGTCTTCGCCGACGCCGATCTCGAGAAAGCCGCAGCGGGAGTCCCCGGCTCGGTGTTCGACAATGCGGGTCAGGACTGCTGCGCGCGCAGCCGCCTGCTCGTCCAGCGGAGCGTCTACGACCGCTTCCTCGAGCTGCTCGAACCCGCCGTGGCCGCGTGGAGAGTCGGTGACCCGACGAGCGAGGACACGCAGATGGGCCCGCTCATCTCGGCATCCCACCGCTCCACCGTGCAGGGCTTCCTCGACGGCGTCGACGTCGCCTTCCGCGGCTCGGCTCCCGAGGGCGACGGCTTCTGGTTCGCGCCGGCGGTCGTGCTCGCGCAGCCGGGTGACCGACTCGTGCGCGACGAGGTCTTCGGCCCCGTGCTGGCCGTGCTGCCGTTCGACGACGAAGCGGATGCCATCCGCCTCGCCAACGACACCGCCTACGGCCTCGCGGGCTCGATCTGGACCGAGAACCTGGGGCGTGGCATCCGGGTCTCGCGCGGGGTGCGCAGCGGCGTGCTGTCGGTGAACTCGCACTCGTCGGTGCGGTACTCCACACCCTTCGGCGGCATGAAGGCCTCGGGCCTCGGCCGCGAGCTCGGACCGGATGCCGCCGAGCACTTCACCGAGACGAAGAACGTCTTCTACGCCACCGAGTGACCTCACCCCCTTCCCCGACCCGCACAC
The DNA here is from genome assembly GCF_030818955.1 of Microbacterium trichothecenolyticum. Lineage (NCBI taxonomy): Bacteria > Bacillati > Actinomycetota > Actinomycetes > Micrococcales > Microbacteriaceae > Microbacterium > Microbacterium trichothecenolyticum. Next base: position 2,139,294 of record NZ_JAUTBF010000001.1, on the reverse strand, counting down.
GCAGAAGGAACCACCGCACATGACCATCGACCTCACCCAGCGCCTGCGCGACCGCGTCGCCATCGTCACCGGCGGCGCGAGCGGCATCGGCCTCGCCACCGCTCGCCGTTTCGCCGCCGAGGGCGCCCGCGTCGTCATCGCCGACCTCGACGAGACGACCGGGCTCGCTGCCGCCACCGAGGTGGGCGGGGTGTTCCGGCAGGTGAACGTCGCCGACGAGGCATCCGTCGACGCGCTGTTCGACGGCGTCGCCGCCGACCTCGGCAGCGTCGACATCGCCTTCAACAACGCCGGCATCTCGCCCGCCGACGACGACTCGATCGAGACGACCGAGCTTCCCGCGTGGGACCGCGTGCAAGACGTCAACCTCAAGAGCGTGTACCTGTGCTCGCGGGCGGCGCTGCGGCACATGGTGCCCGCGGGCAAGGGGTCGATCATCAACACCGCGTCGTTCGTGGCGCTGCTGGGCTCGGCGACCTCGCAGATCTCGTACACCGCCTCCAAGGGCGGCGTGCTCGCGATGACCCGCGAGCTCGGTGTGCAGTTCGCTCGCCAGGGCATCCGCGTGAACGCCCTCTGCCCGGGACCGGTCAACACGCCCCTGCTGCAGGAGCTCTTCGCGAAGGATCCCGAGCGCGCGCAGCGCCGGCTCGTGCACGTGCCGATGGGCCGGTTCGCGGAGCCGGAGGAGATGGCTGCGGCCGTGGCTTTCCTGGGATCCGATGACGCGTCATTCATCACCGCGACGGCGTTCGTCGTCGACGGCGGTATCACCAACGCGTACGTCACGCCCCTGTGAACCGTGGCGTGACAGGCTGACAGGGTGAGCGAAGCGCCCCTCGACGACCTGCGCCGGGCCGTGTACCGGCCCGTGCGCAGCGGCAACGCGCTCGAAGACACCACGGCGCGCATCGTGCAGACGGTGCGGTTGGGGCTGGTCGCGCCGGGGGAGTCCCTGCCCGCTGAGCGAGAGCTGGCCGTGCTGTACGGCGTGAGCCGCGACACGGTGCGGGAGGCCATTCGAGAGCTCGCCGACGCCGGTTGGCTCGAGACGCGCCGCGGACGCTACGGCGGAACGTTCGTGGTCGACCCCGTGCCGCGGCCCACGGTGCCCGCGGCCATCTCGCCCGATGAGCTCGCCGACGTCGTGGCTCTCCGCACCGTGCTCGAGACGGGTGCCGCCCGCGCCGCCGCCGAGCGGACGCTCTCGGCCGAGGATCGCGAGGTGCTGTGGGCGCGGCACGAAGCTGCGGCAGCTGCCGGGGGAGGGGATTACCGCCGGCTCGACACGCTGCTGCACCTCACGATCGCCGAGCTCAGCGGCATCCCCTCTCTCGTGCCGCTGGTCGCCGACAACCGTGCGCGGGTGAATGCCTGGCTCGACACCTTTCCGCTGCTGCCGCGCAACATCGATCATTCGACGTCGCAGCACGCCGCGGTGGTGTCGGCGATCCTCGCCGGACGCCCGGATGCCGCCCACGCGGCCATGCGCGACCACCTCGCCGGGTCCGAGGCCCTCCTGCGGGGATTCCTGGCCTAGGAGCGGGCAGCGTCGACCGGGTCGCCGCTGACGGGGGCCGAGCGGGCGTGGAACCACACCGTCAGCTCCACCAGCGCTCGCGCGGTGAGGGCCGCATCGTGGGCGTCGAGATCGTCGAAACTGTCGCGGAACCCCTCCGGCGGCGCAGACGCGGGCGCGGCGATCGGTTCGTATCCCATCGTCCACTCCGCGAAGCGGCGCCCAGCGATCGGATCCGACGACACGATGCGCATGTCGCGGTGGCGCGGGTCGTTCCCGATGCGCTCGATGATCTCGCGCACGTCGTCTTCGGGGCCTTCCAAGACCTGGAGAAACCGGCCGTCGCGGTACAGCAGCATGCCGGTGAGGTCGCGGGCGAGGTTCGTGGCACGACTGGAGGTGAGAAGGGCTTCGAGTTCGGTGTCAGAGAAGGGCGCCGTCGCCGTGCTGACGTACGTGATCGCGTGGAGTCCTCCGCCCATCAGCGGGTCCGGACGTACGGCAGGCTCCGCGCGGAGGTGTGCACCTGTCGGAGAACGATCGGGTCGTCCGGCGACGGCGGCTGCGCGTGGGCGGTGAGCACGGCCGACATCGCGGCGACGAGGTTCGCGAAGCGACCGAGCGGACGGGGACGCCCGTCGAACGCCAGGTAGGTGTCGTCGGCTGCCCGGTCGAGGTAGCCGATGAACACGCCGTGGCGGCTCGCGACGTGGAAACCCTCTTCGACACGGGCCCAGACGACCCCCGCGCCCGGTCTGCGAGTTGTCGTCATGGGAGCCGCCTTTCCACCGCGGGTGTCGCGTCCGTCTCACCGGCGCCCGGTGCCACTGGGGAGGTCATGCGTGTCGACCGGGCCGGTTGTGCTCACTCAAGCGTGCGTTGGCCGGCACTGTCAATGTCGTGATCAGGCCGCGCCGTGGTGGTGTATAGGCGCTCGTTGTGCACCGCCGTTGCACGTCGTCGAGCGCGGGCGCGGGGCGCGACCCCGCGTGGATAGGCTCGGTGCATGGCCGCAGGCAAGAAGCGCAGGGGAAAGAAGGTCGACGTGGACTTCAAGAACACCGCGCTCACCGATGCCCTGCAGACCCAGGACATGGCGGCGATCGCGTTCGCTCTGCGGCACGGTCCGACCGTCGTGCCGCTCATGACGGCGGGTGATCCCGACAATCCGCTCGACGTCGGAGAAGTGTGGACGTATCGCGACCCGAGCACGGGACAGATCGCCCTGCTGCTTTTCAGCGATGCGGCGCACAAGCCCGCGACGCTCCCACTGCAGGTGGCGTTGCAGTCGCCGCAGTGGCTGCGGGCGTTCCTCGGGGCGCACCAGGATGCCATCACCACGGTGTTCGTCGACATCGCGGGACCGCACCCGATCCAGGCGTCGCCCGCTGACCTGATCGCCGCTCTCGACGCCTGAGTCGATCGGCCGCGCGCTGCGCCGCTCCGTGTCGTGCCTCGCCGTGCGGCACCGTTCCCGCGCCGCGTCGGGGGCGTTCTGCGGGAGCCCTACGGGTGAGGCACGCGACTCGCGCGGGTGAGGAACCCGTGCAAGACTCGTGGCATGGAGTACCTGATCGCCGGTGCCGTGTGCGCCGCCGGACTTGTCATCCCCGCGGTCCTCGGCATGACGTCGCCGCATCGGCGTCGTCGCTCCGCTCCTCCCGGGCGCTGAACCGCTCTGTCGCGGACGGCGTACCAGCCGACCGTGAGCTCAGAAGCCGGGCTCGCTGTCGTCGCGGGGCATACCGCGCACCTGTAGTTCGTTGAGCGCCTGCGCCAGCTTGCGCGACGAGGCGTCGAGCACGGTGTGATACCCGAGCCGTTTCGCCTCGGAGGCCCGCTGCGCCGCCTGGGTGACGTTGCGGATCTCGCCCGTCAGCGTCAGCTCGCCGATGGCCGCGAGGCGTTTCGACACCTTGCGGTTCTTCACCGCGTTGGCCACCGCGATCGCGATGGCGAGGTCGGCCGCCGGCTCGACGAGACGCACGCCCCCGACGGTCGAGACGTAGACATCGCGGTCGGAGAGGGTGAGCCCCATGCGGCTTTCGAGCACCGCCAGCACCATCGCGACGCGCGATGAGTCGACGCCGTTGACGATGCGTCGCGGGTTGGGGGCCGTCTGCCGCACCGCCAGAGCTTGGATCTCGACGGGCAGGGCGCGACGACCCTCCATCGCGATGGTGACGCACGTTCCCGGTTCGGGTTCGCCGTGCCCGAGGAACAGGGCGCTGGGGTCGGCCACCTCGGCGATGCCGGTGCCGGTCATGTCGAAGCAGCCGACCTCGTCGGTGGGGCCGAAGCGGTTCTTGAGCGCCCGGACGAACCGCAGCGACGTCTGGCGGTCGCCCTCGAAGTGGCAGACCACGTCGACGAGGTGCTCCAGGATGCGGGGGCCCGCGATCGAGCCGTCTTTCGTGACGTGTCCGACGATGATGATGGGCAGCCCACGCTCTTTGGCGACGCGGATGAGGGCGGAGGCCACCTCGCGCACCTGCGCCGGTTGCCCCGCCGCGCCGTCGCTGTGGGCCGACGACACCGTTTGGACGGAGTCGACGATGAGCAGGCCCGGTTCGACCTGGTCGATGTGACCGAGGATGGTGGCGAGATCGGTCTCGGCGGCCAGGAACAGTTCGTCGTGCAGTGCGCCCGTGCGTTCGGCGCGCAGGCGTACCTGCGCCGCCGATTCTTCGCCGCTGGCGTAGAGCACGCGACGACCGGCGTGCGCACTCTTCGCGGCGACCTCGAGCAGCAGCGTCGACTTGCCGACCCCCGGCTCTCCGCTGAGCAGAATTGCGGCACCCGGCACGATGCCGCCGCCCAGCACCCGGTCGAACTCGCCGACACCGCTCGTTCGTCGCGGGGCGTCGTGCGTGTCGATCTCGGTGATGCGCCGGGCTGCGCGGGCCGCTCCCGGCGCGACCGGGACGATCGAACGGACGATGCCCGTCTGCTCCGCCGCCTCGACCACCGTGCCCCACGACTGGCACTCCCCGCAGCGGCCCACCCACTTCAGCGTCGTCCATCCGCACTCGGTGCACCGGTAGGGCGCGGGGGCTGCGGTGGGACGTCGGGATGCCATGGCATCAGGCTACGCGGGGCCCCCGACATCGTCGGCGCCGGGGTCACGGCATCCGGAAGGGGCCGACGTCAGGACAGTGCGACGCCGTACTTCTGCGCGGTCTCGTCGAAGTTCGCCGCGAGGCGCGGCCAGCGATCCTGCGTCCCGAAGCGCTCGCGGGCGGCGGCGAACTGGGCGCGAGCGTCGGCGAGGCGCCCGGTCGCGCAGAACCAGGCGAAGAGGTCGTCGTCCAAGACGCGCCCCGACTGCAGGGGACACACCTCGGACGGGCGCGGCAGCTCAATGAACGGCTGCGTGCGCTGGAGGTCGCCCTCAATCTCGGGATCGTCGGTGACCACCGCGTCGAGCACATGCTGCAGGTCGCCGATCGTGCGCGTTTGAGGAGCGCCGACGCCCATCGTGGGTACGAGCGGCCAGTTGTCGGGCACCGAGATCACGCCGCGCGAGGGCGTGCAGGCGACGAGAGCGTTGTGCGAGGCGGGGGCGTGCCTCGACGACCAAGTCTCCTCGCCCATGCCGGAGGCGCAGAAGCTCGCCTCGGCGGCCGTGCCCAATCCGTTGGACAATCCGGGACCGAGGGCGGATGTGAGGTACTCGCCGACGAGCGGACCGATCATGCGCCCCTTGTGCGCGGCGCCGATCGCAGGCGCGAGCCGCGGCGAACGCGCGAGGATCAAGCACTGGCCCACTGTTGAGGCGGATGCCGGAGCGGTGGTAGGCCGCAATGCGGTCGAGGGAACGCGCCACGAGCTCGATGCTGGTGAGGTCGCTGGCGTCGGGTGCTGCGCGAAGGCTGTCGATGTCGGCGTCGACGGCTGAGAGGGCGTCGGAGGTCTTGGCAGTAAACACGCACCGTTTGTTTCAGGTGCGCGGGAGTGAGCGAGAGTGGATTTGTGAGTCCGTGTGCCCGGTTTGCCGCAGCCGGACCAAGAAAGCCTCTGGTCGAGATCGCCCCGATTGTCGAGCTGTAGCCCCGACCACCCGAGGGCGTACGCGGATCACGGCGAGGCCGTGCGCGAGTAGATGCAGCCGTCGCGGTCGACCCACGTGCACGCGTCGTCCACGACGGGCCCGAAGCGCAGCCGCTCCGGGGCGGCAGGGTCGGCGCTGATGCGGTAGGTGCCGTCGTGGAGGGGCACCAGGATCTGGTCGTCGGTCGGGGCCTCCACTCCGCGCGGGGCGAGCAGGAAGAGGTCGCCCTCACGGCGCACGATCCGCAGATGCGGATACCAGGGCGTGTAGGACCGGTAGTGCCCGCAGCGTGGATCGACGCCGGCCGCGCTGGAAATGGATACCGCGGTCGCGGCGTCCGCCCCCTCTGCTGCAGTCGTCGTTTTGGGTGCGTAGACCGCGTCTCCCGAGAGCCAGCACCTGCCGGCCCATGTGAGGCCAAAGCGGCTCACGCCGTCGAGCCGGGCCAGCCGGCGCTCGTTCCACGTCCACCGCAGCGGCGCGGACACGCCGTCGAGTGAGGCCGTGACGCGGGTGCCATCCTCGGTGGCCGTGACCGACAGCGTCCGCCCTCCCGGGGTGGCGAAGTCGCCGTGCGCGTCGAGGGGGAGCCGAGGTGGCACGACGTAGCCCTTACTCGTGCGCACCGCGTCGGTGGCACCCGCCCAGAGCTCGGGGTCGAGCACAGCTCCGGCGCCGGGTTCCCCCGCGCGGTCGGAAAACAGCAGGTCGACAGTGCGGGCGATTGCCTCGGCGACGGGGGAGTCGCCGTCGGCGTTGGTCAGCACGACGACAGCGCGGGTGTCTCCGGGACGTGTGAGGAGGAAGGAGGCGAACCCGACCATGCCGCCGCCGTGCGAGAGCACCACGCCGTCGTCCCACGTCTCGACGTTGATGCCGAGGCCGTAGCGGCTGGAACTCAGCGTTGAAGCGCCCGGTACCACGAGGACCTCCTCGCCCTCGGGGGCCAGCGAGTCGATCATCTTTGCGTACGCGTCCTCGCTGATGACGGTGCCGTCGTCGCCGCGTCCCCGCCGCAGCAGCACTCGCGCAAACGCGGCGAGGTCACCGAGTGTCGCCGCAATGCTGCCGTCTCCCGCCGTGGTCTCGAAGAACGGCGCGGGAACGAGCGCATCCCCGGGGGTCCAGGGCAGATCCGCCCGGGCTGGTTCGCAGCCGACGGCGTAACGATCACGGTCGTCGTACGAGACCGACGGTGGCGACGAGCGCATCCCCGACGGCGTCAGGACGCCGCGCCGCAGCGCCTCCGGGAAGGGAGTGCCGACCGCGCGGGCGACAGCCTGCCCGAGGAGCAGGTAGCCGACGTTGGAGTAGCGGAACGTTTCGCCGGGGGTGCACGTGCCGCGGAAGGAGAGGAGCTGGGCGCCCTCGTCGGGGAGCGCGTCGACGCTGCCTACCAGTCCCGCGGTGTGGCTGAGGAGCCGGCGCAGCGTCAGCGACGGCCCTCGAAGCGCCTCCGGCAGCCACGGCAGCGCCTCGCTCACCGGCTGGTCGAGGCCGAGGAGGCCTTCATCTGCTGCGCGTAGCACGAGCATGGCTGTGGCGACCTTGCTGATCGACCCGATTTGTAGCAGGTGATCCGCCGTGAGAGGCGCGCCGCGGGCGAGGTCAGCGAACCCGTGCACGTGCTGCCAGACGATGCCTTGGTCATCCGTGACGGCCACCGCTACGCCCGGCACTGCCCACACCCGCGCCCACGCGTCCACAACAGAGGCGGCATCCGCATTGGTCATGGGCGGACGCCGACGAACTGCTCGCGGCGGAGCAAGTCGTCAAAAGTCTCGCGGCGAACGGCGAGGCGGGTGCGACCGTCGCGGCAGAACACGACCGGGGGCCGCAGGGCTCCGTTGAAGTTGTTCGCCATCGTGTAACAGTAGGCCCCGGTCACGGGCACCGTGACGAGGTCGCCCACCTCCGCGGCCGGTACCGGCACGTCGTGGGCGAGGTAGTCACCCGACTCACAGTGACGGCCGACGATGTCGGCGATCTCTGTCGGGCCGGAACGATCGATGATAGACGGGGCGAATTCCTGGCCGTAGAGCGAGACCTCCAGCGAATCGCCCATTCCGCCATCAACGGCGACGTGCACGCGCTCGGCGCGCTTGACCGTGACGACGCGGTAGCAGGTGAGCATGTTCTGGGCCACCATCGAACGCCCAGGCTCCACGAGTAGCTCGATGTCGTGGCCGAGGTGGCGGTGTGCGGCTCCCACGAGTCGTTCGGCGTACTCCTCCACCGACGGCACGACGTCGCGTGACACGTATCGTACGCCCAGCCCCCCACCCAGGTCGTAGACATCGAAGCGCCCGAACCTGGCGATCGCTTCGACGGCGCTCTCAAACTGCTCCAGGTCGGTCAGCTGGGACCCAATGTGCACGTGTAGCCCGCGCAACTCGAGCATCGGCTCGCGCGCGATGGCGGCGATCATCGCGGGGACAGCGGCCGCGGGCACCCCGAACTTCGAGTCGGAGTGACCGGTCATCATCGCGGCGTGGGTACGGGCGTTGAGCTCGGGGATCACCCGAAGGAGCACAGGCACGGGCGCGGTGGCCCAGCGCGCGATGCGGCGCACGTCGTCGGCGTTGTCGACGACGATGTAGCGAATCCCCGCGTCGATTGCGCTACGGATGTCGGCGTCGGTCTTGGCGTTGCCGTGAGAAACGACGCGCGACGGATGCTGCCCTCCGGCGAGCGTGAGACGGAGTTCGCCCTCTGCGGCTGTGTCGGTACCGCACCCCTCTTCAGCGATCGCGCCGATTATCGCGGCAGACGGGAAGCTCTTCGCAGCGAACAGGACCATCGACCGAGAGTGCAGGCTCTCGAATACCTCTCGGTACTGGCGGGCGCGAGCGCGCAGGGCGCCCTCGTCGAGCACGTAGGCGGGCGTGCCATACTCGGCCGCGACGTCGGCGACGGCGCAGCCGCCGACCATCAGCCTCCCAGCCGGGTCGAGGGAGGTGCCCGGAGGGTATAGCGACAGGTCGATGTCGGAGGGGGACGTGACGGACGAGGAGAGCATGGGTTTCCATTCGTGTGGCCTACCCGGCGCGCGCGGCGTCGTGAAGGCGGTCGTGCTCGGCGAGTCGGGCGAGCCAGGCTTCGCGGCGGCCCGCCCGGGGAGTGAATTGAGAGGAGGCGGGAGAGTGTGTGGCGCGGACGGGGCGGCCAAGGTGACTCCAGACGAGCAATGCCGCGCCGAGGGCAGAATGATCGTGTTCGCCGGGATTGATATGTACGGAACGGCCGGAGGCGTCGGCGAGCGCCTGGAGAAAGACCGACGACGACGCGCTGCGGCCGGTGACTGCGACCGGCGTGTGCGGGTCGTCCGAGGCGCTCGCGAGCACCTCCAGGCAGCGGAGGGACTCCACGACGATTCCGGCTGCGAGGGCACCAGCGAGCTGAGCCCGCGTGGTGCGCAGTGATAGTCCGGTCAGGATGCCGGTCAGGGCCGGGTCCCAGAGGGCTCCTTGCTCGCCCGGCGACACGTAGGGGGCGAAAACGGGCGTGCGCAGGAGGTCTGCGTCGCCGGCGATCTCAAGCAAGTCGGAGGGTCCATCCCCCGCGGCGAGCAGCTGCGCCCACCACGTGAAGGCCGACCCGGTCGCCATCAGGTCCATCTCTCGTCCCCAACCGCCCTCGGCGAGCGGGGTGACGAGGTAGCGGCCTTCGGGATCGGCCGAGGCATCTGGTGCGTCGGCGAGGATCACGGTGCTGGTGCCGGCGATGTAGGCCACAGAGCGGGAGACCCCAGTGCCGGATCCGCCAACGCCGAGGCCGGCGGCCCCCAGCACGGAGTCGGCGGCGCCGAGGACGACAGGCGTTAGTTTCGGGCACCCCCACCGCCGGGCCAGGTCCTCGCGGAGAGACCGCATCGTAAGTGAAGGGGCGATGGTCGGCACCCGGTGTCGATCGACTCCCGCCGCGGCGAGCACGGTGTCGTCCCAGTCGCCGGTCTGCGGGTTGAAGGCGCCGTAGCCGGTCGCCGTGGACGGGTCGGTGAGTACCTCCCCGGTCAGCGTGTGAAAGAGGAGGTCTTTTGCTCCTACGAGCATGGACACCTCCGCGACGTCTCGTGCACGGCGCCGCATGTGCATCGGAAGGAGGTAATGACCGTCGACACGCTGCCCGGTGCGGCGAGCGAGGACATGGGCTCCGACGGCTGCGACCAGGTGCTTGGCATCGTTGTCGGCTCGCCCGTCCTGCCAGGTCACGGCCGGTTGGATGACGCCGAGGGAGTCGTCGAGTTCGACGAGGGTGGGCAGCATTGCCGACAGAGCGATCCCGCGCCACCGACGTGCGTCGGTGGCGCGGGCCAGCCCGTCGAGGACGACGTCACGGGCGCAGATCCAGTCGGAGGTGTGCTGCTCCGCAGCAAAGGGTTCGGGGCGAGACGTGGGATACGTGGCGTAAGCACGGGCAACCACCGCACCGGTGTCGTCGATGGCGACGGCCTTCATGCCGCTCGTCCCGAGGTCGAGCCCGACGGCCAGGCCCCCCGCTGCGTGCACACTCATCCGGGCATCGTCCTTTCTGCTGACGGCTTAGAACTCGCGAGCGATGACGCTCATGGCATCGTCGGCAGCGTTCAGCGTCGCGTCGATGTCGGCGTCAGTGTGCACCAGAGATATGAAGAGGTTTTCGAACTGCAGGGGGTGGAAGAGCACCCCGCGCAAAACCATTTCTTCGTACCAGCGGGTGAACACGTCCTCTCGAGCGTACGCGGCGGCGTCACGCCAGTTGCGAATCTTCTGGTCGGCGAACCATAGCTGGAACACAGTGCCGATGCCTGTCACGTGAGCGGCGACGCCCCTGTCGCGGGCGATGGTCTCTAGGCCGGTCGCCAGGCGGTCGCCGAGCGCGCGCTGGCGCTCGTACAAGCCAGGTTCGGCGAGCAAATCCATTGTGGCCGACACGGCCGCGCACTGCACCACGTTGGCGTTGTACGTGCCGGAGTGGGAATAGGTGCCGTCGGCGATGAGTCGCATAGCTTCACGCGTACCGGCGACGGCTGCAACGGGGAAACCGCCTCCGAGGCCCTTGGCATAGGTGACCAGGTCAGCGGTGATGCCGAACCACTCCTGCGCGCCGCCGCGGGCGAATCGAAAGCCGGTGATCACCTCGTCGAAGATGAGCATCGCGCCGTACTTCGTGGTCTGCTCGCGCAACAGCTCGAGGTAGCCCGGTTCGGGGAGGATGCACCCGGTGTTGAAAACGGCGGGCTCAGTGAGAACGGCGGCGATCTCGTGGCCGCGGCTCTCCATGAGGGCGATGAGGGCTTCGGGATCGTTCCAGTTGAGCACCACGAGGGTGTCCTCAAGCTCAGTGGGGACGCCGCCGCCCATCGCAACCGGCCGGGGGTTCTCGATCGGGCCGGCGAGTGCGGGGTCGACGTGGTTCGACCAGTACACAGTGTCCTGCCAGCCGTGGTAGTGCCCTTCGAACCGCACGATGAGCCGCCGGCCTGTCGTCGCGCGAGCCAGGCGCACCGCCGTGCCGACTGCCTCCGAGCCGGAATTGGTGAAGCGCACCTGGTCGATTCCGGGGACGGCCGCCACGACTTTCTCCGCGGCCTCGATCTCGAGTTCGTAGGGCAGGCCGAAACAGGTGCCGAGGTTGGCGACAGCGTCAGAGACTGCCCGTGTGATGACGGGGTTGCGGTGGCCAAGAATCATCGGTCCGAGGCCCAGGAGGTAATCGATGTACTCGTTTCCATCGACGTCGCGCAGTCGCGAGCCCTCGCCCTCGGCGACGAATAGCGGGTATGGCTTCCAGCCGTTGCGGGGGAGGCGAGCGGTGCTACCCGCTCCGCCGGGGATGGTCTTTTTGGCGCGCTCGAAGAGTGCGCGGGTGCGAGGGGTGCGGGAAGCGAAACGCTCGTCGAACCTGGGCTGGCCATTCATACTGTTCCTTCGATAGAGCTGAGTATTCTTAGTATACTAAGTATCAACCGGGATCAGCGAAAGTGCGGACGCAGAATTTCGATGAGCGTCCGCAGCGGGACTGCGGTCGGGCCCGCCGGCCACGGATCGGCATCGACTACGAGGTACGCTCCCGAGCCGTTGTCGATGTGAGCCCACGGCACGTCCATCGCGAAGGGACGCAGGAAGGTCGCCGCCAGCTGACCCGAATCGGGGATGCCGGTAGGCGCGTTGGCACTGTCGGCGACGCGCGAACTGAGCAGCCTGCGGTATCCCGGATGAAGCGGCAAGCGCCAGCCGGGTTCGCCCACCCGGTACCCGGCGTCCACAAGCGTCTGGGCGAGCGCATCGCTTGTGCTCCAGCATCCCCAGAATGATGTCCCCACGTCGCCCGAGTCGGAGAGCGTCCCCACGTCGACCAATTCTTTGACGTCCGCCCGCACGAGCCACGCCAACGCATCGGCGAGCACTAGTCGACCCTCCGAGTCGGTGTCCACCACCTCGGTGAGACGGCCGTTCGGGTGCGTGACCACGTCCCCCGGTCGCAGACCCTGGGGACCGACGGCGTTCTCCGCCAGGGGCAGCACCGCCAGGGCCGGCCGTCCGGGTCCGAGATCGGCGGCCGCCATCATCGCGCTGGCGACGGATGCCGCGGCGGCCATGTCTGACTTCATCCAGGCGATCTCAGCAGGGTCGCGCTTGAGGTTCAGCCCGCCGCTGTCGAAGGTAATCCCCTTGCCAGCCAAACCCCACAGCGGCCCATCGCCGTCGAGGCGCAGGACGAGTGCACACGGCTCCTGCGCGCTCGCCTCGCCGACGGCGAGCGTGGCGCCAAATCCGCGTCGCCGCAACTCATCGGAGTCCCAGATCTCCGCCGTCAGCCGCGATTCGTCTCTCCCGGCGATCCGTCGAGCGAGGTGCTCGGCCAGTCCGCGAGGCGTGAGAGCGTTCGGCGGCGTCTCGACCAGCCTGCGCACTGCATCGGCCTCTGTCGCGATGATCCGCGCACGCTCCAGTGCCCACGCCGTCGAGGCGTCCGTCTCGCCAATCAGCGTCACCTCGACGGGTTCGTCGTCGTCGCTCGTCCACCGCCAGCGGCCAATGGCGTGGCCCGCGGCAACGACCTCCTCCTCAGGGGCGGATGCCGCGGCGCACGCAAGAAGCGACAGCATTCGTCCCGACTCGACCAGGTGGCCGGAGGCGAGCGCGGCAGCGAAGAGCGCCTCAGCCCGCGGCAGCGCGTCATCCAGGACGCATAGCGCGAGCCACCAGACCGGGCGAGGACCGCACACCGGCACCGTCACCGCGATCTCCTCGTTCAGGCGCGGAGCCAGCGCGAGCATGATTGATCGAACAGCGATGCGCACGTCCTCGGGGAACGCGTCGAGGGCACGGGTTGCTGCCGGGTCAAGACGCACCGTGTCGGTATCCCGTCGCACCGGGACGACGACGGTGGTGTTGTCCCCGAGGAGGCCGACTGCTTCGCCCACCCCGATCGACCTCGGGGAGTGCCTCATGATGCGCGGTGCACCGAAAGCAGGGTTTTCATCGAGAGGTTATTCACCGAGCCCACCAGGGGCGACATCGTGAATCCCGTCCACTGGGGGGAGTGCGCTTCGATGACGTCCTGGTAGAGCAGCACGATGTAGGGGCGCTCGTCGAACGCTACCTGCTGCATCCGGTCGATGATCTCCTGCCGCGCCGCCCGGTCGGGGGCGGCCGCCTGCTGCGCAAAGAGCGCGTCGTAATCTGCGTTGCAGTAGCCACTGTCGGAGTTGTTGCCCCGCTGATCGCAGGTGAGCACGCTAAGTACGAAGTTGGGGTCGACCGGCGGTGCCCACAGCCACATCGCCAGGTCATAGTCGGCGTAGGAGCCGTCTGCGCCGCGGATCGCTGCGGTGGCCGAATCGGTATCCATCTTGCGCATCGTGATCTCAATGCCCGCCTTGGCGAAGCCCGTCTGCATCACCTGGAACATGCGGTCGCCAGCCCCGTTGACCTCTGTGGGAAAGATCAGGTCGTACGCCATGCGGTGACCGTCGGCGTTGCGAATGCCGTCCGAGCCTTTGGCATATCCCAGTTCGTCGAGGATCGCGTTGGCCTTGTCAAGGTCGAACGGCAGTCCGCTGATCGAGTCGTCGTGCCATCCCGACGCCGGGGCAACGATGGTGGAGCCGGGCGTGGCGAAGCCGAGCCAGGCGGTGTCGACCATGGATGCGCGGTCGGTGGCATATTCAAGTGCTTCGCGGACGCGAGGATCGAGCAATTCGCGGTTCCTCGTCTTGCCAGCAGTGGTGTTGATGATCAGGTCGTAGAAGCCCACGCTGGGGGCGGTCTGCACGACCATTCCGGCATCCTTGAGCGACTGCACCGCGGTCGCCGGCGTGGTGGCGCCGATCATGTCGACCTGGCCCGTCTTTAAAGCCGTGACCATCGCGTCGTCGTTCGCGAAGAACTGGAACCCGAACCCGTCGATCTGGGGCTTTGTCTGTCCCCACCAGTTGGGGTTGCGGTCGAAAAGCGCGAACTGATCCTTCTCGTATTTATTGAGGAGGAAGGGGCCGCCCGAGACCATCGGTGCGCCGTTTGCGAAGGACGCGATCTCCGCGCCGTCCCCTGTGGCGAGGGACTTCCAAACGTGCTCGGGGAGGATGGGAAACTGCTGCATTTGGGCGAGCACGTTGGACGCTGGCTCGTTGTAGGTGAGGACAAGGGTGTCGGGCGACGGTGCGTCCGCCGAGGCGAGATGGGTGAGGAAGCCTGCGAGCTGACCCGTGGCGGAATCCTGATACTCCAACACCATTGACATCGTGAACGCGGCATCTTCCGCGGTGAGCGCCTCGCCGTCCGACCACTTCGCGTCCGGGATCGTGGTGAAGGTCCAGGTCAGCTTGTCGTCGGACTCCGTCCACGAGCTCGCAAATGAGGGTTGCAGGCTCATATCTGCGGTGTCGTACTCGGTCAGATGCGGGTAGACATATTGATAGACCACATTGCTGTAATCAGAGCTCGACACGAACGGGTTCAGCGAGTCGATGGTCGCAGTCGCGCCGATCCGAAGAGTGTTTCCGCCCGATGAGGCGGCACATGCGGTCAGCATTGCCAGGGTCAGTGCGGCAACGCCGCACGAGGCGGAGATCTTGCGGGACATCTTCATGACATGCTCCAACAGCTCAGGGGTCGTCGACGAATATTGGAACTAGTTATTCTTAGTGTGCTTAGTATGATGACCTCGACCACCGCGGTCAAGTGAGCAACGGTCGTTCCGTCGAGAGGAGAGCGCATGAGGGGCTACATCTGGAGGCGAACGCTATTCGCGGTCGTCACGGTGTTCCTCGCCCTCACGCTGAACTTCGTTCTCTTCCGTGTCCTGCCCGGCGATGCCGCGACCCGGCTGTCACGGGTGCCGAACGCGTCGCCCGAGATGGTGCAGGCTCTCGAACGTCAGTTTGGTCTCGATCTGCCGCTGTGGGAGCAGTACGTGCGCTACTTACAGCAGCTGGCGCACGGGAACATGGGCATCTCGTTCGCAAATCGTCAGCCGGTCGTCGACAACCTTCTGGAGGCTTTTGGGAACACCATCCCCATGGTCACCACCGGCGTGCTGATGTCGATCGTTCTCGGAACCCTCATCGGGGTTTTTTCCGCGGTGCGCCGGGGTACGGTCGGCGACCACATCCTCACCAACACGTCCGTGGTCTTCTACGCCTTCTCCACGCAGTTCCTCGGGATCGTGCTGCTCATCCTGTTCGCGGGCATCTTGCCTTCCGCCGGAATGAGCGACCCGTTCGCGGCGATCCTCTCACCATGGGAACAATTTCTCGACGTCGCGCGCCACATGATCCTGCCGGTGGTGACCCTGACACTCACTCTGACCGCCGAGACGGTGCTCATCGTCCGTTCGGCGATGCTGGAAACCCTCGGCGAGGACTACATATTCACCGCGCGTGCCAAGGGGCTCCGCCGCGGGCGCATTATCCGCTCGCACGCGTTCCGCAACGCGTCGCTGCCCACCGTGACCCAGATCGCCCTCTCTCTTGGCTCCATTGTGAGCGGCTCCATCCTGGTCGAGGTGATCTTCTCGTGGCCCGGCGTCGGCCGTGCCTTGTACGACGCGGTCCTGCAACGCGACTTCCCCATGCTGCAAGGAGGGTTCCTGGTGATCACAATCACGGTCGTTCTCGTGAACTACATCGCCGACCTGCTGTACTTCCGTCTCGACCCCCGGGTCTCCCGATGAGCGCCGCCAGTCCCACGGCCGGCACCCTTCATGACTCCGCCTGGATGCACATGGCGCGTGCCCTGCGTTCCGTCCCCGCCATCCTTGGCTGCGTGACTGTGGCGATTTTCATGCTCTTGGCCGTCTGCGCCGACGTGCTCTCCCCCTACAGCACCAACGAGCCCAGTTGTGGTGTCTATGCGCCGCCGTCGCCGCAGCATCCGCTCGGCTGTGACGATGGGGGGATCGACGTGCTGAGCCTTGTACTGATCGGCGGTCGGATCTCGATGATCGCCGGATTCAGCGCGGCCGCTATCGCTGTTGCGGTTGGGACGCTGGTGGGCATCGTCGCGGGCTACGCCGGAGGCTGGGTTGACACCTTCCTCATGCGCATCACCGACTACTTCATCGTCATTCCGCAGATCGTGCTCATGATTGTCATCGCGGCGGTGTGGGGCTCGAGCCTCGTGCACGTCATCCTCGTGATCGGACTACTGATGTGGACCAGCGCCGCACGCATCGTGCGCGCGCAGGTGGCGGCGCTGCGTCAGCGCGCCTACGTGCGCCGCGCCGAAGCAACAGGTGCCAACGCCGGACACGTGGTGCTGCACCACGTGCTCCCGCAGCTGGGACCGCTGCTGGTTGCCACCTCTGTCATCGCCATCACCGTCGCCATCTTCAACGAGACGGCGCTCGCGTTCCTGGGCCTGTCCGATCCGACCGCGATCACGTGGGGGACCATCATGCAGCACGCTTTCCAGCGCAACGCCATTAGCACCGGAGCCTGGTGGGCCATCGTCCCGGCCGGGGTGGCCGTCGCGGTGCTGATCACCGGCTGCTACCTCATGGGCAACGCCCTCGAGGACGCACTCAACCCGCGGTTGCGCTCGTCGCACCTGGCGTTGCGATCGTGGCGCTTCCGCGCGCCGGGCCCCCAGAGCGAGCAAGCTGCAATGTCTCCGAGAGAAGGGACGCAGTCGTGAACACCCGCATCGGTCCGGTCGCAGCGTCGCCGACAGCACTGCGCATCCGCGACCTCAACGTGTGGTTTGACGCTCGCGATGACAGACGTGCCCAAGCCTTCCATGCCCTGCAGGGCATCGACCTTGATGTTGCGCCTGGCGAGCGGGTCGGTCTCGTTGGCGAGTCCGGCAGTGGCAAGACGACGACGATCCTCGCGGCCATGGGACTGCTCCCTGCCAGCGCAACCGTCGCTGGCGCGGTCACGCTCGAGGCGAACGGACCGAACCTCCTGTCAGCAGGTGAGCGCGGCATCCGGCCTCATCGCTGGAGCGACATCGCAATGGTGTTCCAGGGGGCGATGAGCGCCATGAACCCGGTGCACACCGTCGGATGGCAGATCCGCGAGACGCTGGCTGCCCACGGCGTCGCCATCGGCGAAGCCGCTCGGGCCCGCACTCGCGAACTACTCGCCCAGGTCGGCCTGCCGGCCGGCACCGAGGACAGGTATCCCCACCAGCTCTCCGGCGGGATGAAACAGCGCGTCGTCATCGCCATGGCACTGTGCTGCGAACCGAAAGTGCTTTTGGCCGACGAGCCGACCACAGCGCTAGATGTGGTGGTGCAGGACCAGATCTTGCGTCTGCTCGTGAAGCTGTCCGAAGAGCTGCAGCTCGGCCTGCTCCTGGTCACTCACGATCTCGGCGTCGTCGCCCAAGCGTGCACGCGAGCCGCTGTTATGCGCGACGGTCGCATAATCGAGGAGGGTCGGGTTGAGGACCTCTACCTCGCTCCCGCTCACACCTACACGCGGGAGCTCTTCGAAGCGACGCCCGACCTGGCAGCGATGCCTCGCCGCACCCCTGCTGCCGACGGCACCACTCTGTTGAGCGTCCGTGATGTCACTGTCGTCTACGGCGGGCGCCGCCGACGCTCCTTTAGCGCGCCCGGCGCGATCGACTTCGCCGGCACCGAGACCTTCACCCCCGAGACAGTGACCGAGATGATCGCGACCCGTTCGGTCGCCGCCGACGATGTCTCGCGCGACCTCACCGAGACGGCGTCGAACGCGCCGCGCCGCGCCGCTGTCGACCGCGTTGGCCTCGACGTGCGCGAGGGCGAGCTGGTGGCACTGGTCGGGCAGTCCGGATGCGGGAAGACCACCCTCCTGCAGACACTCATTGGCTTGCAGAGGGTGGCCGAGGGTTCCATCCGTTTCCGCGGCCAGGAGGTATCGGCGGCGGGCGCGCGCACCTGGCGTGCGTTGCGGCGCGACATCCAGCTCATCTATCAGGACCCTTATGAGGCGTTGGACTCCCGCGACCGCATCGCCGACATCGTCGCCGAGCCGCTGCGTATCCACCGCATCGCCTCGTCCGCCAGCGACCGGCGACGGCGTGTAGACGAGGCGCTGCGGGAGGTGGGCCTCGACCCGGATGTCGTGGCGCGACGTTTCCCGCATGAACTCTCCGGCGGGCAGCGCCAGCGCGTAGCGATCGCTGCGAGCATTGTCCTTCGGCCGCGCCTGCTGCTGGCCGACGAGCCGGTGTCGATGCTTGATGTGTCGGTGCGCACGGGCGTGCTCGCCCTGCTAGATCGCCTCCGCCGCGAGCATCGGATGGGGATCCTCATGATTACCCATGACCTGTCGACGGCGGCGGCGTATGCCGACCGCATCGTTGTGATGAGGGAAGGGCGCGTCGTCGAGCAGGCAGACGCGTGGGATGTCGTGAACTCTCCCGCCTCGCCCTACACCCGCCACCTCATCGAGACGGTGCCTAGTCCCGACCCGCGCCGTCGACGAGCGTGAGACCCGCCACTTCGGTGCGCATCACTGCTGCGGTGATCGCTGCCGTCGCGATCACCGCCCGAGGGGCCGGACATCCCACTCGGCCTCCCGCGACGGCTCGATGAGTCGTTGGCGGGAGGTTCCGGAGACGTAGAAGGTGAATTCCTTCGCAGGATATGTCTGCTGGAAGCTGTCGAACGCGACGCCGTCGGCGTTCAGGCTGACGCCCCGGATGCGCACGACGTCAGCGGTACCCGGCAGTTGAAGGTACTGACGCTCGACGGCGGTGGGCTCGTCAACCTCGAACGCCTGCTCCACGAGGTCGTCGCGGAACCCATGCCGTTCGGCAAGCAATTCGTAGAGCGATCCGCCGGCGGCGAGGTACTCCTGGTCAAGGGAGGAGATGAGCGAGATTGGCAGGACGGCGGTTTCGTAGACCTTCGGCTGCGATCCGAGACGACGCAGCCGCGCGACCTCCCACACCGGGGAGCCGGTCTCTATGCCCAGCGCGGCGGCCTGCTGCTCGCTGGGCAGCCCCACGATCAGGCGGACCAGTTCGGTTTGCAGCTCAACGTGGTCTCCCAGGCCTCGAAGGGTCTGCAGCAGCCCTCCGGGCCGAGAGGGCTCGCTCACGATTCGAGGCGAGGCCACGAAGGTGCCGACGCCCTGGTGGCGCACAATCCGGCCATGCCGGGTCAACTCATCTAAAGCGCGCCGAACGGAGATGATACTCACCCCGGCCATATTGGCCAGTTCGGCGGTACTGGGCAGCTGACTGCCCGGCTTGAGATCACGGTCGCGAATCAAATCGACGACGAGGTCGTACACGTGCTGGTAGCGCAGCACCCGCCCCGGGCGGCTGCCCTCTGGCTCGTCGTCTCCGTGGTCCGGTGAAAGCGGCATGAGGTCCCTCCGCAATGCGACGTCGATCATCGACGCTCGGCGACAAACATAGTCCCGTTTGCGCCCTGGAATAAGAACGGAACATTCGCAGTTACTCATTATACTCAACATAATGAGTATCCATTTTCACCTGAGTATAGTTCCCGACTCCGAAGCGGTCGCCGCGTACGCGTTCACCGCCGTCGCCGATCCCCTCTCCCGGCTCGAGCGTCCGGTGCTTGGGGTGGCGACCGGGTCGAGCCCCGAGGGGCTCTATCGCTTACTCGCTCAGGCGTGTGCGGACGGCCGATTTGATGCCTCCCGCCTGCGCGCGTTCGCGCTTGACGAGTACGTCGGTATCGACCCTGCAGACCCGCGCAGCTTCGCGGCCACACTGCGACGCCAAGTGACGGAATCATGGGGGCTTGATGCCGGGCGCATCAGGGTTCCCGACGGCCGAGCCGCCGACCTCGACGCGGAGTGCGCCAGCTTCGAGGCCGACATCCGCGAGGCGGGCGGTGTCGACGTGCAGATTGTGGGGTTGGGGGGCAACGGACACCTCGCCTTCAACGAACCCGGCTCCGCACGCGACTCCCGCACACGCGTGGTAGAGCTCGACGAACGCACCCGTCGCGATAATGCGCGTTTCTTCGAGATGGCCGAATCTGTGCCGCGGTGGGCGGTCACCCAGGGCATAGCGACGATCCTGGAGGCCCGGCGGATCGTCGCCCTGGCTGTGGGCGAGGGGAAGGCGGGTGCCGTGGCCCGTGCGGTGGTCGGCCCGATCGACGCATCCTGCCCTGCGTCCTTCCTTCGGCTCCATCCCGACGTAGTCGTCATCGTCGACGAGGCCGCGGCGCGCCTCTTACCGCGCTAACCGTCGGGCGGATACCGACCAGGTGAGAGAATTCCAGTAGACGAGGTTGTCGATCTCCCCCGGAGATTCGGATCGATGGACTGCGACTTGCCGGATGCGGGCGCACAGGGAGAAGGTGGTTGGTCGTGACGGACGCCTGTCTGGAAGGCTCGCCGCGGCGGAGGACGAACTCCGCATTCGGTTCCCCCGAGTTATTGACACTGGCTGCGCGTCATGAACGACACGCGGATCAGGGTGGGTGAGATGTTCTCGCTCGTGCCCGCGGAGATCGACGCCGACGCCGACACCGACGTCCGCTACCGGATCCGCCTCGGCGGCGCCGACCCGCGGTATTTCGTCTTCTATGCGCAGGACGACGACGAAGCGTTCGCTTCCGATCTCGGCTTACGGGTGTACCCGGGTGGGGGAGACTCCCATGGTGCATGTGGATCGTCTCGATGGTGACGGTGCCGTGCCGGTCGCGTACGCCGACTCCTTCGCCGCGTTCATCGTGCGACTCCTCGACGAGCTCTGAGCGGGTCTGGCTATTCTGGGACGGGGCAACGCATCCCGTGTAACAGGGGACCCCGGACGATGCTGAAATCGCTTATGCCCGGCGATCGATTCGCGTTCGCGATCGCGCCGGGACGTTACGGCCATGGCGCGGTGATTCGCCTGGATTAGACAGTCGCGGAGAGTTCATCAGTCGACTCCGTTTAGGTGCAGCAGGGAAAAGTTCGATGCCCGATCTCAGTTCGAGTGAGATCGGGCATCGACGCACGAAGGCCGGTTGCACCCGGGACGGCGTTACGCCCTACCGTACTCATAGCGCTGCTGACTCTCGCGGCTCCAGAACCCCAGCCGGACGACTGGATCTGGAGCCCTTCGCTTTTCAGGACTCCAACGAATCCACCGTGCGGCGGCGAAGCACCACGGTCTCCTGCAGCGTCTCCAGGTGCGCCGGCTGGCCGAGCGCCGCCGCGTTGATCGCCCCCAGAAGAACATCGGCAATCCACAACAGTGGCTCGTCACCACCTCGCCGGTGGGCGATCCGGACGCGGCTGTCGAGGCCTTGGCCTTGCAGGGCCACGATGCGTTCACCATCCCGGCTGTTCTGACTGGGAGAACGGTCCTCGAGCAGAAGATCGAACACTTCCATGCCGGCCATGTCGTGATACAGCGCTTCGAGGCAGTTGCGTCGGCACCGCTCGTTCTTCTTCACCCGTTCGCTGCGGTGAGTGACGACCCTGGTCATCGGGGCCAGCGCGGAGATTCGTTCGACGATGTTGCGGCGATGCGGCTCGCTCTCATCGGTCCAGTGCAACTTCACCTGACCTGGCAGAGCAAGGCAGCGAAGCTGCTCCCGGATCTCATCGCACGCCTCGAAGGGGATGAAACCTGCGCCGATCAGATACTCCTGGCGGGTGCTGGACCGGACCGCTGACGACTCGTCGATGAAGGCGCGGTAGGAGTCGAGCGGCACTCCCCCACACTACGTTCGGTCACGGACACTCCCGGGCCGCCCAGCACGCTAGAGACGGGGGCCACGGGTCTGCGTGGGCGCACCTGGCTGGTCGGGGCCCCAATACCCACGCGCGGCGCCGATCCTCATCGTCGGGGACGCGCCCCAGCTGAGCCGCCCACGCTGGTTGCTCGGCTGCGACTGCTTCACCGCGCTTGGTGAGGAGCTCAGCGAGGCGGTCATAGCGTTCCTGTAGGTGTGTCCGCCACTCGTCGGGCAGGGTCGCGCTGGCGAGAACATGGGGGTCAGTGATCCACTCGGGAACCGGCGGTGGTTCGGCCGCCTGCGGCTGACGCTCGTCGGCGGTACGGCGCCGGTCGAGCGTGGCTTCGATCTGGTGGTGCAGCACTGCCGGTGCGTCGTCGGCGGTGTCGAGCTCCCGCTGACGGTACGCGGATCGAAGAGTGGTGGCAGGGTCGTAGCCGGCCGACGGACGATGCCCGTCTGCTCCGCCGCCTCGACCACCGTGCCCCACGACTGGCACTCCCCGCAGCGGCCCACCCACTTCAGCGTCGTCCATCCGCACTCGGTGCACCGGTAGGGCGCGGGGGCTGCGGTGGGACGTCGGGATGCCATGGCATCAGGCTACGCGGGGCCCCCGACATCGTCGGCGCCGGGGTCACGGCATCCGGAAGGGGCCGACGTCAGGACAGTGCGACGCCGTACTTCTGCGCGGTCTCGTCGAAGTTCGCCGCGAGGCGCGGCCAGCGATCCTGCGTCCCGAAGCGCTCGCGGGCGGCGGCGAACTGGGCGCGAGCGTCGGCGAGGCGCCCGGTCGCGCAGAACCAGGCGAAGAGGTCGTCGTCGAGGAAGCTTCCGCTGTCGAAGAGAGTCCGCGCGAGAGACGCCTCGTCGGTGATCCCGTCGAGGTGCGTCACCACCTGCTCGATCGCGGAGGGAAGGGCGGAGCTCACAGCCTCGGCGTCTCGTTCCATGTCGACCCGATCGGTGGGCCACTCGCTGATCGTCTCGAAACGCGTCGAGTACTGCGCGGTCGCCGAGGCGAGGTTCTCGGGCACCCGGTCGCCGATCGCGCGGGCGAAGGCTGCCACGTACGCCGACGCGTTGACGTAGAAGCGCACGCTGTCGGGGCTGTTGCCGTGGCTGCGCTGCAAGTCGACCTCATGAACGACCCCGTCGCCGACACGGGTCCAGACGTAGCGTTTCTTGCGGAAACCGTGGGTCTTCAAGACGCGGCCGATCGCGGCGACGGCGTCGGCGAAGCGTTCCTCGAGATCGCTCATGGCGGGGATGCTACCGGCGCGTCACCCGCGCAGCGAGTCCGCCACCGTGGTCAGCGCATCGGCGGAACGGCGCAGCAGCGTCAGCTCGTCGTCGGAGAACGGGGTGCCGGCCAGCGGGACCGCCCCCTTGGCGCTCACGAGCGAGGGGACCGACAGAGCCATGCCGCTGATGCCGTGGAAGTCGTCGAGCACGGTGCTGACGGGGAGGATGGTCCGCTCGTCGCGGAGGATCGCCTCGACGATGCGCGCACTCGAGAGGCCGATCGCGTGGTTCGTCGCGCCCTTGCCCTTGATCACCTTGTACGCGGCGTCGCGGACTTCGACGGCGATGGCATCCAGTTCCTCCGTGGTGAAGAAGCTGCCGTCGGGGAGCTCGAACTCGGTGATCGGGACCGAGCCGATCGTCGCGGTCGACCACAGGGGGAACTCGGTGTCGCCGTGCTCGCCGACGATCCACGCGTGCACGCTCGAGGTGGCGACCCCTGCGCGTTGGGCGAGCTTCCAGCGCAGGCGGGAGGTGTCGAGCACGGTGCCGGAGGCGAAGATCCGGCGCGTCGGCAGGCCGGTGGCCTCCCGCGCGAGCACGGTCAGCACGTCGCACGGGTTGGTGACGATGACGTAGACCGCGTTCGGGGCGACCTCGAGCAGCTTCGGCATCATGTCGCGGATGATGCGGGCGTTCGTCGCGGCGAGCTCGGTCCGTGTCTGACCGGGGTTCTGCTTCGCGCCCGCGGTGATCACGACGACGTGAGATCCCTCGGCAACGGCGACGTCGCGGCCGCCGGCGATGTCGCTCGAGCCCGTGAACTGCGTGCCGTGGGCGAGGTCGAGCACCTCGGCCTCGACCTTCGCCTCGGCGATGTCGTAGAGGGCGACGTGCCGCGCCGATCCCCGGATGAGGGCCGCGTATGCCACGCTCGCGCCCACGCTTCCCGCGCCCACGACCGTCAGCTTGGAGTTCTCGATCACGCTCATGGCTCGATCCTGGCAGCGGCCTCCGGCGGCTTCCAGTGGGGTGATTCGACGGTGGACGAATGGATGCCGTCGAGGTGGCGCGGGGCCGGATTCGCGGCATCCCTCGATCTGTCGTAAGCTGGTCGGCGGTGACGTGTCCGAGCGGCCGAAGGTGCAACTCTCGAAAAGTTGTGTAGGGTAACCCCCTACCGTGGGTTCAAATCCCACCGTCACCGCCACCACGAAGGCCCCGACTCCCGCGGAATGACGCGGAAGCCGGGGCCTTCGTCACGAGGTCGCGGGTGTCCGTGGCAACATTTCGGCAACACCTGCCGAGCGCCGCGCCTTGTCGAGCGCCGTGGCAACACCGTCCAGATCGTCGTCGAAGAGGTCGGCGTAGGTGTCGAGCGTCATGCTCGCGGACGCGTGGCCCAGCATCCGCTGCACGGCCTTCACGTTCGCGCCCGAGCTGATCGCGAGGGAAGCGGCCGTGTGCCGGAGGTCGTGCGGGGTGACGCGCGGCATCCGCGCTGGCTCATCCTCGCCTCGAGCTTTCGCCTCGGCTGCAGCTCGCTCCTCGTTGTCGAGCACGCGACGCACGGCCGCCGCGAACCATCCGTCGCGGCTGTTCGGCAGTCGCATGTGCAGTCGACCGTCACCGAAGAGCAGATCATCGCGGCCCTTGCCCTCGCAGAGCTTCGCGATCGACAGAGCCAGGAAGGCCGGGTAGGGGACCGAGCGCGTCTCGTGCGTCTTCGGCGTGCCTACGTGGATCACCGTCCCGACCATCACCGCGTTCTCTTCGACGCTCACGCGGCGCCGAAGCGTGTCGATGTGCCGAACCCGCAGGGCGGTCGCCTCACCCCATCTGAGGCCCGTGTACGCCAGGAACGTCACGAGCTCCGGGTGAGCGGAAGACGCGGCGAGCGTGGCGACCTGGCGGTGAGTGAGGTACGGCTTCGACTTCGCGATCAGCCGGGAAACGGTGCGCGGACTGGTCCCGCAAGCGCGGGCGATGTTGTCGCGCCCGAGCCGCTCACGCGAGCGCAGCTCAACGACGGCGGCTGCTGTCGCGGCGGCAGTCGCCGTCGGAGACGACACCGGACGCGAAGACCGATCGGACAGCCCTGCTTCGCCCGCAGCGCGGTAACGGGCCAGCCAGCGATGAGCGCACTGGCGCGAGACGCCCATCTCCTTGGCAACGTGCGAGACGGGACGTCCGCCGAGAACCCGGCGCACGAGAATCAGACGACCCGCGACCGTGAGCCGCGCATTACGGTGGACCAAGAGAAGGCCTCCACTTCGGTGACGTTAGACACCACCAATCGTGGAGGCCTTCTCCCTATCCGAATGTCACCAACGTGCTGACCGGGTACAGCTAGCGCGTTGTCATAGCTGTCGCCAACGGTCCCAATCGACGGGGTCGCGCCGATCTCCGCGAGCCGTTCGCCGTAGCGGATCGACGTGAATTGACTGCCCGCATCGCTGTGACACCGCAGGTCATCGTGGCGGGCGCCGCGGGACCAGCGGGCCATCTCGATCGCGTCGAGGACCATCTCGGTGCGCATGTGCGACGCGACCCGCCAGCCCACGATCATGCGGGAGAACGCGTCGACGATGAAGCACACGTACGCCACGCCCGCCCAGGTGGGCACGAACGTGAGATCTGTCACCCAGAGCCGATTTGGCGCGGTCGCGGTGAACTGCCGCTGCACCAGGTCCGGATGCCGCGCTGCCATCGGATCCGGGCGGGTGGTCTTGACCCGCTTCGACCGTTTGGTGCCCTGAATGCTGGCGGCACCCATCAACCGCCCGGTCTGGTCCCGGCCGATCTCAAGCCCGGCGCGGCGAGCCGTCTTCCAGAGCTTGCGGACCCCGTAGACGCAGTAGTTCGCCGTCCACAGACTCACCAACTCCGGCATCACAACCGCGTCGCTGACCGCGCGGGCCGACGGCGACCGATTACGGGCGGCGTAGTACGTGCTCGGAGCCACCTGCAGCAGTGCGCAGATGGGCTCGACTCCGAGCGGGCGACCCTCGACGACGTCGTCTCTGTTGGCGTCGACGAACGCAACTACTTCTGGTGTTGGCGGTCGAGCTCCGCCCCGAAGAAACTCGCCGCACGCTTGAGAATCTCATTAGCGCGACGCAACTCCCGGACCTCCTGCTCCAGCTCCCGCACCCGAGCCGCTTCACTGCTGCTCACCCCGGGCGCGACGCCGTCATCGATATCGGCCTGCTTCACCCAAGTCCGCACCGAGTCGACGCCGTATCCGAGCTGCGATGCAACCCGCTGCACCGTCCCGTGCTCGGTGCCCAACTCCGCCCGCAAGGTCCTGACCATCCGCACCGCGGCGGCCTTCTCCTCGGGCGAGTAGCGACGCGTCGTCGGTTTCCCGATCGCCTGTTCTCTCGGCATAACTCCATCCTCGTTTCCAAGGTCAGGAGCCTCCAACAAACTCAGGGCGCTTCACAGGGCGCTTCAGAGACGAAGGCGAAGTTTGGCTTTGCTCATGTCACGAGCCACTCGTTCCATCCGAACTCCGTGGAAATTCTTAATTTTTCCCGATATCGTGCCGTAATGCGATATCGCTTGATGAACGACTATTCGGTGGACTGGCCGTTCTGGGGGGGCGAAGAGGACCCCGGCTTGTGCGCTGACGGTGACCCTTCGCTTCCTACGGATCTGGCGGTCGCGGTACGCGCGTGGGCTGCACGCTTCAATGCCAAGTTCAGCTGGGAGCATGGCTGGCCCGATGAGGAGACGGCCGCTTTTCACCGAGCGGAGGGGGAGCTGCTGCACAGGAAGGTGAAAGAGGCGTTACCTGGCCACGACGTTGCCTTGATGTACTGGGAAACAGCAGTCCGAAGCTGACGCTGACAGCTCGCAGCAGTCTCAGGCCAGCCACACACGCAGCTTACATTTCTCATCGACAACCCGCCCGGCTCATTTTCCAGTGGATGAGCCGGGCGGGTTATTAAAGGGGATACGCCTCGACTTGACCCCTTATCCGGAGTGACTCATCGGGGGAAGGCGGTGATGATTTTCTCATCGCTGCGCGAAACAGATACGAGCATCGAATAGGTGCGCACGACCTGGCCCTGTTTGTTCTTGATCTGGATTGGTGCGGTGTACCCCCAGGTGTTGTTGTTCCGAACCGGGGCCGCCTGCGGCGCACCTACCGTGGTGGACATCGCCCATTTGGCGAAGTCGTCCCAAGAACGACCCAACCGGTATTTGGTAACGATGTTTTGGTAGTCCTGGCCGTGTCTTCCGGCAATGTGGCGCCAGCCAAACTGAGAGTTTCCGCACACCAGCTTGGCGACTCCGTTGGGGTTGCGGCGTTGCCAGTTCGTAACCCGCTTAGATTCAGGATCTCCTGCATTACATCCTGGCGCGGACAGCATCATCCCAGTATCCCTGTCGTCATAGACTGCGTCGCCGATGCTCACGGTGTATTCCTCGGTGGGTACCGCATCTGCCGCTTCCGCTTCGCCCTGTGAATCTTCTGCTTGGGGTAAGACGGCGCCCACGACATCCCGTGCCAGGGGCAGAGTGGTCGTAGTTGTGCTGGCCGAAGCCGGAAGACCTGTCGCGAGAAGTCCCACTATCAGTGCCGAAGCGAGTGCGGAACGAGTAACTAGTCTCATGTGATTCTCCTACCAGTTGCAGTGCCAATTTCCATTCGTAAGCCAACGCGATCATCGAAATTTCCGCTCCCTCTTCTCGGGTAAAGTTTTCCCCCCTCGGGGGATGGTGCTCAGACGGGAGACTCGTCGCGACCTCCACGCTGGCTAGGGATGAGCGATCGAATGCCCCAAGGACGGTGCCGCGATCGAGGCCAAGCCTGCTGAACTATGTGCACTGTGGGCGCCGCTTTCACCGGCCCTGGGGTGTTCGTTTGGGGATCGTCTCGTGAGACTCCCATCCGCAGCTGCGCTAAGCGCCCTTCTGTGAGCAGCCTCGCTTCGTGTCGTCGTTTTCGCTGCGGTCTGTGTCAGGTCAGGTGATGCCGATGACGAGGGTGCTGCGGGCGGCTTCAACGAAGGTCAGGGGTTCGACGAGTCACTGCGGCCAGTTGTACTGACCGAGAGCTTGATCGACAACCTGTAACTACTGGTATCCACACTATGGGTGTGGATACACGTACTCGGCTTGTGGAAGCGACGCATGAGCTTCTGTGGGAACGCGGCTACGCGGCGACCAGCCCGAAGGACATCCTGCAACGCGCCGGCGCCGGGCAAGGCAGCATGTACCACCACTTCGCAGGGAAGCAGGACCTCGCGACGGCGGCTCTCGAGCAGAGCGCAGCGGTGATGCGCGCCGACGTGGACGTGCTGCTGGCGAGCGAGGGTTCATCGTCGGAGCGGGTGATCGCCTACCTAGAGCGTCAGCGCGATTCCTTGCGCGGATGTCGCATGGGACGCATGACCTACGACGCGGACGTGCTGGCGACACCGGAGCTTCTCCATCCGGTTGCGGAGACTCTGCAGTGGGTGGTCGCCACCATCGCCAGGGTGATCAGCCGAGGCGTGGAAGAACATGAATTTCCTACCGGCACAGATGCACATCAACTCGCGTCGATGGTGGTCGCCACGGTCCAGGGCGGCTACGTGCTGGCTCGCGCCCAGCAGGATCCAGCTGCCTTCGATGCGGCTGTCGCCGGTGCTGCGGAACTCCTCCGTAACTGGAGTGCACGATGACTCTCCCGACGGAGTACTTCACGGGTGCAGTCAAGGCTCGCACGTTGACAGTCCCAATTGAAGAAACACCCCTTGCTATATACGCGGTGACCTTCGATGCGGCTGCTTCGGAAAGCTCGGGCTTCATTCGGAGGTGCTTGCCCGCGTTCCTGGCGGTCGTCTTCCCCTCACCCGTGCAGGCACGGATGCGTTCGGCTGCGAACTCGGCGACCATTCTGAGGCCGGTCGTTGTACGCTCGGGTCATGTCAGTCACTGTCCGGCCCGCCGTGGCGACGGACGCTGAGTCTTGGCAGCGCTTGTATGCCGGCTACCGAGAGTTCTACGGCTTATCCGCCGATGAGCAGGCGGTTGAGCGCACGTGGGCGTGGGTGTTGGCAAAGCAGCACGGTATCACCGGTCTCGTTGCAGTCGATGTCGCAGGAGCGCCAGGGATCGTCGGCCTGGCGAACGTTCGTCTCTATGCCCGGCCGATGAGAGCCTCGATGGGGTTGTTTCTCGATGACTTGTTCACAGACCCGTCAGCGCGTGGCCATGGGGTCGCGACCGCGCTCCTCGTTGCGGTGGCGGAGACCGCGGCCGCGGCGGGAGCTGACGTGGTGCGATGGTTCACGGCCGGATCGAACGGGCCAGCGCGTTCGATCTACGACCGCGTTGCCACACTGACACCGTGGATCACGTACGAGATGATCCCGAACAAGGGGACAGAATGATGCGCGTTCTCGTTGCCGGCGCATCGGGTGTACTCGGACGCGCAATCCTCCCGCTCCTCGTCCAGCGAGGCAGTGTCGTGCTCGGGATCACACGGTCGGAGCGTGGCTGCCGCACGGTCGAGGGTCTTGGCGCCCGAGGGATCATCTGCGACGTCTTTGACGCCGACAAACTGCGATCAGTAACGACGGCTTTTGCTCCCGACGTCATCCTGCACCAACTGACCGACCTCCCGGATCAGGCCGGCGAAATTGCGACCCGGCAATCCGCGAACGCCCGCATCCGCATCGAGGGGACAACCAACCTCCTCGCCGCCGCCGAAGCTGCCGGTCACCCCAGATTCCTCGCACAAAGCGTCGCCTGGGACTTAGAGCCCGGTTCGGATACCGCCCACGGTGTCGCCTTCCTTGAGCGCAGCGTCCTCACCTACGGCGGGGTGGTACTCCGGTACGGCCGGCTCTACGGCGCAGGCACCTATTACCCTGACGAGCCACCAGCCGAGCCCCGCTTGGCTGTCGACAGCGCTGCACAAGCGACAGTCGCGCTATTCGACGCATCCACGGGAATCCGCGAACTGATCGACTGATCAGACCGGCCGTGCTCGCAAATGGTGACCACGTGGTTGTCGCGTAAGCCCGGACCTCGAGCCAAGCTCCCACTATGGCGGACCCGGGGCAACCCAGGGTGCCATAAACCTCCGATTCCGCTACATCCGACCGACCCGACGTCAGCGATCTCTGTGAATCGCGGCAATAGGTGTCGCGCTTACCGCGTCGTTCAGCGTCCGATGAGGAGGGCTTCCTGGGCGGCGTCGACAGCCTCGGGCGTGAGGTGGGTGTGCCCGTTGATGTCAAGGACACGTCTGATTTGAGTGACAAGGCGATCGGCGAGGCGGAAGTTCCCGTTGGTGGTGCGCACGATGGCGGCTAGGGCAGCGGTGTGTGCGAGTCCGTCGTCGGCTGGGTCCGGTGAGGGGAGGCGTTGCGTGACGACGGCGGTGAGTTCATCGCTGCGGAGGGGACGGTATTCGTGGGGGAAGCCGATGCGGCTGTAGAGCTGAGGGGTCTGCTGCACGGATAGGTGACATCTTGACCTGCCCCATGGAAAGGGTTCCAGGTTCGGTGGCTAACTGGTGGCCTGATCCGGAAGGCTCATCCTCATGCCACGTCCTTATCCGCCGGAGTTTCGTGCTCGTGCTGTCGCGCTCGTGCGTGCTGGCAAGCAGGCCAAGCAGACAGCCGTCGAACTCGGCATCCACCCCGTCACGCTCTCGAACTGGATCCGTCAGGACGACATCGACAACGGTCGCCGTCCCGGTGTCCCGTCTTCGGAATCGGCAGAGCTACGCGCAGCGAAGCGTCGAATCAGAGAGCTTGAGAGCGAGCTGCTGATCGTTCGGCAGGCGGCAAGGTTCCTCGACGAGGAGCGTGTCCACCCAAAAGACTCTTCCCGGTGATCGACCGCCTCGCCGACGCCGGGATCCCGATCGACCGCTGTTGCCGCGTCCTCGGGGTTTGCGAGGCAACACTACTACCGTGTCAAACGCAAACCACTGACCCAGTCCGAACTGCGCCGGCAATGGCTGACCGGGCTGATCCGGGAAGTGCACGTCACCTCCCGCGGCACCTACGGGTACCGCCGCGTCCACGCCGAGTTGACCATGGCGATGGGCGTGACCGTCAGCGACAAGACCGTGTTCACACTCATGCATCAAGCCGGGATCTACGGGCTCCCCGGCCCGATCCGCACCACCCTCGTCATCAACGCGCTCGACATGGCCATCCGGAATCGTCGCCCTGAGCCGGGCGGCATTGTTCATGCGGACCACGGAACGCAATTCACCTCATGGCTCTTCGGGGAGAAGATCCGCTCCGCAGGCTTGCTCCCCTCCTTCGGATCCGTCGGTGACGGACTGGACAACGCGATGATGGAAAGCTTCTGGTCATCAATGCAGATCGAGCTGCTGGATCGGAAGAAGTGGAAGACCCGGGTCGAGCTCGCGAACGCGATCTTCGAGTACATCGAGATCTTCCACAACCGGCAACGCCGACACTCCGCCCTCGGCCACCGCACACCGATCGAATACGAGACACTCAACATCAACGACATCCCCGCCGCGAGTTAGCGACCGCGACTGGCACCAAATCCGTGGGGCAGGTCACAACCTATCCGTTCCTCAACGCAGCCGTTGCCAACCTTCGCGATCACGACGACCGAGATCAGTTCCTCACCGGACTCGACCTCCTCCTCGCGGGAATCCGCGCAGGAGTGACAGCCGATGAAACGTGACGAACGCGAGAAAGCACTTGAGTCTCGTCATTACTGGCTCGCTACAGGGCCGTTGCCGCCTTCCTCCGCGGTGCCTCGTATCGAACGCGCAACGAGGTCGGCGGGCGCCGGCCCTTCGGCTGTTGAGGGTAGCTCGACCGTTGTTTACGCTTGGACGAGAGATCACGTGGCTGGTCATCTTCCCCGTGGTGACAGTCGGCCAGGCGAGCCTCGCGCCGTTCGAAGAGCTGCCACTGGTTCTGCGATCCGCGCTCCTGACCGCAGCCGCGGTTCCGTTCGCCGCCTACATCGGAGTTCCGGCGATCCTCAGGCTCCTCGCGACGAGAAAACGGGGCCGTCGTCGCGGTTGACGCGAGGTTCCGGTAGCGCAGATGCCCGGCCGAGGTCGGCCGGTTCGCGCGCGGTCGCGCTGCCCTCTCGGGCGTCCTGCGGCCGAGCTTCTCCCACGTAACATGACGCTCTTTGTGACGCGGTTTGACGGTGGATGACGAGGTTTGACGACGTGTGACAGCCCGGGCGGCTGTCGGCACGCCCGTCCCCTAGCGTCGTGGCGCACCCGACCAGCTCCCAAGGAGTCCCGTGAGCCTCGCCGCCTCGCTGCCCGACACTGACGCGCCCGCGCGCGCCGTTTTCGACCTCGCCGGACACCGTGTGTCTCGCGTCGCTCTTGGTGGGGCGCGTCTGACCGCCGGCGACGGGTGGGGCGTGCCGCGCGACCTCGACGTGCCCCGCGGCATACTGCGCGCAGCCCTCGAGGCCGGCATCGACCACATCGACACCGCCGACTCACTCGGTCCCGCCGTCAGCGAGCAGATCATCGGCGACGTGGTGGGCGATCGCGCCGAGGTGCTCGTGGCCACCAAGGTCGGGATGCTGCGGCCCGGTCCCGGGGAGTGGGGAGTGCTCGGTCGCCCCGACTACCTGCGACAGCAGGTGCACGCGAGCCTGTCGAGACTTCGGCGCGAGCGCATCGACCTGGTCTATCTGCACCGCATCGATCCCGACTACCCGCTCGCCGACCAGCTCGGTGCATTGCAGCAGCTGCGCAGCCAGGGGCTGATCGGGCACATCGGTGTCAGTCAGCCCACCGCGCCGCAGCTCGAAGAGGTTCTCGCGCTCGAGCCCGAGCTCGCCGCCGTTCAGAGCCTCTACAACGTCGTGGCGAGGAACGACGCCGATCTCGCCCGCGGTCTCGAGCGGCGCGGCATCCCTTTCCTCGCGTACTGGCCGCTGCTGGGTCGCGGGATCGGCGCCGACCAGCACCGGGCGCTGTTCGCCGGCCTGTCCGCCATCGGCGCGCCGCTCGGACTCGACGGTGCCCAGGTGGCGCTCGCGTGGATCTTCACCACGTTGCCCGGGGCGGGAGCCGTGGTCGGCAGTCGCTCCTCAGACCATCTCGCGGCCAATGCGCGAGCCGCGGGCATTCGACTGGATGCCGAGACCCTGGCCCGGATCGACGAGGTCGTCGCTCGCGAAGTGGGCGATACGGCGTTCGACCCCCGACGATCGAAGGACGAGGCATGAGCGCTCGACACACCGTCGACCCCCTCGAGGTCTACACCGCGTGGGGCCGCGCCCGCGCGGAGGCCACCGTCGTCGACGCGGTCCGCCGCGATCGCCGGGGCGCGGATGCGTCGGTCCACGCCGCCATCGCAGCTCGGGTCGAGCAGCTGCGCCCCGAGCTCACCGCCCTCGCCGTGGATCTGCACGCGAACCCCGAGGTCGGTTTCGAAGAGGTGCGCAGCGCCGCCCGGATCGCCGACCTGCTCGAGGCGCACGGCGCCGAGGTCGAGCGCGGGGCCTTCGCACTGCCCACGGCTTTCCGCGCCACCCGCGGAACGGGCGGACCGCACTTCGCCGTGGTCGCCGAGTACGACGCGCTTCCCGGTATCGGCCACGCGTGCGGCCACAACATCATCGCGGCGATCGCGGTGGGCGCTTTCCTCGCGGCATCCGACGTCGTCCGCGACGGGCGCGTCAGCATCATCGGCGCCCCCGCCGAAGAGGGCGGTGGAGGAAAGGAACTCATCCTCCGTGCCGGCGGCTTCGACGACGTCGACGCGGCGGGCATGGTGCACCCGTCAACGGGCGACGACGTCGGGGCGATCCTCGGCGGCGGCACCAGCGGCGTGCGCCGCCTCGTCGCGACCTATCACGGTCGCGCGGGACACGCGGCGCTCAGCCCCTACCTCGGACTGAACGCTCTGGATGCCGTGGTCACGGCGTACCAGTCGATCGCCCAGCTGCGCCAGCACATCCTTCCCGTCGACCGCATCCACGGCATCATCACCGACGGCGGCGCGGCGGCGAACGTGGTCCCCGAGCGCGCATCGGCGGAATTCCTCATCCGCTCCGACGACATCGCCACCCTCGACGTCCTCGTCGAGCGGGTCGTCGCGATCCTCGAGGCGGCGGCGCTGTCGACCGGCACGCGGCTCGACCTCGACCTCGACTTCGTACCCGCCTACCTCCCGCTGCGGCCGAACGTCACCCTCACGGAGCGGTGGGCGACGGCGCTGGAGCGGCGGGGCCGTGTCGTCCCCCTCCGTCCGAGAACCGCGCGGCAAGGCGGCCCGTCGACCGACATGGGCAACGTCAGCTGGTTCGTGCCGTCGATCCACCCGACCCTGGGCCTGGGAGCGGCACCGGGTGTGCTGCCCCACAACGCGGCCTTCGCCGACAGCACCGTGCAACCGGCCGCCTTCGACGCGCTCGTGGACGCCGCGATCGCCCTCGCCGGGGCGGCGGCCGACTTCGTCTCCGACGAGGAGCTGCGTGCCGACGTCGCCGCGGAGTTCGCCGCCACCGGCGGTCGGCGGAGAGTGGCGCCGTGACCCTGCAAGAGGGGCGGCCGCGCACGATCGACGACGCCTCGCCACAATCCGGCGCACCGGTCAGGTCACGTCGCGGCGGTTCGTGGATCCGTGTCGCCGTGCGCACGCTGGTGGACATCGTCCTCGTCGTCTGGGCCGCGGCGACGCTCACGTTCCTCGCGGTGAAGCTCATCCCCGGCGACCCGCTCGACAAGCTCATGGCCGGCATCCAGGACGTGACCCCCGCGATGCGCGCGGCCGTCGCCGCCCAGTACGGACTCGACCAGCCGGTCTTCGTGCAGTACGTCACCTACCTCGCCGGGGTCGCCCGCGGCGATCTCGGGGTGAGCTACCAGCGGGGCGTCCCCGTGACCGAGATCCTCTGGTCGGAGCTCGGCCCCACCGTGGAGCTCACGACGTGGGCGATGGTCGTGGCCGTCGCGGCATCCGTCGTGCTCGCCCTCGCCACGAGCGGCCGGCGCCCGTTCGCCCGGGTGCTCGCCCAGGGGTTCGAGCTCATCGCGGTGTCGACGCCGTCGTTCTGGCTGGGCATCGTGCTGATGACGGTGTTCTCGTTCGGCCTGCGATGGGTGCCCGCCTTCGGGGGGACGGGACCGGCGTCTCTGGTCCTGCCGGTGGTGACGCTCGCCGTGCCCCTGGTCGGAGTGCTGACGCAGGTGCTGCGCGAACGCATGGAGCACACCCTTCACGAACCGTTCGTGACGACGTTGCGGGCGCGGGGCCTGAGTGAGAGCGAGGTGCGCTCGCGGCATGTGCTGCGCCACGCCAGTCTTCCGGCGCTGACCCTGAGCTCGGTCATCGTGGGATCCCTGCTCAGCGGCACGGCGGTCATCGAGACGCTCTTCTCGCGGCCCGGCATCGGGCGCCTCGCCGTCGACGCCCTGCAGGACCGTGACATCCCGCTCGTGATGGGGGTGGTGATCTTCGCCGCCTTCGTCTTCATCCTGCTGAACACCGCGGTCGATCTGCTGTACCCGCTCATCGACCCCCGACTGCGGAAGGCATCATGACCGTCGCCCTCGCTCCCCACGCGGCCACCCCGCGGCGCTTCGATCGCGTTCCCGTCGGCGTGATCGCGGCGTTCGTGGTCATCGCCGCGCTCGTGGCGGCCGCGGTCGCGCCCGGACTGCTCGCCACCCAGGACCCCCTCGCCAGCGACCCCGCCGACGCGTTCGCCCCACCGAGCGCCGCGCACTGGCTCGGCACCGATCAGCTGGGTCGCGACCTGTACTCCCGCCTCGTGCACGGCGCGTGGTACTCGCTGTCGCTCGGCGTCGGCGCGACCGTGATCGCCCTCGCCGGAGGAGTGCTGTTGGGGGTGATCGCCGGGTACACCCGGGGAATCACCGACCGGATCGTGTCGCGCGGTCTGGACGTGCTCCTGGCATTTCCTGAGGTGCTCGTCGCCCTCGTCGCCATCGCGGTGCTCGGCCCCGGACAGGCGAGCGTGATCTGGGCGGTCGGGCTCGGCCGCATCCCCGGGGCGGCTCGTCTCGTGCGCTCGCAGGTGTTGCAGGTGCGCCAGTCGGGCTACGTGGGCAGCGCCGTGACGTTGGGCCTGCCGCCTGTTCGGCTGGTGGCCCGTCACGTCGTCCCCAACAGCCTGGGCCCCGTTCTCGTCAGTGCCGTGCTGGGCGTGGGCGTCTCGATCATCTTCGGCGCGGCCCTGAGCTTCTTGGGGCTGGGTGCCGTTCCCCCGACGCCGGAGTGGGGTCTCATGCTGGCCGAATCCCGCCAGTACCTCTCGATCGCACCCGCGCTGTCGATCTGGCCGGGCCTGTTCATCACGGCGTCGGTCGTGGCGATCACCGTCGCCGGTCGCTGGGCGCAGCAGCGCTTCGTCTCCCGCCGGAGCTCGCTGTGAGCGCGCCGCTCGTGCGCGTGCGTGATCTGCGCGTGAGCTTCGGCGACACGGTGGCGGTCGACGGCGTCGGTTTCGACCTCGAGCCCGGGCGCTGTGTGGCCCTGGTGGGCGAGTCCGGCTCGGGCAAGTCGGTGACCGGCCGGAGCCTGCTGGGCCTGGTCGGCCCGGGCTCCCGCGTCGAGGCCGAGGAGTTGACACTCGACGGCACCGATCTGCTCGGCCTCGGCGAGCACGCCTGGCGCCGCGTGCGCGGAGCCGACGTGGGCCTGGTGCTTCAGGACGCCCTCGTCTCGCTCGATCCGTTCGTGCGGATCGGTCCTCAGGTGACGGATGCCGTCCGCGTGCACACGCACGCGGCCCGAGGCGATCGCCGGGAGCGGGCGCTGGAGCTGTTGGCAGACGTCGGCGTTCCCGAGCCGGAGCTTCGGGCCGCGCAATACCCGCACGAGCTGTCCGGGGGCCTGCGCCAACGCGCGCTCATCGCCAGCGCCCTCGCCGCCGGGCCCCGCGTGCTCATCGCCGACGAGCCGACCACGGCTCTGGATGTGACGGTGCAGCGCCAGGTGCTGCACCTGCTGCGGCGCGTGCGAGACGAGGGCACGGCGCTGCTGCTGGTCAGTCACGATCTCGCCGTCGTCGCAGACCTGGCGGATGAGATCCTCGTACTCAAAGACGGACAGGTCGTCGAGCGCGGTGAGGCGTCCCGGGTGCTGTCGGCCCCGTCGGCCGCCTACACGCGGCGCCTCATCGACGCGATCCCCTCGGAGCGCTCGCGCGGGGAGCGACTGTCGCAGGCGGCACCCGTGCGCCTCGAACGGCCGGCACCGACGCCCCGACGCTCTGTTGCCCCGCGCCGGCTCGGCGTCATCCGTTCCCGCGCCGAGACGCCCGTTCCGCCCGCCTCGCCGACGCGCGACCCCCTGACGCCGGCCCTGCGTGTCACGGGCGTGACGAAGACCTACCGACGCCCCGACGGGGGCCGTCTGCTCGCCGTCGACGACATCTCGTTCACCCTCCCGCGGGGCACGTCTCTGGGGGTGGTGGGCGAATCCGGTTCGGGCAAGTCCACGCTCGCCGGCATCGTGCTCGGACTCACCGCTGCCGACACCGGCACCGTCGAGCTCGACGGTGAGCCCTGGGTGCCCGCCACCGAGCGCGCACGACGGGCGCGACGTCACCGCATCCAGGTGATCTCGCAGGATCCGCTGGGCTCGTTCGACCCCCGGCACGATGTGGAGGCCGTGGTGTCGGAGGCCCTCGGCGCCGCGGGCGTCGCTCGCCGCGATCGTCGAGAACGTGCCGGCGCCTTGCTGCAGCAGGTCGGGCTCGACACGGCGCTGCTGTCGCGGCATCCCCTCTCCCTCTCGGGCGGTCAGCGCCAACGCGTCGCGATCGTGCGCGCGCTCGCCGTCGATCCCGAGGTGCTCGTGTGCGACGAGCCGGTGTCGGCGCTCGACGTGTCGGTGCAGGCGCAGGTGCTCGATCTGCTGTCCGACCTCCGGGTGGGCCTGGGCATCAGCCTGCTCTTCATCTCGCACGACCTGGGGGTGGTACGCCACGTCGCCGACGACGTGGTGGTCATGCGCGCGGGTCGCATCGTCGAGTCCGGCGCCGTCGACGACGTCTTCGACGACCCGCGCCACCCCTATACCCGGGAGCTCGTCCGAGCCATTCCCACCCTGCCCACCCGATCCTGAACCCTCACCCGAGAAAGATCCACATGTCCCGCAGAACCCGTTTCCTCGCCCCGACGCTCGCCGTCGTCGCGGCGCTGGCTCTCTCTTCGTGCGCGGGCGGCAGCAGCACCGCACCGAACGCCGACGTCCCCGCCACCCCGGTGACGGGAGGCACCCTCACCTACCTCGCGACCACCGAGCCCCCCGTCTGGGACGGCCAGCGGATCCCGAGCCTGAACGTCAACTCCCTCAACAGCTCGATCTTCGACACCCTCGTCGCACAAGACGCCGACGGCACGTACAAGCCCGACCTGGCGACGTCGTGGGACATCAGCGACGACGGCCTGACCTACACCTTCCACCTGCGCGAAGGCGTGACGTTCCACGACGGAACGCCGTTCACCGCTGCGGTGCTGAAGCAGAACATCGACCGTCCGCTGAACGAGCCCGACCTCGCCACCGTCTCGACCGGTATCGCCGGCACCGAGGTCGTCGACGAGCACACGCTGAAGGTCACGCTGTCGCGCCCCAACGCCGCGCTCATCCACGCCTTCTCGACGCCGCACTGGCCGATCTACTCCGGAGCGGTCCTGTCGGCTCACACGCCGGCCGAGCTCAGCAGCAACCCCCTGCTGTCTGTCGGTACGGGGCCGTTCAAGGTGGCCGAGTACGTCAAGGGCAGCAAGCTCGTGCTCGAGCGCAACGACGACTACCAGTGGGCCCCCGAGACGTGGGGTCACAGCGGGCCGGCGTACCTCGACGAGGTCGTCGTGCAGTTCGTGCCCGAGCCGCAGGCCCGCATCGGTGCGCTGACGTCGGGGCAGGCCGACGCGGTCGACCAGGTGCCGCCGCTGAACATTCCCGAGGTCCAGGCCGCGGGTGACACGGTGCTGCAGCAGGACAACACGGGCACGCCGTACTACCTCGCGCTGAACCCGAACATCGCCCCCTTCGACGACCTCAACGTGCGGCTCGCCCTGCGCTCGGCGATCGACGTCGACGGTCTGCTCAAGGGGGTGTATGGCGGGGTCTACCAGAAGGCGTGGTCGACGACCCTGCCCGGAACTCCCCCCGAGGGTGCCTTCGACGAGTCGCTCGTCGGATCGTGGGGCTACGACCTCGACGAGGCGGAGTCGCTGCTCGAGAAGGCCGGGTACACCGAGGTGGATGCCGAGGGCTACCGCGTCAAGGACGGCAAGCGCCTCACCGTGCAGTGGCCCGTCGACAGCCTCTATGTGCAGACCGACCAGCGTCAGCAGCTGGGCGAGGCCATCGCCTCGTCGCTGAAGAAGGCCGGCTTCGAGGTCGTGCGCACGCCCTTCGACTCCGCGGCGTTCACCACCGAGCTCGCCAAGGGTCAGCACAACCTGGCCGACGCCTCGCGCGGCTTCGCCGACGTCGGCACGAGCGTGGTGCCCTTCACCACCCGCGCCATCCCGAAGTCCGGTGGAGGGTCCGGCATCAACTACGGTCTCGTGAGCGACCCGGTCATCGACGAGGCCTACGGCGTGATCTCGTCGAGCCTCGACC
This sequence comes from Microbacterium trichothecenolyticum, assembly GCF_030818955.1. Classification (NCBI taxonomy): domain Bacteria; kingdom Bacillati; phylum Actinomycetota; class Actinomycetes; order Micrococcales; family Microbacteriaceae; genus Microbacterium; species Microbacterium trichothecenolyticum. Next base: position 2,099,774 of record NZ_JAUTBF010000001.1, on the reverse strand, counting down.
CGCAGACGCGCATCGCCGCCGCGCAGAAGGTGCAGCACCGCATCCTCGACGAGGGCTACGCCGTGCCGCTGTACATTCCGCAGAAGATCGTCGGCACGACGGCCGCTGTGCAGGGCTGGAAGTTCGACAAGGTCGGGTACACCGACAGCTTCTACGACGTCTGGCTCGCGTCCTGACGCGTCCGGGGCGGCGCGTCTGAGCCGCCCCGGACCCCGGTTCCTCCTTTCAGAAAGACCCCCATGCCCCGTATCGATCTCTTTTCCTACGGTGACGTCTCGCCCGGGCAGTCACCCGCCTCCTTCTACCGTGAGCTCGAGGAGCAGGTCGTTCTCGGCGACCGGCTGGGTTATCACGGCGTCTGGGTCACCGAGCACCATTTCCGCATGCGCGGAGAGGTGCCCGACCCCCTCACCCTCTTCGCGCGCCTGAGCGGTGTCACCTCACGCATCCGCCTGGGCACCTCGGTCGTCTGCGCGCCGTTCTACCACCCCATCCGTCTCGCCGAGCAGGCGCTGCTGGTCGACGCGCTCTCGGGCGGTCGCCTCGACCTCGGTGTCGGCACCGGTATCGCGAGCGAGGAGTTCGCCGCCGTGTGGGGCTTCGACCGGTCGGATGCCGCGGCCCGGGCGCGCGAGGTCGTCGAGATCCTGCGCCAGGCGATCGATGACGGCGTGGTCGACTTCGAGGGGGAGTTCTACACGTTCCGCGACGTCGAGATCTCTCCGCCCGCCGGGCGGCCGGCCCGCGACCTGCTGTGGACGGCGGCCGGGCGCAACGCCGTGTCGCTCGCGAGTGCGCACGGATTCCGCCTCATGATCCCGCGACCCCTCCCGCTCGCCGAACGGCTGCGCATCAACGCGGAGTACCGCGCCGCCGTCCCCGACGGCGAGGTCATCCACCTGCGCTCGGGCCTGGTCGCTCCCACCCGCCGGCTCGCTCGGGAACGCGCGGTGGAGTTCCTGCGCGAGTACGCCGCGATCTACCTGCGCACGAACTGGCGCGGCGGCCCCGACAGCGCGAGTTTCGACGACATCGCCGACAAGCTCAGCTTTGCGGTCGGGACGGCCTCCGAGGTGGCCGATCGCATCTGGGAGTGGACCGAGCAGTTCGACGGCACCGAGGAGACGGCCATCCAGTTCCAGGGGCCGCACGTCGCCCACGCTCACGTGCTCGAGTCCATCGAGCTCTTCGCCGAGCAGCTGCCCCACTTGCAAGCCGACGCGGCGCGCACCTCGGTCCCGTGGACCGATCGCGGCATCCCGGCGCGGCCCGCCCCATCCGACCTCACCCCGTACGACGACGCGGTCGCCGAGCCCGATGTCAGCGCCGAGCGCGTCCCCGATCGCCCCCTCACCGGAAAGGTCCTCACATGACCCGCCCCTCGCTGCCCAGCACCCTCGATCCGCGCGGAACCGGTCCTCTGGGGTCGCGACTGCGCGTCGGCTTCATCACCCACCTCGACCAGCACGACGATCTGTCGCGCATCTATCGCGACAACATCCGCCTCATCCAGGGGATCGAGGAACTCGGCTACGACAGCGCCTGGATCGCGACGCGGCACTTCTTCTCGGGCTGGGCGGCACTGCCCTCGCCCTACGCGTTCCTCGGCGCGGCCGCGGTGAGCACCTCACGCATCGCCCTGGGCACGGCGGTGCTGCCGGTGGTGCTCGATGACGCGGTGCGCGTCGCGGAAGACCTCGCCGTCATCGACCATCTGTCCGGCCAGCGGCTTCTCGCCGGGCTCGGAAAGGGCGTTCCGAGCGACTCGTTCCACGTCTTCGAGGCGTACCACCCCGACCGCGACGGCACCTTCGAGGCCAAGCTCGACACCCTGGACTGGGCCCTGCGCGGCAACACCGTGGAGGGCGGATCGGCCTCGATCTGGCCACCGGCCCCGGCCCTGGAGGGGCGTCAGTTCGCCGGGAGCTCCAACATCGAGAGCATCCGTGCGGCCGCCCGTCGCGGCATCGGACTCATCCTCGAACGCTTCGGCAACGGCCCCGAGCGCACCCCCGAGGCCCGTCGAGCGTTCCAGCAGCGGCAGGCGGACTCGGTCGTCGAGTACCGCCGCGTGTTCGCCGAGACCTGGGGCGATGCCCGCACGCCCTACGTCATCACCTCCCGCTCGGCGTTCCCGGGGACCACGACCGACGCCGCGCTCGCCGAGGCGTCCGAGACGGCCTCGCGGTGGAATTCCTTCGCGGCCCAGCTCGGTCGCCTCGATCCCTCGCTCTCGGTGCCCGAGCAGTTCCTCTCCGACAACTTCGCGTGGGGCGATCCGCGCGCCCTCGCCGACGATCTGCTCGCCGACCCCACCGTCGCCCTCACCGACGAGCTGGTGCTCGGCATCCATCCGGTGACGCACTCGATCGACCAGACGCTGGAGAAAGCGCGGGTGCTGATCGAGCAGGTGGTCCCGCTCGTGGAAGAGGGGTGGCGTGCCGCGCGGGCGGAAGCGGGGACCGCCGAGGCGGTGACCGTGTCATGAGCGATGCGCTCACGACGGCCTGGCACGACTGGCGCCGGGCCCGGGACCGTGCGGTGTTCGCTCCGCACGGGGTGGCGGCCCTCGCCGAGACGGCGTGGCTGACGGCCGAGCCTCGACGTCTCGACGGCGTCGCCGGGCAGTGGTCGGCCGACGGCGACCGCGTGGTCGGCACGGGATTGGCGGCGAGCGGCTACACCGATTCCGAGGGACGTGCCGTGGGCGATGACGTCGTGCTGCGCGGGGGCGACGTGCTGAGAGCGGCCGAGAAGGAGCTCCGCGCCTTCGTGCGCGACGGAGCACCGGCGCTGCGCGTGTTCGACCCGGCGGCGGCCGAACGTGCCGGTCTCGTGGGGATCGACGCGTGGGAGCCTCTGGCCGAGTGGGCGCTGCCGGCGCGGTTCGAGCCGTCGGACGCACCCCGCGAGGTCGAGCTCGTCGACGGACACCGCTCTCTCGCCTCCGCCGTGGGCGTGCTGCATCTCACGACGCCGGACGGCCGCTCACGGTCACTGGATGCCACCGTGGGACCCGACGCGCTGTCGGTCGTCTTCGCGGATGCCACGAGCGGTGCGGAGTCGTATCGCTTCCGGTTCTTGCGCGTCCCCCTTCCGGACGCCGACGGGGCGACGCAGATCGACTTCACGCGCGCCTTCCTGCCGCCGTGCGCCTTCAGCGATCACTACGTGTGCCCGCTGCCATCCGCCCGCAACCGGCTCGATATCCCCATCCCCGCGGGAGAGAAACGTCCGCTGCGTGACGGCGGTGAACGCTCCCCGCGCAGAACCCCGCCCCGTTCCTGACCACGATGTTGCCGGGTCAGGGCGCTCCGAGATCTCGCAACCCGATCCGGTCGGGGATCTCGAACGCGAGCCCAGGAAGCCAAGCGGTCGGATCGGGCCACGGGCGCGACGACGGCAGGGCGGTCAGGAGCGTGCGAAGCGCCCGGTCGCGCGGGCTGGTCGGTGCCTGCGCGGGCAGAACGCGACGGGGAGCGCGGTGCCCGAGCGCCCCGCACCACCAGTGCCTCCAGGTGGTGTCGGCCTGGTCGGGGTCGAGCACGACGTAGTAGTCGGGCATGATCGCCTCGCCGCGCTCGAAGCTTCCGAGGGTGTTCTCGACCTCGACCTCCAACGTGCCGAGCGTGGCGCGTTCCTCGTAGAGCTCGATCCAGGCGGCGGCCACGTGGACGAGCGGATCGGCGTCATGGACGACCCACGGTGCCCGCGCGGCCTCGATGCGCCGCGCCGCGAGTGCGGGCTCACTGTCGCGGAGCGACAGCGTCGCGACCCCGGGAAGGCCCTCGAAGGACGCGAGAGCATCGGTGGGAGATCCGCCGACGACGGCCACGATGGTGCCGGTCCGGTCCGTACTCGTTGTCTGCGCCATGCCTCAGACTACGTCGAATCATCCGGGCGAACGCGAGCCGAATCGCCGGGAGACGCCTGACGCGTGTCGTCGTGCTTCTCCCACCGCCGCGCTCGCGACGAAGCCGTGGGACGACGTGCCGCTCCGGGCCGTGATCCCGCGACGCCTCGCTCGTGTGCCGCTTCCCGGCGGGCCGGGGGGGGGGGGGGGGGGGGGGGCAGAGCAGCCGGCCGCTCACCGGCCGTCGACGAACTCCCGCACAGCTGCCACGACGTCGGCGGAGGCCGGGTAGGTGTGCTCGACCGCCGGGAAGTGCCCGTCGCGCACCTCCCGCGCGTACGCCTCGACGCCGTCGACCATCGCCTTGCCGAGGTCTGCGTAGCGCTTGACGAACGTGGGCACACGGCCCTCCGAGATACCGAGCAGATCATGCTGCACGAGCACTTGGCCGTCGGCAGCACCCGCGCCGATACCGATGACGGGTATGCGCAGCGCCCGCCGGATCTCCGCGACGACGTCGGCGGGCACGGCTTCGATGACGAGCGCGCAGGCTCCGGCATCCTGTACCGCGAGCGCGTCGCGAGCCACGCGCAAGGCCTCGTCGACGGTGCGCCCCTGGGTGCGGAGACCGCCGAGAGCCGTGGCGGTCTGCGGGGTGAGGCCCACGTGGCCCACGACCGGGATGCCCGCCTCGACGATCGCCCGTAGGCGCGACAGGCGTGCCGGGCTCGCGCCCTCGAGCTTGACCGCCTCGGCGCCGGCCTCGTGCACGAAGCGGACGGAGGTCGCCACCGCCTGCTCGTCGCTCAGCTCGCTCGAGCCGAAGGGTAAGTCGCACAGGACGAGCGGCGTGTGCACGGCTCGGCGTACGGCCTTTGCGAGCGTCAGCATCTCGTCGAGTGTCACCGAGGTGGTGTCGGGGTGGCCCAGGACGACCTGGGCGCCGGAATCGCCGACCAGCACGATGTCGACACCGGCGCGCTCGGCGACCCGGCCCGACGCGAAGTCGTATGCCGTGACCATGACGATCGGCGTTGCCTCGGCCGCCAGCGCGCGGAGGCGGGGCAACGTCACCTTGGGGCGCGTCACGCGGATCCGCTTTCGAGGGCGATGCGGTCGTCGACGCCCGGGGCGAGCACCACGTTGTCGATGAGCCGAACCTCGCCGACGCGCACGGCGACGGCGAGCAGCGCGGGCCCCGCCAGGTCGGCGATCGGCTCGAGAGTGTCGGCGTCGACGATCTCGACGTACTCCGGGTCCAACCCCGCCGCGGCGAGTTCGTCGCGCACCCGGATCGTGAGTCCGCGCGGATCGCGGATGCCGCCGGCGAAGGCGTCCTGAGCGGCGCGCAGAGACCGGGGGATGGCGGCCGCCTGCTCACGCGCCTCGGCCGACAGGCGCGTGTTGCGGCTCGAGCGGGCCAGGCCGTCGGCGTCGCGAGAGGTCGGGCACGCGACGATCTCGACGGGGATGCCGAGATCGCTCACCATCCGCCGCACCACGACGACTTGCTGTGCGTCTTTGGCGCCGAAGTACGCGCGGTCGGGCTGCACCGCGAGCAACAGCTTCGCGACGACCGTGGCGACTCCGTCGAAGTGGGAGCGGCCGCGGAGCGCCCCCTCGAGCGTTGCAGTGATGGCGCCGCCCACGCAAACGGACGTGGCGAAACCGGCCGGGTACATCTCGGCAGCGGAGGGGGCGAAGACGAGGTCGGTGCCGGCCTCGCCGGCCAGCGCGACGTCGGCGTCTTCGGTGCGCGGATACGCCGCGAGGTCGGCGGCCTCGCCGAACTGCGTCGGGTTGACGAAGATCGACAGCACGACCGTGGCGTTCTCGGCACGGGCAGCACGCAGCAGCGACAGGTGCCCCTCGTGCAGGGCTCCCATGGTGGGCACGAAACCGATCCCGGCCGCCCGGTGCGGGGCGAGGGCTGCGCGCAACTCGGCGACGGTGCGAACAACGCGAACGCTCACGGGGCGGCCTCGATTCTGGTGCGTTGGGTGGCGGCGAGCTCGCGCGTGGCGTCGACCAGGGCATCGAACAGCGCCACGCGGTCGGGGAGGCGCTCGGCGATCGCCTGGCGCTGTCGCGCGATCGTGGCCGTATCGCCGCGGGAGACCGGACCGGTCAGGGCGGCGGCGGCTCCGCGGTCGGCCCAGTTGTCGACGGCGGCGCGCACGAGGGGAACGAGGGCCTCCCGCTCGATCCCGGCGGTCGCCGCGAGCTGCTCGGCGATCCCTTCGAGCGTCACGAGGAAGTTCGCCGCGATCGAGGCGGCGGCGTGGTACGCCACCCGGTCTTCGTCGCGGACCTCGACCCCCGTCATCCCCAGGACGTCGGCGAGAGCGGCCGCGACCGAGAACGCCGCGGGGGTGGTCGCCGCGAGGGCGGCGGTGACACCCGCGAAGGGCGCCCCGGGGCCGGTCACCGTCATGAGGGGGTGGAGGCTGAAGGCCTCGTGCGGGTGCAGGACGGAGAGATCTCGTGCCCCGGAGAGGTGGCCGACCAGGCGTCCGGGGGCGAGGGCACTGGCAGCGGACGCGATCGCGGCATCCGGCACCGCCAGGAGCACGATCCCGGCGTCCGCACCCGTCTCGCCCCGGCCCACGGGGCCCGCGACCCGCACGCCGGCCTCCTCGAGGGCTGCGACGAGCGCGCGGCCCATGCGGCCGTCGCCGACGACGAGGACGGGCCCGGCGAGCAGGAGGGGCGAGGGAAGGGGCGGTCTCATGAGCGTGGGGCGACAGCCGCGAGGGCGGCTTCGCCGCATCCCACCGTAGTCGCTCCCGCGGGGGAGGGCTCTGTCGGTGCTGCCGTACGCCGGAACACGAGTGCGCCCCCCTGTCGTGTAGCAGATTGCTACACTGAAGAGATGCGTACGATGCCCACCCGCGTGGACGGAGACCTCTACGAGGCGGCGCAGGCGGTCGGTGCCGCCGCCAGTCGAAGTGCCGCCCAACAGATCTCTCATTGGGCGCGGATCGGCCGTGAACTCGAGTCGTCGGCGCGCGTGAGTGCCCGCGATATCCAGCGCGTACTCGCCGGTGAGGCGCGCTACGACAACCTCTCGGAACCGGAACAGGCGCGCGTGCGCGCCGAGTGGGAAGAACAGTTCGCGCATCGCATCGCCTCTCTCGACCTTGCCGCGGAGTTCACCTCCGCCGGGCGGCCATGGACCGAAGCGGATGACGACGGAGGCGTCGTCGCGCGCGATCCTCGCGCCCACTGATGCCCGTCCTCCATCTGATCGCGGGTCCGAACGGCTCCGGGAAGACCACATTCGTGACCCGCGTCATCGGCTCCGTGACGCATCTGCCCTTCATCAACGCCGATGTGATCGCTGCCGAACGATGGCCGGATGCGCAGATGGAACACGCTCGCGAGGCCTCGCAAGCCGCCGCTGAACAGCGCGCGCACGCGATCGCGCGCGGCGACTCCTTCATCTCGGAAACCGTGTTCAGTCACGAGAGCAAGCTCCAGCTCGTGCAGGAGGCCCGAGCCCATGGTTACCACGTCCACCTCCACGTGATGATGCTCCCGCTCGAGGTCACCGTGCGCCGCGTCCAGGAGCGCGTGGCTTTCGATCGCGGACACGACGTGCCCGAGCAGAAGGTGCGCGCGCGGTACGAGCGACTCTGGACGTACGTGTCCGCCGCTCGCGACATCGCAGATCGCGCCGATTTTCTCGACAACAGCCGCGCTGCCGCGCCGTTCCGGCTCGTGGCTCGGTATCAGAACGGCATCCCGGTCGGGCGGGTGGAGTGGCCGGAGTGGACGCCCGACGTTCTCCGGTGACCGCTCAGTTCACGGTGGGCTGCTGCTGCGTGATGCAGTGGATGCCGCCACCCCGGTCGAACAGCGCACGTGCGTCGACCGTGACCACACGCCGCCCCGGGTACGCGTCCGCGACGATGTCGCGTGCGCGGGCGTCGGCGGTCTCGTCGCCGAAGCCGCACAGCACCACGCCGTCGTTGGTGACGAGATGGTTGATGTAGCTCCAGTCCACCCATCCGTGGTCGTCGCGCACGGTCGAGGGAGCGGGAACGCCGGTGATGGTCACGGTGCGTCCGAGGGCCGCGAAGGCGTCGGAGAGCTCCCGGCGGACGAGGCGCGAGACCTCGTGGTCAGGGTGGTCGGCATCGGTCTGATCGTGGATGAGCACGTGATCGGGTGCGGCGAAGGTCGCGACGATGTCGACGTGGCCGTTGGTACCGAAGTCGTCGTAGTCGCGGGTCAGGCCTCGTGAGAGCCACACGGCATCCGTCGCCCCGATCGTGCGAGCCATCTCGGCCTCGACGCGGGCGCGATCGGCGAAGGGGTTGCGGCGCGGGTCGAGCTGCACGGTCTCGGTCAGCAGCACGGTGCCCTCGCCGTCGACGTGCAGGCCGCCGCCCTCGGCCACGAGCAGCGAGTCGATGCGCTCGGCGCCGACGTGCTCTGCCACCACCCGGGCCAGAAGAGCCGACTTCTGCCACTCGGCCCAATCGGGGGCGCCCCAGCCGTTGAAGATCCAGTCGACCGCGCCGAGCACACCCGGCCGGTCCGGGTCGACGACGAAGGTGGGCCCCACGTCGCGCATCCAGAACTCGTCCAGCGGGGCTTCGACGATCTCGATCGACGAGGTGAGCATGCGTCGGGCGCGGGTCATCTCGGTCGGGTCGACGACCATCGTGACCGGCTCGAACTGCGCGACGGCGTGGGCGACGTCGGCCCACGCGCGGTACCCCTCCTCGCGGGTCGCCGTGCCCTCGCCCAGGGTGACGCCCTCGCGGGGGAAAGCCATCCACGTGCGCTCGTGCCGGGCGGATTCGGCGGGCATGCGCCACATGGCGGCTCCTTCTGATGGGGGTGGGCGGGTGCTCGGGTGCGGGGCGTCAGAACCCGGTGGTCAGCACGTGATCCAGCGCGTCGACGAACACGTCGACCGAGGCGCGCGTCGTGACCAGCGGCGGCTTGATCTTGAGCACGTTCTGGTGGTCGCCGGTGGGCTGCATGACGACGCCGAGTTCGAGCAGGCGGTCGCAGATGGCGGCGGTCTCGGCGGTGGCGGGCTCCAGGGTCTCGCGATCGCGCACGAACTCGAGCCCGAGGTAGAGCCCCGACCCGTGTACGGCGCCGATGAGGGCGTGCACGCCCGCGAGCTCTTCGAGCCGCCTCTTCAGATGGCCGCCGACGACCCGGGCGTTCTCTTGCAGGCCCTCCTGCGCGATCACGTCGAGCACGGCCATGCCGATCGCCGCCGACACGGGCGAGCCGCCGGTGGACGAGAAGAAGTATCCCTGCGTGCGGTAGCGGTCGGCGATCTCGCGGCGCGTGATGACCGCCCCGAGGGGGTGGCCGCCGCCGATCGACTTCGCCACGGCGACGATGTCGGGCACGGCGCCCTGCTGCTGGAAGCCCCAGAACCATTCGCCGAGCCGGCCGTAGCCGACCTGCACCTCGTCGGCGATGGCGAGTCCGCCGTGGCTGCGGATCGCGGCGTACACCGCGCTCAGGTATCCGTCGGGCAGCGCGACGCCACCGGCGTTGCCGAAGTACGGCTCGGCGATGAAGCCCGCGGGCGGGCGACCGGATGCCGCGAGCTCGTCGATCACGGCGACGGCCTCGGGCGCGTACTTCTCGGCATCCGCTCCCCGGTGCCGGCCGCGATAGGAATTGGCGGCATCGACGGTGTGCACCCACGCGGGCCGGGTCTCGAGGGCGAACGGGTTGTCGGCGATCGAGGTCGACACCGCATCGCTGGCGTAGGTCCAGCCGTGGTACGCCTCGCGCATCGCGACGATGTCGGGGCGACCGGTCGCGGCCATGGCCAGGCGGATCGCGAGGTCGGTGGCCTCGGAACCGGAGTTGACGAAGAACACGGTGTCGAAGCCGTCGGGGAGGGTCGCGGCGATGCGCTCGGCGTAGTCGGCGATGGCCCGGTAGTGGAACCGCGAGTTCGTGTTCAGCAGGTGCATCTGCCGTGCGCCCGCCGTGACGACGTGCGGGTGGGCGTGCCCGACCGAGGCGACGTTGTTGACCATGTCGAGGTACACGCGCCCGTCGACGTCGATCAGATACTCACGCCAGCCGCGCTCGATGCGCGGAGGCGCGGCGTAGTAGTGCTCCTGCACCTCGGCCAGCACCGCGTGCCGCCGGTCGAGGGCGTCGTCGGCGGGCGGCGGCACGGCGGTAAGGCCGAGGGCCGCGCCGGGGTCGCCGACGACCTGGCGCCAGGCTGCGGCCAGCGAGGGCGAGACGCGGAGCGGCGGAACGTCGCCGCCGGCCGCCCGCCTGAGGACCAGGCGCCTCCGGGAGGGGAGAACCGGGGATGCCGAGCCCACCGGCATCCCCGTGACGATCACGGTCTCATCGCCCGAGGTCCACGTGAGGGCGTCGCCGTCGTGGACGACCTCGCCGGGCGGCAGGGGTGCCGGCTGATCCAGCCAGAGGGTGACCCCCGTCGGGATGGTCGCCGTCGTCGAGGGGAGAGGATCGACGGTGCCGGTGAGCTGCGCCCGCCACGCGGGCACGGTGACCGCCGCGGCGCCGGCATCGAGGGCCGCGGTGGCGGCGGCATCCAGGGCCGTCGGGTCGAGCCACGCACCGTCGTCGTTCAGGGGCGACTCGGTCGAGGCGTCGAGCTCGACGCGCGGCCCGACGACGGGCACGAGCTGCGGGCCGGTCCAGGCGCGGTCCGGGCGGGAACGGCGGCCCAGAGCCGCACGGATCGTGGCGGTCATCACCGCAAGGGGGACGGACGCCGCCTGCTCGAGGATGCGGAACTCCCGCTCGAGCGCGGTCGAGGCGTACAGGTTCTCGTCGTCGAGGCGCACCTGGGCCCGCCCGCTGAGCACGAGCACGACGCCGCGCAGCACGACGAGCGGCCACAACGCCGTGATCTCGTCGTCGCTCAGGGCCCGCAGCTGGTCGAACGCGCGGATGGCGGGCAGCGTCGTCTCGGGCGAGGCGCCGTCGTGGTGGAGCACCGACGACACCGTCACCGCGATTTCACCCACCCGCCATGAGGCGCAGACGTCGCCGAAGTCGATGATCGCGTCGGGCACCGCGTTGCCGTCGGCGCGCAGCACGTTGTCATCGGTGACGTCGAAGTGCCCGGCCTGCACCGGCAGAGCGTCGGCGACGGGCGCGAGGGCGGCGAGGGCCGCATCGGCCGCGCGGTGCGCGGCACCGCGCACCGCGGCATCCGGTTCGAGGGGGAGCAGGGTGTCGATCACGCGGGCGGCATGCTGCAGATTCCACTGCAGCACCCGACCGCTCGCGGGGTGCGCGAAGTCGGCGAGCGACAGGCTGACCGCCCCGGCCAGGGCGCCCATGGCCTCGACGACGGCGGAGGAGAGGTAGCCGGAGCCCGTGAGGGTGCGTCCGGCGATGTTCTCGATGACGCGCGCGTGGATGCGCCCCTGCGACGACTCCCACCACGCCGACATCGGCCCGCGCGGGCCCTCCACGATGCGGGGGACGCGTACCTGCGCGCTCCGGTCGGCGACGACGGCGGCCGCGGCGTCTTGCATGTCGATCTCGGCCTCGCTGAAGACCGGGTTGCTGAGCTTGAGCACCCCGAGCGGTTCCGCCGAGCCGCACGCGAAGACGCGGAAGTTCTGATCCTGTTGGCTGCCCAGCGCCTGCACGTCGATGTCGATGCCGAAGACCTCGGCGAACAGCCGGCGCACCTCGTCGTCGGAGAGCGTGGGCGTGGGGAGGTCGACCTGGGCGAAGTAGTCGAAGACGTCGGTCATCAGTCTCTTCCTCGAAGGGCTGGGATCTCAGAGCGAAGCATGCGGGGTGGTCGCGACCGCCCCGGCGACGACGCCGGCGGTGGTGCGGGCGACGACGACGACGAGTGGACCGTACGGGGCGACCCACTCGCTCACGGGCTCACCGTACGCGCCGGGTGCGACATCGGTCGCGCCGCTGACATGCGCACCGTCGCGCGAGACCCCGACGCGAGCGCCGTCGACGAAGGCGACCACCTCGGCCTCCTCACCGGTCGTGACCGTCGCGGTGAACCGCACCCGGGTGCCCGAGAGGGAGACGTCGTCGAGCGACACCGTCAGATCACCCGCGGCGACGGGTCTCGACGTGGCGAACAGCGCCTCGTCGGACAGGGCCGGTGTGCGCGGCGGCGGCGTGCGGCGCTCGCCGAGAGCCGCGATCGCCGCGCCGAGCTGCACGAGCCGGGTGTCGCTGTACGCCGCTCCCGCGATCGTCAGACCCACCGGCATCCCCGTATCGGCCATCGTCCCCATCGGCACCGTCACGGTCGGGATGCCGAGATGGCGGGGAACGAGGTTGCCGTTGGACACCCATACGCCGTTGCGCCACGCGATGTCGGCCGAGGCCGGGTTCACGTCGGCGTCGGCGGGGCCGACGTCGGACTGCGTGGGAAAGGTCACCGCGTCGAAGCCCTCTTCGTGCAACCACTGCTCGAAGTCCACGCGGCGCGTATGTTCGAGGCCCCGCAGGCCGCGCTCGAGGCTCGGCACCTCGCGCCAGTCGGGCTCCCACGCGCGGGCACGCTGCACGTAGTCGCCGATGTCGTACGAGATGTCGAAATGCCAGATGCCGTACCGGTCGTGCAGCGCGCCGGCGGGCGGCGGGAAGATCCGGGTCGGGTCGGCGTCGGCCAGGCGGTTCAGATCGGGGTCGCCGTTGGAGCGCAGGAAGGCGTCCATCGCCCACACCGCCAGGTCGCCGACCTCGTCATCGAGGAACTCGCGGGTGACGAAACCCCGGTCGAGGAAGTCCTCGTCGCCCTCGTGCAGCTTCTCGTAGCGCTCGACCACCGGGAAGTCGGTCTCGACGACCTCGGCGCCGGCGGCCTCGAGGTCGGCGCGCAGGGCGCGCCACAGCTCCATCACGCTTTCGCGGGTGTCGATGGGGATCGCGCTGTCGGGGTCGCCGTTGACGTAGATGCGCGGCACGGCGAAGCGCCGTCCCGCCAGCGGCGGCGTCTCCAGTGTGGCGAACGAGTCGGGGCGCACCGCGGAGGGGTGCGGCAGATCGATCCAGGGCTGCATACGCCACAGGTCGCCGGAGGTGTCGGGGTCGTCGGCGATCACGGCGTCCAGCACGTGGCGCAGGTCGGCGATCGAGCGCGTGTGCGGCACCACGACGTCCATCGTCGGCACGAGCGGCCAGTTGCCGCGTACCGAGATCACCCCGCGTGAGGGGGTGTAGGCCACGAGGGCGTTGTGAGAGGCCGGCGCGCGCCCCGAAGACCAGGTCTCTTCGCCCAGGCCGAACGCGGCGAAGCTCGCCGCGGTCGCGGTGCCCGAGCCGTTTGATGAGCCCGAGCCGAACGCCGAGGTGAGGAAGTCGGCGTTGTAGGGCGACTCGGCACGGCCGTAGACGCCGCGCTGCATGCCGCCGGCGGCCATGGGCGGCATGTTGGTCAGCCCGAGGAAGACGGCGCCGGCCGCGCGCAGCCGTTCGATCGCGAAGGCGTCGTCTCGGGCGATGACGTCGACGAAGGCGGGTGACCCGGATGCCACGGGCAGGCCCGTCACCCGATAGCTGTCCTTCGCGGTGAAAGGGATGCCGTCGAGGGGGCCGCGTCGCTCGCCCCGCGCACGCCGTTCGTCGGCGGCGCGGGCCTCGGCGAAGACGCCGGGGTGCAGCACGGGGACCGCGTTGAGGCGCATGCCGGAGCGGTCGTACGCGCCGATGCGGTTGAGGTACCGGGCGACGAGCTCGACGCTGGTGACGGTTCCCGCAGCGAGCGCCGCCTGCAGCGCGTCGACGTCCGCCTCGACGACGGTGAAGGCCTCGGTGGTCATGGCGGTAAACATACACTGTTTGTTTTACGGGAGCCACGCGTTTTCCGCCCGGCCGTGCGTAGGCTCGCAACGACCCCTGGAGGCTGCCATCGCTCGTCCCTCGAAGCCGCTGCTGAGCCGCGAGCTCATCGCGCGCACGGCACTCGCGCTCGTCGATCGCCACGGCCCCGACGGAGCGAGCGTGCGACGCGTCGCCGCCCGGCTCGGGGTCAACCCCACCTCGCTCTACAACCACGTCGCCAACCGCGCCGCCATGGTCGAAGACGTGCGGGCGCTCGTCTCGCGGCACATCGACTTCGCGCCGCTGAGCGAGAAGCCGTGGGAGGAGGGTCTGCGCGCGTGGGCCTGGTCGTACCGCCGGGCCTTCGCCCAGCACGCGCGGGCGATCCCGCTGCTGATGACCGAGCGCGCCTCGGCACCGGTGCTGCTGGCCGGGTACGAGCAGTTCGCGGTGGCCGCCGAAGCCGTCGGGTGGCAGAGCCGCGACGTGCTCCCGCTCCTGACCGCGTTCGAGTCGTTCATCCTCGGCAGCGTCCTCGACATGTCGGGCCCTCGGGTCGTGTTCGACCCGGCTGGGCAAGAAGAGAGTGTGCCGCGGTTCGCGGCGGCCTTCGAAACACTCGACGCCGAAGACCCCGACGATCCTCTCGCGACGCGGGCGTTCGAGCGGGGGCTGGAGATGCTCATCGCCTCGGCACGGCCGCACTGACCGGGCGGGCGCGCCGAGAGAGTATCGCGCGCCCTCCGCGCAACGGCTCTTCTTCCCCGCGGTCGTCCTGGCACGATTCCTCCATGGATGCCGTGACCGACACCGCCAGCACCCAGCCCGATCGTCCCTGGATCGATGCACGCCGACCCATCGCGCTGGTCGTCGGGGTCGCCGCGGCGCTGCTCTTCGTGACGCTGCGACTCATGGTCGCCGTCGGCGGACTCGCGCCCTTCGAGATCGACCTCTGGTGGGATGACACGATGGCGCAACTGGCCTCTCCGGTCGGCGTCATCGTCGCGTGGGTGCCCGCGATCGTGGGCGGCACGATCGGCATGATCGTGATCGGTCTCGCGGTCGTCGTCGTCTTCGTCGTCCGGCGGCGACGGTGGGAGGCGTTGACCGTCGCGGCATCCATCGTCGTCGTCGTGGCCATCGGCGCGCCGATGGCCGCCGTCATCGCCCGTCATCGCCCCGACGGCTCGCTCGCCGAGACGGTTGCGACGTCGTTCCCGTCGGGGCACACCGCGGTCGCGACGACGATCGCGGTGAGTCTCGGGCTGATCCTGCGTCGCCGATGGGTGTGGATGGCGGGGGTCGCCTGGGTACTGCTCATGATGTGGAGCCGCACGTACCTGCACGCCCACTGGCTGTCGGATGTGGTCGCGGGCGCCCTCGAGGGCGTTGTCGTCGCGACGCTCATCTGGGCCCTCGTCGAAGTGCTCCGTGTGCGGCGCGCAAGGCCCCGAGGCGAATCCTCCTCCGGCGCTAACGTGCCGGGATGACAACTGCGAAGGCCGCGGCGGACAGAGCGCAGGACTCGACGGCGTTGCGCGCCGCGGCGCGTGCGGGATACGTCGTGCTCGGGCTGCTCCACCTGCTCATCGGGATCATCGCCATCGGCATCGCCACCGGCGGGGGCGGGAGCGCCGACCAGAGCGGTGCGCTGCAACAGGTGCGCGATGCTCCCGGCGGTCTCGCGCTCCTCTGGGCGATCGTGATCGGCCTCGCCGCGCTCGCCGTGTGGCAGATCGCCGAGGCGGTGGTCGAAAGAGATGCCGACACCACCAAGCGTTGGGGCCACCGGGCCAAGTTCGTCGGGACCGCCGTTGCCTACGCGGCCATCGCGTTCACCGCGCTGACGCTCGCTCTCGGGGGACGCTCCGACTCGTCGGAGTCGTCGCAGACGCTCAGTGCGCGGATCCTCGTCATGCCCGGCGGCGTGGCACTGCTGGTCGTCATCGGGATCGGCGTGGCCGCCATTGGGGTGGCCTTCGTCATCCGCGGCTGCACGCGGGCGTTCGAGAAGCACCTCTCGACACCCGGCGGCGCCGCCGGACATGGCATCCGGGTGTTCGGCACCGTCGGCTACGTCGCGAAAGGTGTGGCCGTCGGGGTGACGGGCGTGCTGTTCGTCGTCGCCGCGGTGAAGCACGATCCGAACACCGCCGGCGGCATCGACGCGGCCCTTCGCTCGCTCGCGAGTCTGCCGTTCGGCCAGGTCGTGCTGTGGCTCGTCGGTGCCGGTCTGATCGTCTACGGCCTGTTCTGCTTCGCCCGCGCGCGTTACGCGCGAATGTGACGGGCGGCGTCAGCGACCGGCTGCGGCATGTTGCTGCGCCTCCATCGCGGTGAGCGGTCGCCCATAGATCGCGGCGTACTGGATGCGGCCGGTGAAGGTGCTCGGCGCCGAGCTCCCGTACGTCAGCCGTCCGCAGCCGACGCGCCAGTATCCCCCGTAGTTCTGCGCGGTGGTCACCGAGGGGTTCGCGTCGACGAGGACGCCGTCGACGTAGAGCTGGGCCCCCGCTCCGGACAGATTGGCGATGACCGAGTGCCATTTCCCGTCGGCGTACGACGTGCCCGCCGGGCTCGCGAGGGTGACGAAGCCGTTGGAGAACAGGCCGAAAACGACGCGCCCCGAGTCATCGAGGTAGACGTGCCGATCCCAGTGAGACGGATCGTCCGGGGTGAGGAAGCCGTCGCCGAAGCCGATGATCTTGCCGCTGGGGGCCGTGGTCGTCGAGAACCACGCCTCGAGGGCGAACACGTTCGGATTGTGCTGCCACGAGGGAACGTACAGACACTGCCCCCCGGAGAAGAGGACAGACGACGCGGGAGTGTCTCGGGCGCAGCCGATGTCTCCCGACGGCGTGCTCGCCCGCGCCCAGACTCCGTGATGGCCGTTGCCGGAGAGGTCGGGTTCGTGCAGCAACCCGCCCGGAAGGGCGAAAGCGGCCCACGTCGCCGTCATCGTCATCGTGCCGCCGTACTTGTTGATGGGGGTGCACGTGGCGCTGTTCATGTCGATCGTCGTGCTGTCGGTGCTCTTGCACGTGATCGTCGAGCCCGTGCTGGTGGTGACCGTCTCCTGCATGATGAGCGTTCCGCTGCCGGCGGTGTCGACGGTGTTCTGGATCTGCGCGGTGAAGGCCGCGACGGTGGGCGAGAGCCCGAGCGCGAGGATGAGCGAGGCGACGCTTCCCGCCAGGACGACGGGCAGGACGAGCCGGCGACGGCGGCGGGGGGGGGGGGGGGGGGGGTCGTGGGGGTCTGAGTGCGCACGGGTGCTCCTCGAGGAGGGGTGGGGGGCGGTCGGTTCTCCGGTCTAGCCGCTTCAGGCGCGCCTGCGGTGCCCACCGATGCCTCGCGGGGGTGGGTGAGAGGGCGTAACCGGGCCGCGGCGGACGGTGGGCGAGATTCACGCTCGGGCATCGCCCGACGACGAGATCCTGCGTGTGCCGCTGGCCGCGGGCCGCACGCGGATCAGCGGGCGGTGGCGTCGGCCAACGGCCCGCACGCCGTGAGCACGCGGCGCACGTTCACCGCCGCCTCCCAGGCATCGAGCGGCTCCGCCGCGAGGGATCGAAGGCATTCGGTGTAGAGCGCCAGCGCCCTCTCGGCATCGCGCAGCTGCGCCGAGACGCTCCCGGGGTCGGCGGCGGTCACGAGGTGCGATGCGGCACCGATGGCACTGCCGAGCACGCGTCGCGCGTCGTCGGGGAGGCGGCTCTCACTCTCGGGGGCGGCGGTGAGCCGTGCCAGGGTCGACGACAGCTCCCGCGTCGCGTCGGCGGCGGCGGCGAGGGCGTCGAGTCGGCGGCGGTTCAGATCGCGCGGGGCTCGCAGACGCCGACTGCGGGGGTTGTAGCGGCGGCTCTCGTCGGCGAGATCGACCTCCTCGCGCACGTCGGCGAGCATGCGGGTCACCCCCGCGGAAGCGGCATCGGCCGACGCGGGGTCGAAGGCGTGCCGGGGAAGCGATTCTGCGAGCCCGCGCAGCGCGCGGCCCAGATCGTCGCGCAGGCGGCCGAGCCTGTCGTCCGCGCGTTGCACGCGCAGGGGTGGCACGACCACGAGATTGACGACCACGCCCACGAGCACGCCGAAGGCCATGGTGATGAGGTACGACGACGAGTAGCCGTCGGGGTCGGCACCGCCGAGCAGCAGCACGAAGAGGCCCGGCTATCGCGACCCAATCGCGCCCGACCCCGAGTGCGCGCACGCCCGCGAGGAGTACACCGATGAGGATGACCATCGCGACGGCGACGATGCGGGGCAGCCCCGCCCCCACAGCGGCGAGGCTGCCGAGCCCGAGCCCGATGCCGACGGCGAGTCCGATGACCGCCTCCATGCCGCTGGAGGCGGAACGGGCGACGGTGGGGTACATGCTCACCAACACGCCCAGCGGCGCGTAGTACGAGTACTCGCTGTGTGCGAAAGGCACCAGGGGCGCGAGGTACCACGCGAGGGCGGCGGCCAGAGCGGTCTTGGCGGCGAGAAGCAGGCGATCGGCGCCGACGGCATCGCGCCACCATCGTCTCGGGTCGAGGGACGGGCAAACCACGTGCCCATGCTCCGCGGTGCGCGGCCGCTCGTCTCGGGGGTTGCCGACCGGTGCGGCGGCGGGATAGGGCGTGACCTGGGAGCCTGACTCGGCTTCACGGGCCGTCGATCCGCGTCAGGGTCTGCGCGTCTGTGTGCGCGAGAAACCTCGGGGCGAGAAGCCGTGCGCGCGGCGGAATGCGCGGCTGAAGGCCGCGGCGTCGGCGTATCCGACCCGGTCGGCGACCTCGGATGCGGACAGGCCCTGGCGCAGCAGCCGTCGCGCCCATGCCATCCGTGTGCGGGCGCGCCACGTGGCGAGCGTCGTGCCGGTCAGGGCCTCGACGGCGTCGCGGAGCTCGGCGGGGGCGACGCCGAGCTCCGCGGCCAGCTCCGCGGCCGATCTCTTGTCCTCCGGCTGATCTGACAGGCGTCCGAGGAGCGCGTAGGTCAGGTCGGCGATCGGGATGTCGTCCGGCTCGCCGAGGCCGAGGAGGTTTTGCAGAACGAGCCTCGGGTCGCCGCCGGTGACGGGGTCCGCTCCTGCGTACGCCCACGCCGACAGTCGCAGGAGCGGAGTCCGCGCGGTGGTGTGCCCGATGACTCCGGCGCCGACGTCGATCCCTCCCGGCAGCCATCCGAGCGGAAGGACCGCGGCCTCGGCGCCGGCCTCGAAGCCCGAGGACGTGCCGGCGGGGAGGCAGGCGATCTCACCCGCGTGGGCCATCGTCGTCCGGTCGTCGACGTGCAGCTCGACGCTGCCCGCGGCGACCCAGATCACGACGTGGTACCCGTTGCGCTGCGGACCGAGCTCCGCGCCGTGTCGTCGGACCTCGACCTTTCCGCGAGTCCCCTCGACGAGGTCGGAGGGGGCGACGCCCCACTCCCGGTGGAATGCTCGCGCGAACGCCTGCGGGCTGCCGTATCCGGACTCCGCGGCGACGAGGGCGATGCGGCGGCCTCGGCGCACCTGCTCGGCGGCACCTGCGAGTACGTGCCGGGTACGCCAGCGCAGCGGAGTCCACCCCGTCTCGGCCCGGAATCGCCGCGCCAGCACACTCTCGCCGATCCCGTTCTCGGAGCCCACTGAGGCGGGCGAACGGGTCGAGTCGGCGAGCAGCGCGTCGGCGATACGACGCAGATCCGGGGAGGAGGGCATGGCGGGTCCGACGATCGCCGCGGTCGGGTGCCCGAGCCACCCGAGCACGGCGGCCGCGCGGACGCCGCCACCGTGAAGCACTCCGAGGCTGCGGGTGAACGCGGTCACGAGCGAGGGGACGACGTCGGCGGCGATGGTGGCGACGAACGGCGCTGTCGGCCCGGCGTGCCGATCGGCCTCTCTGATGCGGATCGGCACGACGCAGCCTTCTTCTGTGCCGCGCACCACGGCCCCGGCGTCGGCGGGAACCCACAGCGCCTGCCCCGCATCGAGCGACCATCGGGACGACCCGAGAGTCGCCTCGGCGGAGCCGGCGGCGATCCATACCAGCATCGCTGCTCCCGGACGCACCACCGTGCGCGTCGGCCCGGACGGGATCGCCTCGAGGACGGGGAGGGAACGTGAGGACAAGAATGTGCCGATCCGGGTGCAGCGAATGAAGTAAGGACAGCCTAACTTCGTTGGAGGAGCGCCCGAGCTCCGCGCCGACGACGACGCACGTACCCGCATTCGCGGACGACAGCCCCGTCGGTTTCCGGCCGGGGCCATGGAAAGGAATCATGACCATCTCCGCATCCGCGCGCCGCCGCGCGACGGCCGTGATCGGCCTCGTGCTGGCGGGCGCCCTCGCCCTCTCCGGTTGCGCCGCCACCGCCGGGGACCAGACGATCCCCGGCGACACCTCGGCTGCGGTCGGGGAGTGGCCGCGCGTCTTCGAGAACGCAGACGGCACCACGACCGAGATCCCCGTCCAGCCGAAGCGGATCCTGTCGACGGCCGTCTCGGTGACCGGAACGCTGCTCGCGATCGACGCTCCCGTGGTGGCGAGTGGATCGCAGGTCGGCGGCGTCTGGTTCGACCAGTGGGCCGACATCGCGCAGGAGCGCGCCGTGACCAATCTCTGGAGCGTCGGTGAGTTCGATCTCGAAGCGGTGATGGCGAACGAGCCCGACCTGATCGTGGTCGCCACGAGCGGACGCGATGCACTGACCGATCAGGTGGCGGACCTGCAGTCGATCGCGCCCACGATCGTGGTCGATTACGGCGCTCAGACCTGGCAGGACCTGGCGGTCGAGCTGGGAGAGGCCACGGGTCTGGAGGGCGAGGCCCAGAAGACGATCGCGGACTTCGACGCCCTCGTGCACGAGACGGCCGACGCCATCACCGTGCCGGACGGTACCGCCAACGTCATCTCCTTCAACGGCCCCGGACAGGACAACCCGATCGCCCGCGTGGGCGGATCGCATGCGGATCTGCTCGAATCGCTCGGCTTCACCGTCGAGGACCCCGATCCAGCCTGGCACACCCAGGCGCAACAGCGCGCCGACTTCGTGTGGGCGACCTACGAGAACCTGCTGCAGCTGACCAGTGAGACGACCTTCATCCTGTCGGCCGACGACGACACCGCGAAGCGGTTCGCCGCCGACCCCGTGCTGGCGAACGTGCCCTCGGTGGCCGCCGGTCAGGTCTACGGACTCGGCGCGAACTCCTTCCGCATGGATCTGTACAGCTCGACCGAGATCGTCGAGCACGTCAGGGATCTGTTCTCCTGAAACGGATCGACCGGCCGCTCGGAGGGAGCGGTCGGTCGATCGTGGAACGCCATGATCGACACCTCCTCACCAGCTGAAACGGCGATGTCCGCTCCCTCACGCGTGAGCCGCGGTCGCTTGATCCTCGTGCTGGTCGCCGCGACCGCGGTCGTCGGCACGCTCGTCGTGCTGAGCTCGATCGTCGGAACCCGCATGCTCGCCCCCTCGGACCTGTGGAGCGCGATGTGGGCCTTCGACCCTTCCGACGACGCGCACCTGCTGCTGATGAACCGTCGGCTGCCGCGCGCCGCTCTAGCTCTCCTGGTGGGTGCGGCGTTGGGAGCAGCCGGTGTCGTGATGCAGTCGCTGACCCGCAACCCCATCGCGGAGCCCGGTCTGCTCGGCGTGAATGCGGGTGCGGCGGTGGCCGTGGCCGCGGCCATCGCGGTGGCCGGGCTCGTCGCCCCGATCGCGTACTTCGGGGCTGCGCTCCTCGGCGCCGCCGCCGCCGGAGCCCTCGTGATGCTGCTGGGCGGAGTACGTCGAGGCTCGGACCCGGTGCGTCTCGTGCTCGCGGGAGCGGCTCTGTCCGTCGTACTCGGCGCTCTGGCGCAGATCGTGATCGTGAACGGCGACGACATGGTCTTCGACCGGTACCGCGCATGGGCGGTCGGATCCCTCGCCGGGCGAGACGTGGACGTGCTCCCGCCCGCCGTCGTGCTGATCGGAACCGGACTCGTCCTCGCGCTCCTGCTGGCGCGGGCACTGGATGCCGCCTCGCTCGGTCCCGAGGCGGCGCGCGCCCTGGGAGCACGTCCGGCACTCGTGTGGACGGTCGCGGGGCTGGCCGTGGTCGTGCTCGCGGGAGGTGCCACGGCGGCGGCCGGTCCGATCGCCTTCGTCGGCCTGACGGCGCCGCACGTGGCGCGGATGGTGGTCGGTTCCGACCACCGGCGCATGCTGCCGACGGCCATGGCCCTCGGGGCGGCGCTCGTGCTCGTCGCGGATGTGCTGGGACGCGTGGTGGCACCTCCCGGCGAAGTGGGTGTCGGCATCATGGTCGCCGTCCTGGGCGGACCCTTCTTCGTGGCGCTGGTGCGTCGCCGTCGATGGGCCCCGCTGTGAGCGCGCCGGTCACGACGGTCGCGCCCGGCGGCCGTCGAGTGCTGCGGCTGGGTCGCGTCACCCTCCTCGTCCGACCGCGAACGATCGTCGTGACCGTGGTGCTCGCCATCGTGGCACTGGGCGCCGGCGCGGTGGCGATGACGGTGGGGAGCCTGCCGATCCCCCTGGGTGCGGTACCCGGCGCCGTCCTCGGTGTCGCGGACGACCCGATGACGGTCCGGGCGGTGCAGGGGGTGCGGCTGCCACGCGTGCTCGCCGCGATCGGGGCCGGCGCGGCGCTGGGGGTGTCAGGCTCGATCTTCCAGTCGCTCGCGCGCAACGCGCTCGGCTCCCCGGATGTCATCGGCTTCACCACGGGCGCGGCGACGGGGGCACTGGTGCAGATCGTGCTGTTCGGTGCTCAGCCGACGCAGGTCGCGCTCGGCACCGTCGTGGGTGGTGCCGTCACGGTCGTGATCGTGATGCTGCTGGCGCGGCGGGGCGGGGGGATCGCCGGACGGCAACTGATCCTCGTCGGCATCGGTGTGGGCGCCATCGCCGCGGCGCTCAACGGTCTGCTCCTGGTGCGCGGCACCATCGACGCGTCGAGTCAGGCCAACCTGTGGCTGTCCGGCTCGCTCGACGCCCGCCAGTGGAGCCACGCGCTGCCCGTGCTCGCCGGGGTCGCCGTCGTGATCCCGATCGTTCTGGTGCTCTCACGGCGGGCGAGTCTGATGGAACTCGGCGACGACATCGCCGCGCAGCTGGGAGTGCGTGTGGAGCGCACGCGGATCGTGCTGGTGGGGTGCGCCGTGGTGCTGGCCGCCCTGGCGACGGCAGCGGTCGGACCGATCGCGTTCGTCGCGCTCGCTGCGCCACAGCTCGTGCGGCGCCTGCTGCGCACGGATGCGCCGCCGGTGATCGGCGCGGCGGCGATGGGGGCGGCGCTGCTCGTGGTCGCCGACCTCGTGACCCAGCTCCTGCCGGTGACGTTCACGGTGCCCGTCGGGCGGATGACCGGTGTCGTCGGCGGGCTGTACCTGCTGTGGCTGCTGGTGCCGAGCCGAGGTTCGGTCGAGGGGAAGGGGTGGCGTTGATGTCGGATTCGTTGGTGGCCGAGGGGCTGACGCTGCGGTATGACGATCGGACGATCGTCGACCACCTGGACGTGACGCTCCCGGAGGGCAGGATCACCGTCATCCTCGGGGCGAACGCCTGCGGGAAGTCCACTCTGCTGCGAGGACTCGCGCGGCTGCTCCCGCCCGCGTCCGGCAGGGTGATGCTGGGCGGCGACGACGTCAGATCGTTCGCGCCGAAGGCGTTCGCGCGTCGGGTGGGATTCCTGCCACAGGCGGCGACCGCCCCGGGCGGGGTGACGGTCGCGGAGCTGGTGGCGCGGGGACGCTACCCGCACCAGCGGCTGTTGCAGCAGTGGTCTGCGGAGGACGCGGATGCCGTGAACCGCGCGATGCGTTCGACGTGGGTGGCGGTGCTTCGTGATCGTCCGGTGGACGAGCTCTCCGGTGGGCAGCGGCAGCGCGCGTGGATCGCGATGCTGCTGGCACAGGAGACGCCGGTGATGCTGCTCGACGAGCCGACGACGTATCTCGACATCGCTCACCAGCTGGAGGTTCTGGAACTGTGCCGGCGACTGAACGGGGAGCAGGGACGCACGGTCGTGCTGGTGCTGCACGACCTCGATCAGGCCTGCCGCTACGCCGATCACCTGGTGGTCATGCGCGAAGGGCGCGTGGTCGCGACGGGGACTCCCGAGCAGGTGATGACGACCGGGCTGGTCGCCGAGGCATTCGGAGTGGAGGCGCTCGTGCAGCGGCACCCGGTCACGGGGACGCCGATGGTGGTGCCGATCGCTCCCCTCCCGGTCCCCGACGAGGAGGCGATCGTATGACGTTGGTATCCGGGTTCTCGCTGGCGCCGACCTGGATGCGCGGTCAGGCCTGGCGGCGCGAGGACTCGCGGGCGGAGGAGCTGCTGTCGGGCGGTCCGATCGTCGACGCCGTCGTGCGTGCCGAGCGCGCGGGCTTCGACCTGGCCTTCCGTCCCGATGCGCTCACGCTGCCGCGGGAGACGATCGGGAGCGACCCCGCCCACCTCGGACTGGACCCGATCGTGCAGGCGGCACAGCTGGCCGGGGCGACGCAGCGGATCGCGCTGGTGGTGACGGTGTCGGCGACCTTCTCCGAGCCGTATCCCGTCGCCCGGCAGCTGGTGTCTCTGGAGCACCTGGCTCCGGGGCGCATCGGGTGGAACGTGGTCACGTCGCGTTCCGGGGACGAGCAGTTCTCCGTCGAGCGCCTCCCCGACTCTGCCGCGCGATGGCGGCGGGCCGAGGAACTGATCGACGTCGTGGAGTCGCTGCGTGCAGGCTTCCCCGCGGACGCGATGCGCATCGATCGCGATGCCGGCGTGTTCGTCGACGTCGAGCGGGTGCGTGCCACGGATCACGGGGGAGAGAACTTTCGAGTCGCGGGGCCGCTGCCGCTTCCCGCCCCGACACGGCGGCCGCTCCCGCTCATGGTCGCGGGAGGCGGGGAGCGCACGATCGCGCTGGCGGGACGACGCGCCGACGCGATGTTCGCCTCGGCGATCGAGAGCGAGTCGGGGGCCGTGCAGCGAAGCGCGATCCGTGCCGCGGCGAGGGAGAGCGGGCGATCCGACCGACCGCGGCTCCTGCCCGGGCTGTCCCTCCTCCTGGCCGGAACGAGGGAAGAGGCCGTTGCGATCGAGCGGGCGACGTATCCGTTGAGGGGGCGCAGACGCACCGGGGGACCTCATTGGTCGGTCGTCGGAACACCGGAGGATGCGGTGGCGTCCATCGTCGCTCGGGCGCGGGCGCGAGCGATCGACGGGTTCATCGCGTTCCCGGTGGGGTCGTGGCGCTGCGTCGAGTTGTTGTGCGACGAGGTGATGCCGCGCCTTCGCGCGCTCGGACTGGTCGCCGGCGGCGGGCCGGGCAGCTCTGAACGGGGGCTGTGGGCGAGCTGACGCGTGCGGAAGGCAGACGCGCCCTCGCCGTCACCGCCCGGGGCGGTATGCCTCCCACAGCACGCGCGCGTGCCGCGCCTTCGCCCGTTCGACGCCGGTCTCGTCCTTGCGGGCTGCGCTGATCCACTCGGCGAGGCGACTGGCCATCGCACCGAGCACCATGCGCACGTCGGCGTGTTTCGCCGGCGGCACCGCGGCCTCGTCCGCAGGCATTCGCCCCTTGGCGGCCAGGTCGTCGCGCACGTGCCGCAGCACGAGCTCGGCCACCCCCACCGCGTGGCTGTTGACGACGCCGTGCGCGGCCGACTCGATCTCCCACCGTCGGGCGCGCAACGCCCGGGCGACCAGCCGCGAGTGCAGGCGTCGGGGCGAGGGGCGGTCGAACTCCCCGCGGATGAGCAGCAGGCTGGCCCGGCCCTCGCCGATCCGGTCGGAGATGCGATAGCGCAGCATGTGCGGCAGTGTCTCGAAGAAGTAGAGGAAGCCGCACAGCAGGTACGCCGAGACCGCCGTCAGGGCGATGTGCATCGACTCTCGCGCGGTGGACTGCACGAAGCGCACGGCCTGCGTGAACGCGTTCGCCTCGTCTTCGTCGACCACCGGGCTCACGAGTACCGCGTGCGAGAGATCCGGGTGCCGTGCCAGCACCTCGGTCACCACCTGCGTGCCCATGGAGTGGCCGATGAGCACGGGGTCGTCGAGGTCGTAGTGCGCGATCACCCCGTCGACCTGGTCCGCGAAGAAGGAGGGCGTGGGCTGTTCTCCGGATGCCGGGACCCCGGCGAAGCCGGGAAGGTCGAGGGCGTAGACCTCGCCGTGCTCGGCGAGCAACGGGGCGAGGAACTCGAAGTACGTCGCAGCCACCCCGATGCCGGCCACGAGGACGAAGGAGCGTCCGGTGCCGGCGCCGGTCGTCACCCGCGTGACCCGCGTGTGCGCGTCGCCGTGCCGATATGTCTCGACCTGGACGTCGGTGGGGCGGGACTCGCGGGACATGCGACCAGGATGCCGTATGCGCCGAGGAGCCGTGTCAATCCCGGGGCGGCGGGTCGGGCGTCGACATAGCCTCGGGCCATGAGCGATTCCTCCCGTGAAGAAGAGACCCTGGGTGCCGTCCGCGAGGGTGACGATCCCGCTGAGAAGGACCCTTCGGACTGGGTCACCGGTGACGAGCCGATGACCGCTCCGCAGCGCAGCTACCTGGACACCCTCGCCCGCGAGGCCGGCGAGGAGATCCCCGCCGATCTCAACAAGGCCGAAGCTTCGGAGCAGATCGAGCGGCTGCAGGCCGAGACCGGTCGCTCGAACGGCTGAACCCCGTCGGTGATCACCGCGTCCCGCTCGATCTGCGCGTCAGGTCGTGCGGGACGCGCCGTCGTCGGGGCACATGCGATCGATGTCTTGCGTTTCGCCCCGGGCGATATCTTCGAGGAAGTCGGCGACGATGCGACGCTCAGCGGGACCCAGCCGCCCCGCGGCGGCGACGGCGGAGGTGCGGCGCACCGACAGGATCCGGCGTGCGGGCGAGGCCTCGTCGATGGTCTCGCGCACCACGATCGATCGGCGGTCTCCGGGGTACGGCTCCCGCTCCACCCATCCCGCGTCGGCGAGACGATCGATGAGCGCGGTCGTGGCCGCCGACGAGATTCCCAGCATCCCGGCCAGCTTCCGCGGCGTGACGGGATCGTCATCGGGTCGTCGCTGCAACAGGAACCGAAGGACTTTCGCGTCGTTGGGGCCGATGCCCAGCGACTGGAGAGCGGCACGCTCTGACGCCGCCCCCGATTCGGTGAGGTCTGCGAGGGCTTGCACGACGTCGTCGGCCGACGCTGCATCTCTCATTTCGCCTCCCGCGATGTCTCGGGTCTCTCTTTTCTTCGATGCCGATCAAGTAGACAGCCGTTCTACTTGCCATGGTACCCGTCGCACACGGTCCCGGGCAGGGGCTGGGAGGCGCGTCCTGGCATAGGATGCCGAAGTGGAGAACGGGGCCGAGTCGTCGCACTACTGGTACGGCGCGAGCGAAGAAGACCGCCGTCGCCGCGCGGTCGAGGTTCTCCAGGCGTTCCGCGTCTACCGCGCCGCCGAGGTCGCCATGCGCCGCCGCACTCGCGAGTCGATGTCGATGGGAGAGAACGAACTCCTCGTCCTGCGCTACCTGTTGCGCGCCGCCGGGGAGCAGCGCCAGGTGTCTCCGAGCGAGCTGACGCGCTACCTCGG
Organism: Microbacterium trichothecenolyticum; assembly: GCF_030818955.1. Classification (NCBI taxonomy): domain Bacteria; kingdom Bacillati; phylum Actinomycetota; class Actinomycetes; order Micrococcales; family Microbacteriaceae; genus Microbacterium; species Microbacterium trichothecenolyticum. The sequence continues at coordinate 2,072,590 of NZ_JAUTBF010000001.1, read as the reverse complement.
CGTCTCGACGGCATCCACCACCGCCATCGTCGACCGCCTCGAGAAGTCGGGTCATGTCACCCGCGTGCCCCACCCGACCGATAGACGCAGCATCTACATCGTCGCCACCGCGGCCAGCGACGAGGAAGTCCGCGCGACGCTGGGCACGATGCACAAGCGGATGATGGCGGCCGTCGTCGACATGACCCCGGAAGAGAGTGCGGCCGTCATCGCGTGCCTCGGTCGTCTCCAGGATGCCGTCGACCAGGTCGACCCGCACCCCGAGCAGGCCGCGTCCTCGCGCTGAGGGCGAGCGGTGGATCGGCGTCTAAGAAGGTAGGCGTCCTACTTTCCTTCGGAGTATTAGGGCCACGGGTTCGGTCGTGAAACCATGGCGCTATGGACGAGGATGCTGTCGAGTTGCGGCGGGACGTGCCGCCGGGTGACGCCGCCCTCGTGATCGACGGGGTTGCGGCGAGCTCGTTCCGTCTCGTCGTCGATCGCCTTCGCGCCGCCTACCCGGCGCGCGATCCGCACCACGTCGAAGCCATCGTGCTGCGCGAGTGGGAGGCGTTCTCTGCTGGTCGCCCGCTCGTCGTGCCCGCCGCCGTCGAAGAGGGCGCGAGAGAGATCCTCGAACAGCAGCCCGTCTGACTCAGGGGCGCGGGTGCTCGGGTTCGGGCACGATCAGCAGACCGCCCGACGAATTCGCCGAGTTCGCGAGGTCCTCGATCCATGCCCGGCTGAGCAGTGCCGGCTCGGGCTCGTCGAAGACGAATCGCAGCGGGATCGACGGGTGCAGCCAGACGGTGCTGCGACCCACCTCCTGGCCGGGTCCGTGCGTCCACGACAGCGTGAAACTCTCTCCCCGGCGGAGCTTGGTCGCGATGACCACCTTGACGTGCGCGAGCGCGCGGTCCTCGATCTCGATCGGCGTCGCGACGTCGCCGTAGTAAAGAGTTCCCACACCGACACGGTAGTCGCGGGTGAACCAGCGGTGCCCGGGGGTTGCTTCCGCGCCCCGCCGCATGGCATCCCGGAACCGGCTGCCCCGGTGCGTTCCTCGGCTAGGCTCGTCGGCATGGGCAGATTCATCTACGACACCGTCGCGAACGCCGTCGACATCGATGACCGCACGCTGGCGCATCTGCGCATCGTCGTGATGAACAAACTGCGTCGTTCCGAGTCGTTCATGTTCGACGTCGAGGTGGGCGACGGAAGCGGTCGCCGCAGCTTCTGGATGCACCCGTCGGTTCCCATCCAGTTCCACTTCTACGGCAGTCGCCAGCCCCGGATCAACCGCGTGTGGGTCGAAGACCTCATGCTCGCGGCGTCGGGCCCGAACGGCCTGGCCATCACCCCCGAACCCAGCGAAGACGCCGTCGTCGAAGAGGGGTGAACTCAGCGGGTCTCGGCGTCGGCCGTCGGGGCGATGTCCTCGGGAACGAGGAAGATCCCGCCCGACGAGTTCGCCGACTCGGCGAGACGTTCGATCCATTCCCGGCTGAGGGTGGCGGGCTCTGCGTCGTCGAACACGAAACGCAGCGGGATCGCCGGGTGCAACCACAGCGTGCTGCGCCCCCGCTCCTCGTCGTCGCGGTGACGCCACGACAGGGTGAAGCTCTCGCCCCGCCCGCAGCTTGGTCGAGATGACGACTTTGAGGTGGGCCAGGGCACGGTCCTCGATGTGGATGACAGTGCTGCTTCCGCCGTAATGGATGGTCCCCATGCCTTTCACGATACGCGAGAGCTCGCACCGAGATACGCCCACGATCGTCGGGTGTCAAGACCGCCCGGCTCGGCGCCGATGCTCTGTCATCGTGGGGGCATTGCACGGAAGGAGGGCGCCGTGACACATCCCCCCACTCCTCGGCTCCCGGAACCGGCCGATCCGGACGACCTCCCGGACGTCTTCCGGGAACTGATCGGTATCGATGTCATCGACGGTGAGCTCGTTCCGCGCGCCGCCGACTCCCCGCGGACGTGACGCTCCCAGCACCCTCGTAAGGGCGCGCGATAACGTCTGGCGTATGTCGGACCCGCTGGACGAGCAGCAGATCACCGTCTCCGGTGCGGCGTTGCGGGCCCTCAGAGACGAATTCCAGCGCTTTCTCATGGAGTATCGCTTCGGGCTGGCCGAGGTCGAGACGAAGATTTCGATCCTTCGCGAAGAGTTCCAGGAGATGCACGCCTACAACCCGATCGAGCATGTCTCGAGCCGCGTGAAGTCGCCCGACAGTCTCGTCGACAAGGTCAGGCGCAAGGGCGTCGAGGCCGACTTCGGCTCGATCCGCGCGGCGATCACCGACATCGCCGGCATCCGGATCACCTGCAGTTTCATCGACGACGCCTATCGTCTGTCCGACCTGCTCACGCAGCAGGACGACATCACCGTCCGCGACGTGAAGGACTACATCGCCCGCCCGAAGGCCAACGGATACAAGAGCCTGCACGTGATCGTCGAGGTCCCCGTGTATCTGTCGACCGGGCGCGTGGACGTTCCCGTCGAGGTGCAGTTCCGCACCATCGCGATGGACTTCTGGGCGAGCCTCGAGCACAAGATCTACTACAAGTACGACCGCCTCGTCCCCGCCGAGCTGCTGGCCGAGCTGAAGAACGCCGCCGACACCGCGGCCGAGCTCGATGCCCGCATGGAGCGGCTGCACCGCGAGATCCGCGGAGCGCCGACCGGGGTGGTCCCGCTCTGACGCTCCCGTCACAATAGGACGATGAGCGATGACGGTGCCCTCCTCGACGAGGCGGCCGCCGAACTCCTCGCGCTCCCACCCTCCCGCTTCACGGCCGCCCGCAACGCCCGGGCAGCCGAGGTCGGCGGCGCCGCGGGGTGCCGCATCGCCAAGCTGCGCAAGCCCACCGTCGCCGCCTGGGCGGTCAATCTGCTCGTGCGCGACGGGCAGCTCGGCGAGGCGGTGGAGCTTTCGCGCGCCCTGCACGAGGCTCAAGACGATCTGGATGCCGCGGAGCTCGCCCGGCTCGGAAAGCAGCGTCGACAGCTGGTGTCGGCCCTCGCGCGCCGAGCCCGCGATCTGGCCGACGCGGCGGGGACGCCGCTGAGCCCCGCGATGTCGGACGCGGTCGAGAAGACCGTCAATGCCGCGGTGGTCGACGACGCCGTCGCCGCCGCAGTGCTCACCGGACGCCTGGTGGCGGCGATCGACCTCGCCGACCTCGAGGGCCACGCTCTCGGCGGGGCGGTCGCGGGCTCGATGCCGGTCGCGGTTCCCGTGCTCGCGCCTGCGGACGATCTGGCCGAGCGACGTCGGCGCAGGTCGGCTGAGCGCGCGGTGCGCGAGGCCGAGCGCGCGCGATCCGACGCCGAACGGGAGCGCGCCGTCGCCGAGAAGCTGCTCGATGCCGCCCGCGAACGCGCGGATCGCGCGCACGAGCGCATCGATGCGCTGCGCGCGGAGCTGTCCCGTGCCGAGGCCGCCGCCGCGGCAGCCGACGCCGTCGTCGAAGCGCGCGAGGAGGAGCGCGTCGCGGCCGCGCGGGCGGCGAAGAACGCGGCCCGCGCGGTCGAGGCGGCCGAGGCCGCTCGCGACGGCGGGGGAGCGCCATGACGTCGTCGTCGGTACGTCGGCTGCTCGTCGAGGCGCGGGAGCGCCTCGGCGCCGCGCCGCGCGAGCGGCTCGGCGAGCTGCAGGAGGGGCGCCGGCTGCTCGGCATCCCGCGAGCCCCGCGCATCGTGCCGAGGGGAACGGCGTGGCATCTCGGTGTGCTCCTGGTCACCGACGACGGGGTGCTCGCCACCGGCGATATCGTCCGCTCCCGCGCGGAGGTGCGCCGCGGTTTCGCCGCCGAATCGCAACGCCGCCGTGCCGAGCTGTCGGCCGCTGCCGCGCGGGGCGGTGTGCCCGAGGGCGACACGGTGCACATCGGGTGGCGCCCGATCGATCTCGATGCCTTGGGCGCGGCATCCGGCCCGCTCGCGGTGCGCGACGGCGAGGCGCTCGTGCGCTGGAGCGCGGCCGGCGGCTACATGCCGCTGGAGCGCTACCTGTGGGAGCGGATCGATCTGCTCCGGCATCCGCCCGAGCGCGCGTAGCGGGCCCGCGCGCATAGTCGGGGGTGCCGCGAGTGTCAACAGCGATGACCCCGGCGCGTTTCGGAAACGACGCTGGTCTATCGTGAGCGACGTGCAGCAGGTATGGCCAGGATCCAGTTATCCCCTCGGGGCCACTTACGACGGAAACGGGACGAACTTCGCCCTGTTCAGCGAGGGGGCGGAGAAAGTCGAGCTCTGCCTCTTCGACGAGAACGGCGAGGAGACCTGCTACGAGCTGATCGACGTCGACGCGTTCGTGTGGCATGCGTATCTGCCGAACATCCTTCCGGGACAGCGATACGGCTATCGCGTCCACGGGGAGTACGACCCCGCGAACGGCAAGCGCTTCAACCCGAGCAAGCTGCTGCTCGACCCGTACGCGAAGGCCGTCGAGGGACAGGTCGAGTGGGGACAGGCCGTCTTCAGCTACGAGTTCGGCGATCCCGACTCGTTCAACGACGAGGACTCGGCCCCGCACATGATGAAGGGCGTGGTCGTGAACCCGTTCTTCGACTGGTCGGGCGACCGCCAGCCGAAGACCCCCTACGCCGAGACCTTCATCTACGAAGCCCACGTGAAGGGCCTCACCCAGCTGCATCCCGACGTTCCCGAGGAGTTGCGCGGCACGTACGCCGGCATCGCGCACCCGGCGGTCATCGATCACCTGCGCAAGCTCGGCGTCACCGCCATCGAGTTGATGCCCGTGCACCAGTTCGTCAACGACTCGACCCTCGAAGAGAAGGGCCTGTCGAACTACTGGGGCTACAACACCATCGCCTTCCTCGCGCCGCAGAACACCTACTCCTCGACCGGCGACCACGGCCAGCAGGTGCAGGAGTTCAAAGCCATGGTCAAGGCGCTGCACGCCGCCGGTATCGAGGTCATCCTCGACGTGGTCTACAACCACACCGCCGAGGGCAACCACATGGGCCCCACCCTGTCGATGCGCGGCATCGACAACGAGGCGTACTACCGCCTCGAAGACGACGACAAGCGCTACTACACCGACTACACGGGCACGGGCAACAGTCTCAACGTCGGCAACCCGCACACGCTGCAGCTCATCATGGACTCGCTGCGGTACTGGGTGCTCGAGATGCACGTCGACGGGTTCCGCTTCGACCTGGCATCCACCCTCGCGCGTGAGTTCTACGAGGTCGACCGCCTCGCCGCATTCTTCGAGCTCGTGCAGCAGGACCCGATCGTGTCGCAGGTCAAGCTCATCGCCGAGCCGTGGGACGTCGGCCCCGGCGGATACCAGGTCGGAAACTTCCCGCCCCAGTGGACCGAGTGGAACGGCAAGTACCGCGACACGGTGCGCGACTTCTGGCGCGGGGAGCCCCAGGCGCTCGCCGAGTTCGCGTCTCGTCTGACCGGCTCCGCCGACCTGTACGAGCACTCTGGCCGCCGCCCCGTGGCATCCATCAACTTCGTCACCGCCCACGACGGCTTCACGCTCCGCGACCTGGTGTCGTACAACGAGAAGCACAATGACGCCAACGGCGAAGACAACAACGACGGCGAATCGCACAACCGCTCCAGCAACATGGGCGTCGAGGGTGCCACCGACGACCCCGAGGTGCTCACGCGTCGCGCGCAGCAGCAGCGGAACTTCATCGCGACCCTGATGCTGAGTCAGGGTGTGCCGATGCTCCTGCACGGCGACGAGCTCGGTCGCACCCAGGGCGGCAACAACAACGGCTACGCACAGGACAACGAGATCACCTGGGTGGACTGGTCCAGCATCGACCACCCGCTCATCGAGTTCACCGCCGCCCTCGCGCGCTTGCGCAAGCAGCACCCCACCTTCCGCCGCAGTCGCTTCTTCGACGGCCGGCCCGTGAAGATGGAGGAGGGCGCGCCGATTCCCGATGTCGTGTGGTTGCGGCCCGACGGCTCGCTCATGCAGCCCGACGATTGGGACTCCGGCTTCGGGCGCGCGGTCGGGGTGTTCCTCAACGGGCAGGGCATCCGTGAGCGCGACCGGCGCGGGCAGTCCATTAGCGACGATCACTTCCTCGTGCTGTTCAACGCGGGCGACGAGCCGGTCGACTTCCACCTGCCGGCGTTCGAGTACGCCCCCGAATGGGACGCATACGTCGACACGGCCGGGGAACGCGCCAACACCGAGCCGCTCTCGCCCGGCGAGACCCTGCCGCTCGAGCCGAAGTCGCTCATCGTGCTGCGCGAGCACCACCTTCCCGAGCCGGAGGTCGATCACTCGGTGGCCGCCTCGCTGACGGCGCAGATCCAGGTGGTCGGCACCGACGACCTGCCGGGTCAAGCGCCCAAGCCGGAGCTGTGACCGCGATGCGGCATCCGCTTTCGACCTACCGCCTGCAGATCCGCGAATCGTTCACCCTCGACGACGCCGCCGAGGTCACCGGGTACCTCGGTGACCTCGGGGTGTCGTGGGCGTACCTGTCGCCGATCCTCGAGGCGACGCCCGGTTCGGACCACGGATACGACGTCGTCGACGTGACGCGGGTCGATCCCGCGCGAGGTGGCGCCGAGGGGCTCGAGCGTTTCGCGACGGCCGCGCGCGCCGAAGGGCTCGGCATCCTGATCGACATCGTGCCGAACCACATGGGCGTCTCGGAGCCGCGGACGAACGCGTGGTGGTGGGACGTACTGCGTCAGGGGCGCGCCTCGGCGCACGCGACGGCGTTCGACATCGACTGGGAGTTCGGGGGCGGCAAGGTGCGCGTGCCCGTTCTGGGCGATCACCTCGACGCCGTCGTCGACGAGATCTCGTACGACCCGACGCCGGCAGGGGACGCGCCCGACGGACTCATCCGCTACTACGACCACGTCTTCCCGGTCGCTCCGGGAACGGGACGTTCGGACGCCGACATCCGCGCCCTGCTCGACGCGCAGAACTTCGAGCTGCGGTTCTGGCAAGACGAGGCCGCCGAGCTCAACTACCGCCGCTTCTTCGCCGTCACGACCCTGGCGGGCGTGCGGGTCGAGCTGCCCGAGGTGTTCGAGGCGACGCACGCCGAGATCTTGCGCTGGGTGCGCGAGGGCCTCGCCGACGGTCTTCGCGTCGATCACCCCGACGGTCTCGTCGACCCCGGGGGATACCTGGATCGTCTCGCCGTCGCCCTGGAGGGCGCGGGGGGAGAGGATGCCGGATACGTGCTGGTGGAGAAGATCCTCGAGCACGGTGAAGCACTGCCGTCGTGGTGGAAGACCGCCGGGACGACGGGCTACGACGCGCTCGCCGAGATCGACCGCGTACTCACCGACCCCGCGGGCGAGGCGGCGCTGGACGCCCTGGATGCGCGACTGCGCGTCGACAGCGGCCTCGAACCGCTGACCGGGTGGCACGAGCTCATCCACGACACCAAGCGCAGGATCGCCGACTCCATCCAGGTGTCGGAGATCCGCCGCATCGTCCGCGGCCTCCCCTCCACGCTCCGTGAGGAGTTCGAGGCCGAGGCGCTGCAGGACGCGCTCGCCGAGATCCTCGCGTGCTTCCCCGTCTATCGCTCCTACCTGCCGGCCGGTCGCGCGCACCTCGATGCGGCTGCGGGCGAGGCCGAAGTGCGTCGCCCCGAGCTCGGCGACGTCATCGAGAAGCTCGTGCCGGCGCTCGCCGACACCGACCTCGAGATCGCGTGGCGCTTCCAGCAGACGACCGGCCCCGTCATGGCGAAGGGCGTCGAGGACACGGCGTTCTACCGCTACACGCGCCTGGGCTCGCTCACCGAGGTGGGCGGCGACCCCGGCCAGTTCGCGCTCGACGTGGACGGCTTCCACACCGCGCAGGCCCTCCGACACGCGTCGTGGCCGACCGCCATGACGACGCTGTCGACGCACGACACCAAGCGCGGCGAGGACACCCGCGCGCGCATCTCGGTGCTGGCGGAGATCCCCGACCGGTGGGCGGCGCGCCTGGAGGAGTTCCGTGGGATCGCCTCGACCGGTCACGGCCCGTTCGACGCGCTGCTGTGGCAGGCGATCGTGGGGGCGTGGCCGGCCTCGGCATCCACTCCGGAAGGCCTCAAGGTCTACCGCGAGCGCCTGCACGCGTACGCCGAGAAGGCCGCGCGCGAGGCGAGCGAGGTCACCGGCTGGTGGGAGCAGGACGAGGCGTTCGAGCAGCGCATGCATGCCGTCGTCGACGCGGCCACCGGGCCCGCCGCGGAGCGCGTGCGCGCCTTCGTCGACGAGATCGCGCCCGCGGGCTGGTCCAACGGCCTGTCGGCCAAGCTCCTGCAGATCCTCGGCGCGGGCGTCCCCGACGTGTACCAGGGCTCGGAGCTGTGGGAGCAGTCGCTCGTCGACCCCGACAACCGTCGCGCCGTCGACTTCGCCGAGCGGGCGCGCCTGCTCGCCGCCATCGACGCGCCGGGCGCGCAGCCTCCGGCCGTGGATGCCACGGGAGCGGCGAAACTGCTGGTGACCTCGCGTGCGCTGCGGGTGCGCCGCGATCACCCGCTCGAGATCTACCGTCCGCTCGAGGCCGCGGGCGCGGCGTCCGATCACGTCGTCGCGTTCGACCGCGGCGGCGTGTTCGCGGTGGCCACCCGCCTGCCGGTGAGCCTCGCGGCCGGAGGCGGATGGCGCGACACCGTGGTGCTGCTGCCCGAGACCCCCGTCGTCGACGTGCTGACCGGTCGCTCGTTCGCCGGCGGTGCCGTGCCGCTGGCCGATCTGCTGGCGGTGTACCCGGTGGCCCTGCTGATCTTCTGATTGCGAGGCGGATGCCGCCTCGTGTCGTCTGTGATCGTCCCCACGCGAAGGAAAGAACCATGAGCATCGAGGTCTGGGCCCCCAAAGCCGAGCGGGTGCGGCTGCGCCGGCTCGACGACAGCGGCGACACGGTCGCCGAAGACGTCGAGATGGAGTCGGCGGCGGACGGGTGGTGGACCGCGGCCATCGACCTCGCCGACGGTGAGCGGTACGGCTTCGTGCTCGGCGACGGCGACGACCTGCGTCCCGACCCGCGCTCGCGCCGGCAGCCCGGTGGCGTGCACGAGGCGTCGGCCTGGTTCGACCCGAGCGTGTACAGCTGGAACGACACCGCCTGGACGGGCAAGCAGCTCGCGGGCGGCCTCATCTACGAGCTGCACCTCGGCACCTTCACCCCCGAGGGAACCCTGGATGCCGCCATCGGCCGCCTCGACCACCTCGTCGACCTGGGCGTGACGCACGTCGAGCTGCTGCCCGTCAACGGCTTCAACGGCACGTGGAACTGGGGCTACGACGGTGTGCTCTGGTACACCGTGCACGAGGCCTACGGCGGGCCCGAGGCCTACCAGCGCTTCGTCGACGCGGCGCACGCGGCCGGCCTCGCCGTCATCCAGGACGTCGTCTACAACCATCTGGGCCCCTCGGGCAACTACCTCCCCGAGTTCGGCGAGTACCTGCGCGAGGGCAGCCGCAACACGTGGGGCGACTCGGTCAACCTCGACGAGGACGCCGTGCGCGCGTACATCCTCGACAATGCGCTGATGTGGATGAGCGACTACCACGTCGACGGCCTCCGTCTGGATGCCGTGCACGCGCTGCTCGACCACCGCGAGCCGCACCTGCTCCAGGAGATCGCCGAGCGCACCGACGCCCTGTCGGCGCACCGCGGCATCCCGCTGACGACCATCGCCGAATCCGACATGAACGACCCGAAGCTCATCCTCCCGCGCGAGGCGGGCGGCTACGGTCTGACCGCGCAGTGGTCCGACGACTGGCACCACGCCGCGCACGTCGCCCTGACCGGCGAGACCATCGGCTATTACGAGGACTTCGCCGACCTCGACGCGTTCCGCAAGGTCAGTGAGGGCGGTTTCTTCCACGACGGCACGTACTCGTCGTTCCGTGAGGAGAAGCACGGCAAGCCCATCCCGGATGCCGTGCCCACCTGGCGTCTCGTGACCTTCGCGCAGGACCACGACCAGATCGGCAACCGTGCCGCCGGCGACCGCCTGTCGCAGACGCTCGATTACGACCGTCTCGCGGCGGCTGCCGTGCTGACCCTCACCGCTCCCGGCACGCCGATGCTGTTCATGGGCGAGGAGTGGGGAGCGACCACCCCGTGGCAGTTCTTCACCTCGCACCCCGAGCCCGAGCTCGGCAAGGCCACCGCCGAAGGCCGCATCGCGGAGTTCGCGAAGATGGGGTGGGACGAGTCCACGGTTCCCGACCCGCAGGACCCCTCGACGTTCGAGAACTCGAAGCTCGACTGGGACGAGGTGGGCGAGGGCGACCACGCTCAGCTGCTCGGGCTGTACCGCGAGCTGGCGAAGCTCCGCCGCGAGCGGCCCGAACTGACCGACCCGTCGCGCGAGGGCCTGTCGGCTGCGGCTCGCGAGGCCGAGGGGGGCCGGGTCTACGAGCTGCGGCGGCGTGACCTCGTGGTCGTCGTGAACCTCTCGGACGCCGAGGCCTCGGCATCCGTGGCGTCCGATGCCCGCGTGCTGCTGGCGACGGTCGAGGGCGTGGCGCTCGCCGAGGGTGCCGTGACGGTGCCCGCGGGGGGCAGCGCGATCGTGGGTCCGGCTCTCTGACTCCGCGGCCGCGGTCCGCGCCGGTGGCGCGCTCGGGACATGCGGGGCGTCGGCGTCAGTCGACCGCGGGGCGCAGCAGCCGCAGCCCGCTCACGAGCAGCGGGGGCAGCAGGATCACCGCGGCGACGATGATGGCCGCCACGCCGATCGCGGTGCTGAGTGGTTGACCGGTGAACCGCTCGACGGCGAGCCAGCTCAGGCCCCACGCGAGAGCGAGCGCGGGCGCGAGGCGCCACGAGCTGCGCCACGCGATGGCCAGGCCGATCACGCCCACCACGACGAGGACGGCGACGCCGATGGCTCCCGCGGCGTCCGCCCACGTCGGAGGGACGATCGTCGTCAGCCACGCCGCGACGTTCGCGACGGTGGCGAGGGTGACCCAGCCGAGGTGCAGGCCCGTGACGCCGTCGATCAGCACGGCGTCGACGACCCCGCCGCGCGGGTCGCGGGTGAGGACGGCGATGCGGAATGTCCAACCGAGGGCCGCCAGCAGGAGCACGATGACCACGACGGTCGAGAACAGGGGGCCCAAGCGCGCGGCGACGAGCCAGGAGCCGTTCAGCACCATCGTGAGGGCGATCAGCCATCCGAGCGCGCGCTGCCGCGGATTCGCGCGCTGGCGGGGGAGGGCCTGCCAGATCGCGTAGGCGATGAGGCCCAGGTAGATCACCGACCAGATCGAGAAGGCGGGCCCGGCCGGGGCGAGATACGAGCCGTCGGTGTCGAGTGCGCCGCCCTGCTGGTTCTGCACGGCGGAGTTGCCGAAGGCGCCGGCTCCGATGACGGCCGCGATGAGCATGAACGACACTGCGGAGAGGACGACGATCTGGCGGGCGAGGTCGCTACCCCGGCGGGGAGTTGCTGCGTTCATGGTAGAACACTAGAAAAGCTAGCTAGTCACGGGCGCGGGCTTGACATCCGGCATCGTGTGCGAGAGCCTCACGCGGCGACGGCCCGCGCGGCGAACGAGCGCAGCAGCAGCGTCGGCTGCTCGACCGAGACGGTGCGCACGTGCGCCGACACCTCGTCGAACGCATCGGCGTCGAAGTACCCCGCGTCGCGGTACACGACCATGCGGGCCACGAACGCGTCGGCGGTGGGCTCGGGGTGGAACTGCGTCGCCCACAGCCCGGCGCCGACGCGATAGGCCTGCACCGGGCAGGCGTCGTTCTCGGCGAGCAGCGTCGCCCCGGGCGGCACGCTCGCGGTGCCCTCTTTGTGCGCGGTGAGCGCCTCGAACCGGGGATTCAGGATGCCGAAGAGCTCGTCGTCGCGCCCCGCCACCGTCAGCGAGATGTCGGTGGGGCCCGTGCCCTCGGGGTGCAGGAGCGTGACCTCGCCGCCGAGGAGTCGCGTCACCACGCCGATGCCGTAGCACGTGAACATCGCGTTCGTCCGGCCGTCGATGGCGGCCCCGGCGAGGCGTTCGAGATCGCGCTCGAGCCGGCGCTGGTCATCGGTCTTGTCGGGGTCGGTGACGTTGAAGGGGCTCCCGCCCACGACGACGCCGCCGTACCGGTCGAGGTCGTCGGGCAGGGGATCGCGCACGAGGTCGTGGTGTACGAGGTCGGCATCGCCCACCCCGAGGCCGTCGCGGAACGACGCCCACTCGGCCACCGCCGCTGTGCGCTGCGGCCGGGCGCAGACGTAGAGCAGGCGTGCGGTCACCCAGGGATTCTATGCGTCGGCGAGGGCGCCGGGGTCCGCGCGCGACTGCGAACGCCACCGTGCCCGCATGGGCGCTCCGCTCGAGGGAAGCCGCCCGCGCTCCGCGACCCGCTCAGCGGCGACGCGCCCACCGTCGTCGTCGCGTACCGACGGCGATGCCGGCGGCGACGGCGCCCAGCGCCCACAGCGCCACGGTCGGCTCGATGTCGACGCCCGACTCCGCCAGGCGGGCGGGCGCGGCCGTCGTCGGCGCCGGTGTCGGGGCGGGGGCGGAGAGCGAGAAGCTCGGCGATATCGCCCCGATCGCCACCGGCCACCGCGCGTTCGCGAGATAGGTCGTCAGGAACGGTGCGGGCTGCCCCTCGGTCGCGACATCGCCCGCCGTGCTCTGCACGGGCAGGGCGATGGTGCCGCCGTCGATCGTGATCGTCTGACCGCTGGGCGTCGGGCGCCACGCGGTCGAGTCGGTCGTCCCGACCGAGACGAGCACCGCGTGGCCCGTCTGCAGGGTCCAGTCGACGTCGCGCAGGTGCAGAGAGGTCTCGCCCGTGGCGGACACGGGCGCCGCCGCCTCGTCGAAGAGGGTCGGCACGCCGTCGGTCCCGACGTCCCACACGCGTACGTGGGTCACCCCGCTCCCGCGCGCCCGCAGAGCGACCTCGATGGTGCCGCTGAGCCGCGTCGCCTCCGTGACGGGCGTCGAGAGCGTCTGCGACGCGCCGATGCTCTGCGCATCGCGCGGCGCCGTGCCGAAGAGGGTTCCGTCGCCCTGATCGCCCGGCGGCAGAGCGTTTGCACCGGCCCCGGTGTCGATGTACGTCCCGGGGGAGAGGGACGCCGTGACCTCGCGTGTCGCCCCCGGCCAGGTGGACTGCAGACGCCAGCGGCCGAGATTGTCCTGCAACGCCCACGAGGGGGCGGGCGCGGAAGCGTCGCGCAGATGGGCGTCGAAGAACGCGCGCACCTCGCCGAACCAGTCGGCACGGCCCATCTCGAGGTTCCCCTGGTCGTCGACGTCGTTGCCGGCGACGTGGTTCCACGGCCCCGCCCACGCGCTGACCGGTGCGTCGATGGCATCCAGGAACTCCGCCATGCCGTCGGGGCGGGTGTTGTTCTCGGTCCAGCCCTGCGTCAGCAACAGCGGCACCGTCGAACCGTGGGCCTGCGCCGCGAGGTCGCGAGCGCTCCAGAAGGGGGAGGTGCGTTGCGTGGACAGGGTGTCGGCCAGGATGCCGCTGGCGCACTCCGGATGCGTCTGCTCGTACGCCGCGTTCGCGCGGTAGCGCTCGGTGTCGGGCGGTACGACGACGCCGTCGACCGTGCCGGAGTGGTCGATGCCGGGGAGCGCGGCGATGCGGTTGAACGCGTTGATGGTCACGCGGTTGTTCTCGGAGGGGATGCCGTTTTCGTAGAGGTAGTCGTAGAGGTTCCACGCCGGTTCCTGGGCGACGACGGCGGCGAGACCCGCGGGGCGCGAGGCGATGCCCATGAGTCCGGTGGCCGCGTCGTACGACTTGCCGTACATTCCCACCCGACCGTTCGACCATGGCGCGGATGCCGCCCACTCCACGAAGGTGCGCACGTCCGCCTGCTCGCCGGGGCCGGCGAGGTCGTAGCACCCGGAACTACCGCCGAACCCGCGCAGGTCGGCGAAGACGACCGTGTAGCCCGCGGCCATGAGTCCGGCGCCGTCGATGAATGCGCGGTGGCGCATCGTCGGGCCCGTGTAGGCCTTGTGTTCGTCGCTCTGGACGCCGGCGTGCGAGAGGTACGGGCCGCTGATGAGGATGACGGGTGTGCGCGCATCGGCGGACAGGCCGGCGGGACGCAGCACGTCGGCATGGAGCTCGACGGCGCCACCGTCGCGGGTGGGCACGGTCGCCGGCAGGTAGTGCTCGCTCCAGACGGCCCCCTCGGGCACCGAGGGGTTCTCGGCGTGGGTGGTGCCCTCGGACACCGCGGGGGATGCGGCGTCGATGAGGGATACCGGCGTGGTCGTGGTCGTCCCGTCCCAAGCCTCGGCGGCGGGAGTACCCGTGAAGACGACCGTCACGGCGATGACCGCCGTCGCCGTGTACATCCTGCGTCGCCGCTGCATTCCGTCTCCCCTCGGTGCGCGTCGCTGGCAACATATCGCGCGCGGCGTCCGCGCGTGGGAACGCGCGTCCGGGCGCGGCGCCTCATCCGCGTCGCGGTGCGGCACCGTGTCGGCCGCGGTGTCAGCGCGACGAGCGGGCGGTGCGGCCGCGCACGATGCCCACGAACGCCTCGACGTCGGGCGTCGTCCGCTCACGCAGCCATGCCAGGGCGACGGGGGAGACGGGTCCGTCCCGCAGCACGCGATAGTCCACGTCCTTGCGGGCGTGCGCGCGGGCCAGCGACATCGGCGCGATCACGACGCCCACGCCCGCGGCGACCGTCGCGATGGCCTCGGCGGTGTCGGCCGGAGGCGCGAACGCCGGGGTCACGGCATCCGGGATCTGCGCGTGCAGCACGTCGTCGAGCGGGACGATGACGATCTCGCCGGCGAGGTCGGACGCGTCGAGCTCATCGGCGGCCGACAGATGCGAATCCGCCGACACGACCACCACGGGCAGCTCCGCGTAGAGCTCGATGACATGCAGGTCGTCGGCTGCCGAAACGGGCAGGCGCACGAGCGCGGCGTCGACGTCGTCGAGATGCGCCCGCTGGGTGGCCACATCGATCTCGCGCAGCTCGAGCGCGACGTGGGGCATGCGTTCGCGCCACAGATCGATCCACTTGCCGGGCGTCGTCCCCGGCACCGCGCCCAGCACGAACGTGCGAGGCGGTTCGGCGGGCGACGGGGCGGGGCGGGGGTTCGGCTTCGCCGGGCGTTTCGCCGTGTGGGGACGCACGGCGGGGCGCTTGCGCGCGCTGCCGCCGGAGCCGCGTCCGCGGGAGCCGCTGCCGTTCGCCATGGTTCCAGGCTATCCGCGCGAGTACCGTGGGAGCATGATCGGCATCCTGGCTCTCGTCTTCGCGGGGCTCGCGGCCCTGCTGCACGTCTATATCTTCGTGCTCGAGAGCGTGCGATGGACGCAGCCGAAGACCTGGCGGGTGTTCGGCATCGTCGACCAGCGGACCGCCGATGCGACCAAGCCCATGGCCTACAACCAGGGCTTCTACAACCTGTTCCTCGCGATCGGTGCCCTCGTGGGCGTCGTCGTGTGGATCGTCGGCGGCATCGGCGACCCGGTCGGGCGCACCCTGCTGTGCTTCTCGCTGGCCTCCATGCTGGCAGCGGCCCTCGTGCTGATCACCTCGGGCCGGAAGTACGTGCGGCCCGCCGCGATCCAGGGCACCCTGCCGCTCATCGGCCTGGTGCTGACGATCCTCACCTGACCCGCGCGGACCATCGCCCGCGACGCGCGAACCCGCACGCTCCGAGGAGTCGTGCGGGTCGTGGATGCCGGATCGTCAGCGCGTCAGGCGGCCAGACGCAGCCCCCGCCGATCCGTCGCGACGGCTTCGCCGTCGTTGATGATCTCGTCGTCGCCGATGAGGGAACCGGTCGCGACGCGCGCGTTGTGACCCACCTGCGTGCGAACACCGATGTGGGCACCCGCCCCGATCACCGCGCCGGCGCAGATGTGCGCGTGCGGCTCGATGTGCGCCTCGGGCCCGATGACGGCGTCGGATTCGATCCACGCGCCGCGTCCGACACGAACCCCCGCGGCGATCTGCACGCCGGGTTCGATGTAGGCGCCGTTCTCGACCAGCGCCGACGGGTGGACTTTCGCGCCGTGCGCGACGAGTCCACGACCATTGACGTGCTTGCGGTAGCGCAGCGTCTCGCCGTGGTCGTTCTCGATGTCGATGTAGTTCTTTCCCACGATCCCCTCCGGACGGCTATCGGGTCGGCCGACATAAATGACAACGGGTCGGGAATGAGCTTCATTCCCTCGAATGCTTCTTCGTCGCCCGTGCCGCCATCGGTTTGCTCGACGTCGAAGGAACTGCGGCTCGTTCCCCGGCGTTGTTTCGTCCCTCCGTTCTCCCACGGCGAGCCGGGAGCCACTGCCGGGTTGACAGGTCGGTGCGAAGGGGTCGTCTTCGCGAGGGAGCACCACGCGCGATTCGCGCGGCGAGCGCGGCGCCGGCTCGTCGACGGTGTCACCCGGGCTGGCATGTCGGGCACCAGTAGACGTTGCGCTCGCTGGTCGCCGAGGCACCGAGCGAGGTGGCGCGGATCGGTGTGCCACAACGGCGGCAGGGGGCGCCCTCCCGGCCGTAGACCCAGAAGCGGCGACCCGGGCGCGTGTCGCCGGTGAAGGTGCGTTCGGGACGCGGCAGGTTGGCTCGGATCATGCGCTCGCCGAGCGCGATCGTGGCCTGCGCGTCGATGTCGGTCGCCGGGGTCGTCGGAGCGATGCCGCGCACGAACAGCAGTTCGTTCGCGTAGACGTTGCCGAAACCCGCGACGTTTCGTTGATCGAGCAGGGCGACGTGGGCCGCGCGCTCGTCGGCCGAGACTCGGCGCACGGCTTCGGCTTCGTCCCAGTCGTCGGCCAGCAGATCGGGACCCAGATGACCGATGACGGTGTGCTCGTCGACCGTTCGCAGCACCTCCACCATGGCGAGGTCGAATCCGACGGCATCGGCCCCGCTCACGCCCACGATCGCCCGCGCCTTGAACGCCGGACGCCGCCATCGCTCACCGGGACGATAGATGTCCCAGCGGCCCTCCATCTTCAGGTGCGAGTGCAACGTGTAGCCACCGATGCGGTGCAGCAGATGCTTTCCGCGTGCGGCGACCTCGTGCACCGTCTCACCTCGCAGGTCGGCGGTCGCGCTGCCGGGCACGCGGACGTCGAACCGCGTCACGACCTTTCCGGTCAGGGCGGCCGTGAGCTTCGCCGCGGCGCGGTAGACGGTATCGCCCTCAGGCACGCGCGGCCTCTCGCAGCGTGTCACCGGCGGTGACCTTGCGCAGGGTCAGGCCCTTGGTCGACTCGACGAACCCGGCCTCGCGCAGGGCCCGACCGACCGCGGTGCCGTACACGAACTCGCCGTTCACCTGCTCCACCGTGAGGGTCTCGAGACGGCGGCGCTTTGCGGTCTCGGCGAGGTGGCGGGCGGCACCCAGCAGCCGCGCCTCATCGTCGGTGAAGGCGAGAGCGCTGCGACCGCCGCGCTCGAGGTACATCGTCAGCTCTCCGTCGACGAGCACCACGAGTCCACCGGCCTTCCGCCCGGGGCGGTGGGTGACCCCCTCGATCGCCGGCCAGCCGAGCGCCGCGCCGTAGGGGTTCGCCGGGTCGGTCGCGGCGAGGGTGACCGTGCGCAGTGGCGGCGGGTCGGCGACCGCGGCGAACTCGCGCAGGCGGTCGACCGTCGCCGACGCCGCGAACTGCGCGGCGCCGAGTTTTTCGATCACGTACCCGCGGCGGCAGTGCCCCGCTTCTTCGAACCCCGCCAGAATGCGGTACACCTGTGCGAATCCGCCGGGAACCCCCTCGGACTGCACCGCTCCCCGCGTGACGACGCCGTAGCGGTCGAGCAGCAGACTGGCCGTCGCGGTCGCCCGGGCTGCCGCGTCGGGCTCGCGCTGGGGCAGGAGCGACCACCGCCCGCCGAGCGACGGAGGGCGAGGTGCCGACGAGGCGCGGGGAACGACGGCGCCCCGGTACATCCTGGCCCGCGGGGCCCGCCGCGCCACGCGGTGGGACTGCCCGCCCCCGCTGAGCAGCGTGCGCACGGGAGCGAAGGTGTCGTTGGTCACCCGTCCGGCCCAGGTGAGCGCCCAGAGGGCATCGTTCACGGACTGCTCGTTCTCGGCGCCGGCGAGCTGCTTCAGCTGCGCCGCGAAGTACGCCCCACCGCCTTCGAGGGCGTCGAGGAGGCGCGCCTCGAGCGAATCCGGTGCAGGGTCGTCGGGATCGTCGGGGTCTTGCAGGGTGAAGGGCGCGGCTTCGGCCGGGTGCAGGGCGATCCAGCCGTCACGGCCCGGCAGGGTGCCGTGGCCCGACCAGACCACCTCACCGGTCGCGGTGAGCTCGTCGAGCAGTGCCGGAGAGTAGTCGGACACCCGCGAGGGCAGGATGAGCGACTCCCACGCACTCGCCGGGATGGGAACGCCGGCGAGCTGCTCGACCACGGCGAGGACCCCGTCGATGCCCTCGAGCGGGCGGCCGAGGTGCTGCCAGACCGGCAGGAACCGCGCGTAGGCCGCCGGGGGCACCGGTTCGACGCTCCCACGGATGGCGGCGAGCGAGCGCATGCGCAGGCGCCGGAGCACCTCGACGTCGCACCACTCCGTGTCGTCGCCGCGCGATCGGCCCGAGGCTTCGGGCAGGAAGAAGCCGCTGGCCAGGCGTCCCTGCGACTCGAGGCGCTGCAGGGTCAGCCGCGCGACGGCGACTCCGACGCCGAGCCGGTCGGCGACCGCGTCGGTCGTGAACGGCGCGTGGGTGCGGGCGTACCGGGCGACGAGGTCGCCGAGCGGATCGGCCAGGGGTTCGAGGAAGGCGTTCGGGATGCCGACGGGCAGGGCGGCGCCGAGCGCATCGCGAAGGCGCCCTGCGTCTTCGATGCCGGCGACCCGCGAGACGCCGCCGATCGTGACGCGGATCGCGCGACGGTCGTCGACGAGGGTGGCGAGATGTCGCTCGGCCTCGGCGAGGGCGTCGTCGGCCTCGGCGTCGAGGCGGGCCGCGACCTCGTTCGCGTCGAGCGGGCCGAGGACGCGGAGCAGGTCGGCTACGCCCTCGATGCCCCGGGCGCGACGGTCGGGGTCGAGGCGCTGCGCTTCGCGCTCGAACTGTGCGATCACCTCGGGGTCGAGGAGTTCGCGCATCTCGACCTTGCCGAGCAGCTCGCTCAGCAGGGCCGGGTCGACCGAGAGAGCGGCGGCGCGACGCTCCGCGAGCGGCGAGTCGCCCTCGTACATGAACGCGCCGACGTAGCCGAAGAGCAGATCGCGGGCGTACGGCGAGGGCTGCGACGTGGTGATCTCGACGAGGCGGATACGCCGTTCGCCGATCTGACGGGTCACGCGCAGCAGGGCCGGCAGATCGTAGACGTCTTGCAGCACCTCGCGCAGCGTCTCGAGAATGATCGGGAACGCCGGGTGGCGCTTGGCGACCTCGAGCAGCTGCGCCGAGCGCTGGCGCTGTTGCCACAGGGGCGAGCGGCGGTTGGGGTTCAAGCGGGGGAGCAGCAGGGCCCGGGCCGCGCACTCGCGGAAGCGCGACGCGAACAGCGCCGAGCCGCCCACCTCGTCGGTGACGATCTGCTCGAGCTCGTCGGGTTCGAACACGAAGAGGTCGGCCCCGGGTGGTTCGGCCGCGGCATCCGGCACCCGGGCGATGATGCCGTCATCGCTTGCCACGGCCGCCCCCTCGACGCCGAGACGCTCGCGGATGCGCGCGTTGACCGCCAGTGCCCACGGGGAGTGCACCTGCATGCCGTAGGGGGAATGCAGGATGATGCGCCAGTCGCCCACCTCGTCGCGGCTGCGCTCCACGGTGAGGGTGCGGTCGGTCGGCAGGCTCCCGGTCGCCTCGCGCTGCTCGGCGAGATACGAAAGAAGGTTGGTGATGGCGTTGTCGTCGAGCCCCGACTCGCGCAGGCGCTCGGTGGCTTTCTCGCGGTCGGCGCCGGCGAGATCGCGCGAGAACTTCCCGAGCGCTTCGCCGAGCTCGGCGGGGCGGCCGATGCCGTCACCGTGCCAGAACGGGAGCTTGCCGGGCTGGCCGAAGGTGGGGACGACGTTGACGCGGTCGTGGGTGATCTCGACGATGCGCCAGCTCGTCGTGCCCAGGGTGAACACGTCGTTGACGCGGGACTCGTAGACCATCTCTTCGTCGAGCTCGCCGACGCGGGCGTTGTGCGACTCGCCCGCGACGAAGACACCGAACAGGCCGCGGTCGGGAATGGTGCCCCCGCTGGTGACGGCCACGCGCTGGGCCCCCGGGCGGCCGGTGAGCGTGCCCGCGTCGCGGTCCCACACCAGGCGGGGGCGAAGCTCGGCGAACTCGTCGGAAGGGTAGCGGCCCGCGAGCAGGTCGAGGGTGGCCTCGTACGCCGAACGGGGGAGCGAGCGGAACGGAGCGCTGCGCTTGACGGTGTCGAACCACTCCTCGACGTCGATCGAGCCGAGGGCTGACGCAGCCACGGTCTGCTGCGCGAGGATGTCGAGCGGGTTCTGCGGCACCGAGATGGCCTCGATCCGCCCGGCGAGCATGCGCTCGGTGACCACGGCCGTGTGCAGGACATCGCTGCGATGCTTGGGGAAGAGCGCGGCGCGACTCACTTCGCCGACCTGGTGACCGGCACGCCCCACGCGCTGGAGTCCGGATGCCGCGCTCGGCGGCGCCTCGACCTGGATCACCAGATCGACCGCGCCCATGTCGATACCCAGTTCGAGGCTGCTCGTCGCCACGACGCATCGCAGAGCGCCGGACTTCAGCTCGTCTTCGACCTGGGCCCGCTGTTCTTTCGAGACCGAACCGTGGTGGGCCTTGGCGAGGATCGCCGCCACCCCCGCCGATGACCCGGCCTGCGCCATCGTCGCGGCGGGAACGGTCGGTTCGGGGATATCGATGCCCTGTCGCTCGGCGTAGATCTCGTTGAGTCGCCCGGTGAGGCGCTCGGCCAGGCGCCGAGAGTTCGCGAACACGATCGTCGATCGGCGTTCCAGGATGCGGTCGACGATGGCCTCCTCGACGTGCGGCCAGACCGACCCCGCCATTTCGGTGCTCTCGGGCCGCTCCGAGAACCACTCGCCGTCGGCCGCCTCGTCGACAGCGGGGGAGCCCGGTGGCGGGGGCGGGTTGAGCATGTCCTCGATGGGTACCACGACCGACAGATCGAACGCCTTCGTCGCCTTCGGCGCCACGATGTCGACGGGCTGCGCCCCACCGAGGAAACGCGCGACCTCGTCGATCGGCCGCACCGTCGCCGACAGGCCGATGCGCTGTGCCGGTGCGTCGAGAAGGGCGTCGAGGCGCTCGAGACTCACCGCCAGGTGCGCGCCGCGCTTGGTCGCCGCGACCGCATGCACCTCGTCGATGATGACCGTGTGCACGCCCCGCAGCGTCTCGGCCGCCTGGCTCGTGAGCATGAGATAGAGGGACTCGGGCGTCGTGATGAGGATGTCGGGCGGATCGGCGACGAGCTTGCGACGCTCGCTCGAGCTGGTGTCGCCCGAACGGACGCCGACGGTGACCCCCGGGACCTGGATGCCGAGGCGCCGGGCGGACTGCCCGATGCCGACGAGTGGCGAGCGGAGGTTGCGCTCCACGTCGACGCCCAACGCCTTCAGGGGCGAGATGTAGAGGACGCGCGTGTTCCTCGCCGGGGTCTTCGCGGCCGCCTTCTTTCCCCGGCGCGGGGTCTCGGCATCCGGGGTCTCGGGGTTCTTCTCGCGCGAAGATGCGGTCGATGGCGAAGAGGAAGGCGGACAGGGTCTTTCCGGAGCCGGTCGGCGCGACCACGAGGGCGTTGCGACCGGACGAGACCGACTCCCACGCGCCTTTCTGCGCGGTGGTCGGCGCCGAGAACGCGCCACGGAACCAGTCCTGCGTCGCAGGACCGAATCTCTCCAACACGTCGGCCATGCCGACATCTTCTCTCGGACCTCCGACATCGGGCCGGGGTTGACGTCCGCCCGTCGCGCAACGCCTCCCTCTCCGCCACGGCGGCCATGATTCCGCCCCGGGCGAAGGCGCCACAGCTACGGCGTGCCGAGGGTGGCCCCCTGAACAGCCCATCGCCGTCCCCGCGGGCCGCGGTCGCGGCCGTCTGGGTGCTCCTCGTCCTGGTCATCGGAGCCGCCCTGTGGTCGGGGGCGCAGAACCTCGTCCGGGGTGGCACGATCGACGGCCCCCTTGGCCCTGCTGTTCGGCGAGCTCGCCGCGTTCACGCTGCGCGCGGGTCTTCACCCCTCGCGCTCGGCCAGACGCGCGTCGAGGAAGGCCCGGACGTCGTCGAGCTCGTCTTGCGAGATGGAGTGGGTCAACCCGGGGTAGACCCGCCCGCTCAGTCGGCTGTGCCCCGGGAGCCATTGCGCGGTCTGGTCGACCGCGTGGGCCGGAATCACGTCGTCCGCTGCACCGCGGCCCCAGAAGACCGGGGGTCGTCGCTCGGCCAGGACGGCGTCTCCCGGCATCTCCCCGCCGGGGGCGTATCCGGCCAGCACCACCGCGAACGACACCGCGTCGGGATCGGCGCGCAGGGTCTGCAGCGCGACCGCGCCGCCCTGCGAGAATCCGAGCAGTCCCACCGGCGCTGGGCCGACGGCATCCTGGACGAAGGCGAGGACCGCGTGCGCCGCCCGCGTGATCTCGCGGGGATCGCGCCCGTCGAGCCCCTCGATCGGATACCACGAGGCGCCCGGCATGGGCCACGGCGGTGCCAGCGGAGCACGCACGCTCGCGATCACGAACCCGTCGGGCAGGTACGGCACCAGGCCGAACAGATCGTGTTCGTCGGAGCCGTAGCCGTGCAGGAGCAGCAGAACGGGCCGGCCACCGCGTTCGGCTGCGGGCACCGACCAGCGCACGACGGAAGGATCGAGGCAGGGATGCGCGCTCATGCGGCCATTGTGGCAAAGGGGTCAGACATCCCGCCGCGGCGGACACGCGGCATCCGGGGCCGACGCTTGATATACAGGGACCATGCCCGTGCGTACCCCCGACCCCGAACCCGGCGACAACGGCGACGAGCGCGAGCCGCTGTCGGCGTCCTTCTCGGGTGCGCCCGGGACCCCGAACACCAACCCGGGCTGGCTGAGCGAGGTCGAGCTCGCCGAGGCGCGACGGCGCCTGCCCATGCTCTACGTCGAGGCACTGCCCGTGCGCACCGACGGGATGGGCGCGGTCACCCAGGTCGGCATCCTGCTGCGCGCGACGCCGCTGGGCGAGATGACGCGCACGCTCGTCTCGGGCCGCGTGCGCTACGGCGAGACCGTGCGCGACGCGCTGTTCCGCCACCTCGAGAACGACCTCGGCCCCATGGCGTTCCCGCTGCTCCCCCCGCAGCCGACCCCCTTCACCGTGGCCGAGTACTTCCCGTTGCCCGGAGTGAGCGCGTTCCACGACGACCGCCAGCACGCCGTCTCGCTCGCCTACGTCGTGCCCGTCACCGGCACGTGCGAACCACGCCAGGACGCGCTCGAAGTCACGTGGCTGTCGCCCCAGGAAGCGGCATCCGACGCCCTTTCCGACGAGATGGAGGGCGGTCGCGGCACGCTGATCCGGCTGGGTCTGGCCTCGGTGGGCGCGCTGCGCTGAGATCCGGTCCGGATGCCGTGCCCCGCCCTTCTCGGGCGCGCACCCGGCGTCTCGTGCGCCGCCGACCCGTCGGTCTCGTTGCCGGTGTCGGAGGGGGTACCTAGGGTCGGAGCATGCAGCATTCCCCGCTGGAACCCCTGATCCTCCCGACCGATCTCGCCAGCTGGCTCGAATTCGCCGTCGACCGTCCGGTCGAGCGGCTCGAGCGGGTCGCCGCGATCGATGCCCGGCTCGTCGCCGACACGACGCTGAGCGTTCGCGAACGACTCGACCTGTGGAACGACGCCGACATCGCGCTCGCCGAGGCGGCGGCGCCCTCGCACCTGCTCAGCGAGTGCCATCCCGACGCCGACGTGCGCGCCGTCGCCGAGAAGCAGGCACAGGCGATCGAGGCCGTCCAGGCCCGGCGGCTGCTCGATCGCGGCCTCTGGGGTGTCTTCGCCGACGCGGATGCCGCGGGGCTCGACGCCGCGCAGGCACGCCTTCTCGAGCACATCCGACGGGACTTCCGCCGGGGCGGCGTCGATCTGGGCGAGACCGATCGCGCACGCGTGCGGGAGCTCACCGAGCGCGACACCGAGTTGTCGCTGGCGTTCTCGCGGAACATTCGCGAGGGTCGGCGCGAGATCCGCGTCGCCGCCGCGTCGCTGGACGGTCTGCCGACCGACTTCCTCGACGCCCACCCGGCCGACGACGCCGGTCTGGTGACGCTCACCACCGAGTACACCGACCTCATGCCAGTTCGGGAATACGCGCGCGAGCGGTCCGTGCGGCACGCCCTCGTCGGCGCCTACAACGACCTCGCGTGGCCCGAGAACGAGCCCGTTCTGAAGGAGCTGCTGGCGGTCCGCGCCGAGCGGGCGGCGCTCCTGGGCTACGGCGACTGGGCCGACTACGAGACCGAGACGCGCATGACCGGCTCCAGCGCCGCGGTCGATGCATTCCTGATCCGGGTGGCCGAGGCGGCCGCCCCCGCCGCCGCGCGCGAGTACGATCGCGTGCTCGAGAGACTCCGCCGCGACGAGCCCGGCGCCGATACCGTCACGATCGCCGACTTCTGGTATCTGCTGGGCGCCCTCAAGCGCGAGGAGTACGGCGTCGACGCCCAGCTCGTTCGCTCGTACTTCCGCTTCGATCGCGTGCTCGAGGGCGTGCTCGCCACGACCGCGCGTCTACTCGAGGTCGCGTACGTCCCCGTCGACACGCCCTCCTGGCACGACGACGTGCGCACGTACGACGTGGTGCGTGCCGGCGAGCGCCTCGGCCGCATCCACCTCGATCTGCACCCGCGCGACGGCAAGTACAACCACGCCGCCTGCTTCGGGCTGGTCCCCGGCATCGCCGGGCACTCCCTGCCCGAGGGAGTCCTCTTGTGCAACTTCTCTCGTGGACTCCTCGAGCACGACGAGGTCGTCACCTTCTTCCACGAGTTCGGCCACCTCGTGCACGACATCCTCGGCGGGCGGCAGCGGTGGGCCGCTTTCACCGGCATCGCGACCGAGTGGGACTTCGTCGAGGCCCCGAGCCAGCTGCTGGAGGAATGGGCGTGGGACGCCGAGGTGCTGGCATCCTTCGCCGTCGACGACGCGGGCGAGCCCATCCCGGCCGACCTCGTCGCGCGCATGCGCACCGCCGACGCCTTCGGTCGCGCGCTCGAGGTCACCCGTCAGCTCGGACACGCGACGACCTCGTACCGCCTGCACGTCGATCGCCCGACCGACCTGCGCCCCGCGGTAGAGGGGTACTACCGCGCCGCGAGCCCGATCGCACCGCTCGGCGGCTCCCACTCGTACGCCGGCTTCGGCCACCTCACGGGGTACGGAGCCTGCTACTACACGTACCAGTGGAGTCTCGTGATCGCCCGCGACCTGCTCTCGGCCTTCGGCGACGACCTGTTCGACCCCGAGATCGCGCTGCGCTACCGGCGCGAGATCCTCGAGCCCGGGGGAACACGCGACGCGCGTGATCTGGTCGAGGCCTTCCTCGGGCGCGAGAGCACGTTCGACGCGTACCGCGACTGGCTCGCCGGATCCTGAAACGGCGCTATCCCGAATCGGCTGCCGCGGCCCCCCGGGGAGGTGTCAGGCCGTCGTCTCGCGGGCGATCGCCGCGACGAAGGCGTCGATGTCGTCTTCGCGTGGTGTCGAACGAACACATCCATCGCACTTCGCGGCGCAGCTCGTCGTCCCCACCGCCATTCGGATCATCGCTCTCGCGCTGATCCGAGCCTCCGTCTGCGGGGCCCCAGTCGTAGAAGCGGAAGCTCTGGCGCAAGCGGTCGGCGACGCCGGCGGGCAGCGTCGCGAAGACGCCGTTGGCCTGGGTCGGCTGGGTGAACTCGACGCCCTGGATGGATCCGTCGGCGAGCCCCGCCTCGACACCGGCGCGCAGACGCTGCGCCATCGCGTTCGAGTGGCGCGCGTTGCGCAACCAGAGCTCGTTCTCGAGCAGGGCGACGAGCTGCGCCGAAACGAAGCGCATCTTGCTCGAGAGCTGCATGTCGAGCTTGCGCAGGTAGGTGAGACCCGTGGATGCCGAGGGGTCGAGCACGACGATGGCTTCGCCGATCATGGCGCCGTTCTTCGTGCCGCCGAAGCTCAGCACGTCGACGCCCGCATCGCGCGTGAAAGCGCGCAGCGGCACATCGAGCGCGGCCGCCGCGTTCGAGATACGCGCGCCGTCCATGTGCAGACGCATGCCGTGCCCGTGGGCGTGATCGGCGAGGGCACGGATCTCGTCCACCGAGTACAGCGTGCCGAGCTCGGTCGACTGGGTGATCGACACGACCAGCGGCTGGGCGCGGTGCTCGTCACCCCATCCCCACGCCTCGCGGTCGACGAGCTCGGGGGTGAGCTTGCCGTCGTCGGTGGGCACGGTGAGCAATTTGATGCCGCCGACGCGCTCGGGCGCGCCTCCCTCGTCGACGTTGATGTGCGCCGTCGATGCCGAGATCACGGCGCCCCAACGGGGGAGCATCGACTGCAGCCCGACGACGTTCGCGCCGGTGCCGTTGAACACGGGGTACGCCTCGACGCCCTCACCGAGCAGTTCGACGAACTGCTCCTGCAGGCGGGCGGTGTAGACGTCTTCGCCATAGGCGACCTGGTGCCCCTCGTTCGCCGCAGAGATCGCGGCGAGGACGTCGGGGTGGATACCGGAGTAATTGTCGGAGGCGAAGCCGCGGACCGAGGTGTCGTGAAGGGAAGTCACGGTTCCAGCGTAACTTTTCTTGTTCCTCCCCACCGAGCCGAATCTACTGTTTCTCCACGGTTCGCTCTCTCGCGGGCAGGCGTGTCCCACGCCCCGGCGAGAATGAGGGGATGCAGATGGATCCCGAGGCGCTCAGCATCGCCGGCGAGATGTTCTCGCCCGCGGCGATGGCACGGGCCGACCGGCTCCTCGTCTACGGTTCGGTCGAGGTCGGCGAGGTGAAGTCCATCGGCGGGGTGCTGGTGGTGTCGGCGCAATCGTTCGGGGCGGCGGGGTACGAGCACCTCGAGCTGCGGGTGCCCGCCGACCTGTCCCGCCTGTCGGGCTGGTGCTCCTGCGGGCGCGGCCCCGAGTGCGAGCACGCGTGCGCGGCCGCCCTGGTGCTGTTCGACCGCATCATCTCGTCGGGGCGCCCGCCCCGCCCGCAGTGGCAGCGCTCCCTCGACGAGCTGTTGGCGATCGCCCCGGCGCTGGACGACGAGCCCCCCGTCGATCTCTGCCTCTTCCTCGCGATCCGTCGGGGCGGCGGTCACGGCCGCAGCACCGCGCTGACGCTCACCGCGCGTCCCGGCATGCGCGGAACCCGCGGTACGTGGATCAAAGGGCGCGCCGGATGGCCGGCGGTGGCGGCGATCCCCGCCGATCCCCGTGCGCGAGCCGCACTCGACAGTCTCGGGCGCATCGGCCGCTCCGGACCCGGCGCGTATCTGTCCGACGAGTGGATGCCGCTGGCCGCCGTGCCGTCGCACGCCCTCTGGTTGCAGCTCGACACCCTCGTCGCCGCCGGGGTGCCACTCGTCTCGGCCGCGGGCGCCCACCACCCTGTGCGCATCCTCGATGAGCCGTTACCGGCGGCGGTCGCCGTGGATCGCCGCGGCGAGGCGTTGCACGTGCGCGGGGTCGTCGAGGGCGTCGCCCCCGACGTCGCCGCCCTGTCGTCTTGGGTCGTCGGAGACCCCGCCGTGGCCGTCGCCTACGTCGCCGATCGCGACGGCGACGACGAGTGCATCACCCTGGCGAGGTTGGCGGTGCCGGTGACGGGAGCAGTGCGCGGGCTGCTCGCGCGCACCAGCGCCCTCACCATCGACGGCGGCGGTTCCGACACCTTTCTTCGCGAGTACGTCCCCCGCCTCCAACTCGAGGCGCCGGTGGTGTCGCCCCGCGGCAGCGTCGCTCTTCCCGCGGCGCCCGTCTGCGTTCTCGAGCTGCTCGTCGAGCACCGCGATGCGACGACGACCGTGGCGACGCGGTGGGATCGTTCGTCGACGCGGGGCCGCCGCGACGGTGAGCACGAGCGCGCGATCGTCGCGGAGGCCGCCCGCGTCTGCGCCGAGGCGGGCGTGGACCTGCCCCCTCCTCTCGCCGCGGGCGCCACCCCGCCGCGGGCGCTGACGCCCGCCGAGGCGGCGATCTTCACTGCCGAGACCCTGCCACGATTGCGCGCGCTGGAGCACATCCGCGTGCAGGTCACCGGCGACGCTCCGGCCTACCGGGCGTCGCCGGAGCGAGCGGTCGTCGAGGTCAGCACGGGCGACGACGACGGCAGTGACTGGTTCGACCTCCACACGCGGGTGCGCGTGGGCGAGGTCGAGGTCGACTTCGCCGATCTGTACACCGCCCTCACCCGGGGAGACCGGGTGCTGTTCCTCGGAGACGGGACCTACGTGCGTCTCGACGACCCGGAGTTCGACCGGTTGCGCCGTGTCATCGACGAGGCGCGGGCGCTGGCCGATCGTCCGATCAACGAACTGCGGCTCAACCGCTACAACGTCGGCCTCTGGGATGATCTGGCCGAGCTCGGCGTGTTGGCCGCGAACGAGGCCGAGTGGTGGCTGCGCGTGCGCGGACTGACCGACGAGGCCGCCGTGACTCCGGTCGTCCCGCCGGCCGGGCTGCGCGCCACTCTCCGCGACTATCAGCGCAAAGGACTCGATTGGCTGCACTTCCTGCGTGCGCAGCGACTGGGGGGCATCCTCGCCGACGACATGGGCCTGGGCAAGACGGTGCAGACGATCGCCATGATTCAGGCCGCTCGCGAAGAAGACGCCGGCATGGCGCCCTTCCTCATCGTCGCCCCCACCAGCGTGGTCGGCAACTGGGCCCGCGAGTGCGCCGCTTTCGCCCCCGGTCTCGACGTGCGTGTGATCTCGGCCACGCGAGCGCGTCGTGCGACGAGCATCGCCGAGGCGACCGCCGGTGCGCACGTCGTGGTCACCAGCTACGCGCTCTTCCGTCTCGAGCAGGAGCACTACGCCCACACCGAATGGTCCGGGCTCGTGCTCGATGAGGCGCAGCAGATCAAAAACCCCGCGTCGCGCGGCTATCGGGCCGCCCGTGCACTGTCGGTGCCCTTCACCCTCGTCATCACGGGGACGCCGATGGAGAACAACCTCCTCGAGCTGTGGGCGCTCGTCTCCCTCGTGGCGCCCGGGCTCCTGGGAACCCGCGAATCGTTCACCGAGCTCTACCGCACGCCGATCGAGAAGCGCGCCGACGCGTCGCGTCTCGACCTGCTTCGCCGCAGGATCCGCCCGTTCCTCCTGCGCCGCACGAAAGACCTCGTGGCGGCGGAGCTCCCGCCCAAGCAGGAGACGGTCGTCGAGGTCGCGCTGCACCCTGCTCATCGCGCGCTCTACGAACGTCGGTTCCACCGGGAGCGGCAGCGATTGCTCGGGCTGCTCGACGACGCCGAAGGGAACAGCTTCGCGATCTTCCGTTCGTTGACCATGCTGCGGCAGTTGGCGCTCGATCCGGCCCTGGTCGACGAAGCAGAAGCGCCGTCGGCGAAGCTCGACGCGCTCGAGGAACTCCTCGTCGAGGCCGCCGCCGAGGGGCACCGCGTGCTCGTGCTCAGTCAGTTCACGCGGTTCCTGCGCGCGGCACGCCAGCGGTGCACCGACGCCGGGCTCGCCTCCGGGTACCTCGATGGCACCACGACCAACCGTCAGATCGAGATCGACCGGTTCCGCACGGGCGACGACCCGGTGTTCTTCGTGTCGCTCAAGGCCGGCGGCGTGGGGCTGAACCTCGTCGAAGCCGACTATGTCGTCCTGCTCGATCCGTGGTGGAACCCGGCGGTCGAAGACCAGGCGATCGACCGTGCGCACCGTATCGGGCAGACGCGACCCGTCGTCGTCTACCGGCTCGTGGCGGTGGACACCGTGGAGCAGAAGGTGGTCGCGCTGCGCGAGGCGAAGGCCGAGCTGTTCTCCCGCGTGCTCGACGGCGGCGCCGACGAGAGCGGCGCCGCGTTCGCCGGCGGCCCGCGTCTGACCGCCGACGACATTCGCAGCCTGCTCGACTGATCTCGGGGTGTCTCGCCTCGCGCGGCGGGGGCTTCTCGCGCGGGTCTGGTCGATGTCGGAGGTGGGGTCTAGCGTGACGCGCATGTCCGATCCGCAGTCTCCACCCGCCTCCCTCCGGTCGTCGCTCGCGGCGCCTTCCGGTCGTCGAACGTTCCTCGCGGTGCTGGTGAACACGGCCGTGGCCAACGTCACCACGAGCTTTCTCTGGTTCGCCCTGACGTTCTGGGTGTATCTCGAGACGCGTTCCGTGCTGGCGACGGGCATCGTGGGCGGCGCGTACATGCTGCTCCTTGCGGTGTTCGCGATGGTTTTCGGCTCGATCGTCGACCGCCATCGCAAGCACCGGGTCATGCTCTTCTCCGGCCTCGTCACCCTGGCGGCGTTCCTGGTCGCGGGCGGATTGTGGCTGGCCTTGCCCGAAGCCGCCCTCCTCGATCTGGGCGCACCGTGGTTCTGGCTCTTCGGGGGTGTCAT
The DNA here is from genome assembly GCF_030818955.1 of Microbacterium trichothecenolyticum. NCBI lineage: Bacteria > Bacillati > Actinomycetota > Actinomycetes > Micrococcales > Microbacteriaceae > Microbacterium > Microbacterium trichothecenolyticum. The sequence continues at coordinate 2,042,124 of NZ_JAUTBF010000001.1, read as the reverse complement.
CCTGGCGGGCGCGGTCGTCGAGAACATGCGCAACATCGCGCTCTCGACCACCGTCACGCTGCTGGTTCCTGCTGAGCGGCACGCGAACGCGAACGGACTGGTGGGAACCGTACAGGGCCTCGCCTTCGTCGTGACGAGTGTCTTCAGCGGTCTGTCGGTCGGCTTCCTCGGCATGGGATGGACGCTCGCGATCGCCATCGCACTCACCCTCGCGGCCTTGGTGCACCTGTCGACCATCCGCATCCCCGAAGAGCGTCCGGCTGCCGACGCCGAGCCCGCACCCCTGGTCGACCTGCGGGGGGCGATGCGCGCCGTCCGCGCTGCTCCCGGTCTGTTCGCCCTCATCGTGTTCTCGACGTTCAACAACCTCATCGGCGGCGTCTACATGGCCCTGATGGACCCCTACGGCCTCGAGATGTTCGACGTGAAGGTGTGGGGCGTCGTCCTCGGCGTCACCGCGACCGGCTTCATCATCGGAGGCGGTCTCGTGGCGAAGTTCGGTCTCGGGAAGAACCCGATCCGCACGATGCTCTGGCTCGTCATCGCGATGGGAGCGCTCGGGGCGGTCTTCACCCTGCGCGACTGGTGGTGGCTGTACGTGGTGGGCATCTGGATCTACATGGCGCTCATCCCGCCGGTCGAGGCGGCCGAGCAGACCGTCATCCAGAAGGTCGTGCCCTACGCCACGCAGGGGCGGGTGTTCGGCTTCGCCGCCGCGTTCGAGTCGGCGGCGGCTCCGATCACGTCGTTCCTCATCGCCCCGCTCGCCGACTTCGCGATCATTCCGTACATGGAGGGCGCCGACGGCCGGGCGACGTGGGGCGCGCTGCTCGGCGACGGGGAATCACGCGGCATCGCGCTCGTCTTCTTCTTCGCCGGCCTGTTCATGGTGGTGGCCGCCTCGCTCGCGTTCCTCACCCGCTCGTATCGCATCCTCTCGCGGCAGTACGGCACCGCCGAGGTCACCGACGACGTCGGCGATGCCGCTCGCACCGCCGACGTCGAGTGAGACGCGCGCCCTTGTCGGGCCCGGCGCGTTCAGACCGGCTGATCGATGCCGATGACCGTATCGTTCCAGGCGACCGCCTCGTCGTCCCAGAGAGCGACGAACGATGTGGCGAGGGCTCGCTCGAGACCCTCGAGGCTCTTCACGCGAAAGACGACTGCGGCCGCTGTCGGCTCGCGCCCAGCGTCTCGCGCGTGTTTCGCGTATCCCTGGGCGACGGCGCGCACCCAGGTCTCCGACGCGGCTTTCACGGCAGCGTAGTTCGCCCCACCCGCGAGGGGTCGGTCGACCGCGGTCGATGACACGATCGCGAGGCGTCCGGCGTCGGAGGCCCGCAGGTCGGCGTCGAAGGTCCGGCTGACGTGTCGCAGAGCGGTGAGCGAGCGCAGCAGAAAAGCGAAGTCGTCGTCGCCCTGCCCGGCGAGCCCGCCACCGCCGCGCCATCCGCCGACGAGGTGCAGGATGCCGTCGACACGGCCGTGCGCGGCGAGCACGCGGCCGTGGAGCGCGTCGACGGCGTCGGCGTCGGTCAGATCGCACCGCTCGGTCGCGACGCCCGGGACCTCCGCGGCGATCGCCGACAACCGTGCGGCGTCGGTGCCGACGACGATCACCCGTGCTCCCGCATCCACGAGGGCGCGCGCGCAGGTTCGTCCGGCGGTGCTCGTGCCACCGGCCAACAGCACGCGCCGCCCCCGGACGCCGTCGTCGACGGTCATCGCGTCGCCCGATGCCGTCTCGCGCTCAGTCGGCCCCGCGGATACCCGCGGTCGACGCGATCACCGGGCGCATCTTCTTCTCGAGCGCCTCGAAGAACATCGACAGGGGGAACTCGTCGTCGAGCACGGCGTCGGTGTACCCCTTCGGCAGTCCGGCGAGCACCTCGTCCGACAGGCCTCGCGCCCACGCGGAGGCGGGGTGCGGAGTCACGACGGACCGTACGAGGTCGTAGGCGGCGAGCCAATGGGCGGTCTTCGGGCGGTCGATCGAGCGCCAATAGAGCTCGTCGATCGCGTCGGCGAGGGCGACGACCGCGGCGGGAACCTCGTCCCAGTCGAACGCGAGGGAGGTGTCGGTCCAGTGCAGCACGCGGCGCTGGTGCAGCCAGGCGAACAGCAGCTGACCGCCGAGTCCGTCGTAGTTGCGCACGCGCGAGCCCGTGATGGCGAAGCGGAAGATGCGGTCGAAGATCACGGCGTACTGCACGAGCTCGGCGTGTTCGCGCATCGCGTGCTCCGCGGCATCCAGATCGTCGCGGGCCGACAGGCGGGTCTGCAGCGAAACGCACTCTCGAAACGCGGTGAGGTCGCACCGCAGCTCCTCCAGCGAGTAGAGGAAGAACGGCATCCGCTGCTTGATCATGAACGGATCGAAGGGCAGATCGCCGCGCATGTGGGTGCGGTCGTGGATCAGGTCCCACATGACGAAGGTCTGCTCGGCGAGCTCCTGGTCATCGAGCAGACGGGCGGCGGTGGCCGGCATCTCGAGCTTGGTGATGTCGGCGGCGGCGCGGGTGACGCGGCGGTAGCGGGCGGCCTCGCGGTCCTGGAAGATCGCGCCCCACGTGAACGTCGGGATCTCGCGCATCGCGACGGTCTCGGGGAACAGCACGGCGGAGTTCGTGTCGTAACCGGGGGTGAAGTCGATCAGGCGCAGCGAGACGAAGAGGCGGTTGGTGTACTCGGTCTCGAGTCGTGCGATGAACTCGGGCCAGATCGCTTCGACGAGCAGCGCTTCGACGTGCCGGTCGGGTGAGCCGTTCTGGGTGTACATGGGGAACACGACCAGGTGACGGATGCCGTCCACGCGGTGCTCCTGCGGTTGGAACGCCACGAGTGAGTCGAGGAAGTCGGGCACACCGAGCCCCTGCTCGCGCCAGCGCCGGAAGTCGGCGATCGACGCGCGCAGGTAGGCCGCGTCGTGGGGGAAGAGGGGGGCGAGCGTCTCGATCGCCTCGACGACATCGTCGAGGAGGGGGCTCGCGGCGGCCGTGTCGGCGATGGATCCGTCGCCGGCCTGCAGGTCCTGCAGGGCGGTGGCCGCGCTCTTCAGCTGCGTCCACGCGGGGGAATGCTCGATCGTGTCGACGGTGACGTCACCGAGCGAATCGGGCGCGGAACGGGCGGGCGTCGCGATTGTCATGGCATCCTCCGATCGGAACTGTAAATATTACTGCTAGAACGGCATAGTAGTGGAAAACTTACGGGTCACGCCAGAGGCGTCCCTCGCCGCCCTGATACTGTCGAGCCCATGACAGAGGCCCCCGCTCGCCCCGCGCGCCTGGAGGACTCCGTCGACGCGGCGATCGTCCGTGAGATCTCGCTCGACGCGCGCGCCACGCTGGCGCACCTGTCCGAGCGGGTGGGGCTGTCGGTCTCGGCCGTGCAGTCGCGCCTGCGCCGCCTCGAGGCCCGTGGCATCGTTCGCGGGTATCGTCCGGTGCTCGACGCCGAGGCCCTCGGGCGCCCGCTCGCGGCCTTCGTCGAGATCACCCCGCTCGACCCCGCCCAGCCCGACAACGCCCCCGAGCTGCTCGCGCACCTTACGGCCATCGAGGCGTGCCACTCGATCGCGGGAGAAGCGGCGTACATGCTCTTCGTGCGCGTACCGACCCCGCGCGATCTGGAGTCCCTCATCCGCGACATCCGGGCCGCCGCGCAGGTGAACACGCGGACGACCGTGGTGCTGCAGACCTTCTTCGAGGCCCGCCCCATCGAGCCGGCGGATTTCCCGGGATAGTCACCCTCCCGAGCGAGATACATCGCCCGGCGGATGCCGAGCCCCCACCGCGGCGCGTAGCGTGGCCGCGATGCTCCCTCTCCGCCCGCTCCAGCGCTACCAACTCCTCACCGACTTCGGCATCGCCGCGGTATTCGGTCTGCTGGCCGTCGCCGTCGAGCTTGCCGGCAGCCGGTCCGGTGCCCTCATCGGCGCCGACGTCGGCGCGGCGAACGGCGTGGGGGCGGTCCTGGTCGCCGTCGCCCTGACCGCCGCCGTCGCGATGCGCCGGCTGCAACCGGCGATCGCGCTCATCCTGGCGTGGGTGGGTGCGGTGCTGCAGATGGCCTTCGGGCGCCAGCCGTCGCCCACCGATCTCGCGATCTTCGCCGTGCTGTACACCACGGCCGCCTACGGCACCCGCCGCGTGTTCTGGGTGGGCTTCGCCTCGGCCATCGCCGGTGCGGTCGTCGTGCCGGTGTATCTCATCGGCCGGGGACTCACCGAGCCCCTGACGGCGAGCGACTGGTTCGCCGCGGGCGCACTGCTGCTGGCCTCGGGCTTCGCGCTCATGCTCGCGTGGGTGTCGGGAGCTCTCGTGCGCACCGCCACCCGGGCGGCGGCCAACAGCCGCGCGCAGCGGGCGGCCGAGGCCGAGACCATCGCCGAGCAGCAGCGCGTGCGCATCGCGCGCGACATGCACGACGTGGTCGCCCACTCCCTCGCCGTGGTCATCGCGCAGGCCGATGGCGCGCGATACGTCGCCGCCGCCGACCCGCAGGCGACGGCGGCGGCGCTGTCGACGATCTCCTCCACCGCGCGCGCCGCGTTGAGCGACGTGCGCCTGCTGCTGACGCAGCTGCGGCACAGCCAGGCCGAGGGACCGCAGCCCACCCTCGCCGACATCGACACGCTCTTCGCCCGCATGCGGGCCGCCGGTCTCGACGTCGCCGTCGAGGTCGATCCGACTCCGCCGGGCGAGCCCCCGGCCGCCATCCAGCTCGCCGTCTACCGCATCCTGCAGGAGGCGCTGACGAACGCCCTGCGGCACGGGGGCGATCCCCGCGTGCGCGTACACCTGGGCTGGTGGCCCGACCGGGTCGAGCTCTCGGTCCGAAACGCCCGTGCCACGGCATCCGCCCCCGTCGCGGCGACGGCCGGTCACGGTCTGATCGGCATGCGCGAGCGGGCGCAGCTGGTCGGCGGGCGGCTGTCGGCCGAACCCGAGTACGGGGAGTTCGTCGTGCGGGCGGCCCTGCCGATCGGGCGTCCGGCGTGAGCGCGCGATTCGCCCCGGTGCGTGGTGACGGGCAGAGTGGATGCCGGATCCCCCGTGACCTGGGGAAGGAGCCGTCAGCGTGAGCACCCCCGTCCGCATCGTCCTCGTCGACGATCAAGCCCTGTTCCGCGCGGGTATCCGCATGGTGATCGACTCGCAGCCCGACCTGGTGGTGGTGGGCGAGGCCTCCGACGGGCGTGAGGGTATCGAGGTGGTTCGCGCGACGCGGCCCGACCTCGTGCTCATGGACGTGCGCATGCCCGTGATGGACGGCCTGACGGCGACGGCTGAGATCCTCCGCGAGCCCGACGCGCCGCGCGTGGTGGTGCTCACCACGTTCGACCTCGACGAGGCGGCGGCGCGGGCCATCCAGCGGGGCGCGAGCGGCTTCCTCCTGAAGGACTCCGAACCCGAGTTCCTGCTCTCGGCGGTGCGCACCGTGCACGCGGGCTCCGCCGTCATCGCCGCCGAAGCGACGCGCGAGCTGTTCGCCCACATCGCCGACGGAGGCGGGGTCGAGCCGGTCCCCGACAGCTACCGCTCGCTGACCGACCGCGAGCGGGAGATCTTCGCGCTCGCCGCCACCGGGTTGAGCAACGCCGAGATCGCCGAGAAGGAGTTCCTGTCCGAGGCGACGGTGAAGACGCACATCAGCCGAGTGCTGACCAAGCTCGCGCTGCGGGACCGCGTGCAGCTCGTCGTCTTCGCCCACCGGCACGGCCTGGTCTGAGCCCGAGGGGGCCGTCTCACCCGCACCGGCCGCGGCGAACACCCTCGTCGGCTGCGGTGCCCTCACGGCCGTGCGGCGGCGTCGCCACCGCGGACCAGGCGTACCTCGTGCACCGGCTCGCCGAAGCGGTCGTCGCGCCGCGTCGAGCCGTCGGGTGAGAACCCGTGTTTGGCGTAGAAGGCGTGCGCGCGAGGGTTGTCGCGCAGCACCCAGGCGGTGCCACCGCCCCCGCCCAGCGCCGCGTCGAGCAGCGCGGCGCCCGCCCCGGTTCCATAGTGCTCCGCGAGGACGTACAGGGCGTACAGCTCGCGCGCCCCGTCCGCGACGTCGTCGTCGCGGCTCGGACCGGCCGAGGCGAAGCCGACGATGCGCTCCTCGACGACGGCCACCCACGCCGGCCCCAACGGCTGCCCGTCGTCGAGCGCCTCGCCCGACAGGCGGGCACGCCACCGATTCGCCGACAGCTCGACATCGACCAGATCGCTGAGCGCATCGGGCACGTGGCCGCGGTGCGCCTCGTTCCAGCTCTGCGCGTGCACGCGCGCGATATCGCCCCCGTCGTCCGATACCGCGGCACGCACGTGCACTCCGGTCATAGCGAGGAGGGCGATGCCGCGGGCTCGGGGTCGTGGGCCCAGGTCGGGGCGAGAGCGCGGATGCGGCCCGCGCGCCACTGCCACATGGCCCACAGGCCCGGCCATAGCACGGGAGCGGCGGCGCCGCCGATGGTCAGACGCTCGCGCCACAGCGTGCGGGCGGGGTCGCCGGGTGCCGCCGATACGGCCATCTGATGGTCCCAGACGTCGAGGACGGCCAGGGGGCCCGTCAGCGGTACGCCCCAATCGCGGAACACGCGTACCCGGCCGTCGCCGTCGCGGGTGTCGCGATCGGACACCGAGATCAGTTGACGTCCGACCGGCACGATACCCGCGACGCTCATCTGCACGGGCACGTCGTCGCCGGACTCGAACAACGTGGGCGTCGTTCCGAGCGCATCGACCGCGAGGAGGGGGCCGTACAGTTCCGCGACCGCGCGCGGAGAGTGCAGCGCACGCCACGCGGCATCCGCGTCGCAGTCGATGACGAACTTCAGCAGGATCCGCATGCAACGATCGTGCCCGACGCGCTCGTCATCGCGTGTATCGCTTGACGAACACGCGGGGGATGAGGCCGGGTCATAGGCTCGGAGGATGCCGAACGACCCCGCCCTCGCCCAGTCCGACTACCAGGTACGTCTGGACTGGGGTGCCGCGGGTCTGGCCCGGCTCACGCCCGCGCACGTGGTGGTCGTGGTCCAGACGCTCGGCCTCTCGGCCCACGCGATCGACGCCGTCGAGGCGGGCGCGTCGCTCGACGTGGCCGACGACGACGACGCGGCCGTCGTCCTGGCCCGTGCGGCCGCCGACACCGGTGCGCACGTCGTCGTGGGTGGCCTGCGCAACGCCGCGGCCGTCGCCGCGCACGTGCTCGAGCTGCAGCGCTCGCGCGGAGAGCGCACGAGCATCGCCCTCGTCGCCGCGGGGTACCTCGACGACGGCGATGCCGCGACCCTGCGCTTCGCCGTGGAAGACCTGCTCGGCGCCGGTGCCGTCATCGCCGGGCTGGGCGACCTGGGCATCGACCATGCCTCGCCCGACGCCGCCGTCGCGGGCGAAGGCTTCCGCGCCCTCTCCGGTGCCGTGCGCCACCTGCTCACCGCCAGTGGGACGGGCCGCGCGCTCGCCGCGGACGTGGGTCGCGACGCCGTGCTGGCGGCGGCGGCGCGCGATGCGGCGTCGGTGGTCCCGGTGCTGCGGGACGGGGCTTTCGTCGCGGTCTGACCCCTCGGGTCGGGGGCGCGCCGTCGGTGCGGCGGGTCGTGGTCAGCGCGGCGTCGAGGCCGCGAGCCTGGCAGCGGGTGAGATCTCGCGCCGCACCCACGACAGGGCGAAACGCGGGTCGAACGTGGGAGCGCACTTCGCGCACGAGGTCGGACGCGTGGCCTTGCGGTGCCGGTAGGCGACGTGCCCGGCGGGGCAGGTGCCGACCCAGGGGGCGAGCTCGGTAGCCGTCTCGCCCGCGTGCGTCGTGCCGCCGACGTAGCCGAGCTCTTGCGCCGTGCGCTTCCAGGCCGGTCCGTGCCCCGCCGCGGCGCCGGCGAGTGCGTGGGCGATCTCGTGCAGCAGGGTCTGGTGGTTGGTGTCGTCGTCGTAGCGCGCGGTGAGATACCTCGAGACGCTGATGCGTTTGCGCCCGTAGTCGCAGAGGCCGGCGCGACGTTTGGCGTTGTCGAACGCGAAGGTCCAGGACGCGTCGAGGTGCAGGGCGATCAACGCCTCGGCCCAGACGCGGACGCGCTGCAGATCGGACATGGCGGGAGACTAAGCGAGGCCTACGACATTCAGCTCGCGACGACCTCGCGCGCGCGGCGCCGGTCGGCCGCGTCGATGGCCAGCAGCGTCGACTCGAGCTGCGCGTCGGTCGCGCCCGCGTTCTGGCGCAGGAACAGCGCTTGCTTGAAGTCGCGGCGGGCGGCTTCGTAGTCGCCCTCGTCGTAGTGCACCTTGCCGCGGTGCTGCAGGGCGAAGGCGGCGATGCCAGCCCAGCCCTGGCCCTCGGCCTCGTCGGCGCACATCGTCAGCTCCTGCTCGGCGGCGGCGTAGGCCCCGCGGCACTGCAGGATCGTGGCGTGCAGGATGCGCGCGCGCAGCAGATCGCGGCGAGTGCCGGCCATGCGGGCGACCCGCACCGACTGGTCGGAGATGGCGAGGGCCTCGTCGAAACGGTCGAGCACCTTCAGCAGCCACACGCGCTCGAGCAGGGCGTGCAGGCTCCGCTGCGAGCCGATCTCCTCGAGCCGCTCCGCGCACTCACGAGAGTCGGTGATCTCGCGCAACGTGTCGGGGTCGTACCCGTGGATATAGCTCACCGTCGCTCCTCTCGGTCGGGCAGGGCTTCCAGTCTGCGTCGCCCCGCCGCCGAGAGCGTACGCGCCACGCGGTCAGCGCTCGAAGATGGATGCCGAGGGCTTCGGCGACGGCGTCGCGTCGGCGTCCGTGACGGCTCGCGCTCCCCGCATGAACTCCTCGATCTCAGCGCCCTGCGCGACTTTGGCCGGGTGCGGGCCGGCCGCCATGAGACGCGGGAGCCATGCGACCGGGAGGGGCGCGGCCGAGGCGGCGACCACGAGATTGCCGAAGCGGCGTCCCTTGAGCACCTGCACCTCGGCGAGCACGATGACCTCGGGCAGCACCTCGCGCACCGTGGCCACCTGGCGCCGGGCGAAGGCGAGGCCCGGGCCGTCCGACACGTTCACCAGCAGCACGCCGTCGGGCGCGAGCAGTCGTGCGGCCTCGCGGTAGAACTCCACCGTGGTCAGATGCGCCGGCGTCTGCGCACCCGAGTAGACATCGCTCACCAGCAGGTCGACGGCACCGTTCAGGCCCGCGGGCAGGCGCGAGAGTCCGGCCCGGGCGTCACCGATGCGCACCCGCACCGCCGCACCACGGGGGAGGGGGAGGTTCTCGCGGACGAGATCCCACAGCGCCGGTTCCAGCTCGACGACCTGTTGACGCGACCCCGGCCGCGTCGCCTCGACGTAGCGGGGGAGCGTCAGCGCTCCCGCGCCCAGGTGAACCGCGGTGAGGGGCTGTCCCGGCATCCTCAGGCGATCGATCACCGCACCCATGCGTGCGACGTACTCGAAGTGCAGATGCGTGGGGTCGTCGAGGTCGACGTGCGACTGCGGCGTGCCGTCGACGACGAGCTCGAAGCCGGAGACGAAGCCCGACGGCGCCACCCGCGCGGTCGAGCCGTCCGACAATCGCGCGGTGGGGGCGTCGTCGGGTTCGATGCGCATGCGGGCCATGACTCCCACGGTAGGCCCTGCCCTCCGCTCCCGTGGCCCGTCGAGGAATCGCGCGTTGCATCGCGCAGGGTGTTGATCCCGGTGGTCGCGGTGTGAGCGGAATGCGCGCCGAGGGTGCGCCCGAGCGAGCAGCATGCCGAGCGGCCGAAACACGATCGATACACACGGGCAATGGGCGAGATGCCACCCGCCCTGTACGGTCGTCAGAACACAGCAAGCGGAGCGCGGCACGACGTCGTGACAGCGCCGTCGGTTCTGCTCCTTTCCTCCCCCCGGAAGGCACAAACGAAAATGCTCGGAAATCTCCGTTCCCGCGTGCTCGCGGCCGGTGCGACCATCGCCATCGGTGCGCTCGCCCTGTCGGGCTGCACGAGTCAGCGCGACGACAACGGCGGCGGCGACGCCGGCGGTGACGTCGACTCCACCTTCGTCTTCGGCGCGTCCGGCGACCCGTCCAGCCTCGACCCCGCCTTCGCGAGCGACGGCGAGTCGTTCCGCATCTCGCGGCAGATCTTCGAGGGTCTCGTCGGCGTGGCGCCCGGCACGGCCGACCCCGCGCCCCTGCTCGCCGAGAGCTGGGAGCAGTCCGCCGACGGCCTGTCGTACACCTTCCAGCTCAAAGACGGCGTGACCTTCCACGACGGCACGGAGTTCAACGCCGACGCCGTCTGCTTCACCTTCGACCGGCAGAACGATTTCACCGGCATCGCGCAGTCCGAGAGCCTGTCCTACTACTGGGGCAAGATCATGCGCGGCTACGCCGACACCGGCACCTCGATCTACGGCGGCTGCGAGGCGGCGAGCCCCACCGAGGTCACGATCACCCTCACCGAGCCCTTCGCCGGCTTCATCCCGGCGCTCTCGCTCCCGGCGTTCGCGATCCAGAGCCCCACCGCCCTGCAGGAGTACTCCGCCGACGAGGTCGGCGGCACCTCCGAGGCACCGACCCTCAGCGAGTACGCCCAGGCGCACCCCACCGGGACCGGTCCCTTCAGATTCGACTCGTGGGAGCCCGGCGCCCAGGCGACGGTCAGCGCCTACGACGGCTACTGGGGCGAGCAGGGTCAGGTGCAGCAGGTCATCTTCCGCGTGATCGGCGACACCACCGCCCGGCGCCAGGCGCTCGAGTCCGGCTCGATCGACGGCTACGACCTCGTCGCCCCCGCCGACCTCGGCGCTCTCGAGACCGCGGGCTACACGCTCGTCAACCGCGACCCGTTCAACATCCTGTACCTCGGCATGAACCAGGCGAACCCGGCGCTCGCCGACATCCGCGTGCGCCAGGCCATCGCCCACGCCGTCGACAAGGAGCAGCTGGTCACCCAGGTCCTTCCCGAGGGCACGACCGTGGCATCCCAGTTCATGCCCGACAGCGTCATCGGCTTCAACTCCGGCGTCACCACCTACGACTTCGATCAGGATGCCGCCAAGGCGCTCCTCGCCGAAGCGGGCTACACCGAGGCCAACCCGCTCACGTTGACCTTCAACTACCCGGTCAACATCTCGCGGCCCTACATGCCGAACCCCGAGCAGATCTTCACCAACCTGCAGTCGCAGCTGCAGGCCGTGGGGATCGTCGTCAACCCGGTGTCGAACGAGTGGGGCGAGTACCTCGACCTCATCCAGGGCGGCAGCGACCACGGCATCCACCTGCTGGGATGGACCGGCGACTACAACGACCCCGACAACTTCGTGGGCACGTTCTTCGGCGCCGCCTCCAACGAGTGGGGCTTCGACAACGCCGAGCTGTTCTCGGCCCTCACCTCGGCACGCGGGCTCGCGACAGAAGCCGAGCAGGACCCGGCCTATCAGGCGGTGAACGAGCAGATCGCGACGTTCTTGCCCGGCGTCCCGCTCGCCAACCCGGTGCCGACGCTGGCGTTCGCGCCCCGCGTGACCTCCTACCCCGCCAGCCCCGTGCAGGACGAGGTCTACAACGAGATCACGCTCAGCGAGTGATCCGGATGCCGCGGGTTCTGCGCCGTCGAGGCGGCAGAACCCGCGGTGTCCCGCGTCCCCCGCTCCCGACACCCTGTGAGAACCCGTGCTCCGCACCATCGGCAGGCGGTCTGCTCCTGCTCATCCCGACCCTCTTCGGTCTGTCCGTCCTCCTCTTCGCCTGGGTGCGCGCTCTGCCGGGCGGCCCCGCCGTCGCGCTGCTGGGTGAGCGTGCGACGCCGGAGGCCGTCGCGCGCATCAACGAGCTCTACGGCTTCAACGAACCGCTCTACGTGCAGTACTTCACCTGGCTCGGCCGGCTGCTCACCGGTGACTTCGGCTCCTCGATCCAGACGGGCCGACCCGTGCTGGAGGAGTTCGTGCGCCGATTCCCCGCGACCCTCGAGCTCTCCATCGCCGCGCTCATCGTGGCGGTGGGCATCGGCATCCCGCTCGGCTATTGGGCAGCGCGCCGGCACGGGAAAGTGTGGGATCACACCGCCGTCGTGCTGAGCCTCATCGGCATCACGATCCCGGTCTTCTTCCTGGCGTTCATCCTCAAGTACGTCTTCGCCGTGCAGTTGGGCTGGCTGCCCTCCGACGGGCGACAGGACCCCCGAATCGACGCCACCCACTACACGAACCTCTACGTCTTCGACGGCCTGATCACGGGCGAGTTCGACGCGTCGTGGGATGCCATCCTGCACCTGATCCTGCCGGCCCTCGCTCTCGGCACGATCCCGCTCGCGATCATCGTGCGCATCACCCGCGCCTCGGTGCTCGAGGTGCAGAATGCCGACTACGTGCGCACGGGAAGGGCGAAGGGGATCGGGACCGGGACGCTGCGCAATCGCTTCATCCTGCGCAACGCCATGCTGCCGGTGGTCACGACCGTGGGTCTGCAGGCGGGTCTGCTCATCTCCGGCGCCGTGCTGACCGAGACGGTGTTCGCCTTCCCCGGCATCGGGCAGTTCCTCGCGCGGGCGATCTTCACGCGCGACTTCCCCGTGCTGCAGGGCTTCATCATCTTCATCGCGATCGCGTACGCCCTCATCAACCTGCTGGTCGACCTGTCGTACAGCGTCATCGACCCGAGAGTGAGAGTCCAGTGAGCTCTTCGATCCTCCCTCCCGCCCCCAGCGGCGGCCCCGTGGACGACAACGCCGTGGTCGACGCGCAGTTGCTCGCCGCCCAGGCGCGCGGCGGGTTCTGGCACGACGTCTTCCAGCGACTGCGGCGCAGCCCGGTCGCCTGGATCGGCGCGATCATCGTGCTCGCGTTCCTGCTCGTCGCGGCCCTCGCACCTCTCCTCGCGCCCTACCCGGCCGAGTCGCTGCCCGGCCAGCGCTTCATCACGCCCACCGACATCCCCGGGCCGGGCGAGATGGCCGAGTTCCCGCTGGGCCTGGACCGCTTCGGCGGCGACGTGCTGTCCAAGCTCATCTGGGGCGCGCAGGCGTCGCTGCAGATCGGCGTGATCTCCACCGCTCTCGGCCTCATCGGCGGCATGCTGCTGGGCCTGCTGGCCGGGATGTTCGGCGGCTGGGTCGACGCGCTCGTCATGCGCTTCGTCGACATCCTGCTGTCGGTGCCGAACCTGCTGCTCGCCGTGTCGATCGCCGCGATCCTCGGGCAGAGCCAGCTCGCGATCATGATCGCCATCGGCGCCTCGCAGGTGCCGGTGTTCGCACGCCTCTTGCGGGCCTCGATGCTGCAGCAGCGCGGGGCCGACTACGTGCTGTCGGCGCAGACGCTGGGCCTCAGCCGCCGCTCGATCACCATGACCCACGTGCTGCCCAACAGCGTGGGGCCGGTGATCGTGCAGGGAACGCTCACGCTGGCGACCGCCGTGATCGACGCCGCGGCACTGTCGTTCCTGGGCCTCGGCGGCGGCCTTCCGCAGACCGCGGAGTGGGGCCGCATGCTGACCTACGCGCAGGCCGAGCTCGCGATCGCGCCGTGGCTGGCCTTCCTCCCCGGCATCTGCATCGCGGTCACCGCGCTGGGCTTCACGCTGCTGGGGGAGTCGCTGCGCGAGGCGATGGACCCGCGGACGCGCGCGCGATAGGTGCCGCCTCGGACGCGTCACCCCCGATCGTCGTCGGCTTGTCCCCGAACAGGGCCAGGAGAGCGTGGATGCCGGTCAGCATCGCCGCGGCGCCGGTCGGTCGCCCGTGGGCGCCTGGCCGTCCGCCGCGCGGACGACCGCGGCGCGTGGCGACAGCCCCCTCGGGGGCGTCTTCTGCCGCGTCGTTCGCTTCGGCCAGGTCTGCCAGCGTGAGCGTGGGAGCGGTGGCGGTGGCCTCCGCGAGCATTCGCGCCCGCGCCTCGCGGCGAGGCGAGGGGCGCACCGCGGAGGTGGCCCCGATAGTCGCCGCCCGGGCGGCCACCTCGTCTGCTGTCGGTCGCTCGCGCGGTTCGGGCGAGGTCATCGCGGTCAGCAGCGACTTCCACGGGTACCCGTGGTCGCCGGGGACGACGGGCTGACGGTGAAGGCGCGCCAGCACCGTCTCCTCGATCGTCGCGCCGTGGAAGGGGTGCAGGCGCGTGAGCATCTCGATCGTGAGCAGCCCGAGCGCGTAGACGTCGGAGGCGGCCTGCGGCGCTTCGCCGCGCACCTGCTCGGGGGCCAGGTAGGCGGCGGTTCCGATGATCATGCCCGGGGCGGTCAGGCGGGGAGCGTCGAGCAGATGCGCGACGCCGAAGTCGGCGAGGACCGCGGTCGGGGGGTCGGACCGACGCAGCGGTGTGCGCAGCAGGACGTTCGAGGGCTTGATGTCGCGATGCACGATGCCTGCTGCGTGGACGGTGGCGAGGGCGTCGGCGAGGTCGTGCACGATCGCCGCCACCTCGGCGGACGACATCGGTCCCGTCTCGATGCGGTGCTGCAGGGTGCGTCCGGGGACGAGTTCCATCACGAGATAGGCGGGGCCGTCGCCGGTGACGCGGGCGTCATAGAGGGTGACGAGCGAGGGGTGATCGAGGCTCGCGAGCGCCCGTGCTTCGGCGGCTCGCCGCCCCGGATCGAGGTCGTCGCGCGGCTCGGCGTCGTACACCTTCACCGCGACGTCGCGTCGCAGCACCTCGTCGCGTGCGCGGTAGACGCGCCCCATGGCACCCGCACCGAGGCGTTCGGCGAGCCGGTAACGCGCGTCGAGCACATCACCGGTCTGCGGCGCCACGAGGGCCGGAGCGTAGCTCATCGGTCTCAGGCGATCGGGTCGCCGCTGTCGCTGACGCGGCGGCTCGTCACGCTTTCGCCGCTCGCCGGGTCGACGACGGTGCGAGTCGTGGAGACGGTCGAGCGGCGACGCAGCATCAGGACGAGGCTCAAGACGAACACCACGGCGCCGGCGACCATGAGGATGTAGCCGATGAGAGCGAGATCGACAGTCCCGCCGAGGTCGATGTCGACCGCGAACGCCAGGATGGCGCCGATGACGAACAGGGCGATGCCGCTTCCGATTCCCACGGGTTCCTCCGATCCGGTGACCTCGCGCATTAGGCTGACCTCACCGCGCGGGTGACCTCCGTCTTTGCCTCAAACGATATTGAGGAAAATTCGTGAGCGTCGGCGCCTGGCGTCGAGTCCTCGGGAGTGGTAATGGGCCAGCTGCAACGGCGTGCCGACGCCTTCGCCGCGCTCGCCGATCCCGGTCGCCTACGCATCGTCGACCTGCTCGCCCACGGCGATCTCGCCCCCAGTGAGATCTCCCGCGCCCTGGGGATGGCATCCAATCTCGTCGCCTTCCATCTCGGCGTCCTGGTGGATCGCGGGGTCGTGCGCAAGAGCAGGTCGGAGTCCGATGGCCGACGCAGCTACGTGCGACTGGTCCCCGAGGTCTTCGACACGCTCGCACCCGAGCCGGTCCGCGTGCGCGGACGGGTGGTGTTCATCTGCACGGCGAACTCCGCCCGCTCCCAGCTGGCGGAGGCCCTGTGGAACGCCGCGAGCGCCATCGAGGCGGTCTCCGCCGGGATCGACCCCGGCGCACAGGTGAACCCCGGCGCCGTCGCCGCCGCCGAGAGGCATGGAATCGTGCTGGCGTCCGACGCGCGCCCGCGCCCGCTGCAGGCGGTCGCCCGACCCGGCGATTACCTCATCACCGTGTGCGACCGCGCGCACGAGAAGCTCGGCGGCATCGACGATGTGCACTGGTCGATCCGCGACCCGGCCGTCGCGGCCACCCCCGCCGCCTTCGACGACACCGTCGACGAGCTGCGTCGTCGCGTGCAGTTCGTCGCGATGCGCCTCGTCGCCGCCTGACGGGCGTCACGAAAACAGGGGATTCGTCGAGAACAGGCCGCTCCCGCGCGGATCCCCCTGTTCTCGTGGCATCCCCTGTTCTCCGACGCGGGGGCGTGCTGCTCGCGGCCCGCTCTCAGCCGGTCAGCCCCAGCTCGTTGCCCGGGATCGAGGCCAGCAGGCGCCGCGTGTACGGATCGCGCGGGTTGGTGAACACCTCTTCGCTGGATGCCGCCTCGACGAGCCGCCCGTCCTTCATGACGCAGACGTAGTCGCTGATCAGGCGCACCACCGCGAGGTCGTGCGAGATGAACAGGTAGCTCAGGCCGTACTCGCGCTGCAGGTCGCCGAGCAGGTCGAGGATCTGTGCCTGCACGAGCACGTCGAGCGCCGACACCGGCTCGTCGCACACGATGAGCTCCGGCGAGAGGGCGAGGGCCCGCGCGATCGCCACACGCTGCCGCTGTCCGCCCGACAGCTCGGACGGGTACCGGCGGAGCATGGATGCCGGCAGAGCCACGTCATCCATGAGCTTGCGCACCCGCTTCGAGCGCTCGGCCTTCGACCCGCGCTTGTAGAAGCTGAGGGGCTCCTCGACGATCCGCTCGATCGTGAACATGGGGTTCAGGCTCGAGTACGGGTCTTGGAAGATCGGCTGCACCTTCTGGCGGAACCGCCGGAGCGCGTCGCCCTTCAGTGCGGCGACGTCCTGCCCGTCGAAGGTGATCGAGCCGCTGGTCGGCTCGACGGCCTTCAGCAGCATGCGGGCGGTGGTGGTCTTGCCCGAGCCCGACTCGCCCACGATGGCGACGGTCTGGCCGCGCGGGATCGACAGCGACACGTCATCGACAGCGCGGAAGTCGTCGCCGCGTCCGCGCACCGGGTAGACCTTGGTCAGGCCCGTGATCTCCACGATGTTGTCGCGCACCGCCTCGGCGGTGCGCTCGCCGCGGAAGTCCTCCGGACGAAGGCGCACGGCCGCGACCGACGGCGCCGCGGCGACGAGCGACTTCGTGTACGCGTGCTGCGGGTTCTCGAGGATCTGCCGCGCGGGGCCCTGCTCGACCACCCGTCCGCGGTGCATCACGACCACCCGCGACGCGCGTTCGGCGGCGAGACCCAGGTCGTGGGTGATGAGCAGGACCGCAGCTCCCAGCTCGTCCGTCTGCTTGTCGATCTGGTCGAGGATCGTCTGCTGCACGGTGACGTCGAGGGCGCTCGTGGGCTCGTCGGCGATCAGCAGGCGCGGTCGGCACGCGAGGCCGATGGCGATGAGGGCGCGCTGGCGCATACCGCCGGAGAACTCGTGCGGGTACTGCGTCGCCCGCTTCTCGGCATCCGGGAGCCCGGCGGCCTCGAGCGCCTCGACGACCTTGCCCTTCACGTCGGAGCGTTCGGCGAGCCCGTGCGCCAGCAGCGTCTCGGCGACCTGCGTGCCGATCTTCGCGACCGGGTTGAGGTTCGACATCGGATCCTGGGGCACGAGGCCGATCTGGCGGCCGCGCACCTGTCGCATCCGGGCCTCGCTGAAGGCGGTGAGGTCGTCGCCGTCGAGCAGGATCTGCCCGCGCGCGACGCGGCCACCGGATGCCAGCAGGCCGATGATCGCCATGGCGGTCGTCGACTTGCCGGAGCCGGACTCGCCGACGATGGCGATGGTCTCACCCGCGTGGATGTCGAGATTCACCCCGTCGACGGCACGCACGGGACCGTCCATGGTGGCGAAGTCGACCGCGAGGTCGCGGACGGAGAGCAGGGGGGAGGGGGATGCCGGAGCGGGGGGACCGGCGACATCGGAGGTCATCCCCCCATCCTCGCCCGCGGCGGTGCCGTTGCCCACCCCTCCCGCCGGATCGTCACACCCCCGTAACGCCCGATCGCCGCGCACGACTCCTGCGGGGCGGCTCATGCGCCGGGTGAGGGGGCCCGGTACTGCCCGTTCTGCAGGAGTCGTGCACCGCGGCACCGCGGCGTGCCGCCGGGCGGCGCTACCGTGGGCATCATGCGCGTGGACCTCAACGCCGACCTCGGCGAGACCGTCGACGGAATCCCCACCGCCGACGACGAGGCGATGTTCGCCGTCATCTCCAGCGCCAACGTCGCGTGCGGCGGGCACGCGGGCGATGCCGAGTCGATGCGGGCCTGCGTCCACCGCGCCGCCCGGTTCGGCGTGGCCATCGGCGCTCACCCTTCCTACGACGACCGCGAGAACTTCGGCCGGGTCCGCCGCGATCCCGCGCCGGCCGACCTGCGCGCCAGTGTCTCCGCTCAGCTCGGCGCCCTCGTCGCGGCGGGCGCCGAGGTGCGCTACGTCAAACCCCACGGCGCGCTGTACCACGCGGTCCGCGACGACGCCGCACAGGCGCGGGCCGTCGCCGCCGCGGTCGCCGACCTCTCGGAGCGACTCGGCCGTGCCCTTCCCGTGCTCGGCCTTCCCGGCGCCATCGCCGAGGCTGCGGCCGCGGCGGGACTCCCCTTCGTGCACGAGGCGTTCCTCGACCGCGGATACACGCCCGACGGGGGACTCGTCGCGCGCGGCGAGCCGGGCGCGCTCGTCGAGGAGCCCGCCCGCGTCGCCGATCGGGCCCTGCGTCTGGTGCGCGACGGCGAGGTCGACGCCGTCGACGGCTCGCGCATCGCCGTCGAAGCCGCCTCGCTGTGCCTGCACGGCGACACGCCCGCGGCCGTCGCCATGGCGCGCGCGGTGCGCTGCGCGCTGGGCGCCGCGGGCATCGAGGTCCGGGCACCGTGGTGACGCCCCGCCCCGCCGTCGTGGGCCCGCGCGTGACGCTGCTGCCGATGGGGGATCGGGCCGTTCTCGCCGAGGTCGCCGACCTCTCCGCCGTGCTCGCGCTTCATGCCGCACTCGCCGACGCCCCTCCCGCGGGGATCGACGATCTCGTCCCCGCCGCCCGCACCGTGCTCGTCGGCTTCGACCCGCGGCGGGTCTCGGCGTCGGCGGTGTGCGACTGGATCCTCGCCGCTGCGCGATCCGCCCCGGATGCCGTCACCCCCGGCCCCCTCGTCGAGGTGCCCGTCCGATACGACGGCGTGGACCTCGATTCCACGGCCGAGATGCTCGGCATCCCGGTTGCGACCCTCGTCGCCCGACACGCCGGTGCGGCGTGGACGGTGGCGTTCACCGGCTTCGCCCCCGGGTTCGCATACCTCGTCAGCGACGATTGGGGCCTCGACGTCCCGCGGTTGCCCGAACCCCGCACGCGCGTGCCCGCGGGGGCGGTCGGGCTGGCGGGCGAATTCAGCGGGGCGTACCCGCGAGAGACCCCCGGCGGCTGGCGCCTGATCGGCACGACCGACGCCGTGCTGTTCGACCCGGATGCCGAGAGCCCGGTGCTCCTGCGTCCGCGCTCGCGCGTGAGGTTCGTGGCGGAGCGCGAACGGGTCGAGGCGGCGGCGGCGGACGCCGCCCCGACGTCGAGCGTGGCCCCCTCCGCCGCCCGCCCGGCGGAGACCGCCCCCGGCGCCCCCGCTCTACGGGTGCTCTCCGCCGGTGGCTTCACCACTGTGCAGGACCTCGGCCGACCCGATCGCGCGTCCCTCGGTGTCGCGCGATCGGGCGCCCTCGATCGCACCGCTCTGCGCATCGCCAACCGTCTGATCGGCAACGACGAGGCGGCGGCGGGGCTCGAGATCGCCCTCGGCGGCTTCCGCGCCCGGGCCGAGGCCGACACGTGGGTGTGCGTGAGCGGCGCCCTCGTCGACCTGCGCGTCGCCGGTCGGGCCCGAGACGCCTACGCTGCGGTCCTCATCCCCGCGGGCGAGGAACTCTCGATCGGCTCCGTGCGTGCGGGGCTGCGCGTGTACGTGTCCGTCCGCGGCGGGGTCGTCGTGCCCGCGGCGTTCGGTTCCCGCGCGAGTGATGTGCTCGCCGGGCTGGGCCCCGCGAGGATCGGCGCCGGAGACCTCGTGTCGGCCGGGATCGCGCCATTCCCGATTCCCGTGGTCGACGCCTTCCCGTGGACGGTGCCGCCCGGGCTGATCGACGTGCGCGTCGCCCCCGGACCCCGTGCCGATTGGTTTCACCCCGCGGCGCTGTCGGCGCTGATCGACGCGGAGTGGACGGTGTCGCCGCACGCCGATCGTGTCGGCATCCGGTTGGACGGACCCGAACTGAGCCGTGCGCGCGACGCGGAGCTGCCCAGCGAGGGCATGCGTCCGGGGGCGATCCAGGTGCCGCCGCACGGGCGCCCGGTCGTGCTGCTCGCGGACGGGCCCGTGACCGGGGGATACCCCGTGATCGGCGTGGTGACGGATGCCGCGCTCGATGCGTTGGCGCAGGTGCGGCCGGGTGATCGGGTGCGGTTCCGACGCGCGTGAGCGGGGGCGTCGCGGGGAAGATCGAACGGGCGTGCGCGTTTATACCGCAGGTGGGCAGGGTCGTCAAGAATTCGACTGGACACGGCGCGTCCTCCCGCGTATGCTTGGACTTTGCGCTCCTCGATTCCCCCTGCCCTCATATGGTGGTCGGCTGAGCCTGTTCGTCCCCGCTTCACCGCGGCGTGCGACGAGCAGGTTTTCGGGGCAGGAACGCACTCCACCTGACGACAAGGAATCACGAGCCCCTCGCCCGGGCTTCTGGAGGTTATTCCCTTGGCTGCTGCGAGCAACGCATCCACCACCACCACCCCCAAGAGCGGACGCGGAGCATCCCGCCTCTCGTTCGCCAAGATCTCCGACAAGCTGACCGTTCCCGATCTGCTCGCCCTGCAGACCGAGTCGTTCGACTGGCTCGTCGGCAACGAGGCCTGGAAGGCGCGTGTCGCCGAGGCCCAGGCCGCCGGTCGTACCGACGTGCCCGAGATCAGCGGTCTGGAGGAGATCTTCGAGGAGATCTCGCCGATCGAAGACCTCAGCGAGACCATGCAGCTCTCGTTCACGAACCCCTACCTCGAGCCCGAGAAGTACTCGATCGAAGAGTGCAAGGAGCGCGGCAAGACCTACGCCGCGCCGCTGTACGTCGAGGCCGAGTTCATGAACCACCAGACCGGTGAGATCAAGACGCAGACGGTCTTCATGGGCGACTTCCCGCTCCAGACCGACAAGGGCACGTTCATCATCAACGGCACCGAGCGTGTCGTGGTGTCGCAGCTCGTGCGTTCGCCCGGTGTCTACTTCGACAAGACGCCTGACAAGACCTCCGACAAAGACATCGTGTCGGCGCGCGTCATCCCCTCGCGCGGTGCGTGGCTCGAGTTCGAGATCGACAAGCGCGACCAGGTGGGCGTGCGCATCGACCGCAAGCGCAAGCAGTCGGTCACCGTCTTCTTGAAGGCTCTCGGTCTCACCAGTGAAGACATCCTCGCCGAGTTCGCCGGCTTCGACTCGATCGAAGAGACGCTGTCGAAGGACACGATCCTCACCAAGGAAGACGCGCTCCGCGACATCTACCGCAAGCTCCGTCCGGGTGAGCAGGTCGCCGCCGAGGCCGCCCGCGCGCTGCTCGACAACTTCTACTTCAACGCCAAGCGCTACGACCTGGCCAAGGTGGGTCGCTACAAGATCAACCAGAAGCTCGGCCTCGACAAGCCGCTCAGCGACTCGGTGCTCACCGTCGACGACATCGTCGCGACGATCAAGTACATGGTGCGCCTGCACCGCGGCGACGTGTCGTTCGACGGCATCCGCAACGGGCAGCCCGCCGAGATCCGTCTCGACGTCGATGACATCGACAACTTCGGCAACCGCCGCATCCGCGCGGTCGGCGAGCTGATCCAGAACCAGGTGCGCACCGGTCTGTCCCGCATGGAGCGCGTCGTCCGCGAGCGCATGACCACGCAGGACATCGAGGCGATCACCCCGCAGACCCTGATCAACGTGCGCCCCGTCGTCGCCGCGATCAAGGAGTTCTTCGGAACCTCGCAGCTCTCGCAGTTCATGGACCAGAACAACCCGCTCGCGGGTCTGACCCACAAGCGTCGCCTGTCGGCGCTGGGCCCCGGCGGTCTGTCGCGTGAGCGTGCCGGCGTCGAGGTCCGTGACGTCCACCCCTCGCACTACGGCCGCATGTGCCCCATCGAGACGCCCGAAGGCCCGAACATCGGTCTGATCGGCTCGCTCGCCTCGTTCGCGCGCATCAACGCGTTCGGCTTCATCGAGACGCCGTACCGCCGCGTCGTCGACGGTCGCGTGACCGACCAGATCGACTACCTCACCGCCAGCGAAGAGAGCGACCACATCGTCGCCCAGGCCGGTGTCGCGCTCAAGGCCGACGGCCACTTCGTCGAGGACCGCATCCTCGCCCGCCGCGGCCAGGGTGGCGAGGTCGACCTGTTCCCCGTCGACGAGATCGGCTACATGGACGTCTCGCCCCGCCAGATGGTGTCGGTGGCGACCTCGCTCATCCCGTTCCTCGAGCACGACGACGCCAACCGCGCCC
This sequence comes from Microbacterium trichothecenolyticum, assembly GCF_030818955.1. Taxonomy (NCBI): domain Bacteria; kingdom Bacillati; phylum Actinomycetota; class Actinomycetes; order Micrococcales; family Microbacteriaceae; genus Microbacterium; species Microbacterium trichothecenolyticum. The sequence continues at coordinate 2,019,963 of NZ_JAUTBF010000001.1, read as the reverse complement.
TCATGGGTGCGAACATGCAGCGCCAGGCCGTGCCGCTCGTGCGCAGCGAGTCGCCGATCGTCGGTACCGGTATGGAGGGCTTCGCCGCCATCGACGCGGGTGACGTCGTCACCGCCGAGAAGTCCGGCGTGGTGCTCGAGGTCTCGGCCGACGTCGTGACCATCCAGCTCGACGAGGGCGGCACGCAGGACTACTTCCTGCGCAAGTTCGACCGCTCGAACCAGGGCACCTCGTACAACCAGCGCGTGGTCGTCTCGGCCGGTGAGCGCATCGAGGCCGGCGAGGTCATCGCCGACGGTCCCGCGACCGAGAACGGCGAGCTCGCGCTCGGCAAGAACCTCCTCGTGGCATTCATGACGTGGGAAGGCCACAACTTCGAGGACGCGATCATCCTCAGCCAGGACCTCGTGAAGGACGACACCCTCTCGTCGATCCACATCGAGGAGTACGAGGTCGACGCCCGCGACACCAAGCTGGGCAAGGAGGAGATCACCCGTGACCTCCCCAACGTCAGCCCCGACCTGCTGAAGGACCTCGACGACCGCGGCATCATCCGCATCGGCGCCGAGGTGCGTCCCGGCGACATTCTCGTCGGCAAGGTCACGCCCAAGGGCGAGACCGAGCTCTCGGCCGAGGAGCGCCTGCTCCGCGCGATCTTCAACGAGAAGAGCCGCGAAGTCCGTGACACCTCGCTGAAGGTGCCCCACGGCGAGCAGGGCACGATCATCGCCGTCAAGGAGTTCAACGCCGAAGACGGCGACGACGAGCTCGGCTCGGGCGTCAACCGTCGCGTCGTGGTCTACATCGCCCAGAAGCGCAAGATCACCGAGGGCGACAAGCTCGCCGGCCGCCACGGCAACAAGGGTGTCATCGCCAAGATCCTCCCGATCGAGGACATGCCCTTCCTCGCCGACGGCACGCCGGTCGACATCATCCTCAACCCGCTCGGTATCCCGGGCCGCATGAACTTCGGTCAGGTCCTCGAGCTCCACCTCGGCTGGATCGCCCAGCAGGGGTGGCAGGTCGAGGGCACCCCGGAGTGGGCCGCGCACCTGCCCGAGGCCGCTCGCGAGGCGGCTCCCGGCACGAAGGTCGCCACCCCGGTGTTCGACGGTGCGTTCGAGGCCGAGATCGCGGGTCTGCTCGACTCCACGATCCCGAACCGCGACGGTGACCGTCTGGTCGACTCGTCGGGCAAGACGCTGCTGTTCGACGGTCGCTCCGGCGAGCCGTTCCCGGCGCCCATCTCGGTCGGCTACATGTACATCCTGAAGCTGCACCACCTGGTCGACGACAAGATCCACGCTCGTTCGACGGGCCCCTACTCGATGATCACCCAGCAGCCGCTCGGCGGTAAGGCCCAGTTCGGTGGCCAGCGCTTCGGTGAGATGGAGGTGTGGGCGCTCGAGGCCTACGGTGCCGCGTACGCGCTGCAGGAGCTGCTGACGATCAAGTCCGACGACATCCTCGGCCGCGTCAAGGTGTACGAGGCCATCGTCAAGGGCGAGAACATCCAGGAGCCCGGCATCCCCGAGTCCTTCAAGGTGCTCATGAAGGAGATGCAGTCGCTCTGCCTGAACGTCGAGGTCCTCTCGGCCGACGGCACCGCGGTCAACCTGCGCGACACGGATGACGACGCCTTCCGCGCCGCGGAGGAGCTCGGCATCAACATCTCCAGCCGCTTCGAGTCCTCGTCGATCGACGAGATCTGAGCTTCCAGCTCAGCGACCCAGCTCAGATTTCAGAGAATTCCGACACAGGAGAACCAGTGCTCGAATCAACCACTTTCGATCAGATCCGTATCGGTCTGGCCACCGCCGACGACATCCGTCGTTGGTCCTTCGGTGAGGTCAAGAAGCCCGAGACGATCAACTACCGCACGCTGAAGCCCGAGAAGGACGGTCTCTTCGGCGAGCAGATCTTCGGACCCTCCCGCGACTGGGAGTGCGCCTGCGGCAAGTACAAGCGGGTGCGCTTCAAGGGCATCGTCTGCGAGCGCTGCGGCGTCGAGGTCACCAAGAGCTCGGTCCGTCGCGAGCGCATGGGCCACATCGAGCTCGCCGCGCCCGTCACGCACATCTGGTACTTCAAGGGCGTGCCCTCGCGCCTGGGCTACCTGCTCGACATGGCGCCGAAGGACCTCGAGAAGGTCATCTACTTCGCCGCCTACATGGTGATCTCGGTCGACGAAGATGCTCGTCACCGCGACCTCGCCACGCAGGAGAACAACATCCGTCTCGAGCTGAAGACGCTCGGCGACCGCCGCGATGCCCGCATCGCCGCGCGCCTGGCCAAGCTCGAGGAGGAGCTCGCCGCCCTCGAGGCGGAGGGCGCCAAGGCCGACCAGAAGAAGAAGGTCAAGGACGCCGCCGAGAAGGACATGACGGCGGCCCGCAAGAACGCCGACGAGCAGATCGCCAAGCTCGAGCGCGTGTGGGAGGACTTCCGCACGCTCGAGGTGGGCGCCCTCAAGCCCGAGGACGACGTCTTCCACGAGCTGCAGGACCGCTTCGGTCAGTACTTCGAGGCCCACATGGGCGCGGAGTCCATCAAGCGCCGCCTCGAGACCTTCGACCTGCAGGCCGAGGCCGACAGCCTCCACCTGCAGATCTCCGAGGGCAAGGGCCAGCGCAAGATCCGCGCGATCAAGCGTCTGAAGGTCGTCAACTCGTTCCTCCAGACCGGCATGACGCCGGCCTCCATGGTGCTCGACGTCGTTCCGGTGATCCCGCCGGAGCTTCGCCCGATGGTCCAGCTCGACGGTGGCCGCTTCGCCACCAGCGACCTGAACGACCTGTACCGCCGCGTGATCAACCGCAACAACCGCCTCCGTCGACTGATCGACCTCGGTGCCCCCGAGATCATCGTCAACAACGAGAAGCGCATGCTGCAGGAGGCCGTCGACGCCCTGTTCGACAACGGTCGTCGTGGTCGCCCCGTCACCGGTACCGGCAACCGCGCCCTGAAGTCCCTGAGCGACATGCTCAAGGGAAAGCAGGGTCGCTTCCGCCAGAACCTGCTCGGAAAGCGCGTCGACTACTCGGGTCGTTCGGTCATCATCGTCGGACCCCAGCTGAAGCTGCACCAGTGCGGTCTGCCCAAGCAGATGGCTCTCGAGCTGTTCAAGCCGTTCGTGATCAAGCGTCTGATCGACCTCGGTCACTCGCAGAACATCAAGGCCGCCAAGCGTGCCGTCGAGCGCTACCGTCCCGAGGTCTGGGACGTGCTGGAAGAGATCATCCGCGAGCGCCCCGTGCTGCTGAACCGTGCACCCACCCTGCACCGTCTCGGCATCCAGGCGTTCGAGCCCCAGCTCGTCGAGGGCAAGGCCATCCAGCTGCACCCGCTCGTGTGCGCGGCGTTCAACGCCGACTTCGACGGCGACCAGATGGCCGTGCACCTGCCGCTGTCGGTCGAGGCCCAGGCCGAGGCCCGCGTGCTCATGCTCGCCTCGAACAACATCCTCAAGCCCTCGGACGGCCGCCCGGTGACCCTGCCCTCGCAGGACATGATCATCGGCCTGCACCACCTCACCACCCTCAAGGAGGGTGCGGTGGGCGAGGGCCGTGCGTTCGGTTCGGTGGGCGAGGCGATCCTGGCCAAGGACGAGGGCACCCTCGACCTGCAGGCCAAGGCGCGCATCCGCATCCCCGGCCTCACGTTCCTCGAGGGCCAGGCGCCCGAAGGTTACGACAAGCACGGTCTCGTCGACGCCTCGCTCGGCCAGGCGATCTTCAACGACACGCTCCCCAAGGGCTACCCGTTCGTTCGCGAGCAGGCCGACAAGGGCAAGCTGTCGCAGATCGTCAACAAGCTGGCCGAGGAGTACCCCAAGGTCGAGGTCGCGGCATCGCTCGACCGCATCAAGGACGCCGGCTTCTACTGGGCCACCCGTTCGGGTGTCACGGTGGCGCTGAGCGACATCCTCACGCCCCCCAACAAGGGCGAGATCGTCGCGGGCTACGAGAAGCAGGCGGCGAAGGTCCAGGCGCAGTACGAGAAGGGTCTCACCACCGACGCCGAGCGTCGTCAGGAGCTCATCAAGATCTGGACCGAGGCGACCGACGAGGTCCAGAAGGCGATGCGGGACAACTTCCCCGCCGACAACACCATCAACCGCATGGTGTCGTCGGGCGCCCGTGGTAACTGGCTGCAGATCCGCAACATCGCGGGTATGCGAGGCCTGGTGAACAACCCCAAGGGTGAGATCATCCCGCGTCCGATCATCTCGTCGTACCGCGAGGGTCTGTCGGTCGCCGAGTACTTCATCGCGACGCACGGTGCCCGTAAGGGTCTGGCCGACACGGCCCTCCGTACGGCCGACTCGGGCTACCTGACCCGTCGTCTGGTCGACGTCTCGCAGGATGTCATCATCCGCGAAGAGGACTGCGGCACGTCGAAGGGCCTCGAGCTCCCGATCGCCGCGGCAGGCTCCACCGGCAACCTGGTCAAGGACGCCAACGTCGAGAACTCGGTGTTCGCTCGCACGCTCGCCACGGCGGTCGTCGACGCGCAGGGCACCGTGCTGGCCGAGGCCGGCGACGACGTGGGCGACGTGCTCATCGACAAGCTGGTCGCCGGCGGCGTCGAGACCATCAAGGTGCGCTCGGTGCTGACCTGCGACTCGGCCGTCGGTGTGTGCGCGAAGTGCTACGGCCGTTCGCTGGCCACCGGCAAGATCGTCGACATCGGCGAGGCCGTCGGCATCATCGCGGCCCAGTCGATCGGTGAGCCCGGTACCCAGCTGACGATGCGTACCTTCCACACGGGTGGTTCCGCGTCGGCCGACGACATCACGCAGGGTCTGCCCCGCGTGCAGGAGCTCTTCGAGGCCCGTACCCCCAAGGGTGCGTCGCCGATCGCCGAGGCCGACGGCCGCATCACGATCGACGAGACCGACAAGGCCAAGAAGGTCATCCTCACGCCCGACAACGGCGACGAGCCGGTGGTCTACCCGGTCCTGAAGCGTGCGACCCTCCTCGTCGAGGACGGTCAGCACGTCAAGGTCGGCGAGCCCCTCCAGGTCGGAACGCTCGACCCCAAGGAGGTCATGCGCGTGCAGGGTGCCCGCGAGGTGCAGAAGTACCTCGTCAACGGCGTCCAGGGCGTGTACCGCTCGCAGGGTGTGCCGATCCACGACAAGCACATCGAGGTCATCGTCCGGCAGATGCTCCGCAAGGTCACCGTCGTCGACCACGGCGACACCGACCTGCTGCCCGGTGAGCTGGTGGACTTCAAGCGCTACCAGACCATCAACCGCGAGGCGGTCGGCGAGGGCAAGCGCCCCGCGTCGGGTCGCCCCGAGCTGATGGGTATCACCAAGGCGTCGCTCGCGACCGAGTCGTGGCTGTCGGCCGCGTCGTTCCAGGAGACCACCCGCGTCCTGACGCAGGCGGCCATGGAGGGCAAGAGCGACCCGCTCGTCGGCCTCAAGGAGAACGTCATCATCGGAAAGCTCATCCCCGCCGGAACCGGACTCGCGAAGTACCGCAACGTCACGGTCGAGGCGACGGAAGAGGCGAAGAGCGAGCGGTACCCCAACCGCATCTTCGCGTCCGACGGTGCCTACTCCGACGCCGACCTGAGCTACGTCGACTTCGACAGCTTCTCGACCGACGACTTCACGCCCGGTACGTACAACTGATCAGCGACAGGATGCCGCGCCGCTGCGCGGCATCCTGATCCTCCCGAAGGCCCCCGGCTCACGCCGGGGGCCTTCGTCGTGTCGCAGCTGTGTGACGTGCTCGTGAAGGCGGCGTGTCGAGGACACCGTTTCGCGGGGGGATACGCCTACCGTTGTCGGGGAGGAACGCATGGCTCGGATCGGTGGGCGCAGTCTGTGGCTGGCATGGCCGGCCGGTCTGCTCTGCGCGGCGGCCGTGACCGCTCTCGGCGTTCTGGCCGCACCGGGCGTTCCGATCGCCGTCACGTTCGTCGGCGACACGCTGCGCGCGGCCAGCACGCACACCGCGGCCGTCGCGGCGGACCCGGCCGAGCCGGCGTCGGACTGCCGGCACTTGTACTCGCAGTCACTGTGGTCGTCGCTCGTGTGGTCGCCCGAGGCGTTGTTGTGGCAGCGGCGCACAGCGGCACTGTCGACGCCCGAGGCTGTCGCGGCGGCATCGCCCACCGTAGTCGTCACCTGCCACTGGCGCGGTCCGGGCGGACGGTTCGTCGAGACGACGGTCTCGACCGTCGCGCCCGAGGGCGCCGCGGCCGTGCGCACCACGTTGACCGCGCAGGGCTTCGCCTGCGAAACGGACGCCGACGCGACCCACTGCGAGCGTCAGACGGGCGACGTCGTCGAGGTCCACGATCTTCGCGGGGACCGCTGGGTGTCGTCGACGCTTTCGGGGTGGATGCCGGAAGGGTATGCCGCGGTCGTGGCCTCACACGCCTTCGGAGGGTGAGACCCTCGCTCGAGCGTGCCGGACGGGCTCAGGCCGAGGGGGTGGGTGCGGGAGTCGATGTGCCGAAGATCGACGCGATGATGCTCGCGGTGTAGCCGGTGGGCGCGAGGTTGGAGTACTGCGTGTCGATGAGTACCCCGTCTCGCCAGAAGAGCGTGCGGCCGTCGTTGACCGGGTAGGTCGGGTTGATCCACGTCTTCTCGCAGCGCGTGCCCTCGTCGGGGGTGTAGCAGCTGAACCCCTGCGTCGACACGAGGTCGTTGAGCATGTCGAGGGCGGGGCCGCGGTCCATCTGGGAGATGCGGGTGACCAGGCCGGTGGTGTCGGTGGCGGGGTCCCGCCAGATGCACACGAGCGAGCCGTCGCCGAACAGGCCGGACGGCCCCATCGCGGGGTCGTTCAGCGGAATGGAACCGAGCTGCGCCAGAACGTCGGCCGACAGGATGGCGCGGCAGTCGGTGGGCAGTGTCACGGGCTTCGTCGACGGCGTGATCGTCGGGATGGGAGTGGGGCTGGTGCTGCTCGCTGCCGTCTCGGTACCGGTCGGAGCGGCCTGGCCGCCGGTCTCGGGCGCGCATGCGCTCAATCCGACCACGGCGGCGCCGACGAGCACGGCGGCGAAGATCGGGTGCAGCGGGCGTCGAGGCATGGGAACACCCTAGACGGCACCGCCGACACGGTCGAGAAGCGATACGACGGCATGCCTGCGCCGCGGTGCGCGAGGACCGGGATAGCCTAGCGCCGCTAGCACCGCGTGAGGAGACACCGATGAGCGACCACCAGTCGTACGGCGACCCCGTCGATGACCCCAAGGACGAGGCGAACGACGTCGTCGGCCGAGCCCACGAGGGCCTCGCCGAGGCAGAAGCCGCCCGTCGCGACGCGGTCGCCCCCGAGGCGGCCGCGGCCGCCTGGGACGAGCGAGAGACGCACGAGAACGCCGGCGCCGCGCACAGCGCGCCCGTCGTGCACGACGCGTCACCCGTCGAGCCGCAAGACGCCTCGGCGTCGGTCGGCGGGTCGTCGCTCGGCGCGTCGTCGGTCGATCTCGACGACGAAGACGCCCGGTGGGCCGCCTACGCGGCGTCGGCCGAGCCCGAACCGGGCACCGCCGAGACCACGAGTCCCGCCGGGGCGACCTCGTCCGTCGACGACGCCCACCCCACTGCCTCCCCCGCCGCTGCCGGTGCGGCCGTCGGCGCGGCTGCGGGAGCGGGTGCCGCGACGAGCGCGGCGTCGACCTCCGTCGCCGATCAGCCGACGCGCACGATCGGAGCGGCGCAGCCCATCTTCGTGCAGGCGCCCGAGGCGCCGCGGCCCCGCGCGAACCGCGGCGCGGCCGGAGCGATCGGCCTGCTCGCCGCCCTCGCCTTCGCCGTGCTGTACCTTGCGGCGACTCTGGGGCTGGGGCTGCTCACCGGTGACGTGCAGACGTCGGATCTGGGGCAGGCGGCGCTGGCGGCGCTGGCCACCTGGGGTCTGTGGGTACCGACGGTGGCGTTCTACTTCGGCTTCTGGTTCCTCGGTGCCCTGATCAACCGCGGACGCTGGGGCCACTGGGTCGTGTGGGGCCTCACCGTCGGGGTCGTCGCGTGGCTGGGGCACCTGCTCGGCGTCCTGTTCGCCGCGCCCTTCTGGATGGTCACACCCCGTCAGGCCGTCGACCTGCTGCAGGACAACGTGCTCGCCCCCCTGGCGATCGTCGCCTTCGTGCTCGGGCGCGAGCTGACCATCTGGTTCGGCGCGTGGGTCGCCGCGCGCGGCCGCCGCATCACCGAGCTCAACGCCGAGGCGCAGCGCGAGTACGAGCGCACTCTGGAAGCGGGTCCTCAGCTCGCCGGCTGAGACCGGATGCCATGACGAGCGAACCGCGACCGGCCGGGGTGACCCCGCCGGTCGCGGTCGTCTTGGCCGCGGTCTCCTTCCTCGCGCTCTCCATCGCGGCCCTGGGCGTGGTGAGCCTGGTGCTCGACGCCGATGTCATCCCCGTGCGCGGTCTGGGCGCCATCCCCGGTGTGATCGGTCAGGTCGTGGCCGTATCGGTGTTCGCCGGGGTGCTGTGGTGGGGCCTCAGGGCCGAACCGCCCGGGTACCTGACGGCGGTGCCGTGCGCGATCGGCGCCTTCGTCGGGGAGATCGTGGGGCTCGTCGTCGGCTCCGTCGTCACCGGTGCCGATCCCACCCGTGGGCTGGCTGCGGCCGAGAGCATCGCGCTCGGCTTCCCCGGCGCCGTCATCGCCGCCGCGGGGCTGGTCGCGGGAGCATTCGGCGTGCTGTTGGTGCGCGGGGGCCCGAGGAGCTCTGGCGGCGGCGGACGAGGCAGCGAGGGGACCCGCGACCCCGAGCCCGACCGGTAGACGGTTTCGGGCGGGGGCGTGAACGTCTTCGACGCGCGGAGACCGCGGCATCCTGACTTCTCCGGGCGTGTCGCACTAGCGTAGGGGCCGTGGAGCGGTCGCTCGAGAGCCAGGTCGGTCAGGCGGTGGACGCCTGGCTTCGTTGGCTGCCCCGGTGGGAGCCGGCCAGCCACCGTGGCCGGGTCGCTCCGTGTCGCCGCTGCTTCGGATCGCCCGTGCTGTCGGCGGCGGGTCTGGGCTCCGACGTGCCCCACGGTGTGCAGCACGGCCTGTCCACCCGGGTGAAGGCCATCGTCGATCACGCGGTCGCCGACTACACCTCGCGTAACCTCCCCATGCTGCAGCGCGAGCTCGACCAGCAGGCCGAACGCAACCGCCGGCGTTCGTATCGGCCCGCGGAGGGGCTCGAGCCGGAGTTCGAGGGGATGCCGCTGGACCCCGATCCCGAGCCCGGGGCGCCCTTCCTCTTCACGCTGACGGGACTGGCCGCCGAGGAGGATGCCACCATCCCCGACCTGCCTCCGCTCTCGGATGCCGCGAAGGCGGCGCTGCGGCAGGAGGTGGGCCTCGCCGACGATTACGCGAACATGATCGGACGCGAGGTGTGCGCGATCCTGCTGCACCACCGCCTGCGCGTCCAGGCAGCGGTGGCCGAATACGTGGAGCCGCAGATCGCGGCGTTGCTCGATGATCTGACGCGTTCGCTCGACGCCCCGTTCGATCCGCGCGAACCGGGTCCGTCGACCTGACCCTGTGGAGGACGGGCGCGGGGGAGATGTCCGGGGCTCGCAGAGACGATTTTGTTAGCATGCTCCAGGTGTCCGCCCGCTGAGTCGCGGGCACGTCGTCCGGGGAGGGGGCTCGATGCCGCAGCGCCTTCCGTCGTCGCCGCCGATCCTGCCCGGTCTGGCGTACATCCGTCCGCTCGGATCGGGCGGCTTCGCCGACGTCTTCCTCTACGGCCAGGACATGCCCCGTCGCGACGTCGCGGTGAAGGTGCTGCCGAGCGACGTGCGCGACACCGATCTGCTGCGCATGTTCAACGCCGAGGCCGACGTGCTCGCCCACCTCTCGGCGCACCCGTCGATCGTCACGGTCTACCAGGCGGGCATCTCGGCCGACGGCCGCCCCTACATCGTCATGGAGTTCTGCCCCGGCTCGCTCGCGCAGCGCTATCGCGTGGAACGCATCCCGGTCGCCGAGGTGCTCTCGATCGGTGTGCGCATGGCGGGCGCCCTCGAGTCCGCCCACCATGCCGGACTGATCCACCGTGACGTCAAACCCAGCAACATCCTCGTGACGACCTTCGGCGCACCCGTCCTGGCCGACTTCGGCATCTCGTCGTCGCTCGCCCCCCAGGGGGCCGACGAGATGCTCGCCATGTCGGTACCGTGGAGCGCGCCCGAGGTCGTCGCCGAGCAGACCGCGGGAACGGTCGCGAGCGAGGTCTGGAGTCTCGGCGCGACCGTGTATTCGCTGTTGGCCGGGCACAGCCCGTTCGAGCGCCGCGAGCGTGGCCAGAACTCGCGCGAGCAGCTGCGGCGCCGTATCGCTCGTGCCACCTACACCGAGATCTCCCGCGCCGACGTCCCCGCCGCCGTGCAGGAGGTGCTGGCGACGGCGATGGCGCGCAACCCCGGCGACCGGTACGCCAGCGCTCGCGCGTTCGGTGAGGCCCTGCAGCGCGTGCAGAGCGAGATCGGGCTTCCCGCGACGCCGCTGGAGGTGCCGGCGGCCGAGTGGACCCCCGCGGCGCGCTCGGTGGACTTCTCCGACGCGACCCTGCGCGGGCCCGCACGTTCGCGGATCGCCCGCGAAAGATCGCGCAAGATCCGCGGCACCTCCGGGGTCGCCGGGCTCGCGCGCGACGAAGACACCGACATCGCCGCACCCGCGTCGTCCGCCTCTCGCGTGCTGCCGTGGGTTCTGGCCGGGGCGACTCTGGTGACGGCGGGGGCGGTCGCCGTCGCCGCGCTCTTCGCGACGGGCGTCCTCTGATGAGGCGCCGCACGCTCATCGGGCTCGCGTCCAGCCTGGCTGCGGTCGTCCTCGTCGTCACGGCCAGTATCGTCTGGCCCGGTCTCGACGCCCAGCAGACGCCCGAGGTCGACACCTCGGTGTGGGCGCTGCAGACGGGTGAGGGCCAGCGCTACGCGCGCGTGAACACGTCGGTGGGCGAGCTCGACACCGTTCGCGCGGCCAGCAACCCCAGCGAGGTGGCACAGAGCGCAGACGGCGCCTACCTGTTCACCGACAGTTTCAGCAAGCTGACCCGCATCGACGAGGCGCAGCCCGTCGACCTGCAACAGGAGCAGCTCGAGACCGCGCCCGACACTCCGCCCGGGACCACGTCGGTCGTCACAGCGGGCGACTACGCCGTCTACCGCACCGATGCGGGCACGCTCTTCGTCGGCCGGCTGAGTCAGGCCGGACAGAGCTCCACAGAGCTCGACCCGTTCGGGACGGCCGGCGACGACGAGGCCCCCGCGTACACGGCGGATGCCATCGCCCTCGATGCCCGGGGCATGCTCTTCGCCTACTCGTCCGTCGACGGATCGGTCATCCGCTACGACCTCGAGGCCGATGAGGTGCGATCGCGCGACGAGCTCGCCGTCGATGTCGCCGCGCCCGTGCTCTCGGCTGCCGGCGACACCTGGGTGCTCGTCGATCCGGATGCCGGACGGGTGTGGGTGCGCGGAGCCGACCCCGTCGACATCGACGCCGGCGACCAGCTCGTGGTGGGCGACGCCGATGCCGACGCGCGGGCGGTCTACGTCGCCGACGAGCAGTCGCTGTGGAGCATCCCCGTCGACGGGAGTGCACCGCGTCGTGAGGTGGGCGGGGGCGGCGCCGTCATCGGTCAGCCCGCGCGGCCCCTCACCCACCAGGGAGTCACGTACGCGGCGTGGCTGCTCCCGGGCGATGCGGGTGGCACGCTGTGGCGGTCCGACCGCGGCGAGACCGACCTCGACTACGGGGGCGCGACCCTCGCCGACCAGCGCCGACCGGTCTTCGTCGCGACCGAGCACGCCGTCATCTTGAACGAGACGCGTTCGGGGTGGGTGTGGACGGTCCCCGACGGTGCGCTCGTGGCATCCAGCCAGAACTGGTCGCTCGACGACCGCACCGAGCAGGCGGCGCAGCAGAGCGACGAACAGCTGAGCGTCGTGCTCGACCCCAAGCCCCCCGTCGCCGAGCCCGACGCCTTCGGCGTGCGGGCGGGACGCCTCGCCACATTGCCCGTGCTGCTGAACGACCACGACCCGAACGAGGACGTGCTGAGCATCGTGCCCGAGAGCGTCACCGGTCTCGACCCCGGCTTCGGCACCCTGACGGTCACCGACGCAGGTCAGCGCCTCGCCGTGCGCGTGGCGCCCGGCGCCAGCGGGTCGGCCACGTTCTCGTACGCCGTCACCGACGGCACCACCGCAGACGGGCTGACCTCGCCCGCGACCACGGTGACGTTGACGGTCTCACCGGCGGCCGCCAACGCCGCTCCCGTGTGGTGCGGTGTCGAGAAGTGCCTGCAGCCGTGGCCCACGCCCGAGGTGGCGCGCGGCGGCACCATCACCGTGCCGGTGCTCCCGGGGTGGGTCGACCCCGACGGCGACCCGCTGCTGCTGCTGTCCGTCGAGAACCCGGGCGGTGTCGGCACGGTGGCGGCGACGCCCGCCGGCGATGTCGTGTACCAGCACGCCGACGACGGTTCCGGCGGGGAGCAGAACGTCCAGCTCGACGTCACCGTGGCCGACACCGCCGGTGCCACGACGACCAAACCCCTCGTCATCCGGGTCGCGCCCGACCCCACCCTGGCCGTGCAGTCGTTCGCGCGACTCGACACCGTGGGCTCGGCGCTGACGGTCGACGTGGGCCCCCACGTGACGGGGACCGCCGGTGACGTCACACTGACGTCGGTGCGGGTGCTCGACGGCGCCGCGGCCGCCGCCACGGTGGTGGGCGGCAGCACCAGGTTCGATTTCTCGGCCGGACAACCGGGTGTCTACCGCGTCGACTTCACCGTCAGCGCGGGGGCGAGGGATGCCACGGGTACCGCGCGCATCACCCTTCTCGCCGCCGACGCCCCCGCCCAGCTGTCGACCTCACCGGTGGTCGCGTTCGTGCGACCGCAAGAAGACGCCACCCTCGACGTGTTCGCGGCCGTGTCGAACCCCACGGGCCGTGTCCTGCTGCTCAGCGACGTGGAGCCGGTCGCCCAAGAAGGGGCATCGCTCAGCGTCGACACCGTCGGGCAGAACGATCTGCGTGTGTCGGGAAGCACCGCCGACGGCAGCGCGGGCCTTCTCGGAACCGTCGGGTACACCGTGAGCGACGGCACCGACGACGAAGGCTCGCGCGTGAGGGGCGAGGCGACGGTGTACCTGCTGCCGCCGGCTCCCGAGATCGCTCCGATCGCCGTCGACGACACCGTGACCGTGCGCGCGGGCGCCCAGGTCGACATCCCCGTGCTCGACAACGACATCTCCCCGGCCGGCGGTCGCCCCGTGCTCGATCCTTCGAGCGTGCAGGCCCAGCCCGCCAGCGACGCCCTCGCCTTCGCGTCCGCCGGTGTGCTGCGCTATCTCGCCCCGACCTCGCCGGGTACGTACGAGGTGACCTACCGCGTGTACACGACCGGCGCCCCGACCCTGTGGGACGAGGCGACGGTGCGCATCACGGTGCTGGGCGATGAGGCGAACCGCGCGCCACTGCCCGACACCCTCGAAGGACGGGTGCTCAGCGGCGGTACCACCACGATCGACTTCCGCGGCTTCGGCATCGACCCCGACGGCGACGCCGTCACCCTCGATCGCATCGCGACCCAGCCCGACCGGGGTACGGCATCCGTGTCGCCCGACGGGTCATCGATCGTGTACTCGTCGATCCCGGGCGACCGCGGGCAGATCTCCTTCCGCTACCGGGTCTCCGACACCGCCGGGGCCACCGGCGAGGGCACGGTGCGCATCGGCGTCCTCGACGCCGAGGCCAACCCCAGCCCCATCACCTTCACCGACTACGTGCAGGTGCAGGCCGGCGCCGACAGCACGATCCGGGTCAGTCCCCTCGCCAACGACATCGACCCGACCCAGGGACGCCTGAAGCTGACGGGCGTGCGCCCCGACCTGCCGGAGAAGCTCGTGGACGGCAGCGACAACGCCGAGTACGCGCGTCTGAGCGGCTTCGTGCAGACGGTCACCGACACGGGCGTGGTCCTGCGGGCGGGGGATGAGCCCGCGACGATGTCGTTCCTCTACGACGTCGCCTCCGACTCGGGCAACACCGGCCGCGGACTCATCGTGGTGAAGGTGGTGCGCGAGAGCGTGCCCGACTACCCGGTGGTCGCCGACACGGTTCTGACGGTCGAGAACCGCGACGACTTCACCTCGGGCGTCGACGTGATCGCCGGGAAGGCCTCCTGGGCGGGCGGCGATGTCGCATCGCTCGCCGTGTCACTGTGGGCTCAGCCCGCGGGCGTGCAGGTCGACGGGCGGCGCATCTCGGGGCAGCTCCCGGCGACCCGGCGGGTGATCCCGTTCGTCGTCTCCGCGCGTGTGGGAGACACCGACATCACGACTTACGCCTTCCTGCGCGTGCCCGGCGACGACGACCTGAGCCTGTCGCTGCGGCCCGGGACCGCGCAGCGGGTCGACGAGCTCGGCTCGGTGCAGTTCGACATGGCGTCTCTCGTAGCCCTGCCCCGGCGCGCCACGCTCGAGGTCGGCTCCGACGTCACGGCCACCGGCGCCCGGTCGCAGGGCCGGTGCAGCGTCAGCGGATCCGTGGTGAGCTACGAGGCCGGAACGGGATCCCCCTGGACCGATGCCTGTCAGGTGCCCGTCCGCGTGGCCGGAACGCAGGATTGGACCGTGCTGTCGGTTCCCATCGGAGTGGTCGCGCGCGACCCGCAGCCCGAGCTGCGACCGGGGGCATTGACCGTCGGCCCCGGTGAGAGCGCCACCTTCGACCTGCGCAACATGACCTCGTGGCAGCTGGGCCGCGAGGACTGGGCAGCGATCCGCTACGCGATGGACTACGCGGGTTCGGCCTTCGAGGTGGCGCTGAACGGCTCGACCGTCACCGTCACCGGCACCGACCGCGCCGTTCCGGGCACCGAGAACGCCGCCGTCATCTCGATCAACAGCCACAACGCCGTCGCGCCCGCGCGCCTCGTGCTGCGCGTCGGCGCTGCGCCGTCGACCCTGCCCCAGGGGGGAACCACGTCGTTCCAGTGCTCGCAGGCGACGGGGTCGAGCTGCACCGTCGACGTCGTGGGTGCCAGCGGCGAGGTCAACCCGCTGCCGCGCACGCCGCTCGAGGTCGTGGGTGTGCGCCCGACCGCCGCGTGCGCCGGGGTCAGTTTCGCCGTGGCGTCGTCGACGAGCATCCAGGCGTCGTGGACGGATGACGCCCCCGGCGCAACGTGCGGCGCGAGCGTCACCCTTCGCGACGCGCAGGGACGCACCACCGCCGCCACCCGCGACGCACGCGTCGTGTTCGACCTGCTCGGCTACCCCCGAGGGCCCGCGAGCGTGCGGCAGACGGCGTACGCCGATGGCTCGTTGACCCTGCGCGTCGACCCGGGTGAAGCGCGTCGCGCCTACCCGGCGCTCAGCGGGTTCATCGTGCGTTCGCGTGGCGAGGTGGTCGCACAGTGCGGCCCCGACGGCGGGTGCTCGAGCATCGCCGCTCCCAACGGCGACCAGCGCGAGTACGTCGTGAATGCCGTGAACAGCGTGGGCGAGTCCCGCGCGTCCGTGCGCACCACGGCCTGGGCCTACGACACCCCGGACCGTCCGTCCTCGGGGCAGTTCACGCCGGTGCAGACCGGGGGAGACGGAAAGGTCGTCGACCTGACGATCACCGGCATCGACGCGGCCGAGACCGGCACGCTCGAGGTCAAGAGCGAGGCCGGCGAGACGAAGAGGGTCGACGTCGGACGCAACCAGGACGCCGTTACCCTTCGCGGCTTCACCGTCGGCAGCAATACTGGCGCCAAGGTCACGGTGACGCCCATCTCGCGCTTCTCGGTCCCGCCCGGGCTGGGCGGCTCGCAGAACGGCGACGCGCTGATCTTCACCGCCCACGGTGTGGGAAAGCCGCAGCAGCTCGCCCTCACATTGCGATCGGAACCCAGCGGCGCCGGCAAGGTCACGATCATCGCCGAAGGCTCTGCCTCGACCGACGGCGACGACTCGGCGCTGACGTTCGGCTTCGCGATCGACGGCGCCTGCCGCACCGTCGGCGACGAGCGCCGGGCGGAGTTCCCGAACCGCGACGACGGAGAGACGTACACGGTGCGCATGTGCGTCGATTCGGTCTTCCAGGGCAAGACGTTCGGGTCGGACCAGGTCGAGCAGAGCATCCAGGCGGCGCAGGACACCTCCGCGCCGACCGGGTACACCTTCCGCGTCGGGGCGACACCCGACGTTCAGGGCGACACGGCTCGCTGGCGCATCGGTCGCAACGGCATCCAAGAGGGCAGCAAACCGCCCCGCAACAACCACGTCGAGTACGACCGCTGGAACGGCAGCACCGACGTCTTCGGGCGAGACCCCGACATCGGCGTGTACTTCCAGCACGATCTCTGGCCGGCGCGTTCGGAGCGCGGCGAGGTGAAGCCGGCGTCGGGCAGCGCCCCGTATCAGGTCCGGGCCGGCGCGTCACTGGGCTCCTGCGTCGCCGGGCGCGATCTCGAGGTCGAGTGGTCGACCAGCAACGACCTCGGTACCGGCACCCCCTCGTACGCCAAGCTCCGGTACTTCGACAAGAACGACAAGAGCCTCGACGCCGGTGACAACCCGCGAAGGGTGCCGAAGGGTGCGGTGCGCGTATCGGGGGTGGTCGTGAAGATCGACTGGTCCTCCCGCAACTGGGGTCTGGAGCCCGCCACACTCGAGACCGGGGGAAGCTGCGACCCCGGCAAGATCGACGAGCCGTCGCAGCCGCCCACGAACGACGATCCGTCCAACTGACCCGGCACCGCTGGCATCCCCTCTGCGCCGCCGATCCACCCCGCCACAGGAAGACCTCACCGACATGACGATCACCCAGGAGCAGGCCACCTGGTTCGCCCAGACCTTCTCGCAGATCGCCGACAACGTCGAGCGTGCCGTCCTCGGCAAGCGCCACGTCGTCGAGCTCGTGCTCACCGCCATGCTGAGCGACGGGCACGTGCTGCTCGAAGACGTTCCCGGCACGGGCAAGACCTCGCTCGCCCGCGCGGTCGCCCAGTCGGTACAGGGCACGAACACCCGCATCCAGTTCACCCCCGACCTGCTGCCCGGCGACATCACGGGCATCACCGTCTACGACCAGAAGTCGGGCTCGTTCGAGTTCCACACCGGCCCGGTCTTCGCCAACATCGTCCTCGCCGACGAGATCAACCGCGCGAGCCCGAAGACCCAGTCGGCCCTGCTCGAGGTCATGGAAGAGGGGCGGGTCACCATCGACGGCGTCACCCGCGAGGTGGGCGTGCCGTTCCTCGTGCTCGCGACGCAGAACCCGGTCGAACAGGCCGGCACCTATCGCCTGCCCGAGGCGCAACTCGACCGCTTCCTCCTGCGCACCTCGCTCGGCTACCCGGATCACGCCGCGACCGTCCGCATCCTCGACGGGGCCGCTGTCGCCACCGCGGACCTGCGCCCCATCATCACGCCGCAGGCGCTCGTCGGCATGGCAGACCTCGCGGCATCCGTGTACGTCGACCCGCTCGTGCTGGACTACATCGCCCGGCTCGTGGATGCCACGCGCACGGCCGACGAGGTGCGCCTGGGCGTCAGCATCCGCGGGGCGCTCGCCCTCACCCGCGCCACCCGTGCCCGTGCGGCCGCGCAGGGGCGCACGTTCGCCACGCCCGACGACGTGAAGGCCCTCGCCGTGCCGGTGCTCTCGCACCGCCTGATCCTGCACCCCGAGGCCGAGTTCGACGGCGTGACGCAAGAGGCCGTCGTCGGGCAGGTGCTGCTCGACACGCTGCCGCCGACGCAGCGCGAAAGCGCCTGACGGTGCCGGGCTCCGCGGCATCCGCACCCCCGGGGGTCGGATCATGCCCGATGTGACGCGCACCGAGTCGAGGTTGACGCGTACCTCGGTCGGCACGATGGCCACGGGGTCGCGTACGTCGATCACCTCGACGGCGACGCGACGGCAACGCCGGATCGTGCGCGCGGTGGTGCAGGCCGCCGAATGGTGGCGCGTCACCGTCGACGCGGTCACGGCGACGGTGCGCTGGGCGGGGCGTACGGTGCGTCCGGCGGGGGCCGTGGTGGTCGTCGCGGCGACGCTCGGGCTGCTGTGCGGGATCGCTTTCGGCTGGGTCGAGTGGATGGTGGCCGGCAGTGCCGCGCTGCTGCTGCTGGCGATGAGCGTGCCGTTCCTCTTCGGAGCCCGCGCTTACGGTGTCGATCTTGCGCTCGTCCACGAGCGGGTGGTCGCCGGGCAGGGGGTGACCGGCGAGATCGTCGTGCGCAACGAGAGCGCGCGCCCCGCCCTGCCCGGCCGACTCGACATTCCGGTCGGGCGCGGTCTCGTGGAGTTCGGCGTCCCGCTCCTGCGCCCCGGTCACAGCACCACCGAGCCGCTGGAGATCCCGCCCCTGCCGCGCGGGGTCGTCCGTGTCGGACCGGTCACGACGGTCCGTAGCGACCCCCTGGGCCTGCTCCGCCGAGAGCACTCCTTCGACGACGTGCACGAGGTGTTCGTGCACCCGCGCACGGTCGCCATCCCCTCCACGAGCGCCGGGCTCGTACGCGACCTCGAGGGCAATGCCACCCGTCGACTGGTGGACGCCGACATGTCCTTCCACGCGATCCGCGAGTATGTGCCGGGCGACTCCCCGCGTCAGGTGCACTGGAAGTCGACGGCGAAGACGGGCCGGCTCATGGTGCGTCAGTACGAGGAGTCCCGCCGCTCGCGCATGGCCGTCGTCCTGGCGGCGGCGACCCGGGAGTACGCCGACGCCGACGAGTACGAGCTGGCCGTGTCGGCGGCGGCGTCGCTCGCCCTGCGCGCGGTGCGCGATGCGCGCGACATCGACATCGTCACGGGCTCCGAGATCCCTCGCGTGGTCAAGGGGCGTCTGCGCGCCATCCGGCACGTGCCCGTGATCTCGCCCCGCGCCCTGCTCGACGGCTTCAGCGACCTCGGGCGGCATGACAACACCATGCCCGTCGAAGACGTCTGCCGCCTGGCATCCGAGGCCAACGAGCGCCTCTCGATCGCCTTCGTCGTCGTCGGCTCGGCCGTTCCGCTGGGGAGCCTGCGCCAGGCCGCGCTCGCCTTCCCCGCCGACACGGCCGTCGCCGCCGTCATCTGCGACGAGAGGGCTCACCCGCGGATGCAGTCCATCGCGGGTCTGACCGTGCTGACGATCGGCACCCTCGACGATTTGGCGGGTCTTCTCGTGAGAGGAGCGACCTCGTGAGCGAGAGGCGTCGCCGCGTCGCCGCCCGAGGACGGCGCGACGTTTCGGCCGCGCCGCGCATCGCGGCCGGATCCCTGTACACCGCCGCCTGCGTCGCGTTGGCAGCGGTGGCGGCGTGGCCGATCTACGCCTCGGCGTCATTCCTGCTGCTGGTCGGAGTCGCAGTGGCCGTGGCGGCGGTGATCGTCGCTGTCGTCACGTGGCGGCGCGGCAGCGGATGGGTGCTGGCGGCAGTCGTGGCGGGTGCGTTCGTCGTGCTCGCCGTCCCCCTCGCCGTCGCGTCGCGTCTCGCCTCCGCCGCGGATGCGCTGCGGGGAATCGGCGAGGCGCTCGCCGGAGTCGTCGTGGCGTGGAAAGACCTGGTGACGGTCGATCTGCCCGTCGGCTCCTACCGCAATCTGCTGGTCCCCGCGCTCGTCGTCTTTCTGGTGGGGACCGTTGTGACCCTCGCGCTCGCATGGCGTGAGGATCGCCGTGCCCCCGGCGCCGTGATCAGCGGACTCGCGATGGTCGGTTTCGGTCTCTTCTTCGGCCGCACGGCGACCAGCGCCCCCCTCTCGCTCGGTCCGGTGACGCTCGTCGCCCCGGTCGAGACGGCCGTGGGGCTCGCCTCCCTGCTGGTCTGCGTGCTGTGGCTGGCGTGGCGCGCTCGCGACGAGCGTCTCGGGGCCCTTCGTCGGGCGAGCGAGGTGTCCGCGGCGCCGTCGAGATCGAGCCGTTCGGGCGTCGATCGTCGACGCGCCGCCCTGGGCGTGGCGATGCTGGCGGTGGCCGTGTTGGCGACGATCGCCGTCGTCCCGTGGGTGTCGAGGGATGCCGAGCGGCAGGTGCTGCGATCGGCGGCCGGGCCCGACCGCCGGATCGCCGAAGCGGTGAGCCCGCTCGCGCAGTACCGTTCGATGTTCTCCGACGCGAGGTCTGACGACGTGCTCTTCCGCGTCAGCGGGGAGGGGACGTTGCCCGAGCGGATCCGGGTCGCCACGCTCGACACCTACGACGGCGAGATCTTCCGCGCATCCGGCGAAGAAGGCGGAGGTTTCCTCCGTCTGCCGTCGCAGCGCGATCCCGGGGCGGGCCGGCCGGTCGAGGCCGACATCGAGGTCGTCGATCTGAACGGGATATGGATGCCGACGGCGGGCAGCCTCGCCTCCGCGACGTTCGAAGGGGACCGGCGGGCGCAGCTCGCCGACGGGTTCTACTACAGCGCCGATGCCGAGGCCGGTGTGCAGACCGCCGGCGGCGGCCTCGTCGACGGCGACCGGTATCGGGTGGATGCGGTCGAACCGGATGCCGTCGATCTCACCACGTTGACCCCGCCCGGGGTGTCCGGCGGTGTCGACGGCGGCGACAACCTGCGGCGCTGGGTGCAGGAGCACGCGGTCGGAGCAGATGCCGGTGCGGCTCTGCAGACGCTCGTGCAGGTACTGCGCGAGCGCGGCTACCTCAGCCACAGCCTTGCGGCTTCGGGGTCCGCCGTCCCCGCGTGGGCGGCCGACCTGCCGGGGTATCAGGTTCAGCCCAGCGCGTCGGGACACTCGGTGGCGCGCATCGACACCATGTTCGAGCGCCTGCTGGACCGTGAGCAAGACCCGCGGGCGGCGGCATCGGGCAATTTCGTCGCGGCGGTCGGAGACGATGAGCAGTTCGCCGTGGCGGTTGCCCTCATCGCCCGCGAGCTGGGGTTTCCCGCCCGCGTCGTGGTCGGCACCCGTCTCGTCTCCGCCGAGCCCGACCTGCCGACGTGCGTGGCGGGGGAGTGCCGTGCACGCGACCTCAGTGCGTGGACCGAGGTCCAGGGCGTCGACGGCCGGTGGGCGAGCATCGACGTCACCCCGCAGTGGCAGCAGTCGCCGAGCCTGGAGGTGACTCAGCAGCAGGACCCCGAAAACGTCACGGAGGTGCGTCCCGACACCGTCGACGAGGTTGTTCCTCCGGCGCCCGTGCAGGAGGACAACGCTCTCGACGACGACGCACGCACCGATGACGGCCTCGACCTCGCGTGGTTGTGGCCCGTCCTCCGGGTGACCGGCATCGGTGTGCTCGTCCTGCTCGTGTTGTTCGGTCCTTTCCTCGCGATCGTCGTCGCCAAGGCGCTTCGTCGCCGGGGGCGCCGTCGCGACGCCGATCCGCGTGCGGCGATCGCCGGCGGGTGGGACGAGTACGTCGATGCCGGGGTGGATGCGGGCCGCGTCCTCCCTCCCGCGCCGACTCGTCACGACGTCGCCGCGGCCTTCGGCACCGCGTCCGCGACGCGCCTCGCCGAGGAGGCGGACCGGGCGGTCTTCGCACCCGACGCGGTGTCGGCCGACGAGGTCGCGGACTACTGGCGGATGGTCGAGGTCGAACGACGCGTCCTCCTGCGTCAGCGGGGCTGGTGGCGTCGCGTCCGCGCGGCCGTATCGTTGAGATCGTTCCTGCGGTTCCTCACTCCGCGCCGTGCGCGCGCGGGGTCCCTGCATCGCGACGAGAGGGGGAAGCGTCCCACCGCCCCGACGGGACGCGACACGACATGACGGATTCCACCACACTGGTGCTCGGTGCGACCTCGCTCGCGCTCGTCGTCCTGCTGTACGTCTGGTTCGCGGTGGCGCTGGCCGCGCTGTTCCGCAAGATCGGCGAGCCCGTGTGGAAGGCGTGGATCCCGGTGCTCAACGTGGCGATGGTGCTGAAGATCGGCGGCTTCTCGCCCTGGCTCGTTCTGCTGAACATCGTGCCCCTCTTCGGCGGCATCGCGTTCATCGTCGTGTTCATCGTGTCTGTCCACCGCATCTCGGTGGGCTTCGGCGCCGGCGGCGGGATGACGGTGGTCGGCGCCCTCTTCCCCGTGATCTGGGCCAGCATTCTGGGCTTCGGATCAGCTCGCTGGGACGGCGATGGCGGCGGCGGGTCTGCGCGTTCGGGCATCGACGAGGACTCCGTCCCCGTCCGCCGCGGCCGGGAGTTCGACGGCCCGTACGTGCCGCTGATCGGCGGGTGGACGCCGGAGCAGGCCACCGACGGCGAGCGAGGTGCGGGCGCCGCGCGCCCCGTCGAGCCGGCCGTGATGTCGGAGCCCGTGGCGCTGCCTTTCGCCGCGCCGTCCGGTTCGTTGGCAGATGCCGTGCCGTCGCCGAGCGACTGGGCTGCGCCGTCCGACCTGCTCTCCTCGAACGCGGACGGGTCGCGCCGACGCGGTGCTGGCGTGCCCGCCGATGACGCCCTCGCACCCGCGCAGGTGTCCGCCGGGTGGACGCCACCGGCTCCGACGTCGGTGTTCGACGTCCTCGATGCCCTGCGCGCCGAAGCCCCCGCGACGGGCGAGACCCCGATCGACGCGCGCTCGCACGCGGTTTCGCCCGCCCGCGTCGATGACGACGCCGAGGCGGTCGGCCCCCACGTTCCCGTCTCATCGACGGCGGGCGCGCCGTCTCCCGTGTGGGCGCCCCCCGCGCCGACCGGCGACGCCGTTGTCGACGCCTCCTCCGCGCCGTCTCCCGCGGATGACGCCGGCTCCGCGCCCTGGGCGAACCCGCCGCGTCGCTCGGCGCGGTCGGCCGCCGACACGCCGGACGTCGACGCCGGGGCGCCGCTCACCCGTCCGGCGCCGGCGCCGGTCCCGGCACCGCGCGCGCCCGAGGCCGCCGACCCCGACGAGTTCCCGGAGCTGTCCGAGGCGGTCTCCGCGGTGCCCGATGCCCCGGATGCCGGAGCGCCGAGGTCGGCGCGCACGTCGGTCTCCGCCCTGTACGCACAGCCGGGGCTGCCCGCCGACCGAGACGACGACAGCGACGACCTCGATGCGCTCGACCGCACCGTCGTGACGCGGCGCAAGCGGATCCCGTGGGCCCTGATCCCGCCGGGCGGTGCGCCGATCGATCTCACCGCGCCCATCGTCATCCTCGGTCGTCGTCCGGCATCCGACCCGGCGTACCCCGATGCGCAGCTCGTCTCCATCTCGGACGAGACGCGCACCGTGTCCAAGACCCACGCGCGCCTGCAGCTACGCGGGGAGACCTGGTACGTCACCGATCTGGACTCCACGAACGGCGTGCTGTTCGCCACTCTCATGGGGACGGAGGTCGAAGCGCCCCCGGGGGAGGAGATCGAAGCCGGCGAACGCTTCTTCCTCGGTGACGCGGAGGTGCGTCTGTCGCGGAGAGACGTGTGAGCGGCCCGGGCGACCGTTCCGACGAGCCCGACGACGTCACCCTCTGGGCGGGCAGGCTCCGTGCGTGGCCGGCGGTCCCGCAGGCTGCCGCCGAAGACACCGTCGCTGACGACCGCCTCGACGACGACACCGTGCGATCCACCGCGGGCCTTCTCGACGACGACACGATCGTGTCGCGCGGGCCGGAAGCCGGCCCGGCTGCTGCCTCTCACCAGGACGACGTGTTCGCCACGGCACCGCGCCGTCGCGCCGACCCGCAGCCCGCGCCCGCCTCCGACCTCGACGAGACCACGCGTCGCCGGCCGGCGCCGACGCCAGCCCCCGACCTCGACGAGGCCACGCGCCGCCGCGCCGAAAGCGTCCCCGGGGGCGCTGTCGACGGCGTCACCGCTCCGGCCTCGCGCGGTCGGGGCGCGCGGCCGGCATCGCCGCCGTCGACCGCGGTACCCGCGGCCGACGAGAGCACCACCAGGGGCGCCCGCCGCCGCCGAGCTCCGAGGGCGGCGGCATCTGCACTCGAGACCGCGCGCGAGGTCCCCGGCGCCGTGCGCTCCGCGCGCGTCCCCGTCGCCGGGGAGCAGCAGTCCTACGTGCCGCGCACCGACGAGCCCGCACGCATCGAGCGTCGATCGCCGGGGCCCGCTCGTCTTCGCGCGGGCGATGCCGCCGTCGTCCGGCCGCGCACCTCGCGTCGTCGACCTCTCCGGCTGCTGCTCGTGGTCGGCGTGGTCGTCGTGCTGGCGGCCGCCGCGGTCGGGGCGGCCCTGCTGCTGTTCGGCTGACCGGCCGGGCCGCGGCACGCTCTCGGTCCGTGCGTCCGGGCACGTTTGCCCCACCCCCGGGGAGCGCGTATCATTGAGCGGGTGTGCGTTCACGCGCGCCGTACGTCATGCCCTCGGGCGTGTCGTACGGATCAACGCTCGCACCATCTCAGGGATCGGCCTGCGAACAGGTCGCCCCCACGGCATATCCACCACGAACCGTGTCCGATCATTCTGTCGCGCGGTGGATCACACGTGAGCCCGACACGTCACGAATCGCAAGATGAGCGAGGTGTCGGGGGAGACACGACCGCTGTCACCGTGCAGCACCTGGGCGGAACCGACAGGAACCCCCAGCCAATCAAGGAGAGAACGTGCCAACCATTCAGCAGTTGGTTCGCAAGGGCCGCTCGCCGAAGGTCTCGAAGACCAAGGCTCCCGCGCTGAAGTCGAACCCCCAGCAGGCCGGCGTGTGCACCCGCGTGTACACCACGACCCCCAAGAAGCCGAACTCGGCCATGCGCAAGGTCGCTCGCGTGAAGCTGCGCAACGGCACCGAGGTCACCGCCTACATCCCCGGTGAGGGCCACAACCTGCAGGAGCACTCGCTCGTGCTCGTGCGCGGTGGTCGTGTGAAGGACCTCCCCGGTGTCCGTTACAAGATCGTCCGCGGTGCGCTCGACACCCAGGCTGTCAAGAACCGTAAGCAGGCTCGCAGCCGCTACGGCGCGAAGAAGGGCTGAGAACCATGCCTCGTAAGGGTCCCGCCCCGAAGCGTCCCGTCGTCAACGACCCGGTGTACGGCGCTCCCGTCGTCACCCAGCTGGTCAACAAGATCCTCGTCGACGGCAAGAAGTCCATCGCCGAGTCGATCGTCTACGACGCCCTCAAGGGTGTCGAGGCGAAGAACAGCCAGGACGCCGTCGCAACGCTCAAGAAGGCGCTCGACAACGTCCGTCCCACCCTCGAGGTCAAGAGCCGCCGTGTCGGTGGCTCGACCTACCAGGTTCCCGTCGAGGTCAAGCCGCACCGTGCGAACACGCTCGCGCTGCGCTGGCTCGTGAGCTACGCGAAGGGCCGTCGTGAGAAGACGATGACCGAGCGTCTGCAGAACGAGATCCTCGACGCCTCGAACGGCCTCGGTGCCGCGGTCAAGCGCCGCGAAGACACCCACAAGATGGCCGAGTCGAACCGCGCCTTCGCGCACTACCGCTGGTAAAACCCGCGGAGGGTCCGCGGCCGAACCCCGGTCGCGGACCCTCCGATGGGCCCGGCATCAACCTCCCAACAGGTAAGGAAGACACCCGTGGCACAAGACGTGCTCACCGACCTGCACAAGGTCCGCAACATCGGCATCATGGCCCACATCGATGCCGGCAAGACCACGACGACCGAGCGCATCCTGTTCTACACGGGCGTCAACCACAAGATCGGTGAGACGCACGATGGTGCGGCGACCACCGACTGGATGGAGCAGGAGCAGGAGCGTGGCATCACCATCACCTCCGCTGCTGTGACCTGCTTCTGGGACAAGAACCAGATCAACATCATCGACACCCCCGGCCACGTCGACTTCACCGTCGAGGTCGAGCGCTCGCTCCGCGTGCTCGACGGTGCCGTCGCCGTCTTCGACGGCAAGGAGGGCGTCGAGCCCCAGTCCGAGACCGTGTGGCGTCAGGCCGACAAGTACGACGTCCCCCGCATCTGCTTCGTCAACAAGATGGACAAGCTGGGCGCCGACTTCTACTTCACGGTCGACACCATCGTCAACCGCCTGAAGGCCAAGCCGCTGGTCATCCAGCTGCCCATCGGCTCCGAGAACGACTTCGTGGGCGTCATCGACCTCGTCGAGATGCGCGCGCTGGTCTGGCCCGGTGACGCCAAGGGTGACGTGACCATGGGTGCGAAGTACGAGATCCAGGAGATCCCGGCCGACCTCGCCGACAAGGCCGCCGAGTACCGTCAGCAGCTGCTCGAGACCGTCGCCGAGTCCGACGACGCTCTCCTCGAGAAGTTCTTCGGCGGTGAGGAGCTCACGGTCGCCGAGATCAAGGGCGCCATCCGCAAGATGACGATCGCCTCCGAGCTCTACCCCGTGCTCTGCGGTTCGGCGTTCAAGAACCGCGGCGTGCAGCCCATGCTCGACGCGGTCGTCGACTACCTTCCCTCGCCCCTGGACGTGCCCGCCATCGAGGCCCACGACCCCAAGGACGAAGAGATCGTCATCGAGCGCCACGCCGATCGTGAGGAGCCCTTCGCGGCCCTCGCGTTCAAGATCGTGACGCACCCGTTCTTCGGTCGCCTCACCTACATCCGCGTGTACTCGGGTCACCTCGACTCCGGTGCCCAGGTCGTCAACGCGACCAAGGGCAAGAAGGAGCGCATCGGGAAGATCTTCCAGATGCACGCCAACAAGGAGATGCCCGTCGACTCGGTCACCGCCGGTCACATCTACGCGGTCATCGGCCTGAAGGACACCACCACCGGTGACACCCTGTGCGACCCGGCCAACCAGGTCGTGCTCGAGTCGATGACCTTCCCCGAGCCGGTCATCGAGGTCGCCATCGAGCCCAAGACCAAGGCCGACCAGGAGAAGCTGGGTGTCGCCATCCAGAAGCTCGCCGAAGAAGACCCGACGTTCCGCGTCGAGCAGAACGCCGAGACCGGTCAGACCGTCATCAAGGGTATGGGCGAGCTCCACCTCGACATCCTGGTCGACCGCATGAAGCGCGAGTTCAAGGTCGAGGCCAACGTCGGAAAGCCCCAGGTGGCCTACCGCGAGACGATCCGCAAGTCGGTCGAGCGCCACGACTACACCCACAAGAAGCAGACCGGTGGTTCGGGTCAGTTCGCGAAGATCCAGTTCGCGATCGAGCCCCTCGAGGTCACGGCCGACAAGACCTACGAGTTCGAGAACAAGGTCACGGGTGGTCGTATCCCGCGCGAGTACATCTCGCCGACCGACCAGGGCTTCCAGGACGCCATGAACGTCGGCGTGCTCGCCGGCTACCCCATGGTCGGTGTCAAGGCGATCCTGCTCGACGGCGCTTCGCACGACGTCGACTCCTCGGAGATGGCGTTCAAGATCGCCGGCTCCATGGGCTTCAAGGAGGCCGTCCGCAAGGCGAACCCGACCATCCTCGAGCCGATCATGGCTGTCGAGGTGCGTACTCCCGAGGAGTACATGGGTGATGTCATCGGCGACCTGAACTCGCGTCGTGGCCAGATCCAGTCGATGGAAGACGCCGCCGGCGTCAAGGTCGTCCGCGCCAACGTGCCGCTGTCCGAGATGTTCGGCTACATCGGCGACCTGCGTTCGAAGACCTCGGGCCGTGCCGTCTACTCCATGGAGTTCGACAGCTACGCCGATGTCCCGAAGGCCGTGGCCGACGAGATCGTCCAGAAGAACAAGGGCGAGTAACACCGCCCTCACGGATGCCGGGAGCCCCGGGTTCTGCTCAGGTTCCCGGCATCCGCTCAAACTGAATACCGACTCTCTAGTAACCTGAGAACCATCCCCGCGAAGAACCGGTCGCAATCCAGCGCCCGAGATCTCGCAACCAACGTCCTGAGGAGGACCCAGTGGCTAAGGCCAAGTTCGAGCGGACCAAGCCGCACGTGAACATCGGAACGATCGGTCACGTCGACCACGGCAAGACCACGCTCACCGCTGCCATCTCGAAGGTGCTCGCCGACAAGTTCCCGTCGGCCACCAACGTTCAGCGTGACTTCGCGTCGATCGACTCCGCGCCGGAAGAGCGTCAGCGCGGTATCACGATCAACATCTCGCACGTCGAGTACGAGACCCCCAAGCGTCACTACGCTCACGTCGACGCCCCCGGTCACGCCGACTACATCAAGAACATGATCACCGGTGCCGCTCAGATGGACGGCGCGATCCTCGTGGTCGCCGCCACCGACGGCCCGATGGCGCAGACCCGTGAGCACGTCCTGCTCGCCAAGCAGGTCGGCGTGCCCTACCTGCTCGTCGCGCTGAACAAGAGCGACATGGTCGACGACGAGGAGATCCTGGAGCTCGTCGAGCTCGAGGTTCGCGAGCTCCTTTCGTCGCAGGACTTCGACGGCGACAACGCCCCCGTCGTGCGCGTCTCGGGCCTCAAGGCTCTCGAAGGTGACGAGCAGTGGGTCAACTCGATCGTCGAGCTCATGGAGGCCGTCGACGAGTCGATCCCCGACCCGGTGCGTGACAAGGACAAGCCCTTCCTCATGCCCATCGAGGACGTCTTCACGATCACCGGTCGTGGCACGGTCGTCACGGGCCGCGCCGAGCGCGGTACCCTCGCGATCAACTCCGAGGTCGAGATCGTCGGCATCCGCCCGACGCAGAAGACCACGGTCACGGGTATCGAGATGTTCCACAAGCAGCTCGACGAGGCCTGGGCCGGCGAGAACTGTGGTCTGCTCCTGCGCGGCACCAAGCGTGACGACGTCGAGCGCGGTCAGGTCGTCGTGAAGCCCGGTTCGGTCACCCCCCACACCAACTTCGAGGGCACGGCGTACATCCTGTCCAAGGAAGAGGGCGGCCGCCACAACCCGTTCTTCACCAACTACCGCCCGCAGTTCTACTTCCGTACCACGGACGTGACCGGCGTCATCACGCTGCCCGAGGGCACCGAGATGGTCATGCCCGGTGACACCACCGAGATGTCGGTCGAGCTCATCCAGCCGATCGCCATGGAAGAGGGCCTCGGCTACGCGATCCGTGAGGGTGGCCGCACCGTCGGTGCCGGTACCGTCACCAAGATCCTCAAGTAAGTCTCTCCAGACTCCACTCGGCACGGGCCGGGCCTTCGGGCCCGGCCTTTGTCGTTCCCGCGGATGCTTCGACGCCGGGCATGCGCCGTGAGCCTGCCGCCCGGTGCAGAGCGGGTGGGCCGCAGCGATCAGCGCGGGCTGTGAGGCAAGCCGGAGCTCGCGGCACGCGGGCTACGCGGGTGAAACCCGTAAGCTGAACGGGTGAGTGACAACCCCGTCGAGCCGAGCCGACGCTCCCGTCGCGAGGCGCGGACCGAGAGCGCCCGCCCCTCGACCGTTCGGATCGACGACCTGGCCATCGGCTCCGACCCGGCCGAGCCCAGCCCTTCCGCGCGGTCGACACGCGAGGAGCGGACCTCGACTCGCGCGACCCAGGCCCGCGTCGGCGGCTTCATCGGCACGTGGAAGCCCCTCGTCGCTGCCGCGGCCGCACTCGTCGTGGCCGTCGTGGTGGGACTCCTCGCCGGCGTTGCGTTCGACGGCGCCGCCGGTCGCAGTGTCGGCAGCGTGCTGGCATCCATTGTCGTGGGCGGCACGGGGCTCGGCCTCATCGCCCGCGCGCGCCCGGCCGGCTTCTTGCGCCTGCGCGGTCTCGACGTGCTGTGGGCCCTCGTGCTGGGAGCGGTGCTGCCCTTCGTCGCCGGCGTCGCGGCGGGCTCTGTCGGTTGGCCCGCCTTGGCCGCCCTGTCCCCGCGGTGGCTCCTGCTCGGTGTCGCCGCGCCGTTCGTCGTCGTGGTCCTGCTCACCGTGTTCGCGATCGGGTTCGTCTACCCGGCCGCCCTCTCGTACGCCCGCACGCTTCTGTCTGCGAACAACGCCCGCGTCGTGGCCGCCGCGGTCGCCGCGGTGGCCTTCGCCGTCATCCCGATCGTGTTCGCGGGAACGGTCTCGGGCATGCCGGTGGCCCTCCTGGTGGGGCTGGGGATCGCGGCATCCGTCTTCGTGGGGCTGTCTGGCCGCTTCTGGGGACCCGTCCTGATGGGAACCGTCTTCACCGCAGTGTGGGTGGCCCTCTCGGTGGCCGGGTACGTGCTGGCCTGACGCTGCCGAGCTCCTCGTCGGCTCGACCGCGAGGGCGGTCGCCGAGGCGGCGGTTCAGCGCCCGCGCAGGATGCGCACCGCGGTGAGCCCGAGGACGCCGAGCACCGCCAGCTGCACCACCGCCACGCCGGCCGCCGCTCCCGCGACGCCCAGCGCCGCGGCGCCGATGAGGACGGCGGGCACGACGAGCAGGGCGCCGACGCACACCGCCACCAGGTAGGCGCCATCGCGGCCGGAGGGCAGCACGACGCACATCCCGAGGGCCGTGGCCATCGTCATGGCGGCGAGGGCCACGGCTCCGAGAAGCGCGGTGAGCGGGCCGATGTCGAATCCGGGCCCCAAGACGATGGGCGTCGCCCAGGGCACCACGAGGGCGAAGCCGGTGCCCAGCACGAGCGCGAGCAGGGCGTGGATGCCGAGGGCACGCCGCATCCGCCGCAGGCCGGCGTCGCCGGGGGCCGACGACACCCAGCCCTGGAACGAGCCCGTGATCATGTAGACGCCGATGTACCCGTACTTCAACACCCGGTCGAACGGGGCGAAGCCGATGGCCGCGGGCGAGGTCGCCACGCCCAATGTCGACAGCGGTGCCGTCTCCGAGAAGGTGAGCAGCGCGGCGGCCAGTGCCGTGCGCCAGCCGCCGGCGTACGCCGCACGCGCATCGCGCAGCGCCGCGCGGGGTGAGAAGCGCTCGCGTAGCCCCAGGAGCCAGGTCGCGACGAGAAACGCCGCCAGCGTGCCGACCAGCAGCAGAGCGGGGTAGAGCAGAGGGATGCCGGTCAGAAGGGCAGCGACGGCTCCGGCGAGGTTGAGTACGATGCGAGGCGCCGCATCGAACACCAGCGACAGCAGCGGCCGGCCGACGCCGACGGCGTACCAGCTCAGGGAGAGACCCTGCAACGAGAAGGCCAGCGCCGATACGATCGCGAGGGCGTGGTCATCGGCGTGGCTCGCCAGAGCCGCCACGAGGGCGACCAGGGGGAGCGCGACGAGGCTGTTGGCGCCCCGAACCGCGATGCTGGCGCGGAACACGCGAGCCGGGTCCGCCGAACGGGCGACCTCGACCGGACCCCGTACGGCCCAGCCGAAGGTGATGACCGTGGCGGCGAGGGTGCCCAGAGCCTGTCCGATGGCGATCTCGGCGAAGCCGTCGGGGCCGGCGGCACGCGTGATCAGGGGAAGCGCGATGAGGGGGGAGACCGCCGACAGGGCCGAGACGGCCGTGAGGAGGGCGACACTGCGAGCCCGGTGCGGCCGGGGCGGCTCAGGGGCGGGGGAGGTCACGCTCGTCGTCCGCGAGGGGGCGCAGCAGGACCGCGATGAGGATCCAGGTGATCGCGAACCAGAACATGCTCGTCAGCGTCGCCGACAGCAGGTACGAGGCCAGGAGCCCCGCTGCGACGGGCTTGCGCTGCCGGGGCACGCCGACGAACACGGCGACGAAGAGGGTGATCAGCAGAGCGAGTCCCACGATCCCCGCGTCGTAGAGCACCTGCACGGGCAGCATGATGATGTGCCCGCTGATGCCCGGCGTGCCCGGTTGGTCGTGGCGGAGTCCGAACGTGTTCGTGCCCGTTGCCGAACCACAGATTGGCGCCGTGCATCTCTTCGGCCGCAAGCCGCGCAACCTCGACACGGAACGCGATCGTGCCGCCCTGGAAGTCGACATCGCCGATCTTGTTCTGCTGCTCGGGATTGGTCGGATCGGGCTCGCGGGTGGGGGCCGGCGAGGGGTCGGCCGTCGTCGAGACGGATGCCGAAGGACTCGCCGTCGCGGGAAGCGTGCGATCCGCCGGGGCCGTGCCGCCGAGAGCGGCGACGATCACGTAGGTCACCACGAGGGTGCCGACGAGCACCGCCGAGGGGAGGACGCGGGTAAGACGCTCGCGCCACGAGGACCGGCGCGACAAGAGCGTGAAGATGCCGAAGACGCCGAGGCCCAGCACGAGACTGAACACCGCGGTCCGCGTCTGCGAGGCGACCAGTCCCAGCGGGACGGCCACGGCGATGGCCGCGGTCTCCCAGCGCCCGATCCCTCGGCGCGTGATGGCCAGCAGCGTCCAGAAGACGAGGATCGAGGCGTAGATGTTCGCCTCGATGGCGCTCACCCGTGCGACATACACCTCGTAGAGGTAGTCGAAATCGGTGCCGAGGGCCACCTGACCGCGGGTCAGGTTCGCCACGACGTACGCGGCGAAGCCCACGAGCGCCCAGGGCATGACCGAGAGCCGTCCCAGCCGCTCAGCCAGATCCGCCCCCTCGGCGATCGCCATCATCGACACCAGCAGCAGCAGGTCGATGAACAGCCAGATGACGATCGACGCGCTCCACGTCAGGCTCGGCGAGAAGACGAGCGTCGCGACGATGTTCCACACGACGAAGGCGGCGTACACGAGCGGCACGGGGTGCCGCAGCGCGCGCAGGAATGCCCGCCGCAGCGCCGGGTGTACCAGCATCCAGGCCGCGAGAGCCAGCGGGACCACCTGCTCGATGCGAACACGGAAGCCGGCGATCTCGGCGTCGTAGCGGCCGAGGAACGAGCTCGCGACGACC
This sequence comes from Microbacterium trichothecenolyticum, assembly GCF_030818955.1. Classification (NCBI taxonomy): domain Bacteria; kingdom Bacillati; phylum Actinomycetota; class Actinomycetes; order Micrococcales; family Microbacteriaceae; genus Microbacterium; species Microbacterium trichothecenolyticum. The sequence goes on along the minus strand of NZ_JAUTBF010000001.1, from coordinate 1,987,498 downwards.
GCGGCGATGAGCACGAGCGTCAGCAGACGCGTCCGGGCGGAGAGGGGCGGGCGGGCGTAGGCCCTGGCGGGAGAGAACGTCACGATCGGGATGCCCCATTCCAGAGTTCTTCCCCGATGCGGCGGTCGAAGGTGTCGCGCGAGAAGAGCCGGTCGAATCTGTCGCGCGCGGTGCTCGCAGCCCGACGGAGCGCGTGCTCGTCGAGCCCGTCGAGGGCGTCTGTCCATGCCCGCACATCGCCGGGGGCGACGAGCAGCTGACTGTCGCCGGCGATCTCACGGAGGCCTCCGCCGTCGCTCGCCAGCAGGGCCCGGCCCGCGCCCAGCGTCTCGATCGCGATCGTGGGCAAGGGGTCGGGCTGGATGCTGGGGACGACGACGACGTGCGCCGCGTCGAGATGTGCCCGCACGTCGGAGGTCGGACCGACCACCGTGATCGTGTCCGCTCGGGGAGATTCCGCGACGAGTGCGGGCACGTCCACCGCCTCCCCGCTCGGCGGCCGGTCTCCCAGGATCGTGAGCCGCAGGTCGGTGCGCGCCGTGGCGTTCCAGGCCGTCAGCAGCACCCGGTGGCCCTTCCAGGCGTTCCACCGGCTGGCGATGACCACGCGGATGCCGCCCTCGAACGAGGGCAGGGGCGTCGCCGGCGCGGAGTCGAAACCGTTGTTGACCACGTGGGTGCGGCCCCGCAGGGCCGCGGGGAGCACGTCGGCGACGGCGGAACTCACCGCGATGATGCGGTCGGCGAGTCGCAGGAAGGGAAGCACGGCGCGCGAACGTTCGTCGATGTGCTCATGAAGGTGCAGCACGACGCGCGCGCCCGAGAGACGGGCGCCCGGCGCCGCGAGAGCCGCGGCCGCGGTGTTCAGGTACACCAGGCTCGGTCGAGCCGCGAGCAGGCGTGCACTCGTGATCACCGTGCGCCAGGCGAGACCGGGCAGACGGGCGGGGCGCAGGTACGCCCGGCGCATGATCGGCAACGCGAGCCGGCGCACCGGGATCCCGGCATCCTGAAGCGCCCGCGAGAGCTGGCGCTCGGGGTAATCGACGTCGGTCGGAAGCCACACTTCCACCTCGACATCGGACGGGCAGGTGCGCAGGACCTCGAGCAGTACGCGATCCGCGCCGTACATCTCGTCGGAGGGATGCACGACGATGCATCGCCGGCGGCGGCTCACGACGTGCTCCGCGACTTCAGCTCCCGGGCGGGGATGCCGCCGTAGACGGCACCGGCGGGCACGTCGCGCGTCACCACCGCGCCGGCGGCCACGACGACACCGTCACCGATCGTCACCCCGGAGGTGATGGTCACTCCGCTCGCGATCCAGCAGCCGGAGCCGATCGTGATCGGAGACCACTCGACGCCCTGGGACTTCACGTCGACCGAGGGGTCGGTCATCACGTGATCTTCGGCGAAGACCCGCACGCCCGGGCCGAGCATCGTCTTCTCGCCGATCGTCACGCCCCCGGAGCACCCGATGTAGCACCCGGGTGACAGGCTGCTTCCGTCGCCCATGACCAGGCCCACCCCGATGGCGCGCGAGTAGTAGCTGCTCGGGCGAATGAGGGTGCCCGCGCCGATCGACACCTTGTCGCCGAAACGGATGCCGTCGCGGCTGAGGCCTTGAATCTCCGCGAAGTCCTCGACGATCAGATCGGATCCGGCGTGCACGAGGTGCGCATTTCGCACCCGAACACCGCGCCCGATGAGGGGGAGGCCGTGCACGGAGCCCAACCGGGGCGAGAGAAGGGCACCCCGCACAGCCATCGGGCCGACCTTCGCCGCCAGTTGCGCGCTCACGATGCGCCACCGGTCGCTGCCGGCCTCGCGCAGACGCTCGCGCTGGTCGTGGATGATCTTCCCGGCGATGCCCATGAGGTCAGCGTTCCCGTTCCCGCGGTGCCTCCGCGGTACCCGCGCCGTCGACGGACGGCAACTGGGCCCGCAACAGCCGCTCGTACGCGGCATTGACGCTCTCCCACGAGTAGGCGTCCCGTGCACGCCGTACCGCCGCTTCGCTCAGCTGCTGCTGACGCCCCGGGTCGGCCAGCAGACCCCGCAGTGCCGACTCGATGTCTGCGGGGGCAGGACCGGTAAAGATGCCCGCGTCCGCCCCGAGAACCTCACGGGTGTGAACGGTGTCGCGCGCGACGATGGGAGCTCCCGCGGCCATGGCCTGCACCAGGGCGGGGTTCGTGCCTCCGACACTGTGCCCGTGAAAGTACGCACCGGCGTGCTGCCACAGACTGTTCAAGCGGTTGTCATCGTGCACGTGACCGAGCCAGTGGAAGCGGGGCACGCGCGCGTCGAGGGCCGCGGCGCGCTCGTCGAGATCGCCGCCGTAGCCGGCCGAACCGACCGCGATGACGTCGTGAGTCGTGGCCAGTCGTTCGGCAGCGTCGAAGAAGGCTCCGACGGTGTTCTCCGGCACGAAGCGCGCGACGATGAGCGAGTACCCCCGATGCGCGAACCCGGGCTCGACCGGGAGCGGCGGGGGCACGTCGGCGCCGTACGGGATGAACTCGCCACCGACGCCGAAGCGGCTCTGCCAGGCGTCGCCGATCGTCCGCGCGTCGACGACCCGCTCGGTCGACCATTTCGCGGTGACCTGGGCGCCCGCGCGGAACACCGCCTTGCCCAGCGCGCTCCACTTCTCGCGTTCCCACTCGAGGCCGTCGACGTTCACGACGGTCGGGATGCCACGAGCTCGCAGCATCGGGAGCCAGAAACCGTTCGCGACGTTCATGATGAGCGCCACGTCGGGGCGGCGTCGCGCCGCGTCGAACGTGGACGTGAAGCCGTACGACAACGTGCTCAGGGCGCGGGAGTCGATGCCTCTGGTCAGGCGGGAGAGAACGCGCGAATCGCGTTCGGGATCGTCAGACTCGACGGCACCGGGACGCCCGTACACCGACACATCCCAACCGTGCTCGACCAGATACGGAGCGAGACGGCGCACAGCCGTCTCGAAGCCCCCGTAGTAACTCGGGTATCCCCGCGTACCGATGATCGCGACGGAAGGCGTGCGGCGATGTCCCACGCGTCTCCTGTCTTTCTGTGGCACTTTCGAATGCACCCCCGGCGACGTCGCACAGCACGCGACCAGCTGCCTTTGCATCCGATTCCGGTAGCATACCCATTCGCGCGACGATCCCCGTCGCGGACGACGCCGGAGGCCTGATTCTCGGCGTGATCGGAATGACATGTCGCGTATATTCCTCCGCCAGATGAACCCCACGAAAATTGCGTGGATCGCGCTCGGCGCGGTGGTCGCGATGGTGATCGCCCTCGCTGCCTCAGTGGCGATCGGTGCATTCATCGCTCAGAAGGAATTGCGAGCCGCGGTCCCGGTCGTCTCGCAATTGCAGGGCGATTTCGGCTCCGATGACCGGCAGGCGCTCGCCGCGTCGGTCGAGAAGCTGCAGAAGCACGCGTCGGCCGCGCGCGGAGCCGCCGACACCCCGATGTGGTGGATCGCAGAGCAGGCGCCGTTCATCGGTCCTACCCTGCATGCCGTCCGCGCGTCGACCGTGGCGGTGGACGAGTTGGCTCAGGGCGTACTGCCCGCGCTCTCCGATGTCGACCCTGCGCTTCTGCGACCTGCGGGCGGGGTCTTCGACCTCGATGCGTTGTCGACGTTGGCAGGACCCGTCTCCACCGCTGCCGCAGCGGGCGAGAAGGCGGCCGATGCTCTCGCCGACGTCGATGTCCAACGAACCCCCGGTGTGCTGCAGGCGCCGTTGTCGCAGCTGGCCGGAGCCGTCACGGCGCTGCAGCCGGCGCTCTCTCGCGCCGATGCCCTCGTGCCTTACCTCCCGTCGATGATGGGGCAGGACGCTCCGAAGAACTACCTGCTCCTCGTGCAGAACAACGCCGAGGCCCGCGGGCTGGGCGGTATCCCCGCATCGGTGGTCATGCTGCGCTTCGCGGGCGGCAAGATGGAGATCGCCCAGCAGGCCGCAAGCGGTGATTTCACCAACAACCGCGCGACGCCGATCGTCCCGCTGGATCCCGAGGTCGTGAAGCTGTACGACGACAAGATCGGTCGCTGGTCCCAGGACGTGACGTCGACGCCCGACTTCACTCTCTCGGCGGAGCTGGCCAAGGCCTACTGGACGGAGACATTCGCAACGCCCGTCGACGGTGTCATCTCGATCGACCCCGTCGTGCTCTCGTACATCCTGCGCGCAACGGGGCCCATCACACTCGCCACCGGTGACGAGCTCACCTCGTCGGACGCCGTGAAAGTCCTGCTGAGCGATGTGTACGCGAAGTATCCGAAGAACGCCGCCCAGGACGCCTTCTTCGCGGCGGCTGCCGTCGAGGTCTTCGACGCCGTCTCGTCCGGCGACTTCGAGCCGGTGCCGTTCGCCGCGGCCATCGTGCAGGCCGTGGACGAGAACCGCGTGTACTTCTCGTCCTTCGACGAGGGTGTCGAGAGCGCGCTCGCCGGTTCGCGACTGCTCGGGCCCCTCCCGGCGTCCGACGACGCGGACCGCACCACACTAAGTGTCTTCGTCAACGACCTCACCGAGGCGAAACTGAGTTACTACACGTGGATGTCGGCCGACGTGGTCGTCGATCGGTGTTCCTCCGTGCCGCGGTACACGATGACGGTCACCTTCGTGAACGCGATCGACAAGGCGACCTCCGACAGTCTGGTCAGCTACATCAACCCGGCTCTGAACTATCCGAAGGGCGTGCTCGGCACGGATCTGCAGTTCTACGGACCCAGCGGCGCCACATTCGTCGGTGCGACCTTCGACGGCGTCGACGTGTCGGTCACCAACGGTGAGCATCTCGGGCGTCCGGTCGGTCGCCTGTGGGCCGTCAACGGGCCCCAGGACGCGCACACCATGACGGTGACGTTCGAGGGCTCCCCGGACGACAGCGCCGAGGTGTCCCTGGTTCACACGCCGATGGTCAACCCCGTGCGCACCAGTGTCAGCGAGGTCGCCTGCGGCTGACCGGCACGTGCCCTGTCGGAGGGCGCGCGGGGCGTCGGATGCGGACCCGCGCGGTCAGAGGATCGTGAAAACGTAGGCGTAGGCCGCGAGCAGCCCGAGATTCGCGAGGCCGGCGAGAGGCGCCAGCAGTCCGACCGATCCGCGGCGGAGGATGACCGCGACGACGGCGAGCACCAGACCGAGCAGCGCCCCTGCGGCGCTCAGAGCGAGAGTGCTGGTGAGCGACAGTGTCTCGACGAAGGCAGCCCACAGGCGTGCGACCACGAGCAGCTGAAAGCCGATCGAGCCGAGAGCCGCGAGAAGAGACAGCGTGCCGAGGACTCGAGGGGCGTTTTTCACGGGCCGAGCCTACCCGAGGGGTTCTCGAGCTCGGGGATCGCGCGCGTGGGCGGGAAGACGACGTAGTGGTAGAGCAGGAATCTGATGACGGTCACCGCGGCGATGGAGACGACGTTCACGATGTTCAGTCCGACCGGTCCTGCCACGCCGAACGTCGCCTCGAGCGCGCGGGCACCGAGCCAGACGGCGCTCGCGCCGATGACCGTGCACAGCGCGTTGACGACGAGGAAGCGCAGCATCTGACGGCCGGCTCCGGTTCGAGCTCGTGAGCGGAAGGCCCACTCGCGGTTGCCGAAGTACGCGTTGACGAGGGCGATCAACGAGGCGAAGACCTTCGCCGCCACGGGACCGAGGCCCGTGAGGAGCAGCAGGTTGAAGGCCGTGATCTCGATCGCCGTGCTGACGGCGCCGACGACGAGGAACCGTACGGACAGGGCGCCCGCACGACGAAGATTCCGGCTGCGCCCCACGAGTGTCATACGCTACAGGTTCGGGGGATAGGCCGGGTGAAAAATGCTCGGGGAGATGCGGGGAAACCAGCGTGCAGGCACCAGACCATATCGCGGTTGTGATACCGGCCTTCAACGAGGCGGAGGCTCTCCCATCCTTCCTGTCCGAGATCCGCGCGTCGTTGGACGCGATGGGAGCGACCGTCTCGATGATCGTCGTGGACGACGCCTCCACCGATGAGACCGCCTCGGCGGCGACGCCTCTTGCGGATGTCGTGCGGATACCGCGCAATCGCGGGCACGGTCCCACCGCTCTCGCCGCCTACGCCAACGGACTGCGCAGCGGCGCGAGTGTCGTCGTGCATGTCGACGGCGACGGTCAGTTCCACGGCGACGACATCGCTCGCGTCGCCGTGGCGGTCGACGAGACCGGTGCCGACGTCGTCCACGGTGTCCGGCACGGGCGCACGGACCCCTGGTTCCGCCGCACCCTGAGCACGCTGGTCCGATTCGCCGTCCTCCTGGTCTGCGGTCGTTCCGTCCCCGACGTCAACACCCCGCTGCGGGCGTACCGCCCGGACGTCCTCCGCACTCTCCTCGAGGCCGTGCCCGCGGAGGCTCTCGTGCCGCACGTGCACTTCTCCATCGCCGAGGCCCGTCGACGTCTGCGCGTGCGGTACGTGGCCGTGCCCAGTATCCCGCGCCGGGGGAGCGTGACGCAGGGGACGATGTGGGGCGCCCGCCGCTCCCGTGCCCTGCTTCCCCCGAGGCGGTTGGTGGCCTTCGTGACGCGCGCGGCGACGGAGTTCTGGCGCGTCGACATCGTCGGGGCGGGTCGAGGGACGTCGCATCCCGCTCACCACGACGCGGCGATGCGCGGCTGATCGTGCGTCTGCTCATCGCGGGGACAGGACTGGCGCTGTGTCTGGTCGTCGTTCTGATGGCCACGCTCTCGCCCACACCGATCGATCAGCCGTACGAAAGCGCGATCCAGCGCGTCCTCTCCGTTCTGCACCGCAGTGGCGTACCCGAGTGGTTCGGGTACCGGTGGATCGAGTTCTCGGCGAACATCGCGATGTTCGTGCCGGTGGGGTATTTCCTCTCGCTGGTCTTCCCGACGCGTTTCCTGTGGATGGCCATCCCCCTCGTCCCCCTGCTGTCAGGCACGTTGGAGGCCGTGCAGTTCTTCGTCCTCCCGGCCCGCTTCGCCACCGTCAACGACGTCATCGCGAACACGGTCGGCGGCTGGACGGGCATCGCCCTCGCCGGTCTCACCGTCGCCGCCGTCCACCTGCGCGACCGTCGGGTCCTGCAGCGCTGGAGGGAGCGCAACGTCATCGGCGTGCGGGATTCGTCGGCATGAACCTGCTCCGCCCCCGCGCCGCGGCGCTCTCGACGGGCGCGGCACTGCTCGTCGCGCTCGTCGCGACCATTCCCCAGGTCGTCAGCGGCCACATCTCTCGCGATTCCGGGGTCTTCCTCTACACCGGCATGGTGGTGTCACGAGGGGGGATGCCGTATGTGGACTCGTGGGACCACAAGGGCCCGCTTCTGGCGGCGATCGAGACGGTCGCATGGCGTATGGGTGGCGGTATCGCCGGGGCACCTTTGCTGGAAGGACTCTCGCTCTTTCTCGGCCTCGCGGTCGCCGGCCTCATCTGGACGCGTTGGATCGGACGCGGGGCTGCACCGGTGATGCTCCTGACCGGGGTGACGTATCTCGCCGTCTTCGAGGGAGGTAACTTCACGGAGACCTGGTTGTTCCCCGTGCAGCTGGTCGCGTACTCCCTCGCCGGCCATGTCGCGATGCGCTCGGGACGGGAGGCCTCGACCCGTGCGGTCGCGTCGTTGGCACTCGCGCTCGGAGCCGCGTTGGCGGTGGGCCTGTTCACGAGGGTGAACAACGTCGTCGGAGTGATGCTCGTCGTGGCGGGGGGCCTGGTGTATCTGCGGCGTCGCGCACTGTTCGGCGCCGTCGTCTTCACCGTCGTCGGCGTGGTCGGACTCGGTCTGGGCCTGTGGCTCTGGTCCGGCGACGCTCTGCGCGCGGGCATCGACCAGTACGTCACGTACAACCTCTTCTACTCGGGAGGTGCGAGCACGGGTGACCGTGTGGCCGCCTTCGCCACGCTGGCGCAGCTCCTGGTGTCCGGCGCGGTGGTCGCCGCCGCTCTCGCGTCGACGGCAGCGTGGCTCGTCGTTCGCCGAGGGACGGGCGCCGTGTCCTCCCGCGTCGTGGTGGTCGTGGTGCTGTTCACCGTCGTCGGCGCGGCGGATGCCCTCTCTCAGATGGTTTCCGGCCGCCCGTATCCGCACTACCTCGTCGTCGCCATCGCCGCTTTCGCCGTCGTGATCGTCGCGGTCGGCCCCCGGCTGCTGTCGGGGTGGCCCCGGTCCTCTCGCGTCAGCGGCAGAGTGGCTCGCACGGGCATGTCCGTCGCGGCGGCGGTGCTGGTCGTGCTGGTGGTGTCCCCGTCGGCGTCGACGGCTGCGCAGGGCCTGCGGACGGTCACCGGCACGGGGGTGTTCGTGCCGGGTTCGTATCAGGCGCAGCTGGTCGACCGAGTGCTCGCCGAGACGAGCCCCGACGACCGCGTGCTCGTCCACGGTGCGGAGACGTGGATCCTCGCAGCCTCCCACCGGCTGTCTGCGACGCCGATCACCTATTCCCTTCCGGTGGAGCAGGGATACGGGGGGCTCGCGCGCAAGTATCTCGCCGACGTCACCGCTTTTCCTCCGGCTCTCATCGTCGAGTCCCCGACATCGTGCGGGATCTCGACCGAGTGCCCGCCCGGTGCGGCCCATTTCTCCGGGCTTGCGCCCTTCGTGGCATCGTCCTACGAGCTCGAGGGCGACATCGTGGGATTCCGCTTCTGGCGACGTGTTCCCGACGCCGTCTCCCCCTCGTCGTAAGCGTTCACGAGATTGTTCGCGTGCGCGCCCGAACGCGGGCGCGCCGTCGCCGCGTCACGATGACCAGAGCCCCTGCGACCGCGAGGGCGACCGCGACTCCCACCGCGACGATGAACCCCGGCGAGCCGTCGCTGCGTCCGCGCGCGTGGGGTGCTGTGAAGGTGAACGGTTCGCCGAGGCTCGTGCTCTGCCCGGCCCCGTTCGTCACGGTCACGGAGACCTCTCCCGGCGGGTGAGGGGGGACCGTCACGCTCACGGATCGTGTGCCCTGGACCGGGAGGATCTTCCCGGCGCTCACATTCGCGAGGCCGGGTCCCGCATATGACTGCGCGGCGGGGCCGGTGAAAGCGTCACGCGCCTCGTCGCGGGGATGAAGCGAGACATCGACGCTGTTCATCATGTAAAGGAATGCCCGCACCTCGGGGAACTCCTTCGGCAACGTCTCCAACGTCTGGGCTAGGAACTGCGCCCTCTGGCCCTTGTCGAACTCGGCGCTGCCGATCTCTGCAATCATCACCGGGCGCGTGGTCAGCGTGCGCAGCTGCGCCATGCTCGGACCGAAGATGGTCGCGAAACTCCTGTTCGCGTGGCGGTTGTACCCATCCAGACCGACCCAGTCGACGTATGAATCTCCGGGATAGAACGTGCGGAATGCAACGGCATGCCTGCTGTCCGCCTTCTCCACATTGGGGCACCACACCCAGGAGACGTCCGAGGCTCCCGCCCGATCGAAGATGTCGTGCACGTGACGCCATGCGGCGATGAACTGCGCTCGATCTGCTTCTTTGCGGACGTTCCACGGGTACCAGCCCCCGTTCGCCTCGTGCATCAGCCGGAGGAAGATCGGCACCCCCGTCTTCGCCACCTGCTCGGCGAACGCCGTGATCTCCGGGTCGTAATCGCCGTCGGCGATGCTCGCGAGGCTCATCGGGCACTGCCCGTCGAAGGCGGTGCACGTGCTCGAGCGGTAGGTGGGGTTCCATGTCAGCATCGGGATGATGCCGCGCTGATGCATCTTTCTCGCCCACTCCGCGGGAAAGTCGTTGAACTCCGTGGCCGATCCCTGTGCCCAGCGCAGGAACTTGTTCATCACGGCGGGATCCCGGCCTGTCGTTGCGGCGAAGTGACTCGCCCCCCGATTGTCGGAGGCGCCCAGATAGATGGTGGGGCCCGCTTCGACGGTCGACACGGCGGGTGCGTCGGCGTCACCGAACTTCACGTGGACGGGGTCGACGAGGCCGTGGCCGCTGAGCGTCACCGTCTCGCCGCCCGCGCTCGGGGCCCGGTCCACCGAGAGTGCGTCGACCGCGAATGCGGAGGCGGTCGGAGAGGGCGCGGTCGACGGCGACCGCGACTGCGCATGCGCGGCGCTGCCGACCGTCAGGACGACGACGAGCACGCTCGCAAGGCAGAGGAGCGTCGGGAGGGAAGAACGAGCAGACTTACGCATGACACGTGTGCTCCTGATCGGGATGTCGGCTGCCGCCGATGGTATCGCCGAGCCGCAGAGGCGATCGAGGTCAGTCAAACCCCGGTGCCGGAAGGCGCCTATGCGTGGGGGATGCGCCCTCGGGGAGTCCTGACGGCGAGATCGATCAGGACGACGGCTGCGCGAGTCGCGCAGCGTGCAACAGGAAGCCTGCGACGCGGTCGGCGGCCGGCGCCAGCTCCGAGAACGAGGCGGCGTAGACCTCGTCCGACCTGCGATATGGGTCGACGATGTCGAACTCTTCAGGAGATGCGGGGGGAGGCACGGTTCCCCGCATCGCCGCCGCGAGCGACACGGCGGCCGCCATCCCTTGGGTGGCCGTGGTCGCGTTCGCCGCGGCGAGCGCTGCCGGGACGTCGGCCTCGACGACGTCGGCGATACGAGCCAGCTCGCGCAGTGTGAACGCGCGGCGCATGGCGGCCGGGACGTGCTCCACGACCGCACGCCGGTGCTCTCTCGCCATCGTCAGGATGAGATCTGCGCCTCGGATCATCGACGTGTCCACCTGACGGGCGCGGTGGGCGGTCGTATCGATCCCTCGTTGCGCAGCGAGCAGTTGCGCAGGGACCGGGACGCCATGGGCGACGAGCGCACCGGTGCCGGCGCTCTCGACCTGCACGTCGGCGACACCGGCGAGCGCGTCGGCCAGGATGAGCTCCGCCACGGGGGAGCGGCAGATGTTCCCCGTGCACACCGACAGGATGGTGAACGTCATCGCTGCTCCGTCTTGTCCCGCCGTGTCCGTCGGCCGTCTCGAGCGACGTCCGCCGCGCCGTCCTGTGCGGCATACGAGTACGCCCCGTACCCGTAGCTGTCAGGACCCTTCGAGGGGAGCATCGTCACGATGACGCCGAACAGTCGGCTGCCGATCGCCTCGAGCTTCTCGACCGCGGCGGTCAGCTGGGGCTTCTTGGTCGTGCCGGATGCGGCGACCATCAGCACGCCGCTGGTGAAGCGCGACACGACAGCCGCATCGGTGACCAGCAGAAGCGGGGGTGCGTCGACGAGCACGTAGTCGAAGGCGTCGGCGAGGGCTTCGAGCGTGCGCTGCATGGCCTGGCTGCCGAGGAGCTCCGACGGGTTGGGAGGCGTCCGGCCCGAGGGCAGGACGAAGAGCTTGCCGGTGCCCCACTGCTGCAGGACGTCCACGAGTTCCGCGCGACCGATGAGCACGTCGGTGAGTCCGACGCCGCCCTCGATGCCCATGTAGTCCGCCACGCGCGGAAGGCGCAGGTCGCCGTCGACGAGCACGACGCGCGCGCCGGTCTCGGCGAGGGCGATCGCGAGGTTCGCCGTCGTGGTCGACTTGCCCTCACCGGGGCCTGCGCTCGAGACGACGAACGAGCGCGATGAACCGTCCACGTCGATGAACTGCAGGTTGGTGCGCAGGCTGCGGAACGACTCGGCACGGGGATTGCGGGGGTCGGCGTGCACGATGAGCGGACGTTTCTTGGCATCCGGATCGAAGGAGATGCCTCCCAGAACGGGGGCTTCCGTCGCCGCCTCGATGTCGTGCAGCGAGTGGATGCGCGTGTCGAGGACGGAGCGCAGGATCGCGATGCCGAGTCCGAGGGCGAGGCCGATGATGATGCCGATGGCGACGTTCAGCGGGACCCGGGGCGTGGCCGGAGACGTCGGAACCAGCGCGGGGGCGATGGTTTCCACCTTGACCAGGCTGGCGGTGTCGCCGTCCGGCTTCTCGAGCCGGTTGACCACGACGTCGGAGAAGTTCGAGCCGACGGAGTTGGCGATGGATGCCGCGAGTTCCGCGTTCGGGTTCGACACCTTGACGGTGATGATGACCGAGTTGGTGGCGGAGGATGCCTGGATCGAGCTCGCCAGTCGCTGCGCGGTGGTGTCGAGGTTGAGGTCGTCGATGACCCGATCGAGCACGAGGGCGCTGTCGATCACGTCGACGAAGCTGACCACTGCCTGGCGGGCGAACGTCGTCCCCTGGGCGAGTTCACTCACTCCCGAGCTGTCGGAGCGAACCGAGACATAGAGCTGTGTCTCCGCTTCGTACGAGGGAGTCTGAAGGAGTGAGTAGCCGTAGGCCCCCGCGCCCCCGAGCACGGTCAGCGCAAGGATGAGGATCCAGTTGCGGTGCAGGATCCGGAGATAATCGCGCAGTTCCAAGCCTTGTCCATTCGCCCGTCGGAAGGTCAAAGGGTGCCCGGCAGGTGCGCGCAGAATTCTCGGGCTATTCTTTCCCGGAGCATTCCGCGCCAATCCTGGCGCCCCCCGGGACAACCCTACGACATTTGCAGAACGGCACCGGATATGGTGCCGCGGAGGCACCATGAACGATCTCAGGACGTTGTTCGGGGAGGCGGGGACGGCTGAATCCTCCGCCCGCCCTTCACCGCGGGGTGACGACAGGAAATCGGCGCTTCGTGCATTGGTGGGAAAACCGACGGCCTCTTCCGTGGGCACTCGCGCGGTCGACACGGCGGCACTTCGGACGATGGTCGGTGCGACGGCTCCCACGGGCGAGGGGTCGCGCCCCGGAGACCTCCAGGCACTGATAGGCGGACCTGCCGCCGACGTCCCTCGTCGCGGCACCGCTGATCTCACGACATTGACGGGTGCGCCCTCACGTCCCGGTTCCGCCTCCTCGGCGACAGCACTGTCGGCGCTGGTGGGCGAGCGCACGGGTGGAGAATCCGACGAGGGGTGGGCCGCTCCCGAATTGGCTCAGGTGGGTCGTCGTCCTCTCTTCGGTGGTCGGAGGAAGGGTGGCGCGGCGAACTACCTGAGCATCGCGGTCTCCGCGCTGGCAGTCCTCGCGCTCATCGGCACGGCGTCGTTCGCGGTCGTCCAGCGTGCCACCGCGAATCCGGCGGATGACGCCATGGTCAGCCTCCGCGAGCGCGAGGCGGAGCTTGCCAACGAGACGAAGGTTCTCCAGACCGCGGTCGATCTGTACACGGCATCGGTGGCAGAGGCGAGCAGTCTGGCGGAGTCGAGCGCGCCGGTACTCGCGAGTCTGCAGGGCCGGGTGGAGTCTGCGCCCTTGAGCGCTGCCGAGGCGGGCCGGGCCGCTCTGGCCCAGGCCGCATCGTCCGCCCGGACGGTGTCGGTCCCGACGTATGCGCGGGGATCGATCGACGAGAAGTCGCTCAGCGAGGTCGGCCGTGCGATCGACGGTGTGCACCTGGCCCGCGAGACGCTCCCCGGGCTGCTGACCGCCGCCCGGGACGCGCGGGCCACGATCGTCGCCACGATCTCCTCTTATCGGGGGCAGTTGACGACATTGGGTACCGCCATCCAGGCGGAGGCGGCCACGATCGTTGCGGCGAACGATTCCGCGGCGCAGGCTTTCCGCGATGCGGTGACCGATTCGGCTGCGCGTGTGACGGCGGCCCAGCGGGCGGGTGGCGACGGCCTGTCGGACATGCCCGCGTACGCCGCGGCGGTCGACGCCCTGCGTGCGGAGAATGCCCGTGTCGTCGCTGCGGAGCAAGAGGAACGGGAGACGATGCCGACCACGCCCCGTAACTCGGGCGGCGGCTCCTCCGACACGAGCCGCGACTCCGACGCCGGAGGTGGAACGAACACGGGTGGCTCCCCCGACAACGCCAACACTCCCGAGCCGTCGCCGTCGCCGTCGCCGTCCCAACCCGGGCCCGAGCCTCAGCCCGAACCCGAGCCGTCCGGGACGGAAGAACCCCCGCCCGTCGTGCCGGTGCCCGATCCGACGGATGTCATTCCGGGTGCAGCCTCGTGACGGCTCCCGCTCCCGAACCTCTCCGCCGGCGTCGTCTCCCGTCAGACGCGCCGGCGGCCGGCACGCGGCGCGGCCGCGTTGCCGCGGCGATCGCCGCCTGGACCCTTGGTGCGTGCGCGTTCGTCGCGTTCGCGTTCGCCGCGATCTCGTTGGCGTTCCTGCATCAAGCGGGCGTCGTACGCACCGATCTCCTCGGCGCGCAGACCAAGCTGTCGTTCGTGCCGCAGATCGTGGCGAACCGCGACATCGCCGGACTGAACCAGGTCTCCGGCGAGGTTCTCGAGATGACGGACCGGGCGGATGCCGGGTCGTCGGGGCCGCTGTGGGATCTCGCCTCTTCGATCCCCGTGGTGAAAGAGAACACGCAGGCCGTCCAGGAGCTCACCGCGATGACGCGTGACCTGACGAGCCGGGCTCTGCCGCCCACGGTCGCCCTGCTCTCGGCATCCGACTTCTCTTCGCTCGCCGTCGAGGGCGGCGGGATCAATCTGGAGCCGTTCCGTCAGGCCGAGGGGGCGCTCCCCGAGATCACCGCCGCGTTCACCGACGCGAAGACGATCACCGACGGTATCGACCGGGCCCTTCTGCTCCCCATCGTCACCGAGCCGCTCGATGAGGTGGCGCAGATCGTCGATCAGGCGGCGCCGTCGCTCACCCTGGTGCAGAAGTACCTCCCGTCGCTGCTGGCAGCGGCCGGCGGAGACGGTCCCAAGACATATCTCGTTGTGTTCCAGAACAACGCCGAGATCCGCGCGACGGGAGGAAATCCGGCGGCATCGAGTGTGATGGTCGTCGACAACGGACGTATCCAGCTGAAAGAGCAGTCCGATTCCATGGCGTTCTATGCCGCGGGACAAGCCGGCCGATCGGCGCTCGACCTTCCCGAAAGCACCCTGGCGTTGTACCCCGACACGTTCACGCGGTACTCGCAGGATTTCACCTTCACACCCGATTTCCCGACCACGGCTCGTCTCTTCGAGTCGCTGTGGAAGCGCACCGACGGCTCACAGTTCGACGGCGTGATGTCGATCGACCCGGTGGTGCTCTCGCACCTGCTCGAGGTCCTCGGCCCCGTCGACCTTCCCACGGGCGAGCAGATCACGGCCGAGAACGCCGTGAAGCTTCTGCTGAGCGATGCCTATCAGCGGTACGGGGACGCCGGGGACAACGGTCGCTCGTCGGACGTGTTCTTCGCCACGGTGTCGTCGACGGTCTTCGCCCGACTCGCCGGCGGGCAGTGGAACCCCGTGGCGATGTTCGACCAGCTCACGCGCAGCGCGCAGGAGCAGCGCATAAATCTGTGGTTCGCCGACGAGCAGGCTCAGGCGTTGGTGACGGAGGCCGGCCTCGACGGAGGACTGCGTGCCGACAACACCGCATCGACCCAGCTCGGCATCTATCTGAACGACTTCTCGATCGGGAAGCTCGAGTATCACCTGAAGACCGAGGTCTCGGCCACGTGCAGTGCGGCGGATCGCACGGTGACGGTCGCGATGACCATGCGTAATGACATCACCGATGACATCACCAACGCCTACACCCTGGGATTCCGCAACAAGGAATACGGCCTGCCCCAGACGACCATGATGCTCGACACTCTCTTCTTCGCCCCGCCGGGCGCGACCATCACGGCGATGGATCCCGTCGATGGAGACATCCCCTCTTTGTCGCGAAGCGGTGTCGAGAACGCCAACACCGGTGAGAGTCGTCTGGTGACGCTCGGACAGGGCGAGACCAGGACGGTGTCGTACACGGTCCAGCTCCCGGGGGGAGCGCTCGGCCCCCTCGACCTTCGGCACACGCCGACGGCGAGCGACACACCCGTGAGCGTCGACTCTTCGTGCGATCCGCTCCTCGCGGGATCGGCGGGCTGATACACCACGCGCGCACCCGGGCGGCAGGCCTTTCCTCGCCGAGGCATCCCCTTCACAATGAAAATCATCGCGCCGGTAACGCGCCGGCACCGGTCACGAAGGAGACGCAGATGGGTGTGGACGACATCATCGCGAAGGGCAGGAAGCTCCTCGACGACAATCGCGACAAGATCGAAGAGGCGCTCAAGAGCGAGAAGGCCGAGCAGGTGAGCGACAAGGTGCTCGACGGCGCGGCCGATGCCATCAAGAAGGTGGTGCCGGTCGAGCATCACGCCAAGATCGACGAGACGCGGGCCAACGTCGACAAACACATCGGCAACTCCTGACGCCCCCTCTCATCGGCGCCGTTCCCGGGAATCGGGGGCGGCGCCGCGTCGTGCGGACACGGAATCTGAGGATCCGCCGAGCGCGACACGCCCGGGTTTGCGACACGCTCACCGGGTCCGTAGACTAGTCCAGTTCCACATTCCGGCGTGCGCTCGGCGCGCGCCAGGATCACTGTCAGGGCAGTGCACAGGCGGCGCGCAAGCGCAGGGTCCTGGGCCGCGGGCAGCAGAACACCACACCGAACCCCTCATCCTTCACGGGATTCGCACGCGTGCGTGCGCGGGGCGGGCCGGATGCCATGGCGTCCGGTTTGACAGCTGAACAGCGGTGCAGCATCTCTCGCGAGAGCGAGGGGAAGTGCCAGGGTGCGTCAGCACCACCGTGCGTCCAATGCCCCAGGTCGGGTAAGACGCGAGAAAGAGAGAGAGCAGACAATGGCGGGACAGAAGATCCGCATTCGCCTGAAGTCGTACGACCACGCCGGACTCGATTCGTCGGCGCGCAAGATCGTCGACACCGTGACCCGTGCCGGCGCCACCGTGGTGGGCCCGGTTCCCCTGCCGACCGAGAAGAACGTCGTGTGCGTCATCCGATCGCCCCACAAGTACAAGGACAGCCGCGAGCACTTCGAGATGCGCACCCACAAGCGCCTCATCGACATCATCGACCCGACGCCCAAGGCCGTCGACTCGCTGATGCGTCTCGACCTCCCGGCCGATGTCAACATCGAGATCAAGCTCTGAGGTTCGACATGGCTGACATCAACTCCAAGATCTCCAAGGGCCTCCTCGGCGCCAAGCTCGGCATGACCCAGGTGTGGGACGAGAACGGCAAGCTCGTTCCCGTCACCGTCATCGAGGTCGCCCCGAACGTCGTGACCCAGCTCCGCTCGGTCGAGAAGGACGGCTACAACGCCGTGCAGATCGGCTACGGCCAGATCGACCCCCGCAAGGTGAACAAGCCCCTCACGGCCCACTTCGAGGCCGCCGGCGTCACCCCGCGCCGCCACCTCACCGAGGTGCGCACGGCGGACGCCGCCGACTACTCGCTGGGCCAGGAGCTCACCGTCGACGGTCTCTTCGAGGCCGGTCAGCTGGTCGACGTCGTCGGCACCAGCAAGGGCAAGGGCACCGCGGGTGTCATGAAGCGTCACAACTTCAAGGGTGTGTCCGCTTCGCACGGTGCCCACCGCAACCACCGCAAGCCCGGTTCGATCGGCGCCTCCTCGACCCCGAGCCGCGTCTTCAAGGGCATGCGCATGGCCGGCCGTATGGGTGGCGAGCGCGTGACCGTCCTCAACCTCACGGTGCACGCCGTCGACGCCGAGAAGGGTCTGCTGCTCGTCAAGGGCGCCGTCCCCGGTGCTCGTGGCCGCATCGTCTACGTCCGCAACGCAGTGAAGGGTGCCTGATCATGGCTGACTCGACTCTCGCGCTCGACGTCGTGAAGTCCGACGGCAAGAAGGCCGGCTCCGTCGAGCTGCCCGCCGACCTCTTCGACGTCAAGACGAACATCCCCCTCATCCACCAGGTCGTCGTGGCGCAGCGTGCCGCGGCTCGCCAGGGCACGCACTCGACCAAGCGTCGTGGCGAGGTCTCGGGTGCCGGCCGCAAGCCCTTCAAGCAGAAGGGCACGGGTAACGCCCGTCAGGGCTCCATCCGCGCGCCGCACATGACCGGTGGTGGCATCGTCCACGGCCCCAAGCCCCGTGACTACGGCCAGCGCACCCCCAAGAAGATGATCGCCGCCGCCCTCCTGGGCGCGCTCAGCGACCGTGCTCGCGGCCAGCGTCTGCACATCGTCGACAGCTTCGGCATCGAGGGCGCGCCCTCGACCAAGGCGGCCGCCGCTGCGCTCACGGCCCTGGGTGCCGTCAAGAACGTCCTCGTGGTCATCGACCGTGACGACGAGCTGACCGTCAAGAGCGTGCGCAACCTCGCGTACGTCCACGTGCTGACCTTCGGCCAGCTGAACGCCTACGACGTGCTCGTCTCGGACGACATCGTCTTCACCAAGGCCGCCTACGACGCGTTCGTCGCGTCGAAGACCGCTGCCACCGAGGAGGTCTCGGCATGACCGCCGTCAACAAGGACCCGCGCGACATCATCCTGAAGCCGGTCGTCTCCGAGAAGAGCTACTCGCTCATCGACGAGGGCAAGTACACCTTCCTGGTGGACCCCCGCTCGTCGAAGACCGAGATCAAGCTCGCCATCGAGAAGATCTTCGGCGTCAAGGTGGCCTCGGTCAACACGATCAACCGCGTCGGCAAGGCCCGTCGCACCCGCTTCGGCACCGGCAAGCGCAAGGACACCAAGCGCGCCATCGTGTCGCTGAAGTCGGGCACCATCGACATCTTCACGTCTGTCGGCTGACGGTCGGGATAGAGGACAAGAACAATGGCTATTCGCAAGTACAAGCCCACGACCCCCGGTCGCCGCGGCTCGTCGGTGGCCGACTTCGCCGAGATCACCCGATCGACGCCCGAGAAGTCGCTGCTGCGCCCGCTGTCGAAGACCGGTGGCCGCAACAACCAGGGCCGCATCACCACGCGTCACATCGGTGGTGGCCACAAGCGTCAGTACCGTCTGATCGACTTCCGTCGTAACGACAAGGACGGCATCGACGCCAAGGTCGCGCACATCGAGTACGACCCCAACCGCACCGCGCGCATCGCGCTGCTGCACTACGCCGACGGCGAGAAGCGCTACATCCTCGCTCCCGCGAAGCTGTCGCAGGGCGACGTCGTCGAGTCGGGTGCCGGCGCCGACATCAAGCCCGGCAACAACCTGCCGCTGCGCAACATCCCCACCGGTACCGTGATCCACGCGATCGAGCTGCGTCCCGGTGGAGGTGCGAAGATGGCCCGTTCGGCCGGCGCCTCGGTGCGTCTGGTCGCCAAGGACGGTCCCTACGCGCAGCTGCGTCTGCCCTCGGGCGAGATCCGCAACGTCGACGTGCGCTGCCGCGCCACGATCGGCGAGGTCGGCAACGCCGAGCAGTCGAACATCAACTGGGGCAAGGCCGGCCGCATGCGCTGGAAGGGCGTCCGCCCGACCGTGCGTGGTGTCGCCATGAACCCGGTCGACCACCCGCACGGTGGTGGTGAGGGTAAGACCTCCGGTGGTCGTCACCCTGTGTCGCCGTGGGGTAAGGCCGAGGGCCGCACCCGCCACGCGAACAAGGAAAGCGACAAGCTGATCGTCCGCCGTCGCACCGCCGGCAAGAAGCGCAAGTAGGAGTAGAGGAAGATGCCTCGCAGCCTTAAGAAGGGCCCCTTCGTCGACGAGCACCTGCTTCGCAAGGTCGTCTCGCAGAACGAAGCCGGTTCCAAGAACGTCATCAAGACCTGGTCGCGCCGTTCGATGATCATCCCCGCCATGCTGGGACACACCATCGCCGTGCACGACGGTCGCAAGCACATCCCCGTGTTCGTGACCGAGACCATGGTCGGCCACAAGCTGGGCGAGTTCTCGCCCACCCGCACCTTCCGCGGCCACGTGAAGGACGACAAGAAGGGCCGTCGCCGCTAAGGCGACCGAGGAGGAGAGAGAAATGGTGGAGTCCATCGCACGCGTGCGACACATCCGCGTGACCCCTCAGAAGGCTCGTCGTGTCGTCGCGCTCATCAAGGGAAAGCAGGCCGAAGAGGCTCTCGCGATCCTGAAGTTCGCACCGCAGGGTGCGAGCGAGCCGATCTACAAGCTCGTCGCCTCGGCCATCGCGAACGCTCGCGTCACGGCCGACAAGACGAACGAATACCTGGATGACGCCGACCTGTACGTGAAGAACGCGTACGTCGACGAGGGCACGACGCTGAAGCGTTTCCAGCCCCGCGCACAGGGTCGCGCCTTCCAGATCAAGAAGCGCACGAGCCACATCACGGTCGTGCTCGCGACGCCGGAGAACGCTGAGGCTGCCCCGGCTCGCGCCAACAAGAAGGCGAGCAAGTAATGGGACAGAAGGTCAACCCGTACGGCTTCCGCCTCGGCATCACCACCGACCACGTGTCGCGGTGGTTCTCGGACTCGACGAAGGCCGGTCAGCGTTACGCCGACTACCTCGCCGAGGACATCAAGATCCGTCGCCTGCTGACCACGTCGCTCGACCGCGCCGGCGTCAGCAACATCGAGATCGAGCGCACGCGTGACCGCGTCCGCGTCGACATCCACACGGCCCGCCCGGGCATCGTGATCGGTCGCCGCGGCGCCGAGGCCGAGCGCATCCGCGCCGATCTCGAGAAGCTCACCGGCAAGCAGATCCAGCTGAACATCCTCGAGGTCAAGAACCCCGAGGCCGACGCTCAGCTGGTCGCGCAGGGTGTCGCCGAGCAGCTCACCGCTCGCGTGGCGTTCCGCCGTGCGATGCGCAAGGGTCTGCAGGGCGCACAGCGTGCCGGCGCCAAGGGTGTCCGCATCCAGGTGTCGGGCCGCCTCGGCGGCGCCGAGATGAGCCGCTCGGAGTTCTACCGCGAAGGCCGTGTGCCCCTGCACACGCTCCGCGCGAACATCGACTACGGCTTCTACGAGGCCAAGACGACCTTCGGCCGCATCGGCGTGAAGGTCTGGATCTACAAGGGCGACCTCACCAACAAGGAGCTCGCCCGCGAGCAGGCCAACGCGCCGAAGTCGCGCGGTCGTGACGACCGCGGTGGCGACCGTCGCCGTGGCCCGCGCAACGAGGCCCCCGTGGCAGAAGGAGCGTCGGCGTAATGCTCATCCCCCGCAAGGTCAAGTACCGCAAGCAGCACCACCCCGGTCGTTCGGGCCAGGCCACCGGCGGCACCGCGGTGTCGTTCGGTGAGTTCGGCATCCAGGCTCTGACCCCCGCTTACGTGACCAACCGTCAGATCGAGTCCGCTCGTATCGCGATGACCCGTCACATCAAGCGTGGTGGAAAGGTGTGGATCAACATCTACCCCGACCGTCCGCTCACGAAGAAGCCCGCTGAAACCCGCATGGGTTCGGGTAAGGGTTCCCCCGAGTGGTGGGTTGCCAACGTCAAGCCGGGCCGCGTCCTCTTCGAGGTCGCGGGTGTCAACGAGGAACTCGCTCGTGAAGCACTGACCCGTGCCATCCACAAGCTGCCGCTGAAGGCACGCATCATCAAGCGCGAGGAGGGCGACGCGTAATGGCGATCGGCACCAAGCAGCTCGCCCCGAGCGAGCTCGACACGTTCGAAGACCAGCGCCTCGTCGAGGAGCTGCGCAAGGCCAAGGAAGAGCTGTTCAACCTGCGCTTCCAGTCGGCCACCGGCCAGCTCGAGAGCCACGGTCGCATCCGTGCAGTCAAGCGCGACATCGCGCGTCTGTACACGGTGATCCGTGAGCGCGAGCTCGGCATCCGCGCCACCCCGGCCCCGGTCGAGGCCCCGGCGAAGGCGAAGAAGAGCAAGGCGAAGAAGGCGGATGCCGCTGACGACGCCGCGAAGGAAGAGGCGGAGTAATGGCTACCGCGAAGAAGGCCGAGGCGCAGGTCGCCGGTCACGAGCACGCCGAGCACGATGTGCGTGACGAGAACGCCCGCGGCTACCGCAAGGCGCGTCGCGGCTACGTCGTCAGCGACAAGATGGACAAGACGATCGTCGTCGAGGTCGAGGACCGCGTGAAGCATCCGCTCTACGGCAAGGTCATCCGCCGCACCTCCAAGGTCAAGGCGCACGACGAGACCAACTCGGCGGGCATCGGCGACCTCGTCGTCATCAACGAGACCCGTCCGCTCAGCGCCACCAAGCGCTGGCGCCTGGTCGAGATCCTCGAGAAGGCCAAGTAAGCCTCGCGGCTCGCTTGGAACCCAAGGAGTAAAAAGTGATTCAGAACGAATCCCGGCTGAAGGTCGCCGACAACACCGGCGCCAAGGAGCTGCTCACGATTCGTGTGCTCGGCGGCTCCAACCGTCGGTACGCGGGCCTGGGCGACGTCATCGTCGCCACGGTCAAGGACGCGATCCCCGGTGGAAACGTCAAGAAGGGCGACGTGGTCAAGGCCGTCGTCGTCCGCGTCGTGAAGCAGACCCGCCGTCCCGACGGCTCGTACATCAAGTTCGACGAGAACGCCGCCGTGATCCTGAAGAACGACGGGGAGCCCCGCGGCACCCGCATCTTCGGACCGGTCGGCCGTGAGCTTCGCGACAAGAAGTTCATGAAGATCGTCTCGCTCGCCCCGGAGGTCATCTGATCATGGCGAAAATCAAGAAGGGTGACCTGGTTCAGGTCATCACGGGCGCCAAGCCCGAGCGTGGTGGCGACCGCGGCAAGCAGGGCAAGGTCCTCGAGGTCCTGACCGAGCAGAACCGCGTCATCGTCGAAGGCGTGAACTACGTCACCAAGCACAACCGCGTCGGCCAGTCCCAGCGCGGCACCAAGACCGGTGGCATCGAGACGTTCGAGGCCCCGATCCACATCTCCAACGTCGCGCTCGTCGACCCCTCGACCAAGAAGCCGACCCGTGTCGGTCACCGGGTCGAGGAGCAGGTGAAGGACGGCGTCAAGCGCACCGTCCGCGTGCGCTTCGCGAAGAAGTCAGGCAAGGACCTCTGAACATGAGCACCGTGACTGCCGCGGAGACTGGCAAGATCCAGCCCCGCCTCAAGCAGAAGTACAACGCCGAGATCAAGAAGGCGCTGCAGGACGAGTTCGGCTACGAGAACGTCATGCAGATCCCCGGCCTGGTCAAGGTCGTCGTGAACACCGGTGTCGGCGAGGCCGCTCGTGACAGCAAGGTGATCGATGGTGCGGTCGACGACCTCACCAAGATCACCGGTCAGAAGCCCGTCGTCACGAAGGCTCGCAAGTCCATCGCGCAGTTCAAGCTGCGCGAGGGCCAGGCCATCGGCGCGCACGTCACCCTCCGCGGTGACCGCGCGTGGGAGTTCGTGGACCGCCTGGTCAACCTCGCACTGCCCCGCATCCGCGACTTCCGCGGACTGTCGGCCAAGCAGTTCGACGGCAACGGCAACTACACCTTCGGTCTCCAGGAGCAGTCCGTGTTCCACGAGATCGATCAGGACCGCATCGACCGCGTGCGTGGTTTCGACATCACCATCGTCACCACCGCCAAGACCGACGACGAGGGCCGCTCTCTGCTGCGTCAGCTCGGCTTCCCGTTCCAGGCGGCCGACGCTCAGGCGTAACACCCCGGGCCCCCGGACCCCCGGGGGCCCGTCATCGAAGGTCGCCTGTCGTGTAACGGCAGGCGAAACCTCATGAAAGAAAGAAGCAACACATGACGATGACAGACCCGGTCGCAGACATGCTGACCCGTCTGCGCAACGCGAACTCGGCGCACCACGACTCCGTGTCGATGCCGAGCTCGAAGCTCAAGACCAACATCGCCGCCATCCTCAAGCAGGAGGGTTACATCGCCGACTGGAACGTCGAGGACGCACGCGTCGGCCAGACCCTCAACATGACGCTGAAGTACGGCCCGAACCGCGAGCGGTCGATCGCCGGCATCAAGCGCGTCTCCAAGCCCGGCCTCCGCGTGTACGCGAAGTCGACCGAGGTCCCCACGGTCCTCGGCGGGCTCGGCGTCGCCATCCTGTCCACCTCCTCCGGTCTCCTCACCGACCGTCAGGCCGAGCAGAAGGGCGTCGGCGGGGAAGTCCTCGCCTACGTGTGGTGATCTGACCATGTCGCGTATCGGACGTCTTCCCATCGACATCCCCGCCGGCGTCACCGTTTCGGTGAACGGCCGGGAGGTCTCCGTCAAGGGCCCGAAGGGCGAGCTCGCGCTCACCGTCGCCCAGCCCCTCGAGGTGTCGGTCGAAGAGAACCAGGTTCTCGTCACCCGCCCCGACGACGAGCGCGAGTCGCGGTCGCTCCACGGCCTGACCCGCACGCTCATCAACAACAACATCATCGGTGTCACCCAGGGCTACACCAAGGGCCTCGAGGTCGTCGGCACGGGTTACCGCGTCGCCCAGAAGGGCAGCTCGGTCGAGTTCGCCCTCGGGTTCTCGCACCCCGTCCTGATCGACCCGCCCGCGGGCATCACCCTCACGGTCGAAGGCAACAACAAGCTCACCGTGAGCGGCATCGACAAGCAGGCCGTCGGCGAGGCCGCAGCCAACATCCGCAAGATCCGCAAGCCCGAGCCCTACAAGGGCAAGGGTGTGCGGTACGCGGGCGAGGTCGTCCGCCGCAAGGCCGGAAAGAGTGGTAAGTGACCATGGCTGTCAAGACAAAGTCCGTCGCTCGTGCTCGTCGCCACGCGCGTCTTCGCAAGAAGGTCGTGGGCACCGAGCTTCGTCCCCGCCTCGTCGTGACGCGCTCCGCGCGCCACGTGTTCGTCCAGGTCGTGGACGACAGCAAGGGCCACACCGTGGCCTCCGCCTCCACCCTCGAGACCGACCTGCGCGGCTTCGACGGTGACAAGACCGCCAAGGCCCGCAAGGTCGGCGAGCTCGTCGCCGAGCGTGCGAAGGCCGTCGGTGTGTCCGACGTCGTGTTCGACCGCGGTGGCAACCGGTACGCCGGTCGCGTCGCCGCGATCGCCGACGGTGCCCGCGAAGGAGGGCTGAACCTGTGAGTGACAACAAGGAGACCGAAGTGACCGACCAGACTGCCCCGGCTGAGGGTGCGGCTGCGGCCACGGCGCCCGCCGAGCGTGAGCGTGAGCCGCGTCGCGGTGGTCGCGAGCGCAACGCCAACCAGCGCGACCGTGGTTCGCGCGACCGCAACGAGAGCCAGTTCCTCGAGCGCGTCGTGACGATCAACCGCGTGTCGAAGGTCGTCAAGGGTGGTCGTCGCTTCAGCTTCACCGCGCTCGTGGTCGTCGGCGACGGCAACGGCGTGGTGGGTGTCGGCTACGGCAAGGCCCGCGAAGTCCCCCTCGCCATCTCGAAGGGTGTCGAAGAGGCCAAGCGCAACTTCTTCCGCGTTCCCCGCTCGGGCTCGACCATCCCGCACCCCGTCCAGGGTGAGGCTGCCGCCGGTGTGGTGCTCCTGCGCCCCGCCGCCGCCGGTACCGGTGTTATCGCCGGTGGTCCCGTCCGCGCCGTCCTCGAGTGCGCCGGCATCCACGACGTACTGTCGAAGTCGCTCGGCTCGTCGAACACGATCAACATCGTGCACGCGACCGTCGAGGCGCTGAAGTCGCTCGAAGAGCCCCGTGCCGTGGCTGCCCGCCGTGGCCTGGAGTTCGACCAGGTCGCTCCGGCCCGCCTCGTGCGCGCCGAAGCCGCCGCTCAGAAGGTAGGTGCCTGATGGCCGAGCGTCTGAAGGTCACGCAGATCAAGTCCAAGGTGAGCGAGAAGCAGAACCAGCGTGACACGCTGCGTTCGCTCGGTCTCAAGCGGATCGGCGACTCGGTCGTCCGTCCCGACGACGCGCAGACGCGCGGTTACGTCAAGACCGTCGCCCACCTCGTCAAGGTTGAGGAGATCGACTAATGGCTGACAAGAAGGACGAGACCGCTACGGTCGACGCCCCGAAGAAGGCCTCGGCCCGTAAGACGGCCGAGAAGAAGGAAGCTCCCGCGGCGCGCCCCGGCGTGCTCAAGGTCCACCACCTGCGTCCCGTCCCGGGCGCCCGTACCGCCAAGACCCGTGTGGGTCGTGGTGAGGGCTCGAAGGGTAAGACGGCCGGTCGCGGTACCAAGGGAACCAAGGCCCGTTACCAGGTCAAGGTCGGCTTCGAGGGTGGGCAGATGCCGCTGCACATGCGCACCCCGAAGCTGCGCGGCTTCAAGAACCCGTTCCGCGTCGAGTACCAGGTCGTGAACCTGGACAAGCTCGCCGAGCTCTACCCGCAGGGCGGTGACGTCACGGTCGCCGGCCTCGTGGCCAAGGGCGCCGTGCGCAAGAACGAGAAGGTCAAGGTGCTCGGCACCGGCGACATCTCGGTCGCGCTGACCGTCTCGGTCGACAAGGTCTCCGGCTCCGCCGAGCAGAAGATCGTCGCCGCTGGCGGTTCCGTCAACTGACGCTCGACCCAGAAGGGGCCGGCGGCCTTACGGCCGTCGGCCCCTTCTGCATTAGGCTGATTCGGTGCGCGCCCCGTCGCGTGCCGAGATCGTTCTGGAGGATCCTCCCTTGTTCAGCGCCATCGCGCGGGTTTTCCGCACGCCCGACCTGAGGCGGAAGATCGCCTTCACGCTGGGCATCATCGCCATCTACCGGCTGGGTGCCCACGTTCCGACGCCTTTCGTCGACTTCCCCAACGTCCAGCAGTGTCTGAACCAGTCGGGCGGTACCGAGGGACTGCTCTCGCTGGTCAACCTGTTCTCCGGTGGCGCGCTGCTGCAGTTGTCGATCTTCGCGCTCGGCGTGATGCCCTACATCACGGCGACCATCATCGTCCAGCTCCTGCGCGTGGTCATCCCTCACTTCGAGACGCTCTACAAAGAGGGGCAGGCGGGTCAGGCCAAGCTCACGCAGTACACCCGTTACCTG
The DNA here is from genome assembly GCF_030818955.1 of Microbacterium trichothecenolyticum. NCBI lineage: Bacteria > Bacillati > Actinomycetota > Actinomycetes > Micrococcales > Microbacteriaceae > Microbacterium > Microbacterium trichothecenolyticum. The sequence goes on along the minus strand of NZ_JAUTBF010000001.1, from coordinate 1,961,025 downwards.
ACGATCGCGCTCGCCCTGCTGCAGTCGACCACCCTCGTCACCGTCGCCCGTTCCGGCCAACTCTTCGGCTCGGCGGGCGTCCCCGAGTGCCAGCAGCTGCTCACCAACGACATCTGGTGGGCGCAGCTGCTCATGATCATCACCATGACCGCCGGTACCGGCCTCGTCATGTGGTTCGCGGAGCTCGTCACCGAGCGCGGCGTCGGCAACGGCATGTCGATCCTCATCTTCACCTCGATCGCGGCCACCTTCCCGGGTGCCATGCTGGCGATCCTGAACACGCGCGGCGTGGAGGTCTTCCTCCTCGTGCTGGCGGTCAGCATCGTGATCGTCGCGCTCGTCGTGTTCGTCGAGCAGTCGCAGCGCCGTATCCCCGTGCAGTACGCCAAACGCATGGTCGGCCGTCGCACCTACGGCGGGACGAACACGTACATTCCGATCAAGGTCAACATGGCCGGCGTCGTGCCCGTCATCTTCGCCTCGTCGCTGCTGTACATCCCCGCGCTGATCGCGCAGTTCAATCAGCCCCAGGCGGGTCAGGAGCCGGCCGCGTGGGTCACGTGGATCTCGCAGTACCTCACGCGCGGCGACCACCCGCTGTACATGCTGATCTACTTCCTCCTCATCGTCGGCTTCACCTACTTCTACGTCGCGATCACGTTCAACCCGGTCGACGTCGCAGACAACATGAAGAAGTACGGCGGCTTCATCCCCGGCATCCGTGCCGGCCGTCCCACGGCGGAGTACCTCGACTACGTGCTGACGCGTATCACGCTCCCGGGATCGATCTACCTCGGCCTCATCGCGCTGCTGCCCCTCGTGGCTCTCGCGACGGTCGGTGCCAACCAGAACTTCCCCTTCGGCGGGGCGTCGATCCTCATCATCGTGGGTGTCGGCCTCGAGACGGTGAAGCAGATCGACGCGCAACTCCAGCAGCGTCACTACGAAGGGCTGCTGCGATGACCGCGCGTCTTCTGATCGTGGGGCCCCAGGGCTCGGGCAAGGGTACACAGGGCGTCCGAGTGGGCGATGCCCTCGGCATCGCCGTGGTGTCGACGGGCGACGTGTTCCGCGCCCACGTCAAAGAGGGCACCGAACTCGGCCTCCAGGTGACGTCGATCCTCGACGCGGGCGATCTCGTGCCCGACGAGCTGACCAGCGCGGTCGTGCGCGATCGCCTCGGGCAGGCCGACGCCGCGGACGGCTTCCTCCTCGACGGATATCCCCGCAACCTCGCCCAGGTGATGCACCTGGACCAGTTCCTCGGCGGCCGCGACGAGAAGCTCGACGCCGTCATCGCGCTGATCGTCCCGCGCAACGAATCCGTCGCCCGCCTCACCGCCCGTGCCGCCGAGCAGGGGCGCACCGACGACACCGAAGAGGCCATCGCCACGCGCTTGGGCATCTACGAGCGGGAAACGGCGCCGATCCTCGACGTCTATCGCACGCGCGGAATCGTCGACGAGATCGACGGCGTCGGAACGCTCGACGAGGTCACCGCCCGCATCTTCGCGGCGTTGGAGGCGCGCGGCATCGTCGCGCCGTCGGCTGTCTGACGTGGTGCTGCGTTCGTCGATCTACAAGAAGCCCGCGCAACTGCGCTCGATGGTCGAACCGGGTCTGATCACGGCTGATGCCTTGGATGCCGTACGCGCCCTGATCGCGCCGGGTGTCACGACCCTCGACCTCGATGCCGCGGCATCCGCCGTCATCACCTCACGCGGCGCGAAGTCGAACTTTCAGATGGTCCGCGGCTATCGGCACACGATCTGCGCCTCGGTCAACGAGCAGGTCGTGCATGGCATCCCCGGAAGCCGCGCTCTCCAGCCCGGCGACATCGTCTCCGTCGACGCGGGTGCGGAGTTCCGGGGATGGAACGGCGACTCGGCGTTCACCGCGATCGTGCCTGGTGAGGCGTCGGAAGAGCTCGTCGCGCCCCGTCGACGCCTGTCCGAGGTGACCGAGGGGTCGCTGTGGGCCGGGATCGCCGCGCTCAGCCGCGCCTCCCACCTCGGCGAGGTCGGAGCCGCCATCGAGCGTTACATCGACGAGAACGCGCCCGACGGGGGCTACGGCATCCTGCGCGACTACGTCGGTCACGGTATCGGCCGGAAGATGCACGAGTCGCCGAGCATCTTCAATTACGCCACGGCGGATCGAGGAGCCGAGATCCGCCCCGGCCTCGCTGTCGCTATCGAGCCGATGGTCGTCATCGGCGATCAGGAGACCTTCGTCGAGGACGACGGCTGGACCGTCTCCACGGTCGACGGGACGGCCGGCTCCCACTGGGAACATAGCGTCGCCGTGCATGATGGGGGCATCTGGGTCCTCACCGCGCATGACGGCGGTGCCGAGAAGCTGGCGCCGTTCGGTGTGGTGCCGAAGGAGATCGACTGATGATGATGGCTGCCGCGCGCAAAGCGACGAACTGGTTCGCGATCGGGGTGACGGCTGCCGCGGTCGTCGTCGTGCTCGTCGTGGGCGGTGTCGTGTGGTTCGCCAACAGCCAGGCCACCTCTCCCGGCACTCTCCCGCAGTCGTCCGCGGTGAACACCGACACCGGCGCCATCGCGGTGGGGTCGGGACCGAAGACCGTCGACACGTACGTCGATTTCATGTGCCCGGTGTGCAACTCGTTCGAGCAGTCCTACGGCCCCACGCTGCAGCAGTTGGTTGACGCAGACAGCATCACGTTGAACATCCACCCGATCGCGATTCTCGACCGTCTCTCGCAGGGCACCGACTACTCGACGCGTGCGGCGAATGCCGCCTACTGCGTCGCTGTCGACGACCCCGGCGCGGTGTCGGCGTTCGTCAAGGCGCTCTACGCGCAGCAGCCGAAAGAGAACACGGCGGGACTCGATGACGCGACGCTGGCCTCCGTCGCCACGAGCGCGGGTGCGTCCGACGCCGTATCGTCCTGCATCTCTGACGGCACGTACACGAAGTTCGTGACGGCGATGACTGAGAAGACTCCGTTGCAGGCGGGTGCCACGAGTATTCAGACCCCCACCATCGCGATCGACGGGACGGTCCTGACCAACAAGACCGACCTGTCGGGCGACCCGCAGAAAGATATTGTCGCGCGCCTGAACGGGTGAGGACACGCCCGGCGAGTTGCCGGGAGGGTTATTACCACGTATGATCGATCTTTGGTGCGTTGCGCCTTTATTGGCGTGTCGAAGTACCGAACCCCCATCCACCGCAGACCGGCCGGTCTGCAACTGAGCGTGAGCGAGTTTATGGCGAAGAAAGACGGTGTCATCGAGATCGAGGGCACGGTGTCCGAGGCACTGCCCAACGCGATGTTCCGTGTCGAGCTGACCAACGGTCACAAGGTGCTCGCCACCATCTCGGGCAAGATGCGGCAGAACTACATCCGCATCATCCCCGAGGACCGTGTCGTCGTCGAGCTGAGCCCCTACGACCTCACCCGTGGTCGTATCGTCTACCGCTACCGCTGAGTCCGGCCGAGAAGTAACGACCGCTCCGGCGGTTCGAAGACAGCGAAACAGGAACATCATGAAGGTCAATCCCTCCGTCAAGCCCATCTGCGACCACTGCAAGGTGATCCGTCGTCACGGCCGCGTGATGGTGATCTGCAAGAGCAACCCGCGCCACAAGCAGCGTCAGGGCTGAGCTTTCGGCTCGACACTTTTCCAACTGAACACACACCGGCAGGATCAGATCCCGTTCGCGCGAGCGGACGGGGGACACCTCGGGGCGGAGGCCCGAGCACCGATCCTGCTCCATACCTCCACGACACTCTGAGGAGAGCCGCATGGCACGTCTCGCCGGCGTCGACATCCCGCGCGACAAGCGCGTGGTGATCGCACTTACTTACATCTACGGCGTGGGCCGCACCCGCTCCGTCGAGATCCTGAACGCCACTGGCATCAGCCAGGACGTCCGCGTCAAGGACCTCACCGACGACCAGCTGGTCGCGCTTCGCGACCACATCGAAGGCACCTACAAGGTGGAGGGTGACCTCCGTCGCGAGGTCGCCGCCGACATCCGCCGCAAGGTCGAGATCGGTTCCTACGAGGGCCTGCGCCACCGCCGCGGCCTCCCGGTGCGCGGTCAGCGCACGAAGACGAATGCGCGTACCCGCAAGGGTCCCAAGCGCACCGTCGCCGGCAAGAAGAAGGCGCGCTAAGCCGCGGGCTGAGCGTCAGGATTCAGGAGAACGCACATGGCACAGGCCAAGTCCGCCGCGCGCAAGCCGCGCCGCAAAGAGAAGAAGAACATCGCCGTGGGCCAGGCCCACATCAAGTCGACGTTCAACAACACCATCGTTTCGATCACCGACCCCTCGGGTGCCGTCATCAGCTGGGCCTCGTCCGGCGGTGTCGGGTTCAAGGGCTCGCGCAAGTCGACGCCCTACGCCGCCGGCATGGCCGCGGAGTCGGCCGCTCGCCAGGCTCAGGAGCACGGCGTCAAGAAGGTCGACGTCTTCGTGAAGGGTCCGGGTTCGGGTCGTGAGACCGCGATCCGCTCGCTGACCGCGGCCGGCCTCGAGGTCGGCTCGATCCAGGACGTGACGCCGCAGGCCCACAACGGCTGCCGTCCGCCCAAGCGTCGCCGCGTCTGACGCGTCCGTTCCCGGGGAGCACTTTCGCTCCCCGGGAACGCCGCGCTCCCGCGCGAAAAAGACTTCCGGAGGCCGTACCCCACCGCTCAGGTGACGCGGCATCCCGCGAGTACAACTCAACACCTCACCCCATTACACGTGTCATATAGCGGGCACGTGATCGAAAGGAACACATAGTGCTCATCGCACAGCGTCCCACTCTGACCGAGGAGAAGATCGGGGAGTTCCGCAGCCGTTTCGTCATCGAGCCGCTGGAGCCCGGCTTCGGTTACACGATCGGCAACGCGCTGCGTCGCAGCCTCTTGTCGTCGATCCCCGGCGCGGCCGTCACGAGCATCCGCATCGACGGCGTGCTGCACGAGTTCAGCACCATCCCGGGCGTGAAGGAAGACGTCACCGAGATCATCCTGAACATCAAGCAGCTGGTCGTCTCGAGCGAGCGCGACGAGCCCATCACGGCGTACCTGCGCAAGACCGGCGCCGGTGAGGTCACCGCCGCCGACATCTCCGCTCCCGCCGGCGTCGAGGTGCACAACCCCGAGCTGGTCATCGCCACGCTCAACGACACCGCCAAGTTCGAGCTCGAGCTGACGATCGAGCGCGGCCGCGGCTATGTCTCGGCGACGCAGAACCGCAACGAGTACGCCGAGGCCGGTCAGATCCCGATCGACTCGATCTACTCGCCGGTGCTCAAGGTCAGCTACCGCGTCGACGCCACCCGTGCCGGTGAGCGCACCGACTTCGACAAGCTCGTCCTCGACGTCGAGTCCAAGGCCTCCATCGCCCCGCGCGACGCCGTGGCCTCGGCCGGTCGCACCCTCACCGAGCTGTTCGGTCTCGCCCGTGAGCTGAACGTCGAGGCCGAGGGTATCGAGATCGGCCCCGCGCCGGTCGAGACCGTCCTCTCGAACGAGCTGTCGATGCCGATCGAGGACCTCGATCTCTCGGTCCGCTCGTACAACTGCCTCAAGCGCGAGGGCATCAACACCGTCTCGGAGCTGGTCGCCCTTTCCGAGACGCAGCTGATGAACATCCGCAACTTCGGTCAGAAGTCGGTCGACGAGGTGCGTGACAAGCTCACCTCCCTCGGCCTGTCGCTCAAGGACTCGGTGCCCGGCTTCGACGGCGCCCAGTTCTACAGCGGCTACGACGAAGAGACCGTCTGACCCCGTCGGACCCGACGAACCTTTCACTGGAGTAACACGACATGCCCAAGCCCACGAAGGGTCCCCGCCTCGGAGGCGGCCCGGCCCACGAGCGTCTGCTTCTCGCGAACCTCGCGGCAGCCCTGTACACGCACAAGTCCATCAAGACGACCGAGACCAAGGCCAAGCGCCTGCGTCCGCTCGCCGAGCGCCTCATCACCTTCGCCAAGCGCGGCGACCTGCACGCGCGTCGTCGTGTGCTGGGCGTGATCGGTGACAAGGAGGTCGTGCACACCCTCTTCACCGAGATCGCGCCGCTCGTGGCCGAACGTGACGGCGGCTACACCCGCATCACCAAGGTCGGCAACCGCAAGGGCGACAACGCCCCCATGGCGGTGATCGAGCTCGTCCTCGAGCCCGTCGCCAAGAAGGCGTCGAGCGCGGCCGCCGCGGCCCCTGCCGCTGCCGCCCCGGCCGCCGAGGAGCCGGTTGCCGATGAGGCGCCCGCCGAGGAGATCACCACCGACGAGGCCGCCGCTGCCGGCGCCGAGTCGCAGGAAGAGGGTGCGGCCGCAGAGGCCGCCGCCGAGGACGCCGTCGAGGACGACGCCAAGGCCTGAGCCCTCTCCGCTCCGTCACGACGCCCCCGCCCTCTCCGGCGGGGGCGTCGTCGTTTCGTGTCGAGATCGGTGGCAGTGGCGTCGGGCGCAGGGCCGGGGAGCGCCGCGCGCGTAGGCTGGGATCGTGCGTATCCGTCTCGACATCGCTTACGACGGCACACACTTCCGAGGGTGGGCGCGGCAGCCTGGGCTGCGGACGGTACAGGGAGAGATCGAGGGTGCCCTGGCCCGCATCGTGGGCGGGGCGCCACGACTCGTCGTCGCGGGACGCACGGATGCCGGAGTACACGCGTCGGGTCAGGTCGCCCACCTCGACCTCGACGATGATCAGATCGCCCGTTTGCCGCGGCACCGCCGTCGAAACGACGAGCAGGATGCCGTGGCGGCTCTCGCCGGCCGTGTGCGAGGTATTCTCGGGGTCTACGCGGATGTGACGGTGCGCGCGACATCGCTCGCTCCGGAGGGCTTCGATGCCCGATTCTCCGCTGTATGGCGCCGCTACTCGTACCGGCTGGCCGATGCGGCGACGGGGTACAACCCTCTCGATCGAGTGCGGACGACGACCGTCCGCAGTTCCCTCGACGGGGATGCCATGCACGAGGCGGCGCAGCGGCTCCTCGGCCTGCATGACTTCGCGGCCTACTGCAAGGCGCGGGAGGAAGCCACCACCATCCGCACGCTGCTCGAGTACGACTGGCGTCGAGGCGACGACGGCGTCCTCGTCGCGAACGTTCGCGCGGACGCGTTCTGCCACAGCATGGTGCGCGCGCTCGTCGGGGCCTGTGTCGCCGTGGGTGAAGGGCGCATCGGGGTCGACGACGTCGTGGCTATTCGCGAGGCACGACTGCGCATCCCCGAGACGAAGGTGCTGGCGGCTCGCGGGCTCGTACTCGCCGAGGTGGGCTATCCGGCGGACGAATTGCTGGCGGTCCGAGCCGAGCAGACGCGCCGTCGCCGCGACGACGAATGACCTCGAATCCCGAATCGCTCGCGGGCACGGTGCAACCCCGCCGTGCGCGCCCGTCGCTCGGCCGTATGCTGTGTTCGCCATGAAGGTCATCTCGTACAACCTGAACAAGCACCGGGCAGCCGGTGAGCTCGTCGCGCTCGTAGAGACCCACGAGGTCGATGTGCTGTGTCTCCAGGAGTGCGACAGCACGGATATCCCCGAACACATCGGAGGTCTCAAGCTGGCCGAGGCGACGCAGCGCAACCGCTTGGGGCTCGCACTCTACTACCGCGAGAACACCTTCCGAGCGGAGGAGGTGCGGGCGATCAGCCTGAAGAAGTCGCTGCACGACTACGTGCTCAAGCCTGCCGAAGAGCGGATGCTGGGTGTGCGCCTGCGCGACATCGACACGGGTCGGGACATCATCGTCGCCTCGTTCCACGCGGCGCCTCTGACGGCGCTCAACTCGCTTCGACGCCATCAGATCCGCACGGCGTTGACCGCGCTGCAGAACCTCGGCCCCGGTCTCCCCGCCCTCATGGTCGGCGATTACAACTACCCCGTGTTCAAAGAGAACCTCGGGCAGAAGGTCCGCGATCAGGGATATGAGTTGACGCTGAGCGATACCCGCACCTACACCCGCTATCGCGTCTTCCGCGGGCACTACGACTTCGCGACGTCGATCGGTTTCGACATCGCGCACATCAAGACGCTGCCGCAGGGGCTCAGCGACCATCTGCCCATCCTCATCACCGCTGAGGTGACGAAGACTCATCCCATCGGACTTCGCGAATGAGGGAGTAAACGAGAACGCCGGAGGGGTCGTCTCGCGACCCCTCCGGCGTTCTCGTGCGACAGATTAGACGTTCACGCGCCGACGGCGACGAACGATCGTTCCGATGGCGACGGCTCCGCCCGCGGCGACGAGCGCGCCACCGGCGACCCACAGACCGGTCGTTCTCCCGGCGTCGAAACCGGTGACGGCCAGGCCTCCCTTGGCGGGATTCGAGGCGGAGTTCGCGGGCGAAACGACGAGGCTCGCGTGGAGGACGGTCTTGCTCGTCTGCCCCGTGAACGTGAGGTAGTACGTTCCCGAGGCGTTGGAGGGGAGCTTGATCTTCACGTTGAGCTTGCCGTTGTCGGCTGCCGTCGACAGGGAGTTGTTGGTCTGCGCGGCGACCGACCCCAGCGTCACGCTGTTCGCGTTCGCACCGTTGATCGAGATGGCGATCTGCTCGCTGCCCTGGAACGGTGCCTGCGTCGTGGTGAAGATCACCGTGCCGCCAGGCGTGGCGGTCGACGGCGAGACGGACACCGGCGCGGGGTCGGTGTAGGCGTTGGCGGCCGTCGGCGCCATCAGCGCGGCCGCGGCGAGCGAAAGCGCGGCGACGGCCCGGATCATCGTGGTTTTCATGGTGTGCCCCATCTGCTTGGCGTGGTCGAGCCGGTTGCGAAGGGAAGCGGCGCGCCACCCGTCGAGACGAAGGCGGTCGATTCCTCTACACAGTCTTCTGGAGCGGGCGGGCACGACTCGGAGTCGGCCCGTCGGTTTCACGCGCGCCCGGCGTGGAGTTCACCAGGGTGCTGCTCAAGCGGGCGGGAACGGGCAGGTTCCGGTGTGCGGGACCTCGCCGGGATCTCGGGTCGGCGTCATCACGGCATCCACGTCGGACGGCGAAGGGAGTCGGAACTCGAGGTCCAGCTGCGCCCGCTGGCCCGGCGCGAGCTGCACCGACCATTTGACGACCTCGCGACCGTCGTGCGTCCCGCCCGAGAAGCCCACCGGGCTCGCGGTGTCGCCCGTACTGCGGCGATCGAGCACCCGAGCCCCGGGGGGGAGGTAGACGTAGACGCCGGTGAGCGCCTCGCCCGGAGGGACGCCGTACACGCCGTTCCCGGTGACGTAGGCGGGCAGGGAATCCGGGTCCGGAGCGTCGCTTCGAAGCTCCACGCGCACGCTGGCCACGTCTGGCGTGCAGAGCGCCGTCTCGACCGAGGGGCGGAGATAGACGTCCATCTTCGACCCCGTGCCGTCGTTCAGGTAGACCCCGACGGTGCTGCGCGCCGCGCTGTCGGCGGTCAGCCGTCCCTGCAGCGGTGTGCCGTCCAGCACGGCCTGGTCGGCGGCATCCGCGTTCCACACCAGGAGTCGTCGTTCCGCGCCGGCCCGCCCCACCGCCGCGATCACCTCGGCGGCGTCCGCGCGACCGTCAGCGAGCGCCTCGAAGACGGCGGCCGTCGCACTCTGGAAGAACGCGTCCTGGTCGCGGGGGTCGTCGTACCGGCGGTACACCTCGTCGAGAAGGAGGGAAACGGCGTTGTCGGCGGTCAGCTCGTCGCCCGAGGGGAGAACGATCGGACCGGTCGCGCGCAGCAGATACGACAGGGTCACCGGATCGAGCGCGATCACGCCGTCGACGCTCGTGCCGTGCAGACGCTGCCACATCGCGCGGGCGATGGGGGCGCCCACCGTGAAGTCCGGCACCTGCGTGGCGTTCTGGATGAAGCGTGAGGGCCCCGTGCCGAAGACCGCAGCGACCTCATCGGGCAGGGGGCCCACCTCCTCGCCCGCCATGTCGACGAAGTCGGCCGTCGAGGCCTGCGTGGTCAGCGCGATGCGACCGTCCCGGGTGTCGATCTGCGCGACGGCGCCCACGACCCCGCCGAGCGAGCGCCATTCGGCGTTGTTCTGGAAGAGAACCAGGTACGAACGCTGGCCATCGGCGCCGAGCATACGGGGGAGGAGCCGCGTCGCCCGTGACAGTGCGTCGGCATCGTCGGAAGCCCGCCCGATGAGTGCAGCAGCGTCGTCGACCGCGGCGCCCACCGCGCCGAGCAAGGGTCGACGGTCGATGGCGGCAACGTCGTCGGAAGCCCGCCGCAGGGCCGCCGCCGCACTCGTGGCCACGGGTTCGATCGTCGCGAGACGCCGCACATCGACCGTCCCGCCGACCGGAGCGAGGGCCGCGGGAGACAGATTCTCGGCCGCGCCGGCGAGCGGGGAGAGCGCGCGTGAGAAGGCGTCATCGGCTGCAGCGACGGTGCGCGAGATGGCGTCGAGCTGCGGTCCGACCCAGGGCAGAGCCGAGACCAGCTGCCAGACGGGGTCGCTCGTCAACGCGCGCGCCGCCTCGGTGTCGGTTCCCGCAGACGCCAACACGTGGATCGCGAGGGAAGGATCGTCGGTCCCGACCGCGGCGATGGACACCGCATCGCGCGCCGCCCGCAGATGCTCGAACGCCAGGACCCCCCGTACACCGACCCACGTGGCGACTGCGAGTCCGACGACGAGAGCCAGGGCCACCGACCAGGCGAACCATCGGGCGAGGGGCGCGGGGCCTGGAGCGGCCGGGGAGTCGATCACGCGAACACTGTAGGGGTGCTCGGCGCGAGGGCAGGGCCGGGTGAGTCCACGCACCCTAAACTGGGCGAAGAGTCCGGGGGAGTGAATATGAGGCGGAAACGACGCGGAAGAGGCGTCATCGGCGGCGCACTGATGGGGGCCGTGCTCCTTACCGTCACCGCGTGCGGCACCCCGCCCTGGGCGCAGGGGAGCACCGCGACCTCCGCGTCGCCGACGCCCACGACGGCGAGCAGCCCGGCGCCGCAACCAGTCCCGAACGACCTCTCCAGCGGTTCGACGCAACGCAGCCTGACCGCGGGCTCCGTGGGCGCGACGGTCAACTACTGGTCGACGTTGTCGATGGACAAATGGACACCGACGGCATTGAAGCCGGTGAGCCTGTCGATGGTCACCACCGTCACCCCCGACGACGGACAGAAGGTCTTCCTCCAACGGGCGACGATGATCGCGGTGCCGGCGAACAGCCAGGAGTCCTTCGCCCCCCTGGCCGCGCAGACCGACCAAACCGAAGCGCCCGGATATCTCGTGCTCTCGCCGTACAGCTACTCTCAGACGTTCAACGTCGGTGACGTGCCCGCGGACTCGACGTTCGTCACCCTTCAGTTCACCTTCGAGTTCCTCGTCCAGACCACCCCCACGTCCAACGAGTTCGCCAAGCAGACCGCGACCGACACGCTCACCGTCGCGATCGTCGACGGTGGTCAGGCTGGCGCGACGAGCTGATCACACCCGTACGCGCTCCCACCGATCGCCACCCTGCTCGGTCGCATTTCCGGCGGCGCGGTCGGCTTCGGCGATGAGGGTGGTGAGATCGAAATCCGCCGCCTCGGCCGGCACCCATCCGATGCTCGCGGACAGGTGCACGTCCACCAAGCCCGATGCATCGATCTCGGTCACTCGTCGCAGAACGTCCCGTACATGCTCTCGGAGGACGGCTCCCGGGCGGCAGACGACGACGACGATCCGACCCCGCATCTCGCGGCCCAGATCCGCTTCGGCGGGGAAGGTATCGGCGACGACACTCTCGAATTCGTCGATCAACCGCCCCCAGTTGCTCTCGCCTGCGGCGCTGCGGACCTGTACGGGGTCGTCCAGACTCACGGTCAGGACCGCCCACGACTCCTCGCGCCCGCGTCTCGCCCGCGCCAGGCGATCCGAAGCGGTTGCCACGAAGTGCGGCCACGACGGTGTGGAGCCGGCCCCGACGGGGGAGACCGAGGTGAAGTACAGCAGCGACACCGTCGCGCAGACGAGGTAGACGAGCATCGCCAGACCGTTTATCACCCGGGCCAACGACAGATCAGCGATGTTCGCGGGCGCCGCCAGCCCCGCCACCACTACGGCGAGCCCGACCGCGACGAAAGCTCCCGACACGATGGTCAGGGGAAACGCGAGTCGTTCCCATCGGTCCGTGGCGTGGCGCAACTCGATGGTCGTCAGACCCGCGAAGACCGCGGCGCCCAGGAAGGCGAGACGAAAGACCAGACCGTACGAGTCGGGATCTCTCGCGAGCACGAGGACAGCGGCTGTGCCGGCGGATTGCGCCGCCCCGATCCACGGGAAGGCGGCAACGGCGCGGCGCGCGCGGAAGCCGGACCAGATGAGCGCGGGGGCGCCGAGCATGAGGCCCAGCCCCGCGCGACGCACGGCTTCTTCATCGAGGAGCGCACCCGTCACCGAGACCCAGGTGCTCGTCATCGCCAGCACGAACGCGAGCGACCAGATGAGCGCGTAACGGGAGGGGCGATGCAGGAAACCGAGCCCGATGATCATCACCGTTGCGAGCGTGGCGACCGTGGCCTGAGCGAGCCCCAGGTTGGCCAGGATCTCCGGAGGCATCACGACTCGGCTGATTGGCGGGCAGGGAGGACGACCGTGACGGTGGTGCCGGTGCCGATCTCGCTCTCGAGCACGAGGGAACCTCCTTCGTCCTCGACGATGCTCCGGATGATCCCCATGCCCAGACCCGTCCCCGGTGTGGAACTCTCGCGCACGGACCGGGCACGGAAGTACGGGTCGAAGACCCGGGTGAGGTCGTCGGGGCCGATGCCGATCCCGGTGTCGATGAAGCGCAAGATGACGTCGTCGGGCGTGACTTCGCCGGAGATGCGGATGGAGCCGCCCGCCGGCGTGTACTTGATCGCGTTGCTGAGGATGTTGTCGATGGCCTGACGGAGGCGGAAGGCGTCGCCGACGACTTCCGCGGAGGGAGGGAGATCGTCGATGACATCGACGCGCCGGGCGATGGCAGCGGGGCGGAACGATTCCAGAGAAGAGGCGATGATGCGACTGAGATCGGCGGTGGAGGGTGCGCTCTGCTCGCGGAAGACGCCTCGCGAACCGGCGAGGATCTCGGAGATCAGCTTCTGCATACGTTCGCCTGCTCCGGCGATGACCTCGAGCTGGTCGCGCAGTTTCGGAGGCAGGTCGGGGTGGTCCAGCGCGAGGTCCGCGTGCCCGATGATGGCGGTCAGGGGGTTGCGCAGCTCGTGCGACACCGTCGCCGCGAGCCGTTCGCGCGCGCGTTCGGACTCGATGAGCGCGGTGATGTCATGCACGATGAGCAGCGTGCTCTCGGGCTCGTCCGATGACACGAGTCGTCGCGTCGAGACCGACAGGGCACGCCACTCGCCGTGTGAGTCATAGAGCCACGTGCGTTCGTCGTCGAACTGCTCTCCCCGGGAGGCGCGGGTGAAGGGTCGCTCGGCTTCGGGCAACGGTTCGCCGTGCAGGGTGGCGTACTCGACGGCCGCACCCGGCCGCTGGGGTTCGTCGCGCTCGATTCCGTACAGATCGACATAGGTGTCGTTGAGCGCGAGGACCTCGCCGTCCGCCGAGAGCCGGGCGATTCCGGTGTCGAGTCCGTTGAGCATCTGCGAGACCCGTCGCTCCTGCCCCGAGACGCGCTGCAGGGTGCCCTGGAGCCTGCTCGCCTGTCGCCGCAGGAGCTGTTTGAACGCTCGCGTCTGGCGCGCGGAGAGGAAGGCGGTGATGGCGATGAAGGTGAGCGAGAGGAGCACGACGATCAGGCGCAGGGCGGTCACCGGACCCACAGCGTTCACCGCGGCATCCACGACGATGATGAGGCCGATCGTTCCGAGCGCCGCGATCATGAAAGCGAGGGTGAAGTGGGTGGCGACCCAGAAGATCGGGAACACCCAGAAGAAGCCGAAGCGAAGGTCCGTTCCGAAACTCAGCAGTCCGATCGCGACGATGTCGGCGAAGGGAATGGCGGCCACCGCGGCGCGGGGCAGACGGTGCCAGGGAACGACGATCGCGACGGCCGTCAGCGCGATGATGACGCCCACACCAGAGGAGAACGGCCACCGCAGGAACAACGAGGGCTCGAGGGCTTGCACCATGAGCACCGTGATGACGACGCTCGCCCCCAGGACGAGTTGCAGGAGCCAGATGGAGCGGACGTAGCTGCTGGGTGCTGTGCCGTCGTCGTTGCGCGCGCTCACGGAAGGAGCCGCCGGCGGCACGCTCCGCAAGGTTGCCATGTCATCGAGTGTATAGAGAGTGGTGTAGTCTTCTGCGCGCCATCCTGTCTCTGCTCGCCGCACGTGCCCTCTCCGGTCACGATGCCCGGTCAGACTCCCCCTGAGGCCTGCATCCCGCAGCGTGATGGTCGTTCATCGACCTCTGCGCGCCTTCGCGCCGATACCTCAGGAGACACCTGTGAGCTCGACCTCCCGCCGTCGCGCCGTGCGCGCGAGCGCTCTCGCACTGACTCTCGCCGTCGTCGCACCGGTCGCCTTGACCGGATGCACCCAGATGGTGGAGGCCTTCAACGCGTTGTCCGGGCAGACGGTCCCCAACCAGTCCGTGGTCGTTGCGACGCCGGCTCCCCGGGGGACGTCGGCGGACAAACCCTTCGACTCGCAGTTCACCTACGACGGCTCGGTCTCACTGTCCACCGACGTCGCGGACGGGCTCGAGGTCCGTCTGGACGTATGGGCGGTCAACCCGAAACGCACCATGGAGTGGACCTCGACCAACGACAAGCAGTTCGGCTTCGCGGTCAACGTCGTCGATCACCGCGTCGACGAGAAGGCGGTCCTCGCGCAGAAGCGCCGGGTCTACGTCTCGTCGGTGTCGATCACGTCGCAGACCGCGCAGACGAGTGGTCAGGTGTCGAGCCCTTTCCAGTTCAGCGCCGACCCGCGCACCCTTGTTCCCTCGGACACGCTGCGCTCCGAGCGGGGGCTCCTGCTGAACAGCTTCCAGGGGGGCCTACTCGTGCCCACCACCTCGATCCGTCAGCTGCCGAACGACACGTACGGCATCACCCTCGAGTTCGCGCTCAACGTCGCGGTCGAAGGCACGGCCAACACCGACACCTCGTTCGCGCAGCAGACGGTGTACCAGTATCTGCCCATCGCGATCTTCGCCGACGAGGCGCAGGGCTCCGCGCAGCCGGACAGCACCACGCCATCGGGCACCGGTCGCGCGCCCGGATGGGGGCAGGGCACCAGTCAGGGCTGATGCGCCTCGCCCGCCCCGCCTCGACCGCCGCGCGGAGGGCGTGACGAAGAGCGGTCGTCAGCGGGGGCGGAGTCGCCGACTCTCGAGCATCTGCGAGAGGCGGCCGACGTCGCGGACCGTGTCGTGCTGGAACGACAGGTCGGGCACGTCGTCGTAACCGATGCCGGGCATCCGCGCGGCGAAAGCCCGTCGGACCGCGCTCTCACGGGCGAGCGTGTCGTCGTCGACCGGTGAGACCACGAAGACCGCGTCGCGGGCGGGTATGCCGGCCGCCGCACGGGGAATCGCCTCACCGGCGGCGTCGACGAGCACGCGCATCATCGTCTCGGCGCGCTCCGAGCTGTGCGCCGCCCGAATGAGATCGAGCTCGGGCACCCGGATGATCGTCACCTGCGCGGTCGAGTCGGCAGCGAGGAGCGCGGCCGCTTCCGCGCGCAGGGACTCGCGGTCGTGGGCCCGCGTTCCCGGCACCGGGGCGTCGTCGAGCTGACGCCCCACCCGCACGGCGGCGAGGGAGACGAGTGCGATCGTGACAGCGCTCACGGCGGCCGTGGTCTCGGCGGACACCGGTCCGCGTCCGAAGAGCGGCCCCATGCCGACGGCGGCCACGACGGCGAGTCGGGCGACGCTGTACCCGGCATAGATACCGAGCGTCCACGTCATCAACCGGGCGCCGTGCAATTCGCCGAGCGGGCGCCGCGAGAACTCCAGCGCACCGAGTGCGGAGAAAACGGCCAGCCCGGCGGTCTTCACCAGCGTCGCGTCGTCGAGCGGAACGAGGTAAGTGAGCCCGAACATCAGGATGCCACCGGCGCCGGTGCTGATCGCTCCGATCGCCGGTCTCGTGTTCACACGACGGGCTCCTGCCCAGACCAGACCGATCGCCACCAGGTTCGTCGCGTTGCCCGCCGCCGCAGCGGCGGTGCCTCCGCCGGCGGGCTCGATGATGTTCATCGCTCCGCACGTCAGGGCGGCCACCGCCGCCATGCCGCAATAGCGCACCAGGTCGGCGCGGGGTCCGCCGGTTTCGTTGCGCGACTGGCTGCGCAGCAGTGCCAACGTCGTCAGGGCGAGGGCGGCGGCGGCGACGGCTGCAAGAAGGGCGAGGACAACCACGAACTCTCGCCTCCTTCGGGTACCGGCCGCAATCTTGAGGGAATCTTGCGCGGAAGATCGACTCGCGCCGCGGTCGTCTTGCGGCGAACCTACCAGAGTGGGACTCGGCCGATCAGCCACCGCTTTCGAACAGAAAGAAACTCCCATGACCGATGCTCGCAGCTTCGCCCCCCACGCCCGGGACTTCTCCTCCCCTCGCGGCGAGCTCGCGCCTGCGCTGGGGGAGCGCCACGGATTCGCCGACGACTTCGCCGCCGTGCTCGAGAACACCTCGGTGCACCGCTCCACCATCGGATGCGTCATTCCGGCCTACAACGAGGAAGAGTCGATCGCCGACGTCCTCGAGGCCCTGCTGGGGCAGACCCGCGTTCCCGACGTCATCCACGTGGTCGTGAACAACACGTCCGACGCCACGGTGCAGATCGCCTCGGAGTACAGCGGCCCGCACGAGGTGACGACCGAGCTCGGTGAGCAGTTCACCGAGGTGTTCGTGCACGACATCGGCAAGAACCCCGACAAGAAGGTCGGCGCCCTCAACTACGGGTACTCGCTGGTGGAGGGATACGACTACCTGCTGGGCGTCGACGGGGACACCATCGCCGACAGCAAGGCCGTGGAGTACCTCGAGACGGAGGCGGTCTCGGACTCGCGCATCGGCGGCATCTCCGCGATCTACACGATCGACGACAAGCCCATCAAGGGCCTCGTCGCCCGCTTCCTCACCGCGGGCCAGCGCACGCAGTTCGCGGCGTTCAACCTGCAGAACATGCTGCGAGGCCGCAACATGGCGGTGCTCGGCGGACAGTTCTCGATCTTCTCGACCAACGCGCTGCGCGATGCGATGAAGCAGAACCACCAGACGACGCCCTGGGTGAAGGACTCGGAGGTGGAGGACTCTCTGCTGTCGCTGCAGATCAAGAGCGCGGGTTACCTGACGAAGATCAGCCCCTTCGCGCGTGCCGATGTGGGCGGTATGACAACCCTGTCGGGATACGACGCCCAGCAGGTCAAGTGGACCTACGGCGCCATCGAGCTCATGTGGCCCGGTCAGCGCGGCGACACCAAGGGGCAGCCTTTCCACCCCAATCTGCGCTTGCGCTGGTTCGAGAACTTCGGCATGCTTACCAACCTCTTCGTGCGGGTGGCGTTCCTGGCGCTGCTGGCCGGCTCCCTGTCGATCAACGCCTTCGTCTTCTCTCCGCTGTGGTTGATCCCGCCGGTGGTCGCCATGCTGTTGAATCTGCGTATCGCCCGCACGATGAAGAACGTCGACCGATCCGACATCCTCTTCGCCGTTCTCTTCTTCCCGGCCGAGATCTTCATGTGGATCCGCATCAGCCACTTCGTGCGGTCGTGGACGAGGTTCCTGTCGCGCAAGAAGGTCGACAACTGGGCCATGCAGGCGAAAGCGGAACGCGGTGGCGGTCTCGGCCACTGGACGCCGTTGGTCGTGCTGGTCGCCGTGGCGATCGCCCTCGCTGTCATCTGGGTCATGGTCGGCCCGATGATGCAGTCCTCGATCCTGTGGATCGGGTGGCCCATCGTCGGTGTCGTCACGGTTCTGCAGACCCTGTTGATGTTTTCCAAGCTCGTCCGTCGTCAGCACGGTTTCAAGGTCTGACGGACCACAGATCTGATCGCCCGAACGCATCAGAAACACGGATGCCTCGGCCCTGGGGAGGGCCGAGGCATCCGTCATCCCCTCGTCAGGGGGCGATGAGCTCCGAGGTGAGGCGGTACCCGACGCCGCGCACCGTCTCGATGTAACGAGGGTTTACCGGATTGTCCCCGAGCTTGCGGCGCAGGTTCGTCATGTGCGCCTCGATAGCGCGCTTATCGGCCTCGCCGACGAAGTAGCTGGTCACGTACGACTCTCCCCGCAGCACCAGCGTGAGATCGGCTTTGCTGCGCACCCGCCGCTTGGACTCCATCAGTGTCGCCAGCAGGTCGAACTCCGTGCGCGTGAGCTCCAGGTC
The DNA here is from genome assembly GCF_030818955.1 of Microbacterium trichothecenolyticum. Classification (NCBI taxonomy): domain Bacteria; kingdom Bacillati; phylum Actinomycetota; class Actinomycetes; order Micrococcales; family Microbacteriaceae; genus Microbacterium; species Microbacterium trichothecenolyticum. The sequence continues at coordinate 1,942,776 of NZ_JAUTBF010000001.1, read as the reverse complement.
GTCGCCCCCGACCCGGACCAGACGACTGTCGGGGTCGAGCTGCAGGTCACGATGCACCATCCAGTGAGCACCGGCGGGCGCGGCATCGTGAGTGGTCACGGGGCCCGCGGCCGGTCGGCTGACGACGTCGGTGCTCGCGGGGACGATTCGGGGCTCGGGCCCTTGCGACGACGGGACGACGACGGCCGCGGGTGCGGAGGGCTCGGGCCGAGGCGCGGGGAACGAAGGGCCGACGTTGTCCTGGCGGGGTGTAATCGCCTCCGCGTGCTCGCCTCCGCGTGTGCGCCGCAGGAGCGCCTCGATGCGTGCCCGCAACTCGCGCGGCCGGAACGGCTTGACCACGTATTCGTCGGCACCGGCGCCCAGGCCCAGCACGACATCGGCCTCTTCTTCGAGACCGGTGAGCATGATGATGTAGGTGTCGCTTTGCTGACGGATCCGTCGCGCGGCCTCGAACCCGTCGATGCCGGGCATGTTCACGTCGAGCGTCGTGATGAGGGGTTGATACGCGATGACCGCGCGAACGCCGTCGATACCGTTGCCGACTGACACAGTCGAGAAACCCGCCGACTCGAGGACTTCGACGAGCAGGTGACGGATGTCAGGGTCGTCTTCGACGATCACGGCGGTTTTCAGCAACTCGGTGCTGTCGGTCATGGCATCCACTCTTCAGGCTTCGCGCGCGGGGCGCCCGCGTTCTCCCCCGAGACGCGGTGTCGCAAAGCGACGAGCGCAATCCTGACACATTTTGAGCCGCTGGCGGGCCGCCGAGGCCAGAAGATCGAGGCGTCAGCGCTGCTCGCGCGTGAGCTCCACTGCCGAAGCCGGCCACCATGTTCCCGCCGGCGGTCCGCCGTTGCATTCGCCATCGCTCTCGCCCGGAGGTTTGATCCACAGATTCGTGTCGACGACGTCATCGCCGTACGCGCCGCCGCCGCTGCCGACCAGGCGCCCGCTCGGATTGCACCACTGCGTGCCCGCGGGCCCCGCGCCGTTGCGCGAGGTGTCGATCAGGGCGTGCGTTCCCCCGAGTCGATCCGACAACGCGTGCGCGTACGCGAACTCGGCAGCGGTGTCTTGATAGTTCGACACGTTCAGCGCCACACCGCGCACACTGGGGAGAAGTCCCGTGGCGCGGATGAGGTCGGCGATCTCGTCGACGGGATGCCACGCGGAGTGGCCCCCGTCGATGTAGATCCAGGTGTCCGTCCCGCGGAGGTTGTCGACGGCGGTGCGCAGGTACGAGGCCCTGTCCGCCGGCGACCCGCAGCTCGATGACAGGGCGATGCTGTCGGGCTCGAGAACGACGATCTTCTGGATGTCCGAGGCATTGCCGAGAGCGTCACCGATCCGCGCGGTCCAGGTGCCGTAGGACTCGGGGTCGAGGCCGCCGGCGGAGTGGTTGCCGCAGTCGCGGTCCGGCAGCCCGTAGATGGCGATCGAGAGCGCGGCATCCTGCTCCCGCGCCTCCGCGGCGAGATGCGCGACGCGGTCCCAGACCGCGTCGACGGGGTCGATCTCGGGGGTGAGCCAATACGTGGTCGGTTGGGTGGCGAGCCAGTCCGCCGCAGCGTTCTGGTCGGCGTTTCGGTCGCCCGCGCGGGCTGCCTGGGCGGCCTTGGACTCGTCGGGGGCGACGATGCGGGTGTCGACGGCGGGCGGCCTCGCCGAGAGCGTCTGGAAGAGCGTGGTGACGAGGCTGCCCACCATGGAAACACCGGCGAGCAGTGCGACCACGGCGACCACGGAGCCGATCACGAGCAGGGGGCGCGGGACTCGGCGTCGCGGCCGCGAGGGGCGGGGGGTTCTCACCACGTATAGGACTCTCGTCGAGGGGGTCGTCCCACTACAGTAGTTAGCTGCGGCATGCGATGTACGCTCTTATCGTGGGGAAACTGGTTTACAACACGCTCGGGCACTCCTTCGATATCGAAGATCGGGCCCTGTCGCACCTGCGGCTGGTCTTCATGAACAAGCTGCGGCGCGGCGAACCGTTCATGTTCCACTTCTCTCACCAGGACGGTAGTGGAAATCGAAGCATCTGGATCCATCCCTCGATCCCCATGGTGTTTCACTTCTACGGCGGCCGACAGCCTCAGCTGAACCGACGGTGGATCGATCAGATGATGAACGATGCCAGTTCACCGAACGGCCTGACCATGGGGCCGGAGCCCGACCCCGAAGGGGGAGCGCCGGTCGCGTGATGAGGTCTCAGTCGCACTCGGCATCGACGACCTCACGCACGCGGTCGAGGAACGTCGCGATCTGACCGGCCGCATCGGCGGGGAGATCCGAGGCGAACTCGCGAATACGGGCGGTCACGGGATCGATGGCGTCGGGGTCCTCGCCGCGGTCGAAGGGCAGCACGAACTTGCTGCGCCGATCCGCCGGGTTCGCCATGAAGAAGACGAGTCCGCCGGCATGCAAGCGGTCCAGCATGCCCGTTACGGAGGCGGTAGAGATTCCGAGCGCCTGGGCGATCTCGGTGGGCGTCAAAGTCTGACCCTGATCGCAGCGCTCGAGGATGAGACGCATGGCGGCGCGGGCGTTCTCGCTCGGGCCGCACTCTGATTGGCGACGCCGGGAGAGACGAGCTTCCGCGAGACGGAGCCTCTCGACGGCACGAACTGCGCTGATGGCGGGGTCTTCCGTCGCGGTCGTCATGCGCCTCCTGTCGAATCCGGCGTGCCCGCACAGTCTAGTTAGGCAATCGAGATTCCAAGTGTCCGAACTGTTTCCGGGAAGGTCCTCCCGCTGCGCGTGAATCTGGTCGTTCTCCTAGGGCGTGTCTGACAAAGATTGGTGGGTTGGGCTGAGAGGGTGGGGTCGTGTCGCGGTTCCAGTTGCTCTCTGATGCTCAGTGGTCGTTGATTGAGTCGATGTTGCCGAAGCCGACGGGGCGTCCGGGGCGGAGGTTCTCGGATGCGAGGTCGATGCTGGAGGGCATCATCTACCGGTATCGGTGCGGTATCGCGTGGCGTGATCTGCCGGAGGTGTTCGGGCCATGGCAGACGGTGTGGACCTGGCATCACCGCCTCGCCGCTGACGGGACGTGGGATGTGATCGTGTCCACACTGATCGCGCAGGCCGACGCCGAAGGATTGGTGGACTGGTCGGTGTCGGTGGATTCCACGATTGCCAGGGCGCATCAGCACGCGACGAACACGACCCGCCCCATAGGGGGCTGGATCGAATTACACGAATCCGGCCGTCGAGCCGCCTGATCACGGCATCGGCCGCTCCCGGGGTGGCTTGTCGACGAAGATCCATCAGCTCGTCGACGGCAACGGGCTCCCGCTCGTCACCGTGATCACGCCTGGGCAGGCTGGTGATTCGCCGATGCTGATCCCGATGCTGGAACAGCTGCGCGTGGCTCGACCGGTCGGACGGCCCCGCACACGTCCGGATGCCGTCCGAGGCGACAAGGCCTACTCGTCCCGCGCGATCCGAGCGCACCTGCGCGGCCGGGGAATCAAGGCCGTGATCCCGGAACCGCGCGACCAGCAAGGACACCGCAAACGCCGTGGATCACGCGGAGGCAGGCCCGTCGGGCTCGACGCCGACGACTACCGCAACCGCAACGTCATCGAGCGGCGGTTCTGCCACACCAAGCAATGGCGAGGCCTCGCCACCCGCTACGACAAGTTGGCGGTCATGTTCCGCGCCGCCGTCCTCATCCACGCCACCATCACCTGGACCAAGACATTGTCAGACACGCCCTAGGTGATATTTAGGTTATCTAGTAAAATCATCAGCATCGATCACCTTCAGAAGGAGACGCTGATGGGCCTTCTGTACTACGGGGCGTCTACGTCGCCGATTCACATGCCGGATCGCATCCTCGCGCACGTGAAGGTGGTCATCGCGACCAAGCTTCGTCGCGGCGAGAGCTTCACCATGTCGTGGCGGCATCCCGAGGGAGAGGCGTCCGGCCGTACAACGATCTGGTTGCAGCCCTCGATTCCGCTGCGGTTCGTCTTCTCGACCGTCGAGCCCGAGATGCTCGACCCCGCCCTGCTGCAGACGTACGCGAACTCCGCGAACTCCTCCGGAGGACTGTCGATCGACCTCGACGTGCATCAGCCCGTCGCATCCGCCGCCGCAGGACGGTGATTCGCGCTCAGCGTTGACCCGCGGCGTGCCGGTGTGCGATGACCGACATCCACTCCAGGCCGGGGCACGGGGGGCTCGAACGCCCGCGCATGCGTTCCCACGCTTCGACGTAGATGCCCTCGAGCAGGGCGTCCGCGGATGCCGGCGATCCGGTGACCGCGAGCAGGATGCCGTAGACGCGCGGCGAGGTGCGGTCGTAGAACTCCACGAAGGCGTCGCAGTCTCCCGCGGCGGCGCGGATGAGGAGCGCGTCCAGATCGTCTTCCCGCATCGCGGGCGACGCGGCCTCCCTCAGCATCACGGGCTCCTCCTTCCTCGGCTCGTCCAGTCAAACGGCCCATCTCCCGCAGAGGCGGGGGTTGCGCGATGCGGCGAGGTGCCGTAACGGGCGCAGGCACGACCGGCATGGCCGTCAAGCCCACCGCCCCCCTGGTAGCGCACTCGTAGCGTGAGCGTATGAGAACTGTCATCCGGTGGGCCTTGGCCCTCGCCATGATCTTCGCCGGTGTGTCGCATCTGACCTTCGCGCGCCGCGACTTCCAGGCGCAAGTGCCCGACGCGCTCGTCGAACGGGGACCTCTCGACCGTGACGCCGTGGTCGTCGCCTCCGGCGTGGTCGAGGTGGGGTTCGGGTTGGCGCTGCTGGTGCTGCCGAAGGAGCGTCGCCGCGTCGGGGCCGCGCTCGCCGCGTTCTTCGTCGCGATCTTCCCCGGCAACATCGACCAATGGCGTAAGCGCCGGTCGGCGTTCGGGCTGGACACGGATCGCAAGCGTCTCGTGCGCTTGTTCTTCCAGCCGGGGCTGGTCGCCGCTGCGTGGTGGTCGACGCGCTGAGCGTCTCATGAGCCACGTCGTCAGCCTGGAGCTGCTCCTCGACGCCGCCGCTGACGCCGCCGTCCGGTCGGAGTGGAATCTGCTCGCCGCGGCCGGACTGCCCAGCCAGGCGCATCACACGGGTGAGACGAACAGCCCTCACATCACCCTGCTCGTGCGGTCGACGTTGCCGGAGATCGACGCGACGGCGGTGCGGCCGATGCTCCCGCTCGCCCTCACACTCGGCGCACCCGTGCTGTTCGGGTCGGGGCGCACGCGCGTCGTCGCGAGGTCGGTCGTGCCGTCGTCGGCCCTGCTCGAACTCCACACGAGCGTGCACACCCTGGCCGGCCCCGGCGACGACGTCGCCCACACGCGTCCTGGTGCGTGGTCGCCGCATGTGACGCTCGCCCGTCGCGTGCCGCTGGATCGCATCGGTGCGGCGCTCGATGCCCTCTCGGGTGGTGGGGGAGACCTGCCGGCGCGCGCGACGGCGATCCGACGCTGGGACGCCGCGCTCAAGACGGTGACCTTCGTCGCGTGACGTGGCACGCTGGAGACGTGCTGACCGCCGACGCCCTCGCCTTCGTGAGCGAGTACCACCTCGCCACCCTCTCCACCCTCGGCCGTACCGGACGGATCCACGCGGTACCCGTCGGCTTCACGTACGAGGACGGCGTCGTCCGCGTCATCGGCTCCCGGGGGACGCAGAAGTTCGTCAACGCGGCGCGCGCCGGGAGAGCGTCCGTGTGCTCGGTCGACGGTGCACGGTGGATCAGCTTCGAGGGCGCGGCGCGTGTCACCGATGACCCGGATGCCGTCGCCCGCGCCGTGACGCTCTATGCCGAGCGTTATCGACAGCCCCGGGGAGAATCCGAACCGTGTCGTTCTGGAGGTCACCGTGGAACGCACTCTGGGATCGGCCGCTTTCCGACGGTGAAGGCGTACCCTTGAGGCATGTCCCCGATGAATCCTTCGACGCCCTCCGGGCGTGAGGGGGTCGTCGGCGCGCGGAGCGCCGGCGGCACAGGCGCGGTCGACATCGTCTCCCGCGTCGGCTGACGGCGCGGGACTGCGCTCGCTCCCGCGTGAGCACATCTCCTCCGAGTCCGCGACGTTCGTCGTACGCGGAACATCGGTCCTCCCCGGCCTGCGTCTTCTGTCGCGCACGCCCTCCCGCTCCGGCTCTCGAGCCGGCACTCTCTTCGGAGTCCTTTCATGCTCGCTCTCTCCGCATCCACCATCCGCTCCGCCTTCGTCAACGTCTCGACCCGGGAGCGCAACGCCATCGTGGTGCCCGCCGCTTTCGACGAGTCCGACTGGGATCGTCTCGACTACGTGGGGTGGCGTGACCCCAAGTCACCGCTGCTCGGCTTCGTCGTCGCCGAGATCGATGGCGCGCCCGTGGGTCTGCAGCTGCGCCAGGCCGAACAGGCGACACGATCGCGTCCGCAATGCTCCTGGTGCTCCGACGTGACGCTGCCCAACGACGTGGTGCTCTTCTCCGCCCGTCGCGCCGGAAAGGCGGGGCGCGCCGGGAACACCGTCGGCACGCTGCTGTGTGCGGGCTTCGAATGCTCGCGCAACGTCCGGCGACTCGATCCTCCCGCGTACCTCGGCTATGACGTGGCCGCGGCACGGGATCGGCGCATCGAATCGCTGCGCGCGCACGTCGACAGCTTCTTCCGCGACCTGCGCGGCGACGCCTGAGGTCGTCCTCCCCGGGGCTCCAGTGCGCGTCCGGTCAGCGGCCACCCGCGAGGGGCCGTCCCGCGGGGGCCCTGCCCGGGTTCCCTGCCCGGGTTCCCCGTGCGGAGCCGCCGCCGCGCAGGCGGGGCTGGGATACTCGACGCGATGTCTCGCATCCGTCGTTGCCTGCCGCTGCTCGGTGCCGTTGTCGTGCTGCCGGCGTGCGGCGGCTCCGACGCGCCCGCCTCGCCCGATGCGACGCCGGGCGCGTGGGGCGGCGAGCTTACCCCGGCGCCGTGGACCGCGGCGCAGGCTGCTCCGCTCACGCCCGATGAGGCCGTCGACCTCGCCCAGGGGGCCACGACCGGTGCCCGCGTCGCGCCGCCCGCGATCGGAACGGGGGAGCTTCCCCCCGCCCCCTGGATGCCGGTCACACCACCGTCCGCTCCCGTCGCCGCACCTGCTCCGGCGAACGTGGTCGTGTCCACGTACGTCCGTGCTCCGGACCCGCGTGCTCTCCCGCCCCGCGCGGTGCCCCCGGCATCCGGACGACGTCAACCGCGCACGTTCGCCGACCTGGGTGAAGGGGTGCTGAACGGTCGGCCTTTCGGTTCGCTGCGGGAGTTCGCTGTCGCCGCGGTCGTGGAGGGGCGCTTCCCCGTCGGCGCGGTGGCCCGCGTCTTCCGTCTGCCCGCCTGGCGGCTGGAGCAGTGGATTGTCGAAACCGGGCAGGTCGCGCGCTGAGGCCGCGTGGTGCCGGGGCCGCGGAGCCGACCGTGCCCGGTGGCGCGGCCCCGGCTCGGGCTCAGAGAGCGCGCAGCTTCTCCAGCAGGGGCGCGGCGATCTCGTCGACGAAGCGCTGCTGCTGTTCGTCACCCACCTGCACGATGGCGATGTCGGTGAAGCCCGCGTCGATGAAGGGGCGCACGCTCTCGGCGAGCTCATCGAGGTCGGGGCCGCAGGCGATGGACTCCGCAACGTCTTCGGGGCGCACGAACTGCGATGCGCCGGCGAAACCCGCCGGGGTCGGCAGATCGGCGTTGACGGCCCACCCGCCGGCGAACCAGCGGAACTGGTCGTGCGCGCGGGCGATCGCGGCGTCTTCGTCGGGGTCCCAGCTGATGGGGATCTGCCCGATCTTGCGCGATGAGCCGTCGTGGTGCTCGTCCCAGCCCTGGATGAGGTCGCGGTCGGGCTCGGTCGTGATCAGGTGGTCGCCGAGGGGAGCGAAGCGCTTGATGGAGTGCTCGCCCGACACCGCGACGCCGATCGGAACGCCGCCGTCGGGGGCGTCCCACACGCGCGCCGAGTCGACCCGGAAGTACTCGCCGTCGTAGGTCACGAGCTCGCCCGTGTGCAGGGCGCGGATGATCTCGATGGCTTCGACGAGCATGTCCTGACGCGCGTGCACGGCCGGCCAGCCTTCACCGACGACGTGCTCGTTGAGGTTCTCGCCCGAACCCAGTCCGAGGGTGAAGCGTCCGTCGGACAGGAGCTGCAGCGTGGCAGCCTTCTGGGCTACGACCGCCGGGTGATAACGCACCGTCGGGCAGGTCACGTACGTCATGAGTTCGACGTCGGTGGTCGCGTGGGCGACGGCGCCCAACACCGTCCAGGCGTACGGGGCGTGGCCCTGGCTGGTCAGCCAGGGGGAGTAGTGGTCACTGGAGACGAGGAAGTCGTAGCCGGCGCGCTCGGCGCCGACGGCGTAGTCCACGAGCGCCCGCGGGCCGCTCTGCTCGGTCATGAGGGTGTAGCCGAATCGCGTCATGCCCGCCACGGTAGGGTGACGCGATGACGCGCTCGCCGGGGTTGCGTTCGACCGCGGGATGCGGCAGGAACGGCGAAGGGCCCGTGACCGGGGTCACGAGCCCTTCGCGGACGATCAGTCCTCCGGGGCGTGGATGATCTTCTCGCCGTCGAAGGTCTCGCGCTCCTTCTTGCGGCTGTCGTTGCGGGTCTTTCGCAGGCTGAGGAAGGTCGCGACGGCGACGGTCGCGGCGATGAACAGCAGCGAGAACCAGATGGGGATCTCGGGCACCCACAGCAGCGGCTCGCCCCCGTTGATGAAGGGCAGTTCGTTCACGTGCAGGGCGTGGAACACGAGCTTGACGCCGATGAACGCGAGGATCACGGCCAAACCCTGCGCGAGGTATACGAGACGCTCCAGCAGACCGCCGATGAGGAAGTAGAGCTGGCGCAGCCCCATGAGGGCGAAGGCGTTCGCGGTGAACACGATGTACGCCTCGTTGGTGAGGCCGTAGATGGCGGGGATGGAATCGACCGCGAAGACGAGGTCGATGAAGCCGATGGCGATGATGACCAGCAGCATCGGGGTGACGAAGCGTTTGCCGTTCTTGCGAACCGTGAGCTTGTCGTCGTTGTACTCGTCGGAGACCGGGAGCACGCGGCGCACGAACCGCATGAACTTGCCGTTCGCGGGGTCGCTGTCGCCGTGCGAGAACGCCTGGCGATAAGCGAGGACCAGCAGCAGCGCACCGAAGATGTAGAAGATCCACGAGAAGTTCGAGATCAGGGCGGCGCCGACGGCGATGAACGCCCCGCGCATGATGAGCGCGATCACGATGCCGATCATCAGCACCTTCTGCTGGTACTTCTTGGGCACCGCGAACCCGGTCATGATGATCAGGAAGACGAAGAGGTTGTCGATCGACAGGGCCTTCTCGGTCAGGTAGCCGGCGAAGTACTCACCGCCGAAGGTCCATCCGGAGAAGACGCCGATGCCGACACCGAACAGCAGCGCCAGTCCGATGTAGAACGCCGACCAGCGCGCTGATTCGCCGATGGTCGGTTCGTGGGGTTTGCGCACGTGCGCGAAGAACTCGAAGACGAAGAACGCGATGGTGATCGCGATCGTGATGATCCAGACGAGGGGTGTGACGCCCAAGGCGGCCTCCAAGGGAAATAGGTGCGACGAAACACCAAGGTCTCTTCCACCCGTCATGCGGGCCGACGTCCCGGGGCCACGATGGCGTGGACCGTACTGACGAGATCGTCGCGGAGGGAGTACTCCCCTTGCGTCCGACGATTCTACGCGATGCGCGCGTGCGCCAGGGGTCTGGACGCCGTCCCGCCGCCTGTGCTATTCGGTCGCCAGCACGGTGTGACGGGTGCCGCCCAACTCGACCCGCAACGACGATGCCCCCACCCCGGGCTCGAGGCCCAGCGCTGTCAGGGCGGCGAAGAGAGGATCTTCGGCCGGGGCCGTGACGCGGAAGGACTCGAGTTCGAGGCGGGGCAGGTCGCCGAGTCCCGGATGCGGGCTGTCCAGCCAGTCGATGAGGAAGGGCAGTCCGTTCCACGCGTTGCCCGCCTGACGGGTCAGGCGCCAGGCCAGCTCCACTCCGTCGGGACGCCGCCGGCCGAGGGGTTCCACGTCGCCGGGGTCGACGCCGAGCTCTCGGAGGCGCGCGACGGTGGCATCCAGATCATCGGGACGAAGGGCGAACCCGGCGAGGCGGGGAGCGTCGAGGTCGCGAATACCGAACGTGGGGATATCGGATGCCGTGCGCCCGGCGTCGGCATCGGGACCGATGATCTCGAGGTAACGACGCCCCGTCTCGCCCCCCACGGTCAGGGCGATGAGGGCGTTCGCGGTGCCGGTGGTGGTGTGCCGCCCGCCGGCGGCGGCGCGCACACCCGTCAGGCGTTCGATCTCATCGACCGCATCGACGAGGGACGGGCCGGCGAACACCAGGTGGTCGAGATGGTCGAGGGTCATGTGCGGCTCCGTTCCGGTGGATGCCTCGACTCTGCCCTCCCACCGCGGCGTCGCGCGTGTACGACGTCACACGCCGTCACCGACGCCGCGGTGGGACATGCCCGTCTCACACCGGATCAGCGAACTCGCGGATCGTGATCCCGGTGAACTGCGCCGCGCCGCCGTCGGTGTATAGCGAGATCCCCGTGTCGCCCTCGAGGAAGTGCACCTGCTGTGACAGCACGGTGTGACCGGCGTTGACGAAGACCTCCACGCTCTGGCGGTCGACGAAGATCCGCAGGTGCACGGACCGGGCGGCGGAATCGATCGGAGCGGCGGCACGTGTATACGGCGAGAGCGTGTAACCGCTGCGTTCGGACGGGCCGCGGTCGACGTATAGGTCGGAGCCGTACTTGCCGATGTTGGTGTGGCGCGATCCGTCCGAGGAGCGTCCGACTGAGACACCGACGTTGGCGGCATCCGTCCACGAAATGTCGAGCTCGAGCTCGTACGCACGCCCATTCCACGGCAGGACGGCACTGCCGTTCACCGTGCAGTCGGGAAGGATGATGGTCGAAGTAGCACGACCCGCGAGGGCGGCGATGGGGGCGCTCAGCAGGCTGTACCACCCGCCGGACTGCCGTTGCAGTCGCAGCTCGCGAACGATCGAGTTCTGGCCGTTGTACCCGTCGGTGACGTCGGTGGGCACGTCGCGCGCGGCGTACTTCCAGTTGTTCATCCACCCGATTGCCAGGCGCTTGGTGTCGGGCGCTTCGATGCTCGGCCAGGTGACCGCGCCGTACCAGTCCCATCCCCAGTCGAGCCACTGCGGGGTGAGGTCGTCGGCGACGAAGTGGGTGCCGTTCCACGTGCCTGTCCAATAGGCGTAGGTCATGGGCAGGCCGACCCCGTAGGCGTCCATGCTGGCGCCCAGCACCCAGTGGCGGCTGCCGTCGTTCGCCGTCATCTCGAAAAGGTCGGGGCACTCGATGCCGCCGAGCTGCGGGTTGGGATAGTCGAAGTTGCTCCGCCACGTCCACTGCCGCAGGTTCGGCGAGGTGTAGAACCCGGCGTATCGCGCGCGACCGAGCGCCATCACCCACTCGCCGCGCGCGGCATCCCAGTGCACCTTCGGGTCGCGACACCACTCGGCGTTGTCGATCTCGGCGGGGGTCTGCGCGGTGCGCCCGTCGGTGTTGACCAGCACGGGGTCGGGCAGCATCGTGAAGCTGAAACCGCCGTCGTGCGAGTAGTAGAGGTACTGCTCCTGGTACTTGCGGATGCCGTCGGTCGGTCGCGTGGCAAGAGCGATGACCGTTCCCGCCCCGAATCCCGCGGTGTTCGCGGTGTCGACGACGAGGCATCCCGACCACACCGGCACGCCGTCGGTCAGCGGCATGACGGTGCCGTGGTGGGTGAAGCTCACCCCGTCGGTCGTGGCGTGGTCCCACCCGCCCGCACCGTTGTTGACGTCGGAGTGCAGGTAGTAGAGCTGGTACTGCCCGCCGGAGACGATCGGCCGCTGCGGGTCGCAGAGCCAGGCCGTCGGGGGCGTCATGTGGAACACCGCGCGCTGCGATGTCGTCTGTGCCCGGGCGGCCAGGGGAACGGTCGAGGCCAGAGCGAGGCCCAAGGCCCCGGCTCCGGCGCCCTGCAGCAGCGTGCGGCGGGAGATCTCGAACGGCATGATTTCTTCTCACTTCCTCGTGATCGGCGGGCGCGACGATGCACCCGCCGGGTGGTGAACGGCGGTTCGGGGGGATCTCGGTCAGGCGGCCGCCGGAGCCGCGGGACCTGCCTGTGTGGCGAGGTCTCCGACCGCGCTGACGCGCACGGCGGGGACGACCGCGGTCTCGGCGGTGGCAGAGACGGTGAGCGGCCCGCCGCCGAGGGTCACCAGGTGCGAGAGCACCGTGGCACCGTCGTCGGCGAACACCTCCAGCAGCGGTCCGTCGATGACGAGCGTCAGGGCACCCGCCGCCCCCGCGAGGGGCGCCGTGCGCTCGCCGGAGAAATCGGGATGTAGGGCGTCGGCGGCGGAACCCGCGCGCGAGACGGTGAGTGTGCGGGCCGTGGGGTCGTGGACGACGTCGACCGTGGCATCCCCTTCTCCGGCCAGTCGCACGCGCACGGCGCCCGTCGCAGCGGGATCCCACGCCACCTCGAGCACCGCGTGCGGCTCGACGGTGAGCGGTGCCGGATCGCCCGCGGCGGTGGGCGGCAGGAGCGGCCGCTGGACGAGATGCAACGCCCCGTCGATGCGCCTCAGACCGAGCGTGCGTGGCAGCGACATCGCCCCCCGCCACGGCGAGGTGGGCACGACGTGCGCGTAGCGCCAGTTGCTCATCCACCCCAGCATCACCGCGGCACCGCCCGGAGCGCTGTCGAAGGTGACTCCGGCATAGAAGTCGCGGCCGTGGTCGAGGGGGCGGAGATCGGTGGACGACGACCGGAACACGCCGTCTTCGAGGTCGCCCACGACGTAGTGCATCGCGGAGCCCGCGGGATCGGCGTCGTCGCCGACGGGGTTCGTGCTCAGCAGCAGCGTCCAGATCCGTTCGGCCGTGTCCTCCACGGGCAGGTGCACGAGATCCGGGCACTCCCACACGACGCCCTCCGGCCCGAGGGGGCCGAACGAGCCCGACTCCCTCCAGGTCACGAGGTCGTCGGAGGCGTAGAACACCACCCGGCGTTCGACGGCCTCGACCGTGAGCATGAGCCACCCGCCGCCGGGGACGCGGACCACCTTGGGGTCGCGGAAGTCGGAGCTCGAGCGGTCGAGCACCGGGTTCGCGGCATCCGGGGTCCACGTGAAGCCGCCGTCGGCGCTGGTCGCGCGCGACTGGGCCTGGATGCCGTGGTCGTACGCGCTCGTGTAGAACGCGGTGAGGGTTCCGTCGGGGCCGGCGACGACGGAACCCGAGAAGATCTGCTCGCCGGGGCGGTGCGGCAGTGCGACGGGGTGTTCTTCCCACTGCAGCAGATCACTGCTGGAGGCATGGCCCCAGCTCATGTTCCCCCAGTCGTTTCCCTCGGGGTTGTACTGGAAGAACGCGTGCCAGCGGTCGCCGGTGTGGACGAGCCCGTTGGGGTCGTTCATCCAGTTGCGCACGGGGGCGAGGTGAAAGCGCGGGCGGGGAAGGCTCATACGGACTCCCGGGAGACGGCGGGGCACGCGACCGACTGGCGCGCGCCGGTGGCGGGGGATTCGAGACCGAGCAGCGTGCGCACGCCCGCAGCCCCGAGTTCGTAGTGGGGGAGGGCGACCGTCGACAGCGGCGGCCGCAGGTGCGCGGCGATGACGTCTTGATTGTCGAAGCCGATGACGGCGATGTCGTCGGGGATGCGCAGGCCCCGTTCGCGGAGGCCGTCGTAGAGGCCCATCGCGACCCGGTCGTTGTGGCAGAAGACGGCCGTGGCCCCCGAGGCGACCACGGCCTCGGCGACGTCGTAGCCGCCCTCCTGCGCGGGGGAGGCCTCGAAGACGAGGGCGTCGTCGACATCCGCGCCCGCGGCGGTGAGGGCCGCCCGGTACCCCGCCAGCCGACCGACGCGCGCCGGCGAGGGCGACGTGGTGTTCACGAACGCGATGCGCCGATGCCCCGCCGCCAGCAGCTCCTCGGTCGCGGTGCGCCCGCCCTGCTCCTCGTCGGGCACGATGGCGGGGAACGAATCGTCGGCCGCGAAGCAGTTCACCAGCACCGTCTCGGTGTGCTGCAGCGGCGGGGGCACGTCGATCTCGCGGTGGTACCAGGTGGAGTACAGGATGCCGCGCACCTGGTGCTCCAGCATCATCGCGATCGCGTCGTTCTCCGCGGCGGCGTTGCCCTCGGTGTTGGCCACGAGCAGCACGAAGCCGTGACGCCAGGCCTCGTCCTGGGCGCCGTGGATGATCTGACCGGCGAAGGGCGTGGTGGCGATGGCATCCGCCACCAGCCCGATGAAGCGGGATCCTCCCTCCGACAGCGTCTTGGCCAGCGCGTTCGGGCGGTAGCCCAGGGCGACGATGGCCTCCTGCACCCGGCGCCGCGCGTCTTCGCCGATGCGGGCGCCGGGCTTGTCGTTGACCACGTGCGAGACGGTCGCGACCGAGACGCCGGCTGCTTTGGCGACATCGCGCATGGTGGTGCTCATGACGCAATCCTTGCGTTCATCCCTTGGTCGCTCCGCTCTCGAGGCCCGCGATCATCGCCTTGTTCAGCACCAAGAAGACCAGCAGCAGCGGCGTGACCGTGACGCACACCGCGGCGAACGTCGCCGTCCAGTCGGTGTTGCCCATGGCGCCGATGTAGTTCTGCAGGCCCAGCGGGATGGTCTTCAGCCCGTCGGAGAGCACGAACGTGTTGGCGAAGATGAAGTCGTTCCAGATGAAGATGCTGTTCACCAGCACGACGGTGATGATCGTGTTCACCGACAGGGGCGCCGTGATCTGCAGGAAGATCCGGTACGGACCCGCTCCGTCGAGAGAAGCAGCCTCATACAGCTCGCGCGGGATGTACTCGTAGAACGACGAGAACAGGTACACGCCCATCGGGAGCGAGAACGCGGCCAGCGGCAGGATCATCGACAGGTGGGTGTCGAGCAGTCCCACCTGCGCGTAATCGATGAACAGCGGCACGAGCGCGATCTGCACCGGCACGATGATGCCGAGCAGGAACAGCGCTCGCACGAACCCGCTGAGCCGGAAGCCCAGCACCTGCAGCGCGTAGGCGGCCATCATGCCCGCCACCACGATCAGGGCGCTCGCGCCGAGGGTGACGATGAGGGAGTTGCCGATGTTCAGCAGCAGGTTGCCGGTGCCGAACGCGCGGGAGTAGTTCTCGAGCGTCCACTCGCGCGGGAGGGCGAACGGGTCGCCGCCGGCGAAGTCGGATGCCGTGCGGAAGCTCGTGAGGAACAGCCACAGCAGCGGGTACACCTGCACGACGACGATCAGCACGACCGTGATCGTCAGCAGGGTGCGCTGCAGGCGCACCCGCGGGGTGCGATGCACGCGGGGCGGCTCCGGCTCGGGCAGGCGGGGAAGGGATGCCACCGGGGTGGGGGCGAGTGTCGTGCTCATCACGCGTCCTTTCGACGCAGCAGCAGGAAGATCAGGCCCACGGCGACCAGGCACTCCACGACGATGAAGACCGAGATCGCGCTGGCGTAGCCGTAGTCGGTGTGGACGAAGGCCGTCTTGTACATGTAGGTGGTCAAAAGTTCCGACGACTGTCCGGGCCCGCCGTTGGTGAGCAGGTACGGGATGTCGAAGCCGCGCAGGGCGAAGGTCGTCGCCATGACGGTGGTCGTGATCCAGACGGGCCGGATGTAGGGGAACCGGATGCGCCAGAACGTCTGCCACCACGAGGCGCCGTCGAGGCGCGCGGCCTCTTCGAGCTCCTTCGGCACCGCGATGAGGGCCGCGTAGATGATGAGCATGTACAGGCCCGTGAAGCGCCACCCCTCGGGGATCGACACGGCGGCGAGCACGGTCTGCACGTTCGACAGCCATGCCGTCTGCAGTCCCTCGAGCCCCACCCAGCCGAGCAGCTGGTTGAGCAGGCCGACCGGTTCGAGCGAGTAGATACGGATGAACAGGAAGGCGATCGCCACGGTGGAGATGACAGCCGGCAGCAGGTAGAGCGTCTTGACCAGCTCGCGTGCCCGGGGCAGCGCCGTGAGCAGTCCCGCGACGGCGAGGGCTCCGCCGAGCTGCAGCACCAGGCAGATCGCGAGGTAGCCGAGGGCGTTGCCGAAGGCGGTCCAGAAGACGTCGTCGCGCGTGAACATCTTCACGTAGTTGTCGAGCCCGACGAACTTCAGGGCGGTGATGCCGTCCCATTCGAACAGGCTCAGGATCAGCGACTGCACGATCGGCAGCAGCACGGCCGCGCCGTACAGCAGCAGCGGCGGAACGAGGAAGACGGCGACGGCCAGGCCCGAGCGTCGCGGCAGCATCGAGGTGCTGAGCGGCCGCCGGCGCGGGGCGGGCCGGCCGGCCCCGGTCACCCGGGGCCGGCTCGGTGCGAGCGTGTCAGCCACCGACGTTCTCCGTCAGGGCGGCATCCATGGTGCTCACGAACTCGTCGGGCGTGATGTCGCCCTGGACGAGCAGGGTCAGCTCCTGCTGGAGGCGGGTGTTGGTGGCGGGATCGAGCTGCGTGTCCCAGGGCATGGCGATCTTCTCGCCGACGTCGCTCGCCTGCGCGATCGCTCGGTCGTACAACGGTGTGGCGTTCGCCGGGATCTGGGTCTCGACATCGGTGGTGGGCGAGAGAGCACCGGAGGCGGCGACCTCGGCCGGGTAGCGCTCGAGCGCGAACGCCAGGAAGTCGCGCACGAGCGGGTCGTAGGTCGCGGCGTTCACGGCCATGCCGATCCCCGAGGGCGTGACGTACTCGTTGTCGGCGGTCACGGCTCCGGGAAGGGTGGGGAGGGTGAAGTAGTCGACGCTGTCGCGGACCCCCGCGTCGAGCTTGTCGGTGGCGAGGTTCGCCAGCTCCCACGTGCCGATGTTGTAGACCGCGGCCTTGCCCGAGGTGAACTGCGCCTGGGCGTCGGCGTAGCCGGTCGACGAGAAGCCCTCCTGGAAGCAGCCGGCCTGACCGAGGCCGTACAGCCAGTCGGCGGCGGCGCGGCCCGGGGCGTCGGAGAATTTCGCCTCGCCCGTCTTGAGCTTCTGCACGTACTCCGGGCCCGCCTGGCGGAAGGGGTAGTACGCCATGTAGCGCTCGAGCGGCCAACCGTCGGCTCCGTCGAGGGCGATCGGGGTGATGCCCTGGGCGCGCAGCGCCTCGCACATCGGGGCGAAGTCGTCGAGCGTCGCGGGAACCGACACCCCGGCCTGCGCGAGCAGGTCCTTGTTGTACCAGAAGAACTCCAGCTGGAACTCGAACGGCACCATGTACAGCGACCCGTCGTCGAAGCGCTGGTAGTTCAGGGCGGCCTCTCGGTACTCGTCGGACATCCCCAGATCGTCGAGCAGCAAGTCGACGTCGACCATGCGGCCCTGCTCGGCGAGCTTCTGCGCGAAGGGGGTGGCATCCGTGTCGAAGAGCTCCGGCAGCTTGTTCGCGGCGGCCAGCGTCTCGTACTTCTGGATGTAGCTGGGGCGGTCGGGCGTGGTGATGAGGTTGAGCGAGAATCCGGGGTGGGCTGCGGCGTACTCGTCGGCGATCTTCTGCATCGCGGTGATGACCCCGCCGTCGGCGGGACGCGAGAGCAGCCACGAGATCTCGCGGGGTTTGATCTCCCCCTCGGGGTTGACGTCGGTGGGATCGCCGCCGGCGCCCGGGCCGGCGCAGCCGGAGAGGGAGAGGGCGGCGACGGCGACCAGGGCGACCCAGGATGCCGTGCAGGCGTGGTGGACCATGTCTATCTCCATTGATGTGTGGTGCGTGATGTGTGGTGCGGATGCGGGGATCGGTTATGACGAGACGAGGACGTCGTCGTCGCGGAGCGTGTTCGTGCGTTCGCCGGGGGAGCCCGTCGTGACCTCGAGCGAGAGGACCGTGGCGGACCCTTCGCCGACGAAGACTCCCACCGCACCATGGGTGCGGTCGTACAGCCGCGTGCTGAGGGTGACGGCTCCGTCGACGGTGGCGACGCACAGGTCGCCGTCGACGACGACCTCGATGCGGTGCGGGCCGGGCGGCAGGGGCAGGGGGCGTTCGAGCTCGACCGCGAACGGGACGTCGCCCGAGATCTGCCACTGCTCGCCGCCGGTGCGCGGTCGTGGCCAGCGATCGAACACCACGCGGTTGCGTCGAGGTTCGAGTCGCAGGACGTACCCCTCGTCGCCGTCGGGGCTCGCCCGCAGCAGCACGCCGCATTCCGTGGTGCCGGGCGCGATGTCGACGACGGCGTCGACGCGGAAGCGGGCGGGGATCTCTCCGGGGATCACGAGGTCGCGATAGCCGTCGGCCGCGGTGAGCACGGTTCCGGATGCCAGACCGACGACGTTCGTGTCGAAGGTGTCGGCCAGCTCTCTCGGCGGGTGAAAGCGCAGGGAGCCGTCGGGGTTCTGTTCCGCCTCGAGGACCGACAGCGTGCCGGCCCACTGCCACGCGCCCTCGTCGGTTCCGCCCTCGCGCGAGGAGATCCACCCGAAGAAGAACCGTCGTCCGTCTCGGGCGGCCGACTTCGCGGCGTAGTAGGCCCGACCGTCGAGTGTGTCGTTCTCCGGAACGCTCCAGGGCCCGTGCAGGCTGCGCGAGACGCGGTAGCGGGTGGTGAAGGACTCGCTGAACTCGGACCAGACGAGGTACCACCAGCCGTTCCACTCGAACACCTCGGGGCACTCGTGCGCGATGTACCGACGGGGGTCCCAGAACGGCTCGACCGGTTCCCAGGTGCGCAGGTCGTGCGACACGCACTGGGCGATGACACCGCGGCGGCGTTCGGGTCCGTCGGTGTGGCGCGCCGTGATGAGCATGCGCCACAGTCCGGCGACCTCGTCGCGGAAGACGAACGGGTCGCGCCAGTCGGCCGTCTCGTATCCGGGGGTGGCGCCGAAGGTGTGCTCGGGGTGGCGGTCCCAGGTCTGCATGCCGTCGCCGCTCGTGGCGTGGAGCACCACCTGCACCGGGAGCCCGTCGGCACCGCGACGATTCGGATTCTGACCGGTGTAGAAGACGTGATGGATGCCGTCGGCCACGACGACGCTGCCGGTGTAGACGTTGAAGTCGGCGGCATCCGTCCCCCCGGACGACAGTGCCGGGCCCGTCTCGGTGAAGGTCACGAGGTCATCGGTGACGACGCGGTGCCAGGGCATTCCGGGCCGGGGGATGCGGCGCGATTCGTACAAGTAGAAGAGGTGGAAGCGACCGTCCTCCTGCCAGGGGATGACGTCGCCGACCCATGCGTCGTGCGGTCGGAAGAACCCTCGTCGGTCCATACGGGTGACTCCTCATTGAGACGTTGTCCGCCGATGAACCAGGGTGGTTAATCGGTTACGCAAAGTTAGCAACCTCACGGCGAGTGGTCAAGCGGTTAATCAGGCGGGGTGATCTCGGTCGCCGTCTTGGCCCTCGCCCCGCCCCCCTCCGCCGGGGGGGGGGGGGGGGGGGGGACAGAATCAGGTCGCCGGCACGCACGGACCCGCCGCGGCGCCTGGGCAGGAGTGCTCCGGAGTCGACGTTCGTCACGATCGTCAGCACGACCGGATCCAGACCCGCAGACACGACCGCGTCGACATCGACGTCGACCAGCGGATCGCCCACCGACACCCGTGCACCGACGCGAGTGAGCGGAAGGAACCCCACTCCGTTCATGCGAACGGTGTCGATGCCGACGTGGACGAGAACCTCGGTCCCATCCGGCATCGTGATCCCGTACGCGTGACCGGTGCGCGACACGACGGTGACGATCCCTTGAGCGGGGGCGACGATCCGCGACTCTTGGGGAGCGACGGCGACCGTCGGGCCGAGTGCGCTCGCGGCGAAGGCGGCGTCCGCCAGCGTCTCGACGTCGACCATCACGCCCGAAACCGGAGAAGAGATCGTCGTCGCACCGGCATCCCGGGCGGAGCCGTCCGCGCCCGGCTCGGACTCCGGCTGACTCCACCAGCGGGACCAGGCCCAGGTGCCACCGAAAGACAGCCCGGCAGCGACCGCCTGGCACACGATGAACGGGCCGACCTTGCCGGCAGCGATGGAGGCAAAACCGAAAAGGCCGGCGGCGCCGAGGGTCACCGCCTCCACCTGGAACGTGGCCAGGAGGGCGGCGGCGACAGCCGTGGCTCCGACGGCGATGGCGAAGGGGGCGCGCAGGCGCAGTGTCACTCCGAACATCGCGGGCTCGGCGATTCCCAGGGCGGCGGGTGCCGCTGTGGTCGCAGCGAGAGAGCGCAGGTGGGAGCCCCTGGGCGAGCATGCCCACACGGCGAAAGTGGCGGCGGCCTGAGCGATGTTCGCGGTCGCGGCGATGGGGAAGATGAACGATCCTCCGGTGGCGATGAGACCCAGCTCGATCGCGAGGAGTCCCTGATGCAGGCCCGTCACGACCAGCGGAGAGTACGCGGCGCCGATCATCGCGCCTCCCGCCGGGCCCGCGCTCACGTACAGCCACTGCATCACGTGAGCAGCCACGGCGCCGAGCACGCGGAGGGCGGGGCCGAGCACGAGAAACGCGATGAGTCCGGTCGCGAGCAGTGTCACCGTCGGAACCAGCAGGAGCTGGACCGAGCCGTGGAGCCTCCGCTTCAGCACCCGTTCGACCCGAGCCAGGACGAAGGCGATCGCGATCATCGGTATGACGGTGTTCCGATAGTCCACGCCGAACACGTTGAGATCGCCGATCATCCATGCCGGTGAAGGGGCGAAGTGGGCCGCGGGCGACCCCGCGTCAGAGAAGAGCGGGGCGGCCACGAGCGCCGCTCCCATCGCCGCTCCCAGGTGCGGCGAGCCGCCGAAGCGTTCGGTGGCCGCGAATCCGAGCAGGACGGGAAGGAGCGCGAACACGGCGTACCCCAGGAGGCCGACGAGGGAGGTGAAGCCGTCGAGCCAGGGGGCTGCATGGACGATGGGCATCTCGCCCACGATGTCGGGGCTCGCCAGCAGGTTGTGCAACGCCATCAGCAGGCCCCCCGCGACGAAGACGGGGAGCAGCGGAGTGAAGACATCGACCAGGAGCACGAGGGCTCGGGTCGGGTGGTGACGGCGCCCGCGAGGGACGACCGTGTCGGCGGTGCCGCGGTGGCGCCGCATCGCCGCCGCGACCGCTTGCGCGCGATCGGGACCGAGCACGACCTGCACCTGACCGGCCACCAGTCGCGTGTCGATCACCAGGGGAATGCTGCGGAGCGCATCGAAGCGCACCAGATCGAGGTTGCGGGGAATCAGACGTACCCGGGTCGCGCAGTGCGTCAACGACTCCAGGTTGTCCTGCCCGCCCATCGCGTCCTCGATGAGGTCGGCGAGCCGCGTGGCATTCATAGGTACTCGAATCTCCGCCCCCCGTGGAGGTGTGAGGGGACAGTCGATCTTCGCCGGTGATCTTGGGCATTTCCCGAGGGGAGGGAAAGGTGGGGCCCCATCTCTGGGGCCCCACCTCGTGTGCGACGGTTCGTCAGTTGACCGGGCGCCGGTCCGGTGTCTGAGCGATGTCGTGGGCGTATCCCGAGGGAATGTCGGCCCACGAGCCGAGGCCGTTGTGGCCGTAGGTACGGTCGCTCGTCACGTCGGCACCGTTGATGTTGATGCGGACGGTCGGGGCCAGCGTGCCGCCGCGGACGAACTTGTCGCTCGTTCCGATCGTGTCGATGAACGATTGCACGAGCCCGCCCGGCATGACGTAGTGCGAGTAGGCCTGGAACTGGCCGGGGTCTTGGTTGTAGTCCGGTGCGGAGGGCTTGCCCACCGCGAAGTTCAGGTTGGAGGGGCTGCCGAGCGCCAGGCCCGAGCCGCGGTTCACCGGTTGGAAGTCGCTACGGATGCCGTTGCCCACGAATCCGTAGACGCCCTCCGGGCCGTCGATGCCGGCCGCGTAGGTGTGGCGGTGCGAGATCGTGAAGAGGTAGTACTTGCCGTCCTTGAGGTAGATCTGCGGGCGTTCGGTCTGGTCGTTCACGCAGTTGGCCGAAAGGATCGGCGGAAGGAACTTCCATTTCGTCAACGCCTTGTTCTCAGCGACGGCGAGCCCGACGTTGGCGAGCTGGTAGTGCGCTCCCTGGTCCATGACCTGGTCGGCTGTCTCGGTGTAGGGGTCGCCCGGAGCGTAGCCCATGTCCTCCTTGGTGCACGAGCGGGCGCCGCGCTGGAAGGCGGAGTTGCCCTCGAAGACCATGTAGGTCTTGCCGGGGTGGGCGGGGTCCTCGAAGGTGAAGGGGTCGCGGAAGTTGAAGTACTCGTTCTGTGCGGCGTTCTGGTAATAGGTACCGTCGGCCTTCAGCATGTCGTGCTGGTCGCGGAAGCCGGTCATCCACACGCCGTTGTCGTCGGCGAAGATGCGGCCCTCGCTCTGCACGATGCGCGGGTCGTAGGGCTTGCGGTTCGTGCCATCGGGATTGCGATAGAAGGCCACGGCCGTGTAGAAGATGCGCAGCTTGTTGCCGTCGAAGATGCGGGTCGAGCCTGACCACTCGGTCTGGTGGCTGAACGACTGGTCTTCAAAGATCGCGCCGGACGCGCCGTCGGGGAACACCAGTCCGCCGTACGTCCACCCGCCGTTCTTGGGGCGATCCGCCACGTTGGCTTTGCGGAAGAAGTACCCGAGGCGCGCGTACGTGTGGCGATCGTCGAAGCCGAGCTTGCGATCGGCGACCAGCGAGAAGACGACCTCCCACCCCTTGAAGCTCGGCTGCGCCGATGAGCCGTCCGTCAGAGTCCAGCTGTCCCACACCCAGACCTGGTCGTTGCTCATGTCGGGGAAGTCCTGTGGCACCGTCGGCATGGTGTACTCCTCCGGCAGGGAGTTCTGCCGCGAAGGCGCAGCCGGGTTGCTCATCGCTTTGATCTGACGAGCGTCGGCGCGGGTCCACTTGGCCGTGAAGTTCGCCTCGGGGTCGTAGGCCTGCTGCGTGTGCGTGGTGGGGGCCGGGTAGCCCGGGACCGCGGTGACGTTCGCCGTCGACTGCGCGTATGCGGGCGTTGCCGCGATAGCCGCGGTCGCGGCCAGCACGGCGGCAACCGCGGCGAGCCGGACGGCGAGGCGCCCCACTCGGTTCTTCTTGGTGGTCACGTCGTTCTGCTTTCTCATTTGGCGTGACGTGGCCCCTGCTCCTCGCGGCTCAGCGTATGGATCGGAAAGACATATGTCAATCGATTGACATAGTTTGCGTTCGTCTGCGTTTTCTGGCACTGTCGGCTATGAGGCGCCGTGTGGCGCACTCCGTGGCACCCTCTCCTCTCGCGGTTTGTCAAGAAATCGCTCTCGCCACCCTTTCCTCGACGGCGCGTGCCCTTTCGATGGGCCGTTCTCCGTCGTGCCCACCGCATTTCACAGGAGTGTCATGAACCAGCTCTCTTCCTTCGTCCGCAGGTCTCCTGCGCGCCGAGCGCCCTTCGCGGTTGCCGCGTGTGTTGCCTCATCGGCGGCGATCGCCCTTCTCGCCAGTGCCCCCGCGTACGCCGCGGCCGCCAGCACCACCCTGGAGGGGAAGGACGTCAAAGACGTCGTAAAAGTCCTGGTAGGTGGCAATATCGCGATTTCGGACGCCAAACTGACCTCCGGCCGTGCAATTCAGGCCGGAACGTACTCCGGCTTGAATCTGGGTTTCGCCGACAGGTTTTCCTCCGGTGTAGCACTCACCACGGGCTCGCTGCGTGACGCCGACCCCAACAATGCAGCCGACGTTGATTTCACCGATTCGTCCCTCGTCGGACCCAACAAGAAATTGACGACGACCGGTGACCTCGGAGGTGCGGGATCGGCGACGCTTGACGCGGCATTCGGTGTCACCACCTACGACGGTGCTGAGCTGGCGTTGACCGTCATTCCCGCGGGTGACACTCTGACAATCGATTATCAGATTGGCAGTGAAGAGTACGGCAAGTGGGCGCAGCGTGATTACAAGGATGCGTTCGGTATCTTCGTCAACGGCACGCTGTGTTCGACGATCGGGGGGCAGCCGGTCGGCCTCGGTACCATCAACTCGACGTCTCACCCCGAGCTCTTCGTGTCGAACGTGACCTCCGACGGACACCCGGGTGCACTGGACACTGAGATGAACGGCTTCTCGGTGCCGCTCACGTGCACGGCGTCGGTCACGCCGGGTCGGGCGGTCAGCGTCGTCGCGGCGGTCGCCGATACCAAGGACGGGCAACTCGACTCGACACTGCTGATCCCCGCTGGCGGTATTCACTCGGCCGGGGTGCCCGCAACGCCCGCGCCGACGTCCACGAGCACTCCCGGCTCACCGTCATCGACCACGCAGGCACCCGTCCCCGCGTCCGCGAACAGCGCTGCGTCGCCGACGTCGTCCCTGGCGAGCACGGGATTGAACTCCGACTCGTTGATCGGCGCGGTGGCGCTCGGTGTGCTTGTGCTCGCTGCCGGCGTCTGCGCCTTCTTCGTCTCGCGTCGCGCACGCAGGGCCACGCAAGGGAAGAAGCTTTGACTCGGGAACTGTCCCGGGCAGCCGGGTGGCTCGCGGCGGGACTCATCGGTATGACGGCGGGAACGCTCCTTCTCGCGTCACCGGTATGGGCTGCGCAGGATGGCGACGTCACCTCGACGTCGGCGGCCAAGGCGACTCTGCGCCCCGGTGATCGGCCCGGTACGTTCTACGGAGAGGCCGACCGGACGCGAGGCAATCTGTACGGGCAATGGGTCGACGGTTCGGAGACGCGGGCCTCGTGGATCGCCGAGGGTCCCCGCGGTCCCTGGGACGCCCTCGACATCGTCGAGGCGCTCGGGCCGCACCAGCGGGTCGACTGTGCAGCGGGCGTGCGCGTCCGCGCCACCTCCACTCGCGCGTCGGACACGGGTTACCTGCTGGATCTGAAGGATGTCCGCGCCGAGCAGGTCAGCGTTCAGTGCGACGACGACCGAGTCTCGGTGCGGGTGTCGGGTGTGGCTGAGGAGTTCATCGAGCTGAGCTTCGTCTCGGTCGCCGACAGCCCCTCGATCGCGCTCACGAGCACGGCGTCGTTCGTCGGCACCCGGACCCCGACCCCCTATCCCACTCCGACCCCGACCCCGACCCCCTATCCCACTCCGACCCCCACGCCGGCTCCGTCAACGAGTCCGGTCCCCACACCGGTGCCGTCGCCTACCGTGACGACACCTCCCAACGTCGAGACTGTGGTCCCCCCGACGCCCACCCCGAATGCCGCCATCCCGGCGCGCCTCGCAGAGACCGGAATCGAGGCCCCCACCTCTCCGCTTGCGCTGGCCGCGGGGCTCCTCGTGGCGGCAGGCGTCGGTTGCCTTCTGATGCGCTGTGGCTGCGCGCGGAGGCGTGTGTGACCGGTCTCGACAGCCTCGGCGGGAACCGCCCCCCCGGTTCCCGCCGAGGCACTTTCTGGCTCGTGCTCGCCACCCTCGGCGTGGTGGCGGTGGGCGTCGTCGTGCTGGCCTTGCCCCGTGACGGGGCTCCGCCGTCGACGGCGTCCGCCTCACCGCCGACTCCCTCGGCGTCGGCGACGGACGATCGCGCGTTCTCCCGGCCCCAGGGGTGGGAGCGGTTCCGTCCCGCTTTTCACCTGACGCCCGAACAGCACTGGATGAACGATCCACAACGGCCGGTACTCGTCGACGGCGTATGGCACCTGTACTACCTGTACAACGCCGATTACCCCGATGGAAACGGCACGGCATGGCATCTGGCGACATCCACCGACATGCTCACCTGGAAGAACGAGGGTGTGGCGATCGAGAAGTATCGCAACGGCCTCGGCGACATCCTCACCGGAAGCGTGGTCATCGACGAGAAGAACACGGCCGGGTTCGGAGCGGGCGCCATCGTCGCCATCGCCACGCAACAGAGCGACGGCGTGCAGCGGCAGTCGTTGTTCACGTCGACCGACGGGGGCGTGACGTTTCACAACTACGAGGGCAACCCCATCATGGAAAACCCGGGTGTCCGTGATTGGCGCGACCCCAAGGTGGTGTGGGACGACGCGCACCAGCAGTGGGTCATGGTCCTCGCCGAGGGAGAACGTCTCGGGTTCTACACGTCGCGCGACCTGCGCGAATGGACGTACGTGTCCGATTTCGCGCATACCGGTGACGGGCTCCTGGAGTGTCCCGATCTCTTCGAGATGCTCGAGCCCGCCACCGGTCGCCGCACCTGGGTTCTGGCCGCCAGCGCCGACGCCTCGAGCTCGGGAGGACCGACCGGGTTCGCCTACTGGACCGGGTCGTGGGATGGCGAGCGGTTCGTCGCCGATGATGAACGACCGCAATGGCTCGACGGCGGCGCCGACTTCTACGCTGCCGTGACCTGGGATGATCCCCGGGACGGTGACAGAGGACGGTTGGAACGTCGATTCGCCCTCGGGTGGGTGAACAACTGGGCCTATGCGCGAGACCTCCCCGGCGGCGAGTGGCAGGGTGGGTCGCTCTCCACGACGCGCGAGATCACGCTCGGGGAGGTCGACGGGCGTCTGACTCTCCTGTCCCGGCCGGTCGCCGCCCTCGCCGCTCGAGAGGGGGCACTGTCGACGGCGGACCCGATGACGCTCGAGCCCGGCGCGATCGTCCCGCTCTCCGCGCAGCCGTCGACCTCTGCCTACCGCTTCCGAGCAACGGTTTCCGCGCACGACGGGGGAGAGGTGAGATTCCGCTTCGGGTCGACGGACTCCGCGTATGCCACGGTCGGGTACAACGCCGACGCGGGAGTGATCTTCCTCGATCGGCGCACCGATGAGGCGGCTCGCGCCATGCCGGAGGCTTATCACGCCGTGCACACCGCTCCCGTCTCGGTCGACGGGACGATCACCCTCGACGTGCTCGTGGATGCCTCTTCCGTCGAGGTGTTCACCGGTGACGGCCGTGCCTCGCTCACTGCGGCCGCGTTCGTGGACGGGAGATCCGGTGTCACGGCCGAAGCAGTCGGATCGACGATCAGGATCCGCGACATCTCCCTCAGTCCGATCGCGGTGAACGACCCGAACGTCCCGTGAATCGGCACGTGAGCCCGCGGCCGCACCTGTGATGCGGTCGCGGGCTCACGACGTCCAGCCGTGCCGCAGCTCTACCGGCAGGGGGGGTTCCTGCTCGACGGATGCCGTGGCATCGGTCATCCTCGCCACGAGGACCTCGACCGCGCGGACAGCCATTCGTTCGATCGGCTGACGCACCGTGGTGAGTCCCGGCACCGCGGTGTGCAGGGCGGCGGAGCCGTCGTATCCGACGATCCGCAGGTCCTCCGGTACGCGCCGTCCGGTCTTTCGGGCCCAATCCAACGCCATCAGCGCTGTCACGTCGTCGCTGGCGAAGACGCCGTCGCACGGATTCACGGTCAACCACGTCTCGATCGCGGCTCGACGCTCGTCGACGGAGGCGCCGAATCCGTAGGCCATGACGCGTGCCTCCAGGCCGTGGGCCGCCATGCGTTCCCGGTACGCGGCGGCGCGCTCGTTGCCGGGATGATCGGTGGCGGTGATGTGCACCGCCGAGCGCGATCCGCGCGCGATGAGGTGTTCCGTGGCGAGGAAACCACCCGTGCGATTGTCGCTTCGCACTGTCGGAATCTGCTCGCCCAGTCGTCGGTCGATCGCGACGATCGGCAGATCGGCGCGTCCGTACCCCGCCACGTTCCGGTTGTGCGTGGACGTGATGATGCCGTCGACCCGGTTGCCCTGCAGAAGGTCGAGGTACTTCTCCTCGCGCTCGGGCGTGTTGTGGCAGTCGCACAGCAGCATCTTGTATCCGCGTTGCGCGAGGGCGCCCTCGACGTGCGTCGCCAACTCGCCGAAGAAGGCGTCGGCGACCGTGGGCACGATGAGCCCCACGAGTGCCGATCGCTGGCCGATCAGTGAGCGTGCGATCTCGTTGGGGCGATATCCCAGTTCAGCGACCGCTTCGTCGACGCGCCGCCGGATGTCGTCGCTGAGGTAGCCCCTGTTGTTCAGCACGCGCGAGGCGGTCGCGACCGAGACCCCGGCGCGCGCGGCGACGTCCTGCAATTTCGGTCGGTTCATCGGGGGCTCACGGATCGGGTCGGAAGATGCATGTCCTCTCGACGCTATCCCACCGACGCAGCGGGCGACGCGGTGTCTTCTTCCGCGCGCGGATGTGTGCCCACGATGACGTCGACGAGGGCGAGCATGTCGTCGGCGCCGAACTCCTCGCGACTCAGTGCGCGCAGGATCACGGCACCGAGCAGGGCGTCGGCGGCGGCATCGAGCCGGGGACCGGTCGCGACGCCCATCGCCCGCGACAATCGGAGCATCAGGGGAGCGGCGAGGATCTCGGCGCGTAGACGGCGGCCGGTCTCGGCGTTGCCCGCGGCGGCGGCGATGAAGGAGCGCAGCAGCCCTTCGCCCTCTGGGCTCGATCGAAGGGAGAACAGCTCGACCAGCCAGGTGGCGAGATCCGCGCGTGCGTCACCGGTGTCGGGTGGTTCGCGTCGTGCGGCGAGCAGATGCCCTTCGAGGATTGCCTCGGCGATCACGTCGCCCTTGCTGGGCCACCACCGGTAGATCGTCTGCTTGCCCACTCCCGCCTGCCGGGCGATCCCCTCCATCGTCAGGTGGTCGTACCCGCGCTCGGTGAGCAGAGACGCGGCCGCACGAAGGATTGCCAGGCGCGCGGCTTCGCTGCGGACGGGGCCACTGCGCGGAAGAGCCATGACACACATTCTGCGGGATGCGACGAGAAAACGAGACGAGACGGTGCGTGTTATCTTTGCCGCACTGGTCGGAGCCGACGGTGCTCCCTCGCGCGCACCGCATGAGAGGACCCCCCCCGCATGGCTGAACTGCTGCATCGTCTGGGACTTCTTGCGGCGCGCCGCGCGTGGACGGTGATCGTCGCATGGGTGGTCATCCTCGGCGTGGTGGTGGGCGGGTTCCTCCTCGGATTCAAAGGGCTGAGCTCGAGCTTCGACATCCCCGGGACGGCATCCGGCGAGGTGATCGCGAAACTGCAGGACGCGCTCCCCGACTTCAGCGGAGCTTCCGGCGCGGTGTTGTTCCGCACCGACGACGGCGCGCCGCTCACCGCCGAGCAGAAGAACGCGATCACGGCACTGGTGAACTCCGCGGGTGATCTGCCCGACGTCGCGCGCGTGACCGATCCCTTCGCCGCCCAGCAGCAGCTCGACGACCGACGGCAGCAGGTCACCGATGGGCGTCGGCAACTCGGCGCGGCTCGCAGCGAAGCCGAGTCCGGCCAGCAGCAGCTCGACGCCGGTCTCGCCCAGATCGCCGCTGCGCAGCAGCAGCTCGACGCGGGCCGCGCTCAGGCCGAGGAGGCTCCGCTGCCTGCCGCGCAGAAGCAGGCGCAGCTCGACGTCCTCGACACGCAGCAGGCGCAGCTCGACCAGCAGCGCTCCGCGCTGGAACAGCAGCAGACGCAGGTGAGCGACGGTCTGGCTCAGATCGCCGCGCAGCAGGCGCAACTCGACCAGGGCGCGCAGCTGCTGTCGTTCGCGGATGCCATCCGCCTGGTCTCCGACGACGGTTCCACCGCGATCGTCAACGTCTCCTTCGGCGAACCGCGACTGGAGCTGTCGGAGGACTCGAAGGAGTCCGTCGTGGAGCACTTCTCCGAGCCGGTGGCCGGCGTACAGGTCGCCTTCAACACGGAGATCTCCCAGGGCGTCCCCGAGATCCTCGGTGTGGGCGAAGCCATCGGCGTCGCCGTCGCGGCCATCGTGCTCGTCGTGGTGCTGGGGTCCGTGCTGGCCGCGTCGTTTCCCATCGTCACCGCGTTGGTCGGCGTAGCCATCGGCGCCATGGCCACCCTGTCGTTCTCGGGGCTGGTTCAGATGGCATCCGTTACCCCGATCCTCGGCGTGATGCTGGGGCTCGCGGTGGGCATCGACTACGCGCTGTTCATCCTCTACCGCCACCGGCGGCAGCTGCTTCACGGCGCCGACGTGGGGGAGTCGATCGGCCTGGCCAACGGCACCGCGGGCAATGCCGTCGTCTTCGCCGGCGCGACCGTCATCGTGGCTCTGCTCGCGTTGAACATCACCGGCATCCCGTTCCTCGGGCTGATGGGGACGGCGGGGGCGGTCAGCGTGCTGGTCGCGGTGCTCATCGCCATCTCGCTGACGCCGGCGCTGCTCGGACTCGCCGGCCCGCGGATTCTCAGCGCGCGAGCACGCGCCCGCGCGGCCGCTGCCGCCGCTTCCTCCCCCGAGGCGTCGGCGGATGCTCACCCCCGTCGCACCGCTCGGACCGGATCCGTCCCCACCGTCGGCGCCGCGCGCCCGATGTCCACGCTCCGCGCGGTGCTCACGATGGTGGTGGCCACGGTGGCGCTGCTGGTGGTCGCCATCCCCGCCCTGTCTCTGCGCTTGGGTCTTCCGGACGGCGGCTCCGAGGCCGAGGACTCCACGGCCTATCGGGCCTTCACCTGGACGCAGGACGCGTTCGGCGCCGGTGCCAACGCCCCGCTGCTCGTCACCGCTTCGTTGCCTGCCGACACCGCGGAAGCGGATGTGCAGGGAATCCAGCTCGCCGTCGCGCGCGAGCTCTTCTCGCAGGACGATGTCGCCGCGGTGGCCCCGGTCGCCGTGTCGGAGGACCGCACGCTCGCCGCCTTCCAGGTGATCCCGCGTGAGGGGCCGAACGCGGTGTCGACGGAGCAGCTCGTGCGAGAACTCCGGGCGCTCCCGCCGGTCGGCGGCGACCTCGACCTCGGCGTCGCCGGCGCGGCGGCGATCAACATCGACATCTCGGAGGGCCTGGCAGAGGTTCTGCCGATCTACCTCGTCGTCGTGGTGGGACTGTCATTCCTCATCATGGTCATGGTGTTCCGCTCCCTGCTGGTGCCGCTGATCGCCACCGCCGGATTCGTCCTGTCGTTGTTCGCCACCTACGGCGCCGTCACCGCGGTCTTCCAATGGGGCTGGCTCGGCGGACTCCTCGGAGTGCATAATCCGGGGCCTATCCTGAGCTTCTTGCCGGTGATCCTCGTCGGCATCCTGTTCGGACTCGCGATGGACTACCAGCTCTTCCTCGCCACCGGCATGCGCGAAGCGTGGGCGCACGGGGCGCCACCGCGTCTGGCCGTCGCCCAGGGATTGCGCGCGGGCCGCACCGTCGTCACGGCCGCGGCGATCATCATGATCGCGGTGTTCTCGGGCTTCATCGCCTCCGACTCGGTGATCATCAAATCGATGGGTCTGGGGCTCGCGCTCGGCGTGCTTTTCGACGCTTTCGTCGTGCGGATGCTGCTCATGCCGGCGATCATGCACGTGCTCGGCCGTGCGGCGTGGTGGCTACCGCGCTGGCTCGATCGCATCGTGCCCGACGTCGACGTCGAAGGGGCTGCGCTCGAGCGCCGTCATCCCGCGCATCACGGCGTGTGAGCACCTCCGGGTCGGTCGGCGCAAGCCCCGGCCGACCGGGAGGACCGCGCGGTCAGGATGCCAGCACGACCCGTTCGAGGAGGACGACATGACCGATCGCGAAGAGACCCAGGACGCCCCTGTCATGGACGGTGCCACCGACGCCGGCGCCGAGGAGAAGAAGCAGGGGGCGCAGGATCAGCGCGAAGCCGACGCGGTCGTGCATGACGACGATGCTGCCGAAGAAGACCTCGAAGACGATCTGCGCAGCATCCGCGCCTACGGCGAAGACCGCTAAGCCGGGGCGACCCCCGTCCGGAACCCGAGGGGGACGGGCTCGACGGACGGGAGTCGTCGGCGACGCCGAGAGGGGCGCCTTCCGCGCCGGCGATGCCGGGGTCGCGTGAGAAGAACGCTACGCCCGGTGCGTCGTCGCGCGCCTTGGATCTCAGCCGATCCGAAGGCGATGCCGCGGGATCTCACTGGCTCGCCCGGCGGAGATGACTGCACGCGCAGGTTCACGTCCGCCTTGGGGAGGGGCGAGCGGAGATCAGCCGGCGTCGTCGGTCGGAATCTCTCCCGCGGCGATCGCGTCGGCGTAGCTGCGAATGTCCGGACCCGGCTCGTAATCGATGAAGCGGTCCTTGATGCGGGCATTGATCTGCGCGAAGGCGTCGTCGGAGGAGATCCCTTCGCTTTCGCGGGCGATCGCCACGACGGCTTCACGGAGGACCGCGTCGGCGTCATCGAGGATCTTCTGACGAGCGGGCTCGTTCCAGCGGATGTCGGAGATGTCCATGGCGACAAGATACGGCGGGAGCGCGGGCTGTGATCCAGGGTTGCGCGAGTCGAGTCGATGTGCGGCGGCATCGGCGCAACCGGGCTGACTGTTCGTATCGGGCTCGACAGGATGGGGCCATGGTGTTCTCGGCGATCCGCATCGGCGTCCGCGACCTGGGATGGTGGGTCTGCGATTACGTGTACGCCCTGCGCGGGCAGGTGCGCGCGCTGACAGGGGCAAGCGCTCCCGCGGCACTCGCCGAGGGTGACGGTACGCCGATCGTGCTCCTGCCCGGCATCTACGAGACGTGGCGGTTCATGGAGCCCCTCGCCAGCGTGCTCCACGAACGGGGGCATCCTGTGCACGTCGTCACAGAGCTCGGCGGTAATCGGCGGCCCGTCGCGGAGTCCGCGCGGCGCGTGGCCGAGCTGCTCGCAGACCGAGGGCTCGACGACGTCGTGCTGGTGGCGCACAGCAAGGGCGGGCTGATCGGCAAGCACGTGATGGCCTTCGGGGCGGCCGGAGATCGTGTGCGGGCGATGGTGGCCGTGGCGACGCCTTTCGGCGGGTCGAGGTACAGCCGTCTCATGCTCACACCGTCGCTTCGCGCTTTCGCCTCGGGCGACGCGACCATGCGAGCGCTGAACGCCGCGGCAGCGGCGAACGCGCGCATCGTGTCCGTCTACGGCACGTTCGACCCGCACATCCCCGAAGGCAGTGAACTGGCGGGCGCGCTCAACGTCCGCCTCGACACCGGAGGCCACTTCCGCGTTCTCGCCGATCCGCGCGTCATCGCCGAAGTCATCCGCGTCGCGGAGTGACCTCCGGTCTCATTTGAGAAGGACCGTCCCGGTGTGGTCGTCGGTCACGAACGGCTCGGTCGCGACGGCGGACACTTCCACCGAGCTCAGTGACACCGCGCCGGACAGCGTCGTCAGGAAAGCTGTGTCGGCGGCGTCGCGACCTGTCGCGATACGCACGTAGTGCGTGCGAGGCGCCAGGCGGGTGGCATCCACGACCTCCCAGCGCCCGTCGACGAAGGCCTCGACGACGGCGTGGAAATCCATCGGCTCCAGTCCGGGCGCATAGACCGATACGAGCCGAGCGGGCACGCCCGCGGCCCTCAGCAGGGCGATGGTCACGTGGGCGTAATCACGGCAGACGCCCTCGCCGCGTGTGAGCGTGTCGGCCGCGGTGTCGGCGGGTCCGCTCGACCCGCTGACATACGACAGGTTCTCGAAGACCCACTTCGGCACGCGCGCCACCACCTCCCGGTCCGATGTCGCGTCGATGTCGGGGATGGTGGTCAGGGCGTCGAACGGGACATAGCGGCTGGGCCGCAGGTAGCGCACGGAGTCGAGGTCGTCCGTCGGCGCGGGGGCAGTCGGTGCAGCGGTCTCGGCTTCGTAGAAGATCCGCACGGATCCGACCGGCAGGTGCGCGCGATGAAGGCGCCCGCCGTGGTGGTCTTCGTGCTCGGTGGCGGCGACGTCCCCGGCGCTTCCCGTCACGACGAGCCGCTCCCGTGTGGGCCAGCCGGATGCCGCCGCGATCGACAGGACGACATCGGCCTCCGTGTCGACCTGCAGCTCAATCTCGGCGGTGACGCGAGCGTTCACGCGGTGACCTCCTCGAGGTGCACCATCGTCATCGGGGACGGCATGCGTCGGTGTATCGGCGTCTCGTCGCGGGAGTGCCCCCGCATCGCCTCCACGACGCGAACCCCTCGGCCCTCGTCGACGCAGTCGCCGTGCCAGTACCCGGGTGGTGCGGTGTTCGTGGTGGTCATGTCGTCCCTAATATCTCGCTTGTCTATTCGCTAGTCTAACTAGTAAGTTCTGAATCGAGCAATGATCAGAGGGGAATATCATGGCCAAGCTTTTCTACGGTACGACCACCGAGCCGATCACCGTCGATGACGGCCTGCTGGCGCACGTCAAAGTGGTCGTCGCGACCAAGCTGCGTCGCGGTGAAAGCTTCACGTTGTCCTGGGTGCACGGAGCGGACGAGCCCGCGGGGAGGTCCACCATCTGGCTGCAGCCCTCGATTCCGCTGCGCTTCGTCTTCGAGTCCGAACAGCCCGAGACGCTGGATCAGAACCTGCTGAAGCGCATGGCCAACGACGCCAACTCCGCACGTGGACTCAGCCTCGACATCGATCTCGGCGCATCCGACAGCGAAGCGCCGACCCGTTCCGCTACGCGGGCGGTGGGCGCGGGACGGTCGCTCGCTCGAGCGGCCTGACTGCGTGCAACGTCGCGCACCGCCCGGGCCTCCATGCCGCTCGTCTGGACCCGTGCGGACGACGATGTGCCCCTCAGTCGCGTACTTCCTGGGGGAGAACCTGCACTCGATCGCGATGCGGGAAGACTCCACCGCGGTCGTCTTCGCCCGCCGAGGAGCCCGCGGCCGTCATTCTTCGGTGGCCGACGGCGCATCCGACCGGCGTGCGTTCGCTCGAGTGGTCCCGTCGCGGCGGATGTCGATCGCCCCGAGGACGAGCACGACGGTTCCCGCGATGAGGAACCCGGCCTTCGCTCCTGTCGGCGAATCCGCCGGAAGGAACAGCGTCGGCGCCGCGAACACGAATGCGGCCGCCGCGCACAGCGCGGGGCCCCGCAAACTCCGGATCGATCGCATGGCGCTCCTCTCGGCGTCGTGCCCACAGCCTAACGAAATCGCGTAGCGGTCTTCCGGGGCGACGTCCACCGCCGTTCGTCTCCCCGCGGTCCGGGCTATCGTGTCCCGCACCGTCGAAGGGATCCTCGTGCGCATCACCACACTCGCTCTGGCCACGTTCGCCTGGGGCGCCGTGCTGGCCTCCGCACCGGTCGCGGCTCACGCCGCTTCGTCGCCGCATATCGCCGTCGTCGCGACGGTGCCGGCCGCGTCCGCCGGCGATGTCGCCCCCGCGATGCGCCCGAATGACACTGCGGCGGTTGGGGGAGCCATCGCCTCCTCCTCCGCCGGTCGGGTCACGACCGGGACTGATCTCTCCGCGCTCGCCGACGACTCCTCACGGACGGAGCCCGACGCCGCGGCCACGGCCGGCCGCTATGCGTTCGTGCTGATCCCCTTGGCGGCGGCGGTGGTCATCGGCATCGGTGCGGTCGTGGTCATCGCCCGGGGTCGCCGAAGGCGGAAGGGCGACTGACGGCGGGTCAGGGAACGATGTAACCGGCCGCGCGTACGAGCGCGTACCACTCGGCGCGGGTGAGGTCGACGTCCGAGCCGGCTGCCGCATCGAGGATCCGCGAGGGGGTCGTCGTTCCCAGGACCACTTGCATGCCTGCGGGGTGGCGAGTGATCCACGCCACCGCAATCCCCAGGGGAGTCACGTCGTAACGGTCGGCGATCTCGGCGATCACCGTGTTCAGCTCGGCGTAGGCGGGGTCGTCGAGGAACACTCGGCCGCCCGCACCCTGGAGCGGAGACCAGGCCTGCAAGGTGATGCCTTCGATCCGGCAGTACTCGATCAGTCCTCCACCGTCGAGGACGGCCGACTGGGGCGTGTCCTGCATGTTGGCAGCGAGACCCTGCGCGATCAAGGGCGCGTGCGCGAGGGACAGCTGTACCTGATTCGTCACGAGGGGTTGGCGCACGGCGGTGCGCAGCAGCTCGATCTGGCGCGGAGTGTGGTTCGAGACACCGAAGGCGCGTACCTTGCCGGCGGTCTCGAGGTCGTCGAAGGCCCGCGCGACCTCGTCGGGCTCGACGAGCGCATCCGGGCGGTGCAGGAGGAGTACATCGATGTAATCCGTCCGCAGCGCACGCAACGACTCTTCCACCGAAGTGACGAGATGGTCGTAAGAGAAGTCGAAATACGGTCCCTCGCGGACGATCCCCACCTTGGTCTGCAGGATGATCTCCGACCGTTCCGCGTTACTCAGCTGTAGTGCGTCCGCGAACCGACGCTCCGCCGAGTGCATCGCGCGCGCGTAGATGTCCGCGTGGTCGAAGTAGTCGATGCCCGCATCCCGTGCGGTTCGGTAGAGGCTCCGAACGTCGTCGTCGCTCCGACCGTCGATTCGCATCATGCCGGCGACGACGGCGGGAACGGGGATGCTGGAGGGCCCGAGGTGGACGGAACGCATGTCGTCCACGCTAGTCCCGATGCCCCCCGGCGGGGCCGGAATCAGCCGCGGTCGTCGCTGTCTGGGGCGGAGACGCTGGCCTCCTCGTCGTGCGCGACGTGCTCCTCAATCGTCTCCCGCGCCTCGGTCGGTGTCTCGGCGGTCGAGGTCTTGTCGTCGCCGAGGTCGAGACCTGTCGCGCCGCCCCGCGGAACAGCGCGCAGCAACTCGTGCATCTCGGCCATGAAGCTGCCCATCTGCTGCTGCTGCCAACGCAGATCCCGCGTGCGATCCTCCGCGTCACGCAGAACGGTCGCCGCGTGCGTCGTGATGGTGTCGGCGATGCGTTGCGCCTTTTCTCGCGAACCGTCGAGGATCTCTCTTGCTCGCAGGTGCGCGTCGGCCTCGACCTGTTGCGCCTGTGCCCGTGCGAGACGTTCGTAGTCGTCTGCGCGTGCGCTGATGCGACGGGCGTGCTCGAGTGCCGAGGCGACCTGTTCGCTGGCATCGGAGGTGATCCGCTCGGCGTGAGCGACGGCTTGATCGTGCAGCACGAGGAACTCCTGCTGCGCTTCGTCTTGGCGTCGTGTGAGGGACTCTTCGAACTCGAGCACCCGTGCGGTCATCTCGCGTACATCGCGCTCGGCCTTCGCCCGCAGTTCTCCCGTTTCGCGCGACACCATGGATCGCAGAGCCGCCGCGCCCTTCTCCGCCTCCGTGCGGATGGCGACGGCCTCGCGTTCGGCCTGCGCCACGCGTTCGGCGGCATGCGCGCCTTCGCGTTCGAGGCGAGCGGCGTGCGCGGTCGACTCGGTCTCGATGCGGAGTCGTACCTGGTCGGCGTCGTGCTGCGCCTCGGCACGCAGACGTGTCTGCTCGGCCACCGCCTCTTCTCGGATGGAGGCCGCCTCATCGTGGGCACTGGCCAGGAGACGCTCCGCTTGCCCCACGGCGTTCTGCACGAGGACGGTGGCCTGCTCTTCGGCGACGCGGAGGATCGCATCGAACTGCTGGCGACTCTGCACCGAGTCGGCCTCTTCTCCGCCGCGTGCGGCGAACTCGCTCGACAGCGCGGACACCTGGGTCTCCGCCTCGGCGGCACGAGCCGACGCCTCTCGCAGTCGGTTCTGCAACTCGCCGCTCTCGTCGGCGTGGCGACGGGCGATCTCGGCGAGCTCGTCGTCGTGCTCCGCCCGTTGCTGCGCGAACATCGCCTCCGCGCGGAGCTTGGCGTCGTGGGCGTCTTGTGTGGCGCGCCGCAAACGGTCGCCGAACTCGCGCACGGCTTCGTCGACCGCGTCGCGATCGTACCCGCGGAAGCCGACCGGGAAGATCGGCGCTCCGTCGCTGCCGTCTTCCGCTGATTGCAGGAGCGCGTCGAGGGGGGAATCGGATCCCGCCATCTGCTGCTCGGAGCGATCGACGGTGTGGTGCTCGTGGTCGGCGCTGTCGTCGGTCACGCGGTCCTCCTCGGGGTGTCGTGCCGGGTCTGGGCACCCTCCGATTCAACCGCATCGGCGTGCCGTCTGCCGATGTCGTGAGGGAGGTTCAAAGGGGATGCGCGGTCTCGCCGACCGGGTGCCGTGGGCGGTGAGACCGCGCATCTGAGAGCGATCGCTCTGGAAGAGTTTGGATCTTGGGGGAGAACAACTCGGCGACCGCTCGATCCCGACAATGGCACGGGGTTCTGCGTGGCGGTCGCGATTCGACGATTTTTCACCCGAGCGATGGCCCGGTTTCGTGGGCGACCGTGGGCGAAGCGGAGCGCGTCTCGCCGGGATGTGCAACCGGCTTCGTCCACCCTGATCGCCGGGCGAGGAAGGTGCGGGCAGAGCGAGGACATCCAGCAATGCGGCCCCCCGGCTCGCAGGCGACGATCTCGCTCTGCCCGCGGTCACCAGCATCAGGCATCCGTTCGCCGGGGACCGACCGGCAGTGGCCGAAATCACCCGACCTACACGACAGATCACCTCGACAGCGAGAGCGAAGCCGCGGAGGCGATAGTGTGGCCGGGCCCCGATGCGCCTGGAGGAGTCGATGACAGAGACCGTCGATCGGTCGACGCCGGGCAGTTTATCGACGAGGCGGCCTCGGTCCGCCACGTTGGCGGTCGCAGGCGGATCTGCTGCCTTCGTCAGCGCGGCGCTCATCTGGGTCTGCCGTCTCCTCGACCCCAGCGTGCAGTACGTCAGTCAGCTGGGCGCGACCGGCATGGCCACGGCGCCGCTGTTCAACCTGGCTCTCCTGCTGCTCGCGATCGCCGCGATGCTCGTCGACCGTGCCCTGGTGACACACGGCGCGGGCTACGTCACCGGGTGGCCGGTCGCCACGACCTTGCTCATCTGCGGCTTGTGTTTCGGTGTGGCCTCCGTCGTCACCTGCTCTCCCGGGTGCCCCGTTCCCTTCACGTCGGGTGCGCGGCCTCAGGATCTCGTGCACATCTCGTTCGCGGTTCTCGGGTTCGTCTTGGCCATCGTGGCGATGGCGCAGGTGGCCGTCTTGCGGCGCCGGCCCTGGATGAGGGTCGGGAGCATCATCACTCTCACCGCCGTCGGCGCCACCTCGTTCACCGGTGCCATGCTGTCGCTCTTCCGCGGCGACACGGTGCTCGGTGGCAATCTCGAGTTCACAGCGGCGACCCTCGCGATCGCGTGGTTCGGCATCTTCGGCTTGCAGGTGGCATCCGATCAGCGCTCGCTCTTCACCTCGGCCCGCTCCAGCGGGTCCGTTGCGGCGGCCGACAGCGGAGACCTCGCGAGCGGTTAGCGTAGTCGCGTGAACCGCCGACGAATCCGCCAGATCGCGACATGGGTGGCCCCGCTGCTCGCCGTGGTCATCGTGCTGTCGGTCCTGAAAGGCGCGGGCGTGCCGTTGTCCGTGCCGGGAGTCGTGCTGGTGTTCGTGGTGCTGTTCGTCGCCCGCGTCCTCATCGGGCGCGGGCGACGTCGCAAGCGGTGATCAGGCCTCCGGCTCCGTCTCGATCAGCCCCCACGCGTGAGCGGCCCGGATCGCACTCGACCTGTCCGACACCTCGAGCTTGCGGTAGAGACTCTGCAACTGCGTCTTGACGGTGTTCGGTGACACCACGAGAACACGGGCGATGTCGGCGATGGTCGATGTCGGAGTCAGGTGAGCGAGGACGACCTGTTCGCGCTTGGTCAGGTGCGGGACACTGACCGAAGACGCGAAGAAGGAGCAGAGCTCGGTCACGCGTTCGCGGGCCGCCGGCGACAGCATCTGCAGCACCAGGGCCCGATCCTCCGGCGCCACCGCGCTCCACGGGCTCCACAGGTCGTGTCGCAGGCTGAGCGACTCCGCGCGTTGGGCAGCCGTTCGGTGCGCCGTCACGCCATTGAGCCGGACGTCTGCAACCACACTGACGACGAGGCTCTCGAGGGCGGCGCGAGGAGCCGGCTCGTGATGCAGTCCCCATTTGACGCTCATGACGAAGGCATCGTGCGTGCGCCCGGCGTACAGCTGTGACAACGCGATCGCCGGAGCCGTCGCGGGCGACAGCGCGAAGGGGCCTTCGAAGAGCGCGAGCGCTTTCCTCGCCTGTCGCAAGGCGATGAGAACCTTGGCACGCGCGGTCAGCAGCTGCGTCGACTGGTAGTGCGACGGTGGGGTACTGCGCGCCCGGACCGCCCACGTGCGCAGCAGCCCCAAGGCGTCGGACGCCGCCCCCGAGAGCAGGAAGGCGAGGGCATGGATCGACGCTGCATACGGCCAGAGCTCGCGGGCCCCGTGGGTGGAGGGGATCGCGTCGAGAAGGGTGCGTGCGGATGCCGCGTCTCCGCCTTCCAGTCGGAGCCACGCCTGCGCGATGCGAAGCCCCTCTCCCCAGGGGGACGACAGCCAACTGTCGTCGAGGTCCTCCTCGACAATGCTCGCAGCTCCTCGGACATCGCCCTCGAGGAGCGCGATGACGGCGATCGCTCCCCGCGCGCGGATCCGACGTGCCGGTGGCGCGAGGCTTTCGGCTTGGCGCAACAACTGCGCCGCGTCGCGGAGGCGGCCCATCGCGAACGCCGTCATCCCCGCTTGATACCACCCTTCGGCAGCCGCGATCGGCTCGTGATCCCGGTTGCGTCGCAGATTGTCGACCAGGAGCGACGCGGACTCGGTGGCCAGCGCGAATCGCCCGGCCGCGCGCAACAGGCTCACGCGTAGCGTGAGCGCCTCGAGATTGCCCACGGCGGCCGTCTTGGCGTCGGGAAGGCGGCTCAACGCGCCGACCACGAGTCCCGGGGTCTCCGGCGACTGCGCCGTCTCGGGGTCGAGGGTGAGCAGCACTTCGACAGGGAGAGGGGCGGTCTGCGCACTCGTTCGCAGACGTGCGAGCAAGTGCGAGAAGGAGTGCTCGTCTCGTGCCCAGATCTCCGGGGCGGAGGTGCGCAGCACCGACGCCAGGGTCTGCCACTGGTCGGCGTCCGCCGCGAGTTGGGCGGCGAGCAAGGACTCGCCGGCGGACACGAGGTGATCGAGCAGGCGGACCCGGGCCGATGCCACCAACTCGGGCTCGCGGGCCGAGATATCGCGCAGCCAGTGCTCCCGGATGGGTTCGGCGAGCACGAGCCGTGTCGAACTCGGCCACACGAATCCGGCTCGCTGAAGCTGCGTGAGCAGCTCGGCTGTCGAGCCGGTGCGAGAGTCGATCCCCATGGCGTCGGCGAGGGCCGCGTTGATGAACGGGGCGACAGCGAGCAGGCGGACCTCGTCGGTGACAGGGATGCCGAGGCGTTCCTCCATGTCGGTGGTCAGCGCTTCACTCGCGTAGTCGGCCACGGCGATCGCCTCGTCGCGGGTGCGCAGCGGCATGCCCTCGAGTCGCAATCGCGCACTCGCGAGCTGGCCGAGAGCCGGCCACCCGTGGGTGTGTTCGGCGAGCTCGTCGGTGGCGGCCTCGGTGGTTTCGACCCCGTTGAGTTCGAGGACGAGGGCCAGTTCGTCTCTCGTCATGCGGAGATGGTTGGGAGCCACGACGTGCACGTCGAACTCGAGTGCGACGAGGGGGCTCTCCATGCCGGTCGCGTAGCGCGTGGCGACGACGATCCGCAGCTCCGCGTCGGCGCGCAGCATGTCGAGCAGGTCATCCGACGTCACACCGACGCCCTCGATGTGGTTGTCGACGAGAAGCACGTGGCGCGAGGGACCTTCGGTGAAGGCCCGCGCGACGCGGTCGAGATCCGCGGGCGCGGTCACGCTCCCGTCGATGAGCTGGACGCCCAGGTCGAGGTCATCGTGCAAGGCGGTCGCGAACTGCCGCAGGAGAGACGTCTTGCCCACCCCTGCGGGTCCGCGAACGAGGACGACGTCGCTCGCCAGAGCGTCCCGCAAGTGGGCGATCGCCCCCGGCCTCGGTGCCCAGAAACGGCTGGTGCGTCGCGCCCCGCGGGCCCCGGCCGGCAGCGTGTCCACATCAATCAACATCGTCATCTCCCACTCCTGCGCGCTTCCCCTCGGAGGGGAGGAGGCTCGTCGGTGCGGCCAGGTCTCGGCCGCTTAGAGATGATCTTGGGGGTGATGAACGGACGATCTCGGCGGGAATGCCAAGTTTCATCCCTGTCATCATCCCCTTCTCACCCCATGCGCATCACCCCTCCGCTCGCGCCGGTGTGAGGCGTGTCCTCGTTCTCGCCTGCCTCGGGCGCCGTTGTCGGTGAGCGGCCGTCTGGCCCGCGTATGCCTATGCTTCGGGCGGCTCGACGGTCCCACCGTCGTGTCATGCGAAAGGCGGACCCGGAGTGGACATTCAGCGAGTGATGCGCATCTTGCGCGCCTATTGGAAGCCCATCGTGGCGCTGACGATCTTGGGAGGACTGGCGGGTCTCGGCTGGAGTGCCACGCAGCCGCGGGTCTACACGGCCGACTCCAGCGGGTACGTCGCCGCGGTGACGTCTGACGGGTCGACCGGTGCGGCGCTGGCGGGCGACCAGCTGGCGCTGTCGAAGGTCAAGTCGTTCATCGACATGGGCTACTGGCGCAGCGTCGCCGACACCGCTCGACAGGACCTGGGAATCTCCGACAGCCCGGAGGCCCTGGTTCAGCGCGTCAAGGTCTCCAACCCCATCGACACCGTCAACGTGCGGGTGGATGCCACGGGACCGACCCCCGAATCCGCCCGCGACCTCGCTGAGGCGTGGATCCGGGCGATGACGACCCAGGTCGATCAGCTGGAGTCCCACGGCAGCGGTGCGCAGGGGGCGGTGCGCTTGGTCGCCGGGGACTCCGCTCGCCTCCCGACGGCGCCGTCGTCGCCGAACGTGCGACTCAACGTGGTGCTCGGTGCGGTCGCCGGTCTGATCGCCGGCGTCATCTTCGCGCTGGTGCGTCGCGCGTTCGATCGCCGGCTGCGTTCGGCGAGCGATATCACCCAGGCCGTGGATGCGTCGGTCGTCGGCGTCCTGCCCGTGGACAAGGATCTGGCCGCCGGACGTGCCGTCTTCTCCTTCGACGACATCCGCGATGGCCGCGGGTCGTTCGCGCACAAGGAGGCGATGCGGGAACTGCGCACCAACCTGCAGTACGTCGACGTCGATCGACCGGCGCGGATCATGGTCGTCACCAGTCCGCTCCCGGGTGACGGCAAGTCCACCACCGCTGCGAACCTCGCCGTGAGCATCGCGGCGACGGGGCAGTCGGTCATCCTCGTCGACGCGGATCTGCGGCGCCCGGTCCTCGGGGGGATCTTCGGATTCTCCGACGACGTGGGGCTCTCCGACGTGTTGGCCGGGCGCGCGCAG
Source organism: Microbacterium trichothecenolyticum (assembly GCF_030818955.1). Classification (NCBI taxonomy): domain Bacteria; kingdom Bacillati; phylum Actinomycetota; class Actinomycetes; order Micrococcales; family Microbacteriaceae; genus Microbacterium; species Microbacterium trichothecenolyticum. Next base: position 1,899,956 of record NZ_JAUTBF010000001.1, on the reverse strand, counting down.
ATCGAACAGGTCGCGCACCAGGTCGACGAGCATGGTCGACTCTTCGTCGTCGCGGCGGGCCGGACACCCCCGAACCCCAGCGAGATGGTGGGGTCCAAGCGCATGCAGGCGCTGGCTCACAAACTCGCAGAGGACCTGATCGTCATCGTGGACTCGCCTCCGACGCTCGCGGTCGCCGACGCCGCGGTGATCGCCAGTTGGGCGGATGGAGCGGTCGTCGTCGTGACCGCGGGCCGCACCACCGACGACATGTTGGTCCGGGCGACCCAGAACATCACCAAGACTCGTGGCCATATTCTCGGCATCGTGCTCAACCGCGTGCCTTTGCGCGGGGCGGACTCGAATTACTACGGGATGCAGTACGGCGGCTATTACGGCTACGGCGTCTCGCGTGAGGCGAGCCGGAAACCGCGGTGGCGCCTGCGGCGGCGCGCATCGGGCGTTTCGACGACGGACGCACCGGGGACGGAATCCTCTCCGCGACGCCGGTCGGCCGACCTGCCGGCTGAGAACGTCAGCGCTCTGCGCCCCCTTCCGCAGCGGAGGACGACGGCGACCCCCGTGGGTGAGGCTACGAATGAAGTCCGAGCGTCGCAGACTGGCGAGGGTGCGAGGGGACAGGTCGCGACGCGACGTCGCCGCAGCTCCACGTGATTCCTTCCTGAACGCCAAACGACGAAGGCGCCGATCCTCGCGGACCGGCGCCTTCGTCGTTGCGACGTCAGTGTGCCGTGGAACCGGGGGCGACGACCGCTTTGAAGGTGCGGGCGAGGATGACCAGGTCGCCGATGAGGGACCAGTTCTCGACGTAGAAGAGGTCGAGGCGGATCGCGTCTTCCCACGCCAGCGCTGAGCGACCGCTGACCTGCCAGAGACCGCTCATACCGGGCCGCACGATCAGGCGTCGGTGCGCGTCGTCGTCGTAGAACTCCACCTCGGCGTCACGCTGCGGGCGGGGACCGACGAGACTCATCTGGCCGGCGAGGACGTTGAGGAGCTGCGGGAGCTCGTCCAGGGAGTACTTCCGCAGCACTCGGCCCACGGGGGTGATGCGCGGGTCGTTCTCGACCTTGAAGAGCGGAGTGTCGTTGCGCCCCTGAGCGGCCAGGAGGTCCTGCAGGCGGGCATCTGCGCCGTCGACCATCGAGCGGAACTTCAGCATCCCGAAGGGGACGCCTCCCTGACCGACCCGCTCCTGGCGGTACAGGATCGGCCCCGGTCCCGACGCCCGTACGAGCGCGGCCAGGACGAGGAAGACAGGCGACAGGAGGAGGACGAGAGAGCCTGCGCCGACGATGTCGAACGCCCGCTTCATGACGCGCTGCCGGGCGGAATACTGGGGCGTCTCGATGTGTACCAGCGGCAGCCCGGCCACCGGGCGGGTGTGCAGCCGGGGGCCGGCGACATCGGTGAGGTTGACCGCGACGATCAGGTGCTGCCGGCCGGGGTCCAGGCTCCAGCCGATGCGTCGGATGTCTCGCGCATCGAGGAGCGTCCCTCCGGAGACGAGGACGCTATCCGCATCCAGTTCTCGGAGCCGCGCCGTGAGCAGGTTCGCCTGGTTTTCGTTCCACATCGATTCGGATGCCGTGCGGGAGAGCGTATGGACGCCGACGACCCGGAGTCCCGCACCGGGCTGACGGGCCAACTCGGTCGCGACGCGGGCGTTCTCCTCTGGCCCGCCCACCAGTACGACACGTGTTCCCATCGAGCCGGACCGTCTTTTCGCGGCCAGCCATCGACGGCAGAGGAGGCGTCCGATGATGAGGGCCACGGACCCGACGGGCAAGCTCAGCAGGAAGTATCCGCGGGACAGCTCGGTGCTGGTCAGGTAGGCGACGATGGCCACGATGCCGAAGACCTGCGTCGATGCGGTGAGGACCAGCCGGTACTCGCTGACGCCGTAACCGACGACGCGGGGCTGCCGGGTGCCCCAGAGGGCGAGCGCGAGGAGCCAGGCGGTACACACGCCGACCGATACCGTCGAGTAATCGAGGGGGGCGGACGCGACGTCGACCGGATGCGGTCCCAACCAGAACAATTGCGTGCCGGCGACGGCCGCGATGACGACGAGGACGTCGACGCACGCGACGAGCCGGGCATATCGTCTCTGCCACGGTGGGCGTCGCGCCGTCTCGCGCGGGGTGATCCTCGTAGACGGGTGGGGTGACTCCATGAGTGAGGTGGCAGTGTTCATATGTGCTCCGCAGTCCGGGCTCGGGGAATGTTCACCGAACGGCCGCGCCGGGATGCAAGCGGCCGTGGGCTCGCGGACTCTTCCACTGCAGCGACCGGCGGAGGAGCACGGGGCGGTCACCTCGGCGCGGGTGAGGGAGATCGCTATCGACGGGGAGGGGAACCCCGAGCGGGAGCCGGCCGGTTCGTTCTCCCGGCGCGCGGAACGTATCGGCCGAAACGATCGCCCGTGTAATCACCCCAGGGGCGAATCATGTCACCTCTACCTCGGCGGAGACCCGAGCTCGATCGCGTTACCACTGAAGCATGTTTACATGTGTATGTGCGAGTGGTGTCCCCCGCAAGCTGGGCTTATGACCGACGCGCCCGACCCCTGGAACGATTTCGTCAGAGAGTTGGGGGTGCGGCTCCTCCGCGCCCGCGCGGAGAAGCGGCTCTCGCAGGAGCAAGTGGCGCACGCCGCAGGCTTGGCGACCTTCACGTACCGCAAGCTCGAGAAGGGCGAGTCCAACCCGGGAACGGCTGCAAACCCACGCTTGCGGACCCTGGTCGCCCTGGCAGAAGTCCTCGGGGTCCCGCTGCAGGACCTCGTCCCCGCTCCTCCGGAGGGTCTCGCTCCCGGCCGCTGAGGGCGGTGTCGGCGGTTCGTGGTTCACTTCTGTCGTGCCCACCGATGTTCGGGTCGCCGGTGCGTCCGGCCCCATGAGAGAGGTGTGAGGCATGGAACGGTGGACAGATACGGACACCGTCGGAGGGGGCACTCGGTGCACCTTCGAGTGGTGTACGACAGCCCACGGAGCGACCGTCGACCCCGCTGACGAAGATCACCGCAGCGAAGGATTCGGGTGGGTCGGTCGCGTCCGAGATGGCCGTTCCTCGGGTCCCGGTTTCGAGACCGACATCGAGGTCGGTGTCTTGCGCCGCTTCGATGACAGCGCCGTATGGATCGTCATCGAAACAGGCGCCGGCATCTCGCTCGCGTTGTCGCCTCGCGCGGCGCGCACGCTCGGTCATCGACTACTCGACGACCCTGATGTGCGAAGCGCGTGTGAGTCGCTCGACTCAGTCGACTGACCTTGCGCGGCGCGCGGCGCGACGGTCGTGGGCCCATGCCCATGCGGCGGAAGCGATGTACAACAGGCAGAGGGGGAGCGCGATGAGGGCCATGCTCATCATGTCGGAGGGTGGGGTCACCGTCGCCGAGAAGATGATGATGACGACCAGAGCGATACGCCATCCTCGAATGATCGAGGCGGCACTGAGTACTCCGACGGCGTTGAGAGCGACGATGCCGAGGGGGGAGACGAACGCGACCCCGACACCGATCATGAGTTTCATGAGGAAGTCGAAGTACTGACTCGCGGTCAGCATCGTCGTCGAGCCGGCGGGGGCGAATCCAGCAAGCAGGGCCACGATCTGCGGGACGACGATCCACCCGAAACAGGCTCCGCCCAAGAAGAGCGGAACCGCGGTGCTGACGAAGATGATCCCGATCCTGCGTTCACGTGAGGTCAGGCCGGGAACCAAGAAGGCCCAGACCTGGTAGATCCAGACCGGAGCCGAGAAGACGATCCCGAGGGTCATCGCGATCTTGAAGCGGAGATCGAAGGCCTCGCCCAGCCGTGTGAAGTTCAATCCGGTGAGCGAAGGCCCCTGTACGTGGGCGAGAGGAGCGGCGGCCGCTGCGATGACGGCGTCGGACAGGGCGAAGCCCGCAATACCCGCGAGCACGATGGCACCGGCAGAGACCGCTACTCGCCGACGAAGTTCTGCGAGGTGGGAGAGAAGGGGCATCGACCCCTTCTCTCCTCGAGCTCGTCTTGCCGGTCTCCTCACGCCGACGTCGAAGGACCCGGGTCGCGACGGTGGGCGGCGTCGGCGTCAGCGGCGGCGGGCTGCTCGCCGGCCTTGAGCTTCTTCTCGCCCGCGGTCTCGGTGCGGAGGATCCGCACCGATTCGCCGACGCTCTTCGCCAAGCCGGGCAGCTTCGTCGCCCCGAAGAGGAGGATGATGACGGCCAGGATGAGGATGAGATGCCACCCCGAGAAAGCGTTTCCAAAAATACCCATTGTGGGACCTTTCACTGATCGGGCGATCTCTTCATGTTCGATGTGCCCATCGGGGTCGCTGTCCTTCCGAAGTCGAACATCACCCGTGCGTCAGCCGCATTTCGCCACCTTCTCCCTGTCCCCGCCCGCTCGGAGGGCGTGGACGGCCGCCGTGTTCTCTGGGATTGACTGAGCGGGTGCGGCGGTGCGCCGTGCGGAGGGAGAAGCGCGATGAGTCGATGCGAGAGATGATCACCAACCGCGTCCTCGTGGTCTGCACGGCCAACATGATCCGTTCCCCTTTCATCGCGGAGCTTCTCCGGTCTCGGCTTGCAGCGGGCCGCGGTGCCGCACTAGAGATCCTCAGTGCGGGAACGGCCGCCCGGTCGGGTGAGCCGGCCGTCGACGGCGTCGTCGAACGCGGGCGCACCTACGGCCTCGATCTGCAGAAGCATCGCGCGCGCTACCTGGGCGAAGGGGCCTTGCAGACCGGTGACACCGTTTTGTGCGCGGAGCGCGCACATCGCCGCGTCGTCTTGGACATACGGCCCGACCTGATCTCATCGGTGTTCACGGTGCGAGAATTCGCTCGATGCGTCGAGGCCGTGTCGCTTCGGGGCGGGGTCGAGACGTGGCCGGACCTCGTCCAGGCTGCCGCACGTGCCCGCGCCGTCGAGCGCGGTGGACCGGATGACGACGACATCGTCGACCCCATCGGCATGCCGGACGACGTGTGGTTGACGTTCGAGCGTCAGGCTACTCGCGCCGTGTCCACCATCCTGGCCGTCGTCAACGCGCTGCCGCGGATCGACGCGAACGTTCCCGCTCACGGATTGCTGCCCGCGACGCGGCGGGAGTATCGGAGATCGCAGCGCGCCGTTCCGGCGGATCAACTCGTGCAAGGGAGGGAGTGACGTGTTCGACATCGGAATCGACAAGCTGCTCATCGTGGGTGTTCTGGTCGGGTTGATCCTCGGGCCTGAGCGCCTGAGGGAATGGCGCCGGTCGATACCGCGCACGATCGGACGCGTGCACGCGCTGTACCTGCAGGGCAAGGCGCAGGTCGTCGAAGATCTGAACGAGCTGGCACCCGATTGGAGGGAGTACGACCCGCGTCTGCTTCATCCGCGACGGATCCTTCGCGACCTGAACGATGCCGCGGTTCAGCAGAACGTCGAACCCGATTCAGACCGTATGAGGTCAGGGGTGGCGGCGGGTGCTTCGCCGGGTGAGGAATCGCCTTCGGGCGCCGACGGCCACGGCTCCACCGATGCCGCCCAGGGTGTTCGCGAAGACGTCGATCGCACTGCTCGTCCTCCCGGGCAGGAATACACCCTGGGCGATCTCGACCAAAAGCGGGACGACCCACGCGATCGCGAGGAGAAGCCAGGGACGCCGGGGCAGGACTCGCGCGAGGAGCACGCCGAAGGGGACGAAGAAGACGATGTTGAGGAGGAAATCGATGTCGACCGATGCGGCAGTGGGCACCACGCCATAGAGGGTCTCGTAGACGAAGCCCAGGTACTGCTCGAGGTGCACCGGCCAGAGCACGACCGCGCCGAGAACGACGAGGTAGACGCCGGCCGCGGCGCCGGCGAGAACACGAGATCGTGACGGGACAGGGAAGGCACGCACGCCTCACCTTACGAAGCGCGGGGTGTGTCGCCTGCTGCGAGGTGGGCGGGTGAGGTCAGGGTCCCGCGGGGGTGAGATGGCGGCTCGATGCAGACGAACGATCGACGTTCACCCGTTCGGCGTCGGTGCGCGCCATGACACGACCGAGGCCGATACCCGCGGCGAGCGAGGCGGTCGCCCACACGGCGAGAACGGTGACGACGAGGACGAGCATGACCATGGGACTACTCCTTCGGAGCCCGGGGTCCACCAGGTGGTGGCGCGCCCCAGATTAGCGTCTCGCGGGCGTGGCCGCTCACCCGCTGCAGGCGTGTCGTCAGCCGCGTCGGCCGAACGTCCTTCGCACGATGCGCAGCAACCCGAGGAAGCCGAAAAGCCCGACGACCGCCCCGAGCACTCCGAAAAGCGTGACGGATCCGCCGAGCACGGGGCCCCCGCCGGCGATGATGAGCACGACGGCGATGACCACAGCGGCGATCGAGACCAGGGTCGATGCCGCCTCCGCCGTGACCCGGCCCAGGATGCCGCTCACGTCGTCGCCGTTGTCGCTGCGCAGCGTGACGCCGATCGAGCCTTTCTCGATCCCGGTCAGCAAGGCATCGAGGCGGCGGGGGATACGCTCGAGTCTGGCCAGGGCGATGACGCCCTGAGCCTGTAGGTCGGTTGCCATGCGGCTGAGAGAGACGGTGCGCCGCAGGAGGGTCGGCATGAGGGGGAGAGCCCGGCCGACCATGTCGAAGTCGTCGACGATGACGCGAAGGCATCCTTCGAGCGTCGCGAAGCTGCGGAAGGCGCTGGCGAGTTCGCCCGGCAGAGCGATGCGGTGTTGCCGGATGACGTCGACCATGCGCGTGAAGATCGATCCCTGCCCACCGGAGCGCAGGTGCTCGGTGGTCAGCACGATGCCGACATCGTGACGGAAGGCTTCGAGGTCGACATCGTCCGGCGCATCGACGATCAACAGAAGCGCGTCGGTGGCTGCCACGTCGTTCTCGCTCAACGCCGCGAGAAGAAGGGCCGTCATCTGCTGCCGGCGGCTGCGCTCGATGATTCCGACCGCTCCGAAATCGATCAGCCCGAGGGTGCCGTCCTGCATTCAACAGGACATTGCCGGGGTGCAGATCGGCATGGAACACGCCATAGACGAGGATCTGCTCGATCACCGTCGACATGAGGACCTGGGCGAGGCGGTCGCGCTCGTCGCCGCTGAGAGCGGCCAGACGGTCCGCCGAGTCGCTCAGAGCGGCTCCGTCGACGAGCTCCATCGTCAGTACGCGCTGACCCGATGCCACAGAGAACACCTCGGGCACGCTGACGACACCCCGCCGGTCGGGCTCGGCTCGATCGATGAGGTCGAGAGTCGAGCGGATCATCCGGGTGTTGCGGGCCTCGATGCGATAGTCCAGCTCCTCCAGGAGCGTCGCCGTGAACCCCCGCGCGACCGACTCGATGCGAAGGTCGCGACCGACACGGGTGCGTGCCTCGGCGCGGTGTGCGAGCCGGCCGATGATGTCGGCATCCGCCTCGACCTGCGCGCGGGCGGCGGGGCGTTGGACTTTCACCACGACGGGCGTCCCGTCGAGCAGATGAGCGCGGTGCACCTGGGCCACCGACGCGGCGGCCAGCGGGACGGGATCGACGTCGGCGTAGACCTCGCCGATCGATGCGCCCAGGTCGGCCTCGATGACCGCGCGGACGGTGTCCCACGGCAACGTGGTGGCGTTGGTCTGCAGAGAGGCGAGCGCGCTGAGGTAGGGCTCGGGAATGAGATCGCGGCGAGTGGAGAGGACCTGCCCCAGCTTCACGAAGCTGACACCGGCGTCGTTGATCGTCGCGACGATCGCGTTCGCGCGCTCCTCGGAGGTGCTCAGGTCGGCCTCGACGCGAGAGTGACCGCCGTGGAAGAGCCACCCCACGCCGTGGCGCGAGGCAATGGTGAGGATCTCCAGGTAGCGGCGCGTGCGCTTGCGCTGACGCAGTGCCGCACGGACGAGGTCGATGGGATTGGGCAGCGGACGTGTGGGGAAAATCGCCTCGATTGCGACGAGGGTTGCGACGCCCAGGGCGAAGACCCACGCGAGCGAAAGCGCGATGAGGCCGATCCACAGCCAGGCGTCCTGGGCGGGAACGGGACCCCCGCTGTCGGCGAAACCCGTCTGGCGCAGCGTCCATCCCGCGGAGGGGACCCCGAGGAAGAAGACCAGCAGCCCGACCACGATGCTGCGGGGCCAGCCCACTGCCGTTCCCAGGACGCGGCGGGCCACGAACCCGACGAGGATCGCCGAGACGATGGCGGAGATCGAGATCAGGATGCTGGCGGCCACGGGGTCAGCGTAGCCGTCGGTCAGCCGATGCGCGGGAGAGCGCAGACCGGGCATCGCCACCACACGGCATCTCTACCCGCGACGGGCTCGGTCGCGACCAGGCAGGCGCGGCACGTGGGAGCGAACCCCGCCAGGACGCCCGGGTCATTGAGCGTGCTGGGGGATCGTGTCGTTCCCGCCGAAGGCAAAAGCGGTCTCATCGTGTCGTTCGCGGGGTCATGAGGCATTTTTGCATGCGCATGCGGAAGGGTGTCGGGGTCATCCACAGGGGAGGGCGCGCGAGCGGACCGCAGCGAGGTCGAGGCCACTGCACGCCGCTCGTGTCGATCAGTCCGCGGTTCCGCGCGTCTCGCGGATGCGGCGTCCCTCGGCGACGTCCTTCTCCTCTTTCTCGCGGGCCTTCTCGATCTTCGTCGTGTCCCGCGGGGGGAGCTGCAGATCGCGTTCGGCCGGAATGCCGGCCTGCAGCTGCCGACCGCGCTCGAGCTCGGCATCCAACTCCGCCCCGAACAGGATCGCGATGTTGGCGATCCATAGCCACAGCAGGAACACGATGACTCCGGCAAGTGAGCCGTAGGTGCGGTCGTAGTTCGAGAAGTTGGCGACGTAGAGGGCGAACCCCACCGTCGCGAGGGCGAGGATCACGATGGCCACGATCGCACCCACGCTGATCCATCGGAACTTCGGCTGCTTCGCATTGGGCGAGCCGTAGTACAGGATCGCGAGGATGACCACGACGACAGCCAGCAGCACGGGCCACTTCACGATGTTCCAGGTGGTGACCACGGCGTCGCCGAGCCCGAGGGACTCGCCCACCGCCTCGGCGACGGGCCCCGACACCACCAGCAGGAGCGCCGAGAGCGCGACGAGCACCACGGTGACGACGGTGAGCAGCAGCTGCGCCGGCAGCAGCTTGTAGAACGGTCGTCCCTCCTGGATCTCGTAGATGCGGTTCATGCCGCGGCCGAAGGCGCGGATGTATCCCGACGCCGACCAGATGGCCAGCACGAGCCCGGTCACCAGAGCGAACCCCGCCGCGGGGGAGGAGGCGAGCTGTCGGACCGGGTCTTCGAGCAGGTCGGTCGTTCCGCCCGGCGCGACCTCTCCGACGATTCCCAGAACGGTGTCGGCGGCGGCGTCGCTCTGCCCGACGACCCCGAGGAGGGAGAAGACGGCGATCAGCCCGGGGAAGAGGGCGAGCACGCCGTAGTAGACGAGGCTCGCGGCGATGTCGGTGCACTGATCGGAACCGAACTCGCGGACCGTTTTCGTCACCACGTACTTCCACGACCGCTTATGCAGCTCGGTCGGGGAGTCGGGCTTGTCTGTTGTCGTCGACATGGCGGGCCTTTCGCGGGGGGTTCTCCGGTCTATCCCGGTGGCCCTGCGCCTGTCGCGACCGTTGACGAGCGCCCCGCAGACATGCCAGAGGCGCCCCGGCCGAGCGGACGGGGCGCCTCTGGCGTCATCGGATCAGGGACGTCCCATGCCGAAGTAGGTCCAGCCTGCGGCGCGCCACGCCGCCGAGTCGAGGCAATTGCGTCCGTCGACGATGACGCGTCCGCGGGTCAACGACGCGGCGTGTTCGGGCGAGAGCTCGCGGCGGTACTCATCCCACTCGGTGACGACGATGACGGCGTCCGCGTCGCGCAGCGTCGCGTCGAGATCGGTGTCGTAGGTCAGCTGCGGGTGAATGCGACGGGCGTTCTCGATGGCAGCGGGGTCGGTGAGCGTCACGCGCGCACCCAGACCGTGCAGGCGCACCGCGACGTCGAGGGCAGGGGAGTCGCGGATGTCGTCGCTGTGCGGCTTGAACGCGGCGCCCAGCACCGCGATGTTCTTTTCGAAGACGCTGCCGCCGAGGGCATCGGTCGTGAGCTCGACGGCCCGGTCGCGGCGGCGCAGGTTGATCGCGTCGATCTCGCGCAGGAACGCCACCGACTCGCCGCGGCCGAGCTCCTCGGCACGGGCCGAGAAGGCGCGGATGTCCTTGGGCAGGCAGCCGCCGCCGAAGCCGATGCCGGCGCCCAGGAAGCGTCGACCGATGCGGGCGTCGTGGCCGATGGCATCCGCGAGCGTGGTGACGTCGGCGCCGGTGACCTCGGCGATCTCGGCGATGGCGTTGATGAAGCTGATCTTGGTGGCGAGGAACGCGTTGGCCGAGACCTTCACCAGCTCGGCGGTGGCGTAGTCGGTGACGATGAAGGGCGTGCCCTTGGCGATGGAGGGATGGTAGACCTCGCGCAGCACCTGCGCGGTGCGCTCGCCCTCAGCCGAGGGGGCGCCGTTCTCGGTGGGGACGCCGGCCACGAGACGGTCGGGGTCGACGGTGTCCTGTACGGCCCAGCCTTCGCGCAGGAACTCCGGGTTCCACACCAGCGTCGCACCGCGCTCGGCGACGCGGGGCGCGAGTCGAGCGGCGGTGCCGACGGGGACCGTCGACTTGCCGGCGACGATGTCGCTCTCGCTGAGGTAGGGCAGCAGAGCGTCGACGGCGGCATCCACGTAGGTCAGGTCAGCGGCGTACCCGCCGGCCTGCTGCGGTGTGCCCACACCGACGAAGTGCACCTTGGCGCCCTGTGCGGCCGACATGTCGGTGGTGAAGGACAGGCGCCCGGACGAGATGCCCGCGGTGAGGATCTCCTGCAGGCCGGGCTCGAAGAACGGAGCCTCGCCCTGGGACAGAGCGGCGATCTTGCGCTCGTCGACGTCGATGCCCACGACGTCGTGTCCGATCGACGCCATGGCCGCCGCGTGAACGGCTCCGAGGTACCCGCAACCCACTACAGACAAACGCACGATCAGAGCCTTCCACTTCGCTGATGACGCGATCCGGCGGCGCCGGGTCGCGGGCACGAGGGCACGCGCGCGAAGGTCACGCGGCGGTCTCGCCCGGCAGCAGTGCGGCGCGGGCGGTCTTACTGAGGATGACGAAGTCGCCGAGCAGCGTCCAGTTCTCCACGTAGGACAGGTCGAGGCGAACGGATTCCTCCCACGACAGCGAGGATCGTCCGCTGACCTGCCACAACCCCGTGATGCCGGGTTTTGCGAGGAACCGTCGGTGCACGTGGTCGGCGTAGACCGCGACCTCGGACGGCAGTGGCGGGCGGGGGCCCACCAGCGACATCGATCCTCCGATGACGTTGAACAGCTGCGGGAGCTCGTCGAGGCTGAACTTGCGCATGACGCGACCGATGCGTGTGACGCGAGGATCGTTCTTCATCTTGAAGAGCACTTCGTTGCCCGCGTCGCGCTGCTGACTCGCGAGCTCTTCGAGAAGCTCCTCCGCGTTGACGACCATCGAACGGAACTTGATCATCGTGAACTCGCGTCCGCGGAAACCGATGCGGGTCTGACGGAAGAAGATGGGGCCTTCGCTCGAAAGGCGCACGGCCATCATCAGGAAGATCAGCAGCGGACTGAGCAGGATCACGCCCACCAATGCCGCGGCGAGGTCGACGCTGCGCTTCAGGAAGCTCTGGCCCCGCGAGAACTTCGGCGTCTCGACGTGGATGAGGGGCAGGCCCGCCACCGGGCGCGTGTGCAGACGTGGGCCGGCGATGTCGATGATGCTGGGAGCGAGGACGAGATGCTGTCGGCCGGCTTCCAAGCTCCAGGAGATCTGCTTGACCTTGTCGGCCGGTAGGTCGTCGGCACTGGTGATGGCGACGGTGTCGGCGCCCGTGGCCTGCAGAGCGCTGGTGACGTCTCCGACGTGTCCCATCACCGGGATGGTGGTACCGGGGATGACGTCGGCGATCCTGCCGTTGGGGACACAGGCGCCGACCACGCGGTAGCCCGCACTGGGAGTGCGGGCGAACTCGCGAGCCAGCTGCGCGACCGACGGAAGCGAACCCACGAGCAGCACGTTGGCTGAATACTTGCCACGGGAGCGCTGGATGATGAGCCACTGCCGCCACATCCACCGGGTGAAGATCAGCACCAGGATGCCCAGCGGAAGGCTGATCAGCAGGTAGCCCCGCGCGAGATCGATCTGTGTGAGGAACGCGATGATCGCCACGGTCCCGAACAAGCGGAAGCTGGCGTCGGCGATGCGGACGTACTCCTGGGATCCGGTGCCGATGACGCGGTCACTCCGGGAGTCGACGAAGGAGAGGGCCCACATCCAGGTGAGGATGAGGACGGCGGAGAAGACCCAGTACGACAGGTCGCTGATACGACTGTCGCGGCCCGCGGCGACCTGGGCGTTGCCGAGGCCGAACCACAGCAGCTGGGTGCCGTAGACGACCCAGATCAGCGACAGCAGATCCGTCAGGGCCAGGCGCCGCCGATAGCTTCTTCGCCACTGGTCGCGGTGGACGATCGCACCCTCCGGTCGCTCCTCAGCGGGAGAAACCAGGGCGGACTGGCCCCCGTCCACGGGGGCCGGAGTGTCGTTCCTCACATCGGCCGTCACGATCTCTGCTGCACCGCCCCCTGGTCGAGCATCGACTTCTCATTTGTCGAAGATTATCATTTGATGTTCACCCACGAATTCACCCGTTGAGGTGTCGATAAAGCGTTCACGTGTCGATGAGGGTTCACGGCCGCGCCGCCTCTCGCGGGGAACTGTGTGCGGAGAGAGCGCGATCATAGAGCGCGAGCAACCGCTCCTCGTGCGTCGCGTGCGAGAACAGGCGCGCGTACTTCCCGACGGCTTCTGCGCTCCATTGCTCGACGTGGGCGGGGGAGTCGATGGTTCGGACGATGGCGTCCGCGAGGGCGTCCGGATCTCCGACGGGAACGACCTCACCGCATCCCTCGGCGAGGCCGGGCATGCCCCCGACGTCGGTGACGATCATCGGTGTACCGGTGGAGAGAGCCTCGATGAGGAACATGGGTTGGCCCTCTCCGGTCGAGGGCAGAACCGCGGCGGTGGCCGTCGTCAGGTGCTTCGCGACGTCGGCCGGGTCGAGGGCACCGAGGTAGTGTCGCTGCAGCTGCGTCGTGGAGACGTGCGGGGGCAGATCGAGCGGACCCGCGATGTGCAGGTGCGCGGCTCCGGGGCGGACCCGTTCCACGCGCGCCCAGGCTGCGAGAAGAGTGTCTATGCCCTTGCGCAGACCGACCTTGCCCGCGAAGAAGAACACGGGCGGCGTGCTGCGCCGCCGGCGGTCGGATCGTGCGACGAAAGGCCCGGGGTTCGGCAGCAGCAGCACCGGAGTGCGCGGCGAGAGCTCTTGTGCGGCGGCCAGGGCGACATCGTTGAGAACCCCGATCCCATCTACGCGTCGCAGAACGAAGGCGTAGAGATGACGCCACAACGGCGCCGTGGCCGAGGTGGTGAAGCTGGAGCCGTGGAGCGTGGCCACCCGGACGGACCCGCGCGGCGTGAGCAACGCGAGCGCGCCTTCACGAAGGAAAGACCCGCGCTGGCTCAGGTGCACGTGCACCACGTCGTAATGGCCGCGCCGAAGCTTCCCGAGTGCGCTGATGAACGCCTTCGCACGAGCCTTCGGCCCCTTGGTGGTCGTCGACGCGACCACGTCGACGAGGATTTCGCTCCACGACGCCTGTGCGTACGTTCTCAGCACCGTCTCCATTCCACCGATGTCGGTGAGGTCGGGGCCGACCTGGAGGACTCGCCATTGGCTCACTGTGCTTCTCCGTCTTCTCGGTTCGACATTCCGATGGATTCAGGAAAGGTCGTCCGTGTCATGGCGGCGGGGCGAATTCCGCCGACGTCGGTCGCCGCGACGGCGTCAAAAACTGCGCAGCAGTGTCGACAGCTCGTCCGCCTCGCGGACGCGGATGAGTCCGCGCGAGGCGAATTCTTCCGCGATCTGCAATTGGTGATCGTCGACGTGCTCGTGACGGAATTTGCGCCGCGGAACGGCGATGACGTCGGCGCCGGACTCCACGAGAGCAATGAGTGTTCCGACGCCGGCATGGGTGATGACGACGTCCGCCTTGCGGACGGCCGCATCGAACTCCGAGCCGGACATCTGCGTGAACACTGTTCCGCGAGTCGGCTGGTACGTGGTGGCCCCGAGCTGCCAGACGATCTCGGCGTCGTCGGGAAGACTCTTCTCGACGACCTTGACCAGCTCGGCGAACTCGTAGGGCTTGATGGTGCCGAGGGTGACGAAGAACGAGCGGGGTGCGTCGACGCGAGAGGTGGCGGAGGGGGTGAAGGTGTCCAGAACCGAGAAGGCCGTGGTCCATCCCCGCCGCTGGTGTCCCCATCGGTGCTGGGAGAAGCGTCGTACTCCCGGCACGCGCTCGAGGATGAGGCCGGTCGTGGACGGACCGGTGACACGGGAGACGGATTCGATGTAGACGGGGGCCCGGCCGCGAAGGGCCGACGTGACGTGCGTGGCGAGCGCGATACCCGCGCCCGTGCTCACGATGGTCTCGAACGGCTCACTCTTCAAGGTATGTCTGATGGCACCTGTGGCACTGAGGATCTGGCGCCATCCGCGCGGTGGGATGTAATCGATGAAGAGAGTGCGCGCGCCTTCGAGCAGCGACCGGGATTGGGGCGAATCGAAGGTGACCCAGACGGAGTCCTCGCTGACCGGAGACATCTGCGTCAATCGGTGCAACTGGGCGAGGTGACCGCCGGTGGAGGCGAGAAGAAGAGCTTTCCGTCCGCCGAAGATGTCGTCGATCAAGAGGTTCCTCACGGGAGAGGCGAGAGCCGTCTCACTGCTTTCACAGGTGTTTCCGGTGTGGCGTCGGTGCCCGATCCGAATCCAGGTGGCCGTCGCCGGGAGGTGGCATTCTCCCTACCCCTTGAACATAACAGTCCGAGATACGTTGCATTCTCTTATTCGTTTTCTGTATAGGCTCGCAACTCCGGGAGGGTACGCCGGCTCTTCGCCGCCGTTCCGTCCGGCCGTGCGTGCGTCCTCTACACTCGGGCAGCGGTTCGACCGTCTGGTCGGACCGAGAACGCACTCGCTCGTGCTCTGACGCGCCGCCGGAAGGAATCCGATGTCCCGCGCCTCCTCGTCGTCGCGACGTCGCCGACCTGTCGCGCCGCTCGTCTGCCTCATCGTCGTCGCCGTCGTCGTGGCGGTCGTGATCGCGCTCGACCTCGTGCTCGCGCTCGTACCCTCCCGGGGCGTCACCGCATCGACGAGCCCGTCGAGCGCACCCGCCTCGACGCCGGTCGTCGCCGCCGCATCGGCGCGTCCCACGAACTCCAGCCCGACTCCCACCCCCGTCTCGCCGGCCGCGCAAGGCTGCACCGGTCACCCCACGCTGATGAGCGTCTGGGCGCACCCCGACGACGACATCATCTTCGGCAACCCCACCATCTCGGACGCCATCGCCGCGGGCGACTGCGTGCGCACTGTCTTTCTCACCGCCGGAGACGCGGGCAAGGGGATGGGATACACGACTTCGCGCGAACTCGGCATTCTCCAGGCCTACGACGCGATGCGTGGATCGAGCGGACTCTGGGACGATCGCGAGATCCTGCTGGACGCCGGTGCGCGCGTGACGCGGTTCGCTCCGCAGGACGACCCGCGCCTGTCGGTGCTGTTCCTGCGTCTGCCCGATGGCAACATCACCGACGGGGGCTTCGCCGCGACGGGCTACGCCACCCTGAGCAAGCTCCTCGACGGGTCGATCCCCACGCTGGCTCCCCTCGACGGAGGGCCCGTCGTGAGCCGTTCGCACCTGTCCGAGAGTCTCGTCGAGCTCGCCGCTGCGTGGCGTCCCACGATGGTGCTGACCCACATCCCGCGCGGCAGCGCGTTCGCCCCGGGGGACCACCCCGATCATTCGGTGGTCGGCGCCCTCGTGCGAGACGCCCTCACCCCGCTCCCCGACGTGGGCCCCGGCATCCGTTATCTCGTGGGGTATCCGTCCGAGGAACTGCCGCGAAACGTGGACGGTGCGCGCCTCGATGCGAAGGTGGAGACGTACCGCGTCTACACACAGCAGGACGACGTGATCCGCTGCGCCGACCGATCCGCGTGCCTCAACACACGTCGGTTCGGGCAGTGGCTGCAGCGCTCGTACCCGAAGGCAGAGACCGACCTGCAGATGGGGTGAGCCGAGCGAGCGGCGCGCCCCACCGGTCGACCCGGTCGACCGCCCTCAGTGCTGATACGTGCCGTGCACGATGGCCCGCCCCAGGGTGGCGAACGCCAGGGCGAACGAGACCGCGGCGGGGGTCGCGTCCGCGTGCACGCCAAGGCTGTCTTGCGATACCGCGTGCACCACGAAGAAGTACCGGTGCGGCTGATCGTTCGGCGGGGGCGCGGCGCCCATGAAGCCCGCTTCGCCGCCGTCGTTGCGCACGTGGAAGGCCCCGGCGGGCAGATCGCCCCCGGCGAAACCGGTCGGGATCTCGCGCAGGTCGGCGGGGAGATCCACGAGCACCCAATGCCAGAACCCGCTCGGCGTCGGAGCGTCGGGATCGAAGCACGTGATGGTGAACGACTTCGTCCCGTCCGGGACGTTCGCCCACCGCAGATGAGGGGAGGTGTTTCCCTTGTCGGCGATCTGATCGTCTGCGAGGGGCTGCCCGTCGACGATGTCGTCGCTCACGACGTCGAAGGAGGCGACGGCGGGAAGCAGCGGATACGGATCAGGGGACTGCGCCCGGGTGAGATCTGCCATGTCGGGACTCTAGACTCCGCGGCTCGAAGCGGGGGAGGGCGTGTCCGGTCGCTCGACGGCCGGTACCGGATGCCGCACGCTCAGCGTCGCAGCTCGAGCAGGGCGTCGGCCGCCTCACGGCATCCGTCGGGGGCGGGCAGGCCGTAGTCGATCTCGACGACACCGCGCAGGTCGTGGGCCAACTCGTCCAGCGTGGGACCGGCGTCGAGGGCCTCGAGGATCGGCAGGATCAGGTCGTCGTACTCGTCGTCGGGCCAGCCCCGGCCGATGTGATGGACCCCGATCGGGTCCCACGCGTTGAGGACGGCACGGACGCGGAGGGCTTCGCGAGACAGTGACCGCGGCGGTGAGGACGTCTGCATGAGGCGAGTGTCGTCACCTCGTCTAGGTGTCGGCTGGGCGTAACCGATGCATCCGATGGCTCTCCCTGGGCGGTGCCCGGGCCGGTGTGGAGCCCCGCCGACCGACGCCGAGAACCCCGCCGATCGGCGGAAGTGGGCGGCCGCTTTACGCGGGAATGCGCGCCCCGCGCTAACGTCGAACGCGCTAGTGCCGCCGCCGCGGCGGGCCGCAGCCGGCTCGGCGCGGCACGAGAGAACGGAGCCAGGGTGAGCGACGACGAGGCTTCCGCGCACGAGGGCGCACCCGACGCGGACGCCGCGCGGGCCCGCGCCCGCCGGCGCACCATCACGCGCCGCGCCGCGATCGCGGGAGGTCTGACGGTGCTCGGACTCGGCGGTGGCGCTCTGCTGTACCGCCAGCTGAGGCGATCGGCCGGGCCGGAGGGGGCGTACGTGCCGCTCGCCCCCATCGTCCCCGGTGCTCTTGCGTCGCCGCGCCCACTCTCGCCGGCCGCCGAGCCGCCCGGCCGGGAGACCACTCTCGCCGTCTGGGCCCACGCCGACGACGACATCATCTTCGCCAACCCTGCGCTCGCCGGAGCGTTGCGGCAGGGCTCGACCATCCGGGCGGTCTACGTCACGGCCGGCGATGGCGGGCGGGGTCTCGAGTACGCCGAGCAGCGCGAAGCCGGTCTTCGCGCCGCGTACGACCGCATGCGCGACAGTGCGGGGCCGTGGGAGACGCACACCATCGATCTGCTGAGCGGCGCGCGGGTGACGCGATTCGTCCCGTCCGATGACGCGCG
The DNA here is from genome assembly GCF_030818955.1 of Microbacterium trichothecenolyticum. NCBI lineage: Bacteria > Bacillati > Actinomycetota > Actinomycetes > Micrococcales > Microbacteriaceae > Microbacterium > Microbacterium trichothecenolyticum. The sequence continues at coordinate 1,882,032 of NZ_JAUTBF010000001.1, read as the reverse complement.
CCTGTCGATCACGATGTTGCGCCTTCCGGACGGGAATCTGGATGCCACCGGCTTCGCGGCCACGGGCAACGCCGGACTCACCCAGCTGATCAACGGTGCGACGCCCCGCCTGTCACCGATCGATGGGGCGCCCGCCTACGACCTGTCGATGCTCCTCGAGACGATCGCCGAGCTCGCCGATGCGTCGGGGGCGCAGAAGGTCGCCACGAACATCCCGCACGCCAGCGCCTACGCGCGCGGGGATCACCCCGACCATTCGTGCGTCGGATCGCTCGTTCGCGCGGTCGTACCGAAGGTCGGCATCCCGGTCGACGCGGTGTCGTACTTCGTCGGCTACCCCTCGCAGCACGAGCCGGTCAACATCGAGGGGGCCACTCTCGACGCGAAGGTGGGGATCTACGAGACCTACGCCGCCCACGACCCGGTCGTCACGTGCGCCGATGCGTCGGCGTGCCTCGCGCAGCCGGGGTTCGGGCAGTGGTTGCGGCGGTCGTATCCGAAGAAGGACGACGAGCTGCGGATGGAGTGAGCGTCGGTCAGGTCTCGGACTGCCGTCGCGGGATGGAGACGGACAGGCGGAATCCGCCCTGATCGCTGCGGTCGGCCTCGAGGTGACCACCGAGCAGTTCGGCGCGCTCGCGCAGACCGCGCAGTCCCGCCCCGCTCGAGGGCAGCCGCAGGACCTCTGCGCTTCCGCGGTCGTTGTGCACCACGACGTCGATGCGAGACGTCGTCGCCCACGCGCTCACGTGCACTCGCGCTCCCGGTGCGTGCTTGCGGACGTTGGTGAGACCCTCCTGCACCGTGCGATAGATCGCCCGCTGCACCGCGGGCAGCAGATCCGCCGGCAGGTCGGTGTCGAGCCGGGCGTCGAGCCCGCTGTCGGCGACCAGGCGGGGTAGATCCGCGAGGGTCGGCTGCGGTGCGGGCGAGTCGGTGACCGCGCCATCGGCGCGCAGCACGCTCACCATCTGCCGCAACTCCTCGAGGGTGCGCACGGCCAGGGATCGGATGACGCCCGCGACACGTCTCGTGTCGGGATCGTCCGTGGACACCTGCAGTGCCCCCGCCTGTACCGCGGTCAGGCTCACCTGGTGCGAGACCACATCGTGCATCTCGCGGGCGATGCGGGCGCGTTCGTGTCGCAGTACGTCCTGCTCGGCGCGGCGACGCTCGCTCTCGCGCGCGGCGGACAGCTCGGCCAGACGCTCGGACAGTTCGCGGCGCGTGCGCACCAGTGCCCCGAGCGCGATGGGTGTCGCGGCGTACATCAGCGCGTAGAGCAGCGACGGCGCGAGGTAGTCCAGCGGGGGGAGCTGCCAGTCGGGAAGCAGGAAGCACGCGAAGACGACCGCCCCGGCGCCCGCGAGCAGCGGCCACCGTCGTTCCCGTACGGCAACGGAATACAGAGCGATCGGGGCGGCCACCGTCATGGCGTCTACCACCAGGCCCGGCAGCACGAGAACGAACGCGACCCACGGGAAGCGGCGTCGAACGAGCAGCCCCGCGACCGCCGCGACCACCCACGCCGACTCGAGGGCCGACCATCCGGGCAGCGACACGGCGACGTCGATGAACGCCGCGGCAGCCAGCGCCAGATCGATGACCGCGTCGAAGAGACGGCTGCGTGTGAGCGCCGCCCAACGCGGGCTGCTCACAGCGTCACCCGCGGCCGCCGCACCGTCCGGCCCGTTCGGAGATCAGCGCCGCCTCCAGCCGCGACGACACCGCCAGCTTCGCGAGGATCGCGCTGACATGGTCCTTCACGGTGGCGCTGCTGAGGTGGAGTCGGCGCCCGATCTCGGCGTTCGACTCCCCGGTCGGCAGGCGGGCCAGGACGTCGCGCTCGCGGTCGGTCAGCAACGCGATACGTCGGGAGGCATCGCGGTCGGTGGCGCCGGCGTAGCCCTCGACGAGGGTCCGCGAAACCTGGGGCGAGAGCACGACACCGCCCGCCGCGAGTGAGCGCACCATCGCCGCGAGGTGCTCGGGCGCCGTGTCCTTCACGAGGAAGCCCGACGCGCCGTCCTGCAGGGCGCGGGCGATGTACTCATCGGTGTCGAAGGTCGTCAGGATGCCGATCACCGGGCGCTGCGCGTCGTCGCGCAGATCGGCGAGGATCTCGAGACCGCTGCGTGCTGGCATCCGGATGTCGAGGAGCACGACGTCGGGCTGGTGGGCGCGGATGGTGTCGACGGCGAGGTCCGCATCGACGGCCGCGACGACGTCGATGTCGGGCGCTGCTCCGAGAATGAGCTCGAAACCGGAGCGCACCAGCGCCTCATCGTCGACGACTACCACGCGGATCACGACAGTCACTGTACGCGCGCACCATACGAGCGCGTAGAGTCCGGGGCGGGGTGCGACACGTGGGGCTCAGCACCCCGCCCCGGGGTGCTGAGGGTCAGTCCTCGGAGACGGAGAGGGTGACCTCGATGTTGCCGCGCGTGGCGTTGGAGTACGGGCAGACCTGGTGGGCTTCGTCGGCGAGCTGCTGCGCCTGCTCGGGCTCGATACCCGGGAGGACCACTTCGAGCAGCACCGCCAGCTGATAGCCGCCCTGACCGTTCGGGCCGATCTGCACGCGACCGGCGACCGAGGAGTCCTCGAGGGTGATCTTGCGGCCGCGGGCCACCGCGTGCAGGGCGCCGTGGAAGCACGCGGCGTAACCGGCGGCGAACAGCTGCTCGGGGTTGGTGCCCTGTCCCGAGCCACCCATCTCCTTCGGGGGCGCGACCTCGAGGTCGATGTAGCTGCCGGCCGTCACGTGGCCGGTGCGACCGTGCCCGGTGGAGACGGCTTCGGCGGTGTAGAGGACGTCCATGGGGGGTGTTCCTTTCGAGGGGGAGTGGGGGCGCGACGCTCACGCCGAAGCGTGAGGCGTCCCCGTCGAGGCGAGCACCGTCTGGGGGTGGTCGCGCAGGTCTTTCATGGCTTCGGTGAGCTGGTGCAGGGCGTCGATGAGTTCGCGGGCGCTGTCGGCATCGCTCAAGCCGGCACCGGCGGCGATGCACCGGGGGATATGGGCGAGTTCTTCGCGCATCTCGCGGCCGCGCGCAGTGAGTGCGACCGTGACGACCCGCTCGTCGTCGGAGCGGCGCGTGCGGGTGAGATACCCGGCGCTCTCCATGCGCGCGAGCATGGGCGACAGTGTCCCGGAATCGAGTTGCAGCGCTTCGCCCAGGCTCGTCACGCTCTGGTCGCCGTCGGCCCAGAGGGTGACGAGCGCGATGTACTGCGGGTAGGTGAGCTTCCACGGCTCGAGCAGCACGCGGTAGGCCTGCGTGGTCGTGCGATTCGCGGCGTAGAGGGCGAAGCAGACGAGGGCGTCGACGGCGGGCATAGGAAAAGAATTGCACACAACTCGATTGTGCACAATCTTTTGATGACGATCACGACCCGTGAGGTCCCCGCCCCTGTCAAGCCCTGACATCGGCGGGGACCTCGGGCCGACCATGAGTCGCATGAACAGCCGCAGCGATGCGAGCTTGACGACTCCGCCGGGCTCGGGGCCCGACGGCGATCGTGATCTGCTCGCCATCAACGGGCACCAGTTCGATCTCGGTGCCCCCATCTCCCCGCTCGCAGGCGAGCAGGCCTGACGCGCGCCACGGCGTCGACCGCACCGCGTGGATCAGTCGCGCGGTGTCGTCTCGTCGTCGCCGTCGACCGGATGCCGCGTCACCAGCAGCTCTGCCACGCGCCGCCGATCCACCGCTTTGACCTGCAGGGTCGCGCCCTCGACCTCGACCGTGTCACCGACACGCGCCAGGCGCCCCAGCCGCTCGACCACGAAGCCCGCCACGGTGTCGGAGGCCCCGCGCGGCAGAGCCACCCCTGTCGCCTCCTCGAAGTCCTGGAGGTTCAGGCGGCCCTCGACGGTGCCGTGCTCGCCCTCGGCCAGCGGCTGCTCGGCATCCGTGTCGTACTCGTCGAAGATCTCGCCCACGACCTCCTCGACCAGATCCTCCAGGGTCACGATGCCGTCGGTCCCGCCGTACTCGTCGACCACGACGGCGATGTGGCTGCCCTCCGCGCGCATGGCTGTGAGGGTGGGCAGCACCCGCGCCGTCGAGGGGAAATAGCGGATCTCGCGCACGATCGCCGTGAGCGGTCGCTCGGGGTCTTCGTAGAGGTCGCGCACGTGGACGAAGCCGATCACGTCGTCGATGGTCTGCTCGGCCACCGGGTACCTCGAGAACGGCAGCTCGCGCACCTGCTCCCGGGCTTCGGCGATGGTGCCGCCGGCATCGAGGGTCACGACTTCCGGGCGCGGACGCATGACCTCGCTCACGTGACGGTCGCGAAGCGACAGCACGTCGTCGAGAATGCGCCGTTCGTCGGCCGGCAGGCCCTCGTGACTGGACACGATGTCGCGCAGTTCCTCCTCGGTCAGCTCCTCGCCGGTCTTGTTCGGATCGCCCCCGAGCAAACGCACGAGAACGTTGGTCGAGATGGACAGGAGCCAGATGACCGGGCGCATGAGCGTCGCGAACCCGTTCAGGACCGGGGCGACACCGTAGGCGAAGGCGGCGTTGCGCTGGATGGCGAGGCGCTTGGGCACGAGCTCGCCCAGGACGAGCGAGAGATAGGCGATCACCAGCGTCAGAGCGATGGTCGCCACCGTCGCGGCGATTCCCGGCTCGAGGCCGAGCCGCTCGAACAGGGGGGTCACCGACGGGGCGATCGACGATGCACCGTAAGCCGCCGAGGCGAACCCCGCGACGGTCACGCCGATCTGCACCGCCGAGAGAAAGGTATTGGGATTGCGGGCGAGGTCGGCGACCTTCTGACCGCGCTTGCCCCGCGCGGCCAGCGCGTTGACCTGGCTCTCGCGCAGGGTGACCAGCGCCATCTCGGTGGCGGCGAAGACGCCGCCGATGAGGACGAAGGCCACCACCAGCACGATGTTCAACACGAGGTCGTTCATCGGTTCACCACCTCCCATCCGCGGGAGCAATCGCCCGGGGTCACCCGGGCGCTCGGACTATGACCGTCGGAGTCGCAGGCGTGGCTCATGTCAGGAGTGTAGTGAGCCGTCGCCGCTGCTCCCCGGGAGAACGCCGGGGGTTGCGCGCGAGGGGAGGCTCTGCTTCAGCGGCGACCGCCGAGCACGGCGCCGTCGGTGGCGGACAGGCGCACGCTCGCCCCGCTCTGCATCTCGACCTCCCACGCCCAGGCGCCGCTCTGCTCGTCGAGGTGGGCCTCGTCGATGCGTTCGCCGCCGGGGTTCTGCGCCGCGGCGATGCGCACGGCATCGGCCAGGGTCGTCGCCGCAGCGTCGAGGGCTGCTCGCTCGTCGTCGTCGATGCCGTCGCCGTCGCGCGAGGAACGCACCGTGGTGCCGTCCGCGGCGACCGTCACCTCTACCTCGCGGTCGCCGACGGCGACCTGCACCTCCCAGGAGACGTCGTCTTCGCGATCGAGGTGGAAGCCGCGTCCGCCCGCGCTCGCCTCCGCGGTGTTCACCGCCGTCACGGCGGTCTCGTCGGTCGCGGTGTCGGATGTTGCGGGGAAGGGTGTGCATGCGCTGACTGTCAGGGTGCTGACGACGGCGAGCAGGAAGATGCCGAGGGGGCGGGTCGAAGCCATGGCGGCAGAGTAGCCACCTCCCGTTCGACACCCCCCGGGCGTTGCGTCCACGCGCGGCCTGTGCGTGGCATCCCAACTACCAAGCGAAGGGTCCTGCGTCAACCGTGGGGGGTCGTTCAGGTGCCGCCCGAAACATGGCGGTCATGAGCGAGATCACCGCACACCACGGCCTTCTGACCGACATCGACCTCCACGTCGACGACACCGGCGGTTCCGGCCGCCCCGTCGTCCTCATCCACGGCTGGCCCCTCTCGGGTGAGTCGTGGGCCCCTCAGGTGCCCGCACTCGAAGCGGCCGGCTACCGCGTCGTCACCTACGACCGGCGCGGCTTCGGGCGCAGCGACAAGCCGCGCACCGGCTACGACTACGACACCTTCAGCGACGATCTGGATGCCGTGCTCGAGACGCTCGACCTGCGCGAGGTCACGCTCGTCGGCTTCTCGATGGGAGGGGGCGAGGTCGCTCGCTACCTGACCCGCCACGGCTCGGACCGCGTGCACAGCGTCGTCTTCGCTGCCGCCGTGCCCCCGTACCTCGCCAAGACCGCCGACAACCCCGACGGTCCCCTCGACGACGAGACCGCCGACGGCATGAAGCACGGGCTGGAAGACGACGAGAAGGCGTTCTTCCACCAGTTCACGACGGACTTCTTCTCGGTCGACGGCGCTCTCGTCGTCTCCGAGGCCGACCGCGCCGAAGCCGAGCGCCTGGCGAATCAGGCCGATCACCACGCCGCCCTGAAGTCGATGGAGGCCTTCGCGACCACGGACTTCCGCGACGATCTGCCGAACGTCACCGTGCCGACCCTCGTCATCCACGGCGACAGCGACGCGACCGTGCCGTTCGAAGGCTCGGGTAAGCGTACGCACGAGGCCATCGCGGGCAGCGAGCTGCATGTCGTTTCGGGCGCTCCGCACGGCGTGAACGTCAGTCACGCCGAGGAGTTCAACCGTGTGCTGATCACCTTCCTGCAGCGCTGACGGCACGGCCCGCGCCCCCTTTCTCGCCCGCAACCGCGGAGGGCGCGGCTCGAGCCAGAACGCCCCGTCACATCGGTAGGTGACGGGGCGTTCGCGCGCGCGGGTGATGAAGCGCCGCGGGTCGGGTGACTCCTGGCGAGCGCGAGGCGTATCCCCGCGGCGTCCTGCGCGGCCCGTCCTAGCCTGACCCGCATGACCGATCTCCGCGGCCCCGCGAGTGATGCCCGCCGTCGCCGTCGACGGCGGCACCGGGCCTGGCGGGAGGGGGGATCCAGCACCGCGGGGTGGGATGCGGTGATGCTCGGTGGGAGTCTCGTCTGCCTCGGGCTCGGCGCCCTCGCGGCCCGCACGGCGGCGCTCACCCTGCCTCTCGAGACGCGCTCGGGCGGGGCTCAGGCCGTCGTCTGGCTCGCGCTGGCTGCGCCCGTGCTCCTCGCCTTCCGCCGCTCGCGGCCCCGCGGGCTTCTGACCTGGCGCGCCGTCGATGCCCTGTACGGCGTGGTCTTCGGTGTCGTCGTGCGCGTGGCTCAGGGGATGCTCGACGGCCTCGGGGGACACCCGGCCGCCTGGCCATCGACCTTCTCGGTCGGCGGCGTGCTGCCGGATGCTTTCCTGCTCGACGCGCTCGCGGGCACAGCGGTGTCTCCGCTCGTCGAGGAGTTCTTCTTCCGCGCCGTCGTGGTGGTCTGTGCATACACGACGCTGCGTCGCCTCTGCGGGCAGATCGCCGCGGGCGTGGCTGCGGCGGCTCTGTCGTCGGGGCTGTTCGTCGTGGCTCACCTGCTCGTCGGGGCCCCGGGGACCGTGGATGTGCTCACCCTGACGCTTCTGGGGGGCGTGACCGGCGCATTCGTCCTCGGCACCGGGCGCATCTGGGCAGCCGTCTTCGTTCACGTGATCTTCAACGCGACGGGGTTCGCCCTCGTCGCGATCGGCACGCTGCTGGCGTGAACGCCGCGTGCGTTTGGTTCTCGGCGGGGCAATGGCGTATTCTTGATCTTTGGTGCCTGCCTCACTGCGAGCGGGTTGCCCGAACGTGAGCCCTCCACCGGCCCTGTTCCTGCGCCATCGGTGCGAGAACGGACCACCGGAGCGGGATTCACGAACTCCTCCGTTCGATCAAGAAAGCAGCACTACTGTGACGCGCACTTTCACCCCCAAGGCCGCTGAGGTCACGCGCGAGTGGGTCGTTATCGACGCCACCGACGTCGTTCTCGGCCGCCTGGCCTCGCACGCGGCGGTCCTCCTCCGCGGTAAGCACAAGCCGACCTTCGCCAACCACATCGACTCCGGCGACTTCGTCATCGTGATCAACGCCGAGAAGGTGGCGCTCACGGGTCAGAAGCTCCAGAACAAGAAGGCGTACCGCCACTCGGGCTACCCGGGCGGCCTCAAGTCGGTCACGTACGACGAACTCCTCGAGAAGAACCCCGTCCGCGCGGTCGAGAAGGCCATCCGCGGCATGCTGCCCAAGAACAGCCTCGGCGCGGCGCAGCTCAAGAAGCTCAAGGTCTACCGCGGCGCCGAGCACCCCCACGGTGCCCAGCAGCCCACGGCATACACCTTCGACCAGGTCGCCCAGTAAGCGCCGCCGGATAAGGACGAAACAGTGTCGAACATCGACTCCAGCAACTACAGCACCGAGACGCCGGCCGAGCAGTCCGTCGTCGCCGTCGAGCGCCCCGTGCTCTCGGTTCCCGGCGCAGCCGTCGGCCGTCGCAAGCAGGCCATCGCCCGCGTGCGTCTGGTTCCCGGCTCGGGCACGATCACGGTCAACGGCCGCACGATCGAGGACTACTTCCCCAACAAGCTGCACCAGCAGCTGATCAACGACCCGTTCACGGTGCTCGAGCTCGCCGGCGCCTACGACGTGATCGCGCGCATCTCCGGCGGCGGCCCCTCGGGTCAGGCCGGTGCGCTGCGCCTGGGCATCGCCCGTGCGCTCAACGAGATCGACGCCGAGAACAACCGCCCGACCCTGAAGAAGGCCGGCTTCCTCTCGCGCGACGCTCGCGTCAAGGAGCGCAAGAAGGCCGGTCTCAAGAAGGCCCGCAAGGCGCCTCAGTACTCCAAGCGCTGAGTTCGACGCTCCGGATGCCTCTTTTCGGCACGGACGGGGTGCGGGGGCTGGCCAACGGCCTCCTCACCGCCGAACTCGCGCTGCACCTGGCCCAGGCGACTGCCGTCGTCCTGGGCCAGGGCCGTTCTGCGGAGGCGCGGAAGGCTCAGGGCCGCCGCCTCACCGCCGTCGTCGCGCGCGACCCGCGCGTCTCGGGGGAGTTCCTCGCCGCCGCAGTCGCCGCGGGCCTGGCGTCGTCGGGCGTCGACGTCCTCGACGCCGGTGTGATCCCGACGCCCGCCACCGCGTTCCTCATCGCCGACCATGACGCCGACTTCGGCGTGATGGTCTCGGCCTCCCACAACCCCGCTCCCGACAACGGGATCAAGATCTTCGCGCGCGGAGGCACAAAGCTTCCCGACGTCGTCGAACAGCGCATCGAACGGGCGCTCGATGCAGAGCGCCTCCAGCCCACCGGTGCGGACGTGGGCCGCATCCGTCGTTTCGCCGATGCCGAAGACCGCTACGTCCTGCACCTGCTGGGCTCGCTGCCGCACCGGCTCGACGGCATCCATGTCGTCCTCGACTGTGCCCACGGTGCCGCCGCCGGTGTGTCGCCGGAGACGTTCAAAGACGCCGGCGCTCAGGTGACCGTGATCGGTGCCGACCCCGACGGACTGAACATCAACGACGGGGTGGGCTCGACCCATCTCGACGTGCTCGCCGAGACCGTGGTGCGCCTCGGTGCCGACGTGGGCATCGCCCACGACGGCGACGCGGATCGCTGCCTGGCCGTCGATGCCGCGGGCAACGTGGTCGATGGGGATCAGATCATGGCGATCCTGGCGGTGGCGATGAAGGAGCGCGGCGCGCTCGTCGACGACACGCTCGTGGCGACGGTCATGAGCAACCTCGGACTCCATCGCGCGATGCAGGCGCACGGCATCCGTGTTCTGCAGACGGGAGTCGGCGATCGATACGTGCTCGAGGCCATGAACGAGGGCGGCTATTCCCTGGGCGGCGAGCAGTCGGGTCACGTGATCATGAGCGAGTTCGCCACCACCGGTGACGGGCTGCTGACCGGTCTGCACCTGGTGGCCGAGATGGCGCGGCAGAAGAAGACCCTCGCCGAACTGGCGTCCCTCATGACGGTGTATCCGCAGGTGCTCGTGAACGTGCGTGGCGTGGACCGCGACGGCGTCGACGATCACGGCGTGCAGGAGGCCGTCGCGGCCTCGACCGCCGAGCTGGGCGAGTCGGGCCGCGTGCTCTTGCGCGCGTCGGGCACCGAGCCGCTCGTGCGCGTCATGGTGGAGGCCGCGAGCGAAGAGGTCGCCCGCGCCCACGCCGACCGTCTCGCCGAGGTCGTGCGCGAGCGCCTGGCGCTGTGACCTCCCCGCGCCTGCGCGCGCGATGTCCGCGCGGTACCGCATCGCGTCGCAGATCGCTGACTTCGGTCGAACGCTCGCACGCGCGCGCGAAAGGTGTACACAAGCCCGCAGTCAGCGGTTAGTACTCGAGCGACTCGATGTAGCGCAGGAGCACGCCCTCGCGCAGCGCCCAGGGGGAGACCTCGAGCTCCTCGACGTCCATCGCCTTCATCGCGCGCTCCACCACGATCGCCGCCGCGACGATCTGGAACGTGCGATCGGCGGTGATGCCCGGCAGGGCCTCGCGCGCGTCGGCGGGGATACGGGCGAGCCGGGGGATCCAGTCCTTCAGCTCCTTGCGCGGCAGCACCATGCGCTCGATTCCCGACCAGCCCGGGACGGGATACCCGGCGAGTTTCGCGAGCGAGCGGATCGCCTTCGACGAGCCCACGACGTGATCGGGGCGGGGGAGGGCGGCGAAGCGCTCGGCGACCGGCGCGAGCACCGCCGCGGCGTGCTGGCGGAGAGCGTCGATCTCATCGGCGCTCGAGGGGATCGTGCGGCAGGAACTGCACCGTCGAGCGGCCGGCCCCGAGCGGCACCGACTCAGCGAGATCGGGCAGTTCGTCGGCACCCCCGGCGATCTCGAGCGAGCCCCCGCCGATGTCGAACAGCAGGATCTGCCCGGCCGACCAGCCGAACCACCGACGCACGGCGAGATACGTCAAACGCGCCTCCGTCTCGCCGCCGAGCACCTGCAGCGGCTGGCCGAGCGCCTCCTCGATCAGCGCGATGACCTCCTCGCCGTTCGTGGCCTCGCGCACGGCGGAGGTCGCGGTCGCCAGGAGCTCATCGACCCCCTCGGCGCGCGCTTTCTCGCGCGCCGCGGTCACGGCATCCACCAGCCCCGCCACGCCCTCGGGCGAGATCGATCCGTCGGGTTGCAGATAGCGCATGAGGCGCAGCACCGAACGATGCGAGGTGGTCGCAGTCGGGCGACCTCCGGCGCGCGCGTTGGCGACGAGCAGATGGACGGTGTTCGAGCCGATGTCGAGGACTCCCAGGCGCACGATCCGAGCGTAGTGGGAGCGCTCGTGCGCGGGCACGGCGGATGCCGGGGCGGCGACGACCCGTGGCCCGCCCGCCGGAATGGCAAGCCGGCGCCGGTAGCATGGGCGGGTGTCCGCTGCCGAGACCGCTGCTCCCGCGCCGTCGCTGAGCCCCTACCGTCAGATCGATCGTGCCGACTGGGCTCGCATGGCGGGAGGCCTCGAACAGCCCCTCACCGAGACCGAGGTCGTGCAGCTGCGCGGCATCGGCGACCGTCTCGACCTGCGTGAGGTGGCCGAGGTGTACCTCCCGCTGAGTCGGTTGCTGAGCCTCTACGCGCGCGCGACGCGTCGCCTGGGGGCCGACACGAGCAACTTCCTGGGCGAACAGGATGCCACGACGCCCTTCGTCATCGGGGTCGCCGGCTCCGTCGCGGTGGGCAAATCCACCATCGCGCGCCTCCTGCGCGAACTCATGAGCCGTTGGCCCGACACCCCTCGGGTCGAGTTGGTGACCACGGACGGCTTCCTGTATCCGAACGCCGAACTGGAGCGTCGCGGCCTGATGGAGCGCAAGGGCTTCCCCGAGTCGTACGACCGTCGTGCCCTGGTGGAGTTCCTCAGCGAAGTGAAGTCGGGCGCCGAGGAAGTCCGGGCACCCTTCTACTCGCACGTGCGGTACGACATCATGCCCGACGCCCACGTCACGGTGCGCCGACCCGACGTCGTCATCGTCGAGGGGCTGAACGTTCTGCAGCCGCCGCCCTCGCCCAACGAGGTCGCGGTCAGCGACCTGTTCGACTTCTCGATCTACGTCGACGCCGATGCCGCGCACATCGAGAAGTGGTACGTCGACCGCTTCCTGGCGCTGCGCGACAACGCCTTCACCAACCCGACGTCGTTCTTCCGTGTCTTCGCCGACATCAGCGACGACGAGGCCGTCGAGCGGGCGCTCGGGTACTGGCGTGACATCAACCTTCCCAACCTGCGAGAGAACGTCCCTCCCCACGCGCCATCGCGCGAAGCTCGTGCTGCAGAAGGGCGCCGACCACACCGTCGAGTCGGTGCTGTTGCGCAAGCTCTGACGCTCCGCGGCCGATGGGCTCTCGGTCAGGACCCGCCACGTAGACTCGGAAGCTATGTGCGGAATCATCGGTTACGTGGGTCCCCGGCTGAGCCAGGACATTCTTCTGGCGGGTCTGTCGCGGCTGGAATACCGGGGCTACGACTCCGCGGGCATCGCCGTGATCGACGCAGACGGCGGACTCGGCATGCGCAAGCGTGCGGGCAAGCTCGCGGTGCTGCGCGAAGACCTCGAGGCGTCGCCGATGCCGAACGGCACGACCGGCATCGGCCACACCCGGTGGGCGACGCACGGCGGCCCGACCGACGCCAACGCCCACCCGCACCTGGCCGACGACGACAAGCTCGCCGTCATCCACAACGGCATCATCGAGAACTTCGCCGAGCTCAAGAGCGAGCTGGTCGGCGAGGGCGTCGGCTTCCGCAGCGAGACCGACACCGAGGTCGCCGCCGCGATGATCGGCCGCGAGTACGCCCGTACGGGCGACCTCGTGCAGGCCTTCCGCGCCGTCGTCTCGCGGCTGGAGGGCGCCTACACGCTGCTCGCGATGCACCAGGACCACCCCGGTCTCGTCGTCGGCGCACGCCGCAACTCGCCGCTGGTGATCGGCCTCGGCGAGGGTGAGAACTTCCTCGGCTCCGACGTCGCCGCCTTCGTCGAGCACACCCGCAACGCCCTCGCGATCGGGCAGGACGAGATCGTCGCGATCACCCCCGACGGCGTCGAGGTCACCGACTTCTCGGGCGCCCCCGTCGAGGTCGAGGCGTTCGAGGTCACGTGGGACGCGTCGGCCGCCGAGAAGGGCGGCTGGTCGTCGTTCATGGCCAAGGAGGTCTCGGAGGAGCCCGAGGCCGTCGCCAACACCCTGCGCGGGCGCATCCACGAGGGCCGCGTCGAGATTCCCGAGCTCGAGGGGCTCGACGCCTTCCTCGCCGACATCGACCGCATCCTCGTCATCGCCTGCGGCACCGCCGCCTACGCCGGCATGGTCGGCAAGTACGCGCTCGAGACCTGGACGCGCGTGCCCGTCGACGTCGAGCTCGCGCACGAGTTCCGTTACCGCGACCCCGTGCTCAGCGAGCGCACGCTCGTCGTGTCGATCAGCCAGTCCGGCGAGACGATGGACACGCTCATGGCCGTGAAGTACGCCCGCTCGCGGGGAGCGAAGACCCTGTCGATCTGCAACACCCAGGGCGCCACGATCCCGCGCGAGTCGGACGCCATCGTCTACACGCACGCGGGTCCCGAGGTCGCCGTGGCCTCGACGAAGGCGTTCGTCGCGCAGATCACCGCGCTGTACCTGCTGGCCCTGCACGTCGGCCGCGTCCGCGGCGCGATCGACCCCGTCGTCGCCGTCGATGCCGTCACCGAGCTCGAGGCTGTGCCGAGCAAGATCGCCCGCGTGCTCGAGAGCGAGCAGTCGCGCATCGAGCAGCTCGCGCACTGGATGGCCGACACTCGCTCGGTGCTGTTCCTCGGCCGAAACGTCGGGTACCCCATCGCGCTCGAGGGGGCGCTCAAGCTCAAGGAGCTGGCCTACATCCACGCCGAGGGCTTCGCCGCCGGTGAGCTGAAGCACGGCCCCATCGCGCTGATCGAGCCCGGTCAGCCGGTGTTCGTCGTCGTCCCGTCGCCGCGGGGTTCCGGCGAGATGCACAAGAAGGTCGTGTCGAACATCGAGGAGATCCGCGCCCGCGGCGCGCGCGTCATCGCGATCGCCGAAGAGGGCGACGTCGCGGTGCTGCCCGCGGCCGATGAGGTGCTGCGCATCCCCCTCGCGTCGCCGCTGTTCGAGCCGCTGCTGGCCGTCGTGCCGCTGCACATCTTCGCGATGGGTCTCGCCGAGGCGAAGGGCCTCGACGTCGACCAGCCGCGCAACCTGGCGAAGTCGGTCACCGTGGAGTGATCGCCGTCGTCGAGAGGGGTCGGATGCCGTGGTGTCCGACCCCGTCGTCGTTCGGCGGGCGGAGCCGTCGTCCCGCGCCGCCGCGCACGACTCCTGCAATCCGGCCGTTTCGGGGCGACGAGAGCATCGGCTCTGCACGAATGCAGGAGGCGTGCCGGCGGCCGTGCCCCGGATGCGGTCGGTACGGGCGGGCACCGGCAGAATGGGAGGGATGCCGGGAGGAGGCCGCATGATCGTCGGAATCGGCGTCGATCTGGTCGACGTGCCCCGCTTCGAGCAGCACCTCGCTCGCACGCCACGGTTGGTGACGCGCCTGTTCGCCCCCGCCGAGCGGGTTCTCAAGCCGCGCTCGTTGGCTGCGCGGTACGCGGCGAAAGAGGCACTCATCAAGGCACTGGGCGGTTCGGACGGCGTTCACTGGACCGATATCGAGGTCGCCTCCGAACCCTCGGGACGCCCGGTGTTCGCCCTTCACGGCGAGACGGCCGACACCGTCGCCCGGCGGGGCATCACCGGGTTGCACCTGTCGATGTCGCACGACGCCGGGCTCGCCACCGCGTACGTGATCGCCGAGGCGGGCGCGTCGGTACCGACCCGGCACGCGCCGGACGCAGCCCCCGCCGCCCTCCCCGTTCCCGCCCGAGAGGACACCGCATGAGAATGGCCCCGGGAGTGCTCCGCGAAGCGCTCATCGACGTCGACGCGATCGCCGAGAACGTGCGGCACATCCGCAAGCTCACCGACGCCGAGGTCATCGCCGTCGTCAAGGCCGACGGGTACGGGCACGGCGCTCATCGCGCCGCCGTCGCCGCCCTTCGCGGGGGAGCGGCGCGCATCGGGGTCTCCGACATCGGCGAGGCGCTGGCCCTTCGCCGGGCCGGGATCCGCGCCCCCCTGTTCGCGTGGCTGCACGCCCCGGGCGCGTCGTTCGCCGAGGCCGTGAGCCACGACATCGAGCTCGGTATCTCCGACATCGACCAGCTCCTGCGTGCCGGTGCGGCCGCAACGGGCGAGCGTCCCGCCGCCGTTCACCTGAAGATCGAGACGGGGCTGTCGCGCAACGGCATCGCACCGGCCGACTGGCGGGTGGTCTTCTCCGAGGCTGCGCGCCTGGAGCGCATCGGCCGGCTGCGGGTCGTCGGGCTCTTCTCTCACCTGTCGAATTCGAGCGAGGCCGACGACCTCGCGGCCCTGGCGCGGTTCGAAGAGGGCGTGGTCCTCGCCGCCGGTGCCGGGCTGAACCCGCCCCTGCGTCACATCGCTGCGACCCATGCCGCCTTCGCCCTGCCCGCGGCGCGTCTGGGATGCGTGCGCATCGGCATCGGCATCTACGGCGTCTCGCCGTTCCACGACCGCAGCTCGGCCGACCTGGGGCTGCGCCCGGCGATGACCCTGCGCGGAGCCGTCGCCGCCGTGCGGCGCGTCCCGGCGGGCACGGGAGTGTCGTACGGGTACGCCTACCGCACCGAGCGTGACACGAGCCTGGCCCTGATCCCCCTCGGGTACGCCGACGGTGTCCCCCGCCAGGCATCCGACCGGGGGCCGGTGACGATCGGTGGCCGCCGCTTACGTGTCGCGGGCCGCATCGCGATGGACCAGTTCGTCGTCGATGTCGGCGATCACCCGGTCTCGGTCGGCGACGAGGTCGTGCTCTTCGGCGACCCGACGCTGGGCGTGCCGTCGGCACGCGAGTGGGGGGATGCCGCCGACACCATCGACTACGAGATCGTCACGCGCGTCGGCCCCCGCGTCCCCCGCCGGGAGGTGGGTTCGTGAGCGTTCCCGAAGAGCTGCTGGGCACGCACGAGATCGCCGCCCCCGGCGACATGGAGGCGCTGGGCCGAGAGATCGGTCGTGCCCTGGCCCCCGGCGACGTCGTGGTGCTCACCGGTCCGCTGGGCGCCGGCAAGACGACCCTCACCCGCGGGATCGGCGAGGGGCTCGGCATCCGTGGTCCCGTCCAGAGCCCGACGTTCGTCATCGCCCGCACGCACCCGTCGCTCGTGGGGGGCGCGCCCCTGGTTCACGTGGACGCCTACCGGCTCGGCGCCGCGGTCGAGCTCGACGATCTCGACATCGATGTCGCGGGCTCGGCGGTCATCATCGAGTGGGGCCGCGGCGTGGCCGAGTACCTCGCCGACACGTGGTGGGAGATCGAGATCACCCGTCACCTCGGCGGGCGCGGGGTCGACAACGCGTGCGGTGAGATCGCCGTGCACACCGTCGAACTCGACGCCGACGCCCCGCGGACGGTGAGCATCTCACGCCGGCCCTGACCCGGCGGCGGGGATCAGGCGCGCATGCCGGATCGTCGCGCGAGCGGGGCGCGGGCGGCCGCCCAGACGTCGCGCAGCGCGCGCACCGTCTCGACCGGCTGCTCGACGTGGGCGAAGTGACCGCTGTCGTCGAGTGCGCGATCGTCGACATCGCGCAGCAGCCGCGCCCACACCCGGGTGTCGCGTGACGAGACGAACACGTCGTGGACTCCGCGCACCACGCGCACGGGGCACGCGATGCGCCGCCACACCCCGTCGTCGTGCGTGCGCGACAGGCGCACGGCGGCGAGGAACGCCGCGGGCCGGATCTCGGTCGCCAGCGCGTCGGTCACCGAACGGTCGACGCGTTCCGGATGCCGAAAGAGCGGCCGCGCGAGCGTGCGCAGGGCCCCCGTGCGCCGCAGCAGCCCCAGGAGCGGCCGCGACAACGGTCCGAGGGCGCGCAGCACGCGCATCGCGACGACCATCCCGGTGAGCCAGGGCAAGCGGACGGCCCCGCGGAGCGGGGAGCGGGTGACCACCCGGGCTCCGGCGCCGCTCGGTGAGACGACGCCGACGCCCACGGTCTCCCGCGGGAAACGCGCGGCGACGTCGAGCGCGACCACCCCGCCGAGGGAGTGGCCCACCGCGCGCCAGCGCGGGTATCCGAGGGCCCGGACGACCGCGGCGACCGCCACCGCGAGATCGGCCGGGTCGGGAACGGGTCCGGGGGACTCGCCCCAGCCGGGCAGGTCGAGGGCCACGATGTCCGACAGCGGCAGGTGGATCTCGTCGGAGGCCGCGATCATCGGCTCCCACGTGCGCCACGATCCCGCGGCCCCGTGCAGCAGAACCGTCGCCACCGGACTGCCCGACGCGCGCCCCGCGTGCGCGACGATCGGCCCCACGCCCGTGGGGACGACGACCCGGCGGAGGGCGAGCGGGGTGGCATCCATACCCGTTATTCGAAATGACGGGGCGATCGGATGCCGCGGACGGCGGTGCCGCGGGGGCGGCGGATACCCTGGAACGGTGATCCTCGGCATCGACACCTCGCTCGGCACCGCTGTCGCCGCCATCGCGCGCGACGGGGAGGTGCTCGCCGACGAGCAGAGCACGAACCCGCTCGGCCACGCCGAGGTCATCGGCGATCTGCTGCGGCGGGTCAGCGCCGCCGCGCCCGCCCCCACCCACGTCGCGGTGGGGATGGGCCCCGGTCCTTTCACGGGCTTGCGCGTGGGAATCGCCAGCGCGCGCGCGTGTACGCGCTGGGCCGTGGCATTCCGGCGGTTCCCGTGCCCAGTCACGACGGCGTCGCCCTGGGGGTGCTGCTGTCCGACGCGCTCACCGCGACCGACACCGGCCGGTTCGCGGTGGTCACCGACGCCCGCCGCAGGGAGTTCGCCTTCACCGTGTACGAGGGTCTCGACGACGACGGGCTCCCGGTCCGCCTCTCGGATGCCGCGCTCAGCCCGCGCGACGAGCTGGACGACAGACTCGATGCGCTCGGCGCCCGCCGGCTCGATGCGAGCACCGTGTCGGCGGCGATGATCGCGCTCGCCGCCGCCCGCGCACTCGACGCCGGGCGCTCCCTCGCGGGCACCGAACCGCTGTACCTGCGCAGCCCCGACGTGGTGGCCGCGCACGCGCCGAAGCGGGTGAGCTGATGCCCATGCGCACGGCGACCGCCGCCGACCTCGACGCAATCATGGCGCTCGAGCATGCCTCGTTCCCCGCCGACGCGTGGAGCCCGGCGATGATGCGCGAGGAACTCGTGTCACCGCACGGGTGGTACGTCGTCGTCGAAGAGGGGGGTCGTCTCCTCGGGTACGCGGGGCTTCGTGCCGTGCGCGGGGCGAAGGATGCCGACATCCAGACGATCACGATCGCCGAGACCGCGCGCGGTCGCGGCCGCGGACGTGCGCTGCTGACGGCCCTGCTCGACGAAGCGGTCCGCCGCGCCGTGCACGAGGTGTTCCTCGAGGTGCGCGCCGACAATCCCGTCGCCCGGGCGCTCTACGTCTCCGAGGGGTTCGTGGACGTCGGCCGCCGCCCCCGGTACTACCAGCCCGACGACGTCGACGCGATCGTGATGCAGCTCGACCTGCGCGGCTGGGCCGCACGGCGAGCGGAAGACGCGTCCGATTCCGTGGCGGCCCCGACCACCGGAAAGGGATGGTGCTGATGGACGCGCCCCTCGTGCTCGGCATCGAGACCAGCTGCGACGAGACCGGCATCGGCATCGTCCGCGGCCGGCAGCTGCTCAGCAACACGATCGCCTCCAGCATGGACGAGCACGCCCGCTACGGCGGCGTCGTCCCCGAGGTCGCCGCTCGCGCCCACCTCGAGGCGCTGCAGCCGTCCATCGACGCCGCGCTCACCGAGGCGGGTGTGCGCCTCGCTGACATCGATGCCGTCGCGGTCACCAGCGGGCCCGGTCTCGCCGGAGCCCTGATGGTGGGCGTGGGCGCGGCGAAAGGTCTCGCCGTCGCGCTCGACAAGCCGCTCTACGCCGTCAACCACCTGGTCGGTCACATCGCCGCCGACATCCTCGACGCCGACGCGGGGGAGCTGGAGTACCCGACCGTCGCACTGCTGGTGAGCGGCGGACACACCTCGCTGCTGCTCGTGCGCGATCTGACGAGCGACGTCGAACTCCTCGGCGAGACGATGGACGATGCCGCCGGTGAGGCATTCGACAAGGTCGCGCGCCTGCTGAAGCTGCCCTATCCCGGCGGCCCCGAGATCGATCGCGCCCGCGGCCGCGGGCGACCCGACGGCGATCCGCTTCCCGCGGGGCCTGTCGCGCGCGTCCGACATGGCATCCCACCGCTACGACTTCTCGTTCTCGGGACTGAAGACCGCTGTCGCGCGGTGGGTCGAGCAGCATGAGGCGGCGGGCGAACCCGTGCCCGTGGCCGACGTCGCCGCGTCGTTCCGCGAGGCGGTGGTCGACGTGCTGGTCACCAAGGCTCTCGACGCGTGCGAACGCTTCGGCGTGCCCCGGCTGCTGCTGGGCGGGGGAGTGATCGCCAACAAGCGCTTGCGCGATGTCGCTCTCGAGCGGGCCGCTGCGGCCGGCGTGGCCGTGCGTATCCCGCCCCTGCGACTGTGCACCGATAACGGCGCCATGATCGCGGCACTCGCCGCCGAGCTCATCTCGTCGGGTCGCCGCCCCTCCACCCTGGCTTTCGGGGCCGACTCGACGCTGCCGGTCACCGAGATCCAGGTCGCCGAGGACCCGGATGCCGATGCTCCCGCGCCGCTGTCCGGAGCCACGGCGTGAACGAGGTGCCGTCGACGAGGCGCGCGCGCAAGGCGACCGAGGGGGAGCCGGTCGCGCTCGCCGCAGCCATCGCGCAGCCGGTATCAGCCGATCCCGACGCGGACGATCCGAACCGCCTGCCCACCGCGCAGCTGGAGATGGCCGCGTTCGGCGACCATGTCCTCCCGTACGCTCCGCCGGTTCCGCCCCCTCCGCCCCCGCTCGCGCCGTGGGCGCTGGCCGCGGCGATCATCGCCCTCGCGGCGGCGCTGTTCACCGGCTGGCTCCTGCCGCTCGGGATCGTCGCCCTGGTCATCGCCGCGATCGCGCTGCGCCGTCGCCGCGGGAGCCGCCGCGTGGCGATCTGGGCTCTCGCGCTGTCGCTGCTGTCGGTGGCGTTCAGCGTGGGGTGGCTGGTCTGGGGCTTCTCGCAGCTCGCGCTCGCCTGACGCGGGCGTTCATGCGTCGTCGCTCATACGCGGTCGGCGAGCAGCGCCAGGCGCTTGGACCCCACCCTCGTCATGATCAGCGTCGCCGCTGCATCTCCGCGCAGCGACAGCTTCTTGCGCAGCACCGCGGGGTCGACGTCGACACCGCGCTTCTTGATCTCGAGGGTGCCGATCCCGCGCGCCCGCAGCGCCTGGGCCAGCTTCTTCGGATCGGCAGGCAGCTGCTCGCGCACCCGGAACGACGACACGAACGGGCTCGTGAGGGCCGCGTCCGAGGTCAGGTACGCGATACCCGGTGAGAGCATGCCGGCCTGGAGCGATCGCGCGATCTCGCCGATCAGCCGCGCGCGGATGACGGCGCCGTCGGGCTCGTGCACGAACGCGCCGAGCTCGCTCGGCTCGACGTCGGGGCTGTCGCCGGGCGCGGTCAGCTCCCACGTGTCGTCGCCGCGGACGACGAGCGCGGCGCGGTGCACGCCCTCGCGGGCCAGCGCTCCCGACCACAGCACGAGCTCGATCGTCGAGCCGTCGGCGCTGATCCATTGCGCCTCGACGTCGTCGGGGATGCGCTCCCGGTCGAAGCCCGGGCCGAGCTTCACGCCGCCCGACCTGTCCGCGAGTACCGCGAACACCCAGTCCAGTGCGGGGGACCACTCCTGGGAGGACACCTGCCGCGTCTCGGAGTGACCGGCCGTGCGTCGCGCGGGGTCGAGCCACACGGCATCCACGCCGTCGAGGTCGACGTCCTCGGCGCGTGCGTGCGAGACCGTCGTCGTCTCGCCGAACGGTGCCAGGTTGTACGCGGCGATCGCGGCGGTCACCTCGTCGGCGTCGACGGCGTGCACCCGGATGCCGAGACCGGCCAGTCCCAGAGCGTCGCCGCCGATGCCGCAGCCGAGATCGGCGACGCGGCTCAGGCCGGCAGTACGGAAGCGGCCCGCGTGGCGGGCGGCGATCGACAGGCGCGTCGCCTGCTCGAGACCGGCGCGCGTGAACAGCATCCGCTCGGCGAACGCGCCGAACTTCGCGGCTGCGCGAACCCGCAGCCGGGCCTGACCGACCACGGCGGACACGAGGTCGGGGGAGTGCCCCGCGCTGCGCAGACGCGACACCACGCGGGCTGCGTCGTCGGTGGACGCGATCGGTCCCACCTCGTCGAGCAGGCGGAGGCCCTCGGGCGTGAGCAGGGCGGTCAGCTCGCTGGTATCCACCGATTCAGCCTAGGTGTTCTGACCTGGGTGGTTAGGGACGTAGATGTAGGTGAGGACCTTCTGGTGGAGTGGAGTCACCACAACTAACCGCTCCGAAACCAGAAGGTCCTCGATGTCCCACGCTAATGCTGTTCTCGCGCCCGCTGGAAGGTTGCGCCTTGCTCGTCTGATCGTTGATGAAGGGTGGCCGTTGCGCCGCCGAGCGTTTCGGCGTCGGGGTGACCACCGCCGCCCGGTGGGCGTGCCGTTACCGTGAGGCCGGCGCGGCGGGGATGGCCGATCGTTCCTCCCGCCCGCGCGTGAACCCGAACCGCACTCGGGCCCGGGTGGAGCGGCGGGTGGTGAGCCTGCGGGTGTCGAGACGGTGGGGGCCGGCGCGTATCGCCGCGCAGCTGCGGTTGAATCGCTCCACCGTGCAGGCCATCCTGCGTCGCTACGGGTGTCCGCCGTTACGGTGGACCGACCCTGGCACCGGGGTGCGGATCAAGACCAGCCGCGCCGCCACGAACCGTTACGAAGCCGCCACCCCGGGCGATCTGGTCCACATGGATGTGAAGAAGCTCGGTCGTATCCCCGACGGCGGCGGGCACCGCATCCACGGACCCGCCCAGGGCAAACGCAACCGGGCCGGCAAAGGCCACGGGTACGCGTTCATCCACTCCGTCGTGGACGACCACACCCGGATGGCGTACTCCGAGATCCTGAGCGACGAACGCAAAGACACCGTCACCGCGTTCTGGACCCGCGCCCACGCCTGGTTCCAGGGCGCCGGCATCGAGGTGAAAGCCGTGATGACCGACAACGGAAACGGCTACCGCTCCCACCTGTTCCGCGACGCCCTCGGCCCCATCCGCCACATCCGCACCCGCCCATACCGGCCCCAGACGAACGGGAAAGTCGAACGCCTCAACCGCACCCTCCTCCAAGAATGGGCCTACGCCCGCGCATACAGATCAGAAACCGAACGCACCGCCGCATTCGCCCCCTGGCTCCATCACTACAATCACCACCGAACCCACACCGCCATCAACGGCACCCCCGCCTCACGCGTCCCCAACCTCCCCAGCCACAACACCTAGGCGCGGATTGTGTTGGCACTCGCGTTGCATGAGTGCCAACCCTTCTCTACACTCGGATTAGCACTCTCCCCGCGTGAGTGCTGACAAGTCTTCTGTAACGAGAAAGAAGAGGTAGACCGTGTCGGTTTCCATCAAGCCGCTCGAGGACCGCATCGTCATCAAGCAGGTCGAGGCTGAGCAGACCACCGCGAGTGGTCTCGTCATCCCCGACACCGCCAAGGAGAAGCCGCAGGAGGGCGAAGTCGTCGCCGTCGGCCCCGGCCGCATCGACGACAACGGCAACCGCGTCCCCCTCGACGTCGCCGTCGGCGACCGCGTGCTCTACAGCAAGTACGGCGGCACCGAGGTCAAGTTCGGCGCCGAGGAGTACCTCGTGCTCTCCGCCCGCGACGTGCTGGCGGTCGTCGTCCGCTGATCTTCGCGCGACTCTCGGAACCCCGGATGCCACGGCATCCGGGGTTCCGTCTTTCTCGGCGCGGCACCGGCACGCGCCACCCCGGTGCCCGTCAGCCCGTGCGCGTCACACTCCGCGCGGGGAGAACGCGGCGAGCCGCTCGACGAGCTCGACAAGCGTCGCGTCGTCGACCACGAGCCCGAGACGAAGATGCCCGCGCCCGCGCTCGCCGAAACCGTCTCCCGGAGCCACGGCGACCCGCGCCCCCTCGCGCAGCCGGCGAGCTAACGCGACCGCATCCGTCCCCGAGGGAAGACGCACCCAGACGAAGAACGTCCCCCGCGGCTCGATGACATCCCACCCGGTGCCCCGCAGGCCCGCGACCACCAGGTCGCGGCGTCGGCGGTAGATCTCCACCAACGCCGCCGCGGCGCCCTGATCGCCCCGCAGCGCCTCGGCGGCCGCCTCCTGCGTGGCGCCGAACATCGTGCTGAAGGCGTGCGCCTGGTAGCGGCGCATCGCCGAGATGATCGAGGCGTTGCCCGCCGCGAAACCCACGCGCCATCCCGCCATGCTGTAGGTCTTCGAGAGCGTCTGCACCTCGACGGTGCGGCCATCCGGAGCGTCGATCGCGAGAGCCGACAGCGGACGTTCGCCGAAACCCAGCGACGCGTAGGCGAAGTCGTGCACGAGGGCCGCGTCGACCCGCTCGGCGAAGCCCACCGCGGCGGCGAAGGTGCGCGGCGTCGCAAGCGCTCCCGTGGGATTGTTCGGATAGTTCAGCAGCAGCAGACGGGCGCGATCGAGGTGGTCCAGGGCGCCGAAGTCCGGCTGGTGGTCGGGTCCGACGAGGGGAAGCGTCGCCGCGCGCGCCCCCGCGAGCTCGACCGCCGACGCGTACATCGGGTACCCGGGGTCGGGCAGTACGACCGTCGATCCGGGGTCGGCGAGCCCCAGCACGGCGGCCATGAGCGCCTCGTGAGACCCGTGGAAGATCGCCACGTGCGTGTCGGGGTCCAGCGCGACGCCGTGGTCGGCGGCATACCGGTGCACGACCGCCTCCCGCAGCGACCGGCGCCCCGCGTACGAGGGATAGCGGTGGTTGGCGGGGTCGCCGACGTGGCGCTGCATGGCCTCGACGATGCGCTCCGGGGTCGGCAGATCGGGGTTGCCCTTCGAGACGTCGATGAACCGCGGCCCCGGCAGCACCGAGAGCCGAGCGATCTCGGCATCCATCGCGCCCCAGAAGTTCGGAGGCAGCGACGCCACGCGCTGTGCGGGGGCGAAATCGACCATGCTCAGCGCCGCCGGTAGCGACGCGCGAGTGCCGAACCCGACAGTTGGATCGCCTGCACGAGAACGATCAGCGTGACGCACGTGATGACCATCGCGAACCCGTCGTACCGCTCGTAGCCGTACGACAGAGCCAGGTCACCGATACCGCCCGCGCCGACCACGCCCGCCATCGCCGTGGCGTCGATGAGACCGACGGTGGCGATCGTGATGGCGAGGATCAGCGACCCGCGGGCCTCGGGCAGCAGGAACCGCCAGAAGATCTGCAGCGGCGTGGCGCCCATCGATCGCGCCGCTTCCACGACGCCCGCCGGCACCTCGAGCAGAGAGTTCTCGACCAGACGCCCGATGTAGGGCGCGACCATCACCGTGAGGGGGACGATCGCGGCCCAGACGCCGATGCTCGTGCCCACGAGGAGCCGCGTGAACGGCAGGATCGCGACGAGCAAGATGATGAACGGCAGCGAGCGGATGAGGTTGACGACGGTCGCGAGCACCGCATTCACGGGCGCGTTCTGCAACACCCCGCCGCGTCGGGTGAGCGCGAGCACCGCCCCGAGGACGACCCCCAGGATCGAACCGAAAGCGAGTGCGACACCCAGCATCTGCAGGGTCTCGCCGAGGGCGCGCAGGTACATGTCGGGGGTGACGAGGGTCCACTTGTCGCCGTTCACGCGGCCACCTCCTCGAGCTCGACGACCCGTGCCGCGAGATAACGGTGGGCCTCGCGGATCTTCTCCGGCGACCCGGTCACCTTCACGATCAGCTGGCCGACGGTGTGATCCTGGATCTGGGTCATATCGGCGTGCAGCATGTTGACCTCCACCCCGACATCGAGGATCAGGCCGGTGATGAGGGGCTGCTCGACCTCGGCATCCAGGAGCAGCATGCGCCAGAGCCCCTCGCCGCCGAGGTGCTCGACCACGCGCGCGGGGAGGCCCCGCGGCACGATGGAATCGACGAAGTCCCGCGTCGCGGCCGCGCGCGGCCGGATGAACGTGTCGAGCACGCTCCCGTGTTCGACGACCTCGCCGTCGGCCATCACGGCCACCTCGTGGGCGAGGTCTTTGATGACGTCCATCTCGTGGGTGACGACGAGGATCGTCGTGCCGTACTCGCGGTTGATCCGGCGCAGGAGCTCGAGGATCTGCGCGGTCGTGGACGGATCGAGTGCGCTCGTCGACTCGTCCGACAGCAGGATCCGAGGGTTGCGTGCCAGCGCGCGGGCGATCCCGACGCGCTGCTTCTGCCCGCCCGACAGATCGCCCGGATGATTCCCGGCCTTGTCCGCGAGCCCCACGAAGTCGAGCACCTCGTCGGCGCGACGACGGGCTTCGGATGACGTGACACCGTCCAGTCGGAGGGGGAGGGCGACGTTGTCTCGTGCGGTGAGGGTCTCGAGCAGGTTGAACTGCTGGAAGATCATGCCGGTGTTCTTCTGCGCCGTCCGCAAGTCCCGCCCGCGCAGGCCCGAGATGTCGACGCCGTCGACCACCACCCGCCCCGACGTCGGCTTCTCGAGCCCGTTCACCGTGCGGATCAGCGTCGACTTGCCGGCGCCGCTATACCCGATCACGCCGAAGATCGTCCCGGGGGCCACCTCGAGCGAGACGTCCCGGAGGGCCGTCGTGGTGACGGCCCTCCGGGTGTAGCTCTTGGTCACCGCGTCGAAGACGATGCCTCCGCCCGCGGCGCCGCTCACTGGAACCAGGCCGGGAGCTGATAGCCCGAGTACTGCGGGTTGGCCTTGATGTAGTCGATGAACTCCTGCGACTCGTACGCGGACTTGATCGCCTGGGCCCACGGGGTGTCGATGTCGGCTGCACGCACGGCGACGACGTTGGAGAACTGCACCGGCTGGTCCTCGACGGCGAGCGCGTCGTCGTAGTTCAGCCCGCCCGAGACGATGAAGTTGCCCTGGATGGTGGCGTAGTCCACGTCTTGCAGGGCGGGAACCTGCTGGGCGTTGTCGATCGGAGTGATGTTCAGGTTCTTCGGATTCGACGTGATGATCGAAAGATCGGCGGTGTTGGGGTCGGCGACGTCGTCGAAGTCGATCCAGCCCACGTCGCGCAGGATCAACAGGCCCCGGTACAGGTTGGACGGCGAATTGGGAACGGTCACGGTGGAGCCGTCGGCGACGTCGGTCAGGGACTTCTTCTTGCCGCCGAACAGACCCATCCGCGGCGTCGGGATCTGCACGAGTGCCGCGTTGTCGATCCCTTCCTTCGCGTTGACGAAGTCGAGGTAGACGGGGTGCTGCATGATGTTCGCGTCGATCTCGCCGGTGTTCACGGCGACGTTGACGACGATGCCGTCGGTGAAGTCGACGGCATCCACCGTGTAGCCCTCGGACTCGAGGATCGGCAGGATGCCGCCCTGGAACATCTCCTTGTAGGGGCCGGGGTTGAACCCGATCTTGATGGCGGTCTTGTCGGCGGCCGCATCGGAGGACGCGGGTGCGGCCGTGGCGCCGCAGGCGGTGAGGGCGAGGGCGACCAGGGCGGCGGCCGCTCCGGCCGCCGCGATACGGACAATGCTCATGGATACTCCGGAGAATCGGATGGTGCGGGGCGAGTGGATCGCGTGCTGTGCGATGGACGGGGCGCGGTGCGCCATGTCCCCGGTGAAGGTACGAGGCATGCCGTCGGCGTGCCAAAGCGAGCGTCACAGGCGGCAACACTTCTCGCCGGGCCGGGCCCGGGGCGCGCGGCCGTGCCCGGAAGGTCCCGGATGGCAGGAAAGCGATGACGCTCGACCGATCGCGGTTCGGCGACCGACGTAGGCTGGTGAGGTGACTCCCCGCCCCACCACCCCGGCCGGCGGCACCACGAGGGGTGCTCTGTATGCGTTCGGGGCATATCTGCTGTGGGGACTGCTGCCGCTGTACTTCCTGCAGCTGCGGCCGACGGGCGCGTTCGAGGTCGTGGCCTGGCGCATCATCTTGGCGTTCGTCTTCTGTCTGCTGCTGCTCACCGTGCTGCGCGCGTGGAGGGCGTTCCTGGCGATCCTGCGGCAGCCGCGTCTGCTGGGCCTGACGGCGCTCGCGGGTGCGCTCATCTACGTCAACTGGCAGACCTACCTGTACGGCACCCTGTCGGATCGTGTGGTCGAGACCAGCCTCGGGTACTTCATCAACCCCATCGTCACGGTGCTGCTCGGGGTCGTCGTCCTGCGCGAACGGCTGCGACCGCTGCCGTGGATCGCGGTCGGGCTCGCGGTCGTCGCGGTCGTGGTGATCGTCGCCGGGTACGGCAGCTTCCCCTGGGTCGCGCTGGTCCTGGCGTTCTCGTTCGGGTTCTACGGGCTCGTGAAGAAGCAGATCGGCCCATCGGTCGATGCGGTGAGCGGTCTGACGCTGGAGTCGATGTGGCTGCTGCCCGTCGCCGGCGTTCAGCTCGCGGTCGTCGGCGTGGTCAGCGGGCTGACCCTCGGCACCGCGGGGACGCTGCACGCGGCGCTGCTCCTCGCGGCCGGCGCCGTGACGGCGGTTCCCCTGCTGCTGTTCGCCTCGGGTGCACGCCGCGTTCCGCTCACGGTCATCGGATTGCTGCAGTTCGTCGCGCCGATCCTGCAGTTCGTGATCGGTGTGTGGATCCTGGGCGAGGCGATGACCCCTGAGCGCTGGATCGGCTTCGCGCTCGTATGGGTCGCTCTCGTCATCCTGAGCGTCGACTCGGTGGCCGCTGCGCGCCGCCATCGCCGCGTGGTCTCTGACGTGATGGACCCCGTCTGACGGGCGAATCACGCAGATCGGTGCGCCCTCGACGCAACGCTTCATAACGATTGCAGTGCAGTCCCGAAGCGAAAACACATTCGTAACACGCGGCGGTTAGGTTCATCCCACCGCGTGGCGAGGCCGCGCATGATGATCGAAAGGACGAGCCAGATGGTTCAATCCAAGAAGGCGTGGTTCGCCGTCGCAGCGCTTGCTGCAGCGACCACCCTCACGCTCGCCGGTTGTAGCGGCGGCGGTTCCGGCGCCGGTTCCACCGGTTCTGCCGCGGCCGCAGGCAGCTACGCCAGCCAGGACTGCGCGAGCGACGCCACGAGCGCCACCACACTCAAGGTCGGCACGATCCTGCCGCAGACCGGTACCCTGGCCTTCCTCGGGCCGCCCGAGATCGCCGGTGTCGGCCTCGCCGTCAACGACATCGTCGAAGCCGGCGACTCGGCCTGCACCTTCTGGACCGACTCGGGCGACTCCACCGACATGGCGGTCTCGTCGGCCTCCGCCGACAAGCTCATCGACGCGAAGGTCTCGGTCGCCATCGGCGCCGCATCCTCGTCGGTGTCGCTGAACGTCGTCGACAAGCTGGCCGCCGCGCCCATCGTCGAAATCTCGCCCGCCAACACGTCGGCCGAGCTCTCGGGCAAGTCGCCGTTCTACTTCCGCACCGCTCCGCCGGACACCGTGCAGGGCTCGGCTCTCGGTCAGCTCATCGTCGGTGACGGCCACCAGAACGTCGCCTTCCTCGTCTTCAACGACGCCTACGGCACGGGCCTGCGCGACGTCATCCAGAAGACGGTCGAAGACGCCGGTGGCACCATCACCTACGGCGGCAAGGGCAAGGGCCAGGAGTTCCCTCCCGGACAGACCACCTTCTCGTCCGAGGTCACGGCGGCCATCGCGTCCAAGCCCGACGCCATCGTCATCATCGCGTTCGATGAGACCAAGGCGATCGTGCCCGAGCTCGTCTCGCAGAGCTGGGACATGAAGACCACGTACTACACCGACGGCAACACGTCGGACTACTCGAAGGTGTTCGACGCGGGCACCCTCGAGGGAGCCAAGGGAACCATCCCCGGCGCCAACGCCGCTGACGACTTCAAGAAGCGCATGTCGGACTGGCACCAGAGCGTCGAGGGATCGGCCCTGTCCGACTACTCGTACGGTGCCGAGTCGTACGACGCCACCATCCTCGCCGCTCTCGCGGCGAAGAAGGGCGGCGCGACCGACCCGACGACCATCCAGAAGAACATGGCGGCCGTCTCGGGTGCTCAGGGCGGCACGCCCTGCGCCACCTACAAGGAGTGCGTGGACGCGCTCGCCGGCGGCGGAAGCATCCACTACAAGGGTGTCTCCGGTGTCGGTCCGTTCAACTCGATGAACGACCCGTCCAGCGCCTTCATCGGTATCTACCAGTTCGACGCCGACAACAAGCCGATCTGGCAGAGCGCGGTCGAGGGCAAGTCCTAAGTCCCCGCATCACGCTGAGAGGCGGTCCCGGTTCGCCGGGGCCGCCTCTTTCGCGTGCGTGTGGATGCCGTGACTCTGCCGCGCGCCGGCCGCACCGCGTGTCTCGGACGGCGGCCGGACCCTGCCACGACGCTCGTCGTGGACAGGGTCCGGGGTTGAGGCGGTGACGTGGCCCGCGTGTGCTCCGCCCCGTGTCGACGTCTCGTGCCCGCACACGCGGCCTTTGGGCTGCTGCCGTGACGATGAGCGTGGCCGCTCACGTGGAGCGCTGAAGCGTCGTGCGGTGAGCGGCAGGCCGCCGGTTCCGGGTCGCGTCGTCGTGTGCCCGCCATGACGAAACCCTCCCGCGCCGAGAGGACGGCGGGGAGGGTTCGGATCATACGAGACGGGCCTCGCGCGGCGGCGCGAACGCCGCGGCGCGAGGCCCGTCAGGTCGTCGTGTCAGGCAGCCCCGTCGACGTCGGTCGCGAGGGTACCGAGGTAGAGCTGGATGACCTTCGGGTCCTTGGCCAGGTCGCGGCCCGTGCCCGTGTACGCGTCCTTGCCCTGGTCGAGCACGTACGCGCGGTCGCAGATCTGCAGGCAGCGCCGGGCGTTCTGCTCGACCATGATGACCGACACGCCGGCCTTGTTGATGCGGCGCGTGCGGATGAAGGTCTCGTCCTGGCGCACCGGGGAGAGACCGGCGGATGGCTCGTCCAGGAGCAGGACGGACGGGTCCATCATCAGCGCGCGGGCCATCGCGACAGACTGTCGCTCACCACCGGAGAGCGAGCCGGCCCGCTGACCGCGACGATCGGCGAGAACCGGGAAGATCTCGAAGATGCGCTCCAGCTGCGACGCGAACTCCCGCGGCTTCTGGTAGATGCCCATCTGCAGGTTCTCCTCGATGGTGAGCGAGGGGAAGACGTTGTTCGTCTGAGGGACGAATCCCACCCCCTGCCGCACGAGACGGTTCGGCTTCCACCCGGTGATGTCGGTTCCCTTGAGCGTCACCGAGCCCTGGCGGATGTTCACCTGGCCGAAGACCGCCTTGAGGAAGGTCGACTTGCCGGCGCCGTTGGGGCCGATGATGCCGATCAACTCGCCCGGGTGGGCGACGATGTTCACGCCGTTGAGGATGTTGATGCCGGGCAGGTACCCCGCGTGCAGATCCTTCGCGACGAGGACGGGCTGAGAGTCGGTGGACGTGCTCACGAGCGCGCCTCCTTTTCGTTCGCGTGGGCCTCGGCGGCGGCCTCTTCGGCCAGGGCGATCGCCGTGGTGTCCGAGAGCAGCGCGTCGTCACCGAGGTCTGTGTCGTGGTGGGCTCCGAGGTACGCGTCGACCACGGCCTGCTGCGACATGACCTCACCGGCGGTGCCTTCGGCGACGATCGTGCCCTGCGCCATGACGACGACCCAGTCGGAGATGTGACGGACCATGTGCATGTCGTGCTCCACGAACAGCACGGTCGTGCCGTCGTCGCGCAACGCCTGGATGTGACCGAGCAACGACTGGGTCAGAGCGGGGTTGACGCCTGCCATGGGCTCGTCGAGCATGATCATCTTCGGGTCGCTCATGAGGGCGCGCGCCATCTCGAGCAGCTTCTTCTGACCGCCCGAGAGCGAACCCGCGAGGTCCTCGCGCTTCTCGTACAGTTTGAAGCGCTGCAGCAGTTCCTCCGCCTTGGCGGTGATCTCCTGCTCCCGCGCCTTCCACAGGGGGCGGATCAGGGCGACGGCCATGTTCTCGCCGGGCTGGTGGTTGGCGCCCAGCAGCATGTTCTCCATCACCGTCATGCGCGAGAGCGCCTTGGTGAGCTGGAACGTGCGGACCATGCCCATGCGCGCGACCTTGGATGCCGCCGTGTCGCCGAGCGTGCGCCCGTCGAACGACCACCGGGCCACCTTGTCGGCGGCGGGGCCGCCGATCAGGCGCTTGGCCGAGGTGGGCTTGTCGAAGCCGGTGATCAGGTTGAAGAACGTGGTCTTGCCGGCACCGTTCGGTCCGATGAGCGCGGTGATCGCGCCGCGCTGCACTTCGAGGTGGTCGACGTCGACGGCCGTCATGCCACCGAAGCGGCGCACGATGTTGTCGACGACGAGGATGGGGTCGGGCTTGCTCGCCCCGGGTTCGTGCGGAACTCCGGAGAGCGCTTCGCGCGCCTGGATGGTCGCTGCGGTCGGCTCAGACATTGAAGCTCAGCTCCTTCTTGTTGCCGAGGATTCCCTGCGGTCGGAAGATCACGAGGAGCATGAGCGCGATGCCGATGAGGATCCACGAGAACTGCTCGGTCTGCTGACCCGACCACACCCCCTCGGGCACGATCAGGCGGGTGACGCCCTGGATGAAGATGCGGACCACGAAGAACAGGATCGCTCCGAGAACGGGACCGAAGATGGTCGCCGCGCCACCGAGCAGAAGCGCCGTCCAGATGAAGAACGTCATGGACCGTCCGAGGGCGTCGGGCTGAACGGAGCTCGGCATCACGTAGACGACGCCGGCGATCCCGCCGATGAGACCACCGAGGATCAGCGCCTGCATCTTGAACGAGAACGCGCTCTTGCCGAGGCTGCGAACAGCGTCCTCGTCTTCACGGATGCCCTTGAGCACGCGCCCCCACGGGCTGCGGATGAGCAGCCAGACGAACACCAGCAGCACGGCCACGACGGCCCAGGCCACCGCCCGCACCCACCATCCGCTGACGCCGGTGTTGTCGAACGTCCACCACAGGATGGTGGTCTGACCGTCGCCGAAGAACGACAGGGAGTTGAAGGGATCGCGGTACCGGTCGCCCGGAATACCGTTGCTGCCGTTGGTGATGGGGCCGAGCACGCTCGAACGGCCGACCATGCGGATGATCTCGGCGGCGGAGATCGTGACGATGGCGAGATAGTCGCCTCTCAGCTTCAGCGTCGGCACACCGAGGATGAAACTGTAGATCAACACCACGATGAGGGCGATGATCAGGGCGGGGACGAAGCCCAGTCCGGCTTGCACCGAGACGGCGAAACCGTATGCGCCGAGCAGCATGAAGCCCGCCTGGCCCATGTTGAGCAGACCGGTGTAACCGAAGTGGATGTTCAGGCCGATCGCGGCGATGGCGAGAGCGGCGGTCGTCGGCGCGATGGCCGTCGACGACATCTCGCGCAGAAGGTCGATGAAGATCATCGGTCAGCCCACCCGTTCCTTGCGTCCGAACAGTCCCTGTGGCCTCACCAGCAGAAGCAGGATGAGCAGCACCAGGGCCGTCGCGTACTTGAAGTCGCCGGGCAGCCAGATGTTGGTGAGCTCGACGGTCATTCCGATGATGAGGGCGCCGAAGAGAGCGCCGAATGCCGTTCCGAGTCCGCCGAGGGTCACGGCCGAGAACAGCAGCAGGAGCAGCTGCATGCCCGTCATCCAGTTGACGCCGTTGAGCACCAGACCGAGCAGGATGCCCGACAGGCCCGCGAGCGCCGAGGCGGTGGTCCAGATCAGACGCACCACCCCGTCGACGTTGATGCCGGACGCCGCGGCGAGGGCCGGGTTGTCGCTCACGGCGCGGGTGGCGCGGCCGACGCGGGTCTTGAGCAGGAACAGGCCCACGCCGATCAGGACGACCACGGCGATGCCCATCGACACCAGCGAGTCCACGCTGAGGCTCACCGGTCCCATGCGGACCGGCACGGGGTTGGCCGTGACGATGCGCACCGTCGATGCGCCGATGAAGAACTGGAAGGCGTACTGCAGGGCGAGCGACATGCCGATCGTGACGATCATGAGCTGTGTCAGCGTCAGCCGGCGTTTGCGCAGCGGTTTCCAGATGCCGACGTCTTGGAAGTACCCGAACGCGGCGCACAGCCCCACGACGATGATGCCCGCGACGAAGATGTTCAGTCCCAGCACGTTGGCGAACAGGTACGCCAGCAGGCCGCCGAGGGTCACCATCTCGCCGTGCGCGAAGTTGGAGATGCCCGTGGTGCCGTAGATCAGCGAGAGGCCGACGGCGGCGAGGGCGAGCAGGAGGCCCAGGCGCAGGCCGGATGCAGCCTGCTGCGCGAGTCGATCCCAGTCGAAGCCTCCGGCGGAGGCGGCCTCGTCGCCCGGCGTCGTCGATGAGCTGGACCCGTCCGCGCTGCCGTTGAGGCCGATCAGGACCGCGGTCTGCGACCCGAGCGCGAGGGGGCGCACCGACGGGTCTTCGCTCTTGAGAGTGACGCCGTCGGGCAGGGTCTCGGGGTCGATCGAGACGGAATAGTC
Organism: Microbacterium trichothecenolyticum; assembly: GCF_030818955.1. Classification (NCBI taxonomy): domain Bacteria; kingdom Bacillati; phylum Actinomycetota; class Actinomycetes; order Micrococcales; family Microbacteriaceae; genus Microbacterium; species Microbacterium trichothecenolyticum. The sequence continues at coordinate 1,848,622 of NZ_JAUTBF010000001.1, read as the reverse complement.
TCCGGGCTGGGAGAAACCGATCGACCACTTGCCGTCGTCACCGGTGGTCGCGGACGCTGTGCCCCCGGGGCCGGTGGCCGTCACGGTGACGCCGCCGCCGGCGGCGGCGAGCGTGCCGTTGAGGCAGCCGATCTCGGGACCGGGTGTGCATGGCTCGTTCTGCGTGGTCACCGGGGCTGTCGTCGCTGCGCGCGCGGCAGGTGGCGACGCGAACAGCGCCGAGCCGAGCATCACGGTGATGACCGCGATGAGGAGCGCCCAGGCGAGCAGAGGACGGGACAAGGTTCGCGATCGTATCGCGGTGGGGGAGGAATGACCCACGGAGTCTCCTTCGGCAACGCTGACGATGGTGTTCCGTCAGCTTCGACGGACGACGCTACGAGCGTAATGTGTCGACGGTGTTTCGCGGAGCGCGTCGTTAGCGAACCGTGTCGTCCGGCCCCTGCCGAAAGGTCACCCGCGCGGGAACATTTCGCCCCTGCTCGACGCTTAGAATTCAAGGACGGGCGCGTCGCGCGCACCGGCCGACGTCGTCCTATTTTCGAGCAGGCGCCGCGCGCGCAGGAGGATCCATGGAGCAGCACGACCCCTTCGGTTTCATCGGACTGACCTATGACGACGTGTTGCTCCTGCCGGGCCACACCGACGTCATCCCGAGCGAGGCCGACACGTCGTCGCGTCTGACCCGGCGTATCACCGTCGCGACGCCCCTGCTGTCGTCGGCCATGGACACCGTGACCGAAGCCCGCATGGCGATCGCGATCGCCCGCCAGGGCGGCATCGGCATCGTGCACCGCAACCTGTCGATCGAGGACCAGGCCGCGATCGTCGACCAGGTCAAGCGCAGCGAGTCGGGTATGGTCTCGAACCCCATCACGACGAACCCGGATGCCACGGTGGCCGAGGTCGACGCGATGTGCGCCCAGTACCGCATCTCCGGGCTGCCCGTGGTCGATCCCGAGGGCGTGCTGGTCGGCATCATCACCAACCGCGACATGCGGTTCGTCTCGGGCTTCGAGCGGCAGACGACCCTCGTCAAGGACGTGATGACCAAAGACGGTCTCATCACCGGACACGTCGGCATCCATGCCAACGACGTCATCGCGACCTTCGCGAAGCACCGTGTCGAGAAGCTGCCGCTCGTCGACGACAACGGCAAGCTCGCCGGTCTCATCACCATCAAGGACTTCGACAAGAGCGAGAAGTATCCGCTCGCCACCAAAGACGACCACGGGCGCCTGCGCGTGGGCGCCGCGATCGGCTTCTTCGGCGACGCGTGGCAGCGTGCCGAGGCCCTGCGCGACGCGGGCGTCGACGTGCTCGTCGTCGACACGGCCAACGGCCAGTCGGCCGGCGTCATCGACATCGTCTCGCGCCTCAAGGCCGACGCGTCATTCGCCCACATCGACGTCATCGGCGGCAACGTCGCGACCCGCGAGGGCGCCCAGGCGCTCATCGACGCGGGCGTGGATGCCGTCAAGGTGGGCGTCGGCCCGGGTTCGATCTGCACGACCCGCGTCGTCGCCGGTGTGGGCGTGCCCCAGATCACGGCCATCTACGAGGCGGCTCAGGCCGCCATCCCTGCGGGCGTGCCCGTGATCGCCGACGGCGGCCTGCAGTACTCGGGCGACATCGCCAAGGGCCGCTCTCGTGGCCGGCGCCGACACCGTCATGCTCGGGTCCCTGCTGGCCGGCACCGACGAATCGCCGGGCGAGATCGTCTTCCAGGCGGGCAAGCAGTTCAAGCAGTACCGCGGCATGGGCTCGCTCGGCGCGCTGCAGACGCGCGGCAAGAAGACGTCGTACTCGAAGGACCGCTACTTCCAGGCCGACGTGCCCAGCGACGACAAACTCATCCCCGAGGGCATCGAGGGCCAGGTGCCCTACCGCGGCCCGGTCTCCGCTGTCGCCTACCAGCTCATCGGCGGCCTGCGTCAGTCGATGTTCTACGTCGGCGCTCGCACGGTCGAGGAGCTGAAGGCCAAGGGCAAGTTCGTGCGCATCACCTCGGCGGGTCTGAAGGAGTCGCACCCGCACGACGTGCAGATCGTGGTCGAGGCGCCGAACTACAAGAAGTGAGCGCGGACGAAGGGGCCGGCCGCGCGAGCGCCCGGCCCCTTCGTCCGGCGGGACACGGTTACGCTGAGCGCATGTTCGCCCGCCGCTCGCATCCCGGTGCGACCGTCTCGGTGCGCCGCGTCGAGGCATTGACCGACGGCGTCTTCGCCATCGCCGCGACGCTGCTCGTGCTCGGTCTGACGGACCAGCGCTTCGACGACGTGTCGACTGACTCCGCTCTCGCCGCAGCCCTGCAGCAGTTGGGGCAGCCCGTCCTGACGTTCGTCATATCGTTCCTGCTGCTGTGTCTGATGTGGCGCACGCACGTGGAACAGTTCGAGCACATCGCGCGCGTCGACAACCTCGGCATCTGGATCAACACGTTCCGCCTGCTCGCGGTGGTCTTCGTGCCCTTCACCGCGTCGCTGAGCACCGACCATGGTGAGTTGATCCTGGGGCGCATGCTGCTGCCCGCCAACTTCTTCGTCGTGGTGATGCTCGGGTGGGTGCAGTGGGTGTGGGCCTCACGCTCGGGGGCGATCCCCGATCTCGCGCCCGACGATGCCCGCCGCATCGGGCGTGGGGGCTTGAGCGCGACCATCGTGGGCGCGCTGGTCGTGGCGCTGAGCGTGTGGGTAGGTCCCTGGGCCTTCCTGCTCTATCTCGTCGACCGCCTGCTCACGAGAATCCTGGGCGGGACGCCCTCACCGACGGCCGCGCCCGTCGGACGAACCGACGGCAGTGTCGACGGTCGCGGGTAGGCTGGGCGGGTGACCATGGAGATCGATCTCGGCCGCGCCAAGCGCGCCCGCCGCGCCTACACCTTCGACGACATCGCCGTCGTACCGTCGCGGCGCACGCGCAACCCCGAAGACGTCTCGACCGCGTGGACCATCGACGCGTTCCCGTTCGAGATCCCCGTGCTCGGCGCCCCCATGGACTCCGTGGTCAGTCCACGCACCGCGATCGAGCTCGGTCGTCTCGGCGGCCTCGGCGTGCTCGACCTCGAGGGTCTGTGGACCCGGTACGACGACCCCGAGCCGCTCCTGGCCGAGATCGCGACGCTTCCCGACGCCGACGCCACGCGCGTCGCATGCAGCAGCTGTACTCCGAGCCGATCAAGCCCGAGCTCGTGCGCGACCGCCTCGCCGAGATCCGTGCCGCCGGCGTCACCGTCGCCGGTGCCCTGACGCCACAGCGCACCCAGGACCTCTACGAGACCGTCGTCGCCGCCGGCGTCGACCTCTTCGTCATCCGGGGGACGACCGTCTCGGCCGAGCACGTCTCGAGCGTCGCCGAGCCGTTGAACCTCAAGAAGTTCATCTACGACCTCGACGTGCCGGTCATCGTCGGCGGCGCCGCCACCTACACCGCGGCGCTGCACCTCATGCGCACGGGAGCTGCGGGCGTGCTCGTCGGCTTCGGCGGGGGAGCGGCCTCGACCACCCGTGCCACGCTCGGCCTGCACGCGCCCATGGCGACCGCGGTCGCCGACGTCGCCGGTGCCCGCCGCGACTACCTCGACGAGTCGGGCGGACGCTACGTGCACGTGATCGCCGATGGCGGTGTCGGCACCTCGGGTGACATTGTGAAGGCCTTGGCCATGGGAGCGGATGCCGTCATGCTCGGCGTCGCGCTGGCTCGCGCGACCGATGCCCCGGGCCGCGGGTTCCACTGGGGCCCCGAAGCGCACCACTCCAAGCTCCCGCGTGGACGCCGTGTCGCCGTCGACCGCGTCGGGCCGCTCGAGCAGGTGCTGTTCGGGCCCGCGCCCGTCGCCGACGGCACCGCCAACCTCATCGGCGCGCTGAAGAAGTCGATGGCCACCACCGGGTACTCCGACCTCAAGGAGTTCCAGCGCGTCGAGGTCGTCGTCGCCCCGTACGGGCACTGATGCCGGAGACCGCGTGAGCGTCACCCCCGTGACCGATCCGGAGCCGCCGCAGGTCTTCCCGCCCACCCTGCGGGAGGTCATGCTCCGGCCTCGGTGGATCGCTCTGCTCGCGTTCTCGCTGGTCGTCGCGGGCGCCCTGGCGTGGCTCGGGCAGTGGCAGCTCGGCCGCGCGGTCGACACCTCGCCGCCCGAGCCGGGAATGACCGAGAACGTCCAGCCCCTGGGTGACGTGGTGCAACCCGGCGCCTACCTGCCCGAGCCGCTCGTCGGACAGCGGGTGCGGGTGAGCGGCACGTGGGTCCCGTCGGACTTCATCGTCATCTCGTCACGGTTCAACCACGACGTGCAGGGCTACTGGGTGACCGGGCAACTGCGCATCAGCGGCACCGCCGAACCCACCTCCGTCGCCGTCGCCACCGGGTGGTCTCCCACGCTCGAGGCCGCGACCGCGGCTGCCGTGGCACTCCAGGCGGCCGCCGAGGCCGACCCGAGCGCGGTCATCGAGGTCACGGGGCGTCTCATCTCCGACGAGGGCCCCGCCGTCCCTCCGGCGGGGTCCGACCCGCAGACGCTGACCCGCATGTCGCCCGCGATGCTGCTCGGTCGATGGCACGACATCGACGACCTCCGCGTCTATCGCCCGTACATCGCTTCGCAGACGGCGATCGGCCCGCTCGAGCCCATCGCCTCACCCGACCCCCGACGAACGTTCGCGCGTGAACTGGCTCAACATCTTCTACGCGGCCGAGTGGGCCGTCTTCGCCGGTTTCGCGCTCTACCTCTGGTACCGCCTCGCTCGCGACGCGTGGGAGAAAGAAGTCGAAGATCTGGAAGACGAGCGGGCAGAGGCCGGCTCGACCGCGTGATCGCCGAGCCGGGTGACCGGTACCTGTCGTGTCGGTGAACCGCATCCGAGAGCACGGTGAGCGCACCCCGATCAACGGATGACATGTCGCCTCCTCGGATGAACGTTCCGGGAACGCCCCTCGTCATGGCACTCTGACGCCGATTCGGCCTGTGTGTTTTCGACACACTCCTTGTGGGTCCGCTGAGAGCGGATCATCTCGCTTGCAGTGCCGGTCACCCGAGACCGGCCGTGTCGAAAGGGCTTCCGCGTGCTCGTATCTGCGCGTCCCACGGCCGTGACAGCGGGGGCTATCGCCCTCGCCATCGGCTTGTCCAGCTTCGGAGGCGGCGTCGCCGTCGCCGCAGGCGGAGGGCTCGCGCCACCCGCCGTCGACCCCGCGTCGGTGCACCGGCCCACGGCCGCACCCGACCGGATCGTGCTGACTCCCACCACGACCCCGCAGGTGTCCCAAGCCGTGTCGTGGCGCACCTCGACGGAGGTTACCGCGCCGCGGATCGAGTGGGCCGCGAGCGGGCCGGGCCTGGTGTCCGGGGCGAGCAGCGCCGAGGCCGTATCGAGCACGCGCGTCGACACGACTCTCGGCTACCCGGTGATGTACCACTCCGCCGTGATGACAGGTCTGGAAGCCGGGGCGACCTACGTCTATCGGGTGGGCGACGGTGACTCCTGGAGCGAATGGCTCGAGTTCCGCACCGCGTCCGCCGAGCCCGGTGACTTCAGCTTCATCGTTCAAGGCGACGCGCAGAACGACAACAAGGCCTACACGTCGCGGGCCTTCCGCGCCGCGTTCGAGGCACGCCCTTACGCCAAGCTCGCCGTGCACGTGGGCGACCTGGTCGACACCGAGACGAGCGACGCCGAGTGGGGAGAATGGCACGGCGCCGGTGCGCTGGTGAACCAGTACGCCAACGTCATCGCCACGCCCGGCAACCACGAGTACTACCCGGGCCCCGACCTGACCGCGTACTGGCCGGCTCAGTTCTCGTTCCCGCAGAACGGTCCAGCGATCGATGCGCTCGATGAGACGGTCTACTCGGTCGACTACCAGGGCGTGCGCTTCGTCGCGCTCAACAGCAATGCCCAGGATGCCGCGAGCCTCCAGGCTCAGACGACGTGGCTGGATGCCGTGCTCACCGACAATCCGCAGGAGTGGACGGTGGTCACCTTCCATCACCCGGTCTTCTCCAACAGCAGCGGGCGTGACAACGCCGCGATCCGGCAGGCGTGGCTGCCCGTGCTGGAGAAGCACGACGTCGACCTCGTCGTGCAGGGGCACGATCACACCTACGGGCGCGGCAACCTCGTCTCGCGCGAGCAGGGTCTCCCCGCCGGTGCCGACCCCGCGCACAGCCACACCGGACCCGTGTACATGGTGACGGTCGCGGGGCCGAAGAAGTACGACCTGGCCCCGGCCGGTGACAACAACTGGACGCAGAACGGCGCGAACCGTCGCGCGGCGGGCGAGGACCGCCAGATGTATCAGACGGTCGACGTCACCGGCGACGGCCGCATGCACGTGGAGGCGCACTCCGTCGATGGCGTGCTGTTCGATGCGTTCACCATCACCAAGGATGCCGACGGGAGCAAGCTCGTCACCGACGACGCCCAGTGGGTGGGTGGCGCCGGTTCGACGCGCGAGGGCGTGAACGCCCCGCCCGCGCCGACCCCGACGCCCACGGTGACGCCGAGTCCGACCGCGACGCCGACGCCCATCGCGACGCCGAGCCCGACCGGCTCCCCGACGGTGCGCCCCACGGACGTGCCCACCGCGACTCCGACGGTCGCGCCGACGGTCGCGCCGACGACCGCGCCCACCGGGGCACCCGGAACGGGGAGCGAATCCGAGGTGCTGCTCAGCACCCGCGAGGCGACGCCCGGCTCCGCGCTCCGTATCGAGGCGGGTGGTTTCGCACCGGGTGAACATGTGTCCATCGAGCTGCACTCCACTCCCGTCCTCCTCGGCACGGCCACCGCGGACGACGAGGGGCGGATCCGTGCCCGGGTCAGCATCCCCGCCGATGCCGAACCCGGTGAGCACCGCATCGTCCTCGTTGGAGCGACTTCCGCCCGAACAGTCGGTGCACCCCTGACCATCACGCGCTCCGCGTCGGCTCCGCCGATCGCATCGGGCCTCGCCGCCACCGGCAGCGCCCTGCCCGTGACCCTCATGGTGCTCGGCGCCGCCCTGGTCGCCGCGGGTGGCGCGATCGTGCTCCGTTTCGTCCTCCGCAATCGAAAGGCCTCCTGAGATGTCCCGCCTCCGTTCCCCGCGGCTCGTCGCCGCCGGTCTCGCCCTCGGGATCGTCGTCGCGGGAGGTGCGCTCACCGCCCCGCCCGCGACGGCGGCCACGGTTCCCGCCGCTGAGCGTCACACGCCGTCTCGCGTGCCCGATCGCCTCACGCTGACCCCCGGTGCCGACCCCACCACCGAGCAGGTGATCTCGTGGCGCTCCTCGTCGGCGGTCACGCAGGGCCTGGTCGAGTACCGCACCCCCACTCCCACGGCATACGCCGGCGGCGTGCAGGTGGTGACGGCGCAGAAACGCGTCGAGCAGACGACCGATCTCGGCTACGTCAACGTGACCCACACCGCGACGCTTTCGGGACTGCAGGCGGGGGCCGCGTATCAGTACCGCGTCGGCGATGGGACGAACTTCAGCGAGTGGCAGGACTTCGAGACGGCGGCGGCCGAAGCCGATCGCTTCTCGTTCGTGTACCTGGGCGACGTCCAGAACGGCATCCTGTCCGATGCTTCTCGCGTCGTGCGCAACGCATTCCGTGACCGCCCGAACGCCGACCTCGTGCTCCAGATCGGCGACCTCGTCAACCGACGCGGAGTCCGACGAGCAGTGGGGCGACCTGTACGAGGCGTTCTCGTACGGTCTCGGCACACAGCAGCTGCTCACGACACCGGGCAACCACGAGTACGACGGTGGTGGCCTCTCGCCGCAGTGGAAGAACCAGTTCACGTTCGCCGACAACGGTCCGCGCGGCCAGGGCGGCGTCTACGACGAGCTTCGTGGAACGGTGTACTACACCGACCACCAGGGCGTGCGCTTCGTCTCGCTCAACAGCAATGTCTCCGACACCGAGGGTCTCGCGGTGCAGGCCGACTGGCTCGAGTCGGTGCTCAGCAGCAATCCGCAACAGTGGACCGTGGTCTTCTTCCACCACCCCGTGTACTCGCTCGACGAGGGCCGCAACAACCTCGGCATCCGTCAGTCATGGGGGCCGATCCTCGAAAAGCACAACGTCGACCTGGTGCTCACCGGCCACGATCACGCGTACGGCCGGGGCAACCTGCTCGCGAACGAGAAGGATCTGCCCGAGGGCGCCGACCCGGAGCGCAGCTCCACCGGTCCGGTCTACGTCACCTCGAGCGTCGGCTCGAAGTTCTACTCGGCGGGTCCGCGGCACTGGAACGAGAACGAGGGTCACTTGCGGCGGCTCGCATCCGGCATCCAGACGTATCAGGTGGTCGATGTGAGCGGGGGCACCCTGCGCTTCGAGTCGCGCACCGCGGACGGTGCGTTCTTCGACGGGTTCACGATCTCGAAGTCGGAGGGACGCAAGCTCGTCGTCGACGGCGTGGCGCCGCAGGTGATCGACCCAGGCACCCCGGCGCCGTGCCTGGGATGCAACCCGAACCCCGACCCCGCGCCCACCGACCCCACCGACCCCACCGATCCCGTCGAGCAGTTCGCATATGCCCCCGCCGGCATGCTCGACGCGGTCCTGCCGCGCAGCTCTACGGGCGCCGCGTATCAGGCCGCGCTTCCGGCGGGCATCGCCTTCCACCAGGGCCGTGACCGCCTGTACCTGGGTGACCAGAACGGCCGGACGGTGTTCGAGATCGATCCGGTCACGGATGCCGTGACGAGGACCGTGACGCTCCCGGAGAACATCCGCGACCTCGGCGTCGACGAGGAGCGCGAGCTGCTCTACGTGGGCCAGCAGAACCGCAACTGGGTCGTCGTCTCGATCGCCGATGCGACGTTCGGGCAGCTCGTGCGCGGACCGTTCCCCACGATCGAGTCGAACCGGTCGATCGACGTCGACCCGGTCCACGGCTACGTGTACGTCGCCGTGCCCGCGCGAGGCGTGGAGGTGTTCTCCGCCGAGACGGGGACGTCGTTGGGCGTGATCAACGGCACCGCCGATGCGTACTACATCGCAGCCGACCCGGCGACCGGCTGGGTCGTGACGACGACGTTCACCGATGTGGAGGGCGACCCCGGCATCCAGGCGTTCGATGCGACCGACGGGTTCGCCAAGAAGTGGGAAGCCGCCGTGCGCCCGAACGCGCGCCAGGTCGACATCGACAGCGCACACGGACTGGTGTACCTGGGGTACACCGGCACGACGTCCACCTCGGGCGGATTCTCGGTGCACTCCCTGGCCACCGGGGCGACGCACGCCGACATGGTGGGCGCGGCCTATGGCAAGGACGGCTACGGCATCGCGATCGACGAGGACGCCCAGCGGGTGTACGTGTCGAACCGCGACTTCCGCCTCAACCCTCCCGGCGAGGAACTGGTGCCGTTCGCGGTGACCGTCAGCGCTCGCACCGATGCCGGGACGACGCCGAGCCCGACGCCCACTCCCACACCGACGCCCACGCCCACGTCCACGCCGAGCCCGACGCCCACGCCGACCGCGGAGCCGTGGACGGCGACGGCGCTGTCGGTCATCCCGACCGCGACCGCCGACGGCGCGAGCGAGACGCGTCCGGTGGGCTCGGCGGTCGACCCGGCGACGGGCTTGCTCTATGTCGCCGACGAGATGCGCCCGGCGCGGGTGCACGTGGTCGATCCCGCCGCCGACACCATCGTCCGCACGATGACCGTCCCCACCGCCGACCCGAGCGGCGACGGCATGCGTGATCTCGCCTTCGATCCCGCGACCGGTCGTCTGGTCGTCGGTTACGGCAGCAACTGGCTCGTCATGGATGCCACGACGGGGGAGCGCATGGCCGGGCCCTTCGATCTCAGCGGCGGTGTGCGCGGAATCGATGTCGACTGGGCGGGTGGCCGCGTGTTCGCGGGGTTGCGCGGCAGCGGTTTCGAGGTGCGCTCCCTCGCGACCGGCGAGCTCGTGCGTACGGTCGACGGACCGGGCGACGGGGGAGCGTGGCGAACGCACGGCGTCGCGTGGGACGCGACCGCTGAGCGGCTCTACGTCAGCACCAGCGATGCATCGGGCTCCACCGAGGGCATCCGCGTCTACGACAACGATCTCGTCCTGCAGGCCCGGGTGCCGGTCGACGCGGCCGACTACCGCTCCCTCGCGGTCGACGGCGCGGCGGGGCTCCTCATCGCGGGCAACCAGACCGACGTCTACGAACAGTCGGGGGTCACGGTCTATCGCACGAGCGATCTGACCCTGCTCACCCGCCTGTCCGCGCACGCGTACGGCAACAAGGTGTACGGCGTCTCGATCGACCCGGTGCGTCACCAGTTGTACGTGTCGGCGCGCGAGCGGTATCCCGCCGGTCTCGTGCGGGTCGCGCTGCCCACCCCGTGAGTGCACGGGGCCCGTCGCCGACGAGCGGCGGGCCCCGTGGCATCCCACGACTAGACTGGCCTTCATGCCCCGCGCCCCGAAGCTCGCCTCGTTCCCGGCGATCCGCGGAGCCCTGAAGTTCTACCAGGTCTGCTCGATCATCACCGGCGTCGGCCTCTTGCTGCTCGTCGCCGAGATGATCCTCAAGTACACGCCCCTCCACGTGGAGCTGTTCCTCGGCGGATCGGGTGGCTTCCTGTGGTTCGCGGATGCCGTGCCCGGACCGGACTGCCAGTGGTTCTCGCTGTTCGTGCCCGGTGGAAGCGGCTGCGAGATCCTCTCGACCGGTGACGGCGTGAACGTCTCGCTCGCCATCCTCGTCGCGCACGGCTGGTTCTACGTCGTCTACCTCTTCTCGTGCTTCCGCGTGTGGAGCCTCATGCGGTGGCCGTTCCGTCGGTTCGTGTTCCTCGCCCTCGGTGGCGTCGTGCCGTTCCTCTCCTTCTTCCTCGAGGTGCGCACCGCCCGCCGCGTGCGCGCCTACCTCGCCGAGCGCGAAGCCGCCACGGCATCCGCTCCCGTTCCCGCCCCGGAAGGCAACCGGTGACCGAACAGACCGAAACGTCCCAGCGCCCCGTCCTCGTCGTCGACTTCGGCGCCCAGTACGCGCAGTTGATCGCGCGCCGCGTGCGCGAGGCCGGCGTGTACAGCGAGATCGTGCCGCACACCGCCACGGCGGAGGAGATCGCCGCGAAGAACCCCGTCGGGATCATCCTCTCGGGCGGCCCGTCGTCGGTGTACGAAGACGGCGCGCCCAGCCTCGACGCCCGGGGTGTTCGACCTCGACGTGCCGACGCTCGGCATCTGCTACGGCTTCCAGGTCATGGCGAAGGCCCTGGGCGGCGAGGTCGCGAACACGGGCCTGCGCGAGTACGGCGCGACCGATGCCACGATCGTGACCGAGGGCACGCTGCTCGAGGGGCAGCCGGTCGAGCAGAACGTCTGGATGAGCCACGGCGACCAGGTGTCCCGCGCCCCCGAGGGCTTCGAAGTGCTCGCCCGCACCGCGCACACGCCCGTCGCCGCGTTCGCGAACGACACCCGTCGCATGTACGGCGTGCAGTGGCATCCCGAAGTCAAGCACTCCGACCACGGCCAGCACGTGCTGGAGAACTTCCTGCACAAGGCCGCGGGCCTGCCCGCCGACTGGAACAGCGGCAACGTCATCGCCGAGCAGGTCGAGCGCATCCGCCAGCAGGTCGGCACCGGCCGCGTCATCTCCGCGCTCTCGGGCGGCGTCGACTCGGCCGTCTCGACCGCCCTCGTGCACGAAGCCGTCGGTGACCAGCTCATCGCCGTGTTCGTCGACCACGGCCTGCTCCGCCAGGGCGAGCGCGAACAGGTCGAGAACGACTACGTCGCCTCGACCGGCGTGAAGCTCATCACCGTCGACGCGCGCGAGACGTTCCTCGAGGCCCTCGCCGGCGTCAGCGACCCCGAGCAGAAGCGCAAGATCATCGGCCGCGAGTTCATCCGCGCGTTCGAGAAGGTGCAGGCCGACCTCGTCGCCGAGGCGAAGGCCGAGGGCGAGCAGGTGCGCTTCCTCGTGCAGGGCACGCTCTACCCCGACGTCGTGGAGTCGGGCGGCGGCGCCGGCACGGCCAACATCAAGAGCCACCACAACGTGGGCGGACTTCCCGAAGACCTGCAGTTCGAGCTCGTCGAGCCGCTGCGCACCCTCTTCAAGGACGAGGTCCGCGCGATCGGCCGCGAGCTGGGTCTGCCGGAAGCCATCGTCGGCCGCCAGCCCTTTCCGGGGCCCGGTCTTGGCATCCGCATCGTGGGCGAGGTCACCGCTGACCGTCTCGAGATCCTGCGTGCGGCCGACGCCATCGCCCGCGCCGAACTGACCAAGGCCGGCCTCGACGACGAGATCTGGCAGTGCCCCGTCGTGCTGCTCGCCGACGTGCGCTCGGTCGGGGTGCAGGGCGACGGCCGCACCTACGGTCACCCGATCGTGCTGCGTCCGGTCTCGTCGGAGGACGCGATGACGGCCGACTGGACGCGTCTGCCGTACGACGTGCTCTCCAAGATCAGCAACCGCATCACCAACGAGGTGAAGGACGTGAACCGGGTCGTGCTCGACGTGACGTCGAAGCCGCCGGGGACCATCGAGTGGGAGTGAGCTGCGGCTGACCCCGCCTCCGCTACGACGCCGTCGTTTGGCCCCTCCGCCGGACGACGGCGTCGGCGTTCTGGCGCTGAGGTTTGGGGCGGGGTTCGCCGCTCGGGGCGCGAGAAGTGCGCCCCAGAGCGCGGGATGCGCCCCAAACCGGGGCTTGCCGCGGCATCGGGGGCAGCTGGGCGCAGCCGGAGGAGGTGGCGCAGCTGGAGGACGTGGTGCAGCCGGAGGAGGGGGAGCGGGTCGGATAGGCTGGCGACGTCGGCGACCGCCCCCGGGAATGAACCGGGCTCGTCCGGCCAGAACGGTACAGGTCTCACATGGCCCGTCTCGACTTCTCCGGCTATCGCGAGGTGCTGCGCACACCCGGAGCCCCGTGGTTCACTCTCGCCGGATGGGTGGGACGTTTCCCTCGCGGAACGCTGAACCTCGGCATCACCCTCCTCGTGCAGGTGGCGACCGGGAGCTTCGCGCTCGCCGGAGCCGTCGCCGCGGCGTATGTCGTCGGCATGGCGGTGGCGGGACCGCTCTGGTCGCGGCTCATGGATCGCCGCGGGCAACGGTCGGTCCTGCTCGCCGCCGCGGCGACGCTTGCCGTCTCCACCGCCGTCCTCGTCTCGGCCGTGCTCGCCGAGACCCCGGTCGTGCTCTGGTTCGTCCTGTCATTCGTGGCCGGTGCTGTGTCGGTGGACGTGGGACCCGCCGTCCGCGCACGGTGGAGCGCCCTGGTCGCACCGGACAGGCGTCACAGCGCGTACGCCCTCGAGTCGATCGCCGACGAGAGCGTCTTCGTGATCGCGCCGCCGCTGCTCACCCTGGCCGCCGCCCTGTGGGCGCCTCAGGCGGGCCTCGTCCTCGTCGTGGTCGTCGGTTGTGTCGGCCTGGTGTGGCTGGGGCTGCTGCGCCGCTCTGAACCACCTCACACCGCGCGGAGCGAGCGGCGACAGCGGCTGCTGCCCCCGGCCGGCATCCTTCCCGTCACCGTCGCGTGGATCGGTGTCGGTGCGATGTTCGGATCGTTCGACGTCACGAGCATCGCGTGGGGCGACCGGACGGGCTCGCCCTGGCTCGCCGGGGTCATGATGGCGGCCCTCGCGGTCGGCAACACCGCCGGAGCGCTCGTCTACGGCGCGCTACGGCTGAAAGCCTCCCTGCGGACGCGCTGGCTCGTCGGCAGCGCCCTGCTCGCGGTCGTCTGCCTCGCCCTGCCGCTGGCCGCGGACGGGCTGCTCGCCCTGCTCGCTGCGGCCGCGGTGGGGGCGGTCATCGGGCCCGTGCTCGTGGCCGGGTTCGCTCTCGTGGAAGCCCGTGCCGACCGCGATCGCGTCACCGAGCTGTTGGCCTACCCGTCCCTGGGCGTCGGTGCCGGCATCCCGCTCGGCTCTACCCTGGCCGGGATCGGACTGGATGCCGCCGGTCCCGTGGTGGGTTTCACGGTCATGGCCGTCAGCTGCGTCGCGATCGTCGTACTCGGCGGGCTCGGCGAGGCTCTTCTGGCGATGCGGTCGTGGGGCGTCCCCGCCCGCCGACGCCGCTCGGCGTGAGCGGGCGGTGCGCGAGGATGGGAGCGTGACGTTCTTCCCCGATGCCTGGTACCTCATCCTGTCGAGCCGGCTCGTCCCCGACCTCGACGGGGGCTACACGATCTCGACCCTCGCGCGGGCGCGGCAGATGGCCGCGGCGGGCGCGTCACCGCTCCTGCTGACCGTCGACCCGGGCACGGCGGAGGCCCACGCGCAGCATCGCGCCGTCTTCGTCGAGCGCGGTGCCGCCGCGGCATCCGAGATGTTCCGAAACCTGTTCGACGAGGCAGTTGCGCCCGACGGAGGGGCGGCGGAGTGGCTCCGAGCAGCCGCCGCCCCGGGCGAAGCGGACCCCTCGCTCGAGTATCGAGAGGTGGCGGGAGGCGCGGTCGCGCTGCCCAACGTCGTCGACCCCGACTGGCACCTCACGACCGCGCCGATCGTGATCCGGGATGCCGCGGGCGAGCCCGTCGGCATCGTCGCGGGGTTCGGCGCGCTGTATCGGGCGTGGCTGACGCATGTCGCCGCGGACCTGCGCGCGGAGGACGACCGCCCCGTCGTCATCGTCTGCGAGTCGCGTCAGCTCGGCGAGCTGATCGTCGGTTGGGGCGACGAAGACGTGCGGATCGTGCACACGGTGCACACCATCCACCTGGAGCCGCCCTATCGAGTGGATTCCGACCTCAACGGGTTGTGGACGCGGTGGTTCGAGATCTCGCCCCGCTTCGACGCGGTGCTGTGGCCGACGGCGCATCAGCGGGACGACGTGCGCGGGCGCTTCGGGTCCGCGGCGAACGATGTGGTCGTGCCGCACGCGGTGACGAGACCCGGCGTCGTGGTGCCTGCCGACGCGCGGGAGGAGGGCCTCGTCGTGGTGCTCGGGCGCCTGGCTCCCGGCAAGCGCCTCGCGCCCGCCATCCGGGCCTTCGCCCGGGTCGTCGCCGAGGTGCCGGCGGCGCGACTGGAACTGTGGGGCGAGGGCGCACAACGCGCTGAACTCGGGGCCCTGGTCGAGGAGCTCGGACTCGGCGACGCGGTGTCGTTGCCGGGGCTCACGACCGATCCCGGTGCGGTCCTCGACCGTGCCGCCGTCTACCTCACGACCTCGGCGTTCGAGGGGCAGGGGCTCGCTCTGGCCGAGGCACTGGCGCACGGGACACCGGTCGTCGCCTGGGACATCCGCTACGGCCCGCGCGACATGCTCGCCGGAGGCGGCGGCATCCTGGTTCCGGACGGCGACGAGGACGCGCTCGTCGATGCGCTCGTGCGCGTGCTCACCAACACCGACGTGAGGGAGCGTTTGTCGATGGAGGCGCAGGATGCCGCAGCGACGCTGACGCCGGCACGGGCGATGCAGACGCTGGCCGCGGCGTGCGCCGAGGCCCTGTCGCGGGAGCGGCGGCGCTGACCTCAGGCGCGCGCGGCCTCGCGGACGGCGCTCACGGCCGCGGACGGTGAGCCGCGGAACGCCGGACCGTGCCCGGGGAGGACCCAGTCGGCGTCGAGATCGGCGATCCGTGCCAGCGACGCGAGGGCCTCGGCCGGGTCGTCGGTGAAGGGCGCAGGCCCAGGTCCCGTCCGGCCGGTCAGCACGTGTCGGGTCGTGAGGGCATCTCCGACGAAGACGGCGCGGACCTCGGGGGAGAAGACGGCGATGCTGCCCGGCGAGTGCCCGGGGATCGTGATCACCCGGGGCACGCCGGGGAGATCGAGCGTCGCGTCGTCGTCGAGGGGGACCACCTCCGTCAACCACTGCGGACGCATGCCTTTGCGGACACCGAACGCGGCGAAGCGCACGAGCGGACCGATCCGTACCGGACCGACCGGGGTCTTCGGTTTGTCGCCACCCCGGGCGCGGTCGGCATCCGCGGAGTGGACGAAGACCGGGATGCCGTGGTCCCGGCGGAGGCGCTCGGCGAAGCCGACGTGGTCGCTGTCACCGTGGGTGAGGATCACGGCGCGGATGTCATCGATGGGGCGGCCGATGGCATCCAGCTCTCGCTTCAGGTCGGAGAACATGCCCGGGAGCCCGGCGTCGATCAGTGTGATGCCGTCGGGGGTGGCGATCAGGTAGGAGGCGACGATGTCGTTGCCGAGGCGGTGAAGGGAGGGGGCGAGCTGCACGACGGGCCTTTCGAAGGATGGCTACGGGCAGTAGCCATGATAGCTTATGCGTATAGCTATGAGGGGAGGGGAGATGCCCACACCGGAACGCACCTCGATCGGTGAGATCGTCGACGAGGCGACGCGCCTCCTGGACGCGGGCGGACCGGCCGCCGTCACCATGCAGGCCGTGGCCAGCGCCGTCGGGGTCAAAGCCCCCTCGCTCTACAAGCGCGTACGCGACCGCGACGCGCTCCTGGCGATGGTGGGTGCCGCGGCAGCCGACGACCTGGCCCGCCTCCTCTCCGACGCCGGCCAAGATCTCGGAGCGATGTTGGCCGCCTTCCGTCGCTTCGCCCACGCACGACCGGAAGCCTTCCGGCTCCTGTTCACGACGGCCGTCGACCCCGACCGTCTCGCGGCCACGAGCGAGCCGGTCCTGCGCGCGGCGGCGTCCCTCGTCGGTGACGAGCAGGCGCTGGCCGCTGCGCGCCTGGTGACGGCGTGGGCGACCGGGTTCGTCACGATGGAGCTCGCGGGCGCGTTCCGTCTCGGCGGCGACCTCGACGAGGCCTTCGCCTACGGCATCCGTCACCTCGTCGGCTCGCTCGTCCCCCCTCCGGAAGCCGAGCGGCCGGCCCACGGGTCGTAGTCGGCGATCAGGTCTTCCTGCCCCGGGCGCTCGGCATCCGGAACGTGCTGCAGGTTCACGCGCACGCGGTACCAGAGCGAACTCGAACCGCGCATGCCGTCGACGAGCACGTCGGCGGGGTGGAGTGCGGCCGCCGCGTCGGGATGCCGTGATCTCCAGGTCTCGAGGGCGTCGAGCGCCTCGGGCTTGGTCTTGGTGCGGGCGACCTCGATGAGGGGCATGGTCGAGGCACGGCGGCCCGAGCCGTCGGACCGGCGCGGGGGCTTCTCTGCCGGGTTGAGCTCCCTCGCGAGGACGAGGAGGGCGTCGAGCGATCCGGCCGTGTCGTCGATGCCGGCGTGCGGATCGCCGATCGCGCGGAAGCGCTCGGGCACGGTGAGGACCGTGAACTCTTCGGGGCGGCGGCTGCGCACTTCGTCCCAGGCGAGCGGGGTCGAGACGCGGGCGTCGGGGAGGGCGCGGATCGAGTAGGCCGAGGAGACGGTGCGGTCCTTGGCGTTCTGGTTGAAGTCGACGAAGACGCTCTCGCCGCGTTCCTCCTTCCACCATCGAGCTGTTGCGAGCCCGGGCGCGCGGTTCTCGACCTCGCGGGCGAGTGTCTCGGCAGCCAGGCGCACCTCGGTGTAGCCCCACTCGGGGCGGATACGCACGAGGATGTGCAGGCCGCGCGATCCCGAGGTCTTCGGCCAGCCGATCAGGCCGTGATCCTCGAGTACGTCGCGGGCGATGAAGGCGACGTCGACGATCTGCGACCAGTCCACGCCCGGCATGGGGTCGAGGTCGACCCGGAGCTCGTCGGGGTGATCGAGGTCCTGGGCGCGCACGGGGTGCGGGTTGAGGTCGAGGCAGCCGAGGTTCACCACCCACGCCAAGCCCGCGGCATCCCGGATCACCGTCTCTTCGGCGGAGGTGCCCGAAGCGTAGCGGAGGGTCGCGGTGTCGATGAAGGCCGGGCGGTTCTCGGGCACGCGCTTCTGGAAGAACGGCTCCTGGTCGAGGCCCTTCGAGAAACGTTTGAGCACCATGGGTCGGCCGGCGGCTCCGCGCAGGGCGCCGTCGGCGACGGCGAGGTAGTACCGCACGAGGTCGAGCTTGGTGAGTCCCGGCTCGGGGAACACGACGCGGTCGGGGCTCGTGACACGCACCTCGTGCCCGTCGACGTCGAGGGTCACGGGCACGGTCTTCGCCTGACTCATGCCGCGACGTTAGCGCCGGGGCGTGCGCTCACGGCACCCCTTGCGGTGGGGTGGGCGGTGGGCGTTGAGTGTCCAAGACACGCCGTGTGGGTGGGGGCGGATACGGCGTGTTGTGGACACTCGACCTGTTGCGGGCGGGAGGCTGGCGGCGGGTGGGGACGAGCGGCGGTGACGTGCGCCGGTCGACGACGCCGGTCAGACCCACGCATAAACGCGATTCGCGCGCATAAACGCGCTGTGCCCGCGTTTATGCGCGCCGATCGCGTTTATGCGTGAGCTTCCGACCCAACGACGAAGGGCCGCCCCGAACGGGACGGCCCTTCGCGCGGATCGGTGCGTCAGTTGTTGCCGCGCAGGATCGCGATCATGCGCAGGATCTCGACGTACAGCCACACGACGGTGACCATGATGCCGAAGGCGCCGACCCAGCCGTACACGCGGGCAGCGCCGTTACGCACGCCGCGCTGGATCTGGTCGAAGTCGAGCACCAGCGAGTAGGCGGCCATGATGACGACCAGCACACCGATGATCAGGCCGAGCGGGATGCCGGCGACCTTCATGCTGTACAGGCCGAACGCGCCACCGGCGATCGGGGCGTTGAAGAACATCAGGCCGAGGTTCAGGAGGCTGAAGACCAGGTAGCCGACCATCGCGATCATGAAGATCTTCGTGGCGCGGGCCGACGCGCGGATCTTGCCGCTGGCGAACAGCGCGAGGGTCACACCCACCACCGACAGGGTGGCGAGAGTGGCCTGCAGCACGATGCCGGGGAAGATGAACTCGAAGAAGGCCGAGATGCCACCGACGAAGAGTCCCTCGAACGCGGCGTACGCGATGAAGACGGGGACCGACGGCTTCTTCTTGAAGGTCGCGACCATCGCCAGCACGAAGCCGACGAGGCCACCCACGATCATGGGCGCGGCGCTCGGGTTCGGGTTGGCGACGCTGACGCCCGCCATCGACCAGATCCAGCCGACGACGGCGGTGACAACGAGGATGCCGAAGAGGGCGAGCGTCTTCATCACCGTGTCTTCGATGGTCATGCGACCGGTGTCGACGGCGCTCGCCGACGGGGCCGCGTATGCGCCTTCGATCGTTGCGGCGGCGGCGGGATCGACGGCCGGGGGCGGGCTGTAGCGCGTCTGAGCGCCACCGGCTCGAGGGTCCTGGAACGCCGGGGTATTGAAAGCCGGGTTGTTGAGGGCCACGGGAACTCACACTCCAAAGATGGTGATCACAGCACCGTGCTGTCAGACAACACTAGCCGAGTAAGCCGTCGGATTCCTTGTGATGACTGGGATTCTGCTATGAGCGATGCGGGCGTTCACCCGCTGTCGTTAGCGTGAGCGCGTGACCCTCGTCATCGGCCACCGCGGCGCCCCCGGATACCTTCCCGAGCACTCACGTTCCTCCTACGCGCGGGCGGTGGCGGCCGGTGTGGATGCCATCGAACCCGACGTGGTGCCGTCGAGCGACGGCGTGCTGGTCGTGCGCCACGAGAACGAGATCAGCGCGACGACGGATGTGGCGGCGCGGCCGGAGTTCGCCGACCGGCGGACCTCGAAGTCCGTCGACGGGCGGCGGCTCGCAGGCTGGTTCACCGAGGACTTCACCTGGGCGGAACTGCAGACGTTGCGCTGTCGCGAGCGCATTCCGGCGATCCGTCCCGCGAGCGCTGCGCACGATGACAGTGAGCCGGTGCTGCGGCTGCGCGATGTCCTCGACCTGGCCCGAGACGCCGGCATCGGCGTCGTGCTCGAGATCAAGCACGCGGCGTCGTTCGAGCGGCTCGGGTTCGACATGGCCGCGCTGGTTTCGGCCGAGTTGCGCGAGGCCGGATGGGCGGATGCCGTCGACGCGCTCGTCATCGAGTCCTTCGAGCCCGTCGTGCTGTCGCGGCTGCGGGAGCACGGCATCCGGGTCCCCCTCGTGCAGTTGATCGAGGCGGAGGGAGCCCCCTGGGATTCGCGGGAGCGCGATGGCGACGACGCCGTGAGCTATGCCGCGATGGTGACGCCGGCCGGCCTCGAGGCGCTCGCGCGGGAGGTCGACGGGATCAGCGTCGACAAGCGTCTCGTGCTCGCCCCGGATCGACTCGGCCGTGCGCGGGGACCCGCTCGATTCGTCGACGAGGCGCGAGACCGTGACCTCCGTGTCTTCGCGTGGACATGCCGCCCGGAGAATGCGTTTCTCCTGCCCGCATATCGCCATCCGGGCGGCGAGGGCGTGCGCGGCGGCTACCGCCGCGAGTGGGCCGTGCTGCGCGACGCGCACCTCGACGGCGTGTTCGTCGACCACCCCGACCTGGGAGTGGAGTTCTTCCGCGAGTGAGGTGCGCAACCCCGCCGCTCGAGGAGATGTTCCGGGCGAGGATGACGGCATGACGGTGGACGTGACGGTGGTCGGCGGTGGGATCTCGGGACTCGCGTGCGCCCGGGCGATCCGGGATGCCGGGAGGTCGG
This sequence comes from Microbacterium trichothecenolyticum, assembly GCF_030818955.1. Taxonomy (NCBI): domain Bacteria; kingdom Bacillati; phylum Actinomycetota; class Actinomycetes; order Micrococcales; family Microbacteriaceae; genus Microbacterium; species Microbacterium trichothecenolyticum. The sequence continues at coordinate 1,828,182 of NZ_JAUTBF010000001.1, read as the reverse complement.
TGCGCGTGCTCGATCGTGGGCGGCGCGTGGGCGGGCGCCTGTCGAGCCACACGATCGACGGGCGGGTGGTCGACCTCGGCGCCTCGTACGTCGTCGTCGGCGAGGCGGAACGGTTCGGCCACGTCGTCGCGGACTGGGAGGAGCGCGGGCTCGCACGCGCGTGGACCGACACCTTCGCGGTGATCGGCTCCGATGGTGCGCGCAGTCCGAAGCCCGGGCCGATGCGCTGGGCTGCGCCTCTCGGGCTGCGATCCCTCGCCCTGGATCTCGCCGACGGCCTCGACGTCGTCTCGGGGCGTGTCGTCGAACGGGTCGAGCCGTTCCGCGTCGACGGAGAAGACGCCGGAGAGGTGGTGCTCGCGATGCCGTCGCCCCAGGCCGCTCGCCTGGTCGGGGAGGTGCCCGGTGGGCAACAGGAGTGGGAGCCCGTCATCGCGGTCGTCGTCCGATGGGATGAAAGGCAGTGGGATGCCGACCTGCATGGCGCCTTCGCAGAGGGCGACGCCGACGTATCGTTCTTGGCAGACGACGGCGACCGGCGGGGCGACGGTGCGCCCGTGCTGGTCGCGCACACCACCGCCGAGCGCGCGCGGCGCCATCTCGACGACCCGGAGGGTGCGATCGCACCGGTGCTCGCCGCCACGCGCCGACTGCTGCGCATCGATGTCGAGCCGGTCTCCGCGCACGCCCACCGGTGGACGTTCGCCCGCCCCGCGCGGGCGACGGGGGAGCCCTTCTTCCGGTCCGCGGGGCTGTCGGTGTGCGGCGACGCCTGGGGCGACAGTGCGGCGGTGCGCACCGCGTGGGCCTCGGGCGACGCGTTGGGGCGCCTTCTCTCGGCATCCTGAGCCGACGGCATCCGACGTGGGGTGTCGGTCAGGCGCGGTCGAAGCGCCCTGTGGAGACTCGACCGCGCATGTCGGCGGGCCCCTCTAGGGTGGGGGCCATGGATGCCGGTATCGCGGTCGCGGGGGTCAGACGCTCGTTCGGCGCGGTCGCCGCCGTCAAACAGGTGACATTCACGGCCGCGCCGGGGCGGGTGACCGGTCTGGTCGGTCCCAACGGCTCCGGCAAGACCACGCTCATGCTCATGCTGGCATCGCTGCTCCGCCCCGACGAGGGCGAGATGCGCATCGGCGGCGTCGACCCCGTCGCCGACCCGGCCGGCGTGCGGAGCATCCTGGGATGGATGCCAGACTCCCTGGGCGCGTGGCCGAGTCTGACGTCGCGAGAAGTGCTGGTGGCGACGGCCCAGCTCTACGATCTGTCGCGCGAAGCCGCCCGCGCCCGGGCCGACGAACTGCTCGCGCTGGTCGATCTGTCGGCGCTCGCCGATTCCCCCGCTCGGGTGCTCTCGCGCGGACAGAAGCAGCGACTCGCCCTGGCCCGCGCGCTCGTGCACGACCCGGGTGTGCTGCTGCTCGACGAACCGGCATCGGGACTCGACCCCCAGGCGCGGATCTCGCTGCGCATCCTGCTGCGTCGCTTGGCGGCAGAGGGCCGCACGATCCTCCTCTCCAGCCACGTGCTGTCCGAGCTCGAAGAGGTCGTCGACGACGCGGTGTACATGGTCGAGGGCCGCACAGTCGGTGACGATCGTGTCGCCGCAGCATCGGCGCGGATGCGCGTCTGGCGTGTGCGGCTCGCGACAGACGCGTCGCGTGCCGTCGAGGCGGGGCGCCTCGACGTAGCCGCAGCCCTCGGCCGCACGGCTGACGACATCGGCGTCGACCGGCGCGACCTGCTCGTGCCGTTCACAGACGATGCCGGTGCGGTGGCCGGCCTCCGCGCCCTGGTCGCGGCGGGCACGCCCGTCGTCGAGTTCGCCCCCGCGGTGGGCGATCTCGAGCATGCGTTCCTCGATCTGGGGGCGGACGCCCCCGGGCACCACAGCGCTTCCCGAGCCGCCGACGACGATGGGAGCCATCGATGAGGCCTCTCCGCCTTCGCACGATCATCGGGATCGAACTGCGCCAGCGGGTGCGCTCGGCGGGGTGGTACGTGCTGCTGGGCATCTTCGCCGTGATCCTGTTGGGCGTCATGGTGCTCTCGTTCGCGGCCTTCTCGCTCTGGACCGGCGGCAATGAGTGGTTCTTCTCGCTCGTCATCATGCTTGTGCTGCTGCTCGTACTACTGGTGTCGCCCACCCTCAGCGGCAGCGCCGTCAACGGCGACCGCGATGCCGCCACTCTCGCACCCGTGCAGGTCACGCTCGCGACGACGACCGAGATCGTCCTCGGCAAGTTCCTCGCGGCGTGGATCTCGGGGTTGGCGTTCCTCGTGGTCGCGGTGCCGTTCCTGATCGTGTCGACTTTCGCCGGCTCGTTGAACCCGGCCGTCATCCTGAGCTCGCTCGGCATCCTGATCGTCGAGGTCGGCATCGTTGCGGCGATCGGGGTCGGCTTCAGCGCCGTCGTTGCACGACCGATCTTCTCGGTGGCGGCCACGTACCTCGTCGTCGCGGCTCTCGCTGTGGGAACCCTGATCGCCTTCGGACTGGGTGGTGTGGCCCTGCGGTCCGAGCAGGTGACCATCAACCGCGACGTGGACTGGGACGCTGTCCCCCCAGGGTGTGAGCCCGGTGGCACGACGAGGTACGCCGATTGCCCGAGCTACGACCAGCTGGCGTGCGTCGAACGCAGCTCGGTCAACGAGATACCTCGTTACGACCGCGTGTGGTGGTTCCTCGCGGCGAACCCGTTCGTCATCCTCGCCGACGCCACCCCGCCGACGTACCGCGACGGGTATCCGAGCGACATGTTCTCGAGCATCGCGTCGGGGGTGCGCTCCGCCCAGATCGCCCCGGAACCGACCGTCACCTACGACTCGTGCGCGTCCGCGAGCGGATACATGCAGCCGTACTCGACGACCGAGGAACAGATCGCCGGGACCGCGCCGAGCTGGTTCGTGGGGCTGCTGCTGCAGGCGGTCATCGCGGGTGGTCTGCTGTGGTGGGGTGTCGCGCGCACGCGCACGCCTGCCAAACGTCTGCCGCCGGGCACTCGTATCGCGTAGCGGGCCGCGTCGCCGGGCCGCTGCGGGCCCGCCAGCCAAATGCTCGGCTGGTGCGGCGCTGGCGTCGGCTGCTGCGGCCTCGGCGCGAGCGCGGCCCGCGATCGTTGCCTCTCGGGGGTCGTCGGACACCACGTGGGGCGCTCCTTCTGGGGTATCGGCTCTGCGGTGTCGGCTCCGGGGTATCGGCTCTGGGGTGTCGGCTGTGCGGCGTCGGTCGGGGGTGAGGCGGGCGGCAGCTGCTCAGGGCAGACGGCCCGCGAGAGCGACCGCATCGTGCGGGGCCCGGCCTCGGGCGTCGTTGTCGAAGTAGACGTACACGTCGCGGGGGTCGGCATCCGGGGTGGTCGACCCGTCGAGCCATCCGCGGATACGGGCGGACCAGGCGTCGAGCTCGTCATCGGTGTAACCGCTGGCGTACAGCTCGCTCGACCCGTGCAGACGCACGTAGACGTGGTCGGAGGTGACGGCGTCGAACGCCGGCCATCGGCCCGCGGTGTCGGCGAGGACGAGCGACACGTCGTGGGCGCGCAGCAGCTCGGTGGCGCGCGGATCGGCGAAGCTCGCCGACCGCGGCTCGAGCGCGTGTCGCAGCGGTGCGTCGTCTTCGATCTCGAGCCAGTCGCGTCCGTCGAGGCGCTCGTCGTGCTGGCGCGCGAGAGCGAGGGCGTCACCGGTCGTGCGGGGAAGCTGCGTGAGAAAGGCGTCGAGCACGTCGGCGTCGAACGCCACGCGCTCGGGCAGCTGCCAGAGGAACGGTCCGAGGGTGTGGCCGAGAGCGAGCACGCCCGACGCGAAGAAGTTCGCCAGGGCCGTGTGCGCACCCGTCAGTCGCAGCATGTGCGTGACGTACCGCGATCCCTTCACCGCGAAGACGAAGTCGGCCGGCACGTCCTCGCGCCAGCGCCGGTAGCTGGTGGGCCGCTGCAGCGAGTAGAACGACCCGTTCAGCTCCACGCTCCGTAGACGTTCACCCACGTACGTCAGCTCACGCCGCTGTGCCAGACCCGGTGGGTAGAAGTCACCCCGCCAGCGCGGGTAGCGCCAGCCCGAGACGCCGACGTACGCGCTCGCGGTCAGGCGTGCCCCTCGGCGGCGGGGAATCCCGTACCGCCCTCGGCGTCGCCGGTGTTGTCGTCGAGGTCGACGTGCTCCTCGGACTCGGCGGCGTCTTCGCGGACCTCGTCGGTCACGGCATCGGTGGGGGCGGCGGAGTCGGCGCGGGCGTCGTCGGCGTGGCGGGCGGGGATGTCAGGAGTGCTCATGCGCCCACGCTGCCCCACCGGTCGCCCGGCGTGAACCGGCTTGCGCCGACGCGTGCGGGATGCCAGGGGCCGCGCGTGGCGGCGGGTGTACGGGATGTGCCGGGGTCAGCGCGCGGCGGTGTGTGCGCGGCGGTGTGTGCGCACGCGGTGTGTGCGCACGCGGCGGTGGGGCGGGTTCGTGGGTCGGGGGGGCGTGGCGCGCGACTGTGCGAGGCGTGGCGCGCGACCGTGCGAGGCGTGGCGCGCGACCGGGCGGGGCGCGTGCGGGGCGGGGCGTGCGTCAGTCGGTGGGGTCCGGGAGGGAAGACTGCACCGCGGGCCAGGCCGGCAGCGGATCTTCGAACGCCGTCCAGGTCGACACACCGGCGGCGAACTCGTCGTCGGTGAGCGCGGCCTGGTCGAGGATGTGCGCGAGTTTCGGTGCCGACAGGTCGAGACCGGTGAAGGCGATCTCCTGACCCATGCCCATGCGCCCGTCATCGGCGCCGAGGGGCTCGATCCACATGGCCGATCCCACGTGCTCCCAGCGGGCCAGGATGCCGGGGCGCGAAGCCAGCCGGCAGAATCCGGCCGAGCGCACCAGGCGTCCGGCGGCGCCCTCGTCGAGGCGGTCGAGCGCGGCCGAGAGACGCGCGGAGTGGAAGGGGCGCAGTTGCTCGTACCGCAGGGTCATCACCCGGTTGTCGCGCATGTACGGGTCGTGCTCCCCGTTGAGGGTGCGCACCCACCCGGCTCGCTCGAGGATCTCGCCCTCGTGCGATGCCTCGGGGTGCAGATCGCTGAGCGGATCGCGCGTGAGCCGGACCACGGCCAGGGGATTGAGGTGCGACGCCAGAGCCATCTGCACGGCGAGGGCCGCCGTCGGCACCTTGTCCCAGTTGATCCAGACGATGCGGGTGGCCAGCTCCAGTGCGAGAGCTGCTTGTCGCGCACGCGCGCCGACGTCGCCGCGGGTGTCGCCGGGTGGGGCGGATGCCACGAGCGCGGCGTCGTCGAGCAGATCTCCGACCATGTGCCGAGCGTCGACGACGCAGACCGCCTCGACCTCGGCGGCGCCGCGCGCGGTGATCGCGTGGATCAGGTCGACGTCGGTGCCGAGGTCGATCACGACGTCGTCGCCGTCGGTGCGGGTCCGCGGGTTCGGCAGGGCATGGGCGGAGCGAAGGTCGGCGGAGCGCAGGTCGGCGTGACGCAACAGCTGCAGCGGGCGGGCGAGGGCCGCGGCGGTGCGTTCGGCGTAGGTACGGCGTTCGGGGGCGCAGACGCCCATGATGGCGATCGTTCGGCGCATGGCATCCACCTCTCGTTTTGTCAGGGAGCTCTCGACACCCTACCTTGTTACTGAGAATGCTTATCAACAAGGAGAAGCCATGAAGGTGCGCGCGTCGATCAAGTCCCTGAAGAAGCAGCCCGGCGCACAGGTGGTGCGTCGGCGCGGCAAGATCTTCGTCATCAACAAGCTGAACCCCCGCTTCAAAGGGCGCCAGGCCTGAGGTCGTTCGTAGACTCGCCGCGTGGAAGGTTGGGACCTCGTCTTCGGGGTGGTCATCGGTGTCGCGCTCGCGACACTCATGGCCCAAAGTGGGCGTGAGGAGGTGTGGCGCCGCCAGGCGGATGAGATTCGCGACGCCGCGCGGTTCGGCTGGATGCGTGTGAACGGGCCGCATGGTGGAGGGGGCGCAAACGAGAACCGTTCTTGATTGCGTGAACACATTGCAATTCGTTTATGCGTGTGGTGTGGTGAATACGTGGACAGGATCGCGGGGCTCGAAGAAGCCGCTGAGCTGTTCAAGGTTCTCGGCAACGAGTCGCGTCTCGCGCTCGTGTGGCTGCTGAGCCGCGAACCGCTCACGGTCACCGCTCTCGCGGAGCAAGCCGCCCTGTCGCAGCCGTTGGTGTCGCAACACCTGCGGACACTGCGACAGGCGGGTTTGGTGAGCTCGGAACGCGAGGGCAAGGAGATCCGCTACGCCCTCGCCGACCAGCACGTCGCGCACGTCGTGCTCGATGCGATCGCCCACGTCCAGGAACCGACCGACCAGGGGAACGAACAATGAGCACCATCGAGACGCACGCCGAGCACACCGTCGACGAGCACGCGCACGGCGACAACTGCGGCCACCAGAAGATCGAGCACGGCGACCACGTCGACTACGTGCACGGCACCCACCACCACGCCCTGCACGGCGACCACTACGACGAGCACGAGTCGAAGGCCGAGCACACCGTCGACGAGCACGCGCACGGCGACGACTGCGGACACGAGAAGGTCGCGCACGAAGACCACGTCGACTACGTGCACGACGGACACCGTCACTCGCTGCACGCCGACCACTACGACGAGCACTGAGAGGTGACGGCATCCCGTGTCACGAGCGCGGGATGCCGATGAGAAGGGCCTGTCTCCCTCGGGAGGCGGGCCCTTCGTGCGTCAGGCCTGCACCCGGAAGGATCGCCCCTCGAAGGTCACCACGTCGCCGACCCGGAGCTGCCGACCGCGGCGACGCTCCACCTCGCCGTTGACCGCGACGTAGCCGTCGATGATCGCCTCCTTGGCGTCACCGCCGGAGTCGAGGATGCCGGCGAACTTCAAGAACGGATTCAGTCGGATGCCGTCGCTGCCGACGTGGATGTCCTGGGGTTCGGGGCCGCTCATGGCTTCAGCATGACAGGTGTCTCGCGGCCTCCCCCCGAGCGACGTCGTTGAAAGACGCTAAGATCGCGAAGCCCGAACCCGCCCTCGGGAAGCGCTTCGCGAATGCTGTCCTCGCTGAACGGTCGCTGCGGTCGGAGCTCACGCGGAGGCTCGGGCGCGGGTGGGGCGGCCTCTGTGACACCCTCGGCGAGCATCATGGCCTGGGCTTTCGCAACGAGCGGCGTCACCATCAGCCACTCCGTCACCTGCGCGAGGACGCGGATGCTCCAGACCGGCGGGCCGGGACATACAGCGGGTGCCCGCCGGCGACCTCGGCGATACGTCGGACGGCGGCGCCGAGCTCGAGCTCTTCGGCACCCATCAGAGCGACGGTCTGGTTCGGCATCCGTCCCTCGAGGGCGGCGACCAGCACGTCGATCGCGTCCGCGATGGGCAGGGGGCGTGCGCGCCGCTCGCGGAAGCCGACCGTCGCGAAGACGGGGAAGGTGCGCACCGCTCGGGCGACATGGTCGACCATGTGATCGCCCGGGCCGTAGATCATCCCCGACTTCAGCACGGTGTACTCCAGGCCCGCGGCTCGGACGAGCTCCTCCGCCTCCCACTTGGTCTGGTGGTAGCCGGAGCGGGTGTCGGGGCGTGCGCGCAGGAAGCTCAGCAGCACGACCCGGCGTACGCCCGCGCGCCGAGCGGCCTCGAGGACCGCCCGCGTTCCGTCGACGTGCACTCGACGGAACGTCTGGTCGCCGATCTCACGGTTGATCCCGGCGCAATGGGCCACTTGCCTCGCAGTCGCGGAAGGCCCCGGTGAGTGCGTCGACGTCGTCGATGTCGACGCCCGTGCGACGCGAGACGACGACGGTTTCGGCCGGGTCGAGACGGGTTGCCAGGTGACGCCCCACGAACCCTGTACCGCCGGTGATTGCCACTCGCATGATCACTCCTTTGCTATTTAGCGAAGAAGCTACACGCAATTTAGCTACAGTGCTACATTGGGACCATGAGCGACGCAGCGTCCGACATCTTCGCGGCCCTGGCGCATCCGACCCGGCGGCAGATCCTCCAGGATCTGAAAGACGGCGAGATGGCCGCGGGCGAGATCGCGGCGCGCTTCGACGCCAGTGGACCGACGATCTCGCGACACCTCGGGGTCCTGCGTCAGGCAGGGCTGATCGCGGAGCGACGGGATGCCAATCGCATCCTGTACTCGCTGGTGGGGGAGCGCCTCGCGCTCTCGGTCGGCGACTTCCTGTCGACGGTCTGCCCGGAACAGATCGTGCTGCGCGAGGTGCGCAAGCGGCGGGGGTCGGTGCGCGGGGTCGAGGCGGTCGCGGAGGCCTGAGGCATTCGGTCGCGTGTGGGCCCGACCGGCCGTGGTGTGCGGTGTCAGCGCTGCGCGCGGGTTCCGGCATCGAGCGTCCGAGACGCTCGGATGGCGCGCGAATGCCTCCGAGCGCACCTGGGCGCCGTCCGAGGGTGGGCAGCTAAGTAGGCGCGACCGTGCCCCCGGACGCTATCGCGCATATGTCCCCGACGAACTGGGCCCGGATCTCCCCGCCGTCGGTGAACGCGCCCAGGGTGCGGCTGCCGACGCCCTCGTCGTTCTCGCTCGCGCCGACGAGCGTCTGGGCGCGAAGGCCGCGTACCTCTCGCATCTGCTCGTGCGATCCGAGAGCATCTCGTCGTCGTGGATCGAGGGCAATCGGGTGACGCCCAAGCGACTCGCGATCGCGGAGTCCCTGCGCCACGGCTCGCGCGCAGCCCTGGACGTCATCGCCAATGTGCACGCCACCGAGGACGCCGTCGCCGCACTCGCCGATCGCTCCCGCCCCATCACGGTGGACGACATCGAGGATCTTCAGCACGTCATCGAGCCCTCGTTACCGCGGGGTCTGCGCACCGAGCAGAACTGGGTCGGAGGGGCGGGCGGCCGAGAATGCGGTGCGTTTGGCAGATGACGTGGCACTCCTCGACGATGCGACGTTCGAGGCCCTCGTCCGTCACCGCCGTGAGCGGAACGCGCGTCCGGTCATCTCGCGGAGCGACGCCGTGGTGCGCAAAGTGCTCGACCGTCTCGCCGTCGAGTCCGTGGTCACCCTGCAGGGTGTCGCCGCGCGGCACGGCGTCTCGACCCACGGCAGCGCACCGGGCGCTTTCCGAGCTTCAGGATGCCGCCATCCTGGCCCGCACGAAAGATCAGCGCGGCCGCATCATCTGCTGGAGCGCCGATCAGTACCTCGGTCTCGTCGCGCTGACAGAGCGCAGCAACCGGGTGGGTGCCGGTGACACCGAGGGGCGCAGGCCCCGGAACGCCCCGGCCGCGCCCGATGTCGAACGGGTGGGACGCCTGAGCGGGGAAATTGAACGAGCCTCGCTCGCGACGGCGCACGCGCAGAGCCGCACATGGACACGTGTGTCGCGCGTGTAAGGGAAATGGACGCGACGGCGGGAGTCGAACCCGCCACGCCTTCGGTTATGAGCCGAGGCCCGGGACCGCCCGGATCGCCGCGATGTGCCCCACGCTATCTTGGCTTGCGAGCAGAGCGAACAGCCGTTGCGACGTGTGACGGGACATGACGCGACGTGACCTCTGCCATCAGTGGACAGTTATGCCGAAGGCCCTCGATACGGTCTCGAGATCGCGGTCGGAGTGCGCGATGGGGGTCGTTGACATCGACCCGATCTCGACTCCGGCAAAGACGGCCCAGCATTCGTGACTCTGGAAGCGAGACGAGTAGCGAATCCCGGAGTAGAGGGCTTCGTCGTTGTCGTCGACCTGTGTATACGCCCAGCGTGCGATCGCTCGAGTGAGGAGCCTGTTGGGCCCGCGCACGTTGGACGAATCCAGCGTTGCGATACCCAGGCGCTCGAGATCCTCGCCGAGGGCAGAGGTCAATAAGGTCAGTGTCTCGTCTCGTTCGACATCGAGAAACGGCAGCGGGCTCTGCAGCGAAAACTCCACCACAGCGCGGGCATGTCGCCAGCTCGCGGGAACGCTGCCTACAGCCATGAGATGCTCCGAGGTGGACGCGGCGAATGCGCTGCTGGACGCAGCCGGTCGAAAGTGCGCCAACACCTCCTTGAAGGCACCGACTCGCGTGCTCGAGCAGTACATGACGCCGCCGCCGACGACATCGAACCTGTTGCCGACGTCCGCTAGCTCGGCGTCAAGCGCATCGATCTCGCTGAAGTGGATCGCACCCGCTGCTCTGCCCACCCGGTACGCGGAGGCCGGGAAATTGGCGAGCCGTGGGCTGGGCATGTCAGGCTCCGTTGACGAACACTCTCGCGGCGGCGACGACCTCGCGGGCTCGCCCTTCTGCGAGCACTTCGATGGGGGAGTGATCGCCGAGGTTCGGGTTCATGCCGAGAAACCATGCCCTGGCAACGTGGGCATCATCCGCTTCCTCGATGAGGGAGTAGATCTGGAAGCTATCGCGCAGAAGCCGCTCATTGTCCATGTCGAGCCGAGTGGGAGACTTCAGCCATCGATCGATGGTGCGTACGTCCTTGCCGAAGATGGCCGCGACGGCCTTCTTGCCGAGACTGTTCACGAGAGTGCGGAGGATGGCGTCGGCCCCGCTGCCGATGGAGTTGTTGTGAGAGTTCGTCCGCGTGGGCGTTGCGGTGGGGCCAGCAACCGCCGCTGCTCGGATCTTTGGCATGGTGAGTCTCTCTGTTGACTAGTGATGTGGTGTGGTGACTAGTGATGTGGTGTGGTGACTAGTGATGTGGTGTGGTCGCCTAGACAATGTGTCGCCGTTCCGGCGTGATTATGTCCCGCATATATTCACGTTTGTGTCGTCGTTTTGTCAATCCTACCGTCGCGCCGGTCGCCGTGCGCGTACATGTCGACGTTTCACTCGCTCCTCGGAAGAAGGTCACCCGTGCGCCCAGGTTGAAGGTTCAGCGGGGATCAGGGCGAGAAGGTGGTCGAAGATGCATGGTCGCCGCGCGTAGGGCTGGTCAGTCGCGGTATCGCCCGTCGATGATCGCCCGCGTGGAGTGCTCGAGATGTGCGCGCACCGCGCGCTCCGGATCCGCCCACGCCTCGGCGACGTAAGCGCGGTGCTCCGCCGTCAGCGCTCCGGGCGCGTAGGCCGGGCGCACGTGCGTCAGCAGCAGGTGCATCTCCGAGTCGAGGCGCCGGTACTCCTGCGCGATGCGGGGGCTTCCCGCGGCATCGACGAGCGCGAGGTGCACTCGCGCGTGCGCCGCGAGGGTGGCGGGCCACTCTTCGGATGCCTCGGCGGCGGCGAGGGCTTCGAGGGCATCGTCGACGTCGGCGGGATGGATGCCGCGATCCCGCGCGATCCGGACCGCTTCGGTCTCGAGCGCGCATCGCAGCTGCTGCAGGGCGATGAGCGCGTCGTCGTCGAGCAGGGACACGCGCACGCCGCGGTAGGGCTCGGCGGTGACGAGGCGTTCCGCGGCCAGGCGCGTCAGCGCGGTGCGAGCTGTGTGGCGCGAGACGCCGTGCGTCGCACTCAGCTCCTCCTCGCGCAGCGGTGTACCCGGTGCGAGCTCGCCGGAGAGGATACCGGCGCGCACCGCGTCCGCGACGAGGTCGGCCGCGCGCGGGCCCGGTGCGGCGAGGGCGGAGTGCCGCCCGTCCGCGCCGGGGGCGGCGGGGGAGGCGCCACCCGCCGCGTTCGTTCGCGTGGGGGCGACGTCGGATGCGGCGTCGCCCTTCGCGACCCCGGGGATGCTGTCACGCGGGGGCCGTGGCATCCGGAACCTCCTGACGTCGACGCGAGGGGGCGGACACGACGGCGAGGCCCACCGCGATGAGCGCGAGTCCGAGCGCACTCACCGGCGTGAGCTGCTCGCGCAGCACGAGGAGCCCGAGCAGGGTCGCGGCGAGGGGCTCGGCGAGGGTCAGGGTCGACACCGTCACCGCGGACAGGCGCGCAAGACCCCACCCGAAGAGCAGGTAGGCCACCGTGGTCGTCACGAGTCCGAGCCACAGCGCCAGCGCCAGACCGTTCGGGGTTCCGAGCCAGGAGGCGCCGGCGACGAGCAGCACGGGCAGGCTCACGACGGCCGCCACGCCGAACACCGTGCCCATGACGCGCGTGGAGTCCCACCCCCTCTCGATCAGCGCCTTCCCGCACACGGTATAGAGGGCGTACGACATCCCGGCTCCGGCGGAGGCGAGCAGGCCGGCCGGCGCGAGAGCGACCGCACCGCCGGTCACCCCCGAGACGAGGACGACGCCGGCGAGGGCGATCGCGGTGGCGAGCATCCAGCGGGGGGAGGGGAGGCGGCGCGAGCGCACGGCATCCACGATCCCCGTCGCGATCGGGGCGGAGCCGAGGGCGACGACGGTGCCGATCGCGACGCCGTTCTCGCGCGTGCCGAGGAAGAACAGCGGTTGGTAGGCGAGGACGCCGACGGCGCCGATCGCGATCAGCGCGGCGGTCGACAGTCGCGAGCCCGTGGGCGCGGGCGTCGGGCGACGCCGCACCAGCGCGAGCAGACCCAGGATGCCGCCGCCGATGACGATGCGCGCCGCTCCGACCGCGAGGGGCGAGGCGTCGACGCCGGCGAGCGCCTGCGCGGTCCCGGTCGTCGAGAAGCACAGAGCCGCGGCGAGGATCGCGAGGGCGGGGAGCATGGACAGATTGTTACACAATCCATGCGGTACCGCCGCGGAGCAGGGCGCGAACCGTCGCGCGGAGTTCGTCGCCGACACGCCGTGCGGGGATGCCGCGAAGCCGGCGAGTCGGCCGAAACTCCGCGCGACGGCACAGGTCGACCATGGCGGCGGTTCGCCCGGGCACGTACGGCAGGAAGGGAGGGGCGGTGAGCGGGCGGCCGGGGGCCTCTCGGCGCGGCGAACGCTCAGCCATCGCTGTGTAACGTGGATGCATGGCGACGACGGCGGGGCGAGGCATCCTGGCCCTGGTCGTCGCCGGCGGACTCCTGGTGTTCGGAGCCGTCCTCGGCGTGCTGGTGGATCCGTTCGCCCGGACGCCGCGCGAGGTCGATGCCACGACGGAGCTGCTCGCCCGTCTGCTGCTGGTGCTCGGCGTCGTGTGGATCCTCATAGGCGCGATCGCCGCACGTACCAGCCTCGTGCGCCGTCCCGGTGCCGCCGCCGCGCGAGCGACGTGGATCGCCTCGACGCGGCCCTGGCGGGCCAGCGAGTCCAGCCTCGGTCTGCTGCCGCTGGACCGCTGGCTCATGATCGTCGTGCCGGGCGGCATCCTCGTGGCCACCCGCGTCCTGCAGACGCCGCGCGACGGCCTCTGGGGCGCCGCGCTGGCCATCGTCGGGTGGCTGTTCTTCGCCCTGATCGTGCGGCTGTTGCTCGGTCGGCGCTCGCCGTGGCCGATCATCGCCGCCGTCGGGGGAGCGCTCGTGCTGCGGTGCGTCGTCGCGCTCGCCGTGATCGCCGCCTCGGGACCCGAGGGGATCTGGCCCGACCTGTGGGCGGCGCCGTTCGTGCGCGTGCTCTACCTCGCCGTCGCATTCGCGCTGGTCGCCTGGGTGTTCGTCGTCGCCGGGTGGTCGCTGCGTCCGCAGCTCGGGCGGCGGCGTGCGACGGGGATCGCGTTGGCCGGCATGGGGGTCGCCTACGCCCTGCCGTCGGCGACGATCGCCGTGATGGGAGCCGCCGACGCCCTCCGGTCGTGGAACGAGCAGGTCGGCGTGCTGCCATGGGATCTCGCCCGTCTCACCGGCGCTCGAGAGGGCGTCATCCCCGGCGAGATCGTGATGGCCGGCGTCGTCGCCGGAGCGATCGTCATGATCGTCGGCATCGCCCTCGCGCTGCCGCGGAGAACGCTGGTGCGCTGAGCGTCAGGCCCGCAGACCGCGGTCGAACGGTCCGCCGCGACGGATGTCGACGACCTCCTTGCCCAACGGCATGAGCGAGACCGGCACGAGCTTGAAGTTGGCGATGCCGAGAGGGATGCCGATGATCGTCACGCACAGCAGGATGCCGGTGACGATGTGCTCCAGGGCCAGCCACCACCCCGCGAGGATGACCCAGACGACGTTGCCGAGGAACGATCCGACGCCCGCGGTCGGCTTCGCCACGATCTCCCGGCCGAAGGGCCACAGGGCGTACAGGCCGATGCGGAACGACGCGATGCCCCAGGGGATCGTCACGATGAGGATGCACAGGACGATTCCCGCGGCGAGGTAGCCCAGGAAGAGCCAGAAGCCCGACAGGACGAGCCACAGGACGTTCAGGATCAGGCGCATGCGTCCATCATCCCCGGTGACGGTGCGGAACACCCCGTGTTTGACAGGCCGCTACCCCCGCCACCGCGCCCGCGCAACCACCCACGCGGACGACGGACCGGGGGCTAGCGTGAGGCCGTCCAGGGAAGGAACGACCATGACCGACATCACCCGCGCCACCCCCGAACGCCGCACGCTGTCGAGCTTCAGCGACTACACCGGAGCGCAGGCGGCGGTCGACCGCCTGTCCGACGCGGGCTTCCCCGTGGAGCACACGGCCATCGTGGGCCACGACGTACGCATCGTGGAGCAGGTCACCGGACGGATGACCCGCGGCCGCGCCGCCGGTCTCGGCGCCGCCTCCGGCGCCTGGTTCGGTCTCATGATCGGGGTGCTCGTGGGGCTGCTGGCCCCGGGCGGTTTCCTCGGGCTGCTGCTGTGGGGCCTCGTGCTCGGCGCGGTCTGGGGCGCGGTGTTCGGGTTCGCCGGCCACGCGATGACCGGCGGACGCCGTGACTTCTCGTCGGTGCAGGGCTTCGAGGCCGAGCGGTGGGACGTGACCGTGGATGCCGAGCACCTCTCGCGTGCCCAGTCGCTGCTGTCGTCGGGGGCGGCGGGCGAAGCGCGGGCCTAGGGTTCCACGTCTCCGGGCAGGGGTGGGCGGGGCCGATGTCGGAGGCCCCGCCTAGACTTGACCCGCCATGACCGACGCCTCCACGCCCATCATCGTCGGCGGTCCCGCGCCGTCGGATGCCCGCCCCGACGCCGACCTCCTCGCCGGATTGAACGGTCCCCAGCGCGAGGCCGTGACCTATCGCGGCCCGGCGCTGCTCATCGTGGCGGGCGCGGGGTCGGGAAAGACCAGCGTGCTGACGCGACGCATCGCCTCGCTGCTGCGCACGCGAGAGGCGTACCCGAGCCAGATCCTGGCCATCACCTTCACCAACAAGGCCGCGGGCGAGATGCGCGAGCGCGTCCACCAGCTCATCGGGCAGAAGGCCGACGGCATGTGGATCTCCACGTTCCACTCCGCGTGCGTGCGCATCCTGCGCCGAGAGGCCGAGCAGTTCGGATTCACCAAGGCGTTCACCATTTACGACTCCGGCGACTCGCGGGCGCTGATCAAGCGTCTGGTCAAGGAGCACGAGGGCGACTCCTTCGGCCTCACCCCCGCGGGCACGCAGAGCCGCATCTCGAAGCTCAAGAACGAGCTCGCCGATGCCGAGTCCTACGCCCGGTCGGCCAACATGAGCGACCCCGCCGAGCGCGTCTTCGTCGAGATCTTCTCATCGTACCAGCGTGAACTGCAGCGCGCGAACGCCTTCGACTTCGACGACCTCATCGCGCAGACCGTTTACCTGTTCCGCGCGTTCCCGCAGGTGGCCGACGTCTACCGCAAGCGCTTCCGACACATCCTCGTCGACGAGTACCAGGACACCAACCACGCCCAGTACGCGCTCATCCACGAGCTGACGCGGCCCGTCGGCTCCGACGCCGAGCCGTTCTCCTCCGGCGGCATGATGATCTTCGAAGCCGAGCCCAGCGGCGAGCAAGCGGCATCCCTCACCGTCGTCGGCGACTCGGACCAGTCGATCTACGCGTTTCGCGGTGCCGACATCCGCAACATCAGCGAGTTCGAGCGCGACTACCCGGGTGCGAAGGTCGTGCTGCTCGAGCAGAACTACCGCTCCACGCAGAACATCCTCTCGGCGGCGA
This sequence comes from Microbacterium trichothecenolyticum, assembly GCF_030818955.1. NCBI lineage: Bacteria > Bacillati > Actinomycetota > Actinomycetes > Micrococcales > Microbacteriaceae > Microbacterium > Microbacterium trichothecenolyticum. Next base: position 1,812,345 of record NZ_JAUTBF010000001.1, on the reverse strand, counting down.
ACGCGGTCATCGCGAACAACTTCGACCGCAAGGACAAGAAGCTGTGGACCGACGTCGGAGCGGGGGACCCGATCATCGGCTTCACCGGCTACTCGCAGCACGACGAGGCCCAGTTCGTCGCCGACGAAATCGAGGCGCTGCACAAGAAGGGCGTCGACTACTCCGGCATCGCGGTGTTCTACCGCACCAATTCGCAGTCGCGTGCGCTGGAAGAGATCTTCATCCGCTCGGCCGTGCCCTACAAGATCATGGGCGGCACGAAGTTCTACGAGCGCGCCGAGATCAAGGACGCCCTCGCGTACCTCGTCGCCGTCGCCAACCCCGCCGACGGCATGGCGGTGCGCCGCATCCTCAATCGTCCGCGCCGTGGCATCGGCGACGTCACCGAGACGGCGATCGCCCGTTACGCCGCCGAGCACGGCATCACCTTCCGTGACGCCCTGGCCAACTCCGCGCAGATCGGCGTCGGACCGAAGCTGCAGAAGGCCATCGATCAGCTCGACGCGGTGCTGACCGAAGCTACAGCGGTCATGCTCCCGGCATCCGGAGAGCTCGCCCCCTCGAGCTCGGTCACCGAGGGGCTCACGCTGCTGCTCAACAAGAGCGGCTACTTCGACGCCCTGCGCGCCAGCAAAGACCCGCAAGACGAGGCGCGCCTCGAGAACCTCGACGAGCTCATCGCGGTCACCCGCGAGTTCGCCCGTAACAACCCCGAGGGCACGGTCATCGACTTCCTCACCGAGGTGACACTCGTGGCGGATGCCGACGACCTCGACGATGCGTCGGGCTCGGTGTCGCTCATGACCCTGCACACCGCGAAGGGCCTCGAATACGACGCCGTGTTCCTCACCGGGGTCGAGGAAGATCTGCTGCCGCATCGTATCTCGGCGAACGAGCCGGGCGGTCCGCAAGAGGAACGGCGACTCTTCTACGTCGGCATCACACGCGCGCGCAAGCGCCTGCACGTCTCGCTCGCGATGACCCGCGCGCAATTCGGCGAGGTGACCGTGGCCATGCCCAGTCGCTTCCTGCAGGAGATTCCCGCCGATCTCATCGACTGGCGCCAATCGCCGGGTGACGTCAACGGTCGGGGCGGCTCGCAGTCCCGCGCGCTCAACGCGCGTGGCCGGCGCCCCGGGCAGACCGGTGGCGGCAACCGCTACGGCGACGACCTCGTGCCGCTGCCCAAGCGCGCGCCGGCCGACCCGAGCAAGTTCCCCAACCGCATCCCGGCGAAGGTGCGCGACAACGGCGACATGGTCCTGGCCGCGGGCGATCGCATCCGGCACGACGACTTCGGCGAAGGCCGCGTGGACGCCGTCACGGGCGAGGGTGCGAAACGTGTCGCGCACGTGCGGTTCGACACGGTGGGGCCCGAAGAAGCTGCTGGTCAAGATCGCGCCGATCGCCAAGCTGTAGCGCCGGCTCCTGCCTCTGCGCCGTGGGGCGTGTTGTCCTGCGCGGCCGCGCCGTTTCGGGGTGTGTGGTCTCGCGGTCGCGCCGTTTCGGGGCGTATTGTTTCGCGGTCGCGCCGTTTCGGGGCGTGCTGCCCCGCTGCCGCTCCGTTTCGGGGCGGGTTTGCGCGTTTGGGGCGCGGCATACCGCGCCCCAAACGCCGGAGCGTGCCCCAAACGCCGGAGCGTGTCGCGAACGCCGGAGCGTGCCCCAAGCGCCGGAGCGTGTCGCGAACGCCGGAGCGTGCCCCAAGCGCCGGAGCGCGCCCCAAACGCCGGAGCGTGCCCCAAACGCCGGAGCGTGTCGCGAACGCCGGAGCGTGTCGCGAACGCCTGGGGCAAGCCCGACCCCGCTCCCACCTCGCCGGGCACCGGCGCGGATAGGCTTGAGCAATGGCTCTCTTCTCACGCCGCAAGAAGTCCGATTCCGACGACGCATCGGCTGACCGGCCCGACTCCACGATCGAACCGGGTGAGCAGCCCGTCGACCCCGCCGGCCCCAGCGACGCCGACCCGAGCGACGTCCCTTCCGGCGCCACCGCAGACGGGGACACCGCAGACGGGGACACCGCGGGCGGCGCGACCGCGGGCGGTGCCGCCACTGCGGGTGCCACCGAGGCGACCCCCACGGTTGGTATCTCGATGTCGTCGTTCCGCGGTGTCGGTGCCGCGCCCGAAGCCCCCTCGGCGCCCCCGGTCGCGGCGCGACCGTCTGCTCGCCAGCCCGGACCGATGGAAGCCCCGACCGCACCCGAAACGGTGCCGGGGCTGCGCGACAACGCGCTGCTCGGCAAGGCTCTCGCGGAGATCACCGGCCAAGCAGAACCCGCGCAGCTGCTGAACGTCGCGCGTCAATTGCTGCAGGGACACGTCTTCTTGCGCGTGAAGGGCGACGCCCGGGCCTTGCTCGCGGAGGGCAAAGACCTGCCGCTCGCCGTGGCCAATCGTGGTGACGAGCAGCTCGTGCTCGCCTACAGCGGTGGCATGGCGCTGCGCGCCAGCGTCGAAGCCGACGGCGACCACGACACCTCGGCGATGGGGCAGCCCGTCATGGCGTTGCTGCGTCACGTGCTCGCCGGTCCTTACGCCGGGATCGTGCTCGACCCCGCTTCGGGCGACAACCGCGCGGTGCTGCCGAAGGCCCTGCTCGAACGGATGGTCGCCGAAGCAGACCCTGAACTGCGCGTCAAGACGGCGCTGTGCGAGACGCGCGACGACTCCACGGCATCCACCATCGTCGACGCAATCGTGGCCGAGGTGCCGCTGTGGATCGCGGTCAACCAGACCGCCGAGGGCGGGCCCGTCGGAGTCGCCGAGTCGCGGTCGGCCGCCGGGGAACGCTATCTCGAGGTGTTCACGCACCCGCTCGAGCTGTTGGCGCTCGGCCGCGGCGATCAGCCCCTGCCGATCAAGCCGCTGCAGCTGGCGAAGGCCCTCGCCGGCGATGCCGGGCTCACCGGCCTGCTCGTCGACCCGGCCGGGCCGTGGATTCGACTGACGCGCGAAGAGCTGGCTCCGGTCATCGCCCTCGCGAACGACGAGGCCGCGCCGACGTCCTGACCCCGGAGCGCGCGGGCGTCAGGCCCCGTACAGTTCGCCGACCGGGACCGTGACGGGCAGCACGTTTCCGTTCGGAGCCAGCGGGCACGCCCACATGGGGTCGTACGCGCACGAGGGGTTGTAGGCGAAGTTGAAGTCGATCACGAGCGTGTCGGGGGTGGCGCCGCGCCCGAGATCCGCCCCCTTGACAGTGTCGAGCAGATAGCGGCCACCGCCGTACGTTCCCCCGGGGCTCCCGGCGGCGGCATCGCGCACGGGAACGAACAGGCCACCACCATAGGAGGTCAGCCGCCAGACGTCGAGTGAACCGGTGTCGGGCAGCTCGACCCGGCCGACACGGTCGAAGCCGACCTCGCCGTCGGTGCCGGTCGTCGCCACGAACGACGCCTCGTCGGCGTCCAGCAGCGGCACTTCGAAACGCCACGCGGCGTCGTAGGGGGCGATCGGCAGCCCGACGAACGCCTCGCGCTGTTCGGGGAGCAGGGGAGTGGCGGGGTGGGCGGCGAACAGGGCGTCGCGCTCGATGCGCCACAGCTCGTGCGCCTCTTCGGGATCGTCGGCTTCGCGCACGGCGTCGTACAGGGCGAAGACGCGGCGACGCCAGTCGACGATGTCGAGAGCGGTGCGGGCTGCGACGGAGGTCATGTCCCGAGCGTAGGCGGGTGCCGGATGCTGTGGCGCAGGGTGGACACGCGCGCGCGAGCGGATACTCGTGCGGGCCCGCGCTCGCGCGCGATTCGCCTGCGCCGCGGGATGGCCCCGGGGTCACGTGGCGCGCCCCGCGGCCACGTTCGCCGCCCCGACACCGCTGCGGGGCCACGTCGTGCGCCACGAGAGCGCTCCGGGGCGACGTCGTGCGCCCCGAAACGCCCGAGCCCTCGCCCGAGCCCTCGCCCGAGCCCCGGCTCGAGCCCCCGCCCGCCCCGCCCGCCGCGACACCGTCCCGCGGGCCCGCGCAACGGGCAGACGCGCGGCCCGTGCGCGCAGTAGCGTCGGGGCATGGCATCCCCCCGCATCACGCTGACCGTGCCGGGCCCCGACGGCGATCGCGAGGTGGGCATCTCGAACCCCGACCGCGTGCTGTGGCCCGAGGTGGGCATCACCAAGCGCGAGCTGGCCGAGTATCTGATCGCGGTCGCCGATCCGTTCATCGCGGCGAATGGGCATCGGCCGGTGTCGCTCGAGCGGTTCCCCGAGGGGGTCGGCGGCGAGGCGTTCTTCTCGAAGAACCCGCCGAAGGGCGCCCCCGCGTTCGTCGAGGCCGTGACCGTGACCTACAACAGTGGGCGTCGGCATCCGCAGCTGTTCCTCGGCGAGATCGCCTCGGCGGTGTGGGCGGCGCAGATGAACACCGTCGTGTTCCACCCCTGGGCCTCGCTCGCGACCGACCCCGATCACCCGGTCGAGCTGCGCATCGACCTCGATCCACAACCGGGCACGGGGATCGTCGAAGCTGTCGCGGCAGCGCACGAGCTGCGCGCGGTGCTGCGCGAGGCGGGGCTCGAACCCTGGATCAAAACGAGCGGTAACCGGGGCCTTCATGTGTTCTGCCCGATCGAGCCGGCGCACGAGTTCCTCGACGTGCGTCACGCGGTGATCGCCGCCGCCCGCGAGCTGGAGAGACGGATGCCGGATGCCGTGACCACCAACTGGTGGAAAGAGGAGCGGGGCGAGCGCATCTTCGTCGACTTCAACCAGGCCAACCGCGACCGCACGATGGCCGGTGCGTACTCGCCGCGGGCTCTCCCGACCGCGACGGTGTCGACGCCGGTGTGGTGGGACGAGCTCGACGGCCTCGATCCGCTCGCGTTCACGGTGCGTTCGATCCCTGAGCGCTTGGCATCCCGAGGCGACCCGTGGGCAGACTTCGCCGCGCAGCCCGGACGTATCGACACGCTGCTGGAGTGGTGGCAGCGTGACCTCGACAGCGGTCTCGGCGAACTGCCGTTCCCTCCCGAGTTTCCCAAGATGCCCGGGGAGCCTCCGCGCGTGCAACCCTCGCGCGCGAAGAACCCCGCGCACTAGCGGATATGAACCCCGCCGAGCGGCGGGGGTGAATGGTGCCATCTCCGGCATCCGGATGCCAGGATTGCGCCCACTGTTCACGCAACCGTGAACGCGACGAGCGAATGTTCATCCGCGGGCGACCGGAGAGTCGTTCTCACGTGAGGGTGTTCCGTCACCGTGGATCGCGTCCGCCGCCTCGGCGGCACGTGGATCCATACGAAACGGAAGAGCACACACATGGATAAGCGCACGACCGGGCGTTCCCGTCGTCTGATCGTCACGAGCACCGTCGCGGGCCTCGCCCTCGGCGTCACCCCTGCCGTCGCCGCGTCGGCGGAGGAGCAGGAGACCCCCGCGCCCCGCAACGTCATCGTCTTGATCTCGGACGGCGGTGGCTACAACCAGTTCGACGCCGCCCGCCTGTACGAGACCGGCGCGAGCTACCAGCAGGTCGCGGTCGCGCCGAACTCCGGTGTCGCCACGAAGGTTCCCGGCACGGCGAGCCAGGTGTACGACTCGTTCCCCGTGCAGGTGGGCCAGTCGCACTACTCGGCCAGCGGTCGCGCGTCGTACTCTCCGGAAGAGGCATGGGGCGCGTTCACGTGGGTCGCCTCGGGCGCCACCGACTCGGCCGCCGCCGGAACCGCGCTGGGTACCGGTGTGAAGACCACCAACGGCACACTCGGCTTCGACCCCCAGGGCGGGAAGCTCCTCACGGTCGGGGAGCAGGCTTTGGATGCCGGCAAGAAGGTCGGCCTCGTCACCTCGGTGCCGTTCAACCACGCGACTCCCGCGGGCTTCATCGCGCACAATGCCAGCCGCAACGACTACCACGGCCTCGCGGCCGAGATGATCGACTCCGGCGTCGACGTGCTCATCGGCGGTGGACACCCGAACTACACGGATGCCAACACCACCCGCGCCTCGCACTTCGGTGCCGGCTCGTGGATCTCGCAGGCCGACTTCGAGCGCGTGACGCAGGGGAAGACGCCCTTCTCGTACGTCGAGAGCAAGGCCGACTTCGAGCGCGTGGCCGCGGGGGAGAACGTGCCCGACAAGCTCTTCGGGCTCGCGCGCGTCGCCGAGACCTTCCAGTACAGCCGTCCCGGCGTGGCCAACAAGACGGTCGCGCCCGGCACAGACCCGGCCAACGCCGACGTGCCCTCGCTCGCGACCTCGGCACGGGCCGCGCTGAACGTGCTCGAGAAGGACGACGACGGCTTCTTCCTCATGGTCGAGGGCGGTGCGGTCGACTGGGCCGGTCACGCCAACCAGACCACGCGCATCGTGGAGGAGCAGCTCGCGTTCAACGACTCCGTCGAAGCCGTGACCGAGTGGGTCGAGACGCACTCCAACTGGGACGAGACGCTCGTCGTCGTCACCGCCGACCACGAGACCGGCTACCTCGCCGGCCCCGGTGCGGGCGCGAGCGCGGGGTGGACGGCCCTCACCGGAACCGCCGGCCAGCTGCCGAACGTGTCGTGGCACTCGGGTGGGCACACCAACGCCCTCGTTCCGCTGTACGCCAAGGGCGCGGGCTCCGAGGTGCTGCAGGCGCGTGCGACGAAGTGGGACTTCGTCCGTGGCGCGTACCTCGACAACACCGACATCGGCAAGACGCTCTTCGACCTCATCGGCCACGGCCGCGCCGCCGACGGCGCCGTGGGCGTGGAGGCCTCCGTGCCGCTTCCCGCTTCGGCCGGACGCCTGAGCCTGGCACTGCCCGCCCTCGAGGGCCCCGTCGTCTTCGACGGAGGATCGGCGGTCCTGCCCGAGATCACGGTCGAAGACACCCGTAACGAGGCGCAGGCACAGGGGCGCGGGTGGACTCTCGCGGGCTCGGCTTCGGCGTTCGTCGCGGGCAACCGCTCTTTCGGCGCCGAGAACCTCGCGTGGACGCCGCGCGTGGTGAGCTCGCAGTCGGGAGCCGTCGCGGGGGCAACGGCGACGCTCGAGCGTCCGTCGACTCTCGCAGACGCCGACCGCGTGGAGCGCGTGGGCCAGACGAAGGTGAGCGCCGACCTCGCCCTCACGGTGCCGGCCGACGCCGAGAGCGGCCGTTACGGCAGCGAGATCACCCTCACGCTGTTCGCCAAGGACTGACCGTCACCCCGGTGCGCCCCGCCGCTCGCGTGGCGGGGCGCACCGGCATCCCTCCCGCTTCGAAGGACTTCGCCGTGTACCCCCGCACTCTTTCCGCGCTCGCTGCCGCGGCTCTCACCGTGATTCTCTGCGCCGGAGCCGCCGCGCCCGCGGTCGCCGCACCTTCCGCGACCGTCCCGCCCTTGGTCGTCGGGGCCGCATCGACATCACCGAGCAGCCCGCAATGGTCGGTCGCCCCCGCGAACGCCGACGGACCCGACGGTCGTATCTCCCTGCGCCACACCGTCGATCCCGGCGGCAACATCGCCGACGCGATCGCGGTCACCAACCTCGGCGCCGAGTCGACCTCGTATCTCGTCGCGCCCGGTGACGGGGTACTCGGCGACGACGGCGCCTTCGACATCGCGTCCGGCGAGCCCCGCGATGCCGGGGCGTGGGTCTCGATCAGCGGCCTGGATGCCGGAGTTCTGACCCTCGGACCGGGTGAGACGCGCGTGCTGCCCGTGCGCATCGACGTGCCCGCCGACGCGGTTCCCGGAGACCATCCCGCCGGCATCGTCGTGGGCGTGAGCCGGGGCGACGGCGGCGTCACGGTGACGAACCGCATCGGGGTGCGCCTGCACCTACAGGTCGCGGGAGACCTCGTCGCCGCCCTCGAGGTGGACGAGACGAACGCCTCGTTCCGGCCGTCGTGGATCCCGTTCGCCCCGGGCGTCGTCCGTGTCGAGACGCGGGTGAGCAACACCGGCAATGTCCGCCTGGGCGCGACCTCCGCCGTCGCCGGTGCCGGCATCGATGCGGCCTCGTCGGGCGTCGAACCGGTCGAACTGCTTCCCGGCGACACGACCACCGTGGTGGTGGAGTCTTCGGCGTGGCCGATTCTCGCGCTCTCGGGCACGGTCGAGGTGCGTCCGGCCGTGCTCGGCGACGATGCGATCATCGCTCCGACGGCGGCGGAGGCGAGGTTCGCCGCCACCGCGGTGTCGTGGTCGGGGCTCGCCCTGCTGGTGCTCGCAGCAGGGGCGATCGTCGCGGGCGTCGTGTTGCGACGACGTGGGCGCCCGCGTGTCGAGTCGGATCCCCAGGGAGCTCCCGACACGGATTCCGACGAACAGGCGGTCACCGCGGAGAGCGGGCCGCGCGTCGAGGTGAGTGCTCGATGAGGGCGCTGGTGCTGCCGACAATTGCGGCCTCGGTCGCTCTGACGATCGTCGCGGTGACGCCCGCCCTGGCGCAGTCGACCGCGGAACCGGAGCGGCAGAGCGTCACGATCGACGAGACGACCTCCGATACGGGGTCGTCGTGTGACGGTCTGACGATGGAACCGCCCGTCGCGACGGGACGTGCCTCGGGCAGGATCCAGCTGTGCGTCACCGTTCCCGCCGGGACGCCCGATCCGACCCCCACGCCATCGGCCGGTACCGACGTGCCCGAGACGGGCGACGGCGACGGTGACGCCGGGCACGGCGGGATCGATGGGCGAGCGCTCGCCACGACGGGGTCATCGCCGGTGGTGCTCCTGGCGGCAATCGGTGTCGCTGCTCTCGCGGTGGCCGTCGCCCTGCTGCGTCGGGCGGCGCGGGGGAACACCGGGTGAGGCTCGCGGCTATCCGCGCCTGTCGTGCTGACCGCCTGCGCATGTCCCACGCGCGTGTCATGTTCTGACATGCTGAGCGGAACTCCTCTGCCCCGATAGGAGCCGCTATCGGCAGGCGGAGGTCATCAGACGCGACTCCGGGGGAGGAAGCCGTGCGCACGAGGGTGCCCGTGACCATGCTGGCGACGATGGCCGTGGTGGGGGTGATGGTCTGGGCCGGAGTGCCGTCGGCGGCGTCGGCGGCGCCGACGAGTTGCCGTACCGTTCCGGTCGACGCCGATCCGATCCTGCACTCCGACGTCGCCCGCGCCGAGTTCGGTGTGGACGGGTCGGGGGTGAAGGTCGGGATCATCTCGAACACGTTCTCGGCACTGTCCTCGCCCGCGAACGACACCGTCCAGCAGAACATCGACGACGGCCTGCTGCCGGGCCCCGGCAACCCGTGCGGGTACACCACACCCGTCACGATCGTGGTCGACGACCCGCCGCCGAGCCCGAGCGACGACGATGAAGGGCGGGCGATGGCGCAGATGGTGCACGGCGTGGCCCCGGGAGCGGAGTTGTTCTGGGCGAGCGCCGGGCCGGCCATGATGGAGGTCGGCAACGCGATCAACAAGCTCCAGCAGGCGGGGGTGGATGTCATCGTCGATGATGTCATCGATCCGGTCGAGCCCCTCTTCCAGGACTCGACCGTGAGCCAGCAGATCGCGGCCGCCCGCGCAGCGGGAATCACGTATCTCACCGCCGCGGGAAACAGCACGGCCCTCGCGCAGCGTCCGCGTCCGGGGCAGGACGCCACCCCAATCGGCGCCTGGAGTACTGCCGCTTATCGTCCGGTGCCCTGTGACCTGGACGTGACGGATCCCGATCAGAAGTCAGTGAAGGACGCCATCACGGACGCCGCGCAGATGAAGGATGCCGTGGCCTTCGACTGCCTCGATTTCGATCCCGGCGACGCGGCCGATGTCGTGTCGACCATCACAACGTTGCCCGGAGAAGTTGCCACGAGCGAGACACAGGCACACCTGCCCGTCACCTTCCAGTGGGCGGAAGCATTCGGTGGGCCGGGAGAAACGGGGACGGCGGCGGCGCGATTCGAGATGTTCGTCACCTTCGCAGGTCAGGGCACACAGGTGGTCGCGACACTGGTCGAGGGCTACCCCGTACGTTATTCCGATCTGACCATCGATGTCACCGGTCTCATGAATCCGACCGACCTGACGGCCGACGAACTCGACATGAACGTCACGATTGTGCGGTATCTCGACGGTACCCCGGGGGCCGACATCACCCCCGCGGTGGGCTGGATAGCATTGGCGGATGGTCCGCAGTGGGCGGTGTCCGCGGAGTATTGGCGCTCGCAGGGACCCGACGACGTCGGACGCTCCATCCTGGGGCATAACGGCGCTCCGGCCGCGATCACGGTCGCCGCGACCGGTGTGACCGACGACGTCCGCATCGACACATACAGCTCGCTGGGTCCCGTTCGTTACTTCCTCGGGCCGGAGGACGATGCGACGGGAACGGCCGAGCGGCTCGCGGAGCCCGAGGTGATCGCCAAACCGACCGTTCTCTCGGTCGACGGGTCGCGACAGACGGCAACCTCGTTCGGCGGCAAAGCACCCGAGACGGCCCCGGGCGTCTGGCGGTTCTACGGAACGTCGTCCGCGACGCCCATCGCCGGCGCCGTCGTGGCGCTCGCCCTGCAGCTCGACCCCGACCTGACGCCCGACGACGTCGAGAGCTTGCTCACGCAGACGGCCGCGCCCTTCGCGTCTCCGTACCTGACGATCCCGGAGACGGACTCGGTCGGCGCCGGCCTCGTCGACGCGGAGGCCCTGCTCACGCGCGTCGCTCAGGAGCTCCCGCCCATCCCGGCGGGCGAGCCCGCCGTGCGACTGCTCGCCGCCACCGGAGTGGACGCGACGCCGACCGTTCTGGGGGCGGGCGTTCTCGGACTTGGGCTGCTCGCCGCCGGTGCGATGGCAGTGGTCAGCCGACGTCGACGGGCCTGAGCGCCCGGAAGCGCGCCACTCCGACGGGGTGGCGCGCTCCCGGGCGTCGGGGCGCGCCGAGAACGCTCAGTCGAGCGGCTCGACCCGACTCGCTCCCGCGCTGGTTCCGGCGGGGCGGTACGAGTCGTGTCTGCCCAGTGACGCGAAGTGTTCGGGGCGACGCTCGCGCCGCGTGGGCGGGGGTGTCGCGTGGGCGGGGGTGCCGCGTGGGCGGGGGTGCCGCGTGGGCGGGGGTGTCGCGTGGGCGGGGGTGTCGCGTGGGCGGGGGCGTCGCGTGGGCGGGGAGGTCGCGGATGCCGGGCCGCGAGGACCGAGGAGGCGGCGAGGACAGGGGATGCTTCGAAAACATGCCGATTCCGCCGCGATCGGCCTGTTCTCGAAGCATCCCCTGTCTCCGTGGAAGCGCCCAATCCCGGGGCAAGACGAGCACGCGCCGCGGCAAGACGACCCGCGCACTTCGAAGGACGCCGCGCAGATCGGCGCGGTCGTGCACGACTCAGTCCAGCACGTCGCCCAAGTCGTACGACGACACCGTCTCGAGCTGCGCGAACGTGCACGAGCGCGCGTCGCGGTCGGGGCGCCACCGGTCGAACTGCACCGTGTGACGGAACCGCGTGCCCTCGAGCTGGTCGTAGCGCACCTCGAGAACCCGCTCGGGGCGAAGACGCACGAAAGACACGTCTTTGGATGCCGAGAAGCGCGAGCGGTCGGTCTCTCCGACGACCGCCCCGCCCGAGGCATCCCGCTCCACCAGGGGTGCGAGCTCGTCGATCAATTCGAGCCGCTTCTTGTCGGTCCATGCCGAGACGCCGCCGACATTGTGCAGGCGGCCCTCGTCGTCGTAGAGACCGACGAGGAGGGAACCGAGGCCCTGGCCGGACTTGTGGATGCGATAGCCGAGCGCGACCACGTCGGCGGTACGTGCGTGCTTGATCTTGAACATCGTGCGCTTGTTCGGGGCGTACGGCTGAGCCAGCGGCTTGGCCACGACACCGTCGAGCCCGGCACCCTCGAACTCCGCGAGCCATCGGCGGGCGAGGTCGGGGTCGTCGGTCGTGCGGGTCACATGCACCGGGTGGGGGACATGCCCGAGGAGGTCCTCGAGCTGCGCGCGGCGCTCGGAGAACGGCTCGCCCTGCAGGTCGCGGTCGCCGCGCGCGAGCAGGTCGAAGGCGATGAACATCGCCGGGGTCTCTTCGGCGAGCAGGTTCACGCGGGATGCCGCGGGGTGGATGCGCTGCGACAGGGCCTCCCAGTCGAGTCGCTGCGCCCCGGGCTCGCCGCGGGCGACGACCACCTCACCGTCGATGAGGCACGGCTCTGGCAGGATCCCGGCGAACGCGGCGACGAGTTCGGGAAAGTACCGGGTCAACGGCTTGGCGCCGCGGCTGCCGATCTCGACGTCGGTGCCGTCCCACGAGACCAGGGCGCGGAACCCGTCCCACTTGGGCTCGTAGCGGAAGCCGCCCGCGACTTTGCCGTGCTCGGGCACCTCGGGCACCGACTTCGCCAGCATCGGCGCCGGGATGTCGTACGGCATGGGTCTCAGTCCGCGCTCTCGGTGCCCGCGAGCGGCACCGGATTGCGGCGCTTCTTGGGGCGCGCCCATTCCGCGGGCTTGTCGGGCCCGTTCCACACCGTGATGATGCCCCAGGCGACGGCGGTGAGCGGGACGGCGAGGAGCGTGCCGAGGATGCCGCCGATGGCGGTACCGCCGGCCAGCACCACGAGCACGACGAACGAGTGCAGCTTCATGGAGCGGCCCATCAGGACCGGCTGCAGGAAGTTGCCCTCGAGCTGGTTCACCAGCACCACGATGCCGACGACGATGAGCGCGACGATCGGGCCGTTCGTGACGAGGGCGACGAGCGCGGCGAGGATGCCGGCGGTCACGGCCCCGACGATCGGGATGAACGCGAGCAGGAAAACGAGCACGGCGAGCGGCAGGGCGAGGGGCACCTGCAGGATCGCCAGGCCGATGCCGATGCCGATCGCGTCGACCGCGGCGACGGACGCGGTGCCGCGCACGTAGGAGCCGAGCACGGTCACGGTCTTGTCGCCGATGCGGCGGGCCCGGTCGTAGTCCTTGCCGTGGAACGGCCGCAGGACGAACTCCCACATGCGCGGGCCGTCTTTGAGGAAGAAGAAGAGGATCACGACCATCAGCACGAAGCCCGTGACGAAGGAGGCGATCGCGCTGACCCCGGCCAGGGCTCCCGTGCCGAACTCGGAGCTCGTCACGAAGCTCTGGATGCCCTGGATCGCCTGGTTCACCTGGTCGGGCGAGATGGCGAACGGAAGGGTGTGGTACCAATCCTGCGCCTGCTCGAAGCCCTGGACGGCCTGCGAGCTGAGGTAGTCCCACTGGTCGATGACGGCGTTCGCGACGAGCCAGCCGAGAGCCCCGAGCACCACGACGACCGCGAGCAGCGTGAGGATCGTCGCGAGCACCGCGGGCACGCCCTTGCGGCGCATCCACATGGTGACCGGCCCGAACGCCGAGGCGAAGATGAGCGCGAGGATCAGCGGGATGATCACGAGCGTGAGCTGCCGGATGCCCCAGATGAGGCCCGCGACGAGCACCACGACGATGATGATCTGCACGGCCCGGATGGCGAGCCGCCCGAACCCGTCGGACCACAGGCTCTTGGGTGGCGTCTGCACCGCCTGAGCGACGGATGTGACGGCCTCACGCGGCGCGGGGTGACGAGAGAACAGGCCCATGCTGACACGGTAGCGGGGGTCTCCGACATGGCGGCGCGGGTTGCGCGGGTCGGGGTCGCCGATTAGGCGGAGTGTTCGCGGCCGCGCCGGCCACCTGGCGAAACCGCACGTGATCGACGAGGACGTACGCCATCGTCGTCATCCGCGTACGTCCTGCGTCCTGACGATCGCGTGCGTCCTCGACGAACGGCGGCCCGGTCGGAACGCCGAGGTACCGGCATCCGAGGGGGTCCGGGGTCGGGCATCCCGGATCAGACGAACGCGCTGATGCCCGTGATGTCGCGGCCGATCAGGAGCGCTTGCACGCTCTCGGTGCCCTCGTACGTGTGTATCGCCTCGATGTCGGCCAGGTGCTGCATGACGCCGTTTTCGAGCAGGATGCCGTTGCCTCCGAGCAGGTCGCGCGCGATCGACGCCACTCGACGGGCGGCGCGGGTGTTGTGGTACTTCGCGAGCGAGGCCTGGGTCGGCCGCAGGCCTCCGGAGGTCTCGAGGTCGGCCAGGCGGCGGCAGTACAGCTGCATCGCGGTGAGCTCGTCGAGCATCTGCGCGAGGCGTTCCTGCACCATCTGGAACGTCGCGAGGGGCTTTCCGAACTGCATGCGCTGAGTGGCATATGTCCGCGCGATCTCGTAGCAGGCGGTCGCGTGGCCCAACGCCGACCATGCCACGCCGGAGCGAGTGGCGAACAGCACACGCGACGCGTCTTTGAAGGTGTGCGCGCCGGGGAGCACGGAATCCGCGGCGAGACGCACGTCGTTGATCGCGACGTGGGCCTGATGGATGCCACGCAGCGAGATCTTGCCCGTGATGACGGTGCCCGTGTAGCCCGGGGTGTCCTGCTCGACGAGGAAGCAGCGCACGTTGCCGTGGTCGTCGCCGCCCTCGTTCTCGACCCGCGCCCAGACGAAAGGTGATGCCGCCGGAGGCGCCGTTGCCGATCCACTTCTTCGTGCCGCTCAGCGACCAGCCGTCGGTGGTGCGGGTCGCCGTGGTCTCGAGCGAGACCGAGTCCGAGCCGTGGTCGGGCTCGGTCAGGGCGAAGGCACCGAGCACCGTGCCCGCGGCGAGGGGACCCAGCCACCGCTGCTGTTGCTCGGGGGAGCCGAAGAGCGCGAGCGTGCGCAGGGCGAGCCCGCCCTGCACGGCGAGGACGGTGGCGAGCGAGCCGTCGTGGCGCGACACCTCCATGTTGACCAGGCCGGCCGCCAGCGGCGACGAGACGGGCAGGTCGGGGTGGTCGATGCCATCGGTGAAGAGTTCGAGTTCTCCCATGCGTCGCAGCAGTTCGACGGGGTACGTCGCGGCATCCCATTCGCCCTGCATGCGCGTGCCGACCTCGTCGGCGAAGGCCTTGGCCCGATCCCAGGCGGCTCGATCCGCGTCGGGGACGTCGGCGAACACCGCGTAGTAGTCGGTGTCGCGGCGACCGAGCAGGTCGTAGTGGGTGACGCGTTCTCCGGGGAGGGTGTGGGCATCGGCATCGATGGTCATGGTTCCCAGTATCGTAGATATTGGGACTGAGTGTCACTGGCGTGTTTCGCGTGGGCGGCGGGGAAGGGGCCGCGCCCGATAGGGTCTCGGCGTGAGCACGCTGACCTTCCTCCCCGCCGCCGAAAACCCGCACCTGGTGGCCGCGCCCGTCGCCGCGGCGATCGCGACACTCGACCCGGTACTCGCCACGCGCATCGAGGTGGCCGCCGTCGATCCGGCCCTCGCCGACACGGCGGCATTCTGCGAGGCCTACGGACAGGGGCTCGACATCTCGGCGAACTGCATCGTCGTGCAGGGCACGCGTGGCGACGTCACGCGCACGGCCGCGTGTCTGGCCCTCGCGACCACCCGCCTCGACGTGAACGGCACCGTCCGGCGCCTGCTCGAGGCGCGCAAGGCCACGTTCGCGCCGATGGACGACGCGGTGTCGCAGACCGGTATGGAGTACGGCGGCATCACGCCCCTCGGCATCCCGTCGGACTGGCACCTGCTGATCGATGCGCGCGTGGCGGCGCTGCCGCGCGTGGTCGTGGGCGCCGGGATCCGCGGCGCGAAGCTGTTCCTGCCGGGCGGGGTGCTGGCATCCCTCCCGGGCGCACAGGTGATCGAGGATCTCGCCAAGCCGGTCGTCTGAGGCGTCGCGGCGGCGGCGGTCGGTCGAGGTCAGAGACCAGAGCGGTCAGTCGCCCAGAGAGGCCCGGAGTCGTCGCGACATCTCGGCGGCGGGCATCCGCCGCGGGAACGCCGCGATGACCACGTCGTCGTCGGCCGGGTCGTCGCCGTCGGGGTGCACCCCGTAGCGGCGCAGCACATCGTCGAGGGCATGACGCAGAACGGATGCCGGAACCCGGGCGCCGCGCATCAACCGGCGCAGCACGTGATTGTGTACCGCCGTCACGAGCGCGGCGAAGCCGACGGCATCCAGGGGGTCGAGGCCAGGAAGGGCCTCGCGCAGGTAGTCGTCGAAGAGACGCTCGTACCGGACGACCGTGATGATCTCGCGATCGCGCAGCACCGGGATCTCGCGCACGACTGCATAGCGTCGCCGCGCGAGCTCGGGATCGGCGCAGAAGTGACGGAAGACCCGCATCGAGGCGTCGCACACGGCCACCCACGGATCGGCGTGCACCCGCGACAGATACCGGCGCGTCTGGTCGAGCAGCACCTCGTGATCGGCGAAGACCACGTCTTCTTTGCCGCCGAACTGTCGAAAGAACGTCGAGCGAGAGACTCCGGCGGCCTGGGCGATCTGGTCCACCGACGTCTGGTCGTACCCGTGCTGGGCGAACAGGTCGATCGCGGCGGCAACGACGGCCGTCCGGCTCGAGGGTGCTCCGGGGTCGCTCACACCCGAAGCCTAACGGCGGCCGTCACCGCCGCCGGGCCCGCGCGCGCACGATCAGCAGCACGACACCGCCGACGACGAGCAGCGCGATCGCGCCGATGAGCAGGGGCACGGTGGCTGAGGCGTCCGTGCCGCTGTTCGCCAGGCGCGTCGGACCGACGGCGGGCGCGGCCGTCAGCGCGGGGGTGGAACTGCTCGTCGGGGTCGGTGCTGCTGTCGGGGTCGGCTGGGGCGTCGGGCGCGGCGGCAGCGCGGCCAGGGCCGCCTCGGCGTCGACGAGTCCGGCGCCCGTCACGTTCTCGGCAGGCACCGTGTCCCACGGCGAGGCAGCGGGGCGCGCCGTCGTTCGCAACAGCGCGCGGACATCTTCTTGGGTCAGACGGGGATCGAACGACTTCGCCAGGGCGGCGACCGCCGCGGCGAGGGGAGCGGCTGCGGAGGTGCCGGGGAAGGCGCGTCCGCCGGTGGCGTCGGGATCGCCGCCCAGCACGGACTGCCGCACCTGATCGACCGTCATGACGTCGGGCTTCGCGACGATCTGCGGGGTATCGAGTACGGCGGACGCATCGGGTGCCGTTCGGGGGGCGAAGTAGTGCGTCGACGGGCCGTGACCGCTGAACGACTCCACCTCGAAAGGGGTCTTCCACGGCGCCGCCGCGACGGAGATGATCGCCGGGTCGCTGTTGTGCCCCAAGGACGTTCGCCCGATGCGCACGTCCCCGTCGGAAGCGGTGTACTCGGCCCAATCCAAGGCGGACTGCAGGAACATGAGGAAGATCGGCGGATTCGCGAGCGCTGTCGAGGAGTCGGGGGCCGCGATGCGCGCGACCACGATCTCTATGTCGAGGTTGTGCGCGGACGCCGGCAGAACGAGGGTGTAGCCGGGGGTACCGTCCGCGAGCGGTTTGAGGTCCACGTCGACCGGAACGCCGCCTTCGAGCACCACGGGAACGAACGATCCGGTGACCGCCCCGGCCGGCTCGCCCCATTGGAAGATCAGCTCGCTGTGCGCGAGGACGGAGTAGCCGAGGGTTGGATCGGCCGGCTCCCGCGGATCCACGTCGAGGCAATCCAGGGGCGCCGCGAAGCCGCGCGCCTGCACGGCCGCGGCGACCCCGTCAGGACACGTGGTCGGGGCGTACGCCGATCTCTGCCAGCCATTCACCGGCGTCGATTTCTGACCGGGCAAGGGTGCGTCCGGGATGATGTTCTGGTTCCCCGCGGAGGAGAAGTAGATCACTCCGCGATCCGTCTGACGCACGACCGTCTCGGCCGTGAGGGAGCGCTGAAAGATCGCATCCTCTTCGACGCTGATGTCATCGACGATGATGTCGGCACCGTACGCTGCGAGCACGTCGATCGCTTCGCGAACCGAGGCGGCGCTGTCAGGATCCGCCGCGGCGAAGGCGAGGGACGCTCCCGGGGCGATGCCGTGCACCAACTGCAGCATCGCACGGCCTTCGTCGTGCATGGCCGGGGCGTCGCGCACGACACCGACGGGGGTCTCGCGCCCGCACGGGTTTCCTGCACCGGGGAGAAGGCCGTTGGCGATGTCATCGGCGACGCTCGCTCCCGCGGGGGACGTGGCCGCGAAGGAGTCGGAGATCACCCCCACGGTGACGCCCGAGCCGTCGACACCGAATCGCGCGCGGGCGATGTCGGCGCGCAGCGGGGCGTCGGCGTCGACCGGGATGCTGCGGCACGACGCCGTGTCGCCGGGGGCGGCGGCGAGAGCTGCAGGGGTGACTCCTGCCGCTACAAGGATGAATGCAAGGGTGAAGCCGACGGAGGTTCGCACGGGGGAGAGCTCCAGGTCGAGGACGCCGTCGGCCCGGTGGCTCGGCGGTGGCTCGGCGGAGCCGACAGGGCTCATCCTAGGGGTGGCTCACAGCGAACGTCCAGGTTCGCGAACTCCGTATGACGAACGTCCCAATCTCGCAACGGGATGCGCCGACCCCGGCGTCGCGATGGGATGGAAGCATGACCATCCCCCTGTGGCTCCATGACCAGACGCCCGTCCAGGGCACTCCGCTCGCGCCCGACGCGCGACACGACGTCGTCATCATCGGCGCGGGCATCACCGGCCTGTCCACGGCCGTCATGCTCGCCGAAGCGGGCGTCGACGTCGCCGTCATCGACGCCGACGCCATCGGGCAGGGAACCACGGCCGCTGCGGCGGGCATGGCATCCGTTCTGCAGGGCACGACGCTCGCCGCTCTGCGCGCGCACCACCCGGCACGACTCGTGCGCGCGTATGTCGACGCCAACCGGGCTGGTCTCGACTGGCTCGCCGAACGGGCGGGTACCGCCGCCGAGCGTCGCACCGCCTTCACCTTCGGCCGGGGCACCGACGCCGACACCGCGCTCGACGCCGTGCGCGACGTCGCCCGCGAGGCGGGACTCCCGGTGCGCGTGGACACCCCCGCCGACCTGGGCGGGCACACGCCCGCTCGGGCCGTGGCCCTCGACGACCAGATCGTCGTCGACCCCGCCCTGGTGGCCTGGGCCCTCTCCGGCATGGCGACGGCCGCGGGCGCCGCGCTGCACACGGGCGTACGCGTGACCGACGTGCACACACTGCCGAACGGACGCGTCGACACCGATCACGGCACCGTCTTCGCCGACACCGTGGTGCTCGCCACCGGCACGCCGATCACCCGACGCGGTCTCTACGACCTCAAGACGCGGGCCCTGCGGTCATGGGCGATCGCCTTCGAACGGGAGGGGGACGCCACCGGCCCCGGCGGGATGTGGAGCGAGGTCGGAGCGCATGGCCGCAGCGTCGTCGCGACCCCCGTCTCGTTCGGGCGCGACGCGCTCATCGTCACCGGGGCACGGCATCCGGTCGGCTCGGCCCGGTCGGAGCTCGCGCTCGCCGAGGAGCTCGCCGCCTGGGCCCGCCGGACGTTGCCGGTCGGCGCCGAGATCGCCCGGTGGTCGGGCCAGGACTACCAATCGCACAATCTCGTGCCGTTCGTCGGGGGGATGCCGCGGGGTCTCGGCCGCGTGCGATTCGCGACCGGATACGCGGGTTGGGGACTGACCAACGGACCCGCCGCCGCGATGCGGTTGACCGACGAGATCCGCGGCGTCTCGCGCGGGGACCGGCCGCAGTGGATGCAGACCATCGGCACCCGCCTGACCGTACCCGCCGACATCGGCCGGGGGATCGGCGATGCCGCGCGACGCGTGGGCGTGGCGGCGGCGTGCGCGGCCGGCGCGTCGCCCGCGCCGGTGAAGCGCCCCGCGGAGGGCGCGGGCGTCATCGCGCGTCGAGGACTGCGGACGACGGCCGTCTCGACGGTCGACGGGCGCACGCGCGCGATCGTCGCGCGCACGCCGTTGACGTGGAACGATGCCGAACGCTCCTGGGACAGCCCCGTGGACGGCTCGCGTTACGCCCCCGACGGCGTCCGGCTCGAGGGGGCGGCATCCACCGACCTCGGGGTTCGTACCGGGGTGGCCTGACAGCGTCGGAGATCTGTCGGACGGCTGTGTGCCGGTGGGTCGCAGGATCCCGAAGCGGGTGCGCGGACGCGCGGAGTGCGGGGAATCAGCTCCCCGCGCGTCGCGGTGCGCGCGGGAGTCTCAGCTCTTTGCACCGGTGAAGGCGAGCGCGCCACCCAGGCCGATCATCATGACGCCGCCCGTGCCGGAGAGGGCGGAGATGCGCTTCGGCGAACGGGCGAACCACGCTCGTGCCGTACCGGCGGCCAGGGCCCACACGCTGTCGCACGTCAGGGCCAGCACCTGGAAGATGACGCCCAGCACGATCAGCTGCACCCACGCCGCGCCCGCGTGCGGCGCGACGAACTGGGGGAGCACGGCGACGAAGAACGCGATCGTCTTGGGGTTCGTGAGTCCCACGACGAAGCTCTGGCGAAGGAGCGTCCACGACGAGGCGGGCGAGACGGCCACCCCGGAGACGTGGTCGTGACGATGGCGGATCGCCTGGATGCCGAGCCACACGAGGTACATCGCGCCGACGATCTTCAACACGGTGAAGGCGACGATCGAGGAGGCCACGATCGCACCGACCCCGAAGGCGACGGCGAGCACCGCGGGGACGGTGCCCAGGGCGTTGCCGACGACGCTCAGCACGCCCGCGCGGCGGCCCAGCGCGATGGAGCGCCCGATGACGAACAGCACGCTCGGGCCCGGGACGACGATGATGACGACCGACGCGGCGATGAACGCGACGAGGTTCTCGATCGGAGGCATGTGGGAAGGGTACGGCCACTGCGTTTCGGCGTCGTGTCGGCGAGGGAGCGTGCTGGGCTCCGGATGTCGGGATGCTTCGGGGTCCATCGCGCGGCAGGACCGGCGGACGCCCGGGTGTTTTCCGGAGGCCGGCACGCGCGGACCCGCCGCGCCCGCTCGAACTGCTGGAGAACGGGGTGCGGGACCTGTGGGGCCGCTGTGTGGGGCTCGGCCGTGCCGTGTCTCAGGAGTTCGGCCAGCCCCCGGGCGTGCACGCCGACACGCCCCCCGACGCTTATGCCGGGATCGCCTCGCGCGCGAGCAATTCCGTGATCCGGCCCACGCACCCGCCGCAGCCGGTGCCCGCGCGGGTGGCGGCTTTGACGCACGCGACCGTGGGCTCGCCGGCGTCGACGGCCTCGCGAATCGCCCCGGCGTTCACGCCGTTGCACCAGCAGATCGTCGCGTCGGCGGCGAAGGGGTCGCCGGTGGCGAGCATCCCGGCGTCGGGCGCATCGAGGCGCAGCAGCGTCGAGCGGTCGGCGGGAAGCTCCGATCCGCGCTCGAACAGCAGGGTGAGTTCGGCGCCGGTGCGCGGCATCCCGACCGCGACGAAGCCGGTCAGCACGCCGTCGACGGTGACGAGCTTGACGTACGCCCCGCGGGCGGGGTCGGCCCAGAGCGTGACCTGGGGTGCGTGGCATCCGGCCGCGTGGGCGGGCGCGAACGGGTCGGCGTCGATCGCGCCACCGGCGACGACGTCGATGCCCTCGGCCTTCAGCATGACGACGCCGGGCCGCTCGGCGACGGCCGGCGTCTCGGTCCCCGTCGACAGCAATGCCGCGAGCCGGTCGGCCTGTCGCCAGCCCGGGCCGACGAGTCCGCTCGGGCCGCCCGGCACGCGGCCTTCGGCGTCGGCATCCGCGGGGTCGGCGACGTGCGCGCAGTCGCCGATGGCGAAGACGTTCGGGTCGGTCCACGAGCGCGACGACCCGTCGACGAGCACGCCCGTCGAGGTGGCGAGCCCCGCGAGGGACGCCACCTCGGTCCGCGCCGCGACGCCGCACGACAGCACGAGCAGGTCGCCCGCGAGCACCTTGCCGTCGGCGCAGACCAGGCCGTCGAACCAGGCCTGACCGTGGTCGTCGTAGCGCTGCACGATGCTCTCGGCGCGGGCGTGGTGCATCATCTCGACGCCCACGGCGGTGGCCGCGGCGGCCAGTACGCGTCCGCCGTTCTCGTCGAGCGTGCGATTCATCGGGGCGGCGGAGTGGTACGCGACGACCACTTCGGCGCCGGCTTCGGCGGCGGCCAGGGCCAGCTCCATGCCGAGCACCCCCGCGCCGAGCACGACGATCCGCTGCCCGGCCGAGACGGCCGCGCGCACGTGCTCGGCGTCGGCGAGGTCGCGGAGTGCCACGACCCCACGAGGCAACGGCGAAGAGCCCCGGTCCAGTTCGGCGGGAACGCCGGGCCGCGTCGCGCGGTGCCGCTGCGCGCGCTCGAGTCCGGCGAGGGTCGGCACGTTGGCACGAGCGCCGGTCGCCAGCACGAGTCGGTCGTACGGCAGACGGATGCCATCGTGCAGGCGCACGACGCGACGGTCGCGGTCGACGCCGACCACCGTCATCCCGAGCACGAACCGCACGCCCGCCTCTTCGGCGACGAGGCGGTCGCCCATGTCGAGGCCGTCGCGGTCGGTGCGACCGACGGCGTATTCGGCGAGCAGCACGCGGTTGTAGACGTCGTGCGTCTCGGCCCCGATGACCGTGAGGTCGATGCGCCCGTCGCGCACGGCGGGCAGCAGGCCCTCGATCAGTCGCGCCCCGACGGGGCCGTAGCCCACCAGCACCACACGCTCAGACATGGGTTTGCCTCCTCAGAGTTCGCGGCGACGAGCACCGGCGGACGCTCGACGACGTGCGGCGCGGCGGCGTCCGGTCGCTCGATAGGAGCCGCAGCGGTCGTGGGCGCGGAGGTGCCGGCATCCGGAGCCACCGTCACCCGCGTGCGCTTGAACTCGGGCATCGCCGACGTCGGGTCGACGCTCGCCGCGGTCAGGCGGTTCGCGCACTCCTCGCCCGCGTAGTGAAACGGGAGGAAGACGGTGTCGTGACGGATGTCGGTGGTCACGCTCGCCCGCGCCTTCACGGTGCCGCGCTCGTTCGACACGGCGACCAGCGCCCCCTCCCGGATGCCGAGGCGCGACGCCGTCGCGGGATGGATCTCGAGCCGCGCCTCGGGGCGCGCGCCGTTCAGCTCGGCGACGCGGCGGGTCTGCGTGCCCGACTGATACTGCTGCAGGTAGCGGCCGGTGACGAGTGTCAGGTCGCCGCCGCGGTCGGTGGGAGCGGGGGGAGTGGCCTCCACCGCCACCAGGCGAGCACGGCCGTCGGCGTGGGCGAAGCGCTCGGTGAACGGACGCGGGGTGCTCTCGGAGCGGTACGGCCAATACGCCTCGACGCCGGTGTCGAGCAGCTCGTGCGAGAGGCCGGAGTAGTCGGCGATGCCACCCTCCGACGCGCGGGCGAGCTCGTCGAACACCTCGGCCGGATCGATCGACCAGGTGGATGCCGCGCCCAGGCGCCGCGCGAGCTCCGACATGATCCACAGCTCGCTGCGGGCACCGTCGGGTGCGGCCAGCGCGCGGCGGCGGCGGATCACGCGACCCTCGAGGGAGGTCATGGTGCCCTCCTCCTCGGCCCACTGCAGCACGGGCAGCACGATGTCGGCGAGCTCCGCGGTCTCGCTGAGGAAGAAGTCGCACACGACGAGGGTGTCGAGGGCTCGCAGCCGCTCGCGCAGGGCATCGACGTCGGGTGCCGAGACGACGACGTTGGAGCCGGCGACCAGCAGCGTCTTCACCGGCCCACCCCAGTTCGCCGAGCAGCGCGGTGGCCGGGATGCCGGCATCCGGGAGCTCGTCGGCATCCACGCCCCACACCCCGGCGACGTGCCGGCGCGCTTCGGGGTCGCGGATGGAGCGGTAGCCGGGCAGCTGGTCGGCCTTCTGGCCGTGTTCGCGTCCGCCCTGGCCGTTGCCCTGGCCGGTGAGGGTGCCGTAGCCCGAGCCCTCGCGGCCGACGAGGCCGAGCACGAGCGCGAGGTTGATCGCGGCGGTCGCGGTGGCGGTGCCGTCGACGTGTTGTTCGACGCCGCGTCCGGTGAGGATGTACGCGCCGCCCGCGGCGAGGCGCCGGGCCGTCTCGCGCAGCAGGGCGACGGGGATGCCGGTGGTCGAGGAGGTGCGCTCGGGCCACCACTGCGCGACCGAGCGGCGCAGGCCATCGAAGCCCGCCGTCCGCTCTTCTATATACGCGCGGTCGGCGAGGCCTTCGGCGATGACGATGTGGGTGAGCCCGAGCAGCAGCGGCAGGTCGGTGCCGGGCGCGGGCTGCAGGTGGGTGCCGGCGCCGTCTTCGGTGAGGCGCGCGGTGGCGGAGCGGCGCGGGTCGACGACGATGAGGCCGCCCGCGGCGCGGGCTCCGGCGAGGTGCGCGAGGAAGGGCGGCATGGTCGCGGCGACGTTGGAGCCGAGCAGCAGGATGGTCCGCGCGTCGTCAAGGTCGGTGACGGGGAAGGGGAGTCCCCGGTCCATGCCGAAGGCCCGGTTGGATGCCGCGGCGGCCGACGACATGCAGAATCGGCCGTTGTAGTCGATGCGCGAGGTGCCGAGCGCGACGCGGGCGAACTTGCCCAGCTGGTACGCCTTCTCGTTGGTGAGTCCGCCGCCGCCGAAGATGGCGTTGGCGTCGGGTCCGTGTGTGGCTTTCGTGTCGCGGAAGGCCGCGGCCACGGCATCCAGTGCCTCATCCCAGGTGGTCTCGGCGAGGGTGCCGTCGGGGCGCCGCATGAGCGGCATCCGGAGTCTGTGGGGGGATGCCAGGAGCTCCGCCGACGTCCAGCCCTTGGCGCAGAGTCCTCCCCGGTTGGTGGGGAAGTCGCGGCCGGTGACCGCCGTCTCCGTGTCGTGGAGGACGGTCATGGCGCACTGCAGCGCGCAGTAAGGGCAGTGGGTGTCGGCGGAGCTCATGGACATCAGATGCGGGTGCCGCTCTTCTTCGACAGCGTCAGGTAGACGCTGGCGGTGATGGCGAGGAAGGCGACGTAGGCCAGCGCGAACCAGCCGAGGGCGGGGGTGTACGAGCCGAACGTCGTCTTCGAGAAGCCGAGCAGCTGCGGGATGAAGAAGCCTCCGTACGCGCCGATCGCCGAGATGAGGCCGAGGGCCGCGGCCGCCTTGCGCTGCGCGCCGATGCCGCCGTTGGCCTTGAGGGTGAAGATCGTCGGGATCATGCGGTACGTCGAGCCGTTGCCGATGCCCGCCGCGGCGAACAGCACCAGGAAGCACGCGAGGAACACGGCGAAGTTCTGCAGCGGCAGGGTCAGGATGACGCTCAGGATGCCGAGACCCATCACCGTGAAGGCGCCCATCGTGATGACGGTACCGCCGAAGCGGTCGGCGAGCTTGCCGCCGTAGGGGCGGGCGAGCGAGCCGACGAGCGCACCCATGAAGGCGAGGGTGACGGTGGCGGTGCCGATCGCGATTCCCTTGAAGTCGGGGAACGTGTCAGCGAGCAGCTTCGGGAAGACGCCGGCGAAACCGATGAACGAGCCGAACGTGCCGATGTAGAGCACGGCCATGATCCACAGGTGCGGCTCTTTGAGGGCGGCGAGGGATGCCGTGATGTCGGACTTCGCGTTGGAGAGGTTGTCCATGCGGAAGTACGCGCCGATCATCGCGACGATGATGAGCGGCACCCAGATGAGACCCGCGAGCGGCAGGTTGAGGGTGGCCGCAGCGCCGACGGTGATGACGATCGGGACGACGAACTGCGCGACCGAGGCGCCGAGGTTGCCGCCGGCGGCGTTGAGTCCGAGGGCGTAGCCCTTCTGCGCGGCCGGGTAGAAGAAGGTGATGTTGGCCATGGAGCTGGCGAAGTTGCCGCCGCCGAAGCCGGCGAACGCGGCGATGAGCAGCAGCAGGCCGAAGGGCGTCGCGGGGTTCGACACCGCGATGGCGAGGCCGATGCTCGGGATGAGCAGCAGGGCCGCCGAGACGATCGTCCAGTTGCGGCCGCCGAAGCGGGGAACCATGAACGTGTAGGGGATGCGCAGCGTCGCGCCGACGAGGCTCGGCATGGAGATGAGCCAGAAGATCTCACCGGTCGAGAGCTGGAAGCCGGCGGCGGGCAGCGAGACGACGACGACAGACCACAGCTGCCAGACGACGAAGCCCAGGAACTCGGCGAAGATCGACCACCGCAGGTTGCGTGAGGCGATGGCCTTGCCTTCTTTGGCCCACTGCGTGGCGTTCTCGGGGTTCCAGTTGTCGATCCAGCGGCCGGGGCGGTGTTGCAGTTCCGCTGTCTCGGTTGCGGCCGCGGGCGGCGTTGCGGTTTCGGGGCGCGGGTTGGTGACGGTCACGGGGTCCTCCGGTGGGCGATGTGGGGAGGTGCAGCGCCTCGCATGGGCTGGGCGTGCCGCCAGCGTAGGGAGGGGGCGTTACCCGGGAGGGCGTCGGGAGGGGCGGGGAGGTAACGGTTGTCTCACCCTGGGTGGGGGTGGGGGAGAGGGGGAGTTTACGTGGGCGTTACATGCGGGAGAAGGTCTGAGCGGCTGCGCGTCAGTGTTCCAAACTGATGGTGCGGGTTCGACTCCCGTCGTCGCCTCCCGATCTCTGTATGGCATCTCGTGCTATCGCCCCGAGAGGCCCGAACCACAAACCCCGCGGAAACCTAGCGTCCGCCCCCTAAGACGAGTTTCGCGGCCCAGGGTGTGGACGTGGACAATGACCGTTATGTCGTTATGGGAACGCGCACGCAAGCTGTGTACAGAACACATGGGGTTGGCGGTATCGCTGTTCCTGGCGGTGGTCGTAGTTCTTCGTGCGTTCTATTTCGCAGGCTTCGATATCAATATCGCATTCTCGGTGCTCGCCCTCACCAACCAGGCGACGCTGCTGATTTCAACCCTGGCCCTCGTGCTCATCGCGGGAGTCTCGCTGGCATGGGTGTTTGATCCTGGCGGCATCATCAATCGGGCTCATGATGCCGGGGCGCCGAGGGCGATCGTCTTCTGGACAACTATCGTGGTGACTACGCTGTTGCCTCTCGTTTACGCGTCCTTCATGTCGCCACTGCTCATCGCAGCGACCATCGTCGGCTTACTTCTCATCATCCTGTTCAGGCTTCGAGCTGCGCGGCGCAAGAAGCCACGCTCCGCAAAGGCGGCCAACCGAATGGCCTGGTTCGCGGGTCTGATCTGCGGCACGGTAGGAGTGTTGCTGCTGTCGCAACCGTGGATGGCCTCGGAGCAACTCATCATCGGTTCTTCTGTGGATCCTGTTGTCGGATATGTGGTCGGCGAACAGTCCGGGCAACTCTTGTTTCTCGACCGCAACAAGGCCCCGGTCTGGGTGAAGTCGTCCGATCTTCAGGAGCGTGCCGTGTGCACGATTAGCCGACTTCCAGACGAGTACCGCTGGCTTACTACCCCCATCAACAACGGGGCACGACCGGACATCCCAGACTGCGCCGATTGATAGCTAGCTGCCGGCCCGGCGCTCACGCTCGTTCTCTAGCACCTGTGCGAACTTCGTCCTCAAGAGAGCGTGCATGAACACCGACCTCATGAGCACGACGACCTCAAGGCAAGACGCCACGAAGCACACCGAGAGTGCACCAAACAACCAAGGTTCGACGCATATCGGGATGAACTTGGCCACGGCCGCGTAACCGACTGCACCGAGAACCGTGGCGATCTGTACACCGACCGCGATCATGAACGGCCGCAGGAACCCTAGGACACCCGCGTCTGATGCCTGGAGGAGTCTCAAGTAGGAGTCCGACAACAGGGACGTCACAAGCGCCACGCCGGCGAACACGATCGCAACCAACGCTGCGGCTACTCCTACATACAGACTCGCCACCTGAACACGATCACCGAGTGTGCCAAGCGCAAACAGGCCAGCACTTAGGCCAGCGCCAAGGATGACGCTCGCGACGTTCTCAACGGAGAGGATGTCGCGTAGCCGCAGGCGCCCGATCGCGCGCCAGAATCCGACCTCGCTACGAACCTCGCCCATTGGTCAGCTGCCGCCTCTCTGTCTGGCGCTCGACGGCCCCGAGCACGCTGCTGGTAGCAGTTTCCCAGTCATCTCCGACATTCTCGATCGAGGTCCGAGCCACCTGCTTGCGCTGGTCGTAGTGGACGGTTCGCCCACGCTTCTTGCCCTTGGCCCATACTCGGCCGAATGCATACTTGAGCGCCGCAACCATGAACCCTTGGGTTGTCGGATCGTCCTTGACTGCGTCCTTCTTGAGCCCTGTTGTCTCGTCGCGCGCCCGAATTTCCTCCTTGATCTGATCCGCTTCGTACGCATCCAGTCGCTCGAACAGCTCCTGAAACTGCTCCTCGCCGTCTGGGTTTGGCCGCTCAAACACCATGCGAAGCACGAGGAGCTGGTCGAGGTCGTCGAGCCACTCGTAGAACTCCTGCGAATCTCCTAGAGGCTCGACGCTCCACTCGGTGGTCGGGAAGTCGGTCTGACGCTCCCCGCGGTTCAGGATCTGGCTCAGCACATCACCCAACACTGACTCTGTAGAAAACGAAGGGTTCTTCAAGATCCCAAGGATGCGTCCGTTAGACGAGAATGCGACGGGGGAAACAGCGCTTTCGTCTCTCGCCACCACCCGATCCGTCCAGCTGTGCTGTTCGTCATCCCAAGCTTGACCAACGGCTTCACCTGATCGCGCCCACCCTAGGCGGCCGGTGAATGTTCCCCGTTCCTTGTCGATCCTGAGATCGCCCAGCCGCCAAGTGCGTTGATACTGACTGCCGCTCGTCGCGGGCTCTGAGGGTTCGAGGACGCGCTCCAAATGGCTGAGCAGGTCTGGGTCAGGTTGGAACAACGAAGGGTCACCGCCGATCGGGCGTCGATTAATCCTGTAGAAGAGCACTTCCTGCCCCTGCTTCACGAACCACAGGTGTCCGCTCGCGGATTTCTCAATCTCACCCTTGCTGTCGCCATCGGCCATTGGGTGCCCCTTCCCCCACGTTGCTCGAACACTATCGGAACGACGCGGACGCGCACCGTGGCGTCAGCATCGTGTCACGCCTCAGCGACCAACTCTTCGAACCGCGTGATCTGGTCGTTGTAGTCATTGGGGTACGAATGGGCGTAGATGGCGTCGGTCGTGGACACCGATGCGTGTCCCATTCACCGGCTGACCTCGTAAGGCTTCGAACCGTGAGGCGAACGTCAGACTCACGTAGGGTGTGGCAAAGGTCACGGAATCGGATGCACGGGAGCTTTGCCTGCTCGGTCGCGAGGCGCAGGTAGTAGCGGAGCGTCCCCCATCGACGAAGATCTCGCCGCGCTGCGCGAACGCCTGACATCCACGCGCCTCCCCGAACGCGCAACAACACCCCACGACGCGCGAGGCCGTGATCGGTGGGAGCAAGGCCCACCCCTCGCCGACGTCGTCGAGCTGATCGAGTACTGGCGCACCACCTACGACTGGCGGCCGTTCGAGCGCCGACGGATTGAGATCGGCCAGTTCCGCACGGTCATCGACGGGCTCGGCATCCATTTCCTGCACCGCCGTTCGCCGCGGCCGGATGCCACCCCGCTCGTCCTGACCCACGGCTGGCCGGGGAGCGTCGCCGAGTTCGTCGACGTCATCGACGAGCTCGCCGAGCCTCAGGATGCCGAGACCCCGGCGTTCCACGTCGTCGTGCCGTCGCTGCCGGGGTACGGCTACTCAGACAAGCCCGCCGAAGAGGGGTGGGGTACGGAGTGCATCGCGGCCGCGTGGGTTCAGCTCATGGGCAGGCTCGGGTACGACCGGTTCCTCGCCCACGGGGGCGACTGGGGTGGGCCGGTCAACATCGCGCTCGGTGGCCGGTTTGCGGCGCACGTCATCGGCATCCACACGACCATGCCGAGTGCGCCGCGCGGGCTCCGTCTCGAGGGGCTCGACGACACCGAACGGCAGTGGGTCGAGCACACTCGCGCTTTCGAGAGGAACCGTCTCGCCTATGCGAGGGTCATGGCGACCGCGCCGCAGACGATCGGGTACTCCCTGGTCGACTCGCCCGTCGGGCTGCTCGCGTGGATCCTCGAGAAGTTCTCCGAGTGGAGCGACACGGTCGACTCGCCGTTCGAGACCATCTCGCGCGACCGTTTCCTCGACAACGTGCTCTGAGATGCCGGATTCGGTCGTCGCGTGAGGGCACCATCGTGGAGTCCGTCGGAGGCCGAGTATGCCAGCGGCCTACCATGGCGGCATGATCGGCGCCTTGGTGATGTGGGGCGTTCCCGCGATGTTCGCGTTGCTGGCGGCGTGGAGTGCCGCATACCTCTGGGGCGTCGCGCGACGGCGCCGTCGAGGCGATACGGTGCTGCGCCCGGCAGGGGGAACGCTTGGCTTCGACGACGTATGGCGTCCGTCGGCGGCCGAGGCGCAGATCGTGTGGGAGGCCGAGCGAGTGACGCCGATTCCTTCACCGACTCCTGACGCCGGGCCGGGCGTCATCGGCGATAACCGCATCGTGATCGAGGTTCCGACGCCGCGGCATCCGGATCCGTCGCCGTCCGACCTGCCGTAAGCCGATCGCTACCGTGGGAACGTGGATCTCCCGGATGCGACGCCCCCGATCGGTCGATTCGTCGAGGTCGACGGCCGTCGCCTATGGGTAGATACCCGCGAGGGGCCCGGACCGTGCGCGGTCTTCCTCCCCGGCTCAGGCGAGATGGGACTCGACCTGTGGCAGAGTTTCGACCGCGTCACGCAGTCGCGCGCCGGCGTCATCTACGACCGCGGCGGTACCGGGTGGAGCTCCCCCGTCGCTCTCCCGCGGGCCGCGGCCGCCGTCGCAGGAGAGCTCGAGGCTCTCCTGCGCGCGCTGGGTGTGCAGGATGCCGTCGTCCTGGTCGGGCACTCGCTCGGCGGTGCCTACGCTCAGCGCTTCGCCCAGCTGTTCCCCGACCGTGTCGCCGGGATGGTGCTGCTCGACCCCGTGCACGGTGCGTGGAACGCGGCGATGCCCGAGCGGCTCCGCATCAAGCCCAACGCCTCGACGTCCGTCGTCGTGACCGACGAGCATCGCGCCGCCGCGCGCCGGTGGAGGGAGTCGGTCACTACCGACCTTCCGCCGCAGATCTGTCAGCTCGTGCGCGACCGGCATGCGGCTGACGACTTGGAGACCGGACCGCGCGAGGGGGCGAACTTCGTCGAGATCCTCGATGAGCTCGGCCCCGGCCCCTTCGCCGCCCCGACAATCGTTCTGCGGGCGGGCACGGTCGACCCCCTGCAGGCGCAGTTCAGCACCGCCGACGACCTCCGCGAGAGGGCAGCTGCCCTGCGACACATGTACGAGGCGGCGCTCCCGGCGGGATCGCAAAGCCGGGAACTGTCAACGGCGACGCACTCCGACATCGCGTTGGGGTTCGCGGAAGACGTCGCTGCGGCGGTGCGAGAGATCGGCGAGGCTACGCGCGGCCGAGGTTTCGTCGCCTGAGAGGTTTCGACGCGCTCGGGCACGTCGTGGGTGCGCATTCGAACACATGGCGCAGCACGTCGCCACCTCAGGCCCGTGCGTCATGTCGCTGCCCGCGCACATCGCCGCCGCCATCGCGCACGCATTCAGGGCCTGCATGCATTCCTCCATGGCATCCACGCTGCGACGGTTGTGACGCCATCTCCTCTGGCCGAAGCGAGGCCAGTCGTCCCGGCCATGGACGGGTCGGGCGTTCGCCGGAGGCTCTCCGACCTCCTCAACGGTGTGACCGCTGCACGCCGTCTTGGTGATTCTTGCGCGCTCGATGCGCGACACGGCGAACCATCGCCTCGGTCTCGGAGAGCCGCGCGGCTCGGCGACATCGTCGAGCTGATCGAGTACTGGCGCACCACCTATGACTGGCGTCCGTTCGAGCGTCGGCTGAAGGAGATCGGCCAGTTCCGCTCGGTCGTCGACGGGCTCGGCATCCATTTCCTGCACCGCCGTTCGCCGCGGCCGGATGCCACCCCGCTCGTCCTGACCCACGGCTGGCCGGGGAGCGTCGCCGAGTTCGTCGACGTCATCGACGAGCTCGCCGAGCCTCAGGATGCCGAGACCCCGGCGTTCCACGTCGTCGTGCCGTCGCTGCCGGGGTACGGCTACTCAGACAAGCCCGCCGAAGAGGGGTGGGGTACGGAGTGCATCGCGGCCGCGTGGGTTCAGCTCATGGGCAGGCTCGGGTACGACCGGTTCCTCGCCCACGGGGGCGACTGGGGTGGGCCGGTCACCATCGCGCTCGGTGGCCGGTTTGCGGCGCACGTCATCGGCATCCACACGACCATGCCGAGTGCGCCGCGCGGGCTCCGTCTCGAGGGGCTCGACGACACCGAACGGCAGTGGGTCGAGCACACTCGCGCTTTCGAGAGGAACCGTCTCGCCTATGCGAGGGTCATGGCGACCGCGCCTCAGACGATCGGGTACTCCCTGGTCGACTCGCCCGTCGGGCTGCTCGCGTGGATCCTCGAGAAGTTCTCCGAGTGGAGCGACACGGTCGACTCGCCGTTCGAGACCATCTCGCGCGACCGCTTCCTCAACAACGTGACCCTGTACTGGATCACCGCGACCGGGGCGTCAGCCGCGCGGATCTATTTCGAGAGCCATCAGACCCTCGGCCCCGACCTGCGGGTGACTGTGCCCGCGGCCCTGACCACCTACCCGCACGACATCGAGAAGCATCCGCGGCCCTGGGCGGAGGAACGGTTCCGCCACATCGTGCGGTGGCGGGCACCCGAGGCGGGCGGCCACTTTCCCGCGCTGGAGATGCCGGGGGAGTTCGTGCGCGATCTGCGGGAGGGGTTGGCGGCGGTGCTGGCGGCGTCGCGATGAGGGCGTGGTGCGAGCCGGTTCGCTCTTCGAGGTCTGACCGTCGTGGCCACGGACTCATGTCACCGGTGGGTCATCCGCGATCTCGTGACGGGGGCACTTCGATTGTTGATGACAGCCGTCGTGCGCTCTGCGGGCGTTCGTATAGGGTCCAGTCGTGCGCAAGGTACAGGTAGTGGGCACCGTAACTCGAGTAGTGAGCACGACCGCTCTGGCAGGCGTGTCCGTGCTTCATGTGATGTGGGCGTCCGGCTCGCCTTGGCCGGCGAAGAGTAAGAAGCAGCTGGGCGAGGCTGTCATCGGCTCCGACGGGCCCATGCCGGGCGTAACGCCGACACTGGTCGTCGCCGGCGGGACGGCTGCGGCGGCGCTTCTCGCGTCAGGCGCGCTGGGCGAGGGCCCCGCGCGACGGCTCGCGCTTCGAGGCATGGGGGCCGTCATGGCGATGCGCGCAGTGATCGGCGGTGGTCTTGCCCTTGCCGCCATGGGACTGCCTGCCCCGGGGAGGACATTTCGGGACCTCGACAATCGTCTTTATCGGCCTTTCGCCGCGCTCCTGGGCGTCTCGCTGTGGCTCGCTGCACACGCTGAGACGCCGGAGCACGGCTGATAGTCCCGAATTCAGGCGATCGTCGTGCGGATGAGGGCGCCAGCCTGGCCCCTGATCGATTTGTGCGGCCCGCGCGCCCGTGGCGAGGCCGAGCGCGCAGGAGCGAAGCCACTAGCGGTCGACAACCGCCGCAACAGCCTCGATCTCGACGAGCTGGTCGTCGTACCCGAGCACGGTCACGCCGAGGAGCGTGCTGGGCACATCGTGCTCGCCGAACGCCTCCCGAACGACCTCCCACGCCGTCACCAGGTCGGCTTGGCGCGTCGAGGCGACGAGGACGCGCGTGCTGATGACGTCCGTGATCCCGGCGCCGGCCTCGCGAAGAGCGATCCTCATGTTCTCGACGCACTTGGCCGCCTGGGCTGCGTAATCGCCGATGCCTGCGGTCGTGCCGTCGAGGTTCAGCGGGCAGGAACCGGCGAGGAAGATCAGTCGCGCCTCGGCGGGGGCGGTGGCGGCATACGCATACTCTGCGCGGTCAGACAGCGCGGTGGAACGAATGAGGGAGACGGCGGTGGGCATCTTTCTGACCTCTCATGCGTGAAGGGTGGCGGTGACGAGTTGCTGGACTCTCTCCGTCCACGCTCGTCGCTTCGACGCCGTCCGCCAGGAACGGCTCACGCGCCGCGGCGACCACGTTGGGGAGGCTACCGGCGACTGACCGTTGGTCAGTCACGTGAACTCGTCGGTGCGGTGGTTCGCTACAGACGGTGCTCCGCGGCATCCATCCATCGAACGGGCTGGCGGGGGAATGCCGCCGCCGGGTCTTTTGCACCTCCCGCCTCAGGAGTAGCTTGGCTCCCCCAAGGGGGGAAGCGTCGCATGGGTTCGTTCGGGTATATCGAGGTCGTGTTCTGGGCCGCCATCGCCGGCGGCATCGTCGTGCGGCTAATCGTGGTCCTGCGGCGGCGGCGGACCGAACGCGGGCGCGAGGCTCTGCGCTCGGCATTCGCGCCGGTGGTGGACGCGGCGGCGGTGCAATCGTCGATCTATGGCTGGACGCCCACGTCGTCGCTGGACGTGCCGGCCGCATACGGGTCTGCGCAGACGGGCGAGGATGCCGACCGGAGACCGCCAGACCTTCCCGCCGACTTCCGTCGGCCCGCGGAGTGATGGGCGCCGGCCGCTGAGCGAGCGCGGTTGGAGACCGGAATGACCGCGCCCGTCCAGAGTCGAGCGCTCGACGGTGTGCACGGGTTCCGCGTCGTCGATGGGGGTGAGCGCGGAGACGTCTGACGCGGATCACGTGAGGCGCGGGCGGGACGGGTGACGCGCCTCACGCCCCCGTCCCGCCCGCGCTCAGGGAAGCAGCACGATCCGTCCGCGGACCCCGCCGCTTCCGAACTGTTGATGCGCGTCCGCGGCTCGTTCGAGGGGGGAGCATGGCGTGCACGCGTGCAGTGATCGTGCCCTTTGCCGCAGCCGAGAGCAGCCGCCCGAGAAGGGCTCCGTCTGGTCCGGCCATGACGGCCTGAACGGAGATGCCGCGATCGGACGCGGGCACCGCGACCGGGATCACCCCGACGTAGGCGCCCCCGTCTCGCACGCTCGCCACGACCGCATCGCCGATCGCCGCGGCATCGAAGGCCGCGTCGAAGGCGGCCGCGTCGGCAAGGTCGGCGACGAAGGCGGCACCGGTCGCTGTCACGAACTCGGCGTCCTCGGCCCGGGCGAGTCCGGTGACCGAGAACCCGCGTTCGCGGGCGAGCTCGAGCGCGAAGCCGCCGACGGCACCCGCGGCGCCCGTCACCAGCAGTGAGCGACCCTGCGCCTCACCCAGAAGGTCGAGACCCGCGGATGCCGTGGTCGCATTCAAGGGAACGGTCGCGGCGTGCGCCGAGCTCAGGTCGGCGGGCACTCGGGCGACGTCCCGCGCCGGGACCGACACGCGCTCCGCGTACGCACCGAAGCCGCGATCGACGCCCCCGATGAAAACGGCCACACGGTCGCCGACGCGGATGCCGTCGACCTCGCCTCCCTTCTCGATGACGGTGCCCACGGCATCGCACCCCAGTCCGACCTCCGCAGAGGAGACCCACCCGAGCGAGTGGTAGACGCCTGCGCGGGTCTGAAGGTCGACGGGGTTCACCGTGGCCGCCTCGACCGCGATCACGACCTCGCTCGGCTCGGGGACCGGGTCGGGTCGGTCGACGATCTCGATGGCCTCGGCGGATCCCGGGTTGGTGACGATCGCTGTGCGCATTGCTGTTTCCTTTCGAGCGGTCTGACATCCGATCGACGCGATCGGACCGACCGTCATTGTGGGCGCGTACGCTCTCTTTCGGAAAGAAGGCACCCGAGAGTGTGTAGGTACCCAGGGAGGACTCATGGCGACACTGACCGCGGCCCAGAAGCGCACGCAGGCCCGCATCGAGTACGACGCGTATCTCGCCACGTGCCCGAGTCGGCAGTTGCTGTCGACGCTCGGGGACAAGTGGGTGGCGCTCGTGCTCTCGGCTCTCGCCGAGGGCCCGGCGCGTTACTCGGAGCTGCGGCGGCACATCGCCGGAGTGAGTCAGAAGATGCTCACGCAGACCCTGCGCACCCTCGAACGCGACGGCCTGATCGACCGAGACGTGGAGCCCACGGTTCCCGTCACCGTCCGGTATTCCCTGACTCCGACCGGTCACTCTCTCTTCGCCGTCGTCAGTGCGCTGAAGAGCTGGGCGGAGCAGAACATGCAGACCGTCCTCGAGGCGAGGAGCGCGTACGACGCCGCGGCCGGCTCGTGACGGATGCCGCCGAGCGTCCGGCCGCAGCTCGCGCGGAGGCGGGCGGCTGCGACCGCCGGCATCCGCGCGCGCGGCCGCGAACAGGCGAGCCGTTCGTTCATGCGCGCGGTGTCACGCCCCACG
Organism: Microbacterium trichothecenolyticum; assembly: GCF_030818955.1. Taxonomy (NCBI): domain Bacteria; kingdom Bacillati; phylum Actinomycetota; class Actinomycetes; order Micrococcales; family Microbacteriaceae; genus Microbacterium; species Microbacterium trichothecenolyticum. Next base: position 1,776,495 of record NZ_JAUTBF010000001.1, on the reverse strand, counting down.
ACGCCCCGCATCAGGCCACGGGCAGCAGGCCGCGCTCCGCGAACACCTTCTTCGCCACGAACGTCGCGTTGAGGGCGCGCGGGAAACCGCAGTACACGGCCGCGTGGAGCATCGCCTCAGTGATTTCCGTCGGCGTGAGTCCGACGTTGAGCGCCGCGTTCACGTGCACGTCGAGTTGCGGCTCGCACCCGCCGAGGGCGGTCAGGATGCCGAGAGTGACGAGCTGTCGATCGCGCGGCGGCAGCGCGGGGCGCGCGTAGATCTCGCCGAAGGCCCACGCGACGACCTGGTGGGCGGGTCAGGCCGGCGTCATCGCTGCTCACCCGGTCGGCGGAGAAGTTCGAGCGCGCTCACAGTCAAGCCGCGCATCGCAGAAGGCTTTCCTCGTGCAACCGGTCGGCGCGATCGGCGCGCGGATCACTCGACCGATGCGGATGCCACCCGGCGGCGACGACTGCGGAGGAGGCCCACCAGGCCGATGCCGAACCAGACGACGTTCAGAGCAGCGGACGGCCACGCCGACAACGAGATGCAGTTGGCCACGAGCGCGAGGCCACCGACGAGATTCATCGCCTGGTAGGCCCACCCTCCGGCGCTCAACCGTCCGGCGGTCAACAGCGCATAGGCGGCGATGAGCAGCACCGCTCCCGCCCAGCCGACGATTCCCATCACGATATCCACGGTGTCCTCCCTCGCTCCTTCACGGAAGGATGGCATTCACTGAGGCTTACGCGGTATTCGTTCCGCGTGAAGCAGGCATGAAGGGGCGCTTATGGATGCCGACGTGCCGCGGTTGATGGTGCTCCGCGCCGTGCGTGATGAAGGTGGCATCCTGGCGGCGGCCGACGAGCTCCGGTCCGTCCGCGACGACACGGCATCGATCGCGGTCGCGGCGATGCTCGATCAGCTGCGGCAACCGGAACCGCGATAGGCCGCGGGCGTCGGCCTATGGCATCCACGCTCGTCGGTGACACGCGTTGCGCCGGGAAGGGATGCCACGCCGCGACCGCCGCGGCCGCGGTGTCAGTGACCCGCCGCGCTGCGCGCCTTCGCCGCCCCCTCCGTGCGGCGCGTGACCGCGAGGGCGACGGCGGCGATCGCCGCAGACGCGAGCATGACGATCGCCAGGGGAGCGGCGGTGCCCTCGCCGCCCAGGCTGACCAGCGGCGAGACCACTGCGGCCAGCCCGAACTGCGCGGCTCCCAGCACGGCCGAGGCGCTCCCGGCGATGCGGGGGACGGCGCCGAGAGCCAGCGCGGTCGCGTTTCCGAACACCAGGCCCAGCGACCCGACGGCCGTGAAGAGCGGCACCGCGAGCCAGAACGCCGGCGCTCCCGAGAAGACGAGAAGCGCGAAGGCGATGGTCGACGCGGTCACGATCGCGATACCGAGGGTCAGGACGCTCTCGACCGAACGGGTGGCGGTGAGCTTCGGTGCCAGCCCGCTCACGAACACCAGCGCGAGCGCGTTCAGGCCGAACATCATTCCGTAGCCGACCGTGTCGAGCCCGAGCATGTTCTGGTAGAGGAACGGCGACGCCGAGATGTACGCCATCATCACGGCGAAGCCGAACGCGAACACTGTCGTGTAGCCGATGAAGGTCCGAGACCACAGCGCCCGCAGGGGAGACCCGGATGCCACCCGCTCGGCGCGCAGCGCGTCGCGGCGGGCGCGCAGGTGCGTCTCGCGCACCACGACGAGCACGGCGACGAGCATGGCCACCGACAGCCCCAGAACGATCGCGAGCAACCCACGCCAGCCGATGGGTCCGGTCAGCAGGCCGCCGAGGAGCGGGGCGACGACCGGGGCGACGCCGCCGACGATCATCATGAGCGAGAAGGCACGCGCGGCAGCCTTGCCGGTCGCCAGATCGGAGATGACCGCGCGGCCGATCACCATTCCGGCAGCTCCGCCGAGGCCCTGCAGAAGACGCGCGACGACGAGCACGGCGACGTTCGGCGCGAAGACCGCAACGGCGCTCGCGAGCACGCAGAGCGCGGCTCCGGCGATGAGGGGCGGGACGCGCCCGAACCGGTCGGAGAGGGGACCGAACACGAGCTGTCCGGCGGTCACGCCGATGAGGAACGCCGTCAGCGTGAGTTGCACCGTCGTGGCCGAGGTCGCGAGGTCGACCGTCATCCGCGGGAACGCCGGCAGGTACAGGTCGGTGGCGAAGGGCGCGACCGCGCTCAGAAGGCCGAGCACCAGCAGGAGCGGCGTCGTGATGTCGTGGGAACGGGATGCCGGTTGCGTGCGCGCGGAGTCGGTGTCGGTCGTCATAGTTATGAAAGCATAACTTATTATGTGCGGCTGGTACAGTCGCCGCGTGCCCCCCGCGATCTCCGACGACGCTCTCGCCGAGTTCGCCGACGTCCTGATGCGCGTCGCGCGGGAAATCGATCCGAACGGCCCCCAGGCGCCCGACATCATTTCGCTGACGGGAACGGAAGCACTCGTCATGAGGTGGGTGCACCACAATCCCGGCGCCTCGCCGAGCGCCGTCGCCAAAGCCACCGCACTGCAGCGCAGCAACTGCAGCGTCGCGCTGCGCTCGCTGGTCGCGAAGGGTCTCGTCGAGCGTCAGACCGCTCCGGATGACGCCCGCGCGGTGCGCTTGCAGCCCACCGCTCTGGCGGAGGAGAGCGTGCGCAAGCTCCACGCCTACTGGGCCGACCGCCTGCGTGTCGCGCTCGACGGCGACGATGCCGGGGTTCAGGCAGCGGCCGCCCTGCTCGCGCGTGTCGATGAGGCACTGCGCCGCGGCGACGACCCGGCTTCGTCTGCTCGCTGAGGCCCTCCGGGGGAGGGGGGCTGAGAGATCTGGCAAACTCCATGGCGCGCTCGATGGGGGACGACCTGACTTCCCTAAGTGCGAAGGTGCAGGCCTCGGTGGATGATTTGCGCGTCAGGCTGGGGAGCCCCAGTCCCGCATACGCCGGGTTCGGGATAGTCCTGACACAGTAAGAAGTACCTCATGACGACAACAGCGTCAGCCGAACAGGCCATCCTTCATGACCTCATCTCGAAGTGGATCTCGCTCGGTGTCGAGTACATCAGCGGCACTGAGGGAGTCGAGGCAATCTACATCTATGCAGCCAACGAAGTGCCAGGCGCTACATATGTGGGTATCGCGTTCGAGAAGGATGGCGAGATTGATTACCCTGCGCGGGCGCGTGGGGGCGGCGCGCAAGCAACGAACTTGTCGGGCCAGATGATTGAACTGCTTCTCGAAGATCTCGGGGAAGCCCGGCGCAAGTTCGAAAACATCGGTGTTCCCTCGCCAACCGAGTACAGAGTGTTCTACGAGATCGCGACGAGGAGGCTCGAGGTGCGCCTGTCGCGCGAGACCATCTACCGGGGTTCGAACAAGGCTCCCTCGGTCGACGGTTTCACGATGTGGCTCGGCGATCGGGCACCGAAGCTCTGAGGCGTGAACGTGCCCGGCTCGCTGGCGTGCGCGGTCGCTCTGAGAGGCGCTCGCGAAGAGCGCGGCTGACGGTGTTCGGGTCAGCTTCGCGCCGCTTCACGATGGACCCGCCTCGCACCGTGAAGTCGCTCATGGGGATGCCCACAAGCGACAGCCCGTGAGCGGGGATGAGTTCCCTGCGTCGGTCGTCGTAGATGCGTCGCTGGATGCCGCGGTGAACTCCCGAGACGGTGAGGACGTCCGGTTTGCCGAAGTGCTCGACCACCTCGGTGTGCTGCTGCTTTCGGCCGGGCGGCGCCTGGTGGGGGAGTCCCGAGTGGTCAGGATCTCACCCTCAGTGGATCCAGGCTGGATCTATCTGACACCCCGGGCGCAGGAACGGGCCGACTGGGCGCTGGCGAGCCCTGGACGCCGATGCCCCGCGAGCAGCTCGACCAGCTGCCCATCGTCCGAGACGGCTCGCACTTCGACGCAAACGGCGACCTCACCCCGAACACCTGGTACCAGACGGGCGAGCACGAGTACATCTACCACACCGACGCGAACGGGCACATCGACCGGTTCATCGCGGATGACGTGCAGCTGAAGACGCACGACGGACGCCTCCCGCACGACGGGAACACTCCGGGCAAGCTCCCCGGGGATCACGCGGGCCATCTCATCGCGGATGGACTGGGCGGCTCGCCCTTCCGAGACAATCTCGTCAGCATGTTGTCGACCCACAACCTCAGCTCCTTCCGGAAGCTCGAGATCGCTTGGGAGCGCGCGCTCCTGTCGGATCCCCCGGGCCGGGTCAGCGTCGAGGCGCGCATCATCAATGATCCGACAGGGCGGCCTCAGAGATTCGAGATACGCTCGGTTATCAACGGTCGCCGCGTGGATCTTGACCTCAACCAGTAGGAATATCAGTGAGCGAACAAGAAATTCTCCGGGATCTGATTTCGAAGTGGGTCTCGCTGTCTGTGGAGTACGCCGGCGATGCGCCCGATGTCCGCGCGTTGTACATCTACGGCGCGTCCGAGGTTCCCGGTGTCACCTACGTCAACGTGCTGTTCGATCAAGCGGGACAGATCGTCTATCCCACGGACCTCGTGGGAACGGACAGCTCAACGGATAGGGCTGGCCAGATTCAGTCGCTGTTCCGGAGCGACCTGTACGACGCGGCTGACAAGTTCACCTCCATCGGTGTGCCGCCGCCGACGGAGTACCGCGTGTACTACGAGCCGAGTTCTCGGAAGCTCGACGTGCAGCTCTCACGGGAAGTGATCTACGGCGACAGCGACAAGACCCCATCCGTCGACGGTTTCACGATGTGGCTCGGCGATCGGGCACCGAAGCTCTGAGGCGTGAACGTGCCCGGCTCGCCGGCGTGCGCGGTCGCTCTGAGAGGTGCTCGCGAAGAGCGCGGCTGACGGTGTTCGGGTCGGCTTCGCGCCGCTTCACGATGGAGCCGCCTCGCACCGTGAAGTCGCTCATGGGGATGCCCACAAGCGACAGCCCGTGAGCGGGGATGAGTTCCTTGCGTCGGTCGTCGTAGATGCGTCGCTGGATGCCGCGGTGAACTCCCGAGACGGTGAGGACGTCCGGTTTGCCGAAGTGCTCGACCACCTCGGTGTACTGCTGCTCATGAAACTCGATCACGAGATTTCAGCCACTCGAACCAATGCTGGCGCATGCCGACAGAGCCGAGAACCTTGTCGCAGAGATCCTTCCGTATCAACACCGGGCCGCCCACGCAGGTGGGTTGTGCGGAATTCGCGCGGGGGCGACGGTGAGGCACGAATACACGACGGGTGCTTCCGTGAGCGACGACCGCCGACGCGAAATCGGCGACTCGGACGAGGTCGTCGAAGACGAGCTCGCCGAATCGTTCGACGCGACGGTCACGGAGGGCGTGGAGCGACATCACCCTGATGACGCGGATGCAGCAGGGCACGCAGTCCGACCCCGCAGATCGTCGCCACCGTCATCGGCGGCTTCCTCCTGGCCGGGTTGCAGCTCTTCCACTCCATCCTCGCGACCCGAAGGTCTTCTCCGCCGCGTCATCTCCTGCGGCGCGCAGAGGTGCTGACGTGCGCCTAGACGATGCGTCGGAATCTCGGCCCCGAGTACCCGTCCCGCTCGACCGTCCCCGTGAACATCTCCACCGGTCGGACCCAGTACGAGTAGTCGTCGTAGAGCTTGCGGTACGAGACGAAGACCTCCTCGGTCTCGGAATGCCGCGCGGTTCCGAACACCTCGTAGCGCTGGCCCTTGAAGTGCTCGTAGATGCCGGGTTCGATCGCCATTCCGACCGTCCTCTCGTGTTGCCGTCGCTGCCTCGGTGGAACCAGATGCCGAGTATGCCAGCGGTGAAGGAGCCGTCACGAGTTCGAGCTGTCGTCGAGGAGAGGAGCGGATGCCGAGACCGCCGCCGCCCGCCCGCCGCTGGCGATCTGCGCGATGAGCGTGAGCCATGGCATCCTGACGCTCCTCATCCGCCCGTGGTCACGACGGTGCGCTCGCGTTAGGGTCGCCCCATGGCGCGAATCCTGGTCACGGGAATGTCGGGCACCGGGAAATCCACGGTGCTCGCGGCGCTGGCCGCGCGCGGTTATCTCACCGTCGACACCGACCTCGACGGCTGGACCGACGGCGACGGGGCCCGTGGGATGCCGCCCGGATGGCGGACCTCCTCGCGACCGAAGCGACCGTCGTGGTCTCGGGGACGAGCGAGAACCAGGGCGACTTCTACGACCGTTTCGAGCAGGTGGTGCTGCTCAGCGCGCCGGTCGAGGTCCTCATCGAGAGGGTTCGCGCGCGCACGAACAATCCGTACGGGCACACCGTCGAGCAGCAGGACCGGATCCGCGCGCACGTCGCCGACGTCGAGCCCCTGCTGCGACGAGGGGCGTCGATCGAGCTGGACGCGCGGATGCCGATCCGCGAGCTCGCCGAGGTGATCGCGCGTCTGGTGGGCCCGCGTCCGACGCGACACGATTAGGCCTGTACGGACGGAGGTCGGAATGCTCACCGTAAAGTCCGTCGAGGGGGATGCGGCGCGGCCGCACGCGAGGTTCTGGGACCGACTCGTCCCTTCCACATCACCCGGCCTCAGCCGGGTAGGCGGGCGCCTCAGGAGGAGCGCCACGCCAGTCCGAGGAGAAGCAGGATTGTCCCGGAGGCAGCAGCCGAGGCCACTGCCGAGACCGCGCCGCACATCGTCATCGCGGCGAAGAACCGCTGGCCGAACCTCGTTCCCCGGGCGCCCATCGCTGCGTAGGAGATTGAGATGAACGAGGCGATCACGATCACGGCGATCGGCACTGCCGGCGCCACGCGGAACGCGGGGATCTCGGGAAACACGAACGCCAGCCACATCATCGATGTGCTGCTGGTCGTCGCCGCATATGCCGATATGGCGATCCAGACGATGTTGAAGACGACGACCGGTCTGAGCCAGCGCCATCGTTCGCGCACCACGACCAGCTCGTGTCCTCGGTGCGGGGCGTGATCGATCGGATCGACCAGGGGCGCGTCCTCGTCCGCGGTGTTCTCGGGCGGCGTCCCGGTCGCCGAGGTGCCGGCCCGAGCCAGGGCTTCGCGATGCTCGAGCTCCGCGGCGTCGATACGTGTCGAACCGCCTTCCCACGTGAACTCGCAGGTGGGCTCGGCGCATCTGGTGAGGAGCAGGCTCATACCTCCCAGCCTGCACCGCGTCGCGTGGGAAACAGCCCGACTATGTCATGCGTGTGGACAACTCACCTCACTGGCTGAGTCCCGGGGCTACCGCGCCAACCCCCGGAGCGGGTCGTGCGCCGCGCGAGCTACCGTGAGGCGGTGGAGTTCGTACGCCGGGAGCTTGTCGTCGCAGACGGAACGACGGTGTCGTACGCGGTCTCGGACGGGGCCGGCCCGAGCGTCGTCATCCTGCACGGCCTGGCCGGGAGCGGCCGGGAGTTCGCCCCGACGGCGGGCGCACTGCGCGGGCGCCGCGTCATCCTGATCGACCAGCGGGGACACGGGCACAGCACCCGCCGCCCGCACGACACGTCGCGCGAGGCGTTCGCGTCCGATGTCGCCGCGGTGATCTCGGCCGAGTCGACGACGCCCGTGGATCTCGTCGGGCAGTCGCTGGGCGCGCACACGGCGATGCTGGTGGCCGCGTGGCATCCGCGTCTCGTCCGGCGACTGGTGCTTCTGGAGAGCGACGCCGGCGGAGGGACCCCGGAGTCGATCGCCGCCATGGGGGAGTACTTCCGGTCGTGGCCGATCCCGTTCGCCGACCGCGCCGCGGCGGTTGACGCCCTCGGCGATGAGCCGCTCGCCCGGGCGTGGGTGGCCGACCTGGAGGAGCGCGCCGACGGCCTGCATCCGCGATTCGACCCGGACGTGATGGTGGCGACGATGGGGCACGTCGTGACTCCCCGCTGGGATGACTGGAGCCAGGTCGCTGCGCCGACCCTCGTCGTCTATGCCGACAACGGCATGTTCATCGAGGAGCAGAAGGCCGCCTTCGTCGCAGGTAACGGCAACGCGACCAGGATCGACCTCGCGGGGGCATCGCACGACGCGCATCTCGACGCCTTCGACGCGTGGGTGGCCGCGCTGACGTCGTTCCTGAAGTGACGCGCCAGCCCGCCTCAGCGGTTGCGCAGCGTCATTGCGAGCGTTGCGCCCGTGATGATCGCGATGCCGAGCAGCTGGAACGCGTCGGGCAGGTGCCCGTAGACGGCGACGTCGACGAGCACGGCCACGGCGGGGTTGACGAACGATAGCGCGGCGATCGTGATCGTCGAGAGCACGCGGGCCGTGCTGTAGAGGATCGAGTACAGCAAGCCCGTGTGCACGATGCCCATCACGGCGATCCAGATCCACGAGCCGTCGCCCCACCGCAGGCCCTGCGCGAAGGGGAGGAGCACGGCGGCGCCGACGACGCACTGGATGAGGGTCATCGGATAGGGACGGATGCCACGGGTGTGCTGCGCCGCGAACGTCGCCACCGCGTACAGCGCACCGGCCGCGAGGGCCGCGCCGACGCCCAGCAGCTGGGAGGGCTCGAGGGGCTGGATGCCGCCGGGGCCGAGGAACTGCGTCGCCAGCAGCAGCCCGCCGAAGGCTACGAGCAACCAGGCCATATCGCTGCGCCGCGGTGCTCGGCGGGCGGCGAGGGCGCCGAGTGCGACGAGGAAGAACGGCTCCAGGTGGTACGCGACGGTCGTGACGGTGATCGTCGTCTGGCTGAACGAGAAGAAGAGGAACGCCCAGTTCGCCACGAGGGCGAGACCGCCGACGATGGTCAGGGCGACCGCGCGGCGCGTCCAGATCGACGTCTGAAACGACCGCGTCGCGAACGACAGGATCAGCAGCGTCACCGCACCGAAGACGCAGCGCCAGGCGGTCGTCGTGATCGCGTCGGTACCCGCCTGGATGCTGAACAGCCCGATGGTGCCCCACCCCGCCATGGCGAGCGCGAGCAGCACGCTCGCGCGGGCGCGCGGATTGCGGGACGAGGGGATGCCGGTGGCAAGAGGGGCCGTCTGGGTCACGCATCCATGTTCCCGGCGTACACCGTGAAGCACTATCGACGATCAGGCGGGTGACGGATTTAGGATCAGTGAATGATTGACGTGCAGGGGCTCCGGGCGCTCATCGCCGTGGCCGACACCGGTTCGGTGACCGCGGCGGCCGCCTTGCTGCACTACACCCCGTCGAACATCACGCAACGCGTCCAGCGTCTGGAGCACGCCGTCGGCGCTCCGCTGCTGGAGCGCGTGGGTCGCGGGGTCGTCCTCACCGAGCTCGCTCACCGTCTCGTCGATGAGGGGAGGGCGGCCGTGCGGAGCCTGGACGACCTCGCTGAGGTCGTGGCATCCGATGGTCCGTCCGGCCGGGTGCGGGTCGCGGCGTTTCCCACCGCGCTGCGTGGGCTGGTCGTTCCCCTGATCCGGACCCTGCTCGATGCCGACCCGAGCCTCCGGGTCGAGCCGGTCGAGCTCGAGCCCGCCGACGGGGTCCGGCAGGTGCGCCTCGGTCTCGTCGACCTCGCCATTGTGAAGGTGTGGGGAGCCACGTCGAGCCGTACCGACCCGGACCTTCACCGTGTCGTCCTCGGCCAGGATGCCGTCGACATCGTCGTTCCGCGCGACCACCGGCTCACCGGTCGTCCCCAACTGCGGTGGGCCGATCTGACGCACGAGACGTGGGCCGTCACGCCCGACGACGACCCCTACCGGCGGTGGCTCGAGACGACGACCGGACTCGACCGCGGCAGCGGCATCGTCTACGAGGCCGCGGAGTTCGCATCCCTCCTCGCGTTCGTGCAGGAAGGGCTGGCGATCGCCGCGGTGCCGCGCCTCGGCCGTGGGGAGCTCCCACCCGGCACGGTCGCGGTGCCGCTCGCGGAACCCGGTGCCTTCCGCGAGATCGCCGCAGTCGTCCGCGCGACGCGTCGGGAGAGCGTGAACGTGCGCGCGGTGCTCGACGCGATGCCCCTCGATGCTCTGTCCCAGACGGTGCGGGCGGACTCGGTGAGGTGAGCGGGGCGGGAGCGACGCTGCGGGCTCTTCGGTCTGCTCTCGGCCGCGGTGGCGCCGGTGCTGCGGAACCCGGCGCCCGCAGCATCGCTACCCTGGGCGGTCCGGGGAGGTGAGGATGTCGATCATCGCTGTCGCGGCGCACGCCCGCCGCCCGACGATGCTCGTGCGCGTGCTGCTGCTCACGGCCCTGATCATCGCCGGTCTCCTTGCGATGCACGCGCTGAACACGCACGGCACCGCGGCGGGACACGGCGGTGCGATCCTCCACGGCACCGCGGTCAGCCCCCACGCTGCGTCGACACACGGTGCCCACGCGGGTCATGCCGCCGGGGCCGCGGCATCCGTCTCCGCCCACGAGGACCACCGCGTGATGAGCGCGGCCATGGCGGACGTGGTGGTCCCGTCCACCGATCACGCCATGGCGTGGATGGCGTGCGTGCTCGCGCTTCTCGGCGCGGTCATCCTGTTCGTCGTCGCGGTCGGGCGCCGGCTCCCGGGCGCTCGCGCGCAGCAGCTTTCTTCGATGCGGACGCGATGGTCCGTCCTCGCGCACACGCTGCCGCCACCCTCGCTCGCGCTCCTCTGCATCCGTCGGACGTGAGGGCGCGCCGGCCCGCCCCGCGCGGGCAGCGCACCCTGCTCGGCGCCCGCCGAGCGCCACCACCGACTTTGGAGAACACACGATGGACAACCGCACCGCGGCGACCGCCGCGATCACCCTCACCGCCCTCCTCCTGCTCGCCGGGTGCACCGGCGGAACGACCTCGCACGAGGGCATGTCCGGCATGGACCACGGCAGCGAGAGCTCCGCACCGCCGGCGGCGAGCGGCGCGACTGACGCCGACGTCATGTTCGCGAGCATGATGATCCCGCACCACGCGCAGGCGATCGAGATGTCGGACACCCTGCTGGCCAAGGACGGCATCGACGAGCGCGTCGCCGCCCTCGCCCAAGAGATCAAAGCCGCCCAACAGCCCGAAATCGACAAGATGCAGGGGTGGCTCGACGCCTGGGGAGCCGAGGCGTCGGACGGGCATGCCATGCACCACGGCGACGGCATGATGAGCGCCGACGATATGGCGATGCTCGAGAACGCCACGGGCTCCGAGGCCGAGAAGCTGTTTCTGTCGCAGATGATCACGCACCACCGCGGTGCGGTCGACATGGCGCAGGCCGAGATCGAAGACGGCTCGGACACCGCCGCCGTCTCGCTCGCCCGCAGCATCGTCGAGGCGCAGATGGCCGAGATCGCCGAGATGGAGCAACTGCGAGGGAAGCTCTGACGATCGGGCGGGGCGCGGATGCCGTGGCCTCCGCGCCCCGCCCGACTCACGCCACCGCGCGGATCACGCCCGTGATGATCAACGTCACCACCGTCGTCCACAGGGCGATCGCCGCAGCCTGCCAGGCCAGCACCCGCAGCGGGGGCACGCCGGTCGACGTCAGCGCCGCCGCGGTGAACTGCGTGGGCAGGAGGAGGGGGCCGAGCAGGCTCACGCCCGGCGTTCCGTAGCGGTGATAGGCGCGCTCGAACTTCTCGCGGCGCGCGGAGCTCGGTTTCTCGGGGGCGCCGCGGCGCGTGGTGACGGCGGTGCGCACGCGGGCGGTCGCGAGCACGACGATCGCGACGCAGAGGAGGTTCCCGACGGCTCCCGCCACAGCGGCGACGACCGGAGGGATGCCACCGATGATGCCGATCGCGGCCGCTCCCTCTCCTTCGATGAAGGGGACGGCGCCGGCGAGGGCCACGACGAGGGGCTGCACGAGGTCGGGGACCTGGGCGACGAGGTTCTGGAAGCCGAGGACGAGATCGGAGACGGGGTTGGACATGACTGCTCCCGGGGGATGGGGGCGCGGCGTGTTCCGCGGTGATTCCATCCCAGCGACCGCGTCCCGTCGACGGCAGTGTCACGGCGTCATGAGCCCACGGGAGGATGCGCGGGATCGACCATGACGAATGTCACGGACGTACAGTGGCGGAGGTGACCTCGTCCCCCTCCGCGACCTACGCCCGCGACGTCCGCGTCACGTGGTGGTACACCGTCGCCTCCATCATGCTGCTGCAGGTCTTCGGCCTGGCCGTGTGGGCGCTCCTGGTCGCGCTGGGCGAGCCCTCGCTCGTCACGGTGCTGTACCTCGTCGGCGCGGCCGGGTCGACGGCATCCGCGATTCTGCTCCTCATCCACTACCGGCGCGAGCCGCTCGACGAGGGCGACGCGATCGGTGTCCGCCCCGTCTGGCCGGTGGTCCTGGCAGGGGTCGCCTCCGGTGCGCTGGCCGGTGCGGCCGCGGGGTCGCTCCTGCTCGCCGTCGCGCTCGCGGCGCAGGCGCTCTGCCTGCTGCGGTGGCGGGTCGGCATCCGCTTGCGTCTCGTCGTGCTCCTGATCGCGGTCATCGTCGCGGCCTGGATCATCGAGGTCGCACGCCTGAATCCCACGGGGTACATCGCGGACGTCTTCGGGGTCGGCCTCTTCACCGCGATGCTGCCGCCGCTGTCGGCGACCTCCCTGTGGTGGTGGGACATCGTGCGCGAGCTCGACCGTGCACGCCGCGTCGAGGGCCGTCTCGCCGCCGCGCAAGAGCGCCTGCACCTGGCGAACGACCTCCACGACCTCCAGGGGCATCACCTGCAGGTCATCGCGCTGCAGCTCGAGCTCGCCGAGAAGATGCTCGCGCGCGACCCCGCCGCGGCGATCGAACAGGTGCGCCTCGCCCGCGCGAGCGTCGACGAAGCGCGGCGCGGGACCCGCGAGTTGGCGACGCGCTTCCGGGGAGTCCCGCTGCCCGACGAACTCGCCAACGCGGCCGATCTGCTGCGCGCGGCGGGCCTGCGGGTCGACGTCGACATCGCTCCCGACGCCGCCGAGGCTCCGGCGGAGGTGCTCGGGCCGGTGATCCGGGAGTGCACGACGAATGTGCTCAAGCACGGCGGCGGGGTCTCGGCATCCCTCTCTCTTCTGCGGGACGACGAGACGTGGGAGCTTGCGATCGCGAACGACGCACCGGCGGCACCCCGACTCGGCGGCAGCGGACTGGACGGGATCGCCGAGCGTGTCGGACGCGTCGAGGGGAGCGTGGATGCCGTGCACTCCGGCGACCGCTTCACCGTCACCGTCCGCGTGCCCGCGGGGGTGCGGGCATGATCCGCGTTCTCATCGCCGATGACGAGGACATGATCCGCACGGCGCTCGCCGCCCTGCTGCGCCTCGAACCCGACCTGGAGGTCGTGGCGGAGTGCCGCGACGGTGAGAGTGCCTTCGCCGAGGCGGAGCGGCTCAGGCCCGACGTCTGCCTGCTCGACCTCGAGATGCCCGGCCTCGACGGGGTCGACACCGCCGCGAGGATCCTGCGCTGCGTGCCCGCGCGCTGCGTGATCGTCACGCGCCATGCGCGGCCGGGGGTCCTGCGGCGCGCGCTGAGCGCCGGGGTCGATGGGTTCCTGCCGAAGTCGCGTCCGGCGGACGACGTCGCCGCGGTGATCCGCGAAGTCGCCGCCGGGCGGCGCTACGTCGACCCCGAGATCGCCGCCGACGCCCTCAGCGACGAACGCAGTCCCCTCACCGACCGCGAGCTCGACGTGCTGCGGGCGGGCGCGCGAGGGGAGACGGTGGCCGAGATCGCTTCGGCGCTGCACCTGTCGGCCGGGACCGTGCGCAACCACGTGTCGTCAGTGCTGGGGAAGCTGGGGCTGGCGAGTCGGCAGCAGGCGACGATCCATGCGCGGGAGCGCGGGTGGATCTAGGCATCCGACACGAGGAGCGGGGCGGGGCGAGAACAGCGTCTTCGTCGCGGTGGGCGTATGCCAGGGCGGCGTGCGTGGGTGACAACGCTTACGGGGGTGGCCTCAGGATGCCCAGCGTGCGGCGTGCTGGAACTGGCCTCGCCCCAGACGGGCGCGTGTGTAGGTGGTGCCGCAGACGCGCGTCAGATGGTTCTTCACGAAGACGCGGAGGATCTTGAGCGTCACGCCGAGCTCTTCGGCGATGTCGATGTCGGCCAATCCCATTGCCTCGAGCTGGGCCCATCGCTCCGGATCGACGAGAACTCCCGCGGCGTACGCGTCGGCAGCGGCCTCGGCCTCGGGATCGTTTCGACCCCGGTGTCCATGGAACGCGTGCCCGAGCTCGTGGGCGAGGACGCAGGCGCGCTCGATGGGGGTGAGAGCGAAGTCGTACACGACCATGCACCGCTCGTGATCGTAGAAGCCCCGATACGGCTCCGGGAGGTGAGCGACGTGAACCGTGACGCCAAGGCGTGCTGCGAGGGTGAGTAGATCTCTCATGGCCTCCCTGTCGGCGATCAGTCGGTCTCCCTCGTGCGCTCGTCGGTGTTGGCGGCGTCGAGGAGACCGGGCGAAACGTGGCCGAGATAGGTCACGTTGTCCGCGGCGTCGATGGTACGAGGGGCTTCGGACACCGAGGCGAGGAGCTTGTCGAGGCCGTCCTGCGCGGAGCCCCTCGATACGGAGCCGGCGGCGCTGTAATCGATGAGAGCCATGTCGACGATCTCACGTGTCGGTATCTGGAGGACGGATGAGATGCGCTCGAGCTCGGAGACCGAGGTCTCGTTCGCCCCGTCTTCGCGTCGCTTCAGGTTCGAGAGGGGTATGCCGGTTTGTCTCGCGAGGGCTTCGCGCGTGACGCTCCGGCGCCGTCGCGCTGCCCGTATCGCCGAACCCAGATGCTCGTCGAACGGATGGGGCGTCTTCTTCCTACGGACCATGCCTTCAGCGTAGGAGAGGCCTCGCGTTCGCCGGCCGGGTGAAATTGCTTGAGAGAGTCAAACAGGACCTCTTAGCATTCATATATGAACACTCGGAAGTGCGGAGAGCGCCCGGTGGAGAGGGCGCCAGACGCCCTTCCGGACGGCGACCACGCCGTGTGTTCAGAACGAGATGCATCTGTGCGCGAGTTCCTCACGGAGGGCGCGCGGCGCGGTGCAACGACGGAACAGATGTTCCCGACGTGAAGCGTCTGAGGCTCTTCGCCTGTTCGCGGGCGGGTGCTCCGCGCGACGAGACACGCTCGTGACCGTGTTCGAGCTGGTACCCCAACACGGGGGTCATCCGCGCCCGGTTCCTTGCAGAGGAGAGGACAGGGCCGAACGATGACCCGCGAGGCGTCTTCGATGTTTTCCACACCGCAAGAGACAAAGGACATGTCATGACCGAACAGGCCATCGAGCGAGAGATCGTCGTGGCCATCGTCGAGTGACTGGGGCTGCGGTGATGCTTCGCTACTGCTCCGCTCTTCAAATTGGTGCGGGGTGGCGCATGACGGGCTGACTGCGGAGCGGGGGCGCCGGATGTGCATTCTCGTTCTGCCGTGACAGACAAGAAGGAGGTGAATTATGACGAAGACCGAGAAGGCCGAGAGCGTTTACAAGAAGGATGCGATTGCCGCACTGGGCGACGGCTGGTGCTGCTGGTGTTGGTGCTAGATCGGCACTGATTCATTCCGTGCGGGGTGGGGTGCTCATGCACTTTATGGAACCCGGCCCCGCATGGTTTCAGGAAAATCAGTACTGACGCTCATAGTTTCGTTCAACGGAGGATCAAAGATGGACGGCTACGTCCTCAATAAGTTCGTGACACTCATTAAAGTTGGCCAGCGCCGGTTTCTCATCAAGCACGGACAGTTGAGCCGTACGTCCTTTGTGTTGGATTTCGAGGCAGATCAACTCGCTCGGGTGGCGTTGCTGGACAAGTTGATCACCGATGGTCGGATCGACGCCGACGAGCTTCTGGGGCTTCAGTCTGACGGTGGCCAAGCGAACGAGGTGCTTGAGCTCCTCCTGGATGAGCATGTCCTTGTTGCGCCACACTCTCAGGACTTCACCCAGTACTACGCGCTCATCAACGAACGCCGACTCAGTGGGGAGCCGATCAAGCCATCGATCATCGTCGCGTCGTCGCCGGAGGTTGAGCACGCGCTGTCAGACGGTCTCCGTGGCGTCGATCTGCCTTACACGATGGTGACGCCGAACGAGTTCTTCGCGTCCGAGGGAACACCCGAGTCGCTGGTCGTGGTCTATGACCGCTTCGACTCGGCCGACTTTCACCGGTTCAACCAGTTCGCAATCGAGCACAACACGCCTTTGGTGCTGGGCTATCTCGACGGCAGCACCACGATTATCGCGCCGGTCGTGCTCCACGGAGAAACGGTTTGCTACAACGAGCTAGAGATTCAGCTCGAGGCAACGCTGACTCATCGACCGGAGTATCGAGCATACAAGGCAGTCGAGCGGGCTTCGATGGCGTACCCGCCTTTTCTGCTCAATCAACTCACCTTCTTCTCGCTGCATCTTTGGCTGGACTTCGTACTGACCGGTTCGCTGAAGACCAAGAATCGCGCGCTGATTTTCGATACAGAAAGCCTGCGATTCGATCTGGTCGATGTGCTGCCGCTGCCGGTTTGCCCGGCATGTCGGCTCGATCACGCCATGTCGCATGACTATCTGTGAGTGGTCGCTGTGACCGACGGGACAGCAGGCGCCGATATCGTACAGTCGGCTGAAGGTGCCACCTTCACGGAACTCGAAGAAACTCTCATCCCCTATCCCGATTCGTTCGATCTTCAACGTCGCAACGATACGGAATACATTCTGCGACTACGAAACGGCTTGGGGTTTGAGCGGTTTATTATCGAGAGTCGAATCAGTCGGTTCGACAACGAGGACTTTTCGACCCTTGATAGCCGCTTAACGAGCCTGGTTGAGTGGTATCACTCGACGGTTTACAACATAAACGACGAGTTGCTAGAGCCAGAAACTGCGCTCGTTATCGATGCCGCGGCCGGCCCTTCAGGGCGGATTTTCGCACAACTCCACGCCAATCTTGCGATGGTGCAAGAGCACCTGTTGTATGTGGACATTTATGTCCTGCGCGGCGGCTGGGTCTATCGCTACATCGGGGCGCGAAATCTGCTGCTGTCGAAGATGGCGGCCTCCGTGGCGGACCTTGCGGGGGCTATACCCAATCGTCGGGACTCGTTCGAGACGGCTGTCGAGCACATTGTGCTGGTCGCCAGGCCAAAGCGCAGTGCGATGGTGCACGGTGAGCGGGCGCTTGTCCGATCGCTCGTCGCGGCCGGGGAACTGGTGCAGATAATCGCTTCGATTCTCGGATCGCCGATGTCTACGACCAAGGGGCGGCGCTACGCCGATGTCTTCGACCGGCAGGCCCTCGCTGCCATAGGTGTCGAGGGTTACGACACCGTGGTCGCCTCGGTCTTCGAACTGCATGACCAGACGACCCCAGAGGGAGGGGAGCGAGTGTGAACGCACTGACCGAGCATGCTGAGACGCATGACGGGGCCGATGAGTCCACCGACACGGAGACGTTGAGCATCGTCGACCAGGTCATCGCTAGCCACGACGGCTACGAGGCCATCGACGTTGTGGCGGGGCTGCAACGTGCCAAGCTCATGAAGGCACCGCCGACGCAGCGAGAGTTCGACGCGTCGTACCTGCGCATCTCGCTCGTGAATGTCGTCGAGCCGGCCGCGCTGACTGGTGCCTTGAGCGTCGCCGACACGATCGCTGGCCGCACCTCGCACCGCGACTATGCCAGGCGCTCGATTGACTTTGGGCGAATTGGCCTTCATCTTGCGAGCTTCTATCGGCACCAAGGGCTATCGCTCCAACGCCTACAACGTCCACAGCTATCCAATCTCCAACGCGCCGTCGGCAGGTGGCTTGCAGCCGCTCAATGTCTACGTCTACGTGTCCGACGTGGAAGGTCTTGCAGACGGTGTCTATTACTACGCGCCCCGGGACGACGAACTGGTGACCATCTGGCAAGGTCGGCCCGACGTGGATCTCGCGAAGATCTTCGTCACCGACTTTTCGCCACGAGCTCAAGTGTCAATTGTGATGACCGGCGACATCAGGAGGTTCGCTTGGAAGTACGGGTATCGTGGCTATCGGTTGCTCAATGTCGATTGTGGCGTGGCGGCCGGATACATCGGACTGGTGGCCGAATCCGTCGGAATCGGTTCGTGTCCGGTGGCGGCATTCTCTTCCAAAGACGTCGTAACGAGTCTCGGTCTGGAACGCGAAGAGCTCCCGCTGCTTTGCCTTTCGATGGGACCGAAACGTGAGCAGTAGTCTCATCTTTCGCCAGGTGACCAAGCGGTTCGGCGACACGACGGTTTTCGAGGGTGATAGCTTCGAATTGCGCCCTGGGTTGTCGTTTCTCGTGGGCCGTAATGGGGCCGGAAAATCAACCCTCGTGCGACTGGCGACAGGTATCGAGCGGCCCACTGCCGGTCAGGTTCTTATCTTTTCCGACCCCACTCATCTGATCAAGCAGGAGACCAAGCGGAGATTTGGGCTTCAGCTGCAGAACGACGCCTTCCTTAAAAGCGTCCGAGTGGGCGAATACATCGAGTTGTATAAAAGGCTGTACCTTTCCGGTGGTGCGTCGCCGACGATCGATCTGCACGAAATAGCAGATGTTCTCGACATTGGCCCACTGATGCGTTCTTATGCTTATGCATTGTCCGGTGGTCAGAAGAAGCGTGTCTCGTTGTTTTTGACGATTATCGGTCGTAAGGAGCTTCTCGTTCTCGACGAGCCGACTGCGGGTATCGACGTCGACGTGAAGGACAAAATCATGCGGGTCATCCGCCTGTTGCAGGGTCAGAATGTTGACCTGCTGGTCTCCTCACACGACCTCAGCGAATTTTTCGAGATCGCGGATAATGTATTGGTAGTCGATGGTGGAATTCGATTCAACGGGACCAAGACCGCGTTTCGAGAAAGATTTGGCTATCCGTACAAGACTGTCGTGCCGACGGCAGCCGCTGGGGTCGGTCTCCCGTCGGTGGAGCACGAGGATGGCGTAAGTTACTTCGCGCGCACGACCGAGTTGCTCGGGGAGGCGTTCCCCGGGAATTCGATTCTGCCGACTACTCCCAAAGACTTTTATCAGCTCGCAACGCGCGCGACTCATGGGGAGGCGAAGTGGACTCGTTAAAGATGATCGCGGCACACATCCGCATAGAGATCCTTCGCTTTTGGCGCGAACCTATCGCGCTTTTCTTCACGTTGATCTTTCCGATTGTCCTCATCTTCATTTTTGGTGGTTCGTTCGGGTCGCATGAAGACGGCGGTACGGGGATCAGCTATTACAACTCGTTGGTCGCGATCGATGCAGCCTTTCTGGTTGGCAACTTCACCCTGATGGGAGTTACTAATGACCTTGCCAATCAGAAGGAAGCTGGTATCACGGAGGCTTTGTCGCTGCTGCCGATAAAACTCTGGCAGCGATTCCTGATCGAGTCGTCCGCATATCTGTTGATCGTCTTCGCATCGGTGGCGCTGGTGACGGCCTACGTCTTCATCGTGTACCGCGACGTCGAGTTCCGTGGCAACGTCGTCTTGTTCGTCATGACACTGACGGTTGCGTATTTTGCCTTCGTGTCTATCGCTAAGCTCATCGCCTCTTTGAGGTTCAGTGCGCGGACGCTTCAGCTCATCGGTTCGACAGTTTTCTTCATTCTTCTGTTCACTTCGGGGGTCGTGATTCCGAAGGACTCGCTGCCCGACTCGGTTTCGTGGTTCACGAACATTTCGCCGATGTACCTGACATACAAAGGTTTGGAGTCGATCTGGAATGACACTGTCGAGTGGGGTGCCTATGCGTTGCAACTCGGCGAACTGGCGGCAATCGTCGTCGTCTTCACGCTACTGGTTCGGCTGCGATCAATGATTCGGGCCTAATTGGTCGACCTTCTCACGCTTTACTTCGTCGGGCTCCTTGGAGCAGCTGTGCATGAGACAGGGCATGTTGTTGCGTGTTGGGCATCTGGCCGGTGGATACGCGGTGTGCGCATCGGTAGCGGCGTCGGGTTCGGTCTCGGGAAGCTGCGATTTGGTTTGATTCCGTGGGGTGGGGGCGTCACCTTCGAGTCGCGTGGTGAATCGGTGCCGAACAGGCTGTTGCTCTACGGCAGCGGGCCGGTGGCTTCCGCTGTGTTTGCGGTGGTTTTGATGCTTGGGTCCTCGCTCAGCTACTGGAGTATCGCCGCTTCGATCCTGGTGGTGCTTCAACTTGCTATGTCTTTGTTGCCGACCGCGGGGTCAGATTTCGCCAACATGAGAAAGAGGGATGAACATGAACTATGAACAGCGACGTGCGCGCGCATTTCGGAATCTTCGCAACTATTTGATCGGCGTGGCCATCTTCGTGGCTGTCAACATCATTGTTATCGTGGCGATTCCCGGATATTCGTTTCCGCAGAATTTCTGGGCGATTTGGCCGGTTCTGGGTTGGGGAATCCCGACGCTCTGGCGCATTTTGGAATTGCGGCGATACCGAAGCGGTGAGCCTGATGCAGATGTGTGAGAGTTGCACCAAGCCGCTCTCAGATGTAAATCGCGGCACTAGTGCCGACGGTGGTGTATCAGAACTGTATTGCGAATCGTGTTATCAGCGTGGGCTTTTCGTAAACGATATGACGCTCGATGAAATGCGTAGCCATGTGGCGCAGGTTTTGCAAGGCAAAGGAATTCCCTCTCTTGTTCGCAAGCGAATCGTCGCCAACGTGGGGAATCTGGAACGATGGAGGGCTGTCTGAGGTGAATGTGACGGTTATCAACCGAACGGGGGTGCGCTATGGGTATCGCAAACCGCACGCCACCTACCGGGCGTACCGTGAGCTAGAGCGTTACTACGGCCCGTATGAGTTATTTGATAAGGTGTCGACCTACTTCCGCACCTCGGCTGAGCTGCCGAGTTACATCGGCAAGGGAGTCTATAACGATATCGACTACATTCTGCAGTCGATGATCGACAAATTCGGTCAGAATGCCAATCTCTCCAAGAGTCTCTTCGGAGGCGGCAAAGGCAATACTTTCGCCAAGCTTTACATCTCGACGCTGGGGGAGATGTTCGAGCGAATTGTCGGCGCGATGAGTTACTACGCTCATAGGGATCGTTTTGTCTTCGGTTCGGCGCGGGAGCTGTCAGATCGCTACGCAGTCTGCGGGCCGAATGAGATTTCGATTTTCGCACCAGAACAACTTGCGGATCCGGATTTCCTGTTTTCTGAATTCACTGAAGATGCGCGTATCAACTGGATTCCGATGCGCCGGTTGCTGACTGGCGAAGAAGTCCTGGTGCCGGCTCAGCTCGTTTTTATATACTATCCCCTCGAGACCGAGGGGGAGTCGCGGATCGGATACGCAACCAGTGGTGGCCTGTCGTTGCACGATGACCGCGAGCGAGCATTACTGCACGGCATTACTGAATGCATCGAGCGTGATGCGATCAATCTCCGTTGGTACAACCGGATTCCCGCTGCCCCGATTGACCTTACGGAGCTGCCGGGCCTGAGCGACTATGGCCGCTCAGTGATCGCTCATGCCGAGAAGACGGGCAAGCGGATCGAGGCATATCAGCACAACATCGACCTGGAGTCCTACCCGGTCGTCACAACGGTCTCGTTTGATGATCATATGCGCAAGTTCTCATTCTGTGCGGGTGGTGGCGTTGGCGCCACGTTGACCGAGGCGGTCGAGAGCTCGTTCAGGGAGTACGGTCAGAGTGAACTCAACCTTCGGTCGCTTTTCTACAATCCCAATTGGTATTCGTCTCGTTCGATGATCGACCTGTTCGGGTTCGATGAGTTTTCCTTGGAAGAGATGACACTGTTCTATGAGATCGTCCCATATTATGGACTCAAGCGGAATAGATCTAAGCTTGAGTGGTATTTTGCAGGTGCGGCGAAGGGGAAATCGAGTGAGGCGGGCGCTGTGGTTGTCGACGAGTTCGCCCATCTTCTGGCGGTTCTCGAGAAGGAAAAGATCGACCCGCTGGTCATCGATCTGACTCCGCCGGGCTTCACGTCGATTTCGTTGATGAAGAGCTTCGTTCCCCAGTTGACCTTTGCGTTTTTGCCCAATCGTCCTTGCTTCGGGCATTCAAGATTCTATCGACTTGCCTACGAACGAGGGCTTATTGATGCACCTCTGCGATATGAGGACTTGAATCCCGAGCCTCTGCCATTCCCGTAGCACTGGTGCCCCTAACGAGCAATTGCTCGGTTGGGGCCCGCCTCGATGACGGAGCATGCATCGAGGCGTCAGTGCTCCAGTCCGGTATGACGCTCCAAGCGTTCGATCGAAGCGTTCGCGGGGCCGCATGGCCGTCTCTTGTGCCGCGTCGTCTGACCTGTCGGCGATGTCGGCACGGTCGAGTCACATGCCTCTCTCAGCGCGTGGGGTCGAGAATCTCTCAGTGCGCGGGGTCGGGAATCACCGGCGCCGTCGCGCCGTCCAGACGTGCGCCCACGATCATCGAGGCCGCGGCCAGCAACACCGCGAGCTGGGTCGCGGCCTGACGGCGAGCGAACCGAGACCGTGTCGCGGTGTTTTTCGGCGACCGTGTCGATCCAGGCGTCGAGCTCGTCCACGGTCGGAAAGGTCTCGAAAGCGGGCACGGTCGCCGCGATCGCGCCGACCCGGGGAAGGTCGTGGGGTGGAGCCACGGCGCGAGGGTAGGTCGCCGTCGGGTTCCGGATGCCACGACCCCGGGCGACTCAGGAGGAGACGAAACCGTGAGGGTTCGGCATCCCACGTCCCTCCCATTGAAGGGGCAACCGTCCGGCGTTCTCACCCCCGTCGGGTAGGGTGGACGATTGGCGCAGATCTCTTGATATCGAGAGAGTTCGCCTCCTCCCGCCACCGATCGCCCAGCGAAGGATCATCCGTGGATCTCTACGAGTACCAGGCACGTGACCTGTTCGAAAAGTACGAGGTGCCGGTGCTCGCCGGCATCATCGCCGACACCCCTGAGGAGGCGAAGGCGGCCGCGGAGAAGCTCGGCGGAGTCGTCGTCGTCAAGGCTCAGGTCAAGACCGGAGGCCGCGGCAAGGCCGGCGGCGTCAAGGTCGCCAAGACCCCCGACGAGGCGTTCGAGGCGGCCCAGGCCATCCTCGGCCTCGACATCAAGGGCCACGTCGTCAAGCGCGTCATGGTCGCCGCCGGCGCCCGCATCGCCAAGGAGTTCTACTTCTCGGTGCTGCTCGACCGCGCCAACCGCTCCTACCTCTCGCTCTCCAGCGTCGAGGGCGGCATGGAGATCGAGGAGCTCGCCGTCGAACGTCCCGAGGCGCTCGCGCGTATCGAGGTCGACCCGATCGAGGGCATCACCCCCGAGAAGGCCCTCGAGATCGCCAAGGCCGCGAAGTTCGACGACGAGCTCGCGCCCAAGGTCGCCGACGTCTTCGTCAAGCTGTTCAACGTCTACAAGGGCGAGGACGCCACCCTCGTCGAGGTGAACCCCCTCATCCAGAGCGAGGACGGCGACATCATCGCCCTCGACGGCAAGGTCTCGCTCGACGAGAACGCCGGCTTCCGCCACCCCGACCACGAGGAGCTGGAAGACAAGGATGCCGCCGACCCCCTCGAGGCGAAGGCGAAGCAGCACGACCTCAACTACGTCAAGCTCGACGGCCAGGTCGGCATCATCGGCAACGGCGCGGGTCTGGTCATGTCGACCCTCGACGTCGTCGCGTACGCCGGTGAGAAGCACGGCGGCGTGAAGCCCGCCAACTTCCTCGACATCGGCGGCGGCGCCTCGGCGACCGTCATGGCCGCGGGCTTGGACGTCATCCTCGGTGACGAGCAGGTCAAGAGCGTGTTCGTCAACGTCTTCGGTGGCATCACGTCGTGCGTCGCCGTGGCCGAGGGCATCGTGAAGGCCCTCGAGATCCTGGGCGACACCGCGACCAAGCCGCTCGTCGTCCGCCTCGACGGCAACCAGGTCGGGGAGGGCCGCGAGATCCTCGCCGCCGCCAACCACCCGCTCGTCACCCTCGCCGCCGGTATGGACGAGGGCGCCGACAAGGCCGCCGAGCTGGCCAACGCGTAAGGGATAGGGAAACAAGAACATGTCGATCTACCTCAATAAGGACTCGAAGGTCATCGTCCAGGGCATCACCGGCGGCGAAGGCACCAAGCACACCGCCCTCATGCTGAAGGCGGGCACCCAGGTCGTCGGCGGCGTGAACGCGCGCAAGGCCGGCACGACCGTCTCGCACAAGGACGCCGCCGGCAACGACGTCGAGCTGCCCGTCTTCGCCTCGGTCGAAGAGGCCATCCGCGAGACCGGCGCCGACGTGTCGATCGCGTTCGTGCCCCCGGCCTTCACGAAGGACGCGATGGTCGAGGCCATCGACGCCGAGATCCCCCTCCTCGTCGTGATCACCGAGGGCGTGCCCATTGGCGACACCGCCGAGGCGTGGGCCTACGCGAAGTCGAAGGGCGAGAAGACCCGCATCATCGGCCCGAACTGCCCCGGCATCATCACGCCCGGAGAGGCGCTCGTGGGCATCACCCCCGCGAACATCACCGGCAAGGGCCCGATCGGCCTCGTGTCGAAGTCGGGCACCCTGACCTACCAGATGATGTTCGAGCTGCGCGACCTCGGCTTCTCGACCGCCATCGGCATCGGCGGTGACCCGATCATCGGCACCACGCACATCGACGCGCTCGCCGCGTTCGAGGCCGACCCCGAGACCAAGGCCATCGTCATGATCGGCGAGATCGGTGGCGACGCCGAGGAGCGCGCCGCCGCGTTCATCGCCGAGAACGTGACGAAGCCGGTCGTCGGCTACGTCGCGGGCTTCACCGCTCCCGAGGGCAAGACCATGGGCCACGCCGGCGCCATCGTCTCCGGCTCCGCCGGTACCGCCCAGGCGAAGAAGGAGGCCCTCGAGGCCGCCGGCGTGAAGGTCGGCAAGACGCCGAGCGAGACCGCCGCCCTGATGCGCGAGATCATCGAAGCGCTCTGACGTTTCGTTTCTGAGGGCCCGGATGCCATGGCATCCGGGCCCTTTGGCGTGTCGCGGGGCGCCGGACGCGGGGTGCCGCGGGGTGCCGCGGGGTGCGGGCGGGCGGCGAGGACGGGATCGGCTGTCGCCAGCGCGCGAGGTCACACGATCGGGTCGAGCTCACGCGATATTGTGCGATCGCGCCGTGTCATCTCGCGCGGATCGTGTGCTCTCGGCCGGGGGGTCACCGGCGCCAGCCGTGTCGGCCGGCTGCGGATGGGCCGTCGCGAGGTCACACGATCGGGCCGAGATCACGCGATGGTGTGCGGTTGCACCGTGTGATCTCGCGCGGATCGTGTGCTCTCGGCCGGGGGCCGCCCGCTCCGCAGCACAGGCTCAGCCGAGCAGCGCCTCGACCGGGCCGCGGGCGAAGAAGACGACGAAGCCGGCGGCGACGATCCACAGCAGCGGGCTGACGCGGCGCGCGCGGCCGGACAGAGCCTGGATCAGCACCCAGCTGACGAAGCCCGCACCGATGCCGTTCGCGATCGAGTAGGTCAGGGGCATCACGGTCACGGTGAGGAACACCGGGATGAGCACCGACATGTCGCTGAGGTCCACGTGGCGGATCTGGCCCATCATCAGTGCGCCCACGATGACCAGCGCTGCGGCCGCGATTTCGGTGGGAACGATGCTCGTCAGCGGCGTGAAGAACATCGCGAGCAGGAACAGGGCACCGGTGACGACGTTCGCCAGGCCCGTGCGCGCGCCCTCTCCGATGCCCGAGCCCGACTCGATGAACACCGTGTTCGACGACGAGGAGGTCGCGCCACCGGCGACCGCGCCGACGCCCTCGATAATCAGCGCCGAGCGCAGGCGCGGGAAGGTGCCGTCGGGGGCGGCGAGCCCGGCCTCGCGGGAGAGGCCGGTCATCGTGCCCATCGCGTCGAAGAAGTTCGTGAAGACGAGCGTGAAGACCAGCATCAGGGCAGCGAGCACGCCGATGCGGCCGAACGAGCCGAACGGGTCGACCTGTCCGACGAGCGAGAGGTCGGGCAGGCTCACCAGCTGCGCGGGGAGGGTCGGAACGCTGAGGCTCCAGCCGCCGGGGTTGCCATCGGCGCGGGCGCCGAGGTGCGCGATGGCCTCGACGATCACGGCGATGACGGTGCCGGAGAGCAAGCCGATGAGCAGCGCCGCCTTGACCTTGCGCACCAAGAGCACGGCGGTGATGACGAGCGTCAGGACGAACAGGGCGGTGGGGATCGTCGCGATCGAGCCGTTCACGCCGAGGCCGACCGGCGGCGAGCTGAGGCCGGTCGAGGTGACGAGCCCGCTGTCGACGAAACCGATGAAGGCGATAAACAGACCGATGCCGACGGTGATGGCGGTCTTGAGCGCCAGGGGCACGGCCTCGAAGATCATGCGGCGAAGGCCCGTCACGGCCAGCAGCACGATGATGAGGCCGTTGATGACGACGAGTCCCATCGCTTCGGGCCACGTGACTCCGCCGACGATGCCGACGGCGAGGAACGAGTTGATGCCCAGGCCCGCGGCGAACGCGAACGGCAGGCGCGTGACGAGACCGAACAGCATCGTCATGACGCCGGCGGTGAGGGCCGTGGTGGCCGCGACCTGCGGGAAGCCGAGGGCGTTGCCGGCGACGTCGGGGGTACCGGACAGGATGATCGGGTTCAGGATGACGATGTACGCCATCGTCACGAACGTCACGACACCGCCGCGCACTTCGGCGCCGATGGTCGAGCCGCGGGCGGTGATCTCGAAGAACCTGTCGAAGGCGTTCTTCGGTACGGGGGCAGCAGTGGTCTCGGGAGCGGAGGTGCTCATGGGGGCTCCAGAAAAGCGAGGCGGTGGGGGATGACGCCGACGTATCGTGGGAGACATGTCGCTCTCAGGAGAGTATCTGCCCAGTACCAGCGAGTGGGCCCGCCAGCAGGCCGAAGCCTTCGAGGCCTCGGGAGGCCAGGAAGCCGGTGAGCTGCGGGGCGTACCCATCATCGTCCTCACCACCGTGGGCGCCAAAACCGGAGGACTGCGCAAGACGGCCCTCATGCGCGTCGAGCACGACGGGACGTACGCGGTCGTGGCTTCCAAGGGAGGTGCTCCCGAGCACCCGGCGTGGTTCTACAACCTCGTGAAGAACCCCCGCGTCGCCCTGCAGGACGGCGACGTGAAGAAGGAGTACGACGCGCACCAGGCCGAGGGTGCCGAGCGCGACGAGTGGTGGGCCCGCGCGGTCGCGGTCTGGCCCGACTACGACGAGTACCAGAAGAAGACCGAGCGCCGCATCGAGGTCTTCGTGCTCGAGCCGGTCGGCTGACGGGTTGCGGGGGCTTCGACGGGCTCAGCCACCTCGGTGGAGGGCCCTGAGCTTGTCGAAGGGGCCGGGGTCCGCGAAACCTCACACGAACGCCGTCGCCGCGTGAGAGAAACGTTCGCGGGGAGTAACGCCGGGGCGACGGCGGGGGAAACCTCGGCTGCTTAGCGTCGGGGCATGGCCCGCTCAGACACCGCAACCGGCACGAAACGTGTCGCTGACCGCCGCGCAAAGTCCGCCGCGTACGGTGACGATGTGCTCCATCCCGCGTCATCCGGCTCCGTCGTGGTCGTCGGCGCCGGCATGGTGGCGCACCGCTTCGTCGAGAGCCTCACCAGCCGCGACACCGACGGCCGCTGGTCGATCACGGTGCTCGGCGACGAGCCCCGGGGCCCCTACGACCGCGTCGGCCTGACCGGCTACTTCAGCGGCAAGACGCCCGACGACCTCGCCCTCGACCCGACCGTGCTCGATCACGAGCGGGTGCACGTCGAGATCGGCGCCCGCGTCACGGCTATCGACCGCGCGAACCGCACCGTGACGACCGCGGCCGGAACGACCCACGCCTACGACCGCCTCGTCCTGGCCACCGGATCCTTCGCGGCGCGCCTCGCACTCGACGGCTTCGACCACAAGGGCTGCTTCGTCTACCGCACGCTCGACGACGTCGCCGGTATGCGCGCCTGGGTCGCCACGCGGTCGGCCCAGCTCGGTCGTCCCCTGCGCGGCGCCGTCGTCGGCGGTGGCCTCCTCGGCCTCGAAGCCGCGGGTGCGCTGCAGGCCGAGGGCGTCTCGCCGTTCGTGCTGCAGTCCAACGAACGACTCATGTCGGCGCAGCTCGACCTGGGCGGCGCGAAGGCGCTGCAGCGGCTCATCGAGGCGCGCGGCATCGAGGTGCGGACGCAATCGGTGACGACCCGGGTGGATGCCGACAAGTCCGGCGCCGTGTGCGGCCTGGAGCTGCGCGACGGCACGTGGGAGGCCGTCGACATCGTCGTGTTCACGGTCGGCGTCCGTCCCCGCGACGAGCTCGCCCGGGCCGCGGAACTCGCCGTCGACCCGCGCGGCGGCGTCGTGATCGACGCGAACTGCGACACCTCCGACCCCTCGATCCTCGCGATCGGCGAGGTCGCCAGCTTCGACGGCCAGTGCATCGGCCTCGTCGCCCCCGGCTACGCGATGGCCGAGGTCGCCGCGACCCGCCTGCTCGGCGGTGAGGCCGCGTTCGACGGCTTCGACACCTCCGCCAAGCTCAAGCTCTCGGGCGTCGAGGTCGCCAGCTTCGGCGACGCATTCGCCGAGACGCCCAACGCCCTCGACGTCACCTACGCCGACCCCATCTCGGGCGTCTACAAGAAGCTCGTGCTGAGCGACGACGCGCGGACGCTGCTCGGTGGCATCCTCGTCGGCGACGCCTCGGCGTACACGTCCCTGCGCCCCCTCGTCGGTCGGGCGCTCGGCGGCGACCCCGCCGCGTACCTCATGCCGTCCGACCTCGCCCCGGCGCCTCAGGGCGACCTCCCCGACGACGCGATCGTCTGCTCCTGCAACGGCGTCACCGCCGGCACCGTCCGCGGGGCCGTCACCGAGCACGACTGCGCGGATGCCGCCGAGGTCAAGGCCTGCACCAAGGCGGGTGCGGCCTGCGGCTCGTGCTTCACGCTCGTGAAGAAGCTCGTCCAGGCCGAGCTCGCGGCATCCGGAAAAGAGGTCTCGAACGGACTCTGCGAGCACTTCGCGTTCACCCGCGCGCAGCTCTTCGACGCCGTGCGCATCTCGGAGCTGCGCACCTTCACCGCGATCGTCGAGCGCTTCGGCACCGGCCGCGGATGCGACATCTGCAAGCCGGCGCTGGCGAGCATCCTGGCGAGCCTGTACTCCGAGCACGTGCTCGACGGCGAGCTCGCGACGATGCAGGACACCAACGACCACGTCATGGCGAACATCCAGCGCGACGGCACGTACAGCGTCGTCCCGCGCATCGCGGGCGGCGAGATCACGCCCGAGGGGCTCGTTGTCATCGGCGAGGTCGCGCGCGACTTCGGGCTCTACACGAAGATCACCGGCGGACAGCGCATCGACATGTTCGGCGCCCGGCTGGAGCAGCTGCCCGCGATCTGGAAGCGCCTCGTCGACGCCGGCTTCGAGTCGGGCCAGGCCTACGGCAAGTCGCTGCGCACCGTGAAGTCGTGCGTCGGGCAGACGTGGTGCCGCTACGGCGTGCAGGACTCGGTCGGCATGGCCGTGCAGCTCGAGCTGCGCTACCGCGGTCTGCGCTCGCCGCACAAGATCAAGTTCGGCGTCTCGGGTTGCGCGCGCGAGTGCGCCGAGGCCCGCGGCAAGGACGTCGGCGTCATCGCGACCGAGGCCGGCTGGAACATGTACGTCGGCGGCAACGGCGGCTTCACCCCGCGCCACGCCGAGCTGTTCGCGGAAGGCCTGGATGACGAGGGGCTCCTGCGGGCGATCGACCGCTTCCTGATGCTCTACATCCGCACGGCCGACCGGCTGCAGCGCACCGCGCCGTGGATGCAGGAGTACGAGGGCGGCATCGAGGCGCTCAAGGGCGTCGTGTTCGACGACACCCTCGGCATCGGCGAAGACCTCGACCGCGCCATGGCTGCCCACATCGACAACTACGAGGACGAGTGGGCCGCGACCCTCGCCGACCCCGAGAAGCTCAAGCGCTTCCAGAGCTTCGTCAACGCCCCCGACACCGCCGACCCCACGCTCGCCTACGTCGCCGAGCGCGGGCAGCCCCGCCCCGCGACGGCGGAGGAGCGCTCGTCGGGCGCCGTCTTCATCGGCGGCACCACGCTGGCGGTGCGCTCGTGACGATCCTGAACGCGACGAGGACGGATGCCATGACCCCGGATGCCACGACCCCCGCGCCGGCGGCCGGTGCGGTGCCGGCCGCGAGCCTGGCGCCTGCCGCGACCGCCGCCGCGGCGACCCCCGCGGCCGCGACCCCCGGAACCGCGACCCCCGCGGCCGTGACCCCCGACGCCTCCGCCGAGACCCCGGCCTCCGGCTGGACCCGCATCTGCCGCGTCGACGACCTGCTCGTCGAGCGGGGTGCCGCCGCCCTCGTCGGCGACCGCCAGATCGCGCTGTTCCGCACCTACGACGGACGGCTCTACGCCACCGACCAGATCGACCCGTTCAGCGGTGCGGCGATCCTCTCGCGGGGGATCGTCGGCGACCGCGGCGGCGTGCCGACGGTCGCGTCGCCCATGTACAAGCAGGTGTTCGACCTGCGCACGGGCGTGTGCCTCGACACGCAGGGCAAAGAGCCGCTCGCGGTGCGCGTGCACCCGGTCGCGGTGACCGACGGCGACGTGTTCGTCAAGATCGAAGGAGACCCCCGATGATCGCTCTGGCAGGACTCGACCTCACCGACCGTCTCGTCGTGTGCGTCGGCGCAGGCACCGTCGCCGAACGACGCATCGCGCGGCTCCGCGCCGCGGGTGCCCGGGTGCGTCTCGTCGCCCCGGTGGCGACGCCGGGTCTGGCCGCGCTGGCCGCCGCCGGCGACATCGAGTGGAACGAACGTCCCTTCGCCGCCGACGACCTCGACGACGCGTGGTTCTGCCACACGGCCACGGGCTCGGCATCCGTCGACGCGGCCGTCGTGGCCGCCGCCGAGGCGCGCCGCGTCTGGTGCGTCAACGCCGGTCACGGCGGCAAGGGCAGCGCCCGCCTGGCC
This sequence comes from Microbacterium trichothecenolyticum, assembly GCF_030818955.1. Taxonomy (NCBI): domain Bacteria; kingdom Bacillati; phylum Actinomycetota; class Actinomycetes; order Micrococcales; family Microbacteriaceae; genus Microbacterium; species Microbacterium trichothecenolyticum. The sequence continues at coordinate 1,745,729 of NZ_JAUTBF010000001.1, read as the reverse complement.
GCCGAGACCACGAGCGGTGACGTCATGGTCGGGGTCGTCTCGACCGCCGGCGCCGACCCGCGCCGCACCGTCGCCGTGCGCGACGCCATCGCCCAGCGCCTCGCCGAAGGCGCCCTTCCGCTCCGCCGCCGACGTCGCCCGCTCGTGGGGAGTGTGGCGCTCGTCGGCGGCGGCCCTGGTCCGATCGACCTGATGACGGTGCGCGCCCGCGCGCTGCTGGCCGAGGCCGATGTCGTCGTGCACGACCGCCTCGGTCCCACCGGCGTGCTCGCCGAGCTCGGCGACGACGTCGAGCTGATCGACGTCGGCAAGCGCCCCCAGCACCACCCGGTCCCGCAGGACGAGATCAACGCCCTCCTCGTGGACCGCGCCGCGCGCGGCCTCCGGGTCGTCCGGCTCAAGGGCGGCGACCCCTTCGTCTACGGTCGCGGCGGCGAGGAGGTCATCGCGTGCCGGGCCGCCGGCATCCCGGTCGAGGTCGTGCCGGGCATCTCGAGCTCTATCGCGGTGCCGTCGGCCGCGGGAATCCCGGTGACGCATCGGGGCGTGGCCGGTACCCTGCATGTCGTGAACGGTCAAGACGCGCCCAGCGAGGCCACACTCGCGGCCCTCCGCGACGACAGTGCCACCGTCGTCGCCCTCATGGGCGTGAGCGCCCTGCCCCGCTTCGTCGCGGCGGCCCGCGCGGCAGGTGCCCCCGAGACCCGGCCCGTCGCCTTCGTCGAGAACGGCCACACGCCCGCGCAGCGCACCATCCGCACGACGCTGGGAACCGCGATCCAGGATGCCGAGACCCACCGCCTCGCCAACCCCGCGGTGCTCGTGTTCGGCGAGGTCGCCCGGGCCGACCTGCTGCTGCCGGTCGCGGTGGCGCGCGGGGAGGGCGTCGGGTGACCTCACCCCCGCGAACGATCAGCACCGTGCTCCTCGGATGCACCGTGCTGCTGCCGGTCGATCGCCGCTCCGGGGAACTGACCGCCGCTCTGGAGCGACATGGCGCAAAAGTCCGTGTCGCCCCGGCGCTGACGATCATCCCGCACGTCGACGACGACGAACTCATCGCCCAGACGCGCCAGCTCGTCGTCGATCCGCCCGACGTCGTCGTCGCCACGACCGGTGTCGGCTTCCGGGGGTGGATGGAGACCGCCGACGAGGCCGGGCTGCACGACGACCTCAGCGCGGTGATGCATCGAGCCCGCATCGTCGCGCGCGGACCCAAAGCCCGCGGCGCGATCCAGCAGGCGGGCTACGACGCCGACTGGGTCGCAGAGAGCGAGACCTCGGCCGAGCTGCGCGACTTCCTCGTCGCCGAGGGCATCGAGGGGCTGCACGTCGCCGTGCAGCACCACGGCTCGGGTGCCGACGGCCTCGACGAGGCCTTCGAGGCGGCGGGCGCCCGCGTCACGAGCCTCACCGTCTACCGCTGGGGCCCGCCACCGGATGCCGCGCTGGTGGCAGCCTCGACGCAGCAGGTCGCCCGCGGCGAGGTCGACGCCGTGCTGTTCACCTCGGCACCCGCGGCGCGCGAGTGGCTGCTCGCGGCCGAACGGGCCGACGCGATCGAGGGCGTGGCATCCCGAGCCCGTGACGGCCGGGTGCTCGTCGCCGCCGTCGGTCCCATCACCGCGGGCCCCCTGCGCGACGCCGGGATCGATCCGCTCGTGCCCGATCGCGGACGCCTCGGCGCGCTCGTTCGCGCCGTCGTCACGCACTACGGGGGAGCGGACGCGCCGTTCATCCCCACCACGGCCGGGCGCCTCGGCATCCGGTCGTCGGGCATCGTGCTCGACGGGGAGTTCACCCCGCTGCCGCGCACGGGCGTCGAGATCCTGCGGGCTCTCGCGCGCGAACCCGGACACGTCGTCTCGCGCGCCGCCCTCGTCGCCGCGCTGTCCACGGCCGAGGCCAGCGGGCACGCCGTCGAGGTCGCCGTCGCCCGCACCCGCGAGGCGCTGGGCGGCATCGACCTCATCCGCACGGTCTACAAGCGTGGATACCGGCTCGACGTGATCGACGAGGAGGACTCATGACCGCCGTACTGATCGCCTGCGCCCACGGCACACGGTTCGAAGAGGGGCGCGTGGTCGTACGCGCGCTGCTCGACGTGCTGCGCGCGACGGCGCCCGAGGGCGTCGAGGTGCACGAGGCCTACGTCGACGTGCACGGACCGTACGTCACCGACGTCGTCGCCGCTGCCCGCGAGCGCACGGATGACATCGTCATCGTGCCGCTGCTGCTGTCGACCGGCTACCACACCGAGGTCGACCTCGTCGAGGCCGCGGGCGGCCTGCCCATCGCCCCCGCCCTGGGGCCGCACCCCGTGCTGGCCGAGATCCTCGTCGACCGCGTGCGGGCCACGGGGGCCGGCGCCGACGACACCGTCGTGCTCGCCGCCGCCGGCTCCACCCGTGCCGGCGCGGTGGTCGACGTCGAGCGCATGGCGGCGCTGATGACCGAGGCGGGAATCGCCGGTCCCGTCGTGACGGCCTACGCGGCGGCTTCCGAACCGCGGATCCCGGATGCCGTGCACGCGGCGCGCTCCGCCGGCCGGCGGACGGTCGCGGCAAGCTACGTGCTCGCCCCCGGGCACTTCTCGCGCGTGATCGAGAAGGCTGACGCCGACCTGACCTCGGCACCCATCGGCGCCGACCCGCGCGTGGCCGAGGTCGTGTGGGAGCGGTGGCGATCGGCTCGCGCGAACGCGTGCGCGGTGGCCGGTAACGCGGCGTTACGGTTGTGAGACAGCGGTTGCGCATTCCGTCCCGGTAGGCTCACTGCAATCGGGATCGTCTCCCGTCGAACGCCGGGGGGCGGCATGGGTGTCACGCGGGTGTCAGCGCGTCGCCGCACGGCCATCGTGATCACGGTCGTGATCGTCATCGCGCTGCTGGCGGGGCTGGCGGCGGCCGCGTGGGCGCTCGCACCGATCATCCTCCCGCAGTTGCAGACGAGCGTGGTCGAGACCACGCGCACCGAAGAGGTGCGCCGCGACGGGCACACGGCATCCATTGACGTCCCCGCCGGCTGGAGCGTGCAGCGAGAGGGCGACGACGTTCCGCGTATCGTCGTGCGCACCCCCGACACGCGTGTCGCGATCACCGTCGAGATCGTGGCGTCGGCACCGGCGGTCGCCGTCGACGCGTCGGGCGTCGTGGGCCTCGGGCCCCTCGCGCGCGAGTCCGTCTCCAGCGGTGCACCCCTCGTGCACGCCGAGACCGCCGACACGTTGGTCGCGGCGGTCGGCGGAACGGATTCGTCCGCCTCGGCGCGTGTGATCGCCGCGGCTCCCGCCGACACGCTCACGACGTACCGCGTCGAGATCGCCCATCTGCTCGACACCGTGCGGGTGGTCTCGTGAGGCGCACACTCGCGATCGCCGCCGCGCTGGCCGTGACGATCGCCCTGGCCGGGTGCATGCCCGAGAGCGACCCCGACTGGATGCCGCGCGGCTGGGGCGCGGGCGACCTCCGCACCGTCGAGGCGCCGCCGGTGCCGATCGCCGCCGGGCAGACGCCGGGACTGGCGGGGGAGCGCGTGCGCAGCGACCTGCTCGGCCTGCAGGCGCGGGTGATGGTCGTGCCCGGCGCCGAGGCGATCGGCGCGGCCGTGCTCCAGCCCGTGCGCGCGGCCATCGCGGCCCGCAGCGCCGCCGTGAATCGCGCTTACGCGCCGGAGGTGTTCGGGCGCGAGGCCGGATTGAACGACCGCGGCTGCGTGCAGGGCTCGACCCTGCGTCCGGCCGCGGAGGCGATCGCCGACCCCGCACTCGGGCCCATCGGCGGCTCCGGGACCGCCGTGCTGTGCGACATCGTCGTAGCGGCCGGCTCGGTCATCGGGCAACGCGTCCGCACGATCGAGGCGCCGGGTGGAGTCCCCACCGCCGACCACTCCGAGGTGCTGTTCGCCGACGTCACCACCGGCGAGGTCGCCGGCGCGCGAGGGCTGTGGAACGCGGATGCCGCGAGCGCCCTGTGGGCCGAGAGCGTCGACCTGCTGCGGCGCGAGGCGGGAGCGTTGAGCCTCGCCCCCGTGGCGCCGCCCGACGACAGCACGGCCGAGGCGTTCGCGACCGTGCTCGACTCGACGCTGCCGGCGCCCGACGGCTCGTTCGTCGTCACCCTGCCGGCGGGATTCACGGCTCCGGCGCTCACCGATCTGGGCGCGCCGCCCACCGCGACCGATCGTTTCCTCGCCGTGCCCCCGGCCCGGGTGGGTGTTCTCGCGTCGCCGTTGGGCGTCGCTGTGTCGGCGGCTCTCGCGGCGGGGACGCCGTTCGCCCCGCCGCCGTCATCGCCCTCGCGCACGGGCTCGACCGACTGCCGCCTGGTGCCGTGCGTGGCGCTCACCTTCGACGACGGCCCCGGGCCGTTCACGCCGGGCATCATGGACGCCCTCGAGGCGCAGCGCTCGGCCGCCACGTTCTACGCGATCGGCCGCAACGTGGCCGGCGGGGCCGACACCGTGCGACGCGCGGTGGCCGACGGGCACGAGGTCGGCAACCACACCTGGAGCCATCCCCAGCTGCCCACCCTCGACGCCGCCGCCGTCGGCCGCCAGATCCGCGACACGCAGAACGCCCTTCGCGAGGCCACGGGGGTCACCCCGACCAGCTTCCGCCCGCCGTACGGCGAGTACGACGCGGCGGTGCTGACCGCCGCCGGTCTTCCGGCCGTCCTGTGGGACGTCGACACGAACGACTGGCGGCAGCCCGACCAAGCCGTGCTCATCGGGCGGGCCGTCGAGCAGCCGCGGCCCGGGTCGATCGTGCTGCTGCACGACATCCACGAGAACACCGCGCGGGCCACCCCGGCGATCATCTCGGGCCTGCGAGACCGCGGCTTCACGCTCGTGACCGTGACCGAGCTGTTCGGGGGGACGATGCCGTCCAAGGGGGCGTGGCGCAGCGCGCGCTGAGTCGGCGGACTGCGACGCCGCCGCCGTGCCTGAAGGGTCAACCAGGTCGACGCGGGTAGGGTCTGACTCGCCCATGCATCGCCTTCTCGTCGCCCTCCTGGCCGCCCTCGACGCCGTCCTGGCCGCCGCGGGCGGCATCGCCGTCATTCTCGCGCCCCTGACGCTGCTGTGGGTCGTCGGGGTCGCAAGCCCCGACTGGGGAGCGCTGTGGCCCACCACGGCGGCGGTCTGGCACCTCGGTCACCTCGTGCCGATCGCGGTGACCCTGCCCGACACGTACCTCGCCGCCACGGGCATCGACCCCGCTTTCGCGACCTTCACCCTCTCGCTGGCGCCGCTGGCCTTCGCAGCCTCCACCGCGCTGTTCGCGGCCCGCTCGGGCGTGCGCGCGGGCGAAGCGGGCGCGGGCCTCACCGGATGGCTCGCGGGCTCGGTGGTCTTCGCCGGCATCGCGACGTTCGTCGCCCTCACCGGCAACGCCGCCCTGGTGGCATCCGAGACGTGGCTGGCGATCCTGCTGCCCTCTCTGCTGTTCTTCGTCCCCGCGTTCCTCGGCGCGCTCATCGGGGCGTGGCGCGTCGGCGACGACGGTCCGGTCGATGCCCTGCGCGCGCGCATCGAGCGCCTGCCCGACGCGTGGGCCGGGATTCCCCTTCTCGCGGTGCGCGGGATCGCCCTCACGACGCTCGGGCTCGTGGGTGCGGGCGGCGTCGTGCTCGCCGCGGGGCTCGTCGTGCGCTCGACCCAGGTCATCGGGATCTACCAGGCCACCAATGCCGATCCCATCGGTGCGACCGTCATCGCGCTCGGCCAGCTCGTCTACCTGCCCACGCTCGTACTGTGGGCCGTCGCGTTCATCGCGGGCCCCGGCTTCGCCCTCGGTACCGATACCGCGGTCACCCCCGCCGCGACCCAGGTCGGTGCGCTCCCCGGCATCCCGGCGCTCGGGGCCGTTCCCGATACGACGTCGTCGTGGCTCCTGCTGCTCGTGCTGCTGCCCATCGCGATCGGTGCACTCACGGGCTGGATCCTGCGATCCCGGATGCCGGTGACCTCCGACCCCGAGCCCGTGGCGCCGCGTCTGACCCTCGCGGTCGTCGTGGCCGCGCTCACCGGCGGCGTGGGAGCGCTCGCCGCCGTCGTGTCGTCGGGGTCGATCGGGCCGGGGCGTCTCGCCGAGACCGGTCCGCAGCCCGGGCCCCTGGCCCTCGCCCTGGGCCTCGAGGTGCTGCTGGGGCTGGCGATCCTGCTGCTGAGTCCGCGCTTCGGCGGGGACGCGACGGCGACCGCCGCTGTCGACGACCGCGAAGAGCCCGAGGCCTTCTCGCTCTCATCGCGCGCGCGGGGCGCCCTTCGACCGCGATGAGCACGACACCGGCCCCGCGCCCACGATGCCGTCACCGGGGACCGGCATCTCCTCCGACGTGTGGCCGAGCGCCTACGCGCCCCCGGGTGCCGCGACGCCCCCGGCCGCCGGCGACCTCGACGACGACGAGGTGCGCGCCCGCATCCGCGCCGCCTGGGCGACGCCCGACGACGATGGATCCGCGAGTCGTCGCTGAGCGGTCGGCGCGGGCGGGCACCGACGCACCTGCGTAGACTGAGCGCGTGCTCACGGTCGCCGTTCTCATCTCCGGCACCGGCTCCAACCTCCGCGCCCTGCTCGAGGCGGCTGCCGCCCCCGACTTTCCGGCGCGCGTGGTGGCGGTCGGCGCCGACCGCGAGGCCGACGGCTTCGCCCACGCCGAGCACTTCGGCATCCCGACCTTCCTCGTCCCGTTCGCGGCTTTCGCGTCGCGAGAGGAGTGGGGCGCAGAACTCGGTGCGCAACTCGCCGTCTGGAACCCCGACCTCGTCGTGCTGAGCGGCATGATGCGCCTGCTGCCGGCCGACCTCGTCGCCGAGTGGGAGCCGCGCATCATCAACACCCACCCCGCATACCTGCCCGAGTTCCCGGGCGCGCACGGCGTGCGCGACGCGCTTGCGGCCGGCGTCGAACAGACCGGAGCGAGCGTCATCGTCGTCGACTCCGGCGTCGACACGGGGCCGATCCTCGCGCAGGAGCGCATCCCCGTGCTCCCCGGCGACGATGAGGACTCGCTGCACGAGCGCATCAAGCCCGTCGAACGACGCCTGCTGATCGACGTCGTGCGCCGCATCGCCGAGGGCGAGCTCGACCTCGCCGCGGCGGCATCCCGAACCGTTTGACCCACGGCGGGTGCCCGCCCGCCGCCCACGACCCCGACTCGAGACACAGGAGCCGAACGCCATGGCCGGACCCCGCCACGACCCCGCCGACTACCGTCCCCGCGACGTCGTCCCGATCCGCCGCGCGCTGGTGTCGGTGAGCGACAAGACCGGTCTGCTCGAACTCGGTGAGGCGCTCGCCGCCGCCGGCGTCGAGATCGTCTCGACCGGAGGCTCGGCCACGCTGCTGCGCGACGCCGGCTACGACGTCACCGACGTCTCGGCCGTCACCGGCTTCCCCGAGTCGCTCGACGGACGCGTCAAGACGCTGCACCCGAACGTGCACGCCGGGCTCCTCGCCGACCTGCGGCTCGCTTCGCACGAAGCGCAGCTCGAAGAGCTCGGCATCCGGCCCTTCGAGCTCGTCGTGGTGAACCTGTACCCGTTCGTGGAGACCGTGGCATCCGGTGCCGAGGGCGACGACGTCGTGGAGCAGATCGACATCGGCGGCCCCGCCATGGTGCGCGCGTCGGCGAAGAACCATGCCAACGTCGCCATCGTCGTCTCGCCCGAGTCGTACCCGGCGATCATCGAGGCCCTCCGCACCGACGGCGGCACCTCGCTGGTGCAGCGGCGCGAGCTCGCCGCCCGCGCGTTCTCGCACACCGCCGCCTACGACACCGCGGTGTCGACGTGGTTCGCCGAGGGCACGCTCGGCGACGACATCGACCTGCCGGCGCACCTGACCATCCAGGCCGAGCGCCTGTCGACGCTGCGCTACGGCGAGAACGCGCACCAGCGCGCCGCGATCTACACGCGCGTCGGCGGACACGGCATCGCCCAGGCCACGCAGCTGCAGGGCAAGGAGATGTCGTACAACAACTACGTCGACGCCGATGCGGCCCTTCGCGCGGCGTTCGACATGGTCAAGCCCGCGGTGGCGATCATCAAGCACGCCAACCCGTGCGGCATCGCCGTGGCCGCACCCAACGCGCTCGACCCGATCGCCTCGGCGCATCTGCGCGCGCACGAGTGCGACCCCGTGTCCGCCTTCGGCGGCGTGATCGCGGCGAACCGCACCGTGACGCTGAAGATGGCCGAGAACCTCCGCGACATCTTCACCGAGGTCATCATCGCGCCCGACTTCGAGCCCGAGGCGCTCGAGGTGTTCAAGCTCAAGAAGAACCTCCGCGTCCTGCAGCTGCCGGACGACTGGCGCCAGGAGTCGATGGACGTCCGTCTCGTGTCGGGCGGCCTGCTGCTGCAGGATGCCGACCGGTTCCCCGCCGACATCGAGTCGGTCGCGAAGGACTGGGAGCTCGTCTCGGGCGAGCGCCCCGCCGACGAGGACATGACGAACCTCATCTTCGCGTGGAAGGCCTGCCGCGCCGTCAAGTCGAACGCCATCGTGCTCGCCAAGGGCTCCGCGACGGTCGGCATCGGCATGGGGCAGGTCAACCGCGTCGACTCGTGCCGCCTCGCCGTGGAGCGGGCGGGGGATCGCGCGGCCGGTTCGATCGCGGCCTCCGACGCCTTCTTCCCCTTCGCCGACGGACCGCAGGTGCTCATCGACGCCGGGATCACGGCGATCATCCAGCCCGGCGGGTCGGTGCGGGACGCCGAGGTCATCGACGCCGCGCGCGCCGCGGGTGTGACGATGTTCTTCACCGGGGAGCGCCACTTCTTCCACTGAGGCGTGGGGCCGTGGGTCGTGCTTGGGCGCCGGGGTGGGCCCGGTGCGCTGGCGGGGCTCGGTGTCGGTGAGGGGCCCGGTGCGCTCGTGTCGTCGTGTCGTCGTGTCGTCGTGTCGTCCCGTCGCTCCACGCATAAACGCTTTCTGCGCGCATAAACGCGGGGAGAGCGCGTTTATGCGCGCGGATCGCGTTTATGCGCCACTCACGCCGCCACTCACGCCGCCACTCACGCCGCCACTCACGCCGTCATCGCGACGAGCTTTGCGACCGTGTTCGCGTTGCGTGCGGTCCCGACGACGCCCAGGCGCTTCTCGAACCATCCGGCCTGCAGCTTCGAGCCGCCGATGCCCACGGGATAGTGCACGAACACTTCGCGACCGCCGAGCACGGCGTGCTCCGGGATGCCAACGGGCAGGGCGAGCGTCGGCTCCGCGGGAGGCGTGTCTTCTTCTGCGGCCGAGCCGCCCGGGGTCAGGCGCTGTCGCGACCGAGCGTCTCGAGCAGGCGCAGCCACACCTCGCTGACCGTCGGGTAGGACGGCACCGCGTGCCAGAGCCGTTTCACGGGCACCTCGCCGACGATCGCGATGGTCGCGGAGTGCAGGAGCTCGGCGATGTCGGGACCGACGAACGTCGCGCCGACCAGCACGCCGCGGTCGAGGTCGACGATCGCGCGGGCCTGACCGACGTAGGCGTCGGACTGCTCGCTGGATCCGGCGACGTTCGCGAGGTCGTAGTCGAGCACCTTCACCTTCAGGCCGCGCTCCTCGGCCTTCGCCGCGGTGAGCCCGACGGATGCCACCTCGGGGTCGGTGAAGGTGACCTGGGGCACGGCGTCGTGATCGGCGGTCGCGACGTGCGCCCCCCACGGGGCATCGTCGACCTCGCCGCCCTGCGCGCGCGCAGCGATCACGTCACCGGCCGCGCGGGCCTGGTACTTGCCCTGGTGGGTGAGCAGGGCACGGTGGTTGACGTCGCCCACCGCGTAGAGCCAGTCGGACCCGCGCACGCGCAGGGTGTCGTCGACATCGAGCCATGAGCCCGCCTCGAGGCCGACCGTGTCCAGACCCAGGTCGTCGGTACGGGGCACGCGGCCCGTCGCGACGAGCACCTCGGCGGCCGTGACGGCGGTGCCGTCGGAGAGCTCGAGCACCACGCGCCCGTCATCGTCGCGGCGCGCGGCCGTGGCATCCGCCCCCGTCTTGACGGTGACCCCGCGATCGCGGAGCGAGGTCGCGACCAGCTCACCCGCGAACGGCTCGTTGCCGCCGAGCAGGCCGGAGCGGGCGATGATGGTCACGTCGGCGCCGAGGCTGGCGTACGCCGTCGCCATCTCGGCCCCCACGACACCGCCGCCGATGATCGCGAGGGAGGCGGGGATCTGCTGGACGGCGGTGGCCTCGCGACTGGTCCAGGGGGAGACGTCGGCGAGACCGGGGACGTCGGGCAGCAGCGCCGCGGATCCGGTGCACACGGCGACCGCGTGGCGGGCGCGAAGGTCGGTGGCGGTGCCGTCGTCGGCGGTGACCTGCACCGTCTTCTCGCCCGTCAGTCGCCCGTGGCCGCGGACGAGGTCGATGCCCGCGCCCTGCAGCCACTCGACCTGACCGGAGTCGTTCCAGTCGCTCGTCATGGTGTCGCGGCGGCGCAGCACGGCCGCGATGTCGAGGTCGCCGGTCACCGCCTGCTTCGCGCCGTCGACATCGCGCGCCGCGCGCAGGGCCGCGCCGCTGCGCAGCAGCGCCTTCGACGGCATGCACGCCCAGTACGAGCACTCGCCGCCGACGAGCTCGGACTCGACGATCGCCGCGGTGAGCCCGGCCCGCACCGCGCGGTCGGCGACGTTCTCGCCCACGGGACCGGCGCCGATGACGATGAGGTCGTATTCGCGTTCGCTCATCCCCTCACGCTACTCAGACCCTCCGACATCGACCGGGGGTTGCGCGTCGCGCGGCGGGCTGATGGTGACGTCGCTCTCGCGCCTTCGACCCGGAGCGCGCGCGGCGCCCTCGCGCCGCCTGCGCGCTCTCCCGCAGCGTCGTCGCGTTCGCGTCGCTCACGCGCTCGCCCCGCGCCGTCCAGTGTCCACAACACCCGGACGACTCTCTTCCCGCTCCGGGTGTTCTGGACGCTCACGCCCGTCGCTCGGGGCAGCGGGGCGTGTGGCCGGCAGGAGCGCTCGGCGCCCTCCACGGCCATGTCCGATTTCCGCCAGCCGATGTCGGAGGTCGGTGGCAGGGTGGATGCCATGACCTCTTCCGCCCCGACCGCTCCCGGCTTCACCGAGCGCTACCGCGTCATCCAGTCGCGCGATCGGCGCTTCGACGGGCAGTTCGTCACGGCGGTGCGCTCGACGGGCATCTACTGCCGACCGAGCTGCCCGGCTCGCACCCCGAAAGAAGAGAACGTCACGTTCTACCCCACCTCGGCCGCCGCCCACGAAGCGGGGTACCGCGCGTGCAAACGCTGCCTGCCCGAGGCAGCCCCGGGCTCGCCGATGTGGGACGTGCGCGGCGACGTCGTCGCCCGAGCGATGCGGCTGATCGCCGACGGGGTCGTCGATCGCGAGGGCGTCCCCGGTCTCGCGCGCCGACTCGGGTATTCGGCGCGGCACCTCACGCGGGTGCTCACCGCCGAGCTCGGTGCCGGACCACTCGCGCTGGCCCGCGCAAACCGTGCGCACACTGCCCGCGCCCTGCTCGTCGGCACCGACCTCTCGTCTGCCGACGTGGCCTTCTCCGCGGGGTTCACCAGCATCCGGCAGTTCACCGAGACCATCGGCGAGGTGTTCGGGATGCCACCGCGCGATCTCCGAGCGCGCCGGTCCCGGGCGTCGGGGGTCGCGGCGACCGCCGGCGAGATCGACCTCGCCCTGCCCGTGCGCGGTCCCATCGACACGACCGGGCTCTTCGGCTGGATGCGGGCGCACGCGATCCCCGGCGTCGAGGTCGGTGGTGATCGTTCCTTCGCGCGCGTCGCGCGGCTGCCCGGCGGCCCGGCGTGGTTCGAGGTGCGTCTCTCCGATGACGGCCGCTTGCGCCTGCGCGCTCGGCTCACGGCCCTGGCCGATCTCGGCACCCTCATCGCGCGGGTGCGCCGCCTGTTCGACCTCGACGCCGACCCGATCGCGATCGACGCCGAACTGTCACGGCATCCCGAACTCGCCGCCGCCGTCGCGGCGATACCGGGCGTGCGCGTGCCGGGGGCGATCGACGCGGGGGAGATGCTCTTGCGCGCCATGATCGGCCAGCAGATCAGCGTCGCCTCCGCCCGCACGATGCAGGGGCGGCTGACCGCCGCGCTCGGCGAAGAGGTGACCGTCGGCCCCGAGCCCATGACCCTGTTCCCGGATGCCACGGCCATCGCCGAACGCGGACTCGAGGTGCTGCGCGGCCCCGGCGCGCGGATGCGCGCCATCGTCGGGGCCGCTGAAGCGCTCGCCGACGGGACGCTCGCTCTCGGCCCTGGCGACGACAGCGCGCAGCAGCGCGCGCGCCTGCTCGCCCTCCGCGGCGTGGGCCCGTGGACGGCCGACTACGTCCGCATGCGCGTCCTCGGCGACCCCGATGTGCTGCTTCCGGGCGATGTCGCGGCGCGGGCCGGTGCGGCGGCGCTGGGGCTCCCGTCCGACCCGGCCGCGTTCACCGCGTGGTCCGAGCGCCTCGCACCCTGGCGCAGTTACGCCATGGCGCACTACTGGTACGCGGCTCCCGTGACCCAAGCGTGGCGGGTCTCCGGCGCCGAGAGCGTGGCGGCCGCGGTCGTCCACGGCTCCGGGCCCCGAGCCGCGAGGTCGCGCACGACTCGCACCGCCACCGATTCCCCGACCCCTTCCGCCGTGATCCCCGAAAGCGAGACCCGCCCATGAGCACCGCCACCCTGCAGATCGTCGAGACCCCCGACGGTCCGTTCGCGATCCTCGCCGACTCCGACGGAAAGATCCTCGTATCGGGCTGGACCGACGATCCTGCCGCGGTGCTGGCCCGCTTGCGTCCCGAGCGGCACCCCAACGAGATCGTCGACGGCGACACCGCCGCGGCCGACGCCGTGCGCGCCTACTACGAGGGTGACCTCGGCGCGATCGACACGGTCGAGGTGCGGCAATTCGGCACCCCTCTGCAGCGCGCGGGGTGGGACGCCCTCCGCCGGATCACCCCCGGGCACCCGTTGACCTACACCGGGTTCGCGACGGCCCTCGGTTCGCCGACGGCCGTGCGGGCGGCGGCATCCGTCTGCGCTCGCAATGCGCCCGCGCTGTTCGTCCCCTGTCACCGCGTGCTGCGCGGCGACGGCACGATGGGCGGATTCGCGTGGGGCACGGAGGTGAAGCGTCGCCTGCTCGCGCGCGAGGCGGTCTGAGCACGCCGACGAGACGGGGCGGCGGGCGGCAGGACGCCGATCCGCTCTTGTCATCCGACTTCCGTCGGAGATAGTCTGAAGGGCTGTCGCGATCCCGGGCAGCTGTCGATCATCTCGAGGAGGATGCCATGGATCACGTCGACGCCCCCGTCGCGCACGCCGTCGCGTTCTCCGCCCCCTCGCGTTCCCCCCGACGCCACTAGGGTTCGGCGCCCCGGCGCTGCTTCGCTTCCGACCGGCTCACGACCGGTGCCCTCGGCATCCCCTCCCGCGCCCGATCCCGGCGCTCGCTCTCGACCTCCAGAGGATCATGACTTCCGCTTCTCCTCGCCCGCACCTGTCCACTCCGCGCGCGCTCGCCCGACTTCTGCCCGTCGCGCGTCCCGTGCTGCCGCGACTCGTCGCGGGCGCCGTCACCGCGCTCATCGCGAGCCTGCTGGCGCTGGCCATCCCGCTCGTGCTGGAGCAGATCGTCGCCGGTCCGATCGCTTCGCTCGACCCCGGGGCGCTCGTGTGGGGCTCGCTCGCCGTGCTCGGTCTCGGGCTCGCCGAGGCCGCGATGGTGTGGTTGCGCCGCTGGTTCGTGCTGGCCCCCGCGACGAAGGTCGAGTATGACCTGCGCCAGTCGTTCTACGCGCGTCTGCAGCGACTCCCGGTCGCCTTCCACGATCGCTGGCAGTCGGGGCAGCTGCTCTCGCGCATGATGCAGGACATCAGCATGCTCCGCCGCTGGCTCGCCTTCGGCGTCATCCTGCTCGTGGTCAACCTGCTGACGATCGTCATCGGCGCCATGCTGCTCTTCCGCTGGCACTGGCTTCTCGGCGCGCTGTTCCTGGTGACCTCCGCTCCCGTCATTTACGTCGGCTTCCGCTTCGAGAAGCGCTACGGCGCGCTCACCCGCCGGAGTCAGGACCAGGCGGGCGACCTCGCGACCTCGGTCGAAGAGAGCGTCCACGGCATCCGTGTCCTGAAGGCCTTCGGCCGTGGTCGGCACGCGCTGCAGAAGTTCACCCAGCAGGCCGAGTCGCTCCGCGAGACCGAGATCGACAAGGCGCGGGCCGTCGGCTGGATCTGGTTCTTCCTCGTGCTGCTTCCCGACATCGCCTTCGCGGTGTGCCTGGGGGCCGGCATCGTCCTGGCCCAGCTCGGGCAGCTGCAGGTGGCCGAACTCGTCGCGTTCTTCGCGATGGCGACGGTGCTGCGCTGGCCGATGGAGTCCATCGGCTTCCTCTTCTCGTTCCTGCTCGACGCCCGCACGGCCACCGATCGCATCTTCGAGGTGTTCGACGAGCAGAACACGATCGTCGACCCCGAGAATCCTCGGACCATCGCCACTCCGCGCGGCGAGCTCGCCTTCGAGGGCGTGCACTTCCGGTATCAGGATGCCGCCGACACCGAGCCCGACCTCATCGACGGGGTCGACCTCGTGCTGCGCCCCGGCGAGACGATGGCGCTCGTGGGGCTCACCGGCTCGGGCAAGACGACGCTGACCACTCTGCCCGGTCGCCTGTACGACGTCACCGGCGGCCGCGTGCTGCTCGACGGCGTCGACGTGCGCGAGCTGAGCCTCGCCGAGCTGCGCCGCCACGTCGGGATGGCGTTCGAAGACGCGACGCTGTTCTCCCAGACCGTGCGCGAGAACGTCCTGCTCGGTCGCGAAGACCTCGCGCCGGGGTCGGACGAGGCCGAGCGCGTGCTGCGCGAAGCGCTCGAGGTCGCGCAGGCGCACTTCGTGTTCGACCTGCCCGCGGGCCTCGACACCGTCATCGGCGAGGAGGGTTTGAGCCTGTCGGGTGGGCAGCGTCAGCGCCTCGCGCTCGCGCGGGCCGTGGCCGCGCGTCCCGCCGTCCTCGTGCTCGACGACCCGCTGTCGGCGCTCGACGTCGACACCGAGGCGCTCGTCGAAGACGCGCTGCGCGAGGTACTCAGCGAGACGACCGCCCTCGTCATCGCGCACCGGCCCTCGACCGTCACACTCGCCGACCGGGTGGCCCTGCTCGAGGATGGACGGGTCACCGCCGTCGGCACGCACTCCGAACTGCTGCGCGAGAGCGAGCACTATCGCTACGTGATCTCGAGCCTGGAAGAGGCCGAGCGCGAAGCGCGTACCGGTGCGATCGACGTGATCCGCGCCCAAGACGACACGCTGACCGAGAAGGAGGCGACCCGATGAGCACCGCGACCGTCTCCGGAACCAGCGGCGAAGACCGCTCGGACTACACCCGCGAAGAGAGCCGGGCGATCCGTCAGCGCTCGCTGCGCCTGCTGGGCTCGCTGGTCTCGCCGTTGCGGTGGCAGCTCGTGCTCGCCGCGGCGGTGCTCGTGGTGTCGACGGCGCTGCGCGTCGCCGGCCCCGCGCTGATCGCGTACGGCATCGACAACGCCCTGCCCGCCGTGATCGAGCGCAGCGACTGGATGCCGACCATCGGCGTCGTGGGCATCTACCTGCTCGCGGGGGTCGGCGGTGCCGTCCTGATCGGGTGGTACGTCGTGGTCGCCGCCCGTCTGACGCAGGCCGTGATGCTCGACCTGCGCAAACGCATCTTCCTGCACACGCAGCGACTGAGCCTGGAGTTCCACGAGTCGTACACGTCGGGCCGCATCATCTCTCGGCAGACGAGCGACCTCGACACGATCCGCGAGCTCCTCGATGGAGGGCTCAACGAACTCGTCTCGGGGGTCCTCTACGGTCTGTTCACCCTCGGAGCACTGTTCCTCATCGACTGGCAGTCGGGGCTGATCCTCACGGTCATGGGTATTCCGATGTACCTGCTCATGCGGTGGTTCTATCGGCGCTCGCAGGTCATCTACCGCGAGTCCCGCGTGATCAGCGCCCAGGTCATCGTGAAATTCGTCGAGACCATGACCGGTATCCGCGCCGTGAAGGCGTTCCGCAAGGAACCGCGCAACGACGAGGAGTTCGGCAAGCTCGCCGGCGACTACCGCGACGTGAACATGCGATCGATCCGGCTGTTCGGCACGTTCGAGCCCGGCATCATGGCCGTCGCCGCGGTGTCGGTCGCGCTCGTGCTGCTGTGGGGTGGCGGGCGCGTGATCGCCGGGCCGCTCGAGATCGGTGTGCTGACGGCAGCAGTGCTGTACGTGCGCAACTTCTTCTCGCCGCTGCAGGAGGTCGCGTTCTTCCTGAACTCGTACCAGTCGGCGACGGCGGCGCTCGAGAAGGTCTCGGGCGTGCTCGAAGAGGAACCGACGGTTCCCGATCCGACGAACCCCGTAGACCTGTGGTCGGCGCAGGGGCACGTCCGGTTCGACGAGGTCACCTTCGGATACAGCGACGACCGCGTCATCCTGCCGAACTTCTCGCTCGACATCCCCGCCGGTCAGACGATCGCGCTCGTCGGCACGACGGGGGCCGGCAAGTCGACGTTGGCGAAGCTCGTCTCGCGCTTCTACGATCCGACGAGCGGAGCGGTGACCCTCGACGACGTCGACCTGCGCCGCCTGCACCCGAAGGACCTTCGGCGCGCGATCGTCATGGTCACGCAGGAGGCGTACCTGTTCAGCGGGACCGTCGCCGACAACATCGCGCTCGGCAAGCCCGACGCGACGATGAGCGAGATCCGTGCTGCGGCGCGCGCGGTGGGCGCGGACGGCTTCATCGAGAAGCTGCCCGACGGCTACGACACCGACGTGAACAAGCGCGGCGGACGCGTGTCCGCCGGCCAGCGGCAGCTCGTCTCGTTCGCGCGCGCGTTCCTGGCGAACCCGGCGGTGCTCATCCTCGACGAGGCCACGGCGTCTCTCGACATCCCCAGCGAACGGCAGATCCAGGACGCGCTGCAGACCCTGCTCGCCGACCGCACGGCGATCATCATCGCCCACCGGCTGTCCACGGTGGCGATCGCCGATCGCGTGCTGGTGATGGAGCACGGCCGCATCATCGAGGACGACACCCCGGCCGCGCTCATCGCCGGCACGGGCAAGTTCGCGCAGCTGCACGCCGCGTGGCAGGAGTCGCTCGTCTGATCCCGGGCGCAGAGAACACAGGATGCCACGCCCCCGCGTCGCGCGGGGGCGTGGCATCCGTCTCAATCGCGTGTGGCTCGGCGGCGGGCCCTGAGGTCGAGGACGCCCCGCAGGACGGACGCCACGGCGGCAAGAAGCAGGATGGTCGTGATGGCGATGTTCCACCATTGCGGGGTCGAGCCCAGCTGGAGGAGGCTGTAGGCCGCGAGCGCGACCCCGAAGGGGATGGAGAACCACGGTCCGATCACGAGGACACAGTAAGAAGAAATGCGTCCCGCAAGCGCCTGGAGGCTCGAACCTCACCCGGGAAGCAGCGGCGGTTCGCCTCAGACGCCGACCCGCGCGATGACCTCGCCGTACTCGGTCTCGCCGACGGGTACGAAGCCCACGTGCTGGAAGAACGCTTCGGGGCCGCCGACGCCGGGTTCGTAGATGACGTCGACGTGGTCCATGCCGCGACGGCGTGCCTCGCTGAGGAGCTCGCCCAGCGCGAAGCTGCCCACACCGCGACCCTGGTCGTCGGCGTCGACGTTGATGCGCCACAAGACCGAGCGGAAGTGTTCCTCGGGGGCATCCGGATCGAAGTTGGCGCTGACGAAGCCGACGACCTCGTCGCCGTCGACCACGACCCGCTGCCATGACGTCTGCGGGTTGCTGACGGTCGCGGCGATGCCGTAGCTGACGGGAGCGAGGAACTGCTCTTGCCCGGGCTTGAGCGACAGGGTGTTCACCGCCACGATCGTGGCGGCGGACAGTTCGACGAGACGCAGGTCAGCCATGCGCCCAGGCTAGCGGCACCATCGTCCCGACCCAAAGGGCTCATGCCCTCGCATGGGATGCCGGACACGCGTGCGGGGGCCCCGCCGCGCACCCGCCGCGAAGACCGCACCGCCCACCCACGCGCCCCGAATCGGGCGCGTCGGGGGGTGCCACCCGGGCATGCCCTCTGCGTAGGGTGGTCGGATGCGTGTGGACTACGGACAGATGGCGTTGTGTTCGCAGACGCTTCGGCGGCAGGGCGAGCAGCACCTGCCCGCGATGTCGCGGTACGTGCAGGAGCGCGGCATCCTGACCCCTTCGGACACCGGCGTCATCCTCCTGCCCTTCACGGCACTTTCTCTCGCCATCGCCGTCATCGGAGTGCAGGTCGCCGACGGCATGGCACGGGTGATGAACACGGCCGCCGACAAAGTCGACGGTGCATCCGAGGCGTATGCCGAGCACGAGCGCGCGTTGCACGACCGTATGGTCGCCGCCCTCGCGCCGCTCGGCGGCTCGGGGACGACGTTCGCCGATCCGCGGGCGAACCCCCCGACATTGCCGTCCGCCCAGGGCGGGGCGCCGGAGGGACACGGCGATCCGGAACCCTGGCTGTTCGACCAGATCGGCCAGGCGGGCCCGTCTTTCGTATCGGGGGCGCGGGGCATCGCGGACGATGTGAGAGGAGCCGTCGACGATTGGAGCGGCGGTGCCACGGGCGTGGTGGAACGGCAGGACGCGTCGAGCTACCTGGTCGCGCCCAACGCGACAATGAGCGAGATCGAGTCGATGCGCTGGGGGGCAGGACCGCTGCTCGGGGGCGTCGACTGGGTGTTCGAACAGATCGCCGGCTTCAGTCTCCTCGAAGACGTCATCCTCAAGCCCTTCGCGGGGGACTGGACGGGGATCGAGGAGGTGTCCATCGCCTGGGGGTATCTCGGCGACGCGAGCCGTGCGGTCGCCGACAATGCCGCGGGCCTGACGCGGCAGGGGGAGTTCTGGGAGGGGGCCGCCGGACTCGCGTTCCGCGGGGGCGTGGCGGCGATCGGGGGCACGATGTTCGCGCTCGGAGCGGCGTGCGACATCGTCTCGGCGAAGGCGGGAACACTGGTGCTCGTCTCGAAGGCAGCCGCTTCGACGATCACCTTCCTGCTCAACCAGATCGTCATCGGTCTGTTGGAGATGGCGACCACGGCGACCGTTCCGATCGCGGGCTGGATCGTCAGCGCCGCGCGGGGTGCGGTGCTCGCCTCGCAGATCTTCGGCGCCATCCGAATCATCTACAACGTGATCGACGCCATCTTCGACGCGATCGAGGGTGCCGTGGAGGCGAAGGCGCAGCTCGTGGAGACGGCCCTCCTGCTCGATGATCTGTTGCGTCTGCTCGTGGACACCGGACGGAGGGCGGCGGCATGAGCGGCGACGACGATCTCTTCGAGGCAACCCGCCGACGGGTGACCTACATCGAGTCCCTCCGTGCACGGGGCGAGGCGCTCTTCGCCCGCGACGAGGACGCCGAAGAGGCGTTCGCGCGTGGTGCCCGAAGCGGAGAGCTCGGACGCGACTGGCAGGTTCTGCAGGGGCGCATCGATCTCGGCGAGACGAGCCGTGAGGCGGTTTTCGACGGTTCCGACGACAGCGCCGCGGCGCAGGGAGTGCGGGAGGCTGCGCGTTCCGGCGTCGCGCGTCTCGCGGAAGAACTACGGGCCGAGGCGGAAGCCGCAGGCGAACCCGACCCGGCCGAGGAACTCGCGCTCGAGCGCGAACGACTGCTGGCCCGAGGGGCGGCGCTGCGCGAGCGGATCGCCCGAATGGGAGGGATGCCGCAGTGAGCGGGATGCGACTGGACTACGGTGCCGCCCACGAGGCGGCAGGACGACTCGCCGCCGCGCAGACATCGATCGCCGGGCACCTCTCGGCGCTCGAATCCGCGGCATCCGCCCTTTCCAGGGGATGGTCCGGAGACGCGCGGGCCGCCTACGCGTCGGCCCAGCGCGACTGGTCGGACGGCATGACTCGCATGAATGCTCTCCTCGACAACGCCCGGAGCATTCTGGACGAGTGGGTCGGCGAAACCGAGACGCTCGACGGCGATCTCGCGCGGGGATGGCCGTCGTGAGCGCCGCGCCCCGCGCGTTCCCGCGCCGCGGTGACGCGCCCGTCGGGCGCCACAAGATCGCTGCGGCCTGCCTGTTCCGTGTTCCGGCGGCGGAGACGGCGCCGACCATCGCGGCGGTCACCGAGGGGCTTCGTCGCTCGGGCTTCGTCCGCAGTGAGGTGTCGGGAGAGGTCATCGTTATGCGCCGGGGCAGTTTCTTCGGCGATGCCGTGCTGAACGGCACGGGTCTGGCCCTCGTGACGTCGCGGCTCGGCCCCCTGTCGAAGCACGCCGTCGTCCTCGTCGACGCTGTCCCGGTCGGTGAGCAGAGCGAGATCGTGGTGTCGATGATCGTCGGACACGAGCTTTCGCCGATCGTCGCCGACGCCGTCGATCCGGTCGTCGACGACCTCGCCGCGCGGGGTGCGATCGTGCAGGGGCCCGGGTGGATGCGTCCGGTCGACCTGCCCCGCGAGAGCCTCGGTCATCCCTCCACGGCGAAGGAACGCGGCTACATCGGATGACGCCCGGGGACCGGCCCGGATCGGTGCGGGATGCCGAGAACTATCTCGACATCAAGAGACTTTGCTGACGTGCGATAGGCTGAAACGCAACCCTGGCCGCCTCTACGGAGAGATCTGACGTGCCCGATTCCACCATCATCTACACGTACACCGACGAGGCGCCGGCACTTGCCACCGCGTCGTTCCTGCCCATCGTGCAGGCCGTCACGAAGCAGGCGGGTGTCGACGTCGAGACCCGCGACATCTCGCTCGCCGGCCGCATCCTCGCGGCCTTCCCGCAGCGCCTCACCCCCGAGCAGCAGGTCGGCGACGCGCTCGCCGAGCTCGGCGGTCTCGCCACGCTCCCCGAGGCGAACATCATCAAGCTGCCGAACATCTCGGCATCCATCCCGCAGCTCAAGGCCGCGATCGCCGAGCTCCAGGCGCAGGGCTACGACATCCCCGACTACCCGGACGAGGCGTCCAGCGTCGAAGACAAAGACGTACGCGCCCGCTACGACCGCATCAAGGGCTCGGCCGTGAACCCCGTGCTGCGCGAGGGCAACAGCGACCGCCGCGCGCCCCTCGCGGTGAAGAACTACGCCAAGAAGCACCCGCACCGCAACAAGGCGTTCGCCGACGGGTCGAAGACGCGTGTCGCCACGATGGGTCACGACGACTTCTTCTCGAACGAGAAGTCCGTGGTCATCGCCGACGACGACGTGCTCACGATCCAGCACGTCGCCGCCGACGGCACCACCACGACGCTGAAGGAGGGCCTCAAGGTCCTGCAGGGCGAGATCGTGGATGCCACCTTCCTCTCGGCCGCAGCGCTCGACGCGTTCCTCGCCGACACGCTCGAGCAGGCCAAGGCCGACGACGTGCTCTACTCGGTGCACCTCAAGGCCACGATGATGAAGGTCAGCGACCCGATCATCTTCGGCCACGTCGTGAAGGCGTTCTTCGCCGACGTGTTCGACCGCCACGGCGACGCGCTCGCCGCCGCCGGCCTCACCCCGAACGACGGCCTCGGCTCGATCCTCGCGGGCCTGTCGAACGTCGAGGGCGGCGACGCGATCGCGGCCGAGATCCGCGCGGCGCTCGAGAACGGCCCCCGCCTGTCGTACGTCAACAGCGACAAGGGCATCACGAACCTGCACGTCCCCTCCGACGTCATCGTGGATGCCTCGATGCCCGCCCTCATCCGCAACGGCGGCAAGCTGTGGGGCGCCGACGGGGGAGAAGACGACACCCTCGCCGTCATCCCCGACTCCTCGTACGCCGGTGTCTACCAGGCGACCATCGAAGACGTCATCGCGAACGGCCCGCTCGACCCCGCGACGATCGGCTCCGTGCCGAACGTCGGTCTCATGGCGCAGGCGGCCGAGGAGTACGGCAGCCACGACAAGACCTTCGAGATCGCGGCTCCCGGCCGCGTGCAGGTCGTCGCCTCGAACGGCGACGTGCTCCTCGAGCACGAGGTCAACGCCGGTGACATCTGGCGCGCGACCCAGGCCAAGGACGTCGCGGTGCGCGACTGGGTGAAGCTCGCCGTCACCCGCGCCCGCGCGACCGGCGTGCCCGCCGTGTTCTGGTTGGACGAGAACCGTGCGCACGACCGCAACCTCATCGCCAAGGTGCACGAGTACCTCGCCGACCACGACACCGAGGGCCTCACGATCGAAATCCTCGCGCCGGCCGAGGCCACCACGTACTCGCTCGAGCGCATCCGCCGCGGGGAAGACACGATCTCCGTCACCGGCAACGTGCTGCGTGACTACCTCACCGACCTGTTCCCGATCCTCGAGGTGGGCACGAGCGCCAAGATGCTCTCGATCGTCCCGCTGCTCGCGGGCGGTGGCCTCTTCGAGACCGGCGCCGGCGGATCGGCCCCGAAGCACGTGCAGCAGCTCGTCGAGGAGGACTACCTCCGTTGGGACTCGCTGGGGGAGTTCTTCGCCCTCGCGGCGTCGCTCGAGCACCTCGCCGACACCACGGGCAACGAGCGCGCGCGCGTGCTCGCGCAGACCCTGGACGCCGCGACCGGCACGTTCCTCGAGAACGACAAGTCGCCCGGTCGCGCCCTCGGCACGATCGACAACCGCGGTAGCCACTTCTACCTCGCGCTGTACTGGGCGCAGGAGCTGGCGCAGCAGACGACGGATGCCGAGCTGGCCGCCGTCTTCGCCCCGGTCGCCGAGAAGCTGGAAGCCTCGGAGGAGACCATCGTCTCCGAGCTCAACGCGGTCCAGGGCCACAAGGCCGACATCGGCGGGTACTACCGCCCCGACACCGCGCTCGTCGAGAAGGTCATGCGCCCCTCGGCCACGCTGAACGCGGTGGTCGACGCCCTGCGCTGACCGCCTGACCCGAGAGGGGCGGATGCCGCACGGCATCCGCCCCTCTGTTTCGCGCCGGTGCTGCCGCGCGGCCGCCGGGGCACAACTCCTGCGTGTACGCGAGTCCGGCGACGAGAGACACTCGACGCAGGTGTTCTGCAGGAGTTGTGCGCGTCGCGGCGGCGGCTGTCGCGCGTCGCGGTTCGCGCGGGAGATGCGGCGCTGGCCGGGGAGGCGGCGTAGTCGGAGTCGCGGCGGAACGGCGGGCCCGGAGCCGTGTCGTCTGACCGCGGCCCGCACGACTCCTGCATCTCCGGGCCGCGCGCGTGCCCGCGGCCCGTGTGGGCCAGACCCGCAGGAGTTGTGAGCGACGCTCGCGGATGACCCCGCGAGCCGCAGGCCCGAGAAACGACGAAGGGGCGGATGCCATGTGGCATCCGCCCCTTCGAGGCAGTCGTGCTCAGTAGTGGACCGAGACCTGCGTGCCCCGGTAGGCCCAGTCGTACAGTTCCTTGGCCGCGGAGATCGTCATGTTGATGCAGCCGTGGCTCATGGGCGTTCCGAAGTTGTTGTGCCAGTACGTGCCGTGGAAGCCTTCGTCGCCGTTGAAGTAGGCGACCCAGGGGACATCTTTGGTGCAGTAGTCGTACCCGGGAACACAGCCCATGTCCTGCATCGCGGTCTTCCAGCCGATGCGGAACTCACCCGTGTGGGTCGCGTGGTCGCCCGCACCCGACGAGATCGTGTAGGTGCGGTACACCTGGCCGTTCTGCCACAGCGTGGTGGTCTGCGTGCTGAGGTTGACCTCGATGCGACGCTCGGTCTTGGTGGTCTCGAACGGCGTCTCGGTCACGGCGAGGGCGAACTTGCCGTTGCCCTCGGCGAGCTGCCGCGCGAACGCGTCGGCGACGCCAGCGGTGTCGCCCAGTGCCCGGCCGGTCTTGCCCTCGGTGAGCGTCTTGATGACCTCGCCGCCGGTGTCGACGATGACGTCGGCGTTGACGGCTGCGCGGTTGACACTTCCGGCCAGACCGTCGACGGCCTTCTGGATCGCGGCGGCGTCGGCCGAGATGGCGAAATCGCCCTTCCCGTCGGGGGTCACCGTGAGCCACGACGCCGCGGTGGCGCGGTCGACCGCGACGGTGCGCTCGTCGCCGACGTAGAAGCCCGCCGAGTCGAGGATGCCGTTCAGGGTGGCGACGGCGGCGTCGGCCTCTTCTGTCGAGACGGGTGCTTCGACAGGCACGAGCTCCGCGTCGACGGTGGTGGAGGTCTTGCCGGCATCGAAAGCAGACTGCAGTGCGGCGGTCACGGCGGCGACGTCGATGCCCTCGCCGGCCTCGGCCGCGGTCGTGACGTACGTCTGGGACGCTGCGTCGTAGGCGACCGTGGCGTCGACGGGGGCGCGGTACGTGCCCGGCGCACGCTCGCGCAGAGCGGTCGCCGCTGCAGCCGCGTTGACCTGAATGGCGACGCCTGTTCCCTGGGGGAACCACGACGACGGCTTCCACATCGGGTTGTCGGCGAACGCCTTGTCGGCCAGGGCCGCCGCGTCGACGGTCGCGCCGAGATCGGCGCCGGTGACGGTGACCTCGCCCGCGGGGCTCTCGACCTGGACGGTCGTCTGCGCGAGGCGCGACGAGATGGCCTGGGCGGCGGCACCGGCGGTCAGGCCGCCGATCTGCACGCCCGCCACGGATGCGCCGGGGGCGATCAGCACCAGCGAAGCGGCGATGAGGGCCACGGCCGTCGCGCCGGCGGGGATGCCGATCCAGAGTCCGGAACGGTTCTTGCGCTTCGCGGGCTCGGGCGGAGCCCACGCGTACGTTGCGCCGTCGGTGCCGTGTGCGCCGTCGGTCATAGGTCAAACCCCCCGGGTCGTCAGTCTTCCCATGCTAAATGCGGGTGCTGCGCAATTGCCGGGAGCAATATCACAGTCTGATTACACCGGCCGTCCGAGTCCGTCGACACGCGGGTCAGGGAGCGAAGACCTTGCCCGGATTCAGGATGCCGAGCGGGTCGAACACCCGCGCGATGTCGCGCTGCAGTTTCCACTGATCGTCGCCCAGCTCGTCGGCCAGCCAGCGACGCTTGAGCACGCCGATGCCGTGCTCGCCCGTGAGCGTTCCACCGAGGCGGAGCGCGGCGTGGAACAGCTGTTCGGCGGCGTCCCAGACGACGGGCGGAACGTCGGGGCCGGCGAAGACGAAGTTCGGGTGCAGATTGCCGTCGCCCGCGTGAGCGACGGTCGGGATGACGAGCGCGAAGTCGCGCTCGATGCGGGCGATCTCGTCGAACATGTCGGGCAACGCGCTGCGAGGGACGGAGACGTCTTCGATGAGTGCGGTGCCCAGCGTCTCCATCGCCGGGTGCATCGCCCGGCGGACGGCGAGCAGCTTCTCGCCTTCGGCGTCATCGGCGGCGACGGAAACCCGCCCGCCGGCCTCCGTCAGCACCTGCGCGATGGCGCGCGCCTCGTCGGCGGCGACGGGGCCGTCGGTCTGAATGGTCAGCTGCGCGGAGCCGGGCGGCGGCGCGGGCAGCGACAGCAACCGGTGCACGGCGGCCAGGCTCGTGGCATCCATCAGCTCCATGATCGCGGGCTGGATCCCGGATGCCGTGACGGCGGCCGAGGCGACGGCGGCGGCGCGGACGCCGTCGAACAGTGCCGTCAGGGTGACGCGTTCGCCGGCGATGAGGCGGCGCAGTTTCAGGGTGGCACCGACGACCACCCCCAGCGTCCCCTCGGAACCGATGACGAGGGAGGTCAGATCGAGGCCGGTGACGCCCTTCACACTGCGGTGACCGAGGCGCAGGAGGCGCCCGTCGGCGAGGACGAGGTCCACACCGAGTACCGCGTCGCGCACGACGCCGTACTTGGCACAGAGCAGTCCGCCGGCTCCGGTGGCGATGTTGCCGCCCACCGTCGAAATGGCGCGACTGGCCGGATCGGGTGCCCACCAGACGCCGTGCGGCTCGAGCAGTGCGTTGAGATCGGCATTGACGATGCCGGGCTCGACCACCGCGAGCAGATCGTCGGGGCGGACCTCGACCAGTCGGTCCATACCCCGCAGTGAGAGCGCGATCTCACCGCCACCGGTGTTGGCGCCGCCCGCGAGGCCGGTCCCCGCGCCGCGGGGGACGACGGGGGTGCGCGTTGCCGTGGCGACGCGCATCACAGCCTGCACGTCGGCGACGGACGCTGCGTGCACGACGGCGAGCGGGACGCCGTCGGCGCCGTGCCCGGACTTGTCGGCGCGGACCGCCGCGAGGCACGCGGGGGAGGTGTCGACGCGATCGCCGAGCTCGGTGCGGAGCAGTGCGACGACGTCGGAGCTCATGCCAGGCGCCGGCGGCCGTTCAGTGCACCGAGAATCACCGCGACGACGGCGAAGACGAGGCCGATCAGGGCCTGGCCCATGCTCCACCAGGCGACGGTCGCCGCGGCGTACACGAACAGCTCGACCAGGGCGCGGATGAACGGGTGCACTGCCAGTACCGCCCGAGGCGAGACGAAGAGCGCCCACACCAGCACGGCGAGGGCGGGGGCGCCGATACCGGCGACGATGTTCCCGGGGAAGGGCCACGCGAGGAATCCCCAGATCGCGAGCGTGACGAACGCGAACAGGCCGCACAGCACGCTTCCGATCTCGAGCGCCGACGGACGCGGGCGCATGCCGGGGGCGAGGGGCGCCTGGGCGCGGACGTTCGAGGAATCGCTCACCCCGTCATTTTACGCGGGAGCCGGGCGCCCGCCCCCGTGGTCTCTCGTCGTCGAGTCGTCGGCCTCGCCGGGGGGATGGCCCCGCGGGAGCCTCGATCCTGTGGAGGAACAGTGGATGACGCGACACGCGGGGAAGCGCGCGCGATACCCGCTACAGTGGCATCGTCGCGACTGGCGTTGAGGTGGGGAACCACCGGGGAGCGACCGCTTGACGGTATTCGACCGCACGCCTGGGTCGATGCGGTAACACTGCGGGCTCGCCGAGCCCGCGGCATCCGGAACCATCGTCAAGGAGATCGCATGACCGATCCGTACTTCAACGCCCCCCTGTCCGAGGTGGATCCCGAGATCGCCCAGGTGCTCGAGCGCGAGCTCGACCGCCAGCGCGGCTTCCTCGAGATGATCGCCTCCGAGAACTTCGTGCCCGTGTCGGTGCTGCAGTCGCAGGGCTCGGTGCTGACGAACAAGTACGCCGAGGGCTACCCGGGCCGTCGCTACTACGGCGGGTGCGAAGAGGTCGACGTCGCCGAGTCGCTCGCGATCGAGCGGGCCAAGGCGCTGTTCGGTGCCGAGTTCGCGAACGTCCAGCCGCACTCGGGCGCCACCGCCAACGCCGCCGTGCTGCACGCCATCGCCCGCCCCGGCGACACGCTGCTCGGCCTGTCGCTCGACCAGGGCGGTCACCTGACCCACGGCATGAAGATCAACTTCTCGGGCCGTCTGTACGACATCGTCGCGTACGGCGTCGACCCCGAGACCAGCGTCATCGACATGGACGAGGTGCGCCGCCTCGCCGTCGAGCACAAGCCGAAGGTCATCATCGCCGGCTGGTCGGCGTACCCGCGTCAGCTCGACTTCGCGGCGTTCCGCGCGATCGCCGACGAGGTGGGCGCATTCCTGTGGGTCGACATGGCGCACTTCGCCGGTCTCGTGGCCGCCGGAGTCCACCCGAGCCCCATCCCGCACGCGCACGTCGTCTCGACGACCGTGCACAAGACGATCGGCGGCCCCCGCTCGGGCCTCATCCTCACCAACGACGCCGACATCGCCAAGAAGATCAACACCGCGGTCTTCCCGGGGCAGCAGGGCGGTCCGCTCATGCACGTCATCGCGGCGAAGGCGACGGCCTTCAAGCTCGCGATGACGCCCGAGTTCAAGGAACGTCAGGAACGGACGCTCCGCGGAGCGGCGATCCTCGCCGACCGCCTCACCCAGGACGACGTCAAGAACGCCGGCATCGCCGTGCGCTCGGGCGGCACCGACGTGCACCTCGTGCTCGTGGATCTCCGCGAGGCCGAGATCGACGGCAAGCAGGCCGAAGACCTGCTGCACGACATCCACATCACGGTCAACCGCAACGCCGTGCCGAACGACCCGCGTCCGCCGATGGTGACCTCGGGCCTGCGCATCGGCACCCCGGCGCTCGCGACCCGCGGCTTCGGCGACGCGGAGTTCACCGAGGTGGCCGACATCATCGCGCTCGCGCTGATTCCCGGTGCCGACGTCGAGGCCCTGCGCGCGCGCGTGGCGACGCTGACCGAGGCCTTCCCGCTGTACCCCGACCTGCAGCAGTGAGCTATGCCGGGGCGGGGCGTCTGTGCGGCGTGTCGCCCCGGCACCCGGGTCGCGCTGCCGCGGCGTCGGGTTCCGGTATCCACCGCCGGTGACGTCGCGGCGTCGGGTCGGCGCGCTCGGCCGTGCGGCGTCGGGGCCGGTGCCCGGGGGTCGCGTGGCGTCACAGCCGGCGCCCGGGCCCACCGCTCTCACGCATAAACGCGATCCACGCGCATAAACGCGGGGAGAGCGCGTTTATGCGACTGGATAGCGTTTATGCGTTGGAGGGGCGACCTCGCACGCGCCCCAGATCGACACTCAGGAAGAGGGATGCCATGACGGCGACGATTCTCGACGGAAAGGCCGCGTCGGCGGCCATCAAGGCGGAGCTCGCGGAACGCGTCGCGGCGCTGCGCGAACGAGGCATCGTGCCCGGCATCGCGACCGTGCTCGTCGGCGCCGACCCCGCCTCGCAGCTGTACGTGGGGATGAAGCACAAGCAGTCCGAGGCGATCGGCATGAACTCCATCCAGGTCGAGCTGCCCGCCGAGTCCACGCAGGACGAGGTCGAGGCCGTCATCGACCGGCTCAACGCCGACCCCGCATGCCACGGCTACATCGTGCAGCTGCCTCTGCCGAAGCATCTCGACACCGACGCGATCCTCGAGCGCATCGACCCGGCGAAGGATGCCGACGGCCTGCACCCCACGAACCTCGGGCGCCTGGTGCTCAACGTCAACGCCCCGATCACGACCCCGCTGCCTTGTACTCCGCGCGGCGTGATCGAACTGCTGTTGCGCAACGACTACGACCTGAAGGGCAAAGAGGTCGTCGTCGTAGGCCGAGGCGTGACGATCGGCCGCTCGATCGGTCTGCTGCTGACCCGCCGCGAGATCAACGCCACCGTCACTCTCACGCATACAGGCACCACCGACCTCGCGAAGCACCTGCGTCAGGCCGACGTGATCGTCGCCGCGGCCGGGGTGAAGCACATCGTGCGCGCCGAAGACGTCAAGCCCGGTGCCGCCGTGCTCGACGTGGGTGTGACGCGCGAGACCGACCCCGAGACCGGCAAGGCCCGCGTCTTCGGCGATGTGCACCCCGATGTGGCGGAGGTCGCGGGGTTCGTCTCGCCCAACCCGGGCGGAGTGGGGCCGATGACCGTCGCGCTGCTCATGACGAACGTCGTCGAGGCGGCCGAGCGCGCATCCGCCTGACGGCTCCCGCGGGGCACGGGGCGCCGACGGCGTCTGCCGAACTCCTGAGTTTCTGTCGCGGGGACCGGGGTCGCCGCGCGCGGCGTGCCCGGGTGCGCGGAATCTCCGGAGCCTGGCCCGCTCGGGCTCGCGCCGGATCGGGCCCGCGCCGGATCGGGCCCGCGGCGGATCGGGCCCGCGGCCCGTGACGGCGGCGCGACGCGGTGCCGCGCCGCGCGCTGCGTCCGGTTCGTGGTGAACGACGGTGTGCTGCCGGCTGAACACACGGAGCGTCGCACGCAATGGGGGAGGTGTGCGGCCGTCGAACGTGTCAGAGTTTGTTCATGACTGAGTCCGTGCTGAACGATCTCCTGCGCCGCGTGACCGACAGCGGCCTTCTCGACGACCCCACCATCGACGAGGACAGCGTCGTCGGCGTGGGCCACCTGGATGCCGCCGGCGTCGAGGTCGAGGTCGACCTCGACCCTGAGATCGACGACGAGGATGAGCCCGACCTCGACGCCATCCTCGCCAACCTGAAGGACGTGCTGTCGGTCAGCGAAGAGCGCTGGCGAGCGATCGTCGAAGAGGTCGCGAGCGACATCGAGGACGCGCTCGACGACGACGAGCTCGACGCCGACGTGGATCTGCGCACCGACCTCGAGGCCATCGGTGTGGGCGTCTTCGCGGACGCCATCATTGTCGTGTTCGCCGGCGAGACGTCGTTCCCCGACGCGCTCGTGCACGTGCAGCTCACTCCCGAGCTCGAGGTCGAGGACATCGAGATCATCGGCGATGAGGACGAAGACGACGACGAGGACTGATCGTGACGAGGGGGCCGCGGACGTCGGGTGACGTCCGCGGCCCCTCGTTCGCGCAGGAGTCGAGCCTGAGGCCGGCACCACGGAGAAACGCCGCCCCGCGTAAGACCCGCCACGCTGTGGCGCTTCTCGTTGGGGACGGCGTTCCTCGTGCAGGCGCGCGGGGCTCGGCGCCGGGGCGCCTCTCGGAATAGAGGCGCCGAGAGATCTCAGGAGATCGCGGCGCGCAGTGCGGCAGCGGCGGCACCCACGTCGGGGGCGCTGTAGATGGCGCTTCCGGCGACGGCGATCTGGGCGCCCGACTTCTGCACGTCGGCGATGCTCGAGGCGTTCACGCCACCGGCGACCGAGAACGGCACACCCGAGGCCTCGCCGTCGCGCAGCAGCGTGCCGAAGGTGAAGCCCTCCTCGGCCTGCTCGTCGAGGCCGGCGTGCATCTCCACGAACTCGGCACCGAGCGCGACGACCTCCTTGGCGCGGGCCGGCTTGTCGGCGACGCCGATGAGGTCGACGACGACACCCTTGCCGTGCTTCTTGGCGGCCTTGACCGCACCGGCGATGGTGCTGTCGCCGGCGGAGCCGAGGACGGTGACGAGGTCGGCGCCGGCGGTGAAGGCGATGTCGGCCTCGAGCTCACCGGCATCCATCGTCTTCAGGTCGGCGAAGACGACCTTGTCGGGGTGCGCCTGCTTGATCGCGGTGATGGCCGAGAGGCCCTCGCTCTTGATCAGGGGCGTGCCGAGCTCGAGGATGTCGACGTGCGGCGCCGCGGCGGCGGCGAGGTCGAGGGCGGCTTCGGTGGACAGGGTGTCGATGGCGAACTGCAGCTTCATGCGGGTGTCCTTACGTACTTTCTGGGGGTGGGTCATTCGAGGTTGGCGTGGCGGGGCCACAGGTCGTCGGCCGACAGCCCCGAGCGGTGCCACAGGGCGTCGAAGATGGCGTCACCGACGAGCACGACGGCCTGTTCGAACAGGCCGCCGGCGTACTGCGTCGACGCGGCTCCGGAGCGGTCGAGCTTGGCCGCGGCGGGAACCACCACGAGGGCATCCGCGGCGCGACCGAGGGGGGAGTCGGGGGCCGTGGTGATCGCCGCGATCTTCGCCCCGACGTGCGTGGCTGTCTCGGCTGCCCGCACGATCCCGGACGTCGTGCCGGAGCCGCTGGCGGTGAGGAGTGCGTCTCCGGCGCGGATGGCGGGCGTCGTCGTGTCGCCCACGACGTGCACGTCGAGACCCAGGTGCATGAGGCGCATCGCGGTCATGCGAAGCGCCAGCCCCGAGCGTCCCGCGCCGAGCACGAAGACGCGGTCGGCGCCCGTGAGCACGTCGAGCACGCGGTCGAGGTCGCCCGGGTCGGCGACGAGGCGGTCGATCACGGATGCCACCTCGCGGGCGATCCTGGCGAGAGAGGTCTCGACGGTGGCGGCATCGCGGGAGGGCATGGCCCCATGCTGCGCTCAGCGTGGGCGAGGGCGCGCCGGTCGATGGCAGAGGGTCACCTACCCGAACGGGTAGGTGCGGACGATGGGCTAGGTTGAGGCACGTGACCGACACCCCCACCCTGCCCTCGCCCGCGTCGCGCGCGCTCGTCATCGAGCACGAGCGCGTCGTCGCGGAGCAGGCCGACAGGCACGCCGTCACCCTCGAGTCCGTGCTGGCGATCCTGCGATCGCCGCGCCTCGACGACCGCGCGGCTCGCACCCTCGCCACCGAGGCCGCCGCGGCCGCTCTCGTGGTGCTTCGCACCTCGACCGACAGCCAGCGCAGTGCGCTGCTGGAACCGGTCACGGGCGCCTTCGCGCGCCTGCGCGGCGACCTGCGGCCCCTCGTTCGTCACGGCGATCTCGACGTGCAGTTCGTCGAGCCCCCGGCCACCGGCCGGGCGCTCCCGGGCGAAGTGGCGCACGAGGCGCGTGCGATCGTGCGCAGCGCCGTGCTGGCGCTGCTCGACCGGGGAGCGCCGCACCGCGTGCGCATCCAGTGGGACTGCGACGGTCTGAACCTGCTGATCGGCATCCGCGACGACGGCGAGGGGCGTCTCACCGCGCACGACGACTCCCTGCGGCCGATCGTCGAGCGGGTGAGTGCGCTCAACGGGGCGTTCGATGTCGCCTCCACCCCCGGGTGGGGGTCGGAGCTGTCGGTGCGGCTCCCCCTCGACCCTCCGGCGCGACCCGACTTTCTCGACGACGCGGTCGACCTCAGCCCGCGCGAGCGCGAGGTGCTCAGCCTCGTCGTCGCCGGCTCCCGCAACCGCGCGATCGCGACGCAGCTCGGCATCAGCGAGAACACCGCGAAATTCCACGTGTCGAATCTGCTGCGTAAGGCCGGGGTGACCACGCGGGCCGAGCTCGTGGCGCTGGGGGCGGCACGGATGCCCTGACCGCGGCGCGGCCCAGCGAACGCCGCGATCCCGCCGAGAAACGCCCTCTCGTGCGAAACGCGCTGTGAGAGGTCGTTTCTTACACAGCGCGGCGTTTCTCGCGGAGAAAGCGCCGCCTCAGGCGAGTCTGATTTGCCGGTCTTGCGCTCGCGCGGTGTTTTCTGCCGATACACGCCGTCTCGTGCGAACCGCGCTGTGAGACACCGTTTCGTGCACGGCGCGGCGTTTGTCGCGGAGCAAGCGCCGCCTCAGTAGCTCGTGCGTTCCTCGCCGCCGGCTGTGACGAATCGCGCCGCGAGCGCCTCGGACGCGCGGGCCAGCAGCGCCACATCGGCGCCCACGGCGACGAAGTCGGCGCCCGCGTCGAGGTAGGCCTCGGCCACCGCGGGGTCGAAGGCGTTCACGCCGACCGGGGTCCCGGCATCCTTCGCGGCGGAGAAGACCCGGCGCACCGCCGCGACGACGTCGGGGTGCGACTGCTGGCCCAACAGGCCCATGGATGCCGAGAGGTCGGCGGGGCCGACGAAGATGGCATCCATCCCCTCGACGGCGGCGATCTCGGCCGCGGCGGCGACACCGGCGGTCGTCTCGATCTGGACGGTCAGCGAGACGTGCGCGGACGCGTCGGCGAGGTAGCCGTCGACGCGGTTCCAACGCGCGCTGCGGGCGAGGGCGCTGCCGACCCCGCGGACCCCCGCGGGCGGGTAGCGCGTCGCGGCGACGGCGGCGCGGGCCTCGTCGGCCGACGACACCATCGGCACGATGAGGTTCTGCGCGCCGACGTCGAGCACGCGCTTGATGGTCACGGCGTCGTTCGACGGCACGCGCACGACCGGGGAGACGGGGTAGGCCGCCGCGACCTGCAATTGCACGAGCACCTGCTCGATCGAGGTCGCCGAGTGCTCCATGTCGATCAGCAGCCAGTCGAGGCCCGAGCCCGCGGCGATCTCGGCGATCACCGGGCTGCCCGAGCACACCCACATGCCGGCGAGAGGGCGATCGGATGCCGCGAGAGCGGCGCGGAAGGTCGGGTTCAGACGAAGCGGCACGAGATCGTTCCCATCGGTCCGTAGTCGCAGAAGACATCGTCGCCCCGCGACACCCACATCGGGCGCGTGAACGATCCTGCCAGGATGATCTCGCCCGCCTCCAGGCGCGCGCCGTGCTGGTGAAGCTTGTTGGCGAGCCACGCGACACCCGTCGCCGGGTGGCCCAGGACGCCGGCGGCGACCCCGGTCTCCTCGATCTCACCGTTGCGGCTCAGCACTCCGGGGACCCATCGCAGGTCGATCTCGTCGGGACGCTTCTGCACGTCGCCGAGCACCATCGCGCCGTAGGCGGCGTTGTCGCTGATCGTGTCGACGATCGTGCGTCCCTCGAGCTCGATGTGCGAATTCAGCACCTCGAGCGCCGGGACGGCGTAGTCGATCGCGGCGAGAGCGTCGTCGAGCGTGCAGTCGGGGCCCTCCAGCGGCGCCTTGAGCACGAAGGCGAGCTCGACCTCGATGCGGACGTTCGAGAAGTGCTCCACCGGGATCTCGGCGCCCGAACGGTAGACGGTGTCGTCGAACATCACGCCGTAGTCCGGCTCGGTGATGCCCGTCGCCTGCTGCATCGCCTTGGACGTCAGGCCGATCTTGCGCCCCACGAGTGTGCGACCCGCGGCGAGCTGCGTGTCGCGCCAGCGGCCCTGGATGCGATACGAGTCGTCGACCGTGGCATCCGGGAACCGTGCCGTGATGCGCGGGATGACCCCGTGCGTGCGGTCGGCCTCGGCGAGCTCGGTCGCGATGGCGTCGATCTGTTCGTCGGTGAGCATGGGGTCCTCTCGTGGGGTGAGCATGACTCCTGCAGAATCCCGCGAAAACCGAGATCGGGGCGGCAGGAGAGTGGCTGGAGCAGGAGTTGTGCGGTCGGCGGTGGTGTGACGCCGGTCGCGACCGGAACCGGGGGGGCGACGTCGGCGTGTGCACAACTCCTGCAGGAGCTCGCCCAAGCCGGCCCGGACGGCCGAAACGAGTGAGATGTGCAGGAGTTGTGCACGGCGGGCTAGAGCTGATTGCCGAGCTTGAACTCGTCGCCGCGGCTGTCGGGGGCGCGCGTGTAGCTGAAGCCGTCGGCGCCGATCGTGACCGCCATCTCGCTCGAGTCGGTGCGGGCGCGGACCGGCTGCGGGATGCCGTCGAGGTCGAGCACGAGGGAGCCGTCGGTGTACCACGACGGCACGACGGGGTTGCCCCACCAGTCGCGGCGCTGATTGTCGTGCACGTCCCACGTGATGACGGGATTGTCGGGGTCGCCGGTGTAGTAGTCCTGCGTGTAGACCTCGACGCGGTGGCCGTCGGGGTCGCGCAGGTACAGGTAGAACGCGTTCGAGACGCCGTGGCGGCCGGGGCCGCGCTCGATGGCATCCGATCGGCGGAGGGCGCCGAGCTTG
The DNA here is from genome assembly GCF_030818955.1 of Microbacterium trichothecenolyticum. Lineage (NCBI taxonomy): Bacteria > Bacillati > Actinomycetota > Actinomycetes > Micrococcales > Microbacteriaceae > Microbacterium > Microbacterium trichothecenolyticum. Next base: position 1,710,773 of record NZ_JAUTBF010000001.1, on the reverse strand, counting down.
TCGCAGATGGCGAGGATGTTGTGCTTCTCGTGCGTGGCGAAGCACATGTGGTGCATGCGCGGGCCGTCGCCGCCGGTCATCGCGGTGTCGTGCACGGTGGGCTTGCGGCGCATCCAGGCGGCGTAGACGGTGCCGTCGGCATCCTGGATGTCTTCGGTGACGCGGAAGCCGAGCGCCTGCATGAAGTTGACCGCGCGGGGGACGTCGGGCGTGATCTGGTTGAAGTGGTCGAGCCGCACGAGCTCGCCGGGGGAGTGCAGGTCGTAGCGCCACGACAGGCGCTCCTGGTGCTCGGTGTCGAAGAAGAACTCGTACGGGAAGCCGAGCGGGTCGACCACGCGCACCGAGTCGCCGATGCCCTTCGTGAAGCCGTTCGGCTCTCGGCGCACGTCGCAGCCGAGTTCTTCGTAGAACGCCACCGCTCTGTCCAGGTCGTCGGCGCTGCGCACGCGGTACGAGAAGACGGCCACCGCGGCCACGGGCCCCTTCCGCAGCACGAGGTTGTGGTGAATGAACTCCTCGGTCGAGCGCAGGTAGATCGCCTCGTCGTCTTCCTCGGTGACGTGCAGGCCGAGGATGTCGACGTAGAACACGCGGGATGCCGCGAGGTCGGTCACCACGAGCTCCATGTACGCGCAGCGCAGGATGTCGGGCGCGGGGGCCTTCGGGGTGGGGATGGGGTTGTCCGAGGCGATGGGGGCCTCCTGGGTCACCCAGAACCCGGAGGAGGTCTTCTCTTCTTCGGTGTGCTTTGCCATTTCGCGTCCTTGCGTGGAGTGGTCTGCGGGTCGGGGGTGGCTTCGGCGGGCTCAGCCACCGTGTGGCGGGGGAGGTCCCTGAGCTTGTCGAAGACCGGGGGCCCGTGGGTCGGGGGTGGCTGCGACGGGCTCAGCCACCGGCGGCGGGCTCAGCCACCGGGCCCGGGCAGCCGCGCCCGGCGCGGGCTCAGTGCCCGGCCGCCTTGCCGAACGTGGGATTGTGCGCGGGGCCGAGAGTGATGTGCACGGCCTGCTGGTCGGTGTAGAAGTCGATCGAGCGGTACCCGCCTTCGTGGCCGAGGCCCGAGGCCTTCACGCCGCCGAAGGGGGTGCGCAGGTCGCGGACGTTGTTCGAGTTCAGCCACACCATGCCGGCCTCGACGTTCTGCGCGAAGTTGTGGGCGCGCTTCAGGTCGCTCGTCCAGACGTAGGCGGCGAGACCGTACTTCGTGTTGTTCGCGAGGGCGAGCGCCTCCTCGTCAGTGTCGAAGGGGGTGATCGCCACGACCGGGCCGAAGATCTCCTCCTGGAAGATGCGCGCGTCGGGGGAGACGTCGGCGAAGACGGTGGGCTGCACGAAGTTGCCCTCGGGGAACTCCTCGGGGCGGCCGCCGCCGGCGACCAGGCGCCCCTCGGTCTTGCCGAGTTCGACGTACGACATGACCTTCGCGTAGTGCTCGGGGTGCACGAGCGCGCCGACCTCGGTCTCGGGGTCGTCGGGGAAGCCGACCTTCACGCGCTCGGCCTGCGCGGCGTAGCGCTCGACGAAGGCGTCGTACACGTCGCGTTGCACGAGGATGCGGCTGCCGGCGGTGCAGCGCTCGCCGTTGAGCGAGAAGACGCCGAAGATCGTGGCGTCGATCGCGGCATCCAGATCCGCGTCGGCGAAGACGATCGCCGGGCTCTTGCCGCCGAGCTCCATCGACAGACCCTTTAGGAAGGGTGCCGCGTTCGCGAAGATGAGCTGGCCCGTGCTGCTCTCGCCGGTGAAGGAGATGAGCGGCACGTCGGGGTGCTTCACGAGCGCGTCGCCGGCATCCTCTCCGAGGCCGTTGACGAGGTTGAACACACCCTCGGGAAGGCCCGCTTCCTCGAAGATCCCCGCCCACAGGGATGCCGAGAGCGGCGTGAACTCCGCGGGCTTGAGCACCACGGTGTTGCCGGTCGCGAGCGCGGGGCCGAGCTTCCACGACTCGAGCATGAACGGGGTGTTCCACGGCGTGATGAGGCCCGCGACGCCGATCGGCTTGCGGTTGACGTAGTTGAGCTGGCGGCCCGGCACCTTGAAGGCGTCGTCGGTCTGGGCGACGATCAGGTCGGCGAAGAAGCGGAAGTTCTCGGCCGCGCGGCGCGCCTGGCCGAGGGCCTGCGTGATCGGCAGGCCCGAGTCGAACGACTCCAGTTCCGCAAGGCGCTCGTCGCGCGACTCGACGAGGTCGGCGATGCGGTGCAGCACACGCGAACGCTCGCGGGGGAGCATGCGCGGCCACGGACCCTCGGTGAACGCCTTCCGCGCGGCGGCGACGGCGAGGTCGATGTCGGCCTTCTTACCGGCCGCGGCTCGCAGGTAGGTCTGGTTCGTCACCGGGTCGAGCACGTCGAAGGTGTCGCCGTCGACCGAGTCGACGAAGCGGCCGCCGATGTAGTGCTGGATGCGCTCGGGCAGGTCGGCGGGGATGCGGCGGGTCATGAGAGCTCCTTCGTGGGAGGAATGGATGCCGGTACCCCGGCGCGCTGCGGCAGCGACGCGGCGGAGGGCCGGGGCCTCGGCATCCGGAATCAGAAAACGGGGAGACCGAGCGCCTCGTCGGGATGCTCGTGGATCAGATAGGCGTCGAGGGTGGCCGAGCGGTGACGCCGCGAGGCCTTTTCGATCTCGGCGAGCGGGGCACCGTTCTCGATGAGGACGAGGATGTTCTCGTGCTCGCGCACCGACTCGGCGGCGCGGCCGGGTACGAAGCTGAACGTGGAGTCGCGCAGGTGCCCGAGGCGGGCCCATTCGGCCTGCACCAGCTCGAGCAGTCGCGGATTCGCGCATCTTCCGAAGAGGATCGCGTGGAACTCCTGGTTGAGCGCGGTGAACGCCCGCGGGTCGAAGTGCGCGAGCGTCTCGATCATGAGCTCGTTCACCCGGCGGGCGCGACGCACGTCGTCGGCGGTGAGCGCCCGCGCCGACAGCGCGGTCGCAGCCCCCTCGAGCACGCTCAGCGCCTGCATGCTGAAGCGGTAGGCGGTGTCGTCGACCATCGACACCCGCGCACCGACGTTGCGCTCGAACGTCACCAGTCCCTCGGCTTCGAGCTGCCGGATCGCCTCGCGCACGGGCACGACGCTCATGTCGAGCTCGCCGGCGATCGAGCCGAGCACGAGGCGGTAGCCCGGGGTGAACTCCTGCGACGCGATGCGGTTCTTGATCCAGTGGTACGCCTGCTGCGACTTGCTCTGGCTGGCCGCTGCGGTCGTCGTCTCGGCATCCATCAGGCGTTCCTCTCGCTCTCGAAGCGTGCACGCCACTCCGCGTTCATCGGGAACAGGCCTTCGACGGGGTGACCGGATGCCACCTGCCGGGCGATCCACGCGTCTTCCTCCTCCTGCGCGAGGGCGGCGTCGGCCACCTCTTCGGCGAGGGCGGGCGGGATGACGATCACGCCGTCGCCGTCGCCGACGAGGATGTCGCCGGGCTCGACGGTGGTGCCGCCGCAGCCGACGGCGACGTCGGTCTCCCATGGGACGTGCCGACGGCCGAGGACGGCGGGGTGGGGCCCCGCGGTGAAGACGGGGATGCCGACGGCGGCGACGGCCTCGGCATCCCGGACCCCGCCGTCGGTGACGATCGCGGAGGCGCCCCGCGCGTGGGCGCGGAGCGCGAGGATGTCGCCGAGCGTGCCCGACCCCCTCTCGCCGCGGGCCTCGATCACGATGACCTCGCCCTCTTCGACGGCGTCGAACGCGCGCTTCTGGGCGTTCTGGCCGCCGCCGTGCGCGGCGAAGAGGTCCTCGCGGTGGGGGACGAAGCGCAGGGTGCGGGCCGTCCCGACGAACCGGCTGCCGGGGGTGAGGGCGTGCACGCCGTCGATCGTGACGTCGTTCAATCCGCGCTTGCGCAGCTGGCCGCTGAGGGCAGCGACGGGGATGCGGGCGAGCTTGGCGCGCAGATCGGGGGAGAGGGATGCCGGGGCGTCCCGCGCCGGAACAGGCGATCCGGTCGCGACAGGCGGGGTGGCGGCGGGTCGACCTGTTCCGGCATGATCCCCTGTTCTCGGCGCGAGGTGGGGAGCGGGGCTGTCGGTCGCCGGAACAGGGGATGCCGTGAGAACAGGCCGTTCGGTGGTCGACCGGCCTGTTTCGGCGCGATCGCCTGTTCTCGCGCCGGCCGCGCCGGCCGCGGCGGCCTCCACCGACCCCCACGCCTCGGCGCGCTGAGTGTCATCCACCGCAGGCAGCGAGCCGATGGCGGCGTCGAAGGCGCGGTCGCCCTGGACCACCGTGGTGCGGAGCCTTCCGGTCGAGAGGGTGCCGGCATCCACCTGCACCTCGACGACCTGGCCCGGTGTCACCACCGACGAGCCCGCGGGCGTGCCGGTGAGGATGACGTCGCCGGTCTCGAGCGTGAAGTGCTGCGAGAGGTCGGCGACGATCTGGGCGAGGGGGAAGAGAAGGTCGGCGGTGGAGTCGTCCTGCACGAGCTCGCCGTCGACCCAGGTGCGCAGGCGCAGTGCTGCGGGATCGACGTTGCGGGCGTCGATGAGGGCGGGCCCGAGCGGGGTGAACCCGTCACCGCCCTTGGACCGGACGTTCGAGCCCTTGTCGTTCGGACGCAGGTCGTACAGACCGAAGTCGTTCGCGGCGGTGAGGGATGCCACGTGCGACCACGCGGCATCCGGGGTCACCCACCGCGCGGGCTCGCCGATGACGAGCGCGATCTCGCCCTCGAAGGCGAGGAGCTCGGTGCCCGCGGGGCGCACGATCTCGGCGCCGGAGGGCGCGAGCGAACTCGACGGCTTGAAGAAATAGGAGGGGGCGGCGGGCCGGCGCCCACGCTGGTCGGCGCGGGAGGCGTAGGCGAGGTGTACGGCCACGATCTTGCCCGGACGGGCACCGAGGACGGAGAACCGGGGGTCGGTGTCGGTCATGGAAGCTCCCTTGCGTCGTATTCGAAATCGTATATGATCCTGAACATCCCGGCAAGCCTCGCCCGTCATCGACGACGGCAACCGGGCCGACGATGACGTCCGAAGGAGTCCCCCATGACACACGCCCCCGCCGGAGGGTTCACCCCGACCGGTACCATCTCCGCGACCTCCGACAGGCGCCGCGTCGTCTTCGCCACGGTCGTCGGCACCACGGTCGAGTGGTACGACTTCTTCCTCTACGCCTCGGCCGCGGGACTGGTGTTCGGTCAGCTCTTCTTCGCCCCCGCCGGTCCCGGGTTCGCGCAGATCCTCGCGTTCCTCTCCGTCGGCCTGAGCTTCCTGTTCCGGCCGTTCGGTGCGTTCCTCGCCGGGCACCTGGGCGACAAGTACGGGCGGCGCGTGGTCCTCATGCTCACGCTCATCCTCATGGGTGCCTCGACGACCCTCATCGGCGTGCTGCCGACCTACGAGGTCATCGGCGTCGCCGCGCCCGTCCTGTTGATGCTGCTGCGCGTGCTGCAGGGCATCTCCGCCGGCGGGGAGTGGGGCGGTGCGGTGCTCATGGCGGTCGAGCACGCCCCCAAGACCAAGCGCAGCCTCTTCGGCGCCTCCCCGCAGCTCGGCGTGCCGCTGGGACTGCTCCTGGCCAGCGGAATGCTGGCGCTCATGGCGCTGATCGCCCCCGGCGACGCGTTCCTCGCCTGGGGATGGCGCGTGCCCTTCCTGCTGTCGTTCGTGCTCATCCTCGTCGGGTACTACGTGCGCAAGAAGGTCGAAGAGAGCCCCGTCTTCGTCGAGCTCAGCGAGCGCAAGGAGAAGACCCGGATGCCGATCGTGCACCTCTTCCGCAAGCACGCCCTGCTCGTGCTGGTCGCGGCGCTCGTCTTCGCGGGCAACAACGCTGTCGGCTACATGACCACGGGCGGGTACATCCAGCGCTACGCCACCGACCCCGACGGACCGATCGGTCTCGCGACGGCCGACGTGCTGGGGGCCGTCACGCTCTCGGCCGTGTCGTGGCTCGTCTTCACCTGGGTCGGCGGGTGGGTCGGTGACCGCATCGGCCGCCGCAACACCTATCTGATCGGCTGGGTGGCGCAGCTGGTGGGCGTGTTCCTGCTGTTCCCCCTGGTGAACACCGGCAGCGTCGGCCTGCTCGCCCTGGGGCTCGTGGTGCTCACCGTCGGCCTCGGCCTGACGTACGGGCCGCAAGCAGCGCTGTACGCGGAGCTGTTCCCGGCATCCATTCGCTTCTCCGGTGTCTCGATCTCGTATGCGATCGGGGCGATCCTCGGCGGGGCCTTCGCCCCGACCATCGCGCAGGCGCTGGTGGAGGCGACCGGCACGACGATGTCGGTGACCTGGTACCTCGCCGGGATGACGGTGCTCGGCCTCGTCGCGACGCTGCTGCTGCGCGACCGCAGTGGCATCCCGCTGGGCCCGGACCACGAGGCGGAGCAGGCCGTGAGCCCGATCCGCGGGCTGTCGCGGGCCTGAACCGCCCTGACCCCGCTGCGCCCGCGGCGGGGTCAGGGGCGTGCCGGCCTCCGGAGTTCCGGGCCGACGTGGGCCTCAGGGCGGGGCGGAGACGCCGCTCCGCTAGATTTTTCCGGAGTCCGGCCCGGTGATGCCGTTGGACTCCGGAGCGCCGACGAATTGCATCCCCGGCGCGTCCTCCGGTCGCCGCACGAAGCCGTTGCGCTCGTAGAACGCCGTGCGGCCGCGGGCGGCGAACAGCTGCACGTCGCGGACGCCCCGGCGGTGCGCCTCCTCGACGAGACGCCGCACGATCTCGGCGCCGGTTCCGCGGCCCCGGGCGCGCTCCGACACGATCATCTCGGTCACGAAGGCGTGCAGGGCGCCGTCGCTGATGAGCCGGCCGATGCCGATGAGACGTTCGTCGTCGTCTCGGGCGACGCAGACGACCCAGCTGCCGGTGAGGGCGCGCTCGAACGTCTCGGCGGGCCACTCGCCCCAGCCGGTCTCGGCGTAGAGGGTCGCGAATTCGGCGGCGGTCGGGGGCGTGAACGAGAAAAGCACGTCCTGAACGTTAGCGCGCCGCGATCTCCTCCCAGAACGGTGCGATGACGGCGGCGCTCACCCGCAGGTCGAGCAGGAGGAAACCGCGGTCCTCGGCAGAGCGCGAGGTCCAGGATGCCAGCGCCTCGAGGTCGTCGACCGACTCCACCACCGCGCCCTCCGCGCCGAACCCCCGCGCGACGGCGGCGAAGTCGACCTGGGGGATGAGCATCGGGTCGGGGTGCAGGCCCTTGACGCCGTAGTTGAGGACCTCTGCGCCGTACTGCGCGTCGTTCCAGACCAGGGCGATGCCCCGGCCGCCGGCCACGCGGATCGCCGTCTCGAGGTCGGCGAGCGCCATGAGCCCACCGCCGTCGCCGGTGCTCAGCACGATCGTCGACTCCGGGCGGGCGATCGCAGCCCCCGGGACGCTCGGGAACCCCAGGCCGATCGACTGATACGCCGTGCCGACCATGATCATGCGGTCGGGGGAGGCGACCGGCCAGTACATGTTCGACCAGCCCATGAAGTGGCCGCCGTCGTGGACGACGACGCGGTCCTCGGGCAACAGCTCGGCGAGGCGGGCGGCAGCGGCGCGCGGGTCGAGCCGGCCGTCGGGACCGAGCCCCTGGCCCTCGGGCTGGCGCCGCGCGGCGGCGAGGTCCAGGCCGTTGCCCCAGGTCGACGGCGTCGCACCCCGCGTGCGCAGGCGCCGGGCGATCTCGAGCGCGACGTCTCCGGCATCCGCGCGCACGAAGCCACCGACGTGGGGGTGCGTCGCGGTGGCCGCGAGGTCGACCTGGAACACCCGCGTGCCGGGGGCGAAGAGCTCGCCGAAGCGCATCGTGAACTGGTTGAGGCCCGCGCCGAACACGACGGCGACGTCGGCCTCGTGCGCGAGCTGCATCGCCCCGGGCGCGCCGAAGCCGCCCGCGACCCCGAGGTCGCGCGCCGGGTCGGAGAACAGTCCGCGCCCGAGCGCGCTCGTCATGGTGAGGGCGCCCGTCAGGGCGGCGATGTCGTCCAGCGCCGCGCCCGCATCGGCGAGCCAGGCCCCGCGTCCGCCGAGCAGGACGGGACGTTCGGCGGTCGCCAGCGCGTCGACGATCTGGTCGATCACGCCGTCGGCGTACGCGTCGAGCGGCGGGTGCTCGGGCGTCACCTCGGGCTCGGCGCCGGGGGCGGTGGCATCCGGGATCTCCCCTGCCTCGCGAGTCGCCACGTCGTACGGGATGCCGAGGACCACGGGCAGGCGATAGGTGAGGGCGTGCTCGATCGCGATGACGATCGTGGCGGCGGCGTCGCGATGACCCACCGTGTAGGTGCGGGCGCCGACCGCCGAGGCGAGCGCGATCTGGTCGACGCCCCACGGCCGCGGGCCCGAGGTCGGCTCGTCTCCGACGATGAGCACGAGGGGTGTCCGCGCCTGCACGGCTTCGGCGAGAGCGGTCAGCGTGTTCGTGAAGCCGGCGCCGTAGGTCGCGGTGGCGGCGGCGATCCGCCCCGAGGCGCGGTAGTGCGCGTCGGCGGCGACGACTCCCGCGGCCTCGTGCCGGACCGCGACGAATCCCGAGGCGGTGTCGCGGCCGAGCGCGTCGAGGAAGTAGGCGTTGCCGTTGCCCATGACGCCGAAGACGGTGTCGATGTGGCGGGCGAGGGTGTGCGCGACGTGCGCGGAGACGGTGGGCATGACGAAGGAAGCCTTTCGAGACGAAACGGAGGGATGCCGTATGTGTCTCGCGCTGTCTGCACTACGTGCCCTTTTTTCGAGCAGCGACGCACGACCCCGTGCGCCTGACGGGATCGAGTATAGGGGCAGCCCCCTCCCGGAGCGCCCGCTCCTCGCCCGAGCCCGCGCGTGCCTCGCGTGAGGGGCCATTTCCTGTCGCTTCGGTGCGCGCCGAACCGCCCCCGCGCGTCAGAGCGCCTGACGGATCGCCGCCGCGGCGACCGTCAGGCGGGCGGCGATCGTGGCGTCGTCGAGCGGCGTCGCCACATGCACGGCCGCGACGGCGGCGGGCTCGCGGCCCTGCACGGCCAGCGGCACCGCCACGGCCCGCAGCGACGGGACGACCTCGTCGTGACTCGTCGCCCAGCCCCGTTCGGTGACGTCGGTCACCTCCGCCGCGAGGCGGGCGTCGACATCATCGGGCCAACGGCGCGGGGGGAGCTGCGCGAGGATCGCCCGCCCGGGGGCGCCTCGGGGCACCGGATGCCGCGCCCCCGGCCGCTGCGCCACCGTGGTCACCGCGTGCCGCGGCTCGACGCTTGTCAGTGTCACGCACTCGTCGTGGTCGAGCACCACGAGGAAGCAGGTCATGCCCAGGTCGTTCGCGGCGGCGGTGAGTTCGGGGAGGGCCTCGGCCTGCAGGTCGGCGGCCACGCCCGCAGCCAGTGCGGCCAGGCCCGTTCCCAGACGCACCGCGCCCGCGGCATCCCGCGAGACGAGCCCGTGGTCCTCGAGCGTGCGCAGCAGGCGGTAGGCGACGGAGCGGTGCAGGTCGACGCGGGCGGCGAGGTCGTCGATCGTCAGCGGCGTGCGGGCGTCGGCGAGCTCTTCGAGCAGACGGATGCCACGGCTCAGCGTCTGAGAGGCGGGCGGCGCGTCTTGCCGTGGGGGCATGCGGCGGCTAACCTCTCGTTCGATAGCTGAACGTCGCATTCGAATATAGAACATAGCTCGCGACGAGGCAACCCCGACACCGACGTCAGGAGAAACGATGCAGTTCCATCACCACGGCTACGTCTCGGGTGACCCCCGCGTGCAGAACGCGGCCGGCACCGGTATCGACAGGCCGACGGAGCTCCCCGACGAGGTCGACGTGCTCATCGTCGGCTCGGGACCGGCGGGCATGCTGCTCGCGGCACAGCTGTCGCAGTTCCCGCAGCTCACGACGCGGATCATCGAGAAGCGCGATGGGCGCCTCGCCCTCGGCCAGGCCGATGGCATCCAGCCCCGCAGTGTCGAGACCTTCGAGGCCTTCGGGTTCGCGGACCGCATCACCGCCGAGGCGTACAACATCGGCTGGATGAACTTCTGGGCGCCCGACCCCGACGACCCCGATCGCATCGTGCGCCACTCCCGCACCGAGGACTACGCCTACAAGATCAGCGAGTACCCGCACCTGATCGTCAACCAGGCGCGCGTGCTCGACTACTTCGCCGAGGCCGCCGCGCACGGTCCCGGGCGGATCGTCCCGGACTACGGCGTGGAGTTCCTCGGCCTCTCCGTGGGCACCGACGACATCGAGGTGCGCGTGCGCACGGCGACGGGGGAGCGGAGCATCCGCGCGCAGTATGTCGTCGGCTCTGACGGCGCGCGCAGCGGCGTGCGCCAGGCGATCGGCCGCACGCACGTCGGGGTCGCCGCCCGGCACGCGTGGGGCGTGATGGACGTGCTCGTCGAGACGGATTTCCCCGACTGGCGCATCAAGTGCGCGATCAACGCGGCGGCGGGCAACATCCTGCACATCCCGCGCGAGGGCGGCTACCTCAGCCGCATGTACATCGACCTCGGCGAGGTCGCGGCCGACGACGACCACCGCGTGCGCCAGACGCCGATCGACGAGGTGATCGACCGGGCGAACGCGATCCTGCACCCGTACACGATCGACGTGATGCAGGTCGCCTGGCACAGCGTGTACGAGGTGGGCCACCGGGTGACCGACCAGTTCGTCGACGACCTCGACGACCCCCGCGTCTTCCTCACCGGCGACGCGTGCCACACGCACAGCGCCAAGGCCGGGCAGGGGATGAACGTCTCGCTGCAGGACGGCTTCAACCTCGGCTGGAAGCTCGGGCACGTGCTCACCGGCCTCGCCCCCGCCGACCTGCTGCGCACCTACGACGCCGAGCGGCGCCCGGTCGCCCAGCAGCTGATCGACTTCGACCGCGAGTGGTCGGCGCTCATGGCGCGCAAACCCGGCGAGATCACCGATCCCGACGAGCTCGCGACGTACTACCTCGCCACGGCGGAGTTCCCCTCCGGTTTCGGCACGCGGTACGCCCCGTCCGTGATCGTCGCGGGCGACGCGGCGGCGGAGCTGGCATCCGGTTTCCCTGTCGGCAAGCGGTTTAAGAGTGTCGAGGTCGTGCGGGTGTGCGACGGCAACCCCGTGCATCTCGGGCATCACGCGAAGGCCGACGGCCGCTGGCGGATCTATGTTCTCGCGGATGCCGACGGATCAGCGCTGGCGACGTGGGCAGCGGAGGCGCGCGGGATCGTGGAGCGATTCACCCCGGCGGGGGCCGACCTCGACGCCGTCTTCGACGCGAAGGTCGTCTACCCGGGGCGTTGGGAGGACGTCGCCGAGGTGCCGGCGCTCTTCCGCCCGCGGTCGGGGCCGCTCGGACTGACCGACCTCGAGAAGGTCTTCGCCGCGGCTCCCTCCGCGTGGACGAGCGCCGACATCTTCGCCGAACGCGGCATCGGCGCCGAGGGGGCCGTGGTCGTGGTGCGCCCCGACCAGTACGTCGCGCACGTGCTGCCGCTCGACGACCCGGCTGGGCTCGAGCAGTTCCTCGCCGGGGTGATGGCGGAACCCGCGGCCGCGGCCGCGCGCTGACGCGTCGCCAGCGGCATCCGTTCGTTCTGCCGCATAAACGCGATCGGCGCGCATAAACGCGAGAACAGCGCGTTTATGCGCGTGGGAAGCGTTTATGCGTGGCGAGCCCGCGCATCCCGGGCTCGCACCAGCGTCCGGCCCACCCCGCCCCGCCGACCCCTCGCCGCAGCGGCGAGCACAACACCCCTTTTGTACGCAACGTATATCGGCACGCATCCGCGCGCTGAGAAGAATGGGCGAGTATCCCCGCCCCGATCCAGGAGACCTCATGACTGATTCGCGCGAGAGCGAGCTGCTGGCATCCGTCCCCACCGGTCTGCTGATCGACGGGGAGTGGCGTGCGGCGAGCGGCGGCAAGACGGTCGCGGTGAACGACCCCGCCACGGGCGACGTGCTCCTCGAGATCGCCGACGCCAGCGTCGACGACGGGGTGGCGGCGATGGATGCCGCAGCCGCGGCGTTCCCGTCGTGGGCGGCGACCCCCGCGCGGGAGCGCGCCGAGATCCTCCGCCGCGCCTTCGACCTGCTGCAGGAGCGCAAGGAAGACATCGCCCTGCTGATGACGCTCGAGATGGGCAAGCCCCTCGCCGAGGCGCGCGGAGAGGTCGTGTACGGCGGGGAGTTCCTCCGCTGGTTCAGCGAGGTCACCGCCCACACCCAGGGCCGCTACGGTGCGAACCCCGAGGGAACCGGCCGCATGATCGTCACGCAGCACCCGGTGGGTCCCTGCTACCTCATCACGCCGTGGAACTTCCCCCTCGCGATGGCCACCCGCAAGATCGCCCCCGCGCTCGCCGCCGGCTGCACGGTCGTCATCAAGCCGGCCACCCTCACCCCGCTGACCACGCTGTTCTTCGCGCAGATTCTGCAGGACGCGGGGCTCCCCGCCGGTGTCGTCAACGTCGTCACCACGACCGACACCGGCCCCGTCTCCGAGCGCATCATCTCCGACCCGCGTCTGCGCAAGCTCTCGTTCACCGGGTCGACGCCGGTCGGCGTGAAGCTGCTGCAGCAGGCCGCGCCCGGTGTGCTGCGCACCTCCATGGAACTCGGCGGCAACGCCCCGTTCGTCGTGTTCGACGACGCCGACCTCGACAAGGCGGTGGAGGGCGCGATGCTCGCGAAGTTCCGCAACATCGGTCAGGCGTGCACGGCCGCCAACCGCTTCATCGTGCAGCGTTCCGTCGTCGAGGAGTTCACCCGCCGGGTCACCGAGCGCGTGCAGGCGATGAAGATCGGCCGCGGCACCGAGGAGGGCGTGCAGATCGGCCCCCTCATCGACGACCGCGCGGTCGACAAGGCCAAGACCCTCGTGGGGGATGCCGTCGAGCGCGGCGCCACCGTCACGGTCGGCGGGTCGCCGGTCGAGGGCCCCGGCACGTTCTTCGAGCCGACCGTGGTGTCGGATGTGCAGCCCGGCAGCGACATCCTGCGCGAGGAGATCTTCGGACCGGTGCTCGCGATCGTCCCGTTCGACGACGAGGACGACGCGGTGCGCCTCGCGAACGACACCGAGTACGGCCTCGTCTCGTACGTCTTCACCGAGTCGCTCGCGCGCGGACAGCGCATGATCGACAAGCTCGAGACCGGGATGATGGGCCTCAACGTCGGCGTCGTCTCCAACGCGGCCGCTCCCTTCGGCGGGTGGAAGCAGTCCGGCCTCGGCCGCGAGGGCGGCGACGAGGGCATCCACGAGTACCTGCAGACGAAGTACACGCTGACCGCGAACCCCTACGCCTGACCAACGACGGATGCCACGGCCCCGCGCTCCACGGAGCGCCGGGGCCGTGGCATCCGCGGTCCCGGCCCTCCGTCGGGCACCGGGACCGCGGCGGTGCGGTGCCGCGCTCCGGAATTTTCGGGGACGACTGCAGCCGCGGCGGTTCGATCCTGCCGATCCGCCGCCGATCTTCCGGAGCGCGGCGCAGCGCGGTTCGGGCATCGGCCCTCGGCCCCGCCTCAGCGGCGGGTCGACTCGCCCGGCACCAACTCGACGGGGATGACGGCGCGGTCACCGTCGCCGCCCGACATCAGCGTGTCGAGGATTTCCATCGCGCGGGCGGCGATCTCGCCCCAGTCCTGGCGGACCGTCGTGATGGTCGGCGAGATCTGCCGCGTCCAGCCGACGCCGTCGAAGCCGCACAGCAGCAGGTCGTTCTCGCCGATGATGAGCACGTCGTCGGCGGCGAAGCCGCGGTCCGACAACCCCGCGAGAAAGCCCTCGCGCCGCTCCTTGGTGGAGGGCAGATGGCCTTCGCCGCCGAGCATGGCGAAACGCGTGCCACCGGCATCCACCAGGTGATGGGCGGCGCCGCGGCCGCCGCCGAAGTCGTCGGAGCGCACCCACCCGCCGTTTCGTTTCACCGGCCGGGGCAGGCACAACTCCTGCAGCACGGCCGTTTCCTGCTCGCGAGGGTCGAGTTCGTCGCCTTCTGCAGGAGTTGTGCGGGCCGCGGCCCCGCCTCGCCTCAGTCGGCCGCGTGCCGGTCGAGGAAGGCGAACACCTCGGCGTCGTCGACGCCCGGGAACATGCCGCGGGGGAGCGGTGAGAACATGTGCCGGTGCACCCGGGCGCTCGGCCACGCCTTGCCCTGCCAACGCTGGGCGGCCTCGGTGTCGGGGCGGCGGCAGCACGACTCCTCGGGGCAGTGCGAGACGCCGCGGGTCGCCGTCTCGCGTCCGCGGAACCAGCGCGCGTCGTCGAACGGCACCCCCACGGTGATCGAGAAGTCGCCGTCGCTCGTGCTGCCGGTCTGCGTCGAGCACCAGAAGGTTCCGGCGGGGGTGTCGGTGTACTGGTAGTGCTCGGTGGTGCGGTTGTTGTTCGTCGAATGCCGAGCGTGCCGAGAATTTCCTGCACACGATCTGCCCCTCCACCGAACCGGTGACGTCGGTCGGCAAGGGCAGGCCGTCGTTCTCGTAGACGCGCGAGATCGCGCCGTCGTCGTCGACGCGCAGGAAATGCAGCCGGATACCGAGGTGCACGGTCATGAGGTTCGTCATGCGCATCGCGGCCGCCTCGTGGGTGACGCCGAAGGCGTCGCGGAAGTCCTCCACGGCGAGGTTGCGGTCTTTCTTCGCCTGCGTGAGGAAGGCGACCGCGGTGGTCTCGGGCATGAGGCAGCACGCGGCGTAGTAGTTGATCTCGAGGCGCTGCTGGAGGAAATCGGCGTAGTCGGTGGGCGGGCGGTGCCCGAGCAGGCGATGAGCCATGGCTTGCAGCGCCATCGATCGCAGGCCGTGACCGCCCGGGATCGAGGCGGGGGGCAGATAGATGCGACCGTTCTCGAGGTCGGTCACCGAGCGCGCGGAGTGCGGCAGGTCGCTCACGTAGATGAGCTCGAACCCGAGCTGCTCGGCCATGATGCTCACCGTCCGGTGGGTCAGCGCGCCGGTGCCGTGGCCGGCTGCCTTGAGCTGCTTCTCGGCGAGGCGCTCGATCTCGGGGAGGTGGTTGGCGCTCTCGCGCATTCGCAGTCGGAGCTCGGTGTTGGCGCGGCGAGCTTCTTCGGGGCTGGCGATGGTCTCGCGCTCCCGGCGCTGCAGCTCGCGGTGCAGCCCCAGCACGGCTTCGATGGTCTCGTCGCTCGTGCCCTTGGTCACTTTGACGGCAGGGATGCCGAGCTGCCGGAAGAACGGGCTGGTCTGGGCCCGTTCCAGCTCGATCTCCAGGGCGGCTCGCCGGTTCGGCGGTTCGGCGGAGAGCAGCTCGGTGACCTCGGTCTCGGTGGCTCGCGCGATCTCTTGCAGCAACGACAGTTTGGGCTCGCGCTTGCCGTTCTCGATGAGGCTCAGCTGACTGCCCGCGACCCCGACGAGGGCGCCGAGCTCGTCGAGCGTGAGGCCGCGCGAGAGCCGGTGATGGCGGATGCGGTGGCCCAGGGTGGTGAGTTCGAACGTCGACGCCATTCCTTGACCATATCGAAAGAATTGCATTTCTTAGCGTCGAATTCTCTGGAAAGACGCCTTCGCGTCCCTTCACCATGGAGGAACGACACCGAATTCGCTCCAACGGAGGAGAACGACATGGCACTCGCCGACATCTTCAGCTCCACCTCGCGCACCGCCGCGCCCGCCGCCCGTGCTCCCCGCCCCGGCTACGGTGTGCGCCCCGCCGTCGACGGCCCCGGCCTCGCCGAGCTCACCGCGTGGGTCGACCAGGTCGCCGCCCTCACGCAGCCCGACCGCATCCACTGGGTCGACGGCTCGGCCGCCGAGAACGACGCGCTCCTTCGCGAGATGGTCGACGAGGGCAAGCTCATCAAGCTCAACCCCGAATGGCGTCCCGGTTCGTACCTCGCTCGGTCGCACCCGGGCGACGTCGCCCGTCTCGAGTCGCGCACCTGGATCGCCTCCGAGAGCGAAGAGGATGCCGGGCCCACCAACAACTGGATCGCCCCGGCCGAGATCCGCGAGACCCTGAACGGCGTCTTCGAGGGCTCGATGCGCGGACGCACCCTTTACGTCGTGCCCTTCTCGATGGGTGCGGTGGGTGGCCCGCTCAGCCACATCGGCGTGCAGATCACCGACAGCGCCTACGCCGTGGCATCCATCGGTGTGATGACCCGTGTCGGCACGGCCGTGATCGAGCAGATCGCCCAGGGCGCGCCCTGGGTCAAGACCGTGCACTCGGTCGGTGCCCCGCTCGCCCCGGGCCAGGAAGACGTCGCCTGGCCGTGCAACGACGAGAAGTACATCGTGCACTTCCCCGACACCCTCGAGGTGTGGTCGTTCGGTTCGGGCTACGGCGGCAACGCGATCCTGGCGAAGAAGTGCTTCGCGCTGCGCATCGCCTCGGTCATCGGCCGCGACGAGGGGTGGCTCGCCGAGCACATGCTGCTCATCCGCGTCATCGACCCGAAGGGCAGGGCGTACCACGTGGCCGCCGCGTTCCCCTCGGCGTGCGGCAAGACGAACCTGGCGATGCTGCGCCCGACCATTCCCGGCTGGCGCGTCGAGACCCTCGGCGACGACATCACCTGGATCCGCCCCGGCGACGACGGGCGCCTGTGGGCCATCAACCCCGAGGCCGGCTTCTTCGGCGTCGCGCCCGGCACGGGTGAGTCGACGAACGTCACCGCGATCGAGACGCTGTGGGGCAACACGATCTTCACGAACGTCGCCCTGCGCCCCGACGGCGACGTGTGGTGGGAGGGGCTGACCGACGAAGCGCCCCCGCACCTCATCGACTGGGAGGGCAAGCCGTGGACGCCCGCATCCGGCCGCCCGGCCGCGCACCCCAACTCGCGCTTCACGGTCGGCGCCGCTCAGTGCCCGCAGATCGCCGAGGACTGGGAGGCCCCTGAGGGTGTGCCGCTCGACGTCATCCTGTTCGGCGGTCGCCGTGCGACGAATGTGCCGCTGGTGGTCGAAGCGACCGACTGGTCGCACGGCGTGTTCCTCGGCTCGACGATCTCGTCGGAGAAGACCGCGGCGCAAGAGGGCACCGTGGGTGAGTTGCGCCGCGACCCCTTCGCGATGCTGCCGTTCTGCGGCTACAACATGGGCGACTACTTCGGCCACTGGCTGAACGTGGGCCAGAAGCTGCGCTTCGACCGCGCCCCGCGCATCTTCCAGGTCAACTGGTTCCGCAAGGGCGACGACGGTCGGTTCCTGTGGCCCGGGTTCGGCGACAACGCCCGTGTGATCGACTGGATCATCCGCCGCGTCGACGGTCAGGTCGACGCTGTCGACAGTTCGATCGGACGACTGCCGCGCGTCGAAGATCTCGAGTTGTCGGGGCTGGAGCTGTCCTCGTCCGACCTCGACGAGTTGTTCTCCGTGGACCGCGCGTCGTGGCTGGCCGAGGCCGACCTCACCGAGAAGTTCTACGACACCTTCGGCTCGCACCTGCCGGCAGCCCTGCGCGCCGAGCTCGCGGCGCTGCGGTACCGCCTGCAGCGCGCCTGAGCGCGGTGACTTGCACGCATAAACGCGATCCGCGCGCATAAACACGAGCACCACGTGTTTATGCGCGCGGATCGCGTTTACGGCGACGGTTCGGGGACTGATCGCTGGCCCGGCGCACTCGCTGCCGCCCGTGTCCGGGGCGTCGGCCGCACCGCTCCCGCGCTCGCGCCGCACGACCCGATGTCACACCAGCAGCTGATGCTTCGCCAGGTCCCGGTACAGGGGCGTGGATGCCACGAGCTCGCTGTGCGTGCCCTGCCCGACCACGCGACCGTCGTCGAGCACCACGATGAGGTCGCTGTCGACCACCGTCGACAGGCGGTGCGCGATGACCAGCAGCGTGCGGTCGGTGGCAACGGCGTCGATGGCCTCGCGCATGCGCTGTTCGTTGACGCCGTCGAGCGACGACGTCGACTCGTCGAGCAACAGCACCGGGGGAGCGGCCAGCAGCGCCCGGGCGATCGCGAGGCGCTGACGCTCGCCGCCCGAGAGCATCACGCCGTCCTCGCCCACGGGGGCGTCGACTCCCAGCGGGCTGCGCTCGAGCACATCGCCGAGGTTCACTTCGCGCAGCACGCGCTCGCAGTCGGCATCGGATGCCAGGGGCGAAGCCAATCGCAGATTGTCGGCGATCGTGCCGGCCAGGGTCGGGGCGTCCTGTTCGACGTAGCCGAATCGGGCGCGCAGATCGTCGCGGGCGAGATCGCGGGCATCGACGCCGTCGACGAGGATCGCGCCCTCGGTCGGGTCGTAGAAGCGCTCGATCAGCGAGAGGATCGTGCTCTTGCCCGCTCCCGACGGACCGACCAGCGCCACGCGCGCGCCGCGCGGCACGGTGAACGACACCCCTCGCAGCACCTCGCGGTCGGTTTCGGCCGGGGCGTCGGCGGCATCCAGGTGGGCCTCGGCGAGCACCGACCGCGCCTCCTTCGCCGCCGCCTCGCGCGCCTTCACGACGTGGTCGGGGTAGCGGAACCGCACGTCGCGGAAGGCGATCGCCGGGGCATCCGCCCGCGCCGTCGCCGAGGCCGGCCGGTCGCCGTCGCTCTCGAGGGGCAGGTCGAGCACGTCCTGGATGCGGCCGAGCGCGCCGAGCGCCTGGTTGACGGAGGTGATCGCGCCGATCGCCGACGCCAGCGGCTGCACGAGCAGGAAGAGGAAGATCACGAAGGTCACGAGCGCGGCGACGTCGATGGCCCCGGATGCCACGCGGAACCCGCCCACGCCGAGCACGACCAGCAGCGACACCTGCAAAGCGATGCCGGCCACGGGCACGATGAGTGCCGATACCTTGGCGATGCGCACGCCGGCGGCGTAGGCCTCGGCCGCCACCTCGGTGACGGCGGCGGTCTCGCGCTCGGTGGCCCCGGCGGCGCGCACGGTGCGGATCGACCCGATCGCACGCTCGACCCCCGACGAGAGCTCGCCGACCTTCTCCTGCTGGGCCGCCGAGGCGGCGCGCACGCGCAGGCCGAGCACGACCACGCTCGCCAGTGACGCGCCGATCACCACGACGATGAGCCCGAGCAGGAGCGGGTCGATGAACGCCATCGCGACGACCGCGCCGACGAGGATGAGCGCGTTGCCCACGGCATCCGCGAGTCCCTGCGTGAGAACGGCGTACAACAGCGTCGTGTCGGTGCCGACGCGCGAGACGAGGTCGCCCGTGCGACGGGCGTCGAACTCGCTGATCGGCAGGCGCAGGATGCGCGAGATCAGCCGCCGGCGGCTGGAGTAGACCACCGCGGTGCCGGTGCGCTGCAGCAGGTAGTGCTGGTAGCCGGAGATGAGCGAGGACAGCACCACGAAGCCGACGAGCAGCCAGACGAGCGCCCCGAGCGGCACAGCGGCCTGCACGCGCGAGATGACCTGCCCGACCAGCAGCGGCTGCACCAGGGTCGTCGCCGCGCCGAGCACGCTGAGCACGGCGACGACGACGAGCGTGCGCTTGTGCTCGAGCAGGAACGGCAGCAACTGACGGAACGACGCGCGCGGGCCGTCGGGTACGCGGCGGCCGCGCCGTCCGCGCGCGGGAGCGGGTGAAGACATGCGGACCTCGGGGAAGGAGATGGGGTGCTTCGACCGTACCTCCCGCAGCCGTGCGGCCGGCTCCGCTGCTTCGTCGGTGGAGCGAACTCCGGATGCACCGCATATCCCTCAAGGCCCCGCGGGGGCGTCGGGCCACCGGTGACCGGAATTTCCGGAGCCCGGCACGCAGCGTCCCGCGGGCGGCCCGAGCCCGCCCCCGTCTCCCGGGACCGCCGGGCGATGTCGGAGCCGCTGGATATGGTGGAGCGGTGCCCGAGCCCGTGATCGCCGCCCGAGACCTCGTCAAGCGCTATCGCGCGAAGGGGAAGCCCGACTTCGTCGCGGTCGACGGGCTGTCCTTCGAGGTGGCTCCGGGGGAGTCCTTCGGCCTTCTCGGGCCCAACGGCGCGGGCAAATCGACGACGATGAAGATGATCGGCGCCGTGTCGACGCGAAGCGCGGGCGAGCTCCGCATCCTCGGTCTCGATCCCGACCATTACGGTCCCGAGATCCGTTCGCGCTTGGGCGTGATTCCGCAGCAGGACAACCTCGACGCCGAGCTGAACGCGCGTGAGAACCTCTACGTCTATGGCCGCTACTTCGGCCTTCCCGGCAAGGTCTGCGCGCAGAAGGCCGACGAGTTGCTCGCGTTCGCGCAGCTCGAAGACAAGGCGACGAGCAAGGTCGAACAGCTCTCCGGTGGCATGAAACGCCGCCTGACGATCGCCCGGGGGCTCATCAACGATCCACGCATCCTGCTGCTCGACGAGCCGACCACGGGCCTCGACCCGCAGGCGCGGCACGTGCTGTGGGACCGCCTCTTCCGTCTCAAGGAGCGCGGCACGACGCTCGTGCTGACGACGCATTACATGGACGAGGCCGAGCAGCTGTGCGACCGCCTCATCGTCGTCGACAAGGGCCGCATCATGGCCGAAGGGTCGCCCGCTGCCCTCATCCGCGCGCACTCGAGCCGCGAGGTGCTCGAGGTGCGGTTCGGTTCCGACCGCAACGAAGAGGCCGCCCGCTCGCTCGAGGGCGTCGGTGACCGCGTCGAGGTGCTTCCCGACCGGGTCCTCGTGTATGCCCACGACGGCGAGGCCGCCCTCGAACGCGTCGTCGCGGCGGGGCACACGCCGCTGACGTCGCTCGTACGGCGGTCGAGCCTCGAAGACGTCTTCCTGCGCCTCACCGGACGGTCGCTGATCGAATGAGCACTCCCCAGCCCCCGGATGCCGTGCGCCACCCCACCGCCGACGAGCTGCGCGCCGAAGCCCTCGCGTGGGCGCGCAAGCCGCGTCGGTACGGCTCCTGGTACGTCACGGAGCACATGGTCCGCACGATGCGCGCCTACGGGTGGACGATCGTCGTGGGTGCCCTCGGCCAGCCGATCCTTTACCTGCTCGGTCTGGGCCTGGGCCTCGCCGCCCTCATCCAGGGCCAGATCGACGTCGGCGGCCAGACTGTGCCCTACCTCGTCTTCGTCGCGCCCGCGTTGCTGGCCACGGCGGCGGTGGGAGTGGCATCCGAGGAGTTCACGTACCCGGTGATGTCGGGCTTCAAATGGCGGCGCTACTTCTACGGCTTCAACGCCTCACCCCTGTCTTCGGCCCAGATCGTCGATGGTGTCGTGTTGGGGGCCTCGGCCCGCATGTTCGTGGGCGTCGCGGCGTACTACCTCTTCATCTGGCTCTTCGGTGCAGTCCCCGAGCCCGCCACCGGCTGGTTGTCGGTGCTCGTGGGGCTGATCGCCGGTGTGAGCTTCGGCGCGCCGCTCATGGCCTTCGCGGCATCGCTCGAGGAAGACAAGGGACAGTTCGCGCTCGTGCAGCGGTTCGTGTTCGTGCCGATGTTCCTCTTCTCGGGCACGTTCTATCCGCTGTCGACGCTGCCGTGGTTCTTGCAGCCGATCGGGTGGGTCTCGCCGCTGTGGCATGCCACCGAGGTCGGCCGCATGCTCACCTACGGTCCGTTCGATCCGCTTGCGGCGCTCGGACACCTCGCGTACCTGCTCGTGCTCGCCGCCGGAGGCTACCTCGCGGCGCGACGCATCTTCGAACGGAGGCTCGCGGCATGAGCGCCGTCACGACCGCGCGGCGCCGTGGCGGCGTGGGCGCACTGTGGGCGGGCAACCCGCAGGCGGTCCTCCAGCGCAGCTTCCTCGCGGCCCGCTCGTCGAACTGGGTCGTGGTGGTGTCGGGGTTCTTCGAGCCGGTGCTATACCTGGCGTCGATGGGGATCGGCCTCGGCGCGCTCGTCGGTGAGGTCACGACTTCGACCGGCATGGTCGTTCCCTATGCCGCTTACATCGCCCCCGCACTGCTGGCTGTCTCGGCGATGAACGGCGCCGTGTACGACTCGACCTGGAACGTCTTCTTCAAGCTCAACTACGGCAAGCTCTACGAGGGCATGCTGTCGACCTCGCTCGGCCCGCTCGATGTCGCCCTCGGCGAGATCCTGTACGCGCTGATACGCGGGCTGGTCTACGCGTGCGGATTCATGGTCATCATGCAGCTGTTCGGGTTGAACCTCGCGCCGACCGCGATCCTCGCCCTTCCCGCGGTGGTCCTCATCGCGTTCGGTTTCGCCAGCCTCGGTATGGCGATCACGAGCTACATGAGGACGTTCCAGCACATGGACTGGATCACGCTGCTGATGCTGCCGATGTTCCTGTTCTCGGCGACCTTCTTCCCGATCACGCAGTACCCCGCGCCGATCCAGTTCCTCGTGCAGGCGTTCCCGCTCTGGCACGGGGTCGAGCTGATCCGCGGGCTCACGACGGGGGCGGTTTCGCCCGTGCTGCTCTGGCACGTCCTGTACTACGTCGTCATGATCGCCGTCGGCCTCATCTTCACCACGAAGCGCCTGCGCGCGCTGTTCCTCGACTGACGGCACCGCCGGACGGGGCGTGCCGGACTCCGGAAGGATCGGCCGTTCTGGTGTCTGTCGGGGCCGCGGGGCCGCAGCGCGGCCGAAATTTCCGGAGTCCGGCACGCCTCGCATCGCCTGGCACTGCCCCGCCGCCCGCGGCCCCGCCGCCCGTGCTCGCTCCGCGGGCGTGCCGGGCTCCGGAACAACCGGCCGTTTCGGCGCCTGGGAGGCTGTAACACTGCCGCGCCGGCCGAGGCTCCGGAGGCCGGCACGCCCCACCCGGCCCTTCCCCGCTCCCACCCACCCACCCGCGCCGCCCCCCCCCGCACGCCGCGCCCGCCCCCGCCCGTAAGCGAAACGACGGATGCCACGAGGCCCAGGCCCCGTGGCATCCGATGTTGCGCGAAACCGCGTTACGGCGCGATCGCTCCGGCGGCCAGGTTGTCGTCGTAGTCGACGTCTTTGGTCTCGGGCGAGAGCACGACCGCGATGAGGGTCAGCACGCCCATCGCCGACAGGTACACGCCGACGAGCCACGGGTTACCGCCACCGACGGCCCAGAGCCCCACCGCGACGATGGGGGCGAGGGCGGCGCCGAGGATCGACGACACGTTGTATGAGATCGCCGATCCGGTGTAGCGCACGTTCGTGGGGAAGAGTTCGGGCAGCACGGCGCCCATCGGGCCGAAGGTGGTTCCCATCAGCAGGAAACCGATGATGAGGAACGACTGCACGAGCACGCGCGTGAGGCCGGGGTCGGTGTGCGGCATGAGGAAGAACGAGAACGTCAGGCCGAACACGATGATCGCCGCGGTGACACCGATCAGCAGGCGCTTGCGCCCGATGCGGTCCGCGATGGGGCCCGAGAGCAGCGTGAAGACGCCGAAGAACACCACGCCGATGATCTGCATGATGACGAAGTCGGTGTAGCCGTAGCCGAGGCCGGGCACGTAGGCGGCGGGGTCGAACGGGGTGCCGGCCTTCTCGGCCGCGGCGGCCGCGACCTCCGCGGTCGGCTTGGTGCCGTACGAGAGGGTGAAGCTCGTCATCAGGTAGAAGAGCACGTATGTCGCCAGCATGATGAACGTGCCGAGGATGAGCTGCTTCCCGTTGCGGCGGATCGCCTCGCCCAGCGGGAACTTCCTGATCGCGCCGACCTTCTCGGCCTTCGCGAACGACTCGCTCTCGACGAGCTTCAGACGCACCCACAGGCCGACGATGACCATGACGGCCGAGAACAGGAACGGCACACGCCAGCCCCACGAGAGGAACTCCGCCGACCGCTGCGCGGTGCCGTCGGGGTGCGGCAGCGCGAAGTTGATGAAGAGGAAGACACCGTTGGCGATGATGAAGCCGATCGGCGCACCCAGCTGCGGGAAGGTGCCGTACCAGGCGCGCTTTCCCTTCGGGGCGTTCTCGGTCGCGACGAGCGCGGCACCCGACCACTCGCCGCCGAGCGCGAAGCCCTGCGCGAGGCGCATGATCAACAGCAGGACCGCCGCCCAGACGCCGATCTCGTTGAACGTCGGCAGGCAGCCGATGAGGAAGGTCGCGACACCCATCGTGAGCAGGGATGCCACGAGCGTGGCCTTGCGGCCGAACCGGTCGCCGAAGTGGCCGAACACGATCGCCCCGAGGGGGCGCGCGACCATGGCGGCGCCGAAGACGCTGAACGACAGCAGGAGCGAGGTGGTCTCGTTGCCGGTGGGGAAGAAGAGGATCGGGAAGACGAGAACCGCGGCGGTGGCGTACGCGTAGAAGTCGTAGAACTCGATCGTCGTACCGATCAGGCTCGCGGTGATCACGCGCGAGCGCGGGTTCGCTGGGGCGGCGGAACGAGTGGAGGGGGAAGAGGTGGTCATGACAGCCTGACGGAAAGGTCGATCGTTCGCGTCCGTGGTGGGGCGCAGCGGTGGCGCGGAACGGTCGCGAGGGTGTGCGTGACCTGGCGCGCGGCGGGGGCACCGGGAACGTCCCCGAGTGGGGGGCGTTAGACCCTCCAGTCTATGCGGTTGCTGAGCACCGGCCGTGCGTGGGTGGGGTCAGCGCCAGAGCACCGCCAGCGCGGCGTTCAGCAGGGTCAGCACACCGATGGGCCAGAAGATCCCCGCGGGCAGCGTTCCGGTGCGCTTCTGCCGGGCCGATCCGATGCCGAGCAGCGCGCCGATGACGACCAGTACCACGAGCTTCACGCCGATCTTGACGTAGTTGGGGTCGTGGTCGAGGCCCCAGGGGGCGGACAGGGCAAGACCCGACACGAGCGAGAGAAGCAGCGCGTAGTTCATCAACGGCGTCACGCGCCGACGCCCGACGGCCTCGACGACCCACGCGCCGAACAGCACGGCGAAGCCGACGAGGTGGACGAGGACGACGGCGTGGCGCAGGATCTCCATACCCGTCAGGGTAGGGATGCCGTGCCCCGGCCGCCAGGAAGGCGCCCCTCACCCGGTCGGTCTCAGCCCCGCAGCTCCCGCAGCACCAGCGCCGTGCGGATGGCCGCGTCGGCCGCCTCCTCGCCCTTGTCCTCCTTCGACCCCTCGAGACCGGCACGGTCGAGACCCTGTTGCTCGTCGTCCAGCGTCAGCACGCCGAATCCGACCGGCTTGCCGGCGTCGAGCGCCACTCGCGTGAGGCCGTCGGTGGCCGCCGACGAGACGAACTCGAAGTGCGGCGTGCCCCCGCGGATGATCACGCCGAGGGCGACCACGGCATCCGCGCCGCCCTCGAACGCGGCCTTGGCGGCGACCGGGAGCTCGAACGATCCCGGAACCCGCACGACGCGATAGCTCGCGCCCGTGGCATCCAGGATCCGCTTCGCCCCGGCGATCAGTCCGTCGGTGATGACGTCGTGCCAGGTACCGGCGACGACGACGACGTTCAGGTGCGACGCGTCGACGCCGCCGGTTTCGGGTGCTCCACTGCCGGCCATCACACGCTCTCTTCCTTCAGGTGCGCGAGGGCATCGCGCAGGTCGTCCTCGGCGATGACGTGACCCATGCGGTCGCGCTTCGTCTCGAGGTATTGGTGGTTGTTGGGGCCGACGCCCACGAGCAGGGGCACCTGCTCGACGACGTCGAGGCCGAAGCCGCGCAGCTGCGCGACCTTGTCGGTGTTGTTCGTCAGCAGGCGCACCTGCTCGACGCCCAGGTCGGCCAGGATGCCGGCGGCGGCGGCGTAGTCGCGCGCGTCGGCGGGAAGGCCCAGCGCGAGGTTGGCGTCGACCGTGTCGAGACCCCGCTCCTGCAGGCTGTACGCGCGCAGCTTGTTGATGAGGCCGATACCGCGTCCCTCGTGCCCGCGCATGTAGATGACGATCCCGCCGTCCTGATCGATCGTGTCGAGCGCGGCATCCAGCTGGGGGCCGCACTCGCACTTCAGCGATCCGAAAGCTTCGCCGGTCAGGCACTCGGAGTGCACACGCACCAGCGGTGCCTTCTCGGTCAGGTCGCCCGAGACGACGGCGAGGTGGTCGGTGCCGGTCACCCGGTCCTTGTAGGCGAGGAAGCGGAACGTGCCGTGCGAGGTGGGCACGTTCGACTCGGCACGCAGGCTCACGCGGCGACGGGCGGGCGCTGCCGCGGGCAGTGGGTCGGTCTCGTCGAGGTAGGCGATGAGTTGCTCGATGGTGATCACCGGGATGCCGTCGCGCTCACCCAGCTCGAAGAGCCCGGGCAGGCGCATCATGCTGCCGTCTTCGGCCACGACCTCGGCGATCGCGCCGACCGGCTGCAGCCCCGCGAGCCGCATGAGATCGACCGCGGCCTCGGTGTGCCCCGCCCGCTCGCGGACGCCCCCGTCGACGGCGCGGAGCGGAAGGATGTGGCCCGGGCGGATGACGCTCGAGGGCACCGACTCCGGATCGGCCAGCACGTTCAGCGTGCGGGCACGGTCGGAGGCGCTGATTCCCGTGGTCACTCCCGAGGCCGCATCGACGCTCACGGTGTAGGCGGTGCCGCGGGCGTCTTCGTTCACGGCCACCATGGGCGGCAGGTCGAGGCGATCGGCCCTCTCCGCCGGCATGGGGGCGCAGACGTAACCGCTCGACCACCGGACGGTCCACGCGAGCCACTCGGGAGTGGCGAGCTGCGCGGAGATGATGACGTCACCCTCGTTCTCGCGGTTCTCGTCGTCGGCGACCAGGATCGGTCGGCCCTGGCGGAGGGCCTCCAGGGCCTCGGGGATGGGGGACAGGCTCATGCGGAGCCCCTCTCGGTCGGTGCGGTCGATGCCGCGGTGGTGTCTGCGGGGCGGAAGGCGAGCATGCGCTGCACGTGGCGCGCGAGGATGTCGGTCTCGAGGTTCACGGGGGTGCCGGCTTCGGCGCGGCCCAGCGTGGTGGCCTCGAGCGTCTCGGGGATGAGCGAGACCTCGAGCCACGGTTCGGGGTCGGCGGCTTCGCTGACCGCGCTGACGGTCAGCGAGACACCGTCGATGGCGATCGAGCCCTTGTCGACGACGAGTGGGGCGAGGTGGCTCGGGATGCCGATGCGCACGACGCTCCACTGGGCACCGGGCCGCACCTCGCGCACGACGCCCGTGCCGTCGATGTGGCCCTGGACGATGTGACCGCCGAGGCGCCCGTGCGCGGCCGTCGCGCGCTCGAGGTTCACGGGGCGGCCGGGCGCGACGTCGGCGAGCGTCGACATGTCGAGGGTCTGCTTCATCACATCGGCGGTGAACCAGTCCTCGCCCTGGTCGACGACGGTGAGGCACACACCGCTGACCGAGATCGAGTCGCCGTGTCCGGCGTCCGACACCGACAGTGGCGCGCGCAGCGTGAGCCGCACGCCGTCGCCCGAGGGCTCGACCGCGGTGACGGCGCCGATCTCTTCGACGATTCCGGTGAACATCAGTGCTCTCCTCGGGTTCGGGTGGTGGGGTGGGCGACGACCAGCAGGTCGTCGCCGAGGTTGTGGACGGATGCCACGGCGAGCCGCCGTGCGTCGGCGATGGTCGGCACCCCGATGTCGCCGAGGGCGAGACGCGATCCGCCGAGAAGGACCGGCGCGACGTACAACGAGCACCTCGTCGGCGAGGCCCTCGCGCACGAAGGCGCTGGCGAGGGTCGGCCCGCCCTCGACGAAGACGCGCTGGACGCCCTGCGCGGCGAGATCGGCGAGGACGGCGGGAAGGTCGTGGGTGGCGTAGAACAACGGCGTCCGCGGGTGGCGGCGCACGGCGGCATCCGGGTCCGTCTCGCTCTCGCCGATCACGACGGGGACGGGTTGTGCCTCGAGCAGCGCGCCGTCGGCGTCGCGGGCGGTCAAGGCCGGGTCGTCGGTGCGCACGGTCCCGGTACCGGCGACGATGGCGTCGGCGGACGCGCGGCGCGCGTGCACGTCGCGGCGGGCCGCGGGGCCGGTGATCCACTGGCTCGTGCCGTCGTCGGCGGCGGCGCGACCGTCGAGGCTCTGCGCCCACTTGACGGTGACGTGCGGGCGGCCGGTGCGCTGCACGGCGATCCAGTCGGCGATCAGCGCACGAGCGGCCTCCGCCTCGACGCCCGACTCCACGTCGACTCCCGCGGCCCGCAGGCGCTCGGCGCCGCCGGCCGCGGCATCGGTGGGGTCGTCGAGGGCGTAGACGACGCGCGCGACGCCCGCCTCGATGAGGGCGAGGGCGCAGGGGCCGGTGCGGCCGGTGTGGTTGCACGGCTCGAGGGTGACGACGGCGGTGGCGCCGCGGGCAGCACCGGGGGAGAGCCGCGAGAGGGCGTCGACCTCGGCGTGCGGGGTGCCCGCACCACGGTGGAACCCCTCGGCGAGGACATCGCCGGCGGGCGAGAGGATCACCGCGCCGACCTGCGGGTTGAGCCCGCGCGGGCCGCGCCGGGCGAGCTGCAGCGCTCGCCGCATGGCGTCGATCTCGACGGCGGATGCCATTTTCCCTGTCCTTCCCGCGGTGTCGGGGCAGGAACAGCGGGAAGGCGCGACGCGCCGACCGTGCTGCCTCCTATCCGGACTAGCGCGGGTTCCCCCTCGCATCACCGTCGGTCCCGGAATTCCACCGGATCGGCCCCACCGCATGACACGGAGAGGTTCGCGGACTGTCACCGCCGGTTCGGATTCTCACCGACCCCGGAGCACGTTGTTGCACTTCGGAGTCTACTCAACGCGGCGTGGCGGGTTTCATTCCCCGACATGGATGGACACGTTCGCGGTGGCTGTGGCAGGGACCGGCGGGATCGCGGGCGTTCGCGCCCCGGTCGGCGTCACTTCAGCAGGCGCGACAGTCGACGGTCCGCCAGCAGCTTCCCGCCCGTCTGGCAGGTGGGGCAGTACTCGAGCGAGTTGTCGGCGAAGAAGACGCTGCGTACCTCGTCGCCGCACACCGGGCACTGCTCGCCACGGCGTCCGTGCACGCGCATGCCGCGCCGCTTGGCATCCTTCAATTCCGCCGGCGGCTTGCCGCGGGCCTCGTCGATGGCTTCGGCCAGGGTCTCGGTCATCGCGGTGAACAGGCGGTCGACATCGTCGTCGGCGAGTGTCGCCGCCAGCGCGTAGGGGGACATCTTCGCCGCGTGCAGGATCTCGTCGGAGTACGCATTGCCGACGCCCGCGATGATCGACTGGTCGCGCAGCACGCCTTTGATCTGGGTGCGGCGCCCCGCGAGCAGAGCGCCGAACGTCTCGCGGTCGAAGTCCGCGCTCAGGGGATCGGGCCCGAGACGGGCGATCCCCGGAACGTCGTCGACCGCACGCACCGCGTACACCGCGAGCGACTTCTTGGTGCCGGCCTCGGTGAGGTCGAACCCCGAGCCGTCGTCGAAGCCGACGCGCAGGGCGATCGGGGTCTTACCGGGCTTGACGATGGTCGCGGGGAGCGCGTCGTACCACCGCAGCCAGCCCGCCTTGGCGAGATGGAACACGAGGTGGATGCCGGCATCCGTCGTCACGTCGACGAACTTGCCATGCCGGTCGACGGCGGTCACGGTGCTGCCCACGAGGGAGGTCAGGGGAGGGTCGTACGTCTTCAGCGCATTGATCGCCGACACGGTCGCCTTGGTGACCTGCAGCCCGACCGCGCGACCGCGCAGGAACTCCACGAGCCCCTCGACCTCTGGCATCTCCGGCATGTGCCCATGCTCGCACGCACCTCCGACATCGGCACGAGGTGTTGCGCGTCACACGTCGATCGGCCAGGAGACCGGCTGAGGGTCGTCGTCGCGCAGCAGACCGCCGATCCACAGGTCGGCACGCCCCAGGGAGTTGCAATGGGCCTGCCGCAGCAGGCCCTCGTAGCGGAATCCGAGCGAGCGGGCGACGCGGGCGGAGCCGACGTTGCCGACCACCGCCCGCCACTCGATGCGCTGAACGGCCGGGCGCTCGGGCGAAAAACCCCAGTCGATCACCGCCCGAGCGGCCTCGGTCGCCACACCGCGGCCGCGCACGTCGGCTGCGATCCAGTACCCCAGCTCGGGGCCGCCGCCGGGCAGATGGGCGAGTCCGATCATTCCGACGAGCCGGCGGTCGAGCCGAATGGCCCAAGTCGCCTGCGACCCTTCGGCCCACCAGGTTGCGGCGAGTTCGACGAACGACTCGGCGTCGGTGGGCAGGTAGGGCGACGGCACGGTCGTGAACCGCTGGATCGCGGCATCCTGACACGCCGCATGGATCGCGTCGACGTCTTCCCCGCGGGGCGCCGAGAGTTCGAGACGGGCCGTGCGCAGCATCTCGGGTTCCATGCGGTCACGCTACCGATGGTTCCTGCTTCGTCGAGCACAACTCCTGCATCTCTGCGGCCGGCGGTGTGCGAGGCCGACGAGACGAGGGGATCTGCAGGAGCTGTGCCGAGAGGGTACGCGCGCCGGGGACGGCAGTTATCCCCAGAAGAGCGGAACCGGCCTCACGGCGTGCGTCGAGCGAGCACGCTCGACGCATGCCGCACGTCTCCGCCTCGTACCGCGACCTTCGCGCGGCGGGCATGACCCGTACAGACATCGAGTCGTCCATCCGGTCGGGTCTGATGCGTCGTGCCCGTCGTGACACCTACCTGCCGGGCGACGTGCCGAACGACCTTCTGCGCGCGGTACAGCTCGGCGGACGCCTCGACTGCCTCTCGCTTCTGGCAGTGTCAGGCGTCTTCGCCCACGACACGTCGCGCCTGCACGTGCAGTTCGATCGTGGCGCCAGCCGCCTTCCGCCCCGAGGGCCGGAGACCTGCGCGCACTGGCGACCGAGCTCAGCCCCCGCGAGAGAGACGGCCACACCCCTCGTCGAGGCTCTCGCGCAATCGGCGGCGTGCCAGCCGCCACGGAGCCTCATCGCATCGTTGGACAGTGCCTGGCATCAGCGCCTCCTCGACGAAGCGGGGGTGGGTGAGGTCTTCCAGCGGTTGCCGCGGCGATATCGGCGCCTGCGTCCGCTCCTCGATCCGTCCGCCGAGTCGGGCCCGGAGACGCTGCTTCGCCTGATCCTTCGGAGCCTCGGCCTGCGGTGGAGCTCACAGGTGTTCATCGAGGGTGTGGGGCGTGTCGACTTCGTGGTCGAGGGATGGCTCATCATCGAGTGCGATAGCAAGGCTCACCACTCCTCGTGGGACGCGCAGCGTGCCGACAGGCGTCGCGACCGCGCTGCCGCAGCTGCCGGCTTTCTCACCCTTCGGCTGATGGCGGAAGAGATCATGTACGCGCCCGATGCCGTTCGGGCGTCGATCGCCGGGCTCTCGCCCCGACTCCGGCGGCGCTGACCGCCCGCGCGCGGCACCCCGAGGGGGTGCTTGACGCACACCTCCTGCAGGAGTTGCGGGGCGACTCGGTTTCTGTTGCCCAGGGGGCGGATTTGCAGGAGCCGTGCCCGAGGTGGGCCCCCGCCCCGCCCCGCCGGGCTGGGCCGCAGCGCCGGGCCGCCCCCACCCCGCCGGGCCGCCCCCACCAGCCGCAGCGCCCGACCACACGCCCGGGCGGGCGTCGGCGGGGTTCTGGGCGGCGAGAGGGTCGGACGTCGAGCACAACTCCTGCTGCACCGGACCCGAAAGGCGCGGCGGCGCCACGATGTGCGGTTCTGCAGGAGTTGTGCGCGGGCGGCCGGCCAACAGCGACGCCCGCGACCGGGAGGCCGCGGGCGTCGGAAGGGCAGGTCAGCCGCGGCGCAGCAGACCGATGCGGTCGTACACGTCGGCGAGGGTCTTCTCGGCGACCGCCGCCGCCTTGCCGGCATTCACGGCCAGCACGCGGTCCAGCTCGGCGGGGTCGGCGAGCAGCTCGAGCGCGCGCTCGCGCACCGGCTCGAACTCGTTGACGACCACCTCGGCGAGACCCTTCTTGAAGTCGCCGTACCCGCGGCCCGCGTACTCGTCCTCGATCGCCGTGATCTCGCGGCCGGTCAGCGCCGAGTAGATGACGAGCAGGTTGGAGACACCGGGCTTGGCATCTCGGTCGAAGCGCACGGAGCCCTCGGAGTCGGTGACGGCGCGCATGATCTTCTTGGCGCTCGCCTTCGGCTCGTCGAGCATCCACAGCACACCCGCGTCGGACTCGGCCGACTTCGACATCTTCGACGTCGGGTTCTGCAGGTCGTAGATGCGCGCGGTCTCGCGCTGGATCATCGGCTTCGGCATCGTGAAGGTCTCGCCGAAGCGCTGGTTGAAGCGCTCGGCCAGGTCGCGCGTCAGCTCGATGTGCTGCTTCTGGTCGTCGCCGACGGGCACCACGTCGGTCTGGTAGAGCAGGATGTCGGCGGCCATCAGCACCGGGTAGGTGAAGAGGCCGACGTTGGTGGCATCCGCGCCGTAGCGGGCCGACTTGTCTTTGAACTGGGTCATGCGCCCGGCCTCGCCGAAGCCGGTCAGCGTCGAGAGCACCCACTGCAGCTCGGCGTGGGCCGGCACGTGCGACTGCACGTAGAGCGTCGAGCGCGAGGGCTCGATGCCCGCGGCGATGTACTGCGCCGCGGTGCGGCGGGTTTTCTCGCGCCGCTCGGCGGGGTCGCCCGGCTGGGTCAATGCGTGAAGATCGACGACCGAGAAGAACGCGTCGTACTCGTCTTGCAGCTGACGCCACTGCAGGAGAGCCCCGATGTAGTTGCCGATCTGGAGGCTGTCGGCGGAGGGCTGCATTCCGGAGTAGAGGCGCTGCTGAGTCACCCCTCGATCCTAGGCGTCGCTCACAGCATGCACCGTGATGCGCGAGCGTTCAGGCGCGGCCGAGGGTGTAGTCGACGATGACGGGGGAGTGATCGCTCCACCGGGTGTCGTATGACGGCGCGCGGTCGACGCGGTAGTCGGTGACGCGCTCGGCCAGGCCGGGAGTGACGACGTGATAGTCGATCCGCCAGCCCGAGTCGTTGTCGAACGCTTTTCCGCGCATCGACCACCACGTATACGGCCCCTCGACCTCGCCCGCGTGGCGGCGTCCGACGTCCACCCATCCGAGGCCTGTGCCCGTGGACCCGTCGACGCCCTCGACCTGTGCGCCGGCGGGGCCGAAGAACCTGTCGAAGTACGCCCGTTCGCGGGGGAGGAAACCCGCGTTCTTGCGGTTGCCGCGCCAGTTCTTGATGTCGAGCTCACGGTGGCCGACGTTCAGGTCGCCCATGACGACGGCCAGCTCGGTGGAGGCGCCGAGCTCGGCGAGCCGGCGCTCCATGGCATCGAGGAAGAGCCACTTCGCGTCTTGCTTGGGGGTGTCGACTTCGCCGCTGTGCACGTAGGCGCTGACGACGGTGATGGTCTCGCCGTCGATGTCGAAGTCGGTCTCGATCCACCGTCCCGACGCGTCGAGCGGCTCGGGCCCGAGATGCGTGCGGGTCTCGACGCCGGGCAGACGGCTGATGATCGCTACGCCGGCTCGCCCCTTCTGCAGTGCCTCGTCGTTGACGATCTGCCACCCGGGCACGGCCTCAGCCAGCTGATCGGCGCTCGCGCGCACCTCTTGCAGGGCGACGATGTCGGCGCCCGAGGTGTCGAGCCATTCGGTCATGCCCTTGCGGACGGCGGCACGGATGCCATTGACGTTGACGGAGACGATGCGTACGGAACGAGCCACGCGACGAGCCTAACTGCGGCCTCCGACATCGGCCCTCTCGACGACGGAGCCGTTGCGCGGTGAGGGGTTCGATCAGTCGGGCAGCAGCGTCGAGCGGCGTGGCGCGGGCAGGGCCGCTCGCGCGCTCGCGAGCGCCTTCTCGGCGGCCACCAATCGGCGGCGAGCTCGCCAGCGCCACGGCCAGCGGGCGAGCGCCGCAGCCTCGCGCGCTTCGCGCACGCCCACCTCCGCCGCGATCACGAGTGCCGCCTGCTCCATCGCCCGACGATCCTCGGGGGAGCGCAGCGGCACGTCACGATCGCCCGCGGCCACCGCGATCCAGGCGGCCGAGACCAGGATCACGATGCCGATCAGGCGGAACCACAGCAGAAAACCGATCAACGCCGTGAACGTGCCCAGGAGCGGGTTCGTCGGAGTGTAGACGAGCAGGAAACCGGCCCCGATCTGCAGCACCACCATCCCGCCGGCCCCGACGAGGGCGCCCGGCCATGTTCGGCGCCACGTGAGCGTGGTACCGGTCAGGAAGCGGAACAACGCCGCCAGGGCGACCGTGTTGACGCCGAAGGCGATGACAGCCGACACCGTGCGCGCCCCGATCGTCCACCCGGGTGTCTCCTTGTCCCAGCCGAGGAACTCGAAGAGCAGGTCCACCGCGCCGGTGGTGACCGAGCCGAGCAGGGCGCCGACCAGCAACGCGAAGCCGAACAGCGCGGATGCGACGAAATCACGCGCCTTCAGCAGCACGTAGTTGCGCATGTCGAACGGAAGGCCGAAGGTATCGCGCACGGCGCGGCGCGTGAAGGTGACGAAGCCGATCGCCGTCCAGATGACGACGATCGCCGCCACGCTTCCCGTGATCCCCAGCAGCTTGCCGCTTTCCTGCGCGACCGATTCGACCTTGTCGGGCTGGACGAGGCCGTGCTTGCTGATGAGGCCCGGGATGTAGCTGTTGACGATGCTGATCAGGCCGTCGATCGCTTGTCTGCTCCCGCCGAGCCAGATCCCGACGGCGGCGAACGACAGGTAGAGGGCCGAGAACACCGCGAAAATGCCCTGGTAGCTCATGCCGGCGGCGAGCAGGAAGCCGTTGTGCTGCAGGAAATGCCGCCACACCCGGATCGGGAACCACTGCACGACTTTGGCGGCCCGGGCGAGCGGCTCGTCGAGGCGTTCGCGCACCGCCGAGTGTGCGGCCTCGAAACGATCGCGGAGCGTACGCTCGTCCTCGTCGGCCCCGGGGAGCGGGCGGGGATCGTGGCGGCTCTCGGTCACGCGTCGAGCCTAATGAATGGATGCGGCGCTCCTCGGCTCCGCGCAGACGCGAAACGCCGAACGGCGAGGCGCCGAAGCGCACCCGCCGTTCGAGAGGGAGGGGTCAGCGACCGCCGCGGAGGACGGCCTGCTTGACCTCGGCGATGGCCTTGGTGACCTCGATGCCGCGGGGGCACGCCTCGGTGCAGTTGAAGGTCGTGCGGCAGCGCCACACGCCCTCTTTGTCGTTGAGGATGTCGAGGCGCACATCTCCGGCGTCGTCACGCGAGTCGAAGATGAAGCGGTGCGCGTTGACGATCGCGGCGGGGCCGAAGTACTGCCCGTCGGTCCAGAACACCGGGCACGACGAGGTGCATGCGGCGCACAGGATGCACTTGGTGGTGTCGTCGAACACCTCGCGGTCGACGATCGACTGGATGCGCTCCTTGCCCGGCTCGGGCTTCGAGTTCGAGATGAGGAAGGGCTGCACCTCGCGGTAGGAGGCGAAGAACGGCTCCATGTCGACGATGAGGTCCTTCTCGAGCGGCAGGCCCTTGATCGCCTCGACGTAGATCGGCTGCGAGATGTCGAGATCCTTGATCAGCGTCTTGCAGGCCAGGCGGTTGCGGCCGTTGATGCGCATGGCATCCGATCCGCAGATGCCGTGCGCGCACGAGCGGCGGAACGACAGCGAGCCGTCGGTCTCCCACTTGATCTTGTGCAGCGCGTCGAGCACGCGGTCTGTGGAGTACAGCTCCACGTCGTAGTCGACCCAGCGCGGCTCGTCGTCGACCTCGGGGTCGAAACGGCGGATGTTGAAGGTGACGAGGAACGACTGGATGCCGGTGTCCTCCGGGGTCTGCTCGACCTCGTCGGAGACGTCGGTGGTGTCGAGAACGGTGGATGCCATCTCAGTACTTCCTCTCCAGCGGCGGGTAGCGCAGCTCCCCGGCCTCGTTCTTGGTGAACACCACGGGCTTCCAGCCGAGCTCGATGTGATCGGCCGGGTGCGACGAGTGGGGGTCGCCCGACAGGTACGCCATGGTGTGCTGCATGTACTTCTCGTCGTCGCGCGTCGGGAAGTCGTCGCGCATGTGACCACCACGGCTCTCTTCGCGGTTCTGCGCCGAGTAGACGACGACCTCGGCGAGGTCGAGCAGGAAGCCGAGTTCGACGGCCTCGAGCAGGTCGGTGTTGAACCGCTTGCCCTTGTCGTCGACGTGGATGTTCTTGTAGCGCTCGCGCAGGTCCGCGATCACGTCCATGACGTGGGCGAGGGACTCGTGCGTGCGGAACACCTGCGCGCCCTTGTCCATCTCGTCCTGCAGGGTCTTGCGCAGCACCGCGATGCGCTCGGTGCCGCTGTTGTTGCGCAGGCCCTCGATGAGGCCGCGCACCTCGGCGGCGGGGTCTTCGGGCAGCGGCACGAAGTCGGCGGTCTTGACGTACTCGACGGCGTTGCGGCCGGCGCGCTTGCCGAAGACGTTGATGTCGAGCAGCGAGTTGGTGCCCAGGCGGTTCGAGCCGTGCACCGAGACGCACGCGCACTCACCGGCGGCGTACAGGCCCGGAACGACGGTGTCGTTGTCGGCGAGCACCTCGGCCTTGATGTTGGTGGGGATGCCGCCCATCGCGTAGTGCGCGGTCGGCATGACCGGCACGGGCTCGACGACCGGGTCGACACCCAGGTAGGTGCGCGCGAACTCGGTGATGTCGGGGAGCTTGGTCTCGAGCACCTCGGCGCCCAGGTGCGTGCAGTCCAGCAGCACGTAATCGCGGTGGGGACCGGCGCCGCGGCCCTCGGCCACCTCCTGCACCATGCAGCGGGCGACGATGTCGCGAGGCGCGAGGTCTTTGATGGTGGGGGCGTAGCGCTCCATGAAGCGCTCACCGCTGGCGTTGCGCAGGATCGCGCCCTCACCGCGGGCGCCCTCGGTGAGCAGGATGCCGAGACCGGCGAGGCCGGTGGGGTGGAACTGGAAGAACTCCATGTCCTCCAGGGGGAGGCCCTTGCGCCACACGATGCCGACGCCGTCACCGGTGAGGGTGTGGGCGTTGGAGGTGGTCTTGAAGATCTTGCCGAAGCCGCCGGTGGCGAAGATCACGGCCTTGGACTGGAACACGTGCAGCTCGCCGGTGGCGAGGTCGTAGGCGACGACGCCGGCGACCTGCGTCTTGCCCGCGGCATCCTTCACCGTGATGAGGTCGAGCACGTAGAACTCGTTGAAGAAGTTGATGCCGAGCTTGACGCAGTTCTGGAACAGCGTCTGCAGGATCATGTGGCCCGTGCGGTCGGCGGCGTAGCACGCGCGGCGCACGGGGGTCTTGCCGTGATCGGCCGTGTGGCCGCCGAAACGGCGCTGGTCGATCTTGCCCTCGGGCGTGCGGTTGAACGGCAGGCCCATGTTCTCGAGGTCGATCACGGCGTCGATGGCCTCTTTGGCGAGGATCTCCGCGGCATCCTGGTCGACGAGGTAGTCGCCGCCCTTGATGGTGTCGAAGGTGTGCCACTCCCACGAGTCCTCTTCCACGTTGGCGAGGGCCGCCGCCATGCCGCCCTGCGCCGCACCGGTGTGCGAGCGGGTGGGGTAGAGCTTCGAGATCACGGCGGTCTTCGCGCCGGGGCCGGCCTCGATCGCCGCGCGCATGCCCGCGCCGCCGGCGCCGACGATCACGACGTCGAACTGGTGGTAGTGGACGCCGTCCTTGACGATCGAGTCCGAGGAAGTCTGAGTGCTCACGTGTGCGATACCTCTGGTGTCAGGGGAGAGAAGGGATGCCGCGGGCTTACGCCGCCTGGCACACGTCCCACAGGCTGCTGCTCTCGGTCACGCCGAGGCAGGGGTCGAACGTGAAGACCACGAGGGTGCCGAGCAGGATGAGGAACCCGGCCGACAGCCACAGCGACCACACGAGGACTTTGCGGATCGTGGCGTTCGTGACGTAGTCGTTCACGATCGTGCGCATGCCGTTGGCGCCGTGGATGAGGGCCAGCCACAGCATCAGCACGTCCCACCACTGCCAGAAGGGTGAAGCGAGCTTGCCCGCGACGAAGGCGAAGTCGATCTGGTGGATGCCGTCGCCCGTCATCAGGTTGACGAACAGGTGGCCGAAGATCAGGACGATCAGCAGCACGCCGGAGGCGCGCATGTAGATCCAGCCCCACTTTTCGAGGTTGGAGCCCTTCTTCCGCACGCTCGGCGTGCGCGGGGCGGGAATCGTGGCGGCATCCTGTGCGACGGACATCAGTGGCTCCCGGTGACGGCGCTGAAGACGTTGATGAGGTGGCGCGGGGTGAACCCGGCCATCGTGACGACCCAGAGTCCCAGCACGCCCCACCACAGCTGACGCTGGTGACGGGTGGCCCAGGGCCAGAAGTCCACGAGGATGATGCGCAGGCCGTTGAAGGCGTGATAAGCGATCGCTCCGACCAGAGCGACCTCGCCGAGTCCCATCACGGGGTTCTTGTACGTGCCGATGACGGCGTCGTACGCCTCGGGCGAGACGCGGATGAGCGCCGTGTCGAGGACGTGCACGAGAAGGAAGAAGAAGATGGCCACCCCGGTGATGCGGTGAAGCACCCATGACCACATTCCCTCGCGACCACGGTACAGCGTGCCGCGAGGTCTCTTCGAGGTGGTCTCTTTCACCGACGGCGTGGCACGTGCTGGTGCTGACACGGTCGTCCTCCCTGATCGAACACGGTGTGGGGCGCCAGGCCCCGAGCGTCACACGGGCGCCACTGAATACTACGTCCGGCCTATGAACGGCGGGGATTAGGGGCGCCTAACACTCTCTCGACGTCGAGATAAATCGGATGCCGGGATCCGATGCCGTGGGCCGCCTCCCGTTCACCCGCTCGGTGGCATCCCTCTTCCGTACGGGCGATGCGGCCCGCGCCCACTATGGTCGGAGCCATGGCCGACTCCGCTATCGACGATTTCTACGCCGTGATTCCTGCCGGAGGGATCGGCAGCCGCCTCTGGCCGCTCTCGCGCGCCGACGCGCCGAAGTTCCTGCACGACCTGACGGGGTCGGGGCAGACCCTGCTGCGCGACACCTGGGACCGCCTCGCCCCGCTGTCGGGCGAGGAACGCATCGCCGTCGTGACAGGGCGTGCGCACCGCGCCGCCGTCGAGCGCGAGTTGCCGGGCGTTCCCGACCACAACGTCTTCCTCGAATCGGAGCCGCGCGATTCGTCGGCCGCGATCGGCCTGGCCGCGGCCATCCTCGTGCGCCGCGAGCCCGACGTCATCATCGGGTCGTTCGCCGCGGACCACGTCATCCGCCAGACGCGGCAGTTCGAGTTCGCGGTGCGTCAAGCGGTCGCCGTCGCGCGCGAGGGGTACATCTGCACGATCGGCATCCAGCCGAGCGAGGCCTCGGTCGGCTTCGGCTACATCAAGCAGGCCGGTGAGCTCATCGTCGACGGCGCCCCCGAGGCGTACATGGTGGAGCGCTTCGTCGAAAAGCCCGACCTCGACACCGCCAAGCAGTACTTCGAGGATCGCGCCTACCTCTGGAACGCGGGCATGTTCATCACGCGCGCCGACGTGCTGCTCGCCGAGCTCGCCGTCAACGAGCCGGAACTGCACGCGGGGCTGCTCGAGCTCGCCGAGGCGTGGGACGACCGTGACCGCCGCGGCCCCGCCGTCGACCGCCTCTGGCCGAGCCTGAAGAAGATCGCCATCGACTACTCGGTTGCCGAGCCGGCCGCCGAGAAGGGGCGCCTGGCCGTCATCCCCGGCCACTTCGACTGGGACGACGTGGGTGACTTCGCCAGCCTGTCCAAGCTCAACTCCCACGGTCGTAACGAGCTCGCCATCCTCGGTGAGGATGCGCGGGTGCTCGCCGACGCCTCCAGTGGCATCGTCGTCACACAGACCAAGCGCGTGATCAGCCTCATCGGGGTGCGTGACATCGTCGTGGTCGACACCCCCGATGCCCTGCTCGTCACGACGGCCGAGAACGCCCAGCGGGTGAAGGGCGTCGTCGATGCGCTCAAGCTGACGGGTCGCGGCGACGTCCTCTGATCGGCGTTCTGTGAGATTGGATGCCGGAGGTCGTGGCATCCGGTCTCTTCCGCGCCCCCGTGTGTGTGGCGACGGTGTGGCGCGCTGTTGCCGGCACGTGAACGAGATTGCGGCTTTGTAACCATTGCTGCGTGGGGTGCCCCGGCGGTCGTGAGGCGTTCGTCACACTAGGTAACGTGACGGGATCGTCCCCCGAAACCGTTGGGGGCATCCGTCTTGGAGGACCATTCGTGAAGACCACGAAGAAGGCCGTCATCAGCGGCCTCGCGATGATCGGCACGGCCGTGCTGCTCGCCGGCTGCGGCGCCGCACCCGAGAGCACCGGTGCATCGGCCGGCGCCGGCGCCAGCGACTACCTGCCCTGCATGGTGTCGGACTCGGGCGGGTTCGACGACAAGTCGTTCAACCAGCTCGGCAAGGAGGGCCTCGACGCGGCCGCCGCCGAGCTCGGCTCGAAGAAGCCCATCGAGGTGCAGTCGCAGGCCGAGACCGACTTCGCTTCCAACCTGCAGAACCTCGTCGACCAGGGCTGCAACACCATCATCACCGTCGGGTTCCTCCTCGCCCCCGCGGCCCTGGAGTCCGCCAAGGCCAACCCCGAGGTCGAGTACGTCTCGATCGACGACACGGTCGACCAGGACTTCGACGGCAAGACCGATGCGCCCAACATCAAGCCCATCATCTTCGACACCGCTCAGGCGGCCTACCTCGCCGGCTACCTCGCCGCGGGCACCTCGAAGACCGGCGTCGTCGGCACCTTCGGTGGCATGAACATCCCCACCGTCACGATCTTCATGGACGGCTTCGCGCAGGGCGTCGAGAAGTACAACGCCGACAACGGCACCTCGGTGCGCGTGGTCGGTTGGGACCGCGCCGCCAAGGACGGTTCGTTCACCGGTGGCTTCGAGGCGAACGACACCGCGCGCCAGACCGCTCAGGCGATCATCGACCAGAACGTCGACGTGCTGCTGCCGGTCGGCGGCCCGATCTACCAGTCGGCCGCCGTCGCCATCCAGGACGCCGGTCGCGAGATCGCTCTCGTCGGCGTCGACGCCGACGTGTTCGAGACCGACCCCTCGATCGGCTCCCTGCTGCTGACCTCGATCCTCAAGGGCATCGACGTGGGCACCAAGGACGCCATCGTCGCCGCCGGCCAGGGCAACTTCGACGTCGCGCCCTTCGTCGGCACGCTCGAGAACGACGGCGTCGGCATCGCGCCGTACCACGACTGGTCCGACCGTGTTCCCGCTGAGCTGACGAGCAAGATCGACGCCCTCAAGGCCGACATCATCAGCGGCAAGATCATCGTCGAGTCCTACCTCGCCGGCTGAGTCTTCGCACTCCCCCGGGGAGGCCGGCATCGCGCCGGCCTCCCCTCCCTTATGGCGGGGCGGGTATCCGCGTCCGTCCTCGCACCACGGTGGCTCGTTGCGCCGCCTCCGCTCGTACCGCCCCGCCCACGAAGCGGGTCGTCCCGCCGGATGCCTGCCGCCTCCGGCGCCGCAGAACCTAGGATCGGGAACATGAAGCTCGAACTCCGCGGGATCACGAAAACCTTCGGATCCCTGGTGGCGAACGATCACATCGACCTCACCGTCGAGGCCGGAGAGATCCACTGCCTGCTCGGCGAGAACGGTGCCGGCAAGTCCACCCTGATGAACGTCCTGTACGGCCTGTATCAGGCCGACGGCGGGGAGATCCTGCTCGACGACGTCGTCCAGCATTTCTCCGGCCCCGGCGACGCGATGCGCGCCGGTATCGGCATGGTGCACCAGCACTTCATGCTCATCCCCGTCTTCACCGTCGCCGAGAACGTGATGCTCGGTCACGAGCCCACGCGTTTCGGCGGCCGCCTCGATCTCGCCGCCGCCCGCGCGAAGGTCACGGAGATCTCCAACCGCTTCGGCTTCGACGTCGATCCCGACGCTCTCGTCGACGACCTGCCGGTCGGCGTGCAGCAGCGCGTCGAGATCATCAAGGCCCTCTCGCGGGATGCCAAGGTGCTCGTGTTCGACGAGCCCACGGCCGTGCTCACCCCGCAGGAGACCGACGAGCTCATGGCGATCATGCGCCAGCTCAAGGCATCGGGGACCTCGATCGTCTTCATCACGCACAAGCTCCGCGAGGTGCGCGAGGTCGCCGACCGCATCACCGTCATCCGCCTCGGCAAGGTCGTCGGCGAGGCCGATCCGCGCGCCTCCAATGCCGAGCTCGCCTCGCTCATGGTCGGCCGCGCCGTCGAGCTCACCGTGCAGAAGGAGCAGCCGATGCTCGGTGAGGTGGGTCTCGCCGTGTCGAACCTCACCGTCGTCGACGCGATCGGTCAGCTCGTCGTCAACGACGTCAGCTTCGACGTGCGCCGCGGTGAGGTGCTTGCCATCGCCGGTGTGCAGGGCAACGGGCAGACCGAGCTCACCGAGGCGCTGCTCGGGCTCCAGGACCGCGTCGAAGGCTCCATCGTTCTCGACGGTGCCGAACTGAACGGCCGGAGCGTCCGCGCCGTTCTCGACGCCGGTGTCGGGTTCGTTCCCGAGGACCGCAAGGAAGACGGCCTGGTGGGGGAGTTCTCGATCGCCGAGAACCTCATGCTCGACCGTGCCGACGGTGCGCCGTTCGTCAGAGGCGGTGCCATCCAGTTGTCCACCCTCGCGGCGTTCGCGCGCGAGAAGGTGAGCGAGTTCGACGTGCGCACGCCGTCGATCGAGACCCCGGTCGGTCGCCTGTCCGGCGGAAACCAGCAGAAGGTCGTGCTCGCCCGCGAGCTCAGCCGCGACCTCCGTCTCTTCGTCGCCGCCCAGCCCACGCGCGGCGTCGATGTGGGTTCCATCGAATTCATCCACAAGCGGGTCATCGAGACGCGCGACAGCGGCGTGCCCGTGATCGTCGTCTCCACCGAGCTCGACGAGGTCACCGCCCTGGCCGACCGCATCATGGTCATGTACCGCGGTCGCGTCGTGGGCATCGTGCCCGGCGACACCTCGCGCGACGTCCTCGGCCTCATGATGGCCGGCGAAGCGCCCCAGAACGAAGGAGTCGCCGCGTGAGCGATCCGCACAGCCCGCACGACCCGAACGTCTCCCGCGCCGATCGGGCCGCCGAGGTCACCGGGGCGGGCCAGGCCGACATCGCCCTGGAGGGCGCCTCGGCCGTCGACCCGGCCGCCGGCGCGCGCGTCGTCGCACCGGCACCCGCCGACGACGAGAACCGGTGGCGCCGCGCGTTCCGCGAGATCGCCACGGGCAACGCCATCATCTCGGTGCTGGCGGTCATCCTGGCCCTCCTCGTCGGCGCGATCATGATCGCGGCGACCGACGAGAGCGTCCAGACGGCGGCCGGGTACTTCTTCGCCCGTCCCGGCGACCTCCTCGCCGCCATCTGGCAGTCCGTGTCCGGCGCGTACTCGTCGTTCTTCCAGGGCGCGATCTACAACTTCCGCCGCCCGGAATTCGCCACCGGCATCCGTCCCCTGACCGAGACGCTCACGTTCGCCACGCCGCTCATCGCGGCCGGTCTCGGCGTGGCGCTCGCGTTCCGCGTCGGCATGTTCAACATCGGCGGTCGCGGCCAGATGCTCGTCGCCGCCGCGGCGGGCGGCTGGGTCGCCTTCGCGTTCGACCTGCCCTGGGGCATCCACATGCTGGTCGCCCTCGTCGCCGGCGTCGCCGCCGGAGCGGTGTGGGCCGGCATCGCGGGCGTGCTGAAGGCCCGGACCGGCGCGCACGAGGTCATCGTGACGATCATGCTGAACTACGTCGCGTTCTACATCGTGTACTACCTGCTGCGTACGCCCGGTCTGCTGCAGGCGCCGGGGTCGAACAACCCCACGACCCCGCCGATGAAGGACACCGCGGTGTTCCCCGACCTGCTGGGCTCGGGATACAACCTGCACTTCGGTTTCATCCTGTCGATCGTGTCGGTCGTCGTCGTCTGGTGGATCCTCGAACGCTCCGCGCTCGGCTTCCGCTTCCGCGCCGTGGGACTCAACCCCCACGCGGCACGCGCGGCCGGCATCAACGTGAAGTCGATGTACGTCTACGCCATGCTCATCTCGGGCGGCCTCGTCGGTCTCGCCGGCGTCGACCAGGTGCTCGGCACGGTGACCACCGGATTCTCCAGTGGGATCGACGCGGGCATCGGCTTCGACGCCATCACCGTCGCGCTGCTCGGGCGCTCCACCCCGGTCGGCGTGCTCGTCGCCGGCATCCTGTTCGGAGCGTTCAAAGCGGGCGGGTTCGCGATGCAGGCCGCCAACGGTGTGCCCATCGACATCGTGCTCGTCGTGCAGTCGCTCATCGTGCTGTTCATCGCCGCCCCGCCGCTCGTTCGCGCGATCTTCCGTCTACCCGCCCCGGGCGCGCCCCGCACCGCCAAGAAGAAGGAGGCGGCCCGGTGAGCACCACTGCCGCGCAGCACGAGGCGCCGGAGGCCCTCGACACGGCCGTCGTCGTCAGCTGGAAGGCACCCATCGTCTACGGCGTCATCACGGTGCTGGCCGCCGTGCTGTTCGTCGTCGCCCGTCAGGACGGTGACGCGGTGTTCCGCATCTCCAGCCCGGGCGAGTTCATCCAGCTGCCCGAGGTCGTGCTCGGTGGTGTCGTGACCGGTGCCGTGTGCACGGTGCTGCTCGCTCTCATCACGGTGGCGAGCGTGCTGCTGGTGCGCGCGCACCGTCGTCCGTCGCTCTGGCTGGCCGTGGTGTTCGCCGTCGTGTTCATGGTCGGCTTCCTCACCTGGGCTGCGGCAGGCGCCACCACCGCCGTCATCCCGCTGACGGGCCTGCTCGCGGGCGGCCTGAGTCTGTCGGTCCCGCTCATCTTCGGCGCCATGGCCGGGGTGCTCAGTGAGCGCGTCGGCGTCGTGAACATCGCGATCGAGGGCCAGCTGCTCGCGGGCGCCTTCACCTCGGCGATCGTCGCCACCGCGACCGGCAACTCGTTCATCGGCCTGCTCGCGGCGGGCGTCTC
Source organism: Microbacterium trichothecenolyticum (assembly GCF_030818955.1). NCBI lineage: Bacteria > Bacillati > Actinomycetota > Actinomycetes > Micrococcales > Microbacteriaceae > Microbacterium > Microbacterium trichothecenolyticum. The sequence continues at coordinate 1,666,260 of NZ_JAUTBF010000001.1, read as the reverse complement.
AGGGGTGCTGGTGTCGTTCGTGCTCGCCGCGTTCGCGATCAAGTACTTCGTCGACCAGGTCATCGTCGGCGTCGTGCTGAACGTGCTGGTGGTCGGTCTGACGAGCTTCCTGTTCTCGCAACTGCTCGCCCCGCACGCCGAGACGCTCAACTCGCCGCCGCGCTTTCCTCGCTTGCCGATCCCCGTGCTCGCGGACATCCCGGTGATCGGGCCGATGCTGTTCAACCAGACCGTCATCGTCTATCTGATGTACGTCACGGTCGCGGCTGTCTACGTGGGGCTGTTCCACACGCGTTGGGGTCTGCGGCTGCGTGCCGTGGGCGAGCATCCGCAGGCGGCCGACACCGTCGGCATCAACATCGCCAAGACGCGCTTCTGGAACGTCTCGCTCGGCGGCGCGATCGCCGGACTCGGGGGTGCGTTCTTCACCCTGGGCTCCGTCGGCGCCTTCAACAAAGAGATGACGGCCGGCGCCGGGTACATCGCCCTCGCGGCCGTGATCTTCGGTCAGTGGGATCCCATCCGCGCGACCCTCGCGGCGCTGCTGTTCGGCTTCGCCTCGAACCTGCAGAACACCCTCGGCGTCATCGGGTCGCCCGTGCCGAGCGAGTTCATGCTCATGCTGCCGTACGTGGTGACGATCTTCGCCGTCGCCGGTCTGGTCGGAAAGGTCCGCGGACCCGCGGCCGCCGGCAAACCTTATATCAAGGGCTGATCCGGCCCGCTTCCCCTTCACGAGAGGACCCCCTGCTCCACGATGACCGACATCGATTGGGACGAACTCCGCGTCGCCGCCACCGACGCCATGCACCGCGCGTACGCGCCCTACTCACGTTTCAAGGTGGGTGCCGCCGCTCTCGTCGCCGACGGGCGCATCGTCTCGGGATGCAACGTCGAGAACGCCTCGTACGGGGTGGGGCTGTGCGCCGAGTGCGGGCTGGTGTCCGAGCTGCACATGTCGGGCGGGGGCCAGCTGGTCGCGTTCGTCTGCGTCGACGGCGAGGGGCGCACGCTCATGCCCTGCGGACGCTGCCGTCAGCTGCTGTTCGAGCACGCGATCCCGGGGATGCTGCTCGAGACCGTCAGCGGCATCCGCACCATCGACGAGGTGCTGCCCGACGCGTTCGGACCCCGTGACCTCGAGGAGGCCGCGCGATGACGGAACAGTTCGACGCGGTCGACATCATCCGCGCGCAGCGCGACGGACGCCCGATCACCGAGGGCGAGATCCGCTGGCTGGTGGACGCGTACACGCGCGGCTACGTCATGGACGCGCAGATGTCGGCGTTCACCATGGCGGTGCTGCTGAACGGACTCGGGCGGGACCAGATCCGCGTGCTCACCGACGCGATGATCGCCTCGGGCGAGCGCATGGACTTCTCCTCCCTCGGCAAGGTCACCGTCGACAAGCACTCCACCGGAGGCGTGGGCGACAAGATCACGCTGCCCCTCGCGCCGCTCGTGGCGTCGTTCGGGGTCGCCGTGCCGCAGCTGTCGGGTCGTGGCCTCGGCCACACCGGTGGCACGCTGGACAAGCTCGAGTCGATCCCGGGATGGCGCGCCGCCCTGTCGAACGATGAGATCATGGCGCAGTTGCGCGACGTGGGTGCGGTGATCTGCGCCGCCGGCACGGGCCTGGCCCCCGCCGACAAGAAGCTGTACGCGTTGCGCGATGTCACGGGCACGGTCGAGGCCATCCCGCTGATCGCGTCGAGCATCATGTCGAAGAAGATCGCCGAGGGAACCGACTCGCTCGTGCTCGACGTGAAGTTCGGCTCCGGCGCGTTCATGCAGGACATCGACCGCGCGCGTGAGCTCGCCGAGACGATGGTGGCGCTCGGCACCGACTCGGGCGTGAACACCACGGCTCTGCTGACCGACATGAACACCCCGCTCGGCCTCGCGATCGGCAATGCCAACGAGGTGCGCGAGTCGGTCGAGGTGCTCGCCGGCGGCGGCCCCGCCGATGTCGTCGAGCTCACCGTCGCCCTCGCGCGCGAGATGCTGACCCTCGCCGGTCAGCCCGACGCCGACGTCGAGGCGGCGCTCGCCGACGGCCGCGCGATGGATGTGTGGAAGCGCATGATCCGCGCGCAGGACGGCGACCCGGATGCCGCTCTGCCCACGCCGCGCGAGACGCACACGGTCGTCGCCGACCGCTCCGGCGTCGTGACGCGCGTCGAGGCGCTGCCCTTCGGCATCGGGGCGTGGCGCCTGGGCGCCGGCCGCGCGCGGGCCGAGGACGCCGTCGTGCACGCCGCGGGCATCGACCTGCACGTCACGGTCGGCCAAGCGGTGACGGCCGGTCAGCCGCTGTTCACCCTGTCGGCCGATGATGAGACGCGCTTCGCGCGCGCGCTCGACGCCGTCGACGGGGCATGGGAGATCGGCGACACCGCCCCCGAGGCATCCCGCCTCGTACGCGAACGCATCACCGCGTGATGGCATCCGGAAAAAGGAGCACCATGGCCACCGACGATTTCCGCATCGAGGGCGTGAAGGTGAAGAACCTGCCCAAGGTGTCGCTGCACGACCACCTCGACGGCGGCCTGCGTCCGCAGACGGTGCTCGAGCTGGCCGACGAGATCGACCTCGACCTGCCCGCCGACGACGCGAAGGGGCTCGAGGCCTGGTTCTCCGACCACATCGACGGCGGGTCGCTCGAGGACTACCTCGCGAAGTTCGACGTCACGGTGGGGGTCATGCAGACCCGCGAGGGCCTCGTGCGCGTCGCCAAGGAGTTCGTCGAAGACCTCGCCGCCGACGGCGTCGTGTACGGCGAGGTGCGCTGGGCGCCCGAGCAGCACCTCACGCGAGGACTGAGCCTCGACGAGGTCGTGGATGCCGTGCAGGAGGGCATCGAAGAGGGCGAGGACGCCGCCGACGCCCGCGGGCATGACATCCGGGTGGGGCAGTTGCTGACCGCCATGCGCCACACCGACAAATCGCGCGAGATCGCCGAGCTGGCCGTCTCGTGGCGCGGCCGCGGCGTGGTCGGCTTCGACCTCGCCGGGGCCGAGGACGGCTTCCTGCCGTCTCGCCACCGCGCGGCGTTCGACTATCTCGCCGAGCAGTTCTTCCCCACGACCGTGCACGCCGGCGAGGGGGCGGGTCTGGCATCCATCCGCTCGGCGCTTCTCGATGGACGGGCGCTCCGCCTCGGCCACGGCGTGCGCATCGCCAACGACCTCGATGTCGTCTCGCGCGAGGGCGAGGAGGTGCAGGTCACGTTCGGTGACCTGGCGCGCTGGGTGCGCGACCGGGAGATCACGCTCGAGCTGTCGCCGACGTCGAACCTGCAGAGCGGTGCGGTCACGGCGTGGGGCGACACGATGGACGCCCACCCCTTCGACCTGCTGTACCAGCTCGACTTCTCGGTGACGGTGAACGTCGACAACCGGCTCATGAGCGCCACCACCCTCACGCGGGAGCTGGGCCTGCTGGCCCAGGCGTTCGACTACGGCCTCGACGACCTCGAGGCGTTCCAGCTCAACGCCGCCGCGGGTGCGTTCCTGCCGGTGGAGGAGCGCGAGGAGCTCATCGAGATCATCTCGGAGGGCTTCCAGCGCTGACCGGCCGGGCGCGCGGTGGTTCCCGCGTCTCTTGGTCCCGCGCTCCGGATCTCGACCGCTTGAACGGCTTGGGTCTTGCGTGAGGGGTCTGCGAGCCCGCGTTCTTCCGGAGCGCGGGACCGCCCGCGTGAGCTGGCCCCCGAGCAGGTCTGGCGGTGCGTCGCGTGTCGTTGCGCGCTGCGGGCGGTCCGCGCTCCGGATCAAAGCCAAGTAGGGCGGCGTGGTCGTGCGTCGATTCGCGGACGACGCCCCGATCCTCCGGAGCGCGGGACGGCCGGGCCGCGGTCGAGGATGTCCTGGAGCTGGAGGCGGACGGCGTCAGGGCGCGAGAGGACGTCTACCGCGAGGAGGCGGACCGTGCAGTAGCCCTGCGCCAGGGCCGCGGCGTCGCGGCGCCGGTCGCGAACGTGAGACTCCCAGCCGGAGTGGAACTGTCGGCTGTCGCACTCCACGATGAGCCAACCGTCCACCAGGAGGTCGACCCTGCCCACTCCCTCGATGACGACCTGCAACTCGGCTCGATGACCGAGCGTGCGCAGGATCAGTCTGACGAGCGTCTCGACTCCTGCTTCACTGCGAGGGTCCAGCAGCGTCCGCAGCACCTGGAACGTGCGCGGCAGACGCCGGAACACCTCGTTGATGCCGTCGACATCCACCACGCCGAGATGCCAGGCGCTGTCGAGCGTGGCGATGGCATGCCGCGCCGGTTGGCACAGGACCGCCTGTGCCAACGCCTCCTCCACCTCGACAGCCAGCGACGTGGCGGGCGCAGACGACGTTCGCCAGTGGCAACGAACGCGGGCGGGCCGCGGCGGCAAACGCGTCGCGTGCCGATCGATCTGGACGTGCGGACCGTCATGCGTGTGAACGAAGACTCCGAGGTGTGCCAGCAACGAGATGCAGTCGACGCGACCGCCCCACCGTGCGGCGTCGACGAAGATTTCCGGGGTGTGTTCGGGGGCGTATCGCCCCAGACGAAGGCGGATGAGGCGGCCCTGCCTCACGGCGTTCGAGATGTCTCGCCTGGTGAGGCCCGCCTCTCTCAGGGCGCTTGTCGAAAGAGCTTCCGGGAGGGGGGAACGGGTTTGCATCCGTCCAGGGTCGTCGGACATGAGGTCTTGCCGACTCTGCGTCGAGAAGCAGTGGACAGTTCCGAGCCTGTGCAGAAGGAGTGAGCGTTCGCGTCGCCGTGTGCCGCGCTCCGGATACCTCCTGCCGATCCCCGCAGGATCGGGTCCCGCCGACCGCATGTTGTCACGCTCGTCCGGAACGCGGGACACGCCCGCGCCCGCGCCCGCGCCCGCGCCCGCGCCCCAGCCGCCGCCTCACCGCCGCGGAAGGAACCCCGCCAACTGCTCGGCGATCACGCGGTCGACCTCGGCGGGATCCGCCGTGGGTGTGCCGTCGCCCGCCTGAGGACCGTACGCGCCGAACGACGCGTGGGAGGCGCCGGGAATCTCGACGAAGGTGGCGTCCGCGGGCAGTTCGCCCTTGGCATCCGCGATCTTCTGCGGGGTGCTGAGGCCGTCCTCGGAGCCTGAGAGGCTGAGGACCGGGATGCCGGATGCCGACAGGTCGTTCGCGCAGTACGACGCGAAGAGCACGAGCGCATCGGCGTCGCTCGCCAGCTGGCAGGCCCGGACACCGCCGAGAGAGTGCCCGCCCACGGCCCACGTGGAGACCGCGGGCGCCAGGTCGGTGAACGTCGACAGCGGGCGCGGGTCGAAGAACGCGAGGTTCAGCCAGGGGCGCGTGATGACGACGGTCACGCCGTCGTCGACCACCGTGTCGGCGAAGGTCGCGATGTAGCCCTCCGCCTGCACCTTCGCACCCGGGATGAACACGAGCCCCTGGCCCGTCGCGCCCGCGGTGGGGGAGAGCACGATGCCCGCGCCGTCATCGACGATCGACAGGCCCGGGTTCGCCTCGGCCTCGGCCAGGGGGTCGGGTTCGGGCCCCATGACACCCACCTGGCTGTAGATCAGGATGCCGACGACGAGAAGGACGATGACCGTGCCGAGGCCCGCGAGGGTCCAGCGCAGCCAGCGGCGGCGTCGCGGACGCGGCTCGGATGCGGTCTCGTTCACGTTCCGAGCGTAACGCCGCCCGTCCCCCGTGGTTCGGCGGACGGGCGGCGGAGCGCTCAGGCGGACAGCGCGGCCTGACGTGCCGCGACGATCTCGACGATCCGCGGGTACAGCGGGTGCTCGGGAGTCAGCCCGGTCACCTCCGCCGTGAAGGCGTTGGCGTCGAGCTCACGCAGCATGCGCTGCAGCTCGATGGCCTGGGTGTCCTCGGCATCCGAGAACTCCAGGGCGGCGGCCATGGCCGACACCAGCGCGCCGACGGGCAGCCCGCGCTCGATCGCCTCGGCGGCCGGGCCCACGAAGCGCTCGTGGCGCGAGAGCTTGCGCAGCGGCTGGCGGCCGACGCGCCACACCGTGTCGGGGAGGGCGGGGTTGCGGAATCGGCGCAGGATCGTCGCCCGGTACTCGCCCTGCACGTCGGCGTCGAGCTCGTGCTTCTCGACCAGCAGGGCGCTGGTCTCCTCGAGCACCGCCTCGACCTCGGCGGCGATCGTCGGATCGGCGAGCGCGTCGGAGATGCGCTCGATGCCCGCGCGGGCACCGAAGTACGCCGTCGTCGCGTGACCGGTGTTGACCGTGAAGAGCTTGCGCTCGATGTACGGCTCGAGGTCGTCGACGAAGTGCGCACCGGGGATGTGCGGCGGGGTGTCACCGAACGGTGCTCGCTCGATCGCCCACTCGTAGAACGGTTCGACCGTGACGTCGACGCCGCCCCCGGCCTGGGCGGGGACGATGCGGTCGACCGCGGTGTTGGCGAACACGGCACGGGATGCCAGGGCGTCCCAGGACTCCCCGGCGAGCTCGACCACGTGCTCGCGCAGCTGGTCGGTCGCGCCGATGGCGTTCTCGCACGCCATGATCTGCAGGGGCGCGAGCGAGGGGTCGCGCAGGGCGAGACCCGCCACGATGTGCGGGGCGACGAAGGTCAGGATGGTCGGTCCGACGGCGGTGGTGACCACGTCGGCGGTCGCGATCTCGTCGACGAGCGCCTCGGCATCCACGGAACTGTCGATCGCGCGGAAGCCCGTCACCTCTTTGTCGACGCCGCCCTCGCCCACTTCGTGGACGGTGTACGACGACGCGGAGTTGATGGCGTCGACGAGTGCCGCCGACACGTCGGAGAAGACGAGGTCGTAGCCGCCCTCGTGCAGGAGCAGACCGACGAAGCCGCGGCCGATGTTACCGGCGCCGAAGTGGACGGCCTTCATGCGTTGACGGATCCGGACAGCGCCTCGAAGAGCTCCTCGGGGGAGGAGACGGCCTTCAGACGTGCGACGTCGTCCTCCTCGGAGAAGAGGATGGCGATCTGGGACAGGATCTCGAGGTGCTCGTCACCCTTGCCGGCGATGCCGATCACGAAGGTCACGGGCTCCCCGCCCCAGTCGACGCCGCCGTCGTAGCGCACGACCGACAGGCCGGATTCGAGGATCGCCTGCTTGGTCTCGTTGGTGCCGTGGGGGATCGCGAGCTCGTTGCCCATGTACGTGGACACGGTCTCCTCGCGCTGCTGCATGGCGGCGAAGTAGTCGGGGGTGACCGAACCCGCGGCCTGGAGCAGATCGGCCGCTTCCTTCATCGCCTCCTCGCGGGTGGCGCTTCCGGGGTGGATGCGGACGGATTCGATGCGGAGGACGTTCGACATGGTTCTCGCCTTTCTCGTCGTGCTGTCCAGCCTCGCAAACCGCGGGCCGGACGGGAAGACGAAGGGGCCGGGGTTTCGTCCCGGCCCCTCCGTGGTGGGGTTTACTTCGCGCCGTGCTGGGTGCGGACCATCTCCACGACCTCGTCGTACTTCGGCGAGTTCATGAAGTTGTCCACCGACACGTGCACCGCGTCGGGCGACTGCGCCTTCGCGCGGTCGGTCAGCTGGTTCTGCGTGATGATCAGGTCGGCCGAGCCGTCGAGGTTCGCGATCGCCTGGTTGGTGACGGTCACGCCCTCGATGCCGGCCTTCTTGATCTTGTTGCGCAGCACGCTCGCTCCCATCGCGGACGAGCCCATGCCGGCGTCGCAGGCGAACACGATGGTGTTCACCTGCTTGGTCGCCACGCCGCCCTCGAGGCCGCCCAGGGTGCCCTCGACGTCGCGGTCCGCCGTCTCGGTGGTGCCCGAGCCGGCGGTACCGGCGGCGCGGGTGCGGAGCGCGCCGAGGGTCGACGACTCCTTGCCCTTGTTCGCCGCGGTCTGGTCGATGGCTGCGGCGAAGCTGTCGCCCTGGGCCTCGGCGTCGCGCTTGCGCGAGGCACGCAGGATGATGCCCGCGATGAGGAACGTCACGACCGCCGCGACGACCACCGAGAGGTAGACCACCAGCACGTTGCCCACACCGCCACCGGCGGCTGCCGCCGTGATCGCGATGATGCTGCCGGGAGCGGCCGGGAAGACCAGACCGCCGCCGAAGATCATGTTCACGGCGACCCCCGAGGCGCCACCGGCGATGAGGGCGAGGATCGTCATGGGCTTGGCGAGGGCGTACGGGAAGTAGATCTCGTGGATGCCACCGAGGAACTGGATGACGATCGCGCCCGGGGCCGAGGCCTTGGCGGCGCCGACACCGAAGAACGTGAAGGCGAGCAGCAGACCCAGGCCGGGGCCGGGGTTGGCCTCGATGAGGAACAGGATCGACTTGCCCGAATCGGCGACCTGCTCGATGCCGAGCGGGGTGAACACGCCGTGGTTGATGGCGTTGTTGAGGAACAGCACCTTGGCGGGCTCGACGATGATCGACAGGATCGGGAGCAGGTTGAACTGCACGAGGAAGGCGACGACACCGCCGAGGACGGTGCTGATGCCCAGGAACACGGGGCCGAAGGCGAAGAAGCCGACGATCGCGAGGATCATGCCGAGGATGCCGGCCGAGAAGTTGTTCACGAGCATCTCGAAGCCGGGGCGGATCTTGCCGTCCCACAGCTTGTCCATCTGCTTGGTGATCCAGGCCGCGAGCGGCCCCATGATCATCGCGCCGAGGAACATCGGGATGTCGGTACCGGCGATGACGCCCATGACCGCGATCGTCGCGACGACGCCGCCGCGGGCACCGTAGACGATGCGTCCGCCGGTGTTGGCGATGAGCAGGGGCAGCAGGTAGGTGATCATGACGCTGACCAGGCCGACGTATCCCTGGTAGGTCGTGCCGTCCTCGGTCGCGCCGAGGGCGGTCATGGCGCCGGGCCAGCCGATCGTGGCGGCGTCGCCGCCGCCGCCGAGGATCTCGGCGACCGGGGCCCAGTGCCAGGCGGCGCCGAACGGGCTCTCCGCCCCGAAGAAGCCCTTCGGGATGAAGAGCATGGTGATGAAGCCCCAGGCGATGAAGGCCGCGATGTTCGGCATGATCATGCCCGAGAGGAACGTGCCGAGTCGCTGTACCGCGACCCGAGCGCCTCCCGGCTTCGTGGTGGGTGACGTCGTCGTCATTGCTGTGTCTCCTTGAGTGGTGCACGGCGGGACCGTGCGGGTGGGGGGAAACGGCTTACGCCGCGTGATTCGGGGGGCGACGAGACACCACCCCCGAACCGTGAGGGGAGGCGGTGTCTCGCCGCCTCCCCGCGCGTTCACGAAGTGGCGAGTGCAGCCTCCCGTGCGGTCGAGGAGGCGGCCTGAGCGGCCTCCCGGGCGGATGCCGCGTCGTCGGCCGCGAGAGCGGCTTCGGCGAGGCGCACGGCGTCGTCGAAGGTGTGCTGCAGCAGGGTCGCGCGCACGTCGGCGAGGGCCGTGGGGGCCATCGACAGCGTGGTGGCGCCCAGGCCCACGAGCACGACGGCGAGCAGCGGATCGGCCGCCGCCTCGCCGCAGATGCCGACGGGCTTGCCGTTGACGCGACCGGCGGCCCCCACCTCGCGGATGAGGCGGAGGACGGCGGGGTGCCACGGGTCCTGGAACGAGGCGACCGAACCCAGCAGGCGGTCGGCCGCCAGGGTGTACTGGGTCAGGTCGTTCGTTCCGATCGAGACGAAGTCCGCGATCGTGAGGATCCGGTCGGCCAGCAGCGCGGAGGAGGGGACCTCGACCATGACGCCCGTGGTCTTCAAGCCGTAGTCGCGGGCGAGCTCCGTGAAGTAGCGGGTCTCCTCGACCGTGGACACCATCGGTGCCATGACCCACAGGTCGGCGGGGCCCGCCTCGGTCTTGCGCGTCGCGGCATCCGCTTCGGCGAGAGCCGTCAGCTGCTCGCGCAGGATGTCTTCGCTGGCCCGCAGCGCACGCAGGCCACGCAGGCCGAGGGCCGGGTTCTCCTCGTGCGCGTCGTTGAGGAAGGGCAGGGGCTTGTCGGCGCCGGCGTCGAGCATGCGCACGACGACCTTCTTGCCGGGGAAGGCGCTCAGCAGTTCGAGGTAGGCGTCGCGCTGCTCCTCGACGGTGGGGGCGGAGCTGGAGCTGAGGAAGAGGAACTCGGTGCGGAACAGGCCCACGCCCTCCGCGCCCAGCTCGACGGCCTCGGCGGCGCCGCCGGGCTTGCCGAGGTTGGCCAGCAGCGGCACCTTCGTGCCGTCGGCGAGGGCGCCGTCGGTGAGGGGAGCGGATGCCGCGGCGGCCCGCGCGTCGGCACGGTGCTGGGCGCGCGCGAGGTCGTCGTCGCTCGGGTCGACCGTGACGACGCCGGCGGCGGCATCCACGATCACCGTCTGACCGTCGACCAGGTCTTTCGCGCCGCTCGCGCCGACGACGGCGACGATGGACTTCTCGCGGGCGAGGATCGCGGTGTGCGAGGTGGGGCCGCCCTCGGTGGTGACCAGGGCCAGCACCTTGTCGAGGTCGAGCAGTGCGGTGTCGGCGGGCGCCAGGTCCTTCGCGACCAGCACGAACGGATACCCGGGGTCGGGGATGCCGGGGGCCGCGACGCCGCGGAGGCGCGCGATGACGCGCTGGGCGACGTCGTCGAGGTCGGCGGCGCGCTCGCCGAGGTAGCCGCCGAGGGCGACCAGCTGCTCGCGGAAGGACGCGAAGGCGTCGTGCACCGCGAACTCGCCCGTCTTGCCGGCCGCGAGGCGGCTGTCGACCTCGGCCTCGAGGGTCGGGTCCTCGGCGATCATGGCCTGTGCCTCGAGCACGTCGCGCGCGGCGCCGCCGGCCTGCGCTCCCCGTGCCTCGAGTTCGCGGGCGACGGCGCCGATGGCCTCGCGCACGCGGGCGGTCTCGTCGTCGATCGACAGCTCGCTCTTGGCATCCTTCGGGGCGGGCAGTGGCTCGGCCATGCGCGCGATGGGTCCCTGGGCGACGCCCAGTCCGATTCCGACTCCACGGAGTTCCGTCATGATGATGTTCTTTCTGTGCGGGGGCTCATCGGCCGACGTTTTCACGCGGCTTCTTCACTCGGCGTCGTGGTCGGTGGTCAGCAGTTCGCTGAGGCGATCGATGGTGGCCTCGGCGTTGTCGCCGTCGGCGGTGAGGGTGACGTAGTCGCCGTACTCGAGACCCAGCGCGATGATGCCCAGGATGCTGGCCGCGTTCACCGGTCCACCTGCGTCTTTGGCGACGGTCACGGGGATGCCGGACTCTTTGGCGGCCTGCGCGAAGAGCTTCGCGGGGCGGGCGTGCAGGCCGTGCGACGATCCGATGCGGACCGTTCGTGTGATCTGGGGCATGGGCGTGGTCTTTCTCGCGGGTCAGACGCTGTCGGCGGGCTGGCGGGCGCGGAGCGCCTCGTGGACGAGGGCGAGCGTGCGGATGCCATCGCGGTCGGTGAAGACGTCGGCGGGCAGCAGGACGACCGCGACGTCGCGGGCCACAGCTTCGTGCTCGATACGCGGGAGTTCATTGGCCAGGTGGGGTCCGACGAGAACGACGTCGGCTTCGTCGAGGTCGATCGGAAGCGATCGCACGGTCCCCGCCGATGCGGCGTAGTCCAGGCCCTGTTCGTGCGCAGCACGACGGACGCGTTGCGCGACGAACGTGCTCGACGCACCCGCTCCACACACCACGAGGATCCTCATCGACCGGCCTTTCTTCCTCTCGATTGTCCGCACCGCGTTCTCAGCGGACAACCAGGTTCGTTTCCCACCCCCCGGAACGCGGATGCCGGGGCCCGCGCTGCCACGGCGATGGCGTGGTTGGATGGAAGCAGCGCCGCCATCCCGGGAGCGACGCGGAGGACGGATCGTGACGACGAAAGCTCGCCAAGATCGCCTGCTGGCCCTGCTGCTGCGCGATGGGGAGTGGTCGACGGCCGCATCCCTCGCCGATGCTCTGGGCGTGACGCCGCGCAGCGTCCGCTCCTACGTCACCGCGATCAATGCGCGCGTCACGGGCGGGACGGCGATCGAGTCGGGCCCCCTCGGCTACCGCGCGGGAAGCGATGCCGCAGCCGCCCTGCGCGCCGCCGGAGCCTCGGATGCCGGCACCCCGCGCGATCGCCTGCACACTCTCGTACGGCGCCTGCTCGATTCCGCCGACGGCATCGACGTATACGACACGGCCGACGCGCTGCACGTGAGCGCCGCGACGGTCGAAGCCGACCTGTCACGCGTGCGGGGACTGCTCGGCGGCACCGAGCTGACCCTCGAGCGCTCGGCATCCCTCGCCCGTCTCCGCGGGACCGAGGTCGCGCAGCGACGCCTGCTGTCCAAGCTCGCGCACGACGAGATGGATGCCGGACACTTCGACCTCGACGCGCTGCGGCGCACGCTCGGCGAGAGGTCGGTGGGAGCCCGGGCCTTCGGACCGTTCAAGGCCGAGCTGGTCGCCGAGCTCGGTGCCCTCGGCTACTTCGTCAACGAGATCGGCATCGGCGACGTCGTGATGCACATCGCGATCGCGGCCGACCGCACCACGCGCGACCGCGCTCTCGGCTCGACCGGGTCCGACGTCTCCGACGCGACCGCCGCCGTCGCGGAGCTGCTGGACCGCCTGACCCTGAAGCACATCGGCGTCCAGCTCGGGCAGGGCGACCTCCGCCACCTCGCCACGCTGGTGTTGACGCGCATCGTCGCCCCGGGCGCCCCCGCGGCCGACGACGTGCGCGCGCGCCTCTCACCCGATGTGGAGGCCGCCGTCCGCGCGATCGTCGAGGCCGCGGCATCCCAGTTCCTCGTCGACATCGCGCACGACGACTTCATCCTCCGACTCGCGCTGCACGTGCAGAACCTGCTGCACCGCGCGCGGGAACAGGCGTGGTCGCGCAATCCGCTGACCCGGTCGCTGAAGTCGACGTACCCGATGATCTTCGAGGTGGCGGTGTACATCTGCACCGGGCTGCAGGAGTCGCTCGGTATCCCCATCCTCGACGACGAGATCGCCTACGTCGCGATGCACGTCGGCGGGCGCCTCGAACGCAGTCGCCGCGCCGATCAGCTGCTCACGGCCACGATCGTGTGCCCGGGGTACTACGAGCTCCACGAGCTGCTGCGCTCGAGCGTCGACCGTTCGCTCGGGCAGGCGATCGAGGTCGTCGGCGTCGAGACGCGCATAGACCCGGCGTGGGAGGGGATCGACACCGACCTCGTGCTCACGACCATCGACCCGCCGCGCGCGGGGGACCGATTCGTGCGGATCCAGCCGTTCCTCACCGAGGCCGACGTCGAACGGGTGCGGGCCGCGGCCGGACGAGTGCGGCGCGGCAGGCGCCTCGCGCGCCTCCGCGCCGAGCTCGAGCGGTACTTCTCGCCCGACGCCTTCGTGCGAGGCGTGGATGCCACCGACGGCGAGGCCGGCGTCATCCGCGATCTGGGGGCGCTGCTGCGGCGGCAGGGCGTCATCGATGAGGATTACGTCGCTCGCGCCGTGGAGCGCGAGGCGATCTCGTCGACGGCGTTCACGGACGCGCTCGCCGTGCCGCACGCGATGGGCATGACCGCGACGCAGACGCGCATCGCCATCGGCATCGCCGACCCCTCGATCACCTGGGGCGAGGGTCGCGTGCAGGTCGTGGCGCTCGTGGCGTTCAGCGAGACCGACCGCGAGGCGTTCCAGACGGTGTTCGAGCAGTTCGTGGAAGTGTTCAGCGAGCGCGACAGCGTGCAGCGGATCGTGCGCCGCGGCACCGACTTCGCCGCGTTCCTCGACGAGCTGGTGGCCGTGATCGACGGCTGACGCCCCTCCCTCCCCGTCCCTCCCACCCACCCGCCCACCCGCCCGCCCGTCCCGCCCGTCCCACCCGCCCGGGGTTGGGGCGTGATCGTCCGTTCGGGGCGGGGAATGCCGCGCCCCGAACGGAATCGCGCGCCCCAAGCGGCGGCGTCACGGCAGCGCGACGTGGAACGACGACAGACGCGCTCCGAGCGTGGCGGCGTCACGGAGGTCCGCCCAGCCCCAGCGGACGACGGGGCGTCCGGTCACGCCACGGATCCAGTCCTCGCGCCGTTTCTCCGTCAGCAGCACGTCGGCCGTCGAGCGCCCCGCGCGCATCTCGTCGTCGAGGTACTTGGTGCGTCCGTCGAACTCGCCCCAGACCTTCGCTTCGTCGATGCCGAAGTCCACGAAGTACGTGCTCGCCGACGGACCGGTCACCGCGACCTGCAGGCGCACGGCGCGGAATCCGAGCTCGTGCAGGCGGATACGGCTGATGCTCTCGCCGGGAAGCTGGGCCCGACCATCCGCGAAGGCGATCGCTCTGCGTGCCCTCGCCCTGCCGTGGGACGAACGCTCCACGAGGGCGAGGGATTCCGCCGTGAAAGCGCCCGCCGCGGTCTCGTCGTACGACCCGATCGCCCTGACCGCCACCTGGCGAAGGGCACCGTCGAGCGCGCACACCGCCTCATCGAAGGGAGCCGTCCGTGCGATGTCCGCCACCGTTCGCGCGAGGCTCGTCGTGTGCAGCCCGCACCGTGACACGACGTCATCCGTGGAGAGCTCTCCCCGGTGCCTCACCGCGCCCGCCACGGATCCCCGGCGACGCTCGTCGAGGGTGATGTGTACGCGCTCGCCGGGATGAAGCACCGGTAGACCGTGGAGGGCCGCGGCCGTCTGGTGCGAGAAGACGGTCGGCCGAGAACACGCCCGGGCGAGCGCACGGGCGCGCACGATGATCCACTCCTCGGGGCGGAACGACGCCGCTCGCCGCGGGTCGATGTAGACGCCGGGCCGCACACGCGCGAGCGTCCCGGCGCGCAGGCGCCGGTCGAGACCGTGATGGTCGGTTCCCTGCGCGAGGAGGTCTGCACGGTGCAGGAGCGGGATGTCGAGGGGTGACATCTCCTCACCCTGACCCACGCGAACCGTCCGCCCCGCCCCTCCGCCCCGCATTGTGGACAACCCACGCCACAGCTCACGATGTGGAGGGCTGTCGCTCCGCGTTTGGGGCACACCTTTCCGTTTGGGGCGGCCAATTCCGCGCCCCACACGGAGGATCGCGCCCCAAACAAGGGGAGGGGGAGGGGGGAGGGGGGAGGGGGGAGGGGGGAGGGGTCAGCGGATGGACGCCAGCAGCGCCTCGGCGCTGGCGCGCAGCGCGGCCAGGCGCCGCGCGGCCTTCTTGGCCGAGGAGGCGCGCACGTCGAGGTACAGCTTGAGCTTGGGCTCGGTGCCGCTGGGGCGCACGATGAGGCGCGAACCGTCGTCGAGCCAGACGCGCAGCACGTCTCCCGGGGGCAGGCCGTCGGCGCCCTCGAGCAGGTCGTCGATGCGCGCCACCCCGACCTCACCGAGCGCAGCCGGCGGCTGTGCGCGCAGGGATGCCATGATCCCGGCGATCTCGCTCACGTCGGTGACGCGGATCGAGATCTGGTCGCTCGCGAACGCGCCGAACAACTCGCGGAACTCCCGCAGCAGGTCGGCGACGGTACGCCCGTGTGCGCGAGCCTCCGTCGCCATGCCCAGCAGCGCGACGGCCGCGGAGATGCCGTCTTTGTCGCGGACCGTGTCGGGGTTCACGAGGTAGCCGAGCGCCTCCTCGAAGCCGAAGACGATGCCGGGGGCCCGCGAGATCCACTTGAACCCGGTGAGGGTGGAGTGGAAGGCGAGGCCGTAATGCTCGGCCACCGCCTGCAACCCCGGCGACGACACCAGCGAGCACGCGAGCGAGCCGTCCGTCCCCGCCGCCGCGGCGGCTCGGGCGGCGCGCCACCCCAGCAGCAGCCCGATCTCGTTGCCGGTCAGGCGGCGCCATCCGCCGGGCGCTTCGGCATCGGGCACGGCGACCGCGAGGCGATCGGCATCCGGATCGTTGGCGACCACGAGCTCGGCGTCGACCGTGCGCCCGGTCTCGAACGCCAGGTCCATCGCGCCGGGTTCTTCGGGGTTGGGGAACGCGACGGTGGGGAAGCGGCCGTCGGGCTGGATCTGCGCCTCGACGAGAGCGGGCGCGGGGTAGCCGGCCTCCGTCAGCACGCGCGAGAACGTCTCCCATCCCACGCCGTGCAGGGCGGTGTAGACCCAGCGCAGGCCCTCGGCTCCGGCCGGGGCGGGCGCGACGGCGGCGGTCGCGGCGACGTACGCGTCGACGACCGATTCGGGCGCATTGCAGTATCCGACCGAGCGGGGCAGCACGGTGATGTCGCCCGCATCGGCCACGCGCTGGATGTGCGCGGCGATCTCCGCGTCGGCGGGCGAGACGATCTGCGCACCCGCGTCGGCACCGCCGAGGTAGACCTTGTAGCCGTTGTCGTCGGGCGGGTTGTGGCTCGCGGTGACCATGACGCCGGCGTCGGCACCGAGGTGGCGCACGGCGAACGCGAGCACGGGCGTGGGCAGCATCCGGGGGAGCAGGATGACGTCGAGTCCCGCGCCGACGAAGATCTCGGCGGAGTCGCGCGCGAACACATCGGAGTTGCGGCGTCCGTCGTAGCCGACCACGACGGTCGGCGTGCCGGAGGATCGCTCGCGCAGGTACGCCGCGAACCCGGCGGCGGCTTGGGCGACGAGCACGCGGTTCATGCGGTTGGAGCCCGCGCCGAGCGTTCCGCGCAGACCCGCGGTGCCGAACGCCAGCCGTGTCGAGAAGCGATCCTCGAGGTCGGCCGCAGCTTCGGCATCCCCCTCCTCCACACGGGCGATGAGCGCCGACAGCTCGTCGCGGGTCACGGCATCCGGGTCCTGCGCGAGCCAGGCCCGCGCGGCGGCGACGTACGCGCTCACAGTGCGCCGATCACGCGCGCGAGCAGTGCCGAGATGACGGGTTCGGCGTCGCGACCGGCCTCGAGCACCTCTTCGTGGCTGAGCGGTGTCTGCTGGATGCCTGCTGCCAGGTTCGTGATGAGCGAGAAGCCGAGGATCTCCATGCCCGCCTGGCGCGCGGCGATGGCTTCGAGAGCGGTCGACATGCCGACGATGTGCCCGCCGATGGCCTTTGCCATCTGTACCTCTGCCGGGGTCTCGTAGTGCGGACCGCGGAACTGGCAGTACACGCCCTCGTCGAGCGACGGGTCGATGCCACGCGCGATCTCGCGCAGGCGCGACGAGTACAGGTCGGTGAGGTCGATGAAGGTCGCGCCCTCCAGGGGAGAGTCTGCGGTGAGGTTGATGTGGTCGCTGATGAGCACCGGCTGGCCGGGCTTCCACGTCTCGCGGATGCCGCCCGCGCCGTTGGTCAGGATCATGGTCTTCGCCCCGGTCGCGGCGGCCGTGCGGACGCTGTGCACGACCCGGCGCACGCCGTGGCCCTCGTAGTAGTGCGTGCGGGCGCCGATGACCAGCACGTTCTTGCCGCCGGGGGTGCGCACGCTACGCAGGGTTCCGACGTGGCCCTCGAGGGCGGGCTTGCTGAAGCCGGTCACCTCGGTCGCGGAGAACGACGCCGTCTCGTCCCCGATGAGCTCGGCGGCGCGCCCCCAGCCCGAACCGAGGGTGACGGCGATGTCGTGGTGCTCGACGCCGGTCAGGCGGGCGATGTCGTCCGCTGCGGTCGCGGCGATCTCGAACGGGTCGACCGCGGGGTCGTCGAGCGGGTGAGAAGTGCTGTTGGACATGCCCCCACTCTAGGAAGCGTCGACCTCGCGGGCCAGGCACCCGCCGCCGGGAGCCCGCGTGTCGGCCGCCTCTCCGTCGCTGACAGAATGGATGCCATGGTGCAGAGCTTCGAGCGCAAGCAGTCCGTCGCGATCGTCGGTGGAGGCCCCGGCGGCTACGAGGCGGCGCTCTCGGCCGCGCAGCTCGGCGCCGACGTGACCCTCGTGGAACGCGCGGGCGTGGGGGGCTCTGCCGTCATCACCGACGTCGTGCCCTCGAAGACCCTCATCGCCACCGCCGACGCGGCCGTGGCGATCCGCAACGCCGGAGATCTGGGCGTCCAGCTGTTCGCCAAGGACGACCGCGGCAAGCCCCTCGCCCCCGAAGTCGCGATCAACCTCGCCGCGGTCAATCAGCGGCTGCTGTCGCTCGCGCGGCAGCAGTCCGACGACATGCGTGCGTCGCTGCTCGAGGCGGGCGTCCGCATCATCGCGGGGCACGGCCGCCTCGACGGTTCGGGCGCCGTCGTCGTCTCGACCGAGGCCGGGGGCACCGACTTCGACCGTATCGAGGCCGAGACGCTGGTCGTCTCGGTCGGGGCGTCGCCGCGCGAGCTGCCCTCGGCGCAGCCTGACGGTGAGCGCATCCTCACGTGGACGCAGCTGTACAACATGAAGTCGGTGCCGACGCACCTGATCGTGGTGGGCTCGGGTGTCACCGGGGCCGAGTTCGCCTCGGCGTACATGAACCTCGGCGCGAAGGTGACGCTGGTCTCCAGCCGCGACCAGGTGCTCCCGGGTGAGGACCAGGATGCCGCAGCGGTTCTGGAGCGCGTGTTCCAGCGGGGCGGCATGACGCTGCTGGCGAAGGCGCGCGCCGAGTCGGTCGTGAACACCGGCGAGCAGGTCGTCGTGACCCTCGCCGACGGTCGCACCATCGAGGGCAGCCACTGCCTCATGGCGGTCGGCTCCATCCCCAACACCGCGGGCATCGGCCTCGAGCAGGCCGGGGTGCAGATGACTCCCTCGGGCCACATCCGCGTGAATCGCGTGGCGCGTACGTCGGTCCCCAACATCTACGCCGCGGGCGATTGCACGAACTTCTTCCCCCTGGCATCCGTGGCATCCATGCAGGGACGCCAGGCCGTCTTCCACGCGCTCGGCGACATCGTCATCCCGCTCGAGACCCGCCGCATCACGGCCAACATCTTCACCGCTCCCGAGATCGCCACGGTCGGTTTCAGCGAGCAGGACGTCATCGACGGCAAGATCGCCGGTGTCGTGAAGAAGCTCCCCCTCTCGGCCAACCCCCGGGCGAAGATGCAGGGCATCACCGACGGGTTCGTCAAGCTCATCGCCCGCAAGGGCAGCGGCACGGTCATGGGCGGTGTCATCGTCGGTCCCAAGGCGTCGGAGCTCATCTACCCCATCGCGATCGCGGTGGAGCGTCGCCTGACCGTCGACCAGGTCGCGCGGGTGTTCGCGGTGTACCCGTCGCTGACCTCGAGCATCACCGACGCCGCCCGCGCCATGCACATCGTCGATCGCGACGACCCGGGCGAGGACTGAGCGCCCCCGTCGCCCCACATCTCACGCATAAACGCTGTTTGCTCGCATAAACGCGGGGAGAGCGCGTTTATGCGCGCGGATCGCGTTTATGCGTGGGGGTGCGGGGAGCAGCGCCGGCGTCGCCCGCCCGCTCAGTCCGTGACGATGCGGTGCGCGAAGGCGGTGCGGCGTCCGTACCAGCCGGCTCGGCGATAGGGACGGATGCGGATGCCCGCGGGGATCTCGACCCGGTCGGCGTCGAGCACGCCCTCGCCGTGCGCGTCGATCACGAGGGGCGTCGGGCTCGGCCCGGTGCCGCACGAGCCCAGCCACAGCACGACGTGCGAGATGGGCCCGGCATCGGAGCGCACGTACACGAGGTCGGCGGGCTGAAGCCGGGCGAGGAGGGTGTCGTAATCGCCCTCGATCAGCTCGACGCGCGACGACCAGAGGCGCCCCTCGACCGGGGCGCGGTGCAGCGCGGCCTGCTCCCGGATAGCGGTGGGGAGGTCGACGCCGAGCGCGTACGAGAAGACGAAGGCCAGGAAGTTGCTGCAGTCCACGCCCGCGCCCTGCCGCCCGGAACGCACGGTCTTGTGCCGCCACCAGGGCGGTGGCTCCCAGGCCGGCACGTGGTGGTGCTGATAGTCCAGCCCGATCAACGCGGCGGCGACCGCGACGACGCGTTCGCGCGCCGTCGCGGCATCCATTGTCACCGTCGGGGCGGGATAACGCCGCGCTCGAGGCCCCCACGACCCATAGCGTTGCTCGGTCTCGGGGGCGTACCAGTCCGACGCCGCGAGCACGGCCTGCGCGGAGGCGTCGTTCCAGGGGAACGCGTCGAGGCCCGCGAGGCGGTCGACCTCGGGGACCTCGAAACGGATGCCGTACGGCGACCGGTAGTCGGGTGCCACGTCGCGCGGACGCAGCGACTCCAGCGCCACGCGCTCAGCTGATGACGAGCAGCTGGTGGCCGGCCGAGACCGTGGCGCCGGGGGTGGCGTCGATCCCCGTCACCGTGCCGTCCTTGTGCGCCTGCAGGGGCTGTTCCATCTTCATCGCCTCGAGCACGACCACGAGGTCGCCCTTGACGACCTGCTGGCCCTCCTCGACCGCGACCTTGACGATCGTGGCCTGCATCGGCGACTTCACCGCGTCGCCGGTGGCACCGGCGGCGGGCGAGGCCGCGTGCGAGCGACGGGACGGGGGAGCGGCGGCGGGGCGGCCGATCTGGGGGGCGGCAGCGGTGATGCGGTCGGGCAGGCTCACCTCGAGGCGCTTACCGCCGACCTCGACGACGACCGTGTGGCGGCCGGGCGCCGCGGCGGGGGCCTCGAGCTCGCCGTCCCACGCGGGGATGTCGTTGACGAACTCGGTCTCGATCCAGCGGGTGAAGACGCCGAACTCGCCGTTCTCCGCCGTGAACGCGGGGTCGCGCACGACCTTGCGGTGGAAGGGCAGCACCGTCGGCATGCCGGCGACCTCGAACTCGTCGAGGGCTCGGCGCGAGCGCTCCAGCGCCTCGGCGCGGTCACGGCCGGTGACGATGATCTTGGCCAGCAGCGAGTCGAAGGCGCCCGAGACGCTGTCGCCCGCGGTGACGCCGGAGTCGAGCCGGATCCCGGGACCGCCGAACGTCTTGAAGACGTGGATGGGACCCGGCTGGGGCAGGAAGCCTCGGCCCGGGTCCTCGCCGTTGATGCGGAACTCGATCGAGTGACCGGTCGGCGCGGGGTCGTCGTAGCCGAGCTCTTCGCCCTCCGCGAGACGGAACTGCTCGCGGACGAGGTCGAGGCCGGTGACCTCCTCGGACACGGGGTGCTCGACCTGCAGGCGCGTGTTGACCTCGAGGAACGAGATGGTGCCGTCGGCGCCGATGAGGAACTCGCACGTGCCCGCACCGACGTAGCCGACCTCTTTCAGGATGGCCTTGGATGCCGCGTACAGCACCGCGTTCTGCTCGTCGCTGAGGAAGGGGGCCGGTGCCTCTTCGACCAGCTTCTGGTGACGACGCTGCAGCGAGCAGTCGCGGGTGGAGACGACGACGACGTTGCCGCTCGCATCCGCCAGGCACTGCGTCTCGACGTGGCGCGGCTTGTCGAGGTACTTCTCGACGAAGCACTCGCCGCGGCCGAACGCCGCGACCGCCTCGCGGGTGGCCGACTCGAACATCTCGGCGACCTCGTCGAGCTCGCGCGCGACCTTGAGGCCGCGTCCGCCGCCGCCGTATGCGGCCTTGATGGCGATCGGCAGACCCACCTCCTCGGCGAAGGCGATGACCTCGTCGGCGCCCGAGACCGGACCGGGGGTGCCGGGGGCCAGAGGCGCGCCGACCTTCTCGGCGACGTGACGCGCGGTGACCTTGTCGCCCAGAGCCTCGATGGCCTCGGGTGGGGGGCCGATCCACACGAGACCGGCACCGATGACGGCACGCGCGAAGTCGGCGTTCTCGGCGAGGAAGCCGTAGCCGGGGTGCACGGCGTCGGCGCCGGAGCGGCGGGCTACCGAGAGGATCTTCTCGATCGAGAGGTAGGTGTCGGCGCTGGTGGCACCGTCGAGCGCGTACGCCTCGTCGGCGAGGCGGGTGTGCAGGGCGTCGCGGTCCTGGTCGGCGTAGACGGCGACGGAGGCCTTCCCCGCATCTCGGGCGGCGCGGATGACTCGGACGGCGATCTCGCCGCGGTTGGCGACAAGGACCTTGGCGATCTTCGGCATCCTCCCAGCCTAGCGAGGGGGTACCCCCGCCTTTTGAGCCTCCTCGACAAGAAACGCCGGAAAACGTGTGCGGGAGTCTACGAACGGTTCCAGAGCTGCGTCCACGCGCCGCCGAGCTCGCGCACGAGGCGTCGCACGGTCGACAGCGACATGCCGACCACGGTGGAGGGGTCGCCATCGACGCGCTCGATGAACGCCCCGCCCAGGCTGTCGACCGTGAAGGCGCCGGCCACCAGGAGCGGCTCCCCGCTCGCGACGTACGCGGCGATCTCGTCGGCGTCGACGTCGGCGGCGAACGTCACCGACGCCTCGGCGACCGCGTACGCTTCGCGCGGTTCCGCGTCGGGCGAGACGCGGAACACGCTGTGGCCCGAGTGCAGCACACCGGTGCGGCCCCGCATGTCGAGCCAGCGGGCGGTGGCCGCCTCGGCCGTATAGGGCTTTCCGAGGATCTCATCGCCCAGGGCGAACATCGAGTCGCCGCCGATCACGAACCCGTCGAAGGCCGGTTCCTCCGCGTGCAGGCGGTGTGCGACGTCGGCCGCCTTGCGGCGCGCGAGCAGCAGCACGTGCTCGTCGGCGGGCAGGCGGCGCCTCTCGGCGGCTTCGACCTCGGCGATCACGGCCTCTTCGTCGACCCGGGGTGCGCGCGCCTCGGGCTCGATGCCCGCTTGGCGCAGCAGCATCAGTCGGGCGGGAGAAGTGGATGCCAAGCACACGCGCATGCGATAACGCTACCGACCCGACGGACCGGTGTCGGCGGCATGTGACAGGCTCGGAGGATGCGCGACGGCGATCTGATCGAACTCGATATCACGGGCATCGCCCACGGCGGCGTCTTCGTCGGTCGGCACGAGGGGCGCGTGGTGTTCGTTGCCGACACCCTGCCCGGGGAGCGGGTGCGCGCTCGCCTCACCGACACGCGCAAGAAGGCGTTCTGGCGAGCCGACGCGGTCGAGGTGCTCGAAGCCGCTCCCGAGCGTCGCCCGCACGTCTGGCGTGCGGCCGACATCGACATCGATCCCGCCCAGCGTCCGGGCGGTGCGGAGTTCGGTCACATCGTGCTGGGGCACCAGCGCGCCCTCAAGGAGCGGGTGGTGCGCGAGTCCCTGCAGCGGGTGGGTCGCCTCGATCTGCCGGTCGACGTGAGCCCCGCCGGAGACGCGAGTGCGCCCGAGACCGACGACGGCACGCGGTGGCGCACCCGGGTGAGCCTGCACGTCGACGACCGGGGGCGCGTGGGGGCGTACGCCGCGCGCTCGCACCGGGTCATCGAGACGCCCGATCTGCCGTTGGCCACCGCGGGTGTCGCCGATGCCGCCGCGGAGATCCGCGGGAGCGAGCCCGGCCGCATCGATCTCGTGCAGCCCGCCGACGGCCGCGTGCGCGTGCTCCCGCGGCCCGACGGTGTGCGTACCCACCCCGCCCCCGAGGTCGTCGAGGAACGTGTCGGCGACCGCACGTTCCGCGTGGATGCCGGTGGCTTCTGGCAGGTGCACCGGCTCGCCGCGCAGACGCTCACCGCGCTCGTCGCCGACGAGATCGAGGCCATCGGAGCCCTCGACCCCGAGGCGCTGCACCTCGATCTCTACGGGGGAGTGGGACTGTTCGCCGCGACGATCGCCGATCTCGGCGGTGCGTCCACCCGTGTCGTCAGCGTCGAATCCGATCCCCGGGCCACCGAGCACGCGGGGGAGAATCTGGCGGAATGGGTCGGGGCTCGTGCCGAGACGGCCCGAGCCGACCGCTTCGTGGCGAAGCTGGTCGCCGACGCCTCCGCGCGAGAGCGCGAGCGTCTCGCCCGCGGTGTCGTGCTGCTCGATCCGCCGCGCGCCGGCGCGGGACGTGAGGTCGTCGAGGGGATCGCCGCGCTGACCTCCTCGACCGTCGTCTACGTGGCCTGCGACCCGGTGGCGCTCGCGCGTGACCTGGCGACGTTCTCGGATCTGGGCTATCGCGCCGACCGCGGTATCCGCGGCGTGGACCTGTTCCCGAATTCGCACCATGTCGAGGCAGTGGCCGTTTTGCGTCGGTGAGGGGCACAACCTCTGCCCGGGCAGGGGCGGATCGATACGATGAACCAATGACGCGTGTCGCCCTCATCGATGATCACGAGTCCGTTCGGCTCGGTCTCGAGGCGGCGTTGACGGGGACCGGCGCCACCGAGGTGGTCTTCTCCGGCGCCAACGTCGCCGCCTACCTTGACTGGCGACGGGCAGGCGCCACATCGCCGGCCGACGTCGTGGTGCTCGATCTCACGCTCGGCGATGGCACCACGGTGTCCGAGAACGTCGACCGTGTCGTCCGCGACGGCTCCAGCGTCATCATCCACAGCGTGGCCGATCGCGCGGCGGCGGTGCGCGAGGCTCTGGCGGCGGGGGCAGCGGGGATCGTCAGCAAGTCCTCGCCCACGCACGAGGTGCTGGGCGCGATCGACGTCGTGGCGCGCGGTGAGCTGCTCGACAACGTCGAATGGGCGAGCGCGGTCGAGGGCGACCGCGAGTTCGCCGATGCGCAGCTGTCGGCGCGCGAGCGCGAGGTGCTCCGGCTGTATGCGGCGGGTCTGCCGCTCAAAGCCGTGGCCGAGCGCCTCGGTGTGGCGTACTCGACCGCCAAAGAGAACATCACCCGCGTGCGGGTCAAGTACGTCGAGGTCGGCCGCCCGGCCCCCACGAAGGTCGATCTGCTGCGGCGCGCGATGGAGGACGGCATCCTCCACGACGCGCCCGATGCCGCCGTGGGCCATGGCTGACACCCCCCGATCGGTCCTGGACGACGCCTGGGGCCGCATCCCTCACTCCCGCGAGACGCAGGGCGATTCGGGGTCGTTCACGCAGACGCGGATCGAGCGCGTCCTCACGCTCCTCGTCGGACCGGGTGCGCTCGTCCTGGGTGCGCAGGCCTTCGCCGCCGCCTTCGGGACCGGCGACGAGGCTCCCGGCTGGCATCTGCCGATGACGCTGGGCGTGTTCCTTCCGCTCGTCGCGATGATCATCGCCTGCGCCGTCGGGCGGTTGGCGCGCATGTTCGCCGGCCTCTTCGCGGTTGTCTTCCTCGTCGCCCTGGCACTGTGGCCGCTGGCGACCGCCGGCGGACCGCCCCCGGTCCCCACCGAGAACCCGTGGATCTTCTACCTCATCAACATCGCCACGTTGGCGGCGGTGGTGGCCTTCCCCCTCCCGGCACAGATCGCGTGGACGGTGGCGGCACCCCTCCTCTTCGGGGGCGTTCGGCTGCTGCAGGCCGGAGGCGATCCCGATTTCGTGCTGCCCGTCCTGCTCGACGTGTCGTTCGCGCTCATCCTGGGCAGCGTGTTGCTGACGCTGGCGTGGATGTACCGCTCGGTCGCCGTCAACGTCGACCAGACGCGCACCCTCGCGGTGTCGAGCTACGCGGCGGCGGCCGCCGCTGCCGCGAGCGAACACGAGCGGGTCGCGGTGGCCGCGCTCATGCACGACAGCGTGCTGGGAGCCCTCCTGGCCGCGGAGCGCGCGACGACGCCGCGTGAGCGGACCCTCGCGGTGAGCATGGCGCGCGAGGCGCTCACTCGCCTCGCCAACGCCGAGAAAGACGCTCTCGAGGGCAGCGACGAGCCGGTGCCCGCCACCCGTCTGGCTGACGACATCGAAATCGCGGCCCGCGACCTCGGCGTCGACCTCGAGGTGGCACGCCGTGTCGAGGACGGCACGCCGCGGGTGCCGGGCCGGGTCGCGCGGGCGCTCGTGTTGGCGTCGATGCAGGCCGTGGCCAACGCGGTCCAGCATGCCGACGCGCAGGGGCTGTCGGTGCAGTTGGCCGGGTACGCGGCCCCCGGCAGCATCGCGGTGCGCGTACGCGACGCCGGGGCCGGGTTCGACGTGGATGCGATCCCCGCCGACCGTCTCGGCATCCGTGGGTCGATCATCGCCCGCGTGAGCGCCGTGGGCGGCCGCAGCGACATCGACTCGGGTGCGGCCGGCACGACGGTGACGCTCGAGTGGGAGAGCGGTGACCGTTGGTGACCGTCCGCTTCGTCCTGTCGAGCATCGCGCTCGCGTTCACCGCCTACCTGGCGGCGCGGGGGTTGCTGTGGACATCGCCCGAGACCGTCGAGCGGGGCTGGCTGATCGTCGCGGCACTCGTGTTCTATCTGCCGGTGACCTGGCTGTGGATCTTCGCGATCGGAGGGCGTGCCGCGCCGGAGCGCGCGGCGGCCCCCGGGCCCGTGGCACCGATGCGACAGATGCCGACCTGGGGCGTGGCCCTGGCGCTGCTCGCGGCGGTGGTCGTTCCCACCGCGACGTTCTCGGCGGTGACCGAGGCCGGTCGGGGGCAGCCCTTCGTGACATGGGTGATCGGTGCGATCGGTGCCCTCATGACGATCGTCGTCGTGCGTCGAAGTCCCCTCGTGGCGTGGACCGGCATGGCGATCCTCGCGCTCTCGTCGGCGTTCTGGCTCGGCCCGCTCGACGCCCTCAGCCTGGGGCTCGTGGGCTCGATCGTCTGGGTCGCGGCCGGGCAGCTGCTCATGGTCGCCCTCGATCGTACGGCGCGCGATGCCGATCACCTCGTGGAGCTGCAGCAGGCTGCCTCGGCGTGGCAGGCCTCGCAGAGCGGGCGGCAGCGCGAACGGCGACTGCACGTGCAGCGTGCGCTGCAGGCCGCGGGTCCGATCCTCGCGCGCACCATCGAGACCGGGGGCAATCTGCGCGCGAGCGAGAAGGCGGCCGCGCGCCACGCCGAGGCGAGTCTGCGCGACGAGCTGCGTGGTCCTCGCCTGCTCGACGACGCGGTGCGTGCCGAGATCGAAGCGGCTCGCCGTCGAGGGATTTCGGTCAGTCTCTTCGACGAGGGCGGTCTCGAGGGCCTCGCGACGCCCGCCCTCGTCGACATCCGCGGTGAGCTGGCATCCGTCCTGCGTGACGCCGTGTCGGAGCGCCTCATCGTCCGCACCTCGCCGCATCACGAGGTCGCGGTCACCATCGTGGGCCGCTCCAGCGGCGAGGGCGCGAGCGGCGACGACGATCAGGTCGACCTGTGGCGCGAGATCAGGCGACCCCGCTGAGCATTCGCCACCGGGAGCACACCGATGCGCGGGCCGCGGGGCGAGCCTCGGAGAGGAGTGAGGGGTGAGGGGCGGCGTGATCGCCGACCCCTCACCCAGGCGAACGGTTACCCGAAAACCGTTCGCAAGGCCGGAACCGGCTCGAAGAAGCGGCCCGACCGAACGCGTGACGCGTTCCAGCTCCTCCAGTATTCGGCATCGGCGCCGCGGCGTCTGTAGGTATTTCGGGGGACATCCCCGGGTCAGCCGGTGAAACCGCTCCACCCCGCGGCGCGCTCCAGCGGCGACCGCAGTCCGCGCGCCGAGATCTCCCATCGAGAGCGCGCGCGAGTGTCGGGAACGGTGGCCTCCTCGACTTCGCGCGCGTACGCCTCGCTCACCACGACGACGGCCGCGGCCAGCTCCTCTTCCGTGGGCGTGCCCCGCACGACCTCGGCCACGACGGGCGGCTGCCCGGCCTCGGTCTCGGCGGCGTGATCGTGGCTCACAGCGGGATGTTCCCGTGCTTCTTGGCCGGCAGGCTCGCGCGCTTGTTGCGCAGCGCCCGCAGGGCCTTGGCGATCGACACGCGCGTCTGTGCGGGCTCGATGATCCCGTCGAGCTCGCCGCGCTCGGCGGCGAGGAAGGGGGATGCCACGTTGTAGGTGTACTCGTTCGCGAGACGCGTGCGCACGGCGGCGACGTCTTCGCCCGCTTCCTCGGCGCGCTTGATCTCGCCGCGGTAGAGGATGTTGACCGCTCCCTGGCCGCCCATGACGGCGATCTCGGCGGTGGGCCAGGCGAGGTTGATGTCGGCGCCGAGCTGCTTGGAGCCCATGACGATGTAGGCGCCGCCGTAGGCCTTGCGCAGGATCACGGTGACCAGCGGCACGGTCGCCTCGGCGTACGCGTACAGCAGCTTCGCGCCGCGGCGGATGACACCGGTCCACTCCTGGTCGGTCCCGGGCAGGTAGCCGGGGACGTCGACGAGGGTCACGATCGGGATGGAGAAGGCGTCGCAGAAACGCACGAAGCGGCTGGCCTTCTCGCCGGCGTCGATGTTGAGCGTGCCGGCCATCTGCGACGGCTGGTTGGCGATGATGCCCACCGTGCGTCCCTCGATGCGGCCGAAGCCGATCACGATGTTCGGGGCGAAGAGGGGCTGCACCTCGAGGAAGTCGCCGGCGTCGACGATCCCCTCGATCACGGTGTGGATGTCGTACGGCTGGTTCGGGGAGTCGGGGATGACCGTGTTCAGCGAGCGGTCGGCATCGGTCGTCTCGAACTCGAACGGGGTGTCGTAGACCGGGATCTCGGCGAGGTTGTTGTCGGGCAGGTAGCCGATGAGGCCGCGCGCGTAGTCGATCGCGTCGTCTTCGTCGTCGGCGAGGTAGTGCGCGACGCCCGAGCGGGTGTTGTGCGTGAGCGCGCCGCCGAGCTCTTCCATGCCCACGTCTTCGCCGGTGACGGTCTTGATGACATCGGGGCCGGTGACGAACATCTGGCTGGTCTTGTCGACCATGATGACGAAGTCGGTGAGGGCGGGGGAGTACACCGCGCCACCGGCCGCGGGGCCCATGATGATCGAGATCTGCGGGATGACACCCGAGGCGGCGGTGTTCAGGCGGAAGATCTCGCCGTACTTGCCGAGGGCCACGACGCCTTCCTGGATGCGGGCACCACCGGAGTCCAGGATGCCGATGATCGGGATGCCGCTGCGGAGGGCCAGCTCCATGACCTTGATGATCTTGTCGCCGGCGACCTCGCCGAGCGAGCCGCCGAAGGTGGAGAAGTCCTGCGCGTACACCGCGACCGTGCGGCCGTGGATCGTGCCGGTGCCCGTGACCACGGAGTCGCCGTAGGGACGCGACTTGTCCATACCGAAGGCCGTGGTGCGGTGACGGACGTACTCGTCGAGCTCGACGAACGAGCCCGGGTCGACCAGCATCTCCAGGCGCTCGCGGGCCGTGAGTTTGCCCTTCGCGTGCTGCTTGGTGCGGGCGGCGGCTTCGGCGTCGACGACCGCCTCTTGGAACCTGTTGCGCAGGTCCGCGATCTTGCCGGCGGTGGTGAAGAGATCGGGCTGGTCGGTCACGCTTTCCACCCTAGCGACCGCACCGGCACCGGCGTTGGAGGGTGCGCACAAGCGAATCCCTGGAGCGCTGTGGTATCCGGACACCATCCGGGGGGATGGCGACGAACGGGGATGCAAGCGGTACCCCCGGATGCTTCGCGTGCCTAGGGTGTGGATCATGGCGATTCCCGCGAACGGATACCCGCGCACCGCGGCCCGCAGCCCCCGTGTCCAGGTGGTCGAGACCACCGACTCCACCAACGCCGACGTCGTCGCCGCCGTCGCGGCCGATCCCGCCGGCTGGCCGCACCTCTCGGCGCTGGTGACCGACGACCAGCGTGCCGGGCGAGGTCGGCTCGACCGTTCGTGGACGGCGGCACCCGGCACGGCGCTCGCGGTCTCGGTGGTGGTCGATGCATCCACGGTGCCGCTCGCGCTGCGCGGCTGGATCCCCCTCGCTGCGGGGGCGGCCATGACGCGCGCCGTGCGTCGGCAGCTTCACGGTCACGGAGGTACCGCGGAGCTGAAGTGGCCGAACGACGTGCTCGTCGAGGGCGGCAAGATCTGCGGCATCCTGGCCGAGGCGGTGCCGGGCACCTTCGACACCGTCGTCGTGGGGGCCGGGATCAACACGCGCATGACCCGTGCCGAACTGCCGGTGACCACGGCCACGTCGTTCGCGGCGATGGGTGCCGACTGCGACGACGACGAGCTGCTGGCCGACTACCTCGAGCATCTCGATGCGACGTTGTCGCGTCTGTCGTCCGGCGACGTGGAGCGCGTGCACCGCGACATCGAGGAGCTGTGCGCGACGGTCGGACGCGAGGTGACCGTGTCGCTCCCCGACGGCACGAGCGTGCAGGGACGCGCATCCGGACTCGCCGACGACGGGCGCCTCGTCGTCGAGTCGGGCACGATCCGCACCACCGTGTCGGCCGGCGATGTCGTGCACGTGCGGTGAGGTCGTCCCGCGTGTTCGACCGCGACGGGGCAGCGCGCGTCGCACAATGAGAACGTGACCCCGTCGACGAGTTCGATCGGGCGCCCGCGGACCCCGGCGCCCGGCACCGCCGCGCCCGAACTGCGCATCGCCCGGCTCCGCTCGCACGCGCGGCGCTTGACGTGGTCGGCGCTCATCCTCGTCGCCGTCGCCGGGGCGACCCCGTACTTGTACGACAATCTCCCGGCCCCCTTCGAGAACTGGATGCTCGTGACGGCCGCGAGCTCCGTCGTGCTGCTGCTGGTGGTCGTGCCGTACCTCGTCTGGCTGTCGCACACGTGGACGATCACGACGCGCCGCGTCATCGAGCGCTCCGGTCCTTTCGGCGCGAACCGCCGCGAGATCTCGCACGTGCGCGGGTACGCGATCCAGATGCGCCGCGGCATCCTGCAGCGGTTGTGGGGGGCGGGGACGCTGTCGCTCTCCAACGGTGTGGAGCCGCCGCTGCGCATGAAGAACATTCCCCACGCGGTGCTGGTGCACGAGACACTCGTCGACCAGGTCGAGGTCAACCAGATCCTGGCCCACCGCGACTCCCAGGTGTTCGGCTCGGGCGCGGTCGAGGTCTGAGCGCTCCGCGGCCCTGTCGGCGGGGCACCTTCCCGACTCGCGTCGGTGAAGACGGCCCGACAGAATGGATGCCGACGGAAGGAGCGGCATGGCGCTGCGAGTCGGAGTGGTCGGTGGCGGACAGCTGGCGCGGATGATGATCGCGCCCGCCGTGGAGCTCGGGGTCGAGATCCGCGTCCTCGCCGAGGCGGAGGGGATGTCGGCGGCGCTCGCCGCGACCGCCGTGGGCGACTACCGAGACGCCGAGACCGTGCTCGCCTTCGCCCGCGACGTCGACGTCATCACCTTCGATCACGAACACGTGCCGCAGGACGTGCTCGCCGCTCTCGTCGAGGCCGATGTCGCCGTGCACCCGGGGCCCGCCCCCCTCGGCGTCGCCCAAGACAAGCTCGTCATGCGGGCCCGCATGGCCGAACTCGGTCTGCCGCAGCCCGACTGGGCCGCCGTCTCCGACGCCTCCGCCCTGCAGGACTTCCTCGACGTCCACGGCGGGCGCGCGGTCGTGAAGACCCCGCGGGGCGGCTACGACGGCAAGGGTGTGCGCGTGGTGTCGGCGGCGACCGAGGCCGACGACTGGTTCGCCGCCCTCGCCGAAGACGCAGGCGGCGGAGCGCTGCTCGTGGAGGAGCTCGTCGACTTCACGCGGGAGCTCGCCCAGCAGGTCGCGCGACGCCCGTCGGGCGAGGTGCGGGCCTACCCCCTGGTCGAGACCGTGCAGCGCGGCGGGGTCTGCGCCGAGGTCATCGCGCCCGCCCCGCGCGCCGACGACCGCGTGCGTCGCGTCGCGGCAGAGATCGGCGTCGCCGTGGCGGAGGGACTGGGGGTGACCGGCATGCTGGCGGTCGAGCTGTTCGAGACGACCGACGAACGCATCCTCATCAACGAACTCGCCATGCGGCCGCACAACAGCGGTCACTGGACGCAGGACGGCGCCGTCACCAGCCAGTTCGAGCAGCACGTGCGGGCGGTGCTCGATCTGCCCCTGGGATCGACGGATGCCATCGCCCCCTGGTCGGTCATGATCAACGTGTTGGGCGGCCCGGCCGAGGGCGGCCTCGAGGAGCGCTTCGCGCCCGCCCTGGCCGCTCACCCGTCGGCGAAGATCCACACCTATGGCAAGGCCCCCCGCCCCGGCCGCAAGGTCGGTCACGTGAACGTGATCGGTGACGATCTCGACGAGATCGTCTACGAGGCCCGGGGCGCCGCGTCGTTCTTCGACTGAGCATGTCGCGTGCCGTTCCGCGATCTTCCAGCGAGCGCGCCTAGCCTGGAGCGGTGACCCGGCCGCTGCATTCTTCCGAGACGCCCGTGGTCGGCGTCGTCATGGGCTCCGACTCCGACTGGCGCGTGATGAACGCGGCCAGCGAGGTGCTGACGGAGTTCGGCATCCCGCACGAGGTCGAGGTCGTCTCGGCCCACCGCACCCCTGACAAGCTCATCCGGTACGGCCGAGAGGCTCGGGGGAGGGGCCTGCGGGCGATCATCGCCGGTGCCGGTGGTGCCGCGCACCTGCCCGGCATGCTGGCATCGGTCACCGCGCTTCCTGTCATCGGCGTCCCGGTGCAACTCGCCACCCTCGACGGGCTCGACTCCCTGCTGAGCATCGTCCAGATGCCGGCCGGGATCCCCGTCGCGACGGTGTCGATCAACGGTGCAAAGAATGCCGGGCTGCTCGCCGCCCGCATTCTCGGCAGCGCCGACACCGCCCTCGCCGAGCGTGTCGAGGCGTACGCCCGCGACCTCGAGGCGCAGGTCGACGAGAAGAACCGCCGCCTGAAGGACTCCCTGTGAGCGTGGCGGCTCCGCCGCGCTCCCGCGCACACGCGTCGCTCGTCGAACAGCGACCCCTGCGCACCCCCGACGCGACGTCGGTCGAGGTCATGACCCGTCGCGGGTGGTGGCTCATCGTGTTGAACTTCCTGCTGCCGGGCTCGGCGCAGGTGCTCGCGGGCAACCGTCGCCTCGGGCGCTTCGGTCTGGGGGCGACCCTCGCCATGTGGACCGTGCTGGTGCTCGCGGCGCTCGGCGCCCTGCTCTGGCCGAGCGGGCTGTTCACCCTGGCGACGGGCTCGTTCATTCCCGATTTCCTGTCGTTGTTGCGCCCACTGCCGCTCACCGTCGTGCAGATCGTGCTCGTCGGGTACGTGGCGCTCTGGGTCGTGCTGAGCATCGACACCCTGCGCCTGGTCCGCCTGGTGAGGGTCGGGCCGCTGGCGCGCCTGGCCATGACCATCGTCTCGATCGGCTTGCTCGTGCTGTCGGGATCGGGTGCGGTGTGGGCGGCGCAGGCCGCGGGCACCACGCGCGACGCGTTCGCCGACATCTTCGCCCAGTCCGCGCCCGTCGTCCCGCCGTCGGACGGCTACTACAACATCCTCCTGCTCGGCGCGGATTCCGGCGAGGGTCGCGACTCCATGCGCTTCGACAGCATCTCGGTGGTCTCCATCAACGCCGACACGGGCGCGACCACGATCACCGGCATCCCGCGCGACATGCCGCACTTCCCGTTCGCGCCCGGTCCCATGCAGGACGAGTATCCCGACGGGCACACCGGCCACGCCGACGCCACCTGCGGGTGGGGGAGCGGCATCAACCAGCTGCGCACCGAGGTCGAGGTCTGCCAGGACGGGAACCTGCTCTACCCCGGCACGAAGGAGCGGGGCACCGAGCCGGGTATCGAGGCCACCAAAGATGCGGCCGAGGGGATCCTCGGCATCCAGATCCCGTACTACGTGCTGATCGACATGAAGGGCTTCGCCGACGTGGTCGACGCGCTCGGCGGTGTCGACATCGACGTGCAGGAGCGTCTGCCGAAGGGCGGTCCGGCCTACGACGGTCAGCCGGTCGACGACTGGGCCTTCGGCTGGATCGAGCCGGGCCAGCAGCACATGGACGGCGATACGGCGCAGTGGTACGCGAGGTCGCGGTACACCACGAGCGACTTCGACCGCATGCGCCGACAGCGCGAACTCCAGGAGGCGATCCTCGCGCAATTCACCCCGCAGGTCGTCCTGACGCGCTTCCAGCAAGTGGCGCAATCCACCACGAGCATCGTGCAGACAGACCTGCCGCAGGGACTCATCGCCCCCACGCTGGTCGATCTGGCGCTGAAGGCCAAGGACCAGCCCCTCACGACGATCGAGCTCACCCCCGAGGGCGGCGTCGACGAATACGATCCCGACTACGCCCAGGTGCAGCAGATGGTGCGCGACAAGCTCCACCCGCCCACCCCCACGGAGGAACCCTCCTCATGACCGTCACCCTGCGCGTCGTGCTCGACCAACTCGTCGCGCCCACCTCCAACGATCTCGCCGAGGCCTCGGCATCCCTCGCCCAAGCCCTCGTCGACACCGCGCCCCGCGGTTGCGATGTCGCGGCGATCGTGCCGGCGCCCGGCCTCTCCGACGACGTCGGCGTCACGGGCCTGACGTCGGAGACGCGCCTGTCCGTGCGCCGCCGCGAGCTCGCGGCATCCTGGCAGCTCGGGGTCGCGCCCGGCATCGGCAAGGGTCTCATCCATTCCCCCACGGCCCTCGCGCCGCTCGTGCGACACGACCGGGTGAACGAGACGCACCAGATCGTCGTGACCCTGTGGGACCTGCGGGCGTGGGAAACCCCCGACGAGCTCCCCACCGCCGAGACGCTGGGCAGCCGCGCCCTGCTGTCGCGCATCGCCAAGCACGCGGACGCCGTCATCGTTCCCACGCACGCGATGGCGGAGCGCCTCGGTCAGGTGGCCAAGAACAAGCTCGTGCAGAAAGTCCGGGTGATCGGCGGCGCCCCGGCCGCGGGTCTTCGCGTCCCCACGGATGCCGTGGGCCGACTGCGTGCGCTCGATCTTCCTCCGTCGTTCGTCGCCGCCGCCGGCGGTGCCGCCGCCTCGGACGCTCTCGGCGATGCTTTTGCGGCGATCGTCGCCGCGGGCTGGGACGGCGACGTGGTCGTGCTCGACGTGCCGGAGGGCGAGGAGCCGGCCGTCGCCGATGTCGCCGCGGCGGCGGGACTCGCGCAGTCCCGCGTGCACGCGCGCGGCTTCCTCGACCGCTGGGACCGCGCTGCGGTGCTGTCGCACGCGCGCGCGTTCGTCGCGGCCTGCGGGCGCACCGACTGGCCCTGGCGCGCGGTCGACGCACTGGCCCTCGGCGTGCCGATCGCCGCCCTCGACACCCCCGTGCACCGCGAGGTGCTGGCCGACGCCGCCGCCTTCGCCGTGGCCGACGAACTCGGCGACGCCGTGGCGCGAGCCCTCGGTGATGACGCCGACCGCCTGCGAGTTCTCGCCGGCGACCGCGCGAAAGGGTTCGCCTGGGAGGCCTGCGCCGACCGGGTCTGGGCCTTGCACGCCGAGCTGTGAGCGCAACCGCCCCTAAGCTCGGACGCATGTCCGCACGCGTCGGGATCATCGTCCGCACCCGTCAACGTCCCGCTTTCCTCCGCCGTGCCCTGGCCGACATCGCGGCGCAGACCGCGCCCGGTTGGCGTGTCGTCGTCGTCGACGACGGGGGAGACGCGGCCGAGGTCGACGCGATCGTCGCCGCGGCGGGACTCGACGATCGCGCGAGCGTCGTGCACATCGCCCCCGGCGAGGGGGGACGCTGCATCGCCGCGAACACGGGCGTGCGCGCCCTCGACACCGAGTACGTCGTTCTGCACGATGACGACGACCGGTGGCATCCCGAGTTCCTCGCCCGCACGATCGACTGGCTCGACGCGCATCCCGCGCACGCGGCCGTGTCGGCGGCGACCGAGATCGTCTACGAAGAGAACCGCAGCGGCGTCTGGGTCGAGGTCGGTCGAGCCCCCTTCTGGGCGGGGATGACACGCATCTCGCTGAGCGAGATGCTCAGCGTGAACCGGGCCGTGCCGATCTCGGTGGTCTACCGGCGAGCGGTGCACGACGAGGTCGGCTGGTACGACGAGACCCTCGACGCCGTCGAGGACTGGGACCTGTATCTGCGCATCCTGCGCTCCCACGAGATCGGTTTCCTCGTCGGCGAGCCGCTGGCCTTCTGGACGCAGCGCCCCGATTCGGTGGGGGTCGACGCCAACAGCATGTTCGGCCTCGCAGTCGAACACGCGCGCGACGACGCCGTCGTCCGCGACCGCGCCCTCGCCGAGTGGGTGCACCGCGAGGGGCCGGGGCTGCCGCTGTACCTGTCGCGGCTGCAGGCCGAGGTGATCGCCCACGTCGATGAGGCCGTCGGGCGGCTTCGCCACGAGCTGCGCGAAGACCTGCGCCAGGACCTGCGCCGCGAGATCGACGCGCACCAGCCGCTGCTGTCGCGGCTGCGACGGTTCCGGCGGCGCCTGAGCCGCTGATCCGCCGCCCGTAGAATCGAGGGATGCGGCTTGGTCGTCTCCGGGAGAGTGTCCGTCGTTCACGAGATCTCCCCGTGGTCGGGCCGCTGGTCCGAGGCGCGGACCGTCTCTGGTGGGCGCGGACCATCCACCGCTCCCCGCTGGTGGATGCCGCGTACTACGCCGCCCAGCTCGGCATCCCGCGCCTGCCGCGTCCCCTCGCGATCGCCCACTACGTCGCGCGGGGCTTCCGCCGCGGGATGAGCCTGAACCCCCTGTTCGACGACATCGTCGCGGGCGGGGAGCTCCCCGAGGTCTTCCGGGTGCCCGCCCTGTACGCCTACCTGCTCAGTGAGCGCGAGACGGTGCGCATCCACCCCTGGTGGGATGCCATCGCGTACGGACGTGCACACGGTGAGGCCGGGCTCGAGCACGCCTGGGCGCGCCCGGATGCCGAGCTGCAGCTGTCGGCTGCGGGGCACACCCTCGACCTGACGGTCGCGGAGGTACGCCGCCGCGCGATCGTCGCCGCGCGCGGCTGGCGTCGGCACCGCGGATCCCGGGCGGGGGACACCTCCCGCCGCAGAGGTCGGCCTCGTGCGCCCGCTGCAGGCCCGCGACCGACGGTACGCGCGCAAGCTCGAGCAGGCCGCGGCGCGCACGCGTACCGACCGCGTGGTCGTCGCCCTCGTCGGCGTGGACGCCGCGCAGTGGGTCTCCGCGCACCTGCTCGCCGATCTCGTCCCCGCCCTCGGCCTGCGCGGGTACGGTTCCCGGATGTCGTGGCCGGCCATGCTCGCCGACGCGACGACGCATCTCCCGGTTGACATCGTCGCGGCCGTCGACCCGCGCGCCGAGATCGCCGACCCCGAGATCGACGCCCTCGTGGCGTCCGCACGGGGAGACGTCGCCGCGATCCCGGCCCAGCGCGCGCAGGACGGTACGGTCGCCGGTCTCGGAGCGGCCGAGACGGGGGGCCCTGCCCCCTGGCCGATCCTGGCGGACCACCCGGCGGAGGACCTGGACCCGCTCGACGACGTCCTGTCCGTCCCGCTCGTGCACGGACTCACCGTCGCGCTCGGCCGCACCGCGCTGCGCGACGTCCTGGAGGGCGACGCCCCCCGATCGGCGTCGGCGTTCGCGCGGGCGCTGCGGGCGCGCCTGGACGCGAGAGTGCTCACGAGCGTGCGCCCCGTGCTCGATGAGCCGCGCCTGGTGTTCGCCGAGCCCCGCGCCACCGGGACGGGATCTTCCCGCGACCGCTCCACAGCCGCGGACATCGTCACCGCCGCCGGCTTCGACGTCGTCTCGTGGCGCCCCGACGCGGCGGGAACGGTCGAGCCGGTGCGGCGCTGGCGGCGTCCCCACCCGGACGCGCAGCGGTGGGCCATCAAGATCTGCGCACCGGCGGGACGCCAGGGTGCGGTGTGGGGCGACATGCACTTCGCCCGCGGTCTCGCGTCGGCTCTGCGCCGTCGCGGACACACGGTCGTGATCGATGCCTTCGACGCGCGGGCGCGTCCGACATCCGTCCTGGACGACGTGAGCGTCGTCGTTCGCGGCCCCTACCGCATCGACCCGGTCGAGACGGGCATCACCCTG
The DNA here is from genome assembly GCF_030818955.1 of Microbacterium trichothecenolyticum. Taxonomy (NCBI): domain Bacteria; kingdom Bacillati; phylum Actinomycetota; class Actinomycetes; order Micrococcales; family Microbacteriaceae; genus Microbacterium; species Microbacterium trichothecenolyticum. The sequence goes on along the minus strand of NZ_JAUTBF010000001.1, from coordinate 1,628,955 downwards.
CAGTGGATCATCAGCCATCCCGACCAGATCACGCGGGCCGAGCTCGCGTCCTTCGACCGGGTGTTCGCCGCGTCCGAGAGCTGGTCGCGGAATGTGCGCGAGAAGTGGGGCATCGACGTCCGACCGCTCCTGGAGGGCACCGACGTAGACCTGTTCCACCCCACCGGCGTCGCGCGGACCGACGACATCGTGTTCGTCGGGACGGCGCGCGGCATCGCCCGCCCCAGCGTGGTGGCGCCGCTGCGGGCCGGCATCCCGGTCCGGGTCTACGGTCCGGACTGGCGCCCGTTCATCCCGCAGGCCGCGATCGCCGCGCGTACCCTGCCCCACGCCGACCTGCCCCGTCGCTACGAGTCCGCCTCCGTCGTCCTCAACGATCAGTGGCCGGCGATGCGCCGTCACGGCTTCATCGCGATGCGGCCCTTCGACGTCGTCGCGGTGGGCGGCCGGGTGATCTCGGAGCAGGTCGAGGGCATCGAGGAGATCTTCGGCGGCGCGGTCATCACCTACCGCGACGCCGAGCATCTCGTCGAGCTCCTCCGCGCCGACCCCGACACGCTGTTCCCCGACACCGCGGCTCTGGCGGGAATCGCGGAGCGCATCCGCGCCGAGCACTCGTTCGATGCGCGCGCCGCCGTCCTCGACGCCGCGGCCCGTGAGGTCGCGGGGCGATCGGCGACGTCGGGGTGAGCGCGCACAGGGAGTGCCCCGCACGGCCCTCTAAGCTCGATCCCGTGCGTTCTCTCCTCCGACGGGTCGTCTGGCAGATCAACGCGATCCGCCACCGTGACCCGCTGTCCCCGGCTGTCTTCGTCCGCCTCTTCGGGGCGCGCCGCCGACGTTCCTGGGATCCGACGGTCCGTCCGCGTCGGATCGTGGTGCTGCGCAGCGATGAGATCGGCGACACCACGACGAGCCTCGCCCTCTTCGCCGCGATCCGCGAGCACTGGCCCGAGGCGACGGTGCACTTCGTGCTCAAGCCCGGCCCCGCCACGATGTTCCACGCGACGCCCACGGTCGACCGCGTCATCGAGTGGACGCCCGTGACCGAGGGCTCCGCGCTCAAGCGCCAGATCCTCACCGCGCGTCAGGCCCTGCGGCGCTTCGGCCTGCGCGGATACGACCTCGCCATCCTGCCGCGATGGGACTTCGACGACACCCCGGTCCGCTACCTGGCGGTCGCCTCGCGTGCCCGGTCCGTCGTCGGTTTCGCCCCCGTGCCGGAGCGCGAGCCCGTGTGGTTCGGCCCGCAGGACCAGCTGCTGACCGACGTGATCTGGCGCGGGACCACCCCGCACCTCACCGTGGGCCAGCTGCGGCGTGTGGCCGAGTACCTCGGACTGCCCTGGCGCGAGCACCGTCTGCCCGCCATCGGCACCGGCCTGTTCGATGACGCCGACCTGCGTGCGGCGACCGAGAAGGCGGACCTGGGCGACACCCCCGGGATCGTGGTCGGTCTCGGCATCGGCGCGCGCGACGCGAAGCGGCAGTGGCCCGTCGAAGACCTCGCCGAGGTCATGCAGCGCCTGGCCGCCGAGCGCCAGGTCGCCGTCCAGATCCTCGGTGGCGGTGTCGACACCGAGCGCGCGCAGCAGCTCGTCGCCCTCCTCCGCGATCGTGGCATCCCCGCCGTCGACCTCGCCGGAAAGCTCAGCCTGAGCGAGAGCGCAGCCGCCATCTCGCGCTGCGACCTGTTCATCGGCAACGACTCGGGCCTGCAGCACATCTCGAGCAGCCTCGAGGTGCCGACGGTCGTGGTGACGTGCCACCCCGCCACCGGCTCTGCATGGAGCGACAACGCGCCCGAGCGCTTCGGTCCGTGGTCGAAGCGCAGCGCCCTGCTCCAGCCCGCGCGTCCCGCCGACGGGTGCACCGAGGAGTGCATCGCGCGCGAGGCCCACTGCATCCGCGCCGTGCGCCCCGACGAGGTGACCGAGGCCGTCGAGGGGCTCCTCCGGGAACCGGTCGCCTGAGTCCGTTACGCTCGTTCGGTCCGGCCGCCCGTCGGCTCGCTCGCCCCACGTCTGGAAGCCACCATGTCAGCACTGCCGTCGATCACCCCGCAGCACATCCTCGGCTTCGAGGGCGCGCGGGTGGTCGTCATCGGCGACGCGATGCTGGACCGCTACGTCGCGGGCGCCGTCGATCGCATCTCGCCCGAGGCGCCCATCCCCGTCCTCCGCGTCCGCCGCGATCACAGCGTGGCCGGCGGCGCAGCCAACGCCGCGATGAACATCGCCGCCCTGGGGGTCGAGACCACCCTCGTGGCCGCGTGGGCAGAAGACGAGGCCGGGCGTGAGCTCGAACGGCTCCTCGCCGGCGCGGGGGTCTCCGCGTCGCCCGTGCGGCGTGGGACGGCGCCCACGATCGAGAAGCTGCGGGTCGTGGCAGGGACACAGCAGATCGTCCGGGTGGACCGCGAGGACCTCGCCCCCCTGGATGCCGCCGGTGCCGACGCCGCGTTCGAAGCCGTCCGCGCGGCCCTGGGCGACGACGTCTCGCGCGCGGCCCTCGTGGTGTCGGACTACGCCAAGGGCCTCCTCTCCGACGAGCTCGTGGCCCGGCTGATCGATCTGGCGCGGGCCCACGGCATCCCGGTCGTCGTCGACCCGAAGTCCGCCGACATCCGCAAGTACCGCGGTGCCACCATCGTCAAGCCGAACTTCGCCGAGGCCCTGCAGATGTCGGGCCTGCGCGCCGACCAGCCGGACGAAGCGACCCTCGACACGATCGCGGAGCGGCTGCTGGTCGACGGCATCGCCTCCCTCGCGGTCTCGCTCTCCGCCGTCGGCGTCGAGGTGATCGAGGCCTCCGCGCGCACCCGTATCCCCACGCGGGCGAGGCTCGTCTCCGATGTCTCCGGGGCCGGTGACTCGATGATCGCGGGCATCGCCGCGGGACTGGCCTCCGGTCTCACCACGCTGCAGGCCGTCCAGGTGGGCAACATGGCCGCCGGTATCGCCTGCGGACGGCCCGGCACGGCCGTCGTGTCCAGCGCCGACCTCCTGAACGAGCTGCTCGTCGCGTCGTCGCCGGACGAGCGCCCCGGCACCATCGAGGACTGGGACGAGCTGGCGCAGCTCGTGGCCGTCGAGAAGGAGGCCGGCAAGACGGTCGTCTTCGCCAACGGCGTCTTCGACCTGCTGCACGCGGGACACGTCGCGCTGCTGCGCGAAGCGCGTTCGCTCGGCGACGTCCTGGTCGTGGGCGTGAACTCGGATGAGTCCACCGCGCGTCTGAAGGGCCCGACGCGTCCCCTGCAGCCCCAGGCGGATCGCATGAGCGTGCTCGAGGCCGTCCGCTACGTCGACTTCGTGACGGTGTTCGGCGAGGACACGCCGCGCGAGCTCATCCGCACGATCCGCCCCGACGTCATCGTCAAGGGCTCCGACTACCGTCCCGACCAGGTCGTCGGCGGAGAGGATGCCAAAGCCTGGGGCGGTCGCGTCCACATCGTGAACCTGCTCGACGGAGTGTCGACGACACGTCTGTCGCAGGGCCAGCAGGTGCGCCGGGGCTGAGGCCCGCGCGCCCGGAGGAAGGAACCATCATGGGTGTTCTGCAGGAGAACCTGCTCGAGAACGTGCAGCGCATGTCGGCGCTGGCCGAAGACGCCGCGTTCGGCGCTGCGTTCGATCACGCCGCGGAGGCGATGATCACCTCCCTGCGCCAGGGGGGCACGCTGCTCGCGTGCGGCAACGGCGGCTCGATGACCAACGCGCAGCATTTCGCGGAGGAGCTCACCGGACGCTTCCGCGGCAACCGTCCGCCGCTGCGGGCCATGGCGATCTCCGACCCGTCGCACCTGACGTGCGTGGCCAACGACTACGGCTACGAGTACGTCTTCTCGAAGTTCGTCGAGGCATTCGCCCGTCCCGGCGACGTGCTCCTGGCCCTGTCGACGAGTGGGAAGTCGCCGAACGTGCTCCGCGCGGCCGAGGCGATGAAGGCGGCCGGCGGGGTCGTCGTGGCCTCCTCGGCGACCGCCGACTCGCCGCTCGGCCAGGTCGCCGACGTGACGATCGCGCTCGGCTCGAGCCGGTGGGCCGATCGCGTGCAGGAATCCGAGCTCGTCGTCATCCACTCGCTCATGCAGGCGATCGAGGACGGGTTCGGCTACTCCGCGCCGTGACGACCGCTCCCCGTCACCTCCGGCGGGCGGCCTCGAGCGACGCCGCGAAGGCCGCGAGGTCTGGGTGGGTCTCGTCGGCGCGCTGGTCCACTTTTTCGCCGATCCGGACGGTGTGGCATCCGCCCGTGATGGCGGCGAGTCGGTGTCCCATCTCGATGTCGGAGTCGGTGTCGCCCACCATGACAGAGGCGGCACCGACCACCTCGGGGTGGGCGTCGAGGTAGCGGGTCGCCATGCCCGGTCGCGGTTTGCGGCACACGCACCCCGCCGCGTCGAGGTGAGGGCAGAACTCGATCGCGTCGATGCGTCCCCCGGCCGCGGCGACGGCCTCGGTCATTTGTGCGTGGAGCGCGACGAGATCGTCGAGGCTCATCAGTGCCTTGCCGATGCCTTGCTGATTGGTCACCACGACGATCCGGGGTGCCCACGTCGCCAGCGCAGCGAGGGCATCGAGGGCGCCCGGGACGAAGGTGAACTCGCTCCACGAGCGAACGTACCCGCCCATGATGCGCGTGTTGATCACGCCGTCGCGGTCGAGGAAGAGACACCAGTTCGTGCCGGCGTGAGCATCGGCGGCGGCGGGAGCTGTCGTGGGCAGCATGGGTCGAGCCTACCCGTGGGCGCTCGGATGGCGGCGGGGGCGGCGTCGGCAGCCGTTTAAGCTGGAGCGTTCTTCGAGGGAAGGGGCAGGGCATGATCGTGCGATTCAGCACGGCCATACGTGCGCGTCGCGAGCTCATCGGGGCTGCGGTCGTCGTGGCACTGATCACGGTCGTGATCGCATCGGGGTCGTTCTTCGATCGCGACGACCTGTTCTTCGCGGAGTACTTCCAGATCAACCCTCCCACGCCGGAGATACTGGTGCGGTCGTGGTTCGGGCATCTCATGCCGGGCTACATCGCGAGCGTGATCGTCCTGCTGAAACTCTTCGGTCTCTCCTGGCCCGTCGCTCTCACGTTGACGGCGCTCATCCACACCGGTGCCTTCGTGGCCCTGGTGCGCTGCCTCGACGAGGTCGTCGGCGCGGTCCGCCTCAATCTCCTCGCCGGGATCGCCTTCTCGTTGTCGCTCGGCCCCATCATGGTGCGGCTGTGGTGGGCGGCGACGCTCAACAACATGCTCGCTCTCGCGCTGGGGCTGGCCGTCCTGGGATGCGCGACCCGCTGGGTCGTCCGGCGCCGGACGCGACACCTCGCTGCGGCGCTGCTCCTCTACGCCCTCGCTCTGACGATGAGCGAGAAGAACCTCTTGTTCTCGGTGCACATCGCGGCATGGTGCATTTTGGTCGTGTGGCGCGGTCGTCCCCTTGGTACTCGCCTGGTCGACATGCTGCGCACCTGGCCGCTATGGGTGGGCCTCGGCGTCCTCTCCCTGATCGATGTCGTCGCCTTCCTCGCAGGGCCCTACGTCGAGGAGTCCGGGTCGTCGCCGAGTGTGGCGACATCGGCAGAATTCGTGCTGCACAACGTCGTCGGTGCGCTCATCCCGTCGCTCTTCGGCGTCGACATGGTCGATCAGACGACCTCCCTGCTCGATCCGCGCGTGGTGGCGACGTGTCTCCTCGTGGCCGTCGTCGTGGTCTGGACGATCGTGCGGGTTCGCTCGACGGCGGGCGTGTGGGTCTTCGCCCTCGTCGCGGCCACTGTCAACGCGGCGGTGCTGTCGCGGCGGGCGGACCTCGTCGGCGTCGCCGCGGGCCGTCAGCTGAGGTACCTGTTGGAAAGCTCCGCGCTGGTGTGGCTCGCGATCGGCGTGGTGACGGTCGTGGTGGTGACGGCGTCGCGAGGCGCACCCGCCACGCGTCGGGCACGGCGGCCCGATGCGCGCCGCCGCCGTCTGCGCGCCGTGATCGGTGCGGGCGCGGTCGTCGTGGTCGGGCTCTCCGCCTGGTCGTGGGCCGCGGGAGTCACCCGTGCGATCACCTCGAGCGGAGGGCACGCCGCGCGTGAATGGGTGGGTGAACTTTCCGAGACGCTCCCGCGATCCTCGCCCGCGCCGCTGATCGACTCGCCTCTTCCCACACAGTTCGCCATACCGGAACTGCACCCGTACGACATGGTCGCGCCGCTGCTGCCGAGCCTCGGCTGGACCGACGTGCGGACGACGAACGTTCTCGAAGGGGCGTGGGTCGTCGGGCAGGACGGACGAGCCGGGCCCGCGACGCTGGCCTCGCCCGATGTCCAGTTCGCCGGGGAGAGGTGCACGGACGGGAGCACCTTCGTGTCCCTGCCCGAGGTGCGAACGGGGGGCCGCACCTTCCTCGTTCTGGATTACTCGCAGTCGACGGCCGACATCGTGACCTTCCACTACACGGGGGGATGGACGACCATCGACAAGCCCGCGGGCAGCGGTCGCGTCGTCGTGTACCTGCCGAACGTCATCGATGGCGACCTCGCCGTCAACCCGCAGGGAGGCACGCTGTGCGTCGACGCCCTGACGGTCGCGGATGTCCAGCCCTCGGGAGAGTGAGGCGGCCATCGGGCTGTGAGAGGCCTCTGCAATCAGCATCGTGTCGCTGTATGCGGTCGCCCTGTTTACCTCGATACTGAAACCATGGGTAACAGTGCAAGGATGATCGGTCGATCGCGCCGTGGGCATCGACTCTCTCCGGCGTCCGCAGTCCTTGCGACGTCTGCCCTTGTGCTCGTGCTCGCCGGATGCGCGACGCGCCCCGGTGGGGCGACGATGAGCCCGTCACCCAGCGATGAAGTCACCGCTACTTCCCCCTCGAGCGTCTCGCCCTCTCCGGTTCCGACGGATGCGGAGCCTTCGCCGCTGCCCACCGACCCCGCTCTGCCCGATCCGTCGCCGACCTCGGAGGGGGAGGCGAAGGTGACGATCGTGAGCTCGGGAGCCGACGGCCAGAGCATCTACGCCTCTGGACTGGTCACGGGCGGTGTGGCTCCGGGCGGGACGTGCACGTTGACCGCCACTGCGGCGGACACCGTGCTGCGCGCTCAGACGGAGGCACAATCCACACCCGCCGCGATCAACTGCGGCCTGATCGAGATCGCCGCACCGGCCGGCGCCTGGACGCTCATGCTCACGTACGAGACGGGTTCGACGCGCTTCGACTCCGAGCCCGCCACGGTGCGACAGCAGTGAGCGTCGCGTCGCGCAGACCGCCCGCGGTGGACCGGCGCATCGGCGTCGTGGTCGTGGCGCTCGTCGCCCTGCTCTCGGGTCTGCTCGTGGCCGTCGCTCCCGCGGTGCCGTCGCCGGCCTCGGCGGCGAACGCCGCAGATTTCCAGGACGGGTACTTGATCTCAGATCGTAACTTCCTCGACTCGGGTTCGCTGACCGTCGACGAGGTGCAGTCGTTCCTCAATGCGCAGGTGCCGACGTGCCGGGCCAACGACGGCATGCCGTGTCTGAAGGACTACGTCGCGCAGTCGACACCGTCCCTTGCTGCCAACTCGTACTGCTCCGCCTTCCCCGGCGGAACGATGAGCGCCGCGCGTCTCATCGTCACCGTCTCGCAGGTGTGCGGCATCAGTCCCAAGGTCATCCTCGTCATGCTGCAGAAGGAGCAGGGGCTGATCACCGACACCTCGCCGTCGCGTGGGCAGTACAGCGCGGCGCTCGGGCAGGGCTGTCCCGATGGGGGCGTCGGTTGCGATCCCGCATTCGCCGGCTTCTTCTACCAGATCTACGGCGCGGCGCGGCAGTTCCAGATCTACCTCAAGTTCCCGAAGTCCTTCAGCTACCAGCTCGGCTGGAACAACATCCTCTACCAGGCCTCGCCGCCCGACACCTCAGGGCGGTGTGGGACGAAGAGGGTCTTCATCCAGAACGACGCGACGCGCGCGCTGTACGTCTACACGCCGTACACGCCCAACCAGGCCGCGCTCGACAACCTGTACGGCACGGGCGACTTCTGCTCCGCGTACGGGAACAGGAACTTCTGGCGGCTCTACACCGACTGGTTCGGCAACCCCGTGGGCGACCGGGTCACGGGGGAGTACGCCGCGGTGTGGCAGGCGCTCGGCGGCTCCAGCGGCGTCCTCGGCTCGCCGACCAGCGACGTGGTCTGCGTCGCCAGCCGTTACTGCCAACAGTCGTTCCGCGGCGGGACTATCTTCTGGTTCCCCGGTCGGGGCGTCTTCGGCGTCCCGACGGTCGTCGAGACGATGTGGCGCAACCTCGGCTTCATCGACGGCGCGCCCGGTTTCCCCACGGGCGTGGTCGTCTGCGCCGCCGATGGCACGTGTGCGCAGTCCTTCGACGGCGGCGTCATCGCCGCCGACTCGAGCGGAGGCTCGCTGGTGGGCCGGCATGTCGAGGATGCGTGGCTCGCCGCCGGCGGGGTGGCTCTGGGCGGCGCGCGTGGCCCAGAGTTGTGCTCGAACGGGACCGACTGCGCCCAGCTGTTCGCCCGCGCGGCCTTCTACTCCTCCGCCAAACGGGTGCTCTCCGTGACGGGAGCGATCTTCACCGCGTGGAGCGCCGCGGGGATGTCGAACGGCCCCTCGGGCTTTCCCACCGCGAACGCGGTGTGCACCTCGGCAGGGTGCACGCAGACTTTCAGCGGTGGGCTGATCGTCTCGTCGGGTGACCGAGCCCAGCCGGTGCCGTTGCCGATCGCCGCGAAGTTCACCGCCATCGGAGGGCTGGCGACCACCGGAGCCCCGGTGAGTGCGGCGACGTGCTCCTCGTCGACTTCGTGCTCGCAGCTGTTCGACGACGCGCGGATCGACACCTTCCCTGACCGTGCCGCGGTCGCCACGACGAAGGGCTTCCTCGACACCTGGGCGGCGTCCGGTTTCGAGAAGGGCCTGCTGCGACGTCCGATGTCGGACGCGTCGTGCTCGTCATTGACGTGTTCGCAGCCGTTCGAGGGCGGTGTGCTGGTGGGCACTCCGTCTGCGGGCGTGGTGGCGGTGTTCGGTGCGTATCTGGATGCGTGGAAGGCGTCGGGTGGCGAGAAGGGCTCGTTGGGTCTGCCGACGGGCGCGGATTCGTGCGACCGGAAGAGTTGTTCGCAGGCGTTCCAGCGCGGAGTGCTGGTGTGGACGCCGGCGCGTGGTGTGCTGACGGTGTCGAGCTGGTTCTTGTCGCCGTGGCAGGCGAAGGGGGCGACGTCGGGTCTGTTGGGCGCTCCCACGGCGAATGCGTCGTGCTCGTCGCTGACGTGTTCGCAGCGTTTCCAGGGCGGTGTGCTGGTGGGCACTCCGTCTGCGGGTGTGGTGGCGGTGTTCGGTGCGTATCTGGATGCGTGGAAGGCGTCGGGTGGCGAGAAGGGCTCGTTGGGTCTGCCGACGGGCGCGGATTCGTGCGACGGGAAGAGTTGTTCGCAGGCGTTCCAGCGCGGAGTGCTGGTGTGGACGCCGGCGCGTGGTGTGCTGACGGTGTCGAGCTGGTTCTTGTCGCCGTGGCAGGCGAAGGGGGCGACGTCGGGTCTGTTGGGCGCTCCCACGGCGAATGCGTCGTGCTCGTCGCTGACGTGTTCGCAGCGTTTCCAGGGCGGTGTGCTGGTGGGCACTCCGTCTGCGGGCGTGGTGGCGGTGTTCGGCGCGTATCTGGATGCGTGGAAGGCGTCGGGTGGCGAGAAGGGGTCGCTGGGTCTGCCGACGGGCGCGGATTCGTGCGACGGGAACAGTTGCTCGATCAGCTTCCAGCGGGGAATCGTCGTCTGGACGTCCGCGCGCGGAGCCATCACGGTCGCACCTCCGGTGTTCGACGCCTGGCAGGCGGCCGGCGGTGTCAGTGGGCGGTACGGCCTTCCGCTGAGCGGTGCCACCCGCAGCGGGAAGACGATCACGCAAGCGTTCGAGCGTGGAAACATCACCGCAGCAGGGTGACGGACGTGTTCGGCGCCCGCCGGCCGTCGGCCCGGGCGGTCCGCGAGGGCGCCGCGGCGGCGGCGCCGAAAGATGCCGCGACACGGGATGGTAATCTGGGGCGCACGGGGCGGGAACGTCGCGCGGCCCCTCAGGGGGCACGCCTTCACCGCCTCTTCCCGTCCGTCGCCGTACTGCGGGAGACGTCGCGTGGTTCGACAAGACCGTACATCCGGTGGGCGGGTTCCGTTCTCGAAGTGGGTGTCGGGTGCCGTCCGCGCGTGAAGCACAAACGAGAAAGGTACGTGTCGATGGCGCGTGGTGAAGGTTTGACGACGAAGGTCGTGGACGGGGTGTCCCTCGAACGGGCGCTCCAGGACGCCGAGGTCGCCAACAAGCGCGTGATCGAGCTCACCCGGGGACTGCTCGAGCGTGAAGCGCAGATCGAGAAGCTGCAGATCGAGATCGTGTCGCTGAAGCAGCTGATGGATCCCCGCCGCAAGGTGGAGCACGTGTTCCGCAAGAACCACGCTCTCTACGTCATGGCACGCCGAGCACGAAGGATGATGGGCCGGTGACCCCGGCGACCACCCCGCGAATCCTGCTCGCCGTTACGTTCTACAACGGTCGTGACTTCGCTCGTCGGACACTCGAGTCCATCGCGCGCCTGGATCGTACGGGCTTTGAACTCGACGTGCTCGTCCTCGACGACTGCAGCCCTGAGCCGGGTTTCAGCGACTACCTCGATGAGGTCTCGCGCGAGTTCGGCGCGCTGTACTACCGCTCGCCGCGCAACCTGGGCATTCCGCGCAACGTCAACCTCGGTCTGGCGACGGCGCAGAAGCTCGGCTACGACTACGTCATCATCTCCAACTCCGACGTCATCTACTCCCAGAACGCGGTGAAGGTCCTCTTCAACGTGATCTCGTCGTCTCCGTCGGCCGCCTCCGCGACGGCGTGGTCGACCAATGTCGACCCCTACTCGCTGCCCAACGGTACCGAGATGTACATCGAGACCCAGGAGGTCGCCGACGCGATCGGCGAGGCTCTCAGCGATGGCTTCGGGGCCGAGGCGCTTCGCATCCCGGCGGGTATCTCGTTCGCGATGATCGTTCCCGTCGCGGTGCTCCCGACCGTCGGACTGATGGACCCCGTCTTCGGCCGCGGTTACGGCGAGGAGTCCGACTGGTCGGCCCGGGCCACCAACGCGGGCTACGAGCACCTGCTGGCGCTAGGGTCATTCGTCTACCACGCGGGTCGGGGCTCGACGCTCGCCGCCGGGGTGGTCTCGCAGGCCGACATCGCCGACTGGAGCAACCAGCACATCGTCAACCATCGCTCGCCGATGTTCCGGTGGGCCGTCGACGGGTTCTTGCGCTCGCACGTGCTCGAGGAGGCGCAGATCGCCGCTGCGCGCCTGCTCCTCGTCGCCGCGGCGGCCCGGTGGGGCTACGTCGTGATCGACGGTGCGCGGGACTGGGAAGATGCTGACGAGAAGGTGGTGTCCGTCGCCATCCGATCACAGGCAAACGAGATGTGCACGGCGACGTGGTGCGGTTTCACCGTCGAGATCGACACCGACACCATCGATGTGCTGGGCGCCATTCGCGACTACTTCGGTGGTGCCGAGCCGCTCTCCACGAACATCCCCGCCGCGACGTGGGAGGGCGCCGAAGAGTTCGGCTATCCCCTCGGCGTGTGATCGCGGTGCGCAGCCTGGGTGAGGTGTTCGACCCTCGTCACAACTCGATCGGGTTCCTCCGATGGGCGATGGCCTTCATGGTCATCTTCTCGCACGCCGGCCCCATCGCGGGCATCTTCGGTGGCGTCGACATCGGTGCGCAGTGGGGCGCCGAGACCTCTCTAGGAGGTGTGGCCGTCACGGGGTTCTTCTTCCTCTCCGGGATGCTGATCACGCGGAGCATGGTGCGCTCGCGCTCACCGTTCCGCTATCTATGGCATCGCGTGGCGCGCATCTACCCAGCCTGGTTCCTCATCCTCGTGGTGACCGCGTTCCTGCTCGCCCCGCTCGCGTGGCATCACTCCCAGGGAACCTTCCAGGGCTACCTCTCCTTCCCTGACAACTCGCCATTGACGTACGTCGCGAACAACTTCACGCTGGTGCTGAAGCAGTGGGGGATCGCCGGTACGGGCGCGAGCACGCACGCTGTGCAGCTGGGGTACGACACGTGGAACGGGTCGGCATGGACCCTGATGTACGAGTTCGCCTGCTACCTCGGCATCCTGGCCCTCGGGGTCATCGGGGCGCTGCGCGCGCGGATCGTGGGTGCGGTCGTGGCGGGAGGCCTGCTTCTGCTCAGCACGTTCCAGGCCCTGCACATCGGCGACCTCGGCTCCGTCGTCCAGACGTTCTCGAACCCGCAGGTGCTGCAGTTGGTGGCGCCGTTCGCATTCGGCACCCTCGTGCAGCTCTATATCGACAAGGTTCCGTTCGACGACAGGCTCGGGATCGCGATGCTCCTCATCGCGGCACTGTGCTGGTGGCGCGGGGGATGGTTCCTGTTCGGGCAGTATGCGTTCGCGTACGGGCTCATCTGGTTCGGCACGCGGGTCACGGCGCTGTGGCGCTGGGATCGTCACGCAGACCTCTCGTACGGCATCTACATCGCCGGTTGGCCGGTGATGTTCCTCCTCGCCGAGTACGGCCTGCCCGAGCGCGCCGGCGGCTTCGTGTATCTGCTGGTGGTCATCGTGCTCGTGCACATCTACGCCTACCTCAGCTACATGCTCATCGAGAAGCCCGCGCTCGATCTGAAGAACTGGATGCCACGCTGGCTGGCGCGGATTCTCCGCGTCGATCCCGTGGTCCCGAGCGGTGGGGGAACGGGCATCCTGGCGCGCACGCGCTTCATCCCGCTCGTACTCCTGCTCATCGTCACGGCGGTTCTCGTCGTCGTCGGCGTCGTACGGTAGAACGCAGGAGGTCGTCGTGAACGAGATCGTGGTCGTCACCGGTGCCGGCGGTTATGTCGGCCGACATGTCATCCGCGCGGTCTCCGAGCTCGGATACGCGCCCGTGGCGGTGGTCCGGCAGCGCCGCGGGGGCGACTTCGACGATGCGGTCCGGGTCGTCGAGGCAGATGTGCTCGACCCGGCGTTCGAGATCTCGAGCATCGCCCCCACCGACCGCATTGCGGCTGTCATCCACCTGGCGTGGCAGGACGGGTTCGTGCACAACGCTCCCTCTCACCTCGAGCGTCTGTCGGATCACTACCGGTTCCTCACCGGGCTGGTTGCGGCCGGAGTGACGCGTGTTGCGGCGCTCGGGTCGATGCATGAGATCGGTTACTGGGAGGGGGCGGTGACGGCGGACACGCCGACGAACCCGATCACCCTGTACGGCATCGCGAAAGATGCCCTGCGGCGCTCGGCGATGTTGAGCATCGGCGAGCGCGCGCAGTTCGTCTGGTTGCGCGCCTACTACATCCTCGGAGATGACCGCCGCAACCGGTCGATCTTCGCCAAGATCCTCGAGGCCACCGATCGGGGGGAGACGGCGTTTCCCTTCACCACGGGACGCACCCTGTACGACTTCATCGACGTCGGCGAGCTCGGTCGTCAGATCGCGGTGGCGGCGACCGCGGACGGCTTCACCGGGATCGTGAACGTGGCATCGGGGGAGCCGGAGTCGCTCGCGAGCCGCGTCGAGCGCTTCATCGCCGAGAACGGTCTCGACATTGCCCTGCGCTACGGGGCGTTCCCCGATCGACCGTACGATTCCCCCGGCATCTGGGCGGACGCGACGGCTATCGCGGACCTCATGGCGCGGTCGCCGTTCGCCGCGCGCTCCTGAGGAGAGAGGCCGGCCCGACCCGGTGCCGGGCGTGCGCTGCAGCGAGAGCGGTGCGGCGGGGGCACGGGGCCCGCGCGCCTGACGTACTGGCGCTCTCCTGGAGCCCCGTGTCGTTCAGTGACCGCCGGTCGCGGAGCCCACGACGTCGATACGCATGTATCCGGTGGCTCGGGGATCGAACTCCACGTTGAAGGAGGTTGCCTGCATGATGTTGTGCAGGTCATTGCCGTGGCCGTCGATGAGGGTGGCGTTGATGAAGTACTTGCCGCCCGCGAGGGGCGGATCCTTCAAGACGAACGATACTTCCGCCCGGCCCTTCATCGGGTCGACGGGAGTCTTGAGCCAGTCCGTGCCGGTGACGAACATCTTGTGCCCCATGTGGTCGTCGATCTGCACACGGCATCCCCACTCGTCCAGACGCGCCGACGCGAGGGTGAGGCGGATCTCGAGATCGTCGCCGGGCTGCAGCGGTTCGCCAGGAGCCCGTCCGACCACGACCGCGCTGACGCTCTCGACAGATCCTTGCACGCGCGGGGTATGAGGGTCGGCTGCATCACGCTCTGCGACCCGTCGCTCCTCGAGCAGATCGCGGAATCGGGCAACGGCGGTGGAGGGCTTGCCGTCGAAGAGCACCTCGCCCTGATGAAGCAGAACGGCGCGGCCGCACAGCTCCACGACTTGATCGAGGGAGTGCGTGACCAGGATGATCGTGCGTCCCTCCTTCTGGAAATCGCGGATGCGGTCCATGCACTTGCGCTGGAACGCCTCGTCGCCCACGGCGAGAACCTCGTCCACGAGCAGGACGTCGGGATCGGTGTGCACGGCGACGGCGAAAGCGAGGCGCACGTACATCCCCGAGGAGTAGAACTTCACCTGTGTGTCGATGAAGTCGCCGATCGACGCGAACGCGACGATGTCATCGAACTGCGCTTCGGTCTCTTCCCGGCTGAGCCCGAGCACGGAGGCGTTCAGGAACACGTTCTCGCGGCCCGTGAGGTCGGGGTGGAAACCCGCGCCCAGCTCCAGCAGGGCGGCAAGTCGTCCCCGTTCCTCCACGGAACCGGAGGTCGGGTCGACGATGCCGCCGATGACTTTGAGCAGGGTGCTCTTGCCGGAACCGTTGTGGCCGATCAACCCGATCGTTTCGCCGGCATAGATGTCGAGGTCGACGTCGCGCAGCGCCCAGAACTCCTTCTTGTGGCGCCGGCCGGCACGACCGAGCGTGACGACGCGCTCCTTGATGGAGGAGTCCTTGCGAATCGTGAACTTCTTCGACACGCCGCGCATGCGAGCAACCTCGGGGCGAGGGGCAGCCTCGGAGAAAGGAACGGGGGGAGTCATCATGAGGTTCAGAGTTCCTGGGCGAAGTTGCCCTGCAGGCGGATGAAGACGCGGTGGCAGGCGAACATCAGCGCGAGCCCGATGACCCCGGCGATCCCCATGCGCAGGAGCAGATCGCCCGGCCATTCCGCCGTGTCGCCGGCGACCCAGAAGGCACGCTGGAAGCCGAGGACGGCGAGGGTGAGCGGATTGTTCGTGTAGATGTCGAGAACGACCGACGAGGGGATGAGAGTCTTCGCCATCTGCCAGGAGTACACGATCGGGCTCGCCCAGAACAGCAGCATCGTGATGACCTCCACGAGGTACTGCACATCGCGGAGATAGACGTTGACCGCGCTGAAGAGCAGGGCGAAAGCCGTCCCGTAGATCACGATGAGCGTGATCGAGGGGATCGCGTACGCCAACTGCGGGTGCAGCGGGGGCTTACCCACGAGGAGGGTCGCGCCGATCAGGACGATCAACTGGATGCCGAAGTTGAACAGCGCCGATCCCACACTCGAAAGCGGGAACACCTCCCGCGGGAGGTAAACCTTCTTGACCAGACCGGCGTTGGCGAGCACCGAGGCCGTTCCGCCGACCACGATCTCGGTGAAGAGACCGATGGCCGACAGGCCCGCGAAGACGTAGACCGCGAAGTCGGGGATGCTCTTCGCCGCCTGCAGGAACTGCCCCATGACGACGAAGTAGACGGCCAGCTGGATCAGCGGACGGATGAGCGACCAGAAGAAGCCCAACGTGGAGTCCTTGTACCGCGCCTTCAGGTCGCGACGGACGAGGAGGCCCAGCATCTCGCGGTGCGAGAAGATGGCGCGGATCGCTCCCCACCACGCTCCGCGACCGTTGACGGCTCCGACGGGCTTGAGCGGGGTCTCGGCAAGCCGCTGAAGGCGAAGCGTAGCCTCTTCATGTGCGCGTGACATCGCTTCGATCCTACCGTGCGACTCTCGACGGGTCGCCTGAGGGGAGCCGCGCGGGCGGTCGGACGCCGAGATGCCCTACACGGTGAGAGCGCGGAGATACTCGACGAGGTGCTGCTGCCAAGGTGCGCCGAGCTCAGCCATTCGAAGCACGCTGTTGCGGGGGCGGGGCGCGACCGGTCCGGGCGCGCCGGCGGCATACTCGTCGGTGCTGATGGCGGTGACGCGATCGGGATCGTGTCCGGTCAACCGGAAGACCTCTCTGGCGACGTCGTACCAAGAAGCCGGTTCGCCGCCCCCGGTGAGGTTGTGGATGCCGTAGGGGGCACGCGTCTCCAAGAGGCGCCGGATGCCGGCGGCGACCTCGGACGCGAAGGTGAGACGGCCGAACTGGTCGTCGACGACGCGGGGGTCCGCTCCGCGCGTGGCCATCCTGGCCATCGTCCGGACGAAGTTGTCGCCGTCGCCGACCAGCCAGCTCGTGCGAACGATGTAGTGACGCGCAACGACAGACACGATGGCCTCCCCCGCAGCCTTGGACTGTCCGTACACACCGAGGGGTGTCAGCGGGTCGCTTTCGGCGTACGGAAGATCCTTCCTGCCGTCGAAGACGTAGTCGCTCGACACATGGACCAGGGTGATGCCTTCTGCCGAGGCGATACGGGCGAGCGCAGCCACCGCTGTGACGTTCGCAGCCCAGGCGGCGTCGCGCCCCTCGGGCGTCTCGGCGACGTCGACGTTCGTGTAGGCGGCGGCGTTGATGATGGCCCCGTAGTCGCGCCAGCGGCGCGCGGTCGCGAGATCGGGGGAGGTCAGATCGAGCTCGGCTCGCGAGGCGTACTCGATCCACGGGTGCGTGCCGAACTCCTCGCGCAGTGCCCGACCGAGCTGTCCGCTCGCGCCCGTCACGAGGATCTTCTTCGGCGGCATCGGGACGACGTCCGCGAGGCGCGGATGGTTCTTGTCCTTCGCGCTGATCTCGACCTCGTCGAGGGGGATCGGCCAGGCGATGGCGGCGGTCTCGTCGGCGAGGTTGAGGAACGTGTACGTGGCCTCGGGCGACCAGTGGTCGTTGACGAGGTAGGTGTACGCGGTGTCGGGCTCGAGCGTCTGGTAGGAGTTGCCGACGCCGCGCGGCACGAAGATTGCTGTCGAGGGATCGAGTTCGGTGGTGAACACGGCTCCGAACGAGTCGCCTTCGCGAAGGTCCACCCACGCCCCGAAGATTCGTCCCGTCGCGACGGAGACGTACTTGTCCCAGGGCTCGGCGTGGATGCCGCGGGTGGTGCCGACGGCATCGTTGAACGAGATGTTGTTCTGCACCGGAGCGAAGTCGGGCAGGTCGATGCCGGCGGCGGTCATCTTCTCGCGTTGCCAGTTCTCTTTGAACCATCCGCGTGCGTCGCCGTGCACGGGCAACTCGAGCACGATCAATCCCGGGATGGGGGTCTCGCGCACCGACAGCACCTTTCCGAACTCGATGGTCATCGCGTTCACTGCCCCTTGCTGGCGTAGAAGGCCTCGACGCCGTCCTTCGTGGGTGCCCACCAGGCCTCGTTGTCGCGGTACCAGCCGATGGTGGCGGCCAGTCCCGACTCGAAGTCGCCATAGGTGGGTGTCCACCCCAACTCGGTGCGGAGCTTGGTGGAGTCGATCGCGTAGCGGAGGTCGTGTCCGGGGCGGTCGGTGACCAGGTCGTAGGCGTCTGCGGGCTGGCCGGTGAGCTGCAGGATCAGCTCGACGACGGTCTTGTTGTCTTTCTCGCCGTCCGCACCGATCAGGTAGGTCTGGCCGATCTCGCCCTTGTCGAGGATGGTGAGCACCGCCGATGAGTGGTCATCGGCGTGGATCCAGTCGCGCACGTTCTCGCCGGTGCCGTAGAGCTTCGGGCGAATTCCGCGCAGCACGTTGGTGATCTGGCGGGGGATGAACTTTTCGACGTGCTGGTAGGGGCCGTAGTTGTTCGAGCAGTTGCTGATCGTGGCGCGCACGCCGAACGAACGCACCCACGCCCGCACGAGAAGATCGGATCCCGCTTTCGTGGAGGAATACGGCGAGGAGGGGTTGTACGGCGTGCTCTCGGTGAAGCGGGCGGGGTCGTCGAGCTCGAGGTCGCCGTAGACCTCGTCCGTCGAGATGTGGTGGAACCGCACGTCGTGGCGCCGGGCGGCCTCGAGCAGCGTGTAAGTGCCGATGATGTTGGTGTCGAGGAAGGGCCGCGGGTCGTGCAGCGAGTTGTCGTTGTGCGATTCAGCCGCGTAGTGCACGATGGCGTCGGACTCGGCGACGAGGGGATCGACCACGGCGGCGTCGGCGATGTCGCCCACGACGAGACGAACCCGATCCTCGGGCAAGCCGGTCAAGGAGGCGCGGTTGCCGGCATAGGTGAGCTTGTCCAAGACGGTCACCGAGTGATCGGTGTGCGCCACGACGTGGTGCACGAAGTTGGAACCAATGAAACCGGCGCCACCGGTGACGAGAAGACGACTCATATCGTTCAACATACCGGCGTGCTCCGTCGGCCTCGGAGCGGGTCGGATTGGCGCTCGACCTGCGGTGGGGGAAACTGGTGCCCATGCGCGGAATCATTCTTGCGGGCGGCACGGGCTCGCGACTGCACCCCATCACTCTGGGTATCTCGAAGCAGCTCGTGCCGGTCTACGACAAACCGATGGTCTACTACCCGCTGTCGACGCTCATCCTCGCCGGCATCCGTGACATCCTCATCATCACGACGCCGCAGGACTCCGAGCAGTTCCAGCGTCTGCTGGGGGACGGGTCGCGCTTCGGCATCTCGCTGACCTACCGCGTGCAGCCCTCGCCGGACGGCTTGGCGCAGGCATTCCTCCTGGGCGAAGAGCACATCGGTTCGGATTCTGTTGCGCTCGTGCTCGGAGACAACATCTTCTACGGTCAGGGCATGGGAACGCGGCTTCGCCAGTACACGGACCTCGACGGCGGGGTCGTCTTCGGGTACCGCGTCGCCGACCCCACGGCGTACGGCGTCGTCGAATTCGACGCCGACGGGCGCGTCGTCTCGCTGGAGGAGAAACCTGCGAAGCCGAAGAGCGATTACGCCGTGCCAGGCCTCTACTTCTACGACAACGACGTCATCGACATCGCGCGGAACCTGACCCCCTCGCCCCGCGGCGAGCTCGAGATCACCGACGTCAACCGTACCTACCTGGATCAAGGACGCCTGCAGGTCGAGCTGCTGCCGAGAGGGACCGCGTGGCTCGATACAGGCACCTTCGATTCACTCAGCGAGGCGACGGAATTCATCCGCACCGTCGAGAAGCGACAGGGGCTGTCGATCGGCTGCCCCGAGGAGGTCGCGTGGCGCATGGGATTCCTCTCCGACGAAGAGCTCCGCGACCGCGCAGAGCCTCTCGTGAAGAGCGGTTACGGCGCCTACTTGCTCAAAGCGCTATCGCAGGGCCGCGACTGACGACGTCACGGGGCCCCGGGGCGATCACTTCAACAGCTTGCGGTGCGCCATCTCGTCGAGCGAGCGCTGGTACGAATCACCCTCGACCGGTTCCGTGAGCACCCAGTCCACGAATCGTCGCACACCCTCACCGAAGGGCACATTCGGTGTGAATCCGAGGATCTCGGTAAGGCGAGTGGTGTCGGCGACGTTGTGGCGGATGTCGCCGAGGCGGTAGTTGCCCGTTACCCGAGCCGGAACCTGGATGCCGAAGGCCGTCCTCAGGGAATCGACGACCTCGAGCACCGTGGTGGCGCGCCCCGATCCGACATTGAAGACGTGTCCGGCGGCAGCGGCGGAGGTCGCTGCCAAGAAGGTGGCCTCGACCACATCGTCGATGTAGACGAAGTCGCGGCTCTCCTTCCCGTCCTCGAAGATGTTGATCTCCTTCCCCTGGCGGATCAGGGTCGAGAAGATCGACAGGATGCCGGTGTACGGGTTCTTCAGGGACTGGCCCGGTCCGAAGACGTTCTGATACCGCAAAGCGACGGCTTCGACACCCAGCGTGGGAGCCACGGTGCGGACCAGCGATTCCTGCATCTGTTTCGTGATGCCGTACACCGAGGACGGATGGAGCTTCGCGTCCTCGTCGGTGGGGACGAGAGCCAGCTCCCCCTCGCCCTCCAGGTGGACTTCGAAGTCCCCGCGGGACATGTCGGCATCCGTGCGGTGAGGGGGATAGACCGTTCGTCCGTCCTCCGTTCGGTAGGCGCCTTCACCGTAGATCGATCGCGACGATGCGATCACGACGCGGCTGACCTCATGCGATTCGTTGGCGAGCAGGTCGAGGAGCTTGGCCGTGCCGCCCACGTTCGTTTCGACGTACCTCTCGATCTCATACATCGATTGCCCCGTACCCGTCTCGGCAGCGAGATGCACGACGATCGTCGCGCCCGCGAGGGCGGTACGGAGGTCATCGTCGTCGGTGACCGACCCGTGGTGGACGTTGGCGATGCCATCGAGGGACGCGAGAAGCGGTGACGTGTGCACGGGGTCGGGGCCATGGACCTGAGCGATGAGAGAGTCGAGCACGGACACTCGATGCCCGGCCTCGACGAAACGTCGAGCGAGTCGTGATCCGATGAATCCTGCTCCGCCGGTGATCAGGATGTGTTCGGGCACGCAGGACTCCTGGCGGTCGATGGATGTCGCCGGTACGGCTCGACGACTCATCGATTCTAGCGATGCGTGTTCGAGCTCCGTGGAGAGTCGCGAAGCGACGTGGCAGAGGTGAACGCGACGTCACCGCCCGACGGCCGCCGCCCCCGCCGTTCGCCCGATGGTGCGGCCCCGTACTCCCTCGAGGCGCCCGAGGAAGGCGACGCCCCCGTCGAGCGGCGCGTATTCGCTTCCGCGACGGATCCCCACCAGAAGCCCGGCGACGACGAACCCCCAGCGGTGCCACAGGGGGAACGGATGCCGGGCGAGCACGCGACCGACGCCCCGGCCGTAGGCCCGCAGCTTCCACCGTCGCTCCCGCGGGTCGAGCCCGGCGGTCTCGGGGATGCCGCCCACGTGGACGTCGTCGCTGGAGGTCCAGACGAACCGCCTCGACAGCGCGGGCTCGGCGGCGAGGGCACGCATGAGCAGGTCGGTCACCTCTCCCGCCTGCCAGGGCGTGGGGGCGCCCGTGCCGATGCACTCGTCGAACCCGCCGATCCGACGGAGGATGCCGAGGCGGATGACGAGACTCATCTCGATCACCTGCCAGACCGTCGTCACGTCGAGCGCGGCGCCGGCGGCCGGGAGTACGAAACGGGGACCGATGTCGGTCGAGACCGTCACGGCTCCGCCCGGCGCATCGCCGATCGCGCGACGCACGGCGTCGATCGTGCCGTCGGGGAACCACGTCGTGTCGTTGGGGAACATCACCAGCGCGTCGTCGGAGGCATCCGCGAACGCCGCGATCCCCACGTTGCGGCCGAGCGAGGCGCCGCGCGGTGACGAGGTCACCGTGATGCGGTCGCCGCGACCGGTGGCATCCACGAGGCGGCGCACCTCGGGCTCGTTGTCCTGGGCGACGAGGACGACGCGGTCATCGGGCCCGAGCTGGTGGGCGACCGAGTCGAGCAGGCGGCGCAACGCCTCGAGGCGCCCGAGCGTTGTCACGGCCAGCAGCAGGGGGGCGCTCATGCGGCGGTCTCCTCGTCGGCGAGCAGGTGCATCCGGGAGAGCGTCCGCAACGCGAGCAGAGCGGTCGAGACGCTCTCGGTCAGGGCGTAGCCGACCGCGACGCCCAGCGGTCCCAGGAGCAGCCCTCCCCCGACCATCAGGGGTACGCCCACGACCGTCGCGGTGATCGTCGCGCGCATGACGGCGGTCTGCTCGCCGGCGGGGAACAGCACGTGGCGGGTCATCGAGGTGCGCAGCGAATACATCGCGAACGCGAGCCCCAGCGCGAAACACACGCCCCACGGTGCGCTGGCGTCAGTGCCGAACATGAGGGCGCTCACCGGGGGACCCAGCAGCCCGAGCACGAGCATGCCGAGCACCCCGAAACCGCCGTGCAGGGCGAGCGCGAGGCGCAGTCGCCGCAGGCGCGCCGCCCCGGAGACCTCGGCCGACCACGATTGCAGCGCGTTGGCGAGAGTGAGGGGGAGGAACTGGCCCAGTTTGGCCATCTTGTCGCCCGAAGCGAAGCCCGCCGCAGCACCGCCGGTGGACAGCACGTTCACGAGCGGGGTCGGCACCGAGGAGTAGGCCCCCAGCGCCGCATCGTTCAGAGCGACGGGCGCGCCGACGCGGAACAGGCCCGGGATTTCGCGCGCGGGCGGCCACGGCGACGGATACCGGTGCAGCAGGCGCAGCGAGAACAGGGTGGTGCCCACGACGGTGACGAGGATGCCGGCGAGGGGATAGACCTCGACCGGAGCCCCGCTCACGATGGCGAGCATCGACGCCAGCGCGACCGCGAGGCGGGGGACGGCGTCGTAGAAGAGGATCGACCGCGGGTCGCCTACACCCACCGAGAACCACGTGAAAGACAGACCGATGAGCGCTCCCTGCAGGCCCATCAGGGCCGCCAGCAGCTGGTGGCCCGGTGAGGCGACCAGCGCACAGACCAGAACCAGGAGGGGGAGCGCGATGAGCGAGGTCGCCAGACGCACCACGACAGCGTCGCGGTACAGGCGGCCCCGACGGATGTCGTCGGGGGCGATCGAGACGAGCGCCGGGCCGACCGTGGTCCACCCGTAGGCGACGGCGATCGCCGCGAACGTGCCCACCGACTCGCCCGCGATGGCGCTGGCCCAGCCGTCGGGGCCCGCGGAGCGGGAGACGGCGGGAAGCACCAGCAGCGGCGAGACGGCGGCGACCGCGGGGATCAGGGTGAACCCGACCAGGCGTGACCGCAGCGAGGGGGTGTCGGTCACGAGCGGCGCTCCTCGGCGGTGCGGCGCAGCACGGCCGCCAGGCGTGTCGCCGCCGCGTCCCACGTGAAACCCGCCGCCCAGTCGCGGCCCGCGCGCACACGCTCGGCCCGTTCCGCATCGTCCAGTTCCAGCGCCGTCGTGATCGCTGCCCCGAAGGCCCGAGGGTCGCGGGCGTCGGCGTACAGTGCGTGTGCCCCGCCCACTTCGCGCAAGACGGCGACGTCGTTGGCGACGACGACGACGCCGGCCGCCATGGCATCCACGATCGGCAGACCGAAACCCTCCGTCAGCGAGGGACAGGCGTACACGCTCGCCACCTGGTACAGCGCGCGGAGCTGGTCGTCGTCGACCCATCCGGGCAGGACCACGTCGGCGGCGAGCCCGTGCTCCTGCACCACGGTGGCCAAAGGGTCGGCGGTGCCGCCGCCGCCCACGACCGTCAGGGGGCGCTGTTCCGGCGGCAGGGCGGCCACGGCGGCGAGCAGTCCGTGGAAGTTCTTGTGCGGCATCCTGTTGCCGGTGCTGAAGACGAGGGGCCGGCCGGGACCGATGCCCAGGGGGGCCAGGCGCATCCACGGATCATCGACCTCGGCGCCCAGGGAGCCGCCGTTGGGAATGACCTCGATCCGGTCGCGCTCGACGCCCAGGTGACGCGCGATCGCGCCCGCGGCGGTCGACGACACGGTCACCACGGCCCGCGCGGAACGGGCCGTGGCCTCCATGAGGCGGGCGGTGATCGCACGGACGATTCGCTCGAGGCCGCGCCCAGGCACCTGGTGGTAGATGACGTCGTGCACCGACACGACACGCGGCGCGCGCCCGCGGGTCAGGGGCCCGAAGTTCGCGGGCGACCACACCACGTCGGCGCCCGCGCGGCGCGCAGCCCGCCCCACCGCAAGGATCTCGCCGAGCGCCCATGCCGCGCGCCCCTCGCCGACCCACGGCACGACCTCGACATCACCGGGAAAGAAGGCCCGCACACCGTCGGCTCCCGCCGCCCCGGTCAGTGCGACGAAGGACGCGTCGGGAAGGGCGTCGACGAGTCCGGGGAGCAGGTGACGGACGTAGGTCTCCGTCCCGCCGCGTCCTCCCGTGTAGCCCAGGAGGTCGACGAGGATCCGCACGGCTCAGCTCTCGATGACGGCTTCGGGGCGCTGCTCGCGCCGCGGCGTGGTGAGCACCCCCGAGAAGAAGCTCATCATCGCCGTCTGGAACCCGAGGATGATCAACAGCGCGCTCGGCACGGCGATGCGCACCGCCTGCGCGGCGTTCTGCGCACCGAAGTCGAGGCTGCCCCACAGGGCCACCTGCACGATGCCGATGACGATTCCGAGCAGGAACAGCCCCACCCCGATCAGCAGACCGCGCTCGGCCGACCATTTCGCCACGATCCGCCGATACCTCTCGCTCGTCGGGAGGAATCCTTCTTGGGTGGCGTACAGCTTGGTCAGCCAGAAGAACAGCAGCGACTGGAAGCCGATCACGCACAGGGCGCTCGCGTAGACCATGGTCGTGACGTCGAAGCCGACCCCTCCGATGTTGACACCGCCGAACGAGAGGATGCCGACGGCGATCGCTCCGAAGAAGAACGCCACGAGGCCGGGGTAGACGAAGAGCCAGCGCGGGGCGAAGAGCAGCAGGAAGCGCAGGTGGCGCCAGCCGTCGTGCCAGCTGCGCAGGTGCGGCGGACGGGAGCGACCGTCTTTCTTCAGCGTCGTCGGCACCTCTTCGATGCGGTAGCGCGCGAGGGAGGCGCGCACGACCATCTCGGACGCGAACTCCATCCCCGTCGTCTGCAGGTCGAGGTCGCGGATGCGCGCGCGGTTGAAGCCGCGCAGACCGCAGTGGAAGTCACGGATGCCGGGGCGGAAGAACAGCTCGCCGATGAAGGAGAGCACGGGGTTGCCCAGGTACTTGTGCAGGGGCGGCATGGCGCCGGGGGCGATTCCGCCGCGGAAGCGGTTGCCCATGACGAGGTCGGCCCCGGCCCGCAGGCGTTCGACGAAAGGCTCGAGGTTCTCGAAGTCGTAGCTGTCGTCGGCGTCCGCCATGATGACGTACGTTCCGCGCGCGGTCTCGATGCCGTTGATGAGGGCGGCGCCGTATCCGCGGCGCGGCGCGTGCGAGACGCGGGCGCCGAGACGTTGGGCGATCGCCTGCGAGCCGTCGGTGCTTCCGTTGTCGGAGATGAGCACCTCGCCGCGGATGCCGCTGCGCTGCAGGAAGCCCTGCGCCTTGCGGATGCAGACCTCGAGCGTCTCGGCCTCGTTCAGGCACGGCATGAGGATAGTCAGCTCGAGGTCGGAGGGAGCGGGAGTGGTCACGGGCTGTCTTCTTTCGTCTGCACCGGGGAGGAGGTCGGCAGCGACAGTGCCGACATCATCCCCTCGACGGTGCGGCGGATGGTGCGGGTGCCTACCGCGGTGTCGTACCAGGCGCGCGCGGTGCGGCGCAGGTCGTCACCGCCGTCGGCCACGGCCCGGATGGCCCGGGCGAGATCTGCGGGGCGGGTGGTGGGAGCGATGACGCCGTTGACGCCCTCGTCGATCAGCTCGGTGGCGGCATTGCCCTCGCCGGCGACGAGCACGACGGGCGTTCCGTGTGCGTTGGCTTCGACCACGACCAGTCCGAAGCCCTCCCGTCGAGAGGGGTGCACGAGGGCCAGCGCGCCGTGGAGCAGCCGGTCGAGCTCGGCGTCGGAGACGAAGCCGGGAAAGTCGGTCCACTCCTCGCCGTCGACGCGGCGGACCTCGGCGTGCACCGCGTCGGAGCTCGGACCGGTGCCGAGGATCACCAGGCGCAGGTCGGGAATGCTCCGGCGGGCGGCGGCGACGGCCGCCGGGAGCACCTCGACCTGCTTGTCGGGGATGTGCCGCCCCACGTAGAGCACGTACGGCGGCGTGGTCGCGGGGCCGGGATCGGCCACCTCGACGGCGCTGTCGATGAGTCCGGGGCTGACCAGCGGGGGGCGCCGGATCCCTTCGTTGCGCAGGCGAGTGGCGCTGAGCTGCGAATGGCACGTCGCGAGCGGGGTGATCGCGATCGCCGCGCGTTGCAGGGCCCACGCGATATTCCCCGTGACCGGTCCCGAGTACTCCACCCACTGCCGGCGATGCCATACCTCGAGGTAGTCCACGGCCAGGCGTGTGCCCGAGCCGAGCAGGGCGAGGCGCGCGGCGAACACGTTGAAGATCGGCAGGCCGCTCACGATGACCGCGGCGTAGCGGCGGCGGCGGCGCACCAGGGCGCGGAAGAGGGCGGCGGCGTAGCGAAGCGCCGCGGGGATGCGCCGGACGCCGTCGGGGGAGTACAAGCTCAAGCGAGGGGTGAGGGGGCGGATCCGGAAGCGCTCCTCGACGGGCGTGGGCCCGTCCCACTGCACGGCGGTGAGGTAGTCCACCTCGAATCCGTTGCGTCCGAGCTCGTCGGCGACCGCGCGGTACTGTCGCTCGCCACCGCCGGTCGAGTAGGGGAAGAGGCAGTCGTAGGCGACCGCGACGGTCGTGGCGCGGGCCATGTCAGCATCCCTCGATCCGGAACAGGCGGGCGTTCGGTCCTTGCGAGTCGACCAGCACGAGGTGGGCGTTCGGCGCGAGGTCCTGGATGCCGCTGTACGCGGCGGCCCCGGCCGGGTCGATCACGTCCTGCGTGCCGAAGTCGAGCACGTAGTCGATGCCGATGTCGTCGACGGCCCGGCAGACGGCGGGATCGGTGTCGATGTCGCGGAGGTGCTGGTTGAGGAAGAGCTGTTGCTCGGAGGGGGAGCCGAACACGTGCCGCTGGGTGACCCGACGGTCCGCGAAGGCCAGGGCCAGGGAGGTTCCCGTGCGCGGGCTGCCCGCGATGAGGGCGTCCGATGGGGTCTCGTCGTCGAGGCGCTCGAGCAGTGCCTCCTCGTCGGAGGAGAGGATGAGCGAGTTGTCGGTGTATGCGTACGCCTCGTGCACCTGACCGAGGGCGATGCGCACGTTGGGGCCGAGCGCGACGGAGAAGACCGCGACGACGGCCACTCCCGCCGCAGCGACGCCCGTCCACGCCGGGAGCCGACGTCGGCGCCCCCACGTGCGGACGAGGTCGACGACGACGAGCGCGCCGAGCGTGGCCACGGGGATGGCGACGAGGGGCAGGAGGGCCGCCAGACGGTTGGAGTCGTTGTACCAGGGGTTGGTGACGATCTGTCGCAGCGGGTGGTCGATGCGCAGCCCCGACGAGATGGCGAACAGCGCGATGGCGACCGCGAACGGTGTCAGGACGGGGAGCAGCCGGGGGCGACGGGCGACGGCGACGAAGCCCATGAGGAGGAGTGCGGAGACCACGAAGGTCGGTCCGAAGCCCCGCGGCGCGACGAAGATCCCCTCGCCCAGCGCCTGCGAGAACTCCTGCCAGGGACTCCAGCCGGAATGCTCGGCGCCGGTGCGGAAGACGGCCACCGTCCCCGCGATCGCGACGACGAACGCGCCCGAGACCACGCCGAGATGCAGAACCGCGCGCGGAGTGCGCTCGGTCGCCGCGCGGACCGCGAAAGCCGTGACGACGACCGCCGCGGCGAAGAACAGCAGGCTGATGAACGCGTTCGGGTGCCCCAGGAACGTTCCGCCGGCGAGCAGCACGATGAGCAGTGCCGAGCGCACGAGCGCCGGAGCTGAGCGTTCGGCGAGCGCGGTGACGACGACCGCGAGGGTGGCCGGCAGCATCGCGTAGCCGACGAGGTTCGGGTACAGCACGCCCCAGTTGAAGAACAGGGCCGGGAAGGCGCCGAAGCCGGTTGAGAGGGCGGCGGCGACGACGAACGCGGTGCGACGCTGCGCGAAGAAGGCGCCGGCGAGCGCCATCGTCGAGGCGGGCCACAGGATCGACACGATCGCGAGGTTCGCCCCGTTGACGGCGACCGGCACGCCCGAGCCCGTCAGTTCGGCGCCGATCGTGGTGAGGGCGTGCCACCCGTTGGGGTAGAAGCCGATGTCGGAGGTGGAGCCGATCTGGAACGGCGACGCACTTCCTTCTCGCAGTCCCAGCGCGATGGCGTTCAGGTGCACGATGTTGTCGAAACGCTGGGCGATGTTCTCGGGCGAGCCGAAGGCGCGCGCGAACATCACCGCGTTGACACCCGCGGCAGCGGCGAGCGGGAGCAGGACCGCGAGACCGATCCGTCGGCCGGCGGGTGCCGCGTCGGTCCCGGCGACGCGGCGCAGCACGAGCGCGACGCCCACCACGACCAGCGTCAGCAGCGCGAGTGGCAGGAGGTTCCAGCGGAGCCCGATCAGCGGAGCGACGGATGCCGCGGCGGCGGTGATCGTGGTCGAGACGGCCGGCGCGAGGAGCAGCCGCTGGGGGCTCCGCCACCCCCAACCGGCGACGATCACCGCGAGGCCGGGGACGATCAGGACCGCGGCGACGACGAGGTACGACGGAACCGCACCGATCCAATCACCCATGCAATCCCGTCTCCGT
Organism: Microbacterium trichothecenolyticum; assembly: GCF_030818955.1. Lineage (NCBI taxonomy): Bacteria > Bacillati > Actinomycetota > Actinomycetes > Micrococcales > Microbacteriaceae > Microbacterium > Microbacterium trichothecenolyticum. Next base: position 1,600,662 of record NZ_JAUTBF010000001.1, on the reverse strand, counting down.
CTGCATCTTTTTCGACACGCCATCGTAACGGACGGTCGCTCCGCTGCCGCTGAGTGCGCCCGCGGAGAGGGGCAGGTGCCCCGGGTAGTATCGAGCGACGTCTCCCGCGGGGCCGCACCCCACCTCCGACACGAAAGCCCTCTTCTCCATGGATCTCCTCATCGTCGGCTCCGGCTTCTTCGGTCTCACCATCGCGGAGCGTGCTGCTGCCGCGGGTCGCAAGGTGACCGTGATCGATCGTCGTCATCACATCGGTGGGAACGCGTATTCCGAGGACGAGCCTGAGACGGGGATCGAGGTGCACCGGTACGGTGCCCATCTGTTCCACACGTCGAATCCGACCGTGTGGGAGTACGTCAACCGGTTCACCGACTTCACGAGTTATGTGCACCGCGTCTACACGACGCACAGGGGTGTGGTGTTCCCGCTGCCGATCAATCTCGGCACGATCAACCAGTTCTTCCAGGCGGCGTACACGCCCGATCAGGCGCGCGCTCTGGTGCACGAGCTGGCGGGGGAGTTCGATGCGAGGGATGCCGCGAACCTCGAGGAGAAGGGCATCGCGCTGATCGGGCGGCCTTTGTATGAGGCGTTCATCCGCGACTACACCGCGAAGCAGTGGCAGACCGATCCGAAGGACCTGCCGGCTGAGGTCATCTCGCGCCTGCCCGTGCGGTACACGTACGACAACCGCTACTTCAACGACACGTGGGAGGGTCTGCCGGTCGACGGGTACACCGCGTGGTTGGAGCGGATGGCCGATCACCCGAACATCGAGGTGAAGCTGTCGACGGACTACTTCGACGAGTCGCAGCCGCTCAACAAGAAGGCGACCGTGGGTCAGGTGCCGGTGGTCTACACGGGACCCGTCGACCGCTACTTCGACTACGCCGAGGGCGAGCTCTCGTGGCGCACGCTCGACTTCGAGCAGGAGGTGCTGCCGATCGGCGACTTCCAGGGCACGAGCGTGATGAACTACGCCGATGCGGACGTGCCGTACACGCGCATCCACGAGTTCAAGCACTTCCACCCCGAGCGCGCCGATCGGTACCCGAGCGACAAGACGGTCGTGGTGCGCGAGTACTCCCGTTTCGCCACGCGGGCCGACGAGCCGTACTACCCCGTCAACACCGCCGACGATCGGTCGGGTCTGCTGGCGTACCGGGAGCTGGCGAAGGGCGAGCGCGACGTGCACTTCGGCGGCCGCCTGGGCACCTATCAGTACCTCGACATGCACATGGCCATCGGCTCGGCGCTGTCGATGTGGAACAACCAGCTCGCCTGATCCCGTCGTGCGCGCGGGTTCACCCGGCGATTCGCCCTGTGCCGAGGGCCGGTTCCCTCCCACGGGGATGCGCAGTTACACGAGCCCGTCCTGCTGGTGGGCGAGGCGCTCGCAGTCGGCGACCGGGCGCGCTCGACGCCCCCATCGCGGACGTGCTCGACCGCTACGACGCCGACCACACGACCGGGTGAACGCGCTGCGCCGGCTGGGCGTTCCCTGCGTCGTTACAGACGGGGCCTCTACGATGAGAACTCCGTCCTCTTCCAGAACGTGAGCTCCCGTGCAACTTTCCGTCATCGTTCCGACCTTCAATGAGGGTCCCAACGTCGCCGAGCTCGTGCGGCGGACGGCACAGGCGTTGGTCGGTCGCGAGGTCGAGGTGATCTTCGTCGACGACTCCACCGACGACACCCCCGACATCATCCGCGCGGTCGCGGCGACGGCGACGATCCCGGTGCGCCTGATCCACCGCGACGACCCCGTGGGCGGGCTCGGCGGCGCCGTCGTCGAGGGGATCCGCGCGGCGGCATCCGAGTACTGCGTCGTCATGGACGGCGACCTGCAGCACCCGCCCGAGGTCATCGCCGACCTGCTCGCCCGCGTCGAAGAAGGCGACGCCGACGTGGTCGTGGCCTCGCGATACATCGCCGGCGGCACCTCCGACGGGCTCGCCAACGCGGTGCGCACCACCGTGTCACGGGCGTCGACGCTGCTGACCAAGGCGATGTTCCCGAAGAAGCTGCACAACTGCTCCGACCCCATGACCGGGTTCTTCCTCATCGACCGCCGCGCGCTCGAGGTCGACGAACTGCGCCCGCGCGGGTTCAAGATCCTGCTCGAGATCCTCGCCCGCAAACAGATGCGCGTCGCCGAGGTGCCGTTCTCGTTCGCGCCGCGCTTCGCCGGGGAATCCAAGGCCTCGTTCAGCCAGGGCATGCGCTTCCTCACCCAGCTGACCATGCTGCGCTTCGGCCGCATGTCGGCATTCGCGATCGTGGGCGGTCTGGGCGCCGTCGCCAACCTCGTCATCATGTGGGCACTGACCGCGGTGGGCGTGCAGTACATCGTCGCCGCGATCGTCGCCAGCGTCATCACGATCGTCGCCAACTTCCTCGCACTCGAATACCTCGTCTTCGCCGACATGCGGCAGGAGTCGGGGCTCATGCGCCACCGCTTCATCAAGTCGTTCACGTTCAACGGCGTCGAAGCGATCGTGCGAATCCCCGTCATCTGGCTGCTCGTGAACCAAGCGCACATCCAGAGCGTCGTCGCAGCCGCCCTCACCCTGATCGCCGCGTTCGTCGTACGCTTCGTCTTCCACGCCCTCGTCGTCTACGCCCCCACCAAGAGCCGCGTCGGCAAAGCCGTCCGCGCCATCGAACCCCTCGAAGACGAACTCACCGCCTGACACCGGGCGGGCACGAGCGGCGTACGCTGGTGATCCGGACCGGGATGCGGCTCGCGACCGGTTCGAGCGCGACGGGTCACACCGAGTGTGCGCGCTCGAGCGGCGGCATCGGCTCCCACGAGGCGTCGGCCAGGATGCGGCGACCGTCGCGGAGGCCCCGGAACAGGTGGCTCGTGCCGCGGAGCTTGCGCTCGACGACCGCGAGGCGGATCAGTTCTTTCACGAAGGTCAGCGCCGTGCCCGCGGTGAAAGGCAGCGCGCGGTAGACCCCGAGCGCGCGGTAGTACTTCTGCAGGTACGCGCGATTGCGCATGATGTAGTACCGGTAGGCGTCGCTCGACGCATTCATGTGGCGGATGCCCATGTCCCACTGCTTGATCTCGCGGGTGCGGCGCAGCACGAACTCGTTGACGATGACCGAGGGCGTGTGCCGAGAGGCCAGCCAGCCGTACAGCTGGTCATCCCAGTAGATGAAGAACCGCGGGTCGGGCAGGCCGATCTTCGCGACGATGTCGCGGTGGATGAACATGCCCTCGAAGCAGCCGGAGTTCATCGGTTTGAAGCCGGACTCGTCGAAGCCGGCGGGGGCGAAGGGGATCGGGATCGCCATCGACTCCGCCACGCGGTACTGCCAGTAGAACTCGCTGCCGTCGTAGTCGTAGCGGCGGCCCTGGATGCTGCGGAAACGCGGTGTCCAGTGGCCCATGCGCGCGAGGCCGTCGGAGACGACCTCGACGTCGTCGTCCATGAGCCAGATCCACTCCGAACCCAGCTCGTAGGCGACGCGCATGCCCTCGCTGAACCCGCCGGAGCCGCCGGTGTTCGTCTCGAGGCGGCGGTAGACCAGCTCGGTGGGAACGCGGTCGCGGAACGACTCCACGACCGCCGTGGTGTCGTCGGTCGAGGCGTTGTCGATGATGACGAGGTGTCCCGGGGCCGGGTCCATGCGCTCGACGCTCTCGAGCAGACGCGTCAGCAGGTGCGTGCGGTTGTAGGTGACGACGACGATGGTCGCCGAGGCCGGGTCGAACACGGTGCTCACGAGCGCTCCTCGAAGGTCGCGCGCCACTGGTCCACCGACACCAGGTCGGGGAGGGCGCGGCGGTACTGCTGCGACAGGCGGGGCCACTCGCGCTGGAGGCGCCGGTGCAGGCGCACGCTGTCCAGCAGCATGCGGCGGAACTGCCGGCGGTCGCGCGTATAGATGTTCTTCCCGGAGCCGTCGGCGGCGCTGACCAGCGCGCTGTCGTACCGGGGGATGCGCCACCAGTGGGCGTCGCCCTTGCCGAACTCGACCTCGGGCTGTGCGACGTTCTCGGGACGCGGGGTGTGGAACCAGTGCGAGACGAGGGTGCGGGCGGTGAAGGTGCGCAGCGCCAGGCCGGTCGGGCTGTCGAACTCGTGCTTTTTCAGGCGCTTGAACACCTGACGGCCGAAGCGGGAGCGCAGGGGGACCCCGGAGTCCTTGTGGACGATGGTCTCGGGGTGCTTCTTGGCGATGGCGCGGGCCTCGGGCATCGCGGTGGCCAGGCCCCGCCGCATGTGGTCGGGCCCGGACAGGATGTCGCGCAGTGCGCGGTGCCGCAGCTCGACCGGGTAGTACTGCATCATCATCAGGTGCTTCAGGTCGACTCGGCGGCTGTGCCGGATGAGGGTTCCGCCGAACGGTGACCGCGAGTGCAGCAGGGCGGCGACGATGCGGTTGCGGGCGTGGAAGTACGCCTGCCAGTCGATCGAGTCGTCTTTGCCGATCCACGACACGTGCCACAGGGCCACGCCCGGCATCGATACGGTCGGGTACCCGGCATCGCGCGCGCGCACGCAGAACTCGGCGTCGTCCCACTTGATGAACGCCGGAAGCGACAGACCGATCTCGCGCAGGATGCTGGTGGGGATCAGACACATCCACCAGCCGTTGTAGTCGGCGTCGAGGCGCATGTGCAGCAGGGGGCTCTGGCGGAGGTTCGCGACGCTGAAGTCGTGCGGCAGCCGCTCCTGGAAGAGCGCCCGCCACATGAAGGGGGCATCGTCGACGACCTCGGCCCACGCGTGCAGCTTGGGGCGGTCGAGCAGGTCGAACATGTGCGCGCCGACGATGGTCGGCACCGAGGCGTAGCGGCCGAACACGACGGAGCGGCGGATCGATTCCGGTTCGATGCGCACGTCGTCGTCGAGCAACTGTACGAAGTCGCTGCCCTCGCGGGCGAGGGTCTCGACCATGGCGCGGGCGAAACCCCCGGAGCCGCCCAGGTTGGGCTGGCGCAGCACCTGCAGCGTCTCGCCCAGGCGCTCGGCGACGGCGGGGAAGGCGTCCTGGCTCTCGACGAGATCGGTGCCCTGGTCGATGATGAACACCCGGTCGACGACGTCGAGCACGTCGGGGGCGTCGGCGAGAGCCTCGAGCGTGCCCACGCAGTAGTCGGGCTTGTTGTACGTGGTGACACCGATGCTCGCCTTGCCACCGCGCACCGGCTCCTGCTCGGTCGTCCACTCGGCGCCCTCGAACATCGCGTCGGAGCTGTCGGCGGCCACGTCGAACCAGATCCAGCCGCCGTCGCTGTACTGGTCGAGGACCAGGTCGAACGAGGTCGCGGTGTCGTCGCCGCGCACCTCTCGCGTCTCGAGGCGCTGCCGGGTGCCCGCGCCGTTCGAGCGGTACACGAGGATCGTGGCGGTGCCCGAGGTGTGCACGGTCAGGCGCACGCGCCGCACCCCCGTCCAGTGCTGCCAGTACGAGGCCGGGAAGGCGTTGAAGTACGTGCCGAACGAGACGCGGCGCCCGGCGACGATGCGGGCCCGGTGGCGGTCGAGGATGTTGCTCAACTGGGCCACGTTCGTCACGCGCACCGGTTCCTCGTCGATGGTCGACCAGGTCTCGGGGTCGACGTACAGGGGGAGGAGGTCGGGATCGCGGTCGAGCGGCAGCACGGCGTTCTGCAGGGTGTACGTCACGAACAGGTCTTTCGGTCGAGGGGCCCCGGCGGCAGGCCGCCAGCCAGCGGGAAGTCTACCCGGCGCGTCGTGGCCCGCCCTGAGCGTCGCGGGTGCCGGCGTCGTCGGCGCGAGGGTGAGGCGCCGACCCGCCCGACGGCGCGCATGGCGCCGGCGTCACGACGAGGTTCTCAGCAGCTCGCCGCGTTCGATCGACAGGCTCTGCTCGCTGGGCCCGACCCCGACGAGCGGGCTCTGCTTGATCTTGCCGCCGAAGAGCACGACGAACATCCACCCCCACAGCAGCAGGGGACCCGACTCGGTGATGCCGATAACGACGAGCAGCGCCCCGATGAGGGTGGGCAGGAGGGCGAGGGGCGAGTACGGCCGGTCGGCGCGCAGATCCCATCGGGGGCGGTCGACGGCGAAGAACCACGACCGCCACAGGTAGGCCAGGTAGACCAGCGTGAGCAGGGCGACGCCGACGCCCCCGAGCTGGAGGAAGACGTCGAGCCACATGCTGTGCGCCTGCACGACGGTCTGGCCGTGGTGGATGATCCAGCCGTCGATGAGAGGCTCGGACGCGATCCACGGTGTCGAGAACCCCCACCCGATCAGCGGGTGTTGGTCGGCGCGGGCGATCACGTCGGCCCAGATGCCCTCGAGGCCGGTCAGGTCGGCCTCGCGACCCAGCATTCCGAAGAGGGCATCGCGGCCGAACCAGACAGCGGCGGCGCCGCCGAGTCCGATCGCGGCGTACAGCACGTACCAGCGTGTGCGCTCGCCGGGCCGACGGGCCGTGCGCATGACGAGCACCGTGGCGAGCACGAGGGCGACGAAGCCGGCGGCGATGAAGGCCGTGGCCGATCCCGCGCGCACGAAGAGGAAGGCCGCGACCGCGATCCACCCCACCAGCAGCGCGCGGCGGGGGGCCCCGGCGGCCAGGCGCACGGCGAACACGATGATCGCGACGAGCATGACGGCGGCCAGCAGATGGGCGTTTCCGAACACTCCTTGGATGCGTCCGCCGTCGAGCAGGTTGTCGCCCGACCAGTACGCGACGGGGTCGACGCGTTCGACGGGCACCACGAAACCGGGCAGCAGGGGGCCGCGCACCAGCAGGGACACCGCGATCTCGAACAGCAGCGACAGTCCCACGACCCACTTCGCGGCGGACGCGATCGCACGCACGACATCGCGCCAGCTCAGGACGGCGCCGATGAACAGTCCCTGGAAGCTCGTCACCGCCAGCAGGAGCCAGGTGAGAACGGATGCCGCGGGCCACGCGCTCCATCCGATGGACGCCCCCGCCCACGCGATGTAGGCGAACGCCAGCCACGGCAGTCGTCGCACGGCCACCGGCGGACGCACGACGATCCACAGGACCGCCGACACCACGGCCGATGCGACGGTGACGACGCCGGCCGCGGTGGGGCCGACGGCGTTGACGAGCCCGACGCCGCCCAGGGCGAGCACGAGGATGAATACACACCACGCGCGCAGCAGCAGGTGCCCCGTCGTCTCGCGCGCGGGCGCCGTCGGCAGCGCCGAGACGGGGTTGGTTCGTGTACATCGCCATGGTGGCTTCAGGCTACCGGTCGGCATCCGGAGCCGACCGGGGTGACCACTATGCTGACGCCGTGCTTGTTGCGATCTCGAACACGCCCCGCGATTACGCCTGGGGCAGCCCGACGCTCATCGCCGATCTCGAGGGCCGGACGCCGAGCGGCGCCCCCGAGGCCGAGGTGTGGTTCGGCGATCACCCGGGCTCTCCCGCCGTGGTGCACGACGGGTCGGAGCGCACCCTCGACGCGTGGCTCTCCGCCGAAGCGGCGGCACACGGCGTCGCCCCGAAGCTGCCCTATCTGCTGAAGCTGCTGGCCGCCGGTGCGCCGCTATCGATCCAGGTGCACCCGTCGAAGCACCAGGCCGTCGAGGGCTTCGCCCGTGAAGAGGCGGCGGGCGTGCCGCGTGACGCGGGCTCGCGCAACTACAAAGACGACAACCACAAGCCGGAGGTCATCGTCGCCCTCAGCGACACCTTCACCGCCCTGGCCGGTCTTCGCGACATCGATCGCACCCGTGCGCTCGTCGACGCGCTGGGCGATGCCCCCGCGGTCGCTGCGCTGCGCGAGCGGCTGGCCGATGCCGACGCGAGCGCCGCGCTGCGTACGACGATCGGCTGGCTCCTCGGCGAGGCCAGCGAGGCCGAGATCGCGCAGATCGTGGATGCCGCGGCATCCACGACGTCGACGGAGTTCGCCGCCGAACTGGCCCTGGCCGCTTCGCTGCACACGGCGTACCCCGCCGACCCCGGCATCGTCGTGGCGATGTTGATGAACCTCGTGCAGCTGCGCCGGGGCGAGGCGATCTTCGTGCCGGCGGGGGTGCTGCACGCCTACGTCGCGGGGCTCGGCGTGGAGATCATGGCGGCGAGCGACAACGTGCTGCGCGGGGGGCTGACCCCCAAGCACATCGATGTGGCCGAATTGCTGGGGCTGGTGGACTTCCGGCCGGCCGCACCGCCCTTCCTGCGTCCCTCGGTCGTCGATGGCGTCGAGGTCTTCGCGCCCGGCATCGCGGACTTCGCGCTGGGGCACCTGGCATCCGGGACGGCGTCGGATCTCGAACTGCGGGGCGTGTCGATCGCGCTCGCCGTGGACGGCGAGACGGTGCTCACGGGGGCGGCGGGCGGCAGGGTGACCCTGGTCGCGGGGCAAGCGGCGCTGATCACGCCCGACGAGTCGCCCGTCACCAGCGACGGCGGCGGTGAGGTCTTCGTCGCGATGCCCGGGGCCTGAGGGCGCGACACGCCGGGGCGCGTCGTGAAGGTTCACGTCGGCCTTGAGGGTTTACGATCCGCGACTTGACCAAATCGAATGACACAGGTGTAATTACTTCAGCGCGGTTCCGCGTCATGGGGGTTTGGTCGAGGCGGAGGACGATATGGCGACGTCGCAGTACCGGTCCGGTGTCCCGGACAACTGGTTCGTAGACCCGGTCGATCTCGGTGTTCCGGGAGTGCGTCGCGACATCGACGCTCCCGAAGAGAACACTCTCGCCTGGCAGACGGACGCGCTGTGCTCCCAGACCGACCCCGAGGCGTTCTTCCCCGAGAAGGGCGGCTCCACCCGCGATGCCAAGCGCATCTGCACCTCGTGCGATGTGCGTTCGGAATGCCTCGAGTACGCCCTCCAGAACGACGAGCGATTCGGCATCTGGGGCGGTCTCAGCGAGCGCGAGCGTCGCAAACTCAAGCGTCGCGCCTGATCGCCACGGCCGCTCTTCGGCCCCTGAGCGATCCCGAGGCCGACGGCGCGGCGTCCGCGATCACCCGAGCTCGCGCTTAGGCTGATGCGCGTCATGCCCGCTCGTGTCCACGCCATCCTCGTCGTCCGCCCCGAAGGGCGCACGCCCGCAGCGTCCCGTCTGCAGCGCACGCTCGCTGCTGTGCACGCCCAGACTCGACCCGTCGACGCTCTCACCATCGTCCTGTGCGGTGCGGACTCCGCGCTGACCCACATCGCCGCCACCTCGGGCGCCGAGGGCGTGATCACCGCCTCCCGCGGGTACGTCGTTCGCCGCCGCGACAGCGCTCGCGACCCCCCGCCTCACCGGCGACGCCGTGTGGCTCCTCGCGCAAGACACTGCGCCCGACCCCGACGCCCTCGTGCGTCTCGCGGGCGCCCTCGAGCTGTCTCCCTCGCTCGTCGTCGCCGCCCCCAAGCTGGTGGCCTGGGACGAGCGCGACATGATCCTCTCGCTCGGGGTGAGCATGAATCGCTACGGCGGCACCGTCGAGCTGGCCGCGGGCGAGCTCGACCAGGGTCAGCACGACGGCGATTCCGACGTGCTCGGCACCGACGTGCGCGGCGTGCTCGTGCGACGCGACGCGTGGACGTCGCTCGGCGGACTGGATCCCGCTCTCGGCGGCGCCGACGAGGGGCTCGACCTCGGCGTGCGGGCCCGCCTGGCCGGAGCGCTCGTCTCGGTGGTTCCCGCGGCGCGCGTCGCGGTCGCCGGCGACGGCGTCGCCGCGATGGCCCGCGGACGCCGCCGGGCCCGGCGCCGCGCCTTCGCGACACGCACCGCGCAGCTGCATCGGCGCCTGGCATACGCGCCGGCACTCGCGGTGCCGTTGCACTGGCTGTCGTTCCTGCCTCTCGCGCTGTGGCGCACCCTCCTGCACCTCGTGACGAAGATGCCCTACCGGGTGCTGCCCGAGTGGGGAGCGACGCTGCTCGTGATGGCACGGATGGCTGCGGTCGCGCGCGCGCGCCGGCGCATCCGCACGGTGCGCACCGTCGGGTGGTCGCGCCTGGCGCCGCTGCGCGTCTCGCGCGCCGAGATGCGGCTGCGCTGGGAGGGCGACGGAGCCGACCCCGAGGCCCCCGTACGCCCGGAGCTGCGGTTCTTCACCGGGGGAGGGGCGTGGACCGTGCTCGGCGCGCTCGCGGTGTCGGCGGCGTTGTTCGCCCCCCTGCTCGCGTGGCCCGTGCTCGGCGGCGGGGCGCTGGTGCCGCTGCGTGCGAACGTCGCCCAGCTCTGGCAGGACGCGGCGTGGGGCGCGCGACCCCTGGGATTGGATGCCGTCGGCCCCGCCGACCCGTTCTCGGCGCTCGTGGCGCTGATCGGCACGCTCTCGCCGGGCGACCCCTCGCGTGCCTTCGTCGTGCTGTGGGTGCTCGCCCTACCGCTGGCCGTGCTCGGCGGGTGGTTCGCGGCGACGCGCGTGACGGACTCGGCGCTGCTGCGCATCACGGCGGCCCTCGCCTGGGCGCTGGCCCCCACCTTCCTCGCCTCGCTCGTCGAGGGGCGCCCGGCCGGCGTGCTCCTGCACCTGCTGTTGCCCTGGCTGTTCTTCGCCGCCAGCGTGGCGCACCGGTCGTGGGCGCCCGCGGGGGCGGCCTCCGTGCTGTTGGTGGCGGTGCTCGCCTGCGCGCCGTCGCTCGCCCCCGCCGTCGTGGTGCTGTGGTCGGCCGCGCTCGTGGTCGTCGCCCTCGTCGCCGGTCGCGGTGTCGCTCGCGTGGTGTGGCTGCTCGTGCCCTCGATCGTCGTGTTCGCCCCGCTCGTGTGGACCCAGGTGCGCACCGGTAACCCCTGGGGACTGCTCGCCGACCCGGGCGTGCCGTACGCGGGCGCCGAGGTGTCCGCCGATCCTCTCGGCCGCGCTCTGCTCGCCGCCGGCTTCCCCACCTCCGACCCGGGAGGCTGGGCCACGTTGACCGGAGGCCCCGTCTGGTGGGTCGGCCTGCTCGTGGCTCCGCTCGCGGTGCTCGCTGTGCTGTCGGTGCTCACCCCGCGATGGGTCGCGGCATCCGCTCTCGTCGTCATCGCCGTCTCGGGCCTCGCCACGGCCTTCGCCGCCGTCGGCATCGCGGTGTCGTTCGACCACGCCGTCCCCGTGCCCCTGTGGCCGGGGGCCGGTCTGAGCCTGGCGTGGGTCGGCGTCGTCGGCGCTGCGGTCATCGCCCTCGACGCGGGCATCGTCGGGCGCGCGTCCGCGCTGCGGCCGATCGGTGCGCTGCTCGTGCTCGGCACCCTGCTCGTCGCCGTCGCTCCCGCCCTGACCGCTCAGATCCAGGGAGCGGGCGCGGGGCGCTCCGTACTCACCAACGGTCCGGTCTCGACCCTGCCGGCGTTCGTCGCCGCCGAGGGGCGCGGCTCGACCGGCGTCGGCACGATCGTGCTCGACCCGCGCGCCGACGGCCTGCGCGTCGATGTCGTCTGGGGGGGAAGCGCGACGCTGTCGGGCCAGAGCACCGTGCGCTCCACGCGCACGACGCCGACCGCGGCCGACACCGAGCTCGCGGCGTTGGCGGCTGATCTCGTCACCCCGTCGGCGGACGACGTGGTCTCGCGGCTCGCCGCCCGCGGCATCGGGTTCGTGCTGCTGGAGTCCGCTCCCGCGGGCGAAGACGACGTCATCCGCGGTGCGCGTCTCGGGGCCGCGACGTCTCTCGACCAGCGCGATCTGCTCGACCCCGTGGGGGCGACCTCGCGGGGCGACCTCTGGCGGGTGAACACCGCCCTGCAACCGCGGGCGTCGCTCGACGAGCACCAGAGCAACCTGCAGCGGCTGGTCGCCGCGGGCTCGATCGGCGTCATCGTCGTCGCGCTGCTGCTGGCCGTTCCCACCGCCGCCTCGCGCCGCGTCGCGCGTCGCACGCCGCGCATCGTCGGCCCGACGCCGGGAGGATCCCGATGAGCGATCGTCGTCTCGTCCGCTTCGCCGCCACGAGCGCCCGCGTCGTCGCCGGCGCCGCCGTGGCCACGGCGGCGGTGGTGGGCACCGTGGTCGGCATCGCCGCCCCGTGGCCCGAGTACGCGGCGACCCCTCTGCGTGTGGAGGCCACGCCGGCCCCCTCCGACACCGTGCTCGCCTGCGACGGCCCGCTGCTCGCCCTCGGGCGCAGTGCCGATGCGGCCGGCAGCCTGAGCGCGGCCGCGGCCCAGCAGGTCGTCAGCGGCCCTGCCGACAGCGATCCCGTCACGAGCGGATTGACCGGCGCGACCGCCGACGCCTCCGGCGACGCGGAGGCGCTGCGCGCCGCCCCCCGTGACGGCGCTCCGACGCCGCTGGCCGCCGCGGGCTCGGCCACCGCCGTCTCCGACGACCTCACCGGGTTCGCGGCATCCGCGTGCCGTGCTCCTCTCGCGGAGTCGTGGCTCGTGGGCGGTGCCACGACGACGGGCGCGAACGACCTCGTGGAGCTCGCCAACCCCGGTGACGTCCCGGCCACGGTGCAGCTGAGCGTCTACGGCGCACAGGGCGTCTCGCAGCCCCCCGGCGGCACCAACCTCGTGGTGCCTGCCGGAGGTCGCCGCGTGGTTCCGCTGGCGGGCCTGCTGCTGGGCGAGGAGAGCCCCGTCGTGCGGGTCGTCTCATCGGGCGCTCCCGTGCACGCATCGCTCCAAGCCAGCCTCACCCGTGTGCTCCTGCCCGGCGGAAGCGATCAGGTCGCCCCCATCGCCCAAGCCGACACGCGCCTGGTCATCCCCGGTGTGCAGGTGCTCACCTCGGGGCAGGGGCAGGCCGGCACCGTGCTGCGCCTGCTGGCACCGGGAGCGGATGCCACCGCGACGGTCACCCTGTCGCCGTTGGACCCGTCGGCGACGGCGCCCGCCGCGACGCAGGTTCCGCTCACAGCCGGCAAGCCGACCTCGCTCGATCTGTCGGGTCTGACGGCGGGGGCGTACACCGTCGAGGTCGACGCCACCGCCCCCGTCGTGGGCGCGACGTGGTCGACCACGGGATTCGGGGAGGGCGCGGACTTCGCCTGGTACGTCCCCACTCCGCGCATCACCACGGCGGGCTTCGTCGCGGTGGCGCCCGGCGTCGGAGCCGCGGTCGTCGTGACCGCGGAAGCGCAGGACGCCACGGTCACCCTCACGCCCACCGACGGTGCCGCGCCGATCCAGGCGAGCGTTCCCGCCGGAACGAGCACCGCCGTGGCGGCGGCAGCCGGGGTGTACCGTCTCGAGACGAGTGCCGCCGTGCGCGCAGCGGTCACCTACTCGGGTGCCGGAGCCCTGGCGTCGTACCCGCTGTGGCCCGCCGACGCCGCGGCGGCGGCGCTGAGCGTCCTGCCCTGACTCGTGCGGCGGCCTCCAGCGGTCGCCGAGGACGATCCTGACGCGATCAGAAGAAGCGGAAGCGCTCGGGGCCGAGGTCCCACGGGTCGCGGTCGAGGTACTCGGCGGCGGCACGGAAGACGGCGCCTTCGATCATCATGCGCCGGTGCAGGTCGTCGTCGTGGTGCGGGTGTCCCAGGCGCTCGATCGGCACGCGATACAGGATGATGCGCTTCTCGTCGCGCAGCACGGTCCACCGGGGGATGCCGTCGGCCGCGGCGGGCGGCATGATGCCGATCTCGAACGACACCTCGCGCAGCTCGGACCAGGCCGACCGCAAGAACTCCGCGGCCGCGCTCACAGCGATGTCGAACCGTTCGACGCGGGTATCGATGGGGGGCAGCGGCGGTCGCACGACGGGGCTGCGATCCTCGCGCCCATGTCGGCCGTGCCGCGACGGACGGACGACCGGCCGGACTTCGCGGGAACGTCGACGCACCATGGCTTCATCCTACGTTCGCCGGCGTCGCCGTTTCCCCCGTGCCGACACCGAGCCGCGGCATCCGAACTCTCTCCCGCGCGGCGCGGCGGTGTCACGGTACGCGGGTGTCTCACTAGGCTGACCCGCGATGCGCGACAGACTCTGCTCGAAGGTGGGATGTGCCCGCGAGGCGATGAGCACCCTCACCTACGACTACGGCGACCAGATGGCGGCCTTGGGGCCCCTGGGTCGGGCGGGCGATCCGCACGCGCACGACCTCTGCGCCGTGCACGCCGATCGGCTGTCGGTTCCGCGCGGATGGGTCGTCGTCCGGCACGAGACGATGCGGGCCTGAGGGCGCGCTCGACACCCGGCTGAGCTCACGCTTTCTCGGTGAGGGCGGCCGCTCGCTCGTTCTCGAGGACCAGGGCGCGGTACTCGCGGTCTCGACGCACCGCCGACACTGCGCGCACCAGCATCTCCGCGTCCGCCGGGGGCAGGGGTGAGACGAACGGGCGTACGGCCTCGGCGAGGTCTGCGGCCACGCGGGCGCGCGCGGCCGCATCCAGGGCGTCGGCACCGCGCACGAAGGTCGCCATGCGGGAGGCGAGCCGGTCGGGCAGGCGCGACACGTCGGCGAGGGCTGCCCAGGCCTCGAGACCGGGAGGGATGCCGAGAGCCGGCGGAGGCAGGGGGCGCGTGCGCGTGCGCTCGCTCGCCGTGCCCGCGACCAGGTCGCCCAAGCGCTGTGCGCGCGGGGTGAACATTCCCACGACGGCGGCGATCGCGCCGACGGTGAGCCACAGTTCGAGCACGCCGACGAGGGCGCGGATGAAGGCGTGGCGAAAGCCGGCCGCCCCGCCGTCGGTGCGCACGATCCTCGCCCCCACGACGAGGCGGCCGAGGCTGCGCCCGCGTGAGAGGGTCTCGACGGCCGTGGGAACCACCACCATGACGCTCACCAGCAGCGTCACCACCGCGATACCGATGGCGCTGTCGGGCAGGCTGCCGCGCACGCTCATGGCGATCACGAGGAGGCCGCCGCCCACGAGCAGCCCGACGCCGATCAGCATGTCGATGAGGCAGCCCACCGCCCGCAGGAAAAGGCCGACGGGCTGTACATCGAGGGCGACCGCCTCGCCGGTGAGGGTCTCGTCGGTGCGAGTGTGCACGAGGCTGACCGCGGGCGCGGGAGTCGACGAGGAGGCCATGCGTACAGTTGATCACATGGACCTCGACGCCCTCACGGCCGCCCGTCGTGACGAATGGGCCCGGCTCGACGAGCTGGGGCGGCGGCGGCACCTCAGCGGTCCCGAGGTCGACGAGCTCGTCACCCGCTACCGGGCGGCGTCGGCCGACCTGGCCGACATCAAGACCTCGGCCGGACGCACGCCGCAGGGCGACTATGTCTCCATCCTGCTCGCCCGCACGCGCCTGCGTCTCACCGGCGTGCGCGAGAACGTCCTACGGCAGATGCCGCGGTTCTTCCTCTGGCAGCTGCCGGCCGCGCTGTACCGGGTGCGGTGGATGACACTCGCGGTGGCGCTCTTTTTCGTCGCGGTCGCCGCGCTCGTGGCGTTGTGGATCTCGGCCGATCCGGCCGCGGTCGCCGCGCTGGGCGCCCGCAGCGACCTGCAGAACTACGCCGACGAGCGCTTCGTCGACTACTACCGCGAGAATCCCAACGGCATCTTCGCGGGCACGGTGTGGACGAACAACGCCTGGATCGCCGCGCAGTGCGTGCTGTTCGGAGTGACCGGCTTCTGGCCGGTCATGGTGATCATGCAGAACGCCGTGGGCGTGGGGCAGGCCGCCGCGGTCATGGTCGCCTTCGACCGTGCGGACGTGTTCTTCCAGTTCATCCTCCCGCACGGCCTGCTCGAGCTCACGGCGATCTTCGTGGCGGGCGCGGCGGGCCTGCAGATCTTCTGGGCGTGGGTGGCGCCGGGCCGACGAACTCGGGCGGCGGCGCTCGCCGCGGCCGGTCGATCCCTGGCGACGGTCGCGGTCGGACTGGTTTTCGCGCTGGCCCTGTCGGGACTGGTCGAGGGTTTCGTCACGCCCCGGGACTGGCCCTGGCAGGTGAAGATCGCGATCGGCGCGGTGGCTCTCGGGGTGTTCTTGTCGTACATGCTCGGGGTGGGCCGGCGAGCTGCGCGCCGTGGCGAGACCGGCGATCTCACCGAGTACGAAGCGGGGACTCCGACGCTGACCGCGGGGTGAGTGGCATCCTCACGTTTGCCGGCGTGTCATTTTTGATTCACTCAAAACAAGTTAGAGTGATCGCATGCTCGACGATCGGACGGATGCCACCGCGGATGCCCTCATCCGCGGTGCCGGGCTGCGGGTGACGGCGACGCGTGTCGCCGTGCTCGAAGCCCTGCGCGCCCGTCCGCACGCCACCGCGGAGGCCGTCTACGACGGCATCCGTGGGACCCTTCCCGGCACCAGCAAGCAGTCCGTGTACAACGCGCTCGGCGACTTCGCCGACGCGGGTCTCGCCCGCCGCATCGAACCCGCCGGTCATGCCGGCACGTTCGAGCTGCGCGTGGGCGACAACCACCACCACGTGGTGTGCACGGGATGCGGGCGGATCGACGACGTGGACTGCGTCGTGGGCGAAGCCCCCTGCCTGCACATCCCGGAGGGAAGCGGCTTTCTCGTAGAGACCGCCGAGGTGACGTTCTGGGGCATCTGCTCCGATTGTCGTGCGACCTCCGAAGCCGAAAAATCGAAAGGATCCCGATGAGCGACGCTCTGAACGGGTGCCCCGTCTTCCACGACGGAGCCGCGCCCGATGACAACCGACTGCCGGTGGGCGAAGCCCCCGCCGACAGCGAGCCCGCCGGCGCCCTGCCGCACCCGACCCAGGGATCCGCCAACCGCGTGTGGTGGCCCGAGTCCCTCAACGTGAAGATCCTCGCCAAGAACAACGCACAGCGTGACCCGCTCGACGAGGGCTTCGACTACAAGGCCGCCTTCGAGGCGCTCGACCTCGCCGCGGTGAAGGCCGACATCCAGCAGGTCATGACGACCTCGCAGGATTGGTGGCCCGCCGACTTCGGTCACTACGGCCCCCTCATGATCCGCATGGCCTGGCACAGCGCCGGCACCTACCGCGTGACCGACGGTCGCGGCGGCTCGGGCGCGGGCATGCAGCGTTTCGCGCCGCTGAACAGCTGGCCCGACAACGTCAACCTCGACAAGGCCCGCCGCCTGCTCTGGCCCATCAAGAAGAAGTACGGCCAGTCGATCTCGTGGGCCGACCTCATGATCCTCGCCGGAAACGTCGCGCTGGAAGACATGGGCTTCCCGACCTTCGGCTTCGCCGGCGGCCGCACCGACGTGTGGGAGCCCGACGACGACGTGTACTGGGGCCCCGAGACCACGTGGCTCGGCGACGAGCGCTACACGGGCAACCGCGAGCTCGAGAAGCCGCTCGCGGCCGTCCAGATGGGCCTCATCTACGTCAACCCGGAAGGCCCCAACGGCAACCCCGACCCGCAGCTGTCGGCCCACGACATCCGCGAGACGTTCGGCCGCATGGCCATGAACGACGAGGAGACCGTCGCCCTCATCGCCGGTGGACACACCTTCGGCAAGACGCACGGCGCGGCGAGCGACTCGCACGTCGGCCCCAACCCCGAGGCCGCCGACATCAACGACCAGGGCTTGGGCTGGAAGAACGACCACGGCACCGGCAAGGGCGACGATACCATCACCAGTGGTCTCGAGGTCACCTGGACGTATCACCCGACCCGTTGGGACAACGAGTTCTTCCACATCCTCTTCGCCTACGAGTGGGAGCTGTTCCAGAGCCCCGCGGGCGCGCACCAGTGGCGTCCGAAGAATGGTGCGGGCGCCGACATGGTGCCTCTCGCGCACTCGGATGGCCGCCGCGAGCCCCGCATGCTCACGAGCGACCTGGCGCTTCGCGTCGACCCGGCGTACGAGAAGATCTCGCGCCGCTTCCTCGAGGACCCGGCCGCGTTCCAGGACGCCTTCGCCCGCGCCTGGTTCAAGCTGACCCACCGCGACATGGGCCCGCGTGAGCGTTACCTCGGCTCCGAGGTCCCCGCCGAGGTGCTCGTCTGGCAGGACCCCGTGCCCGCGGTCGACCACCCGCTCATCGACGCCGCCGACGCCGCGGCGCTGAAGCAGCAGATCCTCGACAGCGGCCTGAGCGTGCAGCAGCTCGTCACCACGACGTGGGCTGCGGCATCCACCTTCCGCGGCAGCGACAAGCGCGGCGGCGTGAACGGCGCGCGCATCCGCCTCGAGCCGCAGAAGAGCTGGACGGTCAACAACCCCGAGCAGCTGGCATCCGTGCTCGACGTGCTCGAGAAGATCAAGGCCGAGTTTGACGCGCAGGCGACGGACGGCAAGAAGGTCTCGATCGCCGACCTGCTCGTGCTCGCCGGCAACGCCGGTGTCGAGCAGGCAGCCCTCGCCGGCGGCGTCGAGGTGGAGGTGCCCTTCACCCCGGGCCGCACCGACGCCTCGCAGGAGCAGACCGAGATCGAGTCGTTCCGCTGGCTCGAGCCGATCGCCGATGGCTTCCGCAACTACGCCTCGCGTGAGGCGCGGCTTCCCGCGGAGTTCCTGCTGCTCGACAAGGCCAACCTGCTGACGCTCACGGCTCCCGAGATGACCGTGCTCGTGGGTGGCCTCCGCGCGATCGGGGCGAACTGGGACGGCAGCGACTGGGGCGTCTTCACCGACACCCCCGGTGCTCTCACGAACGACGTGTTCGCGAACCTGCTCGACCTCGGCACCACGTGGAAGCCGCTCGACAGCGGCAAGCACGCGTTCGAGGGCACGAAGGACGGCTCGGGCGAGAAGGTCGGGATCGGCACGCGCGTCGACCTCGTGTTCTCGTCGAACTCCGAGCTGCGCGCGCTGGCCGAGGTGTACGCCTCCGACGACGCCAAGGAGAAGTTCGTCCGCGACTTCGTCGCCGCCTGGCGCAAGGTCACCGAGCTCGACCGGTTCGACCTGGTCTGAGCGACCCCGGCCGCCTCGCGGCTCGGCGCCCGGAAGGCCCGTCCCCTCGCGGGGGCGGGCCTTCCGCCGTGTGCGGGCCCGGGCCGCGAGGGTCTCGCTCTCGTTGACTTCGGGCTTGTGTACGGCGGGGGTGTGGGGGCGCGTGCGTTTGGCCGAAGTCAACGGGGGAGGGCGACGAGGGGAGGGCGCGGGGAAGGGAGGGCGCGGGGGACAGCGCGGGGAGAAGGTCAGGCGCGGGAAAGGCGACGGAGGCCCTCGTCGAGAGACACGGCGGGGCTCCATCGCAGATCGCGGCGGATCGCGGTCTGGTCGAACCAGTGCGCGGTCGACAGCTGTTCGGCGAGGAAGCGCGTCATGGGCGGCTCGTCTTCACCCGGGCGTACGGCCCAGACGCGCTCGACGAGCGCCCCGGCGGCCTTCGCCAGCCCCGCGGGCACGCTGAAACGCGGCGGCTCGACGCCCGAGGCCCGGCAGATCCCGGCGAGCAGGTCGCCCACCGGGCGCGGCTCGCCGTTCGTGAGCACGTACGCACGGCCGCTGACCTCGTCGACGCGGTCGAGGGCGGCGACGATCCCGGATGCCGCGTTGTCGACGTACGTGGAGTCGATGAGCGCCGCGCCGCCGTTCAGCAGCGGCAGGCGCCCGCGGCGCGCGCGGTCGACGATCCGTGCGATCAGCTGAGTGTCGCCCGGGCCCCAGACGAGGTGCGGACGGATCGCGACGAGCGACATGCTCTCCGAGGCATACGACAGGGCGAGCAGTTCCGCCTCGGCCTTCGTCCGGGCGTACTCGCCGCGCGCCGCCGCCGGATCGGCGGGTTCGGCGCCCACCCCGGCCAGGGCATGACCGGCGTGCGCGACGGAGGGGGAGGAGACGTGGACGACGCGCGTCACTCCGGCGGTGCGCGCCGCGTCGAGAAGCGTCCGGGTGCCCTCGACGTTCACGGCGCGGAACTGCGCCGGGTCTCCCGCGAGAGACACCTTCGCCGCGAGGTGCACGACGCCGTCGATGCCATCGAGCGCGGATGCCACGGCATCCGGATCCGTTACCGAACCGAGGCGGTCGTGGGCGCCCTCGACGCCCGAGGGGCGGCGCTGCAGAGTGCGTACCTCATGCCCCTCCTGCTGGAGGGCGCGGACGACGGCCCGGCCGAGGAAGCCGGACGCGCCGGTGGCGAGGACCCTCACGGCGCCGTCGGCTTCTCGCCCGCGAGCAGATGTTCGGCCCACGCGGCGAGGCGCGAGCGGTCGATCTTGGAGTTGTGGCGGATGTCGGTCGGCAGCGTCGGCGCGACGAGCACGGCCGCGACGGTCTGCTCCGTCGAGGTGCGGACGGCCGCGGTGAGCTCGGGCGAGGCGAGGCCCGGCCTCCGGGCACCGGCCTCGACGACCACGACCACGACCTGCCGGCCGACGGGACCGACGCCGACCGCGGCGGCGCGGACGACATCGGGCACGGTCTCGGCATCCTGTTCGATGCCGACCGGGGTGACGGGACCGTCGGCGGTGGTGATGACGTGGGGCAGGCGACCCTCGACCCAGAGGCGGCCGTCGGCGTCGAGGTGGCCGACGTCACCGGTGCGGTGCCACCTGTCCGCGAGGCCGCGCCGCGCCTCGCGGTCGGTGAGGTAGAGGCGGAAGTACCCGCGCTTGAGGTGCGGCGCCGAGATGACGATCTCGCCGGTCACGCCCGTCGCGGTCGTCGGGTCGCCCGTCGCGCGGCCCTCGTCGTCGATCGCCGAGATGCGCACCTGGCCCGTGCCGAGGGGTCGTCCGACGCAGACGCCGCGGTCGCCCGCCGCCTGCTCGATCTCGGGCAGGGTGACGTCCGCGACGAGGAGGCACTCGGTCATGCCGTACGGGGTATGCGCCGTCGCGTTCGGCATGAGCGCCTGAGCCTGGCACAGCAGCTCGATGCTCACGGGGGCGCCCGTGGACAGGAACGTCTCGACGCGCTCCAGCGCTGCACGGTCGGCGCTGTCCAGTGCGGAGGCGGTCGCGACGACGTTGGCGACCGCGGCGGGGGAGAGGAAGACGATCCGCGCGTCCGAGGCCCGGACGGCGGCGGCGACCGCGGCAGCGGTCAGGGTGCGGGGCGCGGAGACGTCCATGTCGGGCGTCGCCGACCGCGTGCCCAGGGCGGGTCCGAGCAGAGCGAACGGGGCGAAGCCGGTCACCAGTCCCGTGTCAGCCGTCACCCCGAAGTGCGCGGCGAGGGTGTCGCGCAGCGCCGTGAGTTGGGCGTGCGTATACACAACGCCCTTCGCCGGTCCCGTGGAACCCGAGGTGAACAGCACGGCCGCGTCGGCGTCCGGGGCGGGGGCGTCGGGAAGGGACCGGCCACGGCCGGCGCGGGCGAGATCGGAGAGGCTCGCTTCGACGCCGAGGGCGCGCCCGCTGACGGCAGGAAGGGACGCCGCCGAGATCCGGCGGCCGGGCCAGCCGAGCGCGCGGGCGGCGGCAAGCCCCGCGACCTCGCCGATGACGACGTCGGGCACGGCACCGCGCACGGCGCGGGACAGACCCCGGATGCCGAGGCCCCGGTCGGCCACGACGACGACCGCGCCGATGCGCAGACACGCGTACAGCGCGGCGGTGAGCGTGGGACCGGGCGGCACGAGGAGCGAGACGCGATCGCCCGCGCGGACGCCGAACGCGGCGAGCCCGGCGGCGAGCTCATCGACGCGCGTGGCGAGCTGTCGCCAGCTCACGCGCAGCGGTGCGCCGTCGCGGGAGGTGCTCATGTCGATCACGGCGGTGTCGTCGTCGTCGCGGCGGGCGTCGAGGGCGTCCCACAGGCGACCAGTCGGCGCCGTGTCGGGTGCGGCGGCCGTGCTCGCGGCCGGCTGTGCGTCCGGGGCCGGGTCAGCGCCGGGGGCGGGCTCTGCAGCCGTGCCCGGCTCGACGCCCGCGGCCGGCTCCGCGCCCGAGGCCGCGGCATCCGTGGCCACGCCCTTCTCGTCGAGCCAGTCGAGCACGACCTCGGCGTAGGGACGTTCCTCGGCGATGAGGTGGCCGGCGCCTTCGAAGCGGTGCACGTCGGCGTGCGGGAGGCGCTCGGTGAGGTCGTCGAGGTGGCCCTCGCCGAACACGGGGTCTTTCGGACCGCGCAGAAGCAGTGCGGGCACCGTCACCTCGCGAAGCCCCGCCGACAGGCGGCGCAGCGCCGGTGTGCTCTCGTCGGCCGCGGTGGCGGGGATGTCGGCGACGAACCCGCCGATGCCGCGGCGACGGGCGACCGTGGCATAGGGCGCCCGGAACGCCGCGCGCACCGCGGGATCGAGATCGGCCAGGGCCAGCGTGGTGTCGAGGAACGCCGTCGTGCCGGTGGTGCCGGCGGCGAGCATCCCGCGGGCGGTGGCCACGCGCAGCGCGAACGGCAGGGGCGCCCCGTCGGGGTGGTGCACCGCCGTGTTCAGCGCGATGACGGCCGCGAGGCGGTCGCGGTTCTCGACGGCCCAGCCGAGCGACACCGGCCCGCCCCAGTCGTGCCCGATCGTGACGACCGGACCCGTGATGTCGAGCGCGCCGACCACGGCGTCGAGATCGGCGATGCGCTGGGCCAGCGTGCGCCGCAGCGACGTGCGGTCGGAGAAGCCCATCTCGAGCTGGTCGACGGCCACGACCCGCCAGGGCGTGCGCCCCGCCTCGGCGCGGGCGAGCGACGCGGCGACCAACGCGCGCCAGAGGTACGACCACGTCGGGTTGCCGTGCACCGCGACGATGGTGCCCACCGGCTCGATCCCTCCGGCGGAGAGAGCGGAGCCGGAGTCGAGCACGTGCCACGTGCGGGCGTGTCCCGCGTCGGCGGCGGCACCGGGTACCTCGACGAGGCGCGACAGCGTCGGGTCGAGGCCGGGGAGCCCGGCGGGGGGCAGGGTCGCGTCGAGGGCGGTGACCCTCACCAGGCCAGCTCCAGCATGCCGGTGTTCAGCCCGGAGCCCACTCCCATCAGCAGGACGCGGTCGCCGCGGCGCAGCGTCTTCTGCTCGTCGACGAGGGTGATGGGGATGGATGCCGGACCCACATTGCCCAGGTGCGGGTAGGTCACGGGAACCCGGCTGCGGTCGAGCTTGGCGGCGCGCACGATCGCGGAGGTGTGCACGGAGGACACCTGGTGCGTGATGTAGCGGTCCATGCCGGTCCACGAGAACTCGCCCTTGGCCTCTTTCCAGGCCGAGACCACGAGGTCGAGCCCGCCCTTGAGCAGGGCCTTCGCGTCGGTGAACATGCCGTCGACGCTGCCGACGCAGAGGTCATAGAACTGCGTCGCCGCGCGGGTGACGCCGCCGACGAGGCGGTGACCCTCGGGGTGGTCGCTCGCGCGGCCGAGCACGGCCGCGGCAGCGCCCGAGCCGAGGGTGAGCGAGGCGAACTCCTGCATGAACGCGTCGCGGTCGAGATCCTCGCGGACGAGCCGGTTGATCGTGTTGACCTGGATCTCGTCGGCATCTTCACCGTTGACGATCAGGGCGTACTTGACCTGGCCGGACTGGATCATGCCGGCGGCCAGGCTCATGCCGTTGATGAACCCGAGGCAGGCATTGGCGACGTCGAAGTTGATCGCCGAGCTCGGCAGACCCAGTCCGTGGTGCAGTCGAACGGCCACCGAGGGCTCGAGATGCTTGCGCGTGACGGAGGTGTTGATGATGAGGCCGACCTCGCGGGGATCGACGCCCGCCTCGGCGAGCGCCTGCTTGCCCGCGGCGATCGTCGCCTCGTCGGAGGATTCCCCCGCGGCCCAGTTGCGGCGCTCATTCACGCCCGCGACCCGTCGCAGCAGACCCGGCTTCAGCTTCAGCCGGTGCAGAGCGGGAGCGAGGCGGTCCTCGATGTCATCCGACGTCGTCACCCGGCCGGGCAGGACGCTCGCCACCGATACGAGGGCCACATCGTCGAAGCGGGTCGTGGCGTTTCCTGGCAAGAGTTCTCCCGCATCCTGTGCGTAGACGGCGCAGCCGGGCACGGAGGGGACGCGCGGACGGCTCGAAGGGTACCCCCCAGGATAAGCCGCGACGTATGTCGCGGGCTGCATGGGGACCGGTGTGCTACAGCCAACCGGCCGCCTTGAGCGCGAGATAGCGGTCGGCGACCAGCGGCGGCAGGTCGTCGGCCGACGCCGAGACGGCGTCTCCGCCGGCGCGGACCACTCCGCCACGCACCCGGTCGGCGTCGTGACGGGCGCGTTCGATCGCGGCGGCGGCGTACACATCGGCGGCATCGTGATGCTCGGGTACCTCGCCCGGGCCATCGGTCGCCGTGGCCACGAGCAGGCGCGAGCGGGCGGCGACGGCCGGCAGCGACGCGAGGAAGGCGCGCGCGGCCTCGGGGTCGTCGGCTGCGGTGAGCAGCACGACGAGCGCCGGACGCATCGCAAGTGCCCGGACCTGCGCGAACGCGGCATCCCAGTCGGTGTCGATCAGTTGCGGATCCACACCGGCCATCGCATCGACCACCCTCGGCAGCAGCTGCGCGCCGTCGACACGGGTGACGCGCGCCCGTGTCACCCGGTCGAACATCAGCAGGTGCACGTGGTCGCCGGCGCGTGTCGCGAGCACCGACAGCAGCAGAGCGGCCTCCATCGCGGCATCCAGGCGCACCCCGTCGCCCACGCGGGCGGCGGCGGTACGGCCCGTGTCGATCACGATGACGACGTGCCGGTCTCGTTCGGGGCGCCACGTGCGCAGCATGGTCGTTCCCGCGCGCGCCGTCGCGCGCCAGTCGATCGAGCGGACGTCGTCGCCGCGGACGTACTCGCGCAGGCTGTCGAACTCCGTGCCCTGCCCGCGTACCTGCAGCGTGGTGTTCCCGTCGAGTTCGCGCAGGCGCGCCAGCCGCGAGGGGAGGTGACGGCGGGAGGTGAACGGCGGCAGAACGCGGATGCGGCCCGGGGCGTCGACCACGGCCTGCCGCCCCGCGATGCCGAGAGGGCCGGCCGAGCGCACGACGACGAACGCGCTGCGCAGCTCGCCGCGCCGGCGGGGGAGAAGCGGCAATGTCGCCGTGCGGCGCTCGCCCGGCGGCACCGTGAACGTCATGCGCTCCTCGGGAGCCCCGGCCGTCGGCTGCCACGCGTCGCGCACGAGCGCCCGCAGCGTGCGGGTGCCGAGGTTGCGCACGCGCAGTTCGCCGACGACGGGCTCGTCGCGCAGCGCCCGCTCGGGAAGCGAGCGGGTGACCTCGACGCGACGCGGGTCGGCGGCGAGGAACGCGTCGGTCGCCGCGAGCGCCCCGCACAGCACGACCCACCCTCCGGCGACCGCCCACGCCGGGGTGCCCGCCGTGCTCAGCAGCACGAGGGGGACGACGCCGAGAGCGACGAGCAGGGCGAGGCGGCCGGTGACGACCATCAGAGGGGCACGCGCGTCTGTTGCAGCACGGAGGTGAGGATGGCATCCACGGATACGCCCTCGATCTCCGCCTCGGGTCGCAGGCGGATGCGGTGCCGCCAGACGGGGACGAGCATGGTCTGTACGTGGTCGGGGGTGATGGCCGGGTATCCGCTGAGCCAGGCCCACGCCTTCGCCGCGGCGAGCAGCCCGGTCGTCGCGCGCGGGCTCACGCCCAGCAGCACCGAGGGGCTCTGCCGGGTGGCGCGCGCGAGATCCACGACGTAGCCGAGCACGTCGTCGTCGACGGCGACGGATGCCGCGGCGCGCTGGGCCGCGAGGATCTCGGGCCCGGTGATGGCCGGGGCGACACCGGCCTCGTCGAGGCGCCGAGGATCGAAGCCGCTCGCGTGGCGACGGAGCACGTCGACCTCCGCGTCGCGGCCCGGCAGGTCGACGACCAGCTTCAGCAGGAAGCGGTCGAGCTGGGCCTCGGGCAGGGTGTAGGTGCCCTCGTGCTCGATGGGGTTCTGCGTGGCGGCGACGAGGAAGGGGTCGGGAAGCGGACGACTCACCCCGTCGGAAGACACCTGTCGCTCCTCCATCGCCTCGAGCAGGGCCGCCTGGGTCTTCGGCGGCGTGCGGTTGATCTCGTCGGCGAGCAGCACGTGGGTGAAGACCGGACCCGCGCGGAACTCGAACTCGCCGGCACGCGCGTCGTATACGAGCGAGCCGGTGACATCGCCGGGCATGAGGTCGGGGGTGAACTGCACGCGGTGGGTATCGAGGCCCAGGGCGCGGCTGAACGAGCGCACCAGCAGCGTCTTGGCGACACCCGGCACGCCCTCGAGCAGAACGTGGCCGCGCGCCAGCAGAGCGATCAGCAGCCCGGTGACCGTGCCGTCCTGCCCGACGACGGCCTTGCCGACCTCGAGACGCACCCGGTGCATGGACTCGCGCAGCACGTCGTGGCCAGGGGCGTCGGTGGTCGCGTCCGGCGTCGGGGTCGTCGTCGGCGTCTCGGGGGAGTCGGTCATCGGGTGGTCCCTTCGGTTCGGACGGCGGCGCGCACGCTCGCCTCGAGGTCTCGGAGTCGATCGGCGGCCGCGACGAGCTCGCGATCTGTGCGGGGGATGTCATCGACGAGGATGCCGCGGACGACGAAACGGTCGGCACGGAGGCGGTCGGCCACCGCATCCGCGACGTCGACGGCGGGTGCGTGCGCCGCGAGGCCCAGCAGACGGCCGAGCCGGACCCGCGCGGCGCGACGCAGCTCGCCGAGCGCGTGCGCGGCGTCGCCCGACGCCGCATACAGGCGCGCGCGCCCCTCGGTGGTCTCGTTGGCCCGCACCGTCACGGGCAGACGCTCCGTGACGAGCGGACCGAACCGGCGCCCGCGCCAGATGGCGGCGGCAAGGGCGGCGGTGAGCAGGAGAAGGATCGAGGGCGTCACCCACGAGGGCGTCAGCTCGGCCAGTGTGGGTGCGGCGGTGCCCTCGTCGGCGTCGCTCGGCGAGGGCACGTACCAGACGAGGGTCTCGCTCTGCCCCAGCACGCCGATCGCCAGCGCCGCGTCGCCGTCGAGGGGCAGAGCGGCGTTGGTGAGCACCGCGAGCCCGTCGAGCGCGGTGACGGTGCGCCCGTCGCGTTCCCGCGTCAGCAGCGCGAACTCGCCGTCCACGGGGTAGCACCCCGTCACTCCGATGCCGGGGACGAGCAGTTCCGTCGCTCGCGCGTCGCCCGCTCGGCGCGCGGCGGGCACCTCGCAGGCCGGAGCGACCGCTTCGTCCCGGGCGATGCCACCCAGCGATGAGCCGTTCATCAGCACGTCGAGGGCTCGCGAGCGCGGCTCGACGAGGACGGTGTGGCGGGCTCTCGCGGCGAGATCGCGCAGTGCCGCGTCGGAGAGCATGGGGGCATCGCGCATCACCAGCGTCGCGTCGGGGGCGGCCAGCGCGCGCGCGGCTGCCGCACGATCGCGGGCGATGGTGACCCGCACGCCCTGCTGCTCGAGTACGCGCACGAGCGCACGCGTGCCGTCGGGCCCGGCTGAATCGGGGTCGAGCACGGCACGCCGCTGGTAACCGCCGTAGACGAGCGAACCACCGACGAGGGCGACCAGGGCGAGGGCCATCACCAGCGCGATCCAGCCGAGCGCGCCGCGTCGGCCCGTGCGCGCCCGCGAGGGTGCTGTCGTGGCACTCATGGCGCGGCGACCGCACCGTCGGTGAGAGCCCGGGCACGGATCGTGGCGTCGTCGAGCTCGGCGATCGCGCGATACCCCTCGGCGGTCCCGGGGCGGCGGAGGTAGCGCACGTCGTCGAAGCTCGCCGC
This sequence comes from Microbacterium trichothecenolyticum, assembly GCF_030818955.1. Classification (NCBI taxonomy): domain Bacteria; kingdom Bacillati; phylum Actinomycetota; class Actinomycetes; order Micrococcales; family Microbacteriaceae; genus Microbacterium; species Microbacterium trichothecenolyticum. Next base: position 1,573,316 of record NZ_JAUTBF010000001.1, on the reverse strand, counting down.
GGCGGTATCCATCGAGACGGCGAACGCCGGCAGGGCCGCACCCGCCGCGCGGGCGAACGCGCGCGCGGTCGCTCCCGGCGGCGGGTCGACCAAGCCCCGCTCGAAGAGTCCACGGGCCAGCGCGCGGAAGCGCAGCACGATGGCCGTGTCCCACGACCCCCGGGCAGCCGCCTCGGTGGCCTCACGACGCAGTTCGTCGGCCGAGCGCACGTCGTCGCCGTCGAAGAGGGCGCGAGCGGCGGGCCCTGCCCGCACCACGCGTCGGGGACGTCCCCAGATCAGCAGCGCGACGATGACACCGCCGGCCAGCAGGATCGCGAGCACGATGAGTGCCGGGGGTCCCCAGTCGGCGCCGTCCGACGGGGTCAGCAGGTCGCGGATGAACGACGCGACGGCCTGAGACGCGCGGTCGATGATGGTCGGCTCGGCGGCGCGGTAGGCGGGGTCGTTCAGCTCGCGCTCGGCCCATTCCCGGGCCTGGTCGGGGTCGGGAAGCAGGGGGAACACCGCGGTGACCGCGGCGAGGGCGGGCGTCATCCCTCTGTTCGCGACCCGGGCGGGGCCCATGACGTGGGCGCAGGCTCGGGTGCGACGGGCGTGCCCCCCTGCGGGGGAGTGGCGGTGGGCTCGTACGCCCCGGCGGGGGCGGCGTACCCGGTGGAGGGCGGTGTCGTGTCGACGGGCGCCGGTGCCGGATGCGCGACGATGCGGCCCACCCCGACGAGGTACGGATCGCCCAGCTCTGCGGCCCCCGCGTCGCGGGCCTCGACGTAGGCGTGCAGGTCGTGATCGAGACCCTCTGTGCGCATACGTGCGTCGACGTAGACGAGTGCGGCGGAGGTCGACTGCACCACCAGTGCGATGCACTGCACGAGCACGACCCCGAGCTGACCGACGACCTGCACCGCGAGGCTCCCCACGAGCGCGCCGGCCTCGTCGGTCCCCGTGGGAGCGACGATCACGGGCAGCAGTCCCCCGACCAGACTGAACGGGATCGAGATGATCTGGGCGATGGCGCCGAAGCCGAGAGAGATGATGACGATCACCCCCAGGGTCGGCCAGAATCGCCCGCGGGTGAGTCGCCAGGAGCGAGCGATGCCCGCGACGATGCCGGCCCGTTCGAGGATGATCACGGAGGGGGCGAGGAAGAGCTTGGTGTTGAGCCAGAGGTACAGCGGGATCAGCGCGAGCAGGAGCAGCACGCCGACGACGATGCCGACCCACACGACGGAGATGACCAGGAGCGTCACGATGCCCGCGAGGACGCCGATCACGACGACGCCGGCCAGCACGACCAGCGCGCTGTAGCCGATCAGACGCCAGACGACCGGGCGCACCCGTGCCCACACCGCTTTCAGCGTCGGCTTCTCGGCCACGACGGCGTGGGCGACCTCCGATACGACGACGCCCTGCACGATCACGCTGAGAGCGCCGACCAGCACGCTGAGCCCGAGAGCCGCGGCCCCCGTCAGCACGGTCGAGCCGGCGAGGATCGCGCCGTACTCGTCGCTGTCGAACGGCACGGTGTCGAGCCGGGAGTAGCTCGCCGCGGCAACGGCAGCCACGGCCGCGGTCAGCACCACGTAGGCCACCGCCTGCACCACCAGCGCGAAGCCCAGCAGCACCTTCGGGTTGTGCCGCAGCGCGGTGAAGGATCGACCGAGGATCGTGGCGAACCCGTACGGATGCAGGGGAACGATGCCGGGGCGCGAGGCCGGAGTCCAAGTCGGATACGCGGTCACGGTGATGCCTCCTCGGTGCGCGGCAGTGCCCTCATCGTGTCATACACCCCCGACACGCTCGGCCCCATCGCAGGCTGGTCGACTACTCTCGACAGCAACGCGCCCTCACCCCGGGCACGCTGCCCGTTCCGAACGGGTTCGAGACGGAAGACGTACACCCGAATGACTTCACGGATCCTGGTGGTCGACGACGACACCGCGCTCGCCGAGATGATCGGCATCGTGCTGCGCACCGAAGGATTCGACACGGCCTTCTGCGCCGACGGAGCCCAGGCCGTCGAAGCGTGGCGCACCGAGCGCCCCGACCTCATCCTGCTCGATCTGATGCTCCCGGGCGTCGACGGCATCGAGATCTGCACCCGCGTGCGCGCGGAGTCCGGCATCCCGATCATCATGCTCACCGCGCGCACCGACACCGCCGACGTCGTGAGGGGCCTGGAGTCGGGCGCCGACGACTACATCGTCAAGCCCTTCAACCCGAAAGAGCTGGTCGCCCGAATCCGCACGCGCCTGCGCCCGGCCCAGGTCGCCGTCGACGAGACGCTGCGCATCGGCGACCTCGTCGTCGACGTGGCCGCGCACGAGGTGCGCCGCGGCGACACCCCGATCGCACTGACGCCGCTGGAGTTCGAGTTGCTGGTCGCCCTCGCCGAGAAGCCGCAGCAGGTCTTCTCGCGCGAGATGCTGCTCGAACAGGTGTGGGGCTACCACTACAAGGCCGACACCCGTCTGGTGAACGTGCACGTGCAGCGGCTGCGCGCCAAGATCGAGGCCGACCCCGACAACCCGCGGATCGTGACCACCGTGCGCGGCGTGGGCTACCGCGCCGGCGCGGTGGCCTGAGCGCCCCATGACGGGCGCGGTGCGCACGCTCCCGCCGCGGCGGCTCGCCGACCTGCGCGACTGGCGGTCCGTGCGCGACCGCCTGGCGACGCTGTGGCGGCGCTCCCTGCGCTTTCGCACGATCCTGATCACGGTCGCGCTGACCGCCGCGACCATTCTGGTGACGTGCGTCGCGATGGCCCTCGTCATCCAGAACGAGCTGTTCACGGCCCGCAAGGACCAGGTGCTCCTCGAAGCCCAGCGCGCCACCGCGTCTGCCCAGGCCACCCTCGACGCCGCGGTGGATTCGACCGATCCCGCCGCGGCGCAGACGCTCATGAACGGCATCGCGACGCGGTTGTCGCAGCAGTCCTCGAGCGACCTCATCGCGCTGTACCGTATCGGCCCGCCCTCGCCGCTCGCCCCGCAGCCGTTCATCTCGCCCGCCTTCGAATCGAGCCTGGTGACCGAGGCGCTGCGCACGCAGGTGCAGTCCAGTCCCGATCTGCAGTGGTGGCAGTCGGTGGCGCTGCCCTCCGACGACGGCCGCGAGGTGCCCGGCATCCTGGTCGGCCACCAGCTGCGCTTCCCCGCTCGAGACGGCGTCGACTCGTACGAGCTGTACATGGGCTACGACCTCACCAGCGCCTCGCAGACGCTCGCCTTCGTGCAGGTGCTGCTGTGGGTGGTCGGGCTCATCCTCGTCGTGCTCATCGGCTCGATCGCGTGGTTCGTGCTGCGATCGGTCACGACACCGATCGCGGATGCCGCGGAGACCAGCGCGAAGCTCGCGGCGGGCGATCTGGGCGTGCGGTTGCCCGTGCGCGGCGAAGACGAGCTGGCCACGCTGAACCGCTCCTTCAACGCCATGGCCGACAGCATCGAGTCGCAGATCAAGGAACTCGCCGACCTGTCCCTCGTGCAGCAGCGCTTCGTGTCCGACGTCTCGCACGAGCTGCGCACGCCGTTGACGACCATCAAGCTCGCCGCCGACATGATCAACGACCAGCGTGAGGAGTTCGACCCCGTCACCGGGCGCGCCGCCGAGCTCTTGCACGCGCAGGTGCAGCGCTTCGAGGTGCTGCTGACCGACCTGCTCGAGATCAGCCGGTACGACGCGGGGTCGGTGCAACTCGAGCTCGAGCCCACCAGTCTCGCCCACCTCGCCGAAGACGTCATCGCGTCGATGGAGCAGCTCGCCGAGGGGCACGGCTCCGACGTGCGGCTGGTCGCGCCGGGCGGGTACACCCCCGTCGACATGGACGCCCGCCGGGTGCGCCGGGTGGTGCGCAATCTGCTCGGCAACGCCATCGAGCACGGCGAGGGCCGACCGATCGTCGTCTCGGTCGACAGCAACCGGGATGCCGTGGCGCTCGGCGTGCGCGACTTCGGCCTGGGCATGAAGGCCGATGACGTCGAGCGCGTGTTCGACCGGTTCTGGCGGGCAGACCCCTCTCGCGTGCGCACGATCGGAGGAACCGGGCTCGGCCTCTCGATCGCGCTCGGCGACGCGCGACTGCACGGGGGCGCTCTCGCGGTGTGGTCGGAGCCGGGCAAGGGATCGAACTTCGTGCTCACGCTGCCCCGCGACGGCAGGCCCGTCGGCGCGTCGCCGCTGCCCCTCGTCCCCGACGACGAGCAGGGCGGGGCGCTGGAGGCGCTGGGGCTCACCCAGCCGATCTCGCTCAACCGGTCGGGTTTCGGGAGAACACCATGAGACGCGCCCTCGCCCTCATCGCCGCCGCCCTCGTCCTCGCCCTCGCGGGGTGCACGGGCCTGCCCACGACGGGGTACGTCAACCCGGGCCGCGGTCCGCAGAACGACGACGCGCAGGCGTTCGCGTTCGTGCCCGACGGCCCGCAGGACGACGCCTCTCCCGCCGAGATCGTCGAGGGTTTCCTCCGCGCGGGCTCGGGCCCGGCCGACGATTGGGCCACCGCGAAGCTCTTCCTGGCGCCCGGCGCCACGTGGGATCCCCGTGCACGGGTGACCATCGACACGCTGGCAGACCGGCGCGCCGCGGCGTCGACCGACGGCAGCGCGGTGACCGTGTCGCTGTCGACCGTCGCGGTGGTCGACGCGGACGGCGCCTACTCCCCGGCGGCGACGGGCAGCGCCGAGACGCTGTCCTTCACCCTGGCGCGTGTCGACGAGCAGTGGCGCATCACCTCCGCGCCTAATGGCGTCGTGCTCTACGAAGAGGTGTTCCCGACCGTCTACCAGTCGGCATCCATCGCGTACTTCGACCCGACGTGGAGCTTCATCGTGCCCGACGTCCGGTGGTTCCCGCGCCCGTCCGTGGCGAGTCGGGTGGCCACCGCGCTGGTCGACGGTCAACCCAGCGCCTGGCTCGCGGGAGCGGTGCGCAGCGCCTTTCCCGAGGAACTGTCGCTCGTCGGTCGATCGGTGACGCTGTCGTCGGGCGGGGTGGCCCAGGTGCAGTTGCCGCGTGCGGCCCTGAGCCTGGATCGCACCACCCTGGACCGCATGCAGACCCAGTTGGCGCGCAGTCTGGCGTCCGCGGGGATCAACGAGGTGCAGATGACGGTGGAGGGCACACCCGTGACGGCCTCCGAGATCGCCGTCCGTGTCACGCGCACCGACCCCTCGCCGACCGTTCTGACGACGCTCGGCACCTTCGGGACGCTCTCGGGCGACCAGGTCGAGGCGATTCCCGGACTCTCCGACGCCGTGGAATCGCTCTCGCCGACGGCCGTGGAGATCGAGGCCGACCGAAGTCTGGCGGCCGTGCGCACGCAGCAGGGCTCCGTCGCGAGCGCTCTCGCCGACGGACGTACGTTCCTGCTCGACGACCGATCCGGGCTCATCGGACCCTCGATCGACGGGGAAGGGGTGATCTGGAGCGTGCCGGGCTCGGCCCCGTCGCAACTGCGCGCCATCACCCCCGAGGGGGTCGTGCGAGACGTGGGCAACGCCTGGCCCGACGCGGCCGAGATCACCGCGATGCAGATCTCGCGCGACGGTACGCGGGTGGCGGCCATCGTGACGGTCTCGGGGACGCGGGAGGTGTGGGTCGCCAGCATCCAACGCTCCGGCGGCGATGTCGACCTGGGCCCGCCCCACGTGCTGTCGTTCTCGCAACAGGGGGCGTTCGACCTCGGATGGTTCGACGACACCACGATCGGCGTGCTCGCCACCGTCGACGGCAGCAGTCGCCTGCGCGAACTCAACGTCGGGGGTCGCGGCACGGAGTCGCCGGCACCCGAGGGAACGCGCACGCTCGCAGCCGGTGGCACCAGCGTGCGCGTGCTCGACGACCAGGGGCGCCTGTTCAGCCGGCGCGGAAGCTCGTGGACGCTCGTGGGCTCCGGCATTCGCGTGCTCGCAGCCCAGCAGGGCACCGCCTCGTAGGCGCGTTCGCCTCCTCCCCAGGGGACCCGCGACGGCATCCGTCCCCGATCGCCGCTCCCGGGCGAGCGGGTCTGCCCGCCTCTCGGGGAGTCTGGGCCGCATGCCCCGGTCGTCGCTCCTCTCCGTCGTCGTCTCGTCGCTCACCGATGCCCTGACATTCTGGTTGCCGCTGTCGTGCGCGGGATGCGGCGCCCTCGACGACGCGCTCTGCCCGGGATGCCGCGGGGCCCTCGCCGGGGCTCGGGTCGATCGGGCGATCGAGCCGGGGCTGACCGTGTCGTGTGCCCTCGAGTTCTCGGGGGTGACGGCGCGGGTGATCCGGGCGTTGAAGGAAGACGGTCGCACCGGGCTCGCGCGGGACCTGGCACCCGCGCTCGCCGCGGTGCTGCGATCGGTGACGCCGCCCGGCGGCCTCGTGGTGACCGTGCCGTCGTCGGCCACGGCCTTCCGCCGTCGTGGCTACCGTCCGGTCGACCTGCTCGTGCGACGGGCCGGGTGGAGTCCCGAGCGCGCCCTCCGTCTGCGCCGGGCCCCGGGCGATCAGCGCGGGCTGGGTCGGGCGGCTCGGCGTCGGAACGTCGGCGGGGCCTTCGTGGCGCGGGGCGTGAACGGTCGAGCGGTCGTGGTCGTCGACGACGTCGTCACCACGGGCGCGACCCTGGCCGAGGCGGTGCGCGCACTGCGGGCGGCGGGGGCGGGGCCGGTATGGGCCGTCGCGCTGGCGCACACCCCGCTTCGCATCGCATCCAGAGGTGAATCTCACGGGATTTTCACGTGACACGACGGTGGCGCCCTACTAGCGTGGGGATGACTGAAGGCGACGGATGTTCCGCCCTTAGACCGGGCGGAACCCGGAACAAGGAGGTCACGGATGGACACCAGCATCGTCGGCGTGGGAGTCGGTATCACCGATCGTTTCCGCAGCGTGGTCGAAGAGAAGGTCAGTCGCATCGAGCATCTGGCGCCGCGTGCCAACACGCTCGAGGTCAAGGTCACTCACCGCTCCTATCGCAATGGTCGGATCGAAGACGACACGGTCGAACTCACCCTCGATGGCAAGGGTCCGGTCGTCCGGGCCGAGGCGACGGACGCCGACAAGTTCGCCGCTCTCGACCTCGCGGTCGACAAGATCTCCGAGCAGGTACGCCGGGCGAAGCAGAAGCGCGTCGATGCTCGCAACCACCCCCGCGGTGCCAAGTTCGAGAAGAACACCGGCGAGCTCGCCGGTATCGACGTCGAGCCCGCCTCGGTCGACGTGCTGCGTGCCGTCGCGACGGGCTCCGTCCCGGTTCAGAACGACTCGGCAGAAGAAGAGGACTACTGCCCGGTCGTCATCCGGCAGAAGGAGTTCGAGGCGGAATGGATGACGGTCGAAGACGCCGTCGACCGCATGGAGCTCGTCGGGCACGACTTCTTCCTCTTCATCGACGCCCGCACCGACCACCCGAGCGTCGTCTACCGCCGCAAGGGCTGGGATTACGGCGTGATCGCCCTCGGGACGCAGGCCGCGCCCGCCGTCCCGGTGGCATCCTGATCGATGGATGACACGATGCCTCCGCCCATCTGGGCGGGGGCATCGTCGTGAGACCGGGGGTTCGCCGGCTCAGCCGTCGAAGATATCTCCCAGCAGCGAGCCGATGACGAGCCCGCCGAGCATGCCGCCGACCATGTTTCCGCCGCCCATACCGCCGCCGCGGCCGTATCCCCCGCCGCGGCCGTAGCCGTTGCCGCCCCAGTCGTCGGGACGGGACTGCTCGATGTCGCGCTGGGCGATCTGCAGAGATTCCGACGCGAGCGACCCGGCGCGGCGGGCGGTGGCCAGCACGGTGTCGCGGTCGTCTTCGGGAACGAAGCCGAGGGGGAGCCCCGCGCGCAGGCGCTCGGCCTCGACGAAGCGGGTGCGCGCGTCGGCGCCGATCCAGCCGCGGTGGCCGGTGATCAGCCCGCGGGCGACGGCGATCTGACGGTCCGCGTCGTCGATGGCGTGCTCGACCTGCTCCTGGGAGGGGACGGGACGAGCGGCCCGCTCGCGGGCGACGTCGAGTGCGGCATTGGCCTGACGCAGAGAGGACAGTGCCGCGAAGGGGTCGCTGCGGGATCCGGATGCCGGCAGCGTGGCCAGCGCGCGCTCCAGATCGGCCATGGCCTGAGCGACCGCCGGGGTCTGGGCTCCCCGGCGCGCCTCGACGAGATCGTTGCGCGAATCGTCGACCACGGCCGCCAGGGTCGACTCGGCGCGCAGCGCCTCGATCTCGAACATGTCGACGGCATCGAGCAGCGACTCTGCACGGCGCACCGCCTCGGTCGCCGCCTCGAGGGCGACGGACGCCTGCTCGCGCTGGCCGGCCTCGCGCCGGCGTTCGGAGACGCCCGCGGTGTGCACGGCGAAGTCGAGCAGCTGGTCGATCTCTTCGGGGTTGCCGCCGATCTGCTGCAGGGCGGAGTCGCTGTACCGACGCGAGAGCCGCTCGACGACCTCGCGGGCGTTCGGTACCCGCTCGGCCAGGCGGTCGCGGTCGGCGCGCACGCGCGCCAGGGTCTCGGGAGCCCGTCGCACGGCGTCGATCTTGGGCTGCAGCACCTGCGTGCGCTCCTCGAGCAGGTCTTCCGCCCACTCCGACAGCTGAATGATGCGCGCGTTGCGTGTGCGCAGCTCTTCTTTCGTGTCGGGGATCTCGTCGTGGTTGAGCTGGTGCAGGCGGAACGCCTCGGCGAGGTGCGTGCGCACCGAGTCGAGGGCGGCGGCGAGGTCTTCGGTGGCCTTGTCTCCGAGCTCCGCGCGGGCGAAGTCCAGTTCGTCGGAGGTGAGGCGCACGCGCTCGTCGGCGGCGACGATCGCGAGCTCGGCGCGCCGGGCCAGGTCGGCATCCGCTGCGTCCTGCTCTTCGCGCTTTCTCTTGCCCCAGAAACCGGCCATGGGTCGATCCTAGGCCGCGCGCCCCGCGGAGGCGCCGAGTGTTCGCTTTGGGCGCGAGCACCCGCCTGCGGATTGCGGCGGCCTCGCAGGTCACGAACGGGTAACACGGATAACATAGGGCGCGTATGCCTGTTCGCAGGCCGGTGTCCGCGTGGGCATCGCACCCGACAGATGGAGATGCTTCGTGGCCAATCCGCTCGAGAAACTGCTGCGCGCCGGTGAGGGGCGCATCCTCCGCCGCCTGCAGAGCGTGGTCAAGGCCACCGGTGCGCTCGAGGAGGACTACGAGCAGCTCACCGACGACGAGCTGCGCAACGAGACCGTCGAGTTGCGTGCCCGTTTCCAGGCCGGCGAGACGCTCGACCAGCTCATGCCCGAGGCCTTCGCCGCCGTGCGCGAGGCCGCCAAGCGCACCCTCGGCCAGCGTCCCTATGACGTGCAGATCATGGGCGGCGCGGCCCTTCACCTCGGCAACATCGCCGAGATGAAGACCGGTGAGGGCAAGACCCTGACCGCCGCCCTTCCCGCTTACCTCAACGCCATCGCCGGCGAGGGCGTCCACGTCATCACCGTCAACGACTTCCTCGCCAGCTACCAGTCCGAGCTCATGGGTCGCGTGTACCGGGCGCTGGGCATGACCACGGGCACCGTCGTGGCAGGACAGACCCCCGAGGTCCGCCGCGAGCAGTACGAGGCCGACATCAGCTATGGCACGAACAACGAGTTCGGCTTCGACTACCTGCGCGACAACATGGCATGGCGCAAAGAAGACCTCGTGCAGCGCGGGCACTTCTTCGCCATCGTCGACGAGGTCGACTCGATCCTCATCGACGAGGCGCGCACCCCGCTGATCATCTCGGGTCCGGCATCCGGCGAGGCCAACCGTTGGTTCGCCGAGTTCGCCAAGCTCGCGCGCACCCTCGAGGCGGGTGTCGACTACGAGGTCGACGAGAAGAAGCGCACCATCGGTGTGCTCGAACCCGGTATCGAAAAGGTCGAGGACTATCTCGGCATCGACAACCTCTACGAGTCGGCGAACACCCCGCTGATCTCGTTCTTGAACAACTCGATCAAGGCGATGGCGCTGTTCAAGCGCGACACCGACTACGTCGTGATGAACGACGAGGTGATGATCGTCGACGAGCACACCGGTCGTATCCTGGTCGGCCGTCGCTACAACGAGGGCATCCACCAGGCCATCGAGGCCAAGGAGGGGGTGCCGGTCAAGGCCGAGAACCAGACGCTCGCGACCGTCACGCTGCAGAACTACTTCCGCCTGTACGACAAGCTCGCGGGCATGACCGGTACCGCCGAGACCGAGGCGGCCGAGTTCATGTCGACGTACAAGCTCGGCGTCGTGCCCATCCCCACGAACAAGCCCATGATCCGCAAGGACCAGCCCGACCTCGTCTACAAGAACGAGACGGCGAAGTTCGCCCAGGTGGTCGAAGACATCGTCGAGCGCCACGAGAAGGGCCAGCCCGTGCTCGTCGGCACCACGAGCGTCGAGAAGAGCGAGTACCTCTCCCGCCTGCTGGCGAAGAAGGGCGTACGCCACGAGGTGCTCAACGCCAAGAACCACGCACGCGAGGCAGAGATCGTGGCCCGCGCCGGGCGCCTCGCTGCCGTGACCGTCGCCACCAACATGGCCGGCCGCGGAACCGACATCATGCTGGGCGGGAACGCGGAGTTCCTCGCCGTGCAGGAGATGAAGGCGAAGAACCTCGACCCCGTCGAGACGCCCGAGGCCTACGAGGCCGAGTGGGACTCGGTCTACCAGGCCGTGCGCGACACCGTCGCCGAGGAAGCGGCGAAGGTCGTCGAGGCGGGCGGTCTGTACGTGCTCGGCACCGAGCGCCACGAGTCGCGCCGCATCGACAACCAGCTGCGCGGTCGCTCGGGCCGCCAGGGCGACCCCGGCGAGAGCCGGTTCTACCTGTCGCTCACCGACGACCTCATGCGCCTGTTCCAGTCCGGTGCGGCCGAGGCGATCCTCGCCCGCACCAACTTCCCCGACGACGTCGCGATCGAGTCCGGCCTGGTGTCGCGCGCGATCAAGAGCGCGCAGTCGCAGGTCGAGGCCCGCAACGCCGAGATGCGCAAGAACGTCCTCAAGTACGACGACGTGCTCAACCGCCAGCGCGAGGCGATCTACGCCGACCGCCGTCACATGCTCCAGGGCGATGACATCGCCGACCGCGTGCAGCACTTCATCGAAGACGCCATCACCGCCGTGATCGACGACCACACCCGTTCGGGTCACACCGAGTCGTGGGACTTCGACGCCCTGTGGACCGAGCTGAAGACCCTGTACCCCGTCAGCGTCACGATCGACGAGGTCGTGGCCGAGGCCGGTGGCAACAAGGGCCGCATCACGCCGGAGGGCCTCAAGCGCGAGATCATCTCCGATGCCCGCATCGCGTACGAGAACCGCGAGAAGGCGCTCGGCGAGCAGGCGCTGCGGGAGCTCGAGCGTCGTGTCGTGCTGCAGGTGCTCGACCGCCGCTGGCGCGAGCACCTCTACGAGATGGACTACCTGAAAGACGGCATCGGCCTGCGCGCCATGGCCCAGCGCGACCCGCTCATCGAGTACCAGCGCGAGGGATACCAGATGTTCCAGTCGATGATGGGCCAGATCAAGGAGGAGTCGGTCGGCTTCCTCTACAACCTCGAAGTCGAGGTGAAGAAGGTCGAGGGCGAGAGCGCCGAGGTCGAGGCGAAGGGACTGACGGCGGCCCCCGTCGAAACCCAGCGGCTGGAGTACTCCGCCGCGAACGACGCCGGCGAGGTCGAGGTGCGAAACGATCGCGGGCAGGTGCAGCAGGCCGCCACCAACCGCTTGCGGCAGGCGCCGCAGGCGGCTCCGGCGCCCGAGGCTGCACCGCAGGGCCCGCGTGGTGCCTTCGGGCAGCGGACCACGGCGGAGGCTCCCGCACCGGTCAACCGCGCCGACCGTCGCGCTGCCAAGAAGAAGTGATGAACGATGGATGCCGCCCCCGACGTCGGGGTGCGGCATCCATCGTTTATCCGGAGGGTGATCCACACGCTGTGAATTGGCTCGGTGGGGGCGGGGATATCCTGAACCGATGAGCCCGCTGCGCCCCCTCGACCAGTCATCGAAGCTGAAAGACGTCCTCTACGAGATCCGCGGCGAGGCCCTGGTCGAGGCCGATCGGCTCGAGGCCGAGGGGCACTCGATCCTCAAGCTCAACACCGGCAACCCCGCGACCTTCGGTTTCGAGGCGCCGCATCAGATCGTGCGCGACATGATCGCGTCGATCCCGAACGCCCACGGCTACAGCGACAGCCGGGGCATCATGTCGGCCCGCCGCGCCATCGTCTCGCGTTACGAGCAGGAGCCCGGCTTCCCTGACCTCGACCCCGATCACGTGTATCTCGGCAACGGAGTGTCCGAGCTCATCACGATGACCATGCAGGCGTTGCTCGACGAGGGCGACGAGGTGCTGATCCCCGCGCCCGACTATCCGCTGTGGACGGCGATGACCAGCCTCGGCGGCGGGACGCCCGTGCATTACCTCTGCGACGAGCAGCGCGACTGGCAGCCCGACCTCGAGGACATCCGCGCGAAGATCACGCCGCGCACCAAGGCCATCGTCGTCATCAACCCGAACAATCCGACGGGCGCGGTCTACTCGCGCGAGGTGCTCGAGGGGATCGCCGACATCGCGCGCGAGCATTCCCTGCTGCTGCTGGCCGACGAGATCTACGACCGCATCCTCTTCGACGACGCGGTGCACATCCCGATGGCCACCGTCGCCCCCGACCTGCTGTGTCTGACGTTCAACGGCCTGTCGAAGACGTACCGCGTCGCCGGGTACCGCTCGGGGTGGCTCGCGATCACCGGCCCCAAGGAGCACGCCCAGGGATTCCTGCACGGCATCAACCTGCTGGCATCCACGCGTCTGTGCCCCAACGTGCCCGCGCAGTTCGCCGTGCAGGCCGCCCTCTCGGGCGTGCAGTCCATCGACGCGCTCATCGCTCCCTCGGGGCGGCTGCACGAGCAGCGGGATGCCGCCTGGCAGGGTCTCGAGGCGATCCCCGGTGTGTCGTGCGTGCTGCCGCGCGGTGCGCTGTACGCCTTCCCCCGTTTCGACCCCGAGGTGTACGAGATCCCCGACGACGGCAAGTTCGTGCGCGACTTCCTTCTCGCCGAGCACGTGCTGCTCGTTCAGGGCTCGGGCTTCAACTGGCCGGCCACCGACCACGTGCGCATCGTCACGCTGCCCGAGGCGCGTGTCATCGCGGACGCCGTCGAGCGACTCGGGAACTTCCTCTCGACCTGGCGGCCGTAGCCGGCACGCCGGGCGCTGCCGCGGGAACCGTTCGACGCCCTCGGCGACGGAGAGCCGCTGCGCCGTTGCCGTGTGCCGTCATAGCAGGGCCAGCGCCGTGACGCGCCATCGGCCGTCCAGACCCTCGAGGCGGAGGGCGATCGCGCGCGTGCGCACGCGCGCGGCGGCGGTGACCGTGGCCTCGACGATGCCGTCGGCCGGCTCGAACACGTGCACGTTTCGGATCTCGTGCACCTCGCGCAAGGCGGTGATCCGCCGGGCGCTGCGCGCGCGTGCGGCGAGGCTCGCGCGCACCGACAGCGTGCGATAGACGTCTTCCGAGAGCCAGCGGGCGAGCTGCTCGACCTCGCGGACGCCGGAGAGGACTTCGAGAACCCCGCGCACGACGTTCCGCGCGAACGTCTCGGACGGAGGCAGCTCATGGGTCGGAGTCCTCTGCGGACCGAAGAACTCCTCGAGGCGAGCGGCCGAACGGTCGGTCGCCATCACTCGTGTGGTCGCCAGGGTCATGCGTGCCTCCGTCGTGACAGCTGAGGCCAACGAGCGGGGGGTTGTGGCCGACAGTAGGGCAGCGCGAGCTCGCGCCGACAGGGATTCGCCGAGTCTGTGGACGAAAGCGTGCGTGGGTGACGTGTGGAGGGCGGTTGCGATCAGTCGCCGTTACGGATCTCGCCGCGCCCCCAGAGCTCGGGGAAGCTCGCGGCCTGCGACTGGCGCCAGAGTGCCGCCCGGCGAGCCGCCTCGCTCTGATCGTCGAGGTAGACGTCGACGCTGTCGAGGTCGATGTGCCATCTGGGCGGGGATCCGATCTCGATACCCCGGATCAGGCCTTCGTGAACGAGGGCCATGATCTCGTCGACGCCGAGACCCAGGTCGCCGGCGACGCCCTCGACGGGAGCAAACCGGTCGCGGGGTGAGGTCGTCTCGGCCATCCGGTCATTATGTCCCCGTTTCGGAGGGCCCGTGCGTTTCACCCCGAATCGCACCATCCGACCCGCGCCTCGTGCGACGGGGTGCGCCGGAGTGGGCACGCCGCGAGGGTGCCCGACGCGCCGTCTAGGGTGGGAGAGTGTCGACACTCAGTGAACTCGTCTACGCCCAGGGCCGCTCCAGCGAGGCCGATGTCGAGTGGCTGCACCGGCTCGCCGGCGACGGGCAACTGCTCGCCGACCTCGCGTTCGCCGACATCGTCATCTGGGTGCCGACCCCCGACGATTCGTTCATCGCCGTCGCGCACACCCGGCCCGGGGGAGCGGCGACGTTGTTCTACCGCGACATCGTCGGCGACCGCGTGCGGCCCCAGTGGCGTACCCAGGTGCGTGAGGCGTACCAGAGCGGACGCATCGTCGACTCGGCATCCCCCGACTGGTTCGAAGAGACGCCGACGCGCGTGCGCGCGGTGCCGATCGTGCGTGAGCTGTCGCGCGAGGGCGAGGCGGTGACCACGGTCGGCGTGCTGACCCGGCACACCAACCTCGGGGAGACGCGCACCCCCTCGCGTCAGCAGATCACCTTCAACGACTGCGCCGACGACCTGTTCGGCATGATCGCCTCGGCCGAGTTCCCCGATCTGGCCGCGCCCACCGCGCCGCGCCGCGGCGCGCCGCGCGCCTCTGACGGACTCATCCGCCTCGACGTCGACGGCATCACCACCTTCGCCAGCCCCAACGCGCTGTCGGCATTCAACCGCATGGGATTCGACGACGAGCTCGAGGGGGAGTCACTCGCCGAGGTCACCGCCCGCATCCTTCCGGCCAAGCGTCAAGACGTCGACGAGTCGCTCCCGGTCGTGGTGAGCGGGAGGGCACCGTGGCGCGCCGACATGGAGGCGCGGGGCGTGCAGGTATCGCTGCGCACCATTCCACTGCGTGACCGCGGTACTCGCGTCGGGGCGATCGTGCTCAGCCGCGACGTGACCGAGATCCGCCACCAGGAGCAGGAACTCATCACCAAGGACGCGACCATTCGCGAGATTCACCATCGCGTGAAGAACAACCTGCAGACGGTGGCCTCCCTCCTACGCATCCAGGCGCGGCGCACGCACTCCGACGAGGCCCGCGACGCGCTGACGCAGGCGATGCGCCGCGTCTCGGCCATCGCCGTGGTGCACGACACGCTCTCGGAGGGCCTGGCGCAGAACGTCGACTTCGACGACGTCTTCGCCCGGGTGCTCAAGCTCGTCGCCGAGGTCGCCGCGGCGCCCAACACCCGCGCCCGCACCCGCAGCACCGGCAGGTTCGGGACGCTGCCCAGTCAGTTCGCCACGCCGCTCGCCCTCGCCCTCACGGAGCTCGTGACCAACGCCGTCGAACACGGGCTCGCCGGACAAGAGGGCGATGTCGAGATCGCGGCCGAGCGCACGGGGGAGATGCTGGAGGTGAGCGTGCGCGACACCGGTGTCGGACTCCCCGAGGGGCAGGTGGGCCGGGGTCTCGGCACCCAGATCGTGCGCACGCTCATCCAGGGCGAGCTCGGGGGCACGATCGACTGGCACACCCTGATGGGAAGCGGTACCGAGGTGACCATCGAGATCCCGCTGCGCTACATCGGGGGCACGACCGCCTGAGCCGTGGCATCGTCCGAGCTCGACGGCCGTGTGGCGGTCGACGTGCAGGACCTCCGTGATGCGCGTATCTTCCGCGGCCGGGACGAGCCTCCGCACGGAAGTTGTGCGTATCGCCGAGGATACGTGCGGCTCCATCGGGACACGACGAAGCCCGCCCCCGGAGGGACGGGCTTCGTCGTGCGGCGGGTGCCGTGTGTCAGGACGCGCGGCGGGCGCGAGCCGCGCGACGCTTGAGGGCACGGCGCTCGTCTTCGCTCAGGCCACCCCACACGCCCGAGTCCTGGCCGGACTCGAGGGCGTACTGCAGGCAGACCTCGGTGACGGTGCAGCGCGCGCAGACCGACTTGGCCTTCTCGATCTGGTCGACCGCGGGGCCGGTGTTACCGACCGGGAAGAACAGTTCGGGGTCGACGGTCAGGCAGGCTGCTTTGTCGCGCCAATCCATAGGGGTGCTCCTTGTAACAGAAAATGTGGTCGATTCGGCACCGGCTATCGGGTCCGGTACCCTGGTGGGAACGCGAGCGATCGCTCGCCCCACTTCGCTGTGGGAGCACACGGCTTGTTCCATGCTCCCATAGCGATTCCGCCTGATCAAGAGGTAACCGGCAGGTTTCCAGAACGTAACGGCGATCCTGTGCTGCGCGAAAGGCCTTTTCGATGCCCGTTCGTCTGGCGGCCGCGACCTTCCTGGCGCTCGAGGGCCTCGGCATCCTGGCCCTCGCCGGATGGCAGATCGTCGCCCTGCTCGGTGGCGACACCGACTCCGCGGTCAGCTCCATCGCGCTGATCGTGCTCACCGTGATCGGCGCCGCGATCGTCGGCGCGTTCGCCGTGGCCACCGCGCGCGACGTGTCGGCGGGTCGATCGGGGGGCATCGTCACGCAGCTGCTCATCCTGTCGGTGGCGATCGGCGCGGTGACGGGGGAGTGGGCCGCGCCCGGCCTCGCGGCGCTGATCGCCACCCCCGCGGTCGTCGTGCTCGTGCTGCTCGTGCTGGCGGTGCGCGCGGCAGCGCCGCGCCCTCGCGACGACGACTGACGCCCGAGCGCCCACGACAGCGCCGATACCCCCGCCGACGCGAAGACCCCGCCGCCGCGGATCGCGGGGCGGGGTCGTGGCATCCGATGTCAGGCGGTGGCGAGACCGAGGGTCTTGCGCAGACGGGCGACGTGCCCGGTCGCCTTGACGTTGTAGAGCGCCTCGACGATGTCGCCCTCTTCGTCGACCACGAAAGTCGAACGCAGCACGCCGGTGATCGTCTTGCCGTAGTTCTGCTTCTCGCCCCACGCGCCGTACGCCTCGTGCACGGCGTGATCGGGGTCGCTCAGCAGCGGGAAGGTGAGCCCGTCGCTGTCGCGGAAGGCACGCAGCTTCTCGGGCAGATCGCGCGAGATGCCCAGCACGGTGTACCCGGCACCCTGCAGCGAGGCGAGGCTGTCGCGGAAGTCGCACGCCTGGGTGGTGCATCCCGGTGTCTGGGCTGCCGGGTAGAAGTACAGGATCACGCGGCGTCCGCGGAAATCGCTCAGCGAGACGGGGTGCTCGTCCTGGTCCAACAGGGTGAATTCGGGCGCAGTATCGCCCTTTTCGAGATTCGTCACCCCTCCAGCCTAGAACGCTGGATGGTCTCGAACGTGGTCAACAGTCGATGCAGGGAGTCCAGGCGCGCCGCGGCGCCCGGCCCGAGGCGCCCGGATGCCACGGCTTCGGCGATCGCGCAGTCCGGCGCATCGGGCAGGTGGGTGCACCCGCGGGGACAGTTCTCGGCGACCTCGGCGAGGTCGGTGAAGGCGCCGAGCACGTGCGCCGGGTCGACGTGGCCGAGGCCGAACGAGCGGACACCCGGCGTATCGATGACCCACCCCGTGCCGGCCGGACCCCGATAGCGCAGCGACACCGCCGACGACGAGGTGTGACGGCCGCGACCGGTCACGGTGTTGACGTGCCCGGTGGCACGCTCCGACCCGGTCAGCGCGTTGACGAGCGTCGACTTGCCGACGCCGGAGTGCCCGACGAAGACCGTGGAGTGTCCCGCGATGGCCTCGCCGATGGCATCCAGGGGCATCTCGTCACGCGCACTGGTGAACACGCGCAGATCGATCCCGGCGAAGTGCGACAGGAACTCGCTCGGGTCGGCCAGATCGGTCTTCGTCACCACCAGCAGGGGACGGATGCCGGCATCCAGCGCCGCGACGAGATAGCGGTCGACGAGGCGTTCGCGGGGCTCCGGGTCGGCCGCCGCGACGACGATGAGCATCTGGTCGGCGTTGGCGACGATGACGCGCTCCACCTGGTCGGTGTCGTCGGCGCTGCGGCGCAGGAGCGAGGTGCGCTCCTCGATACCGACGATGCGGCTCAGCGTCCCTTCGTCGCCCGAGAGGTCGCCGACCACGCGCGCCCGGTCGCCGTTGACGATCGGCTGCTTGCGCAACTCGCGGGCCCGCGTGGCGAGAACGCGACGTTCGTCGGGGCCGTCTTCGTCGACGAGCACCGTGTAGCGGCCGCGGTCGACGCCGAGCACGCGGGCGATGCGCGCGTCGGCATGGGCGGGGCGGCGCTTGGTGCGCGGACGGTTGGCCTTGGGGTTGGGTCGTACCCGGATCGACGACTCGTCGTAGTCGAGGTCGTCGTCGCCGTCGTCGTCGAGCCAGCTCACGCGTCAGCCCACGGCATCCGTCGCATCCAGACCGAGCATCGCGCGCCACAGCGCGGCGAACTGGGGGAGCGTCTTGGCGGTCGTGCCGATGTCGTCGATCTCGACGTCGGGCACCCGCAGGCCGATGAGCGCGCCCGTGGTGGCGAGGCGGTGGTCGTGGTGCGCCTTCCACTCGCCGCCGCGCAGGGGCTGGGGCACGATGCGGATCCCGTCTTCGAGCTCGTGCGCCTCGCCGCCGAGCGAGCGGAGGTTGCCGACCAGGGCGGCGATGCGGTCGGTCTCGTGTCCGCGGATGTGCCCGATGCCGTGCAGCGTGGTGGGGCCGTCCGCGAAGGCGGCGAGGCCGAACAGGGTCGGCGCGAGCTCGCCCGCCGCCGTCAGGTCGAGCTCGACGCCGCTGATGCCCTCACCCGCCGAGACGGTGAGCGCCCCCGCACGTCGGCTGACGCGCGCGCCCATCTCGGTCAGGATGTCGCCCAGCAGCGCGCCCGGCTGCGTGCTGTGCAGCGGCCAGCCCGTGACGGTGACCGAGCCGCCCGTGACCATGGCCGCCGCCAGGAAGGGCGCCGCGTTGGAGAGGTCGGGCTCGATCGCGACGTCTTTCGCGCGGACGGGGCCGGCCGGCACGATCCATTCGCCGGGGCTGGGGCGTTCGACGTGGATGCCGCGATGGGCGAGCGCCTCGACGGTCATGTCGATGTGCGGGATGCTCGGCAGACGGGAGCCGATGTGTCGCAGGCGCAGACCCACGTCGAAACGCGGGGCGGCCATCAGCAGACCCGAGACGAACTGACTGGACTGGCTGGCGTCGATCTCGACCTCGCCGCCGCGCACGTGTCCGTGACCGCGCACCGTGAAGGGCAGGGCCCAGTGCCCGCCGTCGTCGATGTCGACGCCGACGTCGCGCAGCGCCTTGATCATCGCGCCCATGGGTCGGTGCAACGCGCTCTCGTGGGCCGTGACGTCGACATCGCCGCGCGCGAGCCCCGCGAGAGGCGCGACGAAGCGCATGACGGTGCCCGCCTGGCCGCAGTCGACGGTGGATGCGCCCGCGAACGACGCGGGTGGGGTGACGAGCAGGTCGGGTCCGAAGGGCGAGTCGGTGTCGATCTCGTCGATGCCCACGCCGAGGGCGCGCAGGGAGTCGATCATGCGCGCGGAGTCGTCGGAGTGCAGCGGCGCGTGGAGCGTGCCCGGCCCGTCGGCGATGGCCGCCAGGACGAGTTCGCGATTGGTCAGGGACTTCGATCCGGGCACCGTGACCGTGGCATCCACGGGGCCGGTGGCGACGGGCGCGTCCCACGCACCGCGGGGAGTGGCGGCTGAAGGGGAATACCCGAGGGGAGTCATGGGTTCTAAGCGTACTGAAAGGGGACGACACGTGACCGCACTTCTCGAGCGCGATGGGATCGCCGAGGCCACCCCGGTGACCCTCGCGATGCCCGACGTAGACTGGCGCGCAATGGACGACACGGCGAAGGCGGGCCCGCTCGAGGTGGAGCCCCGCGCACAGTTCGAAGAGCAGGCGCTGCCCTTCATGGACCAGCTCTATGCCGCGGCGATGCGGATGACCCGCAACCCCGCCGACGCGGCCGACCTCGTTCAGGAGACCTTCGTGAAGGCCTTCGGGTCGTGGGCGTCGTTCACACAGGGGACCAACCTCAAAGCGTGGCTGTACCGCATCCTCACCAACACGTACATCAACACGTACCGAAAGAAGCAGCGCGAGCCCTACCAGAGCGCCATCGACGATCTGGAGGACTGGCAGCTCGGCGGTGCCGAGTCGACCACCGCGAGCAGTGCCCGCTCCGCCGAGGCCGAGGCGATCGACCACATGCCGGCATCCGTGGTCAAAGACGCGTTGCAGTCGATCCCCGAGGATTTCCGGATGGCGGTGTACCTCGCCGACGTCGAGGGCTTCGCCTATCAGGAGATCGCCGACATCATGAAGACCCCGATCGGCACGGTCATGAGCCGCCTGCACCGCGGCCGGCGGCTGCTGCGCGACCTGCTGTCGGACTACGCCAGAGAGCGCGGCATCCAGGCCGCCACGGGAGAGAAGAAATGAGCGACTGCGGCTGCGACAAGGCCCGACGAGACCTGGAGGAGTACCTCCGCAACGAGGTCTGCAAGACCGAGGCGAGCGACATCCGAGAGCACCTCGAGAACTGCCCCGGATGCCAGGACGAGGCCCTCGTGGCCCGGACCCTCACCGAGGTCGTCGCGCGCGCGTGCAAAGAAACAGCTCCGGACGAACTCCGCGACCAGGTACTCTCGCGCCTGCGGGCGGTCCAGGCCACGCACGGACTCCCGGCGTAACCCGAGGGCACCCCGGCGCGCGGGTGTCGGTGGTCGTCCATAGGCTGGGGGCATGGCGATCATCGACACGCTCTCCCTTCCCGCGGATGCCGAGTCCGCGGCGATCCTGTCCGCATCCGGTCTCGACTACGAACGCGTCGACGCCGACGGTGAGGGCTTCGTGGCGTTCCTGCGCTCCGTGTCCCGGGGATTCCTCGGCGAGGAGCCGTCGGCGGACGAGGTCGAGAGCGCGCGGCGCGCCCTTCGCTCGCGCCGCCTCATCGGCGTGTTCGACCGCGCCGGTGTCGAACCCGACGCCCCGGTCGCCACGGTCGACTCCTGGCCCAGCGAACTCACCGTCTCGCCGGGCCGCGTCGCGCCGCTGTACGCGATCAGCGCGGTGACCGTCGCCCCCACCCATCGTCGGCGCGGCATCGCACGCGCCATGCTGACCGGCGAGCTGCGCACCGCTGCCGCGGCCGGATACGCCATCGCGGGTCTGACCGTGACCGAGGCGACCATTTACGGGCGCTGGGGCTTCTCGCCCGCCGCCTGGGCCAGTGACGTCGTCGTCGATACCCGGCGGGCGCACTGGATCGGCCCGGTCGCCCCGGGTCGGCTCGACTTCGTCCCGCGCGAGAGCCTGCCCGAGCGTGTGAGCGCGGTGCACGAGCGCATCCGCACACAGCGCCCGGGCTCGGTTCCCGGGTGGGAGGGGCGCTGGCGCGGCGTGGCGGGGCTCACTCCCGATGAGAAGGACGGCCGGAAAGTCCGCGCGGTGGCCTACCGCGACCTCGACGGTGTCGAACGCGGAATCCTGGTCTACACGCTCGACGAGGGCTCGGGCGACGACTACACGTCGCATCGACTCGACATCCGCGCCCTGTTCGCCGACGGCGACGAGGCTTCGGCGGCGCTGTGGCGATTCGCCATCGAGCATGACCTTGTCGCGCGGGTGAAGGCCACGCTGCAGCCGACGGTGCCGCCCGTGCAGTGGATGGTGTCCGACCGCCGTGCCGTCACGGCGACGCTCACCGACCACCACTGGCTGCGCGTGCTCGATGTGGCGGGCGCGTTGACCTCGCGCCGGTACGCGGCCCCTCTCGACGTCGTGCTGCGTGTCGACGACCCGCTCGGCTTCGCCGCGGGAACGTGGGCGGTTCGTGTCGACGATTCCGGCGAGGCGACGGTCGAGGCGGCCGATGAGGGCCGCGTCGACGTCGAGGTGACCGTGGCGGCGCTGGGATCCCTGCTGCTGGGGGGAGTTCGCGCCACGGAGCTGGCAGCCTCTGGGGCCGTCAGCGGCGCCCACGACGACCTGGCAGCCCTCGACACAGCGTTCGCCGCCGCCGCGACTCCGTTGCTCGACATCTGGTACTGACCTCGCGCCCATAGCCTTCTCTTCTAGACTCCCGCCGATGTCTGAAGCGTTCCCTCCGCCTTCGAGCGCGCCCTCACGCATGCGCCTGCGCGCCCGCGCCCTCACCGCCGTCGCCCGGCGCTACGTGCGGGCGAACCCGGTCTCGCTGTGTGTCGTGGTCGCCGTGCTGGCGGCCGCGGCCGCGACCGGATCGCTCTGGGGCGAAGACGCTCGCGCGTGGGGCGCCGGCCCGCTCGCGACCTTCTCCAGCGGACGGTGGTGGACACTGATCACGGCCCTGGTGGTACCCGATTCGACGGTCGATGCCGCGTCGTCGGTGCTGCTCGCGCTGACGGTGCTGGCCTATGCGGAGCGGCTGCTCGGTTCCCGTCGGACCGGCGTGCTCCTGGGGGTCCTGGGCGTGAGTGGCCTCGTCGTGGGGATCGGCTTCCACGCCGCGGCGTGGACGCTGAGCGATCTGCGGCCCGTGGTCGCCGCCGAGGTGCCGGTGCTCGACCCCACGACGCCCATCGCGGGCGTGGTCATGGCCGCGTCCGCCTTCGCGCCGGTGCTGTGGCGACGACGGCTGCGCCTGGTCGGTTTCGCGCTCCTGGCGCTGTTCGCCCTGTACGCCGGCGACGCCGACTCGTGGTACCGCCTGAGCACCGCGGTGATCGGCCTCGTCGTCGGTGGCGTGCTCGCGCGCGGCCGTGAGCATCGCTCGTGGCATCGCAGCTCCACCCGCGAGACCCGGACGCTGCTCGCCCTGTTGGTCGCGGTGGTCGGCAGCGGTCCTCTCGTCGCGCTCGTCAGCGGGGGCGGGCGCGGCCCGCTCTCGCTCGTCGTCGATGCCTACACGCAGTATGACGACGAGCTGCTCGGGCGCTGCAGCAAGGTCGCCGAGACGGTGTGCGACGAGCAGATCGCCCTGCTGATGACGCGCGGCGCCGGCCCGGCGCTGCTGGCCGTCGTGCCGCTGGTGCTGCTCCTGGTAGCTGCGTGGGGCCTGCGTCAGGGCCGTCGCTCGGCCTGGATCCTCGCGGAGCTCGTGCTCGTGGCATCCGCGGTGCTGCCGGTGGTCTCGCTCCTCGATGGTCGCCTGCAGATCGACCCCTGGGTCGACGGCAGCGGCGCGGAGTACGTGCTGTGGGCTCTGGCCACCGTGGTCGTTCCCCTGGCGCTGGCGGGGGCGCTGTTCGTCGCGCGCGCGCGATTCTCTCTGCGTGCGCGGCGCACCGCGGCGCGAATCGCGGCCCTCGTGATCGGCGCGGCGTTGCTCGTATGCGCCGCGGGGCTGTTCGCGGTCGAGGAGATCGGACGTCGCTCGTTCAACCGTGAGCTGTCGGTGCTGGAACTGGCCGGGCTGACGCTGCGGCGGTTTCTCCCGCCGTCATTCACCCATACGGGTGGTTCGACCGCCTTCCCGCACCACGGTCCGGCCCTGTTCGCCTACCAGTGGTTCGGGGTCGTGTTCTGGATCATCGTCATCGCGACGATCCTCTGGCTGTACCGCCGGGTCCGCCGGCCCGACGCCTCCGATCAGAACCACTACCGGGAGCTCCTCCGACGCGGGAGCGACACCCTGGGTTTCTTGGGAACGTGGGAGGGCAATCGCCACTGGTACTCCGACGACCGGGAGTGCGCCGTGGCCTATCGGCTCACCGGAGACGTCGCCCTGGCCGTCGCCGATCCGCTCGCGCCCGCGGGGCGCCGGAGGGAGGCGCTCCGCGGTTTCGCCGACTTCTGCGTCGAGTACGGGTGGATCCCCGCCTTCTACAGCGTGCACAGTGACACCCTCGACGACCTCGTCGAGTGGGGATGGCACCACGTTCCGGTCGGCGTCGAGACCGTCATGGACCTGCCCGGCCTCACTTTCGCGGGCAAGAGCTGGCAGAAGGTACGCCAGCCCCTCGCGCGGGCCGAGCGAGAGGGGTACACCGCGGTGTGGACCCACTGGCACGAGCTCACCGTCGCGCAGGCCGCGCAGGTGATCGCCATCGACGAGGAATGGGTCGCCGATCGGGCACTGCCCGAGATGGGATTCACCCTGGGCTCGCTCGACGAACTGCGCGACCGCGACGTGCGCCTTCTGCTCGCCGTCGATGCGAACGGTCGCATCGAGGCCGTGACCAGTTGGATGCCGAGTTGGACCGACGGCACGGTCACGGGATGGACCCTCGACTTCATGCGTCGGCGCACGAACGGCCCGAACGGCATGATGGAGTTCCTCATCGCCAAGGCCGCGCTGCAGCTGCAGGATGAGGGCGCCACGGTGCTCAGCCTGTCGGGCGCCCCGCTCGCCGACGACCCCGACGGCCCCGCCGACGGTGACCCCGCCCCCCTCCGGGCGGTGTTGCGCTGGTTGGCTGAGGTGCTCGAACCCGCGTACGGGTTCGCCTCGCTCTTTCGCTTCAAGGGCAAGTTCCGTCCCCGCTATCGGCCGCTGGCGCTGGCGTACCGCGATCCGCTCCAGCTCCCGGCAATCGGAGCCGCCGTCGGACGCGCCTACCTGCCCGGCGCTTCGCGGCATGAGATGGTCGCTTTGGCGAAGAGTGCGTGGGAGGGCCGCCGATGAATCGTTTTGTCCTGTCTTTCGAGCTGATCGACAGTCCGGTCTTGGTCGTCTGCGCGGTCGTCGGCGCGCTCGGTGCGCTCGCCGTCATCGTCTGGGCGCCGCGTCGTCTCATCCTTACGCTCGCGGTCGGTGCGGCCGCCGGCGTGGTGATGTTCATCGCCACGAGGATCCTCGAGGGCATGGACATGTTCCAGGGTCCGCTGCCCTCCGGAGCGATCTGGTGGGGAGCGGGGGCGGCGGCGGCCGCCGCCGTCGGCGTGGTCGGCATCTGCCGTCGTCCGTGGCTGCGACGCGTGTTCGGCATCCTCACGGTCATCGCGAGCCTTCTCGCGGGAGCGCTCGGTGTGAACGCGGCGTACGGGGTGACGCACAACCTCGCGGCGATCCTGGGCGTGCAGGCTCTCGACCCCGCGGTCCTCCCGCAGCAGGATGTGTCGACCGATGCCTCGACGGCCGATCCCGCGACGCTGTACGAGCGGTGGGACCCGCCGGCCGACATGCCGGCCAAGGGCTCGGTGACCGCCCTGACGGGCTCCACCCAGATCCCGACGGGGCAGTATGCGGCGCGCGACGCGTCGTTGTACCTTCCCCCCGCGGCTCAGGTGGCGAATCCGCCGGCCCTACCGTTCCTGGTCTTCATGATGGGCCAGCCGGGGTCGCCCGACCCGACCGCGCTGGCGAAGTCCCTCGACGCGTTCGCCGCGAAGAACAAGGGGCTCGCGCCCATCGCCGTCGTCGTCGATCAGCTCACGGCCCCCGAACGCGACCCGGCCTGCGTCGACTCGGCGAAGTTCGGCGCCGTCTCCACCTACATCAACCAACTCGTGCCCCAGTGGGCCGAAGCCAACCTCAACATCGTCAAGGACCACCGCTACTGGGTCATCGGCGGGTTCTCGAACGGGGGCGCCTGTGCGGCGCAGTACGGGGCGAAGTACCCCGACACCTGGGGGCAGATGCTCGACATCATGGGCAATGAGTTCCCGGGGTCGGAGCACCCCGCGCAAACGGTGGACGACGCTTTCGCGGGCGACGCCGCCGCGTTCGAGGCGAGCAAGCCCGCCGTGATCATGGCGGCGGCCGCACCCGGGGCGTACGCCGGGCACCTGGCGATCTTCACGTGGGGAAGCGAAGACACCACCTTCGGCCCCGGACAGTTGGCGAACTCCAAGGTCGCTCAGACCGCGGGCTTCACGGCGCTGACGCACGTCGTCGAGGGCGCCGGTCACACCGGTGAGGCGCTCGACGGAAGCCTGGCGTTCGCGATCCCCGCCCTGGCCCCCGTGCTCGGACTGACCGCCCCCGCATCCTGACCCGGTGCCGCACCCGCGCGGCGCGTTCGGGGCGTCGCGAGCCCCGGCTGCCTCGCGGGTGTCGGCGCGTGTCCGCCCGCCGCCCGCCGCGGCGCTTCGTCGGCATGCCGTCGTGCGTGGAATGACGACAGGGCCCGGTCGAGCGAACTCGACCGGGCCCTTGTCGTGACGGGATCAGCGCGCGAGTGCAGCTTTCATGATCGCGGCGTGCTCGTTCGCGTGCACCTTGGGCGAACCGGTGGCCGTCGACGCGGCCGCGGCGCGCGAGATGAGCCGAATCGGGCGTCCACGGAGCTGGTCGGCGACCTCGAGGGCGATGAAGGGCCAGGCCCCCTGGTTCTCGGGCTCGTCCTGCACCCACACCAGCTCGGCGTCCGGGTACTGCCCCAGCACGCGGGTGAGTTCCTCGATGGGCGCGGGGTAGTACTGCTCCAGGCGCACGAGAGCGATCTCGGGGTTCGGGTTCTTGTCGAGCTCGGCCCGAAGATCCCAGTGGATCTTTCCGGCGTGCAGCAGGACGCGCTTCACGGCAGCCTTGTCGACCCCGCGGTTGTCGTCGAGCACGGGCTCGAAGCGCCCCTCGAGGAAGTCTTCGACCGGGCTGGTGGCACCGCGCAGCCGCAACATGGCCTTCGGGGTGAAGACGATGAGCGGACGACGGGGTCGCTGGTAGGCCTGACGGCGCAGCAGGTGGAAGTACGACGCGGGCGTCGACGGGCGCGCCACGATCATGTTGTCCTGCGCGCACATCTGCAGGTAGCGCTCGATCCGGGCCGACGAGTGGTCGGGGCCCTGACCCTCGTAGCCGTGGGGGAGCAGCAGCACGACGCTCGACTGCTGCGCCCACTTCTGGTCGGCCGACGAGATGAACTCGTCGATGACCGACTGTGCGCCGTTGGCGAAGTCGCCGAACTGGGCTTCCCACAGCACGAGGGCGTCGGCGCGTTCCACCGAGTAGCCGTATTCGAAGGCCATCGCCGCGTACTCGCTGAGCAGCGAGTCGTAGACCCAGAAGCGTCCCTGGTTCTCGCTGAGGTTGGCCAGCGGCAGCCATTCCTGGCCGTTGTCACGGTCGTGCAGCACCGAGTGGCGCTGTACGAAGGTGCCGCGGCGCGAGTCCTGTCCGGCGAGGCGGACGGGCGTGCCCTCCATCAGCACGGAGCCGAAGGCGAGCAGCTCGCCGAAGGCCCAGTCGATGTTGCCGTTGCGGCTCATGTCGAGTCGCTTCTCGAGAAGCTGCTGCAGCTTGTTGTGGACCGTGAAGCCGTCGGGCTTGTTCACGAACGCGTCGCCGATGTGCTGGACGACCTCGCGGGAGACACCGGTGGTCTCGGGAGCGCCGCTGACCGGTTCGTCGGCGGCGTCGGTCGCGACGACGGGGTTGGTGCCCGTCTCCGCCTCGTGCGTGTCGGCGAACGCGACTTCGAGACGGTTCTGGAAGTCCTGCTTGGCCTGTTCGTACTCGTCTTCGGTGATGTCGCCGCGACCGACGAGCGACTCGGTGTAGAGCCGGCGCACCGAGCGCTTCGCCTCGATGAGGTTCGTCATGAGCGGCTGCGTCATCGAGGGGTCGTCGCCCTCGTTGTGTCCGCGACGGCGGTAGCAGACGAGGTCGATGACGATGTCGCGGTGGAACTCCTCGCGGTAGAGGAACGCCAGCTCCGCGGCGCGGACGACCGCCTCGGGGTCGTCGCCGTTGACGTGCAGGATCGGCGCCTGGATCGTCTTGGCCACGTCGGTGGCGTACACCGAGGTGCGGGCATCGGTCGGGGTGGTGGTGAAGCCGACCTGGTTGTTGACGACCACGTGGATCGTGCCGCCCGTTCGGTAGCCGCGCAACTGCGACATCTGCAGCGTCTCGACGACCACTCCCTGGCCGGCGAACGCGGCGTCGCCGTGTACGAGGATGGGCAGCCACGAGAACGTGCCGATGGGCTTGCGGTCCTGCTTGGCGCGGACGATGCCCTCGAGCACGCCGTCGACGGTCTCGAGGTGCGAGGGGTTGGCCGCGAGGTAGACGGGCAGTTCATCGCCCTCGTCGCCCACGAAGGTGCCCTCGGTGCCGAGGTGGTACTTCACGTCGCCCGAGCCGCGCTTGCTGCCGATGGCGACCGCGCCCTCGAACTCGCGGAACACCTGACCGTAGGTCTTGCCGGCGATGTTGGTGAGCACGTTGAGACGGCCGCGGTGCGCCATACCGATGGCGGCGCCGTCGAGGCCCTTCGATGCGGCACCCTGCAGGATCTGGTCGAGCAGGGGGATGAGCGACTCGCCGCCCTCGAGGCTGAAGCGCTTCTGGCCGACGTACTTGGTCTGCAGGAACGTCTCGAAGGCCTCGGCCTGGTTGAGCTTCGACAGGATGCGCAGCTGCTCGTCGTGGCCCGGCTTGATGTACTTGACCTCGATGTTGGACTGGAACCACCGGCGCTGCGCGGGGTCCTGGATGTGCATGTACTCCACGCCCATCGTGCGGCAGTACGAGTCGCGCAGCACACCGAGGATGTCGCGGAGCTTGGCGACGCGCTTGCCGCCGAGGCCACCCGTGACGAACTCGCGGTCGAGGTCCCAGAACGTGAGGCCGTGCGACTCGATCTCGAGGTCGGGGTGCGTGCGCTGGACGTACTCGAGGGGGTCGATGTCGGCCATGAGGTGGCCGCGCACGCGGTACGAGTTGATGAGCTCCTGCACGCGGGCGCTCTTGTCGATGCGCTCGGAGAGGTCGACGCTGATGTCGGCGGCCCAGTGGATGGGCGCGTACGGGATGCGCAGCGCCGCGAAGATGTCCTCGTAGAAGTCGCGCTGGCCGATCAGCAGCTCGTGCACCTTCTTCAAGAACTCGCCGGAGCCGGCACCCTGGATGACGCGGTGGTCGTACGTGCTGGTGAGCGTGATGGTCTTGCCGATCGCGAACTCGTTCAGCGTCTTCTCGCTGGCACCCTGGAACTCGGCGGGGTAGTCGAGGGCCCCGGCGCCGATGATCGCGCCCTGGCCGCGCATGAGGCGGGGGACCGAGTGCACGGTGCCGATGCCACCCGGGTTGGTGAGGGAGACGGTGGTGCCCTGGAAGTCGGCCGGCGTCAGCTTGTTCCCGCGCGCACGGCGGACGAGGTCTTCGTACGAGGCGAGGAACTCCCCGAAGGTCAGGGTGTCGGCCCGCTTGATGCTGGGCACGAGCAGGGCGCGCGAGCCGTCGGGCTTGGGCATGTCGATCGCGATGCCCAGGTTGACGTGCGCGGGGGCCACGACCGAGGGCTTGCCGTCGATCTCGGCGTAGTAGACGTTCTGGCTCGGGAATTCTTTGAGCGCCTGGATGAGCGCCCATCCGATCAGGTGGGTGAAGCTCACCTTGCCGCCGCGGGTGCGCGCCATGTGGTTGTTGATGACGATGCGGTTGTCGATCATCAGCTTCGCCGGCACCGTGCGCACGCTCGTGGCGGTGGGGACGGTGAGCGAGTCGTCCATATTGGATGCCAGGGCCTTAGGCATCCCCTTCAGCACCGTCACGCGGTCTTCTTCGGTGCTCTCTGCGGCAGCCGACGGGGCGTGCGTGGGCGCCTGCGCCGGAATCGGCTGCGGCTTGGCGGGCTTCGTCGTCGTGCGGGCGACGGGGGCCTGCCCGACGATGGGGATGGGCGCGGTGACCGGCTTGGGCTCGGACGGCGGGGGAGCGGCGGCTCCGGCCCCGTCGACGACCGGGTGGTACGCCTCCAGGATCGGCCACCAGGCCTTGTCTACGGAGTGCTTGTCGACTTTGAACTGTTCGTAGAGTTCGTCTACGAGCCATTCGTTCGCGCCGAACTCGCCCTCGCTCGAAGTACCGACGCCCGTCACCTGGCTCGACACAGTCGATCGCCTGCTTTCCTCGATGAAGATTCCTGTGGATGCGCGGACATCACCGTGCACGCGCACCTTCCAGCCTAGCCGAGGTTCCTGCGCGCTCTCCGAGGTCTTCGCATTCCGCCGACGGCGTCGACCGACGGTGTCGAGCCGCTGTCGGGGATTCACATGGTCGATGTGGTGAGGTGGATGCCATGGAGTTCTCCGGCGCGCAGCCCGATGTCGATCTGACCTACTCGGACGTCTTCCTCGTCCCGCGCCATTCCGAGGTGCGCAGCCGTCTCGACGTGGACCTGGCCCCGGGCGACGGCAGCGGCGCGACCCTGCCGTTGGTCTCGGCGAACATGAACTCCGTCACGGGGACGCGGATCGCGGCCACGCTGGCGCGCCGCGGCGGCCTGGGCGTGCTGCCGCAGGATCTGGCCCTGCCCGACCTGCTCGACGCCGTCGGATGGGTCAAAGCGCAGCCCGTGGCGTGGGACGCCCCGCTGGTGCTGCCGCCGACCGCGACGGTCGCCGACGCGCGCCTGATCCTGCCGCCGGTCGCGGGGCGCGGCATCGTCGTCGCCGACGAGCGGGAGGACGGCATCGTCGAGCTCTCGGCGTTCCGCGGGATCGTTCCGGCGCCGCGCCTGGCCACGGCCCTGCCGGACGCCACGCTGGGTGACATCGCACGCAACGATGCCCCGCTCGTGCCGATCGAGGAGGTGGGCGACCCGCGCGCGGTGTTCGCCCTCGTCGGCGATGCCGACATCGTCGCCGTCGTCGACGGCGACCGCGTCGTCGGTACGCTCTCGGCGCGCAGCGCTCTGCGCGACTCGGTCTACCGCCCCGCGGTCGATTCCGAGGGGCGGTTGATCGTCGCCGCCGCCGTGGGCGTCAACGGCGACGTGGCGGGCAAGGCGCGGGCGCTCGCCGACGCCGGCGTCGACGTCTTGGTCGTCGACACCGCGCACGGCCACCAGGCCCAGATGCTGCGGGCGCTGCGCGAGGTCGCGGCGCTCGATCTCGGCATCCCGATCGCCGCCGGCAACGTCGTGACCGCCGACGGCGTGAGGGATCTGACCGATGCCGGTGCCTCCATCCTGAAGGTCGGCGTGGGCCCGGGCGCCATGTGCACGACCCGCATGATGACCGCGGTCGGTCGTCCGCAGTTCTCCGCCGTGCTCGAGACGGCGGAGGCGGCGCGCAGCGTCGGCGCTCACGTGTGGGCGGACGGCGGGGTGCGCTACCCTCGCGACGTCGCCCTCGCGCTCGCCGCCGGAGCGGCATCCGTCATGATCGGCTCGTGGTTCGCCGGCACCATCGAGTCACCGGGGCGCCTTCGCACCGACGACGACGGCCGCATCTACAAGGAGTCGTGGGGAATGGCCTCGACCAAGGCCGTGCAGGGGCGCTTCGGCGCGCTCGATCCCTTCGAGCGCGCCCGCAAGGAGCTGTTCGCCGAGGGGATCTCGTCGTCGCGCATCTACCTCGACCCGCAGCGACCGGGACTGGAGGATCTGCTCGACATGATCACCTCGGGCGTGCGCTCCTCGTTCACGTACGCCGGCGCGGCCACCGTCGCCGAGTTCCACGACCGCGCCCGGGTGGGACTGCAGTCGGCGGCCGGCTACGAAGAGGGCAAGGCGCTGCCCGTCAGCTGGTGATGGCGGAGACGGCCGCGTCGGCCTCGAGCGTGATCCACGCGCCCAACTGCACGGACAGGTCGCGATCGTCGCCCTCGGCGCGGGCGGGCCTGCGCGGGTCGGCGGGGAACAGGCTGCCCCGACGCTGCTCCCACAGTGCCTCGGCGTTGCGGTGCACGAGGGTGCGGGCGGCGTGCGAGACGGCACGACGGTGCTCGTCGGTGTCGTCGTCGGCGAACCACACGGCCGCTTCCGCGAGGTAGCGGGCCAGGATGCCGGCGAACAGGCCGCCGTCGCCACCCCCGGCCGCGGGCAGGAGCCCGTCGTCGGCGGCGCACCACCGCTCGACCGCCTCCACCAGCGACGCCGCCCGTTCCTCGTGGGCCTCGCGACCGTCGGCGTCGGCGGCCCCCTCGGCCAGTGCGAGGGCCGACCCGATGGCCACGCCCTGGTTGTACGTCCACAGCTCGGACCGGACGACGCCGTTCTCGACGCCGTCGCGCACGAGACCCGTCGCGGGATCGTCGAGGGTCGCCGCGACCCACGCGTCCAGGGCCACCGCCGCCCCCCGTCGCGCAGACCAGGCCAGGGCGATCGCCGCCGGTGCGTTCGCGGGAGCGTTGTAGAGGACGCTGCCGACGGCCCAGGGCAGGGCCCCGACCGCGGGATCCACCGCGTCGGCCAGCCGTCGCGTCAGCCGGTCGATGCGGCGGTCGGTGAGGTCGTACCGCTGCAGGGCCAGTGTCATCCACGCCACGTCGTCGTAGAACGGGGTGGTCCACCGTCCCAGCGTTCGCAGGGTGATGCCGCGATGAAGCGCGCGCAGCAGCCGCCCGCGGCGCGGGTCGGGTCGATGCTCCTGCGCGTCGCGCAGCACGTGGAGCAGGTGCGCGTGCCACCAGTAGTGCCAGGTGCGGGCACCGGCGACCCCGGGGGTCGCAGCGTGCGCCCAGGCCACCGGGCCGTAGCGGTGGACGTACCGGGTGACGACGGCCGACTCGGCGGCGAAGGCGCGCGCCTGCGCCGGGGCTGTGGCATCCATCCCCCCATCCTGCCCACGGGATCGATCCGGGCGAACCGGGCACGCGGCGCCCGCCGCTGCCTTAGAATCGACCGCACGATGGACGACCCTCCCAGTTGTAGACCCGAGCCCCGACGCCGCCCTTCCGACACCGCGCACCGGTCGATCGGAGGTGATGCCTGATGGAATACGTCATGCTCGGCGTGGGGCTCATCCTCACCGTGGGAACCGGACTCTTCGTCGCGAGCGAGTTCGCCCTCGTCAATCTCGACCGCGCCGACCTCGAGGCTCGCCGCGAGGCCGGTGAGACGCGTCTGTCGCTCACGATCGACGCGTTGCGCATCACCTCGACGCACCTGTCCAGCGCGCAGCTGGGCATCACCCTGACGACGCTGCTCACCGGATACACGATGGAACCGGCGATCTCGAACCTGCTGCGTCCGGCCTTCCAGGCGTGGGGACTGCCCGAGGCGCTCGTGGTGACGTTGGCCGCCATCATCGGCGTGGGCGTCGCCACCGTGCTGTCGATGATCCTCGGTGAGCTCGTGCCGAAGAACTTCGCCCTCGCCATCCCCCGGCAGACGGCCAAGCTCGTCATCCCGTTCCAGGTGGCCTTCACCGCGGTGTTCAAGCCCGCGATCACCGTTCTCAACGGCAGCGCCAACGGGGTGCTGCGCGCCATGGGCGTCGAACCCAAGGAAGAGCTGTCGGGCGCACGGTCGGCCGAAGAGCTGTCGAGCCTGGTCAAGCGCTCCGCGAGCGCCGGAATGCTCGAGAAAGACACCGCGTCGCTGCTGGATCGCAGCCTCACCTTCGCCCGCCTCAGCGCCGCCGACGTCATGACCCCGCGACCGAGCGTGCACGCGCTCGCCGCGGGTGACCCCACCGACGACGTCGTGCAGCTGGCGCGACGCACGGGGCACAGCCGGTTCCCCGTATACGGGGAGTCGATGGACGACATCATCGGCGTCGTGCACCTCAAGGCCGCCATCGGCGTGCCGCGCGAGAAGCGGGGCGAGGTGCCGGTCGCAGCCCTGGCGACCGAGCCGCTGCGCGTTCCCGAGACCGTGCACCTCGACGCGCTGGTGTCGGAGCTGCGCTCGCGCGGCTACCAGATGGCGATCGTGGTCGACGAGTACGGCGGGACCGCGGGCGTGGTCACCCTCGAAGACCTCGTCGAAGAGATCGTCGGCGAGGTGCTCGACGAGCACGACCGTTCCCGGGCGGGCGTCGTGCGCTCGGCGGCATCGGTGACGTTCCCGGGCGACCTGCGGCCCGACGAGGTGCTCGACCGCGCCGGTGTGCGGGTGCCCGAGGGTGAGGTCTACGACACGGTCGGAGGTTTCATCATGGCCTCGCTCGAGCGCATCCCGGTCGTCGGCGACACGGTCGCCCTCGACGACGGCGTGCTCACCGTGCACCGGATGGACGGCCGCCGCGTCGACCGCGTGCAGTTCACGCCCACGCCGGTCGAGACCGACGTCGACGACCTCGTCCGCGCGGCGAAGGGCGGTGACCAGCGATGAACGACTGGGCCGGAATCGCGTGGCTGGTCGTGCTGCTGATCGCGAACGCCTTCTTCGTCGGCGCCGAGTTCGCCGTCATCTCCGCCCGACGCTCGCAGATCGAACCGCACGCCGACCGGGGCTCGCGCGCCGCGAAGACGGCGCTGTACGCCATGGAGCACGCCACGCTCATGCTCGCGACCTGTCAGCTCGGCATCACGATCTGCTCGTTGCTGATCCTGAACGTCTCGGAGCCGGCGATCCACCACCTGCTCGCGGGTCCTCTCGGCCTGACCGGGCTGCCCGAGGCCGCCGTCGACGTCGCGGCCTTCGTGGTCGCGCTCCTGGTCGTGTCGTACCTGCACGTCGTCTTCGGCGAGATGGTGCCGAAGAACCTGGCCTTCTCGCTTCCCGACCGCGCGGTGCTCCTGCTCGCGCCGCCTCTGGTAGCGGTGTCCAAGGCGTTCTACCCGATCATCGTCGCGCTGAACTGGACCGCCAACCACGTGCTGCGCCTGTTCCGCGTCGAGCCGAAAGACGAGGCCGCCTCGACCTACACGCTCGACGAGGTCGCGACGATCGTCACCCAGTCGCGCCGCGAGGGAGTGCTCGACGACGCCGCGGGCACGGTGACCGCGGTGGTCGAGTTCACCGAGAAGAAGGCCGCCGACATCGCCGTGCCCCTGGGCGAGCTGGTCACGCTTCCCGAGACCACCACGCCGACAGAGATCGAGCGTGCCGTGGCGCAGCACGGGTACTCGCGGTACGTGATCGTCGACGAGAACGGAACGCCCACGGGCTATGTGCATCTGAAAGACGTGCTGCGTGCCGCCGAAGGGTCCGACGCCGTCATGGCGCGCCCCATTCCCGGCAAGCGCATCCACCACATGGTGTCGGTGCTCGAGACGACCGATCTCGAAGACGCTCTCGCCGTCATGCGCCGCTCGGGCCGCCACCTCGCGCAGGTGCGCGACGAGGCCGGCGACGTCAAAGCGGTGCTGTTCCTCGAAGACGTCATCGAGGAACTCGTCGGCGAGGTGCAGGACGCCACCGCGCGTCGTCGGTTCGCCTGATCCGCAGAGCCTCGGATGCTACGGGCCCTCGGCCTCGTGGCATCCGAGGCTCTCGCGCAGGGGTGAGGAGCGCGCGGGACACGCCTCAGTAGGCCCGGGCGTACTGCGCGGGGGCGGGTACCTCGTCGCCGAGCGCGGCGGCCGCGCGCAGCGCGTAGTGCGGGTCGCGCAGCCATTCGCGCGCCGACAGGATCGCGTCGGCGCGGCCGTCGGCGAGGATCTGCTCACCGAAGGTCGGATCGTCGATCATGCCCACGGCGGCCACGAGCAGGCCCGTCTCGCGGCGCACCGTCGCGGCGTAATCCACCTGGTAGCCGGGGCCGGGCACGATGTACTGCTCCGGCACGAGCCCACCACTGGAGACGTCGATGAGGTCTGCCCCGGCCGCGGCGACGAGGCGTGATGCCGCCACCGTGTCGGTGACGTCCCAGCCGCCCTCGGCGGCGTCGGTCGCCGAGAACCGCACGAAGACCGCGGCATCCGGTGCCGCCGCGCGGACAGCCTCGGTCACGCGCACGAGAAGGCGCACGCGGTTCTCGAACGAGCCGCCGTAGGCGTCGTCGCGGTGGTTCGTCAACGGGGAGAGGAACTGGTGCAGCAGATAACCGTGCGCGGCATGGATCTCGACGACCTGGAATTCGGCTGCGACGGCGCGGCGGGCGGCATCCGCGAAATCGGCGACGACTTTCTCGATGCCCGCGGCATCGAGGGCGACCGGAACGGCGAAGCGGTCGTACGCGAGCGCCGAGGGCGCGACGGTCGTCCACCCGCCCGCGTCGGCGGCGACCGATCCGCGGCCGCCCGTCAGCGGCGAGGTGGTCGAGGCCTTACGGCCGGCGTGGCCGAGCTGCACACCCGCCACGGCGCCGCGCGCGCGGATCGCCGCGACGATCGGCGCCCATGCCGCGGCGTGCGCGTCGGTCCACAGTCCGGCGTCGTCGGGCGAGATGCGGCCCTCGGGCGAGACGGCGCTCGCCTCGGCGATCACCAGGCCCGCCCCTCCCGCCGCGAACTGGGCGAGGTGCACGTGATGCCACTCGTTCGGCATCCCGTCGACGGCGCTGTACTGGCACATCGGCGACACCCACAGCCGGTTGCGCATCTCGATACCGCGGACGGACAGGGGTGTGAAGAGGGCACTCATGGGGACCTTTGCGTTCTAGGGTGACGCCATGACGGCGAAGGACTGGACCGGACACGATGCCGGTGGCGCGCTGCGAAGGCCAACGGCGCGCGACGACAAGTATTCCCGCGGGGTCGTGGGGATGCGCACGGGCTCCGCGCGCTATCCGGGTGCGGCGATGCTGGGTGTCGAGGCCGCGTGGCGCACCGGCACGGGCATGGTCCGCTACCTCGGACCCGAGCACGCCCAGACGCTGGTGATGCAGCGGCGACCCGAGACGGTGACGGCCGACGGGCGGGTGCAGGCCTGGGTGATCGGGTCGGGCACGGATGCCGCGGAGCGCGACGCCGCCGAGACGGCCGCGCTCCGGGAGATCCTGGGCGGCGAGCTGCCGGTCGTCGTCGACGCCGGAGCGCTCGATCTCGTGGCCCGGGCTGCCGCGCCGGTGATCGTGACGCCGCACGCGCGGGAGCTCGACCGGCTGCGCGCGGAGCTCGGGCTGACGCCGACGGATGCCACCGACGACGACGCCCGTGAGGTGGCGGCGCGCGAGACCGCCGAGGCGTTCGGCGGCGTCGTGCTGTCGAAGGGTGCGGTGACGATCGTGGCCGCAGCGGGTGGCTGGGCACGCCGGGTCTCGGCGGGCACGCCCTGGCTCGCCACCGCGGGAACGGGCGACGTGCTCGGTGGCGTGCTGGGCGCCGTCGTCGCCGGGGCGGTCGCGGCCGACCGCGTCGGACTCGACGACCTCGCGGCCTGTGCCGCCACGGCCGCGTGGCTGCACGGAGCGGCCGGGAGGGCGGCATCCGGTGTCCACGGGGGAGAGGGCGGACCGATCACCGCCCTCGACGTCGCCGAGGCGCTGCCGGGTGTCGTGGCCGGGGTGCTGTCGGACTCGATCGGGTAACGGTTGGCCCGCCGTTTGCCCGCGGGCGCGGGCGCGACCCTTCCGGCCGTACCTGGCGATGCGGAGTGCCCGTTTAGGATGAGGCGGTGCTGAGGCGTGTCGTTCCCCTGTTGATCGCGTTCGTCGCGGTGCACGTCGTCGTCGGCATCTTGGGCTATCAGCAGCCCAACGAGCCGATGGGCGATGTGTACCTGGTGTACGAGCCCTGGTCGCGGTGCGCGCTGTTCGGCGGCGTCGACGTCACGTCGTGCACGCGCTCGGCCACGTGGGAGTGGCCGGGCATCACCGAGAAGTGGATCTACCCGCAGCTCGCGTTCCTGCCGATGACCTTCGCGTGGCTGTTCGCCTGGGCGGTCGGGTACACCCCCGCGTGGGCCATCACGGTGTCGCTGTTCAACCTGGTCGCGTTCGTGATCCTCGTGGGCACGGGGCGCTCTCGTGGACGCGTGCTCGCCGCGTGGTTCTGGCTGGCCGCGATCCTGCTGATCGGACCGGTGGGCCTCTACCGCATCGACGGCATCACGGTTCCGTTCGCGATCCTCGGCAGCATCTGGATGCTGCGGCGTCCCTTCGTGGCATCCGTGCTGCTCTCGGTCGCGGTGTGGATGAAGGTCTGGCCCGCGGCCATCCTCGCCGCCGGGGCGGTCGTCGTGCGTCGTCGTCTGGCCCTGGTGTGGGGGGCGGTGGCTGTCTCGCTCGCGACGATCATCCCCGTCGTGGCGCTGGGCGGAGCCCCGTACGTCTTCGGGTTCGTCGGCGATCAGACCTCCCGCGGGATCCAGATGGAGGCCCCCGTCGGAGGCCTCTACATGTTCCTCGCCGCCTTCTACGTGCCCGGATCCCAGGTGTACTACGACGCCGGTGTGCTCACCTTCCAGGTGACAGGCCCCGGAGCCGAGCCACTCATCGCGGCGATGACGCCGATCATGCTGCTCGTCATGGTGGGCGTCGCCGTGGTCGGTGTGCGCAAGCTGCGCGCCGGTGCGACGTTCCTCAGCCTGTTCCCCCCGCTCTCTCTCGCCCTCGTGACAGCCTTCATCGCGCTGAACAAGGTCGGCTCGCCGCAGTACTACGTGTGGTTGTTCGCCCCGGTCGTGCTCGGTCTCATGGTCGACCGTCGTCGCTGGTACGCCTTCGCGGGGATGACGCTGGTGATCGCCGCCCTGACCCAGTGGATGTACCCGCTGCTGTATGACGGCCTCATGGCCACGCACCCCAATCCGTTCCCCGTGTTCGTGCTCGAGGCGCGCAACCTGCTCGCCGTGGTGCTGCTGGTGTGGGCCGTCGTGCGGGTCGTGCGGGTTCCGGTGGGGCGGGTGCGCCCGCCGGCGGGACTGCACGAGATCGTCACGGGACGCCGCGCGCCGTTTCCGCGCGCGGCCGCGCGTCGCTGAGTCACGCGTCGCTGAGCCGCGTGTCGCTGAGTCACGTGTCGCCGGGGCGTGGGGCGCCGAGCCACTCGTCGCGAGACCGCGCGGACGAGGGAACCGGGCGTAGTCTCTGACCATGCTCATCGCCTTCTCGGTCGCCCCGTCGGGCGTCGGTCCCGCTGCTGCGGAGAACCCCGACGGCTCCGTGCACGATGCCGTCGCCGCGGCGGTCGCCGTGGTGCGGGCCTCGGGCCTGCCGCACCGCACCACCTCGATGTTCACCGAGATCGAGGGGGAGTGGGACGAGGTGTTCGCCGTCGTCAAAGCGGCGACGGATGCCGTGCTGCCATACGGATCGCGCGTCTCGCTCGTGGTGAAGGCCGACATCCGCCCGGGGCGGACGGGGGAGATCGACGGCAAGGTCGAGCGGCTGGAGGAGGCGCTGGAGCGTCGCGCCGACTGATTCGCCGGCCGGACACCGACGTCGCGGCACCGAGGCAATCGCCGGCGAGGATCTCAGGCGGGCGGGTCGGTCCAGACGCGCTTGGTGATGGCCGCGACATCGGCATCGATGCGCGCGAGGTCGCCACGCAGCCGACCTTCGACGCTGTCGATCTTGGCGTTGAGTCCTGCCTCGACGCTGTCGATCTTGGCGTTGAGTCCTGCTTCGACGCTGTCGATCTTGGCGTTGAGTCCTGCTTCGACGCTGTCGATCTTGGCGTTGAGTCCTGCTTCGACGCTGTCGATCTTGGCGTTGAGTCCTGCTTCGACGCCGTCGATCTTCGCGTTCAGTGCGGCCTCGACGCTGTCGATCTTGGCGTTGAGTTCGGTGCGCGTGATGCGGGTCTCGGCCACCGTCTCCGAGCGCAACGTATCGATGCGAGCTTCGAGTCGATCGGTGTTCGCGACGATCACCTTCGAGAGCGATCCCATGATGAGGTTCGTGCTGAAGGTCATGCCGCCGAGGATGGCTGCAGCGAAGGTTCCGATGAGGACCCAGACCTGCGGTTCCGTCATGTTCGGCGTCCCTTCGTCGTGCGGCGAGGATGACCAGATTGCCAGCATCGGCGAGGTCGTCGCGCGTTCGGAGGCCGCGCGGGGGAAAGTTCACCCGCCGAGCGGCCTGGGGAGGGCCAGTGCTGTGGGCCTCTGACCATCGGCGAGATGGCGAGAAGGTCCGCGACGAGGGCTCGCCACGCCGACTCTCGAAACGATTCGACCACGGCGCCCGGTGCCCACTACGATCGACGGGTGACCTCCTCGACCCCGTCGAGAGGCGCGGCGATGCGGGCGCTCCTCTCTCTCGCCATCGGCAGTTTCGGCATCGGCATGACCGAGTTCGTCGTGATGGGGCTGCTGCCCAACATCGCGCGCGAGCTCGTCCCGAACACGTGGGCGGCTTCGCCCGACGATGCCATCGCTCAGGCGGGGTGGCTCATCTCGCTCTACGCGCTCGGCGTCGTCGTCGGCGCGCCGACCATCGCGGGATCCGTCGCCCGCTTTCCCCGCCACCGCGTGATGATCGTCCTCGCCGCGGCGCTGACGTTCTTCACCCTGCTGACCGTCATCGCTCCCACGTTCGAGCTCGTCGCGGCATCCCGGTTCCTCGCCGGGCTCCCGCACGGCGCCTACTTCGGCATCGGCGCGCTCGTGGCCGCCGATGTACTGGGTCCCGGCAAGCGCGCAAAGGGCGTGGCTTTCGTGCTCACGGGTCTGACGATCGCCAACGTGGTGGGGGTGCCGATCGGCACCCTGCTCGGACAGCAGGTCGGGTGGCGCGCGGCATTCGCCGTGGTGACCGGCATCTTCCTGCTGGCCACCGTCTGCATCGCCTTCTTCGTGCCGACGCACCCGGGCACCCCCGGCCGACGTCTGCGCGACGAACTGCGCGTCTTCCGCATCGGACAGGTCTGGTTCGCCCTGGGTATCGGCGCGGTCGGGTTCGGGGGATTCTTCGCGATGTACAGCTACATCGCCCCCATGATCACCGACGTCGCGGGCCAGCCCGAATGGGTCGTCTCGCTCGTGCTGGTCCTCGTCGGTGTGGGGATGACGATCGGCAACATCGTCGGCGGGGCGCTCGCCGACAAAGACCTGCGCTTCTGGCTCCTCGCCGGTCTGCTCGCGCTGAGCGCCGCGTCGGTCGGCCTCGCCCTGACCACCGGGTGGATCGTCAGTCTCACCCTGTTCGCGTTCTGCGTCGCCTTCTGCGGTGCGGCTCTCAGCCCCGCCATACAGACCCGTCTGATGGATGTCGCCGACGACTACCAGTCCATCGGTGCGGCCCTCAACCACTCGTCGCTGAACATCGGCAACAGTCTGGGCGCGTTCCTCGGCGGCCTCGCGATCGCCGCGGGTCTCGGGTTGCAGGCGCCGGCGTGGGTCGGTGGCATCCTGGCCCTCGGTGGGCTGATCGTGGCGTTCGTGTCGTACCGCGTGGAGGACCGCAAGGGGCGTCACCCCGCGCACCGTCTGCCCGCCTCCGAAGCCGCGCTGACCGCCATCACGGGCTCGATCCCCACGCAGAACTGAGTCGCCCGGTCGACTCCGTCATCGCGAGCCCCCGACAGCCCGCCTGCCCGCGAGGGCGGTGTGCGGCGGAGCCTCGACCGACCGCGTGCGGACGGCGATGCGACGGATGCCGGGCTCCCCGGCATCCGGAATCGTCAGGTCGCGAACAGTCGACGCAAGTGATGCGCGACCGCGGCGGTTTCGATGAGGAAGCCGTCGTGACCGAAGTCGCTCGTCAGCACCACTGACTCATCGCCGTCGAGCGTGTGCGGGATGCTGCGGGCGATGCGATGCTGCCCGTCGATCGGGAAGAGACGATCGCTGTCGATGCCGAGCACGAGCGTGGTGGCGGTGACCCGGCGCAGGGCGTCTTCGACGCCGTCACGATCGCGTCCGACGTCGTGCGAGTTCATCGCTTCGACGAGGGTTGAGGTAGCTGTTGGCGTCGAAGCGCCGGGTGAACTTGTTGCCGTGGAAGTCGAGGTACGATTCCACGGCGAAACGCCCGCCGCGTCCCAGGGGGCTGACCCCCGACTGCCACGATCGCTGGAAGCGCTGGTTCAGCTCGGTCGGGCTGCGGTAGTTCAGCAGCGCCATGCGACGAGCCAGGGCGAGTCCGCGATGCGGGCCGTCGCCGTCGCCGGCGTCGTAGTACCCGCCGCCGGCGAAGCGCGGATCCATGCGAACGGTGTCGAGCTGCACGGAGTTCAACGCGATCTGGTCGGCCGTGGTCACCGGCGGGGCCGACAGGATCGCCGAACGCGCGACGCGGTCGGGGTGACCGACCGCCCATTCGAGCGCGTGCATGCCGCCCATCGAACCGCCGACGACCGCGAACCACCGCTCGATGCCGAGCGCGTCGGCGAGCAGTGCCTGGGCTGCGACCTGGTCGCGGATGGTCAGGTAGGGAAAGCGCGAGGCCCACTCGTAGCCGTCGGGCGCGATGCTCGCGGGCCCGGTCGAGCCCTGGCATCCGCCCAGCATGTTCGGGGCCACCACGAACCAGCGGTCGGTGTCGATCGCCGCTCCCGGGCCGACGAGGTCGCTCCACCATCCGGCGGTGGGATGCCCGGCGCCGGCTGCTCCGCGCACGTGGCTGTCTCCGGTGAGCGCGTGCAGCACGAGCACCGCGTTGTCTCGGGCGGGGGAGAGCTCGCCCCACGTCTCGTACGCGAGACGCACCTGCGGGAGGGACTCGCCGTTCTCGGTGGCGAACAGCCCGAACGACGCGAAGCGACGGTCACCGATCGGGTCGCCGTCGCGCCACGCGCCGGTGGCGGGCGGTCGACCGAGCAGCGAACGGGCGTCGGCCTCCGTCACCGGGGCCGAGGGCACCGTGTCTTCGGAGGTCTGCCAGTCCATGGCATCCATTCTTCCCGGTAGCTCGCCGCCGATCGGAGATGTTACGTCGATCGGGGCGCGGGAACGGCTCGTGAGAAGTGCTCGCATCCCCTCGGGGCGCCGCGCGGGACGTGAGGGGCGGATATGACGGGCGGAGGGCGAGGGACGGAGGGAGGACGATTCCGCGGCGTGGATCCTCCCGGCATCCCTCGCCCTGCGCGCACCACACCCCGCACGCGGCCGCCGCCGCCCACGTGAAACGCCCCGACCCATCCGGGTCGGGGCGTCTCACGAGCGCGATCAGGCGCGAGCGGCCTCGGACACGCGCCGCGCGGCGGCGAGGGCCTGGTCG
This sequence comes from Microbacterium trichothecenolyticum, assembly GCF_030818955.1. NCBI lineage: Bacteria > Bacillati > Actinomycetota > Actinomycetes > Micrococcales > Microbacteriaceae > Microbacterium > Microbacterium trichothecenolyticum. The sequence goes on along the minus strand of NZ_JAUTBF010000001.1, from coordinate 1,530,717 downwards.
AGATCGGCTTTGAGATCGTCGATGTTCTCGAGACCCACCGACAGGCGCACGAGACCCGGGGTCACCCCCGCGGTCAACTGCTGCTCGGGCGTGAGCTGCGAGTGCGTGGTCGATGCCGGGTGGATGACGAGCGAGCGCACGTCGCCGATGTTGGCGAGGTGGCTGAACAGCGACAGGGAGTTCACGAACTCGCGGCCCGCCTCGACGCCGCCCTTGAGCTCGAACGACAGGACCGCGCCGACGCCCTTGGGTGCGTAGTTGTTCGCGGCCGCGTACCAGGGCGAGGTGGGCAGACCCGAGTAGTTGACGGTTGCGACGTCGTCGTGGTTCTCCAGCCACTCGGCGATCTCCTGCGCGTTCTGCACGTGGCGCTCGATGCGCAGCGACAGGGTCTCGATGCCCTGGATCAGCTGCCACGCGCTCTGCGGGGCGATCGAGGCACCGAGGTCGCGCAGCAGCTGCACGCGGGCCTTGATGATGTAGGCGAGGCCGTCGCCGACCGCCTGCGTGTAGACCGCGCCGTGGTACGAGGGGTCGGGCGTGGTCAGGCCCGGGAACCGGTCGGAGTGCTCGGACCAGGCGAAGGTGCCGCCGTCGACGATGACACCGCCGATGACCGTTCCGTGGCCGCCGAGGAACTTCGTCGCCGAGTGCACGACGATGTCGGCCCCGTGCTCGAAGGGACGGATGAGATACGGCGTCGCGATCGTGTTGTCGACGATGAGCGGGACGCCGGCGTCGTGCGCCACGTCGGCGACGCGGCGGATGTCGAGCACGTTGATCTTGGGGTTGCCGATCGTCTCGGCGAAGAACAGCTTCGTGTTCGGGCGGACCGCGGCGCGCCACTCCTCGGGGTCGTCCTGGTTCTCGACGAACGTCGTCTCGATGCCGAGCTTGGCGAGGGTGTACTTGAACAGGTTGTACGTGCCGCCGTAGATCGAACTCGACGACACGATGTGGTCGCCGGCCTGCGCGATGTTGAGCACGGCGAAGGTCTCGGCCGCCTGACCGCTGGCGACGAGGAGAGCGCCGGTGCCGCCCTCGAGGCCCGCGACGCGCTGCTCGACGACGTCTTGCGTGGGGTTCTGGATGCGCGTGTAGATGTTGCCGAACTCCGCGAGCGCGAACAGGTTCGCGGCGTGCGTGGCGTTGTCGAACACGTACGAGGTGGTCTGGTAGATCGGCGTGGCGCGCGCTTTGGTGACCGGGTCGGGCTGAGCGCCCGTGTGGATCTGCTTGGTCTCGAAACGCCAGTTCTCGGATGCCGACATGGCTGCTCCTCAGGTCGGGTGGCCGGGGCGGTCGCCGTGGCCTGCTGCGAGCGTAGAGACACCCGCCGACACCGACAACCGGCGCGGACACGGGCCGTAATACCGCGGATGCCGGCCGTGTCCGAGGGGGCGGGTAGCGTGGATGCCATGACGCGACGCGCAGTGGTGACCGGGGCAAGTTCGGGTATCGGAGAGGCGACCGCGCGGCTTTTGCGCGCCCGCGGGTGGGACGTGGTGGGCGTCGCCCGCCGCGCCTCCCGCTTGGCGGCCCTCGAAGCCGAGACCGGCGTGATCGCCCACGCGGCCGATCTCACCGACGCCGACGACGTCGCCGCCCTCGCCGGATGGCTCGAGCGGACCGGTGGCGTCGACGCCCTCGTGCACGTGGCCGGTGGCGCCCGGGGGAGCGATCGGGTCGAAGACGGCGACCCCGACGACTGGCGGTGGATGTTTGAGGCGAACATCCTGTCGTCGCAGAGATTGGTGGCATCCCTGCTTCCCGTGCTCCGCGCGGCGGCCGACCGCGAGGGGCACGCCGATCTGTTGTTCGTCACCTCGACGGCGGCGCAGGTCGCCTACCCCGGTGGCGCGGGTTACAACGCCGCCAAAGCCGGCGAAGCGATGCTCGTGCGCGCTCTGCGCCAAGAGCTGAACGGCGAGCCGCTGCGCGTCATCGAGATCGCGCCCGGCATGGTGCACACCGAGGAGTTCACCCTGAACCGTCTGGGCGGCGATCGAGATGCCGCCGACAAGTTGTACGAGGGCGTCGAGGCGCCGCTGAAGGCCGATGACGTCGCTGACGTCATCGCGTACGCGCTCGACGCGCCGGGTCACGTCAACCTCGATCTCGTGACCGTGCGCCCGGTCGCGCAGTCGGCACAGCATCTGTTGGCCCGGGGGCCGCTGAAGACGCGCTGACCTCGATCGCGTCAGCTCACGTCGCCCCGTGCCGCCGTTGCGGAGACTTCGGCCTCCTCGGCGTCGGCGAAGGCCACCCTCGGCACGACGCAGAGCAGGAGAGCGGCCAGGAATCCGCCGGCGCTGCAGATGAGCCACACGGCGACGTAGCCCGCCAGCGGCGCCGCGGTACCGATCGCCGCACCCGTGCCGGCCGCCAGCACCACGCCGAAGATCGCCGACGACATGGTGCCGCCGATGGTCTTGGTGGTGTTCGTCAGGGCTGAGGCGACACCCGTCTGCCCGCGCGGAGCCGCGGCGGCGGCGGCTGCCGGCATCGCCGCCACCAGCGCACCCGAGCCGAGACCGGCGATGCTCAGGCACAGCAGCACCTGCCACAGCTCGACGTGGAGGGGGAGCAGGAGCGCGTAGCCGACACCCACGAGCACGGCGGCGCCGATCAGCGTCACGCGCGGGTTGGCGCGGCGTGAAGTCACCGCGAACAGCACCGCGCCCACGATGAGCGAGATCAGGTAGACGCCGATGATGTTGGAGCGTCCCGAGGCGTACGAGCCCGAGTCCGTATCCGAGGGCGCGGTCGGTCCCGGCGTACGTGGCGAGGGGGCCCTGGGCACCGAGCAGGCTGATGCCGACGAGGAACGCTGTCGCCTGCACGGGCCACATCTCGGGGCGGCGCAGCACGCGGATGTCGACAGCCGGGTCTGGCTGACGCAGCTCGAACAGCACGAAGACGACACCCAGCACGACGCCCGCGACCAGCAGCCCGACGATCACCACCGGGCCCGGGCCCTCGGGCAGACGGACGAACGAGAGGGCTCCGGTGATGCACAGCAGTGCCGCCGCCAGGATCACGAAGCCGCCGATGTCGAGACGGCGCTCGCCGGGGGACGGCTCGGATTCGGGCACTCCCCACCAGATCACCAGGCACACCAGCGTCACGACGACGGCGGGCACCGCGAGAGCCAGGCGCAGGTCGCCGCCCGTCGCGGTGAACAGGCGCCCGGCGGCGAGGGCTCCGGCGATGGCCCCGACCTGCAGCCCGACCACCAGCAGGCCCGCGGCGCGCCGCGTCTGCGAGACGCCCCGCTTCTGGCGACGACCCCGGTCGAAGATGAGGGCGATCTCCAGCGGCAGCCAGACGACGTAGAACCCCTGCAGCGCCCACGCGAGCAGGAACGACGTGAACGAGTCGGCGAACACGAGCCACCAGCTCGCGGCCGCGGTCGCGATCGCAGAGAACAGCAGGATCCGCTTGTGCCCGAACAGGTCGCCCAGCTTCGCCAGCACGGGCATCACGAGCGCCGAGAGCAGCAACTGCGCCGCCTCGAACCAGTTCACGTCGGCATCCCGGATGCCGAGGTGAACGACGATGTCGGGGAGCAGGGGCACGTAGAACCCCTGCAGGATGCCGCTGGCCACCTCGACCAGCACGAACCACCCGATGAGACCTGCGGTCACCCCGAGTGCCGAGGTGCGCACCCGTCCGACCGCGCCGGAGACGCGCGACATGGCGCGACCCTAGCACCGTGCTGCGGGGCATCCGGGAACACGTTCGCGATGGCGTCGGGGGCATTCGCGGTGACGGGCACGGTGGCATCCGGTCAACGCCCTAGGGTGAGAGGACACGAAGAGAGGAGTCCGGTGTGACGGACGAGCGCGAGCGGCTGACCTGGGACGACTTCGGGAGGGCGTCGCGCGACATCTCGCGCGCGATCGTCGCCGACGGTTTCCAGCCCGAGGTGGTCGTCGCCATCGCCCGCGGAGGGCTCCTGCCCGGCGGAGCGATCGCGTATGGCCTGGGCGCGAAGAACTGCGGCGCGCTGAACGTGGAGTTCTACACCGGTGTCGGCACCGTGCTCGACGCCCCCGAAGTGCTGCCCCCGGCCCTCGATCTGTCGTACCTGAGCGGGCGTCGCGTGCTGCTCGTCGACGATGTCGCCGACAGCGGACGCACCCTCGACCTCGCCGTCAAGCTCCTCGGCCGCCACGGCGCGGACGTGCGCTCGGCGGTCATCTACACGAAGCCGTCGACCATCATCACGCCCGACTACTCGTGGAAGAACACGGATCAGTGGATCGACTTCCCCTGGTCGTTCCAGGGGTCGGTCGTCGAAGAAGACGCGGCGTGACGGGGAAGTCCCTCGCCGAACTCGCGGATGCCGGACTGATCGACGCGTCGTGGGTCGAGCCGCTCGCCCCGGTCGCCGCCGACATCGCGGCGCTGGGTGCGCGCCTGCGCCAGGAGGGCAAGCCGTATCTGCCCGCCGGAGAACTGGTGCTGCGCGCTTTCCGCACGCCGCTCGACGACGTGCGGGTGCTCATCGTCGGCCAGGATCCCTATCCGACGCCCGGCCACCCCATCGGGCTCTCGTTCGCGGTCGACCCGCACGTGCGTCCGCTCCCGCGGAGCCTGGCGAACATCTACCGCGAGCTCTCCGACGACCTCGGCATCGCGCCGGCGCCGCACGGTGACCTCTCGGCGTGGGCCGCGCAAGGCGTCATGCTGCTGAACAGGGTGCTGACCGTGGCGCCGGGGGCCCCGGCATCCCATCGCGGATGGGGCTGGGAGCGGGTGACCGAGCACGCCATCCGCACGCTGGTGGCCCGCCGGGCGCCGCTCGTGGCGGTGCTGTGGGGCCGGGATGCCATGAACCTCACGCCGCTGCTGGGTGACACCGCGGTCGTGTCGTCGGCGCACCCCTCTCCGCTCTCGGCGAGCCGGGGCTTCTTCGGCTCGAAGCCGTTCTCGCAGGTCAACGCCCTCTTGCAGAAGCAGGGCGCCGCGCCGGTGGACTGGCGCCTCCCGGCCTGAATTCCTCGCCGCGCGGCCCGGGGACATGCCCCCGAAACGCGCGCCTGCGTAGAGTGTCGCTCGTGCTGGAAGAGGAGTACGAGAAGAGCCGCCGCCGGTTGCCCGCGCATCTGCGGCGCGCTCCCGAGCCCGAGAGGCCGTTCTCGTTCGAGATCCGCCCGGCGACCGAGGCGGACATCCCCGACATCCGCGAGATCTACAACTATTACGTGCGCAACTCGGTCGTGACCTTCGACGAGAAGGCCTGGTCGATCGCGAAATGGCGCGACAAGTACGCCACCCTGCACAAGCTGGGTCTTCCGTTCCTGGTCGCCCAGTCGCCGAGCGGTCAGGTGCTCGGGTACGCGCTCGTGCAGCCGTGGCAGTCGAAGTCGGCGTATCGATACACGGTCGAGAACTCGATCTACCTCGGTCAGGCCGCCGCGGGGAAGGGCCTCGGTCGCGCGCTGCTGGAGGCGCTGATCGCCGCGTGTCAGGAACTCGGTATTCGCGAGATGGTCGCCGCGATCAGCGACAAGGGCGCCGACGCCTCGATCGCCCTGCACGAGAAGCTCGGCTTCACCGAGGTCGGGCGCATGGGACGGGTCGGCTTCAAGTTCGGCCGGTGGCTCGGCGTGGTCTACCTGCAGAAGAGCATTCCGTCGAAGAAGAAGCGGCGGAGGCTGTTCGGCTGAGCGACGGTCCGAGCGTGGGCGGGCTGAACTCCTGGGTTTCGGTGTGGGGATGCCGTCTGCCGCCTGCGCACCAGGCGCGGCGCCCGTTTTCTCCGGAGTTCCGCCCGCCCGCGGCGTCAGTCAGCCAGCGAGGCCGCGAGGATGATCGCGCCGAGGTCGGCGGGACGGCTCCAGAGAGGCCAGTGCCCGGTGGGCAGGTCGACGTACTCGGCGTGGGTGAGCTTCGCCACGTCGGCGAACATCGGATGACCCGAGCGCGCGAGTTCGCGTACCCGCGCGCTCGGCAGCGAGCAGCACACGCTTCTCAGGAGTTTCGCCCGGCCGGAGGGAGGCGCGGCGGAAGCCGCCGGGGCACCCGGCAGAACGCGCGCCGGGGACGAGAACGAACCGGCGCGTCGGCCGGTGACGGTTCAGCGGGCGGCCGACGCGGGGCGGCACCACTCACCGGCTGGCGGCGTTGCGCACCTCGTCGACGAGCGCGCGCCAGGGGCCCTCGATCTGCCCGTCGCCCAGGCGCGCGCGGCGCACGGCGGTGTCACCGCGCTGCACCTCGATGCGCCACTGGTAGTGGTCCGCCCCGGAGGTGGCTGCCGGGGTCGCGTCCCACGGGCACTTCTCGACGAGCTCACGCCAGTAGGGCGCACGGGCGGGGTCGGGTTCGGCCCGCCACTGCTTCGACAGGCCGGCGATGCCGCCCGAGCGCACCACGACGATGACCAGGTGCTCGTCGTCAGGCTCCGGCATCCTCCTCGACGCCGACCCCGGCCCACGCGGCGCGGACGGCGGCGACCTCCTCCGACTCCTCACCGTACTCGCTGGTCGCGGCGGCGAGGGTGGCGACGGCGAACGCGGCGAAGTCGGCGGTCGGCGAGAGCGTGCCCGCCGTGAGCGTGCGATACCAGATGAGTCCGGCTCGCTCCCAGGCGAAGCCGCCCAGGGCGGCCGCCGCGAGGTAGAACGCGCGGTTGGGAATGCCGGAGTTGATGTGAACGCCGCCGTTGTCGTCGTCGGTGTCGATGTAGTCGCGCATGTGCCCGGGCTGCGGGTCTTTGCCCAGGACGTCGTCGTCGTACGCCGTTCCGGGGGCACGCATCGACCGCAGCGCGTCGCCCTGCACGGCGGCTGCGAAGATGCCCCGTCCGATCAACCATGACGCCTCATCGGCGCGCTGACCGAGGTGATGCTGCTCGGCGAGAGCACCGAACACGTCCGACAGCGACTCGTTCAGCGCGCCCGACTGGCCCTGGTACGCGAGGCCCCCGGCGGCCTCGGTCACCCCGTGACCCAGCTCGTGCGCGATGACACTGAGCGAGCGGGTGAACCCGACGAACACCTCGCCGTCGCCGTCGCCGAAGACCATGCGCTCGCCGTTCCAGAACGCGTTGTCGTAATCGTCGCCGTAGTGCACGGTGGCCAGCAGTGAGCCGCCCGTCGCATCGATGCCGTTGCGCGCGAAGGCGTCCCAGAAGAAGTCGAAGGTCTCGCCGAGGCCGTCGTAGGCCTCGTCGACCGCGCTGTCACCCGATGCCGCCTCGTCTTCGCTGCGCACGCGCCGCCCCGGCAGGTTCTCGCTGTTCTGCGCGTCGGAGACGATGCGATCGGGCGCCGGCACGGCCTCGGCGACGAGCGCGTCGCCGTCGATCGACAGGCGCAGACGGGTGCGCGTGGGCCGCGGCGGTCGCGGCATCGCCAGCGTCTTGCGTGCGGCCGCGGCGGCACGGGCGAGACGCGGGTCGTCTGTGGAGGCAAGTCGGTCGAGCAGGAAGGGGGGAACGATGCCGGGGGTCATGCGCCGAGGTTAGCGCCGACCTCCGACATCGTGGCATCCCGTGTTCACACACGGAGGCCGCGGCCCGCGCGCTCGGCGCCGAGAGCAGGGGATCGTTCGAGACCAGGGCGCGTCCGTACCGAACCGCTCTGTTCTCGAACGATCCCCGGCGCTCACCGCCGCCCGATCAGCCGGGCAGCGTCGGAATCGACGCGAGCAGCTGCCGCGTGTACGCCGCCTGGGGCTGCAGCAGCACCTTCTCGGTCGGTCCTTGCTCGACGACCCGACCGTCCTTCATCACCACGACCTCGTCGCAGACGTTCTGCACGACGCCGATGTCGTGCGAGACGAGCACGAGGGTGAGCTGCTGTTCGGTGCGCAGGCGCGCGAGGAGCCGGAGGATCTGCGCGCGCACGGTGACATCGAGCGCCGACAGCGGCTCGTCGCCGACGAGGATACGCGGGCGGTGCACGATGGCCCGCGCGAGGGCGATGCGCTGGCGCTGACCGCCCGAGAACTCGTGGGGGAACCGCGTCGTCACGTCGGCGTCGAGGCCCACCTGCTCGAGCACCTCGCGCACGCGCGCACGCCGGTCTCCCTCGATGCCGAGCGCCCAGAGGGGCTCGCCGACGATACGGCCGACGTTCATGCGGGGGTCGAGCGAGGCGTACGGGTCTTGGAACACCATGCCCGTCGCACGGCGGAGCCCGTGCAGCGAGCGCGCCGAGCCCCGGGCGTCGACGGGGCGGCCGTCGACCTCTACCGTCCCTGCGGTCGGCACGTCCAGGCCGAGGAGCAATCGCACGAGTGTCGACTTGCCCGACCCGGACTCGCCGATGATGCCCACGGCCGACCCGGCGCGCACCGACAGATCGACGTCGTCGAGCGCGGTCGTGCGCTCGGGCCGCCCGAAACCGCGGCGCGGAGCCGGGTAGGTGCGCGAGAGGCCGCGCGCGCGGATGAGCGCCTCGGTCACGGTGTCTCCTCACCCGGGGTGGCGGCAGCGGGCGTCGCGGCCGCCGTCGGCGCGTCGGCCGGGGTCGCGGCATCCGGGACGGCCGTCTCGGGATGCCAGAGGGTCGCGGTCGCATCTCTCAGCAACGCCTGCGTGATCGGCGACGACGGGGCCCGCAGGAGCGCGTCGACCTCGCCCTGCTCGACCACGCGTCCGTGCTCGAGCACGACGGCGTGGGTGGCGACCTGCGCGAGCACCGCGAGGTCGTGCGTGATGAACACCAGTGACGTGCCCGCGTCGTGGACGAGCGCGCGCAGCAGGCGCAGGATGCCGGCCTGGATCGTCACGTCGAGGGCGGTGGTCGGCTCGTCGGCGATGAGCAGGCGGGGGCGGCACGCGAGGGCCATGGCGATCGCCACGCGCTGGCGCTGACCGCCGGAGAGCTGGTGCGGGTAGCGCGCGACGATGCGCCCGGGGTCGGGGAGGGCGACGCGCTCCGCCTCGACGACGGCCCGTCGCAGGGCCTCGCGGCGTGAGACGCCCTCGTGGATGCGCACCGACTCCCCGATCTGACGACCGACGGTACGGAGGGGGTTGAGGGCGGTGCGGGGTTCTTGGAAGACCATGCCGATGTCGTCGCCGCGGAGACGGGCCAGCTCACGGTCGGGCAGACCCAGGATCTCGCGGCCGTTCCACCGCACGCTGCCGGTCGCTTTCGCTCCGTCGGGCAGGAGCCCGAGGATCGCCAGCGCCGTCAGGGACTTGCCCGACCCCGACTCGCCGATGAGACCGACACGGGCGCCGTCGGGCACCTCGAACGAGACGCCGTCGACCACGCTGCGTCCACCGATGACGACCCGCAGGTCGTGAACGACGAGGCTCACGCGACCACCCCCGGAACGTTCGTACGGGCCGAGGGGGCACGATCGGCGAGCGTCGGGTCGGTCGCTTCACGCAGGGCGTCGCCCAGCAGGTTGAACCCGAGCACCGTGAGGGTGATCGCCAGGCCCGGCCACACCACCGTGAGCGGGTGCACGGCGATGTACCTCTGCAGGTCGTTCAGCAGCACGCCCCACGACGGCTGGGTCACCGGGGCGCCGAAGCCCAAGTACGACAGACCCGCCTCGGCGAGCACCGCCGCCGCCATGCTCCACGACAGGTGGACGATGAACACCGGCGCGACGTTCGGCAACAGGTGCCGCGTGAAGTTCTGCCACGAGGTCAGACCGCTCGCGCGTCCGGCGAGCACGAAGTCGCTCTGCAGCACGCGGCGCAGTTCCGGTCGGGTGACGCGGGCGATGTTGACGCCGAAGCCGATGCCGACCGACCAGATCACGACCGCGAGCGAGCCGCCCCACACGGCCGAGATCATCATGGCGATGATGAGCACGGGGAACGCGATGAGGATGTCGACGAGCACCGCGATGCTCTCGCGCACCCAGTGGGCGCTCAGCGAGCCGAGCGCCGCCAGCGCCAGACCCAGCAGCGAGGCGACGACTCCGGCGCCCACGGCGACGACGATCGTCGTGCGCGCGCCGGCCATCAGCAGGCTCGCGATGTCGCGGCCGGTGCCATCGGTGCCGAGCACGTGCGGCCACGACGGCTCGAGCCGCAGCGCGCGGGCGTCGACGGCGGCGGGGTCGAACGGCGTCCACACCAGCGACACGAGCGCCGCGACCACGAGCACGACGACGACCAGGATGCCGAACCGGCCCGTGCCGAGGGCCCAGAGACGTCTCAGGGTGCTCACGAGGCCTCCCGCTGTCGGGGATCGACGAGACGGTGCACGAGATCGACGACGAAGCCCACGACCAGCACGAAGCCGGTCAGCGCGAGCAACTCGCCCTGCACCTTGGGCAGGTCGCGTGAGGCGACGTCGGCGACGAGCATGCGCCCGACGCCGGGCAGGGTGAACAGCTGCTCGATCACGACCGCGCCGACGATGATCCCGGCGATCTGCAGGCCCAGCACCGTGATGACCGACAGTCCTACGTTGGGCAGGCCGTGAGTCAGCAGCGCGCGTGTGCGGGTCAGGCCTTTGGCGGCGGCGGTGCGCACGTAGTCCTGGCCGAGCGCCTGCAGGGTGGCGCTGCGCACGAAGCGCAGCAGCATGGCGCCTTCGACGACGCCGATCGTCAGCGCGGGCAGGATGAGCGCGCGCAATGCTGCGCCGGGATCGTCCCAGCCCGCGCGGGGGAAGCCCTGCGGCGGCAGCCACCCCAGCCACACGGCGAACACCACCACGAGCATCATTCCCGCCCACACCACGGGCACCGCGGCGAGGGCCTGAGCACCCACGCTGAGGACGGTCCCGCCCACCCGTCGCCGGCCGAGGGCCGACAGGACGCCGAGAGGGATGCCGATGAGCAGCGCGATCGTGAGCGACATCGCCGCGAGGGGCACGGTGACACGGGCCTTGTCAACGACCTCGGCGACGACCGAGGTGCCCGTGATCAGGGACGTGCCGAGGTCGCCGCGCAGCAGCCCGCCGACCCAGTCGAGGTACTGCTGCCAGAGGGGAACGTCGAGGCCGAGGCTCGCCCGCAGGGCGGCGACCTGCTGCGGGGTGGCCTCGGCCCCGGCAATCAGCTGGGCGACATCGCCCGGGAGTACCCGGAGCGAGACGAAGATCAGCGCGCTGGCCACGGCCAGGCCCAGAACGAGCAGGCCCAGCCGTGTCAGCGCGTAGCGGATCACTCCGACGAGACCGTCACGCCCGCCAGCGGCAGGCGCACGTTGAGGGAGTTCTTCGGGAAGTTCGCGACCTTCGTCGACACCGCGGCGCGCGGGGCCGACAGGAACAGCCAGTCAGCGGCATCCTCATCGTCCACGATGCGCGCGGCCTCGGCGAGCAGGTCGGACGACTGCTGCTCGTCGGTGGTCGCGAGCGACTGGGCGTACAGACTCTGCACCTGGGGGTTGTCGTAGCCGAAGTAGTACGACGGGTTCGCCCAGTTGCCGAAGTCGCGGGCCTCCACGTGGCGCACGAAGCTCAGGTCGTAGTCGTGGTTCGTGTACACGTCTTGCAGCCAGGTCGTGAAGTCCACGGAGTTCACCTTGAGGGTGACGCCCACGTCGGCGAACGACGACACGAGGAACGTCGGGATCGACGTCGGGTACACGTTCGGGATCGTCAGCGTCAGGCTCAGGTTCTCGGCTCCCGCCTCGGCGAGGAGTTCGCGCGCGCGGTCGGGGTTGTACGAGATGCTGCCGGTGAGGTCCTCGTAGCCCGGGTCGAGGGGCGGGATCGGACCGTTCAGCGTCTGCGCCGCGACGACTGTCTGAACGAGGGCGTCGTGGTCGATCGCCAGGCGCAGGGCCTCGCGAACGCGCTGGTCGGTGAGGGGGGCACGCTGGTTGTTGAATGCCAGCGTGGCCTTGTCGGTGGTCAGACCCGACTCGATCGTGAAGTTCCCCGTGCCCTCGATCTGGCTCTGCAGCTCGGGGTCGATCTCGAGCGCGACATCGACGTCGCCGTTGACGGCGGCGTTCACGGCGGCGCTGCGGTCGGGGATGTAGTCGAGCACGACTTCGGCGACGCCGGCCCTCTCGCCCCAGTAGCCGTCGTAACGGGCGAGCGTCAGGCTCTGCCCGGTGTTCCACGCCTCGACCCGGAAGGGCCCGGTGCCGTTGGCGGCGGTCTGGAAGTTGGTCGTGTCGCCGTTCTTGAAGATCAGGCCCGCCCGGCCGGTCAGGGCGAAGAGGAAGTCGATGTTGGGCTGGGCGAGGGTGATGACGACGGTCGAGGCGTCGGGCGAGGCGATCGAGGCGACGTTCGCGAGGTCGGCGCTGTTCTGGATCGTCGCGTCGTCTTTCGCGGTCTGCAGCGAGGTCACCACGTCGTCGGCGGTGAGCGCGCTGCCGTCGTGGAAGGTGACGCCGTCGCGCAGGGTGAAGGTGTAGGTGAGGCCGTCGGGCGAGATGTTCCACGCCGTCGCGAGGGCCGCGACGATGGCGTTGTCGTCGTCGCCGTTGCGGGTGACGAGGCCCTGGTACACGTTGTCGATGAGTGCTTGCTCGAGCGCGGCTCCGCTGGTGTGGCGGATGTCGAGGTTCGACGGTTCGAGCGACAGACCCACGGCGAGCGTGGCATCCGGGTTCGCCGGCCCGGTGGGGGTCGTGGCGGTGTTCGAACCGGTGCACGAGGTGAGCAGGACGGCTCCGATCAGGAGCGCGCTCGTAGCGAGGGCAGCGCGGCGCAGCATTGCGGGGTGGGTCCTTTCGCAGGCCGGAGGCATCCGAGTGCTGCGGATGCCGTGGAGGGGTGGAAACAGCCTACTTTCACCCGTCCGTCCTCCACGTCGGGTGTGACGGAACGCGACGTTGTGTGACGCGAGGTCAGCCCGGGTTGCCGACGCTCCCCACCTCGTCGCGGATGGCTCCGGCGAGCGCGGCGGGATCCTCCTCCTGGGCGTTGTGCCCGGTGGCCGCGACCCGCACCCGTGCCGCGGGCACGCGTTCGACGAACACGTCGGCGTCGGCCGCCGTGACGAAGCCACGCTCACCGCGGATCAGCGTCACGGGGCTCGTCACCTGGGCCAGATCGTCCCAACCGGTGCTGGCGAGCACGGCGAGCACGGCATCCGGGGTCTCGTCGTCGGCACCGGCGTTGGCCGCGGCCGCGGCGAGATGGGCGAAATGGTGCTTCCACTCGACGCGGCCGTCGGGGCGGACGCGCGAGTTGAGGAAAACGCCGCGCGTCGCCGTCTCGCGCGAGCCGCCCAGCCCGAACGACAGGGCGCGGTCGACGAGTTCATCGCGTGACGCCCAGTCGGTGGGGCCGGCGAAGAACGCCCGGATCTGCGCCGGACCGGTGCGGGGATCGACACCCGGGGTGATGTCGACCACGACCAGGCGCGAGACGAGGTCGGGACGGGATGCCGCGACCGCGGCCGCCGTGAGTCCGCCCAGCGAGTGTCCGACCAGCACCTGCGGGGTGTCGGTCCAGGTCTCGAGAGCGGTGACGACGTCGGGGGCGAGCACGCGGGCGACGTACGCGGCGTCGTCGCGCCACGACGACTCGCCGTGGCCGGGGAGGTCGAGCGCGAGGGCGGGCACGCCGAGATGCAGCAGGGTCGTGTCCCACGTGTGGGCGTTGAGCCCCGCCCCGTGCAGCAGGGTGACGACCGGGGGAGTGTCGCCCCACCGCAGACCGCTCAGTGCGCGGCCGTCGGACAGCGCGAGACTCACCCGTCTCACGACGGGGACCGCGCGATCCAGGTCGGCGGCCTGTGCGGGCAGGAACGAGAACTCGTCGAGCGCGGGCATGACTGCCACCCTGTCACCGGGCCCCGCGGATCGCCAGTGGTGCGCCGCGGGGCGTCACGGGCACCGTCGCCGTCGGGCCGGTGACGCTGGCGCGGCGCCGTCGTAGGCTGTCGCCATGGGCGAGGAACAGCGCGTACACCTGTCGAAGAAGGCTCCGCAGGCGTACGCGGCCCTGCGGTCGTTCTCCACCACCGTCGGTCGCCTGGCCGCCGAGGCCGGCATCGACGCGCGCCTGCGTGAGATCGTGCAGATCCACGCGTCGCAGCTCAACGGCTGCGCGTACTGCGTGCGCGTGCACGTCGACGCGGCGGTGAAGGCCGGACTCGACGCCGACCTCATCGCCCAGATCGCCACCTGGCGGGAGTCCGGGGTGTTCGACGAGCGCGAGCGCGCCGCCCTCGCGCTGACCGAGTCGTTCACCTTCATCCACGACGACGGCGTTGCCGACGACGTCTACGACCAGGCCGGCGGCATCCTGAGCGAGCAGGAGTACGTCGCGCTCAGCTGGATCCTGGTGGCGATCAACGCGTTCAACCGCGTGGCCATCGCCGGTCGTTACCCCGTGCCTCCGCGAGCGCGCACGTCCGCCGTCGCGAGCGCGGACGCCGTCCCGCCCGCGACGACGACTCCTCGCGCGCCGCACGCGCACGAGGAGACCCCCGCGTGACGGGCTCGCTCGTCCCGGGGGCGACGAACTTCCGCGACGTCGGAGGACTTCCCGCCGGTGAGGGGCGCACGCGCGAGGGCGTGCTCTTTCGCTCGGGCAACCTCGTGCACCTCGACGACGACGGCGTCCGCAGGCTGAGGGATTTCGGCATCCGACGCGTGATCGATCTGCGCGACGAGGACGAACTCGCCCACGCGCCGAGCCGGCTCGAGGATCTCCCCGTCGAGGTGCAGCACACACCGCTCTTCCTCGGGTCGGTCGCGTCGTTCTTCTCTCGCGAGCTGAGTCTCGCCGAGATGTACGACGGGATCGTCGACGATTCCGCGGATCGTGTCGTGCAGGCGGTGCGGGGCATCCTGGTCGCTCAGCCCGCCCTCGTGCACTGCACCGTCGGCAAAGATCGCACCGGCGTCACCGTGGCGGTCGCGCTCGCCGCGGCCGGAGTCGACCGCGAGGCCGTCGTCGACGATTACGCGAGGACCGAGCAGTTTCTCTCTCCCGAGCGCAACGCTGCCGTGCTCGCCGCTATCCGTCGGGTGTACCCCGACAACCCCCACACCGAAGACCTCGCCGCGCGCTCACCCGCCCCGGTGATGCGTGCCCTCCTCGCGCGCCTGGACAGGGAGTACGGCTCACCCGCCGGTTACCTGCGGGCGCACGGTCTGCGCGACGAGGAACTGCGACGACTGCGCGAGGTGCTGGTGGGCTGACGCGTGGGACCCGTGCGGTACGACGTCGAGAGACAATATCGGAACTCAGGTTAGGCAACCCTTCACAAGCGCTATAGTGAAGGCATCATGACCACGTCCTCCGAGCACAACGACGCCGTCTGCCGCGCGTCGCGGCACACGCGCGTGCAGCACCTGGTGACCGCCGACGAGAGCTCTCTCGTCGAGCTCGAGGCGCTGCTGTCGACGCTGCCGATCTGCTCGACCGGGCGCGTGTTCGTCGAGGTCCCCGATGCGTCGTGGATCGGCCACATCGCCGCCCCGGCACGCATGACGCTCACGTGGCTCGACCGCTCCCGCCGTGGCGGTGCCCCCGGCACCGGTCGCGCGTGCGCACCCGGCGAGGCGCTGTCGCGCGCCGTCTCGGGCTGGGCGGGCGAGATGCTGTGCTGTGACGACGACGCCACCCGCGTCATCCTGCTCGGCGGCTACCTCGGCACGGCCGAGATCGTCGACGACCTGGTCGCTCGCCACGGCGTCGATGCGCAGGCCATCCACACCCCCGAACGCTTCGGTCTCGCGACCGCACGCTGAGCACGCCGCCCGCGCCGGGTCTCGTCTCGCCTCGTCTCGCCTCGGAGGGGAGGCGATCGGGGAAGGGGGATGCCAGGGACGTGCGACGCGCTTGCGTCCGCCGAATCTCCGCCCCTCGCGCCGCCGAATCCGACACCGCAGGCGCGGCCGCCTCACCCGCGCGCGCCCGCGGCGGAGTGACGCGGCGGGCGAGCGCTCGGAGGCTCAGCTGCCGCGTGGCACGTAATTGCCCTCGACCAGCCCCGCCTCGATCTCGAAGCGATTGCGCAGGGGGTCGCGGCCCGCGAGGGCGTACAGGAACGGCATGAGCAAGCCGTACCGGCGCCACTGCCGCTGGTGAACGGCTTCGTGTCCCAGCACGACATCGGTGGGCCGGGCGTCTCCGGTGAGGAAGCACCCGCCCACGCAGACGCCGCCGCGCGGGAACGCCCACCTCGGCAGACCGCGGAACACCCAGAGGCCCTGCCTCTTCTCGACGCGCCCGGTGCTCCACAGCGAGCCCCAGACCCATCCCACCGCGCAGCCGTACCAGTAGCCGATCCGGCTGATGGGGGAGTCGAGCAGCACCCCGGGGATGAACGCGTCCCATCGACGGCCGCGGGCGACGGCTCGGTCGGCGCGTTCGCGCCAGCCCGCCGGCGGCCGGGGGAGGGGGCTCACGCGAGGGCTCCGATCAGACGCAGGATGGTTCCCAGATCGTCGACGGCGGCGGCGGGCGACGAGGGAGAGAACTCGGTCAGGGTCGCCCCGGCGAGGGGGAGTCGTTCGCGCAGCCGGCGGATGGATGCCACGACATCGGCCGTGCGGGCGCCGAAGGGTTCCGCGAAGGAGACGCCGGTGATCTCGGCCGGGTCGAGTACGTCGAGGTCGACGTGCACGTGGACCCGTGACGCGCCGGTGGCCACCACCGCGTCGACCAGAGCGTCGGGGTCGGCCAGTGCTCCCGGGGTGATGACGGCGATGGCGTGCGCGTCGATGAAGCGCTGCTCCTCGGCATCCACGGAGCGTGTTCCGGCGAGCACGATACGCGCGGGAGGGATGCCGGGGTCCAGACGCAGGGGTTCCTCGCCCTCGCCCGTGAGCGCGCGCAACACCATCCCGTGGAACGCGCCGCTGGGCGAAGAGGCGGGGGTGTTGAGGTCGGCGTGCGCGTCGATCCAGACGACGGCGAGGTCGTCGCCGGCGACGGCGGACACCGCGCCGAGGGCCACCCCGCAGTCGCCGCCCACGACGACCGCGATCTCATCGGACACACGCACCGCGTCTTCGATGCGTTCGCGCATGCGCACGAGAGCCGTGAGCCGGTGCACCGCCGTGCCCTGCGCGTCACCGGCTTCGGGAGGGGCCTCGAGCACGGTCGTGGCGGCGCGCGGAAGGTCTCCAGCGATGGCTTCGGCTCCGTCGATGAGCTGCATGGCTCGCGACGACGACGAACCCTGCCACTGCGGGGCGACGATGAAACGCGTCATGGGATTCTCCCGATGAGCAGAGAGTGCACCGCCCGACGAGCCGGGCGGTGCACTCTCACGGTGGGTTCAAAGGTCGGGGCTCGGGGCGTCGATGGCCGCGCGCTGCGGGCCGCCGACCTTGAGGGCGGCGAGGCGCGCCTCGACCTCGGTGAGCTCGCCCACGTCTTCGAGAGCGTTGAACTGCGCGTCGATGCTCGACGCGGCAAGCTCCTGCTTGCCGGCGGCGAGGGCCTCTTCGCGACGGATCTTGTCTTCGAAACGGCCGAGCTCGCTGGTGGGGTCGAGCACGTCGATCGACTTGACGGCGTCGTGGACCTTGTTCTGCGCCTCGGCGACCTTGGCGCGGGCGAGCAGCTCGCTGCGCTTGGAGCGCAGCTGCTCGAGCTTGCCCTTCATCCCGTTCAGGCCGTCTTTGAGTTTGTCGACCACTTCGGTCTGCGCCGCGATCTGGGGCGCGGCGGCCTTGGCCTCGCTCTCGGCCGTGATCTGGCGCTGCAGCGCGATCTTGGCGAGATTGTCGAACTTGTCGGCCTCGGCGACGTTGCCCGCGGCGCGCAGCTCGTCGCCCTTGCGGCTGGCGGCGAGGGCCTTGTTGCCCCATTCCGCTGCGGCCTGGACGTCTTCCTGGTGGTCGCGCTCGAGCAGGCGCAGGTTGCCGATGGTCTCGGCGATCGCCGATTCGGCGTCGGCGATCGAGTTGGAGTAGTCGCGGACGAGCTGATCCAGCATCTTCTGCGGGTCCTCGGCCTGGTCGAGGAGCGAATTGATGTTCGCGCGGACGAGGGTGGAGATGCGACCGAAGATGGACTGCTTGGCCATGCGGGGTGTTCCTTCCTGAGGGAGACGGTGTCGAGTCTGGTGTCGGATGCTACGAATTGTCTGTGATCGGCACCGCGGCCGGTAGGGGGTTCTACCTGCGGTTCACGCGCCCGCCCCCCGAGCGGCTGCGCCCGCCGCCGGACCTGCCGAGAGAGCCGCCCCCGCCGCGGGACCGGCCGCCGCCCCCGAACCCGCCGCCCCCGAACCCGCCGCCTCGAGCGCCGCCTTCTCCGAAGCCGCCGCCCCCGAGAACTCCGCCGAGGCCGCCCAGGCCGCCGCCCCCGAAGCCCCCGCGGCGTCCGCCACCTCCGCCGAGAAGGGCATTGATCGCGATGCCGCCGAGGAGGGCGCCCATCGCGTCGCCCCCGCCCCCGCCTCCGCCGCTGCCGCCGAAGGCGCTCACGTCGTTCTGGGCGAGCGACCCGGCTTGCGTCGAGAGCTGCGCGGCGCGCTGCGCGGCCGACAGCGCGGCGACGGGGTCGATCGAGCGCAGGTGCTCGGCCTGCACGAGAGCGGCGCCTGCCTCGGCCAGACGTGTGCGTGCGGTGGGACCGACGGCGCCGCGGCGCGCGGCGATGAAGTCCTCGGTCGCCGACACCTGCGCGCGCGCCTGGGCCAGCGTCGCCTCGAGCTGGCTCTCGGCCCGCTGTCGCCGTTCCGCCGCGTCGCGGGCTTCGTCGAGGACCGCGTCGATCGTGGCGTTGGCCTGCTGCAGCGCGTCGAGTGCGCGCAGGGGACTGCGCCGAGGGCCGGCGAGCGCGGCGCGGGCGGCGTCGAGGTGCGCCCGTGCCGCGGCGGCGGCCGCGGCGATGCGCCCGTCGGCGTCGGGGAGGTGCGTCGCCGCGGCGAGGTCGCCCTCGACCTCGGCGGCCAGCGCGGCAGAGCGTTGCTCGGCGGCGTCGAGCTCGGCAGCGAGGGTCGTGACGGCGCGCTCGAGCGTCTCGGCCTGGGCGGCGGCGGCTTGAGCCGCGCGGATGGACACGGCCGCCTCGCCCGTGCGCTGTTCGCCGAGCGCCGTCTCGGCCGCGGCTGTTTGTTGCGCGGCGAGGTCGAGCCGTGCGCGGGCCTGGGCTGGGTTGTCGGCCACGGGGGCCAGGGCGTCGTCGGCGTAACGCTCGCGCAGGCGTGCGAGCTCGGCCTCTGCGGCGGCGAGAGAGCCGGCCGCCGTCGTCTGCTGGTGCCGCGTCGCGTCCAGTGCGGCGGGCGCGTCCGCTTCTAGCGCTCGCAGGTCGTCGAACGCGGCCGCCTTGGCATCCAGTGCCTCGTCGGCGGCGGCGCACAGACGCAGGATCTCGCCGTAGCCGGCGCGCTGCTCGTCGGGGGTCTCGGGCGTGGTGTCATCGAGCTGTTGCTGGATCGAGAACGCCCGGTCGAGATCGGCCTTCGCCTGCGCGATGACCTCGGTGAAAGGCTCGGCGGCGGCGTCGCCGAACTGGGCGCGGGCGAAGCCGAGTTCCTGCTCACTGGTCTTGATGGCGTCGTCGGTGGCCACCAGCGCCGACCCCGCGCGACGCGACAGATCGTCGATGCTCTCGGCCGGTGTCGCCGCGTCGCCGGTCGCGGCGCGACGGCGACGCAGACCGAAGAAGATCAATCCGCCGACGACGGCGAGCAGGAGCACGCCGACCAGCACGATGGGGCCGATCGCCGGGCCGCTCTCGGTGGCGGGCGTGGGGGGCGTCGGCTGGCTGCCCCCGGCTTGCCGGTGTGCGGCCCGGATACCGTCGGCCGCAGCGATCGCCGCTCCCGCGTCGTCGCCGGCTGCGAGCAGCGGCTGCACCTGTTCCTGTTCGATCTCGGTGAGCTGTGCCGCGCTGAGCTCGCCGTCGTCGACATCGCCCGACAGGTAGAAAGTGGCGGCACCGTCTTCGACCGCGATGGCGAGCAGGTACTGGTGCGGGCCGAGCTGGTTGCGGTTGGCCGTCTCGTTCGCCCAATCCTCTGCGGCGGGAGGATCGGTGAAGCCGTCGACGTACACGACCCACAGGTCGAGCCCGGTCTGCTCCGACAGGGCTATCAGGCGGGACTGCACCTGCGCCTCTTGCGCGTCGGTGAGCAGGTCGGCCTGGTCGAGCACGTAGCTGGATCCCAGCGACGGCGGTGGCACGGCGACCGCCGTCATCGGGATGCCGACGACTCCCGCGACGACCAGCACCAGCGTCACCAGCACGTGCGCCGCCTTCGGCTTCCGCATGCCGCCCCTTTCGACCGCTCGACGTCGTCCAGCCTATAAACGACCTCCGACACCCGGGAAGATTCGGCGCGTCCGCTCTCAGCGCACATCGCCGCCGCCTAGGCTCAAGCGTTCGGAGGTAGGAATGGACGACCGCTACGGCACCGACGTGCTGGCCCGGGGGTTGGCGTGACGCCGGACGTGTGAAGCCCGCCGAGGTCGCGGCATCCGTCGACCTGGTGGTCGAGGTCGCGGGCAGTGATTATGTCGGCGCGGTGACCCGCGTCGACGGCATGAACGTCGAGCTCGAAGACCGCTTTGGCAAGCGCCGGCTGTTCCCCCTCGGCGGCGGCTTCCTCGTCGATGGCAAGCCGGTGGTGCTGACCGCCTCGGCAGCGGCTCCGAAGGGGCGCACGCGCACGGCATCCGGATCCTTCGCCGTCGCCGACCAGCGCGCGCGGACCGCCCGCGCCAGCCGCATCTTCGTCGAGGGCAAGCACGACGCCGAGCTCGTCGAGAAGGTGTGGGGCGCAGACCTCCGGGCCGAGGGCGTGGTCGTCGAGTTCCTCGAGGGCGTCGACCTGCTCGAACAGACCCTGGATGCCGAACCCCCCACCGCCGAGCGGCGCTACGGCGTGCTCGTGGACCACCTCGTGCCGAACTCGAAGGAGTCGCGCATCGCGGAGAAGATCGCCCGCGGGCGGCACGGCGCGCACGTGCGGATCGTCGGGCACCCCTTCGTCGACGTGTGGCAGTGCGTCACCCCGCGCGCGCTCGGTATCGCCGCGTGGCCCGAGGTGCCTCGCGGCATCGAGTGGAAGGTTGGGGTCTGCCGTGCTCTGGGCTGGCCCGCCGAGGAGCAGGCCGATACCGCCCGCGCCTGGCAGCACATCCTGTCGAGGGTCACCACGTTCCGCGACCTCGAGCCGGCCCTTCTCGGCCGCGTCGAGGAACTCATCGACTTCGTGACCGTCCCGTGAGCGGCCGCAAGGTGCCCGTGCGGCACACCCCCGAGGGCTCGTCGCCTAGCCTGGATGCCATGGATGCCGCGCCCGTGTACCGCGACAAGCCGGTGTCGTTCGTGCGCCGCAGCGGCCGCATGTCCGAGGCGCAGGACCGCGCGTGGGCCGAGCTGTCGCCGTTCTACCTGCTGCCGGTCGAACGCGCCGCGGCCGCCACGAGCGTGAAGCCCGGGACGGCCATCGATCCCGCCACCGTGTACGGACGCACCGCCCCGCTGGTCGTGGAGATCGGCTCGGGGCAGGGCCATCAGATCGTCTCGGCGGCCGCAGCACACCCCAAGAAGGACTTCCTCGCCGTCGAGGTGTTCACGGCGGGCCTCGCCCGCACCATGCTCGACGCCGACCGCGAGGGCGTGAAGAATCTGCGCCTCGTGGAGGCCAACGCGCCGGAGGCCCTCGAGCACCTGTTGCCGGCGGCATCCGTCGATGAACTCTGGATCTTCTTCCCCGACCCCTGGCACAAGAACAAGCACACCAAGCGCCGTCTCGTCGCCCCCGAGTTCGCGCGCATCGCCGCACAGGCGCTGCGTCCCGGTGGCATCCTGCGCCTGGCCACCGACTGGCAGGACTACGCCGACCAGATGCGCGACGTGCTCGACGAGGCGCCCGGCTTCGAGCGGGCGTTCACGGGGGAGTGGGCCGAGCGCTTCGAGGGGCGTGTGCTCACCGCCTTCGAGCGCAAGGGACTGCGCGTCGGGCGCGACATCCGCGACCTGACCTACACCCGGGTCTCGCCGTGACCGCGCACACCGCGGTGCCGGTGCACGAGCGATCCACGTGGACGCTCAAGCTCATCCCGGCGCTGTTGGTGTGCCTCGCCGCCCCGGTGCTCTTCGTCGTGCAGAGTGTGTGGCTGGGCTGGACCCTGCTCGCGCTCGCCGTGGCATCCGGTGTTGTCGTCGACCGTCGGCTCGGCGTCGCCCTCGCGCGGGGCGCCGAACCCAGCATCGCGCGCGATGTCTCGCTCATCGCGATCGGGCAGTTCATCGTGAGCCTCATCCCGCTGCACGCTGAGCTCGACAACGCCGCCTTCGTGCGGTTCATGCTCGCCCTCGGCGGCGCGGTGGTGGTGCCGTACGTCATCTCGCGCTTCGTCTACCGCGACCGCGCGATCGCGTTCCCCTGGCGCGGCGGTGGACGCTGGACGTGGTGGCAGTGGGCGTGGCTCGCCGGCGTCATCGTGCTGGGCTACGTGATCCTGCCGTTCTACTTCATCACCTCCGGCGTCTACATGAACTGGCCGGTCGTGAACACCCCCGACCTCATCGCGCGGCTGTTCGTCGGCGTCGGTGCGGTCGGCATCTGGGACGAGCTGTTCTTCATCTGCACCGTCTTCGTGCTGCTGCGCCGGCACTTCCCCGACCTGACCGCGAACCTGCTGCAGGCGATCGTGTTCGTGTCCTTCTTGTGGGAGCTCGGCTACCAGGCGTGGGGGCCGCTGCTGACGATCCCGTTCGCGATCGTGCAGGGCTTCCTCTTCCTCAAGACGCGCTCGCTCTGGTACGTCGTGACGGTGCACCTGCTGTTCGACGCCGTGGTCTTCGGCGTGCTCGTGCACGCGCACAACCCCGGCGCGGCATCCATCTTCCTCATCTGATCCGGATGCCCGCACGCACCGCCGAGGGCGCGTGCGGCGCCGAGACCCCGTTGCGCCAGCCCGGCGCCCGTCGTCGTTTCTGACACCGCGGCCGCGGGCCCGCTGCCCCGGGCATCGCCGCGCGGGCCTGCCCCTGGCACCGCCGCGCGGGCCCTGGCCTGGGCACCGCCGCGCGGGCCCTGGCCTGTGGCATCCGCGCACCGCCCGGGCGTCGTGTTCCGCTTGGGCGTCGTGTTCCGCTCCGGGCGTCGTGTTCCGCTCCGGGCGCCGTGTTCCGTTCCCGGCGGTGTCCCGCCCATGCATAAACGCTGTTCGCGCGCATAAACGCGGGGAGAGCGCGTTTATGCGCGTGGATCGCGTTTATGTGTGAGCCGACGACGGGCTCGACGGCTGGACGGGCTGGACGGGCTCGACGCGGGTGGCCGCGGTGCGTGCGGCTCCGGCGTGTGCGGTCGCGGTGCACGCGGCTTGGGTAGATGCTGCTCCGGTGGGTGTGACGCGCGGATGGGCGTCGAGCTCGCACGCATAAACGCTGTTTGCGCGCATAAACGCGGGGAGAGCGCGTTTATGCGCGTGGATCGCGTTTATGTGTGGGGTGCCGGAGGGCGTACGCGGCTCGCCCGTCCCCGAACGCCCCCCGCCAGCGCCCGCCCCACCCCGCCAGCGCCCCGCCCCGCCGCCGCCCGGCCAGCGCCCCGCCCGGCCCGGCCAGCGCCCCGCCCAGCGCCCCGCCCCGCCCCCGCCCGGCCAGCGCCCCGCCCGCCCCACCCCGCCAGCGCCCCACCCCGCCAGCGCCCCGCCCGGCCCGGCCAGCGCCCCGCCCCGCCGCCGCCCGGCCAGCGCCCCGCCCGGCCCGGCCAGCGCCCCGCCCCCACCCCGCCAGCGCCCCCCGGCCCCCGGCGCCCCCCCGCCTCGCCACGGCGGCCGGCCACGGATGCCAATACCCCGGCGGCTCTGCCCGGGAACTGCCCGGGCAGAGCCCAGGTGCGCCCGCTACGCTGATCGCCGGACGCCCCCCGCGTCCCCGGACGAGGGATCAGTACCCGGACAGCGACAAGACTGGGCAAGGAGCATCGCCATGTCGTGGATCGTCCTGATTCTCTCGGGCGTTCTCGAAGCCGTCTGGGCTACCGCCCTCGGGCGCTCCGAGGGATTCACCAAGCTGTGGCCCACCGTGATCTTCGGCGTCGCGATCCTGGCATCCATGGGCGGTCTCGCCTTCGCCATGCGCGAGATCACCACCGGAACGGCCTACGCGGTCTGGGTCGGCATCGGCGCAGCACTGACGGTCGTGGTGGCGATGATCAGCGGCACCGAGACCGTCTCGCTCGTGAAGATCCTGCTCGTGCTCGGCCTGGTGGGCTGCGTCGTGGGGCTGAAACTCGTGGGCGACAGCCACTGACCAGGTCATTTCTCCAGAAGTCAACCAGAGGGAACGTTCGGGTTCATCAGCTACTATCTGGCTCACCTGCACTTTCCCGGGCCCGACACCGTCGTCACTCGCCCACACATTTCTTCGTGAAAGGTTCCGAGTGAGCGCACCGCCGAGCGAGCTTGTCACCCCGACGCAGCCGTCGACAGTCATCGGGCGACCGCCCGTACGCCCTCTCGACCGCCTGCGCGGCTCCCGCGTCGGTCGGGCGCTGCGCCAGTACGGCTCCGATGTCCTGCGCGCCCCCGAGGGCGTCGTCCCCCTCGAGCGCGGCGCGTTCACCCGCGTCCTGCTGCTGTGGGCGATCGCCCGCGCGGTCAATTTCGGCTTCCTCTGGGGCTTCTATTCCATCGCGAAGGCCGCGCGCTGGGGCTTCGGGCCCGACAGTGAGCGCCTCGGCACGTTCTTCGACTACCTGACCGGCTGGGACGCCGACCGTTACGGTCAGATCGCGGCGCAGGGCTACCCCATGTCGCTGCCCATGAACGTCTCGGGCGACATCCTGCCGAACAACTGGGCGTTCCTGCCCGTGTTCCCGACCCTGGTGCGCGTGCTGTCGGGCGCCACGGGGCTCGGCTGGCAGCCCGTCGCCATCTTGCTCAGCATGGGCGCGAGCCTGGCCGCCACCTGGCTGCTCTTCGTGCTGTTGCGCACGGTCACCACGCCGCAGTCCGCGTGGTGGGCGGTCGTGTTCTTCTCGTTCGCGCCGATGTCGTTCCTCTTCGTGATCGGCTACAGCGAGGGCATGTTCATGGCGCTGATGTTCGGTGCGATGCTGCTGGCGATCAAGCGTCGGTACCTGTGGATCCTGCCGATCGGCCTGGTCACCGCGTACACGCGTCCCGGGGTGCTCGCGCTGGGCCTGGCGCTCGGCATCGTCTTCCTCGTGCGCTTCTTCCGTCGCCGCGTCGACCCGTTCCCCGTGCGCGAGTGGGCCTCGCTGATGGCATCCGGACTCGTCATCGCCGCCGCCGGACTGTCGTGGAACCACATCGCACAGCACATCACCGGCACGCACAACGCGTACATCCGCACGGAACTGGGGTGGTGGCTGGACTACGTCGGCAATGACGAGTTCACCCCCTTCACGCCCTGGTTCCGTCAGGCGGGTACGCATCTCGGCGTCGTGGGCATCGTCTTGGTCATCGCGCTCATCGTGGCCTTCCTGGCCCTGATCTGGTCGCGGCCGGTTCGGCGCCTGGGGCTCATGGTCGTCGCGTACGGCTTCAGCTACGGCGTGTACATCCTCGCCGTGTTCCTGCCGCAGCAGAGCACCTTCCGGCTGCTCATGCCGATGGCGCCGCTGATGGGCGACGCACGGTGGTCGTCGACGCCGCGTCGACGCACCGCCATCCTCGTCGGCTGCCTCGTGCTGCAGGTCGTGGCGATCCTTCTGCTGTGGACACGCGGCAACCCGTGATCCGTTGAGTGACGACGACGGGGCGACGCCGCGCAGGCGTCGCCCCGTCGTCGTTCGGGTCGGTCAGTCGGGACGGCCGCCGGGATCGATGGCGTCGATCATGTCCCCCTCGACCGCGTTGTCGGCATCCAGGTCGGCAGAGCCGACCGCGTCGCCCGTGTCGTCGGCGAAGGCCCCGGCGGCATCGTCGGCATCGGATGCCGCGGAGTCGGCGCGCGATGCGGAGTCGGCCCGCGCTGCGGAGTCGCCGCCAGCGGATGCCGAGGCGGTCCCGGTCGCCGCGGCAGGGGCAGGCGCGGTCTCGGGCGGCAGCGGTACGGTCGGCTCGGAGGGCGCGGGGACGGTGGGCTCGGACGGGTTCGGGGCGAGCGGTTCGGACGGGGTACCGGGGGTCGGGGTCGGAGTACTCATGGCCCCAGCGTCGACGGTGGGCATGGTGTGCGCGAGGGACTTCCGGCAAGCCCGAACAGGGTGTACCGCGGGCGACAGAACACCACCATGCGGGGCGGCGTGTGTCCGCGGTCCATGAGGTGACGCGGCGCGAGCATGATCTCCTCGACGCCGGCGCCGAGGTCACGGCGCCGAAGTGGCGGTGGTGTCGTCGGCGCGCACCGGGGCTTCCAACGGACTCGACGGCTCCCCGGCGGGCGGGACCCGGGCGTGGTTCGTGCTGCCGTCATCGCCGGTCGGCCGACCGTAACCGCGGCGGTGATCCGGCGCAACCGGTGCGACGGGTGTCGGCGGTGGGCCGTAGCGTAGGCCTCACCGGGACATACGGCCGCGTCGACGTCCCGATCCGCGCCGATCAGGAGGAGCACCATGGCCCGCAACGTGCGTCTGATGCGCTGCAGCCCCGACGACGTCTTCCGCGTGCTCGCGAACGGCTGGCTCTACCCCCTGTGGGTCGTCGGCACATCGCGCATGCGCGACGTGTCCGACACCTGGCCGGCCGTGGGCTCGACGCTGCATCACTCGTTCGGGTCGTGGCCGGTGCTGGTGAACGACACCACGACCATGCGGGTCTGGGACCCGCCGCGTCGCGCGGTGCTCGAGCCGCACGGCGGGCCGATCGGTGTCGCCCGTGTCGCGCTCGATGTGAAGGCCCGCGGAGATATGTGCGTCGTCCGCATTCAGGAAGAGCCCGTCACCGGGCCCACCACGCTGTTGCCCGACACGGTGTTCGACGCGATCACGCGCTGGCGAAACGCCGAGACCCTGCACCGTCTTGCCTACCTCGCCGAGGGCGGTGCCCCCGGAACCGCCGGGGGATCCTCGGCGCTCGGTCACGAATCCACCGCCGAGAAGGAGCCGATCGACCGATGAGCGAGAGCTATGACGCGATCATCGTCGGCTCCGGCCCGAACGGGCTCGCTGCCGCCGTCACGCTGGCGCGATCCGGGCTCGCGGTGGCGGTGTACGAGCGCGCCGACTCTTTCGGCGGCGCCGCCTCGACGGCCGAGTCGACCCTGACCGGGTTCCGGCACGACGTGGGTTCGGCCGTGCACCCGCTCGCTCTCGAATCCTGGTTCTTCCGCGAGTTCGGCCTCGACCGTCGCGTGCCTCTCGTGGTGCCCGAGGTGTCGTACGCGCACCCGCTCGACGGGGGGCGCGCGGGCCTGGCGTTTCGTGACCTCGCCCGCACAGCCGAGGGGCTGGGGGTCGACGGACCGGCGTACGAGCGCCTGATGCGACCGCTCGTCGCGCACCTGCGCGGGGTCGCCGACTTCACCGGCAACGCGTTGCTGCGCGTACCGGGTGATCCGCTCGCGGCCTTCTTCTTCGGCATCCGGGCACTCGACCAGGGCGGGCCGTGGTGGAATGCGCGGTTCCGCGGAGAGGTCGCGCCCAGCCTGATCACCGGCGTCTCGGCGCACACGATCTTGCACCAGCCGAGCCTCGCCGCCGGCGGGGCGGGGCTGGTGCTGGCCACCTACGGCCACGGCCGCGGCTGGCCGATCCCGGTGGGCGGCAGCCAGGCCATCGCCGACGCGATGATCGCCGACGTCCGGGCGCACGGGGGTGTGCTCCACGCGGGCGTCGAGGTCACTTCGCTCGACGAGTTGCCGCCGTCGCGGGTCGTGCTGCTCGACGTCACTCCGCGCGCGCTCATCCGTCTGGCGGGGGAGCGGATGCCGGTGGCCTACCGACGCGCGCTGGAGAGGTTCCGCTACGGCGGTGGCGTCGCCAAGGTCGACTTCGCGCTGAGTGAGCCGGTGCCCTGGGCCGACGCCGACGTCGCGCGCGCCGGCACGGTTCACATCGGTGGAACCCGTGCCGAGATCGCGGCCGCCGAGAACGCCGTCGCGCGCGGCGAGCTGCCCGATGCGCCGTACGTGCTGGCCGCGCAGCCCACCCTGTTCGACCCTTCCCGTGCGCCGGCGGGGAAGCATGTGCTGTGGGCCTACACGCACGTGCCGGCGGGAAGCCCCGCCGATCGCGAGGAGGCGATCGTGCGCCAGATCGAGCGGTTCGCGCCGGGCTTTCGCGACACCGTGCTCGCATCGTCGTCGCGCACGGCCGTCGACATCGCCGCGTGGAACCCGAACTTCCCCGGCGGCGACATCTCGGCCGGAGCGCCGACGCTCACCCAGCTGCTCGGTCGCCCCGTGTACCGCCCCGATCCGTGGCGCACCCCGATGCCGGGTGTCTACCTGTGCTCGTCGTCGACGAGTCCCGGTCCCGGCGTGCACGGACTCGCGGGGTGGCACGCGGCTCTCAGCGCCCTGCGGCACGAGTTCGGTACGCGCCTGCGCCCGGATCTCGCCCCTCGCGACGACCAGCTCGTCGCGCTTTCGTAGCCGTGCCGGAGGGTGACAGCGTCTACCGGCTGCGCCAGCGGCTGGCTACCGCCACGCGCGGAGCGCGCGTGTCCGAGGGCGAACTGCGATCGGGCGCCGCGGCCGGAGCATCGTTGGCCGGACGCACCATCGTGTCCTACGACACGCACGGCAAGCATCTGTTGACGCGCTTCGACGACGGCTCCACGCTGCACACCCATCTGCGCATGCAGGGGAGCTGGACGATCACCCGCGCCGGTCGGGCTCTGCCCGCGGTCCCGCGTTCTCGCGCGCGCGTGCGTCTGCGCCTCGACGACGGTCGAGAGGTGTGGGGTCTCGATCTCCCGGTCGTCCAGCTCGTCGACACGGCGCGCGAGCGCGACGTGATCGGTCACCTCGGCCCCGACCCTCTGCGCGCAGACTGGGATGCCCCCGAGGCGAAGCGCCGCTTGTTGCGGCGTCCCGAGCGTCCGTTCGTCGCCGCCCTGCTCGACCAGACCCGCATCGCCGGGCTCGGCAACCTGTGGGTGAACGAGCTGGCGTTCCTGCGTGGCATCCACCCGTTCGCCCCGATCGGCGCGACCGATCTCGATGCCCTCTTGGCGCTGGCGGCGAGGTGTCTGCGTGTGTCGGCGACGGTGCCGGGAATGTATCAGGTCACGACGGGCGATCGGCGCCCGGGCTCGTCGCACTGGGTCGCCGGTCGCGCGGGACGCCCGTGCCTGCGGTGCGGGACACCGGTGCACGTGCGTGACGAGGTGTACGACGACCCCGAGCAGCGACGTACTTGGTGGTGTCCCCGGTGTCAGCCCCTTCCGACCGGGGCGGATGTCGGAACCCCGGAGTAGACAGGATCGATGGCCGTCGATCGCGAGAATGTGCTGCGCGTCACCCGCATCTACGCGGAGGAAGCCGCGCTCGAGCTCGAGCGCGGTCGCGAGATCGTGGCGCGGTGGCCCGATGCCGATGTCGTGCCCGTCGCGTCGCACTGGCAGATCCCCGAAGTCCATGGCGACGAGGCCAATGTCTCCCGGTGGGTGCGTATCAAGACCGAGGCACTCGTGCTGGGCGTGAAGAAGAGCGTGACGACGCGCGTCAACGGCCGGTCGGCCGATTTCATCGCGCCCTCGCTCTCGAACGGCTGTGCCATGGCGTGCGCGTACTGCTACGTGCCGCGCCGCAAGGGGTACAGCAACCCCATCACCGTCTTCGCGAACGCCGAGCAGATCCTCCGCCACCTGGCACGCCATGTCGCCGCTCGCGGTCCGAAGACCGAACCGAACCAGTGCGATCCCGACGCCTGGGTCTACGACATCGGTGAGAACGGCGATTGCTCGGTCGACGCGATGATCAGTGAAAACGTGCGCGATGCGTGCGAGCTTTTCCGCATGATGCCGACGGCGAAGGCCTCGTTCGCGACGAAGTTCGTCAATCGCGACCTGCTCGATTGGGATCCGGCCGGCCGCACGCGCATCCGGTTCTCGCTCATGCCGGCCGACACCGCGCGGGTCACCGATCTGCGTACGTCCGCGATGTCGGAGCGCATCGCCGCCATCAACGATTTCGTCGACGCCGGATACGAGGTGCACGTCAACTTCTCACCCGTCATCCTCACGCCGTCCTGGCTGGCAGACTGGGGCGAGTTGTTCGACCAGCTCGATTCCGCGCTGCACGCCCGCGCGAAAGCGCAACTGGCGTGCGAGGTCATCTTCCTCACGCACAACGAGTCGTTGCACGAGGTGAATCTGGGATGGCACCCCAAGGGTGAGCAGCTGCTCTGGACACCGCAGACGCAAGAAGAGAAGCGTTCGCAGAACGGTGCGACGAACGTGCGGTACCGGCATGCCCTCAAAGGTCAGGCCGTTGCCGCACTGACGAGCCTGATCGCCCGGAAGCTGCCGTACTGCCGCGTGCGGTACGCCTTCTGACGAGGCGGTCGCCCGGTGATGGGGTGGCGGTTACGAGATGTCGCCGGCGGGGGAGTCCGAGGTGTCGGCCGCCTCGTCGGCGTCCTGCTGGGCGGCGGCGCCCTCTTCCGCCGACTCGCTTCCGGCGCCGTTCGAGTCCTTGTCGGGTGCGTCGTCGGCGCGACCGTCGTGGTTGGTCATATCGTCTCCATCCGTTCGAGGCCGCGGTGCCGACCCGTGTGCGACGCTCGCATGGTGGCGCGCGCGTGTCCAGGGGGTCGACGTCGTCAGACCGGGGTGACGCCGTATCGCGCCGTGAAAGCGATGAGGGCGGCGTCCTCGAAGTCGTCGGCCTCGTCGCGGAGGTCCTCGCCCGCACCCATCAGAGGTAGGGCGCCAGGGCGCCGGCCGTGAGCGCGAAGGCCAACGCCGTGCTGCCGACGGCGGTGGCGGTGACGATCGACGCCCTCTCCGTGCGGCGACGCCGAGCGACGTTGGTCGGGTGCGTGGTGGTTCGCAGCGACGACTTCGCGGTCTCGAGCCGGTCGTAGCGACCGATCGGGATGCCGTGGGCGTCGCGAGAGACGTACCCACCCTCGACGTGGTCGACGCAGCCGAAGTACTCGCCGCCGCGGTGGGCGACCCAGAAACCGGCGTCGACCTTGGCCCAGAGCACGCGGACGGACGCGAGAGAGGTCAGGGCAGCGGTGCCCATCTCAGGCCGCCACGGACAGGGACGGCCGGCGGGTGGTCGTCGTGGTCCGGCGCACGGCTGCGGTGCGGGGAGCCGTCTCGTGCGCCGGGATCTCCGCGGCGAGGTCGACCACGAGCCCGGATGCCGAGTTCGCCGTTTCGGCCATCGTCTTCAAGACGGTGGCGTTCAGGGTCTCGGGCTCGGCGGTGTCGAAGACGAAGCGCATCGCGATCGCCGGCTGCAGCCAGAGAGTGGAACGACCGGGGGTGCCGTCGACGTGCGTCCAGTTGAGCGTGAAGCTTTCACCGCGGCGGAGCTTGGTGGTGACGACCACCTTGATGTGCGACAGAAGGCGGTCGGGAATGCGTACCGACTCGGTCGACGTGCCGTAGAACAACTGGCCCATGGGGTTCCCCTCTCCTAGCGTTTAGCTGCTCTAGGAACATACTCGATTAGTAACTAGTCTGTCTAACTATTCTTTTTCCGATATACTCGGCGCACGAGGAATGGAGGAGTGCGCAATGGCAGATGTCGACGTCGTTCCCCGCGCACTCGCTCCATCGCCTGATCCGGGTGCGCCCACCTATTGGTACGGCGACGAGGCTGCTGACCGTCAAGCCCGCGGCAAAGCGGTTCTCGAGGCGCTGCGCGTCTACCGCGCGGCCGAGGTGGCCATGCGCCGCCGCACGCGAGATTCGATGGCCATGGGCGAGAACGAACTGCTCGTGCTCCGGTATCTCCTCCGCGACCCGTCGCGTCGCGTGCGCCCCGGCCAGCTGACGAAGTATCTGGGCCTCTCGACGGCGTCCACGACCGCGATCCTCGACCGGCTCGAGCGGTCTGGGCACCTCACTCGTGCGGCCAATCCCGACGACCGGCGCAGCATCTTCATTCAGGTCACACCCCGGGCCCATGCCGAGGTGCGCCAGACCCTGGGCAACATGCACGATCGCATGCTGGCCGCCGTCATCGACATGCCGCCCGAGGAGTCCGCGGCGGTCGTCGCGTTCCTCCAGCGGATGAGCGATGCTGTCGACGGCGTCGCGGTCGACACCCCCGCGGTCGACACCCCCGCGGTCGACTCTCCGTGATCTACGTCCTGGTCGGAGGCCCGCGCGACGGACAGCACGTGGACGATCTCCCACGCGGGTATCGCCTGAGCCTCGGCGATCCGCCCTCCGAACCGTTCGGAGAGTTCGCGACGGTCCGCGCGGTGTGGTTCGAGCTCGACGAAGCGATGTTCCGCACGACGCAACGCCGCGACTGAGCGATATCGCACCCGCCTCCGCGAGGCAAGCCACCTCTGGTGCGTGTGGGGCCACCGCATGCTGATCCCATGCGCTGCGTGACTTATGCCGGAGAGACCGTGATCACCACCGACGATGTCGCATCGTCGCTCGTCGAGTTGACGGCGGCGGTGGCCAAGGAGGGCCAGGCCGAAGCCGTCAGCATCCCGATCGTCACCGACGAGCAGAAGGTCGCGCAAGCGGAACTCGTCATCGGCGTGGGCAATGACGTTCTGTCGGCTCCCGTCGAATGGGACGGTGAGGAACCCGACTTCTCGCACGCGGCGGGGGAGTTGAGGGACCACCGTCTCTTCCCCCGCGCGCAGCTTCGCGCGGTCGAGGCTGACCCGCGCGACGACGATGATCCGATCGACTGGGACTTCGACCAGCCCACCCAGGCCTGACCCGGTGACGGGGTGACCGGCCGGCGGGAACGGGTGAGGGCGGATGCCGCTGTTCACGTGACCGTGTGGCGCGGGCCGAGCCGCGTCCACGCGAAGGGCGACTGAGCCGGATGCCGCGGACGCTGTGAATCGCGACGATAAGTGTCGTGCTTCTCGCATCGTCCGTCGTGGGGCAGTTCTAGCATGCAGGCATGCCCGACTCTGTTGCACTCTCCGCCTTCGACCTCGTTGCACCGACTCGAGAGTGGGATGAGGTCGTCAACCTGTTTGTTGCATGTTTCTCCGTCGAGCCCTATCTCGAAGATCCCCTCGCACTGAGAAGCATCGCAACATGGGGACCGACGATGCTCGCGGGTAACGGTCGACTTGTCACGGCCCGCGTCGACGGCGCCCTCGCGGGATTCGCTTCAGGGCACAACCTAGACGCGATCCCGTCCTGGCAGCGAACTCTTCTCCGGCTAGAAGGTGTCGAATCGGCAACCTCTGCGGTCATGGATCCCCTGAACGCTTTTGTCGTTCACGAACTCGCCGTGCGCGAGTCGGAACGCGGGCGTGGTATCGCCGCGAGGTGCATGTGCAACCTGCTGAATGAGAGAGACGAAGCACGAGTGTTCCTCGGCACGTACGAGCGCGCAGTGAAGGCGAGAGCTCTGTACGAGAAGTGGGGATTCGAAGTACTCGGCCGCGTTTCCATGGACGGCGATGCTGCGGCACTTCACGTCATGACGTCGTCCAAGGTGGACGCTGTCAATCGGATCGGCGCATCGATATCGGCTTGACGAAGCTCGACCGGCTTGGCCGATCCGTCCGCAACCTCGAGCAGATCGCCGACGAGTTGCAACAGCGTGGAGTGGGCCTTCGGGCGCTCTCCCAGGGCATCGACACGACCACACCGGGCGGGAGGTTGTTCTTCCATATGCTCGCCGCGATCGCCGAGTTCGAGTACGACCTGGTTGTGGAGCGCACGCACGATGGCCTGGCGGCGGCGTGAGCTCGGGGACGTCAGGGCATCCCGAAGTTCAAGATGACCCCGACGAAGATCCGGCAGGCCCGCGCGATGTATGACGAGGGCGCGCACACCGTGCAGCGTCCATGGCATCCGTGCGCACAAGGCGCCCGTTCCGCAACAGGCGTCACGTCGGTGCCCCCGCCGCGCGGCTCCGCCGATCAGCGGGGGCGGATACACCTCGGGGCGGATGCAATCGTTCACCTTGCTTCGAGAGCATGAGGTGTTGCCCGCCGCATCGCGCGGACGACGATCGTCCTGAGCGGAGAACCATGCCCTCGACCGTCGCCTCGACCGCGCCGTCTTCACCCGAACGCGCGGCCCCCGAACGCGCGGCCCCCGAACGCGCGGCCCCCGCCGACGTGGCCCCCGCCGACGCGGCCGGTGGCGCCGCCCCCGCGCGCGGCCGGCGGCTGGTCGTGCCGTTCGCGACGCTCGCGCTCGCGGCGCTCGTGAGCGTGGTCAGCCTGT
Organism: Microbacterium trichothecenolyticum; assembly: GCF_030818955.1. Classification (NCBI taxonomy): domain Bacteria; kingdom Bacillati; phylum Actinomycetota; class Actinomycetes; order Micrococcales; family Microbacteriaceae; genus Microbacterium; species Microbacterium trichothecenolyticum. Next base: position 1,496,645 of record NZ_JAUTBF010000001.1, on the reverse strand, counting down.
CGCCTCTGAACGATGCGCCCTTCACCGACAGTCCCTTCGATCTGCGCGGACTGTTCGTCACGCTGCTCTGTGTCGACGACCCGGGCATGCTCCCGATCGTCGTGGCTGCCCTGGTGACCGTGGGCGCCGGCGCCGAGCACGTCATGGGCGCCCGTCGCGTGGTGCTCGCCTTCGTCGGGGGCGGCTTGGTGACCTCGGTGCTGGGCCTGTTCGTCGGCGCGGTCGAAACCGCTTTCCTGCCCGCCGTCCCGTTGAATTCGCCCCCGATGGCCGGCGCACCGCCGATCGCGGGAGTCGTTGCCGTCGCGATGGCGGCGAGTTGTTTCACGGGAGCGCTTTGGCGTCGACGCGTTCGGCTGGTCAGCTTCTTCGTCGCGCTGACGCTGTTCCTCTACTCCGCATCGGCGAGCGATCTGTACGCGCTCGTTGCGCTTCCCGTGGGTCTGGCGGCGGGGATGATCTCGGGCGGGCGCCGAGCGGCGCTTCGCGTGCAGCGCAGCTCGCACCACGAGACGCGCGTGCTGCTCGCGGCCCTGACCGCGGTCACGGCGATCGGACCCGTCGTCGCCACCGTGTGGGGGAGCGGTGCCGGATTGCTGTCGATCTACGGTTGGCTGTCGTACGACCCGCTCACCCTTGCCGACGGCGTGGTCTGTGTCGTGTCCTCCTCCCTCGCCCCCTGCCCGCCCGCGCAGCAGTACAGCGAACTGCAGGCGCACGCGGGGTGGATCGCGGTGCTGCCGTTGATGGTCCTGCTCGTGGCATCGTGGGGCATCGTTCGCGGTCGTCGCGGCGCCCTCGGCCTGGCCATTGCGGTCAACCTGCTCGTGTTCGCGGGGATGACGTACGTCTTCGTCGTCACCGAACCCTCGACGCTCGCCGAACTGGCCGTTCTGCGCGCAGCGGATGCGGCATCGATCTGGCAGACGATCGTGGGTCTGTGCGTGAGCGCGCTGGTTCCTCTGGCCGTCGCCGTGACCCTGTTCGTCTTCCGTCGTGCCGCACAGGTGCCGTCCGCGAGGGGAGCGCGTACGGCCTTCGTGGTGACGGTCGCCATCGGGGCGGCGGGAACGCTCGCGGTGGCGCTGGCCGGCACGTTGGCGCTCGCCGACCAGTTCGGCCCCCGTCCCGACGCGGGCCGTCTGGTCGCGACGCTGCCGCTGCGGTTGTTGCCGCCGTCGTTGCTGCCCGTCGAATCGGTGCAGTACGTTCCGCTCACCCCGGCGGCGCAGGCGCTGTGGTATCTCCCCTCGGCGCTGTTCTGGATGACCTGCCTCGTCGCCGCGGTGCGGTTGATGCTGCGCGTACCCGATGCGCGGGTCACCGGGGACCGGGCACGGGCGCGGGCGATGCTCGAACGCGGAGGTGGAGGTTCTCTCGCGTTCATGACCACGTGGGCGGGCAACTCGTACTGGTTCGCGCCGGACGCCGACGCAGCCATCGCGTATCGGGTGCACGGCAGAGTCGCGGTGACCCTGGGCGGTGCCTTCGGGGCCGACCGTGCGCGAGGCGACATCGGGCGCGCTTTCGTCGACTTCTGCGGAGAGAACGGGTGGATCCCGGTGTTCTACAGCGTCGACGACGCGGCGCTCGAGTCGATGGTCGACCTCGGGTGGCAGCGGACGCGCGTCGCCGACGAAGCCCTGCTCGACCCGCGCACGTGGGAGCCCACGGGTAAGAAGCGGCAGGACGTACGCACCGCGACCAACCGCGCCGCGCGCGAGGGCGTCACGGTGCAGTGGACCCGGTGGGCGGATCTGCCGTTCCTCGACCGGGCGCAGCTGCGAGAGATCTCCGAGGCCTGGGTGGCCGACAAGACCATTCCCGAGATGGGTTTCACCCTCGGCGGCCTCGACGAGACCGTCGACCCGGCCGTGCGCCTCATGCTCGCCCGTGACGCCGACGGGCGCATCGTCGCGGTGACGAGCTGGCTGCCGATCCACGGGCGGGCCGGAGTCGCCGGCTATGCCCTGGATGTCATGCGGCGGCGCGATGACGCGATGAACGGCGTCATGGAGTTCGTCATCGGCGCGGTGATCGCGCAGGCGCGGGCCGACGGGTGCACGGTGCTCAGCCTGTCGGGTTCGCCTCTGGCATCCCATCGCGAGGCGGAGGCGGCGGACCTGCCCGCGGTCGACCGTCTGCTCGAGCAGCTCAGTGCCCTGCTCGAACCCGCGTACGGGTTCCGGTCGCTGTCGATGTTCAAGAAGAAGTTCCAGCCGGAGTTCGCACCGATGTGGATGCTGTACCCCGACGCGGTTCAGCTGCCGGCCGTCGCTCTGGCCTTGCTGCGGTGCTACGTGCCGGGACTGACGCTCGCGGGCGCGGCCCGACTCGGTGCACGTCTGCGTCCGAACGGGCGTGAGGGTGCGGTGAATGCCGCATGAGCGCCTCTGCTGCGCCCGAGCGCCAGCGCGCGTGCATCCGGGCCGCGCAGGCTCGGCTCGCCGCGTTCCTCGCGAGCACCGCGGTCGATATCGACGCCGCCGCCCGCGATGCCGAAGACGCCCTGCGCAGCGCGGTGTCGTCGGGTGCCGGACTCGAGCGGGTCTCTGCTGAGCTCGAACTCAGCCCTCGTGCGCTGCGGGCGATCGTCGATGGCACGGTGCGTCTGCGCAGCCTGCATCCCGACGACCGCCTCCGGCCGGCGTGACGGCCCGCGCCGACCGCGTCAGCGCAGGCGTTCGGGCCGGTACTTGTCTGTGCCGAACCCGAGGATGAGGTATCCGATGATGTACAGCAGCACCAGCAGCACGATCGAGAAGAACCAGCCGTGTCCGAAGGCGCGACCGACGCGGATCGACACGATTACGAAGAACACGAATCCGACGATCGGCACGAGGTACAGCAGCGCGAACCAGCCGGAGAACCCGCCGATCTTCGTGAGGTAGACGACGTTCACGATGGGGATGATGGCCAGCCACCCGGCGTAGCCGGCTTTCGTGAAAACGCGCCACAGGGCGACGACCATGAGCACGTACACGGCGAGGGCGAGGAGCGAGTTGGTCGCGCTGAGCGCGAACAGCGAGGTCTGCTCGGTGATGGAGTTCGGGCTCGAAGTCAGCATGCGCTCATCGTAGAGGTCACCCCGTGCGCATGCCGGTTCGTTCCCGGATGCCAGAGCTCACCGCCGGGGTTACGCTCTGCTCATGACGAGCGGTGTCAACGGCGGCTTTGCGACGATCGACTTCGAGACGACGGGTCTGTTCCCCGGACGCCACCACCGGGCGATCGAGGTCGCGGTGGTGCACTCCGATCCCGACGGCACCGTCACGGGGCAGTGGGAGACGCTCATCAACCCGCGTCGCGACCTGGGTGCGCAAGGTATCCACGGAGTGTCCGCGCGCGAGATCATCGCCGCTCCGATCTTCGAGCAGGTCGCCGGGCAGCTCATCGACCTGCTCTCCGGTCGGGTGATCGTCGCGCACAACGCGACCTTCGACATGCGCTTCCTGAACGCGGAGCTGGATCGGGTCGACTACTGGCGTCCCGACGACTTCGTGACGGCGTGCACGATGCGGCTGGCACGCACCCACCTCGGCGGGGGCCTGGCTCTCGCGGATTGCTGCGATGCGTTCGGAATTCCCCTCGTCGGGGCGCATCGGGCGTCCGCCGACGCGCTCGCCACGGCGCGCCTGCTCGAGGCTTTCATCGCCAGTGGGACGTCCGATCGCTGGCGGCAGATGCTGGATTCCGCTCCGCTCTGGGAGCCGTACCCCGGTGAGCGAGCGCAGTGGCTCGCGCGCGACGCGGTTCCACCGGCATCCCTTACTTTCCTCGACCGGATCGTGGTGCGCATCCCCGACGTGTCCGACACCGAGGAGCAGGCCGAGTACCTCTCGCTCGTCGAGCGCTGCCTGCTCGACCGTTATCTCTCCGAGCACGAGAAAGACGAGCTCGTCGCCTTCGCAGACCGCTCCGGTATCGGCCGTGAGACGGCGATGCGGCTGCACCGCGACTATTTCACCGCGCTCGTCCACGTCGCGTGGGCCGATGGGATCATCAGCGACGAGGAGCGCGCCGACATCGACCTCGTCGCCGCTCTTCTGAGCATCGACGACGGCCTGGTCATCGACCTGCTCTCCGCTCCTCCGACGAAGCTCACCTCTCCGGCGAACGTCGTGCTGAACGAGTTCGTCCTCGCGCCGGGAGACGAGATCGTGCTCACCGGTGAGATGACCCGCGTCAGGTCCGACTGGGAGGCAGACCTGCGGATCGCGGGATACGTGCCCAAGGCGGCTGTCACCAAGCGTGTCGCCGTGCTCGTCGCGGCCGATCCGGACTCGCTCTCGGGCAAGGCGCGTAAGGCGCGGGAGTACGGGATCCCTGTCGTGGGCGAAGCCTGGCTACGAGATCTGCTGGCGCGTGCGTGATGGGCGAGCGCAGATTCGAATGGGGCGGTCTGAGCGCCGATCGCGCGGACTACGTCACCGCGGCGGAGGCGCTGGCGATGCTCGAGGTGCTCGCGATCGCCCAGGCCGATCTCGAGGTGACGACCGAGCTGCGCGACGGCGCGGCTCGCGCGCGCTTCGCCCGAGGTGAGCGGTGGGCCGTCGTGTCGACGCCCGGATCACGCTGGTTCTCGGTCGAGGTCGACACCGGGCACCGCACGCAGCTCGTCGACGCCACCTCATCGAAAGACGAGAGCGCCCGGTTGCTGGCCGTATACGTCGACATCGCGGAGGCGTACGTGCGAGGTGATGCCGCGCCGACTCGCGGGGGAGCACTCGGGGGAACCCTCGTCGCGGTCGACGTCAACGGACGAACGGTTGCTCTGACGCAATCTCTCGGGCGGCGAGTGCGAGCGTTGTTCGCACGCTAGGGTCGCCCGCCGCTGCGGTCAAGCCATGGGGTCCGCGACGACCCTCTTGCGAAGCTGGGCGGGTACGCGACGAAGGGAATCACATGAGCGACCCGCAGAACCACGCCCCGGGCGACGATGCCGACGACCTCGGCGACGACCCCACGGTCAAGCCCAGCCAAGAGACCGACCCCGACGAGGGCGCGAAGGCACCGAAGAAAGACGACCCGAACGCCGACCACCAGGCGACGGGGATCGGCGTCATCGGCGACGAGTGATCCGGATGCCGCGGGGTCGGTGCCACTGTCCGGCACTGCTCCCGCGGCGTCGGAAGGGGCAGCACCGCGGTGATAGCCTTGGAGCCGTCCGCCTCCGTAGCTCAGGGGATAGAGCGTTGGTTTCCGGTACCAAAGGTCGCAGGTTCGATTCCTGTCGGGGGCACAGATCAGAAGGCCGCGATCGCAGATCGCGGCCTTCGCTCGTCGGAGCCGACGTCAGGAATCGTCGGTGACGGCCCCGGTCGTTTCGGCGACCTCGACGATGTGCCGCGAACCGAGCTCGTCGGCGGTCGCGCGGCCCTGGTCGATGGCCTCTTCCCGGCTGGAGTAGCTGGCCGACAGGTCGGGGCGGCCCGCCACGGAGTTCTCCCACTGGCCGCGGTTCGATCGGGTGGTCACGTCGTGTCTGCTCATGGCATCCATGTCACACCGCATCGGTCCATCGGGCGCGGGTGTTGACATGCGTCGATAACCCGGCGGGTGACGAAGAGTGCACTGCTGGTTTCACGACGGATGATGCGCCGTTATTCGAAAGCGCCCGTGCCGGAGCGCGGCGGAGGACACCCGTCAGAGCATCGACGACGCGGCACTTCCCTCGCTGATCAGGCCCGCCGAGATGAGTGAGTGCAGCGCCTCGAGAACGGCCTCCCGCGGACCGGCGTCGCCCGGTGCACCGTGCACGCGCACGGCGGCGTCGATGAGAGCGTCCAACGTGGTGTTGTTGGCGGCGCGCCACAGCGTGGGCCCGATGCCGTCGATGAGGTGGACCGTCGTGCGATCGTCGTCGTCCCGGCGCAGCAGTGCCAGCCGTGCGCCGTCGATGGTGACGGCATCCAACGTCGGCGTGCGCCGGTAGGTCGTTGCGGACCCGATCTCGTAATCGTCGTCGTGCAGTGCGGACTCGGCGACGGCGCGCGCGTGGGGGAGGACGAGACGGTCGGCGGCGAAGAGCTCCCACACGAGTGGCGGGATCGCGTCGGCCTCTCGGTAGCGCAGTCGCAGGGCGCCGCCGGCTCCCTCGACGTGGCCGATCAACGCCTGCAACGGGGCCTCGAGTTCGGCGAGGTAACTGCACTGCGGCGCGAGAGCCGCCACGGCATCCGCGATCTCGAGGGGTTCCAGCCGCGGGGCCCCGTCGTGTTCGGCGTCACGGTCGAGCACGACGATGGCGTGCAGCCGCAGGGGTTCCAGGGGGAGCTCACGCAACCTGAGGCTGCCGGGCGAGAGCTGGTGTTTCGCCGACGAGCCGTCGACGATCACCGACAGCGGCTTGCGGTAGGGGAGCACCTCCCCGTCGGCGAGGATGCCCACGCTCTCGTCGGTGACGTAACCGTACTCACGAGCGAGGCGCGCCATCAGGGTCGTCTTGCCCATTCCGGATCGACCGGAGAAGAGGATGACGCGGCCCTCGTCGTCGGCGATCGCGCCCGCGTGCACCATCCAGAGCTGACCCCGTCGTGCCGCCAGCGCGACGAGGGTGACCTGCGTCGTCAGGTCGGCGACGGTCTGGTCGAACGAGAAATGCGAGCGCGGTTCGACCACCGCGACGGGTGTGCGGGTGACCGTGGTTCGCGCACCGGACCAGGCATCGGAGAGCAGGTCACGATCTACGGGGGGCAGGCCACCGACATCGATGCGCACCGTGACGCCGAGGGCATCGATGTCGAGATGGTGGTCGCTGGTGGCGTGCGCGGTCATGTGGCCTTCCTCGTGCCGCCCCGGGGGCGACATCGCCACCAGTCTGAAGGGATGCCACACCCCACGAGCGCGCTGGATTTGTCGCGGTCGGCGGGTGAAACCGACGAGAGTCGCCGCGACATGGCGATCGATGTCAAGACCGTCGAGCCATTCGAGGGCGATTGCGATGCTAGGGAGCACGACCGAAAGGATCCCCCCCATGAGCATCGGAGCCGGAATCGCGCTGTTCGTCATCGGCGCCATCCTCGCCTTCGCGGTGAACCTGCCCAACGACTTCGTTAACCTCAGCCTGATCGGGTACATCATGATGGGGGCGGGCGTCGTCGTTTTCCTGATCGGCGTCGTGCTGCTCGCTCGTCGTCGCCAAACCGATACCGTCACCCGCACCGAGGGGGTTGGGGACGCGCGGATCACCCGCTCGACGACACGCTCGTCGAACGACGACCTCGTCTGATTACTCTCGGGGTCACCGGCCCGAGGGAACCGTCATGACCGAACCCACCCCCACCGTTCCATACGACCCCGCCGTCGACGACCTCTTCGACGGGCGGTACCGTCTGGGCCGCGTGATCGGCCGCGGAGGCTACGCCCGCGTCTACGAAGCCGAGGACACCTCACTGGGTCGTACCGTCGCGCTCAAGGTCATCGACGGCGACGGCGCGGATCCCGACGACGCGGCGCGCGTGCGATCGGAGATCCGCCTGCTGGCGTCGCTCGCCCACCCCTCCCTCGTCACGCTCTACGACGCCCGGCTGTCTTCCGCCCCGGCATATCTGTCGATGGAGCTCATCGCCGGCCCCACCCTCAGCGACCTGATCGCTCGAGGGCCTCTCGCGGGCGAAGAGGTCGCCCGCGCGGGTCGTGAGATCGCCGAGGCGCTCGCGGTCATTCACGGGCGCGGCATCGTCCACCGCGACGTCAAACCCTCCAACATCCTCGTGCGACCCGCCGCGCACCATGGTGAGTCGCCGCGGGCCACCCTCGCCGACTTCGGGATCGCCTCGCTGGTCGGCGCGACGCGCGTCACCCGCGCCGGGGCAGTGGTCGGTACGGCCGCCTACCTCAGCCCCGAGCAGGCCCGGGGAATGCCCGCCGTTCCCGCCAGTGACGTCTATGCACTCGGCCTCGTTCTGCTCGAAGCCCTCACCGGTACGCGCGCCTTCGCGGGGCGAACTCCGCACGAGTCCCTGGCCGCACGGCTGGTCGCGGCGCCCGAGATTCCACCCGCGATCCCTGCACCCTGGCGCGATGTCCTCGAACGCATGACCGCCGTCGATCCGGCGGAACGTCCGGATGCCGCGGACCTCATCGTCGCGCTGCGCCCGCTCGCCGACGTCGCCCTCGTGTCCCCGTCGTCGCGAGTCGCCGTGCTCCCCGGCGCCACCGGTCCCACTCGCGTGCTCGACGTGCCGACATCACCGCGCCGGCGCCGTCCGTCGCGGCGGGTCGTGATCGTGGCATCCGTCGTCGCCGCGCTGCTCATCGGCGGGTGTGTGTCGGTAGCAGTCGCCACCGCCGATCAGAGCGCCCAGCCGGCTCTCCCGTCGCTGCCTCAACCGCTTGACCAGCACATCGACGACCTGTGGAAGGAGGTCGGTCCGTGATCCGCCGTACCGCCCCGCTGGCGGGGCTGCTCGTCGCGGGAGCGCTGATGCTCGCTTCGTGCGCGACGCCGTCTCCCACCGTGTGGCAGTCCACGGTCGAGGCCGTCGCGTCGCAGGCGGCGGCCGGTGATTACGCCTCGGCTCTGGCGAGCCTCGACGGGCTCGAAGCCCAGGTCGTCACGGCGCGTGACGCCGGTGAGACACCGGCGGACGAAGCCGAGGCCGTCTTGAGCCGTATCGCGACCGTGCGCGCCGATCTCACCGCGCTGGTGCCCTCTCCCACGCCGTCCCCGCAGCCCGTGCAGAACGCTGAGCCCACGCAGACCAGCGCACCGGTGCAGTCCGCCGACCCCGTGCCGCAGCAGCCGGCCGCTCCGGATGAGAACGCCGACGACGGCACGGATGACAACAACGGCCCGGGCACCGGTAAGCAGCCGTCGGATCAGCAGCCGGGCGACAAGGGCAACGGCAGGGGCAAGGGCGACCCCGGCAAGAAAGACGACTGAGCGCCCCGTCTCGCGCGAGGGGTGAAAGTCCCGGACAGTCGGCCCGGTGGGGTCCTGCGGGGCGACCGACGGCATCCGTTCGAACCCGTTCGGTCGCAACGAGCCACACCCCCTCTGCGGCGTGCGAGGATTGCTCGGTGCCGCGCCGGGTGACCGCTGAACTCGACCTCGATCTGGGGGCGTCCGTCGACCTCATCTTCCAGATCACCGCTGCCCAGGGCGTGCCCCTGGCGACCGAGAATCTGACGTTCTCGCAGGGCGACCGGCACTACACCCCGACCGAGATCGTCGATCAGTCGGGAAGCCGTCTGCACCGTCTCACGGCCGAGCCGGGCCCCCTCGCGGTGCGGTACGACGCCGTCGTGCCGGGCGCGTCCCAGACCCCGCACACGAGTGACCTCGAGACCATCACCTACCTGCGGCCGAGTCGCTACTGCCAGTCCGACGAGGTGTTCTCGCAGGCGCGCCGTCAGTTCCGCGCTCTCGCGGGGGCGGACCTGCTCGCCGCGGTATCGGACTTCGTGGCATCCACCGTCACCTACACCCCCGGGCTCAGCCTCGGCACCGACAGTGCGGTGACCACCCTCATGACCGGCCAGGGCGTGTGCCGCGACTACGCACACGTCGTCATCTCGCTGTTGCGCGCGATGGACATGCCCGCGCGCTACGCCGCCTGCTACGCTCCGGGGCTCGATCCGATGGACTTCCACGCGGTAGCCGAGGCGTACCTCGACGGCGCGTGGTACGTCGTCGACGCCACGCGGCTCGCCGATCGCCGCTCGCTGGTGCGCATCGCGACCGGACGCGACGCAGCCGACTGCGCCTTCCTCAGCTACCACGGCGGCTACGTCGGTCTCGAGCGCATGTACGTCGACGCGGTGGTCGACGACGAGACGTGGGATGCCGATATCCCCGACGACCACGAAGCTCTGGTGCAGATCGCCTGACACGGCCTCTCAGGCGCCGCGCCCTAGGATTGAGGGGCTATGGATCCCGCTGCCCTCTCCGCTGCCCTGCTCGCCGTCATCGCCCCGCTCGCCGAGGCGCGACGAGAGGGGTCCTCGGCGGGTATCACCGCCGACGACCTGCCACTCGAGCGGCCGAAGAACCGCGACCACGGTGACTGGGCGTCCAACGCCGCCCTGAAGCTGTCGAAGGTCGTCGGCGCCAACCCGCGCGAGTTCGCCGCCGAGATCGCCGCGGGCCTCGAAGCCGTCGATGGCATCGCGAGCGTCGAGGTCGCGGGCCCGGGCTTCATCAACATCCGACTGGATGCCGCCGCAGCCGGCGCCCTGGCGAAGACGATCGTCGAGCAGGGGGCGGCGTTCGGCACGAACGACTCCCGTACCGACGAGATCATCAACCTCGAGTTCGTCAGCGCCAACCCCACGGGCCCCATCCACCTCGGCGGCACCCGTTGGGCCGCCCTCGGTGACGCCCTCGCGCGGATCCTGTCGTCGCAGGGCGCCCAGGTCACCCGCGAGTACTACTTCAACGACCACGGCGCGCAGATCGATCGGTTCGCCCGCAGCCTCGTCGCCGCTCACCAGGGTGACCCGACGCCCGAAGACGGGTACGGCGGTGCGTACATCCACGACATCGCCAAGCGCGTGGCCGAGGCCTACGACGGCGACATCGACGCCCTCGACGCGGACGCCGAGCAAGAGGCCTTCCGTGAGCTCGGCGTGAACTTCATGTTCGACGAGATCAAGCAGTCGCTGCACGAGTTCGGCGTCGACTTCGACGTGTACTTCCACGAGAACGACCTGCACAACTCCGGTGCGGTCGAGCGCGCCGTCGCGCGGCTTCGCGAGCTCGGCCACATCTTCGAGGCCGACGGCGCCACCTGGCTGCGCTCCACCGAGTTCGGCGACGACAAAGACCGCGTCATCATCAAGTCCGACGGGCAGCCCGCCTACATCTCGGGCGATCTGGCGTACTACCTCGACAAGCGCGAGCGCGGCTTCAACCGCTGCATCATCATGCTCGGCGCCGACCACCACGGGTACGTCCAGCGCCTCATGGCGATGTGCGCCGCCTTCGGCGACGAGCCGAACGTCAACCTGCAGGTGCTCATCGGGCAGATGGTCAACCTCGTTCGCGACGGCCAGCCGATGCGCATGTCCAAGCGCGCCGGCACCGTGGTGACCCTCGAAGACCTCGTCGAGATCGTCGGAGTGGATGCCGCCCGCTACGCCCTCACGCGCAGCTCCGCCGACTCGAACCTCGACATCGACCTCGACGTGCTGCAGAAGCGCACGAACGACAACCCGGTGTTCTACGTGCAGTACGCCCATGCCCGCACGCACAACGTCGCCCGCAACGCGGCCGACTCGGGCGTCGACCGCTCCGAGTTCGCCCCCGAGCTGCTCGACCACGAGACCGAGTCGGCGCTGCTCGGCGCGCTGCAGGAGTACCCGCGCATCGTGGCGTACGCCGCCGAGGTACGTGAGCCGCACCGCGTCGCGCGCTACCTCGAAGAGCTGGCGGGTCTGTACCACCGCTGGTACGACAACTGCCGCGTCATCCCGCAGGGCGACGCACCGGTCGAGTCGGTGCACCGCACCCGCCTGTGGCTGAACGACGCGACGGGTCAGGTGCTGCGCAACGGCCTGACGCTGCTCGGCGTCAGCGCGCCGGAGCGGATGTAACCCATGACGACGGATGCCGCGCCCTCGCGCCGCAGGTCCGGGCGCTGGATCGCGGTGCTCGTCGTGCTCGTCCTGCTGCTGGCGGGGGCGGTGGTGGCAGCGGAGTTCATCGCGCGTTCCGTCGTCACGAGCACGGTGCGTTCGCTCGTCGTGAAGCACCTGGGGTTGCCCGACAACCAGAACGTCGATGTGACCGTCGCCGGTGTCGTGCTCGCGCAGGTGATCGGCGGGCATCTGGACGACGTGACGATCAGCTCGAACGACGTGACGCTGGGGCCCCTCACCGGCGACGTGCTCGTCGAGATGCAGGGCGTGCCCGTGTCCGGCGGCGAGGCGGCTCAGGGCGGCAGCGCGTCGGTGCGCCTCGACGAGCAGCAGGTGCGAACGCTGTTGGCCCAGATTCCCGATTTTCCGGCGGGCACGATCACGATGGCGGCGCCGGATCTGACGTTCACCAATCAGCTGTCGGTACTCGGTGTCGGCATCCCGGTGGGCGTCTCGGTCACGCCGGGCGCCTCAGAGGGTGACCTCACGCTCACGCCGTCGGCGTTCGAGCTGGGCGGCAACAGCATCGACGCCGACACGCTGCGCACGCAGTTCGGGGGAGTGGCCGATTCGGTCTTGCGCACCCAGAGCCTGTGCATCGCCGATCGACTTCCCGCGGCGCTCACGCTGACCTCGGCTACCGTTCAGGGCCAGAACCTGGTCGCGGCGTTCAGCATCGCCGGCGGCGTTCTGAACGACCCCGCGCTGCGGCGCGACGGATCCTGCGGCTGACGGACATCGCAGCGTTCCCCCGCGTTCGTTCGCGGGTGTAGCCGGTGGTGTGTGGGCTTGTCGGCCACATGGCCGGGTGAGCGAGACACCGACGCGGGTGAATCCTGGGCACGGTGCTGGTCGGTTTCGCGGGCAGGCGCCCGCGTCTCGCCGTCTTCGGGGGGAATGATCTGCGCGGCAATCGTGTCGACTTCACCCACGACGGATACGCGCTCCTCACCGCGATCCGCTCGGCGTCGACCCTTACCGTGGGGCGCGCCAAACGCATCGGGCGACCGGCGCATCAGGCGACCGGTGTGGCACATACAGAGGAGATTCTCATGTCGAGAGGTTCGGTCCCCCCCCCCCCCCCCCCCCCGTAAGCCTTGACTCGCGTCTGACGGCGGGAGGCGGCATTCCCCGCCGGTCGGTCGTCGTGGGTGCCGCCTGGGCGATTCCGGCGGTCTCGCTCCTCTCCGCGTCGCCGGCCATGGCGTCCGCTTCGAACGCGCCGGTCGTCACGATCGCGACGCCCTCGAACGCCGTTCCCGCATCGGGTTCCGTTCCGGTCACCGTCGTCGCTCAGAGTGCGCAGGGGCAGCCGCTGTCGGGTCAGTCGGTGTCGCTCACCGCTCCTTCTCCCGGCACTTTCGCCGCTGCCGACGGCGTCACCGACGGAACTGGTACATACACCACGACCTTCACGCTGGGCTCCCGGTGGGCCAAGGGCGGTGCAACCGTCATCATCTCTGCCGTCGTCGGTGGAGTCGCGACAGCTCAGTCGTTCCCCATCCTCGGTGCCAACGCCCTGGGATGGGGATACAACGCGTGGTCCGAGATGGGCGACGGCGGCCAAGCCGGTGGCGACAGTGCGGGATCGGGCGCGGTCCGTTCGTCGGCGGGGCAGCTGACGACGGTGTTTCCGTCTCCGATCAAGCAGCTCGTCTCCTGTGGGACGGCGACGGGCCAGGGATCCAATCAATCGACCTTCGCCTTGCTCTTAGACGGCTCCGTCTGGTCTATCGGCGGTAACGGGTTCGGGCAACTCGGCAACGGCTCCTACTCGCCGAGCACCACGTGGATTCAGATTTCCGGCCTGTCCGGTGTGCAGCAGTTGTCCGCTGGTGCCGAGTCGGTCTATGCCTTGCTCTCCGACAACACGGTCGCCGCGTGGGGTGACAACTGGTTCGGTCAGCTCGGCACCGGGGGGACGCAGAACTCCGTGACCTCACCGGCGGTCATCCCGGGCCTGTCGAACGTGACCCAGATCGCCGCCGCTTCGCAGCAGGTGTACTTCCTTCTCTCCGACCGCACGGTCCGAGCGCTCGGTCGCAATGCGTGGGGTCCTGAGAACGCGCCTGACGGTCGCGGTGCGTTGGGCAACGGCAACACGACGAGTGACGTCTCGACCGTCCCCGTGGTGGTGTCGAACCTGGCGAATGTGACGCAGATTGCGGGCGGTTCGTCATTCGGCCTCGCTCTCATGGGCGACGGCTCCGTGCGGGCATGGGGCAACAACTCGTCGGGCCAGCTCGGCAATGGCACGACCACCAGCAGTGCTGTTCCGGTGACGGTGAGCGGCTCGTTGCTGGATGCCGCGGCCCTGGCGGCCAACCTCGCCTCCGCCTACGCTCTCCGTGCCAGTGGAGCCATTGCCGCATGGGGCAAGAACACCGTCGGTCAGTTGGGAGACGGGACCACGGTGAACCGGTCCGTTCCTGTCGCTGTCACGGGCGTGACCGACGCCACTCAGGTGGCAGCGAGCGGTTCGTCGGCATACGCGGTCGTTTCGGACGGATCGGTGAAGGCGTGGGGTCAGAACACCAAAGGTGAGCTCGGCGACACGACGACCACGAACCGGTCCGCGCCCGTCCTCCGTCAGCGGCTTGAGCGGACTGTCGGTCTCGGGGCTCATGACACTGGCGCCGAATTCCTCGCGCATGTTCGTCGTCACGGCGAATCCGCAGATCACAGCCTTGTCGCCGAATCCGGTGCGCGCGGGCGAGAACGCCTCGGTCGGTGCGCGAGTGACCACAGGATCCACGGGTGTCTCCGGCGTCGCGGTTCAGCTGTCGGCATCCGACAATGCACCACTGTCGACCTCGTCGGGAACGACGAACTCGTCGGGATTCGTGACAGCCATCGCGAGCCTGAACACCTGGGCCATGCCCGGTTCGTCACTGACGGTCACCGCAAGCTGCCCATTCGGTACGGCGACGACGTCGGCCCCCATCCTCGGTGCGAATGCTCTGGGTTTCGGTCTGAATCAGTGGGCTGAGCTGGGCGACGGTGGTCAGGCGGGTGGGGATGCCGCGGGTAGCGGTGTCGCGCGCACGACGCCCGCGCAGTTGTTGCGGGTGTTTCCGTCGCCGGTGAAGCAGGTCGTCTCCGTCGGTGCGGGAACGGGCGGGGGCGCGAATCACGCGACGATCGCGTTGCTGGATGACGGGACCGTCTGGTCTGTGGGCGGCAACGGTTTCGGCCAGCTGGGCACGGGCGGCAACTCGCGGTCGCAGTGGATGCAGATCGCTGGGCTCTCTGGTGTGCAGCAGATTTCAGCGGGCAACGAGTCGGTGTACGCGTTGCTGGCGGATAAGACGGTGATGGCGTGGGGCGATAACTCGTTCGGGCAGTTGGGGGCGAATGTCTCCGGCGGGTCGGCGTCGACGCCGGTGCAGGTGGCGGGGTTGTCGAATGTCGCGCAGGTCAGTTCGGGGACGCAGCAGTGCTTCTTCTTGCTGACGGATGGCACGGTGCGCGCGATCGGGCGGAATACGTTCGGTGCGGCGTTGGGTGACGGGTCGAGTGTGTCGCAGTCGGCGTCGCCGGTGCAGGTGTCGGGGTTGTCGAATGTGACGCAGATCGCCGGTTTCGCGCAGGGCGGGTATGCGGTGAAGTCCGATGGCACGGTGTGGTCGTGGGGCAGTGATTACGCGGGCGCGTTGGGCAAGGGCACGACACCGGTTCCCCCGCAGTGGTCGGCGAGTGCGGCCGTGTATGCGTCGTCGACGCCGGTGCAGGTGCAGGGGCTGTCGGGCAAGACGGTGGTGCAGGTCGCGGGCAGCTTCGCCGGCGGCGTGGTGCGGACCTCTGACGGGGCGGTGTACGCGTGGGGCGACAATACCTCCGGGTTCGTCGGCGATGGCACGACGACATCGCGCTCGAGCGCGACGGCGGTATCTGGGCTGACCTCGGGCGTCGCGCGGGTGACGGCGTCGGGCAACTCGGCCTACGCGATCAAGTCGGACGGCTCCGTCATCGCCTGGGGTGACAACTCCACCGGTCAGCTCGGTACGGGTAACACCACCAACGCCACCACTCCGGTGAACGTCAGCGGCCTGTCCGGGCTGCCCATCACGGGGTTCATGACCAACTCACCCTCCACCAACCGCATGTACCTCTATGTCGGCACGGCGACGGTGACGGTCGATGTCGATGCACAGGTTCCGGCGGGCACGGCCGGGGCGGTGGTCGCGAAGGTCACGGCCGGTTCGGTCCCCGTGACGGGCGCCGCGTTGACATTGTCCGCGTCGAACAACGCGCAGCTGGGCGCGAGTTCGGGCTCGACGGGTGCGAGCGGCACGTACCAGACCACCGTTCAGCTGAACCGGTGGACGACGCCGGGACTGGTCACCAAGGTCACCGCCGCCAGCGGAACGAGCGCGGGCAGCGACACTTTCGTCAGCCTCGGTGCGAATGCTCTGGGTTTCGGTCTGAACCAGTGGGCGGAATTGGGCGATGGGGGAGCGGCGGGTGGCGATGCCGCGGGTAGCGGTGTCGCGCGCACGACGCCGTCGCAGCTTCTTCGGGCCTTTCCGTCACCGGTGAAGCAGGTCGTCTCCGTCGGTGCGGGAACGGGCGGGGGCGCGAATCACGCGACGATCGCGTTGCTGGATGACGGGACCGTCTGGTCTGTGGGCGGCAACGGTTTCGGCCAGCTGGGCACCGGCGGCAACTCGCGAACGACCTGGGCTCGCGTCACAGGCGTTTCCGGTGTGCAGCAGATTTCAGCGGGCAACGAGTCGGTGTACGCGTTGCTGGCGGACAAGACGGTGATGGCGTGGGGCGATAACTCGTTCGGGCAGTTGGGGGCGAATGTCTCCGGCGGGTCGGCGTCGACGCCGGTGCAGGTGGCGGGGTTGTCGAATGTCGCGCAGGTCAGTTCGGGGACGCAGCAGTGCTTCTTCTTGCTGACGGATGGCACGGTGCGCGCGATCGGGCGGAATACGTTCGGTGCGGCGTTGGGTGACGGGTCGAGTGTGTCGCAGTCGGCGTCGCCGGTGCAGGTGTCGGGGTTGTCGAATGTGACGCAGATCGCTGGTTTCGCGCAGGGCGGGTATGCGGTGAAGTCCGATGGCACGGTGTGGTCGTGGGGCAGTGATTACGCGGGCGCGTTGGGCAAGGGCACGACACCGGTTCCCCCGCAGTGGTCGGCGAGTGCGGCCGTGTATGCGTCGTCGACGCCGGTGCAGGTGCAGGGGCTGTCGGGCAAGACGGTGGTGCAGGTCGCGGGCAGCTTCGCCGGCGGCGTGGTGCGGACCTCTGACGGGGCGGTGTACGCGTGGGGCGACAATGCCTCCGGGTTCGTCGGCGATGGCACGACGACATCGCGCTCGAGCGCGACGGCGGTATCTGGGCTGACCTCGGGCGTCGCGCGGGTGACGGCGTCGGGCAACTCGGCCTACGCGATCAAGTCGGACGGCTCCGTCATCGCCTGGGGTGACAACTCCACCGGTCAGCTCGGTACGGGTAACACCACCAACGCCACCACGCCGGTCGCCGTCAGCGGCCTGTCCGGGCTGCCCATCACGGGGTTCATGACCAACTCACCCTCCACCAACCGCATGTACCTCTACACCGCGCCGTGACCAAGCGAGCCGTGTCGGCGGGCGGCACCCGCGTCCGCCGACACGGTCTTCGCCCGAATCCGATGTTGGGAGGTACTTCGATGACTGACGCTCCGTCTCTCGGCCGCCGCGCCGTTCTCGCCGGCGCCGCATGGTCGGCACCTGTCGTGGTCCTCCTCGCGTCCAGCCCGGCTTACGCGGTCAGTGGTTCCCAGACGGTGACCGTCACCGTCTGGAGGTCCAGCCTGTTGGCGGGGGAGGTGTCCGGCATCCAGGTCGATGTCCGTGCGCAAGACGGGCGACCGGCGCCCGGTGCTCCCGTCGCGCTCAGCGTCAGCGGCATCCCCGCCTTCTTCGATGAGGCGGTGGGAACCACCGATGCGGACGGCTCCTTCTCGACGGTCATGCGCGTGCGCACGACCTGCACTCCTGGCACGGGGCTCGTTGCGGCGAGTGTCGGCGACAACGGCGGGATGGCCTCATTCTCGGTGGTGCGCCGAGCTGTGATCCGGCATAGCGTCGACGGGAGCTCCACCGTCGTCGTCGCCCTGCCGCACGGAAGTCAGGATGCCATCGTCGCTCCGGAGAATCGTGGGATGCCGCACAGCGACCCTCAGCCGACCGGGCGATGGGTGCGTGCAGGAGACGTGCTGACGGTCGACGTCGACGCCTCTCCGTCGTGGTGGCTCGAACTGGCCATCGGATCGCGCGGACCCATGGCGGTCTTCGACAGCGACGGAAGCGTCGAGCTGTCGCGGACGGTGCTGCACGGGGGGACGAACACGGTCACGGCGGACCGGTCGGGTCTGGTCTTCATCGTCAACTACAGCGAATGGTCTGCCGTCGACGCCACGATCAGCGGCGGAAGTCCGAATCCCGTCTGGATCGACGGTTTCACGGACCGCACCGAGTTCGATGGGCAGATGAACGACTGGAGCGACGCTCCCATCGTGACCCATGTCGCGGATCGAGTCTTCGCCGATGTCCAGCGACGCGTGATCGACGCCCCCGACGTGGCATCCGTCTACGATCCCGCCGCCGTGATCTCGCGTCTCGACGAGATCCGCCTGCTCACCGACGGGGTATACGGGCTCAGTTACGACGCGGTCGGCGTCGCGCGCAAGCACCCCGGCCGCATCTACATCGCGGGTCCCGACTCGGGCGGAGCCTATGCGTTCGCGACGACGCAGTGGCTGTCGCTGCACGTCAGCTCCGGTGCGAGCAAAGCGCTGGTGACGGGCTCCGATCTTTGGGTGCTGTGGCATGAGATGGGCCACACGTACCAGACGCCCGACTACACCTGGTCGGGCCTCGGCGAGGTGACGGTGAACATCTCGTCCCTGGCTCTACAGAAGCGGATGACCGGTGAGAACATGCTCGACAAGTCACCCGACATCCAGGATCGGATTGCGCGCTACTTCTCCCAACCGGTCGCGGATCGAGACTTCGGGGCGCTGACGGCGGAGAGCCCGTTCTTCCCACTCTTTCTCTTCGATCAACTGCGTCGGTCGTTCGGCGACGACTTCTACCCGGCGCTCAGCCAGTACTACCGCGTACGTCGAGCGAAGGGCATCGCTCGCGCGCAGTCCGATCGACAGAAGATCGACGCTTTCGCGACGGCGGCCTCGACCGTCTCCGACCGCGACCTTGGACCGTTCTTTCAGGCGTGGGGGCTCACCGTCTCGGAGGAGATCCTCGCCGAGATCGCTCGGCTTCCGGCGCTCACGCACGACATCTGGACGTACGTCCTCTCGACCGACGCTCCGATCGAACGGGATGTTCCGTACAACCCTCCGACGGGGTCGCTGACGTCGGGAGTGACCTCGGTGTATCTCGGCGATGCCACGGCATCCGTCTCGGTGGACGACACCTTCAGCATCTCCGGCGCGCCCAGCACGGTCGTCGCCCGTGGGGTGGTCGCTGCGCAGATCGGACCCGGTGCGGGACGGGTGTACGCGGTGCTGCAATCGCCCGAAGGCACGCAGGAGGTTCTGCAGCGCGTCGTGGCGGTGACAGCGGTCTCGGCGCTGGAGTTCGTCGGCTTCTACGACGTCATGATCGGGTCGATCGCGATCAGTGCTGAGGGGACGCATCTGGTGGCGACGTCGCTCGGCAATCAGGCGCACCCCATCTACTTCGCGGGAGTCGAGTACTACACCGTCGAGCTCAGCAACGCCGACGGGATCGTTCGGGCCTCGGCAACCGTTCGCGGAGAAGACACCGCCGAGCCCGTCGTACGCGCACTGCACGGGATACCCTGCGGCGAGGGCGATGTGGTGCGAGTCACCGCGGCCGAGCCGGGGCGGGTGCGCGTCTACCGAGACAGCGCCTGGACCACGACGCTCACTCTCACGACCACAGCTCTGCAGATCGTCGGCGGATGTTTCGTCGTGTGATCGCGCCGGCGCCGGTGCCAGGTGTTCACCCCGCCTCGCGCGATCAGAATGCCGGCCGTGGTCTGCGTGGGATGTCTTACCGTCAGGGTCGGACGCTTCTGTGCCCGAGGTGGGCCCAGGGGCGTGGAACGGAGACCTCCATGCCTAGCCCCCTGTCGCGTCGCACGATCGTCACTGCCGGCGTCTGGTCCACACCAGCGCTCGTGCTGACCACCGCGGTGCCTGCATACGCAACCAGCACCGGAGGGGCGGCGACTCTCACACTGGATCGTTCACGTCTCTACCCCGACGAGATGACGACGGTTCGTGTCACGCGCGCCGATGAGGCGGGGCGCCCCCTGGCGGGTGAACCCGTCTGGGTGGGGGTGGCCGACGCGGGGCTGGTGCGGATAGAGCAGCCGTCGGGAGTGACGGACGCCGCCGGTGTCTTCTCGACATCGCTGCGTGTGCTGACGGGTGCAGCTGCCGCGACGACCACCGTGACGGTGTCATCATCGGGTGCGACGGCGACGGCGTCCCTAGAGGTGCGCGAGGTGTCGGTGATCATGCACGACGCGACGGGTGCCTCCACGACGGTGATGGTTCTGCCGCATGGCAACCAGGATGCCGTGCGCGACATCGAGAACCGAGGGTTCACGCACAGCGACTTGCAGCCGACCGGCCGGTGGGTGCGCGCCAACGACGTGCTCGACGTCGACGTGACGGCAGGCCCGGTGGAGTCTGTGCTGCTGTGGTTCGGGGCGCGGGGCCCCTGGCAGGATCTCAACGGCGGGCAGAACGTCGATGTGACCAGCATCAGCCTGACTGCCGGCCGGCAACAGATCACGGCACCGCGTGACGGCATCGTCTTCGTGTCGAACTCCTCGACCGAGAAAGTCGCCACCGCGACCATCTCGGGAGGGCGTGCGCACCCGGTGTGGGTGAAGAATCGCACGAGAGCGGATGAGTTCGCGGCGCAGCTGGCGGACTTTTCCGCGGCGCCGGTGGTGTCGCTGGTCGGGGAACGTGTCTTCGTCGATGTTCAGAGACGCCTCGTCGAAGATCTGCGCTCCCGCGGAGTTTCGTGGGACCCGGCCGACGTGGTCATGCGCCTCGACCGCGTGCTGGAGTACACCTGCGATGTGTACGGGCTCACCTACGCGGCGGTGGGTGTCGCGCGCAAGCACCCGGGCCGTGTCTACTTCTCGGGCGCCGACTCGGGCGCGGGCTGGGCGTTCGCGACGAATCAGTGGCTGTGTTTCCAGATCAACACAGGCGCGAGCGAGACGCTTCTGACCACCCCCGACAACTGGGGGACGTGGCATGAAGTGGGCCACACCTTCCAGACACCGTCGTACACCTGGGGTGGGCTCGGCGAGGTGACCGTCAACATCTCATCGCTCGCCCTGCAGCAGCGGCTCACGGGCGCGCATCGCCTCGACGAGTGGCCCGAGGCCAAAGATCGCATCGCGCGGTACTTCGATCAACCCGTGACAGATCGCCGGTTCTGGGATCTGATCAACGAGAACCCGTTTTATCCGCTCTTCTTCTTCGATCAGTTGCGCCAGTCATTCGGCGAGGGCTTCTATCCGGCGGTCGATCAGAGGTACCGGGTGCGACGAGGCCAGGGGATGACGATGCCCTACGCAGACCAGGAGAAGATCGACATGTTCGCGCAGGTCGCATCCGAGGTGGCAGATCGTGATCTGGCTCCGTTCTTCGCCGAGTGGGGCCTATCGCTGTCGGCATCCGTCATCTCATCGACGGCTGCCTATCCTTCCTTGGAGCACCAGATCGCGGCGGCGATCGACTCGCGCGACGCGTTCGTGGAACGACGGGTCGGATACAACGTGCCGCTCGGAAACCTTTCGGGCGAGGGGATGACGTTGGACCTGGGTGACAATCAGGCGACGGGCGGTGAGGTGACGGGGCTGACGAGTCTGGCGGGAACGCCGAGTCGATTGGTGTCGCGCGGGTCGGCGGCGATCAACGTCGGTCCCGGCCAGGGGCACCTTTTCGCCGTCCTCGAGGCCGATGACCGCACTCCCGAGCTCCTCATCCAGGCCGTCGACGTGACCGTCAACTCGGCTTTGGAGTTCGTGGGAATCTACGACATCCGCGCGGGCTGGGTGGGAATCAGCCGAGACGGTACTCATCTCGTCGCCACCTCGACGGGCTTCGCCCCGCACGACTACTACTTCCAGGGCAAGCTCTACTACGAGCTCACGCTGCTCAACGCTCGCGGCGCGACGGTCGCCACGGTGAGCGTGAACGGCGACGAGACGCATGACAAGGTGGTCCGCGCGTTGAATGGTGTCGCCTGCGGCGACGGCTACCGCCTTCGGGTGCGGGCGGCCGAGCCGGTGCGGGTGCGGACCTACACCGATAGCCAAAAGGTCGGGTCGCTGTCGACATCGCCGCGCACGCTGACGATGCGCGGAGGTCGGTTCCGGTTCTGATCGGGATGCCTGGTGAGCGGTGTGTGGAGCGCTCCGACGTGGTGATGTCTGGAGGTCTCGCGGCGTGGGTGACCGCCTCGCCAGAGGCGGGTGAAACTTTGAGCGAGATCGCTTCGGTGATGGTGACGCAGGTGTCTGGCCGCTCCCGGGTCATGCATTTATACATGTGCCGTACTCAGCGGATTCTGGGCGCACGCGCGCTCGTGGCGCTCTGAATCACCCGGCGAGTCTCACGGAGCGACTTCGTTCGGCGCGTGCACGAGCCGTCGTACTTTCGGGCATGCGGAGCCGATCGCTGGCCGCACCTGTTCGCTCGAGACCTGAGGAGTCTGCCCGTGTCGTCTGCTCGTATCCTTCCCCCCGATGAGCGTGTCGAGGAGGGCCTCGGCTCGCCTCTTTCACGCCGCACCGTCGTCGCTGCGGCGGCGTGGAGTGTTCCTGCGCTGTCGATCGCGTCGGCGACGCCGGCTTTCGCGAATGCGTCGCAGGCGTCGAACCTGACCATCGCCGGTCCGTCGTCAGGTGTGCCGGCGTCGGGCGCGGTGCCGATGACGGTGACCGTGAAAGACGCGCAGGGGCAGCCGCAGGCGGGTCAGCCGGTGTCGTTCAGCGGTCCCGATGGCTCGAGCTTCGATGCGGCTGATGGCGTGACCAACGGTGCGGGTCAGTACACCGCGAATTTCAACCTGAACAAGCCGTGGGCCACTCCGGGCTCGACGGTGAGCGTTTCGGCGGTGTCGGCGAACGCGAATGCGACGCAGTCGTTCGCCGTGTTGGGTGCGAACCTGATCGCCTGGGGTTCGGGAGTGTTCGGCATGAGCGGTCTTGGCACCGGTGACAACACGCCGACTCCGTCTCAGGTGATGAAGGTCTTCCCGTCGCCGGTGGTGCAGGTGGCGCAGGGCGGGAACAACTTCACGCTGTTCCGTCTCGACAACGGCGATGTCTGGGGCGTCGGGCGCAACAGTCAGGGCCAACTCGCTGATGGGACGACGACGGACCGGTATTGGCCGCCGCAGCGGATCCCGAACCTGTCGAATGTGGTCGACATTGCGGCCGGGTATCAGACCGGGTATGCCGCGCTGGCTGACGGGACGGTGCGGTCGTGGGGTGTGAACGCGTTCTCGGCATTGGGGAACGGCAACGACTACAACACGCAGAGTTTCTCCACGTCGGTCGTGACTGTCCAGGGCGCCAGTGGTGTGGTGAAGGTTGCGGGCGGGTCGTGGTTCGGTCTGGCGTTACGTAGTGATGGCACCGTGATCGGGTGGGGTCGCAACGGGTTCGGTCAGTTGGGGGATACGACGAGTACCGAAAGGACGTCGGCGGTGCAGGTCGTCGGGGTGTCGGGGGTGACGCAGATCGCGGCGACGTCGGTGGCGGGGTATGCCCTGCGGACCGATGGCACCATCATGGCGTGGGGCGGTAACTGGAAGGGCCAGATGGGCGACGGTTCGACCCAGTCCGGCAACCGTTACACCGCTGCTCCCGTGGTCAACATCTCGAACGCGGTGAAGATCGCGGCCGCCGGTCAGACCGGGTACGCGTTGATGGCCGACAAGACGGTGATGGCGTGGGGCGATGGCGAGAACGGGGAGCTCGGAAACGGGGCGTCGGCCGCCTCGGCGACGCCGGTGGCCGTTCAGGGACTGTCCAATGTCGCGGAGGTCGCCGCCGGTTTCGCTCTGAAGAACGACGGCACGGTGTGGACGTGGGGTGTGAACGACCACGGCCAGATCGGCAACGGGTACACCGGAAACCCCTCCAACGTTCCCGTGCAGGCGAACCTTCCGGCGGGTATCCCTGTCACATCGCTGGGTGGGAGTAGCAGTGTCGACGCGCGTTTCGCGATCGCGGGCGCCCTGACGCTCAATGTCGACGTGGTCCAGACGCAGGTGTCGGCCGGATCGGCCGGAACGGTACAGGCCAAAGTGTCCACCGGATCGACCGGGGTAGCCGGGGCGACGGTATCCCTCACAGCCACAGGCAACGCTGTCCTCGGTGTGACCTCGGGAGCGACAGATTCGTCAGGTGTTTTTCAGACAACTGTCACACCCGATGCGTGGACGAGGCCGGGTGCCCAGCTCAAAGTGAGTGGATCGACGGATGCCGCCTCGAGTGCGGACTTCTTCTCGGTGTTGGGTGCGAATTATTTGGCGTCGGGGCGTCAGGTTGGTGGTCCTGCCACTGGAAGCCAGTGGACCGACACGCCGACGCAGGGCTTGACGTTGCTCCCGTCGCCGGTGAAGCAACTTGTCGGTGGTGATGCGTCGTTGGCGGCTCTCTTGCAGGACGGGACCGTGTGGACGGCGGGCGACAACGGCTACGGCCAGTTGGGTGATGGTTCGGGGGTCAGCTCGCGTAACGCCTGGGGGAAAGTTCCGGGGTTGTCGGGCGTGACGCAGCTTGCTGCCGGTCGGAACCACTTCTTCGCGTTGATGGCGGACAAGACTCTGCGTGCGTGGGGGCCGAACTGGTACGGGAATCTCGGCGACGGCACAGCGACGGATCGCCCGACGCCGGTGGCAGTGGCGAACCTGTCGAATGTCGTGCAGATCGCTTCGGGGTCGTGGAACGGTTACGCGCTGCTGGCGGATGGAACGGTCTGGGGATGGGGGGAGAACAGTTGGGGCGGTGCCGTCGGGAACAACTCGTCGACGGACCAGTACACGGCAGTCCGCGTCCAGGGCCTGAACAACGTGACGGTGACGCAGGTCACCGGTGGCGGTGCGAGCGGCTACGCCCTGCTGTCGGACGGAAGCGTCCGGGCATGGGGATACAACGGAAACGGTCGACTCGGCGACAACACGACCACCGACCGGTGGACGGCCGTCACTGTCCCCGGGCTGTCAGGGGTGAAGCAGGTGTCTGGCTCGAGCGACGCCGTCTACGCGCTGCTGACGGACGGGACGGTGAAAGCGTGGGGCAAGAACGACTCCGGGCAGGTGGGAGACGGGTCGACCACTGATCGCTGGACGCCCGTTTCCGTGACCGGATTGGCCAACGTGTCCGTCATCTCCGGCGGTGCCGCGTCTGCATACGCGCTTCTGGCCGACGGCACGGTCAAGGCATGGGGAAGCAACAGCATCGGCGCTCTCGGCGACGGCTCCTCCACCAACAGGAGCGCGCCGGTTTCCGTGATCGGACTGTCCGGTCACGTGATCACCGCGATCGGTGAGGGCATGCGCAACTGGAACCAGTACTACATCACAGGAGACTCGACGCTCGCAGTCAACGTCGATGCTTTCGTTTCCGCAGGACAAGCCGGCTCGGTACAGGCCAAGGTAATGGCGGGGTCTACCGGAGTCGGCGGTGCTTCAATTTCCCTGTCTGCGACGGGGAGCGCGGTTCTTGGCGCATCCTCGGGGGCCACAGCATCCTCCGGCGTCTTTCAGACAACTGTCACGCCCGAAGCGTGGACGCGCCCAGGAACTGTGCTGAGCGTAAGCGCCGTGAGCGGCCCCAATTCTGCGAGGGCTGCCTTCTCGGTGTTGGGTGCGAATTATCTGGCGTCGGGTCGTCAGCAGGGCGGGGCTGCGGGAGTCAACTGGACGTCTACTCCGACGCAGGGTTTGACGTTGTTCCCGTCGCCCGTCAAGCAAATCGTCGGCGGTGACGCGTCGCTGGCGGCACTTCTGAAGGATGGGACTGTCTGGACCGCGGGCGATAACGGTTACGGCCAATTGGGTGACGGGTCCGGTGTCAGCTCGCGGAATGCATGGGGCAAGGTTCCGGGCTTGTCGGGTGTGACCCAGCTCGCGGCAGGGCGCAATCACTTCTACGCGTTGATGTCGGATAAAACCCTGAAGGCGTGGGGTCCGAACTGGTACGGGAACCTCGGAGATGGGACGACCACGGACAGCGCTATTCCCGTTGCGGTGAGGAACCTTACGAACGTGGCGCAGATTGCCGCGGGTTCGTGGAACGGATACGCCCTGTTGGCGGACGGGACCGTCTGGGCGTGGGGAGAGAACAGCTGGGGTGGAGCGGTCGGCAACAACTCTGCGACGGACCAGTACACGCCCGTGAAAGTGCAGGGTCTCGATAACGTGACCGTCGCGCAGGTGTCGGGTGGCGGTGCGAGCGCTTATGTTCTGCTGACCGACGGTACGGTCCGGGCGTGGGGATACAACGGCAATGGCCGGCTGGGGAACAACTCGACGACGGATAGCTGGACGGCAATCGCTGTGCCCGGTCTTTCCAGCGTGAAGCAGATCTCGGGTTCGAACGATTCCGCGTACGCCCTTCGTTCGGACGGCACCGTGGTGGCGTGGGGCAAGAACGACTCCGGGCAACTCGGCGATGGTTCGACGACCGACCGGTGGACGCCTGTCTCGGTGACTGGTTTGTCGGGAGTGTCGGTCGTCTCCGGTGGGGCGGCATCCGCATACGCACTGCTTACCGATGGAACGGTCAAGGCATGGGGAGCCAACAGCACTGGCGGCCTTGGAGACGGAACGACGACCACGCGTACTACCCCGGTCTCCGTTATAGGACTCTCCGGCCGGGCGATCACCGCGATCGGTGAGGGCATGCGCAACTGGAACCAGTACTACATCACGGCGTGAACGCCAACGACGGGTTCCCTTGCGGTCGCGACGGTGCGAGGGAACCTGTCGGTCTGATCATGGTCAGCGGGTATGAGGGGCGGCGCTGGATGCGCCGCCCCTCAGCTATGTGTCAATCCTCGAGCGCCCCGGGAAGGGAGCGGCATACGCCGTGCTCTAGACTTGCGGGGTTGTCACCGCGTGACTCTCCGCGGGGGCAGCAGCCGTGATCCGCGGCCGTCGCGTCGCCGCAAAACCCGATTGGTTCCTCTGTGTCCGCCTCGCACTCTGCGCTCGTGCCCGAGTGGCTCGTTGCCCCGGCCGAAGCGAATGAGCTCGTCGCGCCCATCTGGCCGTCGTCCGCCCACCGCGTCGACGACGGTTCCGTCGAGATCGGCGGGGTCTCAGTCTTCGACTTGCGCGATCGTTTCGGCACTCCTCTGTACGTGCTCGACGAGGACGAGGTGCGCCAGCACGCGCGTCGCGCGAAGAACGCCTTCGCGGCCGCGGCCGCGCGTCACGGCATCCAGGCGCGCGTGTACTACGCGGGCAAGGCCTTCTTGTCGACCGAGGTCGTGCGCTGGGTCGTCGACGAGGGTCTCTCGGTCGACGTCTGCACGCGCGGTGAGCTCGAAGTCGCCCTCGCCGGGGGTGCGGACCCCGCGCGGCTGGGCTTCCACGGCAACAACAAGAGCGTCGGCGAACTGCAGCGTGCCGTCGAGGTGGGCATCGGCTCGGTCGTCGTGGACAGCCCCATCGAGATCGAGCGACTCGCCGCCATCGCGGACCGGCAGGGCGTCGTCCAACCGGTGCTCGTGCGCGTGCGTACCGGTGTGCATGCCGAGACCCACGCCTTCCTCGCCACCGCTCACGAGGACCAGAAGTTCGGCTTCTCGCTTGAGGGTGCGGCCGAGGCCGTCGCCCGCATCCGAGAGCTGCCGAGCCTGCGCTTCGTGGGTCTGCACGCGCACATCGGCTCGCAGATCTTCGACTCCAGCGGCTTCCGCGAGTCGGCCGCGCGTCTGGTCGACCTGCACGCCGACCTGCTCGCCGGGGGAGAGATCCCGCTGCTGAACGTCGGCGGCGGCTTCGGCATCTCGTACACCGCGGTCGACGACCCGAGGCCCATCGAGGAGATCGCCGACGGCATCCTGGATGCCATCGCCGACGAGTGCGCGGTGCGCGGCATCCCGATGCCCGACGTCGCCACCGAGCCCGGCCGCGTGATCGTCGGCCAGGCAGGGGTCACCCTCTACGAGGTCGGCACCGTCAAGACCGTCACCGCGGCCGAGAACCTGGAGCGCACCTACGTGAGCGTCGACGGCGGCATGAGCGACAACGCCCGCCCCGCGCTCTACGGCGCGGACTTCTCGGCGCGCATCGTGTCGCGCACCAGCTCGGCGACTCCGGCGCTCTCGCGCGTGGTCGGGCATCACTGCGAGTCGGGTGACATCGTCGTGGATGCCGAGTACCTCCCCGCCGACGTCACGCCCGGCGATCTGCTGGCCGTGCCCGCCACCGGCGCCTACTGCTTCTCGCTGGCGAGCAACTACAACTACACGCCGCGCCCTCCCGTCGTCGCGGTTCGCAACGGCGAGGCCCGCGTGATCGTGCGCGGCGAGACCGTGGCCGACCTCCTTTCGCGCGACGCCGGGATCCCGGCATCCGCCCCCACCGCAACACCCCACGGAGACACCGAATGACCGACTACCGCACGCTTCGCGTGGCGCTCCTCGGCGCCGGCGCCGTCGGCTCGCAGGTCGCCGACCTGCTGCTCAAGCACGGCGACGAGCTCGCCGACCGCGCGGGCGCCAAGCTCGAACTCGCCGGCATCGCCGTCCGCAACGTCGACTCCAAGCGCGACGCCGACCTCCCGCGCGAACTCTTCACGACGGATGCCGAGACCCTCATCGTCGGCTCCGACATCGTCATCGAGCTGATGGGCGGCATCGAGCCCGCCCGCACGCAGGTGCTGCACGCGATCGCCTCGGGCGCCGACGTCGTCACCGCCAACAAGGCGCTGCTGGCCACCCACGGCTCGGAGGTCTTCGAGGCCGCCGATCAGGTCGGCGCCGAGGTGTACTACGAGGCCGCCGCCGCCGGCGCCATCCCGATCATCCGGCCGCTGCGCGACTCGCTCGCCGGCGACCGTGTGGTGCGCATCATGGGCATCGTCAACGGCACGACGAACTACATCCTCGACCGCATGGACACCGAGGGCGCCGACTTCGCCGACGTGCTCGCCCAGGCGCAGGAGCTCGGGTACGCCGAGGCCGACCCGACGGCCGACGTCGAGGGCTACGACGCCGCGCAGAAGGCCGCGATCCTGGCCAGCCTCGCCTTCCACACCACCGTGCCCCTGGATGCCGTCCACCGCGAGGGCATCACCTCCGTCGACGCCACCATGATCGAGTCGGCGCGTCACGCGGGATACGTCATCAAGCTGCTCGCCGTGTGCGAGCGCCTGACGGCCGAGGACGCCTCGGAGTCCATCTCGGTGCGCGTCTACCCCGCCCTCGTCGACCGTTCGCACCCGCTGGCCAGCGTCCACGGCGCCAACAACGCCGTCTTCGTGCAGGCCGAGGCTGCGGGTGACCTCATGTTCTACGGCGCGGGTGCGGGCGGCGTGCAGACCGCGTCGGCGGGTGCTCGGCGACGTCGTGTCCGCCGCGCGGCGCCACATCGCCGGGGGAGTCGGCGTGGGCGAGTCGACGCGTGCGAACCTCCCCGCCGTGCCCATCGGACACGTCATCACGCGCTACCAGATCACGCTCGAGGTCGACGACAAGCCGGGCGTGCTCGCCACGGTCGCCGGCATCCTCAGCGAGGGTCGCGTCTCGATCGCCACCGTCGAGCAGACGGTCATCGAGGCATCCGCCGCTTCGACGAGCTCAGCGACCAAAGCGGAAGGTTCAGCGACCAAAGCGGAAGGTTCAGCGACCGAAGCAGAAGGCTCAGCGACCGGCGCGGGATCCGCGCGTCTGGTCATCGGAACACACAAAGCCCGCGAGCAGGACCTGAGCGAGACCGTCGAGCGTCTCGCCGCGAGCGGCGTCGTCGAGCGCGTGGTCTCCGTGCTGCGCGTGGAAGGGAACTGAACATGGCACACCTCTGGCGCGGAGTCCTCCGCGAATACGCCGACCGTCTGGGCGTGACCGACGCCTCCACCGTCGTCACCCTCGGCGAGGGCGGCACGCCGCTGCTGCCCGCCCCGTCGCTGTCGCGCCGCACCGGCGCCGACGTGTGGGTGAAGTTCGAGGGCATGAACCCCACCGGCTCCTTCAAGGACCGCGGCATGACCGTCGCGCTCTCGCGCGCCGTCGAGCACGGCGCCAAGGCCGTCATCTGCGCCTCGACGGGCAACACCTCGGCCTCGGCCGCGGCCTACGCCGCGCACGCCGGCATCACCGCCGCGGTCCTCGTGCCCGAGGGCAAGATCGCGATGGGCAAGCTCAGCCAGGCCGTCGCCCACAACGGCCGGCTCATCCAGATCCGCGGCAACTTCGACGACTGCCTCGAGATCGCCCGTGAGCTCGCCGACCACTACCCGGTGCACCTGGTCAACTCGGTCAACCCCGACCGCATCGAAGGCCAGAAGACCGCCGCGTACGAGGTCGTCGAGGTGTTGGGCGACGCTCCCGACTTCCACTTCATCCCCGTCGGCAACGCCGGCAACTACACCGCGTATTCGCGTGGTTATCGCGAAGAGGCCGCGCGCGGCGTCGCCACCACGGTGCCCCGTATGTTCGGCTTCCAGGCGGCCGGCTCCGCCCCGCTCGTGCGCGGCGAGGTCGTGAAGAACCCCGAGACGATCGCCAGCGCGATCCGCATCGGCAACCCCGCCTCGTGGGAGCTCGCGCTCGAAGCGCGCGACGCCACCGACGGGTACTTCGGCGCGATCGACGACGCCCGCATCCTCGAGGCGCAGAAGATCCTCGCCGGCGAGGTCGGCATCTTCGTCGAGCCCGCCTCGGCGATCAGCGTCGCGGGTCTGCTTGACCGGGCCGAGGCCGGGGTCGTCCCCGCCGGCGCCAAGGTCGTGCTCACCGTCACCGGTCACGGCCTCAAGGACCCCCAGTGGGCCCTGCGCCAGGCTGACGGCACGACCGTCGAGCCCACCGTCGTCGACGCGACCACCTCGGAGGTCGCCTCGGTGCTCGACCTGCAGCCGGTGACCGCGTGACCACAGGCCCCGGCCGTCGGGTCGCGGTGCGCGTTCCTGCCACGAGCGCGAACCTCGGACCCGGCTTCGACACCCTCGGCCTCGCGCTGAGCGTTTACGACGAGCTCGTCGTCGAGCAGCTCGACGGCGACCGCCTCGAGATCGAGGTCTCGGGCGAAGGCACGGACGACGTGCCCCGCGACGCGTCGCACCTCGTCGTGCGCGCCATGGCGCACACATACGCCTCGGTGGGGCGCACCCTGCCGGGGCTCCGGCTGACCGCGCACAACGTGATCCCGCACGGGCGGGGCATGGGGTCCTCGGGCGCGGCGGTGGTAGCCGGCATCCTGGCTGCCAAGGGCCTGCTCGAGGGTGAGGTCGTCTTCAGCGACGTCGACCTGCTGCGTCTGGCCACCGAGCTGGAGGGACACCCCGACAACGTCGCGCCCGGCCTGTTCGGCGGACTCACGATCGCCTGGATGGATGCCGAGGGCCCCCAGCACAAGCAGCTCATCGTGCACCGCGGTGTGTCGCCGCTGGTCTTCGTGCCGAGCTTCACGATGTCGACCGCCGTCGCGCGGAGCCTTCAGCCGCTGCAGGTGCCGCGCGAGGACGCGGTGTTCAACGTCTCGCGCTCGGCCCTGCTGATCGCCGCGATGACCCAGAGCCCCGAGCTGCTGATGGCCGCGACCGAAGACAAGCTGCATCAGAACTACCGCGCCCAGGCGATGCCCGAGACCGACCGCCTCGTGCGGGCGCTCCGCGCCGAGGGATACGCGGCTGTCGTCTCGGGTGCGGGGCCGAGCGTGCTCGTGCTCGCCGACGGGCCGGGGCAGCGACTTGCCGCTGCAGATCTCATGGCATCCGTGGTCGACACCCCGTGGCAGGCGCTCATGCTCGCCGTCGACGTCAAGGGTGGTACAGTGAAAAACGCAGAGGGTTCCGCGTAAGTCGCGAATCTGAGCCTCTGCACCACCTGCGAAATCCGCAACACATCGCGAACCCGGTCTCGGCTGCAGTCTCCCGAACCGCTGGTGTCTCTTCGTCTGCGTTCTGCATGGCGAAGCGCGATCTGATCACGTTTCATTTTCTGAGGAGCACTCGTGGAGTCCATCTCCGAGACCCAGCCCGTCGACGCGCTCGAGGCCGTCGAGACCCCCGCCGACGAGCAGCCCACCGCTGACTCGCAGGCTGCCGAGGACACGGCTACCGACACCCCCGTCACCGAGCCGGCCGACGCCGCCGCGGAGTCCGATAGCGCGGACGCCGAGACCCCGGCCGCCACTGTCGACGCCGAGCCTGTCGCCGACGAGCAGCCCGAGGCGCTGTTCACCGACGACACACTGGCCGCGGCAGCCCCCGTCGCCGACGCGGCTGCGGCCGACGACGCTTCGGCTGCGGCGACGGCAGCCGAGCCCGTCGCCGCCGAGACCGTTGTCGTCGCGGAGGAGGCCGCGCCGGCCACCACCGCCGACGAGGCCGCGCCCGCCCCCGCCGCTGAGGAGGCCGCGCCCGCCGACAAGCCCGCCCGCGCGCCGCGCAAGCGAGCACCTCGCCGTGCGACGACCGCCAGCGCGAAAGAGAAGGCCGCCGCCGCGGAGGCCGCAGCCGAGGCCGCCGCCGCGTCCGACGCTGCCGCTGCGTCGGACGCGACCGCGACCACCCCCGCGACGACCGCCGCCGATGTCGCCGACGATGCCGCAGCGCAGACCGCCACCGACGCCGCAGCAGCCACGCCCGCGGCCGACGCGCCCGAGAACGAAGCGCCCATCACCGAGGCGCCCACGGCCGACGCGGAAACCGCCGACACCGACGCACCCGTCGATGGTGCCGCGCCCGCCGAGCAGGCAGCCGACTCCGCGGCCGAGGACTCGGCATCCGAGACGCCCGACGCCGAGAGCCCCGCCGCCGAACAGGCCGACGAGACCCCCAGCCGAGGCCGTGGCCGCAGCCGCTCGCGCAACCGCAACCGCAACAAGGCCGACGCGCCCGCTGATGCCGCCGCGCAGCCCACCGCCGACGACGCCGAGGCGCCGCAGCAGGGCGGCCAGCAGGCCGGCAACCAGCGCGACGCGCAGCAGAACGGTCAGCAGAACCAGCAGCAGGGCGGCGCCAACAGCCGCAACCGCCAGCGCAACAAGCGCCGTGGTCAGAACACCACGGGCGACGAGTTCGAGACCGAGATCGGCGAAGACGACGTGCTCGTACCGATCGCCGGTGTGCTCGACGTGCTCGACAACTACGCGTTCGTCCGCACCACCGGATACCTCCCCGGCCCGAGCGACGTGTACGTCTCGCTCGGCCAGGTGAAGAAGTACAACCTCCGCAAGGGCGACGCCGTCGTCGGCTCGATCAAGCAGCCGCGCGAGGGCGAGCAGCAGGGGCGTCAGAAGTACAACGCTCTCGTTCAGGTCGACTCGATCAACGGCCTGTCCGTCGACGACGCCGCCGCCCGCGTCGAGTTCAACAACCTCACGCCGCTCTACCCCCAGGAGCGCCTGCGCCTCGAGACCGGCCCCGAGAAGCTCACGCAGCGCATCATCGACCTGGTCGCCCCGGTCGGCAAGGGCCAGCGCGGCCTGATCGTCGCGCCCCCCAAGGCCGGCAAGACGATCGTGCTGCAGCAGATCGCGAACGCGATCGCGACGAACAACCCCGAGGTCCACCTCATGGTCGTGCTCGTCGACGAGCGCCCCGAAGAGGTCACCGACATGCAGCGCACCGTGCGCGGCGAGGTCATCGCCTCGACGTTCGACCGCCCGGCCGAAGACCACACCACGGTCGCGGAGCTCGCGATCGAGCGTGCGAAGCGTCTGGTCGAGCTCGGCCGCGACGTCGTCGTGCTGCTCGACTCGATCACCCGCCTCGGCCGCGCCTACAACCTGGCGGCGCCCACCTCGGGCCGCGTGCTCTCGGGCGGTGTCGACGCCTCGGCGCTGTACCCGCCGAAGCGCTTCTTCGGTGCCGCGCGCAACATCGAGAACGGCGGATCGCTCACGATCCTCGCGACCGCGCTGGTGGAGACCGGCTCCAAGATGGACGACGTGATCTTCGAGGAGTTCAAGGGCACCGGCAACAGCGAGCTGCGCCTGAACCGCCAGCTCGCCGACAAGCGCATCTTCCCCGCCGTCGACGTCAACGCCTCGAGCACCCGTCG
Source organism: Microbacterium trichothecenolyticum (assembly GCF_030818955.1). Classification (NCBI taxonomy): domain Bacteria; kingdom Bacillati; phylum Actinomycetota; class Actinomycetes; order Micrococcales; family Microbacteriaceae; genus Microbacterium; species Microbacterium trichothecenolyticum. The sequence goes on along the minus strand of NZ_JAUTBF010000001.1, from coordinate 1,462,804 downwards.
CGAAGAGATGCTGCTGTCGAACGACGAGGTCAAGATCACCTGGAAGCTCCGCCGTGCGCTGGCCGGTCTCGAGCCCCAGCAGGCCCTCGAGGTCGTGCTCGGCAAGCTCAAAGAGACGCAGTCGAACGTCGAGTTCCTCGTGCAGATGCAGAAGTCGATCCCGGCGCCCGCGCGCGGCGGTGACGACAACAGCATCCGCTGATCCGTGGGCGCTGAGCCTGCCGAAGCGTCCGGCATCTTCGAGTCCGTCCGCGGGCTGCTCGATGAGCACCGCGCGGTCGAGCTCGAGCTCAACGACCCGGCGGTCCACGCCGACGCGGCGCGCGCGAAGCGGGTCAACCGGCGATACGCCGAGCTGAACCGCATCGTGCACGCGTACGGGGCCTGGGTCTCGGCATCCGACGATCTGGATGCCGCGCGCGAGCTCGCTCGCGAAGACGCGGCGTTCGCCGACGAGGTGCCGGCCCTGGAGGAACGGGTCGCCGAGACGCAGGAGCGTCTGCGGCGCCTGCTCATCCCGCGCGACCCCGACGACGCGCGCGACGTGATCATGGAGATCAAGGGCGGCGAGGGCGGGGCCGAGAGCGCCCTGTTCGCGGCCGATCTGCTGCGCATGTACCTGCAGTACGCGGCATCCATGGGGTGGAAGACCGAGCTGCTCGAGCGCACCGAGTCCGACCTCGGCGGCTACAAGGACGTCCAGGTCGCGATCAAGGGCTCGTCCAGCGACCCGGCTCAGGGCGTGTGGGCGCACCTGAAGTACGAGGGCGGCGTGCACCGCGTGCAGCGCGTGCCGGCGACCGAGTCGCAGGGGCGTATCCACACCTCGACGACGGGCGTGCTGGTGTTCCCCGAGGTCGACGAGCCCGAAGAGGTCGCGATCGACCCCAACGACCTCAAGATCGACGTCTTCCGCTCGTCGGGCCCCGGCGGCCAGTCGGTGAACACGACCGACTCGGCCGTGCGCATCACGCACGTGCCCACCGGGATCGTCGTGTCGATGCAGAACGAGAAGTCGCAGCTGCAGAACCGCGAGGCCGGCATGCGCGTGCTGCGCGCCCGCCTGCTCGCCAAGCAGCAGGAAGAACGGGATGCCGTGGCGGCCGACGCGCGCCGCTCGCAGATCCGCGGCATGGATCGCTCGGAGCGCATCCGCACCTACAACTTCCCCGAGAACCGCATTGCGGACCACCGCACCGGCTACAAGGCCTACAACCTCGACCAGGTGATGGACGGCGCCCTCGGCCCGATCATCGAGTCGGCGATCACCGCCGACGAAGAGGCACGTCTGGCGGCTCTCGCCGGCGAGTGAGCCCCCGGCGCGTCCGAGGGGTGAGTCACAGGCGCGTGACTTCGGGCAAACGCCCGCCAAGACGCCGCCGGGGCGTGCGTTCGGCCGAAGTCAGCGTCGTCGCGAGGCACGGGACGAGCCAGGGGCGTGACGCAGGACGCTGACTTGGGGCTTTTGTACGGCGGAGGCGGGGGATTGCGCGCGTTTGGCCGAAGTCAGCCGGGGGGCTCGGCGGGGCGCGCAGGATGGGCCGCGCGACCTAGCGGCAGCGGTGTCGGGCGGGCGTGGCGGCTTGTGGACAACGCACGGGGCGACGCCTCCCAGGGCGGCAGGATGTCGGGATGACATCGCCTTCCGTTCACGTCTTCACCACCGGCGACGCGCTCCGCGAGGGCGCCACGCGGCGCTTCGTCGACTCCCGACAGTGGGCGCGACCGTTCCACGGTGTGCGGATGTCGCCGAGCGGAGAAGACACCGACGTACACCCCGCGACGCAGCGCGAGCGCAGAATTCTCACCCGGGTCGAGGCGTATCGCGCGATCATCGGATCCCACGCCTTCTTCTCCCACTCCACCGCGGCTCTCCTGTGGGCCATGCCCCTTCCCCCTCTGACGGACGATGTCGTGCACGTCTCCGTTGTCGCACCCGCGCGCGCGCCGGAAGGGCGAGGCGTCCGTGGACATCAGTTGAAGCCGCACGGGGTGGGTGTGCGGACCTCCTCGAGCGGTGCTCTCCTCACTGACCCCGCCACGACCTGGGCCCTGCTCGGGTCAGAGCTTCGGCATCCGTACGACCTCGTCGCCGCGGCCGACGCCGCCGTGACGAGCGTCCGCGTGGCGGGGCCGCGGGGTCGCGTCATCCGTGATCCGCTGGTGACGATCGAGGAGCTGCAAGCGGCTGTGGATGCCGCGCCAAAGCGACGTGGCATCGTCGCGGTGCGAGATGCGCTCCCTCGGGTTCGTGTCGGCTCGGCGTCTCGGACCGAGTCCTGGACTCGGCTGACACTCGTGGACGGCGGCCTGCCCGAACCCGTTCTGAATCATGACGTGTACGACGTCGACGGCTTCGTCGGTTGCATCGACCTGGCCTATCCGGACGTGCGCGTCGGCGTGGAGTACGAGGGCGACCAGCATCGGACGGATCCCGCGCAGTGGCAACGCGACCTGGAACGCTACGAACGTCTGGCGGCGGCGGGGTGGCGGATCGTGAGGGTGACGCGAGCCATGCTCTTCCGTCGCCCCGATCTCCTCGTGAGACTCGTCGGCGACGCGCGGGCTCGATGACTTCCGGCTTCCGTACGCCGCGGGAGGTCACAGGCGCGCGTATGGCCGAAGTCAGCGCGAAAGTCAGGCGTCCCAGACGGGCGGGTGGGGGAGAGGGCCGCGGCGGTGCTCGAGCTGGGCGGCGAGCGACAGCAGCGTCGCCTCGCCGCCGGGACGGCCGATGAGCTGTACCGACACGGGGTGTCCCATGGCATCGGTGGTCACCGGCAGCGTCAGGGCGGGAAGCCCGGCGACGTTGACGAAGCTCGAATACTGGCGCGTACTCGACCTGCATCGCGAACGTGCGCTCGGGACTGTGCCCGGCGTACGCGCCCACCGGCTGCGGCTTCTGCGCCAGGGCGGGCGTGAGCACCGCGTCGAAAGCGGCGAAGTCGGCGATCGTGCGCCGTTCGAAGGCCCGCGCGGAGGAGAGGCCGCCGAGCAGATCGAGCGCCGACAGGCGGCGCCCCTCGGCGACGAGCCACGCCGTCAGCGGCTCGACGAGGGTCATGTCGTCGTCGCTCAACGGAATCCTCGCCGCGCTCGCGCGCCACAGCACGTGGAAGAGCGAGGCGTAGCCGAAGGGATGCCAGTCGGCAGCGGTCACGTCGTGTCCCGCGTCGCTCAGCCAGGCGCCGGCCGTCTCGAACGCGGCGCGCGCGTCGGGGTCCAGCACGATGTTTTCGTCGTCGTCCCACGGCGACACGGTCGTGACACCGACCCGCAAGAGTCCGGGCGGGCGCCGAGCGGCGTCGACGAACGGACCGGAACCGGCGGCGGCGGTGGCATACGTGAACGGTGCGAGCCCGACGAGCGCGTCGAGCAGCAGCCCTGCGTCCTCGGCGGTCCGCGCGATCGGGCCCGTGACCGAGAGACCGTCGGGAGAGTCGAAGCCCGAACCGATCGGCAGGCGGCCGCGCGAAGGCTTGAGCCCGACGACGCCGACCGTGGCGGACGGGATGCGGATGGACCCGCCGCCGTCGGAGCCCACCGCCGCGGGCAGCAGGCCCGCCGCGACCGCGACCGCAGCGCCGCCGCTGGACCCGCCCGCCCCGGCGGACAGCCTCCACGGGTCGCGCGCCGGTGCGTGGATGAGCGGCTCGGTGAACCCGGTGAGCCCGAACTCGGACGTGCTCGTCTTTCCCACGTTGACGGCGCCGGCGGCGTCGAGGGCCTCGGCGAGCGGATCGGATGCCGTGGGCACGAGGTGCGCTCGGGAGCGGGAGCCATAGCGGGTGGGCACGCCGGCGCGGGCGACGAGGTCTTTGTCGGCGAGGGGGACGCCCCACAGCGACCCGCGCGCGGGTCGGACGAGCGCGGAGACGCGACGCAGGGCGGCGTCCGGGGTCACCTCGGCGAACGCGCCCAGATCGGTGAACCGGGTGATGCGGTCGAGGTAGTGCGCCGCGAGGTCGCGAGGATCGAGCGAGCCGTCGCGTAGGGCGGCCACCTGCGCGACGAGCGACAGGTCGTGCGGGCGCGTCATGGTTCGAGCCTACGGCGTGCCCTTCTGGTGACCGGCTGCGCACCGCCCGCCGCGTGACGAGCGTCGTCGAGAACCGTCAGCCCGCGCGCATCTGCGCGAGATCTCCCGTGTCGAGCTGCGCGAGCACCTCGCGCGGAGTCTGGCCCAGGTGGTGGCGGAACGCACGGTGCAGGTGCGAGAGGTCGCTGAAGCCCCACTTCGCCGCCAGGTGCGTCATGGTGACACGCCCGCACTCGGCACGCAGGTCGTCGGCGCAGGCCAGCACACGCAGGCGCATCACGGTCTGCCCGAAGGTGAGGGGTGCGCTCTCGTACAACTGGTGAAGTTTGCGCACCGAGATGGCGAAATGTCGAGCGATCGCGGCAGGCGACGTGTCGACGAAGCGGATGTGGCGCTCGAGGTGATGCTCGATGCTCCGCCGCAGAATCTCGTCGCCGCCGTCCTCCTCGGCGACGGCCGCCGTCGGCGACGCGTGGGACAGCGCCCTGGTCAGCGACGCGACCGCGATGCCCACGGCATCCGCTTCGCCCGCGCTCATCCGCGACGCCTGCATCCACGAGGCGCGGACCGTGTCGGCGATCACCGCCCCGAGCCCGCTTCCGGCGGAGAAGGTGCGCGCGGTGGCGTTCGCCCGAAGACCGTCGGGGATGTCGCGCGCCGGCACGCGAAACGACACCGTGCGCCACGGGTCGAGGTAGTCGAGAGAGAACGGGCGAGTGACGTCGACGATAGAGAACGTCCCCGGACCCGACATGCTGCGTCGGCCGTCCTGCGCGACGATGCAGCGCCCGTCGAGCATCAGGTTGACGAAGACGACCTCGTCGTCGACGCGCTTCACCTCGTCGGGGCCGTGGTGGATGACCTGCGCGCAGGTGGCGATCTCGGCACCGTTCACCGGACCGAAGGGGCGGCTCTCGACATGCCCCTCGAGCCCGGTGCGCGTCCAGTCGTCGTGGGTGCCGCGCGCGGCCGGCCGCAGCGGGGTGAAGGCCGCGCACACGACCTCGCGCCAGTACGCGTACTGCTCCGACGGGCGCTTCTCGCGCGTGTCCCAGCGCTGCATGTGCTCCTCCTCGACGCTGTACGGATGTCGACGCACTACAGCAGAGCAACGTCCTGTTTCCCGGGGCGGCGTGCCACATGTCATCCCGGTAACGAACTGCTCACCGCGCTCTGCCGTGCACTGTCGTCCTCGTGGACGTGCACGCGGATCCAATCTCGGCCGTTCGCTGCGCTGCGACGCTACCCAGACCTTCACCCGAACGAACGAGGAGCACACCCGTGGCTATCGACTTCACCCTCTCCGACGAGCAGCTCGGTCTCCGCCTGCAGGCGCGCGAGTTCGCCGAGACCGTGCTCAGCCAGGTCCCCGACGTCATCGCGCCGATTCCCGACCCGCTCGACCGGTTCCGCGCCCTCAAGCCCTTCTACCAGCAGATGGTGGATGCCGGCTTCGTCAAGGGACTCATCCCCGCCGAGAACGGTGGGCAGCGCTTCAGCAACCTGCAGTTCGCCCTCGCCTGCGAGGAGCTCGCGCGCGTCGAGATCAACACCCCGACCATCGTCCTCGGCACCGGTCTCGGCACCTTCCCGATCATAACGGCGGGCACGCCCGAGCAGAAGGAGCGCTTCCTCGCACCCTTCGTCGACGGCAGTCCCGCTCTCGCGGCGATCGCGTTCACCGAGGCCGCGGGAGGCGCCAACTTCGACCACCCCGACCCCAAGTACGGCGTGCAGACTTTCGCCGTCCGCGACGGCGACGAGTGGGTCATCAACGGCCGGAAGGCGTACACGACCAACGCCTCGGGCTGGGACGACGAGGGCGCCGACATCATCAGCGTCGTCTGCCGCATCGACGAGACCAAGCCGCCGGCGGAGTCGCTCGCGATCATCGTCGTCGAGAAGGGCACGCCCGGTGTCACGTTCTCGGGCATCATCGACACGATCGGCCACCTCGCCACGAACTCGCCGTACGTGGACTTCGTCGATGTCCGGGTGCCCGTGGAGAACCTCATCGGCGTCCCCGGCGACGGGATGGCGTTGACCAAGGGTGCCTTCTCGTGGACGTGCTCCAGCATCGCCGCGGCGGCGGTCGGAAAGATGCGCCGCGCCTTCGAGATCGCGTACGACTTCGTCTCGACCGAGAAGCGCTCCGGCAGCGTGCCGGTCATCGACCACCAGAACGCCGGCTACATGCTCGCCGACATCAAGACCCGCATCGAGGTCGGCCGGTACTTCGCGTGGAAGGCCGCCGACCACTTCGACAAGACCGGGGGCCTGGACCGCGAGCTGTCGAACATGTCGAAGATCTACAACTCGGAGCTCGCCGTGCAGACCGTCTACGACGCGATGCGTCTGGTAGGCGTCGACTCCTACGGCGACCGCGTGCCGCTCGGCGACATCATGCAAGACGTGCTGTGCCTGCCGATCTACGACGGCGGCAACATGGGCGTGCGGCGTCGCCACCTGCACGAGATGCTGCGCACCCCCGGATACGACCACTTGGCCGCGGCGGAGAACCGCTTGTCGGTCTGACCGAGCCGCTTCTGTGCGGGCCCGCGGCGATGGTGGGCCCGCACAGAGGTGTTCGTCCGGCTTCCCGGGGGAGCTGCCGCCGTACGGGACGCGGAGACCTGCGTCGCGGAGACCTCAGACGGCGACGGCCGTGAAGTCGACGCGGTCCTCCAACAGGCGCGAGTACGGGCACAGGCGACGCGTGCGCTCGACCAGCTCTTGCGCGGTCGCCAGGTCGACCCCGGGCAGATGCACCTCGAGCCGGACCGCGATCGCGAACCCGATATCGCTGGGCCCGATCGCCACCTCCGCGGAGATGACCGCTCGCGTCGGATCGATGTCGGAATCGTCGTCGAGGGCGAGCGGTAGGATGCCGCCGAAGCACTTCGCGAGAGCCGCGCCGAACAGCTGCTGCGGGTCGGTGCCGTCGCCACCGGGACCGCCGAGGTCGACGGGGATGCCGATGTCGAGATCGAGGCGGCCGTCGTCGCTCGTGACGCGCGGCTGCGCGTCGTTCGTCGAGGTGACCCGGGTGCGGTACAGCGTCTTGGTGATGCGGGCGTGACTCATGGGTTCTCCTCGGTGGGACTCTGCGGCGGTCGCCTGGACGCTGCGGTGCGCGTGCGTCGACGACCGTGGATGCCCTGACCAACGCCCGCGGCGTGGAACCCTGACCCGCCGGAGCAGGCTTTCACCCTGACAGCCGGGGGGTTTAGCCCGCCGCGTTCAGATCGAGTACTCCGGCGCCGTCAGCAGGGCGCGCGTGTCTTCGCCGCTTCGACGTGAGCGGGTTTTCGCCGGCACGCCCACCAGCACGCTGTCGGCGGGCGCGTCGCGCGTGACGACGGCGTTCGCGCCGACGACCGAGCGTGCGCCGACGGTGATGGGCCCCAGGATCTTCGCCCCCGCGCCGACCGCGACCCCATCGTGAAGGGTGGGATGCCGTTTGCCGCCCTCGCGCTGCCGGCCGCCGAGGGTGACGCCGTGATACAGCATCACGTCATCGCCGACTTCCGCGGTCTCGCCGATCACGACGCCCATGCCGTGGTCGATGAAGAAACGTCGACCGATCGTCGCGCCGGGGTGGATCTCGATCCCCGTGAGCCATCGCGTCGCTTGCGAGAGCGCCCGCGCCGCGAACCGCAGACGTCGCTGCCACAGGCGGTTCGCGACGCGGTATGACCACACCGCGTGCAGACCCGGGTACAGCAGGGCGATCTCGATCCCGCCGCGCGCCGCGGGATCGCGGAGCTTGGCGGACGAGATGTCTTCGCGGATGCGGGAGAGAACCCCCACCGTCAGTCTTCGCGCAGGTGCTCGTAGAGCGCGGTCGAGAGGTAGCGCTCGCCGTACGACGGGATGATCACGACGATGTTCTTGCCGGCGGCTTCGGGGCGCTTCGCGACCTCGAGGGCTGCCCAGATCGCGGCGCCCGACGACATGCCGACGAGGATGCCGTCTTTGGCCGCGGTCTCGCGCGCGAGGCGGATGGCGTCATCGAACTCGACGTCGATGACCTCGTCGATGATGTCGCGGTCGAGGATCGCGGGCACGAAGTTGGGGCCGATGCCCTGGATCTTGTGCGGGCCGGGGTGGCCCTTGGTGAGCACGGGGGAGTCGGCCGGTTCGACCGCGACCACCTTCACGCCGGGCACGCGCTCCTTGAGCACCTGCCCGACACCCGTGATGGTTCCGCCCGTGCCGATGCCGGCGACGAAGTAGTCGACTTTGCCGTCGGTGTCACGGAGGATCTCTTCGGCCGTGGTCTTGCGGTGGATGGCCGGGTTGGCCTCGTTCTCGAACTGCCGGGCCCACACCGCGCCCGGGGTCTCGGCCACGATGCGCTTGGCTTCTTCGACGGCGTACGACATGCCCTTGGTGGGGTCGGTGAGCACGAGGTCGGCGCCGAACGCCTTCAGCAGGATGCGGCGCTCCTTCGACATCGAGGCCGGCATCGTCAGGATCACCTTGTACCCGCGCGCGGCACCGACCATGGCCAGCGCGATGCCGGTGTTGCCGCTCGTGGACTCGACGATCGTGCCGCCCGGCTTCAGCTCGCCCGAGGCCTCGGCCGCGTCGACGATGGCGATGCCGAGGCGGTCCTTCACGCTGGAGGCGGGATTGTAGAACTCGAGCTTGGCCAGGATCTGCGCCTCGGTCCCCTCCGCGACGCGGTTCAGGCGCACCAGCGGCGTGTCGCCGAACGCAGAGGTGATGTCGGAGTGGATGCCGGGCATGGCTCGCCTTTCGCCGTCGATCGAATCGTCCTCATTTTAGGTGAGCCCACCGACACCCGACGTTCGTATGACGATGCGCGACTAAACTGGGCTCCCGTCATGCGTGAGACCCTCCCGGCCCCCGTTCCCGCGACGCCCGCACCCGCGACCCCCGGCTCCGTCGCCGATGTCGTGCGCGCCGTCGCCGCGCGCTTGGCGAGCGCGGGTGTCCCCGATGCTCACGTCGACGCCGAGCTCCTCGTCGCACACGTGCTCGACTCCTCTCGCGGTGGGGTGCAGGCGGCCGCGATCCGCGGAGACCGGATGCCGGAGTCCGCCGCCGCGGCCCTGACCCCGCTCGTCGACCGCCGTTGTGCACGCGAGCCCCTGCAGCACCTCACCGGTCTGGCGCCCTTCCGCTCGATGGAGCTCGCCGTCGGCCCCGGCGTGTTCGTGCCGCGCCCCGAGACCGAGATGGTGGCGCAGTTGGCCATCGACGCGCTGCGTTCGGTGGCATCCGAGAATCCGATCGCCGTCGACCTCGGCACCGGCAGTGGCGCGATCGCCCTGGCCCTGGCGACCGAGGTGCCGCACGCGCGGGTGTACGCGGCGGAGAACTCCGTCGACGCGTTCATCTGGACGAAAGAGAACGTCGCCCGTATCGGCGCGCGCAACGTCACGCTCGCCTTCATCGACCTCGCCGACGCCTTCCCCGAGCTCGATGGAACCGTCTCGGTCGTGGCATCCAATCCCCCCTACGTTCCCGACGACGCGATCCCGCGCGATCCCGAGGTGCGGCTGTTCGACCCGCCGGCGGCGCTCTACGGCGGACCCGACGGATTGGATGCCGTACGGCAGCTGAGCCGCGTCGGACTGCGGTTGGCGCATCCCGGCGGAACGATCGTCATCGAGCACGGCGAGTGGCAGGGGGCGGCGATCCGCGAGATCCTCGCCGCGGACGGCTGGCGTGCAGCGGCGACGCATCCCGACCTCACCGCGAGGGACCGCGCGACCACGGCCGTGCGGCCATGACCACGCGCACGGCGTCGCGCGACTAGACTGGCGCGCGACATGTCACCCGTCTACGACTGCCGTGACGAGTCGCAGCTGCTGCCCGGGATGCGCCACGCGCGTCAGGCGATCGGCCGAGGCGAACTCGTCGTGCTCCCCACCGACACCGTCTACGGAATCGCCGCGGACGCGTTCAACGCGCGCGCCGTCGCGGGCCTTCTCGAGGCGAAGGGGCGCACGCGCCAGCAGCCGCCGCCGGTGCTCGTCGCCGGCGTCGGCACGCTCCGCGCCCTCGTGGCCGAGATCCCTCCCGCGGTCGACGATCTCGTTCGCGAGTTCTGGCCGGGCGGGCTCACCATCGTGCTCCCCGCCCAGCCGTCGCTGTCGTGGGACCTCGGCGAGACCCGCGGCACGGTCGCGGTGCGCATGCCGGCGCACAAGATCACCCTCGAACTGCTGGAAGAGACCGGCCCCCTCGCCGTCTCGAGCGCCAATCTCACCGGCATGCCCGCCGCGGTCGACATCGACGCGGCCCGCGACATGCTGGGCGAGAGCGTGGCCGCCTACCTCGACGCGGGCGTGAGCGAGACCGGTATCGCCTCGACCATCGTCGACGCCACCACGCTGGTGGGCGGGACCGAGCCGCGGGTGCGGGTGCTGCGCGAAGGCGCCATCTCACGCGAACGCCTGCGCGAGGTGCTCGGCGATCTGCTCGAGGACGACCCGGTCGACGCCCGCGACGCCCCCGCTGCGACGTCAGCGCCGGTGGGCGACACCCCGGATGCCGAGGCCCCGGGTCCGTGACCCAGTACCTCCTCACCATCCTGTTCACCGCGGCGGTGACGCTGGCGCTGTCGTGGGTGGTGTGGAAGCTCGCGCTGCGCTTCAAGCTGTACCCCGGGATCCGCGACCGCGACGTACACAAGACGCCCACGCCGCGCCTGGGCGGGGTGGCGATGTTCCTGGGGGTCGTCGCCGCGTTCGCGTTGTCGAGCCGAAACCCCTACTTCTCGATCTTCTGGACCGATCCGGTGCCCGTCCTCTCGCTACTCGGGGCGGTGCTGCTCATCGTGGTGGTGGGCGTCGTCGACGATCTCTGGGACCTCGACTGGATGATCAAGCTCGGCGCACAGTTCATCGCCGCGGGCGTGATCGCCTGGTTCGGGCAGCTGCAGATCCTTTCGCTGCCGATCGGTGCCCTCACGGTCGGGTCGAGCTGGGTGAGCTTCCTGCTGACGGTGTTCGCGCTGGTCGTCGTCATGAACGCGGTCAACTTCATCGACGGGCTGAACGGTCTCGTCGCGGGCGTGTGTCTCATCGCCAACGGGGTGTTCTTCGCCTACTCGTATCTGCTCGTGCGCGACACCGGCGCCAGCACCTACTTCAACCTCGCCTCGTTCATCGCCGCCGTGCTCGTGGGAGCGTGCCTGGGCTTCCTGCCGATGAACTGGACCCCCGCGAAACTGTTCATGGGCGATGCGGGCGCGCTCATGCTGGGCCTGTTGATGGCGAGCTCGGCCGTGGCCATCACGGGCCAGCTCGACCCGGCGGTGCTGGATCCCGAGAAGATCGGTCGATCGCAGCTGCTGGGAGCGTTCATCCCCATCCTGCTGCCAGTCGTCATCGTGCTGCTGCCGCTGCTGGACTTCGGCCTCGCGGTCGCCCGTCGCCAGTGGGCCGGGCGCTCTCCGTTCTCGCCCGACCGCAAGCACCTGCATCACCGGATGCTCGACATGGGGCACACCGACCGCGACGCGGTGCTCATCTTCTACAGCTGGACCGCCGTGGTCAGCCTGGCCTTCCTGCTCATGTACATCGGCACCCAGCAGAGCTGGCCCGGCGATTACGCCTTCGGCATCGTGTTCGGCGTCGTCGGCGTCGCCGCATGCGTGGTGCTGACCCTGCTTCCGTCCCGACGCTTCGCGCGTCGCCCCGTCCGTGAGGAAACGTCATGACCGCCCCGCTCTCCAGTACCCCCGTCCTGCGCGCCGCGCTCATCTGGTCTGCCGTGGTGGCCGTGGTCGTCCTCGTGGTCGCTGTCGGCGTCGGCGCGCTCGTGGCCGGCGGCAACGGCGCACTGAGCGGGGGAGTGGGCGCGGCCGTCGGCGCGATCTTCCCCGCCTTGACCGCCGTGAGCATCCTCGTCGCCAACCGGTTCTACGGCCACCCCGCCTGGTTGCAGATCTTCTTCGGCGTCGTGCTGGGCGGCTGGCTGTTGAAGTTCGTGCTCGTGATCGTTGCGTTCCTGGTGCTGCTACGCCTGGACTGGGTGGTCGCACCCGTGTTCTTCTTCGCGCTGCTGGCCACCGCGGTGAGCTCGCTCGTGGTCGATCTCATCGTGATCTCGCGCATGCGCTTGCCGGCCGTCTCCGAGACGGTGCTGCCCACGCACAGCGACCCGAATGAGGTCTGACCACAACCGGATGCCGCAAACCCGGCGATCTTTGCTAGGGTGGTCCTACGCACCTCGGCCGGTGTGCGGCGGTGACGCCGAGGCCCCGGGGAGAGACGTTTCCCACCCTCCCCGAACCGCTTCACTGCGGCTCGAGAAGCTGGAGCCACCCCGTTGACTCAGGCGAATACGATCGCGCACATCACTGCTGACGCGAACACATTCCACCCGCCGTCCATCTCGGACTTCTTCCCGCCCGAACTGCTGTTCGCGGGCACGCCCTTCGCGGTCACGCGCATCACGCTCGTGCAGCTGCTCGCCACCGCGGTGATGGTGCTCATCATCGTGCTGGGCACGCGCCGTCTGACGGTCGTTCCCGGTCGCTTCCAGAGCGTCATCGAGCTGGGCTTCGGCTTCATCCGCGAGCAGATCGCCTTCCAGGTGCTCGGCGAGAAGGACGGCAAGCGGTTCCTGCCGCTGCTGACCGCGATGTTCCTCACGATCCTCGCGCTCAACCTGACCGGTGTCATCCCGTTCCTCAACATCCCGGGTACCTCGGTCGCCGGTGCGCCTCTCGTCTTCGCGCTCACCGCGTACGTCGCGTTCGTGTACGCCGGCATCCGTCGTCACGGCTTCGGGCACTTCCTCAAGAACTCGCTGGTCCCCAGCGGGGTGCCGATCTACCTCGTGCCGATCATCGCGATCGTCGAGCTGATCTCGGTCTTCGTGGCCCGCCCGGTCTCGCTGTTCCTCCGACTGCTGCTGAACATGATCGTCGGGCACCTCATGCTCGTGCTGTTCTTCTCGGCCACCCAGTTCTTCTTCTTCAGCTTCAACCTGCTCACCCCGCTCGCCGCGGGAACGCTCGCCCTCGGGTTCGCGTTCACCCTCTTCGAGGTCTTCGTGGCGCTGCTGCAGGCCTACGTCTTCACGATCCTCACCGCGGTCTACATCCAGCTCGCGGTGGCGGAAGAGCACTGACGACCAGCCGCCCGGCTGTTCGCCCTACGAAAGGAAACCCTCAGTGGACGCAACGACGATTCTCGCTCAGGTCACGGGCAACATCGCGACCGTGGGCTACGGTCTCGCTGCCATCGGCCCGGCCATCGGCCTCGGCATCATGATCGGCAAGACCATCGAGTCGACCGCTCGTCAGCCCGAGCTCGCCGGTCGCCTCCAGACCACCATGTTCATCGGTGTCGCCTTCATCGAGATCCTCGCGCTGATCGGCATCGCCACGCCCTTCATCTTCGGCGCGCTCTGATCCACCCGATCCCCGAGTAAGGAGACAGGATGCTTCAGGCTCTTGTCACGGTCGCAGCCGAGGAAGGGCACGACAGCGCGGGCAACCCGCTGCTGCCGGCCGTCTACGACATCACGTGGTCGCTCGTCTGCTTCGTCATCATCGCCTTCGTCGTGTGGCGCGTCGCGCTGCCGCGCATCGGCGCGGTCCTCGACCAGCGCAGCGCTGCGATCGAGGGCAACATCGCCAAGGCCGACGAGGCCCAGCGCAAGGCCGAGGCCGCGCTCGAGGAGTACACCGCGCAGCTCTCCGCCGCCCGCAAGGAGGCCGGTGAGATCCGCGAGGCCGCTCGTGAAGACGGTCGCAAGATCGTCGCCGAGGCCAAAGAGACCGCCTCGTCGGAGGCCGCACGTCTGACGGCGGCCGCGCACACGCAGATCGAGGCCGAGCGCCAGACCGCTCTCGTCTCGCTCCGCGCCGAGGTGGGCACGCTCGCCGTCGACCTGGCCGGCAACGTCATCGGTGAGAGCCTCTCCGACGACGCCAAGGCGCAGGCCGTGGTCGACCGCTTCCTCGCCGACCTCGAGGCATCCGAGAAGGCGGCCAAGTAATGGGCAGCGCGACCACTCAGGCACGGGCCGCCGTCGCGAGCGCCCTCGGCGCCGCGACCGGTGTCGACCTCGACGTCACCCGCGAGCTGTTCGCCGCGGCGCGCACCGTCGACTCGTCGTCGCACCTGAGCGGCGCGCTGGCCGATTCGTCGGCGCCTGCTTCGGCGCGCGCCGACGTGGTCACGGCCGTCTTCGGCCCGTCGTTCGCTCCGACGACGGTCGCGCTGCTGCGCACCGTCGTCGAGCAGCGCTGGTCGAGCGTGAGCGAGCTGATCGACGGGCTCGAAGAGCTGGCGATCCGTGCAGCGGCCGTGGCCGACACGCACAGCGACATCGAAGGAGAGCTGTTCCAGTTCTCGCGCACCGTCGCCGCCAACGGAGATCTCGAGCTCGCTCTCGGCAGCCGCGTGGGCGAGCCGGCGGCCAAGGGGGCCCTCGTCACCTCGCTGCTCCAGGGGCGCGTGAGCGAGGCCACCGTGCTCGTCGCGTCGTCGCTGGTCCAGCAGCCGCGCGAACGTCGTGTGCGCTCGCTCCTGCGCTGGGCCGAGAAGCTCGTCGCCGAGCAGCGCGGACGCGTCGTGGCGACGGTGCACGCCGTCGCCCCGCTCAGCGAGGTGCAGGCCACGCGCCTGCAGAACGCCCTCGGCGCGCGTTATGGCGCAACGGTGACCTTGAACACGGTCATCGACCCGACGGTGGTGGGCGGGCTGCGCGTGCAGATCGCCGACGACGTCATCGACGCGAGCGTCTCGGCGCGTCTCGCCGACCTGCGGCAGCGGATCGCAGGCTAAGACTTCCCGCCCGGAACGGGCGGAGATCTGGGGGCCGATGGCCCCACGAACGAAGGAAGACAATGGCAGACCTCTCTATCAGCCCCGACGTCATCCGTGACGCGCTGAAGGACTTCGTCAACGCCTACGAGGCCACTGGCGCCGCGGCGAACGAGGTCGGTTCGGTCGTGGATGCCGCCGACGGCATCGCTCACGTCGAAGGCCTCCCCGGTGTCATGGCGAACGAGCTCGTGCGCTTCGAAGACGGCACGCTCGGCCTCGCGCAGAACCTCGACGAGAACGAGATCGGTGTCGTCGTGCTCGGCGAGTTCTCGGGCGTCGAAGAGGGCCAGCCGGTCACCCGCACCGGCGAGGTGCTCTCGGTCGGTGTCGGCGAGGGCTACCTCGGCCGTGTCGTCGACCCGCTCGGCAACCCCATCGACGGTCTCGGCGAGATCGCGACCGAGGGTCGTCGTGCCCTCGAGCTCCAGGCCCCCGGCGTCATGCAGCGCAAGAGCGTGCACGAGCCCCTGCAGACCGGCATCAAGGCCATCGACGCCATGATCCCCGTCGGCCGCGGCCAGCGTCAGCTCATCATCGGCGACCGTCAGACCGGCAAGACGGCCATCGCGATCGACACGATCATCAACCAGAAGGCCAACTGGGAGTCGGGCGACGTCAACAAGCAGGTGCGCTGCATCTACGTCGCCATCGGCCAGAAGGGCTCGACCATCGCTTCGGTGAAGGGCGCCCTCGAAGACGCCGGCGCGATGGAGTACACCACCATCGTCGCCGCACCCGCCTCCGACCCCGCGGGCTTCAAGTACCTCGCTCCCTACACCGGCTCGGCCATCGGTCAGCACTGGATGTACGAGGGCAAGCACGTCCTGATCATCTTCGACGACCTGTCGAAGCAGGCCGAGGCCTACCGTGCCGTGTCGCTGCTGCTGCGCCGCCCGCCGGGCCGTGAGGCGTACCCCGGCGACGTGTTCTACCTGCACTCGCGTCTGCTCGAGCGTTGCGCGAAGCTGTCCGACGACCTCGGTGCCGGTTCCATGACGGGTCTGCCCATCATCGAGACCAAGGCCAACGACGTCTCGGCGTACATCCCGACCAACGTGATCTCGATCACCGACGGGCAGATCTTCCTGCAGTCCGACCTCTTCAACGCCAACCAGCGTCCCGCGGTCGACGTGGGTATCTCGGTCTCGCGCGTCGGCGGTGACGCTCAGGTCAAGTCGATCAAGAAGGTCTCGGGAACGCTCAAGCTCGAGCTCGCGCAGTACCGTTCGCTCGAGGCGTTCGCGATGTTCGCGAGCGACCTCGACGCGGCCTCGCGTCGTCAGCTCGCCCGCGGCGCGCGTCTGACCGAGCTGCTCAAGCAGCCGCAGTACTCGCCGTACCCGGTCGAGGAGCAGGTCGTGTCGATCTGGGCCGGTACGAACGGCAAGCTCGACTCGATCGAGGTGTCCGACGTGCTGCGTTTCGAGCGCGAGCTGCTCGACTACCTGCGTCGTAACTCCACCGTGCTCGACTCGCTGCGCGAGACGAACGTGCTGGGTGACGACATCGTCGCCGAGCTCGAGCAGAAGGTCGACCAGTTCATCCTCGAGTTCCAGGCCGGCGACGACCAGGGTCTCGTCGGCACCGAGAACGTCGAGGCCGCCGAGGCCGACGACGTCAACCAGGAGCGGATCGTCAAGGGCCGTCGCTGACAGCGACGACACGAGAACGGAATCATGGGCGCACAACTACGGGTCTACAAGCAGAAGATCAGTTCTGCTCAGACGACCAAGAAGATCACGAAGGCGATGGAGCTCATCGCTGCGTCGCGCATCCAGAAGGCGATGGCGCGTGTGCGCGCGGCGTCGCCCTTCGCGCGCGCCGTGACCAACGCGGTGTCGGCGGTGGCGACGCACTCGAGCGTCGACCACCCGCTGACCACCGAGCGCGAGAACATCCGCCGCTCGGCCGTGGTGATCTTCACCTCCGACCGCGGGCTCGCCGGCGCGTTCAACTCGCAGATCCTCCGTGAGGGTCTCGAGCTGGCTGCGCTGCTGCGCTCGCAGGGCAAAGAGGTGGAGTTCTACCTCGTGGGGCGCAAGGCGGTCGGGTACTTCCAGTTCCGTCGCATGGCCAGCAAGGCCCAGTGGACCGGCGACACCGACACGCCGCAGTTCTCGACCGCCGAAGAGATCTCGGCGGCTGTGCTGGAGGCGTACCACCGCTCCGGCGAGAACGACGGCGTCGACGAGATCCACCTGGTCTACAACCGCTTCGTCAGCATGATGACGCAGTCGCCCGAGACCGTGCGCCTGCTCCCGCTCGAAGTGGTCGAGGCCGACACCGACGCCTCCGCGACGGTGTACCCGCTCTACGAGTTCGAGCCGGACGCCGAGACCGTTCTCGACGCCCTCCTGCCGGTCTACGTCCAGAGCCGCATCTTCAACGCCCTCCTGCAGTCGTCGGCCGCCAAGCACGCCGCCACGCAGAAGGCCATGAA
The DNA here is from genome assembly GCF_030818955.1 of Microbacterium trichothecenolyticum. Lineage (NCBI taxonomy): Bacteria > Bacillati > Actinomycetota > Actinomycetes > Micrococcales > Microbacteriaceae > Microbacterium > Microbacterium trichothecenolyticum. Next base: position 1,445,505 of record NZ_JAUTBF010000001.1, on the reverse strand, counting down.
GTCGGCCAGCGACAACGCCGACAAGCTCATCACCGACTACACCCGCCTGCGCAACAACGCGCGACAGGCGGAGATCACGCAGCAGATCGCCGAGATCGTCGGCGGCGCCGATGCTCTGGCATCCGGCAAGTAAGTCCCAAGGAGAGAAGAAGCCATGAGCCTCACCGCCGAGAAGACCGACGCAGCCGTCGTCGGGCGCGTCGCGCGCGTCACCGGCCCGGTCGTCGACATCGAGTTCCCGCACGACTCGATCCCCGAGATCTACAACGCGCTGAAGACGACCATCACGATCGACGGCGTCTCCACCGAGATCACGCTCGAGGTCGCCCAGCACCTCGGCGACGACCTCGTGCGCGCCATCTCGCTCAAGCCGACCGACGGCATGATCCGCGGCCAGGAGGTGCGCGACACCGGCGGACCCATCACGGTGCCCGTCGGCGACGTCACCAAGGGCAAGGTGTTCGACGTCACCGGTGAGGTGCTGAACGGCGAGCCCGGCGAGACCATCGAGGTCACCGAGCGCTGGGGCATCCACCGCAAGGCGCCGAGCTTCGACCAGCTCGAGTCGAAGACGACGATGTTCGAGACCGGCATCAAGGTCATCGACCTGCTCACCCCGTACGTGCAGGGCGGAAAGATCGGCCTGTTCGGCGGCGCCGGTGTCGGAAAGACGGTCCTCATCCAGGAGATGATCCAGCGCGTCGCGCAGGACCACGGTGGTGTGTCGGTGTTCGCCGGTGTCGGTGAGCGCACCCGTGAGGGCAACGACCTCATCCACGAGATGGAAGACGCGGGGGTCTTCGACAAGACCGCCCTCGTGTTCGGCCAGATGGACGAGCCGCCGGGGACGCGTCTGCGCGTCGCCCTGTCGGCCCTGACGATGGCGGAATACTTCCGCGACGTGCAGAAGCAGGACGTGCTGCTGTTCATCGACAACATCTTCCGCTTCACGCAGGCCGGTTCCGAGGTCTCGACGCTGCTGGGCCGCATGCCCTCGGCCGTGGGCTACCAGCCGAACCTGGCCGACGAGATGGGTGTGCTCCAGGAGCGCATCACCTCGACGCGCGGTCACTCGATCACCTCGCTGCAGGCGATCTACGTCCCCGCCGACGACTACACCGACCCGGCCCCGGCGACCACGTTCGCTCACTTGGATGCCACGACCGAGCTCTCGCGTGAGATCGCGTCGAAGGGTCTGTACCCCGCCGTCGACCCGCTCAGCTCGACCAGCCGCATCCTGGACCCGCGCTACATCGGTGCCGACCACTACCGCGTGGCCACCGCCGTGAAGCAGATCCTGCAGAAGAACAAGGAACTCCAGGAGATCATCGCCATCCTCGGTGTCGACGAGCTCTCCGAGGAAGACAAGATCGTCGTGTCGCGCGCACGCCGCATCCAGCAGTTCCTCTCGCAGAACACCTACATGGCGAAGAAGTTCACCGGCGTCGAGGGCTCCACGGTCCCGATCAAGGAGACCATCGAGTCGTTCGACGCCATCGTCAAGGGCGACTTCGACCACGTGGCCGAGCAGGCCTTCTTCAACGTCGGTGGTATCGGCGACGTCGAAGAGAAGTGGGCGCAGATCCAGAAGGAGAACGGCTGACATGTCGCTGCGTGTGAGCCTGGTCTCGGCCGACGCCGAGGTGTGGACGGGGGAGGCCTCCCTCGTCGTGGCCAAGACGGTCGAGGGCGAGATCGGCTTCATGCAGGGACACGAGCCGGTGCTCGCGATCCTCGCGCAGGGTGAGGTGCGCATCACGCGCACCGACGGCACGAAGATCCTGGCCAACGCCCGAGACGGCTTCCTGTCGATGGCCGACGACGAGCTCACCATCGTCGCCGGTAACGCCGCCCTCGTCTCCTGACGGCCTTCTTCACGACGCGCGCCCCCCGGTCCTCCGGGAGGCGCGCGTCGTGCTTTCCCCGAAAGACATCGATGCTGGTCCTTCTTCCTCCTTCCGAGACCAAACGTCCCGGCGGCGACGGTCCGCCGCTGGATGTCGCAGCGTTGACAGTGCCGACGTTGCGACCGCAGCGCGAGGCGGTCGTCGATGCGCTCGTCGCGCTGTCGTCGCACGAGGACGAAGCGGCGCGGGTGCTCAAGCTCAGTGCGAAGCGTCGGCACGAGATCGCCGACAACGCAGCCCTGCGCTGCGCACCGACGATGCCCGCGATCGATCGCTACACGGGCGTCCTCTTCGATGCGTTGGATGCCGGCAGCCTCGACGCCGCCGCACGTTCATGGCTGGGGGAGCACGTCGTCATCCACTCGGCGCCGTTCGGACCGATCGGTGCGCTCGACGGCATTCCCGCGTATCGCCTGGCGGCGGGCACGTCGATTCCCGGCCTGCCCGCACTGCGGCGCGTGTGGGCGGATGCCGTGACGGCTGCGTTCGTCGAGCTGGCGCCCGCCTTCGTGCTCGACCTCCGTTCCGAGGCCTACGCGGCGCTGGGCCCCGTGCCCGCGTCGGTGGACGCCGCCTACGTGCGGGTGGTGACCGAGGGTGAGGGGGGAGTGGTACGCGCGCTCAATCACTTCAACAAGCACGCCAAGGGAGACCTCGTGCGCGCCCTCGCCACATCGGGGCGCCGTGTCGCGACACGGCGAGACTTCGAGGAGTGGGCGGCGACGACCGGGTGGGTGCTTCGTCCGGGCGTGCGGGAAGAGCTCCACCTCGTCGTCTGACCCCTCCGAGCGCGGGGCTGTCAGCGAACACTCAGGCTCGCTAGCATGTGTCCCACGGGAGATACCCGCCGGGGCGCGCGTTCGCGGGCGGTCCGTTCGAGAGGATCGACGTGCATATCATCAGTAGTTTCACTTACTCGGAATACGGGACGACGACGGGGGCCGAGGCCGTGTTCGGGGTGGTCTTCTTCGTGTTCGCGGTTGTCCTGTCCCTCGCCGGATACCTCATCGGTTCCTTCCTGCTCATGAAGGTCTTCGAGCAGGCCGGCGTCGAGGGCAAGTGGCGTGCGTGGGTGCCGGTCTACAACGTCATGGTCTTCGCCAAGCTCGGCGACATCACGCCGTGGGCCATCGTGTTCGTGATCGTCGCGTGGGTCATCCCGATCGTCAACTTCCTCGCCGTGCCGGCGATGTTCGTCCTGGTGATCATGGCCTCGGTGAGGATCAACGCGAAGTTCGGTCGCGACTGGCCGATTCTGTTTCTGTACATCCTCGGCAGCCTTGGCATGTGGATCTGGCTCGGCATTCTCGCGTTCAGCGGCAACCGCTGGAATCCCGCCGCGGCATCGCCGTCGCCCTGGGCCTCCTCTTTCCTCGCCGATAAGACCTTCTGGGAGGGCATCCCCGCCCAGCCCGCGCAGAACGTCGCCGCCCCCTCCGCCGGGTACGGTGCCGACGCGCCGCCTGCGCCGGGCTACGCGCCCCCGGCGGCTCCGCCTGCGCCGGGCTACGCGCCCCCGGCGGCTCCGCCGTCCGGCGGTCCCACCCCTCCACCCCCGGCCGGTCCGCAGGTCTGACACGACGGGGCTTCCCGCTGACGCGGGGAGCCCGTCGTGTCGGTCGGGGTTAGCGTGGGGGGATGACGTCCCCCGCTCTTCCCCTTCGTCCCGTCGGCCGCTCCGGCCTCCGCGTCTCTGCCGTCGGCCTCGGCTGCAACAACTTCGGTCGGGCCGGAACCGCGACCGAGACGATCGCCGGCACCCGTGCGGTGCTCGACGCCGCGATCGATGTCGGCGTGACCTTCCTCGACACCGCAGATGTGTACGGTCGCGAGTTCGGCCTGTCCGAGACGCTCATGGGCGAGGCGTTGGAGGGCCGGCGCGATCGGGTCGTCGTGGCGACCAAGTTCGGTCACGCCGACCTCGCTCCCGCCCTGCCGGGCGGCGCGAAAGGCTCGCGCGCGCACATCCGACGGGCGGTCGAAGGCTCGCTACGGCGTCTGCGTACCGACTGGATCGACCTCTACCAGTTGCACACTCCCGACCCCTCCACGCCGATCGACGAGACCCTCGACGCTCTCACCGACCTCGTGCGCGAGGGCAAGGTGCGCTACATCGGCCACTCCAACTTCACGGGCTGGCAGATCGCCGAGGCCGAGTATGCGGCATCCGGTGTGCGCTTCGTGTCGACCCAGAACCAGTACAGCCTGCTCGCGCGCGCCGCGGAGCGGGAGGTGATCCCCGCGGCCGCACGGTTCGGACTCGGCCTGCTGCCGTTCTTCCCGCTGCACAACGGTCTGCTGACGGGCAAATTCACCCGCGAGGGCGGGCCCGAGGGAAGCCGCATCATGCGCCAGCGCCCGCACCTGTGGCGCGACGCGCCGTGGGACGCCCTCGAGCGGTACCGCGCGTTCTGCGACGCCCGGGGCATCAGCATGCTCGAGGCGACGTTCGCCTGGTTCCTCGCGAACCCGCACGTGTCGAGCGTCATCGCCGGAGCGACGAGCCCCGAGCAGGTGCGCGCGAACGCCGCGGCGGCGACGGCCTGGACCCCGGATGCCGCGGACATCGCCGAGATCGACGCGATCTTCGCCCTCCCCGCCGATCCGGCAGCGGGATGACCCCGCGCGGCGCGTCCCCGGGCGGGGGGCGCAGGTCGACTAGGATGACAGGGCCGTGCAGACCCGCCGGCGCAGCTGTCGGCCAACCGGAGGATCTTTCGTGCCCGAGGTGACCACCCACACGCGTACCGTTCCGCTCGGCGCGGGCGACATCGAGTTGTCGTGGGCGGCGAGCACCGACACGGGTCGCCGTCGCGAGGTCAATCAAGACGCCGTGCTCGCCGACTACCCGCTCTTCGTCGTCGCCGACGGCATGGGCGGACACCTGGGTGGCGAGATTGCCAGCGCGAGCACGGTCGAGCGTCTGCGTGCCGTGGTGGCCGGTGGCTCGGTGTCGTCGAAGACCATCGAGAAGGCCCTGTCGCGCGCGGTCAAAGACATCGTGGCCCACCCCGAGACCACCGACGAGGGCACGGGGACGACTCTCACGGGTCTGTACCTCGAGACGCATACCGATGAGCCGCACTGGGTGACGTTGAACATCGGCGACTCGCGTGTCTACCTGCTGCGCGACGACGAGATCGTTCAGGTGACGACGGATCACTCGGTGGTGCAAGAGCTCATCGCCGCCGGCCGTCTCAGCCCCGAAGAGGCCGAGAACCACCCGTACGGCAACGTGATCACGCGCGCCGTCGGACCGAGCGACAGCGTCAAGCCCGACTACCTTCGCCTCGACGTGGTCGACGGCGACCGGTTCGTGATCTGCTCCGACGGCCTCACCAAGGAACTCACCGACTTCGGTATCCGTCACTTCCTCGAAGCCAACGCCGACCCGGCCGCCGCGGTCGAGGCCATGATGGCGGCCGCTCTCGAGAACGGCGGCCGCGACAACATCACGATCGTCGTCCTCGACGTCGCTCGCCACTCCGCCTGAGAATCTCTTCTTGACCGCGGCGACCCGCGGATTCTACGTTCGGCACATGACCTCCGCACCCGAACGGACCGCGGGCAAGGGATTGGCCAGCGGAACGCTCGGACTCTGGGGTTCGACCGTCATCGGACTGGCATCCACCGCCCCCGTCTACTCCCTCGTCGCCACACTCGGTTTCGTCGTCGCCGCGGTCGGCGGTTCGGCCCCGATCGCCTTCATCATCGCCTTCATTCCGATGCTGCTCATCGCTTTCGCCTACCGCGAGTTGAACAACGACGTGCCCGACTGCGGCACCACCTTCACATGGTCGACGAAGGCTTTCGGACCCTGGGTGGGCTGGATGGGCGGCTGGGGTGTCGCCGTGGCCGGCACCGTGGTGCTCGCCAATCTCGCGCAGATCGCGGGGATTTACGTGTGGACGCTCGTGGGGGACGGATCTCTCGCCGAGAACGTGCCGCTCGTGACCGCGACGGGCGTCTTCTTCATCGCGGTGATGACCTACGTCAGCTACCGCGGCGTCGAGATCGGCGAGCGGATCCAGAACGTCCTGCTCGGGGTGCAGTACCTGGTGCTGGTGCTGTTCGTCGTGCTGGCGCTGTGGAAGTTCTTCGACGGCACCGCCCCGAACCCGACCCCGTTCGACCTGCAGTGGCTGAACCCGTTCGGCTTCGAGGACCGCGCCGGGTTCACCGAAGCGGTGCTGCTCGCGCTGTTCATCTACTGGGGCTGGGACACCTGCCTCGCCCTGAACGAGGAGACCAAGGATCCCACACGCATTCCGGGGCGAGCCGCGCTGTTGACGACGGTGATCCTGCTCGGCACCTACGTCGCCGTGACCATCGCCGCGATGATGTACGCCGGGGTGGGCGAAGAGGGAGCCATCTCCAACGTCGACGACGTCTTCCTGGCCCTCAAAGACGGACTCTTCGGGCCGTTCGGCTGGCTCCTCGTGCTGGCCGTGATCATCTCGGCGGTGTCGTCGACGCAGACCACCATCCTGCCCACGGCTCGAGGCACCCTCGCGATGGCCGCGTACAAGGCCCTGCCCCAGCGCTTCTCCACGGTGCACCCGCGATTCCAGACGCCGTCGTTCTCGACCGTCGTCATGGGCGTGGTGGCGAGCCTGTATTACATCGGGATGACGCTGATCAGCGACGACATCCTGCAGGACTCCATCGCCTCGCTGGGCCTTGCGATCGCGTTCTATTACGCCATGACCGGGTACGCATGCGTGTGGTACTTCCGCCGCGACCTGTTCACATCGGGTAAGAACCTGGTCTATCGCGGCATCCTGCCCCTGTTGGGAGCGTTGATGCTGACCTACGCGTTCGTCCAGTCGGCGATCGACATGTTCGCCGTCGACTACGGCAACAGTGAACTCCTGGGCGTCGGGGGCACGTTCGTGCTCGGCATCGGCTCGCTCGCGTTCGGCGTCGTGCTGATGCTCCTGTGGTACCTCTTCCCCGCGGCGAAGGCGTTCTTCCGGGGCGAGAGCCTCAACCGCGACACCGAGGTGCTCGTCCCCGAGGAGCCGATCGCGTACCCGCGCTCGGTCGACGGGGGCATCTGAGGGGGACCCGTCGCAGACGCCGCGTCGGCGTTCTCGGTGGCGGTTCGCGTCAGACCGCGCAGCGGATGGCGCCGACCTCGCGCCCGGCGCCCGAGACGCTCAACGGCAGCAGCGCCAGAGTGTCGGCGACCGCCTCGGCCGTCAGAGCGCCGGCGCGCTCGAGCAGGCGGAGTGCGACAGCGTGGCCGGCACGGTTCGAACCGTCGAGCATCTTCAGCGCGACGGTCGTCCCGTCGGGAGCCGTCATGACCTGGACGCCCTCTGCGCCCATCTTGGAGAACACTCCGAGGCGCTCGATCACGACCGTGTCGGGGCGACCGGGTCCGTCGATCGTCCACGCGTGCTCCTTCACGGCGCGCACGAGAGTGCCGGCGCTGCGATGCAGGGCGAAGGGGGAACGCTCCGACGACGTCGCGATGCGCTGGATGGCCCGGGCGAGACCGACGAGGCTCATCGCGTAGACGGGGGCACCGCACCCGTCGATCGCGGTCGTCGTCATGCGCTCGCCCACGAGGCGCTCGATCACCTCGCGGATGTGGACCTGCAGCGGGTGCTGCGGGTCGAGGTAACCCGCGGTGGGCCAGCCGTTCGAGACGCACGTCAGAAGCATCGCGGCATGCTTGCCGGAGCAGTTCATACGCAGCGGTGAGGGCGTGCCGTGGTCTCGTACGAGCTCGTCGCGCGCGGCGGTGTCACTCGGCCAGGCCGCGGGGCAGCCCAGATCGTCTTCGGTCAGACCCGCGGACTGCAGGATGCCACGGGCCACCTCGGCGTGCCGTTCGGTGCCGCAGTGGCTCGCCATCGAGATCGCCAGGCGCTCGCCCGCGAGGTCGGCTCCGGCCGACAGGCAGGCCAGCGCCTGCAGGGGCTTCATGCTCGAGCGGGGGAGGAAGGCGGCCGTCGCCTCGCCGAGCGTCAGGGTCTCGGCACCGTCGGGTGCGAGGACGACGGCGACGCCGTGGTGGCGGGATTCGACGAATCCGCTGCGTTCGACGACGGCGAGTTCGACGGAGGCGGGGGGTGTTGCGGCCATCCCTCCATCGTATCCCGGCGGACCTCGGCTGCCGGGGGCCGGTGAGCGGCGAGGAACGGCAGACTGGGGGCATGAATGGAGAGCATCACTACCGCCTGCGCTCGACCTGGACCGGCGATCGGGGGAGTGGCACGAGCGGTTACCGCGATTACGACCGCTCCGTGACGCTCGAGGTCGACGGCAAACCCGCCATCGCGGCATCCGCCGACAAACCCTTCCGCGGCGACCCCGTCAAGTGGAACCCCGAGGAGCTGTTGCTCGCCGCGCTGAGCGAGTGCCACCTGCTGTCGTACCTGCACGCGTGCGTGACGACCGGTGTCGTCGTCACCGCGTACGAGGACGACGCGTCGGGCACGATGCAGGAAGACGGAAACAGCGGCGGGGCGTTCATCGAGGTGGTGCTGCGCCCGCGGGTGCGCGTGGCCGAGGAGTCGATGGTGGAGGCCGCCCGTGCCGCGCACCGGCAGGCGCGGGAATGGTGCTTCATCGCCAACTCCGTGAACTTCCCCGTGCGTCACGAACCCGAGATCACCGTGGGCTGACCGGTGTGCGCCGGGGCTCCTCGGCGTCGTACAGTGAGCGCATGCAGCTCGAACCGGCCCTGCGCGGCCTCGATCGGATCGCCGGCGGACGCCAGGCCGATCATCGCGTCGCCGCATCCGAGGATCCGCGTGTGCGACGGGCGTTCCGCGCCGTCACGCTCCTGCTCGCGATCGGCTTCGTACTCGGCGTCGCCACGGTCGCCGTCGCCTTCGTCATGACGGTGAACGGCGACGACGTGGGATTCGCCGTCTGGATGCGCTGCCTCGTCGTGCTGGCCATCACCACCACGTTGTTCTACTTCCTCTGGCGCGCACACGCGGGGTGGTACTGGGCGTTCCGCCGGCTGCAGTTGTTCAGCCGGATCTTCCCGATCGTCGCCCTCGTGCTCGCCGCCATCCCCGGGTTGTACCCGTTCTGGGTGGTGACCGAGCAGATCCTCTTCGCGATCCTGCTGATCGGCGTCTCGGACTACCTGCAGTCCGACCCGGTGCGCGCGGCGTACCCGAAGCCGGAGCGCTGAGTCCTCGGCATCCGGATCCCGAACGTCGACTCCCGCGACGCGGCGCGGACGCGTGACGAGCACAACTCCTGCAATGCGGCGCTCCGGTGACGGTTTCGGCCCGTGACGCGGCAGATCGCAGGAGTCGTGCGGCCTCGGCGGACCAGAAGCTCCGACGACGGAACCCCGTCGGCATGATGCCGACGGGGTTCCGGGGCACGGCGCTCAGCGCACGTCGTCGTCGACCCAGTCCATGGACTTGGTGACGGCCTTCTTCCACAGGCGCAGCTCGCGGTCGCGTTCCGCGGATTCCATGTCGGGCTCCCAGCGCTTGTCCTCCTGCCAGTTGGCGCGGAGGTCGTCGAGGTTGTCCCAGAAGCCGACGGCCAGGCCGGCGGCGTACGCGGCGCCCAGCGCGGTGGTCTCGGCGACGACCGGGCGCACCACCGGCACGCCCAGGATGTCGGCCTGGAACTGCATGAGCTCGTCGTTGGCGGTCATGCCGCCGTCGACTTTGAGCTCGGTCAGGTCGACACCCGAGTCGGCGTTGACGGCCTCGAGCACCTCGCGGGTCTGGAACGCGGTCGCCTCGAGCGCGGCACGGGCGATGTGGCCCTTGTTGACGAAGCGGGTCATACCGACGATCGCGCCGCGGGCGTCCGGACGCCAGTACGGAGCGAACAGACCCGAGAACGCGGGCACGAAGTACACGCCGCCGTTGTCGTCGACGGTGCGGGCCAGCGCCTCGACCTCGGGGGCCGAGGAGATGATGCCGAGCTGGTCGCGCAGCCACTGGATGAGCGATCCGGTCACCGCGATCGAGCCCTCGAGTGCGTAGCGCGCGGGCTGGTCGCCGAGCTTGTAGCCCAGCGTGGTGAGCAGGCCGTTCTTGGAGCGGACGATCTCTTCACCCGTCTGGAAGATGAGGAAGTTGCCCGTGCCGTAGGTGTTCTTGCTCTCGCCCGGGTCGAACGCCGCCTGCCCGAAGGTCGCTGCCTGCTGGTCGCCCAGGATGCCGGCGATCGGGGTCTCGCGCAGCAGCGAGGAGGACTCGACCGTGCCGTAGACCTCGGAGGAGGAGCGGATCTCGGGGAGCATCGAGCGCGGCACGCCGAAGTCGGCCAGGATGTCGTCGCGCCACTCGAGCGTCTCGAGGTCCATGAAGAGCGTGCGGCTGGCGTTGGTGACGTCGGTGGCGTGCACGCCGCCGTCGATGCCGCCGGTGAGGTTCCACAGCACCCACGTGTCGGTCGTGCCGAACAGCAGGTCGCCGGCCTCGGCCTTCTCACGAGCGCCGTCGACGTTCTCGAGGATCCAGACGATCTTGGTTCCCGAGAAGTAGGTCGCCAGCGGCAGGCCGACGACGCTCTTGTAGCGCTCGGGGTCGCCGTCGGCGAGGCGGTCGACGATCGGCTGGGTGCGGGTGTCCTGCCACACGATGGCGTTGTAGACGGGCTTGCCGGTGTTCTTGTCCCAGACCACCGCGGTCTCGCGCTGGTTGGTGATGCCGACGGCGGCGATGTCGTGGCGGGTGATGTCGGCGCGGCCGAGGGCCAGGCCGATCACCTCCTGGGTGTTGCGCCAGATCTCGAGCGGGTCGTGCTCGACCCACCCGGCGCGGGGGAAGATCTGCTCGTGCTCCTTCTGCCCGACGGCGACGACGCCGCCGGACTTGTCGAAGATCATCGCGCGGGTCGAGGTCGTGCCCTGGTCGATGGCGAGGACGTAGTCGGCCATGGAGGGACTCCTTTGTCTAGTTCAGTGGTGTGAGAGGAAGGGGGAGGAGGATGGCGCCCGGGGCGTCACTTTCCGAGGCCGAGCAGGACCGGCGCCAGCAGACCCGCCAGGAGGCCACCGACGAGGGGACCGGCGACGGGCACCCACGCGTAGCCCCAGTCGCTCGATCCCTTGCCCTTGATCGGGAGGATCGCGTGGGCGATGCGGGGGCCGAGGTCACGGGCCGGGTTGATCGCGTAGCCGGTGGGGCCGCCGAGAGACGCGCCGATACCGACCACGAGCAGAGCCACCGGGACGGCGGCGAGTCCGCCGATGCCACCGGGAACGCCGATGTCGGCCACCCCGTAGTCGCCGAAGCCGAAGATGACGAAGACGAGAACGAAGGTCGCGATGACCTCGGTGAGGAAGTTGAAGCCGTAGGAGCGGATCGCCGGGCCGGTCGAGAAGACGCCGAGCTTCGCGGCCGGGTCGGGCTCATCGTCGAAGTGCTGCTTGTACGAGGCCCACGTGAGCACGGCACCGATGATCGCACCGACCATCTGGGCGGCGACGGCGACGAAGAACTGCGCGAGAGCGATCTTGCCGGCCACGAGCAGACCGATCGAGACGGCGGGGTTCAGCTGCGCGCCGGAGTAGGCGGAGACGATCACGCCGGCGAAGACCGCCAGCCCCCATCCCCAGTTGACCATCAGGGTGCCGCCGGCGTTGCCCTTGGTCTTGGCCAGAGCCACGTTGGCGACCACGCCGCAGCCCAACAGGATGAGCATCGCGGTGCCGACGACCTCCGAAAGGAAGTACAGCCCCAGGTTCACTTCTTGCATGTCGTCATCGACCTTTCTTCTGACCCCCGGACGTCGTTGCCTCGGGTGGTGGTGCGGCTCGGTGCTCCGAACCTATGGGGACCGTGCGGGCGCGCGACAGGTGGCGCGCCCGCACGTTCTCTCAGATTCGCGCGACGCCCGCCTCGGCGAGATCGACGCGGTGAGCGACGCGCAGGATCTCCGTCGTGCGGGCGATCTCGGCGTCGACGGTGGCGGTGTCCCACCCCAGCGGACCGGCGACCGCCTCGGCGACCTCGCGCAGCGTGCGCTCGGTCATGCCGCCCACGAAAGCGAGGTGGGTGCGGCGCAGGAGCACGTCGATCAGGTGCACGACCTGCTCGTTCTCGGCGATCCAGGCAAGCTCCTCGCGGTAGTAGCCGGGAGCATCGGGCACGGGCGTGGGCTCGGCGGGAAGGGCGGCGAGGATCGCGTCGGCGCGCGTGCCGTAGCGCTCGAGCATGGCATCCACGAGCTCGGCGGAGTGCGCATTCGTGCGCGCGGATACCCAGCGTCGTCGCTGCTCGGGCGTCGTCGGGAAGCCCGCGCCGCCGCCGATGGGCAGGCCCTGCGTGCTGATGCGGTGCGGGCGACGCAGCTTCTGCAGCGTCTTCATGCTCAGGTGCTCGGCCAGCGCGCGGAAGGTCGTCCACTTGCCGCCGACCAGGCTCATCGCGGGCACACCCGCGATCTCGTCCTCGACGATGCGGTAGTCGCGCGAGACGAAGCCCGGGGCGGTGTCGTCGTGGCGGGGGAGGGGGCGGATGCCCGAGAACGTGTAGACGATCTGGGAACGGTCCACCGCGATCTTCGGGAAGACGTGCCCGATGAGGTCGAAGAAGTACGCGATCTCGTCGTCGGTGCACACGACCGGCTTCGAGGGGTCGGCGTCGATGTCGGTGGTTCCGACGAGGACGCGGTCTTTCAGCGGGTAGATCAGCACGATGCGGCCGTCGGAGTGCTCGAAGAAGATCTCGCGGCCTCCGGTCGCGGCGAGCAGGTCGGGGTTGTCGAGCACGATGTGCGAGCCCTTGGTGCCGCCCATGAACTGCGTCTTCAGGCCCATAGCGGCGTTGGCGAGGTCTGTCCACGGCCCGGCGGTGTTGAGCACGACCTTGGCCGCGACGGTGAACTCCTCGCCGGACACCTCGTCGCGCACGCGCACGCCGTTCTCGTCGGCGCCGACGGCCGCGACGTAGTTGACGGCGTGGGCGCGGCCCGCGCCGGCCTCGATGCCGTCGCGCAGCACGTCGAGGGCGATCCGCTCGGGATCGTGCATCGACGCGTCGAAGTAGGTGGCGGTGTAGGCGAGGTCGGGGTTGAGCTGGGGGAGCTCGGCGAGCGACTTCTTCTTCCCCAGGAATTTGTGGCGGGGGACGGTTCCGCCGTCGCGCGAGAAGGTGTCGTACATGATGAGGCCGACCTTGATCAGCAGTGCACCGCGCTCGTTCGGCTTACCGCGCCCGTGGGTCACGAGCAGACGGAAGGGCGCCGACAGGATGCCGGAGAACGTCTTGTAGATCGGGATCGTCGTCTCGAGCGGCTTGACGTAGTGCGGGGCGGTCTTGAGCAGGTCGTTGCGCTCGGTGACGGCTTCCTTCACGAGACGGAACTCGCCGTTCTCGAGGTAGCGGATACCGCCGTGCACCATGTGACTCGAAGCGGACGAGGCGCCGGAGACGAAGTCGCCCCGTTCGACGAGGGCGACGCTGACGCCCTGCAGGGCCAGGTCGCGCAAAGTGGCGAGGCCGTTGATGCCCCCACCGATGATCAGGACGTCGAGGTCTTCGGCGTCGCGGAGCGCCTGTACATCGGCGCGGAGCGAAGTAGCGGGGGACGACATGTCGACTGCGACCTTTCGTTGTTGGTACGCAGTCAGAATGCGCCTGTGTGCACGTTGTTGCAAGCCCCTTGAACAAACGTGCACAATGGTCCGCGTGGTGATGAACGAATGGTGACGCAGGCGGAGGCGCGCTCTCGCGACGCGTTGCGGGCCGCACAGCTGTACTACCTGCAGGACCTGACGATGGATGCCATCGCGCACGAGATGCGCGTCTCGCGCTCGTCGGTGTCGCGCCTGCTGCAGCACGCCCGCGACGTCGGCCTCGTGACCATCTCGATCAGCCCGCCCGACGACGCCCGCGGCCAGATGGCACAGCGCATCGCCGACCGCTTCGGCATCACCGCGCACGTCGTGCCCACGCCCGCCCGCACATCGGAGGCCGAACGACTGGAGCGCACGGCGCTGACAGCGGCGCGCATCCTCGCCGAACGCGTCGAGTCGTCGATGACCATCGGCGTCGCCTGGGGCTCCACGCTGTCGGCTGTGGCGCGCCACGTACCCCAGAAAGACGTGCACGACACGCACATCGTGCAGATGAACGGTGCCGCCAACGTGCGTACCTCCGGCATCCCCTACGCGGGCGAGATCCTGTCGAAGTTCGGCGCGGCCTGGTCATCGTCGGTGCACCAATTCCCGGTGCCCGCGCTCTTCGACGACCCGCACACCAAGCGAGCGATGTGGCGCGAGCGCTCGGTCCGCTCGGTCCTGGAGATCCAGCAGCGCGTGGGCCTGTTCGTGTTCGGCCTCGGATCGCCCCACGCGGACGTGCCTTCGCACGTCTACAGCGGCGACTACTTCGACGAGCGCGACCGCGCGGTCATCGAGCGCGAGGGCGTCGTCGGCGACTGCGCCACGGTCTTCTATCGCGCCGACGGCTCCGACGACATCCCCGAGCTCAACGCCCGCTCCAGCGGACCCGACCTCGACACGGTGCGCCGCATCCCGCGGCGGTTCTGCGTGGTCTCGAGCCTGTCGAAACTCGACGGGCTGCGCGGCGCCCTCGCCGCCGACCTCGTCACCGAGCTCGTCGTGGAGGAGTCGCTCGCGCGGCGGTTGCTCAGCGTGACGCGGTGACAGGCATTGCCGGATCCCACGCTCCGCCGTCCGGGTGCCCCGCGAAAAAGCGTGTCGGAACCTGCCGCTAATGTCCGCGTATGAGCCTCGATACCGTCCAGAACTTCTTCCGCCTCACGCTCGACAACGTCTATCGCTTCGTGTGCGCCCTCTTCTTCCTCCTTGCAATCTCAGCAGGGAGCGAGGGGGTGACCCCGTTGCAGCAGACTGCCCGCCTCCTGTCGTGGCTCGCCATCCCGGCGGACTGGTTGGGGGTCGTCGAGGCGTGGCTCGGAGAACGAAGCGACGCGCTGATCAACGTGTCTACCCTGGGGTTGTTCATCGCCTTCTGCGCGTGTCTGACGGAGTCCTGGCTGAGCCGAGCCGGAGCGACGGTTCTCCTCGCGATCGGGTTCCTCATCCAAGCCGGTGCGGCGGTCCAGTTCTTGTGGACCGTGGGAACGCTGGCGGCAGGTCTCGCCGTGGGCATCGTGGCGGTCAGTGCCGTTCGACGCCGGCTCGGTTTCTCGGCGACCAGTTGGCTGTCGCCGGTCTTCTCGCGTCTCCAGAACCTCGCTCCGAGTCTGTTTCTCGCTCTTCTCGGAGCATTCGGCCCGTTGATGTGGCTCGTAGGAGAGGACCGAGCGCGGGCGGGTGAGACGCGGTCGACTCCCGTCCACGTATCCCAGGTGAATTAGCCGAGGGCCTCAGCGCTCGCCGAACCCGTCGTCGATCAGTGCGCGGAGTTCCTCGAGCGCCTGCGCGGCCTGCAGCCCTGTGGCGCTCACTCGTACGCGCGAACCTTGCCGTACGCCCAGAGCCATGAGCTCGAGCAAGCTGCGCGCCGAGGCCTCACCGCCGCCGGTGTCCAGGTCGACGATGCGGATGTCTGCGTCGTAGTGCGACGCGGCTTTCACGAACGTCGCAGCGGGGCGGGCGTGCAAGCCCGACGGATTGATGACCACCGCCTCGAAGGCCAGCTCCTCGTGCGGTGGGGTGTCGACGGATATCGCAGGCCCGAGGTCCTCGCTGTCGTCGGTCGTCTCGCCGAGCTGACCTCGCTTAGCTCGGTCGACCCCCGCCGCCTCCCCGGCGACCTCGTCGAGACCGGCGCCCCCCGCGGCGGTCACCACCGCTGCCACGAGACCCTCCACGAACGGTGCCGGACTCAGACGCACGCGCTCCGGCGCGGCGACGAAATCCAGCGCCGTCTCCGCGCTGAGGATCGCCGAGCCCAGGTCCATCAGCACCAGCACGCCGTCGCCACCGTCGGCCTCGTCGACCGCGGCGGCGATGGCGACGGCATCCGTTCCCAGATCGCCATCGGGACCGCCGGCGGCGACGAGCACCACGGGCGGTCGGTCTTCGCCCATCTGCAGGGCGAGGTGCACCGCCGCCTCGGCGAGGGCACGTGAATGCGAGACCGCGACGATACCGATCATCCGGCGGTCTCCAGGGCGTCGCGGAGGGCCTCGATCAGCAGGGTCGCCGACGTCGCGCCCGGGTCGAGGCGCCCCGCGCTGCGCTCGCCGAGGTAGCTCGCGCGACCCTTGCGGGCGACGAGCGGCTCGGTGCCGTCGCGGCCGCGGGCGGCGGCCTCGGCGGCAGCGCGGGCAGCCTCGGCCGCACCGGCGCCCGCGGCGACAGCGGCGTCCCACGCGTCGAGGGCGGGAGAGAGGGCGTCGATCATCGTCTTGTCGCCGAGCTCGGCCTTGCCCCGGGAGACGACCCCCTCGAGGCCGGCGCGCAGAGCCGCGCCCACCGCCGCGGCATCCACGTTCCCCGCCGACAGGGCCGGCCCCATCCGGAGGAAGAACGTGCCATAGAGCGGACCGCTCGCACCTCCCACCGACGACACGAGCGTCATCCCGACCGTCTTGAACAGTTCGGCCGGGCTCGCCGGCGCCGGGTCGAGCGTGGCGACGACCGCGTCGAGACCCCGCGCCATGTTCGAGCCGTGGTCGGCGTCGCCGATCTCGGAGTCCAGGCGGGTGAGCTCGTCTTTGTGCTGCTGCACGGCGTCGCGGAACGCCCGGATCCACCTGACGAGGTCGTCGATCGAGATCAAGCCGCTCACGCGCCCCACCTCAGTCCCGGCGTGACGACGGGAGCGTCCCACAGGCGCAGGATCTCGTCGTCGGCCTTCACGACCGTCAGGGACGCCCCGGCCATGTCGAGGCTCGTGATGTAGTCGCCGACGAGCACGCGCCGCACCTCGACGCCCGCCTCCGCCAGTAGCGGCGCGATCTCGCCGTACAGCAGGTACTGCTCGATGAGCGGCGTGCCGCCGAGACCCGACAGCATGACGATCGCGGGCCCCACGGCCTCGCCGACGTCGTGGACGATCGGATCGACCAGCATCCTCGCGATCTCATGAGCGGATGCCAGGCCCACGCGCGAGCGACCCGGTTCGCCGTGGATGCCGACACCGACCTCCATCTCGTCGTCGGGCAGGTCGAAGGTGGGGCGGCCGGCCGCCGGCACCGTGCAACTGCTGAGGGCCACGCCCATCGACCGTCCGGCGGCGGCCACCCGGCGGGCGAGTCCGGCCACGGCGGCGAGGTCTGCTCCCTCTTCGGCGAGAGCGCCGACGACTTTCTCGAGGATCACCGTCGTACCGGTCCCGCGGCGGCCCGCGGTCCACGTGGAGTCCTGCACGGCGACGTCGTCGGCGACGACGACCGTCTCGACCTGCACGCCCTCGGCCGCGGCGAGTTCGGCCGCCATCTCGAAGTTCAGCACGTCACCGGTGTAGTTCTTCACGATGTGCAGCACGCCGGCACCGGCATCGACGGCTCGCGTCGCGGCGAGCACCTGGTCGGGCGTGGGCGAGGTGAACACCTCGCCGGCCGCGGCGGCGTCGAGCATGCCGCGCCCGACGAAACCGCCGTGCAACGGTTCGTGGCCCGACCCGCCGCCCGATACCAGGGCGACCTTGCCCGCGCGCGTCGGTCGCGCCCTCAGGATGACACGGTTGTCGGCGTCCACTCGCAGGTCGGGATACGCGGCCGCGATACCGCGCAGGGCCTCGGCCAGCACGTCTGCCGGATCGTTGACGAACTTCTTCACGGTGCCTCCTCGTCGTGGCGTCGACGGCCGCCGACCGTCACACCCGACCCTGCTCGTCGCGCGTCGCCGCGTCAAGAGCGCGGGAGGCGGCGGTGCGGGGAGGCGCCGCTGCGGGTCAGAGCCGCTCGTGCGGGAGCGCCTGCTTGATGCGCTCGATGGTGCCGTGAGCGGGCGCCTCGTTGTACGCGTTCGCGAGCTCCTGCTCGCTGAGGGCGTGGATCGCGGCCATGATCTCGTCGGTCGCTGCGCGGCGCGCCCGTCCCGACGAGGCCGGGCCGTGCGAAGACAGGTCGAGGGGCGCCCCGAAACGCACCGTGATGCGCTCCTTCGTGGTCGGGATCTTCGCGCCCACCGGCATGACCTTGTCGGTGCCGATCAAACCCACCGGCACCACGGGCGCGCCCGTCTGCAGCGCCAGGAACGCCACGCCCGTGCGGCCCTTGTACAGTCGGCCGTCGAGCGACCGGGTGCCCTCGGGATACAGGGCGACCGCGCGACCGTCTTCCAGCAGTGCACGCTGCTGGTCGAGGGCGTCGAGCGCCTTCTGGCCGGCCCCTCGCTCGACGGGGATCGCGCCGATGGCGGTGAAGAACTGCCGCGACGCCCACTTCTCGAAGTACGCCGACTTCGCCATGAAATGCACCGGCCGGGGCGCGGCGACGGGGATGGCGATCGAGTCGATGAACGACAGGTGATTGCTGGCGAAGATGACCGGGCCCGTGCGCGGGACGTTGTCGCGGCCCTCGACGTGGGGCCGATAGACGGCGCGGGCGAGCGGGGCGATCAGCGAACGCCCGAGGACGTACGTCGCCCCCATCTGCTGCGGCACGGCGGCGGGGGGCTCGGCGGGCGCGTCGGTACTCACCCGTCGAGGCTACTAGCCGCCGCATGCCCGACCGTGCATGCCCGCCGCCTGCGCGATACCGGTCCGACTCCCAGGCGCGGCAAAGCCGGATGAGCGAGGATGGACGCTTCCCGTTCTCATCGAGAGGTCTCCCGTGCGCTTCCGCCCGATCGCGTCCCTGTCCCTCGCCGCCGCCGCGGTGCTGCTGCTGGCCGGGTGCTCCGGCTCCTCCGACCAGGCACAGACCCCCGATGCCAGCGCGACCCCGGATGCCGGAGCGTGCCAGACCCCGTTCACGGGCGACGTCCCCGCCGGCCTCGAGGTCTCGGGAGACTTCCAGGGCCCCGTCACGGTCACCCGTCCCGACGGCTTCGCCCCCGCCGGCATCCAGCGCAGCACCCTCATCGAGGGCACCGGCGCCGAGGTGAAGCCCGGAGACCTGGTCAAGGCGAACTACACGGTCATCGACGCGAGCACCGGTGAGGTCGCCCTCGACTCGCTCACGAGCGACCCGTCGGGGATGGACATGATCGTCAACGCGCAGCAGATCTTCGGTGCGGCCGTGTCGTGCGTTCCCATCGGCTCGCGCACCGTGTCGACCTTCCCCGCCGGCACCCTCGGCGAGGGCTCGCCCGCCTACGTGCTCGTCGCCGACTCGATCTCGGAGCTGCCGCTGCGCGCCGACGGCACGGAGGTCGCGCCGGTCGAGGGCATGCCGACGGTGACCTTCGCCGACAACGGCGCCCCCACGATCACGGTGCCCAGCACCCCCGCCCCCACCGAGACGCGCATCGAGAACCTGCGCCAGGGCGGCGGCGACGTCGTCAACCCCGGCGACACCGTGATCGTGCAGTACACCGGGGTGCTCTACGACGGCGGCACGGTCTTCGACTCCAGCTGGGACAAGGGCGCTCCCACGCAGTTCGCCACGACCGGGGTCGTGCCCGGCTTCAAGAAGGCGCTCGAAGGACAGACGGTGGGCTCGCAGGTCGTCGCCGTGATCCCGCCCGCCGACGGCTACGGGGATCAGGCCCAGGGCAGCATCCCGGCGGGCTCGACCCTCGTGTTCGTCGTCGACATCCTCGGGGTCCAGCACGCGGCGGCGGCTCAGTAAGGTCGGCGCTCAGTAGGCTGGCGTGATGCGTCGCGTCCTCATCCTCGGTTCCACCGGTTCGATCGGGACTCAGGCGCTCGACGTCATCCGCGCGAACGCCGACCGCTTCGAGGTCGTCGGCCTCGCCGCCGGGTCGGATCGAGCGGGGATGCAGGCGCAGGCCGATGAGTTCGGCGTCGCGCACACGGCGCTCGGCGCCGTCGAAGCCGAGCAGCTCGTGCGCGACGTCGAGGCGGACGTGGTGCTCAACGGCATCACCGGCTCGGTGGGGCTCGGCCCCACGATCGCGGCACTCGAGACGGGTCGAACGCTGGCGCTGGCCAACAAGGAGTCGCTGATCGTCGGCGGCCCGCTCGTCACCGCCCTCGCCGCCCCCGGGCAGATCGTCCCCGTCGACTCCGAGCACTCCGCCATCGCGCAGGCGCTGCGCTCCGGTGACGCCTCCGAGGTTCGTCGGCTCGTGCTCACGGCATCCGGGGGTCCGTTCCGCGGGCGCTCGCGCGAGCAGCTGACCGGAGTCACCCCCGCCGAGGCCCTCGCCCATCCCACATGGGACATGGGGCGGGTCGTCACGACGAACTCCGCCACGCTCGTCAACAAAGGCCTCGAGGTGATCGAGGCGCACCTGTTGTTCGACGTGGACTACGACCGCATCGACGTCACGGTGCACCCGCAGTCGATCGTGCACTCGATGGTCGAGTTCGTCGACGGCTCGACCATCGCGCAGGCCTCGCCGCCGGACATGCGCCTGCCCATCTCGCTCGGTCTCGACTGGCCGCGCCGCGTCGCCGGCGTCGGCGCGCCCCTGGACTGGACGCGGGCCTCGCAGTGGACGTTCGAGCCGCTCGATGAAGAAGCATTCGGGTCGGTGGCCCTGGCCAAACGGGTGGGGCGCGCGGGCGCGACGTATCCCGCGGTCTTCAACGCGGCGAACGAGCAGGCCGTCGACGCGTTCCACGAGAAGCGTCTGAGCTTCCTCGGCATCGTCGAGGTCATCGAGCGCGTCGTCGACCGCCACGAGCCGCCGACGGCTCTCACCCGGGACTCGCTCGCCGACGCCGAGGCGTGGGCGCGCCGAACGGCCGACGAGGTCATCGCCGCGCGCTGACGCCCCGCCCCGCCCCGCGGGTCGTGGTGCCGCGGGGGGGGGGGGGGGGGGGGGTGATGACTTGCGTCGAATGCTCTCGGAGGCGCCCGTTGCGCGTGCACTTGGCGCAAGTCAGCGGGGGCGCGGGTGGCGCGGTGCGCGAGGGCGCGGGTGGCGTGGGGCGGCGGCCACGCCGCCTCGCGTCAGGCGGGGAAGTCGACCGGGCGCTCGGGGTCGGACGACGGCGTCGAAT
Organism: Microbacterium trichothecenolyticum; assembly: GCF_030818955.1. NCBI lineage: Bacteria > Bacillati > Actinomycetota > Actinomycetes > Micrococcales > Microbacteriaceae > Microbacterium > Microbacterium trichothecenolyticum. Next base: position 1,424,645 of record NZ_JAUTBF010000001.1, on the reverse strand, counting down.
CGGCGGGGTACGGCACCGGCCACTGGGGGTCTGGCACGGTCCACCCGGCGGCGCGCAGCGCGCGGCGTGACAGCTCGCGCGCCGAGTAGGGCGTGCGCACGCCCCGGATGTCGCGGTAGTCCTGGTGCCCGGGGCCGGCCCAGAGGATCGCGTCGCCGTCGCCCACGAGCTTCACAGCTTCGAGGATCGCCCGCTCGGGCGGGGTGAAGGCGTGGATCTCGGCGTCGGGTCGTGCTCGGCGCGCGCCCTCGACGAGCACCGCGCGAATGGCATCCGGATTCTCGTGGCGAGGGTGGTGGTCGGTGACGATGAGGATGTCACTGCCCTCGACGGCCGTGCGCCCCATGTCGTGACGCTTGGTCGCGTCGCGGTCGCCGTCGGCGCCGAACAGCATGACGACCTTGCCGGGCGTCACCCGGCGAATGGCCGCGAGCGTCTTCTCGAATGCATCGGGGGAGTGACCGAAGTCGACATACACCGCCGGGCCTTCGGCACCCGAGACGAGCTGCGTGCGGCCGGGGAGGGATGCCGCGATGCGGCCGCCGTCGAGGGCTTCGGCCAGACGCTCCCAGGCGTGGCCGGTCTCCAGCAGCATCACGATGGCGAGCCCGGCGTTGGCGGCCATGTGGCGACCGATCACGGGGACGACGGTGGTCAGGGCGCGCCCCGTCGCGGGAGCGGAGCGTGAACTCGGTGCCGTCCTGCCTCTCGTCGACGATCTCGACCGTCCAGTCGGCGTCGGCAGCGGGGTCGTGCGCGATCGCCGGAGTGATGATCGTGACGACGGGGATCTCGGCGCGCGCGGCGATCTCGGCGCCGGCGGGGGAGTCGAGGCACACGACGCCACGGCGCGCACGGTCGGGGCGGAACAGCGGCAGCTTCGCCTCGAAGTACTCGCGCATGTCGGCGTAGTCGTCAAGGTGGTCGTGCGTGAGGTTGGTGAACCCGGCGACGTCGAACACCAGGCCGTCGACGCGGTGGCGCGTCAGCGCCTGAGCGCTGACCTCGACGGCCACGGCCTCGACGCCGCGCTCGCGCATGAGAGCGAGCAGGGCGTGGAACTCCGACGCCTCCGGCGTGGTCAGCCGCGACACGATGACCTCGCCTGCGATGTGGCGCTCGGCCGTCGACGACAGACCCGTGACGATGCCGAGCTGGCCGAGGATGCCCTCCAGCAGGTGCGACACGCTCGTCTTGCCGTTGGTGCCGGTCGTGGCCAACAGCTGGGGGAGCTCGTCGTCGGCGCCGGTGCCGTACACCCAAGCCGACAGGTCGCCGAGCAGGGCGCGGGGGTCGCCGACCACGACGATCGGCAGACCCGCGGATGCCGCGATCTCGGCGCCGTCGGCATCGGTGACGACCGCGACGGCGCCGCGCTCGGCGGCGGTCGTGGCGAAGTCGGCCCCGTGGCGGTTCACGCCGCGGATGGCGACGAAGACCTCTCCGGGGCGCAGGTCCGCGGTGGCGAGGGTCAGGCCGGTGAGGGTCGTGCCCTCGACGTCGCCGACGCTGCGGACGCCGAAGCGTCGGGCCAGCTCCGCGAGATCGCGGCGGGGCGGTCGCTCCGGCCGGAGCACGGGCGGGAGGTTCGAGGGCGCGTCGGTCGGCATCTCATCCATTGTCTCATCCGGCGTCGCACAGACATCGCATCGCGGCCGCACGGGCGGTTCAAAGGCGGGCGGCGGTATCGTCGCGGGGTGACCGCGCTCGCCTTCCTCATCGGCGTCATCGTGCTCGTGATCGGCCTCGCCGTTTCGATCGCGCTGCACGAGATCGGGCATCTGCTGCCCGCCAAGCTCTTCGGCGTGCGCGTCGGTCAGTACATGATCGGCTTCGGGCCGACCCTGTGGTCCAAGCGCATCGGCGAGACCGAGTACGGCTTCAAAGCGCTCCCGCTCGGGGGTTTCATCTCGATGGCGGGTATGTACCCGCCCGCTGCCGAGGGCGCCGAGCCCGGTGCGAGACGTTCCCGTTTCTTCGCGACGATGGTGCAGGACGCGCGCGATGCGAACGCCGAGACGCTCATCGCCGCCGATGACCGGGTGTTCTACAAGCTGCCCGTGTGGAAGCGCGTGATCGTGATGCTCGGCGGTCCGCTGATGAACCTCGTGCTGGCGGTCGTGCTGTTCACGATCGCCCTCAGCGGCATCGGCGTGCAGCAGGGCACCACGACCGTCGCGTCGGTGTCGCAGTGCGTGATCCCCGCGAGCCAGCAGCGCGACGCGTGCACCTCGGCCGATCCGGTCGCCCCCGCCGCGGCTGCCGGCATCCAGCCCGGCGACAAGCTCGTGTCGGTCGACGGCACTCCCGTGTCGACCTTCGCCGACGCCGCCGCCATCATCCAGCGTTCGCCGGGAAAGCAGCTCTCGGTGGTGATCGAGCGCGGTGGCGCGCAGCAGACGGTGCAGTTCACGCCGCAGAGCACCGATCGCGCCGTCACCGACGACCGCGGTCGGCCCGTGACGGATGCCGCGGGCCAGCCCGAGTACGAGACGGTCGGCTTCGCGGGGCTCCTCGCGCAGAAGGCGCTGGTCCCGCAGCCGATCTGGTCGGGCGCCGACGCGACGGGGCAGTACGTCGGCCAGGTGGTGCAGATCGTGTCGCAGCTGCCCGTGCGCATCTACGATGTCGCCGTCGACACCCTCACGGGCCAGCCCCGCGACGCGAACAGCCCCATGAGCGTCGTCGGCGCGGGCCGCCTCGCGGGCGACATCGCCGCGGTCGACGCACCGATCCTCGATCGGGTGCAGTCGATCATCGCCTTGCTCGCGGGCCTGAACGTCGCCCTCTTCGTCTTCAACCTCATCCCCCTGCTGCCCCTCGACGGCGGGCACGTCGTGGTCGCGCTGTGGGACGGGATCAAGCGCTGGTTCGCGCGCCTGCGCGGCAAAGTCGCTCGCCCCGTGGACGCCACGAAGCTCGTCCCCGTGACGTTCGTCGTCGTGGTGCTGCTGGTGGGGATGGGCGGCATCCTGTTCCTGGCCGACATCTTCAACCCGGTGCAGCTGCTCTAATCAGCCTCGATGTGCCGGCGGCACCGGGCGTTCGTGGGCCGGGGCCGGTGGCCTGCCGTCGTTGATGCGTGTCGCCGTTGATGCGGCGCCGGTGGGGCGGCGCACATCTCCTGCACACCGACGCGGTTCGCGCCAGCGGTGCGGCGATGCCGCCGGTTATGCAGGAGTTGTGCGCCGGGTGGGGGGTCTCATCGCGTCGCGCGTGCGGGTGGCGCCGCGGTCTCGGGCCCGGGTGCGGTCTCGACACAGCTCCTGCAGATCGCAAACGTCGCGTTGTCGGTGGGGCGGGCGGCGGGTTTGTGCAGGAGTTGTGCGGCGCGGCGCGCGGGCGCGGCGGCGCGAGCGCGGGCGCGCGCAGGAAGTAGCCGTGCGGCCGCGCGCCGACCTGCCGGGCCGCCGCGCGGCCCGGCCGCCAGGGCGGCTCAGAGCACGTGCGAGATCAGCCGCTCGAGCGTGCGCATGCCGTCGCGCGACAGGATCGACTCGAGGTGTCCCTGAACGCTCGCGTAGCCGGGGCCGCGCAGCGCGTAGACGTCGCCGGTCTCGGCATCCGCCGCCACGTCGGTGACGATCTCGGTCACCACCGCGCCATCGCCGATCGTCATGCCCCGCTGGGTGTCTCCGGGCGCGACACGCGCCGTGAACGTGTTGTAGAAGCCGATCGAGGCCGGCTCGCCGAACACGTCGACGTTCTTCTGCAGGCCCTGGTGGGGCTGGGCGAGGGGCGCGAGGTCGATGCCGAGCGAATCGGCCAGGATCTGGTGGCTCAGGCAGACGGCGAGCAGCGGCGCGCCGGACGCGCGGCGGTGAGCCACGACGTGGCGCATCGCCTCCATGCGCGGGCTGTCGTCGCGCGGGTCGCCGGGACCGGGGCCGGAGACGACGAGGTCGGCGGCATCCAGCTCGGCATCCGTGACGTCCGACCACGGCACGATGCGGGTGTCGAGCCCCAGGTGGCGCAGCTGGTGAGCGAGCATCGTGGTGAAGCGGTCCTCGGCATCCACGACGAGCGCGGTGCGCCCGGCGAACGGGCCCGAGCCGTCGGGGTCTTGCGGGTTCATCCAGAACGGCGCCAGACGGTCGTTGCGGGATGCCAGCAGCTCGGCGATTGCGGGATCCTCCGCGAGCGGGCGCCGCGGGGCGGCGGGGGCGTCGGGGTCGGCATCCGGGGCCGCTTTCGGCACATCGCGCGGGATCGCGCCGATCGCCCCCAGCACGCCGGCGGCCTTGCCGTGGGTCTCGCCGACCTCGCCGTACGGGTCGGAGTGACGCACGAGGGTCGCGCCGACGGGCACGCGCAGGCGTCCGTCGACGAGGTAGGCGGTGCGGATGAGGATCGGGGCGTCGAGATCGTGCGTCGGCCCCTCTGCGGCGCCGTTCGGGGTGAACAGGGCCGCAACGCCCGAGTAGTAGCCGCGCGGGGTGGTCTCGTGGCGGGCGATGACCGTGCACGCGTTCTGCATCGGCGAGCCGGTGACCGTGGGGGCGAACATCGTCTCGCGCAGGATGTCGCGCGGGTCGAGGTCGCTGCGCCCGCGCAGCATGTACTCGGTGTGGGTCAGGCGCGACATCTCCTTGAGGTGCGGCCCGGTGATGCGGCCGCCGTCGCTGCAGACGGCGCTCATCATCTTGAGCTCCTCGTCGACGACCATGAAGAGTTCCTCGGTCTCTTTGGTCGAGCGCAGGAACTCCGCCAGCGTCTCGGCGGTGGCGCCCCCGGCCGGGTGGCGGAACGTCCCCGAGATGGGGTTCATCGTGACGACGCCGTCTTGCGCGCTCACGTGCGCCTCGGGGCTCGCCCCCACCGCGATGTGCCCGTCGGTGACGACCGCGAACGTCCAGTACGCGCCCTTCTCGTGCTCGAGGAGCGCCCGGAACCACGTCAGCGCGGCGATGCGCGGATCGACGTCGACGCCGGCGACGAAGTCGCGACGGATGACGAAGTTCGCCCCCTCGCCCCGACCGATCTCGTCGGAGATCACCCGGCGCACGATGTCGGCGTACTCCTCGTCGGCGATGTCGAAACCGGCATCAGCGAGCGGCACGGGGGAGGAGGGGAGGGATGCCATCGCCTCGGCGCGGTCGATCGAGACGCGCTCGTCGATGACGAGGCAGCGCAACGGCGCGTCGTCGTCGTGGCAGACGAAGCCGCGCTCGCGCACCTGCCGGTACGGCACCAGGGCGAGCACTTCGCGCGCGGTGCCCGCGGCGTCCGTCAGGGGGATGTCGGCCAGCAGGTCGACGTCGACGACGTCGCCGGTGAGCACCTCGACGGTCGCGCCGTCGCGGGCGATCAGGGCGAAGGGCGTGGAGCCCGCGGCCAGGTCGTGGAGGAGCGAGGAGTGGTCGGGACCGGTCATCGAGATGTCTTTTCGTTCGTGAGAGAGGGTCCGAAACGGCCGCAGGAAACACGAAGACCGCCCGGATTCCCCAGGGGGAGGGCGGTCTGTTGCATGCGCGCGCACCGCCTAGACGGTGAGCCACCAGGATGTGTACGAGCGCATGGGGCCGAACCTACCACAGGGCGCCTTCAGCGCCCGTCCGGGTGGGGCGGCGTAGGCTGTGGGCGTGCCTGCAGTGAACATCGGGATGCCCCGCGTGCCGGAGGTCCTCGCGCCTCGTCGCAAGACCCGTCAGATCAAGGTCGGCAAGGTGCTCGTCGGCGGTGACGCCCCCGTGAGCGTCCAGTCGATGACCACGACGCCGACGACCAACATCAACGCCACGCTCCAGCAGATCGCCGAGCTCACGGCATCCGGGTGCGAGATCGTGCGCGTGGCCGTCCCGTCGCAGGACGACGCCGACGTGCTGCACATCATCGCGAAGAAGAGCCAGATCCCGGTCATCGCCGACATCCACTTCCAGCCGAAGTACGTCTTCCAGGCGATCGACGCCGGGTGCGGTGCGGTGCGCGTGAACCCCGGCAACATCCGCAAGTTCGACGACCAGGTCGGCGCGATCGCCGCGGCCGCGAAGGCGGCGGGTGTGTCGCTGCGCATCGGCGTCAACGCGGGCTCGCTCGACCGTCGCCTGCTCGAGAAGTACGGCAAGGCCACGCCCGAGGCGCTCGTCGAGAGCGCCGTGTGGGAGGCCTCGCTGTTCGAGGAGCACGACTTCCACGACTTCAAGATCTCGGTCAAGCACAACGACCCGATCGTCATGGTAAAGGCCTACCGCCTGCTCGCCGAACGGGGCGACTGGCCCCTGCACCTCGGCGTGACCGAGGCGGGCCCCGCGTTCCAGGGCACGATCAAGAGCGCCACGGCCTTCGGCATCCTGCTCTCCGAGGGCATCGGCGACACCATCCGCGTCTCGCTCTCGGCGCCCCCGGCCGAAGAGGTCAAGGTCGGTCACCAGATCCTGCAGTCGCTCAACTTGCGCGAGCGCAAGCTCGAGATCGTCTCGTGCCCCTCGTGCGGCCGCGCGCAGGTCGACGTGTACACGCTCGCCGACGACGTCACCGAGGGCCTGAAGGACATGACCGTGCCGCTGCGCGTGGCCGTCATGGGCTGCGTCGTGAACGGCCCCGGCGAGGCGCGCGACGCCGACCTGGGAGTCGCCTCCGGCAACGGCAAGGGCCAGATCTTCGTCAAGGGCGAGGTCATCAAGACCGTCCCCGAGTCCGAGATCGTGCGCACTCTCATCGAGGAGGCCAACCGCCTCGCCGACGAGATGGGCCCGGATGCCGCGCCGGGTACGGCGCAGGTCGTCACGGTCTGAGTCGTCCGGCGCCGCGCGCCGCGTCCGCTAACGTCGAGAGTCTCATGCCCGGTTCCGACGTCTCCCTCACCCGTCCGCTGATCGCGGGGGTCGTGACGGCCCTGGTCGGGTTCACGAGCACGTTCGCCGTCGTCCTCACCGGTCTGCGCTCGGTCGGAGCGACGCCGGAGCAGGCGGCGAGCGGCCTGCTGGCGATCACGCTCGTCGTCGGCGTCGGCTGCATCGTGTTGGCCTCGCGCTATCGCATCCCGATCACGGTGGCGTGGTCGACACCGGGCGTCGCGCTGCTCGCGGCGACCGGCGCGGTCGACGGCGGGTGGCCCGCGGTGGTGGGCGGCTTCTTCGTGTGTGCCGCGCTCATCCTCTGCACGGCGCTGTTCCCGCCGCTCGGCGCGCTGATCGCACGCATCCCGCCCTCGATCGCGCAGGCCATGCTTGCGGGCGTCCTCCTGCCCCTGTGCGTCGCCCCGTTCCTCGGTCTGGTAGACGATCCGTGGGGCGTGGCGCCCGTGCTGATCGTGTGGCTGGTGGCATCCCGCCTCCTTCCGCGTTGGGCCGTTCCGCTCGCGTTCGTGGCGGCGATCGTCGTGGTCGCCGTGTCGCTGTCGCGAACGGGGGCGGACCTGGATGCCGCGAGCCTCGTGCCGCAGTTCGCGTTCACCGCCCCGACGCTGACGATCGGCTCGGTGGTCGGCGTCGCGCTGCCGTTGTTCGTGGTGACGATGGCGTCGCAGAACGTCCCCGGTGTCGCCGTCATGCGCAGCCTCGGCTACACGATCCCGTGGCGCCCGGCGATGCTCGTCACCGGCACGGGGTCGATGCTCGCGGCCACCGCGGGCGGACACGCGGTCAACCTCGGTGCCATCAGCGCCGCGATCGCGGCCGGCCCCGACGCGCACCCCGACCCGAAGCGGCGCTGGGTCGCGGGAGTCTCGGCCGGCGCGACCTACCTGGTGCTGGGCGCGCTCTCGGCCGCGTTCGCGGCGATCGTGCTCCTCGCACCCGAAGGCGTCATCCCGGCGGTCGCGGGGGTCGCACTGTTCGCGGCCTTCGGGTCGGCCATCCAGCAGGCGATCGACGACCCGGGCGAGCGGACGCCCGCGGTCGTGACGTTCCTCGTCGCGGCATCGGGGATCGCGATCGCCGGCGTCAGCGCGGCGTTCTGGGCACTCGTCACCGGTCTGCTCGTGCGCGCGGTGCTGCACCTCGGGCGGCGCCGGGCTTGACGCGGCGGTTCAGTGGAGGGAGCCGCCGACGGTCGCGACATCGTCGGTGACGTCGATCGCCGTGCGCACCGCGATCTCCAGGGCGCGCACGGTGTCGTGCAGCGGGAGGGCGCTCGCCGACGGCACGTGCACGAAACCCGCTCGCGTGCCCGGGCCGACGGCATCCAACGCCGTGAACATCACGTGGTTGCAGACGAACGTCCCGGCAGAGTACGAGACGGCCGCGGGGATACCGGCGTCGCCGACAGCCGCCGTGATCGCTTTCACCGGGAGCGTCGCGAAGTGGGCGGCGGGGGCGTCCTCGACGACCGGCTGGTCGACGGGCTGGGCGCCGTCGTTGTCGGGGATGCGGGCGTCGGCGAGGTTGATCGCGACGCGCTCGGGGGTGACCTGCGTCCGGCCGCCCGCGAGACCCGTCGCGATCACGAGATCGGGGCGATGTTCGTCGAGGAGCTGCCGCACCCGCGCCGCCGCCGCGGAGAAGGCGACCGGCAGCACCTCGACGATCAGCTTCTCGTCGCCGGTCCATCGTTCGCCGACGGCCCGCACGGCATCGCCGGACGGGTTCGCGGCGTCGCCCCCGAAGGGTTCGAAGCCGGTGAGGAGCACGGTGGTCACCCCTCCAGGCTATGTCGCGCGGGCTCTGTCGCGGCTGCCCGTTCAGGCGCCGACGCCGGCGGTCGCGCGCGCGTCGCGGCGTGCGATCCGCTCGACCACGCTGAGCCACGCCGCGCGGGTGCGTTCGTCGGCGGTGCGGACCGAGGGAAAACGCGTCGTGCGCACGGTATCGACCCCGCAGAACCGCATCGTCTGGTTCCGCACCTGCCGGACGGTGGGATCGCCGGTCCACGCCAGGAACCAGCGCGGAGAGTCGCTCGTGACCAGCAGGCGCCCCGTGCGGGCCGGTAGGAGCCCTTCCGGGAGTCCGTTGGGGCGGTAGCGGTACGTCTGCTTGGGCAGGAGGACGCGGTCGAAGAAGCCCTTGAGGAGCGCCGGCGTCGCGGCCCACCAGACGGGGGTGGCCACGACCAGGTGCGACGCGGTGAGAAGCGCGTCGAGGGCGCGCTCGAGGTCGGGCTCGAGCGGCTGCGGGCTGCGGTACCCGCCGCGCAGGATGGGGTCGAAATCCAGGTCGCGGACGGCGAGGAGCTCGGCGTCACCGTGCGCCTCGGCATAGCGGCGCGCGAGGGTGGCGGTGAGGGAGTCGGCCGCGGGGTGGCCGTCGATGACGAGGGCGGTCATGGTGTTCCTATCTGGTCACTGTCAAGAATCTGGACAGGAGCAAGATAGCGCGATGTCCCACCGGTTGTCGAGAGCGCGTCGAGGTGCGGCAGCCCGCACGGCGTCTAGCATCTTGCGTGTGTCCACATCGACGACGTATCACCACGGAGACCTCGGGCCGGCCCTCCTGGCGGCCGCGGACGAGCTGCTCGTCTCCGGTGGTGTGGGGGCGCTGAGCCTGCGCGAGGTCGCCCGGCGAGCGGGCGTGAGTCACAACGCGCCCTATCACCACTTCGCCGACCGGAAAGCGCTGCTGAAACGGCTGTCGGAACGGCACATGGGCCAGCTGCTCGACGCCCAGCGGCGGGCGTACGAGGCAGCCCCCGCGGGGTCGGCATCGCTTCGCGCGATCGCCGAGGCCTACCTCGACTACGCGGTGACGCACCCCCAGGGCTTCGCTCTCGTCTTCGACCCCGAGATCTGCGTCCCCGGCTCGCCCACCCCGACGATGGCCCCGCTCATCCGTGCCAACGAAGACCTCCTCGCCGACGTGCTGACGACGATGGATCCGTCCCTGCGAGGTACGGAGCTGGAGGCCGCCGTCGCCGCCGTCTGGTCGTTCGCCCACGGCATGGCGACGCTCGTCGTCGCGGGGCATCTGCCGCGCGAGGGGATGGCGTCCGGGCTCGCCGCGCTGATGTCTCTCGCGCGCACCGTTCCCGAGGGATGACGCGCATGATCTCCGGCGGGCCGCACGGGCCGCGGCGAAGCGCCCGGGCGAGGTCGTTACCGATCCGTGACCATGTCGGTGCTCCTCCCGGGAACCGATGGACCGGGCGTGGACACTACGAGGTGTGGAAGATGACGACGCCGGGCTGTGGGCTCGGGTGCTTCGGGGGGACGAGCTTGCGCTCGCCGCACTGTTCGACCGGCACGAGGTGCGGCTGTTCCGACACGCGTCGCGGTTGCTGACGCACCGGGAGGACGCGAAGGATGCCGTGGCCGTGGCGTTCTTCGAGCTGTGGCGCAAGCGCGCGTCGGTGCGCCTGGTCGACGGGTCGCCCTTGCCCTGGCTTCTCAACACGGTGGCGCACTGTGCACGGAATCTGGAGCGGTCGGGTCGGCGGTATCGGGCGCTGTTGGATCGGGCGCCGGTCGCCGAGCCGGTGTCGCCCCCTCACGACGACAGTGAGGTGATGGCGGCGTTGCGGCGGTTGCCGGAGCGGGAGCAAGCGGTCGTGGTGCTGTCGGTGATGGAGGGGTACCCGGAGCGGGAGATAGCTCACGTTCTCGGCATCCCTGTGGGAACGGTCAAGTCGCGTCTCGCCCGCGCGAAGACGAAGCTGCGCGGGGAACTCGCGCAGGAGGGAGCGCGGGCATGAACGCGGAGTTGACGCCTGAGGAGCATGCGGCGCTGCGTGCGCGGATCGTGGGCGGAGCCCGGGGCATCAAGCCGGCAGGCGCGCACCGCGGGGCCGTGATCGCCGGGGCGATCGCGGCGGTGCTGGTGATCGCTGTCGCGGGGGGCGTGGCGGCGACGTCGACCTTGTCGGCCCCGCAGATCGCGACCACCCCGTCACCGACGGCCACCGTGACGGCTGTGGAGACACCCACACCCACCTCGACCCCCGTATCGACGGCTACCCCGCCGGCGGTCCCCGTCGTCGCCTTCGGCGGGGACTGTGATCAGATGATGACCGACGCCGAGGCCTCCGACTTCCTGCGCGGTGGGGGAGCCGCCCGGTACGCCAGCTCCCAGCTCGAGGCGGACACGTCCGGCTCGCTCGCTCTCCTCGGTGGAATCTCGTGCACCTGGGCCAACGAGGGAGACGGGTTCACGGTCGTCGTCGGGGCGCCGGACGCGATCGCCCCCGAGTTGGCGGCATCCATCTCGTCGACAAGATGTGTGCGCAATGGTGGGTGCTCTCTCGGCCAGACCACGGGAGACCTGTGGATCGCCGTCCAAGACCACACCTCGCCGGCCGACGTCTCGGTGGGCTTCACCGCGGACGAGATCGCGACGGCGGCCGTGCGCCTTGAGCGCGTGATCTCCTTCATCGGCAGGAAAGCGCACGCCGCGCCGGTCGCCACCATCGATTCAGTCCTCCCGACACGATGGACACTCACGGATTGCGAGACGCTCCAGGGCAGAATCGAGACGATCACCGGCGGACCCGTGACCAGCTACACGCCCCGAGACGACGACCTGCAACCGACAGAGTTGGTCGATCGTGTGCTGACCAGTTCCGCCGGTATGACGGCCTGCTCTTACCGACAGGGCGCACAAGACAGTCGCGGACACATCATCGTCACGCTCATGCCGGGGGCGTCGGCTCCGTCCTCATCTGTGCTGGACCTTCCGGACGTCGACGAAACCGATGTCGCCGGCGCCGACAAGGCGTGGATACAGGTGCCTTACGATCACGTCTACATGCTCGGGCTTGTGGCGACGGTGGGTGACGACCGACTCGTCCTCAGCCGAATGACCGTTGACACGGCGGTGACGGACGCGCAGCAGATCGCGGCCGCTGTGATCGACGTCGTCCGGGGCGGCGACTGACGAGGGACCGCGGGCGGGAGGCGGACCGCGGCGCGCACCGCCGCTCTCATGGGCGTTGCGGCATCCATCGCCTGCACTCGCTCGCCGTAGACTCGATGATCGTGGTCACCCGTCTGTCGAACTTCTTCCTCCGCACGCTTCGCGAAGACCCCTCGGATGCCGAGGTCACGAGCCACCGCCTGCTCGTGCGCGCCGGTTACATCCGCCGTAACGCCCCGGGTATCTTCGCGTGGCTGCCTCTCGGACTGAAGGTCAAGGCCAAGATCGAGGCCGTCGTGCGCGAGGAGATGGCGAACGCCGGCGCCTTCGAGGTGCATTTCCCGGCGCTGCTCCCGCGCGACCCCTACGAGCAGACCGGCCGCTGGGAGGAGTACGGCGACGCGCTGTTCCGCCTGCAGGACCGCAAGGGCGCCGACTACCTGCTCGCGCCCACGCACGAGGAGATGTTCACGCTCCTGGTGAAAGACCTGTACTCGTCGTACAAAGACCTGCCCCTGACGATCTACCAGATCCAGGACAAGTACCGCGATGAGGCGCGCCCCCGCGCGGGCCTGCTGCGCGGCCGCGAGTTCACGATGAAGGACGCGTACTCGTTCGACGCGACGGATGCCGGTCTCGACGCGTCGTACCAGGCCCAACGCGACGCCTACGAGCGCATCTTCACGCGCCTGGGCCTCGAGTACGTCATCGTCGCCGCCGATGCGGGCGCCATGGGCGGCTCGAAGTCGGAGGAGTTCCTGCACCCCACCCCCATCGGCGAGGACACCTTCGTGCGCTCGGAGGGCGGCTACGCGGCCAACGTCGAAGCCTTCACGACGGTGGTGCCCGACGCGCTGCCGATCGAGGGACAGCCGGCGCCGGTGATCTTCGACTCGCCGAACACGCCGACGATCGCCACCCTCGTCGACCACGCCAACGCGCACCTCGACGCGCCAGCGCCGGGCATCGCCGGTCCCGCGACGGCCGAGGCTGCGGCGTGGACCGCCGCGCACACGCTGAAGAACGTCGTGCTCGCCCTCACGCACCTCGATGGCACGCGCGAACTCGTGGTCGTGGGTCTGCCCGGTGACCGCGACGTCGACGACAAGCGCGTCGAGGTCGCCTTCGCGCCCGCCGAGGTGGAGGCCGCTACCGAAGAGGACTTCGCGAAGAACCCGCTGCTGGTCAAGGGGTACATCGGGCCGTGGTCCGAGACCGGGCCGGTGCTCGGTGAGGAGTCCGCGACCAACATCCGCTACGTGCTCGATCCCCGCGTGGTCGACGGCACCGCGTGGATCACGGGCGCCAACATCGACCAGAAGCACGTGCACTCGCTCGTCGCCGGCCGCGACTTCGTCGGCGACGGCTTCGTCGAGGTCTCGACCGTGCGCGCCGGCGACCCCGCCCCCGACGGCTCGGGCCCCGTGGAGCTCGCGCGCGGCATGGAGATCGGCCACGTGTTCCAGCTCGGTCGCAAGTACGCCGAGGCGCTCGGGCTGAAGGTGCTGGATGAGAACGGCAAGCTCGTCACCGTCACGATGGGCTCCTACGGCATCGGCGTCACCCGCATCCTCGCGATCATCGCCGAGCTCAACAACGACGAAAAGGGCCTCATCTGGCCCGCGTCGGTCGCTCCGTTCGACGTGCACGTGGTCGCCACGGGCCGGGATGCCGCGGCGTTCGAGCTCGCCGAGAAGGTCGCGGCCGACCTCGAGAGCGCCGGCCTCGACGTGCTGTACGACGACCGCCCCAAGGTCTCGCCGGGTGTCAAGTTCGGCGACGCCGAGCTGGTCGGCATCCCGCGCATCCTCATCGTCGGCCGCGGTGCGGCCGAGGGTCAGGTCGAGCTCTGGGACCGTCGCACGGGGGAGCGCGAGACGCTCGCGGTCGCCGACGCCGTGGCGGCGCTGGCGCACTGAACGCCTGCCTGGCGCCGAGGCAGCGTCCGATCTCGCGGCCCGAAGGCAGCCCGCGTCACCCGGCCGCGGCGCGCCCGTCCCGATAGCGTGGATGCCATGATCTCCGCGCCCCGCCTGTCGCTGTCCGACGGCTCCACGATTCCGCAGCTCGGTCTCGGCACCTACAAGGTTCCGGCCGACGTCGCCGCCGGCCTCGTCACGGGTGCGCTGACGGCGGGGTACCGCCACGTCGACACGGCGGCCCTCTACGGCAACGAGACCGAGGTGGGGCAGGGCCTACGCGCTTCCGGCCTCGATCTCGACGACGTGTTCGTCACGACGAAGGTATGGAACGACGACCAGGGCTTCGACGAGACGCTGCGCGCCTTCGACGCCAGCAGCGCGCGTCTGGGGCTCGACCGCGTCGACCTCTACCTCATCCACTGGCCCATCCCGAGCGCCGACCGCTACGTCGATACCTGGCGGGCCCTGCTGCGCTTGCAGCAAGAGGGGCGTGCGACCTCGATCGGCGTGAGCAACTTCTCGGTGCCCCACCTGGAGCGTCTCCGCGACGAGACGGGCGTGCTCCCGGCCGTCAATCAGGTCGAGCTGCACCCGCGCTTCCCGCAGAACGCCCTCGTCGACTGGCACACGGCACACGGCATCGTGACCGAGTCGTGGGCGCCGCTCGCGCGCGGCGGTCTGCTCGATGAGCCCGTGCTCGCCCGCATCGCCGAGCGCTACGGCAAGACGCCCGCCCAGGTGGTGGTGCGGTGGCACCTCGATCGGGGGCTCGTCGTGTTCCCGAAGTCGGTGTCGATCGAGCGCGTGCGCGAGAACGGCGACGTGTTCGATTTCACGCTCGACGCCCACGATCACGCGGCGATCGCGACGCTCGAGACGGGGGAGCGTACGGGCCGGAACCCCGACCTCGACTGATCGTCGCTGCGCCCGTCACGCCGCGAAGCGAACCCCCAGGACTTGAGCCGTCCAGACGGCGCTCACACGTCGAGCCGCGCGTAGCGGGCCCGGAACACAGCGAACACGCCGTAGGCGAGGAAACCGGCTCCCACGAGCGCCGCGAGCACGGGACCCGCGGGGAGCGCGATGAGCGCCGACACCGCCCCGTCGAGCCCGCCGGCGGTGTCGGGCTCGACCTTCACGGCGGCCACCACCAACAGCACGCCGACGATCCCGAGCGCGACGCCCTTGGCGAGGAAGCCGACGAGTCCCAGCACGCTGAGTGCGTGTCCCGCCGGCCCGTCGGGGAGCCGGACCTTGGAGTGGAACGACCGGCGAACGCCCATCCACACGAACCCGACGCCGACTCCGGCCACCGCGAGCCCCGTCGTGCCCAGCAGGAACCCGCCGATGGCGAGGTCCAGCACCGCCCGGCTCACCTCCTCCGCCGCCTGCTCGGCGTGCGGACGGGCACCGAGAGCGACGGATGCCGACACCAGGCCGATCACGAGGAAGACGACGCCCTGGGGAGCCTCGGCGGCGATGCGGGCCAAACGTTTCCACCCGGAAAGTCCGCGTGGCGCCATCGCCTGCAGCAGATGCCAGCCCCCGAGCGAGACGAGCCCCGCGGCCAGCGCCCAGAGACCGACGGCGCCGAGGGGGTGGGCGGCGAGCGCGCGGAAGGCGCCGGTCTGGTCGCTGTCCTCCGAGGCGCCGAAGCCGACCGCGATGACGAGGACCCCCACGAGCAGGTGCAGGATGCCGTTGGCGACATATCCTGCCCGCGCGGCGCCCCGGAACGCGGGATTCGCTTCGGCCTCACGAGCGACGGTGCGGGCGGTCGACGGCATCCGTGAACCGTACGTCGAAGGGGCGACCGGCGCCAAACCGTTGCGCGTGTGCCGGTCAGGGAGCTGCACGGCGGTCTGCCGCTGCCTCCCGGATCGCGGTGTGGGGCTCTGCGCGAGGCGGTCACGCGGCGGCGCTGACCACGCGGACCGCCCGCGACGACGTCCCCGCGTTCGAATGCTGCTCGCGCTAGAGGCGCGGGTCGACGGGTTCCGACTCCATGGCGAGGACGCCGAAGACGGCCTGGTGAACGCGCCAGAGCGGCTCTTCGGTGACGAACCGTTCGATGGCCTCCACACCCAACGCATACTCGCGCAGGGCCATCGACCGCTTGTGCCCGACATCCCGGTCACGAAGCCGTTCGAGGTGGGCGGGCTCGAGATAGTCGGGACCGTAGATGATGCGCAAGTACTCCGCGCCTCGCACCTTGATGCCCGGCTGGGCGAGCGCACGAGTGCCACGGACGAGGCCGGCGGTCGGCTTGACGACCATCCCCTCTCCTCCCGAGGCCGTGAGCTCGTCCCACCAGAGGGTCGCCCGAGCCTCGGAGTCGGTCGAAGACAGATCCACCGCGACGTGTCGGGTGCGGCGGATGAAGTCGGCATCCGCCTCGGCCAGACGGTCCGCCACGC
The DNA here is from genome assembly GCF_030818955.1 of Microbacterium trichothecenolyticum. Taxonomy (NCBI): domain Bacteria; kingdom Bacillati; phylum Actinomycetota; class Actinomycetes; order Micrococcales; family Microbacteriaceae; genus Microbacterium; species Microbacterium trichothecenolyticum. The sequence continues at coordinate 1,408,586 of NZ_JAUTBF010000001.1, read as the reverse complement.
TGAGGTGCCACTCGTGGTCTCGGCCGAGGTGACTGGCGCCTTCGGAGGCCAGCAGTTGGAAAGGCGCGAGCTGCACGCCGTCGAGGTCCCGCGCGGGCTGAGTGTAGCGGCGGTAAGCGTCCCGGTAGCGCTCGGCGTTCGACGCCCGGCGATCGACGCGATCCCGCAACTCGGCGACGTCCACGCCGCGATCGACGGCCTTCCGCAGGACGTTCGCGGCTGCGGGCAACGCGGCTGTGGCTGCGGCGGCAACACTGGCGTACAGGTCACGGATGAGAGGGCCCGCCTTGAGCGACCACGGCAGCAGCTCCGCGTCGAACAGTAGCCAGCTCGCGTCGAGTTCGGCCCAGAGGCCGCTGGAGTCGACGGCGCGGTCGAGCCGCGCGAGAAAGGCATCGTTCGTGGCCTCGTCGAAGAAGGGGCGGCCGGTTCGGGTATGCACGACCCCACGCCACCCCTCGGGCGCGCCGAACCGCTTCGCATCTCGCGTCAGCAGGACGACCGCGCGCGAGCCCATGTGCTTCTCTTCGCAGATCACCCGCTCCAAGCCCTCTTTGCGATAGGCCTCGAACGCCTCCGCCGGGTGCTCCAGAACACCCTCGCGGCGCGAAGCCTGCGGCGGGCTCATGGTCGGCGGCAGATAGAAGAGTCGTCGCGGGTCGATCGCGAAGCGGCTCATCACCTCGAGCGCACCGGCGGCGTTGTCTTCGCGGACGCCGACCTTTCCGAACACCCGCGTTTCGACGACCTGCTTGCCGAGCACGTCATCGATCCGCAGGAGACCCGGATGCCGCGTGGTCGCCCTCACGCTCCGGTCCAGGGGTGCCGCCGGCTCGTACCAGACGCGCTCGGCGGGGACGTCGACCAGCTGTCGCTCGGGGTAGCGCAGAGCGGTGAGCTTGCCGCCGAAGACGCAGCCGGTGTCGAGGCACATGGTGTTGTTGACCCACTCGGCCTCGAGCGTCGGCACATGACCGTAGAGCACCGTCGCCTTCCCCCGGTAGTCCTCCGCCCAGGGCAGGCGGACCGGCAGCCCGTACTCGTCGGTCTCGCCCGTGGTGTCGCCATACAGGGCGAACGCACGCACGCGACCGGACGCGCGTCCGTGGTACTTCTCGATCAGTCCGGCGTGGGCGACGACCAAGCGTCCGCCGTCCAGGATGAGGTGCGAGACGAGGCCCCGGCAGAACTCGAGCACCCGCTGCCGGAACTCCTCCGTCTCCTCCGCGAGCTGCGCGAGCGTTTCGGCCAGTCCGTGGCTGACCTGCACCTTTTTGCCCTCGAGCGCGCGCACGAGCTTGGCCTCGTGATTGCCGGGGACGGCGAGCGCATGCCCGGCAGCGACCATGCCCATCGCCAGTCGCAGCACGCCGGGAGCGTCGGGTCCGCGGTCGACCAAGTCGCCGAGAAACACGGCCCGGCGACCCTCGGGGTGCACGGCGTCGACCGGGCGACCGCCCTCATCGCGGATGAGGGCGTACCCGAGCTTGCTCAGCAGCGCCTCGAGCTCCGAACGGCATCCGTGCACGTCGCCGATCGCGTCGAAGGGACCGGTCTCGCCGCGCAGGTCGTTCAGCAGCGGCTCTCTGACGAACTCGGCGGCGGCGATCTCGTCGACCCCCGACAACACGTGCACCCGGCGGAACCCCTCTTTGCCGAGGTGCCGCAGCGAGCGGCGGAGTTGGTCGTGCTGCCGCGTGACGACAGCCGCGCCGAACGTGCGGTCGTGGCGCGCGGCATTCCGTTCGACGCACACGCTCTGCGGCACGTCGAGGACCACCGCGACCGGCAGCACGTCGTGTTCACGGGCGAGGGCGATCAGCGATCGGCGGGATTCGGCCTGAACGTTGGTGGCGTCGACGACGGTGAGCAGTCCGGCATCCAGTCGCTTGGCCGCCACCACGTGCAGCGCCTCGAAGGCGGCTCGCGTCGCCGACTGGTCGTTCTCGTCGTTCGACACCAGACCCCGGAAGAAGTCGCTGGAGAGAGTCTCGAAGGGACCGAAATGTGTCGCTGCGAAGGTCGACTTTCCCGAGCCGGACGCTCCGACGAGCACGACGAGCGACAGCTCGGGCAGGGACAGGCGTGTCATCGCGAGGTGACCTTCCGAAAGAGGGCGAGTTGGGTCGGCGACCCCACGGAGGGGTCGACGTCGCCGACGGTGCGGTGCTCGACGGCGTAGCCGTGGCGGTCGGCCACGCCCTGCGCCCAGTCCTGGAACTGCGCACGCGTCCACTCGAAACGGTGGTCTTCGTGGCGGAACGCGCCCGCGGGGAGCGTGTCGTACAGGCGGTTGTACTCGCTGTTGGGGGTGGTGACGACGACGGACGCGGGGGAGGCGGCACCGAACACCGAGGCCTCGAGCGCGGGCAGGCGCTCGGCGTCGACGTGCTCGATGACCTCCATCAGCACGACGGCGTCCAAGCCCGCGAGGCGGTCGTCCTGGTAGGTGATCGAGGACTGCGCAAGGCTGATCCTCTCGCGCTGGCGGTCGCTCGCATCGGCCAGGCGGAGGCGTCGCGCCGCTTTCGCGAGGGCTCGCGCCGAGACATCCGAGCCGAGGATACGGGTGAAGGCCGGGTCGTCGGCAAGGTGCACGAGCAGCGCGCCCTCACCGCACCCGACGTCTCCTACCGTGCGTGCACCGACGTCGCGCAAGGCGCGAAGGACCGCGTCAGCGCGGGTGGCGGCGAGTGGGGCGGACGGCGGCGCCTCGGCGGGAGCGGCCAGAGCATCGGTGGAGAGGTCGTCGAGCGCGTCCAAGCGGAGTTCGGATGCGAGCTGGTCGAGGGCCGTGTCGACCATCGACTTCTGATGGGCGAGGTAGCGCCGTGTGATGAGCTCGCGCTCGGGGTGACCCGCGAGCCATCCCTCGCCCGCCCGCTGCAGCTTGCCGACCTCGTCGTCGGACACCCAGTAGTGCTTGGAGTCGTCGAGGACGGGGAGCATCACATACAGGTGCCGGAGCGCGTCGCTCAGCCGAACGGTTCCGCGCAGTGCCAGGTCGACGTAGACGGACTCGCCCCACTCGGGATAGGCCGGATCGAGGGCGAGGGGGGTCTCGGTCACCTCCCAGCCGAGCGGCGCGAAGAGACGGGTGGCGAGACCGGCGGTGGCAGGCCCCCGCGCGGGCACCGCCGCCACCGTGATCTCCAGCGGGAGCGCGGCTGCGGCGAGTTCGGGGAAGGTCTCACTCCGGCCGGTCATCGCGGAACGGAAGACCTGCCCGAGGGCGACAGCGACCATCGACGACGACGTGTAGGGACGATCGTTGACGTACCGGCTGAGCGTGTGGGTCGCGCCCCCTCGGAAGTTCTGGTTGCGGGCGAGATCGATCGGATCGATCTCGAGCAGCATCGCGACAGTGCAGCGCTCGTCGTTCACCTCGGGGTAGAACACATGCGCCAACCCGACGCTGAGGGGGAAGCTCTGCGCGCGATCGGGATGCTTGCGGAGCAAGTGACTCAGGTGGGATGCCACGGGTGCGGTCGAGGTGAGGGTGACGAGCACGTTGCCTCCGATCGGTGTCACACAATCGCTCAGCATAGGGCGACGGTGTTTCCTCTCCGTCCGCGCTTCACTCGCGCTCGTTCCCCGCAGGACCCTGCGGCGAACGGGTGAAGATCATGTGACATGGACATTGCTCCCTTGGTACATGACGCCGGATGTCATTACGGTCGGATCGTGCCCGAGAACACCTCTGAGCTGCGTCCCACCCACCCGCTCGCTCTCGCCCCGGTCGTCGCCCCCGCCGCATCGGTCGACGGCTTCGCCAAACAGTTCCTGCAGAACCTCAACTTCGGCCAGGGCGTGACGCTGTCGGCATCCGACGTCAACGATCAGTACCTCGCCCTGGCCTACACCGTGCGCGACTATCTGATGGCGCGCTGGCTCGACGATCGCGCCACGCAGAAGACGCAGCAGGCCAAGACGGTCTGCTACCTCTCGGCCGAGTACCTGCTGGGGCGTCAGCTCGACAACAACCTTCTCGCGGCGCGGCTGACCGACATCGCCACCGAGGCGCTCGCGCAGTGCGGCATCGACATCGACGCCGTGCGCGCGGTCGAGATCGAGCCGGGCCTGGGCAACGGCGGTCTCGGGCGCCTGGCCGCGTGCTTCATCGACTCGCTCGCGACGATGAGCGTGCCGACCATCGGCTACGGCATCCGCTACGAGTACGGCATCTTCCGCCAGGCCTTCGCCGACGGCGAGCAGGTCGAGCAGCCCGACGCGTGGCTGCGCATGGGGTCGCCGTGGGACTTCGCCCACCCCGAGGCCGCGCAGACCATCTCGTTCGCCGGACACACCGAGACCTACGACGACGGCGGCGTCGAGCGCACGCGCTGGGTTCCGGAGTGGAACGTGCTGGCCGTGCCGTACAACATGATGGTCCCCGGCTATCACAACGGCCGGGTGAACACCCTGCGCCTCTGGCGCGCGGTCGCCACCAACGCCTTCGACCTGCACACGTTCAACTCCGGCGACTACGTCGAGTCGGTGCGCGCGCAGACCTTCGCCGAGAACATCTCCAAGGTGCTCTACCCCGAAGACTCCACGCCCCAGGGCAAGGAGCTGCGTCTGCAGCAGCAGTACTTCTTCGTCGCGGCCTCCATCGCCGACTTCATCGACAACGTCCTGCCCGACGACTTCGATCTCGACAAGCTCCCCGAGCGCGTGATCTTCCAGCTCAACGACACCCACCCCGTGATCGGCGTGCCCGAGCTCATGCGAGTGCTCGTCGACGAGAAGAAGCTCGAGTGGGATGCCGCGTGGGCGATCACACAGAAGTGCTTCGCGTACACGTGCCACACGCTGCTGCCCGAAGCCCTCGAGGTGTGGTCGGTCGACCTGCTGGGACGTCTGCTGCCGCGTCACCTCGAGATCATCTACCGCATCAACGACGAGTTCCTGCTCGAAGTGCGCGAGCGCTTCGGCGACGACGAGCTGCTCATCCGCAACATGTCGATCATCGGCGAGCACCCCTACCGCTCGGTGCGCATGGCCTACCTCGCCACCGTGGCCGGGTCGAAGGTGAACGGCGTCGCGGAGCTGCACTCGCAGCTGCTGCGCGACAACGTGCTGAAGGACTTCGCCACGATGTGGCCCGACAAGTTCACCAACGTCACCAACGGCGTGACCCCGCGCCGCTTCCTCCGCCTGGCGAACCCCGAGCTCTCCGCGCTCATCACCGAGGCGCTCGGCGCCGGCTGGACCGTCGACCTCGAACGGCTGCGGGGCCTGGAAGCCCTCGCCGACGACGCCGACTTCCGGGAGCGTTTCGCCGCCGTCAAGGCCTCGAACAAGCGGCGGTTGGGGCGCGTGCTCGAAGCGCGCGGCGACGCGGCACCGGGAGACGGCCACATGCTCGACGTCATGATCAAGCGCCTGCACGAGTACAAGCGGCAGACGCTCAAGGTGCTGCACATCGTCAGCACGTACGAGGGCATCGTGTCTGGCCGGCTCGACGTCGACGACGTCCAGGCGCGCACGTTCCTGTTCGGTGCGAAGGCCGCGCCCGGGTACGGCATGGCCAAGCGCATCATCCACCTCATCAACGCCGTCGGCGAGGTCGTCAGCGCCGACCCGCGGGTGCAGGGCAAGCTGCAGGTGCTGTACCCGGCCAACTACAACGTCACCCTCGCCGAGAGCATCATCCCCGCCGCCGACCTGTCGGAGCAGATCTCGCTCGCCGGCAAAGAGGCGTCGGGTACCGGCAACATGAAGCTGGCCCTCAACGGCGCGCTGACGATCGGCACCGACGACGGGGCGAACGTCGAGATCCGCAAGCTCGTCGGCGACGACAATTTCTTCCTCTTCGGCATGAGCGAGCCCGAGGTCGAGGCGCTGTGGGCAGAGGGGTATCGCCCCGCCGATTTCTACCAGCGCGACGAGCGGCTGCGCAGCGCGATCGATCTCATTGCATCGGGCGCGTTCTCAGCCGGTGACCGCACGGTGTTCGAGCCGCTCGTGTCGAACCTGCTCTACGAGGACCGTTTCATGGCCCTGGCGGATTTCTCGTCGTACCTCGACGCGCAGAACCGCGTGGATGCGGCCTACGCCGACCAGGACGCCTGGGTGCGCTCCGCAATCCTCAACGTCGCGCGCAGCGGCTACTTCTCGTCGGATCGAGCCATGCGCGACTACCTCGACCGCATCTGGCACGCCACCCCGGTGATCTGAGCCGTTCCGGATGCCACGGCCTCGAGGCAACGGCATCCGGAACGCTCTGGCAGGAACGCGTCGTGACCTGACCGTCGTCGCGCTGCCGCCCGGCGACGAGCTGAGCGAGAGTAGTGCCGACTCGACCCCGGAGGTTCTGTGCGCATCGCCGACATCCCCGTGCCCGAAACCGTCGCCGCCCGCGGCGCCCTGACGCTGGCGCGGGAGTATCACTCGCCTGCCCTCACCGCGCACGCGCTGCGCTCCTGGTTGTGGGCCGAGGCGTTCGCCCGCGTCGACGGCATCACCGGCGTCGACCACGAGCTGCTGTATGTCTCGGCGGTGCTGCACGACATCGGCACGGTGACGGAGTTCGACAACCACACCATCTCGTACGAGCACGCCGGCGGCCACGTGGGTGTGGCTCTCACCGCGGGTGCGGGCTGGGCTTTCGAGCGGCGCCAGCGCGTGCTCGACGTGATCGTGCGGCACAACTGGCCGAGCGTGGATCCGGAGAGGGATGCCGAGGGCTACCTGCTCGAGACGGCGACCGCGCTCGACATCTCGGGCGCCCGGCCCGACGCTCTGCCCGAGGAATTCGTCGTCGAGGTGCTGACCGCGCACCCCCGCGGCGCGCTCGCCGCCGAGTTCGGGGCCTGCGTCGTCGACCAAGCCGCGCGAAAGCCCGAAACCGCGGCGCGCCGGCTCGTCGACGGGGGAGTGGTGCAAAAGCTCGCGGCCAACCCGCTGGAACGGCTCTGACCCGTCCCCATCACGCCCAGGCGGTCACGCGGCGGGCGTTCCGGTGCGGTGCCGCGCGGCGGGCGTTCCGGCGCGGTGACGCGCGGCGGAGGCGACCAGCGAGTCGGGTGCGAGCGAGCGGCCCGCGGTCACGGCGGCTGCCCACGCGCGTACGTCTGCCACGGCCGCCCAGTTCGAGTGCAGCATCGGCATGAGCGTCTCATGCACGGTACGGGCGCCGACCGATCCCGCGTCGTTGGCGAGTCCGACGGCGCCGGTGGCATCGGACAGCACCTCGACGGACAGGCCACGGGGTTCGGCATCCGCGGCGGAGGCGAGTATGCAGTTGTTCGTCATGAAACCGACGAGCGTGACCGTGTCGACGCCGTCGTCGTTCAGGCGCTCGGCGAGTCCCGTGCCGGCGAAGACGCTCGAGAAGCGCTTCACCACCAGGACGGCCCCTTCCGTCACCGCTTCGACATCCCGATGCGTCTGAGCACCCCGCGAGCCGGGGACGAAGGCGACCGTGCCGCCCGGGCGCTCGTGTCGCACGACGACGACCGGGATGTCAGCGGCATGCGCGTGCCCGACCGCCTCGACGATCCGGGCCAGAGCGCTCTCGCGGGGCGGGTGCACGATCGGCAGAGCACCCTCGAAGTACTCGCGCTGGGCGTCGACGACGATCAGGGCGCGGCGGGGTTCGGACATCGTTCCTCCGTGAGTGAGCGGATGCCGCTGGCGGCGGCGTCTCGATCATGTCCGCCCGGGGGCACGTAGAGTGAGTGTCCGTTCCGACATCCTTCGATGAGATCGAGCCACTCATGCGCATCGCGGTGCACGCCTTCGACGGCATCACGTCGTTCCACCTCTCGGTGCCGCTCGTGGTCTTCGGTGAGGTCGCCCGACAGGGGCGGGCCGACTGGTCGGTGAGCGTGTGGAACGAGCACTCGACGTCGATCCGCACGTCGGAGGGGTTGAATGTGGGCGGACTCTCGCACGCGGATGTCGTCGACGCGGCCGACATGGTCGTGTTCCCGTCGTGGCCGGCCGCCGGGGATCCGCCGTCGGCGGTGCTGGTCGATCGGATCCGTTCCGCGCACGCACGGGGCGCCACCATCGTCGGCCTGTGTCTCGGCGCGACGCCCGTGGCGGCGAGCGGCATCCTCGACGGCCGGTCGGCGACGACCCACTGGGAGGGGGTCGCCGAGCTGGCCGCCACCTGCCCTCGGGTGCAGGTGCGCGCCGACGCCCTGTACCTCGATCACGGAGACGTGCTGACGGCTGCGGGCACCGCCTCCGGCCTCGACGCCTGTCTGCATCTCGTGCGATCGCGGCTGGGGTCGGAGGCAGCGTCGAACGTGGCACGGCGGCTGGTGATCGCCCCCCATCGCGAGGGGCATCAGGCGCAGTACATCCCGCGCCCCGTCGCGGAACCGGGTGACGGCATCATCGGCGAGACGATCTCCTGGGCACTGGCGCACCTGGACTGCGAGCTGAGCGTTCGTGCGCTCGCGGCGCGGGCGCTGATGAGTCCACGGACCTTCTCGCGGCGATTCTCGGCGTTCACCGGCGACACCCCGGCGCGGTGGGTGAGCGCTCGGCGCCTCGACGAGGCCCGGCGTCTGCTGGAGGTGACGACGTGGCCCGTGTCACGGGTCGCGAGCGCGTGCGGCTTCGCCAGTCCCGTCACGTTCCGGCAGAGCTTCATCGCCCGATACGGCACGACGCCGCGGTCGTACCGGCAGCGCTTCGGGGGTGTGCTGAGCACGCTCGCGGCCAACCCGCACGAGCGGTTGTGACGCCGCTCCCGTCGGGGGGTCAGACGACGAGTTCGACCGCGACCCCGACCGCCTCGTAGGTTCCGCGTGCTCGGGCGTCGCGGGTCGCCAAGCGGGCGCCGTGTTGCCGGGCAGCGAGGGCCACCAGGCCGTCGTACGTCGCCCCGCCGGCGATGCCGTGGGAGGCGAGTTCGCGGTGTGTCGACGCGGCGGCGCCAGGAGTGAGGGTGAGCGGGGCGCCGAAGTTCTCGTCCATGACGGCGATGGCGTCGGCGGCGGTCAGGCGTGCGTCGCCGGGGAGACGGGTCAGGACCGAGTAGGTCTCGACGGCCGCATGGCCGCTCAGTCTCAGCTCGCGACCGCGCGCCCAGGCACGCACGCGTTCGTGGTGTTCGTGCGACCACACGAGCAGGGCGACCGCCACGCTCGTGTCGACCGCGGTCAGGCTGCCCGACTCGCCGGAGGTCGTCACCGGCGACCGCTGTCGAGCAGCGCCGACACCACGTCGTCGCTCACGGGCGTGTCGCCCTGGGCGACGAGTCGACCGTCGTCGTCGCGGACGAGGCGCGCGGTACGACCGCCCGGGGTGATCTGCAGACCACTGCCGTAGGCCGAGATATCGACCACGGTGCCGGGAAGGAGACCGTACACATCGCGCAAGGCCTTGGGGAGCACGATGCGGCCGCCGCTGTCGATGGTGAGTTCCATGGGAGAAAGCTACCATTGTATTCCCATCCGGTGTCGTGTCGCGGGGCATCGGCATCTGTCATCCCTCTTCGAGTCGCGCACCCGCTGGCATCCCGGGTATCGTAGGAGGGTTGTCGGCGCCGGTCGCGTCGACGAGAGCTGAATAACGGAGGGCCTTGTGGACATCGATCTCGCACTTCTGAAGACGATCGAACGCGAGAAGGAGATCCCCTTCGACGAACTCGCGCGCATCATCGAGCAGGCGATCCTGACCGCCTACGCCAAGCACATCTCGCCCAGCGGTGAGATCCCCGCCGGCGCGCGCGCGTCGCTCGACCGCAAGACCGGTCACGTGGGCATCTTCACCCCCGTCACCGACGAAGAGGGCGCCGTCATCGGCGAAGAGGAGCAGGCTCCCGACGACTTCGGTCGTATCGCCGCGTTCGCCGCGAAGCAGGTCATCAGCCAGCGCCTGCGCGACATCGCCGACGACGCGGTGCTGGGGGAGTTTCGCGGGAAGGAAGGCGACATCGTCGCCGGCGTCGTGCAGCAGGGTCCCAACCCGCGCATGGTGCACGTCGACCTCGGCACCGTCGAGGCGATCCTCCCGCCCGAAGAGCAGGTGCCGGGCGAGACGTACGCGCACGGCTCGCGCCTGCGCGTGTACGTGACCAGCGTCGCGAAGGGCAACAAGGGCCCGCAGATCACCGTCTCGCGCACCCACCCCGGCCTCGTGCGCAAGCTCTTCGCGCTCGAGGTGCCCGAGATCGCCGCGGGGCTGGTCGAGATCGTCTCGCTCGCGCGTGAGGCCGGTCACCGCTCCAAGATCGCCGTCAAGGCCAACGACCCGACCGTGAACGCCAAGGGCGCCTGCATCGGCGAGCTCGGCCGGCGCGTCCGTGCCGTCACCGAGGAGCTCGCGGGCGAGAAGATCGACATCATCGACTACGACGCCGAGCTGCCCCGCTTCGTCGCGAACGCGCTGTCGCCCGCCAAGGTGACGTCGTCGTTCGTCCTGGATGCCTCGACCAAGGCCGTGCGCGCGCTCGTCCCCGACTATCAGCTGTCGTTGGCGATCGGCAAGGAGGGGCAGAACGCCCGCCTGGCTGCCAAGCTCACCGGCGCGAAGATCGACATCCAGCCCGACAGCATCCTTGAAGACAACTGACCGTCCGTCGGCCAGGTAGGCGCGAGGTGTAGGATGGATCCCGTACGAACGTGCGTCGGATGCCGCGCACGTGCCCCCCGATCCTCGCTTCTGCGTGTGGTCGCCGACGGGTCGGTCCTCGTCCGAGACGAGCGAGCGGTCCTTCCCGGTCGGGGCGCGTGGGTGCACGAGACGGACGCGTGCGTGGGAAAAGCTCTCGCGCGTCGCGCCTTCGTACGAGCATTGCGTGTGTCAGGCCCGCTTGACACGCAGACCTTCGAATCAACCCTCCAGCGAAAAGGCTGAACGGCTATGGACACGAAGTGAACGGCTCGAAATGAGACCCGTCCGCCAGTAACGGTCTGCCCTGTCCGGGGTAGGCCCTCAGACAGGAGAATTGTGGCAAAACCACGCGTGCACGAGATCGCTTCCGAGCTCGGCGTCGACAGCAAGGTCGCGCTTGCGAAGCTGAAGGAGCTCGGCGAGTTCGTCAAGAGCCCCTCATCCACCATCGAGCCCCCCGTGGCTCGTAAGCTCCGCGCCGCTCTCGCGGCCGAAGGCTCGTCCGGATCCTCGGATGCCAAGCCCGCCGCTCCCGCGGCGCGCCCCGGCGCCGGCGCCCGCCCCGGCCCCGCGCGTCCCGCGGCGACCCCCGGTGCGCGTCCGTCCGGACCCACGCCCGGTCCCGCGAAGCCCGCCGCCCCCGCGGCTCCGGCTGCCGCTCCCGCGGCGTCGGCCGCCGCGGCATCCACCCCCGCGCCTGCGGCCAAGCCCACGGCGACCCCGTCGTCGCCGCCGAGCCCCGGCTCCCAGGCCCCGACGCCCGGCGCCGGTGCCCCCAAGCCCGGCCCCAGCGCGCCCCCGCGCCCGGGCGGCGCCCGTCCGGGCAACAACCCCTTCGCGTCGTCGCAGGGCATGGGCCAGCGTCCTTCGGGTCCGCGCCCCGGCAACAACCCCTTCGCTTCGGCGCAGGGCATGGGCCAGCGCCCGACCCCCGGCAACATCCCGCGTCCGCAGGCTCCGCGCCCCGGCGCCCCCCGTCCCGGCGCTCCGCGTCCCGGCGGCGCAGGTCGTCCCGGTGGTGGCGGTCGTCCCGGCGCTCCGTTCCAGCAGCGTCCCGGCGGTCCCGGTCGTCCCGGCGGCGCCGGTGGCGGCTTCCAGCGTCCCGGCGGCGCACCCGGTGCTCCGGGCGGCGGCGGTTTCGCCGGTCGTCCCGGTGGCGGTGGCGGTCGCGGCCGTGGTCCCGGCGGTGGTACCGCGGGTGCCTTCGGCAAGGGCGGCGGCAAGTCGAAGCAACGTAAGTCGCGTCGGGCGAAGCGGCAGGAATTCGAGATGCGGTCGGCGCCGGTCGTCGGCGGCGTCAACGTCTCGAAGGGTAACGGCGAGATCATTCGCCTGCGTCGCGGTGCCTCCATCGCCGACTTCGCCGACAAGCTCGAGGCCCTGCGCGGCTACACCGTGCAGCCCGGCACGCTCGTGACCATCCTGTTCAACCTGGGCGAGATGGCCACGGCGACCGAGTCGCTCGACGAGGCCACCTTCGAGGTGCTCGGTGCCGAGCTCGGCTACAAGATCCAGATGGTCTCGCCCGAGGACGAAGACAAAGAGCTCCTCGAGGGCTTCGGTCTCGACCTCGACGCCGAGCTGGAGGCCGAGAGCGAGGACGACCTCGAGATCCGTCCTCCCGTGGTCACCGTCATGGGCCACGTCGACCACGGTAAGACGCGACTCCTCGACGCCATCCGCCAGACCAACGTGGTCGCGGGCGAAGCCGGCGGCATCACGCAGCACATCGGTGCCTACCAGATCTGGACCGAGCACGAGGGCATCGAGCGCGCGATCACCTTCATCGACACCCCGGGTCACGAGGCGTTCACCGCCATGCGTGCCCGCGGTGCGCAGGTGACCGACATCGCCATCCTCGTCGTCGCGGCCGACGACGGCATCATGCCCCAGACGGTCGAGGCGCTGAACCACGCCCAGGCGGCGAACGTGCCGATCGTGGTCGCGGTCAACAAGGTCGACAAGCCCGACGCCAACCCCGCCAAGGTGCGCCAGCAGCTCACCGAGTACGGCCTCGTGGCCGAGGAGTACTGGCGGAGACGTCATGTTCGTCGACGTGTCGGCCCGTCAGGGCACGAACATCCAGGAGCTCCTGGATGCCGTGCTGCTGACCGCCGACGCCGGCCTCGACCTCACCGCCAACCCGAACAAGGCCGCTCGCGGTGTCGCCATCGAGGCGAAGCTCGACAAGGGTCGCGGTTCGGTCGCCACGGTGCTGATCCAGTCCGGAACGCTGCGCGTCGGCGACGCGATCGTCGCGGGCACCGCGTACGGCCGCGTCCGCGCGATGATGGACGAGAACGGCGAAGCGGTCGAGGAGGCCTACCCGTCGCGTCCCGTGCAGGTGCAGGGTCTGAACTCGGTCCCGCGTGCCGGCGACGTCTTCATCGTCACCGAAGAAGACCGCACCGCGCGCCAGATCGCCGAGAAGCGCGAGGCCGCCGAGCGCAACGCCCAGCTGGCCAAGGCCCGCAAGCGCATCTCGCTCGAGGACTTCACCCGCGCTCTCGAAGAGGGCAAGGTCGAGTCGCTCAACCTCATCATCAAGGGTGACGTGTCGGGTGCCGTCGAGGCGCTCGAGGAGTCGCTGCTCAAGATCGAGGTCGACGACAGCGTTCAGCTGCGCATCATCCACCGCGGTGTGGGTGCGATCACCGAGTCGGACATCAACCTGGCCACGATCGACAACGCGATCGTGATCGGCTTCAACGTGCGCCCCGACACCAAGGCCCGCGAGCGTGCCGCCCGCGAGGGTGTCGACGTGCGGTTCTACTCCGTCATCTACAACGCGATCGACGACGTCGAGCAGTCGCTCAAGGGCCTGCTCAAGCCGGAGTTCGAAGAGGTGCAGTCGGGTGTCGCCGAGATCCGCGAGGTGTTCCGCTCCTCGAAGTTCGGCAACATCGCCGGTGTCATCGTGCGGTCGGGAACGATCACGCGCAACGCCAAGGCCCGCGTCATCCGCGACGGCGTCGTGCTGGCCGACGGCTTGGCCATCGAGTCGCTGCGCCGCTTCAAGGACGACGTCACCGAGGTCCGCACGGACTTCGAGTGCGGTATCGGCCTGGGCAAGTTCAACGACATCCAGGTCGGCGACGAGATCGAAACCACGGAAATGGTCGAGAAGCCGCGAGGCTGATTCGCTGGGCGGGGGTCGCGTCTTCGGGCGCGGCTCCCGCTTCGGCCTGCGGGGGTGTCGTCTTCGGACGCGGCTCCCGCTTCGGTCTGCGGGGTGTGCATCTCCGAGAGCAGAGCGGGGCCCCTACCCCGATGCTCTCGGAGATGCACACCCCTCCGGCCTACGCTGGGGGCGGCATCCTCGTGGGGATATTTACTCGCTGGGTCATCCGCGGCGGTATGAAGAACGAGAAGGAGAAGGACGTGGCAGGAGAGCGACAGGCCCGGGTGGCGGACCGCATCCGCGTGGTGCTGGCCGAGCGGCTCGAGAAGGGGCTGCGCGACCCGCGGCTCGGATTCGTGACCATCACCGACGTGCGGGTCACCGGCGACCTGCAGCGCGCGTCGGTGTTCTACACCGTGATGGGCGACGAGGCGCACCGCGCCGACACCGCCGCGGCGCTGAAGTCGGCGACCGGCATGCTGCGCAGCGAGGTGGGCAAGCACCTCAACACGCGTCTCACCCCGTCGCTGGAGTTCATCCTCGACGGCATCCCCGAGAACGCCGACCACATCTCGGCGCTGCTGCGCGAAGCGCGCGAACGCGACGAGTCGGTCGCGGGCCTCGCTGCCGCCGCGGCGTACGCCGGCGACGCCGACCCGTACGTCAAGCCGCGCGAGCACGACGAAGGTGACGATCTCGACGAGGACGACGACCGGGCCTGAGCCCGTTCGACACACGGCCGGATGCCGCCCCGAGGGGATGGCATCCGGCCGTTCGCCGTTGCGCGGGCGCGCTTCGGCTGCACAACTCCTGCAAAGCGGGCTGCGCGGTGGCGATGTCGGGCCGATGCTCCGCGGGATGCAGGAGCTGTGCGAGGATGCATGCCCCGTCGTACGAGGCCGTGGCGGCGTCTCCGGGTCAGGTCGCGGGGTGGCCGGGTAGCCGGAGCGTGTCGTCGATCGCCTCGGCGAGGCCGTCCGCGACGAGCGAGTCGATCGCGCGATCGCGCTGCGCGGCGTCCGGCCAGTCGGGGAGCACGGCGAACAGCGGCACGGGGGAGGGAGCCGCATCACGAAGCGTCTTGAGAACCGCCCCACGGGCCTGACGGTCGCTGCCCTCGTACGCCGCCTGCTTGCGGCGCAGATCCTCCGACGCGGGATATCCGGCCGCACGCCACGCGCACTGCGCGACGAGCGGGCACAGGTCGCACTTCGGCGACCGCGCCGTGCAGATGATCGCTCCGAGCTCCATGGTCGCCGCATTCACGATCGCCGCCTCGGTGACGCCATCGGGCAGCTCGGCCTCCATCGCCGCCAGGTCGCGTTTGTGCGGCGGCCCGGGCTGCGCCCGGCCGTCGACGGCGCGGGCGAGGACGCGGCGCGTATTCGTGTCCACGACGGGATGCCGATCACCGTACGCGAACACCGCCACCGCGCGGGCCGTGTAGTCGCCGATACCCGTGAGCGCGAGAAGCGCGTCGACATCACGGGGGACGACCCCGTCGTGCCGGTCGCGGATCTCGACCGCGGCCCGGTGCAGCCACAGCGCTCGACGCGGATAGCCGAGGTTGGCCCACTGCGTCACGGCGTCTCCCGGGGGAGAGGCCGCCAGGTCGGCGGGCGTCGGCCAGCGTGTCAGCCACGCTTCCAGGTGCGGGATCACGCGGTTGACCGGGGTCTGCTGCAGCATGAACTCGCTGACGAGGGTTCCCCAGGCGCCGAAGCCCGCGCGCCGCCAGGGGAGGTCGCGCGCCGCCTCGCGGTACCACGCGATGAGCGGGGCGGCGAGTTCTGGCATCCCTCCAGCCTACGGTCGCATGCGCGGTGCGGTGGGCGCGCGAGCGCGCGCGGCGCGGTGCGGTGCGGGACGCGAGCGCGCGCGGCGCGGGTCGGTGAGTCACGCATAAACGCGATTCACGCGCATAAACGCGAGGAGAGCGCGTTTATGCGCGTGGATCGCGTTTATGCGCGCGAGAGTAGCCGCCCCGCCCCGCACCGCCCCGCCCCGCGCCGCCCCGCGCCGCCCCGTCCCGCCCCGCCCCGCCCCGCCCCGCCCCGCGCCGCCCCGCGCCGCCCCGCCCCGTCCCGCCCCGTCCCGTCCCGCGCCGCGCCGCGCCGGACGCCGCCCGTGCGACCGCCGCGGTGGCGAAAGTAGGCTGGAACCATGTCGTCGCCCGAGAACGCCGTTCGAGACCTGCAGCGGAGCCTGCGCGCCCTGATGCGGCAGAACAACCGCGCCGGACGCGTCGTCGTCGCGATCGACGCGCTCGATCAGGGCGCCGCGAGGGAGTTCGCCAACGGCTTCGAAGAGGCGATCTCCGACGAGGGCACGGCGGTATTCCGTGCGTCGCTCGCCGACGGCGCACCCGAGGCGCGGGAGCGTTTCATCGCCCCGTTCCGCGCGGGCGAGGAGTTCGGTGCGGGCTTCGTCGCCCCCTCCGACGCCGTGCTGGTCGTCGACGGGCGCTTCCTGCACAGCCCCGAGGTGCGGGGGCTCTGGAACTTCTCGGTCTGGCTCGAGAACAACCCGCCGATCGGTGCTCCTCGCCCCGAGCTTGCGGATGCCGAGAAGCACTACCTCCGCACGGCGCGCCCGCGCGCGGCCGCCTCGGTGATCGTGGAGAACTCCGACCCGGCGCATCCCGTGCAGGTGTTCGGGGACTTCTGCTGATGGTGCGTCCGGGCATCCTCCTGGTCGACAAGCCGGGGGGCATCACCAGCCATGACGTCGTTTCGAGGGCGCGCAAAGCTCTCGGTACCCGCAAGATCGGGCACGCCGGCACCCTCGATCCCATGGCGACCGGGCTCCTCGTGCTGGGGGTCGAGGGCGCGACGCGGCTGCTGACGTACATCGTGGGCGCCGACAAGACGTATGAGGCGACGATCCTGCTCGGTGCCGCCACCGACAGCGACGACGCCGACGGTGCGGAGATCTCGAGGACGGATGCCTCCGCCCTCACCGATGAGGCGATCGCGGCGGGCATCGCCGAGCTGACCGGCGAGATCGACCAGGTGCCGAGCACCGTCTCGGCCATCAAGGTCGCGGGGCGGCGGGCGTACGACCTCGCCCGCGCGGGCGAGGAGGTCGAGCTGAAGGCCCGACGCGTGACGGTGTCGCGCTTGGACGTGCGCGACACGCGCCGCGGTGACGGCGTGATCGAGCTCGACGTCGTCGTCGACTGTACGAGCGGCACCTATATCCGCGCCCTCGCCCGCGACCTCGGTCGCGCCCTCGGCGTGGGCGGGCATCTGACGATGCTCCGCCGCACGCGGATCGGTGCCTTCGACGTCGCCGCCGCGGCATCCGTCGACGACATCGCCGAGGACGCGCTCGTCGAACCCGCCACGGCGGCGGCGGTCGTCGTCGGCGCCCTGGCCGTCGGTGCCGACGAGGCGCGCGACCTGCGCCACGGTAAGCGCATCGATGGGGGAGGACGCCTCACCGGGGCGGTGGCGGCAGCGATCGACCCGGACGGACGCCTCGTCGGTATCGTCGAGAAGCGCGGCACGCAGCTCAAGAGCGTCATGAACATGCCCGAGGAGGCCGCCCGATGATCCTGTGGTTCACGCTCGTGCAGGTGGGGATCGCCGTGATCGCGGGCCTGGTCGCGATCGTCGCGGGGCTGATCGGCCGCCGCCCCGGAGACGTCACCGTCGGCTCGCTCGCCCTCATCGAGCTGTTGCTGATCGTGCAGATCGTCGTCGCGATCATCGCGCCGTTCGCGGGCAACCCGCCCTCGGGCAGTCTGCTGGAGTTCTGGACGTATCTCGTCTCGGCAGCGGCCGTGCCCGTCGCGGGCGCGGCGTGGGCGCTCATCGAGCGCAGCCGGTGGAGCACCGTCGTCATGGGTGTCGCCGCCCTGGCGGTCGCCGTGATGGTGTGGCGCATGCACGTGATCTGGACCGTGCAGATCGCCTGACGGTTCCGGATGCCGTGACCTGGCGGGTCGTGAGAACAGGCGATACGTCCAGAACAGGTCGATCCGCGGCGCAGGGGCCTGTTCCCGGTGCATCCCCTGTTACGGGAGGACGCCGCCACTCGACGCCGCCGCGGGCGAACTAGAATCGAGGGGTCATGGCATCCACCACTCCCACTCGCGCCCGGGGGATGACCGGCATCGGCCGTGTCCTCGTCGTCG
Organism: Microbacterium trichothecenolyticum; assembly: GCF_030818955.1. NCBI lineage: Bacteria > Bacillati > Actinomycetota > Actinomycetes > Micrococcales > Microbacteriaceae > Microbacterium > Microbacterium trichothecenolyticum. The sequence continues at coordinate 1,390,752 of NZ_JAUTBF010000001.1, read as the reverse complement.
TCTACGGCATCATGGCGCTCGCCGCCACCGGCCGCTCGTTCGTGCAGATCGTGCGCGAATTCGACGACGCCCCCGTGGCCTACAGTCTCTCCGCGCTCGCTGCCGTCGTGTACATCCTCGCCACGCTGGCCCTCGTCTTCTCGGCGCGCCCGGCGTGGTACCGCGTCGCCTGGGTCGCCATCGGGTTCGAGCTCGTCGGCGTGCTCGTCGTCGGAACGCTGAGCCTTGCGCTGCCCTCCCTGTTCCAGCACCCGACGGTGTGGTCGGTGTACGGCTACGGGTACGTGTTCGTTCCGCTCGTGCTGCCCTTCCTCGGACTATGGTGGCTCGTGAAGCACCGTCGGGCGTCGTCGTGATCGTCTTCCGCGACCCCGCGGAGGTCCCCGCCGGCTTCGGGCCGTCGGTCGTGGCCATCGGCAAGTTCGACGGTGTGCACGCGGGACACCGCGCGGTCATCGACCGGGCCCGCATCGACGCCGCCGATGGCGCGAAAGTGGTCGCCGTGTCGTTCGACCGCAACCCGCTCAGCGTGCTGCGCCCCGAGAAGTGCCCGCCCGACGTGATCGGACCTCACCAGAAGCTCGACCTGCTGGATCGCGCGGGCGTCGACGCCACCCTGCTGCTCACCTTCGACGAGCACCTGGCGTCGATTCCGGCCGACGAGTTCGTGCGTCGGGTGATCGTCGACGCGTTGCAGGCGCGCACGGTGCTGGTCGGGCGCGACTTCCGCTTCGGTGCGGGCGGTGCTGGCGGCCCCGAGCTGCTCGAGCGGATGGGGGCCGAGTACGGCTTCCACGTCGACGTCGTCGATGAGGTGCGCGCCGTGCACGCCGATCGGCGCGTGTCGTCGACGTGGATCCGCGAGGCCCTGTCGGCCGGCGACGTGCAGACCGCCGCCCGCCTGCTGGGCCGTGCCCCCTCGGTGTGGGGCGAGGTCGTGCACGGCCTCAAGCGCGGGCGAGAGCTCGGGTACCCCACCGCCAACCTCTCCGCCGACCTCGAGGGCTTCGTGCCCGCCGACGGCGTCTACGCCGGCTGGCTCGTCGATGTCGAGGGCGGGCGCCGCACGAGCTATCCCGCTGCCATCAGCGTCGGCACCAATCCGACCTTCGACGACGTGGACGCACGGCAGGTGGAGGCCTACGTGCTCGACGAGACCGCTCTCGACCTCTACGGCCATCACGTGGAGGTGCGCTTCGTCGAACGCGTGCGCGACATGATGGCCTTCGACGGCATCGACGCGCTGCTGGTGCAGATGGCCGACGACGTGGAGCGCACGCGCCGCATCCTGCGCTGAGAGCGGCGAGCGTCACCGGGACGCGAGCGCCGCGGAGGGGCGGTTGCGGATGCCGAGGAACGACGCCGCGGCGCCGAGCAGCATCAGCGCGGCGACGACGATCGCTGCCCGGTGGAATCCGGGAAGATCGAGCGAGCCGCCGACGACGGCGGAGATCCCCGCGATGGCGAGTAGTCCGGCCACGCGGGAGACGGCGTTGTTGACCGCGGACGCGATACCGGAGCGCTCGGTGTCGATCGCGCCGAGCACCGCCGCCGTGAGGGGCGAGATGGTGGCCGTGAGCCCCAGTCCGAACACGACGATTCCCGGGAGCACCTGCGTCCAGTAGTCGACCTCGTCGCCGACGCGCAGCAGCAGGAGCGATCCGGCTGCCATCACGAGCGGCCCGAGAGTCATGAACAGGCGCGGGCCGAAACGACCCGCGAGGGCACCCATCCGTGAGCTCAGCGCGATCATGAGCACGGTGCTCGGCAGTGACGCGAGGCCGGCGAGGGTCGCGGGAAAGCCCGCGCCCTGCTGTAGGTACACGCTCACGACGAAGCCGTTGAGCGACAGCGCCGCGTAGACGAGCGCCGTCGCGAGGTTGCCGGCCCAGAAGTTGCGGGCGCGGAAGAGGTCGAGCGGCATCATCGGGTCGCGTGCGAGGCGTTGGCGCACGAGGAACCCCGCGAAGGCCGCGGCGCCGATCGCCCCCGGCATCCAGATCACGTAAGAGGCCCAGCCGAGGTTCGGCTGCTCGATGAGGGCGAAGACCCCACCACCGAGGCCCATCGCACACAGCAGGGCGCCGACGATGTCGACGCGGGCGCCGGGCCGCCGCTGCTCGCGACGGCCGAGATGGGTGAGCAGCCACATCGTCGCGGCGATCGGCAGCACGTTGACCAGGAACACCAGCCGCCACGAGAGGGTGTCGACGAAGACGCCCCCGATGAGCGGCCCCGCGATCATCGCCACCGTGGTGGCCCCGGTCCAGATGCCGATCGCGCGGGCCTGCGCCGGTCCGCGGAAAGTCGAGGTGATGAGGGCGAGCGAACTCGGCACGAGCAGAGCGCCCGCGATCCCCTGCAGGGCGCGGGCGACGATGAGGAACCCGGCCGTCGGGGCGGCCGCGATCGCGATCGACGTGATGCCGAAGCCGATCAGGCCGATCCGCACCACGACGACGCGCCCGAGCACATCGCTCAGCGAGCCTGCGACGAGGATGAAGGCGCCCAGCGTCACGAGATAGGCGTCGACGACCCATTGCTGCGTGGAGAGGCCCCCGCCGAGATCGCGGGCGATGGCGGGGAGGGCGACGGTGACGACGGTGCCGTCGAGGAACGACACGAAAGACGCCAGCACCGCGACGGCGAGGACCGTGCGCTGCTCCCGCGTCATCGTCTCGGCCACTTCTCCAGCGTAGGGTCGCGGGACGTCACCGGCCACGAGGGTGGACGAGCGGTCTGCGGGGGCATCGTGCCGATTCCGGGCGACGGGATCCCGGAATACCCCCTGGGGGTATCCTGTTAGGGAAGGCGGACCGAGGAGGAGCCATGGGCGAGAACACGGATGCCACCGCACCCACCGTCGAAGCGGTGCTCGACATCGAGGGAATGACGTGCGCCAGCTGTGTCGCGCGCGTCGAGAAGAAGCTCGGGCGGGTCGACGGGGTCGAGGCCGCCGTCAACCTCGCCACCGAGACCGCACGCGTGCGCTACCCCGCCGACCTCGATACCGCCGCTCTCGTCGACGCCGTCCGCGCCGCCGGATACGACGCCCGGGTGCGCACACGCGCGGGCGCGCAGATGCGCCCTCCGGCGTCGGCCGATGCGCCGGCCGTGGCTGCGCCGGCTGCCCTTGCGACGGCTGCCGCGGCTCCCGCGGTGCCCGCGGCTCCCGCCGTGACCGCCGCTCCGGCCGTGCCCGTCGTCCGCGGGGCCGCCGGACACGACCACGCCGCGGACCCGCACGGCGGACACGTGCACGACACCGCCGACTCCCCGGGCGCCACGCCGCTGCGCGTGCGCCTGTGGGTGTCGCTCGCCCTCGCCGTCCCCGTCGTCGCGCTCGGGATGGTGCCCGCGTGGCAGGTCCCCGGCTGGCAGTGGCTGTCGCTCGTGCTGGTCACTCCGCTCGTGATGTGGGGCGGTTGGCCGTTCCACCGCGCAACGTTGCGCAACGCCCGCCACGGCACCGCCACGATGGACACGCTCATCACGCTCGGTACCTTCGCGGCGTACCTGTGGAGCGTGTGGGCGCTCGTGTTCGGCACGGCCGGGCGCATCGGCATCCGGCACGAGGCCACGCTCTTCGGCCCCGTGCACGACGCCAGTTCGGTGGTGTACTTCGAGGTCGCCGCCGCCGTGACGGTGTTCCTCCTGCTCGGGCGCGTGATCGAGCAGCGTTCCACGCGTCGCGCCGGGGCGGCGCTGCGGTCGCTGCTCGACCTCGGTGCGCGTGAGGCCGAACTCGCCGACGGCCGTCGCATCGCCGTCGACGACCTCGCGGTGGGCGACGTCTTCGTCGTGCGCCCCGGCGCCACCGTCGCCACCGACGGCGAGGTGCTCGAGGGCCGCGCCGCGATCGACGAGAGCATGCTGACCGGTGAGTCCGTCCCGGTCGACGTGGGCCCGGGATCGAGCGTGACCGGCGGCACGATCGCTTCCGGCGGGCGCCTGGTCGTGCGCGCCACGGGCGTCGGCGAGCAGACGCGCTTGGCGCGCATCGCGCGTCTCGTCGAAGACGCCCAGCTCGGCAAGAGCCGCGTGCAGCGGCTCGCCGACCGCATCTCCGGCGTCTTCGTGCCGGTGGTCATCGTGCTCGCGATGCTCACCCTCGTGGCCTGGCTGGCCGCTGGTCAGCCCGTCGCCGCCGGGTTCACCGCCGCCGTGGCCGTGCTCATCATCGCCTGCCCGTGCGCGCTGGGCCTCGCGACCCCGATCGCGATCCTCGTCGGCACCGGACGCGGCGCCCAGCTCGGCATCCTCGTCACGGGGCCGGCGGCGCTGGAGTCGGCCGAGCGCATCGACACGATCGCGTTGGACAAGACCGGAACACTCACCTCGGGGCTCATGAGCGTCACGGCGGTCGTCGTCGCCGAGGGCGAGGATGCCGATGACGCCCTGCGTCGGATCGCGGCGGTCGAGCGCGGATCGGAGCACCCCGTCGCCCACGCCATCGTGGCCGCCGTGGGGGAGGGGCCCGTCGCGACCGACCTGGACGCACTCCCCGGCCGGGGCGTCACGGGGAGCGTGGAGGGCGTGCGCGTGTTCGCCGGGCGTCCCGCGCTCGCCGCCGAGGAGGGAGCGGCCCTGCCCCCGGAACTCGCCGCCGCGGTCGAGGAGGGGGAGCAGCGCGGCACCGTCGTGGTGGCCGGCTGGCCCGACGCCGACGGTGTGCCTCGCGCCCGCGCCGTGGTCGAGATCGCCGACACGGTGCGTGCCGAGAGCGCCGCGGCGGTCGCGCAGCTGCGCGCGCTGGGCCTCGAACCCGTGCTGCTCACCGGCGACAACCCGCACGTCGCCCGTCTCGTCGCCGACGAGCTCGGCATCGACCGGGTGCGGGCGGGCGTGCTGCCCGAGGCCAAGGTCGCCGAGATCGCTGCTCTGCGCGCTGAGGGGCGCACCGTCGCCATGGTCGGCGACGGGGTCAACGACGCCGCCGCCCTGGCATCCGCGGACCTGGGTATCGCGATGGGCGGGGGCACCGACGCGGCGCTGCACGCCAGCGACGTGGCGCTCATGCGGGACGACCCGCGCGGCATCGTCACAGCCCTCGCCCTCAGCCGCCGCACCATGCGCGTGATCCGGGGCAACCTGTTCTGGGCGTTCGCATACAACGTCGCCGCCCTGCCGCTGGCCGCCCTCGGCCTGCTGAACCCCATGCTCGCCGGTGCGGCGATGGCCTTCTCGAGCGTGTTCGTCGTGCTGAACAGCCTGCGTCTGCGCCGCGCAGCCTGAAACGCGCGGGCGGCGTCCCGGGCGGGTCGGGCGGTGGGTGGGTCCGGCCGGGTCCGGGCGGTGCGCGGCGCCGTACGGGCCGGGCGGCCCTGTCGCCACCGGCGCGTGCCCGGCCGGGGCGGCCCCCTCGCGGCATCCGATGACGATGTCGCCTGGGAAGGCCGCGACCGGTGTGAACCCCCACCCGCGTGGCGCCATCACGCACGGCGACGCGGGTGGCGCTAGAATGGGAGTCGACCCCGTCATCCGCGGTCTCGCGAGCCGTTCCGGCGTAGACGCGTTGCGGGTCGCCGACACCGCCGCTTCGGCGGCGGTTCGCGCGACGATCTTCGGGGTCACCGACCGCCGGCGTCACGCCGGACGTTCCGGACTGTCATCCGGACGACACGCTCAGGAGGAGCATGCCGACCACGGCAACCGCCGCCCGAGGCTCGAGCCAACGGCGCAGAAAGACCACGTCATCCCGACGCGACGAGGAAGCCCCCGTCATCCCGATCCTCGCGCGCAAGGTGCGCGAGATCGAGGCGAAGGCGCAGCGCGGCAAGCTCGGACCCACCAACCGGGTGAAGTTCCAGGTGATCGCCTTCCTGGTGCGCGAGGAGCGCGCCCGGGTCAAGGCCGACCCCGAGATCACCGACGCCGCGCGCGCCGAGCTGCTCAAGCGTCTCGACGGCGTCGCGACCATCCTCGCCAAGACCGCCGCGCGCGACACCTCGCTCATCCAGCTCCTGGAGGTCGACCAGGCCACCTCGCCGGTCGCCCGCCGCATGCGTCGCGACTGGCTGCTGGAGTCCGGTGCCGAGCTCCCGCCCGACGAGCTCATCATCACCGACAACACGCCCCAGGTCGCGCCGGTCGTTCCGGCCGCGCTCGCCGAGAAGCAGGTCATCCCGCCGTCCATCGAGGCGCGGCAGATGGCGAATCCCTTCCTCGCCCCCGACCTCACCCCCCGCTCGAGCGGCGACGCCCCGCGCCGTCGCCTCGACGGCTGGGAGCTCATGGGCCCGCTGTACAAGGCGTTCGAGACCGGTGCGGGCGGTTCCGCCGCGAGCATGGAGCTGCCGCCGGTGCCCGAGTTCGACCGCGTCTCGCCGCGCGGACTCGAGGTCATGCCGCACCAGTCCCGCTTCCTCGAAGCGGTGCGGCAGGGGCACCGTTCGTTCCTGCTGGCCGACGAGCCGGGCCTGGGCAAGACCGCCGAGTCGGTGCTGGCCGCCAGCGTCGCCGACGCGTACCCGCTGCTGGTCGTCGTGCCCAACGTCGTGAAGATGAACTGGGCGCGCGAGGTGCAGCGCTGGACGCCGCAGCGTCGCGCCACCGTCATCTCGGGCGGCGGTGCCGACATCGACGCCTTCGCCGATGTGTTCATCGTCAACTACGAGATCCTCGACCGGCACCTGTCATGGCTGTCGTCGATCGGCCTGAAGGGCGTCGTCGTCGACGAGGCGCACTTCATCAAGAACCTCACCTCGCAGCGCTCGCAGAACGTGCTGGCCCTGGCATCGCGCGTCCGCCAGCAGACGCGCGACCCGCTCATGCTCGCCCTGACCGGTACGCCGCTGATCAACGACGTCGAGGACTTCGACGCGATCTGGCGCTTCCTCGGCTGGACCAACGGCGAGAAGCCCGGCCCCGAGCTGATGGAGAAGCTGGATGCCACGGGTCTGACCCCCGCCGACAAGGCGTTCTACCCCGAGGCGCGTGAGGCCGTGATCTCCATGGGGATCGTCCGGCGCAAGAAGAAGGACGTCGCCGCCGACCTGCCCGACAAGCTCGTCGCCGACCTCCCCGTCGAGCTCGACGACGAGTACGGCCGCTCGATCCGTCAGGCGGAGCGCGAACTCGGTGCCCGGCTCGCGGCCAAGTACCGCCGCATCATCGAGGCCCGCGGCGACCGTGGCTTGGCCGCCGGCGAGATCGACGACGACATCGTGCGCCTCGTCGCGCACGGCGAACTCGAGGAGTCGAAGGCCGCCGGTTCCGGCAGTGAGAACGTCTTCACGATGGTCCGTCGTATCGGCCAGGCCAAGGCGCACCTCGCCGCCGACTACGCCGTGCAGCTGCAGCGCTCGGTGGGCAAGGTCGTGTTCTTCGCGAAGCACATCGACGTGATGGATGCCGCGGAGGCCCACTTCAAGGCATCCGGTCTGAAGGCCGTCTCGGTGCGCGGCGAGCAGACGTCCACCGCGCGCCAGGCCGCGATCGACGCGTTCAACACCGACCCCGACGTCGGGATCGCGGTGTGTTCGCTCACCGCCGCCGGTGTGGGTCTGAACATGCAGGCGGCCTCCAACGTCGTGCTCGCGGAGCTGTCATGGACCGCCGCCGAGCAGACGCAGGCCATCGACCGCGTGCACCGCATCGGTCAGGAGGAGCCCGTCACCGCGTGGCGCATCATCGCCGCGCACACGATCGACACGAAGATCGCTGAGCTCATCGACTCGAAGGAGGGGCTCGCGGCCCGCGCCCTCGACGGGCACGCCATCGAGCCCGGCTCCAGCGACTCCGTGCAGCTGTCGGCGCTCATGCATCTGCTGCGTCAGGCGCTCGGCAAGGCCTGATCCCGCTTCTTGTGAACGCCCCGGTGCTTCGGCGCCGGGGCGTTCGTGTGTCTCCGTTCGCGAGTCTCGCCGGGTCTTCGCGCGCGCGATCGTCCTGCGCGCGGCGGTGTCCCGGCACCCGCTGTTCGTGCGTCTGGTCCTCGTGAGAGCAGGGGATTCGGTGGGAACAGGGCGATCGGCGTCTGGGCGGCCTGTTCTGGCGTGATCGCCTGTTCTCGGTGGGTGGGATGGGGCGCGGGTGGGTTGTGGCATCCCGCCCCTCGGTCGCCGTGTGGCACCGCTCCCGCTCGCGGCGATAAGGTCGAAGATGGCAATGGCGCCGCCCCCTCACCCGAATCACAGCGAGGACTCCAGCCCATGAAGATCGGCATCCTGACCAGCGGCGGCGACTGCCCCGGGCTCAACGCGGTCATCCGTGGGGTCGTGCTGAAGGGCACGACCAACTACGACATCGAGTTCGTCGGCATCCGTGACGGGTGGCGGGGCGTGGTCGACGGCGACTTCTTCCCCCTGACGCGTCACGAGGTCAAGGGGCTGTCCAAGGTCGGCGGCACCATCCTCGGCACAAGCCGTACCAACCCGTACGAGGGCGTGCGCGGCGGCGCCGAGAACATCTCCAAGACCATGTACGGGCACCGCCTGGACGGCATCCTGGCCATCGGCGGCGAGGGGACCCTCGCCGCGGCCGACCGTCTGTCGAACGACGGCATCAACGTGATCGGCGTGCCGAAGACGATCGACAACGACCTGCGAGCCACCGACTACTCGTTCGGATTCGACACCGCCGTGAACATCGCGACGGATGCCATGGACCGCCTCCGCACGACCGGTGACTCGCACCAGCGGTGCATGGTCGCCGAGGTCATGGGCCGGCACGTCGGCTGGATCGCCCTGCACGCCGGCATCGCGGCCGGCGCCCACGTCATCTGCATCCCCGAGGTGCCGATGTCGATCGACGAGATCACCGAGCAGGTCACCCGCGCCCACGACCGCGGCCGCGCGCCTCTGGTCGTCGTGTCAGAGGGATTCAAGCTCACCGGCATGGACGAGGCGTTCAGCGACAAGGGCCTCGACGCGTTCAACCGTCCCCGCCTCGGCGGCATCGGCGAGCAGCTCGCGCCCGAGATCGAACGGATCACCGGCATCGAGACCCGGGCCACCGTGCTCGGCCACATCCAGCGCGGCGGCTCGCCCTCGGCGTTCGACCGCGTGCTGGCGACGCGCCTCGGCCTGCACGCCGCCGATGCGCTGAACGAGGGTGCGTGGGGCCAGATGGTCGCGATGCGCGGCACCGACATCGTGCGCGTGCCTTTTGCCGACGCCCTCGGTGAACTGAACTCGGTGCCCCTGTACCGCTACGAAGAGGCCGCTGCGCTCTTCGGCTGAGCTGCCGTCGTGCCGACGCCCCGCTTGGGGGTGCGTCGCCGTGTCGGCGCGTGTCGCTGACGGCGGTGGCGTGTTCGTTCGCGGGCAGGGGATCGTTGGAGGACAGGCCGCGTCGCTGTGTTGGCGCCCTGCTCTCGCACGATCCCCTGTTCTCACCGGGTCCCCGGTCACCGGGGGGAGGGGCCGAGGTGCAGTCCCTGGGCCATGGCCGTCCGCACACGGTCGACCACCGTTGCAGGCTCGAGCATGACCTGCGCGTAGTCGAAGCGCAGCACCGTGTACCCGCGCAGCACGAGCCGTGCATCTTGCTCGAGATCGCGACGACGGTCGGCGGGAGCACTATGGAATGCGAACCCGTCGAGCTGAACCACGAGCCGTTCGCCGATCAGTCCGTCGACATGATGTCCGTCGATGCGCACCTGCTGGCGCATCGAGATCCCCGCGGCGGACAAGAGCGCGCGAAAGTGGCTCTCCAGCCCCGAGTCCGACAACGCACCCGCCACGCGGGCCATCTCGGCGGCGCGGGGAGAACGCCAGATCACACGCCTCAACACCTCACCGTCGACGAGCCGTTGTCGAAGCGCGGACTCCCAGACCGCCAGGGCATCCGCGGGCGGGAGACAGGATGCCACGTGGTACAGCACATTCACGATGTGCTCATCGGGCTCGATGCGCGCCAGGGGCACGGGACCGACCGCGCGGTGCAGCCGCACGTCCGTGGCATCCAGACGAGACGCTGTCGACGGTACCCAGATATGGGGATCTGCGGGCGCCGGTACCCACAGCCCGCGCTCCGCGGCGGCGCTGACGCACGTGAGTCGTCCGCCCCGGGCGGCCGCAGCCCGGCGGTGCGGAGTGCACTCAACATGGATCAGCCACGAGCGGCGAATCCGTTCGATGCGTCCCTCCCGCACGGCGGAGACCATCGTGTGTGGCGTGAAACCGGCTGCGCGCACCGCACGGGTGTGAACGGCACCACCTCGCCGGCGGAGGAACTCGACAAGAGCGTCACTCATCCTCCGAGGATGCCCGCACGCCCCGGTGCAGCGTCGTCGCTGCGCGGCTGACGGTGGAGAACTCCGGATGCCGCACAGTCGGGGAGGAGCCGTCGCCCCACGTTCGAGAACAGGGCATCGTTTGGGAACAGGCCGTGGTGCGGCGCCGCGACCCTGTTCTCGAGCGATCGCCTGTTCCCGGACTCAGCACGCCGGGCCCCGGCCCCGGCCCCGGCCCCGGCCCCGGCCCCGGCCCCGGCCCCGGCCCCAGCACCCCAGCACCCCAGCACGCCGCCCCCAGCACGCCGCCGCCCCACGCCGAACGCCCCACCGCACGAGGCGGCGGGGCGTTCGCAGAGACCAGACTTACTCCGCCAGCCCGAGCACGTCGAGCAGCCACGCGATCTCGAACGCGCGCTCGCGCCAGGCGTTGTACCGGCCGCTGACACCGCCGTGCCCGGCGACCATCTCGCACTTGAGCAGCGCGTCGGCACCGACCTCGCGCAGGCGCTGCACCCACTTGGCCGGCTCGACGTACAGCACGCGCGTGTCGTTGAGCGAGGTGACGGCGAGGATGCGGGGGTATTGCACGCCCTCGCGCACGTTCTCGTACGGTGAGTACGACTTCATGTAGGCGTACACGTCGGCGTCGTGCAGCGGGTCGCCCCACTCGTCCCACTCGATCACGGTCAGCGGGAGCGAAGGGTCGAGGATCGTGGTCAGCGCGTCGACGAAGGGGACGTCGGCGAGAATGCCGGCGAACAACTCGGGCGCGAGGTTCGCCACGGCGCCCATCAGCAGGCCGCCGGCGCTGCCGCCCTCGGCGACGATGCGGTCGGGGGTGGTGTAGCCCTCGGACACGAGGTGACGTGCCGCGGCGACGAAGTCGGTGAACGTGTTGCGCTTGGCCTGCAGCTTGCCGTCCTCGTACCACTGGCGGCCCATCTCGCCGCCGCCGCGCACGTGCGCCACGGCGAAGACGACGCCGCGGTCCAGCAGCGACAGCCGCGGGACGGAGAACCCGGGCTCGATGGAGTGCTCGTACGACCCGTAGCCGTACAGGTGAACGGGCCGCGGCGACGAGCCGGGCTCGCCGAACGAGCGCTTCCACACCAGCGACACCGGCACGCGCGTGCCGTCTTCGGCGGGCGCCCATACGCGCGCCTGACCGTAGTCGGCGGGGTCGAACCCGCCGAGCACCGGCTGACGCTTGCGCAGCAGCAGCTCGCCCGTTTCGACGACGTAGTCGTACACGGTGCTCGGCGTCACGAACGAGCCGTAACCGAGCCGTAGCACCGGGGGAGCGTACTCGGGGTTGCCGCCCGTGCCGACGCTGTACAGCGGCTCGTCGAAGGCGATCTCGGTCACCGCGCCGTCGGAGTACGACAGCATGCCCAGACGTGCCAGGCCGTCGCGGCGATAGGCGACCACGCCCCAGTCGCGGAACGCATCGACGCCGAGCAGACGCTGCCCGGCGCGGTGGGGGATGACGGTCTCGCGCGGGCCCTGGGGGGCGGATGCCGAGACCCGGACGAGCTCGAAATCGAGAGCGCCGTCGTTGTGGACGATGTAGAGCACGTCCTCACCGTCGACGACGGCGTGCGACGAGGAGTACTCCACGCCTTCGCGCCGTGGCCACACCACGCGCGGCTCACCGCGCAGGTCGTCGGCGTCGAGGAGCCACTCCTCCGAGGTGATGGAGGAACCCATCTCGATCACGAGGTACTTGTCGCTGCGGGTGAAGTCGGCCCCGACCCAGTACCGGTCGTCGCTCTCGTGGAACAGTTTCACGTCGGCATCCACGGGGGTGCCGATCTCGTGCAGCCACACGGTGTCGGGGCGCCAGGCGTCGTCGACGGTGGTGTACACGATGAAGCGGCCGTCGGGCGAGAAGGTCGCACCCGAGAACGTGCCGGGGATCTCGTCGGCCAGCGTCTCGCCGGTCGTCAGGTCGCGCACGCGCACGGTGTAGCGTTCGTCGCCGGCGACGTCGATGCCGTAGAGCATGCGGGTGCCGTCGTTCGAGATCTCGAAGCTGCCCAGCGAGAAGAAGTCGGTGCCCTCGGCCTCGACGTTGCCGTCGAAGAGCACCTGCTCGCCGGGTACCGGGGTGCCGGGGGTCAGGGTGGGCGGCGTCCAGTCGTCGGGGGAGTCGAGCGGGGCCCGGCACTGGATGCCGTACTGCCGTCCCTCCACGGTGCGGCCGTAGTACCACCAGTCGCCTCGGCGCGCGGGGACCGAGAGATCGGTCTCGAGCGTGCGCCCCTTGATCTCGCCGAACACCGTGTCGCGCAGGGCGGAGAGGTGCTGCGTGCGGGCGCTCGTGTACGCGTTCTCCGCTTCGAGGTGCGCCACGACCTCGTCGTCGTCCTTCGCCCGCAACCATTCGTACGGGTCGTCGAAGGTGTCGCCGTGGTGGCTTCGCGCGACGGGACGGCGGTCGGCGACGGGCGGGGTGGTCTGCGGGTCGAGGTCGGTCACCGTTCCACGCTAGTGCGCCCGTCGGACATCCGCGGGGGATGACGCTCCGGATGCCGATCGACCAGGGGCTGCGCGTTTGACCACCGCGTGCCCCGGTGAAATGATGTGGACGCGACCTCGGTGAACGAGTGTCGAATGCCAGGTGAACTCTTCGTTCGTCGCGCCGATCCCGTCGGCATCCCTTCTTCCTCCTCACGGAAAGCGAACGGTGGAGAGCGCAGCCCTCATCATCGTGCTGGTCATCGTGCTGGCACTGTTCTTCGATTTCACCAACGGGTTCCACGACACGGCGAACGCGATGGCCACCCCCATCGCCACCGGTGCGCTCAAGCCGAAGGTCGCCGTCCTGTTGGCCGCGAGCCTCAACCTCGTCGGAGCGTTCTTGTCGACGGAGGTCGCCAAGACGATCTCGGGCGGCATGATCCGCGAAGACCAGTTGAGTCCCGACATCTTCCCCCCGATCATCTTCGCGGGACTCATCGGGGCGATCACGTGGAACATGCTCACGTGGCTGCTGGGGCTTCCCTCCAGCTCTTCGCATGCGCTGTTCGGCGGGCTCATCGGTGCGACGCTCGTCGGCGTCGGGGTCTCGGCCATCGACACCGGCGTCGTGTTGAGCAAGGTCATCCTGCCGGCGCTCATCGCGCCGCTGACGGCCGGCATCATCGCGTTCGCCGTGACCAAGATCGCCTACGGCGTCACCCGCCGCTACGACGCCAAGGCCGACGGTCGCGACGGCTTCCGCTGGGGGCAGATCTTCACGTCGTCGCTCGTGGCCCTCGCGCACGGCACGAACGACGCGCAGAAGACGATGGGGGTCATCACCCTCGCCCTCATCGCCGTGGGCTGGCAGTCGACCGCCAACCCCGATCCGCAGCTGTGGGTGGTGTTCGCCTGCGCGATCACGATCGCCCTCGGTACGTACATGGGCGGTTGGCGCATCATCCGCACGCTCGGCAAGGGCCTGACCGACGTGAAGCCGGCGCAGGGTTTCTCGGCCGAGACGTCGACGGCGGCCACGATCCTGGCATCCAGCGCTCTCGGCTTCGCCCTGTCGACCACCCAGGTCGCCTCGGGGTCGGTGATCGGGTCGGGGCTGGGGCGGCGCGGCTCGACCGTACGCTGGAACACCGTCGGGCGCATCATGATCGGCTGGGTCCTGACCCTGCCCGCCGCCGGTGCCGTCGGCGCCGCCGCGGCTCTCGTCGTGGTCTGGCTGGGCGGCTGGGGTGTGGCGGTCGACGCGGTCATCGCCGTCGTGATCGTGCTGGGGCTGTTCTTGCGCTCGCGTCGTGACGAGGTCACTTCCGTCAACGCCATGAGCGAGGTCGCCGACTCGGGAGCCGCCGTCAAGGTGCCCCGCAAGCCCGGCCCCACGCGCCGCCAGCGCCGCATCGAGCGCGCCACGGCCGGGAAGGACGTCTGATGGTGATCAACTGGGAAGCGTTCCTGCACGTCTTCGTCGCGGCCCTGCTGGGCGCATCGATCGTCGTGACCTTCTACGCCCTGGGCCTGCGGCTGCTGGTGCGCGGAGGCCGCCCGCCGCTGGTCGCGCCCGCCGAGTTCACCGATGCCATCACCGTGCTCACCGACAAGCAGCGGCGCCGCGCCGAGAAGGCGGTCGCCAAGGCCGCCGCGAAGAATCCGCTCAGCGAGGGGCAGAAGGGTCTCGCTCTGGCCGGCGCCTACGCGTGCTTCGGCGTGTGCGGCGCCGCGGTGCTCGGGGCACTGCTGCTGATCCTCTTCAACCACTGAGGGCGCTCTGCGACGCTCCGAGACGCGCGCGAGAGGTCGCGCGGGTGAGCACCGCCCACACGGCGAGCCCGGCGATCAGTGCCCAGAACGCGCTCCCGACGCCGACGACGACGATCCCGGATGCCGTGACGGCGAGCGTGATGAGAGCGGCGGTCTGCGTGGCGGGCGGGCCCGCGAGGGTCGCGGTCAGGGCCGTGATGACGGACGGCAGCAGCGCGACCGCCGCGAGAGCAGCGATCATGGGTGCCGGGAGGGCGGTGTAGGCGCCGACGAGCGTCGACGCGAACGCGCCCGCGACGAGGTTCGCGAGCCCGCACGCCACGCCCGCGACGTAGCGGCGCGCGGGGTCGGGGTGGCAGGTCGGCCCGGTGCAGATGCCCGCGGTGATCGCGGCGAGGTTGATGGCGTGCCCGCCGAAGGGCGTCAGCGTCGCCGAGACGAGCGAGACGCCGCCCACGAGGATGCGATCGTTCGGGGTGTAGCCCGAGGTGCGCAGCACGGTGAGTCCGGGGGCGTTCTGCGCGGCCATGGTGATCAGCAGCAGCGGCAGCCCGATCGACAGGAGGGCCTGCGGGTCGAAGGTCGGCATCGTGAGCACGGGTGCCGTGAGCTGCAGATCGAGCGTGACGCGCTCTGCCGCGCCGGTCGCCACGGTCGCGCACACGCCGACGGCGAGGGCGATGACGACGGCGTACCGTTCGAGGAATCTCTTCGCGACGACGAAGGCGATCACGACCGCCCCCGCGACAGCCGGGGCGGTCACGACGGCGGAGCTGCCCGAGACGACGAACGGCAACAGGATTCCCGCGAGCAAGGCCGACGTGACGGAGCCGGGGACGAGAGCCAACAGGCGGCCGAACCATCCGGTGAATCCGAGGATGCACGCGCAGACGCTCGACACCAGGAAGGCGCCCACGGCATCCGAGAACGAGAATCCGCCGATCGCGGCTATCAGCAGGGCCGCGCCCGGCGTCGACCACGCCACGATGATCGGCATCCGGGTCAGCAGGCTGAGAACCAGGCCGCTGACGCCGCTGCCGACGGCGATCGCCCAGACCCACGACGCGGTGTGGGCCTCGTCGAGGTGCGCGGCCCGGGTGGCTTGCAGCACGACCGCGAAGGGGCCCGCGAAGGAGACCAGGGCGGCCACGAGCCCGGCGACCGTCGCGGTCACGGACCAGGAGCGATGTAACGGTACGGGTCTGAGCGGTGTAACGCTATCGTTGTCTGTCATGGAAAACGATAGCAGGGTCGCGGTCGTGGTCGCCCATCTGGAACGGCTGATCGAGCGGGGTGCGCCGGGTGACGCGCTTCCCTCCACGCGGGCGTTGTGCCGGGAACTGTCGACCAGTCCGGTGACCGTCGGTCGCGCCGTCGCGGCCCTGGCTGCGCGGGGCAGAGTGCGCAGCGAGCCGGGGCGGGGCGTGTTCATCGCGGCCGGACCGCGCACCGAGGCGGCCTCCACCGGCTGGCAGTCTCTCGCGCTCGCTCCCTCCCGCGTCGACGGCGCGGCCGTCCGCTTTCTCGATCCCGTCGCAGTCCTCGCCGACACGGTCCCGCTCTCCAGCGGCTACCTCGGCGCCGATCTGCATCCCCGCGCGGCTCTGCAGGCCGCCGCCTCGCGCAGCATCCGTCGCGGCAGCGTCTGGGAGCCGGCACCCGCTGCCGGCCTCAGCGCCTTGCGCGCGGTCTTCGCCCACCAGGCGACCGTCGACGAGAGCGAGGTCCTCGTCACGAACGGCTCGCAGTCGGCCATCGCCCTCATCGCGCAGGCCGTCGCCGCGCCGGGAGACGCCGTGATCGTGGAGAGCCCGACCTACCCCGGGGCCCTCGCCGCTCTGCGCGCCGCGGGCCTGCGCACCGATTCCGGTCCCCACCGATGCCCGCGGCGTCGACCCGGTCGACATGGATGCCGCGTTCGCGCGCACCGGTGCGCGTCTGGCGTACCTGCAGAGCGCCGTGAACAACCCCACGGGCCTGTCGTTGCATCCGGAACGACGACGGCCCCTGCTGGAGGTCGCGCGCCGGCATCGCGCGCTCGTCGTCGACGACGACTGGGCGCGCCACATCCGCCTCGACGCGCCCGTGCCTCCGCCGCTCATCGCCGACGACGTCCACGGGCACGTCATCCACATCTCCTCGCTCGCCAAGCCCGTCGCCCCGAGTCTGCGGGTCGGCTTCCTCGCCGCGCGGGGACCGGTCCTGGCGCGGCTGCACACCGCGGTCGTCACGAACCAGCTGTTCGTCGCCCGCCCCCTGCAAGAGGTCGCTCTCGAGTTCCTCACCTCCGCGGAGTGGCCGCGTCACACCGGTCGCCTCAGCCGCACCCTCGTCGCCCGACGAGATGCCCTGCTCGCGCAGGTGCGGCGCGTGTGGCCCGACGGCGATGTCACCCCGCCGCGCGCCGGCTTTCACCTGTGGCTCGCGTGTCCCCGGGGAGTCGAGCCGGGGCCGCTCGCCCGAGACGCGCAGCGCGCCGGGATCACGATCGGCGACGGCGATGCCTACTTCGTCGGCGAGCCCGCCGACGCCCGCATCCGCATCAGCTTCAGCGCCACCTCGGAGCGACAGGCGGCCGACGCCCTCGTCACCCTCGCGACGGTGCGGGACAGCGTCGCGGTGCAGTGAGGCGGCCGGCGATGTCGGACCCTGCTCCTAGGCTGAGGTCATGGCATCCGTGCAGTTCGGTCAGCACGCGCCCGCGGCGCGTGTGATCCTCCACCTCAGCGACACGCACCTGCTGGCCGGCGACCGCCTGCTCGGGGAACGCTACGACACGCTGTTGCAGTTGCGTCGCATGCTGCGCGCCGCAGAGGCGAGCGGTGTGCGACCGGATGCCGTGGTGTTCACCGGCGATCTGACCGACCTCGGCGAGCCCGAGGCCTACCGCGCCCTGCGCGCCGAGGTCGAGCCGTGGGCCGCGCGGCTCGGCGCGCCGGTGGTGTGGGTCGCGGGAAACCACGACGAGCGGCCGGCGCTGCGCGCGGAGCTTCTCGACGCCGCCGCGACCGAGGAGCCGGTGACCGGCGTCTGGGATCTCGGGGGTCTGCGGCTCGTCGCCCTGGACTCCACGGTGCCGGGGTGGCACCACGGCGATGTCGATGCCGCGCAGCTCGAGTGGCTGCGCGGCGTGCTCGCCGAGCCGGCGCCGCTGGGCACGATCCTCGCGCTGCACCACCCGCCGCTGCCGTCGCACATCCCCTTCTTCGACATCCTCGAGCTGCGGGATCAGCCCCGCCTGGCCGACGTCGTCCGGGGGAGCGACGTGCGGGTGATCCTCGCCGGGCACCTGCACTACTCGACGTCGGGCACGTTCGCCGGCGTCCCGGTGAGCGTGGCCGCGGCCTCGTGCTACACGATGAATCTCGCGCGACCGGCCGACGAGGTCAACGGCATGGACGCCGGGAGGTCGTTCCAGCTGGTGCACGTGTGGGACGACACGATCACGCACGCCGTCGTGCCGGTCGTCGAGGCGGAGACGGGCGGGTACTTCACGCCCGAGTGGACGGCACGTATGGCGGCTCTGAGCCCCGAGGAGCGGCTCGAGGCCTTCTCGCGCAAGCGGTCGTGACGCGCCTCAGCGGCAATGGACGCCACGGACGGTGCGGATATCGACACGGTCCATCGTGTCCACCGGCGGGCGGAGCGCGGGTGGTTAGGCTCGTGGCATCCCTTTCACGTGACACCCACAAGGACGACACATGGCTCTGGACGCAATGACGCGCACTCGCACCGAGACCGATTCCCTGGGGTCCCTCGAGATCCCCGCCGACGCGTACTGGGGCATCCACACCGCCCGGGCGCTCGAGAACTTCCCGATCGCGAAGCGGCCGATCTCGGTGTACCCCGATCTCGTACGGGGTCTCGCGATGGTCAAGCAGGCCTCCGCGCGCGCGAACGCCGAGATCGGTGCGCTGGAGCCGGCCAAGGCCGAGCTCATCGACCGAGCGGCCCAGCGAGTGATCGACGGGGAGTTCCACGACGAGTTCGCGGTGGGTGTCATCCAGGGAGGTGCCGGCACCTCGACCAACATGAACGCGAACGAGGTCATCACCAACATCGCCCTCGAGATGGCGGGCCGCGCGAAGGGCGATTACGCGTTCCTGTCGCCGATCGACGACACCAACCGCAGCCAGTCGACGAACGACGTCTACCCGACGGCGATCAAGGTCGGCCTCGCGCTGACGTTGAAGAGTCTGCTCGAGGAGCTCGCGCTGCTGCGCCAGTCGTTCCTGACCAAGTCCGAGGAGTTCCACGACGTCTTGAAGGTCGGGCGCACCCAGCTGCAGGATGCCGTGCCCATGACGCTCGGGCAGGAGTTCCACGGCTTCGCCACGACGCTCGGCGAGGACTACAGCCGCCCTGACCGAGAACGCCTCCCTGCTCTCCGAGATCAACATGGGCGCGACCGCCATCGGCACCGGCATCACCGCGCACCCCGGCTACGGGCCTGCCGTGCTGCGGCACCTGCGCGCGATCACCGGCCTCGACCTCGAGACGGCGACCGACCTCGTGGAGTCCACGAGCGACACCGGGGCGTTCATGTCGTTCTCGTCGTCGCTGAAGCGCAACGCGATCAAGCTGTCGAAGATCTGCAACGACCTGCGCCTGCTCTCCAGCGGCCCGCAGGCGGGCCTCGGGGAGATCAACCTCCCCGCGCGCCAGGCGGGCTCGAGCATCATGCCCGGCAAGGTGAACCCCGTCATCCCGGAGGTCGTCAACCAGGTGGCGTTCTCCGTCGTCGGCGCCGACATGACGGTGACGATGGCGGTCGAGGCCGGTCAGCTCCAGCTGAACGCCTTCGAGCCGGTCATCGCCCATTCGATCTATCAGTCCATCACCTGGATGCGACAGGCGATGTGGACGCTGCGCGTGAACTGCGTCGACGGCATCACCGCCAACCGCGAGCGACTCGGCGCGATGGTCGGCTCCTCGGTCGGTGTCGTGACGGCTCTCACGCCCTTCATCGGCTACGCCGCGGCGGCCGCCCTCGCAAAGACCGCTCTGCTGACCCACCGCAACGTCGCCGACCTCGTCGTGGAGGCCGGGCTGATGTCGCGCGAGGAGGTCACGAAGCAGCTCTCGCCCGCGCGCCTGTCGGGACTGCACCCGATCACGCAGGCGATCCCCGTCGTGCGCGCCGTAGAGGACGTCGTCGAGGAGTGAGCCGACGCGGGCGGTGGCACCGGGGGCGCGCTGCGGTCAGTCCAGGATGCGGCAGTGCGTCGTCAGCTCGCCGATGCCGTCGATGCCGACGGTGACCGTCGAGCGGTCGCGGAGGAAGATCTGCGGGTCGCGGGAGTAGCCGGCACCGCCGGGGCTCCCCGTCGAGATGAGAGTGCCGGGCAGGAGAGTTGCCGACTCCGACAGCTTGTGGATGAGCGTCGCCACCGACCGCACCATCTGGCCCGTGCTGGCATCCTGCACCGTGTGACCGTCGACGACGGTCCAGATGTGCAGATCCTGCGGGTCGGGGATCTCGTCGGCGGTCACGACGAACGGCCCCGTCGGGGTGAAGCCGTCGAACGACTTGCAGCGCGACCACTGCGCCTCGGAGAACTGGATGTTGCGCGCCGTGATGTCATTGACGACGGTGTAGCCCCAGACGTGGTCGAGCGCGTCGGCCTCGGGAACGTCGCGCCCGGGACGCCCGATGATCACGCCCAACTCGGCCTCGTAGTCGACGGCCTCGCTGAGCGCGCGCGGCCACGACGTCGTCGCGCCGTGCGCGGTGAGCGAATTGGGCCAGAGCACGAACACCGTCGGCCCCGCGTCGGTCTTCAGCCCGAGTTCGCCCGAGTGCGCGGCATAGTTCAGGCCCACCGCGAGGATCGTCGGGGGAGCGAGCACCGCCGAGGCGAAGGTCACGCCGGCCAGGGGATGCCGGGGAGCCGAGGCCGCCAAGGTGCGTACGCGCTGCAGAAGGTCGTCGCCACCGGCGATGAGCTGCTCGAGCGTGCGCGGGGCGCCGTCGAACAACTCCTCGACGAACGAGAACTCCTCGTCGTGGACGCTGACGAGACGAGGGGACTCGGCCCCTTCCGGGGAGCGGACGTGGGCGAATCGCATGGCACCACGCTACCGGCCCGCGCCGCGGTCCCGCCGTCGCAAGCCCCGGACCCCATGTCGGAGGCCGCCCCTAGGCTGTGCGCATGAGCTTCCCCTCGCCGCTCGCGCAGCCCGGATCGGCCGCGCCGGCGCCCATCTCGCCGGCCCCGCGAGCGCCCGTCTCCGCCGCGCCGCCGCGTCGCCGCGGCGGAGGTGTCGCCCTGTGGGTCGTGGCCGTGCTGCTGGTGCCGGTGCTGGCCCTGCTCGTGCGCTACTTCACCGGGGCGCTCGGCACGGCCGCGTCGTTCTTCGGGCTCGTGCTGGCCGTCATCCCGTTCGTCATCGTGTGGTTCGCGGTGCGCTACATCGACCGCTGGGAGCCCGAACCGCGGCGCCTGCTCGTGTTCGCGGTGGCGTGGGGCGCGGTGGCGGCGGTCGCGATCGCTCTCGGGGTCGATCTCGTGATCACGCTGCTTGTGGGGCGTCCGCCCGAGGCGTTCAGCGCCGTCGTGCAGGCTCCGATCGTCGAGGAGCTGGCCAAGGGCCTCGGCGTCCTGCTCATCTTCGTCTTCGCCCGCCGAGCGTTCGACGGTCCGGTCGACGGCATCGTCTACGGGGCGCTCATCGGCGCCGGTTTCGCACTGACCGAGAACGTGCAGTATTTCGCCGTCAGCTACCTCGAGGGCGGGCCGCAGCAGGTGGCGACGACGTTCTTCCTGCGCGCGGTGCTGTCGCCCTTCGCGCACGTCATGTTCACCAGCTTGACCGGCTTCGCGTTCGGTCTCGCCGCCCGGCGCGGCCTCGGCGCGGGCGGGGCACTGGCATACGGCATCCCGGGCATCATCGCGGCCATCGTGCTGCACGCCCTGTGGAACGGCTCGGCGACGTTCGCGAACTTCTTCGAGGTATACGCCACACTGCAGGTGCCCCTGTTCCTGGCGTTCATCGCCGGCATCCTGCTGCTGCGGCGCGAGGAATCCCGCCTCACCCGCGCCCGCCTGGGCGAGTACGCCGCCGCCGGGTGGTTCACCCCGCAAGAGGTCGACATGCTGGCCACCGGTCCCGGTCGTCGATCGGCTCTGGCGTGGGCGCGCACGCTCCCCGGCGATCGCACCGCGGTGATGCGCGGGTTCATCGCCGATGCCACGGCGCTCGCCGCCGCACGCCAGCGCTCGCTCTCGGGGCGCGAACCCCAGGCCGCGGCCACCGAGCGCTATCTGCTCGAGCGTACGACGGCCGCGCGTGCGGCTCTGCTCGCGCGGTGAGCCCGCGGCATCCGGGCTCTTGACACCGCCGCGCGGCGGGAGCACCATCGGTGTAGGCCAACTCAGCGCTCGGGAGACACGCAGGCATCGCCGCGGCACCGGGCGCTGAGTCTTTGTCCAGGGGCTGTCCGTCGCGTGCTGACGTGCTTGGATGGACGCATGACTGATCGCACCAAGCCGGAGTTCGACGCTCCCAGCGGCCCCGCCCCCTCCGACCTCGTCATCCGCGACATCATCGTCGGCGACGGCGACGAGGCCAAGCCCGGCGACACCGTCACGGTGCACTACGCCGGTGTCGAGTACGAGTCCGGCGAGGAGTTCGACTCGTCGTGGGGACGCGGCGAGAGCATCCAGTTCCCGCTGCGCGGCCTCATCCAGGGCTGGCAGGACGGCATCCCGGGCATGAAGGTCGGCGGACGCCGCGAGCTCGTGATCCCGCCGCACCTCGCGTACGGCCCCGCCGGCGGCCACTTCCTCGGCGGAAAGACGCTCATCTTCATCATCGACCTGCTCAAGGTCGGCTGAGTACGAAACCCGATGTTCACGAAACCCGAGGGTGCTCCCGCACCCTCGGGTTCGTCGTTTTTCTCGATCGTGGAATACATTCGTATGAATGAGAGTTTTACTCTCGCAGGACGCCGACACGGCTCCCCAGACCTCAAGGAGTGACATGACCGACGCAACGACTCTCGACATCCCCGGTTACAAGGCGGGCACCTGGGTGCTGGACCCCTCGCACAGCGAGGTGACCTTCACCGTCCGCCACATGATGATCTCCAAGGTGCGCGGCACCTTCGGCATGAAGAGCGCCACGCTCGTCGCCCCCGAGAACCCGCTCGAGGCCACCGTCGAGGCCTCCGTCGACGTCACCTCGGTCGACACCAAGGACGAGGGTCGCGACCAGCACCTGCGCTCGGCCGAGTTCTTCGACGTCGAGACCTACCCCACGATGGACTTCCGCTCCACCGGCGTCCGCGTCGAGGACGGCGACTTCCTCGTCGACGGCGAGCTCACCATCCGCGGCGTCAGCAAGCCCGCCACCTTCTCGATCGACTTCGGCGGCTTCGGCACCGACCCGTGGGGCAACTACAAGGCCGGCGCGACCGCCAAGACGGTCATCAACCGCGAGGACTACGGCCTCACCTGGAACGCCGCGCTCGAGACCGGCGGCGTCCTCGTCGGCAAGGACGTCACCATCGAGCTCGACCTGCAGTTCGCGCTCCAGGCGTGACCTCTTCGAAGGCCCGGATGCCAGGCATCCGGGCCTTCGTCGTTCCCGGCTTATTCCGCGAAGGCCCGTGGCGCGGTGCAAACACCGTCCCAGTCCGGTGCAGCCTTCGGATCCAGCCGGGCATAGGCTTCCGCAACGCTTCGTGGTAGTCGCCGGGCGTTTGCCGTGGCGACGGGCGTGATGGTGTCTGCAGATTCATCCGCGACTTGGTACATCACGTAACTCAGGTCGCTATGCGGTTCCGGCAGGTTCCACGCGGTTCGCACTGCTGCGGCCTCACCCGGCTCCAGCCACAGAGCGTCCGAACGCGGGGCGTCTTCTGCCGCGGTTTGCCCGAGTTTTATCCACGACATGTCGAGTTCTGGAAGCCCGGCGACACCGTGCAGGAAGACTCCTTGCGCACTGACCACGAGTGCAGGAAGCCGACCGGTGTTGGAGAGGACCGAGTAGCGTGCGCCGCCGCCGAAGGTCGTTGCCGTCCCATCTCCGTCGTCCTGAATGCCGCCGCTTGCACCGAACAAGCATCCAGAGAAGGACTCGGTAAGCACCTGAGGCTTCACGCTCTCGGCGCTGAGCGCGCGCGATTGCTCAGCAAGAAAGTTTGCTGTATCGGCAGCTTGAAGAGCGGCCATCGATGCCAAAAGGCTCGCTACGCCCAGCCCGACCGATGTGACGTCGCGAAGGACGGTCCATGCGAGGGTACGCGCACGGGGCCGGGCGTCTCGGGTCGGCTGCTGCGCGGCGCTCGTGGCCCTGTGGGCGCTGAGTTTGTGGCGTCGGCTCACGTCTCGGGTTCCCTGCGCGAGTCCGTGCCGGGCTCATGACGATCGTCCCGATGCCCCAGCGACAACGTCCGTTGCTGCATGCGCGCCACCGTAGCTCGAACGATGCCACGTCCCGTTGCGGGCCTCTCCGGCCACCGCAGGTGAGATCTTGCCCGCCCGCTCGTATTCGAACGGCGAGTCGTTTCCTCAGACCCCGGTGCCGCGCCGCAGGCGCAACCGCTGCTGCACGAGCAGGATCCCGAGGAACACCACCGCCGCGCCGACCGGCTCGTTCCACGAGATCCGCTCGCCGAGCACCAGGATGCCGAGGGCCACGCCCACGACCGGCGTGATGTACGTGACGGTCGAGGCTCGGGTCGGGCCCCAGGCCTTCAAGGTGTTCTGGTTCCAGACGTAGGCGATGCCCGTGCCGAGAACGCCGAGCGCCACGATGCTGAGGACGACGGGCGTGCTCAGTCGCATCGGCTCGGCGAGGATCAGCGGCGACAGCAGCACCATGAACGCTGCGGCGGGGGCGATGTAGCCGAACGCGAACGCGATGCCGGACAGCCCGCTGTCGCCGAGGAACCGCCGCATGTAGGCGAGGGTGAACCCGTAGCAGGCGGTCGCGCCGAGCAGGGCGAGCTGGGCGACGGTGCTCTCTCCGATGTCGGACACCGCCCCCGGGGCGATGATGACGACGACGCCGACGATCCCGATCGCGATGCCGACGAGCTGACCGAGGTGCAGCTTCTCGACGCGGAAGACCGCCCACGCCATGACGGCGGTCATGATCGGCGTCGTCGCGTTGAAGATGCTCGCCAGCCCCGACGACACGTGCTGCTCGGCCCACGCGAACAGCAGGAACGGCACCACGCAGAACGTCAGGGAGAGCACGCAGAGGTGGCCCCAGATCCGCCGCCCGCGGGGGAGACGCTCGCGGCGGATGGCCACGATCGCCGCGAGTGCGAGCGCGCCGAAGAGCAGGCGACCGCCGGCGACCTGCGCCGGGGTCATCCCGTCCAGCGCGATCGCGATGAAGAGAA
This sequence comes from Microbacterium trichothecenolyticum, assembly GCF_030818955.1. Classification (NCBI taxonomy): domain Bacteria; kingdom Bacillati; phylum Actinomycetota; class Actinomycetes; order Micrococcales; family Microbacteriaceae; genus Microbacterium; species Microbacterium trichothecenolyticum. The sequence goes on along the minus strand of NZ_JAUTBF010000001.1, from coordinate 1,365,985 downwards.
AGCTCGACCCCCACACGATGCCCGTGAGCACGAACTGCACGGCGATGGAGACGGGTGAGGGGGAGGATCCGGATGCCACGTTCCCGACACTACGACCGGGCTCCGATATCCGCCCGATCGGGCCACTGCGATGGCCGGAATCCGCCGAGGACTGACCGTCCCGCCCTTCCGATCCCTCAGCTCGCGGCGGAGGCGAAGCGGGGCGGGTCGTACGCCCGGACCGGCGGAAGCGGACCGTCGTACCGCTCGATCGAGACCCGCACCCGCGCCCCGCTGGAGGCCTGCGTGAGCTGCGACGTGCCGACGTCCTTCGTGAGGACGTTGACGTTGCCGTTCACGCAGTCGGCGATGTGCGGCGCGCTCGGGTCGTACCAGGAGCCGGTGTGCATCTGCGCGACGCCCGGGAGGAGGGCCTCGGTGACGACGACACCGGCCAGGAGGCTGCCCTGCGGACTTCGGACGATCGCGACGTCGCCATCTCTGAGGCCGCGAGCCGCGGCATCCGTGGGGTGCAGGCGGACCGGCTCGCGACCCGCCACCTTCGTGGACCGGCTCGGCGCCGTCATATCCAGCTGGCTGTGCAGCCGGTGCGAGGGCTGGTTGCACAGCAGCTGGACGTCGTAGGGGGAGTCGGCTTCGACCGGCGGCTCGATCCACAGCGCGTGCCCCGCGGTGTCCGACAGCCCGAAGCCGTCCAACGTGGGGGAGAACAGCTCGATCAGGCCGCTCGGCGTGCCAAGGGGGTGCGCCGCGGGGTCGGCGCGGAAGGCGGAGAACGCGCCGTCCCGGTACGGCCGCTGCGGCAGTGGCGTCCCGCCGTCGCGCCAGAAATCCTCGAACGGCGGCGCGTCGACGTTCGTGCGCCGCCACGTCTCGTAGATGCGCTCGAGCCAGCCGCGGGAGTCCAGGCCCTCGGCGTAGTCCGTGCCCAGACGATCCGCGAGGCGGTCGTAGATCCAGAACTCCTCGCGCGCGTCGCCCAGGGGCGGCACGGCGCGGGGCATCGCGCGCAGGCGGGAGTCGCCGGGACCTGCGGCGAGGTCATCGCGCTCGAGGGGCGTGGCAGCGGGCAGGACGATGTCGGCGTGACGGGCGGTAGGCGTCCAGTGGAACTCGTTGACCACGAGGGTGTCGATGCGCGCCAGCCCGCGGCGCAGACGCCGGAGGTCCTGATGGTGATGGAACGGGTTGCCCCCGGCCCAGTAGACGAGGCGGATGTCGGGCAGCCGCAGCGTTGCGCCGTCGTAGGGGAGATCCTCGTCGGGGTGCAGGAGCAGATCGCTGATGCGGGCGCAGGGGATGAAGTCGCTGACGGGATTACGCCCCTGCGGGAACGTCGGCAGCTTGACCTGCTCGACGCCGATCCCGTGGTCGCCCATGGATCCGTACCCGTGGGAGAACCCCCCGCCGGGCAGCCCGATCTGGCCGAGGAAGGCGGCGAACGTCAGGGCGGCGAACACCGCCTGCTCGCCGTGCTCGGCGCGTTGAAGCGAGTACGTCACGTTGACGAGGGTGCGCCCTGCCGCGGCGCTCCGTGCGAGGTCGCGGATGGTCGCCGCGGGCACGCCGGTGCGGTCAGCGGCCCATTCCGCCGTCTTGGCCACGCCGTCGGTGTCGCCGCGCAGGTAGGCGCGTACCCGATCGGCTCCGTGCGTGTGCGAAACGAGGAACGCGTCGTCCGCGAGACCCTCGGCGACGAGCGTGTGCGTGAGGGCGAGCAGGAGGGCGGTGTCGGTACCGGGCGCGATCCCGAGCCACTCGGCATCCAGGTCGGCCCCGATGTCGTCGCGCTGCGCGGAGACCGTCACGATGCGGGTGGTGCGGGCGGCCGCGCGGGAGAGCCCGCCGACGACCTGGCGATCGTGGCCGCCGGGGATCACCGAGGTGTTCGACAGGCGCATCCCCCCGAAGCACAGCAGCAGGTCGGTGTGCGCGGCGATGTGGGGCCAGGACGGCGGGCGCTTGCGCAGCTCCTCCATGCCGTCTGCGCCGATGAGGTGAGGGAGCGAGTACGAGGCTCGCCCCGCGGCTGTAGTCGTTGACCGACGAGGTGTAGCCGCCGATGGCGTTGAGGAACCGGTGCAGCTGCCCCTGCGCGTGGTGCAGGCGCCCGGCACTTCCCCACCCGTACGACCCGCCGAAGATCGCCCGGTTGCCGTGGGTCGAGCGCACCCGGTCCAGCTCGGCGGCGAGCAGGTCGAGGGCCTCGTCCCAGTCGATCTCGACGTACTCGTCGTCGGGGGCGCCCCGGTGATCGTCGGAGCCCGGGCCTCGCTCGAGCCAGCGTCGCCGCACCGCCGGACGCGTGACGCGCAGCGGGTGGTGTTGTCCCTCCGCCACGCCCGCGATGGCCGGGGAGGCGTCGGGATCGTCCGCGTAGGGGCGGGTGCCGACGACGGTGCGGCCGTCGTCGGACACGTCGACCCGGAAGGTGCCCCAGTGGGTGCTGCTCTCCTGCGTCCGCGTCATCCCGTCATGCTCTCGCCGTCGTGGCCGTCGAGGTCGGCGGCACGCAATGGGGCGTCACATTCGTCGTCGTCGGCGGCTGCCGGGGGCCTCGTCAGGGTTGGGGGTCCAGCGCGTCGTAGTGGCGGAAGCGCGGGGAGAGGCGGACCAGCACACCGACGAGCGCGAGGATCAGGATGCCGCCGAACAGGGGCGGCACCCAGAGTGCTGTGAGTGTCGCAAGGGTGCCGGCGTAGAGGGCCCCGATGCGGGGTCCGCCGGCCACCACGACGATGAAGATCCCCTGCAGGCGCCCGCGCATGGCATCCGGAACAGCCGCTTGCATCATCGTCGAGCGGTAGATGGCACTGACGTTGTCGGCGGCGCCGGAGACGGCGAGGACGATCGCGGCCACGACGATCAGCCCGACCGCAGCGTGCTTCTCGTCGACGAGGTCGGGGCGCATCCACCCGAGGGCGGCCGCCAGCAGCACGAGGCCGAACGCGCCGATGGACAGCCCGTAGACCTGGATCGACCGCTCGATACCCAGGCCCTGTCGGCGCACGCGCCCGATCGGGCCCGAGAACAGGCTGGACAGGAACGCTCCCGCGGCGACCGCGGCGGTGAGCACGCCGGTCGTGATGGCCCCGCCACCCAGGAGGACGGCGCCGATCGCGGGGAAGAGGGTGACCGGCTGCCCGAAGGTCATCGCGACGATGTCGAGGATGTACTGCAGGCGGATGTTGGGGGCACGTCGCAGGAACCGTGCGCCGTCGCGCAGCGACTCCAGTCCGGGGCGCACGACCTCGCCCTCGGGGCGGAGCTTCGGCAGAGACCACAGGCCCAGGAACAGGGATGTCATGAGCAGGACGTCGAGCGAGTACGTCCAGGCGTAGCCCGCCACGGCGACGAGCACGCCCGCGAGGGCGGGACCTGCCATCACCATGATGCCGACCGTGACCCCCTGCAGGGCAGCGGCCGCGGGCAGCAGGTCGCGGGGGAGCAGCCGCGGGGTGATCGCCGACTTCGTCGCCATGACGATCGAATTGGCCGCGGAGTTCACCACGCTCAGCACGAACAGCCACCCCACGGTCTCGAGTCCCGTCCAGGCGAGGATCGCGAGCAGCGCGGTCGAGGCGAAGGTGATGAGGGCCGCGAGCAGGGCCACGGTGCGTCGGTCGAAGGCGTCGGCGAGCATGCCGCCATAGAGCCCGGCCAGGATCATGGGCACGAGACCCGCGACCGCGATCATCGACACGGCGAACGTGCTCTGCGTCAGTTCGAACACGTGCAGCATGACCGCGACGACGGTCAGCTGGCCGCCGAGGCCCGCGAGCGTGGACCCGATCCACAGGCGCGCGAACGCGGGGGAGGTGGTGAAGGGGCGCAGGTCGATGAACGCGCTGCGGCGCACCTTCACGCGTCGACCTCGACGCGCTTGATGCGGGCGGTGTGGCCCCGAAGGATCTCGACGTCGCGCGGGGCGACCCCGAAGTGGGCGGCGAGGGCCTTCACGACGCCGTCGTTGGCCGCGCCCTCGACGGCGCGTTCGCGCACGTGTACGACGAGACCGTCGGCGGTCTCCTCGACGAGGGGACCGCGCCGACTCCCGGGTTTGACGCGGACGGTGAGCTGCACGGATCGAGGCTACGTCAGACCTCCGACATCGGGTGGTCGGCGTCGGGTGGTCGGTGTCGGGTCGCCGGCGTCGGGGCGGTGAGCGCCCCTGGCGCTGGACGGCGAGAGGGAGCCGGGCGCCGCCCGCCGTCGCGGCGCCGGCGTGGCGGAACAGTGCGGTGGTGGCATCCGGATGCTGGTAGACTCATGCGGTTGCCGTTCGATCGGCCGCGGATAAAGAGAGCTCGCACATCGGGTGACGGGCGCCGCGCAATGAGAAGGAAGGGGATCCCATCTATGGCACTCGAAGCAGACGTCAAGAAGGCGATCATCGAAGAGTACGCGACGCACCCCGGTGACACCGGATCCCCCGAGGTGCAGGTCGCGATGCTGACGCAGCGCATCAAGGACCTCACCGAGCACCTCAAGGCACACAAGCACGACCACCACTCGCGCCGTGGCCTGTTCCTGCTCGTCGGTCAGCGCCGTCGCCTGCTGGGTTACCTGCAGGAGGTCGACATCAACCGTTACCGCTCGCTCATCGAGCGTCTCGGTCTGCGTCGCTGAGCGCACCAGCGTTCTATCGCGCAAAACATTCTTGGAAGGCCGCCCCACGGTGTGGGGCGGCCTTCGGCGTTCCCGGCCGTGAGCCCGGGCTGGTTCATCAGTCGGGGGCGGAGCGTCGCCGGCCCGCAGCGCGGCGCCGAGAACAGGGCATCGTTCGAGAACAGGGCGTCAGCCCGGGAGAGTCACCTGTTCTCGAACGATCCCCTGTCGCGGGGCGGTGCCGCCCCCGGGCCGCCGCCCATGTGACGCCGCCGCCCACGCGATGCCGCCGCGCGACCCGCGCCGGCGTCAGGAAGCGGTGCGCGCCGCCAGCAGGTCGGCGTGCCAGCGCTCGGCGACGTCGGGGTGGGCGCGCAGACGGGACTTGAGCGCGTTCTCGCCGTAGGTCGCGTGGATCGGGTTGGTCGGGTCGTCGGTGACGCCGCGGACCTCGGATGCCAACTCCGCGGGCAGCTCGATGATCGGCAGCCGCGCATCGAGGGCGGGGTTGAAGAAGAACGGCACCGAGATGCGCTCGTCGGGATACTTCGGCGAGATGACGCGGTGGTTCGTGGCCGTGAGGTATCCCTGCGTGGCGTACTCGAGCAGTTCGCCGATGTTGACGACGAAGGCGCCGGGAACCGGGGGAGCGTCGACCCACTCGCCGTCGCGTTCGACCTGCAGACCGCCCTTGCCGGGCTCGACCCACAGCAGGGTGAGAACGCCCGAGTCCTTGTGCGCGCCGACGCCCTGCTGGGGAGTCGGGTCGTCTTTGCCGGGGTAGCGCACGATCTTGATGAGGGTCTGCGGGTCGCCGAAGTGACGGTCGAAGTACTGCTCCTCGGCGCCGAGGGCGAGCGCCCACGCACGCAGCAGCTTGCGGGCCACGCCGGTGAGGTGGTCGTGCCACTCGGTGACGACCTCCTTGAGCTCGGGCTGTGCGGCCGGCCACAGGTTCGGGCCGATCAGGCGGTTGTAACCGGGCCCGTCGGGGTCGTCGATCGCATCGCGCTCGGGGCCGATGTCGATCTGCTCGCGCCAGTCGACCCGGCCCTGAGTGCGCTCGCCGCCGACGCGTGTGTAGCCCCGGAAATGCGGGCTGGTGACGTTCTCGATCGCGAGCTTGTCGGCCTCCGGCAGGGCGAAGAAGTCCTTCGCCGCCTTCAACAGGCTCGCCTCGAGCTCGGGGCTCACCCCGGTACCGGTGAGGTAGAAGAATCCGACGTCGTGGGTCGCGGCGCGCAGCTCGTCGCGGAAGCGGGCAGCGGCATCCGGGCCCTGGTCGAGGAGCGAGAGGTCGAGCACGGGGAGATTGAGGTCGGACATGCCACGAGGCTAAATCGTGCGGCGCGGCCGCGGGCGAATGTTGCCGACCGTTACCGACTCGCCCCCGGAGGCCTCGCACGGCCGCCAGGGCAACGACCTCCGGGGCGTTCGCCGCCGGAGGTCGTGCCGCTGCTCATGGCGCCGCTTAGTGCGCCGCTCAGGCGAAGAGGCCCGCCGCGATGTACGAGCCTTCGCGCGGCGCGGGGGGCACGAAGAAGATGCCCGAGCCGATGTGCGTGATGTACTCGTTGAGGGCGTCCGAACGGCTCAGCCGGGACTGCAACTGCTCGAAGTGCGCAGGGTCGTTCTGGTAGCTGAGGAAGAGCAGGCCGCCGTCGAGGAACCCGAACTGATTGATGCCGTCGGTGTAGTTGAACCCGCGGCGGAGGATCTTCACCCCTCCGTTGGTCTCGTGCGCGGCGAGCCGGATGTGCGCCGTGGCCGGGATGACGGGGGAGCCCGAGGCATCCTGTTGGGCGAAGTCGGGCTCGTCGAACTCCTGGGTGCCGGTGAGCGGGGCGCCGGTCACCTTGTGGCGGCCGAACACGTTGTTCTGGTCGCTGACGCGGTCGGTGTCCCAGTTCTCGATGTGCATCTGGATCTTGCGGACGACCTGATAGGTGCCGCCGCGCGTCCATTCGGGGCCGTCCGAGGTCCAGACGAACGCGTCGAGGTCGTCTGCCTCGAAGATGTTGCGGGTGCCGTCCTTGTACCCCATGAGGTTGCGCGGTGTGGATTGGCCCTTGCCCGCCGCCGCGCGGCCGAAGCCCATCACCGTCCATCGGGTCGCCGCCGAGCCCGAGTCCTTGCCCATCCGCGCGAGGGCACGGACCGCGTGGTAGGCGACCTGCGGGTCGTCGGCGCAGGCCTGCACCGAGAGATCGCCGCCGTTCAGCTCGGGCTTGATCGTGGTGTCGCCGAGCTGCAAGTCGCGCAGCAGCGGCGGCTTGCGGTCGGCGAGCCCCGTCCTGTCGGTGAACAGTCCGGGCCCGAGACCGACGGTCACGGTGAGGGCGGCCGGTTCGAGATCGAGAGCCTCGCCGGTGTCTTTGCCGATGGCATCCACGCGCTCGGGTTCGACCTCGCCGACGGTCTTGCCCTGCATCAGCTGGGCGATGGCCGCCGACCACCGGGCCAGAAGCACCTGCAGGTCTGCTGCTCCGACGCCGGTGTAGTCGAACGTCATGAAGACGGAGTACCGCTGCACGGGCGTCGTGATGCCCGCCTGTGCGCCGGTGCCGTAGAACGGGTGAGCCGTGCTGAGGTCGACCACGTCGCCCGTGGCGCCGTCGGCATGACCGGCCGCCGCGGCGGATGCGGCGATCCCGCCGCCGGCGAGACCGCCGACGGCGAAGCCCCCCGCCGCGGCCGTCAGCAACAGCGCGCGGCGGGACAGGCCCTTCGCCGACGGCGTCTCGTCGGGCTGCTCGCTCACGAGGCGGTCGCGACCTTCTCGGCGATGCGCGAGAGGGGCTCCTGCAGCGCCTGGACGGCCTTGCCGAGCGTCACCGCGTCGCTCGCGCGCAGGGCGTCATCCCATCGCTTGTAGCCGCCGAGTCCGTTCGGGTCACGGTAGCCGTCGAGGAGCTTCGTCACCGTGTCGAACTGCCCGGCGATCTGCGTCGAGAGGCCGCTGTCGATCTGGTCGAGGCCCGGGCGCAGGAAGGCGAAGGCCTGCTGCGCGCCCTCGACGTTGGCGGCGAAGTCGACCAGGTCGATGTGGCTGTAGGCCTCTTCTTCGCCGGTGATCTTCGCCGACTGCACCTCTTCGAGAAGCGCGGCGGCACCATTGGCGAGGTCTTCGGGCTTGTACGTCAGCGTGCCCATGACCGTCTGCAGCTTCTGGGTGTTCTCCACCAGTCCCGCGGCGAGGGTCTTGGTGGAGTCGGTGATCGTGCCGTCCTGGAACAGGTCGCGCTCGATCGCGTGGAAGCCCGACCACCCGACGGCCGGGTCCGGCGGGGTGGCCTCTCGCATGTCGATGAGGTAGTCGAGGTTGCCCGCGTTGTCGGTCGGGTCGAAGCCGTCGAGCACGAACCCCTCGACGTCGGACTCGATCTTCTCGTAGAAGGGACGGGCCAGCGCGTACTGCTTCTGCGCCGCCTGGACGTCACCGCTGTCCACGGCGCTCTGCAGGTTCGTCACGGCGGTGACCATGTCGGCCACGACGCCCTTGGTGTAGTCGGCGTACCCCTGGGTGCCCTGCTCGAGCAGGGCCGACACCGATCCGCCGGTCGCCGTCGCGCTCTCGCCGGTGACGGTGAAGTCGGTGGTCTCGTTCGTCGCCCCGGGGCAGTACACCTGGTAGGTGCCGCCGTCCAGGCGCGTCGTGAACGACACCGGCGGCAGGCCGGGCGCGAGGTTCTCTTTCTCGCCGAGGATGCGGCTCTTGCTCTGCAGCTCGACCTCGGTGATCGCGGTCGAGCTCTTGTTCACCACCGTGAAGGTGATGGGACCGGCGGGGGCGGTGTCGAAGTCGAGCGCGCAGGCGTCGCCGTCGTCTCCCGTGAGGGTGATGGTGACCTGGGTGGCACCGCTGGAGTTCGTGGGAGCGGCTGCCGGTGCGCTGTTGTCGGTGCCGCTGCAGCCGGCGAGGGCGAGGCCGCCGACGGCGAGGAGAGCGATCGCGCTGCTGCGCGCCGCGATTCGGGTACGAGAAGACATGGTTCTCCTAGGGAAAGGGATGGGTGAATCGAGGAGCGGCGCCGGCGTCACGGGGCGGCGGCGTGGGCGGGGTGCGTGAAAGGCGCGGGGGATGCCTCGACTGCCTCGTGTGCGCGCGTGCGGCGGCGTCCGCGCCACGCTGCGAGCAGCAGCGCGATGGCGGCGACGGCGAGCACGGCGGGAACCTGCACGCCCCAGAGCAGTCGCTCGTTGTCGGTCTCGATCCGGGCCTCGGCCAGGGCGGCGCGGGCCGAGACCTCGGCCGTGGCTCCGTGCCAGCCGGCGTCGGGGTGGGCGAGGTCGGCGCCCGTGACGGTCACCGATCGCTCGGTCGTGAGTCCGCCGCCGCTGAGCGTCACGATCGCGTCGCGCGTCGAGGAGGCATCGAGCAGGACGCCCTCGGCGGTCCATACCGACACCTCGTCGCTGATCTGCCAGTGCGCGGCGAACGGTCCGGGCTGCTGGGCGCGGTTGATCCCGATCGGGAGCCGGCCGCCCGACAGAGTGGCGAGGTCTTCGAGGCTGAGCGTGGCGGGTCCGGAGCCGGAGTCATCGTCCGTCCATGTCCACTGCGAGGCGTTGACCCCCTCGTGCTCGACGGAGGTCGAGGGCCCGTCGAGGGTCACCGTACGCGCGTCGGATCCGTCGAGGGCGATCGTCAGGCGGGTTCCCGCCAGGCTCGCGGTGCCCGTCGTCGCGCCATCGGTGCCCGACGCGCCGGCGGCGAGCGTCAGGGGGCCGGGCGCGGTCGTCGTCGGAAGCGCCCAGCTCACGGCCAGCGCGATGGCGACGACCGCCGCCGCGGCACCGAGGGCGGCCTGCAGGCGCGGCACGCGGTCGGCGCGCGGACGCGCGGCACGCGGCCAGAAGACGAACAGCGCGACGGGGATCAGATAGGCGAACCATCCGACGACCTCGATCAGGCGGGGATCGGCCGGGATGCCGAGGACGCCGGTGATGAGCGCGGACGGGATGCTGCCGGGTGTCACGATCGCTGAGAGGTCGACGGTGCGCTGCTGCCCGCCCGTGAGCCAGCCCGCCTCATGGGCCGTACGGAGGGTGGAGACGACCAGTCCCGCGGCCACGAGGATCAAGAATCCGCCCGTCACGCGGAAGAACCGGCTGAGGTTGATGCGGACGCCGCCCAGGTAGATCCCGATTCCGACGGCGATGGCGGTCAGGACGCCGAGGCTGGCGCCAAGAGCGGCGAGCGCGGCATCCGTCGAAGCCGAGAACGTCGCGAGCAGGAACACGCTCGTCTCGAAGCCCTCTTTCAACACGGCGAGGAACGCCATCAGCGCGAGCGCCCACGCGTGCCCGTCTTTGAGAGCGGCTCCCGCGTGCTCCTCCAGCTCGGACCGCATGCTCCGCGCGTGACGGTTCATCCACACGAGCATGCCGGTGACGAAGAAGATCGCGACCGCTCCGATGACGGTCTCCATCGCCTCTTGAGCGGCCTGGGGGAGTGACTGCTCCACGAGCGAGAGGACGACGCCGACCCCGATCGACAGAGCCACCGCGAGCACGACGCCGATCCACATGCCGGTCAGTCGTCGGCCGTTGTTCTTGAGGAATGCGGCGATGATGCCGACGATCAGGGCCGCTTCGAGCCCTTCTCGCAGCCCGATGACATAGGTGGCGAGCACCGGCGACCTCTGAGGGTGAGAGCGATGAGACGAGCTAAGGGTAGCCTATCTTTCCTTCGGTCCCAAACTTCGGGTACTTCGGCCCCGGGTCCGGGATGCGTCGGTCCCGAACCTGCGGCACGAGTGCGGGAATACTCCTGGGCCTCCAGCGTTTCATGAGATACATTCATTTGCATGGATCGGATGCGTGGCATCCGGAAAGCGAGAAGAAGCCGTGAGCGAGACGAACACCTGGCCCGGGATGCAGTTCGGTGTCATGACGGTGAGCGACATCACCCAGGACCCGACAACCGGAAAGACCCCGAGCGAAGCCCAGCGCATCAAGGACACGCTCACGATCGCCAAGCACACCGAAGAGGTCGGCCTCGACGTCTTCGCCCTCGGCGAGCACCACAACCCGCCGTTCTGGTCGTCGTCGCCCACCACGACGCTGGCGTACATCGCCGCGCAGACCGAGCGCCTCATCCTCACCACCTCGACGACGCTCATCACCACGAACGACCCGGTGAAGATCGCCGAAGACTTCGCCATGCTGCAGCACGTGTCGGGCGGTCGCGCCGACCTCATGCTCGGTCGCGGCAACACCGGCCCCGTGTACCCCTGGTTCGGCAAGGACATCCGTCAGGGCCTGCCGCTCACCATCGAGAACTACGACCTGCTGCACAAGCTGTGGCGCGAGGACGTCGTCGACTGGGAGGGCAAGTTCCGCAGCTCGCTGCAGGGCTTCACCTCGACCCCGCGTCCGCTCGACGGCGTGCCCCCGTTCGTGTGGCACGGCTCGATCCGCACACCCGAGATCGCCGAGCAGGCCGCGTACTACGGCAACGGCTTCTTCGCGAACAACATCTTCTGGCCCAAGGAGCACTACCAGCGCCTCATCACGCTGTACCGCGAGCGCTTCGCCCACTACGGCCACGGCACGCCCCAGCAGGCGATCGTCGGCCTCGGCGGCCAGGTGTTCATGCGCGCGAACTCGCAGGACGCGGTGCGGGAGTTCCGCCCCTACTTCGACAACGCGCCGGTGTACGGCCACGGCCCGAGCCTCGAGGACTTCAGCCAGATGACCCCGCTGACCGTCGGCTCGCCGCAGCAGGTCATCGACCGCTACGCCGCGATGCGCGAGACGTTCGGCGACTACCAGCGCCAGCTCTTCCTCATCGACCACGCGGGCCTGCCCACCAAGACCGTGCTCGAGCAGCTCGACATCCTCGGCTCCGAGGTCGTGCCGGTGCTGCGCAAGGAGCTGCAGAAGGACCGTCCGGCCGAGGTGCCCGACGCGCCCACGCACGCGAACCTCGTCGAGAAGATCTACGCCGGTGCGGCTCCGCGTCAGGCGATTCCTGGTGCGAACCGCGGCGACAACCTCACCGCGGGCAGCCCCTACCAGGATGCCGCTCCGCGCCGGGGCAGCGCGTTCGGTGCGGCTGCGACGAAGGTCGGTGCCTGACATGGCCGCCCGTCGCATCGCGGTCGTGACCGCGGGGCTGTCGACCCCGTCGTCGACGCGCATGCTCGGCGACCGGCTCGCCCACGCCGCGCTCGCGAAGCTGCGTGAGCGGGGGATCGAGGCCACGAGCGACGTCTTCGAGCTGCGCGACTACGCGCACGACCTCACCGACAACCTGCTCACCGGCTTCGCTCCGGCGCCGCTGGAGCAGATGATCAACACGGTCGTCTCGGCCGACGGCATCATCGCGGTCACCCCGATCTTCTCCACGAGCTACTCGGGCCTGTTCAAGTCGTTCATCGACGTGCTCGACCCGCAGGCGCTGAACGGAACGCCGGTGCTGATCGGTGCGAACGCCGGCACCGCGCGGCACTCGCTCGCGATCGACTACGCGATCCGTCCGCTCTTCACCTACCTGCACGCCAACCCCGTGCCGACGGGTGTGTTCGCGGCATCCAGCGACTGGGGCGCGAACGCCGATGAGGTCGCCCCGCTCGGCTCGCGCGTCGAGCGCGGTGCCCGGGAGTTCGCGGATGCCATCGCCGCCCGCGAGCCCGTCCGCGACGCCGACCCGTTCGACCCGTCGTCGTACCTCGGCGAGGGCCGGTCGTTCGGCCACCTGCTGGGCGGTCTGTCGGGGGAGTGACCTCGGCGTCGGACCCCCGTCGCCCGTGTCGGCGGGCTCTGGCGTGCGCGGGCACAGGGTCAGTGATGTGCGTAATCTCCGTCGGGGCTGCGGCGTCGGGGCTGAGGTTGTGCGGGTTGCTGAGGGTGTGACCGGGCGCTCGGGCGGGTGCGGACCCGCGCCTAGGGTGAGACGAGGAGAAGGAGCCGCGATGGATGCCACGCAGTGGGACGAGCGATACCGAGCCTCGGCCGGGGGTGTGTGGGCCGCCGAGCCTCCCGCGGTCGTCCGAGAGATCGTGTCCGCGTGTCGGCCGGGAACGGCCATCGACGTCGCGACCGGCGACGGACGTACCGCCGTCTGGCTCGCTGCCCGCGGCTGGAGCTGCACCGGCATCGACTTCTCGGCGGCGGGGCTCGCGCTCGCCGCCGCGCGACCCGGCGGCGACGCCGTGACCTGGATCCACGCCGATGTGCACGAGTGGGAGCCGTCGGCATCCGTCGACCTCGTGGTCTCGTGCTACCTGCACCTGCCCGACAGTGCGGCGGCGGTCGCGCGGATCGGGGAGTGGGTCGCGCCCGGGGGAACGCTCGTCGTGATCGGCCACGACATCGAGAACATCGCGGCGGGTGGACACGGGCCGTCGGATCCCGCGATCCTGTACACCCCAGACCTGCTTCACGGCGCTCTCGACGACCGGTTCCGTATCGAGCGCTGCGGGCGGATCACTCGCACGGCCGCGGATGCCGAACTGCGCGGCGGCCATGGCTCCGCGGCGATCGACACGCTGCTGCACGCGGTGCGGGTGAGGTGATCACGACGCGGACTGCGGGGTCCGTGCGAGCGAGCTCGGGAGCTCCCTGAGCGTGTCGAAGAGACCGGTCCAGTGGTGGGTTCGACGGCTCGGGCATCGTGCCGCGTCGCCGAGTGCCGCACGTCAGAGCACGATGTCGTCCACGTTCTGCAGTTCCCGTGCCGCGACCGGGCGCAGCCCCCGTCGCACGAAGGTATCGGCCGCGACCAGCGTGCCTACGTCGATGCGCGCTTCGTCGGCGATGTCGGCGATCGGCGCTTGGAATGTGCGGAACGCGCCGAGCGGCGGCACGGTGAGCCCTTGGCGCGTGTCGACCAGCGAAGTCTGGTCGAGCACGAATCCAGCCGCGGCAAGGGCCTCGCCCCGGCGCCAGGCTGCGATCTTCCAGAACCGCAACGGCACGCTGATGCCGCGGTACGGGGGATCGTCGTCGCCGAGAACCGGCGCGGTGAACACGGCGAGGCGCTGATCCGTGGTCTCGGCGTAGGCCAGCACATGGTCTTCCAGTCCCAGCCAGAGCTCTTTCGACTGGTTGAAGCCCGCGGCCTGCGGCGCGGCGTTGGTGTAGAAGAACGTGGCCTCAGTGGCATCGTGAGCTTCCGCCGCCGAGCCCCAGCCGGGGTCGCGCCGGCGCACGAGGTGGCCCCGGTCGAGGTCGTTGCGGGTGTACACCTCGGGCCCGGCCTGCGCCTCATCGGGCACACGCGGGTCGAGCCGCCACTCGCCCGTGCGCGGGGGGTCGCGCAGCGTCGCGCCGTCGATCACGACGCCGGTGACCGCGGCGAAACGGCGCTGTTCGTCGAGCAGCACCGAGAACCGCGGGTAGTCGAGCCGCGTCGTCGCCGTGGCGGGGGAGGGAAGGGGCAGGGGAATGCCGAGGAAGTCCGGATCGTAGCCGTCGCTCATGCCCTCATCGTGCCGGTGACCTCCGACATCGCGACAGACTGGGGCGATGCAACAGCACGTGAAGTCCCGGCCCGACGCTCCCGCCGGATTCTTCGCCGCGGAGGCGGCGGGGCTGCGGTGGCTCGCCGCGGCCGGGGGAGCGCGCATCGCGCGGGTCATCGACGTTGCCGACGATCGGATCGCTCTCGAGCGCATCGCCGAGGCCGCGCCGACTCCCGCGGCCGCCGCGGCGTTCGGCGCCGCGCTCGGCGCGACCCACGCGGCCGGGGCCGAGGCCTTCGGCGCGCCGCCGCCGGGGTGGGTGGGCGACATCTTCATCGGTCGGCGCCCGCAACCGGCGCGTCCCGAGCCGACCTGGGGGGCGTTCTACGCGGCTCAGCGCGTCGAGCCCTTCGTACCTCTCGCCGTCGCGGCCGGCAATCTGTCAGAATCCGGTGCCGAGGTCGTCGGCCGGGCGTGCGCCCTGATCGCCCACGGCGCGTTCGACGACGACGAGCCGCCCGCCCGCCTGCACGGCGACCTGTGGGCGGGCAACGTGCTCTGGGCTGCGGAGGAGGTCGTGCTCATCGATCCGGCGGCGCACGGCGGGCATCGCGAGACCGACCTGGCGATGCTCGCACTGTTCGGGTGCCCGTTCCTCGACGACATCCTCACGGCCTACGACGCGGCGCGCCCCCTGCGTGAGGGGTGGCGCGCCCGCGTGCCCGTCCATCAGCTCCACCCTCTCGCGGTGCATGCGGCGGGCCACGGCCGCTCGTACGGACGCGCGCTCGTGAGCGCCGCGGAGCGGACGCTCGCACTGGGGTGATAATCGAGTCGTCCACCTATTGAGAAACATTCTCAATAGAATGGATGCCATGGCCGCACCCGTCTTCCCCTTCACCGCCGTCGTCGGTCAGGACGACCTGCGCCACGCGCTCACCCTCTGCGCGGTGGATCCCGCGGTGGGCGGCGTACTGGCGCTCGGCGATCGGGGGACGGGGAAGTCGACGACGGTCCGAGGCCTCGCGCAGCTCCTCACCCGCGAGGGTCTCGACATGCCCGTGGTCGACCTGCCGCTCGGCGCGAGCGAGGACCGCGTGCTCGGCTCGCTCGACATCGACCGCGCGCTCCGCGGCGAGATCGCCTACGCGCCGGGACTGCTCGCGGCGGCGCACGGCGGCATCCTGTACATCGACGAGGTCAACCTGCTCGACGACTACCTCGTCGATCTGCTGCTCGATGTCGCGGCCTCGGGCGTGAACACCGTGGAGCGCGACGGTCTCAGCCACACGCACCCGGCCCGGTTCGTGCTGGTCGGCAGCGGCAACCCCGAGGAGGGCGAGCTGCGGCCGCAGCTGGAAGACCGCTTCGGTCTGTCGACGCCGGTCGCGACGATCCGCGACCTCGAGCAGCGGTGGGAGATCGTGCGCCGCCGTCTGGCGTTCGAGCGGGATCCCGGGGCTTTCACGCTCGAGTGGGCCGAGCGCGAGGAGCGACTCGCCGCGCGAATCCGCCTCGCACGCGAGCGGTGCGCCACCGTCGACCTCGGCGACGAGGTGCTCGAGGCCGCCGTTCGCATCTGCGTCGATACGCGCGCGGTGGGTCACCGCGCCGAGCTCGTGCTCGTGCGCGCGGCTCGGGCGGCGGCCGCACTGGCGGGCCGCCCGGCCGTGACCGTGCACGACCTCGCGGCCGTCGCGGTGCCCGCTCTGCAGCACCGCGCGCCGCGGACGGCCCTCGAGCCGGTCACGGCGGCGGCCGCCCGCGTGCGGGTCGCTGCGGCGTCGGTACTCGGGCGGCGGGTCGCGTGACGTCGCGCTCGCGCGAGGCCACCCCCGCGCCTCCCGCGGACCGGGTGGCCGCGCTGCGGGCGCGTCTCGGCGGCGACATCGTCCTGCCGCCCGCGGTGCGCGCGACGATCGACGTGTGGCGCGGTGGGGCTCGGTTCGGGCTCGCGCTCGCCGGTGACGCGCTTCGGGCCGAGACCCTCTTTCGTCAGCTGCGCCCTCACGCCGACTGGGTCGTCCGCGTCGCGGATGCCGACGAGCCGCCGCCCCGGGCCGACCGCGCCCTCGCCCTGTGCGCGGATCCGGCGACACTGCCCGCCGCCGTGCGCCGCCGCTGCACGGCCGTCGTCGACGTTGGCGCGGTCGTTCCGCCGGGGCGCCGCCCCGCGGGCGAGAGCGAGGCGGGACTGTGGCGCCGCGTGGTCGCCGCCCTCGCGGCGCACGGCGTGCACGACGGCGCCCTCGACGTCGCGGCGTGCTCACTGGCATCCGCTCTCATCGACGCGGGCTACGACGGCGACCCGGTCGCGCTCGTGCGCGCGTGGGTGGCGGCACCGCACGGGCGAGGCCGCGCGGGTGTCGGAGCGGGTGAGGCCGGCCCGGCGACGGTGGACGACGACACCCCCGAACCGGATGCCGAGAACCCCGACGAGCAGGACGGCGGTGGGCTCGAGGGCGACGTCGAGGGGGAACAGAGCGCCGACGACCCGACGGCGGACGCGGACCCGGCGGGTGAGGCCGGCGACGACGAGGACGCGCTCGACGCCGTCGACGCGGAGGCGTCCGGCGCATCCGAGGGCAGCGGCGACCCCGCCGATGAGGCATTCGCCGAGCCGACGGCCGACGACGGTCCCGATGCCGGTGCTGCCGCCGGATCGGACGCCGACGCTGACGCCGTGCCCTCTCCGGCGCCGCCCGCCCCCGACGCACACCGCTCACCGGTGCCCGCCCCCGACGATGCCGCCGCCCCCGAGGCCGGCACCGCCGTCGACGGCGATCCCGACGCGATGCCCTCCGCCCGCGCGGCGGCCCTCGTCGTGCCCACCCTGGCGGATCCGCCCACGCGCGCGACGGTGCGCTCGGGGCGCTCGGCCCGCCGGGGCGCGACACGGGCCGGCAGCGGCCGGGGTCGTCCCGGACGCGTCGTCGCCCCGGAACGCGCCGACGGACGCATCGCGATGCTGCCCACCCTCCAGCGCGCCGTGCACCGGCACGCGGCCGCGGGCGTGCGCGGAGACCTCGCCGTCACCCGCGACGACCTGCGCGGCCGGCTGCGCGCGCAGCCCACGGCGACGCACACGGTCGTCGTGGTCGACGGGTCGTCGTCGATGGGCGGCGCCGGGGTCGCCCACGCGCAACGCGTCGCCGACGTCGCCCTCGGACACGCCTACCGAGATCGGGGAGACGTGAGCGTGATCCTCGCCGCCGGGGCGTTCGCGCGCCTCGTTCAGGAGCGCACGCCGCGGGTCTCACGCGCCCGGGCGGCGCTGCAGCGCGCGAGCGTCGAGGGCGGCGGAGGCACGCCCCTCGCGGATGCCGTGCGCCGGGCGCTCGAGGAGTTCGCCGATGCCCCGCGCGAGCGCTGCCGTCTCGTGATCGTCAGCGACGGCCAGCCCACCGTCGATCTCGCCGGCCGCGCCGATCAGCGTGCGGCGACGTGGGATCTGCGCGTCCAGCTCGATCGCGCCGCGGACCGCGTCGGCCGTACCGTCTTCGTGCCGCTCGATCCGCGCGGGTGGTCGCCGCTGGAGCGTACCCTCGCCCCGTTCCGTGCCGCCGGCGTCGAGGTCGCCGTCGAGTGAGCGACAGGGCGGCGGCACGCGAGTCGTCCGCGTCTGCCGTCGGCCGCGGCATGCCCGCTCAGTTCCGCACGGCCGCCCGCCGCTTCGCGCGCCGCGCGAGCACGAGGTCGATCCCCACGCCGATGCCGACCGCCACGACGATCGACACGATCACCGCCACCACCGGCCCGCCCGGTACCATCGCCGCGATGACCGCGCCGATCACCGCCTGATACGTCGCCCAGGCCAGCGCGGCCAGCGCCGCGACACCGAGGTAGCGTGCCGGTTTCACCCGTGACGCTCCCGCGGCGAGGTTGACCGCGAGCCGGGCGAAGGGCACGAAGCGCGCCGTGAACAGCACCACCGCCGCGTTGCGTTCCAGCCGCGCCCGCGCCCCGTCCAGTGCGGCGCCGACGCGCGGGCCGCGCATCCAGGTCCACCGCTGCACGCCCACCGTGCGGCCCACGAGGTAGCAGCACACGTCACCCGCAAAGGCGGCCGCGGCCGCCACGAGCACCACCGACGCCAGGGGGAACGCGCCGTGCTCCACAGCCAGGGCCCCGAAGGCGGTCACCGCTGCCTCTCCGGGCACGACCACCAGGAAAGCGTCCGCGAACACCAGCAGTGCCATCCCCAGCAGGGCCCACGGGCTCGCGGCGATCGCCTGCAGCCACACGTCGACACCGGTCACGGGGTCACTCTCCGCCGCCGATCGAGACGCCCCGCCGACCGGGTGGTGACCTCGCGCGGAGCATCCGGTGAACATCGCGAACGTCGGGCCCGTGACGCACCGGAGCTGGCCCGCGACGCTCCACCCTGGAGTCGTGAGAGTCGCGCTGCTGGCCGAGTCCTTCCTCCCGCACATGAACGGGGTCACCGGTTCCGTTCTCCACGTGTTGCGCCATCTGGCCGAGGCGGGGCACGAGACCCTCGTGATCGCCCCGAAGGCGGGAGATGTCACTGCCGACCTGCACGGCGCGCGTGCCGAGCTGCTGCGCTCGGTGCCGCTGCCGTCGTATCCCGAGGTGCGCGTCGTCTTCGCCCGTGCGGCACGGCTGGGGGCGCTGCTGCGCGATTTCGGCCCCGATGTCGTGCACCTGGCATCGCCGTTCGTGCTCGGCTGGCAGGGTCTCGCTGCCGCCGACGCGCTGAAGATCCCCTCGGTCGCCGTCTATCAGACCGATGTCGTCGCGTACGCCCAGAAGTACGGTCTGCCCCATGCGACCGCTCTGGTCGCCGGGCACGTCGCGCGCCTGCACCGTCGGGCCACGCTGACCCTCGCCCCGTCGTCGGCCTCCACGCGACAGTTGGAGGAGCTGGGGGTCGATCGCATTCGCCGGTGGGGCCGGGGAGTGGATGCCGAGCGCTTCGCCCCCGAGCGCCGCGACGACGCCTGGCGGGAGCGGATCGCTCCGCAGGGGCAGCGGATCATCGGCTACGTCGGCCGCCTCGCCCCCGAGAAGCAGGTCGACGACCTGCGAGCGCTCGCGGGTATGCCGGGCACGCGGCTGGTCATCGTGGGCGACGGCCCGTCGCGGCCGGCGCTGCAGAAGGCGATCCCGGATGCCGTGTTCACGGGCCACCTCTCGGGCGATACGCTCGCGTCGGTCATGGCCGGGTTCGACGTGTTCGTGCATCCCGGCGAGAGCGAGACCTTCGGGCAGACGATCCAGGAGGCCCTCGCCAGCGGCGTGCCCGTCGTCGCCACGGGCGTGGGCGGCCCCCTCGACCTGGTCCGCTCCAGCGTCGACGGCTGGCTCTACAAGCCCGGCGACCTCGACGACATGCGGGAGCGCGTCTCCGACCTCGTGGGCGATGAGTCCAAGCGCCGTGCCTTCGCGCGCGCCGCACGCGAGGCGATGCGCGGGCGCACCTGGGAGGCCCTCACCGGCGATCTCGTCACGCACTATCAGGATGCCGTGGCCCTGCGCCGCATCGACGACAACATGCTCCTGCGGGGCGGTCCGCGTCCGTCCGGGTTGTCGGCATCGCGCACCCGGGGGAGATGGATGCGGTTCGTCGCCCTCGGCGACTCGCTCACCGAGGGACTGTGCGATGCGTCGCGCATGCCGGCGGGACAGTTCCGCGGCTGGGCCGACCGCTTGGCGGAACTGTTGGCGCACACGAGCGATGTGGGACCGTTCCGCTACGCGAACCTCGCCGTGCGCAGCCGTCGGGTGCGCCACCTCATCGACGAGCAGATCCCGGCGGCCCTCGCCCTCGAACCCGACCTCGTGTCGATCCTCATCGGCGCGAACGACCTCGTCGGGCCCGCTCCGGTGCTTCCCGCGATCGTCGCGGAGGTCGAGTCGGCGG
The DNA here is from genome assembly GCF_030818955.1 of Microbacterium trichothecenolyticum. Classification (NCBI taxonomy): domain Bacteria; kingdom Bacillati; phylum Actinomycetota; class Actinomycetes; order Micrococcales; family Microbacteriaceae; genus Microbacterium; species Microbacterium trichothecenolyticum. The sequence goes on along the minus strand of NZ_JAUTBF010000001.1, from coordinate 1,346,083 downwards.
TGCGGGCGGTGCGACGCACGGGGGCCGACGTGCTGCTCGTCACCACGTTCTTGCCGCGCCGCGCCGCCGCCCGCCTCTTCGCTCGCCGTTTCGCGGCGTACAACGTGGAGCTGCGGCGCATCGCGCAGGAACAGGGCGCGATCCTGCTCGATCTGGAGGCGGTCGCCGAGATCGGGGAGCTGCCGTTGTGGGCCGACGACCTGGTGCACCTGCGTTCGAGCGGGCACCGTCTGGTGGCGTACCGTGCGGCAGAGGCGCTCGGCGTGCCCGATGCGGCGGCCCTGCTCGGTCTCGACGAGGCATTGCACGCCGACGCCGACGTCGTGCGCGGGGGATGGCTCACCCGTGACGCGCTGCCCTGGGTATGGCGGCGCGTGCGGGGGCGCACCGCCGGCGACGGCATCGTCCCCAAGCACGACGGGTACGTCGAACTGCCCACGCGCGGTGACCGCGAGAGTGCGCGCACGTCCTGAGCCGCGGGGCGAGACGCCGTCGCGGGCTCGTCGTCGGCAGCGTCAGTACCAGCCGGTCTGCTCGCTGTGGTTCCAGGCGCCGCACGGGTCGCCGTAGCGGGCGGAGATGTACGACAGACCCCACCGGATCTGCGTGCCCGCGTTCGAGCGCCAGTCCAGGCCTGCCGACGCCATCTTCTCGCCCGGCAACGCCTGGGGAATCCCGTACGCGCCGCTCCACGGGTTCAGCGCGTCGGCCCGCCAGCCCGACTCGCGGTTCCACAGCGACACCAGGCACGAGAACTGATCGCCGCCCCACCCGTAGCCGCCGATCGCTGCGCGGGCGTAGTCGCGGGCCTCGTTCGGGCTCATGATCGGGCCCGCCGGGGCGGTGGACCCGCCGCCGCTGCCCGACCCGCCGTCGGACCCGGAGCCCGACCCGCCGCCGCTGCCGGAACCGGACCCGGAGCCCGACCCGGAGCCGCCGTTCCCCGACCCGCCGTCGGACCCGGAGCCCGACCCTCCGCCGCTGCCGGAGCCGCCGCCGCTGCCAGGGCCTCCGCCGGACCCGGAGCCACCGCTCGCGCCGCCGCCCGCGGATCCGCCGGGCTGTGCGGCCTCCTGGGCGGCTTTCTCGCGTTCGCGGGCCGCCCCGTTCCTGCTCCGCGGTGGTGCGCTGCAGTTCCGCGAGCTGGGCGTACAGCTCGTCCAGGCGTGTCTGCGCCTGGGCGACCGTCGCGGTCTCGGTCGCGGCCTCCGTCTGCGCGGCCTCCGCCGTGGACTGCGCCTCGGCGGCCAGGCGCGCGGCCTCCGCGCGGGCTTGCTCGGCCTGGGTACGCAGCGAGGTGGCGACGTCGGCGGCGCTGCGCGCCTGCCCGGCCGTTCGAGCCGCGACCGTCGCCACGCGGTTGAGGATGCCGAGACGCTCCAGCAGGGAGTCGGGGTCCGCCCCCGTCAACAGTTGCGCCACCAGCGGTCCCTCGCCGCTCGTGCGGTACAACCGTGATGCGCTCGCACCCGCTCGCGTGCTCGCGGCCGAGAGCGTGGCGTCGGCGGCGGTGCTCTGCGCGGTCAGGGTGTCGGCGCGGCTGGCGGTGGATGCGGCGAGCAGACGCGTGCGTTCGGCCGCGGCGGAGGCGTCGAGCGCACGCCGCGAGGCTTCCGCGGCGGTGGCTTCCGCGGCATCCAGGTCCTGCTTCACCCGCGCGACCGCGTTCTCATCGACGGCGGCGGCGAGGGGGACGGCGACCGCTGCGGCGGGGAGGGGAACGAGGGCCGCTCCGATCAGCACGCCCGCGAGGAGCGTGTGACCGGTGAGACGCATGAGACCCATGAGGTCACGCTAAAGCACGAACCCGTGTGCCGACCAGCCTGCGAGGTGCGGCGCTGGTAGTGTGAGACCGAATGCCGTCTTGGCATCCGCTCAAATTCCATATGAGCTCACGGAGCAGGCCGGCAGACGCTGGTCCCCTGTGGTGGACTCCCCGTCGTGTCGCCGGGTGGTCGTCTACTGGTGGCCAGTCGCCGGGAATCCCGTGCCGATGCGTCGGTGCGCCCTTTCTGCCTGTTCCTGCTCCTTCGCATGTCAGCTCGTCGCCCACACGGGGCGGCGAGCCTAAACAAAGAAGGAGGGACCTCTTGGAAGGTCCAGAAATCACCGCCGCCGAAGCCGTTCTCGACAACGGCCGGTTCGGCACCCGTACCATCCGCTTCGAGACGGGACGCCTCGCTCAGCAGGCCCAGGGCGCTGTCGCCGCCTATCTCGACGAGGAGACGATGCTCCTGTCGGCCACCAGCGCCGGCAAGCACCCGCGTGAAGGCTTCGACTTCTTCCCGCTGACCGTCGACGTCGAAGAGCGTTCCTACGCCGCGGGCAAGATCCCCGGCTCGTTCTTCCGCCGCGAGGGTCGCCCCTCCACCGAGGCCATCCTCGTGTGCCGCCTCATCGACCGTCCGCTGCGCCCGTCGTTCGTCGACGGCCTGCGCAACGAGGTCCAGATCGTCGTCACCGTGCTCTCGATCGCGCCGGGCGAGTTCTATGACGCCCTCGCCATCAACGCGGCATCCATGTCGACCCAGATCTCGGGTCTGCCGTTCTCCGGCCCCATCGCGGGTGTGCGCCTGGCGCTCATCCCCGGCCACGGCGAGCACGCCGACCAGTGGGTCGCGTTCCCCAAGGCCGAGCAGCTCGAGGATGCCGTCTTCGACCTGATCGTCGCGGGCCGCGTGCTCGATGACGGCGACGTCGCCATCATGATGGTGGAGGCCGAGGCCACCGAGGGCAGCTGGAACATGATCAAGGGCGGTGCGACCAAGCCCAACGAGCAGGTCGTCGCCGAGGGCCTCGAGGCCGCAAAGCCCTTCCTCCGCCAGCTCGTCGACGCGCAGAACGAGGTCGCGCGCACCGCGGCCAAGGAGATCCAGCCGTACCCGGTCTTCCCCGCGTACAGCTCCGAGGTCTACGACTTCGTCGCCGGTCGCTCGTACGACGACCTCGTGGGCGTCTACCAGATCGCCGACAAGCAGGAGCGTCAGAACGCCGACGACGCCGTCAAGGACCGCGTCAAGGGCGAGCTCATCGCCGCCGTCGAGGCGGGCGAGCTTCCCGCCGGCGCGCCGCTGGAGTTCTCGGCCGCCTACAAGTCGGTCACCAAGAAGATCGTTCGCGGCCGCATCCTCAGCGAGGGCGTCCGCATCGACGGCCGCGGCCTCGCCGACATCCGTCCGCTCGACGCCGAGGTGCAGGTCATCCCGCGCGTCCACGGCTCGGCGATCTTCCAGCGCGGCGAGACCCAGATCCTGGGCGTCACCACGCTGAACATGCTCAAGATGGAGCAGCAGATCGACTCGCTCTCGCCCATCACGAGCAAGCGCTACCTGCACCACTACAACTTCCCGCCGTACTCGACCGGTGAGACCGGTCGCGTCGGCAGCCCGAAGCGTCGCGAGATCGGTCACGGCTTCCTCGCCGAGCGCGCGCTCGTGCCGGTGCTGCCCAGCCGCGAGGAGTTCCCCTACGCGATCCGTCAGGTGTCCGAGGCCCTCGGCTCCAACGGCTCCACCTCGATGGGCTCGGTCTGCGCCTCGACCCTGTCGCTGCTGAACGCGGGTGTGCCCCTTCGCGCCCCCGTCGCCGGTATCGCCATGGGCCTGGTCACCGACGAGGTCGACGGCCAGACGCGCTACGCCGCGCTGACCGACATCCTCGGCGCCGAAGACGCCCTCGGCGACATGGACTTCAAGGTCGCCGGTACCAGCGAGTTCATCACCGCGATCCAGCTCGACACCAAGCTCGACGGCATCCCGTCGTCGGTGCTGGCCGCAGCCCTCACCCAGGCCAAGGAGGCTCGCCTGACGATCCTCAACGTCCTGAACGCCGCGATCGACGCTCCCGACGAGATGGCGCCCACCGCGCCCCGCGTCATCAGCGTGCAGATCCCGGTCGACAAGATCGGTGAGCTGATCGGCCCCAAGGGCAAGACGATCAACGCCATCCAGGACGAGACCGGCGCGCAGATCTCCATCGAGGAGGACGGCACCGTCTACATCGGCGCGACCGACGGCCCCTCGGCCGAGGCCGCCCGCGCCCAGGTCAACGCGATCGCCAACCCGACCAACCCCGAGGTGGGCGAGCAGTTCCTCGGAACCGTCGTCAAGATCGCGACCTTCGGCGCGTTCGTCTCGCTGCTTCCCGGCAAGGACGGCCTGCTGCACGTCAGCGAGGTCCGCAAGCTCGCCGGTGGCAAGCGCGTCGAGAACGTCGAAGACGTGCTCTCTGTCGGCAAGAAGATCCTCGTGCGCATCACGAAGATCGACGACCGCGGCAAGCTGTCGCTCGAGCCCGTGCTCGACGAGGAGGCCGCAACGCCCGAGCCGGCCGACACGCAGAGCTCGGCCGCCGCGAGCGAGGGCCCGGAGGCTCCCGCCGAAGGCTGACCCGTCGCCATCTCGATCGGATGCCCGTCCCGCCTCGTGCGGGGCGGGCATCCGTCGTGTGGCGGGTGGGACGTGTGAGGGCCTCGAATTGTAAGCGTTACGTAATGTTTATCGACGAGGAGGGTGAAACGGCTGAAGTCCGCGGGTGAAGCTTTAGCCTCGAAGGACGTCGGGGGAGTGCTGGCCGGGAACCAGCACCATCGCCCGGCCTCAGGGGGAATGCATCATGAGCGACTCTGGCGTCGACGCGGCGGCCACGCAACGCCTTCGTCGCGACCGTCCGCCGCATCCCTCGTCGCCCATCACCCTGCAGGGCCCCGGCCTCGGCTCGCACGTGCGCGTTCCGCTCGGCGAGACCGGATTCGAGGTCTTCCCGCTCTCGCTGGGCGGAGGGGAGTTCGGCTGGAACGTCGACACCCGCGCGAGCCACGAGATCCTCGACGCGTACGCCGAGCTCGGCGGCAACGCTGTGCACACCGCCGACAGCTACGCCGCGGGGCGCAGCGAGTTCATCATCGGCGAGTGGCTGCGCACGCGACGCATGCGTGACGAGGTCGTCCTGTCGGTGCGGATCGGAGGTCACCCCGACAACCCGGGCCTCGGCTCCGTCAACCTCGTCCGCGCCGTCGAGGCGTCGTTGACGCGCCTGGCCACCGACCGCATCGACGTGGTGTTGCTCGACGCCGCTCCCGGCGACCGTGCGGTGCTCGAGGACACCCTCGCGACGAGCGAGTGGCTCGTCGAGTCGGGCAAGGTGCGCGCCATCGGGGCGCACGGCTACACCGCGGCGCAGCTCGTAGAGGCGCGCATCCTGTCCGCGGCGGGCTACCCGCGCATCACCGTGCTCGATGTGCCGTACAACGTCTTGCACCGTCGCGAGTTCGACGGCGACGTACGCCTGATCGCGTCGGCGCAGGGTATGGCGGTGACGCCCTCGCATCCCCTCGCGCACGGGTTCCTCGCCGGCGAGACGCGCACGCGCGACCAGTCGTCGCGATCGGTGCGCGGGTCGCAGGTGGCAGCCCACCTGAATCGTCGCGGCTCGCGCGTGCTGCGGGCACTGGATGCCATCGGCGCCGACCTCGGCATTCCCGACGCGGCGGTGGCCGTCGCCTGGCTGCTCGCGCAGAAGGTCGTCACGGCCCCTATCGTCAACGCGTTCGCGCCGCGGCACGTCGTGGAGTGCATGCGCGCGGTGGGCGTGCGCCTCAGCCGCGCCCAACTCGCGGATATCGCACGCGCCGCCGAGTGACCCGCCGCCTCCGAGGAGCGTGACATAAGCTGGAAAGACCGGCCGGGGGACGGCAGATCGACGACGAAGTGAGCTGATGTGACGCACTACATCTACCTGGTGCGCCACGGCGAGCATCAGGACGCCGAGCACGGACTCACCGACGGGCCTCTGTCTCCGCGGGGTCAGCGCCAGGCGGCGTTGCTCGCCGATCGGCTGTCGGGGCTTCCCCTCGACGCGGTGTGGCACTCGCCCCTCGAGCGCGCCGCGCAGACCGCGCGGGCCGTCGCCGAGCGCCTGCCCTCGGTCACCCCCGAGTCGTCGGCGCTGTTGTTCGACTGCGTGCCGACGGGGATGACCCCCGAGACGCCGGCCGCGTACGAGTCGTTCTTCGGATCGGTCACCGAGGCCGAGATCGACGCGGGCCGTGCGCAGATGGCCGACGCGACGGAGGAGTTCCTCGCCCGCAAGGCGGGGGAGGTGCACGAGCTCGTCATCACCCACAACTTCGTCATCTCGTGGTTCGTCCGCGAGGTGTTGCAGGCGCCGGAGTGGCGATGGATGACGATCAACCAGGCCTATTGCGGACTCACCGTCATCGCGCAGAAGAAGGGCCGCCCCTGGACTCTGCTGTCGCACAACGACCTGGCACACCTACCGGTCGAGCTGCGCACGGGCCTGGTGGATCCGCTGCCGGTGTGAGCGGCGCGCTCAGCGCCGTCGCGCGAGCACGAATCCCTGCGCGTGCCGCTCCCTGCCCCGGGCGGCGCGCTCCGCGACTGTCGTGACGTCGAAGCCCGCGGCCTTCACCAGCGCCGCGACCTCGTGGGGCTCGTGCAGGATGGCCTCGAATGACACGTCGTGCCCGTAGGCGCGCTGGATGAGCCGCTCGCCGGCACCAGCCTGGAACCCGAGGAGGATGCCGCCGCCCGGGGCCAGCACGCGACGGGCCTCGGCGAAGACGGCGGGCAGCTCTTCGGCAGCGGTGTGGATGACGGCGTACCAGCAGAGGATGCCGCGCGCGGCGGCATCCTGCATCGGCAACGCCGTCAGATCGGCGACCTCGATCAGCACGTCGGGATGCGCGGCGCGCGCCTGCGCGACCATCGCGGGAGAGAGATCGAATCCGATGACGGAAGACACCCCGAGGCCGTTGAGGTGCGTCAGCATGCGTCCGGACCCGCACCCGGCGTCGACGACGACACCGTCTCCGCGGGGGAGATCGGCTACGAATTGCGCAATCGTGCCGAGGTCGAGTGGCGCCTCCGCCCGGGTGTCGGGCAGCGCTGCCGCATACGCGTCGGCCACGGTGTCGTAGAACCGCCGGGTGGCGTGCCGTAGGTCCTCGACGGCGGGCTCGATCTCACTCATGCGGCAATCCTGTCGTGGAAAAGCGTTGTGGGGCGGTTTCGATCTGCGGGAGCCACCTAGGTGTTCTGACCTGGGTGGTTAGGGACGTAGATGTAGGTGAGGACCTTCTGGTGGAGTGGAGTCACCACAACTAACCGCTCCGAAACCAGAAGGTCCTCGATGTCCCACGCTAATGCTGTTCTCGCGCCCGCTGGAAGGTTGCGCCTTGCTCGTCTGATCGTTGATGAAGGGTGGCCGTTGCGCCGCGCCGCCGAGCGTTTCGGCGTCGGGGTGACCACCGCCGCCCGGTGGGCGTGCCGTTACCGTGAGGCCGGCGCGGCGGGGATGGCCGATCGTTGCTCCCGCCCGCGCGTGAACCCGAACCGCACTCGGGCCCGGGTGGAGCGGCGGGTGGTGAGCCTGCGGGTGTCGAGACGGTGGGGGCCGGCGCGTATCGCCGCGCAGCTGCGGTTGAATCGCTCCACCGTGCAGGCCATCCTGCGTCGCTACGGGTGTCCGCCGTTACGGTGGACCGACCCTGGCACCGGGGTGCGGATCAAGACCAGCCGCGCCGCCACGAACCGTTACGAAGCCGCCACCCCGGGCGATCTGGTCCACATGGATGTGAAGAAGCTCGGTCGTATCCCCGACGGCGGCGGGCACCGCATCCACGGACCCGCCCAGGGCAAACGCAACCGGGCCGGCAAAGGCCACGGGTACGCGTTCATCCACTCCGTCGTGGACGACCACACCCGGATGGCGTACTCCGAGATCCTGAGCGACGAACGCAAAGACACCGTCACCGCGTTCTGGACCCGCGCCCACGCCTGGTTCCAGGGCGCCGGCATCGAGGTAAAAGCCGTGATGACCGACAACGGAAACGGCTACCGCTCCCACCTGTTCCGCGACGCCCTCGGCCCCATCCGCCACATCCGCACCCGCCCATACCGGCCCCAGACGAACGGGAAAGTCGAACGCCTCAACCGCACCCTCCTCCAAGAATGGGCCTACGCCCGCGCATACAGATCAGAAACCGAACGCACCGCCGCATTCGCCCCCTGGCTCCATCACTACAATCACCACCGAACCCACACCGCCATCAACGGCACCCCCGCCTCACGCGTCCCCAACCTCCCCAGCCACAACACCTAGGCTGGAGGCATGACGACGCGTGTGGCCATCGTGGGCGGAACCGGCAAGCTGGGCAGAGTGATTCGCGAGGTCGTCGAGACCGAAGAGGGCTACCAGGTCGCGGCGGTGCTCACATCCAGGTCCGAGATGAGCGAGCTCGACGGAGCCGACCTGGTGATCGACGCCTCCACGCCCGCGGTCTCGATCGACGTCGTGCGTGCCGCCGTCGAACGCGGGATCAACGTGCTCGTGGGCACGTCAGGCTGGTCGAACGAGCGCATCGCGCTGGTGCGTCCCCTCGTGGATGCCAGCGGCACGGGCGTCGTGTTCATCCCCAACTTCTCGCTGGGCTCTGTCATCGGCAGTGCGCTGGCATCCGCGGCGGCACCGTTCTTCCCGTCGATCGAGATCGTCGAGGCGCACCACGAGTCGAAGATCGACTCGCCCAGTGGCACCGCCGTCCGTACGGCGGAGCTGATCGCCGCCGCACGTGCCGAGGTGGGCCCGGTGGAATCGCCGCACGTCGACCAGCGTGCGCGCGGTCAACGCGTCGCATCCGTCCCCATCCATTCGCTGCGGCGTCCCGGCGTGGTCGCGCGACAGGAGACCATCCTGTCGGGAGCCGGTGAGTCGTTGACGATCGTGCACGACACCATCGACCCGGCCACGGCCTACGCTCCCGGCATCCGCATCGCGCTCGCCGCCGCGCGCGAGGCGACGGGCGTCGTGGTCGGCCTCGACAGCTTCATCGACATCGGTGTGCGCACGCGCCCCGTCGTCGCCGAGGAGCCCGTCGCCGACGGCGACGTGTCCGGCCAGGTGGCGGGCGCGACCAGCGCATGAGGGTTCGCATCGCCGTCGCCACCATGACGGTGCTGCTGCTGTTGTACGTGTTTCTCGCGGGCCAGCGAGCGGTCGTCCTGGTCACCAGCGGAGACGGTGTCGGCGTCGTCATGGGTGTCGCTCTGATCGTGCTGCCCCTGCTCGCCGTCTGGGCCATCGGCCGCGAGCTATGGTTCGGCGTGCGGGCCCAGCAACTGGGGGAGCGGTTGGATGCCGAAGGCGGTCTCCCCGACGAAGAATTACCGGTGCGTGCGAGCGGACGGATCGAACGGGAGGACGGGGATGCGCTCTTCCCCCTCTATCGCGCCGAGGTCGAGGCGAATCCCGACGACTGGCGCGCACGCTACCGCCTGGCGCTCGCCTACGATGCGGCGGGCGACCGGCGCCGCGCGCGCGAGGCCGTCCGCACGGCGATCCGGCTCGAGGGCGCCGAGCGCCGAGCGCGCTGAGCGTGCGCCATCGCGCCACTCGACCCGGGGCCGCCCGTCGCTTCGCGGCTCAGTCCGCGTCGCGGGCGGGGACGGCGGAATCGACCGCATCCTCGACCGTGCGATGCGTGAACGTGAAACCGGTGTCCTCCAGCACGCGCGGCCGCGCGTCGGCATCGGAGGTGAGCAGTGCTTCGGTCGCATCCGCGCCGAGGGCGAGCTTCACGCCCCAGATCGGCGCACGGAGCACGTACGGGCGGTTCATGCGGCGTGCCAGGGCGAATCCGAGGTCGTTCGCCGTCGCGCGGGTCGGACCGGTGAGGTTCACGGGACCGTCGATGTCGGAGTCGATGACGTGACGGATCGCGCGCACCTCGTCGTCGAGACTGATCCACGGCCACGCCTGCGTGCCGCGGCCGATCGGACCCGAGACGCCCAGCTTCGTCAGAAGCAGCAGCGGCTTGAGAACCCCGTGCTCGTGCACGACCGGGGCTGTGCGCAGCATGGCTACGCGAGCGTGGTCGCCGGCCCCGCGCGCGGCGGCCTCCCACTCGATGCAGATGTCGACGAGAAATCCACGTCCCGGTCCGGACTGCTCCGTGAGCACAGAGCCCGGCTGAGAACCGTAGAACCCCGTCGCGCTCGCGTTGACGAGGGTCGGGGCGTCCCGGCCCAGCGCGCGCACCGCGGTGGCGATGGTGCGGGTCGGCGTGAGGCGCGACCACAGCAGGGTGCTCTTGTACGACGGTGTCCACGGGAAATGCCCGATCGACGCACCGTTGAGACACACCACCGCGTCGGCGTCGGCGATGACGTCGGGGTCGAGGGGAACGGCATCCTGAAGCCACTGCACCTCGTGCGGCCCGCGCGGCGCATGCCGCACGAGCGAGGTGACCTCCACGCCGTCGGCGCGCAGTGAATCCGCCACTGCCGCGCCGATGAGGCCCGACGCGCCGGCGATGACGACGCGTCGGGCCGTGGTCTCAGGCAAGCGTCGCCTCGAGGGTGATGTCGATGCCCGCGAGCGCCTGCGACACCGGGCAGTTCGCCTTGGCGTCGTTCGCGATCTTCTCGAACGTGGCCGCATCGAGTCCCGGCACGACGGCGTTGACGTTCAGGTGGCTGCCGGTGATGCCCGTGCCCGGCTTGAACGTGACCGACGCGGTGGCGTCGACCGACTCGGGCGGGGTGCCGTTCTCGGCGAGGGCGTTCGACAGCGCCATGCTGAAGCAGGCGGAGTGAGCGCCGGCCAGCAGCTCCTCGGGCGTGGTGACCGAGTTCGAGCCCTCGCTGCGGGCCTTCCAATTGACGTCGAACGTGCCGATGCCCGACGAGGTGAAAGTGACCTCACCGGACCCCTCGAACAGGCTGCCCTTCCAGGTGGTGGCGGCTTCGCTCGTGACGGCCATGGGAACCTCCGTGATCTCTGCGCGGTCGAGAACCGCGACATGATGCCGGCGGTCCGGGCGACCGCGACGCCGCCAGCCTAACGAGGGCGGCGCACAGCGCTGCGGTCTTGACAGCCGACGCAGAGGCTTCACGGCCGGCGCGGAGGAAGCGTTTACGCGGACGCCGGTCCGCGGCGCCCGACGATGCCCGCCCGCTGCAGCACGAGGTACAGCTGGCATCCGAGACACAGCCCGAACACGGCGTTGAGGAAGGCGGCGACGAAGGCCATCGCTGCCGCGATCGGGAGCGCCCAGGGCACACCGGCGAGATGCAGCAGCAGGCCGACGGCGGTGACGAACAGGCCCACGCCCTGCGCGAAACGCGGCGGGCGAGGGTCTTCGAACTCGGTGGGCGGCGCGAGACGCGGCTGCACGAGGCGCCGGTACAGCACGCTCCACGGGGCCGTGCGCGGGGCAGCGACGCCCCACACGAACAGGAGGGCGATCACCAGCACCAGCAGGAACCCGGGGTCGGCGGCGCGAGCCGCGAGCGGCGTCTGCGACAGGACCCAGCCGTTGCCGAGGGAGCCGGTCCGCGCGGTCGAGACGCCGATCAGGCTGACGAGCGTGGCGACCAGCAGAAGAACGGCCGTGATGGACGCGGCGAAGCGGGGGCCGCGTGCATCGATACGGGCGGGATCAGCCATGAGCGGTCTCTTTCTCGAGGAGGTCGAGTTCGTGTTCGACGTCGCCGCGCGCCGGAGGGCCACCGAAGCGTCGGACGGTGCGCCCTGCCCCGTCGACGAGGAGCGTGGTGGGAGTCTGCAGCACCCGGAACCGCTTCGCGAGATCGGGGCGGTGCGTCAGGTCGATGTCGAGGTGGCGCACGCCGGAGCGCGTGTCTGCGACGGTGGAGAGCATGCGATGAACGCCCGGGCAGCGCGAGCACATCTCGGTGCTGAACTGCACGAGGGTAGCCGTGTCGCCGAGGGGCCCCGCGCCGAGGATCCGCGCGTCGACCGTCTCGGACGAATCGACCACGCGCGCCCGACCCTGACCGCGTCGCCACCACGCACCCAGCGCGACAGTCGCCGCGAGCAGCGCTGCGATGACCGCGAGCGCGAGGGTGAGGTCCATGATCGTCAACGGTAGCTCGCGGGTACGACATCGGGGCCGATGAGTCGTCGCGTTACTCGCGGCATGGCTCCTCCCCAGGTCTGCGACACGAACGACTTTCCCGCAGCCGGCGTCGCCACGGGTCGGGCATCGCCGACCGCGAGTATCGTGAGGGCCGTGACCGCCGACATCCCCACCCCCTACGAAGACCTGCTGCGTGACGTGCTCGAGACGGGCACGCACAAGTCCGACCGCACGGGCACCGGCACCACGAGCGTGTTCGGGCGACAGATCCGTTTCGACCTCGCCGAGGGGTTTCCCCTCATCACGACCAAGCGCGTCCACCTGAAGTCGATCGTCTACGAGCTTCTGTGGTTCCTGCGCGGCGAGTCGAACGTGGCATGGCTCACCGAGAACGGGGTGACCATCTGGGACGAGTGGGCCGACGCCGACGGCGAGCTCGGGCCCGTGTACGGCGTGCAGTGGCGATCGTGGCCGACCGCCGACGGGGGCACGATCGATCAGATCACCCAGGTCGTCGAGCAGATCCGCCGCGACCCCGATTCACGCCGCCTCATCGTGTCGGCCTGGAATCCCGCCGATATCCCCGACATGGCGCTGGCACCCTGTCACGCGCTGTTCCAGTTCTACGTCGCCGACGGCAAGCTCTCGTGCCAGCTGTACCAGCGCAGCGCCGACATGTTCCTCGGTGTCCCCTTCAACATCGCCTCCTACGCGCTGCTGACCCTCATGGTCGCGCAGCAGACCGGCCTCGAGCCCGGTGAGTTCGTCTGGACGGGCGGCGACTGCCACATCTACGACAACCACCGCGAGCAGGTGCAGCAGCAGCTGACCCGCGAGCCCTACCCGTATCCCACCGTGCGTTTCGCGCGCACGCCGGCCTCGATCCTCGACTACACCTACGAAGACATCGTCGTCGAGGGCTACCAGCACCACCCGGCCATCCGCGGAGCCGTCGCGGTATGACCTCGGTCGGGTTGGTCTGGGCGCAAGCGCACGACGGCGTCATCGGCGCCGACGGTGGGATGCCCTGGCACGTTCCCGAAGACCTCGCGCACTTTCGCGCGGTCACCGGCTCGGCCGATGTGATCATGGGGCGTCGCACCTGGGACTCGCTTCCGCCACGCTTCCGGCCGCTGCCCGGTCGGCGCAACATCGTCGTGACGCGCTCCGACGAGTGGTCGGCCGAGGGGGCGCACCGCGCGGCATCGCTCGACGACGCGCTCGCACAGGCCACGGGGGAGCGCGCGTGGGTGATCGGCGGCGGGCAGCTGTACGCCGAGGCCATCGAACACGCCGACGTGGTGCAGATGACCCGTCTCGATGTCACCGTCGACGGAGACACCCGCGCACCGCGCGTCGACGGGTGGTCTCGCGTCGCCTCAGATCCCGCGGTCGGCTGGCTCACGTCGCGCGGCGGCATCCGCTATCGCTTCGAGACCTACCGGCGAGCGGCACGCTGACGTGGCGACCGCGCTGATCACGGGAGCGAGTTCGGGCCTCGGCGCGGAGTTCGCCCGGCAGCTGGCCGCGCGCGGATCCGACGTCGTGCTGGTCGGGCGCGACCGGCGGGCGCTCGACGAGGTGGCCGCCGACATCGCCGACCGGTACGGCGTGCGCACCGATGTGGTCGTGGCCGACCTCCTCGACGACGAGGCGATCGCCGCGGTCGAGGCGCGTGCGGCCCGAGGCCTCGACGTCCTCGTCAACAACGCCGGGTTCGGGCTCGACCTGGCGTTCGAGACCAACCCGGTCGATGCCGAGGTGCGTCACCTCCGCCTGCACGTCGAGGCCGCGATGCGTCTCATGCACGCGGCGCTGCCCGCGATGCTCGAGCGGGGGAGCGGACGCATGGTCAACGTCGCCTCGGTCGCCGGGTTCGTCCCACGGGGAACCTACGGCGCCGTGAAGGGGTGGCTGATCTCCTTCAGTCGCTGGGCGAACGTCGTCTACGGCCCGCGCGGGGTGACCGTCACGGCCGTATGTCCCGGTTTCGTGCATACGAACTTCCACGAACGCCTGGGTCTTGCGCCGGGCCACGAGGGCGTTGCACCGGGGATGTGGCTCGACGCGGCGACCGTCGTGCGCGAGGGGCTGCGTGACGCCGCGCGCGGGCGGGCGGTCTCGGTGCCGTCGACGCGCTACAAATTCCTCGTCCGGGCGGCGCGGCTCCTTCCGGACACCCTGGTGGTGCGGGCGGCGTCGCGGGGCCGGTGAGAGCGCGTGTCGTCGGGGCCCTGTGCGCGAGGCGTCCCTACCGGAAACGCCCGAGACGAATACCGGCGTACGCCAGCGCAGCGATCGTCTCCCCGTCGGTGATGTCCCCCTCGGCGATGAGAACGAGCGCATCGGCGAACGGTACCCACCGGACGGCGTCGATGCCCTCCTCGTGCTGCGAGGCCGTGGCATCCGTCATCGTCAGGCCGCGCGCCAAGAAGACGTGCTCGGGGGCGTCGGCGATACCGTTCAGGGCGTTCATCCGGCCCAGGTGCTCCCAGTCGGATGCCGTCACCCCGGTCTCCTCGAGCAGTTCGCGCCGGGCGGCCACGAGCGGATCCTCCCCGTCGGAGCCTCCGGCGGGGACCTCCAGCGAGCGCCCCGTCGTGTAGCGCTCCAGCTCGACGAAGCACACGCGCTCCTGCGCGTCGAGCGCGATCACGAACACGGCCGGGTGCTGCATCCGCACGACGCCGTAGATGCCGTCGCCGTGCGGGCCGGTCACCTCGTCTTCGCGCACGTGGATCCAGCGGTTCTCGTAGACGGTGCGCGACGCGCTGGTGGTCCAGGCCATTCCGCCACACTAGGGGTCGACCGGGTCACCCGCTGTTCACCCTCATCGACGCCGCAGCCGGAAGAGGTGCCCGCCGAACCGATAACCTGGGACCATGACGCACTCCGGCAATCCTTTCGGTCAGGTGCTCGTCGCGCTCATCACCCCGATGACCGCCGACGGCGAGGTCGACTGGCCCGCCGTCGAGAAGCACATCGACGACGTCATCACCGCGGGCGCCGACGGCATCGTCGTCACCGGCACCACGGGGGAGACCTCAACCCTGACCGACCCCGAGAAGCTGCGCCTGGTCGAGGTCGGCAAGAGCGTCTCGGCCGGTCGGGCCAAGATCATCACGGGCGGCGGCTCGAACGAGACCGCGCACGCGATCGAGCTCTACAAGGCCAGTGAGAAGGCCGGCGCCGACGGCATCATGATCGTCACGCCGTACTACAACAAGCCCACCCAGGCCGGCATCCTGACGCACTTCCGCCTGGTCGCCGACGCGACGGATCTGCCGGTGATTCTGTACGACATCCCCGGCCGGACCGGTGTGCCCATCAAGTACGAGACCATCCTGCGCCTGGCCAAGCACCCCAACATCCTCGCGATCAAGGACGCCAAGGGCGACTTCAGCGAGGTCAGCCGCGTGCTGAACCAGACCGACCTCATGTATTTCTCCGGCGACGACGCCAACGTCCTCCCGCACCTCTCGATCGGCGCGAGCGGCCTCATCGGCGTGACGGCGAACATCACCGCCACGCCCTACCGGACGATCGTGGATGCCGTGAACGCGGGCGATCTGGCATCCGCCACCGCCGCGCACCAGAGCCTCGAACCGCTCGTCCGCGCCGTCATGACGCACGTGCCCGGCACGGTCGCGGCGAAGTACATCCTGCACGGCCTCGGCCGGATCGGTAGCCCGCGCGTGCGCCTGCCCCTCGTCGGTCCCGAAGAGTGGGAAGCGGCGGTGATCGAAGATGAGCTCGCCCTCGTCAAGGACGTGGCCGGCGCCGACTTCTCCAACTTCCGCCCCGACCGCAATGCGGCCGCCGGCGGCGCGCTGCCGAAGGTGCACGGCACCACGCGATAAGCATCGGCGTCCGCCGATCCGCGGCTCGGGACGCCACATAGAGGGATGCCGCGAGGCGGCATCCAGAACGAAGGGATGCCATTCGGTGGCATCCGAGGAGGCTCATATGCCAACGACCGTTTTCGATCCGCCCGAGCTCGCGCCCGGCACCCTGCGTGTCGTCCCCCTCGGCGGTCTCGGCGAGGTCGGCCGCAACATGACCGTGTTCGAGTACGAGGGCAAGCTCCTCGTGGTCGACTGCGGCGTGCTGTTCCCCGAGGAGCACCAGCCCGGCGTCGACCTGATCCTGCCGGACTTCGAGCCGATCAAGCACCGTCTCGACGACATCGTCGGTGTCGTGCTCACCCACGGTCACGAAGACCACATCGGTGCGGTTCCGTACCTGCTCAAGCTCAAGGGCGACATCCCCCTCATCGGCTCGGGCCTCACGCTGGCGCTGATCGAGGCGAAGCTCAAAGAACACCGCATCCGGCCCTACACGCTCACCGTCGCCGAAGGCCAGCGCGAGCAGGTCGGTCCGTTCGATCTCGAGTTCGTCGCCGTCAACCATTCCATTCCCGACGCCCTGGCCGTCGCGATCCGCACGCCGGCCGGCCTCGTGCTCGCCACGGGCGACTTCAAGATGGACCAGCTGCCGCTGGACGGCCGCATCACCGACCTGCGCGCGTTCGCACGGCTCGGCGAGGAGGGCGTCGACCTGTTCCTCGTCGACTCCACCAATGCCGACGTGCCGGGCTTCACGCCCACCGAGAGGGGCATCGGCCCCGTTCTCGACCAGGTCATCGCCCGCGCACCTCGTCGGGTGGTCGTGGCGAGCTTCTCCAGCCACGTGCACCGCGTGCAGCAGGTGCTCGACGCGGCGCACGCCAACGGTCGACGCGTCGCCCTGCTCGGGCGCAGCATGGTGCGCAACATGGGCATCGCGGCCGACCTCGGCTACTTGAACGTGCCCGACGGCGTGCTGATCGACTACAAGAAGGCCCGCGACCTGCCCGACGACAAGATCGTCTACATGTCGACCGGTTCGCAGGGCGAGCCGATGGCCGTGCTCAGCCGCATGGCGAACCTCGACCACGCGATCGAACCGGGCGAGGGTGACACGATCATCCTGGCATCCAGCCAGATCCCCGGAAACGAGAACGCGATCTACCGCGTGATCGACGGGCTCACCAAGCTCGGCGCCACCGTCGTGCACAAGGGCAACGCCAAGGTGCACGTCTCGGGACACGCCGCGGCGGGGGAGTTGCTGTACTGCTACAACATCCTCAAGCCCAAGAACGTGCTCCCCGTGCACGGCGAGTACCGACACCTCATGGCCAATGCCAAGCTCGCGCGCGAGACCGGCATCCCCGAAGAGAACACGATCCTCGGCGAGAACGGCACGGTCGTCGACCTGCGCGACGGCGTCGCCCGGGTCGTCGGCCAGATCGACATCGGCTTCGTCTACGTGGACGGCTCTTCGGTGGGCGAGATCACCGATGCCGATCTCAAGGATCGCCGCATCCTCGGCGAGGAGGGGTTCATCTCGGTGATCGTCGTCGTCGACGCGGCGACCGGGAAGATCGTCTCCGGCCCCGAGATCCACGCCCGCGGCTTCGCGGAGGATGACAAGGTCTTCGACAGCGTCAAGCCGAAGATCGCGGCAGCGCTGGCCGAGGCGGCGACATCGGGGGTGCGCGACAACCACGCGCTCTCGCAGGTCGTACGTCGCACGATCGGCCGGTGGGTCAACCAGTCGCTGCGTCGTCGGCCGATGATCGTGCCGATGGTCATCGAGGCCTGATCGATCGGTAAGCGCCGCGGGTTCGCCCGCGGCGCTTCCTCGTTGGCGGGCGACGCGGCGCGCTCGCTATCATGCGGCCATGCCCGGTCTCCCGATCCGCCCGGCTGTCCGCTCCGATGGAGCCTTCCTCGCCGATATGACGGTCGAGGCCGCCACCTGGCGCCCGGGTGCCTCGCGTCCGCGATACGAGGTGGTGAGCAGCCCGGAGTACCGGCGCTACATCGCCGGGTGGATGCGTCCGGGGGATGCGGGTTTCGTCGCGGAGTCGCCCGAGGGTGAAGCCGTCGGCGCGGCCTGGTATCGCATGCTGCCGCGCGACGAGCCCGGATTCGGATGGGTGGGCACGGGGGTGCCCGAGCTCATCATCGGTGTACGGCCCCTCTGGCGGGCGCACGGCATCGGGCGCGCCCTGCTACGACGCCTGCTCGATCATGCCCGCCTGCAGGGGTTCGTGCGCATCAGCCTCAGCGTGGAACGCGACAACTATGCCGTGTCGCTATATCGCACCGAGGGGTTCGCCGTGGTGCGACGCGGGATGGGGCGCGACGTCATGGTCAAGCGACTGGGCTGAACCCCCGCGTCGGTGCGCGCGAATGTCGGGGGTCGCGCCTACCGTGGAGGAATGGCTCGCAGTTCGTCCACCACCGGCGGTCGCGCCCCCGCGAAGGGGTCGCCGCGATCGAAAGCTTCGGCCCCGGCGCCGAAGCGCTACGTCGACGAGCCCGAGAAGCCCTCGCTCGCGGTCCGCGCGTGGATGGCGGTGGCGCACGGCGTGGGGGGAATGTTCCGCGCCTTCGGACCCGAGAACCTCGAGCGCGATCAGCGGCGCGACGGCTTCCCCTTCCTTCTCGTGGTCCTGGCCGCGGTGGGCGCGGTCGTCGAGTGGTTCTTCATCGGAACGGATGCTGCTGCGCTGATCAGCGCATACAGCTTCGGCATGCTGTTCGGGCGCGTGGCCTTCGTGCTCCCGGTGCTGTTGCTCCTGCTCGCGGGATGGCTGTTCCGGCATCCGTCCTCCGTTCACGACAACGGTCGCGTGGGCATCGGGTTCGGGCTCTTCGTGATCGTGCTGGCCGGTTTCTGCCACGTGGCCGGGAACCGCCCGGCGCCGAGCGAGGGTGGGCCTCCCGTTCTCAGCCGCGCGGGCGGGATCTTCGGGTGGATCATCGGCGAGCCCCTCGCCCTGCTGACGAACGTCGGTGCGTACATCGCGTTGTCGCTGCTGGCTGTTCTGAGCGTCCTGATCCTCACGAAGACGCCCCCCAACCGCATCGGGCGCCGACTCGGCGACCTGTACGCATGGATGTTCGGCGCGGAGCGCGTGGAGCGACCCGATACGCCCACGAAGACCCTGCCCGTCGACGAAGACGACGACGAGCCGGCCGAGAAGTCGCTGCCCTGGTGGCGTCGCAACAGATCCGGACGCGAAGAAGACACCGACGGTGCGCTCGGTTCCGACGATCTCACGGCCCTGCTCAGCCCCGGCACGACCCAGGGGGGCTTCGAGTCCGCCGTGGTCGCGCCCGAGACGGTCACCGCCCCGGTGCCGCCGCTGCCGCCGGTGCCCGCGCCCGACGCGCTCACCGAGGTGTTCGACGCGCGCGCCCTCGCGCATGCCGCGACGGGCCGCGGGCTGCACGACGACTCTCCGCTCGACGACTCCGCCGATGACGAGCTCCCCGGGATCTCGGGTCTCGGCGGCGATCACGCGGGGGCGCCCCCGGCGGCGAACTACCGTCTGCCCGCGGTCACGGCCCTCGCGGCGGGAACCCCGCCGAAGGCGCGTTCGGCAGCCAACGACGCGGTGGTGAAGGCCATCGAGAGCGTCATGGAGCAGTTCAAGGTCGACGCGCGCGTCACCGGGTTCTCGCGTGGTCCGACCGTCACGCAGTACGAGATCGAGGTCGGCCCGGGAGTCAAGGTCGAGCGCATCACCGCACTGACCAACAACATCGCGTACGCCGTCGCCTCGAACGAAGTCCGCATCCTCGCGCCCATTCCGGGCAAGAGCGCGATCGGCGTCGAGATCCCCAACGCCGACCGCGAGATCGTCACGCTCGGCGACATCCTGCGATCGGATGCCGCCACCTCGTCGACGCACCCGATGACCATCGGCGTCGGCAAAGACGTCGGCGGCGGCTTCGTGGTCGCCAACCTCGCAAAGATGCCGCACCTGCTCGTGGCCGGTTCGACCGGCTCGGGTAAGTCGAGCTTCGTCAATTCGATGATCACGAGCCTGCTCATGAGGGCGAAGCCCTCCGATGTGCGGATGGTGCTCATCGACCCGAAGCGCGTCGAGCTCACCTCCTACGCCGGTGTCCCGCACCTGATCACGCCGATCATCACGAACCCCAAGAAGGCCGCCGAGGCCCTGCAGTGGGTCGTGAAAGAGATGGACATGCGCTACGACGACCTCGCGTCGTTCGGGTTCCGTCACATCGACGACTTCAACAAGGCCGTCGTCGCCGGTGAGATCCAGCTGCCCGCGGGCAGTGAGCGGGTACTCAAGCCGTACCCCTACCTGCTGGTCGTCGTCGACGAGTTGGCCGATCTCATGATGGTCGCGCCGCGCGACGTCGAGGACTCCATCGTTCGCATCACGCAGCTCGCCCGCGCGAGCGGCATCCACCTGGTGCTGGCGACGCAGCGCCCGTCGGTCGATGTGGTCACGGGTCTCATCAAGGCGAACGTGCCGTCGCGTCTGGCCTTCGCCGTCACCAGCGTCACCGATTCCCGGGTCATCCTCGACCAGCCGGGAGCCGATCGGCTCATCGGCCAGGGCGACGGCCTGTTCCTGCCGATGGGCGCCTCCAAGGCGCTCCGCGTGCAGGGGGCGTGGGTCAGCGAGCAAGAGATCGAGAAGGTCGTCGCGCACGTCACCCAGCAGGCGCGCCCCGAGTATCGTGCCGATGTCCAGGCGGCGGCCGAGAAGAAAGAGATCGACTCCGACATCGGCGACGACCTCGAACTGCTGCTCGCTGCCGCAGAGCTCGTGGTTTCGACGCAGTTCGGATCGACCTCGATGCTTCAGCGCAAACTCCGGGTCGGCTTCGCCAAGGCGGGACGCTTGATGGATCTTCTGGAATCGCGAGAGATCGTCGGACCCTCCGAGGGCTCGAAGGCGCGCGACGTCCTCGTGACCAACGAACAGTTGCCGGCGGTGCTTGCGCGCCTGCGCGGCGACGATGCGCCGCCCGCATCCGGCGGGTCGACGACGGCTGCCGGGGGAGCCGCGCCCGACGACGACCGCTACGGGGCCGATCCCCTTGAGGCGCAGTACGAGGGCCTGCCGGTGGTCCACGCCGACGATGACGACGGCTCCGAAGACGCCTGGCAGCTGACGGGACGCGACTGATGGCCGTTCACCCTCAGCTACCCAACGCGATCACGATCGCGCGCATCCTGTGCGCTCCCCTCTTCCTCTGGCTGCTTCTGGCCGACGCGGGTCGAGGGGGAGGGCTGCGGTGGGTGGCCGCGGTCGTCTTCATCGTCGCGATCGCCACCGACGGCGTCGACGGCTACATCGCCCGTCGTTACGACATCGTCAGCGACCTCGGCAAGCTGCTCGATCCCATCGCTGACAAGGCTCTGACGGGCGTCGCCTTCGTGGGTCTGTCGCTGCTGGGCGAGCTGCCCTGGTGGGTGACGATCGTCGTGCTCGTGCGCGAGATCGGCATCACGATCTACCGCTTCATCGTCGTGAGCAACCACGTTCTGGCGGCCGCCTGGATGGGCAAGCTGAAGACGGTCGCGCAGGCCGTCGCGCTCTCGATCGCGTTGATCCCGTTCGCGGGTCTCTCGGACGCTGCGGCGTGGCAGGCGACCGTGTGGTGGGCGGGCGTGATCACCATGACGCTCGCGGTGGTGTTGACGATCGCGTCGGGGCTGGACTACGTCGTCAGCGAGGTCAGGGCGGCGCGAAGGGCTCGGCCGGCGCGATGATCCACGACGTCCCCGACGATTTCGACGAGACCCTCGTGCGCGACCCCCGTGAGAGCGCGGCGTTGCTGCTCGAGCGACTGGGCGAGCTCGGGTGGACGGTCGCAATCGCGGAATCGCTGACGGGGGGCCTCGTGGTGTCCTCATTGGTCGATGTGCCCGGCGCCTCTCGCGCGGTGCGCGGTGGTGTGGTGGCATATGCCACCGACGTGAAGCGCAACGTGCTCGGCGTCGATCCGGCGCTGCTCGAAGCGCACGGCGCCGTTCATCCCCGTGTCGCCAGGCAGATGGCCCGCGGAGTGCGCGACGTTCTCGCGCGCGACGGGGTGCCTGCCGACGTGGGGATCGCGACCACCGGGGTCGCCGGTCCCGACGAGCAGGACGGGCAACCGGTGGGTACGGTGCACGTGGCGGTGTCGACGCCTCTCGGAACACGTGTCGACTCCCTGGTGATCGCCGGCGATCGCGACCGCATCCGGAAAGAGACCGCGCATCTCGCGATCCGCCGGGCGTTGGCCGCACTGTGACTCCGCCCCGCTTGCCGGACGTCGCCGTCGTCCGCCCTTCGCACGGGTGTCGCGAGGGGGGAACAAATTCTGTTACATCCGGGTTTCGTCTAGCGATTCCCATCCGGTGCACAGCGCGCGGCATTAGGGTGACCACAGATGGTGTTTAGAGTTGTCCTCTCGGACAGCGACGGAATCAGCAGTGAGGAGGGCCCCCAATGATCCTGGTTCGTCAAGAGATCGGCGAAGTCCTGCGTGACCTCCGCCAGCAGAAGGGCCGTACCCTCCGCCAGGTCGCGAGCCGCGCGAGTGTCGCCCTCGGTTACCTCAGCGAGGTCGAGCGCGGGCAGAAAGAGGCATCGAGCGAGATTCTCGCGTCGGTCGCCGAGGCGCTCGATGTCCCCATCTCCACCATCATGCGTCAGGTGGGTGACCGTCTCTCGGTCCTCGAGGGGCTGCAGACGTTCCCCGACGTCGTTCCCGACGAGCTGGTGGCGGCCGTCGAGCCCGAGCTGTCGCTGCGCTGACGACGACGTCGTTCGTTCTCCATGCGTCGTAGCGAGTTCGACCGTGCCGTCGCCGATGAGTTCGGCGCCCGCGGGGGTTCGCTGCTGACCGATCTCGTGCTTTCTGCCGTCGGCGGTCGGACCAGCATCGACGCGCTCGCGGCGGGAGTGGATCCCCGCGAGGTGTGGCTCGCGCTGTGCGCCGAGACGGACGTTCCCGCGAACCGCCGTTACGGCGTCGGACGCCTCGACCCTCGACGGCACTGAGATTCGCCTCTCGAGGACGAATGCCCGGCGTGTCATCGAACTTTCGTTCGACTGCGGCGTAGGCTCTTCCCCACATGGGATCGTGACGCGTTCATCCCCAGAGGAGTGCCTCTCCGGCGCCGATGTCGGAGGTCCTCTCTAACGTGTATGACGTCACAACGACTCCCTGAACGCCTTGTCGGGTACCTCATCGTCGATGGGGGAGCGACAGCCTATAGGCGACCGGAACGCGAGCAGAAAGAAGACGTCATGCCCTCACCCGCAGAGCGCGAGAAGGCCCTCGAGTCGGCCCTCGCCCAGATCGACCGGCAGTTCGGAAAGGGCTCGGTCATGCGACTGGGCAGCGACGACCGCGCGCCCATCGAGACCATCCCCACAGGCTCCGTCGCCCTCGATGTCGCCCTCGGCATCGGCGGGCTTCCCCGCGGCCGCATCATCGAGATCTACGGCCCCGAGTCGTCGGGTAAGACGACGCTGACCCTGCATGCGATCGCCAACGCACAGCGCGCCGGTGGTATCGCCGCATTCATCGATGCCGAGCACGCCCTCGATCCCGAGTACGCCAAGAAGCTCGGCGTCGACATCGACGCACTGCTGGTCTCGCAGCCCGATACGGGTGAGCAGGCCCTTGAGATCGCGGACATGCTCATCCGTTCCGGCGCGATCGACCTCGTCGTCATCGACTCGGTCGCAGCCCTCGTGCCCGAGGCCGAGATCAAGGGCGAGATGGGCGACTCCCACGTGGGTCTGCAGGCCCGACTCATGTCGCAGGCTCTCCGCAAGCTCACGGGTGGTCTGAACACCACCAAGACCACGGCCATCTTCATCAACCAGCTCCGCGAGAAGATCGGCGTGTTCTTCGGTTCCCCCGAGACCACCGCGGGCGGCAAGGCGTTGAAGTTCTATGCGTCTGTGCGCCTCGACATCCGCCGCATCGAGACGCTCAAAGACGGAACCGAGGCCGTCGGCAACCGTACCCGCGTCAAGGTCGTCAAGAACAAGATGGCCCCGCCCTTCAAGCAGGCCGAGTTCGACATCCTCTACGGCGTCGGCATCTCTCGCGAGGGCAGCTTGATCGATTTCGGCGTCGAGCACGCGATCGTCAAGAAGTCCGGAGCCTGGTACACGTACGAGGGTGAGCAGCTGGGTCAGGGGAAAGAGAACGCGCGCAACTTCCTCATCAAGAACCCCGACATCGCGGCCGAGATCGAGTCGAAGATCAAGACCAAGCTGGGCATCGGTGGTGCGCCCGCAGCCGTGTCGACCGAAGACGAGCTGGCCGCACGCCGCCCGGCCTGATGACCGAAGACAGGTGGGGTTCGGGTCGTCGTCCGTCACGATGGACGAGCGGCGACCCAGGCTCCGACGATGCCGCTCATGGCGGTCACGGGGCCGCGGACACGACGCGAGGCCGTCCGACAGGGCATTCCCCGGCCGGCGGCGAGTCGGGCTTCGAACAGGGGCGCGACAGCGCGCGTCTTCACGACATCGCCCAGCCCGCTCTGCGTGCCGTCGACGAGAGCAATCTCGCGCCGATCATCCCGCTCTTCGGCACGAGCGGCCGCGGCATGGCTGCGCACCCGTCACGCGGAACGGCGCGGGTCGGCGAAGGTCTCACCTCCTCCGGCCCATGGCCACGATCAGGCCGGCGCCGCGACGTATTCGCCCCGGATCACTCCGATGGAGTTCACGGCGAAGACGGCGGCGCCGACGACGCGGAGCGCGCGTCCGTCCCGTCCACCGACGAGATGCGGGAGCGCGCGGAGGCGGTGCTCCTGCGCAAGCTGCGGTCGCGCTCGCTGTCTCTCTCCGAGGCGCGCGCGGTCGTGCGGGGCATCGAGGGCGCCGACGACGTCCTCGCCGACGCGGTGATCGAGCACTTCACCGACCTCGGCTACCTCGACGACTCTTCGTTCGCGGAGCAACTGGCGATGTCGGCGATCGAACGCCGCGGCCAAGGGCGGCGTGCCATCGCTGAGACGCTGCGCAAGCGAGGGATCCCGCGCGACGTCGTCGATGCGGCCATCGCCGACCTCCCCGACGACGACGCCGAGCGCGCTCTCGATTTCGCCCGCTCGAAGGTTCGGTCGCTGCGCGGCGATGAGTACGACGCCTCCTTACGCCGCCTGGCGGGGCAGCTGGCGAGACGGGGATACCCGTCGTCGGTGGCCCTCACCGCAGCTCGCACGGCACTCGACGAAGCGGGCATGTCACGCCGTCGGACGCACTCCCGACCGTCGCCGTCCCCGGGCGTGCGATTCACGCCCGACGACTGACGCCCCCGTTCTCCACAGGGCTTTCGATCGCCGGGATGTCGCTCGCGTCCGACGCTTAGAATGGCACCCATCATGACCACCCCCGTTTCCACGCCGACGCTGATCGCCCCCTCCGCTCCCGCCGTCGGCGCCGCCGGCCCCCGCACCTACGAAGTTCGTACCTTCGGCTGCCAGATGAACGTGCACGATTCCGAGCGCCTTTCGGGCTCGCTCGAAAGCGCGGGCTACATCCGCGCCGAGTCCGGGACCGAGGCCGACGTCGTGGTGATCAACACCTGTGCGGTGCGCGACAACGCAGCCGGCAAGCTCTATGGCACCCTCGGGCACCTCAAGTCGCGCAAGGACGCGCGAGCGGGCATGCAGATCGCCGTCGGCGGCTGTCTCGCCCAGATGGACAAAGAGGCCGTGCAGAAGAAGGCCCCGTGGGTCGACGTCGTCTTCGGCACGCACAACATGGGATCGCTTCCGGGCATGCTCGAACGGGCGCGCCACAACGGTGAGGCGGAGCTCGAAATCCTCGAGTCGCTCGAGATCTTCCCCTCGACCCTGCCCACCAAACGCGACTCGGTGCACAGCGGTTGGGTCTCGATCTCGGTCGGGTGCAACAACACGTGCACGTTCTGCATCGTCCCGAGCCTGCGCGGGAAAGAGAAAGACCGCCGCCCGGGCGACATTCTGAACGAGATCCGCTTGCTCGTCGACGACGGTGCGATCGAGGTCACCCTGCTCGGCCAGAACGTCAACTCGTACGGCGTCGAGTTCGGAGATCGCCTCGCGTTCGGCAAGCTCCTGCGCGCCGCGGGCGAGATCGAGGGCTTGGAGCGCATCCGTTTCACGAGCCCCCACCCGGCGGCGTTCACCGACGACGTCATCGCGGCGATGGCAGAGACCCCCGCCGTGATGCCGCAACTGCACATGCCCCTGCAGTCGGGCTCGGACCGCATCCTCAAGGCGATGCGCCGGTCGTACCGCAGCGACCGCTTCCTCGGCATCCTGGACCGCGTGCGCGAGCGCATCCCGCACGCGGCCATCACCACCGACATCATCGTCGGCTTCCCCGGCGAGACCGAAGCGGACTTCCAAGAGACGCTGCGTGTCGTCGAAGCCTCGCGGTTCTCGAGCGCGTTCACCTTCCAGTATTCGATCCGCGAGGGCACTCCCGCGGCCACCATGCCCGGCCAGGTGCCCAAAGCCGTGGTTCAGGAGCGGTACGAGCGCCTCGTCGCGCTGCAGGACCGCATCGCCGCCGAAGAGAACGCGAAGCAGCTCGGCCGCACGCTCGAGGTGCTCGTCTCGACCGGCGAGGGCAAGAAGGACGCCGAGACCCACCGTCTCACCGGCCGCGCCGAAGACAACCGCCTCGTGCACTTCGAGCTTCCGGCGGGGTCGCCCGTGCCGCGTCCGGGTGATGTCGTGTCGGTCACCGTCACGCACGCGGCGCCCTTCCATCTGTTGGCCGATTCGCCCGACGGTGCGCCCCTGCGCATCCGCCGGACGCGCGCGGGAGACGCGTGGGACCGCTCGCAGGCGGAGTCCTGCGCTGTACCCACCCCGGCGGGCGGCAGCGGTGCCCCCCGCGCCGTGTCGCTCGGGCTTCCCACCCTCCGCGTCGGCGTGTGACCGAGCCCGTCCTGTGGGCCGTCGTCGGTGCCACGGGCACCGGTAAGACCGGTCTCTCGCTCGATCTCGCCGAGGCCCTGGTCGCGTGTGGACGCCCCGCCGAGATCGTCAACGCCGACGCGATGCAGCTGTACCGCGGCATGGACATCGGCACCGCCAAGCTTGCGGTCGCCGAGCGCCGTGGGATCCGTCACCACCTCTTCGACGCCCTCGCCGTGACCGACGAGGCCGCGGTGGCCTGGTATCAAGATGTCGCCCGCACGGCCATCCGCGAGATCCACGGCCGCGGCGCCGACGCGATCCTCGTCGGCGGGTCGGGACTGTACGTGTCGGGCGTGCTGTGGGATTTCCGCTTCCCGCCGCGCGACGAGCCCCTGCGCGCTCAGCTCGAAGACGAACTCGCGCGGCACGGGGCCGGTGAGCTGTTCGCGCGGCTGCGCGCGGCCGACCCGGCCGCGGCTGAACGGATCGACCCGCGCAACGGCCGCCGGGTCGTGCGGGCCCTGGAGGTGCTGGCGCAGGGCGAGCGGACGCACGGCGGCGCCCTGCCCGCGGCGCCGGAGTTCTGGCATCCCCGCACGCGGATCGTGGCGACCGCGGTCGAGCGGGAAGAGCTCGTCCCCCTGCTCGACGCCCGGGTCGAGAAGATGTGGGCGGCGGGGCTCGTCGATGAGGTCGAGGCGTTGCGTGCGCAGGGCCTCGAGCGCGGAGCCACCGCCGGGCGAGCGATCGGATACGCACAAGCCCTCGCTCAGGTGCGGGGCGACCTCACACGCGCCGAGGCGATCGCCGAGACGCAGGCGCTCACGCGCCGCTACGCGCGCCGCCAGGTGTCGTGGTTCCGCCGTTACGGCGATGCGCGGTGGGTCGATGCGCGGACGGTGGATGCCGGAGCACTGGCATCCGACGAACTGGAGCACGCATGACGACGATGATCCGCCCGTTCGTGCCCGCCGACGAGGATGCCGTGGTCGCCCTGTGGGAACAGGCCGGCCTGACGCGACCGTGGAATGATCCGCGCGCGGACATCCGGCGCAAGCTCACGGTGCAGCCCGAGCTGTTCCTCGTCGCCGTCGACGCGGAGGTCGTGGTCGGTACGGTCATGGCCGGCTACGACGGACACCGCGGCTGGCTGTACTACCTGGCGACGGCATCGACACATCGCGGGCGAGGGGTCGGGCGTGCCCTCGTCGCCGAAGCCGAGCGCCTGCTCGAGGCGATGGGGTGTCCGAAGGTGCAGCTGATGGTGCGACCCGACAACACCGGTGCCCGCGGGTTCTACGACGTGCTCGGGTATGAGCCGTTCGCGACGTGGGCGACGGGCAAGCGCCTGATCGTCGACGGGCCGGGAGGAGCGCCGCCCCCCGCGTGAGGGTTGCCCCCGCGGGCGAGCGGCGGGGAAGCCGCTCGTAGACTGGTCGCATGGAGACTCTCCCGTTCACCAAGGGCCACGGCACCGGCAACGACTTCGTGGTGTTCGCCGATCCCGACGGTGAGCTCGATCTCTCCGACGCGCAGGTGGCCGCGCTGTGCGACCGTCACTTCGGCGTCGGCGCCGATGGACTGCTGCGCGTCGTGCGCTCGGCGGCGATCGACGAGGGGCGCGAGGCGGCGGCGTCTGGCGCGGAGTGGTTCATGGACTACCGCAACGCCGACGGATCGAAGGCGGAGATGTGTGGCAACGGCACCCGCGTCTTCGCCCGCTACCTCACCGACACCGGCCTCGCCTCTATCGAGGCTGGCTTGCGCATCGGCACGCGGGCGGGTGTGAAGACCCTGACCCGCAGCGACCGCGGCTTCGAGGTCGATCTGGGTGTCTTCGCGGTCGAGCCGGATGAGACGCTCGTGCGCGCCAAGGGGCTGCCGGTCGCCCGCCCGGGCGTGGGGATCGACGTCGGCAACCCACACGTCGTCGTGGCCTTGTCGTCCGAGACCGAGCTCGACGGTCTCGACCTGGCATACCAGCCTGTGCTCGAGCCGGCGCCGCGCCACGGCGCCAACGTGGAGTTCGTCGTCCCGGCCGACCCGCTCGTGCGCGACGGGGTCGGAGCGATCCGTCTGCGCGTGTTCGAGCGCGGCGTCGGCGAGACGCTCAGCTGCGGCACGGGCGTGGCCGCCGCGGCGCTCGCCGTGCGGCACTGGGCCGGACCCGCCGCGCCCGACGTCTGGGGCGTCGACACCCCCGGCGGCACACTCGGTGTGCGGGTCGCCGACGGGCACGTCTTCCTGTCCGGTCCGGCGTCGCTCGTGTTCACCGGCGAGGTCGCGCTGGCCTGAGTCCGCGCGTCCTCACGCCGTGATCTCGCTCACACGTGGGCTTTCGGCATCCGGAGGCCCCCGTGGGGCTGTCCGGCTCAGACGATGACGTCGATGGGCTCACTCGGGGGCGAACCGTGGCGACGGACGCGCAGGACGCGGAACCCGCGGCCGGTCGCGGCGCGCTGCACACTGTATCCATCGGGGAACGTCGCCGCGAGCCACCGCTGCAGGGAGTCCGAGCCCAGGTTGCGCTGCACGACGAACCAGCCGTCACTGCGCTCGGTGAGGCGGGGGATCCAGTGCTCGAGCATCGCGTGCAGCTCGCTCTTGCCGACGCGGATCGGCGGGTTCGAGCGGATGGTGCGGAACGACACGTCGTCGGGAACATCCTCCGGCCGCACCGCGTTGATGTTGTCGAGGCCGAGGGACTGCGCGTTCCGCCTCACGAGATCGAGAGCACGCTCGTTGACGTCGACCGCCCACACGGTCGCGTGCGGTGACGCGAGCGCCAGCGACAGCGAGATCGGACCCCACCCGCACCCCAGGTCGAGGAAGTGCCCGCCGGCGGGAGGGGACGGGGTGTTGGCGAGCAGCACCGAGGTGCCGGCATCCACGTGGTCGGGACTGAAGACGCCGCCTGCCGTGACGACCTCGAACTCACGACCGGCGAGTGTCACACGGATGCGGCGGAGCTGCTCGGGACTCGACGGCGACGCGCTGAAGTAGTGCTCGCTCCCCATCACAGCAGGATATCGGACCGGCCCCTCGGGCGCCGGGACGGATAAAGTGCCAGAACGCGGGAACACCCGCGAACGAAAGGAACCCATGACCGAACAGACCACACCCCCGAGCACCGACGCGTCCCCGGTGGATCCGGTGGACCGCGTGCTTTCGCGCGCCGAAGCGCACCGCGGGGTCCGGGTCTTCGGTGCAGCGCAGGCGCTTCAGGATGCCACCACCGCCTACGGCGGCGACACGGACGGCGATCAGTGGGACCGCGAGGAGCGCGCCGCTCTCCGTCGCGTCGCCGGATTGTCGACCGAGCTCGAAGACGTCACCGAGGTCGAGTACCGCCAGCTGCGCCTCGAGAACGTCGTCCTGGTGGGCGTGCACCCCCAGGGCGAGCAGACGGATGCCGAGAACTCGCTGCGCGAGCTCTCCGCGCTGGCCGAGACGGCCGGTGCCGTCGTGCTCGACGGCGTGCTGCAGCGTCGCCCGCACCCCGATCCGGCGACCTACGTCGGTCGAGGCAAGGCCGCGGAGTTGCGCGACATCGTCGCCGCCGTCGGAGCGGACACCGTCATCGCCGACACCGAGCTGGCCCCCAGCCAGCGGCGCGCGCTCGAAGACGTCGTGAAGGTGAAGGTGATCGACCGCACGACGGTGATCCTCGACATCTTCAGTCAGCACGCGAAGAGCCGCGAGGGCAAGGCGCAGGTCGAACTCGCCCAGCTCGAATACCTCCTGCCGCGCTTGCGCGGGTGGGGTGATTCGATGTCGCGTCAGGCCGGTGGACAGGTCGGCGCGGGCGGTGCCGGTATGGGCTCGCGCGGACCCGGTGAGACGAAGATCGAGCTCGATCGCCGTCGTATCCGCACGCGCATGGCCCAGTTGCGCAAGCAGCTTCGCGACTTCGCCCCGGCCCGCGAGGCCAAGCGCGCCGAACGCAAGCGCCACACGATCCCCTCCGTCGCGATCGCCGGGTACACCAACGCCGGCAAGTCGAGCCTGCTGAACCGCCTCACGAGCGCCGGCGTCCTGGTTGAGAACGCGCTGTTCGCGACCCTGGATGCCACGGTCCGCCGCTCCGAGACGACCGACGGCCGCGTGTACACGCTGACCGACACGGTCGGCTTCGTGCGGAACCTCCCGCACCAGCTCGTCGAGGCGTTCCGCTCGACCCTGGAGGAGGTCGGCGACGCCGACGTCATCCTGCACGTGGTCGACGCATCGCACCCCGACCCCGCCGCGCAGCTGATGACGGTGCGCGACGTGATGGGCGATGTCGACGCGAACTTCGGGCACGAGATCGTCGTGTTCAACAAGGCCGACCTCGTGACCGACGACGAGCGTCTCGTTCTGCGCGGACTCGCGCCGAAGGCGATCTTCGTGTCGTCGCGGACGGGCGAGGGCATCGACGAGCTGCGTGCGGCGATCGAGGACGCCCTTCCGCTGCCCGCGGTCGAGGTGCAGGCGGTGGTCCCGTAC
Organism: Microbacterium trichothecenolyticum; assembly: GCF_030818955.1. NCBI lineage: Bacteria > Bacillati > Actinomycetota > Actinomycetes > Micrococcales > Microbacteriaceae > Microbacterium > Microbacterium trichothecenolyticum. The sequence goes on along the minus strand of NZ_JAUTBF010000001.1, from coordinate 1,314,960 downwards.
GACCGCGGCGACCTCGTGTCGGCCGTGCACGAGAGCGGCCTCATCGTCGCGCAGGAGCACCGCGAGACGGGGACGTTCCTGCACGCCCACGTGGGTGCGCGCCTGGCGGCCGAACTCCAGCCGTTCGCGGCCTGAACCGCTGAGCCTGAAGACCCCGCCGACGTCGTGTCGGCGGGGTCTTTCGCGGGGGGACTGCTCCCTGGGACGGGTTTTCGATGGCGCAGCGATGTCTCTTGTCCCCTCGGCGGGGTCTCGCGGCGTGCACCGGAGAGGTCGGTCGGGCGGCGTCGAGCTCAATCGAGGTCGAGAGGGGGGATGCCCGGCGTCGCGAAGCCGAACACCGCGCCGAGGAAGCCCAATTCCCGCTGAAGCGAGTCGACGACCGTCTCGGCGCGACGGAAGCCGTGGCCTTCGCCCTCGTAGAGCACGTACGCGTGCGGGACTCCGTGCACGGCGAGAGCGTCACGGATGGCTTCGGCCTGCGACGGTGGCACGACGCGGTCTTCCGAGCCCTGCAGGATCAGCAAGGGCACCCGGAACCGCTCCGGGCGACTGAGCGGAGAGCGCTCGACGTACACCGATTCGGCCTCGGGCAGAGGCCCGATGAGCCCGTCGAGGTAGCGCGCCTCGAAGTCGTGCGTGTCTTCGGCGAGGGCGCGCGCATCGCCCACGCCGTAGCGCGAGATTCCCGCCGAGAACACGTCTGTCTTCGTGACCGCGGCCAGCACCGTCCACCCGCCCGCCGAGCCGCCCGCGATCGCGAGACGGCCGGGATCGGCGAGACCCGCGTCGGAGAGAGCGGATGCCGCCGCGGCGACGTCATCGACGTCGACCACGCCCCACTGGCCCTTCAGACGGTCGCGGTAGTCGCGCCCGTATCCCGTGGAACCCCCGTAATTGACGTCGAGAACCCCGATCCCGCGGCTCGTGAAGAACGCCGTCTTCGCGGTGGGTGCCGGTCCGACGTGCGACGTCGGCCCGCCGTGCACGAGCACGACGTACGGCGGACGCTCGCCCTCGGGGGCGACGACGCCGGGGTTCGTCGGGGCATAGGCGAAAGCGTGTACCGGACCGTGCGGCCCATCGGTCTCGAGCGACCGGGCCGTCGGCATCCACTCGTCGCCCCAGGAGCCCGATCCACCGGTGACGAGGTCGACCGCGCCGGTGTCGAGATCGACCAGCCAGAGGCCGGAGCTCCCGTGGGCGTCGGCGCCCGACACCAGCGCGCGGTGGTCGCGGACATCGTCGATGGCTGCCCCGGCGACCGCGGGGACATCGAGCGGGCGCACCCCCGAGGGGGCGATCTCGACGATCTCGTCTGACCCGTTGGTGCGCACCGCTACGATCCGGCCGCCGACGGTCGCGCCGAACCACCGCGTCCCGAGCACCCAGAGCCCCCCGCCTGTATCGGCGTCGGCGGGAGCGACCGGCTCGGCCTCGCCGTGCAGGGGTTGGCGGAAGAGGTTCCAGCGCCCCTCGGGATCGTCGGCGTACAACAGTTCGTCGTTCGCCATCCACACCGGCTGCAGAGGAGCGCGCTGGTCGCCGCCGGCGATCTCGCGCACGGCACCCGTCTCGAGGTCGGCGACCCGGATGCTCGTGGCGTCCCATGGCATGGCGGGGTGGTTCCACGCGACCCAGGCGAGGTGACGACCGTCGGGCGACAGCGCGGGTTGCGCGAGGAAGTCGCTGCCCGCGGCGAGCACCTCGGCGCCGCCCTCGCCGTCGAGCGCGAGACGGACGATCGCGCGGGCGGGAACACGGCCCTCGCCGTGCGTCTCGCGGACGGCGAGCAGCGAGCCGTGCTCGAAGCGCAGGCCGCCGTGGCGGACGGCATCGTCGGGCGCGGTCAGCGCGCGCACCTCGCCGCCCGGTCGCAGGGCGTACACCCGCTGGTCGGTCTTCTCGACGTAGAACAGCTCGCCGTCGTCGGATGCCGTCCACGCCCCGCCGCCGTACTCGTGCACGGCGGAGCGGGCGTTCGCGGGAGCCGGCAGCACCGTCTCGACGCGGCCGTCGGTCAGGCGGCGCTTCACCGCGACCCGCCCCGCCTCGGCGGGCACCGACTCGCCCCACCACACCTCGTCGCCGACGAGGAGGGCGCTGTCGACGCGCGGCGACGACTGCGCCACGGACTCGGGGCTGATGGGCGACGGCCAGGAACCGTAGGGGAGGGTGTCTGCCATGACTCCAGCCTAGGGACGGCCTCCGACATACGCCCATCCGGCCGGGCGCGGGCTTGAGACCGCGGCACCCGCCGGCCTCGACGGTGCACCCCGGTGCGGACGGTCGGGCAAACACGGGAGCTTCGTTCGCCCCCCCCGGGGCGGTGTCTCTCAGGCGCGGGGCGGGCTGGGGGTGGCGGGCACAGCATCCGCCGCCCCGGCACGCCGCCGCACCAGGACGACGACGACCGCCCCGATCCCCATGACGACGCCGGTTGCCAGCACGACCCCCGTCGACCCCATGAGCCCGGAGAACACCTGGCGCAGGAGGGCATCGACGCCGGCGGGGTCGAGGCCCGCGGCATCGGTGGAGCGGCGGGCGAGCGCCGTGGCGACGACGCTTCCCCAGAGCACGAGAGCCGACCCGACGACCAGTGCGCCACCGGCACCGGCCACGGCCGCTCCGCGCCGAGGAGCCGCGATCACTCCGCCGACCAGCAGGAGCGCCACGACGATCGGCGCGATGACACCCGCGACGGTCGCGGCGGCATAGCCCGCGCGCAGCGCCCCGAGCGCCGTGCCGTCGCTGACGATCACGACCTCGTCGATCGGCGGGATCATCCCCGCGACGATCGATTTCTCGGCATCCATCCGCTGGACGATCGCCGCGACGATCCCACCCACCTGCACACCGAGCCCGTCGGGCGTCTGCACGATGATGCCGCCGCCGTCCGAGGTGGCCCCGAAGACGATCGAGCGATGAGCGCCGCGCACGGCGTTCGACCAGATGTCGTCGAACTGCGCAGACCGCACGACGTCGGCCACCGCGTCCTGGGTGAGCGAGCGCAACCGGTCGGCCGTCGGTCGGGCCAACAGGCCGAGAACGCGCGCCGCCGCCGGCGGCAGGCCGAGCGACGACAGGGCGTCGACCCCACCCGACGCGAGAGCGGCGAAGTCGACGCGCACGGCGATGGCATCCGTCGCCTCGTCGATCACGAGGTTCTGGACGTTCGGGTCGGACGACAACGGCCCGAGCGTGGCGACGAACGACTCCTCGTCCACGAGCTGCACGCGCGCCCACGAGAGCACCAGAGCCGGCGCGAGCGCGAGCGCGGCGATCGTCAGGAGAACGAGGGATGCCACGCTGCGCGCGACGACGCCGCGCGGCGACGGTCGTCTGTCCGTCGTCGGTGTCGATGAGGCGCCGTCGAAGACCATGGCGCCATTGTGGCGTGTGGGGGCGAAACGCGTCAGACGGCGCGCAGCACGGCGACGACGCGTCCGAGGACGACGGCCTCATCGCCCAGGATGGGTTCGAACGCGCTGTTGCGGGGGAGCAGCCACGTGTGGCCGTCGCGACGACGGAACGTCTTGACCGTGGCCTCGCCGTCGAGCATCGCTGCCACGATCTCGCCGTTCTCGGCGTTCGCCTGCGACCGAACGACGACCCAGTCGCCGTCGCAGATGGCCGCGTCGATCATGGAGTCGCCCGAGACCTTCAGCATGAACAGCTCGCCCTTGCCCACGAGCTGGCGGGGGAGGGGGAAGATCTCCTCGACCTGCTGATCGGCGGTGATCGGTATGCCCGCGGCGATTCTGCCCACCAGGGGAACCAGGGCCGCGTCGCCCAGAGCCGGAGCGGTGTCGGCCGGGTTCTCGGCGGCGGCGCCGGGAAGGTCGATGAGCACCTCCATAGCGCGGGTCTTTCCGGGGTCGCGGCGCAGGTATCCGCTGAGCTCGAGCTGGTTCAGCTGGTGCGTCACGCTCGACAGCGACTTGAGGCCGACGGCGTCGCCGATCTCGCGCATGCTCGGGCGGGTAGCCGTGGCGGGCGATGGATCGCTGGATGACCTCGAGGATCGCGAGCTGCTTGTCGCTGAGGTTCTTCCGCCGACGGGTCTGCGGTCGTTCCCGCCCGGCGGCGGTCGTCGCGTCGGTCATCTGGGCTCCCCTCACGCCGCGGGAAGGGCGGCGGAAATTCGAATGTCGGAGGTTGGTGATGAGGTCTCCGTGTCGAAACCGTATCCGGTGAACGACCCGAATGACATGGAGCCTCACGCGTGTCGCGTTCGATTCGTCTCCGACAGCAGCCGGTGTTGACACTCGAAAGTATCGAAGATAGGTTCGGAATACAGATTCGCACCACCGCCCTCCCGGCCGAGGGCGGGGTGCGAATCTCTCCCCACCAAGGAGCACACCATGAGCAGCATCGCCCTCACCGCCCCCACGACCCGCCTGCGCATCACGGCGCGCGGTCGCCGCGTCGTCGCCTTCCTGGTCGCCCTTCCACTCGCCGTGGCGCTCGGAATCGCCGCGGTCGGAGGGGGTGCGGCGCTCGCCTCGGGCGACGCCGGCGCTCCCGCCGGATCGTTCACCGAGATCACGGTCATGAGCGGCGAGACCCTGTGGTCCATCGCCGAAGACATCGCCCCTTCGGCCGACCCGCGTGACGTCGTCGCCGAGATCACCCGCCTCAACGCCCTCCAGGGCGGTGCGGTGTCGGCCGGTCAGCGCATCGCGATCCCCGCCGAGTACGCGCAGGCCGGTTGATCACGCGTCGTGCTGCGTGAGCCGTTCGACGGTGCGCCGCCTACGATGGGTGAGGTGACCGTACGCCTCGACGACCTTCCTCTTCGCGACGATCTGCGGGGCATGACCCCGTATGGAGCCCCGCAGGCCGCTCTGCCGGTGGCGCTCAACGTCAACGAGAACACGCATCCGGTTCCCTCGGAGGTGGCGGATGACATTCTCGACGCCGTGGCTCGGGCTCTCCGAGACGTCAACCGTTACCCCGACCGCGAGTTCACCGCGCTCCGCGAAGCTTTCGCGGGATACCTCGGGCACGGTCTGCGCCCGGAGCAGATCTGGGCCGCCAACGGGTCGAACGAGGTGCTGCAGCACATCCTGCAGGCGTTCGGCGGACCGGGACGCACGGCGATGGGGTTCGCGCCCACCTACTCGATGTATCCGATCCTTACGCGTGCGACGGGAGCCCGATGGGTCGCGGGGGAGCGGGAGCACGACTTCACGCTCAGCGCCGACGCCGCCGCCGCCCAGGTGCGCGAGCAGCGGCCCGACATCGTCTTCCTATGCGCGCCGAACAACCCCACCGGCACCCCTCTGCGGCTCGACGTCATCGAGGCGGTCTATGACGCGACCGACGGCATCGTGATCGTCGACGAAGCGTACGAGGAGTTCGCCCCCCGCGACGAGCCTTCCGCGGTCTCGCTTTTGCCCGAGCGACCGCGTCTGGTCGTCTCGCGAACGATGAGCAAGGCGTTCGCGTTCGCGGGCGCGCGCGTGGGTTACCTCGCCGCCCACCCGGCGGTGGTCGACGCTCTTCGTCTCGTGCGCCTGCCGTACCACCTCAGCGCCCTCACCCAGGCCGCCGCGACCGCCGCGCTCGCGCACGCCGACACCATGCTCTCGATGGTCGACGACATCGTCGCCCAGCGCGATCGCATCTCGGCCACCGTCTCGGCCCTCGGATACACCGCCCACGAGTCGTGGACCAATTTCGTCCTGTTCGGCGGCGTCGACGACCCGGCCGCCACGTGGAAGGCCCTGTACGACCGCGGCGTACTCATCCGCGACGTCGGAATCGCGCACCACCTGCGCGTCACCGCGGGTACGGCCGACGAGACCACCGCGTTCCTCGACGCCCTCGCCTCGGTAGGATCGCGCTCATGACCGGCCCCGCCACGCCCCGCACCGCTTCGCTCACCCGCGAGACGAGCGAGTCCCACATCGAGCTCGAGCTCGACCTCGACGGTCGCGGTGCCAGCGACATCCAGACGACGGTGCCGTTCTTCGACCACATGCTCACGGCCTTCGCGAAGCACTCGCTGACAGACCTGCGCGTACGCGCCACCGGTGACACCCACATCGATGCCCACCACACGGTGGAGGACACCTCGATCGTGCTGGGGCAGGCCATTCGCCACGCGCTCGGCGACAAGTCGGGTATCGCACGGTACGGCGACGCCCTCGTTCCCCTCGATGAAGCCCTCGCGCAGGCCGTGGTCGACATCAGCGGCCGACCCTACCTCGTGCACACCGGCGAACCGGCCGGCTTCGAGCACCACCTCATCGGCGGTCACTTCACCGGCTCGCTCGTGCGTCACTCGTTCGAGGCCATCTCGATCCACGCCGGTCTCACGGTTCATGTCCGCGTGCTGGGCGGGCGCGACCCGCACCACATCGCCGAGGCCGAGTACAAGGCCTTGGCCCGTGCGTTCCGCCAGGCCAAGGCGCTCGACCCGCTGGTCGACGGCATCCCGAGCACCAAGGGCGCGCTGTGACGGGCAAGCCGGTCGTCGCCGTCCTCGACTACGGATCGGGCAACGTCCACTCCGCGGTGAAGGCCCTGATCGAAGCCGGGGCCGACGCTCGCCTCACCTCGGATCGATCCCTCCTGCTCGACGCCGACGGACTGCTGGTGCCGGGCGTCGGCGCCTTCCGCGCCGTCATGGACGCTCTCACCGACAGCCGCGGCGGCGAGATCATCGATCGCAGGCTCGCCGGTGGCCGCCCGGTGCTCGGCATCTGCGTCGGGATGCAGGTGATGTTCGACCGCGGTGTCGAACGCGGCACCGACACCCCGGGGTTGGGGGAGTGGCCGGGAACGGTCGCCGAGCTGCAGGCTCCGGTGCTGCCGCACATGGGCTGGAACACCGTCTCCGTGGGCGAGGGATCCCGCCTGTTCGACGGCATCGAGAACGAGCGTTTCTACTTCGTGCACTCGTACGGCGCGCAGGACTGGTCGCTCGAGGTCACGCCCCCGTTCCCGCAACCGTCCGTGACGTGGTGCACCTACGGAGCCCCGTTCATCGCGGCGGTCGAGAACGGACCGCTCGCGGCGACGCAGTTCCACCCGGAGAAGTCGGGCGAAGCCGGCATCCGACTGTTGTCCAATTGGATCGACGGGCTGCGCACGACTACTGTGTGACCTCGTGCCCAGGCTCGGCGAGATGCGCCGGCGGGTGCGAGGAGCCATGAACGATTTCGCGTCCACGCCCGAACTTGTGCTGCTTCCGGCGGTCGATGTCGCCGACGGCAAGGCCGTCCGCCTGACTCAGGGAGAAGCCGGTACCGAGACCAGCTACGGCGACCCCGTCGATGCCGCCGCGGACTTCGCCCGCCAGGGCGCGCAGTGGATCCACCTCGTCGACCTCGACGCAGCCTTCGGCCGCGGCAGCAACGCCAACGTGATGCGCAAGGTCATCAAGCAGGTCAAGGGCGTGCAGGTCGAGCTGTCGGGCGGCATCCGCGACGACCGTTCGCTCGAGGCGGCGCTCGAGAGCGGCGCGAGCCGCATCAATCTCGGCACCGCGGCGCTGGAGAACCCCGAGTGGGCGGCCGACGTCATCAACCGCTACGGCGAGGCCATCGCCGTCGGCCTCGACGTGCGCGGCACCACCCTCGCCGCCCGTGGCTGGACGCGCGACGGCGGCGACCTCTGGACCGTGCTCGAGCGTCTCGAAGACGCGGGCTGCAGCCGCTACGTCGTCACCGACGTGACGAAGGACGGCACGCTGCGCGGACCCAACATCGAGCTGCTGCGCGAGTTGACCCAGCGCACCCCGAAGCCGATCGTCGCTTCGGGTGGCGTGTCGAGCCTCGACGACATCGCGGCGCTGCGCGATCTCGTGCCCCTCGGCGTCGAGGGCGCCATCGTCGGCAAGGCGCTCTACGCGGGCCAGTTCACGCTCGCTGAGGCACTGGATGTCGCCGGACGCTGACGATCCCCACGGCCACGGCCGACACGGCGGCGACCCGCCTGGCGAGCGATCGCACGGCGATCGGTCGCACGCGCACGGTCACCACGCCGACCCCGCCCACGCGGACTCCGCCGGCGTCCCCTGGGAGGGACGCAGCTTCCAGGCGAACCCGCACTCCGGCGACGACGGCGCGGCCGACCCCGCGCTGCTCGCCGCGCTCCTGGCGTTTCGTGCCGGCGCCGGCGACGCCCGCGCGGTCGTTGACGCGTACCGCGACGCGCGTCTGCTGATCCCTCTCGTCGCCGAGAAGGGCGATCACGGCGTCGGTGTGCACGGTCTCGAGGTGGACAAGACGCAGGAGCTGTCGATCGTGACGGTGGCCGCCCCCGACGGTCGCAAGGTGCTACCGGTCTTCACCTCGGTGACGGCCTTGCAGCGATGGGATGCCGCGGCGCGCCCGGTGCCGGCGGACGGGCGGCGCACGGCGTTGGCAGCCGCCAACGAGGACACCGAGTTGATCGTGGTCGACCCGGCCTCGGAGACGGAGTTCGTCATCCGTCGCCCCGCCGTCTGGGCGATCGCGCAGGGAGAGGCGTGGGAGCCCGCCCACACGTCGCCCGCGATCTTCACCGGTCTGCAGGAGAGCATCTCGGGAGAGCTCGCCGTGCTCGACCTCGCCGTCGAGCCGGGTGACCCGACGGGACGCCTCCGGGGCCCGGAGCTGGTGGTGCATCTGCAGCTCATGTCCGGGCTCGAGCAGGAGGAATTGGATGCCGTGCTGGCGCGCATCGCCCGCCGCTGGGCGGCCGACGACCGCATCGCCGTCCTCGTCGATTCCCTGACGGTGAAGCTGCACCGCAGCACTGACGCCTGACCCCCCGCCCGCCTCGAACGCCGGCGGCGGTCGACCTCGTGAGAACAGGACATTCGTCAAGAACAGGTCGTTTCCCGCCCGTGCGACCTGTTCTCACGGCATCCCCTGTTTTCGGGTGGCCCGCTCCCACGGCATCCCCCTGTCCTCGCGCCAGCCACCCCGACGGGCGCGCCGCCCCGAAGCGGAGGGCGCGAGGATGCCGACTCCCCGGGCGATCGGGACCGTGTCCGCCTCATTCCTCAGCGGGGGACACAGAGCAGTCGTTTCGCGGCAGGGGCGCCCGAATCACCGATTTACGTGACCGGCCCCGTCCACTTCTCGCCGGGTCCCTTGCCGATCGGGTCGGGGATGACGGAGGCCTCGCGGAACGCCAACTGCAGCGACCGCAGGCCGTCGCGCAGCGAGCGGGCGTGCATGTCGCTGATCTCGGGGGCTCCGGCGGTGATGAGACCGGCGAGGGCGTTGATGAGCTTGCGGGCTTCGTCGAGGTCGAGTTGCTGCGCGGGATCGTCAGCGAGGCCCGTCTTGACGGCGGCGGCGCTCATGAGGTGGACGGCGGCCGTGGTGATGACCTCGACAGCCGGGACGTCGGCGATGTCGCGGGTGGCCGAAGACGCGGCGCGCTCCTGCTCCTCCCAGCGTGCGAGCCGTTCGTCTTCGCTCCCGTGGCGGTGCGCGGAGTGGTCGTCGGCGGGCTGTTCGGGGGGGATCGTGTCCACGTGCATCTCTCTGCTAGACTGTGGCGGGCTTCGGAGTGTCTCACTCCGTACGAAAGAGGATCACATCCCACCCGCGCTTGCCGCTCCAGGCTACCGGGTTCCCGCACTCCGCTCCGTTTCGCACGGGGTCGTCTGGGTGCAGAAGCCGGTGCTCGCAGCACCGTGCCGGGTGGCGTGTTTCTCCTCTTCGCCCGCGATTTCCCTGAATCGCGGCGGCCACCACCCGCACACAAGAGGAGTCCCGCATCAGCGATCCCCGCACCAACGAGCGCATCCGAGTCCCGGAGGTCCGTCTCGTCGGACCCAACGGCGAGCAGGTCGGCATCGTCCGCATCGAAGCTGCGCTGCGTCTGGCACAGGAAGCGGACCTCGACCTGGTCGAGGTTGCGCCGAGCTCGAAGCCGCCCGTGGTCAAGATCATGGATTACGGCAAGTTCAAGTACGAGGCCGCGCAGAAGGCCAAAGAGACGCGTCGTAACCAGGCCAACACGGTCCTCAAAGAGGTCCGGTTCCGCCTGAAGATCGAGGCCCACGACTACATCACCAAGCTCAAGCGCGCCGAGGGCTTCCTCCAGGCGGGCGACAAGGTGAAGGCCATGATCCTGTTCCGCGGTCGTGAGCAGTCGCGTCCCGAGCAGGGTGTGCGCCTGCTCCGCAAGTTCGCCGAAGACGTCGCCGAGTTCGGCACGGTCGAGTCGAACCCCACGATCGACGGCCGCAACATGGTCATGGTGGTCGCTCCTCACAAGAACAAGTCCGAGGTCAAGACCGAGCAGAACGCGCAGCGCGCGGCGAACCGCGAGGCTGCGCGCAGCGCCGCTCGTGGCGACTCGGCCCCGGAAGCCCAGCCCACCTCGGCCCCCGCCGAGTAAGCTCCCCGACTCCCGCCCCGCCGGGAACATCAACGAAGGAAGACAGATGCCGAAGCAGAAGACCCACTCGGGTGCCAAGAAGCGCTTCAAGCTCACCGGTAGCGGCAAGCTCATGAAGCAGCAGGCCGGCATGCGCCACAACCTCGAAGGCAAGGCCTCGAAGCGCACCCGCCGCCTGAACCAGGAGCAGGTCCTGGCCGCTGGTGACGCGAAGGTCGCCAAGAAGCTCCTCGGCCTCTGAGCGCCGACGCACGTTAGGAAGAATGAGAAATGGCTAGAGTCAAGCGGGCAGTAAACGCCCACAAGAAGCGTCGCGTCATCCTGGAGCGCGCCTCCGGTTACCGCGGTCAGCGTTCGCGCCTGTACCGCAAGGCCAAGGAGCAGGTCACCCACTCCCTGGTCTACGCGTACCGCGACCGTCGTAAGCGCAAGGGCGACTTCCGTCGTCTGTGGATCCAGCGCATCAACGCGGCATCGCGTCAGAACGGCCTCACGTACAACCGCTTCATCCAGGGCCTCGGCCTCGCGGGTGTGCAGGTCGACCGTCGCATGCTCGCCGAGCTCGCCGTGAACGAGCCCGCCGTGTTCGCCTCGCTCGTCGCGACGGCCAAGGCTGCGCTGCCCACCGACGTCAACGCTGCCAAGACCGCGTAAGACACGTCTTCCGTCGAAACGGGCGTCCTCTCCGGAGGGCGCCCGTTTCCACGTTCGCGCGCGGCTTCCGCGGATCGCATGCCGCCGGGGCCATACACTGAGTCCGTGCTGGAGAACCCCCGTTCGCCCCGGGTGCGCGCCGTGGCGAAACTCAGCAAGCGCGCCGCCCGTCAAGAGACCGGTCTGTTCCTGCTCGAGGGGCCGCAGGCAGCGCGCGAGGCCCTCGCGTGGGCGCCCGAGACGGTTCTCGAGCTGTACGCGACCCCCACGGCGCTCGAGAAGCACGGCGACGTGCGCGAGGCCGCCGAGGCGGCCGGTCTCGACCTGCAGTACACGACCGAGGCGGTGCTGGATGCCATGGCCGACACCGTGACGCCCCAGGGGATCGTCGCCGTCGCCCGGCAGTCGCCCACCGCGCTGAAAGACGTCCTCGCTCCCGGTCCTCGCCTGATCGCCATCTGCGAGGAGGTGCGCGACCCGGGCAATCTCGGCACCATCATCCGGGCCGCGGACGCAGCGGGCGCAGACGCGGTGATCTTGACCGGCCGCACGGTCGACCCGTACAACCCCAAGGTCGTTCGCTCCACGACCGGTTCCCTGTTCCATCTCCCGGTCGTCGTCGACGTGGAGCTGGCCGATGTCGTCGGTCGGGTGCGCGAGGCGGGGGTGCGCGTCGTCGCCGCCGACGTCGACGGCGGTGACTTCCTGGCATCCCGTGACGTGCTCGCCGAGCCGACGGCGTGGTTGTTCGGCAACGAGGCGAGGGGTCTCGACGATGCCGCCCTCGCGCACGCCGACCTCGCTCTGCGCCTTCCGATCTACGGACGGGCGGAGTCGCTGAACCTCGCGACGGCCGCGAGCGTCTGCCTCTACGAGACCGCTTTCGCGCAGCGCGCGGGGTGAGCTCGCTGTTACAGAACGGTTAAGGCGCGCGCCGCGGAGTGGTCACGCCCACATCATCCTCATAGGGTGAGGACATGGCATCCGTTCCCCCGGCGGGCTCCGAGCCCCTTGTCGTCGTTTCCGATGTGCAGAAGCACTACGGGCAGTTCCAGGCCCTGAAGGACATCGACCTCACCGTCGACCGTGGCGAGGTCGTCGTCGTCATCGGACCCTCGGGGTCGGGGAAGTCGACGCTGTGCCGCACGATCAACCGGCTCGAGACAATCACCAGCGGCTCGATCACGATCGATGGCAAGGAGCTCCCCAAGGAGGGGAGGGGCCTGGCCGAGCTGCGCGCCGACGTGGGCATGGTCTTCCAGTCCTTCAATCTCTTCGCCCACCTCACGATCCTCGAGAACGTCACGCTCGGACCCATCAAGGTCCGCAAGATGAAGAAGGCGGATGCCGAGAAGGAGGCGCGGGCGCTCCTCGACCGCGTGGGCGTCGGACACCAGGCCGACAAGCTGCCCGCGCAGCTCTCGGGCGGTCAGCAGCAGCGCGTCGCCATCGCCCGGGCCCTCGCGATGAAGCCGAAGGTCATGCTCTTCGACGAGCCCACCTCGGCGCTCGACCCCGAGATGATCAACGAGGTCCTCGACGTGATGGTGGGCCTCGCCGCCGACGGCATGACGATGATCGTCGTGACCCATGAGATGGGCTTCGCCCGCAAAGCCGCGAACCGGGTGGTCTTCATGGCCGACGGTCAGATCGTGGAGCAGGCGGCGCCCGAGCAGTTCTTCACGGCTCCCGAGTCCGATCGGGCCAAGGACTTCCTCTCGAAGCTCATCACGCACTGAGACACACCGTGACGGCGACGAACGAGGAGGTTCACCGGCCGTACAGCAACGTCACCGTTCCCCCCGGAGATCTTGCGCGCCGTCACCGACGACCCATATCCGCACAGCACACGTAACCAAGGAGACATCACATGCGTAAGACACGTTTTCTCGCCGGCGCGAGCATCGTCGCCGCCGGCCTGCTGGCCCTGACCGCCTGCAACAGCGGCACCCCCGGCGCGGCCCCCGGCGCCGACGGCGGCGCCTCCAGCACCCAGCTGTGGGAGGTCGCCTCCGACGTCTCGCTCGACGGCAGCCCCACCTACGAGCGCATGGTGTCGGCCGACAAGGTCGTCGTCGGCGTGAAGGAGGACCAGCCCGGCCTCGGCTTCAAGGACCCGATCAGCGGTGAGCGCAGCGGCTTCGACGTCGAGATCGCGCAGTGGATCGCGGCCTCGCTCGGCTTCGACGCCGACAAGATCGAGTACAAGACGATCCCCTCGGCCAACCGCGAGCAGGAGCTGGTCAACGGCAACATCGACTACTACGTGGGCACGTACTCCATCACCGACAAGCGCAAGCAGCAGATCGACTTCGCCGGCCCGTACCTGATCACCGGTCAGGGCCTGCTCGTCGCCGCCGACAACGAGGACATCACCGGCCCCGACGACCTCGCGGGCAAGATCGTCTGCTCGGTCACCGGCTCCACGCCGCTGCAGCGCATCCGCGACGAGTACTCGCCCGGCGACACCGTCGAGTACGACACCTACACGCAGTGCCTCGAGCAGCTGCGCGCCGGTTCCGTCGACGCCGTGACCACCGACCAGGCCATCCTCGCCGGCTACGTCGCGCAGGAGCCCGACGCCTTCAAGATCGCCGGCGACACCTTCAGCGAGGAGCGCTACGGCGTCGGCCTGCCCAAGGGCGACACCGTGCTGAAGGACCACATCAACACCCTCTTCAACGACGGTGGCGAGGTCTGGACCGCGCTGTTCGAGAAGAACCTCGCGCCCGCCGGCATCGCCGGCGAGCAGCCGACCGCCGACGAGTGATCCGTTCGGGGGCGGTGCGTCCGACCGGATCGCGCCGCCCCCGAATCCCTCCTTCGAGATAAGGACCACGCATGGGTGTCATCACCGACAACCTCGACATCTGGGGCGAAGCGCTCGTCGGCACACTGGTGCTGTTCTTCGCAGGCGGCGCCCTCGCGCTGATCCTCGGCATCATCGTCGGCGCGATGCGCGTCTCACCCGTGCCGATCGCCCGCGGCGTCGGCACCTTCTACGTCAGCGCGATCCGCAACACCCCGCTGACCCTCGTCTTCTTCGCGTTCGTCTTCGCCCTGCCGCCGCTGTTGGGTCTACGCCTCACGGGCGACGTCTCCCTGACGCTGGGCATCTGCGCCCTCGGGATCTACACGGCGACCTACGTCGCCGAGGCCATCCGCTCGGGCGTCAACACGGTGCCCGTCGGCCAGGCGGAGGCGGCGCGCGCACTGGGGCTGAGCTTCGGGCAAGTCATGTCGCTCGTCGTGCTCCCGCAGGCGTTTCGGTCGGTGATTCCCCCGATGGTGAGCGTCTTCATCGCCCTGCTGAAGAACACCACCGTCGCCGCGGGGTTCTCGATCGTGAACCTGGGCTCGGTGCGCAACTACCTCAGTGAGCGCGGCGAGAACGCGTTCGTCGTCATCCTGTGGATCATGGTGGCCTTCGTCGCGCTCGTGCTGCTGCTCTCCTGGCTGCAGCGAACGCTCGAGAACCGATGGAGGGTCGCCCGATGAGCAGCGTCCTGTACGACGTCCCCGGCCCCAAGGCCATCGTGCGCAACCGCGTGCTAGGAGTGGTGACGATTCTCGTCGTGCTCGCCATCGTGGGGTTCTTCGTGTGGCGGCTCGCCGACACGGGCCAGTTCACCGCGCAGAAGTGGTCGGCCTTTACCTACACCAACGTGTGGATGGACATCCTCAAGGCCACCGGGGCCACGCTTGCGGCCTTCGCCGCGGCGGCGGTCGGTGCTCTGGCGCTCGGGTTCGTGCTGGCCATCGGACGCCTGTCCGACCACAGGTGGGTGCGCTGGCCGTTCACGGCCGTGATCGAGCTGTTCCGTGCGATCCCGGTGCTGGTCTTCATGTTCCTGCTGTATTACGGCTTCCCGGTCATCGGCATCCGGATGGAGCCGTACTGGGCGGTGGTCATCGCCCTCGTCTGCTACAACGGGTCGGTGCTCGCCGAGGTCATCCGCGCCGGCGTCGAGTCGCTCCCGCGCGGACAGGCCGAGGCCGGGTACGCCATCGGCCTGCGCAAGGCCGGCGTCATGCGCCTCGTTCTTCTGCCGCAGGCCGTGCGGGCCATGATGCCCGTGATCATCGCGCAGCTCGTCGTGACTCTGAAGGACACGGCGCTCGGATTCGTCATCACGTACCCCGAGCTGCTGTTCTACGCCAAGTACATCGGCGCGCAGCCGACCGTCGGCTCGCCCATCGTGCCGGCGACCATCATCGTCGGCGCGATCTACATCGCGCTGTGCCTGCTGCTGTCGTTCGTGGCGACGCTCGTCGAAAAGCGCCTGCGTCGATCGCCGCGCGGTGACGTTGCGGCCCCGGTGCAGCCGCTGCAGCAGGGCGCGACCGACACGTCGCTCATCGTCGCCCAGCGCGGTGGAGCGGGCGCGGCCGTCTGAGTCGGATCGACGGGCGGGGGAGTGTCCCCGCCCGTCGGTAGACTTTGTTCTCGTGTCCGACGCACCCGAGATCACCCCCGAGGCCGTCGCCTCCGCCGTCGATGCCGCTCTCGCGGCCATCGCCGCGGCCGCGACCACGGCCGAGTTGAAAGCCGCCCGCTCCGCGCACACCGGTGAGCAGTCCGCCCTCGCGCGGCTGAACGCCCAGATGCGCTCCGTCGCGCCCGACCAGAAGGCCGTGTTCGGCAAGCTCGTCGGCCAGGCCCGCGGGCAGGTCAACCAGGCGCTCGCAGCCCGTGAGACCGAACTCGCCGAGGCCGAGACGGCCGCCAAGCTCGAGGCCGAGCGCATCGACGTCACGGCCCTGCCGCAGCGCGCGCGCGTGGGAGCTCGGCATCCGATCTCGCTCCTGCAGGAGCAGGTGTCCGACATCTTCGTCGGCATGGGGTGGGAGATCGCAGAGGGCCCCGAGCTCGAGCACGAGTGGTTCAACTTCGACGCGCTGAACTTCGACGTCGACCACCCGGCCCGCCAGATGCAGGACACGTTCTTCGTCGACCCCGTGGCGCGCCACCTGGTGCTGCGCACGCACACGAGCCCCGTGCAGGTGCGCTCGATGCTCGAGCGCGACCTGCCGATCTACGTGCTCTGCCCGGGTCGGGTGTACCGCACCGACGAGTTCGACGCGACGCACCTGCCGGTGTTCACGCAGTTCGAGGGTCTCGTCGTCGACAAGGGCATCACGATGGCCCACCTCAAGGGCACCCTCGACCACGCCGCGCGCGTGCTGTTCGGGCCCGAGGCCAAGACGCGCTTCCGCGCCAACTTCTTCCCGTTCACCGAGCCGAGTGCCGAGCTCGACCTGTGGCATCCCACCTTCAAGGGCGGGGCGCGATGGATCGAGTGGGGCGGCTGCGGCATGGTGAACCCCAACGTCCTGCGGGCCGCCGGCATCGACCCCGAGGAGTACTCGGGCTTCGCGTTCGGCATGGGCATCGAGCGCACGCTCATGTTCCGCAGCGACGTGCAAGACATGCGCGACATGGCCGAGGGCGATGTGCGCTTCAGCGAGCAGTTCGGAATGGTGGTCTGATGCGCGTCCCGCTCTCCTGGTTGCGCGAGTACGTCGATGTGCCCGCGGATGCCACACCCGACGACGTTCTCGCAGCCCTCGTGTCCGTCGGCTTCGAAGAGGAGGACGTGCACCGCTTCGAGCTGTCGGGCCCCATCGTCGTCGGCGAGGTGAAGGAGTTCACCCCCGAGCCGCAGTCCAACGGCAAGACCATCCGCTGGTGCCAGATCGACGTCGGCGAAGAGCACGGGGGCGTGCGCGGCATCGTGTGCGGTGCCTCGAACTTCTTCGAGGGCGACAAGGTCGTGGTGACCCTGCCGGGCTCTGTGCTGCCCGGGCCGTTCCCCATTGCCGCCCGCAAAACCTACGGGCACGTCTCCGACGGCATGATCGCCTCGGCGAAGGAGCTGGGCCTCGGCAGCGAGCATTCCGGCATCCTGCGTCTGGTGGATCTCGGCATCGACGCGCCCGTCGGAACGGATGCCATCGCGCTGCTGGGCCTCGACGACATCGCCGTCGAGATCAACGTCACGCCCGACCGCGGCTACGCGCTGTCGCTGCGCGGCGTCGCCCGCGAGTACGCGCACGCCACGGGCGCCGACTTCCGCGACCCCGGTACGGGGCACGACGAGGCGGTCGCGCGCACGCCCGAGGGCTTCCCGATCACGGTCGACGATCGCGCGCCGATCCGCGGCCGCGACGGCGCCACCGAGTTCGTCGCGCGGATCGTGCGCGACGTCGACCCGTCGCGTCCGACGCCGCCGTGGATGATCACGCGCCTCTCGCTGGCCGGCATCCGCTCGCTCGGCGTGCTCATCGACATCACCAACTACGTGATGCTCGAGCTCGGGCAGCCGATCCACGGCTACGACCTCGACCGCCTGCAGGGCGGCATCACGGTGCGCCGCGCAGAGCAGGGCGAGAAGCTCGAGACGCTCGACGGTCAGGTGCGCACGCTCCACGCCGAGGACCTGCTCATCACCGACGAGTCGGGTCCGATCGGTCTCGCCGGCGTCATGGGCGGCGGGCCGACCGAGATGAGCGATGCGACGCGCAACGTGCTCATCGAGGCGGCGACGTTCGACCAGGTGTCGATCGCCCGCACGGCGCGCCGTCACAAGCTCCCCTCCGAGGCGTCGCGGCGCTTCGAGCGCGGCGTCGACCCGCTCGTGCCGTACGTCGCGGCCGAGCGCGTGGCCTCGCTGATGGTGGAGCTGGCCGGGGGAACGCTCGACACCGAGCTCGGGGGATCGCTGGCGGCCGAGTACCGTCGCGATCCCCTCACCCTGCCCGCCGGTTTCGTCTCGGGCCTCATCGGCGTCGACTACACCGACGACGAGACCGTGTCGGCGCTGCGTCTGATCGGTTGCGCCGTCGAGGCGCGCGAGGCCGGCTGGGCGGTCGTGCCCCCGTCGTGGCGTCACGATCTCACCGACAAGTGGACGCTCGCCGAAGAGGTCGCACGTATCGAGGGGTACGACCGCATCCCCTCGGTGCTGCCGACCCCGCCGTCCGGTCGCGGACTCACCGCGGCGCAGCAGGGGCGTCGCCGCGTGGCCAACGCCCTGGCATCCGCCGGGTTCGTCGAGACGCCGTCGTTCCCGTTCACCGCGGAGGAGCAGAACGCGCTGCACGGTTCGCCGTCGGGCGAGAAGCTGCCGAGCGTGAAGCTCGCCAACCCGCTCGACGGTCTCGCGCCGTTCCTGCGTCGCTCGCTGGTGCCGGGCCTGTTGCAGGTTGCGCACCGCAACGTCGCGCGCGGCATCACCGATCTCGCACTGTTCGAGGTCGGCACGGTATTCCTGCCCAAGCCGGGCGTGCAGTACGGCACCGCGTCGGTTCCGCCGCTGGCGGTGCGACCGGATGCCGCGACCCTGACGGCTCTGGATGCCTCGATCCCGCCGCAGCGCCGGCACGTCGCCGTGCTGCTCACCGGAAACACGGTGGCCAAGCAGCCCGGCCAGGCGGCGATCGCGGCCGACCTGGCCGACGCCGTGGACGCCGTGCGCGTGCTCACCGCCGCCGCCGGTCTCGACATCGAGCTCGTGCAGGCGCAGCGCGCGGCGCTGCACCCGGGCCGCACCGCGCGTGTGCTGGCCGGGGGACAGGACATCGGCTACGTCGGCGAGGTCCTGCCCGCCGTGTCGGCCGACGCCGACCTGCCGGGGCGCGTCCTCGTGGCCGAGCTCGACCTCGACGCGATGCTCGATCTCGCCCAGGCGCGCGTGGTCGCGGCATCCCTCTCCGAATTCCCGGCGGCGACGCAGGACGTGTCGTTGACGGTTCCCGTCGACGTGGCCGCGGGCGCCGTGCGCGCGGCGTTGATCGAGGGCGGTGCGCCGCTGCTCGAGGGCGCCCGCCTCGTCGACGACTACCGCGGCACCGGTCTCGCCGACGGCGTGAAGAGTCTGACGTTCGCGCTGCGTTTCCGCGCCGACGATCGCACGCTCACGGCGGCGGAGGCAACCGAGGCGAAACTCGCGGGCGTGGCCGTGGCGGCCGAGCGTTTCGGCGCGGCCATCCGCGACTGACACGTGATCGACCGGAGCGCCGGGGGCGGGAGCCCGCGGCGCTCCGGCGTCTGCGTATCGAGGGAGGGGACCGGGGATTTGCCCCGGCACGTTCGCTGCCGGTAATCTCGCCCCATGTCGTCGATCATCGTTCGTACCGAGGCGCTCTTCGTGAGCACCGGTGACGAGCGTCGACGTCGGGTCGCGCGCCGAATCTCGGCGACCTCGTAAGCCCGCGATCGGTCGGGCAGACGGGCGTCGCCGCTCCGGTCCATGCTGCGTTCAGCACCAGCCCCGACTCGTAAGGTAGATGTATGACCCTCTCGGTCGCCGTTTCCGGCGCTTCCGGCTACGCGGGCGGCGAGATCCTCCGCCTCCTCGCCGACCATCCCGACGTCGACGTACGCACGGTCACCGCGCATTCCAGCGCGGGCCAGCCCCTCGTCGCCCACCAACCGCACCTGCGCTCGCTCGCGCACCTCGAGCTGCAACCGACGACCCCCGAGGTGCTCGCCGGTCACGACGTGGTGTTCCTCGCCCTGCCGCACGGACAGTCGGCGCAGTACACCGACGCCCTCGCCGACACCGGCCTCGTCATCGACGCCGGCGCCGATCACCGACTGACCTCGGCGGCCGACTGGGCCCAGTTCTACGGCGGGGACCACTCCGACCCCTGGGCATACGGCGTGCCCGAGCTGCCGGTCGCCGGGGGGAAGCAGCGGCAGAAACTGGTCGGTGCGTCACGCGTTGCCGCACCGGGCTGCAACGCCTCCACGGTGGCGCTCTCGCTCGCCCCCGGCGTCGCCGCCGGCGTCATCGACCCGGGCGACATCGTCTCGGTGCTCGCGGTGGGGCCGAGCGGAGCCGGTAGATCGGCGAAGACGAACCTCCTCGCGAGCGAGATCCTCGGCACGGCCAATCCGTATGCCGTCGGCGGCACGCACCGTCACATCCCCGAGATCCGCCAGGCCCTGGCGGCCGCGGGGGCGTCGGCCGAGAGCATCCGCATCTCGTTCACCCCGGTCCTCGTGCCCATGGCCCGCGGCATCCTGGCGACCTCGTCGGCCCCCATCCGCGAGGGCGTCTCGGATGCCGAGATCCGCGCCGCGTGGGAAGAGGCCTACGCCGGCGAGCCCTTCGTCGAACTGCTCCCCGCGGGCGTGTTCCCGCGCACGGCCGACGTCTTGGGCGCCAACGTCGCCTCGATCGGTCTCGCGATCGACCGGGCCGCGAACCGCGTCGTCGCGGTCGCCGCCGTCGACAACCTCGTCAAGGGCACGGCGGGCGCCGCCATCCAGTCCATGAACATCGCGCTCGGCCTCGCCGAGACCACCGCCCTTCCCCTGAACGGAGTCGCCCCGTGAGCGTGACCGCCCCCGCCGGATTCGAAGCGGCCGGTGTCGCCGTCGGACTGAAGTCGACGGGTGCGCGCGATGTCGCCGTGGTGGTCAACCGCGGGCCGCTCAAGGTCGGCGCGGCCGTGTTCACCTCCAACCGCGCCAAGGCGAATCCGATCCTGTGGTCGGAGCAGGTCGTGAAGGACGGCACGATCGAGGCCGTCGTGCTCAACTCCGGCGGCGCGAACTGCTTCACCGGGTCGTTCGGCTTCCAGACCACCCATCAGACCGCCGAGCGCGCGGCCGAGCTTCTCGGGGTGTCCGCCGGAGACGTGGTGGTGTGCTCCACGGGGCTCATCGGCACGGGCGACGAGGTGTTCCGGGCCAAGGTGCTCGACGGCGTCGACAAGGGCGTCGCCGCGCTCTCGGCCGACGGGGGAGAAGATGCCTCGCTGGCCATCATGACCACCGATTCGAAGCCCAAGCGCGCCGTGCACATCGGCGAGGGCTGGTCGATCGGCGGCATGGCGAAGGGGGCCGGCATGCTCGCGCCGGGCCTTGCCACGATGCTCGTGGTGCTCACCACCGACGTCGTGCTCGACGCCACCGATGCCGACGCCGCCCTCCGCGCGGCGACGCGGGTGAGCTTCGACCGGCTCGATTCCGACGGGTGCATGTCGACCAACGACCAGGTGACGCTGCTCGCGAGCGGGGCCAGTGGCATCCGGGTACCCGCTGAGGAGTTCGCGACGGCCCTCGCCGCCGTGTGCGACGACCTCGCCGCCCAGTTGCAAGGCGACGCCGAGGGGGCGAGCCACGACATCACCATCCGTGTCGTGAACGCCGCGAGCGAAGACGACGCCGTCGAGGTGGGGCGCTCCGTCGCGCGCAACAACCTCTTCAAGGCCGCGGTCTTCGGAGGCGACCCGAACTGGGGGCGCGTGCTCGCCGCGATCGGCACCACCGCTGCCGCCTTCGACCCCTATGACGTCGACGTGTGGATGAACGGTGTGCGGGTGTGCACCGCGGGTGGTCCCGATCGGCCCCGCGAAGACGTCGATCTCACCCCGCGTGCCACCGACCTCGTCATCGACCTGCGCGTCGGAGACGCCGCGGCGACCATCCGCACCAACGACCTCACGCACGAGTACGTCCACGAGAACAGCGCCTACTCCTCATGACCCACGTCGATCTGCAAGACACCGATCCCGCCGAAGCCAGCGAGCGGGCCATCACGCTCGTCGAGTCGCTGCCGTGGGTGCGCAAGTACCGCGACCAGGTGGTGGTGGTGAAGTACGGCGGCAACGCCATGGTCAGCGACGAGCTGCAGGACGCCTTCGCGGCCGACATCGCCTACCTGCGCTACGTCGGCGTCAAGCCCGTCGTGGTGCACGGCGGCGGGCCGCAGATCTCGTCGATGCTGAACCGTCTGGAGATCCCGAGCGAGTTCCGGGGCGGCTACCGTGTCACCTCCACCGAGGCGATCGGAGTGGTGCGCATGGTGCTGACGGGACAGATCAATCCGCAGCTGGTGGCGAAGGTGAACGCCCACGGCCCGCTGGCGACCGGCCTGAGCGGCGAGGATGCCGGCCTGTTCGGCGGCCGCCGCCGCGGCGTGGTCGTCGACGGTGTCGAGCACGACCTCGGCCGCGTCGGCGACGTCGTCACGGTCGACCCGCAGCCGGTGCTCGATCATCTCGCGGCGGGCCGCGTGCCGATCGTGTCGAGCATCGCGCCCGACCTCGACAACCCCGGCACGTCGTTGAACGTGAACGCGGATGCCGCGGCGGCGGCGCTGGCGACGGCGTTGAACGCGAAGAAGCTCGTCGTCTTGACCGATGTGCCGGGGCTCTACGCCGACTGGCCCAACCGCGACTCGCTCGTGTCGCACCTGACCTCGACGGAGCTGCGGGCGATGCTGCCGACGCTCGAGTCGGGCATGATCCCGAAGATGCAGGCGTGTCTCGACGCCGTCGACGGGGGCGTGCCCACCGCGGCCATCATCGACGGACGCGTGCCGCACTCGGTGCTCGTCGAACTGTTCACCAACAAGGGAATCGGAACGGAGGTGGTCGCGTGAACGCGGACACGACTCAGGAACCCACGGCACAGCGCGCCGCCTGGCAGGACGACGCCGGGCGCGACCTGGTGCGCAGCTTCGGCGACCGCATGGCGCTGTTCGTCCGCGGCGAGGGCGCGTACGTCTGGGACGGCGACGACAAGAAGTACCTCGACTTCCTCGCCGGCATCGCCGTCAACGCCCTCGGGCACGCGCATCCCGTCTTCGTCGAGGCGCTCACCGCGCAGGCATCGACCCTCGCGCACGTCTCGAACTACTTCGCCACGCCGCCCCAACTCGCGCTCGCCGCACGGCTCAAGCGCCTCGCGGGCACGGGGGAGGCGGGCCGGGTGTACTTCGGCAACTCCGGCGCCGAGGCGAACGAGGCCGCCTTCAAACTCGCGCGCCTGCACGGCCGGGGGACCGACCGCACCCGCGTGCTGACGCTGAAGGGCGGCTTCCACGGCCGCACCATGGGCTCGCTCGCGCTCACCGGCAAGCCCGCGCTCCAGGCCGACTTCCTGCCGATGGTTCCGGGCGTCTCGCACATCGACGCCACGATCGACGCCCTCGAGGCGGCTGTCGACGACACCGTCGCCGCGCTGATCGTGGAGCCCATCCAGGGCGAGGCGGGGGTCGTCGAGCTGCCGGAGGGCTACCTCCAGGCCGCCCGCGAGATCACCCGGCGCCACGGCGCCCTGCTGATCGTCGACGAGATCCAGACCGGCGCGGGCCGTACCGGTGCGTGGTTCGGGTTCCAGCACGCCGGGATCGTCCCCGACGCCATCACCGTGGCCAAGGGCATCGGTGGCGGCTTCCCGATCGGCGCGCTCATCACCTTCGGTGCGGCGAGCGACCTGTTCTTCCCCGGCACCCACGGCTCGACCTTCGGCGGCAATGCGCTCGGCACCGCGGTCGGCGGCGCCGTGCTGCAAGAGATCGAGGACGCCGGTCTCGTCGAGAACGCCGCCCGCCGCGAGACGGAGCTCCGCGACGGTATCGCGGCGCTCGGTTCGCCCCTCGTCGCGGGAGTTCGCGGTCGGGGTCTGCTGCTCGGCATCGGCCTGACCAGCCCCGTCGCCAAGGCGGTGGTGGCCGCTGCCCAGCAGCACGGCCTGATCATCAACGCCGCCAACGACGACACGATCCGCATCGCGCCGCCCCTGACCATCGGGGATGCCGAGATCGCGGCGTTCCTCGAGCTGTTCGGCGCCGCCCTCGCCACCGTGTCTGATGCCCTGATCCTCGAAGGAGCCCCCGCGTGACCCGCCACCTGCTGCGCGACGACGACCTGAGCCCGGCCGAGCAGGCCGAGATCCTCGACCTCGCCATCGAGCTGAAGAAGGACCGCTGGGCGCACAAGCCCCTCGCGGGCCCCCAGACGGTCGCGGTGATCTTCGACAAGTCGTCTACCCGCACGCGCGTCTCGTTCGCCGTCGGCATCGCCGACCTGGGCGGCTCACCGCTGATCATCTCGACGGCGAACAGTCAGCTCGGCGGCAAGGAGACCCCCTCCGACACCGCCCGCGTGCTCGAGCGGCAGGTCGCCGCCATCGTCTGGCGCACCTACGCGCAGGCGGGTCTCGAGGAGATGGCGCGCGGGACCCGCGTTCCCGTCGTGAACGCGCTGAGCGACGACTTCCACCCGTGCCAGCTGCTCGCCGACCTGCTCACGATCCGCGAGCACAAGGGCGAGCTGAAGGGGCTCACTCTGTCGTTCTTCGGCGACGGGCAGAGCAACATGGCCCACTCCTACGTGCTCGCCGGCGTCACCGCGGGCATGCACGTGCGCGTCGCCGCCCCCGCCGACTACGCGCCGCGCGCCGACGTGATCGCCGATGCCGAGCGCATCGCGGCCGAGACCGGGGGCTCGGTGACGCTCACCAGCGACCCCGGGGCCGCGGCATCCGGGGCCGACGTCGTGGTCACCGACACGTGGGTGTCGATGGGCAAAGAGGAGGAGAAGATCGCCCGCATCCACGATCTGGGAGGCTTCAAGGTCACGAGCGAGCTCATGGCCCTCGCCGACGAGAAGGCGATCTTCATCCACTGCCTGCCCGCCGACCGCGGGTACGAGGTGGATGCCGAGGTCATCGACGGCCCGCAGAGCGTGGTGTGGGACGAGGCCGAGAACCGACTCCACGCCCAGAAGGCGCTGCTGGTGTGGCTTCTGCGCCAGGACTGACTTCCCGATTCGGCCGGCTCTGGGCCCGTTTCGACGGCCCGGGCCGGCTGGCCGGCGTCGACCTGGCCCGGGGCCTGGCGGTCCTGGGCATGCTCGCCGCGCACCTGCTCGACACCGAGGACTTCGTCGTGCGCGATCCCTCGTCGTGGCTCGACGTGGTCAACGGCCGGTCATCGATCCTCTTCGCGGTGCTCGCGGGCGTGTCCATCTCGCTCGTCACCGGGGGAACGCGGCCGGTCGTCGGTCCCAGACGCGCACGGGCGGCCGCGCGTCTCGCCCTGCGCGGTGCCCTGCTGTGGGCGATCGGCATGCTGCTCGTGCTCACCGGGGTGCCGGTGTACGTCATCCTCCCCGCGTACGCGCTGCTGTTCGCGCTGTCGCTGCCGTTCCTGGGCATGCGCTCGCGCGGGCTGTTCCTGACCGCCGGGGCGCTCGCCGTGGTCATGCCGTGGGTCCAGCCGGTCTTGGACGCGGCGCCGATCTGGTCGGGCCGCTCGGGCGAGGACATCGCGGCGATGCTGGGCTGGCACTACCCGTTCCCGGTGTGGATCGCGTTCCTGCTCGTCGGCATGGGGCTCGGCCGGCTCGAGCTGCGCCTGCTGCCCGAGCAGGCCATGATCATGCTCGGCGGCGGGGCGCTCATGCTCGCGGGCTACGGTCTGGCCATCGTCACCGCGCCGGCCGTCGCCGCTGACCCGTACCTGTCGGCGGTGCTCACCGCCGATGCCCACTCGGCCGGGCTCTGGGAGGTCATCGGATCGGGCGGTTTCGCCATCGCCACGATCGGCCTGTGCCTGTTGCTGTGCCGCACGCCGCTGAGGTGGGTGGCGGTTCCGCTGCGCGCGGTCGGGTCGATGCCGCTGACGGCGTACGTGGTGCAGCTGCTGGTGTGGGCCCTGGTCGCCCTGATCCTGCTCGGAGACACCTCCGACCTGTGGGGTATTCGCGCGCTCGACCTGTTCGCGCCGCTCACCCTCGCCATCGTCATCGGCTGCACCGTCTGGGCACTGACCGTCGGCCGCGGTCCCCTGGAGACGGTGATCGACGCCGTCGTGCGCTTGGTCGTGGGGCGGGATGCCGTGGGGCGGGATGCCGTGGGGCGGGATGCCGTGGGGCGGGACGCCGAGAGCCCGGGGACCCGCGGGGGGTGACGGCGGACGGCGGGGCGTACGGCGCCGAGGCGCGCGGCGAGGGTGTGCCGAACTCCGGAGAGATCAGGGGGATCGCCGGTGCTCTGCCGCAGGCGCGGGGGGAGCGGACGGTTTCTCCGGAGTCCGGCACACGGGTGCCGCCCGGGCGGACTGTTCCCGGCGCGGGCGGCGAGCTCCCGGCGGTGGTGTCGCGGCGGCGGTGTCGGACGCCCTCGGTAGGCTGGAGCGCATGAGTCACGAGACCGGTCAGTCGACGAACGAGGGCGCCCTGTGGGGAGCCCGTTTCTCGGGCGGTCCGTCTCCCGAGCTGGCGGCACTCAGCCGCTCCACCCACTTCGACTGGGACCTCGCGCTCTACGACATCGCGGGCTCGCACGCGCACGCCGCCGCCCTCGAGGCCGCCGGCTACCTGAGCGCCGACGAGGCGCGGGCGATGCACGACGGTCTCGACCAGCTCGCCGCGCGCGTGCAGGACGGGTCGCTGGTCGCGGCCCCGAGCGACGAAGACGTGCATGGCGCCCTCGAACGCGTGCTCATCGAGACGGTCGGCCCGGCGCTGGGCGGCAAACTGCGCGCCGGTCGCAGCCGCAACGACCAGATCGCCACCCTGGTGCGCCTGTATCTGCTCGACCACGCCCGCACGATCACCCGCGAGCTGCTGCGCCTCATCGACGCGCTCGTCGCGCAGGCCGACGCCCACGAGGGCGCGATCATGCCCGGGCGCACGCACCTGCAGCACGCGCAGCCCGTGCTGCTGGCGCACCACCTGCAGGCGTACGGATGGGCGCTCACGCGGGGCATCGAGCGTCTGCGCGACTGGTCGGTACGCGCGTCGGTGTCGCCCTACGGCGGCGGGGCGCTCGCCGGAGCGACCCTCGGCCTCGACCCGCAGCTGGTGGCTGATCGCCTCGGCCTCGCGCGTCCGGCCGAGAACTCCCTCGACGGCACCGCGTCGCGCGACGTCGTGGCCGAGTTCGCCTTCATCGCCGCCATGATCGGTGTCGACCTCTCGCGGCTCGCCGAAGACATCATCCTGTGGAACACGCGCGAGTTCGGCTTCGTGACCCTCGACGACGCGTACTCCACGGGGTCGAGCATCATGCCGCAGAAGAAGAACCCCGACATCGCGGAGCTGGCCCGCGGCAAGGCGGGGCGCCTGATCGGCAACCTGTCGGGGTTGCTCGCGACCCTCAAGGGCCTGCCGCTGGCGTACAACCGCGACCTGCAGGAAGACAAAGAGCCCGTGTTCGACTCGGTGCGCACGCTCGAGCTCGTGCTCCCGGCCTTCTCCGGCATGGTGGCGACCCTGCGCTTCCACACCGACCGCATGGCGGAGCTCGCCCCCCAGGGCTTCTCGCTCGCCACCGACGTGGCCGAGTGGCTCGTTCGCCAGGGCGTGGCGTTCCGTGACGCCCACGAGATCTCGGGTGCGCTGGTGCGCGCGTGCGAAGAGCGCGAGATCGGCCTGGAAGACGCCGACGACGCGCTTCTGGCATCCGTGTCGTCGTCGTTGACGCCGGCGGTGCGCGAGGTGCTCACGATCGAGGGGTCGGTTGCCAGTCGCACCGGCGCGGGAGGTACCGCGCCCGATCGGGTGCGCGAGCAACGGCACGACCTCGTATCGCGGGCGCAGGCAGCAGCTCGAGAACTGATCCCGTGAGTATCAGCCTTTCGCTTATCAAAATGAGTTTATAAGCGATAGGCTTATGAAATGACCGTGGCAGTGATCGCCGACATCGTCGCCTCCCGGCAGCTCGTCGACCGCGCCGCCGCGCAGCGGCGCATCGCCGACATCGTCGACGAGGTGAGTACCGACCTGCCCCTCGCCGACGAGCCGCTCACGGCCGTCGTCGGCGATGAGCTGCAGGCGCAGTACCGCCGACTCGACGACGCGCTCGCCTCGCTGCTGCTGCTGCGTCTCGCCCTCCCCGACGGCGTCGACTGCCGTTTCGGGGTGGGGGTGGGGGAGGTCCGCCCCATCGACCTCGACGGGCGCACGGTCCCGGAAGGCCCCGCCTGGTGGGCTGCCCGCGCGGCCATCGAGAACACCCAACGCCTGCAGAAGCGGTCGGCGCCGTTCGCCCGCACCTGGGTCGTCGCCGACGAGGGAGAGCATGCCGCCATGACCGACATCGTCGCCGTCGCCAACGCATACGCCCTCGCTCGCGACCAGCTCGTCTCGGCGATGAGCGAACGCACCCGCCGACTCACCTACGGTCGCTGCCTCGGCCGCTCGCAGCGCGAGCTGGCGCAGCGCGAAGGGGTCAGCCAGTCGGCGGTGTCGCAGGCGCTCGCGTCGGCCGGTTCGGCGGCGATCGTCGAGGGCTTCGCCGTGCTCACCGGGGGAGCACGCTCATGATCGCGGCCGGCCTCCTGCTGCTCGCGGTCGGCGCCGTCGACCTGCTGCGGCAGATGGTGCCGGTGCGTCGCTGGCCGGCCCTCGTGATCGCGGCCGTCGCCCTCGTCACGCTCTCCGTCGCCCTGGATGCGCTCATCGCGGGCCTGCTCGCCGTCGCCGTCGCCGCCATCTGGACCTGGGTCGTGCCCGAGCACGGTCCCGCCCGCGCGGGACTCTGGCCGGTCGCGCTGCTCGCTCTCGCCGCCGCCGCATGCGTGGTGATCGCGCCCGGCCGCGCGCACCCCGGCATCCTGGGCGAGATGTGGGCCGCATACCGGCCCGCCGACGCCGTGTCGGTCGATGTCGTCGTGCTCGTCGTCGGGTGCCTGGCTTTTCTGCTCGAGTCGGGCAACGCCGTCGTGCGCATCGCCCTGCGATCCGAGATGGGCGGACGTGTCGCCGCCGACGAGAGCGTCGCGCCGGCGCTCAAGGGCGGACGCCTGATCGGGCCGCTCGAGCGGATCCTCGTGTTCGTGCTCACCCTCGCCGGGGCGTACACGCTCATCGCGGCGGTGCTCGCGGCCAAGGGCATCGTGCGCTTCCCCGAGATCTCGCGCGACGGCGACAGCGGCGATCGCGCCGAATACTTCCTCATCGGCAGCCTCGTGAGCTGGGTGACGTCCTTGGCGGCGGCGTTCCTGGTGTGGTGGGGCGTGCACGCGGCCTGAACCCGTGCTCCCTCCCTCCGTGTGGCGCGCGTGGATGCCGTCACGGTCGCCGAGGTGCGGCATCCGGGGTCCGAGACCCCCGCTGGTACCCTGAACCGGTGTCTGCACCGATCGACGCGGCGCCCGTGAGCGCCCTCACCCCCGCCAACGACCCGACCTTCGACAACGTCTGGGACGAGCTGGTGTATCGCGGACTCATCCACGTCTCGACCGACGAGGGCGAGCTGCGCGAGCTGCTCGGCGGCGACCCGATCGTCTTCTACTGCGGCTTCGACCCGACCGCCCCGAGCCTGCACCTGGGCAACCTCGTGCAGCTGCTCACGATGCGCCGGCTGCAGCTCGCCGGGCACCGTCCGCTCGGGCTCGTCGGCGGCTCGACGGGTCTCGTCGGCGACCCGCGTCCGACCGCGGAACGCACGCTCAACACGCCCGAGACCGTCGCCGAATGGGTGGCGCGCCTGCGCGCACAGGTCGAGCGTTTCCTGAGCTTCGAGGGCGACAGTGCCGCGCGCATCGTCAACAACCTCGACTGGACCGCGCCGCTCAGCGCCATCGACTTCCTGCGCGAGATCGGCAAGCACTTCCGCGTCGGCACGATGCTGAAGAAGGATGCCGTGAGCGCGCGCCTGAACTCCGAGGCGGGCATCAGCTACACCGAGTTCAGCTACCAGATCCTGCAGGGCATGGACTACCTCGAGCTGTACCGCCAGTACGGCTGCGTGCTGCAGACCGGCGGCAGCGACCAGTGGGGCAACCTCACCAGCGGCACCGACCTCGTGCGCAAGGTCGAGGGCGCATCGGTGCACGCCATCGGCACGCCGCTGATCACCAACAGCGACGGCACGAAGTTCGGCAAGAGCGAGGGCAACGCGATCTGGCTGGATGCCCAGATGTGCAGCCCGTGGGCGATGCACCAGTTCTGGCTGAACACCGACGACCGCGACGTGATCGAGCGCCTCAAGGTGTTCACCTTCCTCACGCGCGCCGAGATCGAGGAGTACGCGGCTCTCGTCGAGACCGAGCCGTTCCGCCGCGCCGCGCAGAAACGCCTGGCCCGCGAGGTCGTCACCACGGTGCACGGACCCGCGGCCGCCGAGGCTGTGATCGCCGCGACCGAGGCGCTGTTCGGTCAGGGTGACGTCACGGCGCTGGATGCCGACGTGCTGCGCACCGCACTGGAGGAATTGCCGCACGCGACGCTCCCCGCCGGCTCCACCGTGGTCGAGGCGCTCACCGCGACCGGCTTGTCGGCCAGCTTGAGCGACGCGCGGCGCGCGATCGCGCAGGGCGGCGTGACACTCGACGGGGTGAAGGTGACCAGCGACGACGCGATCGTCGAGGGGACCCTCCCCGGCGGTGTCTCCGTGCTGCGCCGCGGCAAGAAGACGCTCGCCGGGCTGTTCCTGAGCTGACATGCCGTTCACCGTCAGCCACGCGGTCGTCGCCCTGCCTTTCGTGCGGACACCGCTGGTTCCGGCGGCGATCGCGATCGGAGCGATGACGCCCGATCTGCCCCTGTTCCTGCGGGGCATCGTGCCCCCGTACGCGATGACCCACGATCTGGTGTGGCTGCCGGTCACGGTCGTCATGGCGTTCGTGCTGCTGCTCGTGTGGCGGTGCGTCTTGCGCCCGGCGACGCGCGAGCTGGTACCGCGGCGCATCGCCGATCGACTGCCCGACGAGTGGGATGCCGGAGCCCTCGCGGCCGCACGCGAGACGCTGAGCGGGGGAGTGGTCGGCATCCTGTGGCTCGTGCTGTCGCTCGCGCTCGGGGTGGTCACGCACGTCGGGTGGGACTTCTTCACGCACGAGGGTCGCGCGGGCGACGCCCTCTTCCCGGCGCTCGAGGAGCAGTGGGGGCCGCTGGCGGGCGTGAAGTGGCTGCAGTACGGGTCGGGGGTGCTCGGGCTCGCGGGGCTCGGCGCGTTCGGGCTGTGGTGGCTCTCGCGGCGGTCGGCGATTGCGGTCCGGCGGGTGCTTCCGGATGCCGTGCGCGTGGCGTGGTGGCTGTCGCTGCCGATCGTGTTGGTCGCGGCATCCCTTGTCGCGGTGACCATCGCGGGCGGATTCGACGCCGATTACACGCCCACCCACCTGATCTACGGGGTGCTGGTGAGGGTCGCCGCCGCGTGGGGCGTGGCGACGCTCGTGCTCGCCGTGGTGGTACAGCTCCGGCACACACTCAGTGATTCGCACAGGGTCGGCTGATCCGGCTGTTTCGGGCTGAGGGTGTGTGCATCGCGGAGGTTGTGCGCACGGCGGGTGCCCGAGGAGGGGGGGCATGCTCGACGAGCCTCGGGGCACGGCCTGCCCGCGGGTCACGCCGGGTGGCGGAGCG
Source organism: Microbacterium trichothecenolyticum (assembly GCF_030818955.1). Lineage (NCBI taxonomy): Bacteria > Bacillati > Actinomycetota > Actinomycetes > Micrococcales > Microbacteriaceae > Microbacterium > Microbacterium trichothecenolyticum. The sequence continues at coordinate 1,283,841 of NZ_JAUTBF010000001.1, read as the reverse complement.
GGTGGCGGGTAGACTCGGGTCTCGTTATGACGAAGGCGGGAGATTCGGTGTCGGCGAGCACGAAGGGCACGAAGTCGGGCGCGGACGAGGTCATCCTCGGGCCCACCGGTCGCCCGTACCAGGGGTTCCCCACCCCGCCGGCTCTCGACAGCCACGGTCCCGCGCGCATCATCGCGCTGTGCAACCAGAAGGGCGGCGTCGGCAAGACCACGACGACGATCAACCTGGCCGCATCGCTCGCCGGGTACGGCCGCCGCGTTCTCGCGATCGACTTCGACCCGCAGGGGGCGTTGTCGGCGGGTCTCGGCATCCAGACGCACGACGTGCCGACGATCTACGACCTGCTGCTGGACACCAAGCGCGATCCGCACGAGGTCATCGTGCAGACCCGCGTCGAGGGCCTGGACGTGCTGCCGGCGAACATCGACCTCTCCGCCGCCGAGGTGCACCTGGTCAACGAGGTCGCCCGCGAGACGATCCTCGCCCGGGTGCTGCGCAAGGTCGCGGCCGACTACGACGTGATCCTCATCGACTGCCAGCCGTCGCTGGGCCTGCTCACCGTGAACGCGCTCACCGCGGCGCACGGGGTGCTCATCCCGCTCGAGTGCGAGTTCTTCGCGCTGCGCGGCGTGGCACTGCTGGTCGAGACGATCGACAAGGTGCGTGACCGCCTCAACCCCGCGATCGAGCTCGACGGCGTGCTGGCCACCATGTACGACCCCCGCACGCTGCACTCGCGCGAAGTGCTCGAGCGCGTGGTCGAGGCGTTCGGCGACGACGTGCTCGAGACGGTCATCGGCCGCACGGTGAAGTTCCCGGATGCCTCGGTCTCGGGCATGCCGATCACGGAGTTCGCGCCCGAGCACGCCGCCGCCCAGGCGTACCTGCGGCTGGCGCGGGAGCTGGTCGCCCGTGGCGCCGTCGCCTGACCAGATCGCCGACCCCGCGTCCAGACCGGTCGCGACGCCCACGCCGCCCGCTGACGCAGAGGACCTGACCGAGGCCGGCTTCCGCGTCACCCTCCCCGTCTTCGACGGACCGTTCGACCTGCTGCTGACCCTCATCTCGCGCGCCGAGCTCGATATCACCGAGGTCGCCCTCAGCCGCGTGACCGACGAGTTCATCGCCTACCTGCGCCAGCTCGGCCCCGAGCAGGACCTCGACGAAGCGTCCGAGTTCCTCGTCGTGGCCGCCACCCTGCTCGACATGAAGATCGCGGGTCTCCTGCCCCAGGGCGAGGTCGTGGATGCCGAATCCGTGGCGCTGCTCGAAGCGCGTGACCTGCTCTTCGCCCGACTGCTGCAGTACCGGGCGTTCAAAGAGGTGTCGGCGTGGTTCGCGCGCTGCCTGCAGCGGGAGGATCGTCGGCACACTCGAGAGGTGCGCCTCGACGACAAGTATCGTGCGGCCGTGCCGGAACTCGTGTGGACCCTCAGCCTCGACGATTTCGCTGCCCTCGCCGTCGTCGCGCTCGCGCCCAAGCAGATCCCCACCGTCGGGCTCGACCACCTGCACGCGCCGCTGGTGAGCATCCGCGAGCAGGCCGCGATCGTCGTGACGCTGCTGCGCTCGGCGGGCACCCTGAACTTCCGCGACCTCGTCGCCGGCGTCACCGAGACGGGGGTCGTCGTCGCGCGCTTTCTGTCGATCCTCGAGCTGTACCGTCACGCCGCGCTGTCGTTCGAGCAGCTCGAGCCGCTGGGGGAGCTGACGCTGCGCTGGACCGCCGAGAGATGGTCGGAAGAGAACCTCGCCGCCCTGGGAGCCGACTATGACCGCTGATCCCGTGACCCCGTCCGGCACGGGCGCGCAGAGCGGAGAGCGGGCGCCCGGCCCGGGTGACTCGCCGACCGACGCCGCCGCGGGAACCGCCGAGCCCGCCGCGCGGCCGAGCGATCCGGCATCCGTCGCTCGCCGCCTGGAGGCGATCCTGCTCGTGATCGACCAGCCGCAGAGCCTGGTGAGCCTCGCTGCGGCCGTCAGCGCCCCCGTTCCCGCTGTACGCCAGGCCGTCGAGGGACTCGTCGCCGACTACGACGGCAAGACCGGGGGACCGGTCCGCGGCTTCGAGCTGCGCGAGGTCGGCGGCGGCTGGCGCCTCTATGTGCGCGAGGAGTACGACGACGTCGTGGGCGACTTCGTCAACACCCAAGCGCCCTCCCGGCTGTCGCAGGCGGCGCTGGAGACCCTGGCCGTCATCGCGTACAAGCAGCCCGTCACGCGCGGGCAGGTGGCATCCATCCGCGCCGTGAACGTCGACTCGGTCGTGCGGACGCTGCTCGCGCGGGGGCTCATCGCCGAGGTGTTCACCGACCCCGACACGGGCGCGATCCACTACGGAACCACCGACCAGCTGCTGGTCAACCTCGGCATCAACTCGCTCGACGAGCTGCCCCATATCTCGCCGTTGCTCGACGACGGCGCCGACGGATTCGACGGAGAGGTCCTGAAATGAGCGAAGAGGGCGTCCGCCTGCAGAAGGTGCTGGCCAACGCCGGGGTGGCCTCGCGCCGCGTCGCGGAGCAGATGATCGTCGAGGGTCGCGTGCGCGTGAACGGCGCGGTCGTCACCGAGCTCGGCTCGCGCATCCACCCCGAGAACGACCTCGTCGACGTCGACGGCACGGCGATTCAGCTCGATGCGTCCAAGCGGTACGTCATCCTGAACAAGCCCACCGGCGTCGTGAGCTCGATGAGCGACGATCGCGGGCGCCCCGACCTGCGCCGCTACGCGAAGGACTGGGACGAGCGCCTGTTCAACGTCGGGCGACTGGATGCCGACACGAGCGGCCTCCTCGTGCTGACCAACGACGGCGACCTCGCGCACGTGCTCGCGCACCCGTCGTTCGGGGTGACCAAGGTCTACATCGCCAAGGTCGAGGGGCAGGTGCTGCCGCAGACCATCCAACGCCTCATCAAGGGCGTCGAGCTGGAGGACGGGCGGATCGCGGCCGACAAGGCGCGCCTGCTCGACTCCTCACGCGGTGAGAGCCTCGTGGAGCTCACGCTGCACTCGGGCAAGAACCGGATCGTGCGGCGCATGATGGCCGAGGTCGGCCACCCGGTCGTCGAACTCGTGCGGCGGCAGTTCGGGCCGCTGCACCTGGGAACACTCCCGGTGGGTTCGGCGCGCGAGTTGACTACAGTAGAACGCGGCGCCCTGCTCACGCTGTCTCGTCGAGACGGCGACACTCCGGCGGAGTGAGCCTCGCGGGCGCCCCGCGGCGCGGCAGACGCCGCGCAGGGCAGCAGGAGACCCGATGACCGAACCGAACGGAACGTCCGCGCGCGCGGCCGTGCCTTTGGCGACCCGCACGAGCGGGACGGTGCGGATCGTCGGCTCCGGCCTTCTGGGCGCGAGCATCGGGCACGCCCTGACCGCGCTCGGCGTCGACGTCGTGCTCGTCGACGCCTCGCCCTCGCAGCTGCGCCTCGCGATCGATTACGGCGCCGGTCGCGCCGCGCGCGACGACGACCGACCCTCGCTCATCGTCGTGGCCGTGCCCCCCGACGTCACCGCCGACGTCGTCGAGCGCGAGTTGAAGGCGTTCCCGGAGACGGTCGTCACCGACGTCGCGAGCGTCAAGCTCGAGCCGCTGCGCACCCTGCGCGAGCGCGGCGTCGACCTCACGCACTACATCGGCTCACACCCCATGGCCGGGCGCGAGCGCGGGGGAGCGATCTCGGCCCGCGCCGACATCTTCGTCGGTCGCCCGTGGGTCGTCTGCCGCGACGGCGAGACCTCGGCGCACGATCTGTCGTTGGTGGAGGGACTCGCCCTCGACCTCGGCGCGACGCTCATCGAGATGACGCCCGAAGAGCACGACGAATCTGTCGCGCTCATGTCGCACGTGCCGCAGCTGGTCGCGAGCCTGCTCGCCGGACGCTTCGTCGAGGCCCCCGACGGCTCGCTCCGTCTCGCGGGGCAGGGGGTGCGCGACACCACCCGCATCGCGGCATCCGCCCCCGAGCTGTGGGTGCAGATCCTCGGTGCCAACGCCGCTCCGGTGGTCGACGTGCTCGACCGGCTCGCCGCCGACCTCACCGACGTCGCCGACGCCCTGCGCGAGCCCGACGCCCCGGGCGCCCGCCGCGCGGTGGCCGACACGATCCGCCGCGGCAACGAAGGCGTGGAGCGCCTGCCCGGCAAGCACGGCCAGAACCGCCGTTTCGACAGTTTCGTCGTCATGGTCGACGACACCTCCGGACAGCTGGGCCGCCTCTTCGGCGAGCTCGGAGACCTCGACGTCAACGTCGAAGACCTGCGCCTCGAGCACTCGCCCGGAGCACCGTTCGGCCTCGCCGAGATCAGCGTCGTCCCCGACGCGGTCCGGCGCGCTGTCGACGGGCTCCAGCAGCGCGGATGGCGGATTGCGAGTACCACCCATGACTGAGTCTTTGTTGAAGCCCCCGTTCGGTTCCGGCCCCGTCGTCGTCGCGATCGACGGCCCCGCCGGAAGCGGCAAGTCGAGCGTGTCGAAGGCCGCCGCCCAGCGGCTCGGCTACGGCTTCCTCGACACCGGCGCCGCCTACCGCGCGCTCGCCTGGCACGCGCTGGAGCACGGCGTCGACACCTCTGACGCCACCGCGGTGCTCGAGGTGTTCGGCGACTTCGACTACGCGATCTCGCTCGACACGACCGACCGCTGGGTGCGGGTCGGCTCCGTCGATGTCACCACCGCGATCCGCGAGCCCCGTGTGACAGACGCCGTGAGCGGCGTGGCCCGGGTCGCCCCCGTGCGCAAGGCCGTGAACGAGCTGTTCCGCCGGCTCGTGGCATCCGCGGGTTCTCCGGGCGTCGTGGTCGAGGGTCGCGACATCACCACGGTGGTGTTCCCCGACGCGCTCGTGCGCATCCTGCTGACCGCGGCGCCCGAAGTGCGTGCCGCGCGCCGCAGCAAAGAGCTGACGACACAGGATGCCGCGGCCGTCGCCGCCGCCCTGCACAAGCGGGATGCCGCTGATTCCACGGTCGTCGACTTCCTCACCGCCGCGCCCGGCGTGCAGGTCGTCGACTCGACCCACCTCGATTTCGAACAGACCGTCGACGCCGTGCTGGACGTCGTCGACTCCACGATGGGAGCCCGCGATGGGCGTTGAAGACGAGTACGAAGGCGGGCCCGACCAGCTCGCCGAGAAGATGGCCGAGCTGGACGAAGTCCTGGCCGAGCAGCGGGCCGAAGCGCTGCGCGCGGGTCTCGAGGACTTCGACCTGGACGAGGATGACGCGGCACTGCTCGCCGGTCTCGCGTCGGGTGAAGGAGCGATCGAATTCCTGCCCGCGCTGCCGGTGGTCGCGATCGTCGGCCGCCCGAACGTGGGCAAGTCGGCGCTGGTGAACCGCATCCTGGGCCGCCGCGAGGCCGTCGTGGAGGACACCCCCGGTGTCACCCGCGACCGCGTCACGTACAAGGCGGAGTGGCTCGATCGCCGCTTCTCGCTGGTCGACACCGGCGGGTGGGAGCCCGACGCGAAGGGCATCGACCGCTCGGTCGCAGCCCAAGCGGAGGTCGCGATCGACCTCGCCGACGTCGTGCTCTTCGTGGTGGATGCCACGGTGGGCGCGACCTCGACCGACGAGCACGTCGTGAAGCTGCTGCGCAAGAGCAAGAAGCCCGTCTTCCTCATCGCCAACAAGGTCGACGACGCCCGCCAGGAGCCCGAGGCCACGGCCCTGTGGAACCTCGGTCTGGGTGAGCCGCACCCCGTGTCGGCCATCCACGGTCGCGGTGTCGCCGACCTGCTCGACGAGCTCATGAAAGTGCTGCCCGAGGTCTCGGCCGTCGCCAAGTACGAGATCGGCGGACCCCGCCGCGTCGCGATCCTCGGTCGCCCGAACGTCGGCAAGTCGTCGCTGCTGAACAAGGCCGCCGGTGAAGAGCGCGTCGTCGTCAACGAGCTCGCGGGCACGACCCGCGATCCGGTGGACGAGGTCGTCGAGCTCGGCGGCAAGCTCTGGACGCTGGTCGACACCGCCGGCATCCGTCGCCGCGTGCACCTGTCGCAGGGCGCCGACTTCTACGCGTCGCTGCGCACCTCGACCGCGCTGGAGAAGAGCGAGGTCGCCGTCGTCGTGCTCGACGTGTCGCAGCCGATCAGCGTGCAGGACCTCAACATCATCGACCTCGTGCTCGAGTCGGGCCGCGCTCTCGTGCTGGCGTTCAACAAGTGGGATCGCCTGAACGACGACGACATGGAGAACCAGGACCGTCGCCGCTACCTCGAGCGCGAGATCGAGCAGGACCTGGCCCACGTCGCCTGGGCTCCGCGCGTGAACATCTCGGCGCGCACCGGTCGCCACCTCGACAAGCTCGTGCCGGCGCTCGAGCAGGCGCTGGAGTCGTGGGACACCCGCATCCCCACCGGCAAGTTCAACGCCTTCCTCTCGGAGCTCGTCGCCGAGCACCCGCACCCGCTGCGCGGCGGCAAGCAGCCCCGCATCCTGTTCGGCACGCAGGCGGCGACGCGTCCGCCGACGTTCGTGCTGTTCACGACCGGGTTCCTCGACCCGGGCTACCGCCGGTTCATCCAGCGGCGCCTGCGCGAGATCTACGGCTTCGAGGGCACGCCCATCGTGCTGAACATGCGCATTCGCGAGAAGCGCCAGCGCTGAGTTCGATTGCCGAACGCCCCGGCTCCCTCCGCGGAACCGGGGCGTTCGTCGTTTGCGTTTGTGGAGGTGAAGTTCACGATATTCGCTCAGCGAACACTCAGGTTCGGTAGGGTGCAGTGACGGGTGGGCCAATCCCACCTCTGTCGTAAAGAACCACACACTCTTCAGGGGGATCTCCATGACGACTTCTACGACCGAGCCGCCTCTCAACCAGCCGTACTACGGCGCCCCCATCGGCGCCGCCGTGCAGCGCTTCTTCAAGAAGTACGCGACCTTCGCGGGCCGCGCCAGCCGCAGCGAGTACTGGTGGATGGTTCTCGTGATGTTCCTCGTGGGCTTCGCGCTGAACCTGCTCGCCTCCTTCACCGGTGGTCGCACCATCGACGAGTTCGGAAACGCCGTGGCACCGTCGGGGCTGGGCCTGGTGTTCTACATCATCTACCTGCTCTGGGGCCTCGCGACGATCGTGCCCTGGCTCGCGCTGCTCGTGCGTCGCCTGCACGACTCCGACAAGAGTGGCTTCTGGGTCTTCATCGGCCTGGTTCCCATCGTCGGTGGCATCGTGCTGTTCGTCTTCACGCTGCTCGGACCCAAGCCCGAGGGCGCGCGTTTCGACCGCTGACACCTTCTACGTCGCGCCCCGACTCCGCTCGCGGAGCCGGGGCGCGACGCTGTCAGGACGAGGATGCGGGGCGGACCATCGCCGTCTCGTCCGGCTCGGCGAAGCCAAAGCGTCGGTAGACCTCGTGCGCGTCGCGCGTGAACAGGACCCAGCGGAAGTGCGCGCCCGGACCCTCGTCGATCATCGTACGGACGATCCTCGACCCCACCCCCTGCCCGCGGTGGCCGTCGACGACGAACACGTCGGCCAAGTAGGCGAACGTCACGCCATCCGACACGGCGCGGGCGAAGCCCACGAGCCGACCCGTCTCGGGGTGGTACACGCCGACCACTCGCCAGGCGCTGTCGAGTTGAGCGTCGACGTCGGCGCGGGAGCGGGTGCGTCCCCAATACGCCTCGGTGCTCAGCCACGCCCACACGGCGTCGCGGGGGATGCGCGCGGGGTCGGTGTCGAATTCGTACTCCATGCACCGATTGTCGATCCTCCCGGCGGCTCGAATCGTCGATCGGGGTGATCCATACCGCGGCGGATGGATGTCGCCGTCGCCCGTGCGGCAGGATCGGCCGGCGCGACACGATGTGACGAGCGACGATGCCCGCGGAGCCCGCGTGTGCCAGGCTGGACGCGATGACCATCGAACCTCCCGCCCCGGGCGAACCGCGGCGTCCGCACGGGCCCCGTGACCCCGGCGACGCCTGGGTCGTCGCGCCCACGGGCGAGAAATACTGGGGCCGCTTCGGCGCTGCCGGACTGCTGGCCCTCGACGCCCGACGCGGTGTACTGCTGCAGCATCGCGTGTCGTGGAGTCACTTCGGCAACACCTGGGCGCTTCCCGGCGGTGCCCGGCACGAGGGCGAATCCGCCCGCGACGGCGCCCTGCGCGAGTCGAGCGAAGAAGCCGGGGTTCCGACGGATGCCGTGTGTGCCCGGTTCGAGAGCGTGCTCGATCTCGGCATCTGGACGTACACGACCCTCGTCGCCGACGTGACGACTCCGTTCGCGCCCGTGATCAGCGACCCCGAGAGCGTGGCGCTGGAGTGGGTACCCGTCGACGAGGTGGAGTCGCTGTCGTTGCATCCGGGCTTCGCCGCGTCGTGGCCGGCGCTGCGCTCGGCCCTGTCTCTGCGCCCGGCGGTCGTCGTCGACGTCGCCAACGTCGTCGGGTCGGTCCCCGACGGCTGGTGGAAGGACCGCGCCGGTGCCGCCGCACGCCTGCTGGCTCGTCTGAGCGCGCTGTCGGTGAGAGGAATGGATGCCGAGACCCTCGGCCTCTCCGCCACGCGCTGGTTCCCGCGGGTGACGGCGGTGCTGGAGGGTGAGGCGCGTGTGGTCGAGGGCGAGGGCGAAAGTGTCGCGGTGCGGCGGGCGAGCGGCTCAGGCGACGACGAGATCGTGCGGGTGGCGGCGGAGCTCGTGGGCCCGTGGAACCCGGTGATCGTCGTGACCAGTGACCGCGGTCTCGCGGCGCGGGTGGAGGCGCTCGGGGCGTCGGTCCGCGGGACGCGGTGGTTGCTGGACCAACTGGGCTGACGGCGGCGCATCTCGACCGTCGTGCGTTGCGCGGGCGCTTCGTGCCGGTCGAGGCGAGGCCGCCGGTGTCGGTTGGCGGTGCCGGCCGGCGTGACGAACGGAGGCGCGGGGGCCGGCGGATGAGCGTGTCCGCCAATCCGTCCTCCGCTTGTCCCGCGTCCTCCGCTTGTCCTTCGTCCTTCGCTTATCCCGCGTCCTCCGCTCGTCACCGGCCGGTGGGCGCGCCTGGCCTGCTCGCCGGTCCTGCTCGCCGGTCCTGCTCGTGCGGGGCGGAGCGGGCTTGATGCCGCGGATCGCGGACGGTGTGCAGCCGGGCGTGGTGGTCTCAGTCGAGGTCGCGACCGCGGAGCTTCTCGATCTCGCGGCGGTCGCGCTTCGTGGGGCGGCCCGCGCCGCGGTCGCGGACCGGCACGAACGGCATGCTCTCGCGGGGCGGCGGCGGGGGAGTGCGATCGTCGAGCGCTTCGGCGACAAGTGCGGCACCGACGCGCTTGGCGAGAGTCTTCTTCACCACGAGGATGCGGTCGAAGCCGTGGATGCGCACTCGCAGCTCGTCGCCCGGGCGCACGGGTTGGGCCGCCTTCGCCCGCTCGCCGTTGACGCGCACGTGACCCGCGCGGCAGGCTGTCGTGGCGGCCGAGCGGGTCTTGTAGACCCGGACCGCCCAGAGCCAGGCGTCCACGCGCGCGGTGGTCGCGGCATCCGTCATGTCAGGTCTTTCGTCGGCGAACCTCCATCGTAAGACGCGCGGTCAGTCGCGCAGCGCGAGGGAGACCAGTGCCCGGTCGGGCTTCGGCCGGTCGACGACGTCGAAGCCGGCGGCCTCGAACACCGAGACGGTGCCGCGGAAGAGCTGGTTCGACGAACGCTTCGCGGCGGTCGGGTCGAGCGGATACCCCTCGACCACTCGGGCGCCGCCGTCGCGGGCGGCGGAGACGGCGGCATCCAGAAGTTTGGCGGTGAGGCCCTCGCCGCGGTGCTCTTTGCGGACGACGAAGCACGAGACCGCCCAGACGTCGTCGTCATCGAGGGGTTCGGTCGTGGATGCCGTGACGTCGCGCGTGCGCGCCAGGCGCGGTTGCGCGGTGCGGGGTCCGACGCGTACCCACCCGGCGGGTTCGCCGTCGACGTAGGCGATGAGTCCGGGCGGGCGCGCGTCGCGGAACTCGGCGCGGAAGAGCTCGGTGCGTTGGGAGACGGATGCCTCCTTCCAGGGGCCGTTCGGCAGGAGCCACCACTGGCACTGGCACTCGGGCCCGTCGCCGCTGTCGAGCGCGACCTCGGCGTCGTCGAAGCGGTCGCCGGTCGCGGGGAGGATCTCGATGCTCATGGGGCGACGGTAGCGAGGGGGTCCGACACCGGCAAGGGCTCTTGGCCTCGGCCGCCTCTCGCTCGTGCGCACACGTCCGGGGTGCGGCTGGCCGTATCGGGGTGCGCTTCGGCGCTGCGCACACGCCCGGGGTGCGCCCGGTTCGCGGCACGGTCGCGGAGCGGCTAATATAGGGGAGTTGCCCGCCCGCGGGCGACGGGATGTGGCGCAGCTTGGTAGCGCACTTGACTGGGGGTCAAGTGGGTTACGGCGGCGCAGTAGCTCGAAAACTAAACAACGGGATGTGGCGCAGCTTGGTAGCGCACTTGACTGGGGGTCAAGGGGTCGCAGGTTCAAATCCTGTCATCCCGACGGAAAAGCCCTGATGAGAAGCAATTTTCATCAGGGCTTCGTCATGTCTGGCGACGGGTTTTCGTTGGTCCCCCTCTGGTCCCCTCGCCAAGGCATCGGCGCCGGCCCATAGACGGCGGAGGGCGTATCTGGTTCTCTGGAAGTCGTCGCCTGTGGATAGGGGGACCAAAAGGGGACCAGGGCATCTGATCGTGGTTCCTGGCTACTCGTCAAAGTGACCTCGAGGCCCCGCGCCGACTTGGTGGGCTGGCGTTGTTGGATCGGGCGAGGAAAGCGTTGGCTTGCTCTGCGGCTGATGCAAGGTGTCGGTCGTCGGGGTGCACGTATACGCGGGTGGTCTCGACGGAGGCGTGGCCGAGGATGTCCTGGAGGACGTGCAGCGGGATGCCTGCGTCGGCCATCCAGGTGGCTCCGGTGTGCCGGAGGCCGTGCCGAGTGAGGTCGGGGAGGCCGAGATCGCTGACGATCTGGTCCCAGTTCGTCGCGTCCCGCACGGTCGCGGTCGTGAGAGCGCCGCCCTTCGGGCCGACCAGCAGCCGGTCCTCGGGCTCCTTGCCTTCCGCGAGGCGTTCCAGGATCGGGCGGAGCGGGTCGAGGATCGGAACACGGCGCTCTCTGCGAAATCGTGACCTTCGCCTACGTCGATATGCACGGCACCGCGAGCCGGCGACGCGGCGAACCCCACCGCCACGTCCACCTCGACGCGCACTGGTATCTGCTGTGCTGGGACCTGGATCGCGCGGGCTGGCGTGTGTTCCGCACCGACCGCATCACCGATCTCACGCGAACAGGCAGGCACCACGCGCCGCGGCCGCTTCCGGCGGACACCGCCCTGGCCTACCTCCGCTCAGGCCTCAGCTAGCCGCGCGTGACTCAGGCGTCTAAGCCGATTCAGGTCAGGTCCTACCCAATGCCTGCCGCCGTCGACCTGCGCTTCGCGAGCGGCAAGTGGCCGCGGTGCCGCGCTGAGGAGGCTATCCACGCGACCGAGGCGGGTGCGCCGACCTCGGGACTTAGCGCCGCTCCGACACTTGCGTGGCATCGGACATTCTCCGTTCGGCCAGCAAGATGCCGCGCGATGCTGATAGCGCGGAGAAACATGATGAGTGTGGAGCCACGGACCGATCACGAGAGGGATCAGGGAATGAAGCGCCCTGGGTCTGATGGAGACTCGCGCTATTTGATTCCCACCAGCTGATCGCTGGTCGTTTGGTCAGCATAGAACGCCTGCTCGAACTCGATGGGCGGGATGTCGCCGAGGTAGCCGTGGAGGCGTTGAGTGTTGTGCCAGTGCACCCACCCGAGGGTCGCGAGCTCGAGGTCCTCGACCGTCTTCCAGGGCCCGGATCGGGCGGGTCCGCGGACGAGTTCAGTCTTGTAGTAGCCGTTCACGGTCTCTGCCAGGGCGTTGTCATAGCTGTCGCCGACGGTCCCGATCGACGGGGTGGCCCCGATGTCCGCGAGGCGTTCGCCGTAGCGGATCGACGTGAATTGACTGCCCGCATCGGAATGACAGCGCAGGTCGTGGTGGCGGGCGCCGCGGGACCACCGGGCCATCTCGATCGCGTCGAGGACCATGTCGGTGCGCATGTGCGACGCGACCCGCCATCCCACGATCATCCGGCTGAACGCGTCGATGATGAAGCAGACGTAGGCGACACCGGCCCAGGTCGGTACGAACGTGAGGTCCGTCACCCAGAGCCGGTTCGGGGCAGTCGCGGTGAACTCCCGCTTCACCAGATCCGGGTGACGCGCAGCGGCAGGATCAGGGCATGTTGTCTTGACCCGCTTCGACCGTCTCGCGCCCTCGATCCCCGCAGCGCGCATCAACCGACCCGTCTGGTCTCGGCCGATGTCGATCCCGTCGCGGCGGGCCGCCTTCCAGAGCTTGCGGACCCCGTAGACGCAGTAGTTCTCCATCCACAGCCGCACCAGCTCCGGCATCACGACCGCGTCGTTCACCGCTCGCGCCGACGGCGCCCGATCACGGGCGGCGTAGTACGTGCTCGGAGCCACCTGCAGCAGTGCGCAGATGGGCTCGACTCCGAGCGGGCGCCCCTCGACGATGTCGTCCTTGTTCGCGTCGACGAACGCGACTACTTCCGGTGTTGGCGGTCGAGCTCCGCCCCGAAGAAACTCGCCGCACGCTTGAGGATCTCGTTGGCGCGACGCAACTCCCGGACTTCTTGCTCCAACTCCCGCACCCGAGCCGCCTCCGACGAGGTCACGCCCGGCGCGACGCCGTCGTCGATGTCAGCTTGCTTGACCCAGGTGCGCACGGATTCGACCCCGTATCCGAGCTGCGACGCGACCCGCTGCACCGTCCCTTGCGTGACACCCAACTCGGCGCGCAGCGTTCGCACCATTCGCACCGCGGCGGCCTTCTCCTCGCTCGAATACCGACGCGTCGTCGGCTTCCCGATCGCCTTTTCCTTCGGCATAACTCCATCCTCGTTTCCAAGGCCAGGAGCCTCCAACAAACCCAGGGCGCTTCACTTCTGACGTAGGTGAAGTCCATCACCCAGGTGTGATCTGGCCGCGGTGCGGTGAAGTCACGTTGAGCAGGTCCCCGGCGTGGATCCCGTCTTTGGCGGACATCGAGGTGCGGATGCCCTTGTCGCGGCGGACGCCCGAGAGCCCGAGCGCGCGTGGCCCGGTCGACCGCGCCTCGCGACGCGACATGGATCGAGGTCCTCCGATCAGTACGGTCATCTTCCGCCGCCCGTAGGACCCCTGGCGGATTCCACGCTTCGCTGCTATAGTAAAATTTACCTAATGGGGAGGCGCTGTTGCTAACGGTTGAGCATCTCGGGAAAACATTCAAGTTTCGAGGGAAAGAGACCCACGCAGTATCTGACCTGTCTTTTTCGCTCGCGAGGGGGCGCACGTTGGGGCTGCTTGGTCCCAACGGCGCAGGGAAGACTACGACGTTGCGAATCCTGGCGACTGTAAGCCGGGCGAGCGAGGGTGTTGTCCGTATCGCGGGCATGGATCTCACCAGCGAAGCGCGAAAGGTACGCCAGCTCATCGGTTACGTACCGCAAGTGGGCACGCTGCAAGCCGAGTCGGTCGTGGGCGAGGAGCTTGTTTTCCAGGGCAGGCTGTTCGGGATGTCTCGCGCAAGTGCAGAGCACCGTGGGCGCGAGGTTCTGGCGTTGATGGGTGCCGAAGAGTTCTGGGGTAGGCGCGCGGGACGCCTGTCTGGTGGCGAGCGCCGGAAGGTTGATATCGCGATGGGGATGATGAACCAGCCAGATATTGCCTTTCTCGATGAGCCAACCGTTGGCCTCGACCCCGATGCCCGTCAGGAGATGTGGGCAATGATCCGCAACATGCGCGAAAAGTGGGGCACGACCGTGGTGATCACCACGCACTACCTTGACGAAGCAGAAGACCTCGCAGACGACATCCTGATGATGGAGGGTGGCCGGTTGATCGCGCACGACAGTACCCAGCGCCTGAAGGAGCGTTTCGCTGTGGATGAAGTTTTTGTTCACCTTGACGCGACCGACGTCGCAGAGACGGCGTGGTCTCACAGCGGGGTCGACGGCGTATTGAGCGCTGAATACTCCGGCACCGATGCTGGCATGCTTCTCTCGCTACGTATCAGCGATGGTGAGCGAACACTCCCTGCGGTGCTAGAAGTGTTGCATCGGCGAGGACAGATACCTATGCGCATTTCTGTGAGAAGGGGCGGGTTGCAGGATGCGTTCTTTAGCCTTACCGGGAAGGATCTTCTCGCGTGAACAACACACGAACGGTGCAGATTGCGCCGTCCACCCGGGCGGAGAGTATTGCTGGAGTCCGAGCCTTCGTCACGGTACTGTCCCACGAGGTGATGAATACCGCGCGGAATCCTGTAATCGCGGTGATTGGGATTGGGCAGCCCTTGCTGTACCTCTTCTTGTTCGGGCCCCTTCTCGCGGGGGTATCGGAACTTGGTGGAGTGTCATCCAAAGATGCATACGCCACATTCGTACCTGCGCTCTTCATTCAACTTGCTCTATTCGGCGGAGCTTTTGTCGGCATCTCGTTGGTCACCGAGTACCGTTCCGGCGCACTGGAACGAATCTTCGCGGCACCAGTGTCGAGAACTCTCATTCTTGGCGGCAAGGTTGTCAGAGACGTTCTAGTTCTCTTGGCAGAGACTCTCTTGGTCATTGGGGCGTCACTCATACTTGGCTTCCGGTCGGATATTGAGGGGCTGCTCTCATGCCTGGGCCTTGTTCTACTCATATCCGTCGCAATGTCGTCGCTTTCATATCTATTGGCAATCACTAGCAAGAGCGAAGAGGCGCTTTCAAGCGTGTTCAACGCGCTTCTGCTTCCGATCGTGTTGTTAGCAGGGGTGATGCTACCGATGGCGTTGGCGCCGTCCTGGTTGCACACGCTCTCCCGCTTCAACCCGCTCACCTACGTCGTGGACGCCTCCAGGGCCTCTGTCGCCGGAGTGTTCGATAACGGCCAGGTCCTGCTGGGCTACCTAGTTGCAGCAGTTCTTGCGGCCGGTGCTTTCGTCCTGGCGGCGCGCGGGTTTGAGCAGCATGACTAGCCCAACGACGGGTCCGTCCGCGCGCCTATTCCGGCCAGGCCCGGCATCGCAACAGGAGCAGGGAACGCCCATCGCGGTGATTCTTCCAGGCCAGGTTGCCGGGCGTTCAGCAGACGCAGCAGCCAAACTGCTTGCATCCGACGGGGTGCGCGCTATCGCAGTTGAGTACTTCCCGCGCGAAGGAGGCCACTGCGGTCTTGTTGCCGTTGACGTCGTCCACGTTGCCCGAACGATCCGCGCGGCAATCGCATCAAACAGGTTACTCCGAACCCCCGTTGTTCTCGTTGGGCATTCCCGTGGCTGCGAACTGGCTTTCCTCCTCGCGGCGCACCTTGACCATGTGGTCGGCATCGCTGCCGCGTCCCCCTCCGCAGTTGTAAACGCGGCCATGCGATCGGTACACATGAGCTTCGACGAAGCAGCATGGCTCGTCGACGGTGAACCGATCCCTTATTTCCGCGGAAGGTATCGATTCAGAGAATATGTCAGGTTCTTCGGTACCCGTCGTCTCGTGCAGTCTGGCCGCTTTCGTGGCTGGTCGCGCACGACGGCATCGCGAATACCTGTCCCCGTCGGAAGCTGTCAGGTTCTCCTGCAATACGGGGACGACGACCATTTCTGGCCGTCCGCCGCCTTCGTGAAACAGATGGCTGATGACCGGACGGAGGTACGCCGGTACCGAAGATGCGGGCATCTTGGCCTGTTCCCGGGGGTGCTCCCCGGCGATGAACCACCTGCCACCGTGGCCGAGTCGATGGCAACCCACGTCGACTTTGGCGGGAGTCCGGGGGCGAGCCGTGAAGCCGCACGCGAGTCCTACCGGGTAGTGTTGAACTTCGTGCGCTCGCTGAGGTAGGTAAAAAGCCAGCCTCGTCACCCCAGAAGAGGCTCGACGTCAGAGCAGAACCTGTCCAGAGTCTCAAACATCGATGCACGAGACGCCGAACCAGTATCAAGCTGCCACAAGTAGCCGTCTGGCGTGATCCGCGCGGTCAACTTATTGATCTCCGCCGCACACGTCGTCGCCGATCCGATAATTGCGCCGCCGGTTCCCAGAAGCCCGTCTACGCCCGCCGCTCTGATCCCACGCGACATTCCCGTATATCCCTTGTATGCCTGCGAGGCGACGCCAGCCCATGAGTCTGCAGCACCGGCCCAGACATCAAGGTACTCCTGCAAAGCAGCACGCCCCTCCACGTCCGCTTGCTTATCCGTCTGACGGACCATCAAAGGGATGCTCATGAGCACGCGGGGTTCATGCCCCGAAGCCTGGGCAGTCGACCGGTAGATCGAAACATGGGTTGCAAGAGCTTCAAGGTCCGCGAATCCCGAGGTCACGAGCAATCCGAACCCCCGTTCCCCTAGCCATGCGAAGCTTTGACGGGATCGGACCGCAGCTCCCCACAGGGGCGGGTGCGGCTGCTGGACCGGCAACGGCCATGAACGCGCAGACCGGAGCGGAAAGAACTCGCTCGTCCCACTGACCTCGGCGCCTGACCAAAGCTGCTGCATCAAGTCAATAGCCTCGGCGTACCGGTCTCTACTTGTGCCGAGTTCGATCCCGAAGGTGTCGAACTCATAGGGCATATACCCCCGGGCTACCCCCACATCGAGGCGCCCACCGCTGATCGCGTCGAGCATCGCAGTCGTGGCGGCGAGTTCGACAGGATGGTGAAGAGAAGGAATGATGCACCCGGTTATCAGCCGCATCGAACGAGTGCGCTCGGCCACGGCAGCGAGAAACTGCAACGGGCTGGGGCAGTAACCTCCGTATTGGTTGAGATAGTGCTCAGTCATCTTGCAGTACGCGAAGCCGTTCTCTTCGGCCCTCGCGGAGAGATCGATCGCATCTCGAAAGTAATCTTGCGGCGACTTAGTGCGGGGCGATGCATCAGGCAGGAAGGAGACGCCGAATTTCATTCGCTTTCCTTTGGGTCGATGACAGGTGGGGTCACAGAACTGCGATATAAAAGAACACGACGTGCGCGACTATCAGTGGCCAGACGAATGGGACCGAAGTGAAGAGGATCCCATGGACGACCGCCATGATGGCGCCGCCGACAACAGGAAACATTGCTGCTCGCGCGGAAGGCATGAAGAACACCTGCATGATGACAAATAATGCTCCCGGAATGATGAATGACACGGCAATGCCTGAGTCCTGGAACAGAACGATCAGCAGTGATCTGAAGACAATTTCTTCGCAGGCGACCTGAGCGCCGGACAACGTGATCGACAGCGACACAGGAAGAACCTGAAATGAGCTGATGTGATGCCGCACCCATCCGGCCCGGCTGGCGGACATCCACGAAGATGTCGGATTCGCTGTACCCGCTGAGGATGCCCCCACCGCTACGGGAACGCGGCTCCGGTCTAGCCCCGTGACGATGAGTTGGCAAAAGAACATGGCGACGGCAAGCTCACCGATGCCGATAAGGGCTCCGAGCGGCAAGAGGAGAGGCGGACCGTCGAGTCCTAGGTCCCCCAGTTGCACGCCTGATACCGCGAAGAACAGCACGACGAACACGATGTGCCCAATCACAGCGAAGCTGAGTTCAAGAACGCCTTGGACTTCACTGCGACTGTGCCGGGAGAACCGACGTAGGCGCAGGGCCAGCATTCTCGCCGCAACGAAGAGCAGCTGCTTGACGCCTAAGTAATAGGCGAAGATGAGCGTTGCGACGAGAATCACGCGAATCAGCAGAGGTAGCTGAACTAACATCATGCGCTCCAGGGCGTCGCGGCGGCAGAGAGCGCCGAGAAACGACGCTTACGCCAGTAGTAGACGTTGAAGTAGACGTGCACGAGGACCGCGCATAGTGGCGTCCCGAACGCAAGCGTCGTTGCGACCCCGATGATCGCGAGCGGCAATTTAGCGACGACCTGCGACCATCCGAATGAGATGTGGATGAGGCCAAAGACAGCCGTCCCGAGCGCCAGGAAGAAACCGGCGAGGAGCGGCGGAAACAGCATCGCCCACCCGAGGAACACTCCACGGTACAGAAGCTCCTCACCCACGGCCACGAGAACGAGCCACAACAGGGCTTGCTGTCTCGGCTGAGAACTCACAGAGATGCGGCTCGACGGCACACGCGGTGCGGCTTGGCGACGCTGAACACCAAGTTGCCGCGCGGCGCCCGCGGGCATGACGCGCAGCGGCGTCAGCCCCGAGCTGGCACGACGACTCGTCCCTGTCGCTTGCGCTGTTGTGCTCTGCTCACGCGAGCGACGTCGAAAGCGCTCCGTGAGCTTGCCATCGGCTAGCACGGCGAGGTACCCGAGAATCGGCGCTGCAGCCACGCCCGCGGCCGCTCCTAGCCACGTCGACTCCGGACGTAACAAGGCGACTGGACCAGCCTCGATGAGCCCCGTTGTGGCGATCAGAAGGGTCGCTACCGTATAGATCGAGTTGAGGCGCAGCTTCGAAAGGACTCGAAATCTGCTGCTCAACATTGTCGCGACCATGAGCGCTCCTGGACCCGCCGTGAGGACGAACGCGATCAAGTAGATACGCGAGTCGGCCATGATCAGGGGTACGGATGTGGAGCGAGTTCCGTGAAACCACCGTAGTCTCCGAAGCGCGGGTGGCGCTGAGGTGGTGCGCTCGGAAGGCACAAGCTGAGAGTGTCGGGAGACCACACTCTGATCGCTCGAAATCCAAAGGCTGCGACGTCGGGGGTAGATAGGCTTCGTATGAACAGTTCCTTGTTGGTCGCGCGGAACGTGCGCACGACTCGGCGCACCTCGGACGCTACATCGAGCACCGAATCAGGCGGCAAATCCGCTCCGAGAACGCGCTCAGCGTTGGCAAAGCGGTTTCGAACGGCAGACGCCCCTTCGGCTTGCGCCGCGTACACCACATTGGAGTCAAGATCGAGCATCGCACCCGTATCGTGCTGAAGCTCGCCTTCCTCAAGATAGGTGTTGACCAGAGACCACTCCGCGAGGGAACGAACGCCGACGGCCTCCAACCACGCCTTGTACATTGCGCTCTCCAGACGTGAGTCAGCGCCCAGCCCCACTGACACCACGGGTATCCGCCCCTGGGGTTCGTGGAGGAGGCATGCGATCGTGAACCCTGGAAGGTCGGCGTTGGGTAGCAGATGGAACTCTGCCAAGTAGCCGCCTTCAGGCATGTGTCGAGCCAGGAGGCGCTGGAGACGCGTCGTGCGCTCATCGAATTCGATCCTCATCGACGGTTGGCTCCCGTACCAGTGACCCATCGCCGAGTCGATCTGGATCAGTTCGTAGAGAGCGGCGAGCGTTGCTCGCGGGTAGTCTGTGTGGACAGCAGTGCCCGTGCTGACAGCGGCTTCGAGCCAGGGCTCACCGTCGTGAATCCGCACCGGATAGCCCACAAGAAACTGTTGCGCTGGTATCCATTTCCTGGCGCTCCCCGATCCGATGTTCTCAGCCTCGATCCAGGTGATCGGTGCGTTCGCGTCGAATGGTTTGAACGGGTCGCTCGCCGAGCGCACGGTGTTCTCGTCGATCAGGACGAGTTTCGAGGCAGAGATGACGTCGCACCCTGCAGCTTCCATTTCGTTGTGGGAGGCGAACCGCTGTTCCAGGCCAGGATCCAGTGCAGATATCGAGCCTGCATAGCGTTCGGCCGATTCGCCGAACGTCTTGATCGTCGGCTCGAATGGAACGATGCCACTTCCGCCAATGTGGTAACTCCCCGTCCTCGGAGCCGGTTGGTTCTGAAGCACGTGGACACCGGTCAACTCACCACCCGCGACTGAAACACGAGGCCCCTTACGACTGTGAGCGGAGTAGCCGATGGCAACGATGAGCCCGCACAGCGGACTATACATGCGTTCGCGGTATTCGCGAGTGAGTTGCTCGGGTGAACGCATCATTCGGAACGACGACGCCCGAGGAGAGACGTCAGTCATCGTTTTCGCCTAGCCAGTCTCTGACATTGAAGTAGAGGTCCGTCGCGTCTCTGCTTTGCAGGCTCGTGGCGGAGCTGTTGAATGGAGAGGGCAGTATCTCGTGGTAGGCCATCTCCATTGTTGGCAAGTAGATGCCGAGGATCTTGTTGACGGTGAAGTTCGCGCCCGATTTGAGCCAGTTCACCACTTCGATCGAGAGGTGCGCGGCAAGAAGATCTACCAGTGGCCCTCCCAACGGATCGCCTTCGCCAATGACCATTTCCTTCGCCAGCGCATCTTTGTACTTCTGGTAAGAAGCCAACTCCCGCGTGTTCATCATGAACCGCTGTTCAAGATCGCGGTAGTTTGCGCTGCGTCCAGGGATGATGGTCGGTCCGACGAACACGTAGGGGCCGTCGATGACGCCATGCAACCAGACGAACCCTACGCCTTGAGCAATCTCATCCAGCACGGCAAACGTGATCGGGTTGAGATGGGAGGCTCCGAACACGACGACAGTGTCTTTCCATGCCTCAAATTTCTCGAACAGCGCTTCGCGAGCCAGGCCGTCGGTGAACGCCATGAGATCGAGCTCGGCCAGACGCAATAAAAGTGGGTCCGCGTCGGCGACCAGTTCAACACGGTCGGCGAGTTCGGCGGCGATCTGACGGTGGATAGCTTCAGAGACCGCGCGGTCGCCGATGAGAAGGACGCGACTGTCGAGTTCTTTCTCGATCATGGGGAGACTTGCCTGCCGCTCGATAAGCGCGTTCAGATGCCCGCTCTGTCCTGTGCTTACCACGCCTACCTCGAGCAGGCTGTCCAGTAGTGCTTCCACCTCGGATCGCGCGACACCGAGCGTGGACGCGATGCTCGCCGGAGCGGCGCCCGCCTGGATGCCCTTCAGCATGGGCAGCAGCGTCCCGCGCGCCGACTCATCGGTCAGTGTGATCGACCGCGGGTTCCAGACCCCGGCGCGTAGCTCAACGGTGTCAGGTGAGTGGGCGACGAGAGCGTATTCGGATTTGAACCTGACTTGCATCTCATGGGATTTCATCAACCGTTCTTTCCTGCGTTCTGAGGGATTGGGTATCGGGTACGGCGGGTGCTGGTCGTCTATGTCAGGCGGGCCACCCGACGACCGCCATGTGTGCGAGGAACCGGAACTGACCGTCGAACCCAAGCGCCAGGTTGGCTTTGTCGTCGTAGAAGCTTGAACAATCGGTGCTCCCAAGTCCGAGCGACGTGGAAATCAAGTGCACGTGCTCCGACATCGCCCCGGCTTCGTGGAACACGAAGCGGAGGCCTCTCGGGCCGTACTTTCGCATCGAGCGCCAGGGGGTCGCGCCGAACAGGAGAATCGCGGCGGCGCCTCTCGTGTTGAGCTGATCGTCAGGCGTAGAGATGCTCGCAGCGAGTTCGTCAACGGACATTGCTCGCCCGTGCTCCACGAGCACGTTCCTCCTCGGGCTGTAGCGGTATACACCCTTGGGGAGGCCATTCACGTTGATCACGGCCACGTACAGTTCGACGGGGTAAAGCCCCCCACCCGAGGGCGCCGCGCGGAAGTAGTATTTTTCATGCGCGCCCGTCGTCAACGGCACCTCAGCCTCTCCGGTGACTCCAGCGGTATAGATAAGCAAAGCGGCCAGGTCGGATGCCGACATCGAGTCGCCGGTGAAGAGCCGGACGCTTCGGCGCCGGAGGACGCTCTCGCCGAGTTCCATCCCGATCGGATTTGGTTGAGGCAGGGCGTAGGTGCGGCCTTCCAAGAACGAGTCCTGGTCGAGTCGTCCGAATGTCGCGATCATCGGATCGGCGAAGTAGTCCATCACCGATAGTGCACCATCACGGTCCCATTCGTTGGTCCTCGACGCGACCAGGAAGTCCTCGGCCACCCGCGGCAGTCGTGCCTCGTCGATGTTGTCGTAGCGCAAGCCCTGTGTACGAAGGCCGATAGCTTCCGCACCAGGACTTGTGTGTCGATACGACGAGATCGCGACTGTCGCTTTTGCGAGCCCTGCCTCAACCATTTCGGTTCCCTCCTATGCGGCCACGAGCTCGCCGACGGCCACCAGTTCGCCGACTGCATCGCTCGTGGAGACGGCTCCGCACGAGCACGAGCACGAGCAGCCGAAGGTGCACGTACACCCACCCGGCGCCAGCACGCCGATGCCGTCGGCAGTGCCGATCCCGAGGGGGGCGAGGGCCGGCTGCACCGACCGCGACCTGTGCTCAATGAACGAGTCGATCTTGAGTTGCATCTTGACCTCCGTTGTGTAGTGGATCAACGACCGAGCGGAGGGTCGACCCGTGCCGTGGTACGCCGACGCCATCGGCGCGCCGACTGCACAAGAACAAGGGAGTAGACAGCACATATGCCCAACGCCCAGGGCGCTGGGAACAGTACGAGAACCACTCCCCATCCAGCAAGCGTTCCCGCCGTCGAAACCATCGTGATGAGTCGCTCGTGACGCACGTACCAGCGCATCGCTTGCCAACCTTCCCCACCGCTCCGATCTAGACAAATTTATCTAGACAAATTTACCTTATTTCTGACCGGTAGGTTCGTCAAGCAGTCCTGCGTGGTCCGTAACCGTTCCTGGTGCACAGTTCGCGACGTGCGTGCACCGCGGTAGGCCCGGCGGACCGAGCGAAAGCTAGAGTGGGTCGTTGGTTGCGACCGTCGCTGCGCAACGATGACCCGATCATGAGAGGAGGGACTGATGAGCGTCCAAGCAACGAGGCTTCTCGTCCTTGGCGCCCTCCGATTGAGGCAACCGACGCACGGATACGACATCCAACGCGAGCTGACGTCGTGGAACGCCGACCAGTGGGCGAATATTGCACGTCCGTCCGTCTACAACCAACTCCGTACACTTTCGCGTGAGGGTCACATCGCGGTCGCTGCCGTGCAGCAGGATGAGAGACGTCCGAGTAAGACTCTCTACTCGATTACTCCGAGCGGTGAGGCCGAGTTCACTCGTCTCCTGCGTGAAATTGTTTCGAATGAGCGCCCGCAGCCTCTCGATATCCTTCCCGCACTCTGCTTCCTGCCCATGCTCACCAAAACTGAGATCACTGTCGCGCTTGAGAAGCGGTTGAGCATTATCGATGGGTTCCTTGAGTCATTCGATTCACACATGAACTCGTGGTTCCACGCAGACGCGCGTGCCAATTACATCCGCGAGATATTCCTGCTGACTCGTGAAGCTTTCGTAGGCGAAAGAACCTGGGCGCGAGAGTTTCTCGAACGTATCCAAGCAGACGAATATCAACTCGCACAGTAGTGACATGTCGATTTGTCCACGGGTTTCGAGCCTGATGCCACTGCGCGTCAGCTTCGTCTACTACAACCGTAGGCTCTAGATCTTCGAGCCCGCCATCCCCGAACTATCCTGAGATGCCCCGGAGCATCTCAGGATAGAAAGTGATGCACGAAGGCCCAGCGTGACCTCGGGGAGATCAGTGAGACGTTGATCGGGAGCCGGTAAACCCGATGCCCGGCTCATGGGCGCAGCACCCGGAGCGCTGCGGCCGCTTGGCGCGTATGACGCCGTTGCCGAGAGCGGTCAGCTGTTGACCGTGTGACAGGCCAAGACGGGGGCAGCGGCCCATCCTGCGTAGAGACCCATGAGCCACTCGACGAACGCGGGTGCGGGTACCGGCCGGCCGGGCTCGTTCAGGATCGCGGGCGCTGGTGCCGCTCACACGCAGGCCGTCACCGAAGACAGTAGTGGCCATCTTCATCGTGACTCTCCTTCCGCAGGGGTCGGGGATGACCTGGTTGCGGGGAGTGTCGGCACGGGCTGGCCGTCGCAGTCGAGGCCGGCTCCGATGAGGTACCGGTAGTGACTCACTTTCTCGTCGAGTGACGCGAGGTGTTGGTCGAGTTCGACTTGGCGGCGGTGGATGCGGTCGCGATGACGTTCCAGGATCGCCAGACGCTGCCCGTGGGTAGCGGCGCCACCGGCGACGAGCCGGGAGAACTCGCGCATCTCTTCCGTCGGCATCCCGCTGTCGCGCAGTTTCGCGAGCATCTCCACCAGCGCGGCGTCCCGGCGGGAGTAACGCCGCCTGCGGTCTGTCCCGCGATGCACGGCGGGCAAGAGCCCCTCCCGCTCATACCAGCGGAGCGTGTCCTGACTGAGTCCGCTGAGGTGTGCGACCTCGGCGATCCCCAGGCTCGCGTCCGAGTCGTCCAGCACCGTGAAGGCGGGTTGCGTGCTCATGCCGAAAGGGTAGGTCTTGGAGTTCACTCCAACGCAACCTCCCCGGCGCTGATCCCGTGAGTGGGACTGAACGTCCGGGCATGACCACGGTGTCGAGAAGGTAGCGTCGATTCGCCTGCGCCGAGCTGTCCCCTCAACTCTCGCCTCGTGGCCCCTGCTCTGAACAGTCCTCGAGACGGCGCGATTCTGGGGCGCACCCCGCTGAGAGACCGGGGGTAGCCGGTCGATACGATCACCACCGTGATCGGCCGGGGCGTCGCCCGCAGCTCCCCGCCGTCACCGATGCCCACCAGCTCGCCTCCGTGACGGTCACCACGGTTCGGGGTGGTCACGTCCCCCTCAGGGCGTCCCTTCCACATCGATGGCGACCGCGCCGGTGTACTCGTGCCACTGGTCGATCGCGAGGGTGACGGTCACGGTCCATGTTCCCTCTGCCGGCAGCAGCGTGGGGTCGCCGCGGAAGGTCACCGGCATGGGCTGGTCGAGCGGCACCGTCGCGGTCGCCCGGTGGGGCAGGTCGACCGCGACGGCGGTGATGCCTGCTCGGGGGTTGTCGAGTCGCGCTGTGGCGGTAGCGGGTGCGCGTTGGTCGACCGCTCCGACGGCGGTGACCGCGATCACGGCGGAGCCGACGCGCGCGTTCTCGACACGGATGTCGACGTCGTACGGACCGATGGTCGTCGCCGCGGAACGCGCGGGACGGTACTCCGCCGTGGCCGGAGCGCCGGTGGACAGCAGCCCCGAGAGCGCGAGGATGACGACGCCGACGAACGCCTCGACGGCGACGCGGCGGCGGGCACGCCGCCCTCCGTCGTCGACGGAGGTGAGCTGACGAGTGCGAGTCCACCGCCAGCCGGCGACGCCGAGGCCGACGGTCACCCCGACGAGAGCGAGCTTGCTCAGCAGGAGCCACCCGTACGCCGTCGAGGTGAGCGCACCCGGGTAGGCGACCTCCCAGACCGCCTGGGCGAGTCCCGAGGCGAGGGTGGCGACGACGGATGCCGCGGCGTAGATCGACCAGTGCCGGAACGCGAGCGCGCGTCGCCGCAGCAGCACGATCACGACGAGACCGCCCAGCCAGGCGGTCGCTCCGACGATGTGCAGCGTCGCGGTCGCCAACCGTCCGGGGGACACTCCCGCGTGTCCGTTCGCAGCGACGGTGATCGCGGTCACGAGGCCCGCGAGCGCCCAAGCGCCGCAGGCGAGGGGAGAGGAGAGACGTTCGTCTCGCGAGACCAGCACGAGAGCGGCGACGGCGACGGACACGCGCGCCAGCACGACGAGGCCGTAGCCCGACCCGGCGAATGCCCAGATCTGCGGCAGAGCGGCCTCTCCGCTCACGGCGACGAACTGCGTCACCGCCTGCGCCAGGCTCGCGGCGATCACCGTGACGAGGCCGACTCGCGCCACCGCGCGCGTAGACGGGGAGCCCGCTGCGGGGCTCAGGATCCGTCGGGCGGGGAGCACACCGAAGCCGAGCACGAGACCGAGAGACAGCGTTGCCGCCGCGGCCCACCGGGCGAAGGCCAGAGTCGTCGTCCGGGCGTCGTCGTGGTCGGCGACGACGGTCGCCGGCATGTTGACCCCGAATTGGATCGAGCCGCCCGTCGCGTGGGTGTCGGCGGAGATCACCGCCCAGCTGACGAGGTACACGCCGTCGGGCAGGTCTGGCTGCAGCCGGATGTGCACGGCCGATCCGTCGTCGCTGAGTGACGCGCCGGCATCCACACGTTCTCCTGCCGCATCGCGAACGGTGACCGCGTTCTCGCGTGCGACGAGGGTGACCGGTTCGGACATGACGACGACGACCTCCGCCGGAGCGGACGTCACCGTCTCGCCGTTCGATGGCGTCGACGAGAGGAGGTAGGCGTGCGCGACCGCGGGAGCGGGTGACGTGAACAGATGCGCCATCGCGAGTGCGACGGCGATCAGCGCGATCGTCAGAAGACGGACCGCGCTCGGACGGCTCACGTCGCGATATCCCGGGAGCGGCGGGCTCCGCGGATCGCGATGACGAGACCAGCCCCGCCCAGGAGCACACCGAAGCCGCCGAGGCCCAGGGCCCAGCGCGCGATGGTCGAGTCGGACGTGGCTGCCTCGACCGTTGCGTGGTCCGCCGCGGCGGATGCGGTGTCGTGGGAGTCCTCACCGGAGGCGGTGCCGCTTCCGGCCGCGACGACGTGAATGCTCGGAGCGGGCCGATCCGGTTCTACTCCGCCGGTGGCCTCTTGCGTCCACGCGACCTCCCTTCCGCTGTCGTAGGTCTGCACCGCGGGGAAGTACAGCTCCTGCTCGTCGTGCGGCAGGGGGCCGACCGCGATCGTGAACAGACCCGTTTGATCGGGATGGATGCCGTTTCCCTCCGTCGCCGTCCACACCACCCTCGTGACGGCTTGGGTGATCGTTCCTCCGTGTCCGTCGTCGACCGGCGTCGGCAGGTCTTCGCGGGTCAGCTGCGCATCCCATCCCGCGACAGGTACCGTGCGCACGGATCGGAAGGGCACGTCTTCCGGGAGCGCGACTTCGATGCGCACCGTCGACTCGTCCTTCGATTCGGTGGGAACGGCGAACGTCAGCCGTGAGAAGCTTCCGGGCTCGGTGCTCGTCGCTCCCACGGTCACGTGCGCGCTCGCGGGAAGCGTCGAGACCAGCGCGATCGCGAGACCGACGGCGACGCCGATCGGAACGAGACGGCGAGCCTTCACGGGGGCGAGGGACGGTGATGACATCAGTTTCCTTTCTTCGATGCGGTCGGGGCGTCCAGCAGCGCGAGGATGCGCTCGCGCAGTCGGATGAATGCGGGGCTGGACTGATCGCGAGAGTGGTCCAGGGGCACATCGAACTCCGCCGTGATCCGCGCGGGTCGTGGGCTGAAGACGATGACGCGCTGCGCCAGGAGGAGCGCCTCGGAGACGTCGTGCGTCACGAGCACGGCGGTGAAGCCGCGCTGCTTCCACAGCGAGTGCAGCTCGCGCTGGAGGACGCGGCGGGTGAGGGCGTCGAGCTTGCCTAGCGGTTCGTCGAGCAACAGCAGGGAGGGGTCGTTCACGAGCGCACGTGCGAGGGCGGTGCGCTGTGCCATGCCCCCGGAGAGCTGCGAGGGCCACGCGTTCGCGAAGTCGTCGAGGCCGACCAGCCGCAATGTCTCTTCGACGCGCGGTCTCGATTGCGCGCGAACGCCGCGCGCATGCGGACCGAGCTCGACGTTGCCGCGAACGGTGCGCCACGGCAGGAGCGTGGGATCCTGGAACACGAGGGCACGGGACGGATCCGGTCGATCGACGGGACGCCCGTCGACGTAGACCTGCCCGAACAGGGCCCGGTCGAGGCCCGCGAGCAGGCGCAACAGGGTCGATTTGCCACTGCCGGACGGGCCCACCAACGCGACGAACTCGCCGGGTCTGACAGAGAGGTCGACATCGTCGAGGACGAGCAGGTCTTTGTCACCGCTTCGGAAGGCCTGGGTCACGCCGATGATGTCGACGGCGGCGCCGGTCGTCGTGGTCACCATCGGGTCAGCTCCTTCTCCCAGCGCAGGATCCAGTTGCGCACGCGGAAGAGGGCGCTCAGCAGCACTCCGCAGATCACGACGAGCACGATGATGCCCGCGTACAGTGCGGGGAAGTCCCCCCACCCCTTCTGCCAGTTCAGGTACCAGCCGAGGCCCGCGTTGACCCCGAAGTTCTCGGCCACGGTGAGACTGACGAACGAGGCACCGAGCGCCATGAAGGCGCCGGTGAAGATGCTCGGAAGCGCGGCCGGCACGCTGATCCGGAACACCAGGAACCATGCCCTCGCCCCCAGGGTCTGGGCGACGTCGAAGTAGGCCCTCGGCACGCTCAGGACTCCCGCCCGCGTCAGAACCGTGACGGGGAACCATACCGACAGCGCGATCATGAACACCGCCCCGGAGTACGAACTCGGAAACAGCACGAAGACGATCGGCACCCACGCCAGCGTCGGGACGGGCCCGATGAAGACCAGCACGGGGTGGACCCAGTAGTTCGCGCTTTGGAACCAGCCGATCACGATGCCGGTGGCCAATCCGGCGACCAGGCCCACGAAGAAACCGGTCGCGAGCAGCAGCAGCGAGTTCGCGGTGCTCTCCGCCAGGACGGCGCGGTTGTCCCACAGCCGCTCGAGGATCTCGCGCGGCGAGACCAGGTAGGGCGGCTCGAAGAGGAGCGTCTTCGCGGTCGATGCCTCCCAGAAGAGCACCCACACGCCCGCGCCGAGGAACCACGCGGCATGGTGTGGGCGACGCGTGCCCGCGCCCATCCGCCGAACCGCGTCGGTGCCGCCGAAGAGGCCCAGAGGGCGGAGAAGACGAGGGCGAGGAGGACCGCGGTGACCGAAGCGAACGTCGTCGCCTTCGCGACCGACTCGGCGTCCGCCAGCGGAAGGTCGGGGTGCTCCGGGACGAGCGCGATGACGACGGCGACGAGTATCCAGACGACGACACCCGACCCGGCGACGACCGGATTGATGCGCGCGGGGTGCACGATTCGTTGCAAAGCGGCGCGGATGTCGGCGGGGGAGCGACCCGGCCGGAGAGCGGGGGTGAGCGCGGTGGCCATCAGAAATTCAGACCGAGATCGACGAACGCGCGGTCGGCCAGTGCCTCGACATCCACGTCGGCGTCGAGGAAGCCGGTCTTCTTGTACTTCTCGATTCCCGGGGCCAGCACGTGACGGAGATTCTTGGGCGACGGGTCGAACGTCAGCGTCTTGAGGACCGGCAGGATCTCCTCCGGCGTGCCGGCGACGTACTTGCCCGCGGATTCGATCTCGGCGGTCTCCTCCAGGTTGGCTCCCGCCCAGCGCGCGCCGTTCGCCCACGCGGTGACGAGGGCGGCGGCGGTGACCGGATCTTCGCTGACGAACGTGTTGTTCAAGACGACGGCGCAACACGGCTGGTTCGCGTTCGCGCTGCGCGACTGGTTGTCGGACAGGACCGTCGCCCATCCCTCCTCCACACCCCGGATGATCGGCAGATATCCGCCGGCGGTGGCGATGGCATCCACTCGCCCGTCTTGCAGGGCCTTCGGGAGGAGATCCTGCTCGATCACCACCCATTCGACCTCTCCGGCGGCCGGGCTGGAATTGATGCCCGCGTCGAGCAGGTCGAGCGAGAAGAAGTTCGTCGCGGAGCCTTGCAGATTGCTCACGCCGATCTTCCGTCCCCGCAGATCGGCGACCTTTCTCACGGGGCCGTCCGTCAGGGTGTACAGATCGAGACAGCCGTAGTGGAGTCCGCCGCTGAGCTTGACCGGGGTTCCGTTGTAGATCGGCCCCAGGTAGTTGAAGAAGATGCCGTTGGAGGCGATGTACTTGCCGGAGCCCACGGCGGCCGTCGTGTCTTCGCCGTCGCCGGTCTTCTTCAACACCACGTTCAGGCCCGCGTCGGCGAAGAAGCCCTTTTCGTAGGCGATGATCAGCGGCGCCTCGCACGCACCGCTGGGGGAGGTGAGCGCGAGTTCGCGGTCGGCCCACGAGGTCGTCACCTGCAGGCCGTTGGCGGTCGTCCGGGGAGCGTTGCGGGACTGCAGGAACCACCACCCGCCGAAGCCGCCCGCGGCCACGACCGCCGCGCCGACGGCCGCCCCGGTCAGGAGCGTACGGCGCGAGACACCCGCGGTCGCCGGGCTCGCGGCATCCGCCGGCGACTCGAGGACGGCGCCGCTGGGAAGGACGGTGGGTGACGACGTCGTGGGGGGTCGGACGTCTTCCGTGGGAGCAGTGGATGCCGTGGTGTCGTCGTCGTGGTCGCCGGAGTTGGCCTGGTCGGTCATGAACATTCCCCTTCTGTGCGGTGTGTCCGCGGTGCTCGTGGGAGCAAATGTAGGAACGACGACCCCGTTGCCGAACCGGGTTCGTAAAGGTCCGTCAGGATCCGTCATCCCGCGTCACCGGGGGTGATCTGCGCTCACACGCGCCCCGCCCGCGCACTCGCTCCGACAGCGCGGACGAGCGGGGAATGCTCACGTCGCCGGTCGACTCCCGAACCAGCGGTCGGCAACATGCCCGAGATCGTTCGTCCGCAGCCACTGTTCGTTGTACTCCGCGGACGTGTAGTCGCGAGCGTGGTCGGCGGAGTACACGACGATCACGTCTCCGGGCTGAGCTGACCCGGCCAGCTCGAGGGCGACCTTCAGGCTGAGCACCGAGCTCGGACCCAGCAGCAGGCCTTCGGTGCGGGCCACGTGGAACGCGAAATCGATGACCTCCTCCTTGGTGCGGGCCTGCAAGGCGTCGATCTGTTCGAGGTCGATGTTCTCCGGCCAATCCGGGTCGAGGTCCTCCCAGCCGGGCGCCCGGTGGAACACCTTGTTCAACGCCGCATCCGCCCAGGGCTTGCTGGGCAGATCGAACGTCGTGCCGATCACCTGGACCCCGGGATTCTGCTCGTGCAGGAACCGTCCGGTGCCGCTGACCGTGCCGCCGGTCGCCACGGCGGCGAGGAAGTGCGTGATCCGCCCGCCGGTCTGATGCCACAGCTCCGGTCCGGTCGAGGCGTAGTGCGCGTCGGGGTTGCTCGCCGTCGAATGCTGCCGCGGCCACCACAGGCCGTCGTGCTCCGCCAGATGCCGCTCCGCGATCACCCAGGCGTGTTCCGGGTCGCTCTTGTCCACGTCGAGCTTTCCCGGAGTGGTCGCCGCTCCCAGCATGCGAAGCAGGTTCAGTTTCTCGGGCGACAGGTCGGGTTTGGCGATCACCGTGGAGGGATGCGCGCCGATCACGCCGGCCAGCGCCAGCGCGATCGAGGTGTTCCCCTGCCCGGTCTCGATGATCCGGTCACCGGGTCGCAGCTCTCCGGCGGCTGATGCCTGGCGCAGCATGTTCAGGGCGATGCGGTCTTTCGCGGAACCGCCGATGTTGAAGTGGTCCAGTTTCACGTACACCGACGCGGGCAGATCCCGCGCCAGCACGTTCACCCGCACCAGCGGGGTGTTGCCGATCAGATCGAGGATGCTCTCGTACGTCCGGCTCAGCGACGGATCGGGGAACTGCTCGGGAATGCTCGCCACTGTTCGTCTCCTCTCATATGTGGCGGATCACCCCTGTCCAGCCTGTGAACGGGGGAGGGGTCGCGCTCGACGCGGGCACGCGGGGGGCCCTACGCTCGCACCGCTTCGCGGGCAGCGGGCAGCGGGGTGTTCGCATCGAGTCCCCACACCTGGGCGAGCAGTTCGTACGAACGCTCGCGGTCGGCAGGATCGTGGGTGATGGTGGTGATCAGCAGCTCGTCCGCGCCGGTCACGCGGCGAAGGGTGTCGAGTTGCTCGGCGACAGTGTCGGCGCTGCCGACGAACCGGGTGGCCAGGCGGTCCGCGACGACCTCGAGAGCGTCACCGGATAGCGGCCGGGCGAGAGCCTCCTCGGGGCGAGGAAACGGGATCGCCCCGTCGCCGGCGCGGATGCTGTGTACCCAGTGGGCGTATCCGGCGGCGAGCCGGCGCGCGTGAGCGTCGGTGTCGGCGACGACGACGTCGGCGGAGACGATGACGTACGGTTCGGAACGGATGCCGGGGCGGAAGGCTCGGCGGTAGGCATCGACCGCGTCGACGACGAAGGCGGACGCGACGTGATAGTTCGCGCCGAAGGGCAGCCCGTGCCGACCGGCGAGCTCGGCGCTGGGGCCGGCCGTGCTGCCGTGGATCCACACCTCGATGTCCTGACCTTCGGCAGGGGTGGCGTGGATGGGTACGCGCTCCGGCGCGGCGTACGTGCCCGCGATGAGGTCGAGGATGTCGGTCACGTCGTCCTCGAACCTGTCGGCGTCGCCGGCGGTGCGTCGCAGCAGTCGGGACTGCGCGGTGAACCGGTCGCTGTCGAAGGCGAACGGTCGGGTCGTCGGCAGCAGCAGCCCGTCGACGATCTTGTCGGTGTGCCGGGCGGGAAACCCGTGCTTTCGTGCTGAGCCGGTCGACCCGGAACGGCCGATGCCGAGGTCGAACCTGCGGGGGTGCAGCGCGGAGATCACTCCCGCGGCCTCCACGACCTGCAGGGCGGAGGAGTTCCCGATGATGGTCGCTGCGGTGCCCACGCGGATGTGGTCGGTGGCGTCGGCGATCGAGGCGAGCAGCACGTGCGGGGCCGCCCCCGCGATACCCGGATTCAGGTGGTGCTCTGCCAGCCAGTACCGTACGTAGCCGAGCTGTTCCGCGCGACGGGCCAGTGCGATGCTCGCGCGCAGCCCGTCGGCCGGCGTCTGCCCCGCCCCGAACGGGGAGAGGTCCAGAACGGACAGGGGGACGCGGTCGGTCATGGGTTCTCCTGGGCTCGCAGCGTCAGCACTCGCGCGGGCCGACCCCGGCAACGATAGGGATGCCCACGGTCGCCGCGGTCCCCGGAATCACACGCCGAAACGGATCGACACGCCGCGTAACACCCCGTGACGCCTCGTGACAGAACGTGGGGGAGTCCGGTGCCGAGTGTGTAGCGTCGGGCCGGTGACCGGATCGACTCCCGATGCCCGCATCGACACCCTCATCGAACTCGGCGACGGACTCCGCGTGCCCCGGCAGGGGTACGGCGCCATGTCCCTCACGGACGTGTACGGGCCAGTGAGCGACGACGAGGCTCTGGCGACCCTCACGCATGCCGTGGACGCCGGCGCGACGTTCGTCGACACCGCCAACATCTATGGAGACGGTCGCAGCGAGCGGATCATCTCGCGCCTGATCGCGACCCGTCGCGACGACGTGCAGCTGGCGACCAAGGTGGGCATCGAGCCGCGCGGCGCGATCGGCGCACGGGGTGCCCGTGGCGACCGCGCGCACATCCGCGAGCAGATCGAGCTCAGCCTGTCGCGATTGGGAACGGATGCCGTCGACCTCTACTACCTGCACCGCCTCGACCCCACCGTGCCCATCGAGGATTCCGTGGGCGCGCTCGGCGAACTCGTCGCCGAGGGGAAAGTGCGCCACCTCGGACTCTCGGAGGTGACGGGCGAAGAGTTGCGCCGCGCGGTGACGGTACATCCGATCGCGGCGGTGCAGACCGAATGGAGCGTGATCAGTCGCGACGTGGAGGCGGGCGTGGTGCCCGCCGCTCGCGAGCTCGGCATCGGTTTCGTGCCGTACTCGCCCCTGGGCCGCCAATGGCTGACCGGTGCCTTCGACGTCGCGCGACTGACCGACACCGACGCCCGGCGGCGGTTCCCGCGCTTCGCGCCCGAGGCGCTGGCGGCGAACGCGCCGGTTCTCGCAGAGATCGTTGCCGTCGCCGCGGAGTCGGGACTGTCGCCCGCGCAGGTGGCGCTCGCCTGGCTGTACGCGAAGGGCGAAGAGTTCGGCCTTCCCGTCGTGCCGATCCCGGGGTCACGGTTCGCCTCTCGGGTGGACGAGAACCTGGCGGCGCTCCAGGTGCGACTCGCGCCCGAGCAGGTGGCACGGCTGGACGGTCTCGCGGATCGCGTCGTCGCCCACCGGTCCTTCGACCCGGCCTGGGTGTCGTCGGGTCGGGAGTGAACGGACGCCGCCCCCGGCTGCTCGATGACGGGGGCGGCATCCACCGGGCGGAGGTCGGCGGAATCCCCGACTCCGTCGTGTACCTTCCACCGCGGCTCATCTGAGCGCTCCGCGAGTACGCCGTAGGGGTGCGTCGCGGCGTGCGCGATCGACCCGCGCGCGCGGTTCCTGCGCCGTCCCGGAGGGGCTCCGCCGACGTCATGCGGCGTCACTCGGTGTCACTCCACGCAAAGCCGTGTCACGCCGTGCAGCACATCGACGTCGTCCGCGTGCTCCTCCCTAGGTGTTGTGGCTGGGGAGGTTGGGGACGCGTGAGGCGGGGGTGCCGTTGATGGCGGTGTGGGTTCGGTGGTGATTGTAGTGATGGAGCCAGGGGGCGAATGCGGCGGTGCGTTCGGTTTCTGATCTGTATGCGCGGGCGTAGGCCCATTCTTGGAGGAGGGTGCGGTTGAGGCGTTCGACTTTCCCGTTCGTCTGGGGCCGGTATGGGCGGGTGCGGATGTGGCGGATGGGGCCGAGGGCGTCGCGGAACAGGTGGGAGCGGTAGCCGTTTCCGTTGTCGGTCATCACGGCTTTTACCTCGATGCCGGCGCCCTGGAACCAGGCGTGGGCGCGGGTCCAGAACGCGGTGACGGTGTCTTTGCGTTCGTCGCTCAGGATCTCGGAGTACGCCATCCGGGTGTGGTCGTCCACGACGGAGTGGATGAACGCGTACCCGTGGCCTTTGCCGGCCCGGTTGCGTTTGCCCTGGGCGGGTCCGTGGATGCGGTGCCCGCCGCCGTCGGGGATACGACCGAGCTTCTTCACATCCATGTGGACCAGATCGCCCGGGGTGGCGGCTTCGTAACGGTTCGTGGCGGCGCGGCTGGTCTTGATCCGCACCCCGGTGCCAGGGTCGGTCCACCGTAACGGCGGACACCCGTAGCGACGCAGGATGGCCTGCACGGTGGAGCGATTCAACCGCAGCTGCGCGGCGATACGCGCCGGCCCCCACCGTCTCGACACCCGCAGGCTCACCACCCGCCGCTCCACCCGGGCCCGAGTGCGGTTCGGGTTCACGCGCGGGCGGGAGGAACGATCGGCCATCCCCGCCGCGCCGGCCTCACGGTAACGGCACGCCCACCGGGCGGCGGTGGTCACCCCGACGCCGAAACGCTCGGCGGCGCGGCGCAACGGCCACCCTTCATCAACGATCAGACGAGCAAGGCGCAACCTTCCAGCGGGCGCGAGAACAGCATTAGCGTGGGACATCGAGGACCTTCTGGTTTCGGAGCGGTTAGTTGTGGTGACTCCACTCCACCAGAAGGTCCTCACCTACATCTACGTCCCTAACCACCCAGGTCAGAACACCTAAGCTCGCGCCATGCCAACCGCCTTCCCCGCCGCTTCGGACGTCGACATCGACGAAGCCGCCATCGACGAGCAGCGCACCGTCATCCGCGAAGACCTCGCCGCGACCCTGCGCCTGCTGGCCGCGCGCGGATTCCAGTACGGTCTCGCCGGCCACGCCACCGTGCGCGACGCCGGTCCCGAGGAGCGCTACTGGGTCAATCCCGCCGGTATCGGGTTCGCGCGGGTCACGCTCGACGACCTGGTCCTCGTCGACGCCGACGGCGCCGTCGTCGACGGACGTCACCGGGCTCACGGCTATGAGAGCCAGCTCGAGGTGCACCGACGCCGCCCCGAACTGCGTGCCGGACTGCACGTGCATTCGCTGCACACCTTCGCGTGGTCCAGTGCCGGCGGGCTGCTCGCCCCACTCACCACCGACTCGTCGTGGCTGCAGGGGATCCAGGTCTTCCGCGAGTCGTTCGACCAGTCGGCGCCTGGAAGCTCGCCCCCGAGATCGCGCATGCGCAGTTCCAGGCCGAGATCGACGCGGAACTGCACCGCCCCATCGCGCCGCGCCCTGGCGCCTGAGCCCCGACCCACCCCTCCCGAAGTCGCGGTCGAGCACGGCTACACGCTGCGCCGGGTGCTGCAATCGGTGGCGGGGGCGTTCGGACACGGGCGCTTCGTCGGCACGCCCACGCAGGCAGCGGACCGCATCGAGCAGTGTGTCGACGCCGGTGCCGCGGACGGATTCGTGGTCTTCCCCAACGGGTGGGAGACCATCCGCCTGCTCACCGAGCAGGTCGTGCCCCTCCTCCGGGCCCGCGAGCGCTTCCGCGCCGAGTATTCGGGCACGACGCTGCGCGACCATTTCGGGCTGCCTCCGGTCTCGGCTCCGGCGCGCGCGGAGATCGTGGTCGGTGTCGTGTGAGTTCCGCTCCGCCGCGGCGGGTCGCCCTTCAGCCAGACCGCGGGCCGGGATGTCGCGCGATACATGGGCTCATGTCGACCTTCGATGAGCAGTTGTTGCCCGCTCGCGGGTAACGGGATGCGGCGCAGCTCGGTAGCGCACGTGACCGGGGGTCAGGGGGTCGCAGGTTCGAATCCTGTCATCCCGACCAATTGACTGTCACTCACACTGTGGGACGAAGAATCCCTCTGGATGGTCGAAAACCTTCCGCGCAGATGCGGGAGGCTTTTCGTTTGTCGCAGGGGCGCTCCCTTGCCAGTCGCGGGGTGTCAAGGCCTTGACACATCAGCGAGGTTCGATCTTCGGCGCCGCCGTGGATCATCTGAATGAGTGAATTGTGTGCGGTGATGGCGCTGCTGTTCATTCTGCTGACCAGCTTTTTTCAGGCGAAGGAGCCCGCCAGCCCCTTCCCGGAGGGGCCCACATTCGCATGCTTGACCCGGGGGGAAGAAAGTCGGTTCCACCGGCGGCGTGCCGGGCTGACCCTTCCGCAAACAGAGAAGAAGGGACACTTAATGAAGAAGTTCATTGCCGGCACGGTCGCAACCGCGGCGTTCGTCGTCGCAGGCCTGGTCGTCTCGACGCCCGCCAACGCGGGAATCCAGTTGTGGGACTACCTCCACTACGGCGGCGGCTACCTCGGCGACTTCGGGCGCGGCACTAACTGGGTGGGCGCCAACGCCAACGACAAGGCCTCGTCGGTGGCGGTCAGCCAGCCTGCCAACTACGCGATCCTGTATGACCACGCCGACCGGCAAGGCGCGCAGTCACCGACGTTCTACACCGGCACCGACGACCTCCGGTACTACGGCTTCAACGACATCACCAGCAGCATCGGATGATGACAGAGGGCTGCCGGCGCCTGGCGTCGGCAGCCCGCCACGAGAACAAGGGAAGACATGAAACGCCTCGCCACCGCCGCCGCTCTCGTCATCACTGTGCTGTCTGTCTCCGCCTGCGCGCCGTCGCCGTCGGAGGGAGAAGGGTTACAAGAGCTTCCCGACGTGAGCATCGAGGGGTATGAATCCGTCAGCGCTGTGATGGACTACGAGACAGGGACTGTACAGCTCCCCCTCGATCAGTACTCGCTGCAAAGCCCGGCAGTTCAGACCAAAACGCTCCAGGCCATCGCCACTCGCACGGACGCCTGCCTGGAAGATCTCGGGTTTCACACCGTTTCCGAACGCGTCGACTGGACACCGTTCCCCGCCGCAGAGAACCGGCGGTACGGGGTGTGGAGCGTGGAGCGTGCCAGCAGGTTCGGCTACGGGGCGCCGGAGGACGTCGGAATCAACACTTTGCGCGTGAACACCCTCGATCTGGGTGTGGAGTTCAACGAGGCATTTGCCTCATGCAACCAGGAGGCGGTGAGCGCGCTGCAGCCTCAGATCGATTTCCTCCAGGCCCCGAACATCGACTATAGAATCCGCTCGCAGGCGGAACGTCGTGCGGAAAGCAGCGCGGAAGGGGCTCAGGCCCGCGAACAGTGGCAGAACTGCATGAAGGAACGAGGCATCGTTCTAGACGCCACTTCCGGCTTCCCCTCCCAGCAGTACAATCAGCAGGGCAAAGAGGCCGAGATCGCAGCCGCCACTACGCAGGCCGAGTGCGCCTCGCAGACTGGCGCGATTCAGACCCTGTTCGATCTTCAGGCGCGATACGAAGCTGCTTTCATAGATAGCCAGGCCGCGGCCGTTCAGGAATTCGCCGCTGCCAGGGAGACCGTCCTGAGCACGTTCAACGACGTGATTGCCGGGCGTTGAGCGAGGAGTCCACGGCGCAGGACCCGGTTCAGCTGGCCCGAGTACGCCACCCCGTGCGCTTGATCGCCGCAGTCGTGGTGCTGGCGGTGATGATGGGCGCCGCCTTCGTCGCCGGAGGGCTCGTGCGTTCCCCCACATCGGACGCCCTGCAATCGGCGGACATACGCTTGCCCGTTCGGGTGAACGTCGAGGAACGGGTAGTGGACGCCGGCTTCTCCGTACCCGCCGCGCTCACGCCGGCAGCGACTGCGGGCGTGTTCGTCAGCGGCGCGTCTGTACAGGCGTCGGATCAGGCACCGACCGCGAACGCCGCAGTGTCGCAATCCGCAACCCCCGCTACCTCTGAAAAGTCCCTCCCCAAAGCGGAGCGGACGTTGCTCAGCAAAGTCGTCGTAGGCAGTGGCGACCGCGTGCGCTTCGGAGACCTCGTCGCTGAAGTCTCTGGCCGCCCGGTCTTCGCGATCCCACCCACCGTGCCGCTTTACCGGGACCTCATCGTCGGAGCGGAAGGCACCGATGTACGCTCCCTTCAGCAGTTCCTCATCGACCGTGACTTTTACGGCGTCCGAGTTACGGGGGAGCTCGATAGCGGCACGATCGCCGCGCTGACTCGGATGTACGCAGCTGTGGAGTATGAGCTGCCTTTCGTCGCTGATGGGCAGCGAGGTTTGGCCTGGCGAGAGTTTGTGGTTACCCCCGCCGACGATCTCCCGGTGGTGCAAAGCGCCCCGGTGGGCACGCTCCTCAGCCCAGAGGTGCCGGTCATGACATTGCAGACGACACCAGCGACTCTCACGGCCCAATTCACCAAGGCGCAGAGAGACAGAATCGAAAGCGGACGGACCGTCGGAGTGAGCATCGCCGGCGCTGCCCCCATCGCCTCGAGCGTGTTAAGAGTGGGCGATCTGGTGACCGATGCGGGATCGGGCGCTTCCGGCTATCCCATCAGCGTGGCGGTGCCGGACGGTGCGGTCGTAGACGCTGCTACGCCCATCCGTCTCTCGAATGTCGACCAGCCGCCGCCCGGCACCGCGGTGCCTGCAGTCGCCGTCTACCAGGAAGGCGGGTCGGCGTACGTGGTCCTCGCCCCGCCCGCAGCTGAGGATGGGGGCACACTACCTCCCCGTGAGACCGTGGCGGTGACCGTTCTGACTCAGTCCGACGGCTGGGTGGCCATCGAGGCCGACGAACGTTTGATTCCGGGTACGGCGCTTCTGGTGGAGCCATGACAGGCAAGCCTCCCACGCAACCCCTACTCGAACTGCGTGCGGTATCCCGATCATTCGACACTCCAGCCGGGACCACCCACGCCCTACGCAATGTTTCCCTGCGCGTGGACGATGGCGACTTCGTTGCCATCGTCGGCCCGTCCGGCTCAGGCAAGTCGACCCTCCTCAACATCCTGGGTCTTCTCGACCGACCATCGACGGGAACATACGAGTTCGCCA
This sequence comes from Microbacterium trichothecenolyticum, assembly GCF_030818955.1. Taxonomy (NCBI): domain Bacteria; kingdom Bacillati; phylum Actinomycetota; class Actinomycetes; order Micrococcales; family Microbacteriaceae; genus Microbacterium; species Microbacterium trichothecenolyticum. The sequence goes on along the minus strand of NZ_JAUTBF010000001.1, from coordinate 1,244,750 downwards.
CCCGAGAGACGAGTCGTCTCAGCGAGAAAGAGCGGGACACTATCCGCTCCCGCGAGATCGGCTTCGTCTTCCAGGACGCGCATATGCTGCTCGATGAGACCGCCGCTTCGAACGCCGCTCTCGGCCTGAGAGTGCGCGGTGAGGCATTGCGGGACCGCCGCCGTGCCGTCAGTCACGCCCTGAGCATGCTCGGTATGCGCCACCGAGCCAACCACCTCGCACGTCAGCTCTCCGGCGGCGAACGCCAGCGCGTTGCCATCGCCCGCGCCGTCGCAACAGGCCCGCGTCTCCTCCTCGCAGACGAACCGACGGGGGCCTTGGACGGCGAGAATTCACAGACCGTCATCGAACATCTTCGGGCGTTGAACGCGTCCGGAGTGACGGTTGTGGTCATCACCCATGACCCGGTGGTCGCATCGGCTGCCAATCGCCAGCTACACCTCGAAGACGGGACTCTTCGCGACGGGAGCGCTGAGCAGCCGGCGCTGCACCCGAGCCCGCCGCGGACCGAGCGCCTCTCGAGACAAACCCCCGCGGCCTTCGTCAGGAAGCTGTGGGACGAGCTCCTCGATGCCGTGTCGAGTCACACGTCTCGCCCCGGACGCGCGGCTCTGCTGCTGAGCGCTTTCCTGCTGGGGACGGGCGGCTTGGTGTGCTCACTGGGAATAAGTCAGACCGCCGCAATACAAGTCGCCGAGCGACTCAATGCCGCCGGGCTCGACGAGGTGGTCGTGCGCAGCTCTCTCCCCGACGACAGCTTCTACAGTGCCACCTCCGGTGCACGACTCATGGATCTCCGAGGGGTGAAGGGCGTGGGGTACGTCTCGTCCCTGGAAGCGGATCTGACGGTGTTCGACAGCGCAGCCGGGCTCGAGGATCCAGTGTTCACCGGCGAGGTCCTCGTGGCTGACAGTTCGTATCTCCGCATCCATAATGCGGGCGTAAGCCCCTCCACCGCCGTGGCACTCCTCGATAACCCATGGGGCGGTGCGGTGGCCCTTGTGGGCTCCACCGCCGCCGCGGAGCTCGGTATCGCCGGTCCAGGCCCGGGAAGAGTGCTGCATTTGGGCAACGTAGCAGTGGACGTGGTGGGCATCATCGAGGATGGCGGACGCATCGCCGAACTGAGCAACAGCGTCGTCGTCTCCCGCACCGCTGCGAAGGGGTTACGACCGGCCGACCCCCAGTTTGTCGTCCGCACTGAGCCCGGTTTCCCGGCTCCGGTCGCGGAGGCGGCCCCGATCGCACTTTCCCCCGGCGACCCGTCTCGGGTTCAGATCGAGACCGTTGCGGACTTGCGCTCCATTCAGCTGGGCGTGTCCACCGATCTCGGCGCTCTTGTCGGCATCAGTTCTGCCGTGCTGCTGGCACTGGCCTGTTTGACTGCTGCCGCATCCATGTATCTCTCCGTACAAGCCCGAGCGCGCGAGGTCGCGCTACGCCGAGCCATCGGATCCAGTCGCTCCTCAATCTGGCGTATCTTCACCCTCGAGGGCATCTTTATCGGCCTCCTGGGAGGTGTCGCGGGAAGCACTGTCGGACTATACGCGCTGATCGGCATCAGCCTCACCCAGGGATGGGTGCCCCGCTTGGACATCGCCACTGTGGGGGTGGGCGTTCTCGCAGGAACCGTCACGGGTATCCTCAGCGCCACTTACCCGGCACTCGTGGCCGCGCGCGCGAATCCGGCCGTAGCCATCCGCCAATAGCGGCGGCGGCGACAACTTCCGTCGTCGTCCGACAGTGCCGCACGCGCGATGCCCCCTGTCCAGATCACAATCACGGGGCGACTATGCGGTCGTGTGACTCTGTTCGTGCGCCCATCCTGCACCTCACCGAAAGAGGGGCCCTCGTTCTGAGGGGCTGAGGGCCCAGCGGAGGTCACAAGACGACCGTCGCCCGGACGGGAAGCTCAGAAGCGATCTCGTCGCTCGTCGCCGTCGGAGGTCGGCCTTCACCGGCGCCGGGCGCACCGCTGCGCCGGGGTCGGCGATGGGGAAACTACCTAGGTCCCCGGGGGTGCGCCGGGAATCTCGTTAGCATTCCCTCACACGCGCAGGTGGTCGGGGATCTGCCGAGCACGGGGAGGAGAGGAACGCCTCTTGTCCCGTGAACGCCCCTCCGACGCCGCGATTCCGTATCGAGAGGACGCCCATGAGCATGTCGAACGCACCCCGATCCACCCTGATCGTGGGAATCTCCCTCGCGCTGACGGTCGCCGCTGTCGGCCTGGCCGGCTGCTCCAGCCCGGCGACGTCCGCTCCGGCGGCCGCTCCGTCCAGCAGCGCTTCGGATGTGGACATCGACTCGTTCGACAAGGCGTTCCAGGACGAGTTCTTCACCCGTCACGCCGAGACGACCAGCGCGGCGGCCGCATCGACCTTCGCCACGGCGAAGGAGATCGCCGACGCCTTCGTCGCCGACGGAGGCGTGTGCACCAACCCCGTGGACTCGCACCTGTCGATCGCGACGTCGTCGATCGACTGCGTCGGCCCGGACGGCGGCATGCAGACCATCGCGGTCTTCGCCACCCCCGACGAGGCTCAGAACTGGTTCAATGCGCAGACCGTCGTGCGCACGGGCGAGGTCAGCTCCTACCTGCTCGGTCAGAACTGGGCGATGGCGGCCGAGGGCGGTTCGGCCGCCTCGATCTCGCAGAAGCTCGGCGTGCGTGATCTGACCATCACCATGCACTGAGGGCAGACGGGGCGCTCAGCCGTTGCGTCGTCCCGCCCGGATCCGCGCCACCGTCTCGGTCGTCGAGCGGTGCGGCAGGTAGTCGAGGATCTGCACCTCGCCGCCGTAGGACCGAACGGCCTGCGCCTCGGGGACCATCTCGGGGGTGTAATCGCCGCCCTTGGTATAGACCTCGGGGCGCAGCCGCTCGATCAGCGCGACGGGGGAGTCCTCGGCGAACGCGGTGACGTAGTCCACGCAGCCGAGTTCCTGGAGCACGGCGGCGCGCTCTGGCAGGGGGTTCACGGGGCGGCCCGGGCCCTTCAGCCGCCGCACGGACTCGTCGTCGTTCAGGGCGACGACCAGCACGTCGCCCTGGTCTCTCGCCTGGTGCAGGTGAGTGGTGTGGCCGCGGTGGATCAGGTCGAAGCAGCCGTTGGCGAAGACGATCCGCCGGCCGCGAGCGCGTTCCTCGTCGATCCGCCGCGCGAGCTCGTCGTGGGTGAGCAGGCCGCCGCCCTCGGAAGCGAGATCGGCGGTGGTGCACACCGCCGTCCCGGGTCGTGCGACGACGACGTCGGCGGCCCGCTGCGCGAACGCGGCGGCTGCCGGCAGCCCGGCGCCCGAGCACAGCGCGACCGTCAGCGCGGCGGCGAAGGTGTCGCCGGCGCCCGAGGCCTGCTGTTCCGCCGCCGGCACGGCTCGCGTGCGTCCGGTGACGCGTCCGCCTTCGAGCACCACCGTCCCTTGCACGTCGAGCGTGACGACGGCGGCGCGAGAGCCCGCGGCACCGAGGACGCGGGATGCCGCCGCCGCCACGGCTTCCGCCCGGTCACCCCCCAGCCCGGCCCCGAGCAGCAGCTCCGTCTCTCCCGCGTTGGGGGTGACGACGTCCGCACGCAACGGTGCCCAGCGTCGGAGGTCGTGCGCGTCGACGACGACGAGCGGTGCTCTCTCCGGCATCCCGGACAGCCGGTTGACCACCGCGTCGTCGAACAGCCCGCCGCCGTAGTCGCACACGAGGAGAGCGTCCGCGTCGACGCCGATCGCCGGCAGGACAAGCCCGATACTCGCCCGGTCGACCCGCACGAGGATCTGGTCCTCGCCGACGATCCGCGTCTTCGTCGCCGTGACGGCCCCCTCTGCCGCGACCACGCCGGAGACATCGACACCGTGCCCCGTGAGCAGGCGCAGCAGCTCGGTGCCTTCGGCATCCCGACCCACCGCCGAGAGAAGCGAGACCCGCGCCCCGAGCGCGACGAGGTTGACCGCGGTGTTCGCGGCTCCGCCGGGACTCGCCTCGACGGTGCGCGCGTCGACCACGGGCACCGGCGCCTCGCGGCTCACGCGCCGCACCCCGCCGCGCACCCACCGGTCGAGGATCACGTCGCCCACGACGGTGACCCGCGGCGCACGTCGGCGCAGCGCCCCGAGGATGTCGTCGCTCATGACCACACCCGTACCCGTCGCAGCGTCTGATCATGCATCACCGCGCAACGTGTTTCGTCCGCACCCCGGAGGGGAACACTCGGGGCGAGGGAAGGACGACCCATGGATGCCACGCTCCCGAGCGGCGCGCAACGTTTCGACGACGTGCTGAAGATCGCCGTGCTGCGCGGCGGCGGCCTCGGCGATCTGCTCTTCGCCCTGCCGGCGGTGGAGGCGCTGTCGCGCACGTACCCCGAGGCCGAGATCGTGCTGCTGGGAACGCCGCTGGCCGCGACGCTGCTCGGCGGGCGCCCGGGGCCCGTCGCACGGGTGGAGGCTCTGCCCCGGGCGCGCGGGGTGCACGGCCCCGACGACGCCGACGATGCGCGCGGCATCGGGCGGTTCCTGCAGCGGATGACGGCGGAGCACATCGACCTGGCGTGTCAGATGCACGGCGGGGGACGGTACTCCAACCCGTTCCTGCTCGGCCTCGGTGCCCGGCACACGGTGGGCACGCGCACGCCCGACGCCGCCCCGCTCGAGAGGAACCTGCCGTACGTCTACTACCAGCACGAGACGGTGCGCTGGCGCGAGGTCGCCGCCCTCGCCGGGGCCGCGACCGCGCCGGAGGAGCCGCACCTCGCCGTCACGCCGCGCGAGCGGATGCGCGGCTTCGAGCTGATCGGCGAGCGCCGCGCGGGCCTGGCCGTCGTCCACCCCGGGGCGACCGACCCGCGCCGACGGTGGCCCGCCGACCGCTTCGTCGAGGTGGCGGTGCGGCTCGCTGCCGACGGCATGCGGGTGGTCGTCGTCGGAGACGGCGGCGACGCCGCGATCGCCGACGGGATCGCGGCCGAGGCCGGTCGGCGGGCGGGGGATGCCGTGTTCTCGCTCGCGGGACGGCTGTCGCTGTCGGAGCTGGCCGGGGTGCTGGCGACGGCCGACGTGTTCGTCGGCAACGACAGCGGCCCCCGACACCTCGCGCACGCCGTCGGGGCACCCACCGTCGGCATCTACTGGGCGGGCAACCTCATCAACGGCGGTCCACCCACGCGGGCGCGCCACCGGGTGCAGCTGTCGTGGACCACCCGCTGCCCGGTGTGCGACCGCGACGTCACCCAGGTCGGGTGGACGGCCGAGCGGTGCGCGCACGACGACTCGTTCGTCACCGACGTCACGGTGGACGCCGTCTACGACGATGCGGTCGCGCTCGCCGCCGTCGCCGTCACCGCCGCGCGGTGGTGACGGCCCGTTCCCGTTCCCGCCACCGCGCCGAGAGGAGCGTCATCGCCGTCATGGCCACGACGGCTCGTCTTCGGGGCAGATGACGAGCTCGCGGATTTCGACGCCGGGCTTCTGTCGGAGCGCGAACACGATGGCATCCGCCACCTCGCGCGGGTCGATGAGGTGCGCGTCGGGGCCGGGCTTGTACTGCTCGTCGCGGCCCTCGAAGAAGCGCGTGCGCATGCCCGCGGGGAAGATCGTGGTCACCCCGATGCGGCCCTGCGTCTCGGCCGCGAGCGAGCGTGCGAACCCTTTCACCCCGAATTTCGACGCGCTGTAGGCGGTCGCGTGGCCGAGGGCGCGGATCGCGAGCGACGAGGCGACGATCACCGCACGGCCGTGGGTCGCGGTGAGTGCGGGCAGGGCCGCGCGCACGACGGCGGCGGTGCCCAGCAGGTTGACGGCGACGATTCGCTCCCACGCGGCGCCGTCGATCCCGTCGAGCGGGGCGGGCCGGTCGATGCCGGCCGCCGTGACCACGGCGTCGAGCCCGCCGTATCTCGCGGCGAGGTCGGTCACGAGCTGCTCGGTGGCACGGGTGTCGGACACGTCGCACGCGTAGGCGTCGGGACCTTCGACCGCGCTCACGTCGAGGTCGAGCACGAGGGGTCTGCCTCCCGCGTCCCGCACGGCGGCGGCGACGGCGGCACCGAGGCCCGAGGCCCCTCCGGTGATGAGGACGTTTCCGAGGGGTCGATCAGCGGTCATGCGTGCTCTCCTTCTGTTGCGGATGGGGTCTCACCCGACGCGGGCGAGCGCTCCCGCGAGGGCGGTCGTGGAACGGCCGGGGTGATACGGCACGGTGACGGTGCGCCCGCCCCACTCCGCCACGACGGCGGTCTCGGGCAGATCGGATGCCACGTAGTCGCCGCCTTTGACCCACACGTCAGGGGTCAGCTGTCTCAGGACCGCCTCGGGGGTGCTCTCGTCGAACACCACGACCGCGTCGACGCACTCCAGGGCGAGCAGCAGGTCGCGGCGGTCGTGCTGGGTCATGATCGGACGCTCGGCGCCCTTGAGGCGGCGTACCGAGTCGTCGCTGTTCAGGCACACGACGAGGCAGTCCCCGAGCGCACGGGCGGCGGCGAGCGTGCGGGCATGGCCCGCGTGCAGGAGGTCGAAGCACCCGCCCGTCGCGATCACGGTGCCACCCCGTGCCCGCGCGGCGCGCACCACGGCCAGCGCGTCGCCGTCGTGCGGCGGCGTGAGCGCCTCACCGGCGGCCGTCAGCGACGCCACCCCGCCCGCCGCGAGGAATCGCCCGGCCGCGGCGACCGCCGCCTGCACCGCCGCGGGGAGCGACGCGCCGCCCGCCAGGCTGCTCGCGAGCGTTGCGGCGAGCCGGTCGCCCGCCCCGCAAGGGTCGAGGGAGGTCACCGGGACTGGCGGGGACGACGTGGGGGATGGCATCGTGAGAGCGGCGCCGGTGCAGGAGTGCGCCGCGCTCGCTCAGCGTCACGAGCACGGCATCCACGTTCCAGCGCGCGGCCAGCAGTCGAGCCGCGTCGCCGGCTCCCGGCATCCCGGATGTGGTGACACCGGCGGCCGCGCGGGCCTCGGCGAGGTTGGGGCTGACGACCGCGACCCCCGGCACGGGATCGGCGCCGCGGGGGTGCGGATCCCACACCACGGCGACGCGGTCGGTCGCGGCGGACAGTGCCGCGCGCAGGCGGGGGTCGGCGGTCAGCCCGCGGCCGTAGTCGGCGACCACGATCGCGTCGGCCTCGGCGAGCACCGCGAGCATCTCGGCGGTGACGATCGGGGGCGCGGGGGCGTCGCACGACTCGTCGATGCGCACCACGGCGTGAGAGCCGGCGCGCACGCGTGTCTTCACCGGGGTCGGTGACGGTGAGCGGCCGGCGACCAGGCGCAGATCGCCCGCGGCGGCCCGGTCGATCTCCGCGAGCAGCGATCGCAACTCGCGGCCGCGGTCGTCGTCGGCCAGCACCGTCACGAGGGTCGTGTCGATGCCGTCGCGCGCGAGCAGGGTGGCGACGAGCCCTGCGCCCCCGGGTCGGCGCACGGTGGCGTCGACGGCGACGACCGGGACCGGCGCATCGGGGCTGAGACGATCGGCCCGACCGCCGAGATCGGCGTCGAGCAGCAGGTCTCCGACGACGGTGATCCTCACGGCGTCTCCTTCGCTGCGTGGGCGGTGCGCGCATCGACCTCGCGCACCCGGTCGTCGAAGACCCGGCACAGCAGGTGCAGCGCCAGCAGGTGCGCTTCCTGCACCCCGGCCGAGGTGCCCGCGAGGGCGATGTGCTCGTCGCACCGGTCGGCGAGCGGGTTCGGACCGATTCCGGTCAGCGCCCATGTCCGCGCCCCGACCCGGTCGGCGGCCGCGGCGGCGCGCAGCAGGTTCTCGCTGCGCCCACTGGTCGAGAACAGCACCACCACATCGCCGCATCGAGCGTGCGCGTGCACCTGGCGCGCGAACACCTCCGCGAAGCCGTAGTCGTTGCCGATCGCCGTCACGCTCGAGGATTCCGCGTGCAGCGAGATCGCCGAGAACGGCCGCCGTTCCCCGTCGAAGCGGCCGACGATCTCGGCCGTGAGGTGCTGCGCCTGCGCGGCGGAGCCGCCGTTGCCGGCGACGGGGAGACGCTGACCGCGCATCAGCAGGTCGGCGAGTTCGCGTCCCCAGCGCACGACGACGGGGATGCGCTCGCGCAGCGCGTCGACAGCAACGGTGTGGGCGTCGACGTGCGCGTGCAGCACGTCGACGATGTCGGGGCGTGCGAGGTGCGGGTGCGCGGTGGCGGTCATCGGGTCACCGCCCCGCGCGTCGCGCGCAGCTCGATCCGCCGGCGCGACAGCATCCGCCGGTACACGCGCTCGGTGTCGGCGGCCACCCGGTCCCACGTGTACCCGCTGCGCACCCCCGGGCGGCGCCGGCTCGGCCGAGCTTGGCCAGACCCCCGGGGTCGGCGAGCAGGGCGGTGACGGCCGTGGCGATGGCGTCCGCATCCCGCGGGGGCACGTGCACGCCGGTGGTGCCGTGTACGACGGTGTCGATGAGGCCGCCGACCGCGGTCGCCACGACGGGGACTCCCGTGGCCATGGCTTCGAGGGGGACGATGCCGAACGGCTCGTACCAGGGGGCGCACACCACGAGATCCGCCGAGCGCACCACCGCCGGAAGCTCCGTCCTCGACACCTGACCGCGGAAGCTCACGAGGTGCGCGACGCCCTCGTCGCGGGCGAGAGCGGCGAGACGCTGCACGTCGGGGTCGTCGGCGACCTGTTCGGCGCCGCGCGATCCGCCCACCACGACGAGCTCGATGTCGTCGCGCGCCAGTCGCGCGAGCGCGGTGATGACCGTGCCGACGCCCTTGCGCGGCACGAGACGCCCGATCGTCATGATCCGGTGCGCACGCGTCTTCGTCTCGGTCGACCCCTCGGGATGGAAGAGGTCGGTGTCGACCCCGCAGGGCACGACCGAGATGCGCGAGGACGGCACGCCGAGCCGGATCAGTTCGAACGCCTCGTCGGAGCAGGTGGCGACCACCGTGTCGGCGCCGCGCCCGACTGCCGGTTCGAGGGCGGCGCGATCGACGGGGCTCGTGTCGTCGAGGCCCTGGTGCCGGCGTTTGACCACGCCGAGCGCGTGGAAGGTGTGGGCGACCGGTACGTCCGGGGTGTCGGGGCGTCGCGCGGCGTCGAGGGCGGCGACGCCCGACATCCAGAAGTGGCTGTGCACCAGGTCGGGAGCGTCTGCGCGCCACGCGTCGGCGAGGCGGTCGGCGAAGGCGGGCATGTACGGCAGCAGGTCGTCTTTCGGGATGGCGGATGCCGGGCCCGCGCTCACGTGCACCACCTCCACGCCCGGGCACAGCGGCATCCTCTCCGGGAGGTGCGGGTCGTCGCGCCGGGTGAACACCGTGACGTCGTGCCCGCGCGCGGCGAGGGCCGCCGACAGGGCGGCGACGTGCACGTTCTGCCCGCCGGCATCCACGCCGCCGAGCGTCGCCAGGGGACTCCCGTGTTCCGACACCATCGAGATCCTCATCGGGAGCTCCTCTCGCCGAGATGAAGGGATGCCATGGCCCGTACGCCGCTGACCGCTTCGGACAGCACGGCATCCCAGGTGCGCAGGAAGGTCTCGAGCCCGTGATGCTCGAGCACGTGCCGGCGTGCCTGCCGCCCCCGCTCCGCCGCGAGCGCGGGATCGTTCATGAGCGCGCGGATACCGCGCGCGAGCTCGTCGAGGTCGTTGGTGAACAGGCCCGCCTCCGGCGGCACCGCCCGCGGCGCCTCGGTGGTCGCGAGCCCGACGACCGGCATCCCGAGGTGCATCGCCTCGAGGAGCGCGAGGCCGAGCGAGGTCCACCGCAGCGGATGCAGGTAAAGGCGTCGACGGGCGAGCTCGCCCCGCAGACGCGCGGGCGCGAGGTCGCCCGCGGGGGTGACACCGGGGATCGCTGCGAGGCTCTCGGCCTTCATGCCGAACACGTCGATGGGGGCGGTCTCGGCGAAACGGGGGAGCAGGTCGGTGCCGGTGATGCGCCCGCGGCGCACGGGTTCGTTGACCACGACCGCCGACCGGGCGAGCTCGCCGGTGTACCGCGGACCCGGGTCGGGGACGCCGTGCTCGACGACCCGGGTGGGGGCCGCGCCGTTGTCCCAGACGAGACGGGTGAAGTGGGTGACGTGCACCAGCAGGATGTCGTCGCGCTCGGCGATCGGATGCCGGGTGTCGGTCGGGTGGGGCTTCGGGGTGTTGTGCTCGAGGTACACGGCGGGCAGGTCGAGCCCGGGGCGGCGCCCGGTCAGGCGTTCGACGAGGGCGATCTCCTCCGGCCGCTGCAGCACGACGACGTCGATGTCGGTGTCGTGCAACAGCTCGATGGGCACCTCGCGTGCGGCGGGCCAGTCGCGCCCCCGCAGCCCGCCGCCCCACGCGTCGCGCTCGGCGTTCACCGGGAGGAGGTACTCGTGTCCTCCGCGCACGAACGCGTCGGTGTACCCGCCGTGCACATGCCAGAGCAGGATCCTCATGCGCCCACCTCCTGCCGGGCCAGCGCGGGCGCGAGCGCGAACACCGCGGCGACGACCTCGTGCGGGCTGACGGATGCCAGGCACGGATGCCCCGCCACCGGGCACTCCCGGGCGCGGGAGTTGCGACAGGGCGCCCACTGATCGCCGAGCAGCACGTGCGGTACCCCGTAGGGTGCCCACCGGGCGGCGGGGACGACGGGGGAGAACAGGCTCACGACGGGCGTGCCGACCGCCGCGGCGATGTGGGCGGGACCGGTGTTGCCGACCACGGCGACGCTCGCGCCCGCGAGCGTCGCCGCGAGAACCGGCAGCCGTGTCTCGCCGCCGAGGTCGAGGGCCCGGTGTCCCTCGCCCGATACGCGCGCCGTGAGCTCGCGCTCGTCGGGCCCGCCGGTCACCACGACCTGGACGCCCGCCCCGTGCAGCAGCCGCACCGCTCGGGCGTGCGAGGCCGCGGGCCACTGTCGGGCCGTTGCCGCCGCTCCCGGGTGCACCACGACGTAGGGTCCGAGACCGGTGAGCGCGGTGGGCGGGGGAGCGTCGAGGCGCATCCGAAGTCGGCCGTCGTCGTCGCCCGGGAGGATGAACCCGGCCGCGGCGGCGATACCGAGCGCGCGGATCGGTTCGGGCTGGTCTTCGGGGAAGTCCTCGCCCGGCTTCAGGTGCACATCCAGCAGCGTTCCCGCGTGATCGACGGATGCCGCGGCGATGAACGCCACGCCCGCGAGCCGCAGCTGCAGCGCGAGGGGAAGAGGGGATTGGTGAAACGACGTGAGGATCACCGCGGCATCCACCGACGCCCGCTCCAACAGCGCGGCGAGCACGGCGAGGTGCGCGGGGGTGGCCGGCGGCGCCGTCACGGTGATCCACGGGCTGTCCCATACGAGCACCTCGTCGACGCCCGGAAGCGCCCGTGCGGCGTCGGCGCCGACCGAGCTGCACAGCATCCACACCTCGTCGACGTCGGGCGCGGCGGCGATCGCGCGGACCGCGGGTCCGCACAGCAGCACGTCGCCGAGGCTGTCGAGCCGCGCGACCAGCACGCGGGTCATCGCTGCACCCCGTCGGCGGGGGCGAGCCCGTGAGCGCGCAGAACCAGGTCGACGGCGGCGCGGAGGTCGGGCGCCACCGTCTCGGCATCCGCCACCTCCCGGGCCCGGGTGGCGGGGGTCGGTACGAGCACGCCGGATGAACCGGCGGCTCGGGCGGCGTCGATGTCGGCGCCGATGTCGCCGATCACGACGACCTCCGCGGGCGTCACCCCGAGCGCGTCGCAGGCGCGGAGCACCAACCCCGGTGCGGGCTTGCGGCATTCGCAGCCGTCGGTCTCCGCGTGCGGACAGTACGCCCAGACGTCGAAGGGGCCCACCAGCTCGTCGACGCGGGTGTTGACCGCCTCGACCTGCGCGCGCGTCAGGATCGCCCGCCCGATCCCGGACTGGTTGGACACGACCGCGACGTCGAGGCCCGCTGCCCGGGCGAGACGCACCGCCGCGACGGCACCGGGCATGGGCGCGACCAGCGCGGGATCGCCGTTGTAGGGCACGTCGACGATGAGCGTGCCGTCACGGTCGAACAGCACGGCGCGGATTCCGGAAGGAGCGGCCATACTCCTGCTCGTTCCCCGTTCTCCTTCTTCTCAAACCCCCGTGCGCCCGGTGGTGCTCGGATGTGAGGCTGGGGCCCGTGCAGCCCTGGAACGACACCGACGACCGTCCCGCGCTGATCGCTCTGCGCACGCTGAAGCTCGGCGATCTGCTCGTGGCGGTCCCCGCCGTCCGGGCGCTTCGCCGCGGCTTCCCCCATCACCGGCTCGTGCTCGCCGTACCGGGCTGGCTCGAGCCGATCGTCGAGCTCATCCCGGGCGTCGACGCCCTGCTCCCGACGCCCGGGCTGGACGATGCGCTCCCGGTGGCACCCGGCCGCGTCGACGTCGCGGTGAACCTCCACGGCAGCGGGCCCGAGAGCCGACGGGTCGTCGACCTGCTCGGTGCCCGTCTGACCATCGCCCACCGGGTGGCCGAGATCGACGGCGACGACCCGGCCGATCGGCGGATGCCGCACTGGCAGCCCGACCTGCTCGAGCGCCGGCGCTGGGTGCGACTCGTCGAGGCATACGGGATCTGCGGCGACGAGAACGACGTCGCCCTCGGCCCGAGCGCGCGGCGCACCGGCATCCGGGGTGCGTGCGTCGTCCACGTCGGGGCTTTCTACGGTTCGCGCCGGTGGCCGGTCGAGCGTTTCGCCGCCGTCGCCGCGTCGCTGCGCGCCGACGGGCACGACGTGGTCTTCACCGGCAGCGGCGCGGAGCGCGAACGCGCGCTGGCGGTGTCGCGACGCGCGGGCTTCGGCGACGACGCGGTGCTCGCGGGGGTGCTCGATCTCGCCGAGTTCGCCGCGCTCGTCGAGGACGCACGGCTCGTGGTCTCGGCCGACACGGGCGCGGCGCACCTCGCCTCGGCCTACGCCCGTCCCTCCGTGATCCTGTTCGGGCCGGCGGCGCCGGAGAACTGGGGCCCGCCACCGGGACCGCACCTCGTGCTCACCGACGCGTCACGTCGTCGGGGCGAGACGTTCGCCGCGGAGCCCGACCCGGCGCTTTTGGCCGTGACGGTCGACGACGTGCTCGCGGGGGTGGAGCGGGTGATGGGCCCGCGGTGAAGCCGCCGCTCAGCTCGCCGCGGGCAGGGGGCGCGAACCGTGGACGATGCTCTCGCGAAGGATGCCGAGAGACTTCGTCAGAATGCGCGAGACCTGCATCTGGGTGACGCCGAGCTCGTCGGCGATGTCCTGCTGTGTGCGGTCCTCGAAGAACCGCAGGTGCACCACGCGTCGCTCCCGCGGGGTGAGGGCGCGTTGCGCCGCCCACAGCACCGCCGACAGCTCGACGCGTTCGAGCTCGCTGCCCCCGTCGGAGAGCACGTCGGCCAGGGTCGACTCGCCCTCGACTCCCACGCTCACATCGAGAGATGCCGGCCGCAGCGAATGCCGACTGTCGATGGCCTCGCGCACCAGCTCGTCGCGGGAGCCGAGATCGGCGGTCAGCTCCGCGACCGACGGGCGGCGCCCCAGCCGCTGCGCGAGACGCGGTGACGCCTCGCCGATGCGCGACCGCAGATCCTGCACCGTGCGCGGTGGGCGCACGAACCAGCCGTGATCGCGCAGATGGCGTTTGATCTCGCCCGAGATCGTGGGCACGGCGAAGGCCGCGAAACTTGCACCGCGCTCGGGGTCGAAGCGTCGCGCGGCGTTCCACAAGCCGATGTACGCCACCTGCACGAGGTCGTCGTCGCGAGCGGTGGCGCGCGAGAAGAACCGTCGCGCCACCGAGCGTGCGAGCGCGAGATTGTCGAGCGTCAACCGCTGGGCGAGTTCCTGTGAGGATGCGGATCGGATCATGGCCGGATGCTCACGGAGAACAAGCAGTTCCGTCGCGGGGGTTGTGCAGCGGGGGTGTTTGCCCCGACGATGGGCCCTCGGATGCCGAGGTGCTCAGCCCTCCACCACGTCGAACGCCTCGACGTCGCGGCGCGTGATCGTCGTGGGTGCCTCCAGATGCACCGCCCCGCTGGGCAGGACGCCGGCACCGCCGAACCGCTCCATCACGCGCCACTGCGCGACGACGTCCTCGCCCGCGTGGTCGGGTGCAAGCGCCTCCCAGAACCCGAACCCGCCGACATCCACAGCGCGGCACGGCGGTACAGCACGCACGCCCCGATCCACGCCACCTTGTACGCCAGCCACCCGCGCGGCGGGATCGGCGTGTCGCGGGCGAGGTGCACGAGGTTGGCGGCGTTGTGCAGCGGCCAGCGATCGAACCCGGGCGTTCCGCGGCGCACCCGCTCGGGGACGACGGGTCCCTGCCACGGCTCGAAGCGGGCGCGTTGTGCGGGCCTGTCGTCGTCGAGGAACGACAGGCCCTGCACCGCCATGCCCACGAAGCCGCACCCCAGCGTGTCGAGCGCATCGCTCACGCGGGCGAGGGCGCCCGGCTCCAGCCACACGTCGTCGTCGAGGTACAGCACGGCCTCGGCCGCGGACTCGTCCAGCAGGAACTGCCGGTGCTCGGCGAGACCGCGCCGGGGGAGATGCCGGAGCATCCGTACCTCACGACCCTGCGCACGCAGCACCCGCACCATCGCCTGCACCGCGGGAGCCGCCGATGCGCCGTCAGCGGATTGATCGCTCACGATCACGCGGAACGGCGGTGCGTCCTGCGCGGCGAGCCCGGCCAGCGTCACCGCCAGTTCCGCCACCCGGCCCGCGGTCGCGATGAGCACGTCGACGGCCGCGGGCGCGACGGAACCGGCGGCGCCCCATTCGTCGGAGCCCCGCCGGTCACCCACCGTCAGTCGCCCGCGACGGCGCTGCTGACGGCGGTGGGTCCGTCGAACGAATCGCGCTCGGCGTTCTCGAGTGCCGAGACCAGGTCGTCGGGTGCGCCGTTTCGACGGGCGACGCGCACGAGGTCGTCCTTCGTGGCGGGATAGTCGACCCCGCCCAGGTATTTCTGCAATTCGATGGGCGTGGGGGTGTCGGCCATGTCGATCCTTTCGTGAGCGCGAGCGCCCGGCGGTGTCGCCGGACGGGCGGTCACGGTAGGACCGGATGCCGCGCCCCCGATCGGGCCTTGACGCCGGCGCGGTGCGGCGCCAGCATGCGACGCACCTCGGGCCCCGCACGCGCATTACGCCGTGCGTCATCCGCGCTTCGCAGGAACTCGGTCGTGACGTACTTTCGTCTCACCCACTCACGAAGGCAGGTGAAGCCATGTCCCGCACGATCTCGTCGACAGTCCACCCGATCCAGCGCGCCATGGCCGCTGCCAACCCGTCCGCGTGGTGGGACGGCATCGTGACCGAGGCGTCCGGCGCCGAGGTCACCATCGCGCTGCTGGCCGGCACCACCCTGCGCCTGCGAGTGGTGGGTCCGCCGGTCGAGATCGCCCCGCACGAACCGGTGGCCTACCACCCGGTCGCAGAACTGCTGAGCGCTCACCGCATCACCACGACCGCGCAGACCCGCTGACGCGCCGCCGCTGCGCGTGAGACCGCGCCGAACGCGCAGCGGGCCCGCTGGAACGCGCCGGCGGGCCCGCTGAGGGAATCGTCGCTCAGGCGGCCATCGAGGCCATCATGGCCTCGCACTTCATGACCATGTCGTCGCACGCCATGGCGCAGTAGCGACACATGGCATCCATCTCGGCGTGCATCCGGCACTCGGCGGCGCAGGCCTTGCCCATGGTCATGCAGGCCATCATCATGGCCTTCATCACGTCCATGTCCATGCCGGCGGGGCGCATCATCATGTGCATCGTGGCGAGCGCCATCTCGGACATGTTCGAGCACATGGCGCAGCATCTGGCCATCTCGGCACCGGTCATCATGTCACTGCCGGCGCACATCGACGCGGCCATCGCGCAGGCGTTCATGGCCTGCATGCACTCCTGCATGGCATCCATATCCATGGTCATGCCCGCCGGCATGTCCATGGGCATCGACTTCATCATTTCCATCGTGTCCATCTCGGTCTCCCGTGTTCTCGTGGAAGGAACTGGCCTGTGTTACCGCATGTTACGGCAGGCACTCCGGCGGCGACATCGTCGTTCGCCATGTTTCTGCTGAATCGTCGGTACGCCCGGCCGGTCCGCGTGGTGGCGCGCGCGGCCCACGCTCACGCGCTGAGACGGCGATACCGGTCGAGCCGGCGAAGCCCCGCGGCATCCGGCCGGTCCGCGGGTGCCGCGGCGACCGTGCGAAGAGCACGGTCGGCCGCGACCGCGTCGAGGCGCAGGCCGATCGCGACGAGTTCGCCCGTGGGCGGGGGATCGGGCAGCGGGGTGACGTGGATCATGCGTCCGACCACGTTGACGAGGTATCCGCGTTCGCCGCGCGGTCCACGGATGCGCACGCGCCCCTTGAGGCGGTAGCAGCCCCGGGGCGGGGTCTCGAGCAGATCGAGCAGTGCTCCCGGTGCCACGGGCGCATCGAGGACGACCGTTGCGGCGCGGGCGTGCTCGTGTCCGCCGTGCGGTTCGTCGCGCATCAATGCGGCCAGCGGAAGCTCATCGGGCGGCTCGTCGCGTTGGGCGACGTCGAAGACCAGCGCCGGATCGATCCGGCCCGCCTCGGCGACCACCACCTCGACGTGCGGATTGCGCGCGTGTACGCGCTGGGTGATCCGTGAGAGCGTCGTCGCGCGTTCGCCCGGGGGCAGCAGGTCGACCTTGCCGATCACGACGAGGGTCGCCGCCGCGTAGCGCAGCGGCGGTTCGGGCCAGGCGTCGACGGTGCGGAAGTGCTCGACCGCGTCGATCACCTCGACGACGCCGCCGGGGCGTACGCGTTCGACGCCGCTGAAGCGGATCAGCCGGGCCAGGGCCGGCGGATCGGCGGCTCCGCTGGCTTCGACGACGATCGCATCCAGACGCAGGCGCGGGTGCGACAGCTTCTCGAGAGCGTCGTCGAGGCCGCCGGCGTCGGGGAGGCAGCACAGGCAGCCGCCCGAGATGCCCGCCGCCTCGTCGATCTGTCCCGACACGAGGGCGGCGTCGACGTTGAGCGCGCCGAAGTCGTTGACGACGACGCCGATGCGGGCGCCGGGCGCGCGCAGCAGGTGGTTCAGCAGCGAGGTCTTGCCGGCTCCGAGAAAGCCGGTGACGGCGATGACGGGGACGCGCTCAGAGGGTGACACGCGGACTCTCGCTCCCTCCGCTACGGTGTTGATGAGAATCGTTCTCAATAATCCCATTCTTCCAGGAGTCCTCATGCCGGATGCCGCCCAGCTCGCCCGCTTCACCACCGGACGCGGCTTCATCGCCGCTCTCGACCAGTCCGGCGGCAGCACGCCGAAGGCGCTCGCACTGTACGGCATCGACTCCGACCGCTACGACGGCGACGACGAGATGTTCGCCCTCATCCACGCGGCGCGCTCGCGCGTGGTGACCAGCCCCGTCTTCACCAGCGACCGCGTGCTCGGTGCGATCCTCTTCGAGGGCACCCTCGATCGCGACATCGAGGGGCGGCCGGCCGCGCACTACCTCTGGCACGAGAAAGGCATCGTCCCCCTGCTCAAGATCGACCGCGGGCTCTCGCCCGAGGCGCAGGGCGTGCAGCTGATGCGCGAGATCCCCGACCTCGACGCGCTCCTCGCGCGCGCGGCATCGGCGGGGATCTTCGGCACGAAGGAGCGCTCGCTCATCCTGCGGGCGGATGCCGAGGGGATCGAGGCCGTCGTCGCCCAGCAGATCGAGGTGGGCCGGCGCGTGATCGCCGCGGGTCTCGTGCCCATCCTCGAACCCGAGGTCGACATCCACGCCGCCGACAAGGCCGAGGCCGAGACGCTGCTGAAGACCGCTCTGCTCGCGCACCTCGACGCGCTGCCGGTCGACGCGACCGTCGCGGTCAAGGTGACGATCCCGACCGTCGACGACTTCTACGCCGACCTCATCGCCCACCCGCGCGTGGCGCGCGTGGTCGCCCTCTCGGGCGGATACGAGCGCGACGACGCCAACGAACGCCTCGCACGCAACCCGGGGCTGATCGCGAGCTTCAGTCGTGCACTGCTCGACGGACTCACCGTCGACCAGACGCCGGAGCAGTTCGACCGCACCCTGGATGCCACGATCGAGGGCATCTACCGGGCCTCGATCGCGTGAGATGCCCATGAGCACCACGGAGTCGACGTGGGTGTCCGACGCGCAGTACCGATCGATCCACGCGGGCCTGCGCGTCGTGGAGGCGTGGGGCGACGCCGAGCACGATCCCGAAGAGGCGCTCTCGCGTGCGCTGCGGGCGGAGGCCGATCCCGCCGACCTCGTGATCGGTCTGGCCACGCTCTCGCGCCTGCTGGCCCTCGAGCTGGCGGCTGCCGCCGGCGTCAGCGAGGCCGTCGTGCTCGCGCGCGTGCGAGCGGTCGTGGAGCGCCTGCAGCGCGAGTGAGGCCTCGCCTCAGCCGATGCGGATACTGCCCGTCGCGGAGTGCTCGCGCGGCATCCGGTCGCGGTTGTACGTGATGTCGGTGTAGCCGTGCGGGGTGGGGTGGCCGTCTTCGTCGACGCTCACGAAGACGATCCGCTCGATCGTCAGGATGCGCTTGCGCGTGATCATGTTGCGCACGACGGCGCGCATCGTCAGCGACGTACGGCCGAAGTGCGTCGCCGTCAGGCCCATCTCGACGAGGTCGCCCTGCACGGCCGACGCCTCGAAGTTGATCTCCGAGATGAGCTTGGTGACCACGCGGTAGTTGCCCAGCTGGATGATCGCGTAGATCGCCGCTTCCTCGTCGATCCAGCGCAGCAGGCTCCCACCGAACAGCGTGCCATTGGCGTTGAGGTCTTCGGGTTTCACCCACTTGCGGGTGTGGAAGTTGATGCCGTCTTCGGAGGGATGCCACTGGGTCGCCGTCACCCCGACCACGTTACGCCCGCACCGCCCCGCGTGCCGACCCCGCTACGCCGATCGCAGGGATGCGACGAACTCCAGCTTGTCCAAGACCGGCTCGGGCAGCACGAAAGGGTACAGATCGTTCTTCCCCATCGACCGGTTGATCATGTTGAGCGCGACCGACAGCGGCATCCAGACTCCCGTGACGAGGTCGCGGAAACGGGAGAACGCGTCGATTCCGGCGACGGTGGTCAGCCCGTACTCCGCGGCCGTCTCGATCGTGTCGGTGATGTGCAGGAAGTGCGCCCACGTCTCGGCGAAGTCCTCGTACGGATGCATCGTGGCGTACGTGGAGATGTAGCGCTGCTGCCACCCCGCGGGCGGGCCCTCGGAGTAATGGCGGTCGATCTCGGCCTGATAGTCGGTGCTCTCGTCGCCGAAGAGCTCCCGCGCCTCGGCGATGCGATCGGTTCCCTCCACGAGCACCCACTCGAAGTAGTGGCCGACCTCGTGGCGGAAGTGACCGAGCATCGTGCGGTACGGCTCGCCCAGCTGCTCCTGCACCTTCGTGCGGTGGGCGTCGTCGCTCTCGGCCAGATCGATCGTGATGACGCCCGCATCGTGACCGATCACGACGTTGTGCGCCACGCTCGACAGCAGGTCGAAGCACAGCCCCCGGTCGGGGTCCTCGGCCTTGCCCACCACCGTGAACCCGAGGCGGTCGAGCTCGACGAGCAGCCATCTCTTGGCGCGCTCGGCGACCGGGTACTGCGACAGCCCCTCGACGTCGGCGTCGTTCGGGCGCACGCGCGTGAGCTCGCACGACGAGCACTGCCCGCCCTCGAGCGCCGCGAGCCACGTGCACCCCGACAGTCCGAGGTTGCGGCACACGTGCCAGATCAGACCCGCGGAATCGACGTAGCGGCCGGCGGCGTCCACCGGCACGATGTCCGCCTCACCGCGCGAGAAGCCGAGGGCGGTGCCGCACGAGACGCAGACGGAGTTCTCGAAGTACAGGGCGTTGCCGCACACGCGGCATCGGAAAGCTTTCACGCGACGAGCCTGACAGAGACGTGAGCACGAGAGCCCGGGCTTGCGCTCGCGCCACGAACCCCTTCGGTTCAGCGGGTGGCGTACTCCTCGAGCGGCGCGACGTCGACCGACACCCGCAGCGTCGAACGCTTCGCCTCGGTGTAGATCACGCCCTTGACCGGTGTGACGTCGCCGTAGTCGCGTCCCCACGCCACCGTCACGTGGCGGTCGGCGATCCACTGGTCGTTGGTGGGGTCGAAGGCGAGCCACTGGTCGTCGCCCGGCAACCACACGGCGACCCACGCGTGCGAGGCATCGGCGCCCACGATGCGTTCCTTGCCGGGCGGCGGCTGCGTCGCGAGGTATCCGCTGACGTACCGGGCCGCGATGCCGTGGCCGCGCAGGCACGAAAGCGCCAGGTGCGCGAAGTCCTGACACACTCCCGCGCGCGTGCGCAGCACGTCGGGCACGGTGCTGGTGACCGTCGTGGCGGTGGAGTCGTAGTCGAAATCGGTCTTGATGCGGTGCATCAGATCGGTCACCGCCTCGCCGATCGGCCGCCCCGGGAGAAGGGATGCCGCGGCGTACGCCGTCGCCTCGGGAACCTGCAGCACCTTGGGGGAGGCAAGTGCGAAGTCGGCCGCCGCCCACGCGCCCGGCGTCTCGGGGTGCACGAGCGGGCGCGCGCGTTCCCACGGCTGCGCGAGTGCCGCCTCGCCGTAGCTCGGGGGCACCACCTCGACGTCGGTGCACGCGTCGATCGTGAGCCGCTGGTGGGGCTCGGTGACGTGGAAGTACGTCGCGGTGTTGCCGTACCCGTCGACGTGGCGGCTCGCGTGCGACGGTGCGGGATCGATGTCGACGTGGTGGTCGGCGGTGCGCTGCGTCGCCAGCGCGCGCGGAGTCAGGTGCGCGAGGCCGTAGCTGCCGCTCACGTCGGCGTCGTAGCCGTAGTCGGTGCGGTGTCGAACGCGATACCTCATGCGACCGCCCCCCTCTCCTCGGTGAGCGCGAGAGACGACAGCGCGCGCGGTTCGGGGGCGCGTACCCCGTGCACCGCGAGCACGGCGTCGGAGAGACGTTGCAGGCCCTGCGATGTCTCGGCGAGGAAGGCGACCAGGCCCGGGCGCACGCCGTTCTCTTGCGCGGTGAGCGCGCCGAGATCGACCTCGGCGACCGTCGCCCGCAGCTCCTCCATGAGTCGTTCGGGCCGGCTCGATCCGGTCGAGGCGGGGAGCGCGGCGATGTGGTCGGCGCCGCGGCGCAGCGAGAACGCGACCGAGCGCGGGTTGGCATCGTCGGTCAGGAGAAGCTCGAGCGCTCCGACGACGCGCACATCGCCCCGGTGGCGGCGACGATGGGTGATCGCGCTCTCGGCGCTCATCAGCACGCCTTCCAGCACGGCCCGGTCGGCGTCACGCCCGTAGGTGGTCGTCGCCGTCGCCTGCAGGAGCGTGCACAGCTGCAGCGCCCGCTCGAGGAAACGGCCGAGCTCGATCATGTGCCAGCCGGCGTCTTCGATCATGTTGGCCGTCACACCCTGCAGTGACAGCACCGCGGTGAGCATGCGGCCCGCGGCGTCGGGAACGCGGTGCGCGTGCGACGACCCGCGCAGAGCGGATGCCGCCCGCTCCACCGCCCCGAACACGCGCCACGTGTCGGGGGAGAGCTGATCGCGCACGCCCTCGAGCGCGTCGCGCAGGCGCGCGAAGGAGTGCGCGGCGGAACCCGGTCGGCCCGTGTCGAGCAGCATCGAGCGCAGTTCGGCGTCGGCGTCGCCGTCGGCCCGCCGCCCCGGCGACAGGCGCACGATCGCGTCCTGCAGCGCGCCGAGCACGACGCCGCCTGCGTCGCGCGAGGAGTAGTCGAGCTGTTCGGCGTACGCGCGGGTCGCCACCACCAGCCGCAGCATGTCTTCGGCGCGCTCGGCGTACCGCCCGGCCCAGAACATGTCGTCCAGCGCGCGCGGCGCGAGCATCGGCGTCGCGCGCGAGAGCGCGAGCGGCGCGACCTCGGCGACACCCTGATCGGGGTCGGACGCCGCAGCCTTCAGCACCCACACGTCTTTGGTGACCGGAGCCAAGCCCCCCACCCCGGCGAGGGTGGCGAGGCCGCCGACGAGGGGCCGGTAGGTGGAGCCGTCACGGATCGTGAACGAGCGCAGCACGACCTGACGCGGCACGGCGCCACCCGACGCGCTGTCCAGCGGTGCCCACGCGGGCGTCTGCGACAGGGGGAGCAGTCGGCGACCGGCGTAGCCGTGCGGCTCGGCGAGAATGCGTGCGCGCAGTTCGTCGGGGCCGAGGCCGGCGAGCTCGGCCGAACGGCCGTCGATGCGGCGCACGCTCAGCTCTGCGCTGCCCAGGCCCGCCAGGATCACCTCGAGCCCCTCGGGGTCGCCGCCCCACCAGCTCGGCACCGACGGCAGCCGCAGCTGCTCGCCGAGCAGGCGCTCGCACACCGCGGGCAGGAACGGCAGCAGACCGGGATTCTCCAAGACGCCCGCGCCGAGCGCGTTCACCACGCTCACGGTGCCCCGGCGCACCGCCTCGACCAGTCCCGGAAAGCCCAGGCGCGACCCGGCGCGCAGTTCGAGCGGGTCGGACCACTCGGCGTCCACGCGGCGCAGGATCACGTCGACGCGCTCGTCGGGTCGACGCTCCGGATAGCCCGGCGGTTTCATCCACACCGCGCCGTCGCGCATGAGCAGGTCGCCGCCCTGCACGAGTGGGAACCCGAGGACGTTGGCGAGGAAGGCCTGATCGTAAGCCGTCTCGGAGTGGGTTCCGGGAGAGAGCACGACGATGCGCGGATCGTCGACGCCCGCGGGAGCGGCGCGCAGCAAGGCCGAACGGAGCGTGGCGAAGTACGGCTCCATGCGGTGCAGCTCGGCCTCGCGGTACAGCTCGGGCAGCACGCGCGAGATGACGCGGCGGTTCTCCATCGCGAAGCCCAGGCCCGAGGGTGCCTGCACGCGATCGGCGAGCACGCACCACTCGCCCGCGGCGTCGCGGCCCAGATCTGCTCCCGACAGCAGCAGGTGATGTCGCTGGCCGGTGCCGACGAGGGGACGGAGGAACCCCGCGTGCGAGAACACGACGGATGCCGGGACCACCCCCTCGGAGAGCATGCGCTGCGCGCCGTAGAGGTCGTCCAGCAGAGCGCCCATCAGTTCCGCGCGCTGCGCGAGACCGACATCGAGCCGAGCCCACGTCGCGGCGTCGAGCACGAGCGGCATCGGATCGAGCCCCCAGGGCACGCTTCCGGCATCCGGATGCTCGTAGGTCACGCCGTCGTCGGCGAGGAGCATGGTGATCTCCTCGTCGATACGGCGCAGTTCGTCGCCGGTCAGGTCGTAGGCCGCCCCCGCCACCGCCCGCCACGAGGGGCGCAAGCCTCCCTCGGCGTCGATGACCTCGTCGAAGCGTTCCCCGCTCGCTCCCGTGAACGCCAGCGTGGGGGAGCGCACGAGCGCGGCGTAGTCGCGCAGCACACTCACTCGGGTGCCACCCGTCGCAGATCCAACGTGTGCGGGTACTCCTCCGACGCGGCGGCCCGACCCCGCTCGCGCATCGCCGCGATGTCGAGGCGCCCGGCGGTGTGACCGTGCGGTGCGAAGCGCGCGGCGCGGCGGGCCTCGGCCTCGTTGGCGTTGATCGGCGGGTGCTCGTAGGCGCGACCGCCGGGGTGCGCCACGTGATAGGTCGCGCCGCCGAGCGAGACGGCGGAGGGCATGTCGACGACGTCGAACACGAGGGGCGCGTGCACCTCGATCGTCGGATGCAGCGCAGACCAGGGCTGCCACGCGCGGTAGCGGACGCCGGCGTAGTACTCGCCCAGGCGCCCGGTGGATGTCAGAGGCACGGGTATACCCTGACACGTCACGAGGTGCCTCGACGGATCGATCCCCCGCACGCTCACCTGGATACGCTCCACCGAGGAGTCGACGTAGCGGGCGGTGCCGCCGGAGGTGGCCTCTTCGCCGAGCACGTGCCACGGCTCCACCGCCTGGCGCAGTTCCAGCTCGATGGGTCCCTGCGCGCCGGGCGCGAGACGCGCGAGACCGATGCGGGGGAAGCGGAACTCCACGAACGGGTCGAGCCACGACTGCTCGAAGCCGATGCCGGCATGCTGCAGGTCGCGCACGACCTCGGCGATGTCGTGCGCCGCGCCCTGGGGCAGCAGGAAGTCCTCGTGCAGGCGCGTGCCCCACCGGATGAGCGGTGCCCGCAGAGGGCGCTCCCAGAACATCGCCACCAGGCTGCGAACGAGCAGCGCCTGCACGAGGGCGAGCTGCGGGTGCGGCGGCATCTCGAACCCGCGCAGCTCCAGCAGCCCCAGCCGGCCGCGGCTGGAGTCGGGGCTGTACAGCTTGTCGATGCAGAACTCGGCGCGGTGCGTGTTGCCGGTGAGGTCGGTCAGCAGGTGCCGGAAAGCGCGGTCGACGATCCACGGCGAGGGCTCTTCGCCGAGCTCGGCGGCGCGCGCGGCGAGTCGGTGCACCTCGGCGAGGGCGATCTCCATCTCGTAGACGGCCTCGGGGCGTCCCTCGTCGAAGCGCGGCGCCTGGCTGGTCGGGCCGATGAAGCGCCCCGAGAACAGGTACGACAGCGACGGGTGCCGCTGCCAGTACGTGATGAGGCTCGCCAGCAGGTCAGGCCGGCGCACCAGCGGCGAATCGGCGGGCACGGTGCCGCCGAGGGTGATGTGGTTGCCGCCGCCGGTGCCGGTGTGCAGGCCGTCGACGTCGAACTTCTCCGTCGCCAGGCGGCTGAGGCGTGCCTGGGCGTAGAGGGTCTCGGTGAGCTGCCGCTGCTCGGCCCAGCTCGCGGTCGGCTGCACGTTCACCTCGATCACACCGGGGTCAGGCGTCACGACGAGCTGGCGGAGCCGCGCGTCGGGCGGCGGGGAGTACCCCTCGATCACGACCCGCACCCCGCTCTCGGCGGCGGCCCTCTCGATGAGAGCGAGCAGGTCGACGTAGGCCTCGAGGCTCGTCGTCGGGGGCAGGAAGACGTGCGTCCACCCGTCGCGGAACTCGAATGCCAGAGCGGTCGTCGGTGCGCCCTCCGCTTCCACCACCCGGGCGGTGCGGATGCCGGGTGTCACCGCGTCGACGGGGGCGAAGTACGACGGCTCACCGGGATCGTCGGGGTCGGTCCACGCGATCGCATCCAGCGGCAGACGCAGACCCACGGGGCTCGAACCGCCCGTCAGCACCAGCCGGCCCCGGCGGAAGCGCCACGCCGGGCTCGTCCATTCGTCGTGCGGACCCGGCTCGGTGACGAGGGGGAGCACCCAGCCCGCGGGCTCGGTCACCGCGGCATCCAGCCGTGCGACGTCCGGTTCCTCGGAATCGGGGCGGGCGCCCGCGGGAGCGCGCAGATCGGCGACGAACGCGGTCAGCGGGTCTTCGAACGCGGGGAGCAGCTGCGCGTCGGGAAGCGACAGCAGGCGCGTGACCGCGCGACCCAGCACCTCTGCGTGCGCCGGGCCCCCGGGATCTTCCGTCCCCGACCAGGGATCGGCGAGAAGGGCGGGCACATGCCAGAGCGCGGGACCGTCGGCGAGCCATTGCAGGGCGATGTTCCAGCGGGGGAGCGGCTCGCCGGGATACCACTTGCCCTGACCGCGGTGCACGACGCCGCCGAGGGCGTAGATCTCGCGCAGGCGTTCGGCGAGCGTGTTCGCGAGCTCGCGCTTGTGCGGACCGTCGGCATCCGTGCTCCACTGCGGTGTGGTGGCGCCGGTCTCATCGGCCGGGTGCAGGGCGACGAAGGTGGGTTCGCCGCCCATCGTCAGGCGCACGTCGCCCGCGCGCAGGCGCTCGTCGACGGCTTCTCCGAGCGCGTCGATCCGTGCCCACTGCTCGTCGGTGAGCGGGCGGGTGGTGCGCGGGTCTTCGTGGATGCGCGTGACCTCGTTGGCGAACGAGAAACGCACCTCGACGGGCTCGGTCACGCCCGAGATGGGGGCCGCCGACGACGGGTGCGGCGTCGCCGACAGGGGGATGTGGCCCTCGCCGGCGAAGAGCGCGCTCGTGGGGTCCATCCCCACCCACCCGGCGCCCGGGAGGAACACCTCGCACCACGCGTGCAGGTCGGTGAAGTCGGCGGCCGGTCCGCTGGGGCCGTCGAGCGAGGGCTGGTCGGCGGTGAGCTGCACGAGGTAGCCCGACACGAAGCGCGCGGCGAGGCCGTACTGGCGCAGCAGGCTCACCAGCAGCCACGCGCTGTCGCGGCAGGAGCCGATGGCGCGGGTCAGCGTCTCGTCGGGGCTCTGCACGCCGGGCTCCATGCGCACGCTGTACGCGACGTCGCGGTTGACCGCCGCGTTCAGCTCGGCGAGGAACTGCACGGTCGGCACGCCGTCGGCCGGGAGGTCGGGGCGCTCGGTGCGCCACCGCGCCGCGACCTCGCTGTGATCGACCGGGCGCAGGTACGGGGCGAGAGCGGACTGCAGGTCGGGTTCGTAGGTGAACGGGAAGCGTTCGGCGTACTCCTCGATGAAGAAGTCGAACGGGTTGATGACCATCATGTCGGCCACGAGTCCGACGGTGATGCGCAGGTGGTCGATCCTCTCGGGGAACACGATGCGCGCGATCCAATTGCCGAACGGGTCCTGCTGCCAGTTGATGAAGTGCTCCGCGGGGCTCACCTCGAGCGAGTAGGCCTCGATCGGGGTGCGCGAGTGCGGCGCGGGGCGCAACCTGACCAGGTGCGGACCCACCTTGACCGGGTGCGCGAACTCGTACGAGGTGTCGTGGCGCAGCGCCACCTTGATCGACATGGGTACAGCATCCCGCACGAGCGTTGCGGTGCCGTTACGCGCACGCTCCGCGCGAGGTGCTCGCGAGGCCTCTGCTGCCCTCCGCCGCGGTCGCGTCGCGCGATCGTCCTCCTCCGTTTCCCCGTTGGAAACCCCCTGCGTGACCCCCGGGGGCAGTTCCGACCATTGCCGCTCCTCATCGACGACGACAGACGCGAGGGAGAGACGACATGGGAGTCAAGACAGCGGTGACGGTGGGAATCGCCGGGGTGGCGGCGGTCGGGCTGGTAGCCCGAACGCTCGTGCGCGAGCGGGGGGATTCGGTCGGCGACGGGCGACACCCCGAGGGGTGGAAGGCGGTGACCATCCTCGGCGACCCGGAGGAATTCTCCGCCGGCGGCTACCCGGCGCCGCTCGAGCGGCTACGCGACGCCCTGGAGGTGCGGATCGACCCCGCCCCCGGCGACAAGGGCTTCGAGGTGCACGCCCGCGTACGCGACGGCGCGGACCTGCCCGACGACCCCGACCAGGCGCTGCGGACGGCCCTGCGCGACGCGAAGCAGCTGTTCGAGACGGGCGAGGTGCTGCGGGCCACGCCGCGGCCCCACGGGCACCGGTCGGTGAGCCTGCGGGGCGCCGTCGTCGACAAGGCCGAAGACGACGCGAAGGGCGAGGGTGTGCTGTGAAGGCTCTGTGCTGGACCGGGGTGAACAAGCTCGAGGTCGAGAGCGTCGACGATCCCGGCATCCTGAACGATCAGGACATCATCGTGCGGGTGCTGCTCACGACCACGTGCGGGTCGGATCTGCACCTGCTCGGCGGGTACGTGCCGACCATGCGCGCGGGAGACGTGCTGGGCCACGAGTTCATCGGCGAGGTGGTCGAGACCGGCTCCGCCGTGACGAAGCACCGCGTCGGCGACCGGGTGGTGGTGTGCTCGTTCATCAGCTGCGGGAAGTGCTGGTACTGCACGAACGAGCTGTACTCGCTGTGCGACAACGGCAACCCCGACGCCGGCATCCCCGAGATGCTGTGGGGCCAGGCGCCGGGCGGCTGCTACGGCTACTCGCACGCGCTGGGCGGATGGGCCGGCAGTCACGCCGAGTACATCCGCGTGCCCTACGCCGACCAGGGGGCCTTCACGGTGCCCGAGGGCGTGAGCAACGAGCGGGCGCTGTTCGCCTCGGATGCCGCGCCCACGGGCTGGATGGGAGCGGACCTGGGCGGCGTGCAGCCCGGTGACACGGTCGCCGTGTGGGGTGCCGGCGGCGTGGGCCAGATGGCCGCGCGCGGTGCGCTGCTGCTCGGCGCCGAACGCGTCATCGTCATCGACCGGTACCAGGAGCGCCTGACTCAGGTCGAACAGGTCATCGGCGCCGAGACGATGAACTACGAGACCAGCGAGGTGCTCGGCGAGCTGCGCGAGCTCACGGGCGGACGCGGCCCGGACGTGTGCATCGAGGCGGTCGGCATGGAGGCGCACTCGGACCGGATCGACTTCGCCTACGACCAGATCAAGCAGCAGCTGCGGCTGCAGACCGACCGGCCCACGGCCGTGCGCGAGGCGATCTTCGCGGCGCGCAAGGGCGGCAGCGTCTTCGTGCTCGGCGTCTTCGGCGGGTTCGTCGACAAGTTCCCGCTCGGCGCGGTCATGAACAAGGGCCTCACCCTGCGTTCCGCCCAGCAGCACGGGCACCGCTACATCCCCATGCTGCTGGAGCGGATGGCGCGCGACGAGATCGTCACCGAGCACCTGGCGACGCACATCCTGCCGCTGGACGAGGGCCCCGAGGGCTACGACATGTTCAAGGAGAAGACCGACGGCTGCGTGCGCGCGGTGTTCCAGCCCTGACTCCCCGCCGATGCCCCTCGCGCGCAGCCACGGGCGCCGGGGGAGCGGAGGCGGTGCGCCCGTGGCATCCATCCCCCCAGAGAAAGGCATCATCATGAAAGCTGTCGTCTATCAGGGCCCGCGCGACGTCCAGATCATCGACGTCCCCGACGCCCGCATCGAGCGGCCCACCGACGTGCTCGTGCGCATCACCACGACGAACATCTGCGGTTCCGACCTGCACATGTACGAGGGACGCACCGACTTCGAGACGGGCCGATGGTTCGGCCACGAGAACATGGGCCAGGTGATCGAGGTCGGCGACGGCGTCGACAAGGTCCAGGTCGGCGACTGGGTCGTCCTTCCCTTCAACGTCGCCTGCGGCCACTGCAAGAACTGCGAGCGGGGTCTCACCAATTACTGCCTGACCGCGCAGCCCAACCCCGCCTGGGCGGGAGCGGCGTACGGGTTCGCCGACATGGGCCCGTGGGCCGGTGGCCAGGCGGAGCTGCTGCGCGTGCCGTGGGGCGACTTCAACTGCCTGCGCCTGGGCGAGGATGCCGAACAGAAGCAGACCGACTACGTCATGCTCGCCGACATCTTCCCCACGGGCTATCACGCCACCGAGCTCGCGCACGTGAAGCCGGGCGATCAGACCGTCGTCTACGGCGCCGGCCCGGTCGGTGCGATGGCGGCCTACTCCGCGATCATCAAGGGCGCGAGCAAGGTGATGGTCGTCGACCGGCATCCCGATCGCCTGCGCCTGATCGAGGAGATCGGCGCCATTCCCATCGACGACTCGAAGGTCGACCCCGTCGAAGCGGTCACCGAGATGACGATGGGCCTGGGGGCCGACAACGGCTGCGAATGCGTGGGCTACCAGGCCCACGATCCGGGCGGGCAGGAGGATCCCACCCTCACCCTGAACCGCCTCGTGAAGTCGGTGCGTTTCACCGGCGAGATCGGGGTCGTCGGCGTGTACGTGCCGCAAGATCCTGGGGCGACGAACGACCTCGCCAAGCAGGGCAAGGTCGCGTTCGACTTCGGCGAGTTCTGGTTCCGCGGGCAGAAGCTCGGCAGCGGGCAGTGTCCGGTGAAGAAGTACAACCGGGCGCTGCGAGACCTCGTCGCGGGCGGGAAGGCCACGCCGTCGTGGATCGTCAGCCACGAGCTGGGTCTCGACGAGGCGCCGGACGCGTACGAGCATTTCGACAACCGCGACGAGGGATGGACGAAGGTCGTGCTGCACCCGGATGCCGCGACCGCGGCCGCCTGAGTCGGCCGCGGTTCCGAGACGGCGTCTTCCCCGCCCGTGCTGCGGCGCCGGCGGGGAAGACGCCGTGCGCGTGCCCGCCTGCGCGTGCCCGCCTGCGCGTGCCCGCCTGCGCGTGGGTGGGCGGTCACGAGGGTGTGGGCGGCGCGGGCGGATGTTCCGACCCGCGTGGGGGATACTCCCGCAGCGAGACTTCGCGCACGTCGAACAGCCCGCGACGCGCGCGCACCATGGTCACGCCTCGCCCGCGGAGGAGCTCGGCGTGTTCCGGCGTCAGCAACTCGTGGTCGGCCTTCTGCCAGCCGCCGTCGAGTGTGTACGTGTGGGTCACCGTGCGTGGTCTCGTCATGCTCACCCCCTCGCGGGGAAGGCTAATCCCGCCGTCCCCGCTTTCGTGGGGAATTTGCGTCCTCGTAACCTCCGTGTGCGCGGAGAGGTCATTGCCGGACCGAAGAGCGCAGCATTCAGCGAAAAGAGAAAAAACAGTCAGGCAACACACAGTATTCTTGGTCGGGTTCGCCTGCCCGAAGTGTTCTCCGCTGCCAAGAAGGCCTTTCTCATATGCCTCGAGCAATTCGCTCCTCGCCGACGGGGGAACGTTTCTCGCGAACTCGCGCGCGCCTCCTGCTCTTCGTGGCGATCGGCGTAGTCGCTTTCGTTCCGGTATCGGCGACGGCGGTCGTGACCGCTTCGACGCCGAACGCCCGGACGGCGGTCGCCGCCGAGCTCTCCGCCACGTCAGGAGAGGTGGGCGACCCGATCGCGCTCGATCTCGACGTGGTCGGCGGCGACGATCTCTACGCCGCCACGATCCGGCTTCGCTACGACGCCGCAAAGGTCGCGGTCGACCCCGACCGGGTGGTTTCGGACTTCCCCGGGATGTTCAGCCTCTCGGGCGCGCAGGGAACACTCGACTTCAGCGTCACCCGTCTCGGAACCTCCAGCGGAAAGGCCGGCGAGCTGTCCCTCGGCTCGATCGGATTCGTGGCCACCGGCGCCGGCGAGTCCCGCATCCGCGTCGAGCAGGTGACGATCATCGACTCGGGACTCGGACGCACCACGAGCAGCCCCGCCATCGATCTGACGTACACGGCCTCTCTCGCTTCGCAGCCCTCGGCGGCGCCATCGTCTCCGACGGGCGGTTCCACCGATGACACCGGGAGCGCCGGCGCACCCCCCGTCTCGGTGACCGGTTACGGATCGGGCGTCTCGCGAGCGGGCGACGCGGTCGTCGACAGCGGTCCAGCGCCCCAGTCCTCAGCCGCCCCGACCCACACCGCCGTGAAGATCGCCGCCTCCTCACCGTCGCCGCGGGTGGGTGAGAAGATCACCGTCACCGTCTCGGGGCTCCCGGTGAACACCGCCCACCGAGTCGAACTGCATTCCGATCCTCTGCTGCTCGGCGAGCCGGTGACGGACGACGTCGGCTCGTTCGTCCTCGACACGACCATCCCGGCGACCGCCCCGCTCGGTGAGCATGAGATCGTCGTGGTCCGCGGCGGCATCCCGGTCGCCTCGCTCCCGGTGCGCATCATGCCGGCGCAGGCGTCGACACCCGCACCGACCGCCACGGCCCCGTCGGCGACGGATGACGACACCGGCGGCACCGGGGGTGCGACCGAGACCACCGCGGCGTCGGCGTCGTCCTCGTCGTCCTGGGTGTGGGGCGTCGGGGCGCTCCTCGCCGTCACAGCCCTTCTCGCCGCCGGGGCGATGACGGCCAGGGCACGCCGAGCGCGTCGCTCGGCCCGCGATGACGGAAACCCCGCATGATCGCCCGCGCCTCGGCTGCCCTCACCATCACGACGAAAGGAAGATCCGTGAAGACGGGTGCGATGATCACGACGACGCTGGCGGCGCTGGTCTCGGCGGCGC
Source organism: Microbacterium trichothecenolyticum (assembly GCF_030818955.1). Taxonomy (NCBI): domain Bacteria; kingdom Bacillati; phylum Actinomycetota; class Actinomycetes; order Micrococcales; family Microbacteriaceae; genus Microbacterium; species Microbacterium trichothecenolyticum. The sequence continues at coordinate 1,213,198 of NZ_JAUTBF010000001.1, read as the reverse complement.
TCCTCCTGGGCACCGCTGCACCCGCTCAGGCCTCCGACACCTCGGTCGGTTACCTGGCCCCCGACTTTCAGCGGGGGGAGTTGACCGGCGACCACAAGATCGACGAAGACGACCTGTCACTGCTCATGGCCGCCCTCGGCCGGCAGACCGGTGAGCCCGGGTGGGTGGTCGTCGCACCCGCCGACGCCGACCGGGACGGCGTCATCACCGTGTTCGACGTCGCGGCGCTCTCACGGCAGTACGTCTACGACGACGACACGTTCGAGCTGCTGGAGGCCGACGTCGTGTCGATGCAGAAGGCGATGACGGCCGGTGTGCTCACCTCGCAGCAGCTGACGGCCGAGTACCTCCGCCGCATCGCCGCCTACGACCGGACAGAGGGCCTCGACAGTCGCGAGCCGAAGGCGGCACTCGAATCCCTCATCGCCACCAATCCCACGGCGATGGCCGAGGCCGCCGCCCTCGACGCGGAACGGGCCGCCACCGGACCGCGGAGCATCCTCCACGGCATCCCCGTGATCGCGAAAGACAACATCAACCTCGCCGGTATCGCCACCACGTCCGGCTGCGGGTGTCTGCGCGACAACGTGACCGCGACCGATGCCACGACCATCCAGCGGCTGAGGAGCATGGGCGCGATCGTCATCGCCAAAGCCAACCTCTCGGAGTTCGCGGAGTCGACGATCTTCTCGACCAGCGCCTACGGAACGACACGAAACGCCTACAACCTCGCGTACATCCCGGGCGGTTCGAGCGGAGGAACCGGCGCTTCGATCTCGGCGAACCTGGGCGCCGTCGGTCTGGGCACCGACACCGGCGGCTCGGTTCGCGTCCCCTCGTCGTTCAATTCCCTCGTCGGCATCCGGCCCACCGTCGGGCTCGTCAGCCGCGAAGGCGTCTTTCCTCTCGACGAGTACCGCGACACCGTCGGGCCGATGACGCGGACCGTCTCCGACGCCGCGCTGACACTGGACGCGCTGGCAGGGTCCGACCCGGCCGACCCCGTGACCGCGTCGGCGGACGCCCGCAAGCCCGACTCGTACGCACGTGCACTCGACCCCCTCGCTCTGCGGGGGGCACGCCTGGGCTACCTGTCCGACCGCGGGCCCGACGATGCGCAGGCCGGCGACTTCCAGCTGGTCGCCGCTGCGCGCGCCGACCTCGAAGCCGCGGGCGCAACGGTCGTCGACATCGGTGAGCTCGGCCCCATCAACGGCGGCGCCCTGGAGCAGGTGCACGGCAGCCGGTCGTTCGCGCACGACGCGGACGTGTACCTCGACACCTTCTACAAGCCGGGATACACGTTCGCCGACTTGGCACAGAAGGTCACCGACGCCGAGAAGGCGGGCACCCCCATCTCGAGTCTGCCGGCGTCGACCGTCCGCGAGTGGGCGTCGACGACGCCGGAGGAGAGACAGGAGTACACCGCCATGTTCCTCGCCGGTCAGAAAGCATTGCAGGAGCGTCTCGACCAGTTGATGCAGCAGAACGACCTGGACGCTCTCATCTACCCCTCGACCGGGGATCGCGATCCGGAGCTCCTGGCGGGGTATAACAACTTCCTCAGTGCGTTCAGCGGGTACCCGGCCGTCTCGGTGCCGATGGGCTACGCCGATATCGTCGTCAGCCAGGGCACCATCCCGGACTTCCCCCGCGGGCTGGAATTCCTCGCCGAGCCCTACGCGGAAGAGAAGCTCATCGGCCTCGCCTACGCGTACGAACAGCAGACGCATCACCGCCGGCAGACGGCGCTGTTCCCCGATCTGCCGTGACCGACGGCGCGTGGTCGCTATAAGTTCGGAGCCTCGCGCATCATCTGCTTCAGCTCGGCGATCTCGGCGCGTAGCGACTCGACCTGCGTCTCGGTCGCGGCCGAGGCCTCCTCGGCCTCGACGGACACCCGCTGGACGATCCACGCGGCGAGGGTCGCCGTGACCACGCCGATGAGGGCGAGGCCGCCCACCATCAGACCCACCGCCACGACACGACCGGTGATGGTGACGGGGTAGTAGTCGCCGTAGCCGACCGTCGTGATGGTCTCGAACGCCCACCACACGGCATCGCCGAAGCTCGAGATGGGCCCCCCGCTTCCGCGTTCCGCGTCGTACACCGCGAGCGCGGCGACGAAGACCGTCAAAGCCGTCGCGCCCACCGTGAACGCCGCGACGCGTCCTCTCAGCATCGAGCCGGTGTTGCGCTGGATGAGCGCGATGATCGTGAAGAAGCGCATCAGCCGGAGGGGGCGGAAGATGGGGAGCGCGACGATGGCGAGGTCGAGCAGGTGGTGCCAGAACCACCGCCAGCGGTGGCGCGTGATGACCAGTCGCACGACGTAGTCCACGACGAAGACCACCCATGTCGCCTTCAGCACCACCTCGGACGTCATCTCGACGAGGCCCTCCGGGGTCGCGAGGATCTGGGCGGCGTACGCGGCCAGAAAGATCAGCGCCGCGATCACGAGCGGCCATTCGGCCGCCCGCTCCCAGCGGGCGAGGCGTTCTCCGTACATGCGCTGATTATCGCGGGAGCAGGGACGCCCTGCACGCCCGGTCGTGGGATGAGATCAGTCGTCGGGGCGTTCGAGGCCGCGCGCGCGGATCTCTTCGAGGTCGAGGCCGGCGAGGATGCGCCGCGCGACGAGATCGTCGATCGTGCCCTCGCGTCGCAGGCGCAGCAGCACCTCGCGCTTGCGGTCGAGCACCGCCAGACGCAGCCGCGTCGCTTCTCTGTGCCGCAGCAGCGGGGAGCGTTGGGTGAGGTCGATGTCGTCGCTGACGGCGAGCATCTCGAGACCGCCACCGGCGAGGGCACGGTCGGCGGAGGACTCGCCGGCGGGAACGTCGCTGCGAGAGGTGCCGCCGTCGAGGGCGCCGCGGTGCAGGGAGCTGCCGCCCGGGGCGCTCGCGCCGTGCCCGTCGAGCGGCGCGGCATCGCCACCACGGCGCGAACGCTCGTCGCCGACGGCCGGCCCGGGTGGTACCGGACCCATCGACGAGGAGTCGTCGCGCGACGCGTCGAGCTCGTCGAGGTCACGTTCTTCCGCGGCGCGCTGGCGGGCGACGGCGCGGGCATTCGCGAGTTCGAGTCGTTCGTACCCCTCGCGCCGTGCGCGGTCGCGCACACGGTCGCTGATGCCGTGCTCGAGGGCGAGGTCGTCGAGGGCGGCGAGTGCGGCCCCCGAGATCGTCCGCTCAGCGAGTTCGTACTCCTCGATCGCGGCGTCGTCGCGGGGCAGCTTCGCCCACCGGATCACGGCGGGAAGAAGCGGGCCCTGTACCAGCAGCGTGAGGACGATGACACCCGCCGTGACGAAGACGATGGCATCGCGCCCCGGCACCGCGTCGCCGGTGGCCGTCATGGTCGGCACCGACAGCGCGATCGCCAGCGACACCGCGCCGCGGAAGCCCGCCACCGTACTCACCATTCGTGAGCGGTGCCGCAACGACCGCGACGAGCCCGCAGCCGGGCGCGAGAACGGAGAGAAAAGCCACTGGAAGAGGTAGCGCACCACGAACAGCACCGCCCACGCGGCCACGGTGATGAGCAGCAGGATGCCGATCTCCGACGGCGATATCTCGTGGAGCACCAGTTGCACCTCGAGGCCGATCAACACGAACAGGGCGCCGTTGAGCAGGTAGACGCCGAAGGGCCAGGTGGCGTCGGCGGCGCGCCGAGAGATCGCGGTGGTGATGCGCGGCGACACCCACGCGACGATGAGCCCGGCGAACACGACCGCGAGCACGCCGGATGCGTCGATGAGTTCGGCGATGAGGAACGCCACGAAGGGCACGAGCACGAGCGTGAGATTGATCGTCAGGGTCGACCGCATGCGCCGGAGGGCGAAGAACGCCAGCGCCGCGACCGCGATGCCCGCGGTCGCGCCGCCCACGTACGACACCAGCACCATGCCCGTGATCTGCAGCGGTGTGATGCGATCGCCCAGCAGCAGCGCCACCGCGATCGCGTACAGCACGAGCGCCGTACCGTCGTTGGTGAGGCTCTCTGCCTTCAGCTTCATGAACGTCTTGGGTGGCAGCAGGCGCCCCAGCGCCGCGACCGCGGTGGCGTCGGGCGGTGCGACCGCGGCCCCCAGCACGAGCGCGGCCTCCCACGGGATGCCCATCCAGGTGGCGACCCCCGCCACGGCGAAGGCCGACGCCACGACGAGCAGCGTGCTCATCGGCACGATGTAGCGCAACGACCGGCGCACCGAGCGCAGCGACGTGGTCCATGCCTCGCGGAAGAGCATGACCGGGAGGAACAGCAACAGCACCGTCTCGGGCGGCAGCTCGATGCTGCGCAGTGCCGGGACGAAGCCCAGGGCCAACCCGATGACCAGCAGCACCAGCGGCGTCGCGACGCGCAGGCGCGGTGCGAGGACCGTGCCGACGAGGATCGCCACCCCCAGCAGAACCGTGATCTCGAGTCCGTGCATGTTCTCCGCCTTCCGCCGCGCCCCCGGTTCACAGCGTAGAGAGGGGCCCGGACATTCCCGAGCCCCTCTCCGTCATCGCTGAGCGCGTGCGCGCCGTCGGACCGAGATCACGCCCCCGGTCGCGATCGCCGCGGCGCCCAGGAACGCGAGGACCAGCGCGGACGTGCCGTCGGTTCCCGTCTTCGCCAGACGTCCCGCTCGCGCCGCGGCGGCCGGCGTGGGCGAGGAAGGCGCCGCAGAAGCTGTCGGACCGTCCGTCGGTACCGGCTCGAGTGTCGGCACCGGCTCGGCTGCGGGCGCCTGAGTCGGCTTCGGCTCCGGCGTCGGCCCGGGCAGCGCGGCGAGCGTGGACATGGCGTCGACGAGACCGCTGCCCACGATGTTGCGATCCGCCGGCCCGCTGTAGCCGAGCGGGCCGTCGAGCGGGCGGGCGCCCGAGGTCAGGGCGGCGCGAATGACTTCGGGCGAGGTGCCGATCCCGGCCCGTTCGAGCGCCAGAGCGGCCACGGCGGCCGCGTTGGGGGCCGCGGACGACGTGCCGTGAAAGCGGAAGACGTCCGGTTCGTTTCGTTGGGGGGAGAGGAAGCTCGTTCGCACGCCGTCGACCGCGATGAGGTCGGGTTTGGCGTACACCTGCGGCGCGTCCAAGCGAGGTGCAGGCACCCCGGAGGGATCTACCGGTCCGAAGAGGTAGGTGGACGGCCCCGGGCTCGATGAGGCCTTCACCCGGCCCGGGTCGGCGAGCGCGGCAGACCCCACGGCGATGACGGCGGGATCGGCGGCAGGGCCGTAGATCGCCGGCCCCACCGTGACGCCCTCGGGCCAGTTCGCGTACTGCAGGGAGCGCACGCCTCCGTTGTTCAAAGTGAACACGAGCCTCGTGCGGATGTCGGGGCTGTCGGGGTTCGAACGCGCGAGTGCGATCCGGTACGTGGCCTCCTTCCACTCACCTGCGCCCGCACCGGTCCGGATCCGTGCCGCCGCGACGGGGAGCAGCGGATCCAAGCCTCCCGATTCGCTGACGAGCGCTCCGTCTGCGTCGAAGACCAGGGGAATGACCAGCGTCTCGACCGCGCCGACCGGGTTCGACCATGAGGTGTGGATGTCCGCTTCCGGACCGAACGTCGAAAGCGTCGCCTCGAGCAGCGCGCTGCCGCTGCCCTCGGGGTCGAAGTCCATGCACTCCGGTACGTCTGATTCCGATCCGGGTTCGTCGGCGCCCGGCCCGGGCTCCTCGGGGTCCGACGGGATCGCGTCGATCACGACCTGCGGGCATGAGATCCCCGTGAACGAGAGCGACTCCCACGCTCCCGTCGACTGGCCCTCCGATGTTCCCCCTGCGCGACCGATCGAGCCGTTGTTCCCCGCGGACTTGACGTAGACGACCCCTCCCGCCACCACGTCGGCGATGGTCGACGCGACGGGCCCGCGCTGGTAGAGCATCTCGGTGGAGTAGCTGACGTCATCGACGATCACGTCTGCACCGGCCGCTTGCAGAGACCGGATGGCCTCGGACATCGTCGCTGAGGTCGGCCCGCCCGCCGCGAACAACAGCTGTGCGCCCGGCGCGATTCCGTGCACGTTCTGCAGCATCGCGCGTCCTTCGTCGGTCGCCTCGCCGACCTCTCCGTCCGAGAGCACCCGGACGGGAAGGACGCGGCCACAAGGGTTGCCGGGACCGGGCAAGGACCCCATCTCCACATCCTGCTGCGGCGTCGTCCGGGCGGCGGGGGCGCGGTCGAACGAATTGGAGATGACCCCGACCGCCACCCCCGTGCCGTCGACGCCGAAGACACGGCGCGCCTCATCGGTGCGCAGCACGGGGTCGGCCTCGACCGGGATCGCCCGGCAGCTTTCGGCGGGTGCGGCATCAGAGCCCGTGAGTCCCGCAGCGGTGTCTGCGCGCAGCGACACCGTTGCCGCCGCCGGAGCGGCCGACGCGGAAACAGGGAGGGCGCACAGCGCGACGATCGCGCACCCGAGCACCGCCCCGTGACGCACGGTCAATTTCACTCGTGTCTTCATCGTTCTTCTCGACGTGCCGTGGTGTTCTCGTCGTGACGGTTCCGTGCGATGCGGTGGCGGGACGGAGCCGTCACCGTCGGCGCAGGGGACGGATGCCGCGGCGGCGCACGAGGACGGCGCCCAGCGTGAGCGCGCCGGCACCGGCGAGGGCTGTCGTGATCGTGACCGAGAGGTCGGTTCCCGTGCGCGGGAGTGTTCCCCCGGCGGTGGGCGCCGCCGCCGGGCCGGGGGCGAGCGTCGAACCGCCGGTCGGCTCGGCCGTCGCCGTCGCCGTCGCCGTCGGCGTCGGTGTCGGTGTCGGTGTCGCCGTCGGTGTCGGTGTCGGTGTCGGCGTCGGTGCGGGCGGGAGAGCGGCCAATGTCGCCGTGGCATCGACCATGCCGCTTCCGATCATGTCCGCGGTGACGGCACCGGTGTACCCGAAGGGGCCGCTGATCGGGCGTCCGCTGCCGACCAGCGCCGCGCGGATCACGTCGGGGGAGGTGTGCGTCCCCGCGCGCTCGAGCGCGAGCGCCGCGACGCCGGCGACCATCGGCGCCGCCGCCGACGTGCCGTCGAAGCGGAACCACGAGAACGAGGGACGGAAGAACGAGGTGCGGGTCTGGTCCACGGCCACGACCGCGGGACCCGACAACCGCTGCGGCTCAGCCAGTCGTTCTGCGGGGACCCCGTCGGCGCGCACCGGCGCGAAGACGTATGTTGCCGGGCCCGTGCTGGAGAAGGTGGCGAGATTGAACCGTTCGAACAGGTGTGCGGCACCCACGCCGATGGTGGCCGGGTCGATGGCGTGCCCGACCGCGGTCGGGCCGACCGTGACCCCCGCGGGCCACTCGGAGTACGGCAGCTTACGCAGGCCGGCACTCTTCCCCCCGAAGATCAGCTTCGTTCTGACGTCGGGGGCGCTCGGATTGCTTCGTACGAGAGCGATCCGGTACTCGCCCTCTTTGCTTTGTCCGACGGTGGCGCCGGTGGAGATGGTGGTGGAGATCGAGGGCACGGTCGGGTCCCATTGGGCCGGGAGGCTCACCTTCTCACCCGCGGAGTTCAGCACCACGGGTGAGATGGTCGTGCGGATCCCGTCGACGGGATCCGACCACTGCGTCAGCAGTGGTACCGACGGGCCGTCGGTCACCCAGAGCACCTCCATCATCGCGTTGAAGCTTCCTTCGGGGGCGAAGTTCATGCAGTCGACGCTCGCCGATGGATCCAGCGTCTTCTGCACGGCCTCGGGGCACGGCATCCCTCGGAAGGTGTGGGGCCGATTCCCATGATCCCGTCTGCTGGCCCGCCGAGATGGTGCCCGGCTCGCCGATCGAACCCTCGTTGCCGATCGCACTGAGGTAGACGGCGCCGTCGGCGACGACGTCGGCCACGGCCGTCGAGATGACCCCGCGCTGGTAGATGGGCTCGGTGTCGAAGGCCATGTCGTCGACGATCACGTCGGCTCCGCGATCGCGGAGCTCGCGGATCGCGTCGGCGAAGGTGGCGGGGGTGGGGCCGACCGTGTGGAAGAGCAGGGCCGCGCCGGGGGCGATACCGTGCACGTTCTGCGCCATCGCGCGCCCTTCGTCGGTGGCGGGCTGGGCGGAGTCGGCGAGGATCGTCACGGGTGTGGTGTACCCGCACGGGTTGCCCGGACCGGGGAGTGATCCGATGCGTACATCGTTCTCGGGGGTGCTCGCGACATCCGGTGCCGTGGCGAAGGAGTCCGAGATGATCCCGACGGTCACACCGCGGCCGTCGACGCCGAACGCCTGCCGCGCCGTGTCGGAGCGCAGGACAGGATCGGCCTCGACGGGGATCTCACGACAGGACGTGTCGGTGCCGGTGCCGGGTGACGGCAGCGTCGACGGGGTCGCGGCGGCCACCGCCGTCGTCGTCTTGGGGGCCGACGCGGGAACGACCGAGACCACCCCCGCGAGCGAGGCGAGCGCGTCGAAGTGCGCCGGCGGCGCGTGCAGCACGATGGTGGGTACGGATCGCGTGCGCGCGATGATCGTCCCCAGCGCCTCCGCGTCGTCGAGGGCGGCGTCCTGCGCGGCGGTCGAGCGGAACCGCACGGACACCGTGACGTCGTCGCCGACGGTCTGCAGGCCCTTCGGAACCCCGGCCTCGGCGAGGACCGCGTCGGGTGCCGATGCCGCGATACCGCTGTCGGACAGGGCGCGCAGCGGCGCGGCGAGCGTCGGTGTCGAGAAGGCGGACAGGGATGCCGAGGGCGCGGGCGAGGGGTGCGAGGGCGGTGCCGTCGCCGCGGTCAGCGCGAGTGTGAGCGCGGTCGCCGCGGAGAGAAGGCCTCCGCGCGTGAGCACGATCCGGTGGGGCATTCTTCGTTCTTCCTGTCGAGGAGCCGGTGCATCGGCCAGGACGAGCGGGACGGGACCGGCGAAGATCCCTTCCCCCTGCTTCAGCGGGAGCTGCGAGCCCGGCGGCGCACCGCGAGGAGGCAGCCGATCGCGAGGGCTCCCACACCGAGCAGAGCCAGGGGCGCCGCCGACGATCCGTCGCTGCCGGTACGTGCCAATTGCCCGGCTGCCGCGGGGGCAGGCGTGGTGCTCGCGGTCGGGGAAGGTGACGCCGTCGGGATCGGCTCGGGCGTCGGCGTCGGCTCCGGAGTGGGGGTCGGCGTCGGCGTGGGCCCGGGTGCGGGGAGGGCCGCGAGGGTGGCCTGGGCGTCGATCAGTCCGCTGCCGATGAGGTTCTCATCGACGGGCCCGGTGTACCCGAGGGGTCCGTTGATCGGGCGGCCGCTTCCGACGAGCGCCGCGCGGATGACATCGGGCGACGTGTCTCTGCCCGCGCGCTGCACGGCGAGGGCGGCGACGCCGCCGGCGATCGGCGCTGCCGACGAGGTTCCGGGGAAGCGGTAGACCGACGGGTTCGTCGACATCAGGGTGAAGAACGACGTGCGGACCCTGTTGACCGCCACGATGTCGGGCTTACTGATCACCCGGGGTTCGGCGAGGCGGGCCGCGGGGATTCCGTCGGTACGCTCCGGCTCGAAGAGGTAGGTGACCGGGCCGGGGCTCGAAAACCCCTCCAGAGCGTCGGGGGCCAGCACGGATGCCGCGCCCACCGCGATGGCGGCGGGATCCGCCGAGTGGCCGAATGCCGTAGAACCCACGTGCACACCTTCCGGCCACGTCGAGTACTGCAGTTCGAGCGTGCCTCCGCCGTCTGGCATGAAGATGACCTTCGTGCGGATGTCGGCGGTATCGGGTCGGTGGCGCACGAGCGCGATCCGGTAGGTGCCGACCTTCGTCTCGCCTTCGGCCGCTCCCGTCTCGACGCCGGTCACGGTGGTGGGGTGCGTCTCCCCGAGGCTGGCGGGGGTGCCGACCAGCTTTCCCTCGGTGTCGAACACGTAAGCGGAGACGTTCGTCTCGACCGCATCGACGGGGTTGGACCATTGCGTGACCATCAGGAAACTCGGACCGATCGACTCGAACTCCGCCTCGAGGAGCGCGTTGGCGGTGCCATCGGGGGCGAAGTTCATGCACTCCACCGTGGGCGTGGGGGGTTGCAGGTTGTCGAGCACCGCTTGCGGGCAGGTCATCGCGGTGAACGTCTCGGACTCCCATGCCCCGGTCGACTGACCGGCGGAGCGTCCGTTCTTCTTTCCGACCGAGCCGTCGTTTCCCCCGGCGCTCAGGTACGTCGCGCCGTCTGCGACGACGTCGGCGACGGCGGAGGCGACGATGCCGCGCTGGTAGTACGGCTCCTCGAAGAAGATCTTGTCGTCGACGATCACGTCGGCGCCGGCCGCGCGAAGATCACGGATCGCGTCGGCGAAGGTGGCCGTCGTCGGGCCCGCCGTCGCGAACAGGAGTTCGGCGCCGGGGGCGATGCCGTGCACGTTCTGCAGCATCGCGCGACCCTCGTCGCTGGCGGGGCCGGGGGAGTCGGCGAGTACGCGCACGGGGGTGGTGTGGCCGCAGGGGTTTCCCGGGCCGGGCAGTGAGCCGATGGCGATGTCTTGTTGGGGGGTGGTGGCTGCCGTGGGTGCTTTGTCGAAGGAGTCCGAGATGACGCCGACGCTCACGCCGGTGCCGTCGACGCCGAAGGCTTCGCGTGCCTCGCCGGAGCGCAGTACGGGGTCGGCATCCACGGGTATCTCACGGCACGACGGCGCCGGAGCCTCCAGCGCCGGGACGGCGAGAGCCGTTGACGAGCTCCCCGACCCCACGGGGCGTAGAGCCGGGGTCACCGAGATCGCCCCGGGCAGGGCGGCGAGGCTGGCGAACGACGCGGGCGGGGCCTGGACGACGATGGTCGGCAGAGATCGCGTGACCGCCACGATCGCGCCCAGGGGCGCTGCGGCCTCGACGGCGGCGTCCTGCGCGGTGGCGTTCGCGAAGCGCACCGACACCGTGACGTTGCCGTCGGTGACATCGAGGCCCCCCGGGACATTGACGTCCACACCCACGAGGGCGCGCACATCGTCGCTCGCCCGCAGGTCGACCTCCGCCGCCGCGAGAGTGCGAAGCATCGGGGCCAAGACCTGGGTGTCACCCCGTGTCGGCAGTTCGCGGGTCGGTCGGGGCTCCGACGGTGTCTCCGCTCCGGCAGGCGAGGCCAGAAAGAGTGCTGCGGCTGCTCCGAATGCGATTCCTCGCACCACGAAACGCTTTATCGACATCTCGAAAGTTCTCCCCCGGGGCCGTCGGGTGCGCCCCCAGCGATCACATTAGGGGCGCTCAGGAAATATCCAGCTACGGCCAAAGAAATTCGTCGAGAAATGAGTGGTATCACTCAAACGAAGTTGACAGGACGATGAACGCAGCGATTTAGTGACTCCATCTGTCGTCGCCATCGGGGTGCGGCTGAAGTACGGGGGAGCACATGAGCACTGACGTCCAGGAGATCTCACTCGAAGATGGACGCGCGGCCTACGGCACGACACTGCGAGGTGTGTCGGTCCTCCGGCATCCGCTGCTGAACAAGGGCACGGCGTTCAGCGCCGACGAGCGCGCCGCGCTGGAGCTGAACGGCCTGCTGCCGACACTCGTCTCCACCGACATGGAGGGCCAGCTGGACTCGGCCTACGCGCACTACAGTGCCCAGCCGACCGACCTCGACAAGCACGTCTACATGTGGGAGCTGCACGACGACAACGTCACGCTCTTCTACGCACTCATCCAGCGCCACCTGCTCGAGATGCTGCCCGTGGTCTACGACCCCACGGTCGGTGAGGCGATCGAGAAGTTCAGCGAGATCTGGCGTCGCCCGCGCGGGGTGTTCCTCTCCATCTCCGACGCCGGCACGGTCGAGGAGCGCCTGCGCAACTACGGCCTCGAAGAGGGCGGCGTCGACCTGATCGTCGCGAGTGACGCCGAAGAGATCCTCGGCATCGGCGACTGGGGCGCCAACGGCATCGACATCTCGATCGGCAAGCTCGCCGTCTACACCGCGGCCGCCGGCGTCAACCCGCACCGCGTCATCCCCGTCATCCTCGATGTGGGCACCGACAACGAAAAGCTCCTGAACGACCCGCAGTACATCGGCGCGAAGCACTCGCGTGTGCGGGGCGAGCGCTACGACGCCTTCATCGACGAGTACGTCACCGCCGCGCGGAAACTGTTCCCGGGCGCGGTGCTGCACTGGGAGGACTTCGGCTCGACCACGGCCCGCGTCATCCTCGACCGTCACCGCGACGAGGTCGCGACCTTCAACGACGACATGCAGGGCACGGGAGCGATCGCGATGGCGGGGCTCATCAACGCCGTCTCGCTGTCCGGCACCGCGTGGGCCGACCACCGCGTCGTCGTCCTCGGCGGCGGCACGGCGGGCTGCGGCATCGCCGATCAGATCGCCGCGCGCATGCAGCAGGAGGGCGCGACCGCCGAGCAGGCGTACGCCCAGATCTTCGTCGTCGACCTTCCGGGTCTGCTCACCGACGACATGACGGACGGGCTGCTCGACTACCAGCGCCCCTACGCCAAGCCCGCGGCCGACGTCAGCGGATGGGCCCGCACGCGGGTCGAGTCCGACGTCGCCGCAGCTCTGCGCTGGCCGGCGATGGCGGCGCTGCGCGATGCGCGCGCGAAAGACGGCATCATCGACCTCGCCACCGTCGTCGCCGAGGTGAAGCCTTCGATTCTCATCGGCACCTCCACGACCCCCGGTGAGTTCACCGAGCCGATCGTGAAGACGCTCGCCGAGGCGCACGCGCACCCGATCGTGTTCCCGCTGTCGAACCCGACGCCGCTCGCCGAGGCGACGCCCACGCAGATTCTCACGTGGTCGGACGGGCGTGCGCTGGTCGCCACGGGCTCGCCGTTCGACGACGTCGAGCTGAACGGGGTCGCCTACCGCATCGGTCAGGCCAACAACGCCGCGCTGTACCCCGGCCTCGGGTTCGGGGCGATCGTCGGCCGGGTGAAGAAGATCAGCGACGAGATGATCGCCGCCGCGGCAGCGGCCGTGGCGAGCCAGGCCGACCTCAGCGAGCCCGGTGCGGCGTTGCTGCCCTCGAACGGGCGCCTGCGCGAGACCTCGGCGCTCGTGGCGATCCAGGTCATCAGGACCGCCATCGCCCAGGGGCTCAACGGTGTCGAGCTCGATGATCCCGTGGAGGCTGTGCGCGCGGCCGCGTGGTGGCCCGAGTACCGCAGCGTCGTCGCCCAGTGACCGGCCCGTCAGACAAGGACCCCAGAGCATGACCGACAGCACCCCCGCCTCCGCCGCGCCCGCCTCCCTCCCCACGACGCCCGCTCCCTCGGCATCCGACGACACCCCGCCCACGATCCTCGACCTGCCCATCGGACTGGATGCCACGGGCCAGCGCCAGGAGTTCGACAGCCTCGGCACCGTCATGGTGCCGGCCGATCACTACTGGGGTGCGCAGACCCAGCGCAGCCTCGAGCACTTCAACATCGGCAACGACCGAATGCCGAAGGAGGTCTACCACGCCTACGGCTACGTGAAGAAGGCCGCCGCCATCGTCAACACGAAGGCGGGCCGCATGCCCGCGTGGAAGGGCGAGCTCATCGAGAAGGTCGCCGACGAGGTCATCTCGGGCGCGCTCGACAGCGAGTTCCCGCTGTACGTGTGGCAGACCGGATCGGGCACGCAGTCGAACATGAACGTCAACGAGGTGGTGTCGAACCGCTGCATCCAGCTCGTGGGCGGCACCCTCGGCGCGCAGGAGCCCATCCACCCCAACGACCACGTCAACATGGGGCAGTCCAGCAACGACACCTTCCCCACCGCGATGCACATCGCGGCGTACACGATGACGACGAACAAGACGCTGCCCGCACTCGGCCGGCTGAAGGCCGCGCTCGAGAGCAAGTCGCAGCAGTGGGCCGACGTCGTCAAGATCGGGCGCACGCACCTCGAAGACGCCACGCCCCTGACCGTGGGCCAGGAGTGGTCGGGTTACGCCGCGGCCGTCGGTGACGCGATCGAGGAGCTCGAGCACGCCACGTCGCTGCTGTTGAAGGTCGCGATGGGCGGAACAGCCGTCGGCACGGGACTGAACGCCCCGGCCGGCTTCGGCGACGAGGTGGCCGCGGTCATCGCGCAGCTGACCGGATTCCCGTTCGAGACGGCGCCGAACAAGTTCGCCGCCCAGGGCACGCTCGACCGTATGGTGCGCGCGCACGCGGGGCTGAAGACGACGGCGGTGACGCTGTTCAAGATCGCCAACGACATGCGTTGGCTCGGCTCGGGTCCGCGGACAGGCCTCATGGAGCTCACCTTCCCCTCGAATGAGCCGGGTTCGTCGATCATGCCCGGGAAGGTCAACCCGACCCAGGCCGAGGCGATGCTCATGGTGTGCATCGATGTGATGAGCGCCGACGTGGCCGTGCAGATGGGCGGTGCGGAGGGCAACTTCGAGCTGAACGCCTTCCGGCCGGTGCTCATCGCGCACTACCTGCACTCGGCGCTGATCCTCGCCGACATGTGCGACCACTTCCGCGAGTTCATGATCGAGGGTGCATCGCTCAACGAGGACAAGCTGAAGGAGAACATCGAGAACTCCCTCATGATGGTCACCGCCCTCTCGCCCGTCATCGGCTACGACAACGCCGCGCACATCGCGGAGTACGCGCAGGCGAACGGGCTGACGCTGAAGAAGGCCGCCCTCGACAAGGGGGTCTCGGAGGAGTTGTTCGACAAGGTGGTCGTGCCGATCGACATGACCCACCCCGGCTCGGCCGACATCGCCACCCCCGCCAAGAGCTGAAGCCGTGACGGCTCATGATCCCTCGGGGCCGGCTCCCTCGGGGCCGACTCCGTCGGGGCGGCAGGCCCTGGTGGCACAGGTGGGGGTGACCACGTTCGCCGCCGACTGGACCAGCGATGCTCACCGGGTCCGCCGCCTCGTGTCGGAGTTCATCGGGATGGCGGGACTGACGTTCATTCTCTCGGGCGGCGCGTCGATCATCGCGCAAGACGGGGGGACGGTTCCCAAGATCGCCGTCGTGGCGATCCTGTCAGCGGTGTCGGCGCTGTGGCTCATGGCGGCGATCTTCTTCCTCGGCGACATCTCCGCCCACTTCAATCCCGCGATGACCCTGGCCTTCGCCCTGCGCGGCGACATGGGCTGGCCCATGGCGGTGGCGTACTGGGTGGTGCAGTTCGTGGGGGCCGTCGCCGGGTCGGGCGCGGCGGTGCTGCTGTTCGGGGACGCCGGGGGACTGGCATCCGTCCGTCCGCCCCAGGGCGGTGAATGGCAGGCGCTGGTGTTCGAGACGGTCATCACGTTCGGGATCGTGCTCATGGTGCTGGGCATGGCGAACGGCCCGAAGCTGAACGGGCAGTTCGTGCCCTTCGCGGTCGCGGCGTACATCATGGCGTGGGGGACGATGGGCGGCGCGTTCAACGGGGCCGCGATGAACCCCGCCCGCGCGTTCGGGCCGGCGGTGTTCGCGGGGGCGCTCGACGTGGTGTGGGTCTACCTCGTCGGCGGCGCGATCGGCGCGGTGATCGCTGTGCTCGTGGCGCGGTTCTTTCGCGGACGGGCGCGGGCACAGGAGGCGTCGGCGGCAATGGGGAACCCGCTGGCGTGAGTAAAGCGGCGGGGGCGTGCGGTTCGGGCCCGCACGTCTCCGCCGTCTATCGGGCTCACCTCCCGTCGCGATACCCTCGCCACGCCTCGCCGAGACGCGTGACGCCCGCTTCGAGAGCTCCCGCGGGCGGGGTGACGGGGATGCGGATGTGGTCGTCGGCATCCACGTCCGAGGCGAACTGCGCCGATCCCGCGATCGACACCCCCACGCCCGCGGCGTAGCGCGCGAAGCCGGAGGCGGACCCGGTCGGCAGTCGCGCCCAGAGCCAGAGGCCCCCGCGCGGCGGTGTCCAGCGCCAGTCGGGCAGGTGCGCGACGAGGAGCTCACCCGCCGCGATCGCCGCGTCGCGGTGGACCGTGGCGACGGTACGGCGCAGGGCCGGTGCCGCGGCGATGAGATCGAGCGCGAGCAGCTGCGAGGGGACGCTGGTCGACAGGTCGCTCGTCTGGCGCAGTCCGCGCAGGCGCCGCACGAGCACGGGATCGGCCCGCACCCATCCGATCCGCAGGCCCTCCCACGCCCACTTCGACAGCGAGTCGACGACGACGATCGGTGCGTCGGGGCGCAGGCTCGCCAGAGACGGCGGGGGAGCGCCGTTGAACGACACGTGCGCGAGCACGCGGTCTTCGACCACCATCACGCCGTGCTCGGCGGCGAGGTCGGCGATGCGCTGACGGACGGCGGGGCTGGCCTGGATGCCGGTGGGGTTGTGGTTGTGCGGGTTCAGGGCGATCAGCACGGGCCGCCGCACGACGATCGCGATCTCCAGTGCCTCGACGTCGACGCCGTCGGGGGTGAGCGGGATGCCGTGGACCTGGCCGCCGCGGCGGCGCACGGCATCCGTGAGTCCGGGCCAGGCCACCTCCTCGGTGAGGATCGTGTCGCCGGGGGAGACGAGCTCGTCGACGAGCAGGCTGAGGGCCTGCTGCGCACCGTGGGTGACCAGGATCTGCGCCGAGGTCGTGGGGGTGCCGTCATCGGTCATCAGCTGCGCGATGCGGGTGCGAAGGGTGGGCAGGCCCGCCGGATCGCCCTCGACGGTGGTGGCGTCGAGCACCGGGCGGTGGCGCTGGACGATGTCGATGGCGAGCGGCGAGATCGAGGGGACGGCGCGCAGCAGGTCGATGCTCGAGGGCAGCGTGGCGTACAGCGCCTCTCCTCGTCCGGCGGCCTGGCGTGCGGCCGTCGGCGCCGCCCCGGCGATGCGCGTGCCGCTGCCCTGCCGCCGGTCGAGGATGCCGTCGTCGTACAGGCGCGCGTAGGCGCTGACGACCGTGCCGCGGGAGACGGCGACGGTGGCCGCGAGCGTGCGTTCCGAGGGGAGGCGGTCGCCGCCACGGAGTTCGCCCTCGCGCACGAGCCGGGCGATACCGTCGGCGAGACTGGCCGACAGGGTCGCCTCGGTCGTCGCCCAGCGGCCGAGCCGGAGGGCGAGCTGTTCGGCCGATACGAGGGCCGTGCGGTGGTCCACCAGGGCGGAAGTGGCTCTGTCGACGAGGGTCATGGTCACCGATTCTGGTCCAATGAACCACTCGATCGCATCCGAATCCGTCTTTCCCAGTCCAATCATCCCCGAGTGGACTGTTCGCGAGTTGCTCGAGTGGATTGGCGTCGACGATGCGCGTTGCCACGATGACCAGCTGACGGGGATTCTGGATGCCGTGAACGGGGCGCTCGAAACACTCGTCGCAGCCGCCGCGGAGCCGCGCGCAGCGGTGTGGACGCTCGCAACGCCCACGCGACGAGACACCGCGCCGGTCGCATCGGTTCGCGCGCTCGCGCTGCGGGTGTCGGCGGATCCCGCGGCGGGTGAGCGGCGTCTGGGTGATCTCGTCGTCGCCCCGCCGGTTCCGGTGGCGGAGTCGACGGACCGCGGGATTCTTCTGGCCGTGTGAGCGCCTGCTCGCCGGCGCCGAGGCACGCCCCCTCTCGCCGTCACCGTCGCGACGCCCGCGACAGCAATGTCCCGCCCGCCGTCGCCACCGCCGCAGTGAGGGTGGCGGCGGGCCACCCGCCCGCGGTGACGATCGCGCCGGCGATGCCCGCCCCGACGGCTCCCGCCGCGTAGTACAGCGTGAGGTAGGCGGCGTTGAGGCTCCCCGAGCGCGCGGGGTCGAGTGCGACGACGCGGGACTGGTTCGCCACCTGCGCGGCGAAGCATCCGGCATCGAACGTGGCCAGGGCCAGAGCCGTGGGGACGGGCTGTCCCAGCGTGAGGGTGAGGACCAGGGCGGATGCCGCAGTAACGGCCAGGCTGACGGCGATCACGCGCGCGCTTCCGAAGCGGTCGGCCAGCTGCCCGGCGACACGCGTGACGACGAGACCGAGCGCGCCCACGAGACCGTAGAGCCCGATCGCGCTGGGGGAGAGCGAGAAGGGCGGTTCGGCCAGCTCCACCGCGAGGGCCACCCACACGAGGTTGAACGAGAAGAACCACAGCATTCCCGTCGCCGTCGCCCGCCGCAGCATCGCGTGCTGCCGGAGCAGTCGCGGCAGGCCGAGGAGCGCGGCGAGGTACGGCGTCGGTGCGCGTGGCGACGACCGTGGAACGACCGCGACGACGAGGGCCGCGCACGCGACCAGCAGCACGGCGAGGCACAGCAGCGCCCCCCGCCAGCCCACGAGGTCGCTCAGCGTGCCTCCGACGAAGCGGCTGAGCAGGAGCCCCGCCGAGATGCCCGCCGAGACCGTGCCCAGCTGCGCCCCGCGGTTCTCGGGCGGGGCGAGTCGCCCCACGATCGCACTGCTCTGAGCGGCCACGGTCGTTGCGGCACCGACCAGCACGAGCGAGACGGTGAGCATCGCGGGAGTGGATGATGCGGCCGCGAGCGCGAGGCATCCCGCGAGTGCGGCGAGCTGGGCGCTGAGCAGCGTGCGGGCCGAGACGCGGTCGGCGAGCGGCACGAGCAGCACGAGACCCGCGAGATACCCCGCGAACGCCGCGGCCACCGCTTGCGCGATGCGTGCCGTGGTGGCATCCATCGATACCGCGATCGCGCCCACGGCGGGTTGCAGGGCGTAGTCGTTGGCGATCGCGGCACCGGCGGCGACCGCGAGCACGACGACGGCGGTGCGCGAGAGGCGCTCGGCGGCGGTCACGGGATCATGCGGGGTGTCGGGAACGTCGGCGTCCCGGGGCCGATCACGGCGTCGTCCGCACGGCGATCGCTTCGACCTCCGCCCGGATCGACTCGTCGACGAAGGGGAGGGCGTGCACGATCGAGAAGGCGGGACGGATATCGCCGTACACCTCGCCGTGGGCGCGCGCGGCGTCTTCCCAGTGGTCCCAGTCGGCGACGATCAGCCGGCTCTGCACGACGTCGGCGAGGGCGAAGCCGTTGTCGGTGAGCACGCTCTCGACGGTGGCGAGTGCGGCGCGCGTCTGGGTGTAGGCGTCGTCGCCGTCGCCGGCCGTGCCGGAGATGTAGATCGTGTCGTTCACGACGACCGCGCGGGAGTAGCCCACACGGGGTTCCCACGGTGATCCCGTGCTGATCGTTCTGCGCATGTCGGTCCTTTCGTCGAGGGTTCTCCGATAACTACTACTCGGGTAGTACATGGCGGGTCAAGTCGTAGGATGAGGGCGTGTCGACGACGGAACTGACGGATGCGCTGGCCCGGCTCGGGTTCACCCAGTACGAGGCGCAGGCGTACTCCGCGCTGGTCGGCCACGAACCCTCGACGGGCGCCGAGGTGAGCCGTCGGGCCGGGATGCCGGCATCCAAGGTGTACGAGACCCTTCATCGCCTCGAGGCGCGCGGGGCCGTCCTCGCCAACCGCTCCGACACCGTGCGCTACGTCGCCGTCGACCCGGGGCGGGTGATCGCGGCGATCCGCGCACAGGTCGATCGCGATCTGCGCGCGGCGCAGGATGCCGCGACCCGCCTGCCGCTGCACCGCGAGGCGGGTCTGGTGTGGTCGCTCACCGGGGCGGAGGCGAACACCCTCGCCTTCGCCCGAGTGATCGAGGATGCCACGACGACGCTGTTCGCCGGCGTCTGGGACGAGGAGCTCGACGAGCTCGGCCCGCTGCTCGAGGCGGCGGCGGCGCGCGGCGTCGACACGCACGTCGCGATCTACGGCTCGCGGACGCTGTCGGGTCCGCGCACGTACGACCTGTCGGAGTGCGGCGCGAGCGCCCGGCTGCGGTTGGCCGGTCGGCGCCTCGCGGTGGTGGTCGCCGACGACACCGACGCGGTCGTCGCCGAGTACGGCGATCGCACCCCCGATCAGGGCACGTCGACGACGAATCCGGTGCTCGCGCTGCTGGCCGTCGAGTACATCAAGGCCGACGTGACCGGGCGGCTCCTTATCGACGCCCTGGCGCCGGGCGTGTACGAGCGGCTGCGGGCAGCGGGCGACATGAGCGTGATCCTGGCGCCGCGAGAGGGCTGACGCGGGGCGGATGCCGCGGGGGTGATGCCGCGGGGGCGATTGTGCGGGCGCGATGCTGCGGGGCTGGGAGTGTGCGGGGGCTGTCGGTCGTGTGCTCGCGCGCAGCATGCGCCCGGCCCCGTACTCTCGTCCCGCGACGGCGGCGGCTGGGGGTGTTTTTTCCCCCCCGCCCTCCTCGCCTCGGACGCACCCCCCCGGGCAATGTCGGAACCCCTCGTTAGTGTTCGACCATGGACATCACGGCACCCCCGAGCGACCGGTCGCGACCGGCCCCTCTGTGGTGGGGCGTGCCGTGGCCCGGTGACGACGACCTGCAGGCCGAAGCCGACACGGCGTGGGCGGTCGAGGTGGGGCTGATCGATGTCGGTGGCTTCGACGGCGGGGGCCTTGATATCGGAAGGCCCGCGCCGTTTGGCCCTGTGCCGTCCTCGTGCGTCGATCTCGCGGCACCTGCGCCGTCTCATCCTGCGGCGCCGGCGCTGTCCGATCCTGCGGCGTGCGCGCTGTCTGATACCGCGTCGTGCGATCCCGTGACCCTTCTCCGTGAGCTCGAGCATCACGTCCGTGAACGCCATCGCGCCACCGCAGCGGAGTACCGCCTGATCCGGCGCCTGCTCCAAGACGCGGTCGCTGACCCCGTTCCGTGGGTGGGGCCCGACCCGACCCTGGATGCCGCGTGGGCCGACACTCGTGGGCGCACCGTGGCGGCGGTGCGGCGCGATCGCCGGGATCTGGCCGAGCGGGCGGCGGTCGCCGAGATCGCTGTGCGGTTGCGGTTGTCCGAGCACACGGTGCGCACGCGGGCGGCCCACGCGGAGACGCTCCAGACGCGGTGTCCGGAGGTGTGGGCGGCGTTCGCGGAGGGGATGATCTCCGAGCGCCACGCCGTCGAGTCGGCGCGGTTGGCGACTTCGCTTCCCGACGAGGTCGCGGGCGAGCCCGTTGCGTCGGCGCCTTCCGATTCCGCGTCGCCCGCCGACGAACCGACGACGTCTCCTGACGATGTCGAAGTGCCCTCACGGGAGCTTTCACCCGACGCCGAGGCGGGTAGCCCGGACCCTCTCGATGGCCCCGTCAGTGGTTCTGGGGTCGAATCCGACGAGCGCGCGTCGTGGAAGGCATTCGACGAGGGCGCCCTCGACCGCGCGCTGCGGCTCCCACCGGCGCGGTTCACCGTCGCCGCGCGCGCTCTCCGAGAGCGTGTGCACAGCGAGTCGCTCGAGGCCCGTCACCGCCGAGCGGCCCGCGACCGCGGCGTGTGGCTCACGCCCGAACTCGACGGCATGGCGACGCTGACCGCCCTGCTCCCCGCCGACCGGGCGCACGACGCACTCACGCGCGTCGACCGCATGGCGCGTCAGCTTCGCGCCGCGCCCGACGAGGAGCGCGTGCTCTCGGAGCTGCGAGCCGATGTGTTCGCCGATCTTCTGACGGTGAGCGGGTCGGGCGACGCGGGGTCTCCGGCGCCTGACGCGACCGGCGCGAGCGGGGGTGCGGGCGCGGCGGACTCTCTGGGTGCGGCGTCGTCGGCCGGCGCCTCACCGACGCCGCGCCCGAACCGTCGCGCCACGATCGTCGTGACGGTTCCCGCGCTGACGCTCCTCGGGGTCGGCGCCGAACCGGCTGTTCTCGACGGTCACGGCCCGATCGACCTCGATACGGCTCGGCGTCTGGCGGGTCAGACGACGTCGTGGGTTCGCGTCCTCACCCACCCCCTCACGGGAGTGCCGCTCGCTCTCGACCGCTCGACGTACCGGGTACCCACCGCCCTGCGTCGATGGCTGGGGGTGACGTCTCCGACGTGCGTCTTCCCGGGATGCGGACGCTCGGCGCGCGAGTGCGACCTCGACCATCTCACCGCGTGGGCCGAGGGCGGCGTCACCGAC
This sequence comes from Microbacterium trichothecenolyticum, assembly GCF_030818955.1. Lineage (NCBI taxonomy): Bacteria > Bacillati > Actinomycetota > Actinomycetes > Micrococcales > Microbacteriaceae > Microbacterium > Microbacterium trichothecenolyticum. The sequence goes on along the minus strand of NZ_JAUTBF010000001.1, from coordinate 1,191,440 downwards.
GACGACAACCTCGCACCCGAGTGTCGACATCACCATCGCCTCCGCCACGAGACGCGATGGGATCCCTCTCGTGACCCTGACACGGGCGACCTTCGCTGGACGTCTCCGCTCGGCGCGGAGGTGCCTGAGGATCCGCCGCCGTTCTAGATATCCCGACCCGCGGGAGCCTCGAACTCACGATCCGTTCTCGGAGGGGCCTGCCGACTGCCGACTGTCGGGGGCGCTACCGTCGGCACTGCCCCGGAAGAACCCTGCGACATGTCGGTCCGCCCGCCGCCTGTCGGTCATGCGATGACAGGTACCAAGTCCCCGCGCAGGAGTTCCCGTGTGACGTCGTCACCGGCGGCGCGAGTTCGAACACGATCACCGTCCCGCACGTCAGGTGGCGTGTCGCGGATCGCGAACATCACGCACACCGTCGCGAACCTCTCGCGCCCTGGCCCTGACCTCACGCGCGCCGTACGCGCATCCTCGCGCTCATCACGCACGCCGTCGCGAACCTCTCGCGCCCTGGCCCTGACCTCACGCGCGCCGTACGCGCATCCTCGCGCTCTTCACGCACGCCGTCGCGAATCTCTTGCATCCCGTCCCGGCTCCGGCGACGCTGCCGCTCACTCCTCCCGCACGAGGGTCACCCCTCCGCAGGCAACCCCACCTTCGCCTTCGCCCATGACCGCCCCTTCGTGTCCTTGAGGATGTCGTACTCCACATCCACGTGCGGTTCGATCGCGCTGTACTTGTCGTTCGGCGCACCGATGACCAGCTGGAACCCGAGTCCGCGCCACGCGCCGATCGCGCGCTTGGTGAAGTGCGCGTCGGCCTTGATGAGCGCCTCGTCGAGGAACACCGGGGCGTACCGCGGCCGCTCAGCCCCGGCGTCCCCGAGCTGGTAGCGCAGGGCCGCGCCGACGATGAACGCGATCAGTTCTTGCGACTCGCCGCCGGACTTCTCGCCGATGTGGTCGTACAGTGCGACGTGCTCGCCGGTGTCGGCGCGGAAGCGTTCGGCGCTCACCCGCACGTGATTGCGCACGTCGACGAGGTCGGCGAAGTCCGGCGCCGTGGGACGGATGCGGCCGATGAGCCGCGCCATCCGCCCGTACACGGCCTCGCGTTCCTCGTCGGAGGAGGCCGCGTCGATCGCGGCCCGCACATCGCGGAGCTCTCGACGGAACCGCCGCCGCACCTCCGACTGATTCTCGCGCGGCACGATCTGCAGTCGGTGCGCGTCGTCGTAGAACGGCAGGTCCTGCATGATGTCGTTGATCGGCGCGATGCGCTCGCGAATCTCCCGCAGCGCCCGGGTCAGCGCCGAGTCGAGGTTGGTGAGGTCGTTGCCCGACAGGCGCAGCAGCGAGTCCCGCCATTCGGCCTCCAGCTCGTGCAGGCCGCTGGCCTCGAGGTCGGCGAGGATCCGCTCGAAGTCACCGAGGGACTCGTCGGGGTCGGCGAGCAGGTTCGGGCTCGGCCAGCGGTCGGTGAAGGTGGTGAGCGTGCGCCGCAGGCTCTCGCGCTGATCGGCGAACGTTTCTTGCGCCGACCGTTGCTCTTCCAGCAGGCGCTTGGATGCGGACTCCAAAGCGGCGTCGAAGCGAGAGAGGAGCTGCGAGGGCGAGGCATCGCCCGCCGGGGCGACGAACAGCCCGTCGAGGTAGGTGACCTCAGCCGCCGAGAGCACGAGGTCGGTGTCCTCCGCCCGCTCGATCAGCAGCTGCGCGGCATCCACCTCGTCGGTGACCTCCGCCCAGCGCGCGGCGAGCGTCTGCTGCTCGGTCTTGGCGCCGCCGATCTCCTCGCGCAGCCGTGCGGCGCGAGCGCGCGTGCCCGAGATCTGCTCCTGCAATTCGGCGATGCGGGGGTTTCCCGCGGTGATCTCGACGACCGTCTCGTTCCAGCGATCCAGCTCGCGCTGAACGGATGCCACGTCGACCTGGTCCCACGACAGATCGGCGATCTTCTCGAACGCGCTCCGGCGCTCATCGAACGCGTCGAGCGCGGCGGCGGCCTCGTCGACCTCGGCCTTCGCCGACGCGAGGTCGCGGCGCACCGTGACGATCTGCTCGCCGAGCTCGGTCAGCCGCACGCGCGACGAGAACCCCAGCACGCTGTGACGGATCGAGCCGCCGTGCGCACCCCGCGAGCCCTGGCTCGTCTGGCCCGAGATGGTCAGTGCGAGGCGGTGAGCGGCCAGCTCCGTGGGGGAGTCCACGCACACGAAGGCGAACTGCTGCTCCAGGCGGTCCTGCAGCCACCCGGTGAAGGCCGACGCGCGGAACTCCAGCCGCCCCGGCAGGGTCGCCGGATCCAGACCCGTGCGCTCGGGCAGCCCCGTCGACACGCCCTCGAAGCGCAGACGCTCCGACAGGCGCACGCCGTCGATCGCCGCACGGAAGGATGCCAGGTGCGCCGCATCCACGAGCAGCGTCGTCGCGAAGCCGCCGAGGGCCAGCGTGAACGCTCCGCGCCACGGCTCGAACTCGGTGCGCACGTCGACGAGCTCGGCGACGAACGGCAGTTCCGCCGTGGTGAGACCCGCAGCCTCCGCCAGCGCCTCGCGCGCGTCGTGCAGCCGCGGCGGGATGTTGTCGTCGCGCGTCTGGGTGCGCCGGTGCTCGGTCTCCAGCGCCGCGAGCTGCTGGCGCAGGTCGGTGTGCCGACTGCTGGCGGCGACGAACGCGTCGCGCACGGCGGTCTTGGCATCCGCGTCGGCCAGGGTGCGCCGGGCCTCGTCGACCAGGGCGGCGAACTGCTTCTCGGACGACACCTCGCTCGATAGCACCGCGAGCGCTGCCTCGAACCGCTCTCGATCGCGCTGCATGCCCGCCAGGCGCCGCTCGAGCCCGCGCAGCTCGCGCTGCGCGGCGTCGAGCCGGTCGCCGCCGGCTGCGCGCAGCACGTCGCCGAGACCCTCGCGCTCGGCCTCGGCGGCATCGGCGAGCGCCTGCCGTTCGCGCACGAGCGCGTCGGTGGCGTGCGTGCGTTCGCGCAGCTCGTCCTCGACGGCGCCGAGCAGGTCGACCCGCCGCTGGGCGCGCCAGAGCGAGGCCCGCGACTCCGGATCGGTGAAGCGCCCCAGGGCGTCGATCAAGCGCAGCCGCTCCGCCGCCTCGTCGATCCGCGACTTCATGGCGCGGATCGGCTGCAGCGCCCGCACCTGCTGACGAGCCTCGACCATGCGGGTGCGCGTGCCCTCGAGGCCGTCGAAGTGCGACACCACCGCCTCGGCCACCGCGAGCGTCTCGGGCTCCTCGAGAACCATGCGCTTGTACAGGTCGTCGACCGTGGTGATCTGCTGCCCGGCCTGGATGCGGGCGAGCAGGCTCATCGCCTTCGTCCCGGCACCGGCGGCGCCGATGCCGAGCACCGCGTGCAGCCGCGCGGAGAACTCGCGGTCGGTCGCGAGGGTGTCGAGCCCGGCGGCTCGCACGGCGGCATCCGACAGGTGGGCGCGGGCCGCCGGTTCGAGGGAGCGCAGATCGAACGCCCCGTGCACGGTCGCGCGCACCTTTACCGCGTCGTCGAGCGTCCGCGCCGCCGCGGGGATGTACCAGGCACGAACCGCCGTGAACCGCGCGCCGTCGTGGTCGGCCCACGTCATCGCGATCGCCGTCCACGTGTCGACACCGTCTCCGCGCAGCACGCGCACCTTCGTGCCCTCGTCGGTCAGCGCCTCGTCGAGCTTGCCGCGCCCGTACGAGAGGATGTTGCGCTGCTCCTGCCCGCGCGGGCGCCCCACGACGGCCCCGTTCGAGGCGCCGTTGAAGGGGGTCGTGTGCGGCATCATGAGCGCGACGTAGGCGTCCATGAGCGTCGACTTGCCCGAACCCGACCCGCCGCACAAGAGCGTCGCGGTCGGCGCGAAGCGCACGCGGTGCGGACCGTCGTAGCCGCCCCAGTTGATCAGCTGCAGGTCCTCGGCCACCCACTGCTGTCCGCGAGAAGCTGCGGGGATGAGGCCGAAGAGGGTCTCGAGCATGGTCATGAAAGAAGGTCTTTCTCGGGAGTCTCGGATGCCAGGACCTCGGCGGGTGCGTTCCGGGTCTGCTCGTCCAGCCACTTCTGCAGCTCGCGAAGCGTCTCCGCGCTCAGCACGATCTCGATCAGCGGTCCGATGCGGTAGCGTCCCTCGGACTCCTCCTCGATGATGCCCTCGCGATCCAGACGGGCGATCGCGGTGCGCACGGCGCGCTGCTGGCTCGCGCGGGTGCCGTCGCTCTCGCTGAAGTAGGTGAGCACCGTCTGCTCGACCTCTTCGACGTCGACGCGGGCCGATGCGGTTCCGGCAGTGGTCTCGCGCTGGAACACCGTGCGCAAGTACACCAGCACGAGCGTCTCGGCGCGCGAGTACGCCTCGTCCTTGAGCAGGATCGGCACGTCGACCTCGTCGCTGCGCACCTGCTCCTTGTAAGCGACACCGCGGGCGTGGTCGACGACGAGCCGCACGAACAGGTCGTTCAGCCGCGACTCGATCATCTGCTGGTGCTCCAGCAGCAGCTTCCACTCCGCGGGGGAGCTCTCGGCCAGCAGGAACCGCCGCTGCAGGATCCGCACGAGCACGCGCCGCACATCGGCATCCAGGATGCCGCGATCGCCCGCGAACAGCGCGTCGGGGTCGTTCTCCATCGCGACGGGGGCGATGAACGCGGGATTCTCGGCGTCGGTGCCCGGAGTCTGCACGTCAGTCATCGGCATCCTGTTCTGTGGGGTTTCCTGCTTGGACCGCGCCGAAGGCGAAGCGCCGCGTGGTGCCGTCGGGGCGCACGGCCTCGACGATCGAGACGTCGTCGGTCTCGACGAGGCCCCGCCGGTGCACGATCTCGAGCAGACCGACGAGGTCGACGGGGCGCCGGGTCTCGGCATCCGCCCCCGCGAACGCGGTCGCCAAATCGAAGCCGTCGCCGAGCCGGGCCACGTACGCCTCGAGCTCGGCGTAGTGCGGCCCGCCCCAGGCGCGCGTGTCGGCGTCGACGAACTCGACATCGGGAGCCTCGGATGCCAGCGGCTCCGGCGCTCCGGGAGGTCGGACGTCGCTGATCGACTGGCGCAGATGCCCGACGTCGGCGAGCGGCAGCGTGCGCACCGGCTCGACGCGGCCGGGGGAGCGCGTCTGGCTCCACCGGTGAAGCCCCGCCATCACCCCGCGCAGCAGATCGTCGACCTGCCGGTCGCGGATGGGATCGTGCGTGCGGACCTGGGCGGTGATGACGTGCGAGGCGCGCCGCTGCGCCGTGAGCACCTCCTGCACACCCGCCTCGACACGGCGGGCGATGGCGTGCAGTTCCCCGCGCTGCTCGGGCGTCATGAGGCGCGAGAAGGGCTGCGTCAGCACGGCGTGCAGCTGGTCGGTGAGGTCGTCGATGTTCTCGGGGTCGCCGATCAGGCGCAGCGCACCCTGGAACGCCCGCCCCTCGGGGGTCGCCTGCATCACCTGACGGCCGCGCTCGAGGTACTCGCGCAGCACCTCGCCGGTCGGGCGCACGTCGCGGCGGAGCTCGGCGACCACGTCGCGCTGCATCGCGGCGATCGACTCGGCGACGCGCGAGAAGTCCGCGGGCAGCTCGCGCGCGAGATGGATGACGTTCTCCGCCTCTTCGAGCAGGTGGTCGTCGTCGAGCGGTTCGACGATGCCGTCGTCGAGAGCCGCGATCTCGGCATCCAGGGCCGCGCGCTCCTCGAGCAGGGCCTCACGTCGGCGGACGGGGTCGCTCTCGGCATCGCGGGCCAGACGCTCGACCGCGTCGAGCAGCGTACGCACCCGCGAGCGCGACACGCGGGCACGGCCCCCGCCCGCACGGCCGGCGATCTCGAGCGCGCCCACAGCGTGCGCCGACAGGCGGTACACCTCGACATCGTCCTCGATCTGCAACCCCAGCCAGCCCACGCGCACCCAGCCGCGGCAGATGTCACGCGCGGAGCCGGCGGGGATGCGCCGGTCGTCGTCGGTGTCGTAGCCGGCCGCCCGGAGTTCGTCGATCGCCTCGGCGACCTCGACGTGCGCGTCGGCCACGGCGACCGCGGGACGATCGGGGGAGAAGACCACCGACAGCACGGCCACCACGAACGGGGCGAAACGCCCGTGCAGCAGGTCGAGCGTCGGGTTCTTGAACGCCGTCACCGAGCGCAGGTACGCGGCTTCGGCTCGGGTGCGGGTCACTGGCTGAAGTCTACCGGGGTGCGGGATGCCATCTTCTTCGGGTTCGTGCCGCCCTTGGTCTTCTTCACGTTCGTGTCTCGCTTGCCCTTGTTCGGGTTCATGTCTCGCGTGCTTTTCTTCACGTTCGCGCCTGCTCGCGCCGTTCTCGATGCCGTGACGACCGCAGCAACGAATGAAAGGGCGGGTGAACAGCGGTTGGAGGATCGGACCGGGATGATACCCGCTCGCGTGCACACACCCTTCACCACCCTCTCGCGTGCGGAGGGCGACGCGGCCACGTACCGGTCAGCTGCGACAGTGGCGAACACGCGCGCCTCCGATTCGTGCCGGCTCGCGGTCCGCTCCTGGAAGGAACGTGTGTGATCGAGAGCCCCCAAGGCGCGTCCGCGGGGTCGCGGACACCCCGCGCCGAACTGTCCGCCGTCACGTCGTCGCCCGTCGCGCCGTCTCGCTCCGTGTCCGCTCTTGCCGTGTCTTCCCGTGCGGTGCCGTCTCGACGTTCCATCGTCGTCGCGGCGGCGTGGGGCGTGCCGGTCGTCGCCGTCGCGACGGCGGTGCCCGCCGCCGCCGCTGCGTCGGGGACCGTCCTGTCGTTCTCGGCTGCCGCATACCAGGCCGCCGCGTGCTCGATGATCTCGGGAGCCACGGTGCGGGCCGAATCGAACGGAACCGCGCTCGCGGGCGTCGTGGTCTCGTTGCATCTGAGTGCGGGCTACGCCTTCGCCCTCGGGGGAGCCTCCGCGACGGTCACGACGGATACCGACGGAACCGCCCCGTGCGGCGACATCCTCGTACCCGCATCCGGCGTTGCCGGAACTCTCACCGCGACCGCCGCGACCGCGACCTCTGCTGCGGCTGCGCTCTCGGCGACGCCCACCCATCGCCTCGTCTCCACCCCGAGCGGGACCACGGCCGTCACTGCCGTACCCGCGGCGGCCGTTCCGGTCTCGGGGGAATTCTTCCTCGACGGTCAGACACTGTTCCGCCACGGCGTCGGTGCGGTACAGACCGACGTGGTCGCCGTCGGGGCGCTCGCCGAGTCCCCCTCGAAGAACGGCTCCTTCTTGCTGCCCCTGCGTCTCGCCGACGGGTCGGCCGTCGTCTTCGACACCGCCACGACGACCGCGAGCCCCGCGACGGGGACGCCCGCGGGCGCCACGCCCGTGGCCGCCGACCTGTTCCTCTCGGGCACCACGCTCTATCGCGGCGGCGTCGCCGTGGCATCCGATGTCGCGGCAACCGGACAACTCGTCGAACACGAACAGGGCAGCGGACCCACCGGGCGGTTCCACCTGCCGTTTCGCGCCACAGACGGCACGCCGCGCCTGTACCGATCGCCCGCCGACGAGGTGCGCACGGCCTTCGAGTTCGGTCAACCCGCCGGCCCACCCGCGGGAGCGACCCCCGTCGCCGGCGACCTGTTCGCAGCCGACGGCTCGCTCTACCGTGTCAGCTGGGACGGCTCCACCCCGTACCCGACCGGGGCGATCGCCTCCGCGATCCAGGCCTGGGGAACGCTGACGCCCAACCCCTTCTTCTCCGGGCAGCGTCTGCTTCCCGTCCGCACGACCGGGGGCGATGCGGCGGTGGTCTTCGTATCGACCGGCCGCACGCGCGTCGTCGCACAGGTGCCGTCCGGCGCGTCCCCGATCGGCGCCGATCTCTTCCTGTCCGGCTCCACCGTCTATCAGGCCGACGTCGGCGCCCGCATCACCGACGTCGGGCAGATCGGTCAGCCCGTACCGATCGCCGCCGGCGCCTCCCGCATCGTGGTGCCGGTGAGCGCCGCCGCTCCCCAGTGCTGATGCCGGCCCCAGTGCTGATTATGACCCCCCGCTGATTCGACCCACGGAGACACACCCATGTCGACTTCCTCGCGCCCCCGTCGCTGGCTCGTCGCCGCGTTCGCCGGCCTCGTCGCGATGCTCGCCGTCGTCGGCGTCATCCGCATCGCCCCGCCCGCCGTCTCGGACGCGGCGGCTTCCGCCTCGACGCCCGCGCCCCCGTCGCCCGGACCCGCGTCGGCGGAGGCGTCCGCGGACGCGGTACCGACTTTCGCCGAGCAACTGCCCGTTCCCCCGGGGGCGAGCGATGAGGAACGTCGCCGGATCGAGCTGTCGTACTCGCTCGTGGCGATCCCCGATGACCGGCTCGACGATCTCCGGGCCGCCGCCGATGGGGCCATCGGTGCGCAGTCCCTCGGCGGAACCACCTACGTCGCCGTCCCCGCCGGTCAAGTCGATGCCGTCCGCGCACGCGTACCCGAGTCGGCGGTCACCCCGAACGCGCTGGTCGAGGCGACCGCCGACCAGACGCCGACACCCTCGTGGGGTCTCGACGCCATCGACACGCCCGCGGCGACGCAAGACTCCCATTACCTGTCCGACACCACCGGCGCCGGCACCACCGTCTACGTCGTCGACACCGGCATCCAATCGACGCACCCCGACTTCGGCGGCCGCGTCGACGCCGCCGAAGGGCACACCGAGGTCGCCGACGGCAACGGCACCGAGGACTGCAACGGCCACGGTACCCACGTCGCGGGCACGGTCGGCAGCACGACGTACGGCGTCGCCAAGGCGACCCGGTTGGTGCCGGTCCGTGTCATGGGGTGCGACGGCCAGGGCACGTTCATCGCCTTCCTGTACGCCTTGATCTGGATCTACAACAACCACACCGGGGCGCAGTCGGTGATCACCATGAGTCTGGGACTTCCCCAGAACGACACGGCCAACCAGTTGATCCAGATCGGAGTCGACCAGGGGTACGTCATGACCTCCGCTGCCGGCAACGAGACCGACGACGCCTGCAAGTACTCGCCGGGCAGCGCCACGAACGGCATCACCGTCGGTGCGATCGACTCCACGCGCACCATCGCCTGGTACAGCAACTATGGAACCTGCGTCACGCTGTTCGCCCCGGGCTCCGACATCACCTCGACCTGGATCGGCTCGAGCACGAACACCATCAGCGGAACGTCGATGGCGACGCCCCATGTCGCCGGGCTCGCCGCACGCATGCTGCAAGAGCACCCCACCTGGGGGACGCCCGAGGTCAAGGCGGCCCTGACCTCGACGGCGGGCGCCAGCGGCACCCTCTCGGGGCTCCCGGTGGGCACGGCGAACATCTTCGCCTCGATCCCCGGCGTTCCCCGCGTGACCGCCGTCACGGCCGCGCCCGGAGCCGGCGGTCAGACGCTGTCGTGGACCGTCAACGACATCGGCACCGTGACGTCTTTCGCGGTGACGGTGACCGACACGACCACCGGGCGGGTCTATCCCGTCGACATCGCCGGCGTCACCACCGCCACGGTCTTCCTCGACGAGACGTCGGGGCATGCGTACACCGTCAGCGTCGGCGCGACCGGCACCCTGCCCACGGGAGTGGTCGTCACGAGCGCGCCCGTGACGACGACCTTCACCGGCGGACCCTGACCCGCCGACTTCCGCTCGGTCACACGCCCACCGTCGCAGGAGTGCAGCGGGAAACCCGAGATCTCGGTGCTGGTCGGGCTGTGACCGATGCCCCGCTCAGCCGTGGGCGGCGGGGACCTCGACCGGCGCGTCGGCGAGACGGCGCAAACGCGCGAGCTCGCAGAGCGGGTCGGCGTGATCGTCGACGCGCAGGTCGAGCACGGTCTCCGCGCGCGAGGCGACCAGCAGCGCCGCACTCTGGCGGCCCCGCGCGTCGCCGCCGGCGTCGTCGCCCGCGCGCAGGACGGCGAGCAGGCGATCGGCCAGGTCAGTACCCGCGGCGTCGGCCCACGCGGTCGCCATCGCGTCGAGCACTCCGGCGCCGGCGAGCAGGTTGCCCACGAACACGGCATCCGGGGTGATCCGCGCACCCGCCCACGCGGAGATGTCGACTCCTGAGCGCGCCGCGCCGATCCCGTCCCACGGCAGGGCGCCGACCTGGCGCAGGGCTTCCCCGGCGTCCCACTCGGGCACGCGCTGCACCGCGGCCTCGGCCGACGCGCCGGCGCGCAGCTCACCGAGGAGCAGCGCGCGCAGTCCGCGATTCGTCCACGCCTGGCTGGCCACCGCACCCACGGCCGGATCGACGGCGATCACCGAGGCGCCCACGGCGAGGGACCGGCTCGCCGTCGCCGCGCCGATGCGCTCGCCGTCGCGAGCGAGAACGGTGAAGGTCATGCACACTCCTGGGGTCGTCGATGAGCGGCACGGCCGCGGCAGGCGTTTTGTGAAGATCGTGTTTCGACCAGGCCCCGGGCTTGTGCCGATACACATGCTTGCACATACTGATCGAAACATCATCTAAATGATGAGCCCCTCACCCGATTGGCATCCACATGAAACAGCGCATCACCCTCGGCATCGCCGGCGCGCTCGCCGCGGCGCTCGCCCTCGCCGGTTGCTCCGCCGGTCAGAGCGTCGACATCGGCGGCTCCGGCAACAGCTCCGGGCAGACCCTCGTCGCCGCCATCGGGGGCGAGCCCGACCAGCTCGACCCGCAGAAGACCTCGTCGTACTTCGCCTTCGAGGTGCTCGAGAACGTGTACGACACCCTCGTGCAGCCCGACGCCAGCCTCGAGATGCAGCCCGCGCTCGCCGAGAGCTGGACCACCAGCGACGACCAGCTCACCTGGACCTTCACGCTGCGCGACGGGGTGAAATTCCAGGACGGCTCGGACTTCACCAGCGAAGACGTCGTGTACTCGTACCGCCGCATCATCGACGAGGAGCTCTCCAACGCCTGGAAGTTCGCCACCGTCAGCGACGTCAGCGCCCCCGACGACAAGACCGTCGTCATCACCGTGTCGCAGCCGACGCCCAACCTGCTGTCGAACCTCGGTGGGTTCAAGGGCATGGCGGTCGTCGAGAAGAGCAACGTCGAATCCGGCGACATCACCACCAAGCCCGTCGGAACGGGACCGTTCTCCGTCAGCGACTACGTCGCCGGCGACCACATCACCCTGACGGCAAACCCCGACTACTGGGGCGGTGCGCCGAAGCTCGGGGGAGTGGAGTACCGCTTCATCTCCGAGCCCGCCACCGCGCTCGCCTCGCTGAAGGCCGGTGACATCGACTGGACCGACGTCGTCCCCACGCAGCAGGTCTCCCAGCTCGCGGGCGACTCCTCGGTCACCCTCGGCCAGACGCCGTCGAGCGACTACTGGTACCTCGCTCTCAACGAGGCCAAGTCCCCGTGGAACGACGTGCGGGTGCGCCAGGCCATCGCGTACGCCATCGACCGGGATGCCATCATCCAGGCCGTCAGCTACGGCACCGCCGAGCCCAACCAGCTCGCCATCCCGCAGCAGAGCTTCTGGTACACCGCGTACGACGGCTACTCCACCGACCTCGACAAGGCCAAGCAGCTGATGGCCGAGGCCGGCTTCACCGGTGGCACGCTCGACCTGCTCGCCACGAGCGACTACCCCGAGACCGTCACGGCCGCGCAGATCATCGCCGCGAACCTCGAGCCCCTCGGCATCCAGGTGTCGATCCGCCAGCCCGACTTCTCGACGTGGCTCGACGAGCAGAACTCCGGCAACTTCGACATGCTCATGATGGGCTGGCTCGGCAACATCGACCCCGACGACTTCTACTACGCGCAGCACCACACCGGTGGCGCCAGCAACGCGCAGAAGTTCTCGGACGCCGAGGTCGACAAGCTGCTGGATGCGGGCCGGGTCGAGACCGACAAGGACGCGCGCAAGGACCTCTACGCGCAGGCCGCGACGATCATCGCCGACAAGGCCAGCTACATCTACCTCTACAACCCGTCGGTGCTGCAGGTCTGGTCGCCGAAGGTGCAGGGGTACGAGGCCCGCGCGGATCGTGCCATCCGCTTCAAGGACGCTTCGCTGAGCGAGTGATCCCCGCCGCGGGGGTGCCGGATGCCGGTGCCCCCGCGGTCGTGCCCGATCCACCGGGTCCGTTCGTCTCGTCCGTTCTCACAAGGAGACTGATTCCATGAGGATCGCCCCCGCGCAGCTCGTGCGCTTCCTCGGCGCGAGGCTGCTGTCGTCGGCCGTCGTGCTGCTCGGCGTGCTGATCGTCGTGTTCGCCCTCGTGCACCTCGTGCCGGGCGACCCGGTGCGCCTGGCCCTCGGCACCCGGTATACGCCGGAGGCCTACGACGCCCTGCGCGCGGCATCCGGTCTCGACCGCTCCCTGCCCGAGCAGTTCTTCTCCTACATCGCTCACGCGGTGACCGGCGACCTCGGGGTGAGCTTCCGCAACGGGCAGCCCGTCACCACCACGCTGCTGCAGCGCCTGCCCGCCACCATCTCGCTCGCGCTGGTCGGTCTGATCATCGCCCTGCTCATCTCCGTCCCGGCCGGGGTGTACTCCGCACTGCGCGAGGGACGCGTGAGTGACGTGATCGTGCGCCTCACCAGCCAGTTCGGCGTCTCGGTGCCCGACTTCTGGCTCGGGCTGCTGCTGATCTCGCTGTTCTCGGTCACCCTGGGGCTGCTCCCGGCGAGCGGGTACGTCGCCTTCGCCGACGACCCCGCCGGGTGGCTCCGACAGGTGACGCTCCCCGGGCTCACCGTGGGCCTGGTCGCGGGCGCCATCATGACGCGGTACATCCGTGCGGCCGTCATCGACGTCGCCTCCGCCGGATACATCCGCACCGCCGTGTCGAAGGGCCTGCCCCGCCGTGTCGTCGTCTCGCGCCACATCGTGCGCGGCGCGCTCGTTCCCGTGCTGACCATCGCCGGCATCCAGCTCGCCACGATCCTCGGCGGCGTGATCGTCGTCGAGGTCGTCTTCGCCTGGCCGGGCCTGGGCCGACTCGTCTACGACGCGGTCGCCGCGCGCGACTACCCGCTCATCCAGGGGGCCGTGCTGCTGGTGGCCGTGATGTTCATCGTCGTCAACCTGATCGTGGACGTGCTCTACGCCGTCGTCGACCCGAGGATCCGTGCCGCATGAGTATCACCGAACCCTCCGTCAGTCCCGCGCCCGCCCCCGCGCCCGGGCGCGTGAAGTCCTGGCGCCTGCTGCTGGCGAACCCGCTGACCGTGGCCGCGGCCGTCGTGCTCGTCGTCGTCGTCCTCGCGGCGGTGTCGGCGCCGTGGATCGCCCCGTATGGCGTCAACCAGATCGACGTCGCGAACGCTCTCACCCCGCCGAGCCCCGCGCACTGGTTCGGCACCGACGAGCTGGGCCGCGACGTGTTCTCCCGCGTGCTGCTGGCCGGATCCACCTCGCTCACGATCGCGGTCACCGCGGTCGCGATCGCCCTCGTGCTCGGACTCGCGGTCGGCGTCGTCGCGGGCTACGCCGGCGGCTGGGTCGACGCGGTGCTCATGCGCGTGGTCGACGTGATGTTCGCCTTCCCCGTGCTGCTGCTGGCCCTGGCGATCATCGCGATCTTCCAGCCGGGCATGCTCACGACGATCATCGCGATCGGTGTCGTCTACACCCCGATCTTCGCCCGCGTGGCGCGCGCCAGCACGCTGTCGCTGCGCACCTCGCCGTTCGTGCAGGTCTCGCGCACGATGGGCACGCCCCCGGCATCCATTCTCGTGCGGCACGTGCTGCCGAACATCGGCGGCCCGATCGTCGTGCAGACCTCGCTGTCGCTGGCCTTCGCGATCCTGTCCGAGGCGGCGCTGTCGTTCCTCGGTCTCGGCATCCAGCCACCCGCGCCGTCGTGGGGCGGCATGCTGTTCACCGCGCAGGGCTTCCTCGCGCAGGCCTGGTGGATGAGCGTCTTCCCGGGGGCGGCGATCTTCGTCACCGCCCTGGCCTTCAACCTCTTCGGCGACGGCCTGCGCGACGGCCTCGATCCACGCCAGCGCACGATCATCGAGGCCCGGCAGGGGCAGCGGCGGCGTGAGCGCGGGCTGCTCACGCGGCGCGACACGATCAGCCGGGAGGGACAGTCATGAACGTTCTCGAGGTGCGCGAGCTCCGCGTCGCGATCGGCGAGACCCACGCCATTCAGGAGAGCCTGCGATGACCGTTCTCCAGGTGCGCGAGCTCCGCGTCGCGATCGGCGAGACCCCGATCGTGCACGGGCTGGACTTCGCCGTCGACCGGGGGCAGACCCTCGGCATCGTCGGCGAGTCCGGCTCGGGCAAATCGCTCACGGTACTCGCCGCGACCGGGCTCATCGACGCCCCGGGCCGCCGGGTCGCCGGGTCCAGTGTGCTGCGGACGACCCCGGACGCCGCTCCCGTCGAGCTCGTCGGAGCGTCCGACCGCACGCTGCGTTCGGTGCACGGCGACGGCATCGGCTTCGTGTTCCAGGACCCCTCGACCTCGCTGAATCCGTACCTCACGATCGGGCGGCAGATCGCCGAATCGCTCGAGACCCACCGGGGCCTGTCGCGCCGGGCCGCGCACACCCGGGCGACCGCGCTGCTGGAGGCCGTCGGCATCCCGGATCCGGCGACGCGCGTCGACGCCTACCCGCACCAGTTCTCGGGCGGTCAGCGCCAGCGCGTGATGATCGCCATCGCCCTCGCGTGCGACCCGGCGCTCCTCGTCGCCGACGAGCCGACCACCGCGCTGGATGTCACGACCCAGGCGCAGATCATCGACCTCGTGCAGCAGCTGCAGCACGATCGCGGCACCGCCGTCGTCTGGATCAGCCACGACCTCGGCGTCATCGGCCAGGTCGCCGACGACGTGCTCGTGCTGCGCCACGGGGAGGCCGTCGAGCAGCGGTCCCTCGCCGACGTGTACGCCGACCCTCAGCACGCCTACACGAAGGAGCTGCTCGCGGCGCGTCCGCGCGTGGTCGCCGGTGCCGGGCCCGCGCCCGAGCCCACCGCCGCGCCCCTGCTCGAGGTCACGGGCCTGGACGTGCGCTTCGCGGTGCAGACGCCCGCGGGCCGCCGCACCGTGCACGCCGTCGACGACGTGTCGTTCACGGTCCGCCGCGGCACGACCCTCGCGCTGGTGGGGGAGTCCGGCTCGGGCAAGTCGACGATCGCGAACGCCCTCACCGGGCTCGTCGCCCCGCACGCGGGGACGGCGACGCTGGCGGATGCCGAGGGCGCCGGCGTCCGCGACGCGCTCCGCGCCAAGCGCCGCGACCGACGGCGCATCGCCATGGTGTTCCAGGACCCGTTCGCCTCGATCGACCCGCGCCGCACCGTGGCCGACGCGATCGCCGAGCCGCTGCGCGTGCACCGGCTCGGTGGCTCCACGGCGGCGTCGCGGGCCGCGCGGGTGCGAGAGCTGCTGGAGCTCGTCGACCTCGACCCGGCCTTCGCCGAGCGCTACCCGCACGAGCTGTCGGGCGGGCAGCGGCAGCGCGTGTCGATCGCCCGCGCGCTCGCGCTCGAGCCCGAGCTGGTCATCCTGGATGAGGCCACGGCATCCCTCGACGTCTCGGTGCAGGCGCGCGTGCTCGCGCTGCTGCGTCGGCTGCAGGTCGAGCAGGGCCTGACGTACCTCTTCATCGCCCACGATCTCGCGATCGTGCAGCAGATGAGCCACGACGTCGTCGTGCTGCGCGGCGGGAAGGTCGTCGAGGCGGCTCCGGCGGCGGAACTCTTCGCGCACCCCCGCGAGGAGTACACCCGCGCGCTGCTGGCCGCCGTGCCGCCTGACGGCCCGCGGGTGCGGGCGTGATCCCGCTGACTGCGGGCATATGTCCGTCGGTCGCCTCCCGTGGCGTGCATATGACGCAAGTCAGCGATGGGGCGGGGCGCGTAAGGCGCGGGATCGGCCGGGCGGGCTGCCGCGGGCGCACGCCGGATCTCGATACGCTGACACCGTCATGACACGAGCTACGGATGCCGACGAGCAGCGCACGGTCGAGACCCTCGGGGCCGCGGTGCGCGAGGCCCGCAAACGCCTGGGCCTGAGCGTGCAGGCGCTGTCGGAGAAGGCCGGCGTGAGCTTCGGCCTCGTCAGCCAGCTCGAGCGCGGGCTCGGCAACCCCTCGCTGCAGTCCCTCCAGCGCCTCGCCGGGGCCCTCGGCATCCCGGTCACGCAGTTGCTCGACGAGCCCGCCGTGCCGCTCGCGGTCGTCACGCGCGCGAAGCGGCACGTCATGCCGGTCGCCGCCGACGCGCCGCCGCACCAGCGCGCGGAGCGGGAGCTGCTCACCCCGCGCGGGGAGTCGATGCTGCAGCTGATCCGCTCGACCCTGCCGCCCGGATTCACGAACGAGGCGAGCCCGTTCCGCCACATCGGCACCGAGACGGTGACGGTCGAGTCCGGCGTCCTCGTCGTCTGCCAGTCGGACCGCCGCGTCGAGCTGCACGCCGGCGACACCGTCACCTACGGCTGCTCGGCCCCGCACTGGTGGGCCAACGGCCACGACGGCGAGACCGTGGTGCTGGGGGCTGTGACGCCGTTCGAGCGGTAGCACCCCGGTCCCTCGCCGGGCCGAACTCCTGAGAGACATCGGGTCGGCGGGCCGATCCCCGCGGCTGTGGCCGATCGGGGCCGAGAACTCAGGAGGCCGCGCGGAACGCGAACCGATCGCCCGGCGACAGCACGTGCTCGTCGTCGCAGCGGTACCCGCGCAGCCACGGCACCCCGTCGATCACGCGCAGGTAGAAGCCCTTCGGATAGTCGTGGTCGGCGCGCAGCACCGGCGCGGCGACGTGCAGCGAGCCCGTCGGCGCGCGACCGGTGCTGAGAATGCGGTCCGGCGCGGTCGCCTGATCGAGCGTGGCGAGGCGCAGGTACGGCGCCGTCATGGGAGGGCAAAGCACGAGGCCTCGCTCGACGGCTCCGGCGAACACGTGCGGCAGTGTCGCGCCGTCGGGGAATCCGAGGTCGGCCACCGAGATCTCGACGATCGCGACGGTCTCACGCGAGGCGTCGTCGAAGACGGGGCCGGCGAGCAGGATCTCGGCGTAGGGATTGCGGTGGATGCCGTGCGCGTCGAGCCGCTCGACCAGCTCGCCCCGGCTCAGCCCGCCGACGTCGATGCTCCACGCGGTCCGGATGGTGCCGTCGATCATGTCCACCGATGCAGGGTACCGGCGGACGGTGCCGGTGCGCCCGCGGCGTCGTGCCGTGCCGCGTTCCGGAACCGGCGCACGTTCGCGCCCTGCTGTGGCACGCGTCACGCCTCGGATGCGCGTAGTCTCCGGAGCCTGGCACGCGTGACCCTCTGACTCCGCGCGTGACGGACGACCCCAGACGCACCTCGGCCGCGACACCCCCTTCGGCAAGGAGGGATGCCGCGGCCGAAGCGCTGAGATCGGGCCGGGGGCTCAGATCTCCGATCGCGGCCCGGGGGCCGTCTTGTTCACGCCCGTCACGGGCTGGTTCTCGTCGAACGACGCGATCGGGCGACGGAAGCCGCGGGTGAGGATGACGAGGTACACCACGCCCAGCGCGGTCCAGATGAGACCGCCGATGAGGGCGTGCATGTCGAGGTTCACCCACAGCAGCACCGTGAGGAGCAGACCGATGCCCGGCATGACGATGTAGCGGAAGATGTCGCCCGGGGTCTTGTGCAGCCCCTTGCGGATCGCGAACCACGCGATGACCGAGATGTTCACGAATGAGAACGCCACGAGCGCGCCGTAGTTGATGTACGCCGCGATCTGCTCGAGCGTGAACTCGATCGCCAGCAGACTCACCAGCCCCACGATGACGATCGAGAACGTCGGGGTGTGCGTCTTGGGGTTGATGAAGCCGAAGATCTTCCGGGGCAGCACGTTGTTGCGGCCCATCACCATGAGCATGCGCGAGACAGAGGCGTGCGAAGCGAGCCACGACGCCAAGGTCGCAGCGAACCCCGCGGCGGTGAGCACGGCCTGCAGGACGGGGCCGCCGACCTGCACACCGATCTCGGGCAGCGTGCTGTCTTCGATCGCCTCCTGCGGGAACGCGGCCGAGTCGGGGAAGCGCAGCTGCGTGACGTACGAGGCGACGAGGAAGATCACACCGCCGGCGATGAGGGTGAGCACGATCGCCCGCGGCATGATCTTCGGGCTCTTCGCCTCCTCCGAGTACATCGACACCGCGTCGAAGCCGATGAACGAGAAGCACACGATGGTGGCGCCGGCGAGGACGGCGCCGAACTGCACGTCGTCGTGGACGAACGGCGCGAGCGACACCGCGGTCCCGGCCCCGGCGCCGCCGACCAGCTGCACGACGACCATGACGACGAAGACCGTCATCACGAGGATCGAGAACACCAGGAGGATCATGTTGACGTTCGAGGTGCCGCGCATCGTCAGGTAGATGACGCCCGTGACGCCGGCGGTGAACAGCACCACCCAGATCCAGCCCTCGACCTCGGGGAACAGTGCCTCCATGTAGCTGCGCAGGATGAGCGCGTTGACCATCGGCAGCAGCATGTAGTCGATGAGGGCGGTCCAGCCCACGACGAAGCCGACACCGGGGTGGATCGACTCGCGCGAGTACGTGTAGGCGGAGCCGGCGCTGGGGACGACGCGGACCATCTTGCCGTAGCTGATGGCGGTGAAGACCAGCACGACGAGCGCCACGGCGTAGGCGGCGGGGACGACGTTGTTGGTCCCCTCGGCGACGAGTCCGAACGTGTCGAAGACGACCGTCGGGGTCATGTAGCCCAGGCCCAGGCCGACGATCGACCAGAGTCCGAGGGTGCGGGCGAGCTTGGCGCCGGGGTTCGCGGGTGCCGTCGCGGCACCGAGATGATCGTTCACGGCTCCTCCTGGAGGGTGCGGGTCACGACGTCGTCGTGACCGGAGATGGTGTCGGGTACAGCATCGAGAGCACCGCTCGCGGGTGGGAGCGGGAGTACCGGCGGGGGTGGTGCCGGGAGAGCGGCGGGCGCCGCCGGTGGAGCGGGAGGGATGCCGACATCGGTGGCGCCGGCATCCCGATCGGTCAGAGGCGGTTGGAGGCTTCGGTGAGAACCGAGCGGAGGATCTGCTCGATCTCGGTGAACTCGGCGGGGCCGAGGGTCAGGGGCGGTGCGAGCTGGATGACGGGGTCGCCGCGGTCGTCGGCGCGGCAGTACAGGCCCGCGTCGAACAGCGCCTTGGAGAGGAAGCCGCGCAGCAGCCGCTCGGACTCCTCATCGTCGAAGGTCTCCTTCGTCGCCTTGTCCTTGACGAGTTCGATGCCGAAGAAGTAGCCGTCGCCGCGCACGTCGCCGACGATCGGCAGGTCGAGCAGCTGCTCGAGCGTGGAGCGGAAGAGCGGCGAGTTCGTCCGGACGTTCTCGAGCAGCCCCTCCTCCTCGAACACGTCGAGGTTCTCCAGCGCCACCGCGGCCGACACCGGGTGTCCGCCGAAGGTGTAGCCGTGCGGGAACGAGGCGTCGCCGTGGGCGAAGGGCTCGTAGATCCGGTCGCTGATGATGGTGCCGCCGAGAGGGGAGTAGCCGCTCGTGACGGCCTTCGCGAACGTGATCATGTCGGGCTGGTAGTCGTAGGCCGAGGCGCCGAAGTAGTGGCCGAGACGGCCGAAGGCGCAGATGACTTCGTCGGAGACGAGCAGCACGTCGTACTTGTCGCAGATCTCGCGCACGCGCTGGAAGTAGCCGGCCGGGGCGGGGAAGCAGCCGCCGGCGTTCTGCACGGGCTCGAGGAACACCGCGGCGACCGTCTCGGGGCCCTCGAACTGAATCATCTGCTCGATGCGGTCGGCGGCCCACAGGCCGAACTCCTCGGGGGTGCCGCCCCCGAAGCCCGATTCCTCGGCGCGGTAGTAGTTGGTGTTCGGCACCCGGAATCCGCCCGGGGTGACGGGTTCGAACATGTGCTTCATCACGGGCAGGCCGGTGATGGCCAGGGCGCCCTGCGTGGTGCCGTGGTAGGCGATCGCGCGCGAGATGACCTTGTGCTTGGTGGGCTGACCTTGCGTCTTCCAGTACTGCTTGGCGAGCTTGAACGCCGTCTCGACGGCCTCGCCGCCGCCGGTGGAGAAGAAGACGTGGTTGAGGTCGCCCGGGGCGAGGTCCGCCAGTCGGTCCGCCAGCTCGATCGCCGCGGGGTGGGCGTACGACCACAGCGGGAAGAACGCGAGCTCCTCGGCCTGCTTCGCCGCCGCCTGCGCGAGACGACGGCGGCCGTGGCCGGCGTTGACCACGAACAACCCGGAGAGCCCGTCGATGTAGCGCTTGCCCGTGGAGTCGAAGATGTGGTGCCCTTCACCTTTGACGATGATCGGCACTCCCGGGCCGTCGGTCATCACCGACTGACGGGCGAAGTGCATCCACAGGTGGTCGCGGGCCTTGGCCTGCAGGCTCGCGTTCTGGTCGTTGTCGAGAAGGGTCATCGTGTTCCCCAGTTGTAGAGCTGACGGTGGAGCTTGAGGTAGACGAACGTCTCGGTCGAGACGACGTCGGGCAGCGACCGGATGCGGTCGTTGAGCAGGTCGATCAGGTCGTCGTCGCTCTCGCAGACCACCTCGACCAACAGGTCGAAGGAGCCCGCCGTCGAGACGACGTAGATCACCCCGGGGAGTTCGGACATCGCGGCGGCGGCGACGCGGGTGTCACCCGTGACGCGCACGCCGATCATCGCCTGACGGGCGAACCCCAGTTGCAGCGGATCGGTGACCGCGACGATCTGCAGGATGCCGGCATCTTGCAGTTTCTGCACACGCTGGCGCGTCGCGGTCTCGCTGAGACCGACGGCTTTGCCGATGTCGGCGTAGGAGCGGCGCCCGTCTTCCTGCAGCTGCTCGACGATCGCCTTCGACACTCGGTCGAGGACGGGACTGCGTTCAGCCGGGGGAGTCATGATGGGGCGACGGTATCAGCGTGAATATCCCGTAATCAACGATCTTTTCGACATTAATCATGCTGTAACACAGCGGAAACCGCCGAGTTTGCCCCCGCGCGCTCTTCGCGGGCGATCGGGGTGCGCTCAGCCGACATGCGGCCGGGGCGTGCACGGTTACGATGAGCCCGGGGGTGCGGATGGCCGGATGGCGCGAACGGTGGCGATCCACGCGACGCGCGGTGGTCCGCGGGACCGCGATCGCGCTGGCCGCGATGCTGCTGGCATCCGGTGCCGTGACGGCCCCGGCCGCGGTGCCCGCCGCCTCCGCAGCCGGTTCGCTCCCCGGGTGGCTGTCGACACGCGGTTCCACCATCGTCACCGCGACGGGCACCCCGTACACGATCAAGGCGGTGGCCTGGTTCGGTCAGGCAGCGAAGCTGGCGACCCTCCGACCGATCCTGACGCCGGTCACGACACCGAAGCCGACGTCGAGTCCGAAACCCACGTCGAGTCCGAAACCCACGTCGAGTCCGAAGCCCACGTCTTCGCCGAAACCCACGTCGAGCCCCCGGGCCACGTCTTCGCCGAAGCCGACCTCGTCGTCGAGCCCTCGGCCCACTCCCTCGCCCACGAAGAGCTCCGCGCCGCAGGCGGTGCGCGTCGAGTGGATCCCCCAGAGCGCCTGGGGCCAGGGGTACGTCGTCGAGCTCTCGCTCACCGCGACCGGGTCGGTCACCGCCTGGACCGTGTCGTTCGACGCCCCCGGCACGACCGCCGTGACCAATGCCTGGGGCATGGCCTGCGCGACCTCTGGAACGAGGGTGACGTGCACCGGCGCGGGGTATCGCGCCGCCCTGAGCCCGGGGCAGAGCGTGCGCGTCGGTCTGCAGGCGGCGGCCACGCGGGCGCCCTCCTCACCGAAACTCACCGTCACGGCATCCTGAGCCCGTCGACATCCCCGCTCGCCGGGGATGGTCGCCGGGGCGTCACCCCCGCGGTCAGATCTCGCGCGCCAGGAACGCCAGGCCCGCTTCGCGGAAGGCGCGGGCGCCCGGCGCGTTCACGTGGTGGCGCCCGGGGATGTCGACGAACTCGCCCCGCGGCAGCAGACTCGCGAGGTGTTCCGACTGGTCGTGGATGGGGTCGTCGGTCCCCGTCGCGATCAGCACGGGCTGCTGGGGCGGCGAGGCGGGGTCGGGGTCGGTCTCGCCGAGGCGCATTCCCTCGGCGATCGCGACGAGCGCGCGCAGGTCGTTGCCCGGCACCCGCTCGGCGAGCGAGACGTAGCGCTGGGTCGTGGGGTCGTCGACCGGCGTGCCGTCGTCGAGGAAGGCGCGCGCCTGTTCGACCTTCAAGCGCGCCAGGGGGCGGCCGTCGGGGATGCCGCCGAGCACCGCGCGCTCGACGTGCTCGGGCGCGTCGACGGCGAGCTGCCATCCCACCCGGCCGCCGAGGGAGTAGCCCAGGTAGCGCACCTGGTCGAGCAGGTAGGTGTCGAGCACGGCGACGAGGTCCGCCACGAGCGTGGGCATCGTGTACGCCGCCGCGTCGTGGGGCTTGTCGCTCGCGCCGTGACCGCGCTGATCGACGGCGACCACCTGGAAACCGGCCCGCAGGAGGTCCCGCACCCATCCGGTGTTCACCCAGTTGTCGCGCGTGCTCGAGCCGAATCCGTGCACGCACAGTACGGGGTCGGCGTCGGGGTCGCCCCAGGAATAGGTCGCAACGCGGACGTTGTCGCCGACGATGACGAACTGCGGCGCGGGCATCTCGGTGAGCGCGGGTACGGCATCCATTCCTCCGATCCTGGCAGACGCGCGGGTTCGAGCCGGCGAAATGCCCATAGTGGTCTCATGGGATACACGCGCGCTGAGCTGGAGTCGTTTCGGGATGCCACGATCCCCGACCTCGTCGAACCCGGGGTGCGCCTGCTGTTCGTCGGCATCAACCCGGGCCTGTGGACGGCGGCCACGGGCACCCCGTTCGCGCGGCCGGGAAACCGGTTCTGGCCCGCGCTCGTCGAGGCAGGCATCCTGCCTCGCCTGCCGCGGTACGCCGAACCGTTGAGCGCATCGGACCGGCGCATGATCTTCGACGCGGGTGTCGGGGTGAGCAACCTCGTCGAGCGGGCCACCGCGCGCGCCGACGAGCTGACGCGCGACGAGCTGCGCGCCGGGGCGGTCGCGCTCGTCGAGAGGGTCGCGCAGCTGCGCCCCCGCGCGGTGGCGGTCGTGGGGCTCACCGCGTACCGGCAGGGGTTCGCGCGGCCGAAAGCCGCCGCCGGACGCCAGCCGGAGTCCCTGGCGGAGGTGCCCACCTGGGTGCTGCCGAACCCCAGCGGTCTGAACGCCCACGACACCGTGGCGAGCCTCGCGCGGGCTTACGCAGAGCCCGCGCGGGCGGCCGGGGTGATCGGGTGACGCTCGGTCGACGGCGCGTCGTCGCGCTGGGTGCACTCGTCGTCGTGGTTGCGGCGGGTCTCGTCGTCGCCCGCGTGCTGCCCGATGCGGTCGCCACCGATGTGGCGGGCGATGCCCTGTATGCCGTGGCGCTCTACGCGGCGCTCGTGGTGGTGTGGCCGCGCGGTCGGTGTGCGGTGCGGGCGGCGGTGGCCGCGACGTGGTGCGCCGGCATCGAACTGCTGCAGCTCACCCCGCTCCCGCGGGATCTCGCAGCCCATGTCCCGCCGGTCGCGCTGGTGCTCGGTTCGGGCTTCGACGTACGTGATCTCGTGGTCTACGCCCTCGCGATCGGAGCCGCCGCGGTGCTCGACGCCCGCGTGTCGGCGCTGCTCTTCCCCCGGGGGAAGGCGACGCACGATGTCGGTAGCTCCGACTAGGGTGACCGCGACGAGAGAGGGGCCGCATGAACGTGCGTTTCGAGGGCGAGGTCTTCCGGTGGGAGGCTCGCACCGACAGCGATTGGTACTTCGTCGCGCTGCCGCCCGTGCTCAGTGCCGACATCCGCGAGACGCAGACATACCGGCGCGGCTTCGGCGGCGTGCGTGTCGAGGCGAGCATCGGCGGTTCCACGTGGCGCACGTCGATCTTCCCCCAGGCCGGCGGGTCGTACGTGCTCCCGCTCAAGCGCGCGGTCCGCGACGCCGAAGGCATCGACGCCGACGCGGTGATCGAGGTCGCTCTCGTCGTGCTCGACGCGTGAGGTCCGCATGTCGTCGGCCCTCGTCCCCGCCCTCGCGGTGTTCGCGCTGCTCGGTGTCGTGCTGGCGGTGGTCGACGTGCGCACTCGCCGTCTGCCCGATGCCATCCTGATGCCCGGCGGCGCGGCGGCGGTGCTGTCCCTGTGCGCCGCGGCGATCGGGGTAGGTGAGCCGTGGCGACTTCTCGGTGTCGCCGGGGGAGCGATCGGGGCCTTCGTCACGTGTCTCGCGCTGCATCTCGCGCGCCCCGCATCGTTCGGCGGAGGCGATGTGAAACTCGCCGGGCTGTGCGGGGCGTTCCTGGGATGGTGCGGGCCCGAGGCCGTGGCATCCGGGATCGCTGCGGGCGTCGTCGTCGGGGGAGTCGCCGCGGCGGGTGCCGTGCTGGCCGGTGCGCGCGGCGCGACCATCGCCTTCGGCCCGTTCCTGGTGCTGGGCACGTGGTGGCGTCTGCTCACGGGGCCATGGTGAGCGCGGGGTGCGGAGTGCGGGCGCGGGGTGTGGGCGCGGGGTTCGGATGCGGGCACCGGGTGTGGGCGCGGGGTGTGGGCGCGGGGCGCGGGCGCGGGGCGCGGGGGCGGGGCGCGGGGTTCGGGCGGAGAGCGTGGGTGCCGGGTGCGGGCGGGCGCGGATCCCCCGCACGGGCGGCTCGACGCCGGCGGGCTGTCGGGAATGGGCGTGTCGGTCAAGCCCGCGGGAGCTGTCCGACCGCCTCGATACGCTGAGCCCATGGCCGCCCTCATCCGTCGTGTCACCGCGTGGGCTCTGTCGCTCCGCCTCGTGCGCGCCTTCCTCGTCTACTCGGGGGCGCGTGGCCCCATGCTGGCCGACAGCGTCACGTACCGCACCCTGTTCAGCCTGTTCGCCGCGGTACTGATTGGGTTCTCGTTCGCCGCCCTGTGGCTGTCGGGCAACCCCGACGGGCTCAACGCCCTCGTGCGTTCGGTCAACAGCGTGGTCCCGGGTCTCGTCGGTCCCGACGGACTGATCGACGTGCGCGACATCCGGGCCCCGGCGGGCCTGACGATCGCCGGCATCGTCGGATCGCTCGGCCTCATCGGCGCCGCGATCGGCGCGATCGGGTCGCTGCGCTCGGCGCTCCGACAGATCGCAGGCGTCGCGACCGACGACATGTTCATCGTGTGGGTGCTGCTGCGGAACCTCGCGCTCGCGGTCGGCATCGGTGTCGCGCTGGTCGCGGCCGCCGCCGTCACGTTCCTCGCCACGGCGGGCCTGACCGTCGTTCGCGAGCTGCTGGGAGTGTCCGCCGACTCGTGGATCACCGCGTTTCTCACGTGGCTCGTGTCGACCGTCGTCGTGCTCGCGATCGATGCGGCGGCGATCGCCGCCGCCTTCGCGCTGCTTTCGGGTGTCCGCGCCCGCCGTGCGACGCTCATCCGCGGGGCGCTGCTCGGCGGTGTGGGCCTGGTGGTGCTGCAGCAGCTGTCGGGCCTGTTCGTGGGAGGCGCGGGGAGCAACCCCCTGTTGGCGACGTTCGCCTCCCTCATCGCCCTGCTGCTGTGGCTCAACCTGTCGACCCAGGTCATCCTCATCGCCGGCGCCTACATCACGGTCTCGAACGAGGAGGATCACGATCGTGTGCGGGCCAAGTACGGTGCGGCCACCATGATCCAGTTCCGCGTCAGGCGCGCCGAGAAGGCCGTGCAGGCGGCGACGGGCGAGTTGAACGCCGCTCGCGAGGCCGAGGCGAAGGAGCGCGAGACGCTCGCGAACAACGATGCTCCCGCCGCGGAGCGCGAAGAGCAGGCCGATCGCGCGGCCGGGGCGAAGACCGATGCCTGAACGGGGGCCCGTGGACGGGGCCGGCGTCCGCCGCGTCCCGGCCTACACCGCCGATGCCGTGCGCGCCGCCGAGGCGCCGTTGCTCGCGCAGGGGCGTCCGCTCATGCGGGT
This sequence comes from Microbacterium trichothecenolyticum, assembly GCF_030818955.1. NCBI lineage: Bacteria > Bacillati > Actinomycetota > Actinomycetes > Micrococcales > Microbacteriaceae > Microbacterium > Microbacterium trichothecenolyticum. Next base: position 1,165,601 of record NZ_JAUTBF010000001.1, on the reverse strand, counting down.
GGCCGCACGCGCCCTCGCCGAGGTCGCCGCGACCGAGCTGCGCGCGGCCCCGGGGCCGGTGCTCGTGCTCGCGGGAGCCGGCGACAACGGAGGCGACGCCCTGTTCGCGGCGGCCGACCTGGCTCGCTCCGGTACCCGTGTCGATGTCGTCCTCGTGCGCGACCGCGTGCACCGGGGCGCCCTTGACGCCGCCGTGGCGGCGGGTGCGCGCGTGCGGTCGGTGTCAGAGGCATCCGATCGCCTCGCCGACTACGCCCTCGTGCTCGAGGGCATCCTCGGCATCGGCCGCCTGAGCGATCGCCGCCTGCGGGGGAGTGCCCGCGCCCTCGTGGAGGCCGTGCTCGCACTCGACGTGCGCCCGCGGATCGTGGCCGTCGACGTCCCCAGCGGCCTCGACCCCGACGACGGGACAGCGGATGCCGGGGTGCTCCCCGCCGACGTCACGGTGACGTTCGGTGCCCTCAAGGCCGGGCTCGTGCGCGGGCGTGGTCCGGAGCTCGCCGGTCGCGTGCATCTCGTCGACCTCGGCCTCGATCCCTACCTGCGTCGGGCGCACCCCGCCGTCGTCGCCGACATCGCCCTCGTACGTGTGGCGCCGCTCGCCCACGCCTGAGGTCGGTGCGGCCGGTCCGGGTCGGGGGTCCCGTCCGGTCGGGAGTCGTGTTGAGTCGGGTTTCCCGGTGGGGCGCGTGTCGCGCCGGGGGTCGCGTCGCACCGGGGGCCGCGTATCGCGCCGCGCCGCTCGACCGTGCGCGTCGATCTCGCCTCGCGCGGCCGTGCGCGCGACTCCGGCCCGCTCGCCCGTCCGCGTCGACCCCGCGCCGCGTCGACCCCGCGCCGCGTCGACCCCGCGCCCCGTCGACCCCGCGCCCCGTCAATCCGCGCCGCGCCGATCCGTACCCGGCGTCAGCGCGCGTAGCGCTCGACGAACGTACGGAGGATGCGGGAGGGGGCGTCCACGGGAGTGCGCCGCACCGCCGTCAGGGTGAGGTCGAGCTCGTCGGGAGCGAAGTAGCCGAACGCGGCGTAGGCGTGGATGCGCGTGACGATCCCGTCGACGTCGAGCTCGGGGTGGAACTGCGTCGCGTAGACGTTGCGCCCCACGCGGAACATCTGCACCGGACAGGTGGGCGACGACGCCAGCAGCGTCGCCGCCGACGGCAGCGAGCTGATCGCCTCTTTGTGCCCGACGAACGCGGCGAACGACGGGGGAAGACCCGTGGCGAGAGGATCGACGCGCCCCTCGGGTGTCAGGGTCACCTCGACGACGCTGATGGGCTCGGCGTGCGTGCCGTCGATCGTGGCGCCCAGATGGGTCCCGAGCGTTCCGACGCCGTAACAGGCTCCGAGGAAGGGCGCATCTCGCGCCACCACTTCGTCGAGCAACGCCGCCATCTCGGCCTCGACCCGCAGCTGGACGGCCGACTTCTTCTCCCGGGAGTCGGACGCGTTGAACGGGCTCCCGCCCACGAGGATGCCGGACACCTCGTCGAGATCGAGCGCGGGCATCGCCTCGCGCTCGAGACGCACCCGCCGCAGACGCTCGGGCGGGAGTCCCGTGAACCGCAGGAAGAGGGCGTACTCCTCGTCGGCCGGCCCGTCCTGTGCGCGCGTGGCGAGGAGGACGAACGGGCGATCACCGGGCAGATCCGTCCACGTCACCCGAGCGATTCTAGGCCAGGGCTGTCAAGGTGCCCGGCGGTGTCGGAGGGGACGTCTACGCTGGCGGCATGGCTATTGCACGACTGACCGGAGGCCCGCTCGACGGGCAGGCGCTCCCGCTCGAGAACGAGTCCGACGACACGCTGATCATGCCCTACAGCGAGGGCCAGCTCGTCTACCGCCGCGAGGGCGGTCTCGTGAACACCGGCGATTCCGACGGTCCCACGCAGGCCGTGTTCGCCTTCGTCGAAGAAACCGAAGACATCAACCCCGACGTCGACGGGCGCGACGATTGAGCGCAGGCCCGCACGGCGCGTCCAGCGTCGAGATCGAGTCGAAGTACGACGTCGACGAGACCACGCCTCTGCCGGACTGGTCGGCGGTGCCCGGCGTGGTTCACACCGGTGAGCCCGAGCCGCGCGACCTCGACGCGCGTTACCTCGACACTGCATCCGCCGACCTCGCGCGGGCGGGCGTCGCGGTACGGCGGCGACTGGGCGGCCCCGATGCCGGCTGGCACGTGAAGGGTCCGGCGCAGGGCGGGGGGCGCACCGAGACGCACTGGCCCCTCGAGGCCGACATCGACCCCGAGGCCGAGCCGACGGTGCCTCCGGCGGTTCAGGATGCCGTGGCCCCCCACGCCGCACCCCCCTTCACCGCCCTCGCCCGGGTGCGAAACAACCGCACCGCCTACGCGCTCCTGAATGCCGATGGCCTGCAGGTCGCCGAATTCGTCGACGACCACGTCCGCGCCCGCGACGAACGGCGGGGTGTGGAGTCCGCCTGGCGCGAGTGGGAGGTCGAGCTCGGGCCCGCGGGACCCGCCGACGATGCGGGCCGCATCGCGTTCTTCGCCGCCGTCGACGCCGCGGTGTTCGCGGCCGGCGGACGGCCCGCGGCATCCGGTTCCAAGCTGGCGCGCGCGCTCGGTCACTGACGCCCGGGGCCCTCACGTCACCGGGGTCGCCGCGAACGCACCGTCGTCGTACCCACGGTGCGCGAAGAATCTGCGGTGTGCGACCGCAGCGCGGTGTTCACGAGACAGCGCGGTGTCTACGAGACGGTGTGGGGTCTACGAGAGCACCGCGCTGTTCACGAGAAAGGCCCGCCCGGACATCCGGGCGGGCCTTCTCGTGCTGGGGTGGATCAGAGGTTGATCATGTGTCCCGTGAGGCCGTGGAACGCTTCCTGCAGGCCCTCCGACAGCGTCGGGTGGGTGTGCACGTTGCGGGCCGCTTCGAGGGCGGTGAGGTCCCACTTCTGAGCGAGCGTGAGCTCGGGCAGAAGCTCCGAGACGTCGGGGCCGATGAGGTGGCCGCCGATGAGCTCGAGGGTCTCGGCGTCGGCGACGAGCTTGACGAAGCCGACGGGCTCGCCCAGGCCGTTGGCCTTGCCGTTGGCCGAGAAGGGGAACTTCGCGACCTTGATGTCGTGACCGGCGTCGCGCGCCTGCTGCTCGGTGAGGCCGAACGAGGCGACCTGCGGGTTGCAGAAGGTGGCGCGGGGCATGTTGCGGTAATCGCCCAGCGTCTGCGTCTCGGCCTTGCCGATCGTCTCGGCGGCCACCACGCCCTGCGCCTCCGCCACGTGGGCGAGCTGCAGCTTGGCAGTGACGTCGCCGATGGCGTAGATGTGGGGCACATTGGTGCGCATGTGGTCGTCGATGTCGATCGCGCCGCGCTCGGTGAGTTTCACGCCGGTGTTCTCAAGACCGAAGCCGTCGACCTTCGGCGCGAAGCCGATCGACATCAGCACGCGGTCGGCGTCGATCGAGCCCGTTGAGCCGTCCTTGGCGGTGTACGCGACGGTGACCTTGTCGCCGTGGTCGGTGACCGAGTCGACCTTCGTCGAGGTGAGGATGTCGACGCCGTAGCCCTTGTACTGCTTCTGGATCTCCTTCGAGACCTCGGCGTCTTCGTTCGGCAGGGCACGGTCGAGGAACTCGATGATCGTGACCTTCACGCCGTAGTTCGTCATGACGTAGGCGAACTCCATGCCGATGGCACCGGCGCCGACGATGACGATCGACTCGGGCAGCTCCCGCGTGAGGATCTGCTCCTCGTAGGTCACGACGTTGTCCGACAGGGTGACGCCCGGCAGCAGGCGCACGGTGGAGCCGGTGGCGATGATGACGTTGTCGAAGGTGACCTGTTCCTTCGAGCCGTCGGTCAGCGTGACGTTCAGCGTGTGGTCGTCGGCGAACGAGCCGCGGCCCTCGTACTCGGTGACCTTGTTCTTCTTCATCAGGTAGTGGATGCCCTTGACGTGACCGGCGGCCACCGACCGCGAACGGTCGAAGGCCTTGCCGAAGTCGAAGTGCACGTCGCCCGAGATGCCGAACAGGTCGGCCTTGGCGTGGAAGGTGTGCGCGAGGTCGGCGTTGCGCAGAAGGGCCTTGGAGGGGATGCAGCCCACGTTCAGGCAGACACCGCCCCAATACTTCTCTTCGACGATCGCGACCGACAGTCCCAGCTGCGCGCCGCGAACTGCGGCGACGTATCCGCCGGGACCCGCACCAAGAATGACCAGATCGTAATGAGGCATGAGTAAATCCTATCGTCCGGGTGTGCCGGCCGACCGGTCTCCGGTGGAGCGTCCGCGCCCGCGGGCGGTGACGAGATAGACGAGCGCACCCACCACGGCCAGCAGCGCCACCGCGAGGAGGATCCACGGCAGGGGAGAGGCCGCCTGCTCGGTGTCGGACGGTGTCGCGACGGGGTCGGCGATGGCCGAGGGAGTAACCGTGGCCGACGCGCTCGGGGTCGGCGCGGAGGTCGGGGTCGGGGTGGGCGCGGGCGTCGGCGAGGCCGCGGGCACCGCGAACGAGAAGGAGCCGTCGATCGGGTGCCCGTCGCTCGACACGACGCGCCACAGCACCGAGACGGGCCCGGATGCCGAGCCGGTCAGCGTCTGCGTGACGGTGGAGCCGTCGACTGTCGGCGCCCCCGAGGCCAGAGACGCCCCGGCGGAATCGGTGACCTCGATCACCGTGGCGCCCTGATCGGGGAGTATGTCGGCGCTGAAGGTGAACGTGATCCGGTCGGGGAGCGCGTCGAGCACGGCGTCGGCCGAGGGATCGGTCGAGACGAGTTCGTCGTGGGCGGCGGCGGGGAGCGCCGGCACCAGCAGGGTGGCGACGGTCAGCAGCGCGGCGGCCAGGAGGGCGGGGAGGGCGCGCCGGCGCGGCGCCATACGGGAAGTCACCCTTCGACCCTAACGAGGGGCACCGACACGGGGCACGTGCGAGCCGGCGGTGCCTCGATCGCGGGTGAACCTGGTCACGTGACAGGTGAGACGAGCGATGCCGTCCGACCGCTCCCTCGTGCATTCCGGCTGGAAACACATCGGACGCCCTGGGCGGACTCGACAGGGCCGTGCCCGGGTCGGTAGGTTCGAGTGTCCCCGCCGGGCGCTTCGTGACCCGAACCCGCGACCGCCGGCGTCGACGATCCAAGACACAACACGCAGCATCATGGCCCGCGCGAGGCCCGTCCCCCGTCGGTGGGGATCGGTCGGTTATGGTGAACGAGGAGGAGCAGCCGTGGACGAGACCCGCCGATTCGAGCGCGACGACATCCGGCGCGCGGCCGACGCCGCCGCGTCCGAGCGCTCGCACGACACGACCGAGACCTTCGGTCACGACTCCGATCTGTCGTTCGTGCCCTTCGGCGCCGATCTCACCGAGGCCGAGCTCGAGGCGATCGACGCCCTCCCTTCGGGTGCGGCCCTGCTGGTCGTGCGCTCAGGCCCCACGACGGGTGCCCGCTACCTGCTCGACACCGACGTCACGACGGTCGGACGCCACCCCGAAGCCGACCTGTTCTTCGACGACGTCACGGTGTCGCGTCGTCACGCCGAGATCACCCGCTCGGGAACCTCTTTCGAGATCGTCGACCAGCGCTCGCTCAACGGTAGTTACGTCAACGGCGAGCGCGTCGACCGCGCCGCTCTGGTCAACGGCGCCGAAGTGCGCATCGGCAAGTTCCGTCTGAACTTCTTCGGCTCGCCGGTCGACCTGCCCGCGGCAGAGCACTGATGGCGGCAGCCCCGTCCCGTGGTCGTCAGACGGCTACGGGGCTGCTCAGTATCGGACAGGTGCTGGCGCGCCTGACGCCCGACTTTCCCGCACTGACGTCGAGCAAGCTTCGTTTCCTCGAGGTGCAGGGCATCGTGTCGCCCACACGCACCGAGTCGGGCTACCGCAAGTTTTCCCCGGCCGACCTCGAGCGCCTGCGTCTGGCCCTCACGCTCCAGCGCGACCACTATCTTCCGCTGGTCGTGATCCGCGACTACTTGGCCGATCTCGACGCGGGACGTAACCCCGCGCCTCCGACTTCGATCCCGTCGATGACCGCCGCGCCGCGCCGCTACCGTCGCGACGAGTTGCTCGGCGCGGCCGGTGCGCCCCCGCAGCTCTTGAACGACGCCATCAGCACGGGCGTCATCGTCGCGGCCGAGACCTACCCCGAGCAGACCGTCACGCTCTTGCGTGCCCTGGTCGCCCTGGACCGACACGGCATCGAACCCCGCCATGTGCGCGCGCTGCGTCAGAGCGCGGAGCGCGAAGTCGCTCTCGTCGAGTCGGCGATGTCGGCGTTGCTGCGCCGTCCAGATGCGGCGTCGCGCGCCCGCGCCAGCGAGCTCGGGCCGGAGCTCGCGGCGCGCCTCGACGAGGTGCGCGGCATGTTCGTGCGCGAGGCGCTCGAGCGAATCCTGTCCTGAGCGCGACACGCCGCAGCCCCCGACGCGGATGTCATTGCCGGGGGCCTCTCGCTGATCTAGCGTGGAGGGAACGAGCCGATGAGGAGGAACGCGAGCATGAACGCTGGCGACGCACTCGGTGAACCCCGGTTCGCCAACGACCTCCTCTTCACCGACGGTCTCCCCGAGATGGACGACGACACCGGGTATCGCGGAGCCGTTGCAGCCCGCGCCGCCGGCATCACCTACCGTCAGCTCGACTACTGGGCTCGCACCGAGCTCGTCGTGCCCACCGTGCGCGGCGCGAGCGGTTCGGGATCGCAGCGCCTGTACGGCTTCCGCGACATCCTCGTGCTGAAGCTCGTGAAGCGGTTGCTCGACACCGGCATCTCACTCCAGCAGATCCGCACCGCCGTCGACCAGCTGCGCGCGGCCGGCATCCGCGATCTCGCCGGAACCACGCTCATGAGCGACGGCGCCTCGGTGTATCTGTGCACCTCGAACGACGAGGTCATCGACCTCGTCAGCCGCGGTCAGGGCGTGTTCGGTATCGCGGTCGGCAAGGTTCTGCGCGAGGTCGAGTCGACGCTCGTCGACTTTGAGACCGCCGCGCCCGACGCGGTCGACGAGCTCGCCGCGCGCCGCGCCGCCCGTACCGCCTGAGGCCTCGCGCCCGCATCGAACCCCGGATGCCACGGCATCCGGATCCCGCCGAGTTCGCTTCTTCGGTGCGTATAAGCCGCCGCCGTGAACGCCGCGGTGTCTTCGTGTCGTGCGAGCGCACGCTGACGGCATGCCCCATAAACGCGATCGGCGCGCATAAACGCGGGGACAGCGCGTTTCTGTGCGCGGATCGCGTTTATGCGAGGGGCGGGCGCCCGCGCGGAAACGGCCGCCCCGCGAACGGGACGGCGTCTCACAGGGGGCGGGGGCTTAAGCCTGCGGGGCCTCGTTCTCGACCGGGATACGACCCGTGCGGACGATCCGGTCGAGCAGCGCGTCGAAGTCGGCGGCGAGCTCCTGCGCCGAGTCGCCCGGCCACACGTGCAGCGGCTTGGCCGCGCCCTGTGCCTGCTGCAGCGAGGTGCGCTCGGGCAGCTGGGGGTTGAGCACCAGGGGGCCGAACATGTCGCGGAGCTCTTTGATGCGGAACTGGTGCTCGATCGACTGCGGGCGCACGCGGTTGACCACGACGCCCAGGGGCTGCAGGCGCGGCGAGAGACCGCGGCGGATCTCTTCGATCGCGCGCAGGGCGCGGTCGGCGGCGGCGACCGAGAACAGGCCCGGTTCGGTCACGACCACGACGCGGTCGCTCGCCGCCCACGCGGTGCGCGTGAGGGCGTTGAGCGAGGGGGCGCAGTCGATGAGCACGAGGTCGTACTCGCTCTCGATGGTGGCCAGCGCTTCTTCGAGCTTCCACACGTCGCGCACGCTCGGGTGCGGTCCGTCGAAGTTGATGGCCGACGGGCTGCCGATGAGCACGTCGATAGTGCCCGGATGCACCTTGGCCCACCCGCTCGAGGTGATCGCCTGTCGGACGACCTTCTCTTTCGGGTTCGCCAAGACGTCGGCGATGTTGAGGCGGCCGGCGACGGAGATGTCCATGCCGGTCGAGACGTCGGACTGGGGGTCGAGATCGACGACGAGCGTGCGAACGCCACGCGCGAAGGCGGCGGAGGCCAGCCCGAGCGTCACGGTCGTCTTGCCGACCCCGCCTTTCAATGAGCTGACGGAGAGTACGTGCACGAGAGTCCACGTTACCGTCCCCTAGGCTGTGAGCACATTCAGCCCCGCCAGCTTGACGTGAGGTGCGCATGTTCTCGAAGATCCTGGTCGCCAATCGCGGAGAGATCGCCATCCGTGCGTTCCGGGCCGCGTACGAGGTCGGCGCGCGCACGGTCGCGGTCTACCCCTACGAAGATCGCGCGTCGCTGCACCGGCTGAAGGCCGACGAGGCCTACCAGATCGGCGAACGCGGGCACCCCGTGCGCGCGTACCTCGACGTCGACGAGATCATCCGCGTCGCCCGCGCGTGTGGGGCGGATGCCATCTACCCGGGGTACGGGTTCCTCTCCGAGAATCCGGAGCTCGCCGAGAAGGCCGCCGCCCACGGCATCACCTTCATCGGCCCTCCCGCCGATGTTCTCGCGATGGCCGGCAACAAGGTCACCGCCAAGGAGCACGCGATCGCGGCGGGTGTGCCGGTGCTGCGGTCGACGCCCGCATCCGACGACATCGACGCGCTGCTCGCCCAGGCCGAGGCCATCGGCTTCCCGCTCTTCGCCAAGGCCGTCGCCGGCGGCGGCGGGCGCGGCATGCGCCGGGTCGAGAGTCTCGGCGAGCTCGCGCCGGCCCTGGCCGAGGCCATGCGCGAAGCGCAGAGCGCTTTCGGCGATCCCCGCATGTTCCTCGAGCAGGCCGTGCAGCGCCCTCGCCACGTCGAGGTGCAGATCCTCGCGGATGCCACGGGTGAGACCGTGCACCTCTTCGAGCGCGACTGCTCGGTGCAGCGCCGCCACCAGAAGGTCATCGAGATCGCTCCCGCACCGAACCTCGACGAGAGCGTCCGCCGCGACCTGCACCGCTACGCCGTCGCCTTCGCCCGCTCGATCGGGTACCAGAACGCCGGAACGGTGGAGTTCCTGCTCGAGACGGCGGGACCGCGCGCGGGCGAGGTCGTCTTCATCGAGATGAACCCCCGCATCCAGGTCGAGCACACCGTGACCGAAGAGGTCACCGACGTCGACCTCGTGCAGTCGCAGATGCGTATCGCCGCGGGCAGCACCCTCGCCGACCTCGATCTGCTGCAGGAGCAGATCCACCTTCGCGGGGCCGCGCTGCAGTGCCGCATCACCACCGAGGACCCCACGCAGGGCTTCCGCCCCGACACCGGCAAGATCACGACCTACCGCTCACCGGGGGGCGCCGGTATCCGCCTCGACGGCGGCACCACCGCGGCGGGCTCGCAGGTCAGCCCGCACTTCGACTCGATGCTGGCGAAGCTGTCGTGCCGCGGTCGCGACTTCGCCGCCGCCGTAGCCCGCGCCCGTCGCGCCCTCGCCGAGTTCCGCATCCGCGGCGTCTCGACGAACATCCCGTTCCTGCAGGCGGTGCTCGATGATCCGGCCTTCGTCGCCGGTGATCTCAGTACGTCGTTCATCGACGAGCGTCCGCAACTGCTGCGCGGGCGCGAGTCCAAGGACCGCGGGACCAAGATCCTGTCGTGGTTGGTAGACACGACGGTCAACCGCCCCCACGGCGAGAACCCCCTCACGATCGACCCGGGGGCAAAGCTCCCGGTTCTCGACCTGATGGCCCCCGCGCCGGCGGGCTCCCGGCAACGTCTGCGGGAACTCGGTCCCGTCGGTTTCGCGCGAGCGCTGCGCGAGCAGACCGCTCTCGCCATCACCGAGACGACGTTCCGCGACGCCCACCAGTCGCTGTTGGCCACTCGCGTGCGCACCCGCGATCTCGCGCGGGTCGCCCCCTACGTCGCCCGCATGACCCCGAATCTGCTCTCGGTCGAGGCGTGGGGCGGGGCCACCTACGACGTCGCGCTGCGGTTCCTCGGCGAAGACCCGTGGGAGCGCCTCGACGCCCTCCGCGAGGCGCTGCCGAACGTCGCCATCCAGATGCTGCTGCGCGGCCGCAACACCGTGGGGTACACCCCGTACCCCACCGAGGTCACCGATGCCTTCGTCGCCGAGGCCGCGGCATCCGGGGTCGACATCTTCCGCATCTTCGATGCCCTCAACGACGTCTCGCAGATGCGCCCCGCGATCGACGCCGTGCTCGACACCGGCACGGCCGTCGCCGAGGTGGCGGTCTGCTACACCGGCGACCTGCTCGACCCGGGCGAGAACCTCTACACCCTCGACTACTACCTGCGCCTGGCCGAGCAGATCGTCGAGGCGGGGGCGCACATCCTCGCCGTGAAGGACATGGCGGGTCTGCTGCGACCGGCCGCGGCGACGAAGCTCGTCTCGGCGCTGCGCGAGCGCTTCGACCTGCCGGTGCACGTGCACACGCACGACACCGCCGGCGGGCAGCTTGCGACCCTGCTGGCCGCGTCGGCGGCGGGGGCGGATGCCGTGGATGCCGCGGCGGCTCCCATGGCCGGCACGACGAGCCAGCCGTCGTTGTCGGCTCTGGTCGCCGCGCTCGCGCACACCGAGCGCGACACGGGTCTCGACCTCGCCGCGGTCAGCGACCTCGAGCCGTACTGGGAGGCCGTGCGCCATCTGTACCGTCCGTTCGAGTCGGGGCTGTCGGGGCCCACCGGTCGTGTGTACCGCCACGAGATCCCGGGCGGACAGCTGTCGAACCTCCGCCAGCAGGCCATCGCGCTCGGTCTCGCCAACGATTTCGAGCTCATCGAAGACATGTACACCGCAGCCAACGGCATCCTGGGCCGCGTGCCGAAGGTCACCCCGTCGTCGAAGGTGGTGGGTGATCTCGCTCTGCATCTCGCGGCGGTCAAGGCCGACCCGGCCGACTTCGCGCAGAACCCCGAGAAGTACGACGTCCCCGACTCCGTCGTGTCGTTCATGGCGGGGGAGCTCGGCGACCTGCCCGGCGGCTGGCCCGAGCCGTTCCGCTCGAAGGTGCTCGCGGGGCGCGATGCCAAGACCGGTGTCACCCCGCTCACCGACGACGACGCGGCGGCACTCGCGGGGGAGTCCGCCGAACGACGCGCCCGTCTGAACCGGCTGCTCTTCCCGGGCCCGACGCGCACTTTCGAGCAGATGCGGGCCACGTACGGCGATCTCAGCGTGCTCGACACGGCCGACTACCTGTACGGCCTGCGTCCCGGAGGAGAGCACACCGTCGAGATCGAGCGTGGCGTGCAGCTGTTCGTCGGGCTCGAAGCCGTGGGCGACGCCGACGACAAAGGCATGCGCACGGTCATGACCACGCTCAACGGCCAGCTTCGTCCCGTCTTCGTGCGCGACCGCTCGATCGACGTCGAGGTCCGTCAGGCCGAAAAGGCCGACACGTCGAAACCCGGACAGGTCGCCGCGCCGTTCTCGGGGGTCGTCACGCTCAAGGTCGCTCCCGGTGACCGCGTCGCCGCGGGGCAGGCGGTGGCGTCGATCGAGGCGATGAAGATGGAGGCGGCCATCACCGTTCCGGTCGGCGGCGTGGTCGAACGTGTCGCAATCGGTATCACACAGCAGGTTGAAGCGGGAGACCTTTTGCTGGTAATCCGCCACGCGCAGTAACCTCGGACGGGGCGCTTTCGCGCCCTCTTCCCGTTTGGAGACTGCAGTGACCCCCGACCGCATCGACGCGAACCCCGACGAGAACGCCGAGCACGGCATCCTCGACGAGAGCGGGAACCTCGACACCGCCAGCATCACGATCCTCAGCGGACACATCGCCCAGGTCAGCGTCGGCCTCCCGCCGGTGTCCGACGAGGACGATCTCGACGACGACGTCGTCGAAGACGAGGTTCCTCTCGACGACACCGACCTGCTGCCGCTCGCGGCGCCGGAACGGGCTGAGCACACCGGCGGCGAGCTCGTGCACGAGCCGCACGTCGAGCAGCTGCCGACCGGTGACATCATCCTCGAGCCCCACCCCGAGGGGTCTGCCGAGGACTCCGTCGAGTCCGACGCCGACGGCGACGTCCACGACGCCGAGATCGTCCACGACGCTGAGACGATGCACGACGCGGGGTACGGCGCCGGGCGCGACGAGTCGACCCCCGACGCCGGCGCCGACGAGGGGCACGGCGAGGCGCCCTCCCACGGGGCGGAGAGTCACGGCGCGGAGATCCACGGCGCCGAGAGCCACGATGTCGAGAGCATCGACGGGGAGATCCACGACACCGTGGAGCCCGACCTCGCTGTTCACGATGTCGAGGCCGCGCACTCCGGTGCCCACGATATCGAGGTCGTCGATGCCGCCGCGTTGTCGGAGACGGATGCCGCCGACCCGGCCGATCCCGACATCCACGCGCCCGCGAGCACCGTCGACGGCGTCGACGCGGCAGCGTCGGACGCCGACGCCGACGCCGTCGCGAACGAGCCCGGGGCAGACGACTCCCACGGCGCCGTCGCTCATGCGGATGAGACCGCACGCGCGCTCGACGCGAACGCTTCGGAGGAGGGCGATATCGCCGCCGCCGCGCCGTCCGCGTCCCCCCTCGCCGCCGACGAACCCGCCGTCGCGAACGCGAGCTCCGACGACGACGGCACAGAGCCGCTCACCCGCACCCCGTGGGTTCCCGCCGAGACGCGGGTCGCGTCCACGGACGAGCCCGTTCACGATTCTGCGGACGACCCCACGCACGACTCGGCTCAACCCGCGGCCGCCGGGCACGTCGACATCGAGAAGCCCGTGCCCGCCGCCGCGGGCCCCGACGGCGCCGTGCCCTCCACCGTCCCCGGATACGCCGCGGACACGGCATCCGCCCCCGCCGTCCCCCTCACCGGCGCGGTTCCCGCCACGCGGGCCGAACGCGCGGCCACCGGCGTCATCGGCACGGTTCCGCTCACGCGCCGCAGCGCGCAGCAGGCGGACGAGGCCGCCCGCGTCGGACGAGCCCACGCCCTCGAGCGCGTCAAGACGCCGCCGCCCGAGGTCTCGCTCACCAGCAAGCGTCTCGGCCAGATCGACGACAGCCGCGAGAGCGCCGACCTGCTCACCGCCGACCGGCTGCTCGACCCGCGCCAGATCGCCAAGCCCGAGCCCGAGGGCCTGTGGCAGCAGTTGGTGTACTCTGCGTCGGGCCGACGCATCAACCTCGGCGACGGCCGCCGCGCCCGCCAGCGCAAAGACCTCGACCGTCGCATCGCGGCCCCGCTCGCCGGCGGCGCGCGCTTCGTGCCGGTGCTCTCGCGCAAGGGTGGCGTCGGCAAGACCACCGTCACTTCGCTGCTCGGCATGGCCCTCGCCGATGCGCGCGACGATCGCATCATCGCCGTGGACGCCAACCCCGACCGCGGTACCCTCGCCGACCGGGTGGGCAGCGCCAACGGGCGCACGGTACGCGACCTCGTGCGCGCCCACGACGCCATGGCGGGGTACAACGACGTCTCCTCGATCGTCGCCCGGGATGCCACCCGCCTCGACGTCCTGGCATCCGATGCCGATCCGCGGGTGTCGGAGGCATTCAGCGACGACGACTACCGTCAGGTCGCCGACGTCGCCGCGCACTACTACTCGATCGTGCTGACCGACACCGGCACCGGGATCGTCCATTCGGTCATGGGTGCGACCCTCGAGCTCGCCGACACCCTCGTGATCGTCGCGGGGCTCTCGGTCGACGAGGCGCGCCTGGCGTCCGAGACGCTCACGTGGCTCGAGACCAACGGCTACGCTGCGCAGGTGCGCGACGCCGTGGTCGTGCTGAACAACTCGCGCCCGGGAGCACCGCTGGTGAAAGAGAGCGAGCTCGAGGCGCACTTCCGCTCGCGGGTGCGCGCCGTCATCCGCGTGCCGTACGACGCTCGCATCGCCGCCGGCAGCGCCATCACGTTCCGCGAGTTGCAGCCGGGCACCCGCCAGGCCGCGCGCGAGCTGGCGGCCGCCGTCGTCGAAGGCCTGCGCACGCCGGTGGCCGCGGCATGACCGTTCGTCCGATCCGTCTGTTCGGCGACCCCGTGTTGCGGGCCGTGAGCGCGCCCATCGGCGTGATCGACGACGGCGTCCGCTCGCTCGTGCAGGACCTGCTCGACACGGTCGAGCTGCCCGGTCGCGCGGGAGTGGCCGCGCCGCAGATCGGCGTGGGACTGCGCGCCTTCAGCTACAACATCGACGGCGACATCGGGTACGTGCTCAACCCCGTCCTGGTCGAGACGCGCGGTGAGCCGCAGCTCGTGGGCGAGGGATGCCTCTCGGTCCCCGGGCTGTGGCACGAGGCCGTCCGTTACCCCTGGGCGCGGGTCGAGGGCATCGATCTCGACGGAAACCAGGTCGTGCTCGAGGGCGAGGGCCTGCTGGCGCAGGCCCTGCAGCACGAGACCGATCACCTCGAGGGGATGCTGTACCTCTCGCGTCTGCCCCCCGATACGCGCCGCGAGGCGATGCGACAGGTGCGCGAGAGCGACTGGTTCTGACCCCTGAACGGATGCCACCGGCCGCTTGTCGCTCGTGCGGCGCGGCGGGCCTCCGTCCGCCGCGTGAAAACAGGGGATGAGGCCGAGACAGGTCGGCGGGCGCGATATCGACCTGTTCTCACCGAATCCCCTGTGCTCGTGACGACCGCTCGCGCCGACATCCCGCGGCCCACGCCATGAGACGGCGTGCGGCGGCCTCTCGCTGCAGGCGAAGACGGCCCGGCCCCACGAGGGGCCGGGCCGTTCGCCATTCCCCGAGTCAGGGCAGAGAGACGTTCGTCGTGTTGACCGGGACGGCGTAGATGTCCTCGATGTCGTCGGCGAAGTCGGCGACGATGATGTTGCGCTTGATGCTCATCTTCGGCGTGAGGTGTCCGCTGGCCTCGGTCCATTCCGTGGGGAGGATCGCGAACTTGCGGATCGACTCGGCGCGCGACACGCGCGTGTTCGCGCGGTCGATGGCGCCCTGCACCTCGGCACGGACCTTGTCGTTGGTCGCTGCGTCCGCCAGCGACATGTCGGCGGGCAGGCCGTTGTTGGCGAGCCACGTCGGCAGCATCTCGGTGTCGAGGGTGATCAGCGCCGAGATGAACGGTTTGTGGTCGCCCACGACGACGACCTGACCCACGATCGGGTTCGCGCGGATGGGATCCTCCAGGGCCGCCGGGGCGACGTTCTTGCCGCCCGCGGTGACGATGATCTCCTTCTTGCGGCCCGTGATCGTGAGGAATCCGTCGCTGTCGAAGGCGCCGATGTCGCCGGTCTTGAACCACTCGCCGTCGAACGCTTCGGCCGTGGCCTCGGGGTTCTGCCAGTACTCACGGAAGACGTTGATGCCGCGCACCTGGATCTCGCCGTCGTCGGCCAGACGCACGCCGACGCCCGGCAGCACCGGTCCGACGGTGCCGATCTTGGCCTTCGAGGCCAGGTTCACCGTGGCCGGTGCCGTCGTCTCGGTCAGGCCGTAGCCCTCAAGGATGACCACGCCGAGGCTGCGGAAGAAGTGGCCCAGCCGCGGGCCGAGCGGCGCCGACCCCGACACCGCGTACACGACGCGCCCGCCCATGGCCTCGCGGAGCTTCGCGTAGACGAGCTTGTCGAACAGGGCGAACTTGACCTTGAGCAGCAGGGGGATGGACTTTCCGTCCTGCAGGCGCTGCGAGTGCTCCACGGCCACCGCCGCCGCCGCCCGGAAGATCTTGCCCTTGCCGCCGGCCTCGGCCTTCTGCTCCGCCGAGTTGTAGACCTTCTCGAACACGCGGGGCACGGCCAGCAGGAACGTAGGCCGGAAGGTGCCCAGCGCGGGAAGGAGCTGCTTGGTGTCGGGCTGGTGACCGGTCTTCACCCCGGCGTGCACGTTGAGCAGCGAGATGAAGCGCGCGAAGACGTGCGCCGTCGTGATGAACAGCAGCGTCGAGGCACCGGGTGTCGCGACGACCTCGTGCAGGGCCGTGGCCGAGTTGCGGGCGAGTTCGACGAAGTTGCTGTGAACCAGGACGCAGCCCTTGGGGCGACCGGTCGATCCCGACGTGTAGATGAGGGTGGCCACGTCGGAGGCCTTGGCCAGGTGGCGGCGGCGCTCGACCTCTTCATCGGTGATGTGGCTGCCGCCCGCGACCAGGGTGTCGAGGCCTCCCGCGTGCATCGCCCACACCGCGCGCACGAGCGGCAGGTCACCGCGCACCTCGTCGAGGCGTTCGGCGTGCTCGGGCGACTCCAGCACCACGGCGATCGCTCCGGAGTCCGACAGGATCCACGAGATCTGCGACGGCGCGCTCGTCTCGTACACGGGCACCATCACGGCACCGGCGTAGAACAGCGCGAAGTCGACGAGCGTCCAGTCGTAGGTCGTGCGCGCGATGAAGGCCACCTTCTCACCGGGCTGCACGCCCGCGGCGATGAAGCCCTTCGCGAGCAGGATGACCTGCCGCTCGAACTCGACCGCGGTGATGTCGCGCCAACCGTCGGCGTCGGGCACGGCGAACAGGGGACGGTCGGGGGTCGCCCGTACGCGGTCGGCGAGCAGATCCGACGTGTTGGCGTCGGGATCGGCGGGGACCAGCGGGGGGAGGTCGAACTGGATCACGGCAACTCCTTCGGTACCGGAAAAATGTGTCGATCGATGCGTCGAGTCTATGCGAATCTTCGGCGACGACACCGGGTGACGCGCGTTCGAACGCCGGGTGTCTGGGATGGCTAGACTTCTCCGGGCCGGTCGTGCGGCGGGCCCGGAAGGGAGCGCGGTGCGCAACGTCGGCATCGATATCGGGGGCACGAAGATCGCCGGAGGCGTCGTCGACGAAGACGGCAGCATCGTCGAGAAGCTCCGCGTCGACACGCCCATCGATCCGTCGGCCCTCGTGGATGCCGTGGTCGACATGGCCGACCACCTGCGCCGCGCGCACGACGTCCACGCCATCGGCGTCGCCGCCGCCGGCTTCATCAGCCGCGACCGCAGCACCGTCATCTACGCCCCCAACATCGACTGGCGCGACGAGCCACTGCGCGCCCGGCTCGAGCAGCGCCTCGACGCTCCCGTCACGATCGAGAACGACGCCAATGCCGCGGGCTGGGGCGAGTACCGTTTCGGCGCGGGTCGGGGTGCGCGTGACATGGTCATGCTCACGATGGGCACCGGCGTCGGCGGCGCCGTCGTCACCGACGGCGAGCTCTTCCGCGGCGGTCACGGCATCGGTGCCGAGCTCGGCCACATGCGCTTCGTGCGCGGCGGGTACGCGTGCGGCTGCGGGCAGAACGGATGCCTCGAGCAGTACGCCTCCGGACGCGCCCTGCAGCGCGAGGCGAACGCCATCGCCGACGAGGGCGGGATCGGGGCGGCTCTCGCGGCGATCCGCGCCGAGAAGGGGGCCATCCCGGGCCCGGCGGTCTCCCGTCTGGTGCTGGCGGGCGACCCGGGCGCCGTCGAGGCCCTGCGCCGCGTGGCGACGGCTTTGGGCGAAGCGTGCGGCGGCTTCCAGGCCGTGCTCGACCCGGAGGTCTTCGTGATCGGCGGCGGGGTCGCCCAGCTCGGGACCGATCTGCTGGAGCCGGTCAAGCTCGCGTACGAGACGTCGCTGCCGGGATACGGTGAACGTCCGGTCGCGGAGTTCGCGATCGCGCGCCTGGGCAACGACGCCGGTCTCATCGGGGTCGCCGACCTCGCCGGGAAGGAGCGCTGACGATGTTCTACTGGCTCATGAAATACGTGGTCATCGGACCGGTCATCAAGGCCGTGTTCCGCCCGTGGATGGTGGGCCGGCGCAACATCCCCACCGAGGGCGCGGCGATCCTCGCCAGCAATCACCTGTCGTTCTCGGACTCGATCTTCCTGCCGCTGATGATCGATCGTCGGATGGCGTTCCTCGCCAAAAGCGACTACTTCACCGGCAAGGGCCTGAAGGGCTGGGCCACACGCCTGTTCTTCACCGCGACCGGGCAGCTGCCCATCGACCGCTCCGGCGGCAAGGCGTCGGAGGCCTCGCTCAACACCGGCTTGGGCGTGCTCGGTCGCGGCGAGCTGCTGGGCATCTATCCCGAGGGCACACGCAGCCCCGACGGCACCCTGTACCGCGGACGCACGGGTATCGCCCGCATGGCGCTCGAAGCCCGAGTCCCGGTCGTTCCGGTCGTCATGGTCGACACCGGGGCTGTCATGCCCATCGGCCGGCGTCTGCCGCGTGTGGGCCGCGTCGGCATCGTGATCGGCGAGCCCCTCGATTTCTCGCGCTTCGAGGGCATGGAGGGCGATCGCTACGTGCTGCGCAGCGTCACCGACGAGATCATGGTGGCGTTGCAGCGCCTGGGCGAGCAGCGCTACGAAGACGTCTACGCCTCGACGGTGAAGGACCGCCTGGCCACCGCCCGCGCGGCCAAGGCGCCGACCTCGCGCCACTAGACTTGCGGGGTGAATCAGCAGCTCCACGACCTCGACCACTGGCGAACCCTGCCCATCAAGCAGCAGCCGCAGTGGTATGACGAGGGCGCGGTGGCCGCGGCATCCGCAGAGTTGGCGTCTCTTCCGCCGCTGGTGTTCGCCGGCGAAGTCGACATCCTGCGCGATCGTCTCGCTCGAGCCGCCGCCGGTCAAGCGTTCCTCCTGCAAGGCGGTGACTGCGCCGAGACGTTCGCCGGTGCGACCGCCGAGCAGATCCGCAATCGCATCAAGACGGTGCTTCAGATGGCCGTCGTGCTCACGTATGGCGCGTCGATGCCCGTGGTGAAGATGGGCCGCATGGCGGGCCAGTTCGCCAAGCCGCGTTCGAGCGACACCGAGACGCGTGGCGACGTCACGCTGCCGGCCTACCGGGGCGACATCGTCAACGGCTACGACTTCACGGAAGAGTCCCGCAAGGCCGATCCCGCGCGCCTGCTCAAGGGCTACCACACGGCCGTGTCGACGCTGAATCTCATCCGCGCCTTCACGCAAGGTGGCTTCGCCGACCTCCGCGAGGTGCACAGCTGGAACAAGGGGTTCGCGAGCACGCCGGCGAACCAGGCGTACGAGTCGATGGCCACCGAGATCGACCGTGCCATCAAGTTCATGGAGGCGGCGGGCGCCGACTTCGACGAGCTGACGCGCGTGGAGTTCTACACCGGGCACGAGGGTCTGCTCATGGACTACGAGCGCCCGATGACCCGCATCGACTCGCGCACCGGCCTGCCCTACAACACCTCGTCGCACTTCCAGTGGATCGGTGAGCGCACGCGCGAGCTCGACGGCGCGCACGTCGACTACTTCTCGCGCATCCGCAACCCCATCGGCGTCAAGCTCGGTCCCACGACCTCGCCCGAGACGGCCCTGGCACTCATCGACAAGCTCGACCCCGAGCGCGAGCCCGGACGCCTGACCTTCATCACGCGCATGGGTGCGGGCAAGATCCGCGACGCGCTGCCGCCGCTGCTCGAGGCCGTCCGCGACTCCGGTGCGACACCGCTGTGGGTCACCGACCCGATGCACGGCAACGGCATCACCACGCCTACCGGCTACAAGACGCGTCGCTTCGACGACGTCGTCGACGAGGTGCGCGGGTTCTTCGAGGCGCACCGCTCCGTCGGCACGCACCCGGGCGGCATCCATGTCGAGCTCACCGGCGACGACGTGACCGAGTGCCTGGGCGGCTCCGAGCAGATCGACGAGGCCACCCTCGCGACCCGTTACGAGAGCCTCTGCGACCCGCGCCTGAACCACCGCCAGAGCCTCGAGCTGGCCTTCCTCGTGGCCGAGGAGCTTGAGAAGCGCTGACCCACGCTCATCCCCACGGAAGTCGCCCCTGGCCCGCATAGGTCAGGGGCGACTTGCGTTCGGCGACGGGGGGCTTCAGAGCGTCGGCGTGAGCGTGATCGTGCTGCCCTGCGGTGCCGTCGTGCCCGCCTTGGGGTTGGTGGCGCGCACCTTGTAGATGTCCCAGTACTTGAAGCCGAGTGGCAGCGTGCCGTCGTCGATGCCGGCGTTCACCTCGAACCCGAGGTTCTCGAGGGTGTTCACGGCTTCGCGGATGGTCATGCCGACGACGTTGCCGGGGATCTCCACGGGCTTCGGTCCGATCGACACGCGCAGCGGCACGGTGTCGCCGGGGCGCCAGTTGCCGCCGCCGTCCCGACCGCCGATGGCGATCACGTTGCCGGATGCCACCGAGTTGCTGTACTCCTCGCTGATGGAGGTTTCCAGGCCCACGCCGTTCAGGGCGCGCTCGGCCTGTGTCTGCGACCTACCGGTGACGTCGGGGATCGGTCCGAGCGACACCACGAGCGAGGCGGCATCGCCCTCGTAGACGGTGCAGCCCTGGGTGCAGTCGATCGCGTCCCCGCCCGAGCGGGGGATGACGGATGCCGAGAGCACCGCGCCGTCGCCTGCGTCGGAGAACTCGCGGGTGGCGTCTCCGACGCCGACGAAGGCCGCTTGGAGGATGCCGGTGACCTCGTCGGAGCTCTTGCCCGCGAGCGCGGGAATCTGGTGGGTCGCCGGACCGACCGAGACGAAGACGGTCACGACCGTCTCTTTGTCGAGGCGTTCGCCCGGCGCGGGATCGGACCCCACCGTCGTGCCGGCGGGGATGTCGCGGTCGTTCACCTCTTGCGCCTGGGCGCGCAGCTGCTCCTGGGTCAACAGGGCCTCGGCCTCGGCGAAGGTGCGCTGTGACACGTCGGGGACGGCCACGAGCGATCCCGGGCCGGAACCGAAGTACCAGCCCGTTCCGGCGGCGCCCGCCGCGAGCAGCAGCACGAGTACCAGCGTCCAGATGCCTCGGGCGGCGCGCCGACGCGTGCGTGTACGAAGTCGCGCCGCGTTGTCGGGCTCGTCGGCCGGAGTCGAGGGCACCGAGGCGGTCTGGGGGAGTACCTTGGTGAGCTCGCGGGATTCGGCGGCGGACGCGGGGCCCGCCGTGCCGACCGCGACCGCCCGTGCGACCTGCGGTGCCAGACCGAGCTCTCGCTCGACGGCGCGGAGGCGTTCGAGCATCGCGCCGGCGTCGAGGGGGCGGTCGCCGGGCTCGCGCTCGGTGGACCACAGCACGAGTTCGTCGAGTTGCTCGGGCACGGCGGGGTTCTTCGCGCTCGGCCGCGGCACCGAATCGGTGGCGTGCTGGTAGGCGATCTGCATGGGCTGTTCGCCCTTGTAGGGCTGCTCGCCCGTGAGCATCTCGTAGAGCATGATGCCGAGGGAGTAGATGTCGCTGCGCGCGTCCGCGGTCCCGCGTGTGACGAGCTCGGGCGCGAGGTAGGCGATGGTGCCCATCAGCTGCGCGCCGCTGGCCGTGTTGGCCGTCGTCGCGCGAGCGAGACCGAAGTCGCCGATCTTGATGCGCCCGTCTTCGGCGAGCAGCACGTTCTCGGGCTTGACGTCGCGGTGCACGATGCCCGCGCGGTGCGCGGCGGCCAGCCCCGAGAGGATGGCATCCATGATCGTGAGGGTCTGATCGACCGTGAGCCGCTTGTGCTCGCGCAGGAGCTCTCGCAGCGTGATGCCGGGCAGGTACTCCATGACGAGGTACGCCATCTCGCCGTCCTGGCCCTGGTCGAAGACGTTCACCACGTGCGGGTCGCTCAGGCGTGCGGCCGAGCGTGCCTCCTGGATGAAGCGGCTCTGGAACACGGTGTCGTCGCTGAGGTGCCCGTGCATCACCTTCAGCGCCACGCGGCGCTCGAGGCGCAGGTCGGTCGCGACGTACACGGTCGCCATGCCGCCGCGCGCGATGCGCGCGCGTACCCGGTACCGGCCGTCGACGAGACGGCCGATCAGCGGGTCGGCCTGCTGACTCGTGCTCACGGGTCGAGTCTACGGAGCGCCCCCTGTGAGGCCGGGGAACGGCTCACCGCGGTCTCACCCCAGAACGGCCAACCACGTCGACGCGGGCTGCTCCCACGGGGCGTACCGGTCCGGGTACGCCGAGATCTGCACCGCCTGCGCCGCGTCGGCGTAGGCGAGCGTCTCCCACCCGGCGATGTCGAGGAGGCCACGCGTCGCCGCGCCGTTGGGGTCGCCGGCGCCGCCGTAGAACACACGGGTGGAACGCTCGCGGTCGAGGATCTGCTCGGCGCTGCCCCATCCGGTGCTCGGGCGTTGCTGGAAGAGGCCGAGCGAGTCACGGTCGCCCCAGTCCAGGTTGCGCAGCCATGATTCCTGCATGGCGGTGCCGAGCGCGATGACGATGCCGCGGTCGGGCACCCCGAGCTCGCGTCCGATGCGGATGATGAGCCGCGCATTGTCGGACTGCTCGGCGTCGAGTCCGGGCGCGGTGGACGCGGGCAGGGCCGCGGGAGCCGGCGCGGGAGACTGGTCGCCACCGGGAATCCGCAGCACCTCGCCCGGGTAGATGATCGAGTCGCGCGTGAGGCCGTTGGCGTTGAGTACGGTGTCGACGCTCACCCCGTTCGCGCCGGCGATGGCCGAGACGGTGTCGCCCGGGCGCACCTCGTGCGTGCCGGCGGCCGCGGTCGGCGCGTCATCCGGCGCCGAGGGAACGGACGCGGCGACCAGGGCGAGCACCTGCCCCGGGCGGATGATGCTGGCGCCGTCGAGACCGTTGGCGGCGAGCACGGCGGCCGTGTCGAGCCCATGAGCGCGGGCGATGCCCCACACGGTGTCGCCCGTTTGCACCGTGTAGCTGACGGATGCCGCCGTCATCGCCGTCGCGTTCGCGGTCATCGCCGCCGGAAGGGGGCGGGGTGCCGGAGGCAGGCTCGCGAGCGGGGGAGCGGGCGGCGCGGCCTGGGCGGCGTTCTCGCCCGCGAGGGTCAGCGCGATCGTGCCGGCCACGGCCGCGGGCCAGATCGCGGCCGTGCGTCTGCGAGCGCTCTCGCGGGTGGGCAGGGGGAGGGAGGGGAGTCGTCGCATGGTGGGGGATGTCCGTTCTTCCGACTGCCCGCCACGCTCGCACGGCCTGGGACGGATGTCAACGCGTGGGTTCTGTGGGACGGATGTGACGAATGAGATCGGGTCGCCTCGGCATCGCGTGATCGGTCGAGGATGAGATAGTGGCATCGTGACCGAGATCTCCCGTTACGACACCGCCTGGCTGACTCTTCCCGATCTCGTCGAGCTCCTCGACGAGCCCCTCGGGCGTGTGCGTCGCCTGCTCGACGAGAACTACCTCGTCGGGTCGCGTCGGCAGGGTGCGCTGCGCGTTCCCGCGGTCTTCATCGTCGACGGGCGACCACTGCCGTCGCTGCGCGGAACGATCATCGTGCTGCACGACGCGGGCTTCGACGACGACGAGACCATCGACTGGCTGCTCACCCCGGAAGAGAGCATCGGCGTGGCACCGATCGAGGCGCTGCTGGCCGGTCGTAAGAGCGAAGTGCGCCGCGTCGCGGTGAGCCTGGCCTGACTCCGCCTCAGGCCGATCGCTCGGTCGCGGCGCGCGCGAGGGCGCGCAGATCGTCGAGCGCGGGCTCGTACAGGCGCGCCCCCGCCAGCGCGTCGTCGGCGCGGCGCGCGTAGTCCGCGATGAGCTCCTCGGTGCGCGCGAGCGCGTCGGTGTCGACGATCGTGCGCTGCAGCTGGGCGATGCGATCGGCGTCGAGCTCCGGGTCGCCCAGGGCGGCGTCGAAGCGGTCGCGATCGTCGACGGCGAGCGCCTCGCGGGCATACGCGACGAGCACGGTGCGCTTGCCCTCGCGCAGGTCGTCGCCCACGGGCTTGCCGGTCAGGGCGGTGTCGCCGAAGACGCCCAGCACGTCGTCGCGCAGTTGGAAGGCCATTCCGACGTCGTGCCCGAATCGCCCGAGGGCCTCGAGCTGTGCGTCGTCGGCGCCGGCCAGCGCCGCGCCGATCTGCAGCGGTTGCTGGATGCTGTAGCGCGCCGACTTGTACGAGGCGACGCGCAGCGCCCGCGCGGCGTGCGTGTCGTCGGGGTGGACGACGTAGGCGGACTCCTCGGCCACGTCGAGGAACTGCCCGATCGTCACGTCGCGGCGCATGCGCGCGTACGCGCGGCGGGTCGCCGCGGCGGTGTCGGCGCCCGACAGGCCCTCCTCGAGCAGGTCATCGCTCCATGCCACGAGCAGGTCGCCGAGCAGAATGGCACCCGACCGGCCGAAGGCGTCGGAGTCACCCGCCCACCCGGCGTCTTCGTGCGTCCGCTGCAGGGCCCGGTGGGCTGCCGGCTGACCCCGGCGGGTGTCGGAGTTGTCGACGAGGTCGTCGTGCACGAGGGCCGCCGCGTGGAAGATCTCGAGCGAGGTGGCCACGGCCAGGGCGGCCTCATCGAGGTCGACCGTATCGGGGTGCGACAGGGCGTCGACGGCGCGCCAGCCCGACAGGCAGAATCGGGCCCGCAGGCGTTTGCCGCCGCGCAGGGCCGCGGCGCCGGCGAGAGTGAGCGTCTCGGCCTCGGATCCCAGGGTGACGGCGTACGATAGCTGATCGGAGAGGAACTTGTCGAGTCGCTGAGAAACGGCTTCGATCGGTTCCGGGGAGGTCGGCACGGGCCTAGCCTAGTGATCCACGCCGCGCGTAGAATCGTCCGCAACGAACAACAGAGGGGGATGCATGCCACTCTCCGAACAGGAGCAGCGTCTGCTGGATGAGATGGAGCGCCATCTCATGAGCAACGACACCGACGTCGTCACGGCCCCCAGCCGCGCCCTGAGCTACCGCAACATCGTCCTCGGTTCGATCCTCGTGCTCGCCGGTCTCGGAGCCCTCGTCGTGGGTGTCTCGATCGGCTTCAACACCGGTTTCCTCGGCATCGCCATCGGCGTCGTCGGATTCCTGCTCATGGTGGCGGGCGTCGTGTTCGCCGTCACGCCGCTTCGCGGTGCGGTTGCGTCGACGCCGTCGTCCGCCGGCTCCCGTGCCCCGCGTGCGTCGCACCCGTCGTTCATGGATCGCATGAACGACAGATGGGATCGCCGCCGCGACGGGCACTGACACCCCTCTTCACCATTTCAGCACCGGCTCTTCGGAGCCGGTGCTTTTTTGTGCGCGCGGGGTGCGGCATCCATCCAGCGTCCCCGTCCTTCTCGGGTGTGCCTCGCCCGCTCGGTCTCGGGATCCGTGTGGCACCCGGGTCCTCGGGGGAGAAACGGGGGAGCGCGTGAGTGCTCCCTTTTCCTCCACCGCGCCGATCCGACGCGCCCTCTGAGCGGTTGCCGCCGCGGAATCACGCGGCTCCGAGGCGCGTGACTCGAGCGCCCCGACACGCTACACGTCGGCCCGTCTGGTGGGAAGACTCGATGTTCTGATGGCTATGTGGAGGACAGTGGAGTAAAGTGGGGGAAACTTCGCAGGCCGGACGAAGGGGGGTGGGTGCCCGAATGCTGCTCGGCACGCATACCCCCAAGCTCGACGACAAGGGTCGGGTCATCCTGCCGGCGAAGTTCCGTGACGATCTCGGCGCCGGAGTGGTGATCACCCGGGGGCAGGACCGCTGCCTCTACGTGTTCAGCACCGAGGAGTTCGAGCGCGTGCACGAGCGGATCCGCGAGGCGCCGCTCAGCAACAAGCAAGCCCGCGACTTCCTGCGCATGTTCCTCTCGGGGGCCAGCGCCGAGAAGCCCGACAGCCAGAACCGCATCACCGTCCCCCCGGCGCTGCGCGCCTACGCCGGTCTCGGGCGCGAGCTCGTCGTCACCGGCGTCGGAGCACACGCAGAGATCTGGGATGCCGAGGCGTGGAACGCCTACGCCGAGAGCAATGAAGAGACGTACGCCGAGATGGAGCAGGAGGTGATCCCGGGACTGTTCTGACCCTCCGGCTGTGATTCCCAGCCGCACGCCCTGACGCACTTCCCCGGCGCCAGGTCGAGCGGATGGGGATCAGGGTCGAAGGATCAGCCCCCGACATCATGGACATCCGCGACATCCACACCCCCGTCCTGCTCGAGCGCTGCGCCGAGCTGCTCGGTCCCGCGCTGCAGAAGCCGGGCGCCGTCTTCGTCGACGGCACGCTCGGTATGGGCGGGCACTCCGAGGCGTTCCTCGAGCGCTTCCCGCAGGCCCGGCTGATCGGCCTCGACCGCGACACCGACGCGCTGCGCATCGCGGGGGAGCGGCTGGCCCGCTTCGGTGAGCGCGTGACCCTCGTCCACACCGTCTACGACGGCATCGCCGAGGCGGTGGCATCCGCGGGGGGCGACAAGGTCGACGGCATCCTGTTCGACCTCGGTGTGTCGTCGCTGCAGCTCGACGAGGCCGCGCGCGGCTTCGCGTACGCGCAGGATGCGCCGCTGGACATGCGCATGGACCAGACCACCGGCGTCACCGCCGCCGAGGTGCTCGCCACCTACGGCGAGGGCGACCTGCGGCGTATCTTCGAGCGCTACGGCGAAGAGAAGCTCGCCGGCCGCTATGCCCGCGCCATCATCGCCGCCCGCGCCCAGCGGCCCCTGGAACGCTCGGGCCAGCTCGTCGACGTGCTGCAAGCCGCGACGCCGGCGGCGGTGCTGCGCGAGCGTCACCCCGCCAAGCGCGTGTTCCAGGCCCTGCGCATCGAGGTGAACGCCGAGCTGTCGGTGCTCGATCGCACGATCCCGGCCGCGCTTCGCGTCCTGGGCGTCGGCGGCCGCATCGTCGTGCTGTCGTACCAGTCGCTCGAGGACCGCCTGGTCAAGCGGATGTTCGCCGAGGCCTCGACCTCCACCGCCCCGCGCGGACTCCCGGTCGAGCTCGCCGAGCACGCTCCGAAGTTCCGGTTGCTGGTGCGCGGTGCCGAGCTCGCGAGCGACGAGGAGCGGGCCGCGAACCCCCGCGCCACCCCCGTACGGCTGCGCGCGGCCGAGAGAATCAAGGAGGACGCATGAGTGCCGCCCGGACCGTCGATGCGGACTTCCTTCCCGACTTCCCGGCCCCCGTACGCCAGCCGCGGCGCCTGCAGGCCGTTCCCGCGCCGACCCGGCGCCGCGCGCCCCGGCGTCTGTTCGGCGTCATCGCCGTCACCGGCGCGCTCGCGATCGTGCTGGTGCAGATGGGGCTCGGCATCCTGACGACGCAGAGCTCGTTCGAGATCGCCTCGCTCACCCAGCAGCAGCGCGACCTGACGTATCAGAAGCAGATCCTCGCCGACGCCAACGCCGGCCTCAGTTCGCCGCAGTACCTGGCCGCCAACGCCGCTGCCCTCGGCATGGTGATCGACGAGTCGCCCACCTACCTGCGCCTGAGCGACGGTGCCGTCATCGGCTCCGACAAGCCCGCCGACGCCGTGTCGTCGGTGGATGCCATGGGCCGGGGCTCGGTGCGCAACGCGCTCATCGCGAACAAGCCCCTCGTGACCAACCCGCAGGCCGGGGCAGCCGGGGCCGGAGCGGTCGCCCCCGCGGCCGGCACCGCCGCCGATGCGAACGGAACGACACCGCCGGCCACCGGATCGGCGACACCCCCGGCGATCAGCGACGGTCTGCCCACTCCCGCGACACGATGAGACCCATGACGACGACCACACACCGCTCCCCCCGGCGTCGCACCGTCGTCGCTCTCGCGATCGTCCTCACCATCCTGCTCGCCTTCGTGGTGCGCCTGGTCGACATCCAGGTCGTCAACGCCAAGGAGCACGTCGACGACTCGCTCGCGATGGGCCTGCAGAGCTCGCGCGTGGAGTATGCCTCGCGCGGCTCCATCGTCGACGAGAACGGCGTCATCCTGGCATCCAGCGTCAACCGCTACGACGTGCAGGTCGACCCCATGCTCGCGGCCAAGGGCGTGACCACCCGCGACGACGACGACAACGAAACGACCACGCCCTGGCCCGAGATCGCCGCCCAGATCGCCGCGATCACCGGTCAAGACGCCGCCGAGGTGCAGGCGAGCGTCACCGACGCCGTCGCCGAGAACCCCGACTCGCGCTATGCGATGATCGCGAAGAACGTCTCCACCGAGCAGTACCGCGCGCTCGTGGCCCTCGGCCTGCCGTTCCTGAGCTTCCCGCCGCAGGCCGGGCGGGTGTACCCCGACGGCGCCGTCGGCGGCAATCTCATCGGATTCGTCGGCAGCGACGGCCAGCCGCTCGCGGGTCTCGAGGCGGCCGACAACGACTGCCTCGCCTCGACCAACGGCAAGGTCGTGTTCCAGCAGAGCCGCGACGGCGTCGTGCTGCCGGGCACCGAGACCGTCGCCGAGCCCGCGGTCGACGGTGGCACGCTGAAACTCACGATCGACCGCGACCTCCAGTGGTACCTGGCCCAGCTGATCGCCGAGCAGGTGCAGAACACCGGCTCGCTGCGCGGCACGATCACCGTCGTCGAGGCCAAGACGGGCAAGATCCGCGCCCTGGCGGAGTACCCCGCCGTCGACCCGAACGACCCGACCGCGACTGCGCCGGTAGACCGGGGAAGCCGCGCGTTCACGAGCCCGTTCGAGCCCGGGTCGACATTCAAGGCGCTGACGACCGCGATCGGCTTGGACAGCGGCTCGTACACGCCCCAGAGCACCGTCACGGCCTCGGGGAGCGAGACGCTCGGCGACGCGCGCGTGCGCGACGCGTTCTCGCACGGGCCCAACGTCTACACGCCCACCGGCGTGCTCATCGACTCCTCCAACGTCGGTATCTCGAAGTTCGCCGAGATGATCCCGAAAGAGACCCGCTTCGACTACCTGCAGAAATTCGGCATGGGCTCGATCAGCGCCATCGACTTCCCCGGCGAGTCGGCCGGCATCCTGCACCCGGTCAGCGACTGGGACACCCAGACGTTCTACAACACCGCTTTCGGGCAGGGTCTGTCGGTCACCGTGCCGCAGCTGGTGGGGGCATACCAGACCATCGCCAACGGCGGGGTGAAGATGCCGCTGTCGCTGGTGGAGGGATGCACGGCCGCGGACGGCACCGTCACCGACGTGCCGTCGACCCAGGGCACGCAGGTGATCTCGAGCGATACCGCGCACGAGGTCTCGCTGATGCTCGAGAACGTCGCCACCCAGGGTGAGCTGGCGTCGAAGATCGCCATCCCCGGCTACCGCATCGCCATCAAGACCGGAACCGGTGAGAAGGTCGACGAGAACACGGGCGCCTACAAGCCCGACGCCTACTTCACCACGATGATCGGTTTCGCCCCGGCCGACGACCCCCAGTACGTGGTCGCGGTCAATCTCGACGAACCGCGGACGGTAAAATCGTCGGCGGCCACCGCGCCCGCGTTCCAGAAGGCCCTCACGCAGGTTCTCAAGACCTATCGGGTGATCCCCTCCGGAACCACGACCCCCGAACTGCCCAAGTTCGGCTGAGACACCCCGAACGCCGGTGACGTCTCGGTAACGAATGCGACACGGAAAGGGCGTTCGCACAGCAATGATCTCCACGAGCCTCTCCCATATCGCCGACGTCCTCGGCGGCCGCCTCGTCGTGCGCCGCGACGACACCCCCGACACCACGGTCTCGGGCCTCGTCGACACCGACTCGCGCCTCATCGAGCCCGGCGGCGTGTTCGTCGCCAAACCCGGCGAGACCACCGATGGCCACCTGTTCGTCGGCACCGCCGTCGAGCGGGGCGCGGCCCTGGCCATCGTCGAGCGCGAACTCGACGACGACGT
This sequence comes from Microbacterium trichothecenolyticum, assembly GCF_030818955.1. Taxonomy (NCBI): domain Bacteria; kingdom Bacillati; phylum Actinomycetota; class Actinomycetes; order Micrococcales; family Microbacteriaceae; genus Microbacterium; species Microbacterium trichothecenolyticum. The sequence goes on along the minus strand of NZ_JAUTBF010000001.1, from coordinate 1,136,214 downwards.
GAGTCAGATCGTCGTGCCCGACGTCGTCGCGGCGCTCAGCGCCCTCGCCCGCGACGTCGTCGCCCGCGTCCGTGCCCGGGGAGACCTGCGGATCGTGGGCATCACCGGCTCCAACGGCAAGACGACGACCAAGAACCTCCTCGCGCGCATCCTCTCGGACGAGGGGGAGACGGTCTCGCCGCGCGCGTCGTTCAACAACGAGGTCGGCGCTCCGCTGACGATGCTGCGGGTCACCGATGACACACGGTTCCTCGTGAGCGAGTTCGGCGCGAGCGCGCCGGGCGCGATCGCGCGTCTCGCCGGGCTCGTCACCCCCGACATCGGCGTCGTGCTCATGGTCGGCATGGCCCACGCCGGCGGCTTCGGCGGTATCGAGTCGACCTTCCACGCCAAGAGCGAACTGGTGCGCGCCACCCGCGAGGGCGGTCTCGCCGTGCTCAACGCCGACGATCCCCGGGTCGCCGCGATGGAGCCCATCGCCCGCGAGCGCGGCCAGCAGGTGCGCTGGTTCGGCCGCGGTGAGCGCGCGCAGGTGCGTGCCGTCGACGTCGAGGTCTCGGCATCCGGGACACGCGCCGATCTGCTCGTCGACGGAGAGCCCCACACGCTCACGCTGCGGGTGCTCGGCGAGCATCACGTGATGAACGCCCTCGCCGCGCTGACCGCCGCGGTCGCCCTCGGCGTGCCCGCCGCCGATGCGATCGCGCGTCTGGAGACCGTCGAGATCGCCGAACGCTGGCGCATGCAGCCCCTCGGCTCCGAGCGCGTGCGCATCATCAACGACGCCTACAACGCCAGCCCCGACTCGATGGCGGCAGCCCTTCGCACCCTCGCGCAGATCACCGGGCCCGACGAGCGGACGGTAGCGGTGCTGGGCGCGATGAACGAGCTGGGGGAGTACGCCGACGAAGAGCACGACCGCGTCGGCCTGCTTGCGGTGCGCCTGCGCATCCAGCGCATCGTCGTGATCGGCGCCGACGCGCGGCGCATGTATCTCGAGGCCATCGCCCAGGGCTCGTGGGACGGCGAAGCGGTGTTCTTCCCCGACGCCGACGCCGCGTACGACTACCTCTCGACCGAGCTGCGCGACGGTGACCGCGTGCTGGTGAAGTCGTCCAACTCGGCGGGGCTCCGGCACCTCGGCGACCGTCTGGGAGACTTGTTCGCGTGAGATCACTTCTGACGTCGGCGGCGATCTCGCTGGCCTTCACCCTGTTTCTCACCCCGGTGTTCCTCCGGTGGTTCCGCAAGTGGGGCTGGGGGCAGGTCATCCGCACCCCCGAGAACGTGCACAACCCCTCGCACGGCGCGAAGCGCGGCACGCCCACCATGGGCGGGACGATCTTCATCCTCGGCACGATCATCGGCTATCTCATCGGCTCGTACGCCGGGAACAACCCTCCGACGATCTCGGGTCTGCTGGTGCTGTGGCTCATGCTCGGCTTCGGCGTCGTCGGCTTCATCGACGACTACATGAAGGTGCGCCTGCAGAACAGTCTGGGACTGTCGGGCTGGCGCAAGATCGCCGGGCAGGTCATCGTCGTCGTGCCCTTCGCGATCGTCGCGCTGAACGCCCGCAACGCGTTCGGCCAGGCCCCGGCATCGGAGTACATCTCGGTGTTCCGCGACATCCAGGTGCTGTCGCTGTTCGCCCTCGGCCCCGTCCTCGGGTGGCTGCTGTACCTCGCGTGGATCTCGCTCATCGGCACCGCCGCGTCGAACTCCGTCAACGTCGCCGACGGGCTCGACGGCCTCGCCGCAGGCTCCGGCATCTTCGTCGTGGGCGCCTACAGCCTCATGGCGTTCTGGCAGAACAAGCAGATGTGCGCCGACGTGCTCGACCCGTCGGTGCAGGCCGGCTGCTACGCCGTGCGCGACCCGTTCGACCTCGCGATCGTCTCGGCGTCGTTCGTGGGCGCCCTGGTCGGATTCCTCTGGTGGAATGCGCCCAAGGCGAAGGTGTTCATGGGCGACTGCGGCTCGATGGCGATCGGCGGCGTCATCGCCGCGATGGCGATCTTCACCCGAACCGAACTGCTTCTCATCCTCATCGCGGGCGTCTACGTCATCGCCTCCGGCTCCGTCATCCTGCAGCGGGCGTACTTCAAGATCACGCGCGGCAAACGGCTGTTCCTCATGAGCCCGCTGCACCACCACCTCGAGATGCGCGGGTGGCCCGAGGTGACGATCGTGGTGCGCATGTGGATCATCGCCGGGCTCCTGGCGGTCTCCGGCATCGGTTTCTTCTACGTCGAATGGCTGGCACGCGTATGACCTCCCCGGCATCCCTCACCAGCTGGTACGCGGACTGGAAGGGCCTGCGCGTCGCGGTCCTCGGTCTGTCGGTCACCGGCTTCTCCGCCGCCGACACCCTCGCCGAGCTCGGCGCCGAGGTGCTCGTGGTCACCGAGAGAGCGGATGCCGAGTACGCACGGCTGCTTCCCGTGCTGGGCGTCGGTCTGCACGAGGGGCCGCTCGACACCCCGCCGGCCGAGCTCGTCGACTTCGCGCCGGAGGTGGTCGTCGCCTCCCCGGGCTTCCCGCCCCACCACCCGGTGATCGCGTGGACGCGGGAGCAGGGCATCGCGCTGTGGGGCGACGTCGAGCTCGCGTGGCGCGTGCGCGACAAAGTCGTGCGCGCCGACGGCCGCCCCGCGGACTGGGTGCTCATCACCGGTACCAACGGCAAGACGACCACCACCCGCCTCACCGCCGAGATGCTCGTGTCCGCGGGGCTGCGGGCAGCTCCCGTGGGCAACATCGGCACCCCGGTGCTCGACGCCGTGCGTGACCCGAACGGCTTCGACGCGCTCGTGGTGGAGCTCTCCAGCCATCAGCTGTGGTACCTCAACCAGCAGACCGGCGACGACGCCCTGTCGCCCCACGCGGCGGTGTGCCTGAACCTCGCCGATGACCACCTCGAGTGGCACGGCAGCGTCGACGCCTACCGCGACGCGAAGGCGGGCGTCTACGCGCGCACCCGGGTGGCCTGCGTCTACAACAAGGCCGACGTCGCCACGCGCACGATGGTCGAGGACGCCGAGGTGATCGAGGGCGCCCGCGCCATCGGCTTCGACCTCGGCGTGCCCGGTCCCAGCGACCTGGGCGTCGTCGACGGCATCCTGGTCGACCGTGCCTTCCTCGAAGAGCGCGCGACCTCGGCTCTCGAGCTCACCACCGTCGCCGACCTGGCCGCCCGCGGCCTGGCCGCCCCCCACGTGGTGGCGAACATCCTCGCCGCGTCCGCTCTCGCGCGGTCGCTGGGGGCGACGCCCGCGCAGATCCACGATGCGCTCGAGCGCTTCCGCCTCGACCCGCACCGCATCCAGGTCGTCGGTGCGCACGCGGGCATCACGTGGGTCGACGACTCCAAGGCCACCAACCCGCACGCCGCCGCGTCGTCGCTCGCGGCCTACCCGGGCGCCGTCTGGATCGTGGGCGGTCTGCTGAAGGGCGTCGACCTCAGCGACCTGGTCCGTGCGCGCGGCGGCGCCGTGCGCGCGGCCATCGTCATCGGCACCGAGCGCGACGACATCGTCGCGGCGTTCGCGCGACACGCCCCGGCGGTGCCGCTGTTCGAGGTCGACCACGCCGAGACTGAAGACGTCATGGCGCAGGTCGTCGAGCTGGCGGCGGGTGCGGCGCGGGACGGGGACACGGTTCTCCTGGCCCCCGCGGCGGCATCCTTCGATCAGTTCGCGTCCTACTCCGACCGCGGCGAACGGTTCGCCGCGGCGGTGCGGGCGTGGATCTCGCGGCACGACGGAGCATCTCGTTCGAACGACTGAGGGGACACGAGTGACCACGACGGCACCGCCTCCCCGTCAGGACGCCGACGAGCCCGCCCGCGCGGGCCTGGCCGCCCGGGTGTCGCTCGGCCGGGCCTTTCGTCCCGTGCCCAGCGAGTTCCTCCTCATCACCTCGGCGGCCCTGCTGCTGACCGGCTTCGGGCTGATCATGGTGCTCTCGGCCACCTCGGCGCTCGACGACGGCCAGAGCCCCTTCGAGCACGTCCTCAAGCAGGCGGTGTTCGCCGTCATCGGCATCCCGCTGATGTTCGTGCTCAGCCGTGCGCCCCTGAAGTTCTGGAAGCGCATGGCGTGGCCGGCGCTGATCCTCGCCACCGCCTTCCAGCTGCTGGTGTTCACCCCGCTCGGCATCTCGGCCAACGGCAACCGCAACTGGATCCTCATCGCCGGCATCCAGGCACAGCCGGCGGAGTTCCTCAAGCTCGCTCTCGCGCTGTGGCTCGGTTACGTGCTGTACCGCAAACAGACCCTGCTGGGCGACTGGCGGCACGTGTTCATCCCGATCGTGCCGGTCACCGCGCTCGTGATCGCGACCGTCATGGGGGGAAAAGACCTCGGCACGACGATGATCCTCGTGCTGGTGCTGCTGGGTGCGCTGTTCTTCTCGGGCCTGCGCCTGCGCATCTTCGTGCTGCCGGCGATCGCTGCCCTCGGCGCCATCGCCCTGTTCGCCCTCACGAGCGCCGACCGCATGCGCCGCATCATGAGCTTCCTCGACCAGGACTGCCTCGCCAACTACCTCGGCGACTGCTACCAGCCGCTGCACGGCATCTGGGGACTCGCCGCCGGGGGAGTGTTCGGCGTGGGCCTCGGCAACTCCGCCGAGAAGTACGACTGGCTCCCCGCCGCTGCCAACGACTACATCTTCGCCATCGTCGGCGAAGAGCTCGGACTCATCGGCTGCGTCGTGGTGCTCGCGCTGTTCGCGCTGTTCGCCGTGGGGGCCTTTCACATCATCCGCCGCACCGACGACCCGTTCGTGCGCATCGTGTGCGGCGCGATCACCATCTGGATCGTGGGTCAGGCCATGATCAACGTGGCCGTGGTGTTGCGGGTGTTCCCGGTTCTCGGCGTTCCCCTGCCCTTCATGTCGCAAGGCGGCACCTCGCTGCTGTCGGTGCTCATCGCGTGCGGTGTGCTGCTGTCGTGCGCGCGCACGCTGCCGGATCGCCGGGCGATGGCCACGGCACCGTCGCGTCCCGCGCGCGGCCGCGCCTCGACGCCCTCGACCCGCTCGCGCTGAGGCCGCCGGTCGCCGACCCGCCCGTCGCCGACTCGCACGTCGCTGACCCGCCGGTCGCCGGGGCCCGCGCTGATCTGGCTAGGGTTTTACGGTGACGACTTACCTCCTCGCCGGCGGCGGCACCGCCGGGCACGTGAACCCCCTCCTCGCCGTCGCCGACGGTCTGCGCGCGCGCGACGCCTCGGCCGAGGTGCTCGTCCTCGGCACGCGCGAGGGCCTCGAGTCGCGGCTGGTCCCGCTGCGCGGGTACGAACTGCTCATCGTCGCCAAGGTGCCCTTCCCCCGACGCCCGAACAGGGCGGCGGCGGCCTTCCCCGCGCAGTTCCTGCGTGCGGTCGCCGCGGTACGCCGCATGATCCGCGAGCGCGGGGTCGACGTCGTCGTCGGTTTCGGCGGGTACGCCGCGGCCCCCGCCTACGTCGCCGCGCGACGCGAGCGCGTGCCGTTCGTCGTGCACGAGGCCAACGCCAAGCCGGGCCTGGCCAACGTGCTCGGTGCTCGCGGTGCGGCCGGGGTCGGCGTGGCGTTCGAGGGCACGCCCCTGCGCCGAGCGCGCGTGGTGGGGATGCCACTGCGCCGCGAGATCGTCGACCTCGACGCCGCGGCCCTACGTATCGAAGCCGCCGCCCGCTTCGGTCTGGATGCCGCACGCCCCACGCTTCTCGTCTTCGGCGGCTCGCTCGGGGCGCTGCGGCTGAACACGGCCTTCGGCGGGGCGTGGCGCGACGTGCTCGACGCCGGGTGGCAGCTGCTGCACGTCACGGGACAGAACTCCGACCTGCCCGACCCCGGTGTCGACGGATACGCCGTCGTGCGCTACGTCGACCGTATGGACCTGGCGTTCGCCCTGGCCGACTTCATCGTCTCGCGTTCGGGCGCTGCGACCGTGAGCGAGATCGGCGCCCTCGGTATCCCGGCGGTGTACGTGCCCTACGCGGTCGGCAACGGCGAGCAGAGCCTGAACGCCGCCGCGGCGGTGCGCGCCGGTGCGGCCCTGCTCATCGCCGACGCCGATCTCACGCCCGAGCGCGTGCGGTCCGAGATCGTACCGCTGCTGCGCGACGACGAACGCCGGGGCGCCATGCGCTCCGCAGCCGCGCGCACCGGCATCCGTACCGGCACCGAGAACGTGATCGCCCTGGTCGACGAGGCTCTCGCCCGCTGAGAGGCGGTGCTGAGCTGCTGCCCGGGGGAGGGCGGCTGCGCGGGGGAGGGCGGCTGAGAGCGCGCGTCGAGGTCGGCGCTGACCGTCGTCGCGAACGGGTGCACGCGTGTGCTCGCGCCGGCCGCGTCCCCCTCGCCGGGTCGCCGGCGCCGCAGCTGCTGTGTTTCGTGATGATGACGATGCGCTGCGACATGTGAAATTCATGTAAAGCGATTCGGTAGGTGGCATGTGGTGCGTTATACCTGACAGTGCAATGTCACATGTAATATCCCGATACCGCAAGCGGCTTCCGGGGTGGGGATGACACACATCGAGAGGAAGGCGGCCATGGCGCTCATCGAGGTATCCGCGCACGGCGCGGAGCGCGTCGGCATCGACCTGGAGCATCTGTCGAAGAGGTACGGCGACACCGTCGTGCTCGACGACGTCTCGCTGCACGTCGAGCCGGGCACGGTGACCGCGCTCATCGGACCGTCCGGGGCGGGAAAGAGCACGTTCCTGCGCTGCATCAACCTGCTCGAACGGCCCGACTCCGGCGTCATCCGCGTCGATCGGCACGTCATCGAGCCCGGACGCGCGGTCACCGCTCGCGATCTCGCCGCCCTCCGTCGATCGGTGGGAATGGTGTTCCAGTCGTTCAACCTGTTCCCGCACCTGAGCGTGCTCGAGAACATCGTCTTCCCGCAGCGCAAGGTGCTCGGGCGCAGCAAAGAAGAGGCGCACGACCGGGCCCACGCGCTGCTGTCGCGGGTGGGGCTGTCCGACAAGGCGAACGAGCACCCCGGGCGCTGCTCGGGCGGTCAGCAGCAGCGCATCGCCATCGCGCGCGCTCTGGCCCTCGAGCCGAGCATCATGCTCTTCGACGAGCCCACCAGTGCCCTCGACCCCGAGGTCGGCCTGGAGGTGCTGGCGGTGATGCGCGAGCTCGCCGACGAGGGGATGACGATGCTCGTCGTCACCCACGAGATGCACTTCGCCCGCGACGTCTCGGACACCCTCGTGGTGATGGCCGACTCGCACATCATCGAACAGGGCGACCCTCGCGCGATCATGTCCGACCCCCAGGTCGAGCGCACCCGCCGGTTCCTGCGCGCGGTACTGGAGCGCTGATGGACGTTCTCGCCGCCGCCGTCGCGGTCCTCAAAGGACTGCCGCTCACCCTGCTGCTCGCCGTGTGCGCCATGCTCATCGGCGTGGTCGGCGCCCTGCCCGTGTCGCTCGGCCTGCAGTCCCGCCACCTCGCGCTGCGACTGCTCTGCCGTGTGTGCGTCGACCTGGTCCGTGGCATCCCCATCATCGTCTGGCTCTTCGTGTTGAAGTTCGGCATCGTCATCGGCGGATTCAAGCTCGACGCCCTGCAGTCGGCCATCGTGGGCCTGGGCCTCGTCTCGATCGCCTATCTCGCCGAGATCTACCGCGGCGGCATCCAGACCGTGCCGCGCGGGCAGACCGAGGCGGCCGAGGCGCTCGGCCTCACCCCGCGCACGCGCCTGTTCCACGTCGTGCTCCCGCAGGCGTTCACGATCGTGTCGCCCTCGATCGCCACCTACTTCGTCGGGCTGCTGAAAGACACCTCGATCGCCTCGACCATCGTCGTCGCCGAGATGGTGTTCCAGGCGCAGTCCTTCGCGCGACAGAACCCCACCCTGGCGGGGCTGCTTCCCTACGTCATCGCGGGCGGGCTCTACATCGTGCTCAGCCTGCCGGTGGCCTACGCGTCGCGTCGGCTGGATGCGCGTCTTCGACGGGCGGTGGCATGATGCAGCTCCTCGCCGACTGGGCCTCTTACCTGCCGTCGATGCTCGACGGACTGCGCATCAGCCTCGTGCTCGCCCTCATCTCCATCGTCGTGGGCTACGCCCTGGGCATCGTGCTCGCATTCGGCGTCTCGGTGCGGGCCACCGTCGTCCGCGTGGCGTGTCTCGTGATCGTGGAGATCGGGCGCGGAGCGCCCGCACTGGTGATCCTCTACCTGGTGTACTTCGGCCTGCCCAAGGTCGGGATCACCTTCGACAGCTTCACCGCCGCGTGCATCGGTCTGTCGTGGAACGCCGCCGCGTACTCGTCCGAGATCATCCGCGCAGGCGTCCAGTCCGTTCCGCGCGGGCAGCTCGAAGCCGCCGACGCGCTGGGGCTCACGCGCGGCTGGACCCTCGCCCGGGTCGTCGCCCCGCAAGGGCTGCGCTCCGCGATCCCGGGCCTCATGGGGCTCGCCATCCAGATGTTCCAGGGCACGTCGCTGGCGTACGGCATCGCCGTGCCCGAGCTGATGAAGCAGGCCTACCAGCTGGGCTCGCAGAACTTCCAGTACCTGCAGGTGTTCGTCCTCGCCGGCCTCGTCTACGCCGTCGTCTCGGTTCCCGCCACCTGGATCACCGTCTTCTTCGAGAAGAGGCTCGGTGCCCACCGTGCATGAGTCTGACTCGTCTCCTCCGTCCCCCGTGCTCCACCCGTCCGCTCACCCCTGAGAGAAAGCACATCCCATGCACCGTCGCCCCACCCTGTCCCGTCCCCTCCGCCACGTCGGCCTGCTGGCCTCGGCTGCCGCCGTCACCGCGCTGGCCCTGAGCGGCTGCAGCTCCCCGCAGAGCACCGTCGCGGACGGCTGCACCCCGGCCCACGAGGGCATCACCACCGTCTCGTCGGGCAAGCTGACCGTGGGCGTCATCGACATCGTCCCCTTCTCCAGCTACAACAGCGGCGAGCCCGCCGGCATCGACGTCGACATCGTCAAGGACATCCTCGAGAAGGAGTGCCTCGAGCCGGTCTGGCAGCAGGCCACCTATGCCGACGCGGTGCAGTCGATCTCGAACGGCACGCTCGACATCGCCATCGGCACGATCGATGCGACCGAGAAGCGTCTGAAGGCCGTCGACTTCTCGGCATCCACGTACCTCGACGGCATGGGGATCGTCTCCAAGGACGGACAGACGTCGGTCGCCGACATCGAGAAGTCCACCGGTCAGGTCGGCACTATCGAGGGCTACCTGTGGGTCGACGATCTGCGCGCGATCCTCGGCGACCGGCTGCAGACCTACCCCAGCTCGGTGGAGCTCAAGGCCGACTTCGACGCCGGCCGGCTCACCACTCTCATCGACGCCTACGGCACCGCGGTCGCGGAGTTCCCGGGCGACGACTCGGTGAAGATCGCCCTGGCGAACAAGACCCCCGATTCGCGCGTCAAGGCGCTCGAGCCCGCCCCCGAGGCGGCGTTCCCCCTGACGAAGGGGAACACCTCGCTCAAGACGGCGATCTCGGACGACATCGAGGCCATGCGCGCCGATGGAGCCATCGCTGGCCTGCTGTCGAAGGCGGGCCTGGATCCCGATCTCGGCAAGGTGCAGGCGACGCAGTACATCGTTCCCGCCAGCTGACGTTCTGGGGTGTGCGGCGTCGAGCCGTCGCACACCCCCACCCTGTACAATTGCAATAACACGTGCGCACCCCGCTAACACGAGAGACTCTCCCATGACCGAACGCAAGCCCTGGCACGGTGTCAACCTCGCCACCACCCTTCCCTTCCACGACGACTTCTCGGTCGCGTACGACGCGTACGCCGAGCACGTCCGCTTCACCACGGCGAACGGCGTGACCGGCATCATCCCCAACGGGTCGCTCGGCGAGTACCAGACCCTGACCGAACAGGAACGCAAGCAGGTGTTCCTCACCGCGGTCGAGGCGGCCCCCGAGGGCGTCGCCGTCATTCCCGGGGTCGGTGCGTACGGCGCCCTCGAGAGCGTGCGCCTCACCGAGCACGCCGCCGAGAACGGCGCCCCCGCTGTCATGCTGCTTCCGCCGAACGCCTACAACGCCTCCGACGACGAGGTCGTCGACCACTATCGTCGCGTGGCCGAGGTGGGCCTGCCGATCCTCGCCTACAACAACCCGATCGACACCAAGGTCGACCTGCGGCCCGACCTGCTCGCGCGGCTGTTCTCCGACGGGCTCATCGTGTCGGTGAAGGAGTTCTCGGGTGACGTGCGCCACGCGTTCGAGATCCGCGAACTCGTGCCCGACCTCGACATCTCGATCGGCTCCGACGACGTCGTGCTCGAACTCGGCATCAACGGCGCCCTCGGGTGGGTGGCCGGGTACCCCAACGCCATCCCGTCGGCCACCGTCGAGCTGTACGAGCTGTCGACCTCGGGCGACCCGCAGAAGTGGCAGCGCGCGCTGGAGATCTACCGCGATCTGCACCCGCTGCTGCGCTGGGACTCCAAGGCGTGGTTCGTGCAGGCGATCAAGCTGTCGCAGCAGGTGGCCGGGGTCGCCCCCGCGGGCATCACCACGCGCCCGCCCCGCCTGCCGCTGCCCGAGCCCGTGCGCACCCGGATCATCGCCGACACCGAGGCCGTGCTCGCCAAGGGCTACAAGTGATCGGGGGTTCCCGTGCGCTCCGCTGAGGTGTACCACGCGGTCGACTCGCACACCGAAGGGATGCCGACCCGCGTCATCGTGGGCGGGGTCGGCGTCCTCCCTGGCGAGACGATGGAGCAGCGTCGGCAGTGGTTCCTTCAGCACCGCGACCACGTGCGGACCTTCCTGATGACCGAGCCGCGCGGGCACTCCGCCATGAGCGGTGCCATCCTGCAGCCGCCGACCCGGCCCGACGCCGACTGGGGCGTGCTCTACATCGAGGTCTCGGGATGCCTTCCGATGTGCGGCCACGGCACGATCGGCGTCGCGACGGTGCTAGTGGAGACCGGCATGGTCACCGTCACCGAGCCCGTGACCACCATCCGTCTCGACACCCCCGCGGGACTCGTCGTCGCCGACGTCCAGGTGCGCGACGGGCACGCCGACGCGGTGACGATCCGCAACGTCCCGTCGTTCGTGCACATTCTCGACGCCTCCGTCGAGGTGCCCGGCTACGGTGAGGTCGCGTACGACCTCGCGTTCGGCGGCAACTTCTACGCCCTCGTGTCGACGGAGAGTCTCGGTATCCCGTTCGAGCGCGCCCGCAAAGATGAGCTGTTGCGCGCGGGCCTGGCCATCATGGCGGCCGTGGAGGCGCGACGCGGAGCCGGTCCATCCGCTCGACGCCGGCATCCGCGGCGTGCACCACGTCTACCTCGCGGCGCCCGGCTCGACCGCCCGGCACTCGCGGCACGCCATGGCGATCTTCCCCGGCTGGTTCGATCGATCGCCGTGCGGAACGGGCACCAGCGCCCGCATGGCACAGCTGCACGCGCGCGGCGAGCTGCCCCTGCACACCGACTTCGTCAACGAGTCCTTCATCGGAACGACGTTCGTCGGGCGGCTCGTCGAACAGACCGAGGTCGCGGGCATCCCCGCAGTGGTCCCGACCATCACCGGTCGCGCCTGGGTCACCGGCACCGCGCAGTACATGCGTGATCCGTCGGATCCCTTCCCGCGCGGATTCCTGCTGTGAACGCCGTCGTCGGCACGTCGTCCGCCGAGACCGGGGAGTCACCGGGGCTGCCCGGCGACATCGCCTTCATCGACGCCGCGGCCATTCGCGAGATCGCGCATCCCCGGGTCGCGGTCGCGGCGATCACCGCGGCCCTGCGCGACGGGCTCGACCCCGAGGCGGATCAGCCACGCCTCTCGTCGCCGCTGCCAGTGGGGGAGTTCCTGCTCCTGCCCGCCCACTCGCGCACGCACGCGGGACTGAAGACCCTCACCGTGGCTCCGCACAATCCCGCTGCCGGGGCGCCCAAGATCCAGGGCTGGTACCTGCTGTTCGACGGGAGCGATCTTCGCCCGGTCGCGGTGCTCGAGGGCGCCGCCCTCACGCTCGTGCGCACGCCCGCCGTGACCGCGGTGGCCATCCGTGGCCTTCTCGGCGGCGAGCAGGCCTCGCCCTCGATCGCGTTGCTCACCGTGATCGGGACGGGACCGCAGGCCGAGGCGCACGTGCGAACGCTCGCCGCGGTCGTCCCGGTGCAGCAGGTCGCTGTGCTCGGGCGGCGCAGCGACGCGGCGGCCGCGCTGGCGGCACGGCTTTCCGACACGGTGCCGGCGCGCGTCGCCACCGACGCCGACCTCCGCGCCAGCGACGTGGTGATCACGGCGACGTCGTCGTCGACGCCGGTGCTCGGGCTGGACGACATCGGCGCAGACGCCATCGTCGCCGCGGTCGGGGCGCATGGGCTCGACCACCGTGAGATCGACGCGACGCTCGTCCGGGCCGCCGACGTGATCGTCGAAGGGCGCGCGTCGGCGCTGCGCGAGAACGGCAACCTCATGCAGGCGCGTCCGGTCGACGAGTGGGAGTCGGGCGTACAGTCGCTGACGACTCTGGCGGAGCTGGTGAGGTCGAGACCCGAGAGGCTCGGAGGGCGTCCGGCCCTCTACACCGGCGTGGGAATGGCATGGGAGGACCTCGTGATGGCGGAACGGATCGTGGCCGAGCGGCGCAGGACGCCGCACGTGACGGTGGCAGGGGAGAGTGGATCGTGACCGAGGGCCCGGGCGAGTTGCGCAACGTCGTGCGCCTGCAACGGCAGCCGAACATCCGTGAGACGGTCAAGCAGGCGCTGCGCTCGGCGATCGTCAGCGGCGAGATGCGCCCCGGCGAGGTGTATTCGGCGCCGAGCCTGGGCGAGCAGTTCGGCGTGTCGGCGACCCCCGTGCGCGAGGCGATGCTCGACCTCGTCCGCGAGGGGCTCGTCACGCCGCTGAACAACCGGGGCTTCCTCGTCACCGAGGTCTCCGATCGCGATCTCGAAGAGGTCGCCGGCATCCGATTGCTGTTGGAGCCGCCCGCTGTTGAAGCAGCCACCCCCCGCATCCCCGACGGGGAGCTGGCCTCGTTGCGCATCCTCGCCGACGAGATCGTCGTCCACGCCGAGCGGGGCGAGCTCGTCGAGTACCTGTCCAAAGACAGCGACCTGCACCTGACGATCCTGCGCTATACCGGCAATGACCGCCTCGTCGACCTCGTCGCGCAACTGCGCTCGCAGACACGGCTTTTCGGTCTGTCGCGCCTCGCCGCCCAGGGGCATCTGGCCGACTCCGCGCGCGAGCATCATGAGATCCTCGCCGCCATCGCCGCCCGTGACGCCGCGGGCGCCCGCGAACTGGTGCGCGGGCACATCGCCCACGTCACCACCGACTGGTCCGGTCGTGACGCGGCGGCCGAGCCGGCCGCTGCCGAGCCGACGGCGACCGACGCCGCCGCAGCCGACGACGCGGGCGCCGACGCGGGCGCCGGCGCGCAACGCCGAGGTGCGCGATGAGCCGGAGCCCCGACGTCGTCGTGATCGGCGCGGGGATCGTCGGCGCGGCCGTGGCGTGCTTCGCCGCGCGCGCGGGACTGCGTGTCGTGGTTCTGGACCGCGGGCCGATCGCCTCGGGCACAAGCAGCCGATGCGAGGGAAACCTCCTGCTCTCCGACAAAGAGGTCGGTCCCGAGCTCGAGCTCGCCCGGTACTCGCAGAGCGTGTGGCGTGAAGACCTCGCCGAGCACGCCGAGAAGTGGGAGTTCCAGGCCAAAGGCGGGCTCGTGGTGGCGACGTCCGACGCCAGTGCCGCCACGCTGCGCGCTCTCGCCGAGCACCAGCGGGGCCTCGGCATCGAGGTCGACGACGTCGCCGATTCGGCAGCGCTCCGCACCTACGAACCCGCTCTCTCCCCGGCGCTCGTGGCCGGAGCGTTCTATCCGCAGGACGCGCAGGTGCAGCCGGTGCTGGCCGCCCACCACCTGCTCGCGCTCGCCCGTGCCGACGGCGCCGAGGTGCGACCGCACCACCCCGTCGACGAGATCCTCGTGCGCGGCGGTCGCGCGATCGGCGTCCGCACGCGCGGTGAGGTCGTCCCGGCCGGGGCCGTGATCAACTGCGCCGGCCCGTGGAGCGGCGAGGTCGCCGCGTCGGCGGGCGTGCATCTGCCGGTCCTCCCACGACGGGGATTCGTGCTCGTGACCGAGCCTTTGCCGGTGACCGTGCATCACAAGGTCTACGCAGCCGAGTACGTCGGTGACGTCGCCAGCGGCGACGCCGGGCTTCAGGTGTCGCCGGTGGTCGAGGGCACCCCGAGCGGGACGGTGCTCATCGGCGCGAGCCGCGAGCGCGTCGGGTTCGACGAGAGCTGGGCGTTGGAGCCGGTGACGCGACTGGCCAGCGCTGCGATTGCGCTGTTCCCGGCATTGGCCGGGGCGAACGTGCTGCGGACGTACACGGGGTTCCGCCCGTACTGCCCCGATCACCTCCCCGCCATCGGCGAAGACGACCGTCTCCCCGGCCTCTGGCACGCCACCGGGCACGAAGGAGCCGGGGTCGGACTGTCGGTCGGGACGGCCAAGCTCCTCGTCCAGGCGCTCCGGGGGCAGACGCCCGATCTCGACCTCGCCCCGTTCCGCCCCGCGCGCCTCGACCTGGTGGCCGCCGCATGAGCGCCGTGGATCGCGAGCGCGCCGCCGAATCCGCCCACTTCTCGTTCGACGGCGAGAGCGTGCCGTTCGTCGCCGGGCAGAGCGTCGGCGCCGCGCTCATGGCGCACGGCATCACGTCGTGGCGCACCACCCGCGTGCAGCAGCGCCCCCGGGGACTGTTCTGCGGCATCGGCGTGTGCTTCGACTGTCTGCTCACCGTCGACGATCGGCGCAGTCAGCGCGCGTGCCTGGTTCCCGCCGTCGCCGGAGCCCGCGTCCTGAGCGCGGATCCGGATGCTCCCCTCGTCGCCGCCGACGCCGCCGAGCGCCCGTGCGTCCCCGCGGGCGAGGCGCCGCATGGAGACGACGCCGTTTCGTCCCCCACGTCGAGAGAGGTCTCATGACGCGCACACTGGCCGTCATCGGTGCAGGCCCCGCGGGCCTCGCCGCCGCCGTCACCGCCGCCGAACAGGGCATGACGGTGACGGTGATCGATGCGGGCCTGCAGAGCGGTGGACAGTTCTGGAGGCACCCGTCCGAACCCCATCTGCCGCACTTCGCGCGCGACGAGTCCGTCGGTCACCACCACTGGCGACGCTTCGTCGACCTGCGCACACGGCTGGACGCCGCGGTCGCTCGCGGAGCCGTCCGCCGTCTGTACGGCCGTCAGGTGTGGCAGATCCTCGCGGGCGGCACCGGCTTCGTGCTGCACACCGCCGCCGTCGCCGGCGCCGATCCCGTACCGCCCGCCGAACGCGCGGTGTCGGCCGAGCGAGTCATCCTGGCCACCGGTGCCTACGATCGGCAGCTGCCCGTCCCGGGCTGGACGCTGCCGGGCGTCATGGCCGCCGGCGGCGTGCAGGCCCTGGTCAAAGCGCATCAGATCGCACCCGGGCGCCGCGCGGTGGTGGCCGGGACCGGGCCGTTCCTGCTGTCGGTCGCGGCGGGACTGGCCGAGGCCGGTGTCGAGGTGGTCGCCGTGTGCGAGGCGAACTCGCTCCTGCGGTGGGCCCGCCGCCCGCTGCACGCGGCCCTCGAGCCCGGGAAGCTCCTCGAGGGGGCCGAGTACGCGCGCACGTTCCTGCGTCACCGCATCCCCTTCCGCTCCCGCACGATCGTCACCCGCGTGCACGGCGAGGATCGGGCAGAGGGGGTCTCGCTCTCTCGCGTCGACACGCGCGGCCGCGCCACGGGCGAGCCCACCCGTGTGGATGCCGATCTCGTGGCGTTCGGGTGGGGGTTTACGCCGCAGCTCGAGCTGGCGGTGCAGTTGGGGCTTCGCACCCGTCTCGACGTCGACGGCTCGCTCGTGGTCGACATCGACGCCGATCACCGCGCCTCGCTGTCGGGTGTCTACGTCGCGGGGGAGGCGACCGGGATCGGCGGCGCCGTGCAATCGTGGACCGAGGGCGAGCTCGCGGCCCGCACGACGGTGGCCGACGCCCTCGGCACCGACGCCCCCGCGCGTCGGCGAGGGCTGCGTCGACGCGTCGCGCGGGCGCGCGCCTTCGCCCGCGCGATGCATGCCGCGAGCGTCGTGCCGACCGAGTGGTCGAGGTGGCTGGAGCCCGACACGCTCGTCTGCCGATGCGAAGAAGTCGACGCGGCGGCCATCGCCGAGGCCGTCGACGACCAGCGCGCCGAAGACCCGCGCGACGTCCGCGTCACGGCGCGTCCCGGGATGGGGTGGTGTCAGGGCCGGGTCTGCGGGTTCGCCCTCGCGAGCCTGGTCGGAGAACGGACCGGATGCCGATGGAGCACCGCCCAGATCGAGCCGCTGCACAAGCGGTCGATCGGTATCCCGCTCCCGCTCGGCGAGATCGCGGCGCTCGCAGGGGCGTCGACGCCCCCTGAGCCCGAGAGCCCGCACGCGCACGCGCTCGCGCCGGCCACCGCGGCGCCCGACCGCCCCTGACAGGAGAACCGATGACCATCCCCGACACCACCGCCGAAGAGGTCGACCGCATCGTCGCCCGCGCCGCCGAGGCCTCGTCCGCCTGGGCGCGGACGGCCCCGACCGAGCGGGCACGGGTGATGCGCGCGCTCGCCGGCGCCCTGGACGGTGCCGGCCCCGGCCTCATCGACGTCGCCGCCGAAGAGACGCATCTGACCGAGACACGTCTGACCGCGGAGCTGGTCCGCACGACGTTCCAGCTGCGTTTCCTCGCCGACGAGATCGTTCGCGGACAGTGGCTCGACGCGTGCATCGACCACGCCGACCCCGACTGGCCGATGGGCGCGCCGCGCCCTGACCTGCGGCGGGTGCGGATCGCGGTCGGACCGGTCGTGGTGTTCGCGGCCGGCAACTTCCCGTTCGCGTTCTCGGTGGCCGGGGGCGATACGGCCAGCGCCCTGGCCGCCGGCAGCGCCGTGGTGCTGAAGGTGCACCCGGGCCACCCGCGTCTGAGCGCGGAGACGGCGCGTGTGATCGATGAGGTCGCCTCGGCCGCCGGGGCCCCCGATGCGCTCGTGCAGACCGTCTTCGGCACCGAGGCGGGGGCGCGGGTGCTGCGGGCGCCGCAGATCGCCGCGGGAGCCTTCACGGGGTCGATCTCAGGCGGCCGCGCACTGTTCGACATCGCCGCAGCCCGACCCGAGCCCATCCCGTTCTTCGGTGAGCTCGGCAGCGTCAACCCGGCCTTCGTCGCACCCGGCGCGGCGCGGGCCCGGGCGGGCGAGATCGCCGACGGGTTCGTGGCCTCCGTCACCGGCAGTGCGGGGCAGCTCTGCACCAAGCCGGGACTGCTCTTCGTGCCGGCGGACTCCGAGCTGCCCGCGATCCTGACCGACGCGGTGCTGCCCGACGGCGTGCCGATGCTCAACGACGCGATGCGCGCGGGATTCGCCCGCCGCCTGGGCGCGCTCGCCGACCACCCCGACGTCGTCGTCGCGAACGGAGTCGTCGACGCGGCATCCGCGAGCCCGACGCCCGTCCTCCTGCGCGTCGGGGTGGACCAGGTCGTCGCCGACCTCGAGACCCTCACGGGCGAGGTGTTCGGCCCCGCCGCTCTCGTCGTCGAGTACGACGACGAGAGCGTCCTGCCGGCTCTGGCGGCGCGATTGGAGGGCCAGCTCACCGCGAGCCTTTTCGCCGATCCGGATGACGCCCTCGCGGCCGATCTGCTGCCGGTGCTCTCGGGCCGGGCGGGGCGCGTGCTGTGGAACCAGTGGCCCACCGGCGTCTCGGTGACGCACGCGCAGCATCACGGCGGTCCGTACCCGGCGACGACCGCGCCGGCGACGACCTCGGTGGGGGCCGCGGCGATCACGCGCTTCACCCGACCCGTGGCGTATCAGAACGTGCCCGACGCGCTGCTTCCCGAGCCGCTGCGCGAGTCCAACCCGTGGGGCGTGCCGCGCGTGGTCGACGGTGTCTTGACGACGCACTGACGACGCCGCGGCGGAGAACGCCCTGCGTGCTCGCCGAGAACAGGGGATGCCACGAGAACAGGGCCGATGCCGGGTGCGACGGCCTGTCCTCACGGCATCCCCTGTTCTGGTGAACGGCGCATCGGCGCGATACGCCGGCTCCGCGCGTCGGCGCGATCGCACCGGCCCGCAGGGCGCGCCGAGGCCGATGCGCAGCATGGGCGACGTAAACTCGCAGACGCCATGATCAGACCCGACCTGAGCCTCCCCATCCCCGCGACCATCACCTCCGCGCACTTCATCGGTGTGGGCGGTTCGGGCATGTCCGGCCTCGCGCGCATGTTCCTCGACCGCGGCATCCGGGTCTCCGGCTCCGACCGCGCCGACAGTGCAGCGCTGCGCGACCTCGCCGCCCGGGGCGCCACCGTGTACGTGGGGCACGACGCGGCCCACCTCGGAGATGCCGACACCGTCGTGCACACCGGCGCGATCTGGCCCGAGAACCCCGAGTTCGTCACGGCGAAGCAGCGCGGCCTGCACGTCATCCACCGCTCGCAGGCGCTGCACTGGCTCATCGGCGGACGCCGCCTGGTCTCGGTCGCCGGAGCGCACGGTAAGACCACCTCGACCGGCATGATCGTCACGGCGCTGCGCGCGCTGAACGAGAACCCGACGTTCGTCAACGGCGGCGTGATCGCCGACCTGGGCGCCTCCAGCGGCACCGGTTCCGACGAGCTCTTCGTCATCGAAGCCGACGAGTCCGACGGCACGTTCGAGCTGTACGACACCTCGGTCGCGCTCATCACCAACGTCGACCCCGACCATCTCGACCACTACGGCTCGCGCGATGCGTTCGACGCCGCCTTCGCGCGTTTCGCCGACGCGGCGAGCGAGGCCGTGGTCATCTCGGCCGACGACGCCGGGGCCCGCGCGGTGCGCGAGCGCATCACGCACGCGAACGTCGTCACCTTCGGCGCGGCAGAGAACGTCGACGTCCGGCTCAGCGGCATCCGCACCGACGGGCCGGTCGCCTTCACGCTGACCGCCGACGGCGAGAGCGTCGACGTGCAGTTGCGCGTTCCCGGCGCCCACAACGCCGTCAACGCCGCGGGGGCGGTTGCCGTGCTCCGCGTGCTCGGCCATTCGCTCGAGGGCGCCGCCCGCGCGGTGGAGGGCTTCGGCGGCACGGTGCGCCGGTTCGAGCTGCACGGCGTACAGCAGGGCGTCAGCGTCTACGACGACTACGCGCACCACCCGACCGAGGTCGCCGCCGCCCTCTCGGCCGCGCGGACGGTCGTGGGCGAGGGGCGCATCATCGCGATCCAGCAGCCGCACACGTACTCGCGCACGCAGGAGATGTACCGCGAGTTCGCCGAGGTGCTCGAGACCCACGCCGACCACACGGTCATGCTCGACGTGTACGGCGCGCGCGAAGACCCCGTGCCGGGTGTCACCGGCGAGCTCGTCAGCGGCGCGTTCGCCGACCCGGCACACGTGCACTACGTGCCCGATTGGCAGGCGGCCGCCGACTACACGGCCGAGATCGCCCGTCCCGGCGACTACGTCATCACGCTGGGCTGCGGAAACGTGTACCAGATCATCCCGCAGGTGCTCGAAGCGCTCTCGCGTACCGAGGCCGCGGCGGTCTGAGCGTGAAGCGGCCGTCGCCCCTGCCCGCGGCCCCGGCGTCGGGGCCGCCCGCCCGTCGGCGGGTCGACGAGCCCGTCGCGCCGCCGCCGCTGCGGCATCCCGACCCCGCTGACGAGACGACCCCGCTCGTGCGCCCCGTCGCGGCGGAGCCGTCAGCGTCGCAACGGGATGCCGAGGGGGCGAGCCTGCGCGACGTCTGGCGCGCGTCGCGGGCGCGGCGCCGGGCGCTGACGGCCGAGGTGCGCCGCTTCACGGTGCGTCAACGCCGCCGCCGACGCGTGTGGATCGGTGTGGCCGCCGCTTTCGTCGTCATGGTCGTCGGGACGGTGGGAGCGGCGTACAGCCCGCTGTTCGCCGTCGAGCGCATCGATGTGGTGGGGGCCTCACAGCTCGACGTCGCGGCGGTGACCACCGCCCTCGACGCACAGATCGGCACCCCGCTGGCCCTGGTCGACGACAGCGCGGTGAAGGCGGCGCTCGTGCGTTTCCCGCTCGTGGAGACCTACACACTCGAGGCGCGGCCGCCGCACGACCTGGTGGTGCGCATCGTCGAGCGCACCCCGATCGGTGTGCTGCAGACCGCGGCCGGCTTCACGGTCGTGGATGCCGCGGGCGTCGCTCTCTCGACCACGCCCGCCGCCCCCGCGGGTGAACCGTTGCTGGAGATCTCGGGCGGGACCGACTCCGAGGCCTTCCGCGCGGCGGGACGGGTCATGCGTGCTCTACCGGATGCCGTGCGTACGCAGGTCACCGGGGTCACCGCGTCGACGCCCGATGACGTGACCCTCACCCTCGGGGCGACCGGGTCGCGGGTGGCGTGGGGGAGCGCCGACCGCTCGGCCGAGAAGGCGGTCGTGCTCGATCGGCTGATGGCGAAGAGCCCGCCGGATCGCACGAAGGAGTACGACGTGACCTCGCCCGAGGCCGGCGTCGTCCGCTGATATCCGAGGGGATAATCCGACACGCCGCGTGTCGCTCGGGCAGGCTCCTTCGCGCCGCCTACCTTCGAGCTAAGGAATTGCATACCGGGCAATTCTTTAACCCTCAACATGAGGTTTAGAGTTTCGGGTTCGGGGACAAACGGAGGCCGGCATGAGCCACAACCAGAACTACCTCGCCGTGATCAAGGTCGTCGGTGTGGGCGGGGGCGGCGTCAACGCCGTCAACCGCATGATCGAGCTCGGCCTGCGCGGCGTGGAGTTCATCGCGATCAACACCGACGCCCAGGCGCTGCTCATGAGCGACGCCGACGTCAAGCTCGACGTCGGTCGCGAGCTCACGCGCGGGCTCGGCGCCGGAGCCGACCCCGAGGTCGGTCGACGCGCCGCCGAGGATCACGCGGAAGAGATCGAAGAGGCCCTGCGCGGCGCCGACATGGTCTTCGTGACCGCCGGCGAGGGCGGTGGCACCGGCACGGGTGGGGCGCCCGTCGTCGCCAAGATCGCCAAGTCGATCGGCGCGCTGACCATCGGTGTCGTGACCAAGCCCTTCTCGTTCGAGGGCCGCCGTCGCCAGAGCCAGGCCGAGGGCGGTGTCGGGCGCCTGAAGGAAGAGGTCGACACCCTCATCGTCGTCCCCAACGACCGTCTCCTCGAGATCAGCGACCGCGGCATCTCGATGATCGAGGCCTTCGCCACGGCCGACCAGGTGCTGCTCGCCGGTGTCCAGGGCATCACCGACCTCATCACGACCCCCGGTCTCATCAACCTCGACTTCGCCGACGTCAAGTCGGTCATGCAGGGTGCGGGGTCGGCCCTGATGGGCATCGGCTCGGCGCGGGGAGCGGATCGCGCCATCAAGGCCGCCGAGCTCGCCGTCGAATCGCCCCTCCTCGAGGCATCGATCGAGGGCGCGCACGGCGTGCTGTTGTCGATCCAGGGCGGATCGAACCTCGGCATCTTCGAGATCAACGACGCGGCCCAGCTGGTCAAAGAGGCAGCGCACCCCGAAGCCAACATCATCTTCGGTACGGTCATCGACGACACTCTCGGCGACGAGGTGCGCGTCACCGTCATCGCCGCGGGTTTCGACGGCGGAGAGCCCTCGTTGCGCATCGACGCGGTCGGCGCGCAACGTCCCGTCACGGCACCCGTCGTTCCGGCCATCCCCGCCGACGACGTGGCGCGCGACCTCGACGCCGCGCAAGAGCAGAAGAGCGCAGCCGAGCGCCCGACCGAGCGTCGTCCCGAGCCGGCGCCCGTCACCGCCCGGGTGCCCGAGACCTCGTACGACGGCGGCTACGCCGACGACGACCTCGACGTGCCCGACTTCCTGAAGTAAGCGCGAGAGTTCCGCCGAAAGCGGGCCCGGTGTCCACCGGGCCCGCTCTCGTCGTCGAAGGAGCAGCATGGACACCGCCCTGGCCGACCGCCTCGCCGCCGTCGACGAGCGAATTCGGGATGCCGCCCGCGCGGCGCACCGCGACCCCGCGGAGGTCACCCGCATCGTCGTGACGAAGTTCCACCCCGCATCCCTCGTCACCGACCTGCACGCGCTCGGCGTGCGCCACGTCGGCGAGAACAGGCAGCAGGAGCTCACGGCCAAACGCGCGGAACTCACCGGCATCCGGGATCTCACCTGGCACTTCATCGGCCAGGCCCAGACGAACAAGGCGCGCGCGGTGCGGGCGAGTGCGGATGCCGTGCATTCGGTCGATCGTGCGCGCATCGCCGACGCGCTCGACGCGGCCGGGGCAGACGGCATCCTCGACGTCTTGCTGCAGGTGAACCTGACGGATGACCCGGGCCGCGGAGGGGTGGCCCCGGCGGGAGTCGAGGAACTCGCCGCGCACGTGGCGGGCCTGCCGAGCCTGCGCCTGCGCGGCGTCATGGCCGTCGCCCCGCTCGACGAGGAGCCGGCGCGGGCCTTCGAGCGGCTGCGACGATCCGCCGACGACGCGCGTCGTGTCGTGCCGGATGCCGGGTGGATCTCGGCGGGCATGACGGGCGATTTCCCCGAGGCGATCGCGATGGGCGCGACACACCTGCGGATCGGGTCCGCAATCACGGGCCCGAGGCCCCCGCGCGACTAGCCTCGAACCAGACGAGCGAACGGAGGAAGCGATGTCGAACCCCCTCAAGAAGACGATGGTGTACCTGGGCCTCGCCGATGAGGAAGAGACCTATGAGGAGACTGCGCCGCAGCCCATCGCGCGGAAGCAGCAGCCGACGCAGGTCGCACCCGTCGAAAAGGCTGCCCCGGTGACCCCGCTGCACCGCCCCGCTGTGGTGCGTCAGCCCTCGGTCGGTCCGGTCAGTGAGATCCTCACGGTGCACCCCAAGCAGTACCGTGACGCGCAGACGATCGCCGAGAACTTCCGCGAGGGCATCCCGGTCATCATCAACCTGTCGCAGATGAGCGACGCCGACGCGCGTCGCCTGATCGACTTCGCGAGCGGTCTCTCGCTCGGGCTGTACGGTCGCATCGAACGGGTGACGAGCAAGGTCTTCCTGCTCTCGCCCGAGAACATCGCCGTGTCCGGCGATGGTGCGATCGCTCAGGCCGACCCCGAGGGCGTGCCCTTCACGTCGCCGTAAGACCCGTGGCCGTTGTCAGCCTGATCGGCTCCGTCCTCAGCGCGATCCTCTTCATCTACATCGTTCTGCTGCTCGCGCGCCTCGTGCTCGAGTACATCCCGATGTTCAACCGTGAGTGGCGTCCGCGCGGCGCGACCTTGGTTGCGGCGGAGATCGTGTACACCGTGACAGATCCGCCGATCAAGCTCATTCGCCGTATCATTCCCCCGCTCCGCGTCGGCGGTATCGCGTTCGATTTCGGTTTCGCGATCACCCTGTTCGTCTGCTTCTTGCTGCTGAGTGTCACCCGGTCGCTCGCTGCCCTATAACTCTCGGAGCTGCCGTCCTTCGACACCGACGGAGGGCGACGGCTATGCTGTCCCGAAGCGGTACGCCCCGGTGCGACACCCCAATAGTTCCAACTCAGAGCTCTCGAAAGAGGAAACACCATGGCACTGACCCCCGATGACGTCGTCACCAAGCAGTTCCAGCACGTCCGCTTCAAGGAGGGCTTCGACCCCGACGAGGTCGACGACTTCCTCGACGAGATCGTCGTCGAGTGGCGCAAGACGATCGCCGAGAACGAAGAGCTGAAGGCCAAGCTCGCTGCCTACGAGTCGGGTGAGGCCGCCCCGGCCGTTGCCCCCGCGGCCGAGGCGCCGCAGGCGGCGCAGCCCGTCGTGGCCGAGTCCCCGGCTCCCGTGGCTGCGGCCCCCGCCGCCGACGACGCGGCTCCCGCGGCGCAGAGTGCCGGCATCATCGAGCTCGCTCAGCGTCTGCACGACGAGCACGTCGCCGAGGGCAAGGCCCAGCGCGATCAGCTCGTCAGCGAGGCGCAGGCCCAGGCCGCGTCGATCCTCGCCGAGGCCGAGCAGAAGGGCCGCGAAGAGCGTGCCCGTCTCGAGAAGGAGCGCACCGTCCTCGAGGGCCGCATCACCGAGCTCCGCAACTTCGAGCGCGACTACCGTTCGCAGCTGCGCAGCTACATCGAGGGTCAGCTCCGCGACCTCGACACCACGGCATCGTCCTCGGGCTCGACGCCGGTGTCGGCGATCGGCCTGTAGGACCACTCTTTGCGCAGTCGATCTCCTCTGCGTCCGGCGGCGGCCGGCATCGTCATCGCGATCCTTGCGGTGGTGGTGCTGGCCGCCGACCAGTTGGCGAAGACCGTCGCCATCGACAATCTCCCTCCGGAGCGCGTCGTCCCGGTCTTCGGCGACGTGCTGCAGCTGTACCTCGTCCGCAACCCCGGGGCCGCCTTCTCGCTCGGCGAGGGCGTCACGTGGTTGTTCACCATCGCCCTCGCGGTCGTCGCCGGCGTGATCGTCTTCCTCGCCGTGCGCCGCGTACGCTCGCGCCTGTGGGCGATCGTGCTCGGTCTGCTGCTGGGCGGCGTGCTCGGGAACCTCACCGATCGCCTGCTGCGCGAACCCGGGTTCCCGGTGGGCCACGTCGTCGACTTCATCTCGACGCCGTGGATGATGCCCGCGATCTACAACGTCGCCGATGTGTTCATCGTGTCGATGATGATCTCGGTGGCGCTCCTCGTGTTGTTCGGCCTGCGACTCGACGGCACCCGCGAGACCCGCGCGTCGCGTGCACGCCAACCCGCCGAGACCGACGGCGGTGCGGTCGACGCGTCGAGCGAGCCGGGCATGCGCTGACATGGAGTCACGGAGCCTGCCCGTCCCCGACGGGCTCGACGGAACGCGCATCGACCAGGGTCTGGCCAAGATGCTCGGCTTCTCGCGCACGTTCGCGGCCGAGGTGGCCGATGCAGGAGGCGTGAGCGTCGACGGGCGCGTCGCGGGCCGCTCCGACCGCTTGCGGGCCGGCTCCTGGCTGAGCGTCGAATGGGAGCCCCGGCGCGAGCCCGAGATCGTTCCCGTCGAGGTGCCCGATCTGGGGATCGTGCACGACGACGATGACATCGTCGTCGTCGACAAGCCGGCCGGCGTCGCCGCCCATCCGTCCGTCGGGTGGGAGGGGCCCACGGTGCTCGGTGCCCTCGCCGCCGCGGGCTTCCGCATCGCGACGAGCGGTCCGGCCGAGCGACGCGGCGTCGTGCACCGCCTGGACGCCGGCACGAGCGGCCTCATGGTCGTCGCCAAGACCGAGCGGGCCTATACCGTGCTCAAGAGCGCGTTCAAGGAGCGCGAGGTCGACAAGATCTACCACGCCGTCGTGCAGGGGCACCCCGACCCGCTGGCCGGCACGATCGACGCGCCGATCGGTCGGCATCCCCATCACTCGTGGAAGTTCGCCGTCACCCCCGACGGCAAGGACTCCGTGACGCACTACGAGACCCTCGAGGCCTTTCCGCGGGCGTCGTTGCTCGAGATCCATCTCGAGACCGGACGCACCCACCAGATCCGGGTGCACATGGCCGCCCACCGCCACCCGTGTGCGGGAGACCCGCTGTACGGAGCCGATCCGACGCTGTCCGCGCGACTCGGGCTCACACGTCAGTGGCTGCACGCGCATCGCCTCGCCTTCGCCCACCCGGGCACGGGGGAGTGGGCGAGCTTCGTGTCGGCCTACCCCGCCGATCTCGCGCACGCGCTGGAGATCCTGAGCGACGGCGTCTGACGCGCCCCTTCGCGCCGGGCGGCGTCACGGCGTCCGTGGTGCACGGGATGCCGGAGCTCGAGCGACGCGCCCGGGGCGGCGGCGCCGGCTGGGCGGGTGCCGTGAACTTCCTCGGTCGATGTCGGAGGCCGAACGTACACTCGATACGTGGCAGCAGACTCCTTCGTTCATCTTCATGTGCATAGCGAGTATTCGATGCTCGACGGAGCGGCCCGCATCGGGCCGATGGTGCAAGAGGCCGTCAAACAGGGCATGCCGGCGATCGCCGTCACCGACCACGGCAACACCTTCGCCGCCTTCGAGTTCTACAAGACGGCGAAAGACGCCGGCATCAAACCCATCATCGGCATCGAGGCGTACGTCACCCCCGGCACGCACCGTTCCGACAAGACGCGCGTGCGCTGGGGCACCCCCGAGCAGCAGAGCGACGACGTCTCGGGCTCGGGCGCGTACACCCATATGACCCTGCTGTCCGAGACGACGCAGGGCATGCACAACCTCTTCCGCCTGTCCTCGAAGGCGAGCATGGAGGGGTACTACTTCAAGCCCCGCATGGACCGCGAACTGCTGCAGACGTACAGCAAGGGCCTCATCGCCACGACCGGCTGCCCCTCGGGCGAGGTGCAGACGCGCCTGCGTCTGGGGCAGTACGAGGCCGCCCGGGCGGCAGCGGCCGAGTTCCAAGACATCTTCGGCAAAGACAACTACTTCGCCGAGATCATGGATCACGGCCTGTCGATCGAGCGTCGCGTCATGGGCGACCTGCTCAAGCTGTCGAAAGACCTCGGCATCCCGCTCGTGGGCACCAACGACCTGCACTACACGCACCAGCACGACGCGACGAGCCACGCCGCCCTGCTGTGCGTGCAGTCGGGGTCGACGCTCGACGACCCGAAGCGCTTCAAGTTCGACGGCGACGGATACTACGTCAAGTCGCCCGCCGAGATGCGCCAGGTGTTCCGCGATCACCCCGAGGCGTGCGACAGCACGCTGCTCATCGCCGAGCGCTGCAACGTCGAGTTCGACACCTCGGCCAACTACATGCCCCGCTTCCCGGTGCCCGACGGCGAGACCGAGGGCAGCTGGATGATCAAAGAGGTCGAGAACGGCCTGCACGACCGCTATCCCGGCGGCATCCCCGACGACGTGCGCAAGCAGGCCGAGTACGAGACCGACGTCATCCTCCAGATGGGATTCCCGGGGTACTTCCTCGTGGTCGCCGACTTCATCAACTGGGCCAAGCGCAACGGCATCCGCGTCGGTCCCGGTCGTGGCTCGGGCGCCGGCTCGATGGTCGCGTACGCCATGAAGATCACCGACCTCGACCCGCTCCAGCACGGCCTCATCTTCGAGCGCTTCCTCAACCCCGACCGCGTCTCCATGCCCGACTTCGACGTCGACTTCGACGACCGTCGTCGCGGCGAAGTGATCCAGTACGTCACCGAGAAGTACGGCGACGAGCGCGTCGCGCAGATCGTCACCTACGGCACGATCAAGGCCAAGCAGGCCCTGAAAGACGCCGGCCGTGTGCTCGGCTTCCCCTTCAGCATGGGCGACAAGCTCACCAAGGCCATGCCGCCTGCGGTCATGGGCAAAGACATGCCGCTCGACGGCATGTTCAACCCCGAGCACCCCCGGTACAAAGAGGCGAGCGAGTTCCGCACGCTGATCGAGACCGACGCCGAGGCCAAGACGGTGTTCGACACCGCGCTCGGGCTCGAGAACCTCAAGCGCCAGTGGGGCGTGCACGCGGCCGGCGTGATCATGTCGAGCGAGCCGCTGATCGACATCATCCCGATCATGCGTCGCGAGCAAGACGGTCAGATCGTCACACAGTTCGACTACCCGGCGTGCGAGTCGCTCGGCCTCATCAAGATGGACTTCTTGGGGCTTCGCAACCTCACCATCATCAATGACGCCCTCGACAACATCGAGGCCAACCGCGGCCACCCGCTCGTGCTCGAAGACCTCGCGCTCGACGACGCGGCATCCTACGAACTGCTCGCCCGGGGCGACACGCTGGGCGTGTTCCAGCTCGACGGCGGGCCCATGCGCTCCCTCCTGCGCCTGATGCGCCCCGACAACTTCGAAGACATCTCGGCGGTGCTCGCGCTTTACCGACCGGGTCCCATGGGCGTGAACTCGCACATCAACTACGCGCTGCGAAAGAACAAGCAGCAGGAGATCGAGCCGATCCATCCCGAGCTCGAGGAGCCGCTGGCCGACATCCTCGACACGACGTACGGCCTCATCGTGTACCAGGAGCAGGTGATGGCCGTCGCGCAGCGCGTCGCCGGCTACACGCTCGGCCAGGCCGACCTGCTGCGCCGCGCGATGGGCAAGAAGAAGAAGAGCGAGCTCGACAAGCAGAAGGAGATCTTCTTCGGCGGCATGACCGAGCGCGGCTTCGGCGAGGTCGCTCAGCAGACGCTGTGGAAGGTGCTCGAGTCGTTCGCCGACTACGCCTTCAACAAGGCCCACACCGCCGCCTACGGGCTCGTCTCGTACTGGACGGCGTACCTGAAGGCCCACTATCCCGCCGAGTACATGGCGGCGCTCCTCACCAGCGTCGGCGATTCCAAAGACAAAATGGCGGTGTACCTCAACGAGTGCCGCCGCATGGGTATCAAGGTCCTGCCGCCCGACGTCAACGAGTCGATCCGCTTCTTCGCCGCCGTGGGGGAAGACATCCGCTTCGGCCTGGGCGCGGTGCGCAACGTCGGCGCGAACGTCGTCGACGGGATCGTCGCCGCGCGTCAGGAGGCCAAGTACACGTCGTTCCACGACTTCCTGGCGAAGGTGCCGATGCACGTCGCCAACAAGCGGACGGTCGAGTCGCTCATCAAGGCGGGGGCCTTCGACTCGCTCGGGTCGACGCGCCGCGCGCTCATCGAGGTGCACGAAGACGCCTGCGAGGGCGCCGTGCTCGACAAGCGCCGCGAGGCCAACGGCGAGGTCGGTTTCGACTTCGACTCCCTGTGGGACGAGCCGCAGCAGGTCGTCAAGGTGCCCGAGCGCCCGGAGTGGACGAAGAAAGACAAGCTGGCCTTCGAGCGCGAGATGCTGGGGCTGTACGTCTCCGATCACCCGCTCGCGGGTCTCGAGGTTCCGTTGGCCAAGCACGCCTCGATCTCGATCCACGACCTGTTGTCGTCCGAAGACGTGCAAGACGGCGACCAGGTGACGGTCGCGGGCCTGCTGACCAGCGTGCAGCATCGCGTGGCGAAACAGAGCGGCAACCCGTACGGCATGGTCACCGTCGAGGACTTCAACGGCGAGGTGACCGTCATGTTCATGGGCAAGACGTACGCCGAGTTCGCCCCGGCTCTCGTCGCCGACAGCATCATGGTCGTGCGCGGACGCGTGTCGCGCCGCGACGACGGGCTGAATCTGCACGCGCAGAGTGCGTTCGCCCCCGACCTCGAGGGTCTCGACGAAGCGGGAGGCCTGACGCTGATGGTGCCGGAGCAGCGCGCGAGCGAGGCGCTCGTCGGCGAGTTGGCTCAGATGCTGCGCCGGCACGCAGGCGACACAGAGGTTGTTCTCAAACTTCACAAAGGCGGCACCGCGAAGGTCTTCGAGGTTCCCCTGCCGGTGCGCGTGACCGCCGACCTGTTCGGCGAGCTCAAGGGCCTCCTCGGCCCCAACTGCCTCGGCTGACATCCCCGTCGAGAGCCGCAAGCCCAGTGGATGCCAAAAGCCCGCTGGATAGGATGACCGGGCGTTCCGCCGCCCGCCGAAAGGACCACCGTGACCGATCAGAACCCTCACGACGACGCTGCGGCACCGGACGCCGAGAGCGTCCGCGACGTCGACGCGACCGTCGCCCCGCACGACCCCGAGCACCGATCCGCCGACGATTCCCGGTCGTCGAGCGGATCGGCGAGCACGTCGACCGGGCGCGACGAGACCGGCGCATCGGACGCGGCTTCTCCCGACCAGCCCTTCTCGGCCGCCGCCGATGAGCACGGCACGTCGGCTGCGTCGGGTCAGCCGCCCACGGGGCAGGCACTGCCGGGGAGCGCACCGTCGGGTCATGGACCGTCGGGTGACGCCCCCAACGTCGGTGTCGGTCCGTTCTCGGTGCGCGAAGTGGCACTGCTCGGTGTCTGGGTCGTGGCCTTCTTCGTCTCGTTCTTCCGCACCAACATCCTCGATTCCCCCTCGGGTGTGCTCGTCGGCGGGGTGAACGTCTGGTCGTCCGGTCTCTGGTGGATTCCCGCCATCGCCCTTCCCACCGTGGCCGTCGGCCTCGTCGTGCTGCGTCGACTGTCGCCCCAGGGCATCCGCCGCGTGGGGTCGCTGGGAATCGACCAGTTCGCGTCGGTGGCCTTCTCCGTCGCCGCCCTCGTGTGGTTCTCATGGATCTGGGACACCGTGGCGGTGTACGGCGACACCGCGATCTGGACGCGCTCGTGGGTCATCTGGGTCGAAGCCGCCCTGATGCTGGCCGGCGTCGTGCTGACCGTGGCGGCGCCCTGGATCCGGCCGTTCTCGCTCGACTTCCGCGGTCGCGACGAGGTCGCGGCACACCGCAACGCGCGTCCCATCCGACCGGTGGTGCCCCGTCCCCGCACGCCGCGTTCCCCGCGCCCCCAGGCCGTCGCGGCGGCGGAGGGGCAGAACGCGCACGTCGACACCGACGGCCCCGTGCCCGGAAGCTACACCGGTTCGACCGATCTCGCTCACGACGCCGCTCCGGCGACGAGCGTGCTGCCCGCCCACGGCGACGACCACAACACCACCGACGTCTTCGCACCGCTGCGCACCGAAGACGAGGGGCAGGGCGTCGCCGGTGCGTCCGGGCACGTCGAGACCGAGGAGCACGACGCGCCGCACCACGCCCAGGCCTTCTGGGCGCTGGCTCCGGTCGAGCGCGACGTCGTCGATGACTACGGTACGCCCATCTTCCGCATCGGCCCGACGGCCTGGGCGCTCGTGGTGGAGGACCGCGGCGAGACCTTCGTCATCCGTCACGACGACGGCCGGATCGGCTATCTGCACGACGTCTCGGGCGTGACCCGCGGCTGAAGACCGGCTGCGAGCCGCCCGTCGCGAACGGAGCGGCTCGCGGTCGGCCGGTAGCCTGGGAGCATGCTCCGCACGATCGATCTCCGCGGCCGCGTGCTCTCGCCGGCCGAATTCCTCGCGGTGGTCCCGCGCGCCGAGGCCGCGCGCGATGAGGCCCTCGCCACCGCCGCCCGTCTGGTCGACGATGTCGCCCGCCGCGGCGAAGAGTCGCTTCGCGAGCAGGCCGCGCGTTTCGATCGCGTCAGCGATCACGCCATCCGCGTCCCCGCGGCGCACCTCGACGAGGCACTGCGCGACCTCGACCCCGTGATCCGTGCGGCCCTCGACGAAGCGATCTCGCGCGTGCGCGCGGCATCCGCAGCGCAGGTTCCGCCCCCCGTGGTCACCGAGCTCGGCGCCGGTGCGCGCGTGACGCAGCGGTGGCAGCCCGTGCGTCGCGTGGGACTGTACGTTCCGGGGGGCAAGGCCGTGTACCCCTCGAGCGTCGTGATGAACGTCGTGCCGGCACAGGTCGCGGGCGTACACGAGGTGGCTTTGGCCTCCCCGGCCCAGTCCGCGTTCGGTGGGCGCGTGCACCCCGTCATCCTTGCCGCCGCCCGGCTGCTCGGGGTGAGCGAGGTGTACGCCATGGGCGGTGCCGGTGCCATCGGCGCGTTCGCTTACGGTGTCGCCGAGATCGGTCTCGATCCGGTCGATGTGGTCACCGGACCCGGCAACAATTTCGTCGCCTCGGCCAAGCGCGCGGTCGCCGGGCGCGTGGGCACCGACTCCGAGGCCGGTGCGACCGAGATCCTCGTCGTCGCAGACGGCACCGCGCGCGCCGATCTCGTCGCGGCAGACCTCGTCAGTCAGGCCGAGCACGACGAGCAGGCCTCCGCGGTCCTGGTCACCGACTCCGCCGAGCTCGCCGACGCGGTGCGCGAGGCCCTGGTGCCTCGTGTCGCGGCGACACGGCACCGCGAGCGCGTCGTCGCCGCGTTCGATGGTCCGCAGTCGGCCGTGGTGCTCGTCGACGACATCGCACAGGCGACCGCCTTCAGCAACGCCTACGCTCCCGAGCACCTCGAGCTGCACCTCGCCGACCCGCGCCCCGAGGACTTCGTGAACGCCGGCGCCGTGTTCGTCGGCCCGTACACGCCGGTCAGCCTCGGCGACTATCTCGCCGGCAGCAACCACGTGCTGCCGACCGGGGGACAGGCGCGCTACGGTGCCGGGCTGTCCGCTGCCACCTTCTTGCGCCCGCAGCAGGTGATCGAGTACGACCGCGCCGCCCTCGACCAGGTGCGCGACGCCATCGTCACCCTCGCCGAGGCCGAGGCGCTGCCCGCGCACGGCGAGGCCGTGACCGCGCGGTTCGACGCCTGAGCCGGGGATCCGATGCACTGCCCGTTCTGCCGTAACCCGGACTCGCGCGTCATCGACTCGCGTACCAGTGACGACGGCCTGAGCATTCGCCGCCGCCGCCAGTGCCCCAAGTGCGGCGGACGCTTCTCGACGGTCGAGACCGCGAGCCTCAACGTCGTCAAGCGGTCGGGCGTCGTCGAGCCCTTCAGCCGCGAGAAGGTCATGTCGGGCGTGCGCAAAGCCTGTCAGGGGCGGCCGGTGACGGATGCCGACCTGGCGGTGCTGGCGCAGCAGGTCGAAGAGGCCATCCGCCAGACGGGATCGTCGCAGATCGACGCGAACGAGATCGGCCTGTCGATCCTCGGCCCGCTGCGCGAGCTCGACGAAGTGGCGTACCTGCGTTTCGCGAGCGTGTACCAGGCATTCGACTCGCTCGACGACTTCGACGCCGCCATCGCCCAGCTCCGCGCCGATCACGCCGCGCGCCCCGTCCGGCCCGGCGAGCACGACGTCGTCCAGTAACCTGGCGGGGATGTATCCCCTTCTCTTCCGCTCGGTCCTCACCCGCCTCGACCCCGAGTTCGCGCACCACCTCGGTGCTCTCGTCATCCGCGCCGCGGGTGTCGCGCCAGTGGCATCCCTCGTCCGGCGTTTCACGGCGCCCGCGGAAGGGCAGGGCGTCGATGCGCTCGGCCTGCGATTCGACTCCCCGTTCGGTGTGGCGGCCGGTTTCGACAAGAACGTCACGATGGTCCGTGGCCTCGGCGCGCTCGGCTTCGGCCATGTCGAGGTGGGCACGATCACGGCCCTGCCGCAGCCGGGCAATGCGAAGCCGCGGCTCTTCCGCCTCGTCGCCGACCGCGCGGTCATCAACCGCATGGGATTCAACAACGACGGTGCGGCCGCGGCGGCGGCCAAGCTCCGGCGTCTGCGTCGCGGGCGGCGGCGCCCGGTCGTCGGCGTCAACATCGGCAAGAGTCGCGTCGTCGCGGTCGAGGATGCGACCACCGACTACGTGCGCAGCGCCCGGCTGCTCGCGCCTCTGGCCGACTATCTCGTCGTCAACGTCTCGTCTCCCAACACGCCCGGTCTTCGTGGCCTGCAAGCGGTCGAGACGCTGCGTCCCCTGCTGACGGCCGTTCGGGATGCCGCGGGCGACACCCCCCTGCTGGTCAAGATCGCGCCCGACCTCGAAGACGACGAGGTGCAGGACATCGCTCGCCTCGCGGTCGATGCCGGGCTGGCCGGCATCATCGCCACGAACACCACGATCGCCCGCACGGGGTTGTCGACGGATGCCGCGACGGTCGAGGC
Organism: Microbacterium trichothecenolyticum; assembly: GCF_030818955.1. Lineage (NCBI taxonomy): Bacteria > Bacillati > Actinomycetota > Actinomycetes > Micrococcales > Microbacteriaceae > Microbacterium > Microbacterium trichothecenolyticum. The sequence goes on along the minus strand of NZ_JAUTBF010000001.1, from coordinate 1,102,850 downwards.
CGCGGGCGCCGGCGGGCTGTCGGGCGCGCCGCTGAAGGCGCGCGCGACCGAGGTGCTGCGTCTGGTGCGCGCGGCCGTACCCTCCGAGTTCGTCGTGATCTCAGCCGGGGGAGTGGAGACCGCCGACGACGTGCGCGAGCGCCTCGAGGCCGGCGCGACGCTCGTGCAGGGCTACACGGGCTTCCTGTACCGGGGCCCGCTCTGGGCGCGCCAGATCAACCGCGGTCTGGCCCTGCGCCGCTGACCGACGCTCGCGTCTCGCCGCTCAATCCCCGTTGAGTGTCCAGAACACGCCGCGTGCCCCACGGCCCGTGCGGCGTGTCCTGGACACTCAACGGGGTGTTCGACCTCAGGCCGGGTACTGACCGCGCTTGACCTGCGGCTTCGGAAGGCGCATGAAGCGCATCTGGACGGTGCGCATCGCCGCGTACCAACCCAGCCCCTTCTCGAGCTTGCCTTCGCCGAACTTCTCTTTCGCGGCGCGCTTCACCCGGATGGACGTGATGATCATGTCGCCGACGACGAAGAGGATGAAGATCCACAGTGCGACGAACGACCAGTACTGGAAGAACGACACCGGGATCAGCGTCGCCACGATGACCAGCACCATGAACGGCATGACGCCCTCGCCCAGATGCCAGCCGGCGTCGACGAAGTCGCGGGCGTAGCGGCGCTGGGGTCCGCGGTCGCGGACCGGCAGGTAGCGCTCCTCGCCGGCGGCCATGCCGATGCGCGCCTTCTCGCGCTGGGCGGCGAGCTCGGCGCGCGCACGCTGCTTCGCCTCTTTGGTGTCGGGCACGAGCGGACGCTTGCGGGCGGCCTCCTGCTCGGCGCGTGACGGCGTCGCACGGCCCTTGCCCGATCCGAGGAGCGTCGGCTCGACGGGAGTGTCGTTGGGGGCGGGAGCGGGGGACTTGGCCACGGGTAACCTCGGCAGTTCATGGAACGGGAGATCTAAGATTACCCGCATGATCCCCGACCTGTCCCGGCAGGAGGCTGTGCGTACCGCGGCCGCCGCCGGCATCCCCGCTGCCCTCGCCGACCTCGGCTCCCTCGTGCGCATCCCGTCGATCGCCTGGCCGTCGTTCGACCAGTCTGCGCTCGTGCGGAGCGCGGAAGCCGTGGCCGCGTTGCTGAGGGATACGGGAGTGTTCGACACCGTCGAGATCAAGCGTGCTCGGATCCCGGGGACCGACGAGCTCGGGCAGCCCGCGGTGCTCGCCTCGCGCGCCGCCCGCAACGGTCGCCCGACGGTCCTGCTCTACGCGCACCACGATGTGCAGCCTCCCGGTGACGATGCGCTGTGGGAGTCCCCGCCCTTCGAGCCCACGGTCCGCGATGGACGCCTCTACGGTCGCGGCGCCGCCGATGACAAGGCCGGTGTCATGGCGCACGTCGGCGCCATCCGCGCCGTCAGCGAGGTGCTCGGCGACGACCTCGATCTGGGAATCGCGGTCTTCATCGAGGGCGAAGAGGAATACGGCTCCCGCTCCTTCGGACAGTTCCTCGCCGACAATGCCGACGTGCTGCGTTCGGACGTCATCGTGGTCGCCGACTCGGGCAACTGGGATGAGCGCACGCCCGGCCTGACGGTGTCGCTGCGCGGCAACGCCCGCTTCACCCTGACGGTGCGCACGCTGGAGCACGCGTCGCACTCCGGCATGATGGGCGGCGCGGTCCCGGATGCCATGCTCGCCACCGTCAAGCTGCTGGCAACGCTGTGGGACGACGACGGTGCCGTCGCGGTCCCGGGGCTCGCGGTACGCGACGCGGCGACCCCCGACTACGACGAGGCGACGCTGCGCGCCGAGTCCGGTCTGCTCGAGGGCGTCAGCCCGATCGGGCGCGACTCGATCCTCAGCCGCATCTGGAACAAGCCTTCCGTCACCATCACCGGATGGGACGCCACTCCCGTGCACGCGGCGTCCAACACCCTCGCTCCGCGAACGAGCGTCGTCATCAGCGCACGGGTCGCTCCCGGTCAGCATGCCGAGCAGGCGTACGCCGCGATCGAGGCCCACCTCCGGGCGAACGCGCCGTTCGGTGCTCACCTGGAGTTCAGCGACGTCGACTGCGGCGACGCCTTCCTGGTCGACACCAGCGGCTGGGCCGTCGAAGACGCCCGTGCCTCGTTCGCGGAGGGGTATGGCGTCGAGTCGGTCGATGTCGGTGTCGGCGGATCGATTCCCTTCATCGCCGACCTGGTTCGCGAGTTCCCCCGAGCACAGATCCTCGTGACCGGTGTCGAGGACCCGCACGCCCGTGCGCACAGCCCCAACGAGTCGCTGCACCTCGAGACGTTCGGCAATGCGCTCGTGTCGGAGGCTCTCCTGCTGGCTCGTCTGAACGCGCGCGTGATCTGATCGCGCCGGTGGGTCGAGGCGGGCGTAGACTCGTCACGTCCCGCGACCGATCGACCCGAAGGGCATCGCCATGACCGACACCACTCTGTCGACATCCGCCGAGACCCGCGAGCACGGTGTCGGCCTCACCGCCGCCGCCTCCGACAAGGTGAAGAGCCTGCTCTCGCAGGAGGGTCGCGACGACCTCCGTCTGCGCGTCGCGGTCCAGCCCGGCGGATGCTCGGGCCTCATTTACCAGCTCTACTTCGACGAGCGCTACCTCGACGGCGACAAGGTCGTCGACTTCGACGGTGTCGAGGTCATCGTCGACGACATGAGCGTGCCGTACCTCGATGGTGCGAGCATCGACTTCAAAGACACGATCTCCGAGCAGGGGTTCACGATCGACAACCCCAACGCGCAGGGCTCGTGCGCCTGCGGCGACAGCTTCCACTGAGCTCTCGCGCCGTTCGCCGGCTGCTTCTCGAGAACCCCCGGGACCCACGGATCACACGTGGAAACCGGGGGTTCTCGATGTCTCGGCACTGGACGAATGGCCTGAGAACCGTGAGAGGTTGCCGTAGACTGTCAAAGCTTCATCCACGACCCGGAAAGGTGCACTGTGCCCTCCAAACGTCGCCTTCGCTGGGCCGCGCTCCCCGTCGGGATCGCCTCCGCCGCGCTCCTGTCCGGCTGCACCACGGCCCAGCTCCACGGCTTCCTGCCCGGCTTCGTCGATGACGGCGCACCCGCCACGAATCACACCGACATGGTCGCCGGTCTGTGGGTCAACTCGTGGATCGTGCTGCTCGCCGTCGGTGTCATCACATGGGGCCTGATGCTGTGGTCGGTCGTCGCCTACCGTCGGCGCAAGGGCCAGTCGGGCCTGCCCGTCCAGCTGCGGTACAACATGCCGATCGAGATCTTCTACACGATCGTGCCGCTGATCCTGGTCGTCGGCTTCTTCGCCTTCACGGCGCGCGATCAGAACACGCTCGAGACGCAGTACGCGAACCCCGATGTCTCGATCACCGCGTACGGCAAGCAGTGGGCGTGGGACTTCCAGTACAACGGCACGAAGGAAGACAACTCCGACGCGGTGTACTCCATGGGCGTCCAGGCGAAGGCCACGTCCGACGGGTACGACCTCGAAGACGTGCCCACGCTCTACCTGCCGGTGAACAAGAAGGTGAAGATCGACCTGCGCTCGCGCGACGTCATCCACTCTTTCTGGATCATCGACTTCCTGTACAAGAAAGACATGTACATCGGCCGCGACAACGAGTGGTCGTTCACGCCCACTCGCGAGGGCACGTACGAAGGCAAGTGCGCCGAGCTGTGCGGTGAGTACCACTCCGCCATGCTCTTCAACGTCAAGGTCGTGAGCGAGGCGGAGTACGAGCAGTACCTGACCTCGCTGCGCAACGCCGGTGACGTGGGCGACATCAGCGACCTGTCGCGTCTGCAGAACCTGCCGACGGGCATCGAAGGGAACGAGTGATCATGGCCACGACGCTTCCGCTCCAGGGGACGGGTCCTTCGCGCCCGACGACTCTCCCGCCGCGTCAAGCCGCACTGCTGAGCACCACGCGTGTCGAGCAGAAGGGCAACCTGGTCGTCAAGTGGATCACCTCCACCGACCACAAGACCATCGGGTACATGTACCTGATCGCCTCCGTGATGTTCTTCATGCTCGGTGGCGTCATGGCGCTGATCATCCGTGCCGAGCTCTTCGAGCCCGGCATGCAGATCATCCCGACCAAAGAGCAGTACAACCAGCTGTTCACGATGCACGGCACGGTCATGCTGCTCATGTTCGCGACGCCGTTGTTCGCCGGCTTCGCCAACGCTCTGCTGCCGCTGCAGATCGGTGCCCCCGACGTGGCGTTCCCGCGTCTGAACGCCTTCGCTTTCTGGCTCTTCCTGTTCGGCTCGACCATCGCGGTCTCCGGCTTCCTCACCCCGCAGGGCGCGGCCGGGTTCGGTTGGTTCGCCTATCAGCCGCTCGCCAACGCGAGCTTCTCGCCGGGTGTCGGAGGAAACCTCTGGATGCTGGGTCTGGGCATCAGCGGTTTCGGCACGATCCTCGGTGCGGTGAACTTCATCACCACGATCCTGACGATGCGTGCTCCCGGCATGACCATGTGGCGCATGCCGATCTTCTCCTGGAACACCCTCATCACGAGCATCCTGATCCTGCTCGCCTTCCCGGTCCTCGCCGCGGCCATCTTCGCCGCCGCCGCGGATCGTGTGCTGGGCGCCCACATCTACAGCCCCGAGAACGGCGGCGTGCTCCTATGGCAGCACCTGTTCTGGTTCTTCGGCCACCCCGAGGTGTACATCATCGCGCTGCCGTTCTTCGGCATCGTCTCGGAGATCTTCCCGGTCTTCAGCCGCAAGCCGATCTTCGGCTACAAGACGCTCGTGTACGCGACCATCGCGATCGCCGCGCTGTCGGTGGCCGTGTGGGCCCACCACATGTACGTCACCGGTGGAGTGCTGCTGCCGTTCTTCGCCCTCATGACGATGCTCATCGCGGTGCCCACCGGCGTGAAGATCTTCAACTGGATCGGCACCCTGTGGCGCGGATCGGTGACGTTCGAGACCCCGATGGTCTTCGCCCTCGGCTTCCTGGTGTCGTTCGTCTTCGGTGGTCTCACCGGTGTCATCCTCGCCTCGCCGCCGCTCGACTTCCACCTGTCGGACTCGTACTTCGTCGTCGCCCACTTCCACTACGTGGTGTTCGGCACGGTCGTGTTCGCGATGTTCGCCGGCTTCTACTTCTGGTGGCCCAAGTGGACCGGCAAGATGCTCAACGAGCGTCTTGGCATGGTGCACTTCTGGATGCTGTTCATCGGCTTCCACATGACCTTCCTCATCCAGCACTGGCTGGGCGTCGACGGCATGGTGCGTCGCTACGCGGACTACGCCGCGGCCGACGGGTGGACGTGGGAGAACCAGCTCTCCACCGTGGGGTCCATGATCCTGGGCGCCTCGATGATCCCGTTCCTGCTGAACGTCTGGATCACGGCGCGCAAGGCTCCGCGTGTGACCGTGGACGACCCGTGGGGCTATGGAGCGTCGCTCGAGTGGGCGACGTCGTGCCCGCCGCCGCGTCACAACTTCACCTCGATCCCGCGCATCCGCAGCGAGCGCCCCGCGTTCGACCTGAACCACCCCGAAGCCGGTATCCCGGTGGGTGTGGGTCCGGCCAAGGACGCCCCCGATGCCCCCGTGGTCGATGCCGCAGCCGGAGAGGTCAAGTAACGATGCGTACCAATGTCGGACTCTGGTGGCTCCTCGCGGGCTTCGGATTCTTCATCGCCGTCGTTTACACGGCCTGGAGCCTGATCCAGCACGGTGGCGTCGAGTGGGTCGGAACCGTCGCGCTGGTCTTCCTCGGCCTCATGTCGTCGATGGTCGCCTTCTACATCAACCGTGTGCTCAAGGCACAGCGCGGTGAGCTGCCCGAAGACATGTTGACGGCCGACATCGACGACGGCGATCCCGAGGTGGGAGAGTTCAGCCCGTGGTCGTGGTGGCCTATCGTGCTGGCGGCTTCCGCCGCGATTGCGATGATCGGTCTTGCTGTCGGTAGCTGGCTCGTCCCCGTCGGGTTCCTGGTCTTCGTCGTTGCTATCGTCGGCTGGGTGTACGAGTACTACCGCGGGTACTTCGCGCGCTGACCCGTGCCCGTTCGGCTGATCGCGGCCGCCGTCTCCGACGCCGGCTCGCACCGTCCCACCAACCAGGACGCCGCTTTCGCGGCGTCCTGGGGTGCGGCGGTGGCAGACGGTGTGGGCGGCGGTCCCTCCGGCGACCTGGCGTCGGCGGCATTGCTTCATCGTCTCGTGGCCACGCGTGGCGCCGGCCTCGACGCCGACGACCTGCTCGTGCGTGTTCGCGAGGCCAACTGGGACATCCGTGCTCATGTGGAGCGTGATCCGGCTCTCCAGGGAATGGCCACCACGTTCACCGGTCTCTTCCTGAGCACTGCCGGGCAGCTCTTGCTCGCGCACACCGGCGACTCCCGGGCCTACCTGCTGCGCGACGGCGAGTTCACGCGCGAGACGCGTGACGATTCATACGTTCAGGCCCTCGTCGACCACGGCATCATCCCGCCCGAGGCCGCCGCGGCCCATCCGCGCCGCAACATCATCACCGCGTCTCTGGGTGGCGCCGAGGGCGACGTCGTGTCCGTGGCCGAGCGTCCTCCGGTTGTCGGTGACCGGTGGATGCTGTGCAGTGACGGTCTGACCGACTACGTTCCGGAGGCCGATGTCGCGCAGCTCATCGCCGAGGCCGAGGACCCTCGTTCGGCTGCTGCGGCTGCCGTGGCGCTGGCGCTGGAGGCGGGCACTCGCGATAACGTGACCGTGGTCGTGTGCGACATCGTCGACGATGACGAGCCGCCACTGGGGGAGCCCGTCTTCTCCGGTTCCGCCGCGCGGTGGTTCGCGGAAGACGTCGAAACGGCCTGACGGCGGGTACGCGCTGACCCGGGCGGCGACGCGTCAGCTGCGAACCACCATGACGGTGGGATCGAACACCCGCGTGCACGGCCCCTCGTCGTTCTCGTACGGCTGACCTTCACGTACCCAGTACTCGTAGCCGCCGATCATCTCCCGCACCTCGTAGCCGAGCCGCGCGAACGCGAGAGCGCCTCTCTGACCGGCGTTGCACCCCGGACTCCAGCAGTACACCACGACCGGCACGGATCGATCGATCTCCCGGGGTGCGCGTTCCTCGATCTGCCGGTAGGGCATGTGGAGGGCGCCCGTGATTCGTCCCTGCGCCCACGCCTCGTCGCCGCGCACATCGACGAGGGTGAAGCGGTCACCGTTGCGCTGAGCGGCGTACACGTCCGACGGGTCGGTCTCGAAAGCGAGGCGGGCGGAGAAATAGCGCTCGGCGTTCGTCATGATGTCACGCTAGGCGTCCGGATGGCGTCGCGGCAGGGGAGTGGCCGTCACACGGCCGCGGGATCCTGCCAGATGGGACCAGGCAGCGAAAGCGCCGTCGGTGGGGGATATCGACAGGCGCCCCCGGAAACGCCGAAGCCCCCGGCGCCGAAGCGCCGGGGGCTTGAGATCGGAGGACTACTCGCTCTTGTCGCTGTCAGGACGGTTGCGTTCTTCCAGGCCCTTGGGAGCGGGGAACTCGACTTCGGCCCGCTCGCCGACCGCATTGCGCGGGCGGCCATCTTCATCGGCACGGGCGTCGGCGCCGGCGATCTCATCGGCCTCCTCATGCGCGATGTGGTCGATCTCGTGGTGTTGGTGAGCGGCCGCGGCATCGAGTTCGGCCTGCGTGAGCGGAGCCAGGCGGTCCTCGAAGAACCAGCGCGAGATCGACGCGCGCAGGTTCTCGTGCCACGGGATCTCTCCGTTGGCGTTGGGCCGGACGACGAGAGGCTCATAGGTCTCGTTATCGATCAGCTTCCAGCGCTCGAACTCGTCGACCGGCTGGTGGACCTCGATGTACTCGCCACCGGGGAGGCGAACGATGCGGCCCGACTCGTAGCCGTGGAGAGCGATCTCACGGTCCTTCTTCTGCAGCGCGATGCAGATGCGCTTTGTGACGAAGTAGGCGAAGATCGGGCCCAGGATCAGCAAAGCCTGCAGCACATGGATGACGCCTTCCATCGTGAGGTGGAAGTGCGTGGCCATGATGTCGGACGACGCTGCCGCCCACATCACGGCGTAGAACGTCACACCTGCCGCGCCGATGGCGGTGCGGGTGGCCGCGTTGCGCGGACGCTGTGCGATGTGGTGCTCGCGCTTGTCACCCGTCACCCACGCCTCGATGAAGGGGTAGACGAGGACGAGGACGATGAAGAGTCCCAGCACGCCGACGGGGATGATGATGTTCCACGACCAGGTGTGGTTCCACAACACGAACTCGAGGTGCGGCGGGATGAGACGCAGCATGCCGTCGGCGAAGCCGATGTACCAGTCGGGCTGGGTACCGGCCGACACGGGAGACGGATCGTAGGGGCCGTAGTTCCAGATGGGGTTGATCGTCACGAGCGCGGCGATCAGCACGATGACACCGAACGTGATGAAGAAGAAGCCGCCCATCTTCGAGGCGTACACGGGGAGCATCGGGTAGCCCACGACGTTGCTGTTCGAACGGGCGGGCCCGGCGAACTGCGTGTGCTTGTTGATGATCATCAGCATGAGGTGCACCGCGAGCAGCGCGACGAGGATCGCCGGCAGCAGCAGGATGTGCAGCGTGTAGAGGCGACCGACGATCGCGGTGCCCGGGAACTCGCCGCCGAAGAGGAGGAACGAGGTCCACGTGCCGATGATGGGCAGACCCTTGATCATGCCGTCGATGATGCGCAGGCCGTTACCCGACAGCAGGTCGTCGGGGAGGGAGTAGCCCGTGAAGCCCTCTGCCATCGCGAGGATGAAGAGGATGAAGCCGACAACCCAGTTCAGCTCGCGGGGCTTGCGGAACGCACCCGTGAAGAACACGCGCAGCATGTGGACGCCGATACCGGCGACGAACACGAGGGCTGCCCAGTGGTGGATCTGACGGACCAGGAGGCCGCCGCGCAGGTCGAACGAGATGTGCAGTGCCGACTCCATCGCCGCCGACATCGCGATACCGCGCATGGGCTCATACGCGCCGTTGTAGTGGGTCTCCACCATCGACGCCTGGAAGAAGAACGTCAGGAACGTGCCCGAAAGCAACACGACGACGAAGCTCCACAGGGCGATCTCGCCGAGCATGAACGACCAGTGGTCGGGGAAGATCTTGCGACCGAGCTCCTTGACGATGCCCGACATGCTCGTGCGCTCATCGAGGTAGTTCGCTGCGGCGCCGACGAACCGGCCGCCCAGCGGCTTACCGTCGCGCCCCGCGGAGCCCGCGGGTGCGCCGGCGTGGACCGCGGGTTCGGTCGTGACGTTCTCGGTGGGGTGGGTACCGATGCTCATGAGCGCTCCCAGAAGCTGGGGCCGACGGGCTCGTGGAAGTCACTCTGCGCGACGAGGTAGCCCTCGGCGTCGACGGTGATGGGGAGCTGCGGCAGGGGACGGGCGGCCGGGCCGAAGATGACGGCCGCACCGTTGGCGACGTCGAACTGCGACTGGTGGCAGGGGCACAGGAGGTGGTGGGTCTGCTGCTCGTACAGCGCGACGGGGCAGCCGACGTGCGTGCAGACCTTCGAGTACGCGACGATGCCGTCGTACGACCAGTCCAGGTTGTTGGTCTCGGGGTTCAGCTGCTCCGGCTGCAGACGCATGAGCAGCACGATCGCCTTGGCCTTCTCTTCGAGGTATCCCTCGTCGTGGCTCAGCTTCGCCAACTCTTCCGGGATGACGTGGAAGGCGGAACCGAGGGTGACGTCGGCGGCGCGGATCGCGCGACCGGAGGGGTCGTGCGTCAGACGTGCGCCTTCTTTCCACATGGTGTGGCTGAGCAGCTTCACCGGGTCCTGGTCCTGCGGCGCGAGACCGCGGAACAGGGTGATTCCGGGGATGACCGACGCGGCGAGAGCCGCGAACAGAGAGTTGCGGATGATCTCGCGACGGCCGAAGCCCGAATCCTCGTTCGCCTCGGCGAAGACGTTGATCGCGCCCTCGCGCACCTCGTCGCGGCCACGTGTGGCGTGCCGGTCCTCGATGTACTCCTTGTCGGACATGACCGACTTGGACCAGTGGATCGCGCCGATTCCGATCGCCAGCAGCGCGAACGCGATACCGAGTCCGATGAACAGGTTGTTGTAGCGGATGTCGATCAGCGCGCCCGACTCGATCGGGAAGATCATGTAGGCGATGCTCGCCCAGATACTCGCGGCGACCGAGAAGTAGAACAGCGTGTAGACCGTGCGGACCGCACGCTTCATCGCCTCGGGGTCCTTGTCGGTCATGCGCTGGCGGTGACCGGGCAGGCCGGGATTCTGGGCGGCGTCGGGAACCGCGACGGCGAGCCCCGAGCCGGGCTTCCAGGAAGCCCTCCCGTGCTCGAGTGCGTCGTCCTCGTGTGCCATGGTGCTCCTCGTGCGTTTACGTGATGTCGAGAACGACGCTCAGTTGGACTTGGCCGTGATCCACACGGTCAGAGCGATGAGCGCCCCGATACCGAAGATCCAGATGAACAGTCCCTCGGAGACCGGACCGAGCGACCCGAGTGCGTATCCACCGGGGGACTCGGACTTCTGCAGGTACATCAAGTACGAAATGACGTCGCGCTTGTCTTCGGGCGTCAGGTTCAGGTCGTTGAAGACCGGCATGTTCTGCGGGCCGGTGACCATGGCCGCGTACATGTTGACCGGGGTGACGGTGTGCAGGTCGGGGGCCCACTTGCCCTCGGTCAGGGCGCCACCGGCGCCGGCGACGTTGTGGCACATGGCGCAGTTGATGCGGAAGAGCTCCGCACCGTGCGACAGGTCGCCCTCACCGTCGGTCAGCTCTGCCGACGGGTAGGTCGGGCCGGGGGCCGACGACTGTACGTAGGCGGCGATCGCATTGATCTGCTCGTCGGTGAACTGCACCGGCTTCTGCGGCGCCTGCGGGCCCTGTGCCTGCAGCGGCATGCGGCCGGTCGACACCTGGAAGTGCACCGACAGCTCGCCCACGCCGAACAGCGAGGGACCCTGCTGGCTGCCCTGCAGGTCGAGACCGTGGCAAGTCGCACAGTTGGCCTGGAAGAGCTTCTCACCCTCTTCGACCGCCGTGGCGGAGTTGGCCTCGCTGGTGGGCGTGGTGGTGGTCGCGGCCATCGCGGCCGATGCACCGGCGTAGACGCCCCCCGTGAGGAGGAGTCCGATGCCGATCAGCGCGGCGGCGGCCAGGGGACTACGGCGTCCGGACGCCCGACGAGTCTTCTTCTCGCGTGCCATGTGGGGTGCAGCTCTCTTACTTGAGGAAGTAGATGACGAAGAACAGGGCGATCCAGACGACGTCGACGAAGTGCCAGTAGTAGGACACGACGATCGAGGTGGTCATCTCTTTGCGGCCGAAGTTCTTCACGGCGTACGCGCGGCCGATCACGAGCAGGAAGGCGATGAGGCCACCCGTCACGTGCAAGGCGTGGAAGCCGGTGGTGAGGTAGAAGGCCGAGGCGTAGGGGTTGGCGCTGATGGGCATGCCTTCGGCGACCAGCGTCGCGTACTCCCACACCTGACCCGACACGAAGACCGCGCCGAGGATGAAGGTGAGGTAGAACCACTCCACCATTCCCCACTTCAGGATGCCGGTGGCCTTCCCGGTGCGGTACGGCTGGTACCGCTCCGCCGCGAAGACGCCCATCTGGCACGTGACCGAGGACAGCACGAGGATGATCGTGTTGACGGTCGCGAAGGGGACGTTGAGCAGCTGAGTCTCTTCGGCCCAGAGGGGCGCGGAGGTGCTGCGGAGAGTGAAGTAGATCGCGAACAGGCCGGCGAAGAACATGACCTCGCTGCCCAGCCACACGATGGTGCCCACGGCGACCGGGTCGGGCCGCTTCACGGCACGCACGGCCTGGGAATACGTCGCTGAGGTCGTCACAGTTCCATTATGCGCGATCCCGGCGGTCGATATTCGCATCCCCGGCATGGGATATTCCATCGTCGAGACTTAGGGGAGCCTCAGAATCCGCAAGGAATCCCCGGTACGACCGGGGTTCTGCGAGGGAGCCCCGGTGCGCGGTCGCCGACTCACGTGTGGAAGGATCATGGCATGGCGGAACGTTTCACCTGGCCCGATCTGCTGTCCTCGCTGCTGGCCGGCGACGACCTCAGCGTGTCGGAGTCGACCTGGGCGATGCGCAAGGTCATGGCCGGCGAGGCGACGCCGTCGCAGCTGGCCGGCTTCCTCGTCGCGCTGCGGGCGAAGGGCGAGACCGTCGAAGAGATCGTCGGCTTCCGCGACGCGATCCTCGAGGCGGCGGTCTCGCTACCGGTGCGGGCCGAGGTGCTCGACATCGTCGGCACGGGCGGCGACCGCTATGGCACCGTCAACGTCTCGACGATGGCAGCCGTGGTGGCTGCGGCATCCGGAGTGCCCGTGGTCAAGCACGGCAACCGCGCCGCCAGCTCGGCATCCGGTTCGTCCGACGTGCTGTCCTCGCTGGGGGTGGCGCTCACGCTCTCTCCCGAGGCGGTTGCCGAGACCCTGTCGCGCACGGGCATCACCTTCGCCTTCGCCTCGGCGTTTCATCCCGGGTTCCGCCACGCGGCGCCGACGCGCGCCGAGCTGGGTGTGCCGACGGTGTTCAACTTCCTCGGACCGCTGTGCAACCCGGCGCGTGCCGAGGCCAACGCCGTCGGCGTGGCGCACCTCGACAGGGTGCCCCTCATCACGGGCGTCTTCCGCACCCGCGGAGCGACCGCGCTCGTCTTCCGCGGCGACGACGGCCTCGACGAACTCACCACCACCGGCCACAGCCGTCTGTGGGAGATCAGCCGCGGCGACGTGCACGAGCACGATCTGGATCCGCGTGATCTCGGCATCCCCCTCGCGGACATCGACGATCTGCTGGGCGGCACTCCGGACCACAACGCGGAGGTGGTGCGGCGCGTTCTGGGGGGAGAGACCGGTCCGGTGCGCGACATCGTGCTTCTGAACGCCGCTGCCGGCCTGGTGTCGTACCGGCTGTTCCGAGATGCCGCTCAGGTGCAGCGTCCGATTCTCGAGCGCCTCGCCGAGGCTCTCGCCGACGCCGCCGCCGCAGTCGACGACGGCCGGGCTCTCGCGAAGCTCCACGACTGGGTCGACACGACGAAGGCGCTGGCGGAGTAGCCGGCGATGCACCCGCTCGACGCGCTCACCGAGATCGCCTATCTGCTCGAGCGGGAACGGTCGTCGCGGTACAAATCGAAGGCGTTCCGCACGGCGGCGAAAGCCATCGAGGGTCTCGACGACGACGAGTTGCGTGAGCCGGCTCTACGCCGGCGGGCGGGGATCGGGGAGTCGACGTTCGCCGTCATCCAGCAGGCACTGGCGGGAGGGGTCCCCGAGCGCCTCGCCGCGCTGCGGGCGGAGAATGCGCCGGTGGGCGGGGCGGAGGTGCGGGCGCGCCTGCGTGGCGATCTGCACAGTCACAGCGAGTGGTCGGACGGACTCACGCCGATCGAGGCGATGGTCGATGCCGCGCGAGCCCTGGGCCACGAGTATCTCGCGCTGACGGATCATTCCCCGCGGCTGACCGTTGCGAATGGGCTGTCACCGGAGCGTCTGCGGGCGCAGATGGACATCGTGCGCACCCATCGCGGTGACGGCTTCACGCTGCTGACGGGCATCGAGGTCGACATCCTCGACGAGGGCGGACTCGACCAGGAAGACGCGTTGCTGCGCGAGCTCGATGTGGTCGTGGCATCCGCTCATTCGAAGCTGCGGATGGAGAACGGCCCGATGACCCGGCGGCTGGTGGCGGCGGCGGGGGATCCGCGCGTCGACGTGCTCGGGCACGTCACGGGGCGATTGGTGGAGGGAGCCCGCGGAACGCGGCCGCCGTCGCAGTTCGACGCCGAAGCGGTCTTCGCGGCGTGCGCCGCGTCGGGAGTTGCCGTCGAGATCAACTCGCGGCCCGAGCGGCAGGATCCGCCCGACGATCTGCTCGCGGCGGCGGTCGAGGCGGGGTGTCTGTTCTCGATCGATTCCGACGCGCACGCGCCGGGCCAGCTCTCGCTGCTCGACTACGGTGCCGCCCGGGCGCAGGCTGCGGGCGTGCCCGTCGACCGCATCGTCACGACCTGGCCGCTCGAGAGGCTGCGCGACTGGCTCGCCCGTTCACGCTGAGGTCAGCGGGCGAGCGCCGCCAGGGCACGTGTCATCGACGAGCCCAGGTTCCACTGCTCGGCGAGGGCTCGTGCGGCGTCGTCGTCGATCGAACCGATGCGATCGTCGAACGGCTCGAGGGTGAGGTCGCGGGCGACCCGGACGACGGTGGGAGCGACCCCGAGATAGTCGGTCGCCGCGGCGATCTTCGCGCGCTGCGCGGCAGTGCCGGCCGTTCCGGCGGCGACCGCGGCCTGGATGCCGTCGAGCGTGCCGTGCGCGGCGAGGAGCGCCGCGGCCGACTTCTCGCCGATGCCGGCAACGCCGGGCAAGCCGTCGGAGGGATCGCCGCGCAGGACGGCGAAATCCGCGTACTGGGCGGCATGCACGCCGTACTTCGACACCACCGCGGCGTCGTCGACGACCTCGAGGTTGCTCATGCCCCGCGCGGTATAGACGATCCGGACCCCCCGCTCGTCGTCGACGAGCTGGAAGAGGTCGCGGTCGCCCGTCACGATGTCGACCGGGGCGTCGGCGCGGGTCGCGAGGGTGCCGATGACGTCGTCGGCCTCGTGCTCGGCCGCCCCCACGACGGGGATGCCGAGCACGGCGAGGGCGCGTCGGATGAGGGGGATCTGCGCCTCGAGGGGGTCGGGCACCTCCTCGACGTCGGTGCCGGCGGCGACCGCTTCGACGACGCGGTGCGCCTTGTAGCTCGGCAGCAGGGCGACGCGCCAGGCCGGCCGCCAATCGTCGTCCCAGCAGGCGACGAGCCGGGTCGGCTCGTATGTCGTGACGAGCTTGGCGATCATGTCGAGCAGGCCGCGCACGGCATTCACCGAGGTGCCGTCCGCCGCTTTGACCTTGTCTGGCACGCCGTAGAACGCGCGGAAGTACAGCGACGCGGTGTCGAGCAAAAGCAACTTCTCGGGACAGGATGCCATGAGCTCAGAGTAGTGAGGACGTGGCAGATCGGCCGAGGGCGCTCGTTTTCCCGCCGCCAGTATGCTCGGCCCCATGTCTGCCGAAGCCGCCCCTCTCGCGGTGCTCGGCGTGCGCTGGGCGGAGCATCCGCAATGGGACGTGAAGATCCGGGGACTTCTCCGCAGGCGGGTCGACGCGACTGCCTGCGAGCCGCTCAGGTTCATCGATTGGACGATTGACGGCCAGCCGCTTCGCGATCGGCTGGCATTCTCCAATGGTCGAACGTGCGAGGACATCACGTTCTTGACCGAAGGTTTTCCCGCCGACGGGGTCACCGCTGCAAGTCTTCGCGCGCTCCTCGGTGAGGACGCTTCCGATATGGATCCGTGGGTGCGGTATGCCGACGGTCGTGTCGGGTTGCTGTTCTGCCCGGGGTGCGGGGGTCTCGACTGTGGCGGTGTGAGCGCCGACGTCCGGGTGATGGACACGACGGTCGAGTGGAGGAACATCGGATACCAGAGTGGCGATGAACCCTTCGACGCCGAGCAACGGGTGCCCGTGTTCACGCTGCACTTCGACCGCACGCAGTACGAGGCGACGGTGCGAGCGCTCCTCGTGGCGTGGGATAGCTAAACCGTCGTCGCGACGTCCGCGCGGAAGTACAACGACGCGGTGTCGAGGAGCATGAGGCGGTCGGTCACGGGAGTCATCCTGACACGTGCGGGCGCCACAGGGACGGGCCCGCACGTCTGGCCGTGCGTCGGGGCGATGGCTGCGCCGGGCATAATCCGCGCATGGATATCGTGCGGGAGAGGCTTCGTTCCACGTTTCGCTGGGTGGGTGACCGCACCGACCGCGGTTTCCAGGCCGACGTGACCGGCTGGTGGCGAGACCCCCTGGTCGTCGAACGGATCGGACGATCGTTGGCCGGTCTGTTCGACGGCGAGCAGGTGAACGTCGTCGTCGGCCCGGAGTCGAGGGGGAGTCTGCTCGGCGCCCTGGTGGCGCGGGAGCTGGGCGTCGGTCTCGCGGAGGTACGGAAGGATGGCGAACCGCTGGCCGACAGCGACCGGTGGTGGGAGGTGTCGAGCGGGCCGGACTACCGCGACCGGCATCTTCGTATGGGCCTGCGTCGCTCGATGCTCCGGGCGGGTGACAGGGCGCTGTTCGTCGACGACTGGATCGACACCGGGGCGCAGACCGCGGCGTGTCACGCCCTGGTCGAGATGAGCGGCGCGCGGTGGGTCGGCGCCGCGGTCGTGGTCGACGCCTTCGACCGACCGGACCTGCGCCGTGCGCTTCGCGTGCGATCCCTTCTGCACGTCCGCGACCTCCGCTGACGCAGGCGGGGTGAGCGCGTTTAGGCTGGCGGGATGTCTTTCGGCTCGGCATCCACTCGTCCCGCGGCGGGCGCGCCCTGCCCGTGCGGGGCGGGGACGTTCGGGACGTGCTGCGGGCCGCTCCTCGACGGGGTGCCCGCGCCCAGCGCCGAGCGGCTGATGCGCTCGCGCTACACCGCGTTCGTCGTGGGCGACGTGCGCCACCTGGTGCGGTCGTGGCATCCGCGTACCCGCCCCGACGACGTCGCCGCCGATGACGGCACCCGGTGGCGCGGACTCGTCGTCGAGGAGGCGCACGAGGAGGGCGATGCCGCGACGGTGACGTTCCGTGCGGCGTGGACCGCGCGCGGCGACGACGGGGTGCTCCGCGAGCACAGCCGATTCGTGCGGCGCGGCGGGCGGTGGGTGTACGTCGACGGCGACGTGGGCTGAGGACGTCAACCCGGGTCGCCGATGTCGGCGCCCCGGCGTAACGTCTGGGGTGAACCCCGTGGAAGGACCCCCATGATCCCCGACGCCCAGCGCGATCTGCTCGAGAACCCGAACTACGGCAGCCTCGGCACCGTCCGACCCGACGGCACGGTGCAGGTGAACCCCATGTGGTTCGAGTTCGACGGGGAGCACCTGCTCTTCACCCACACCGTGACCCGGCAGAAGTACCGCAACCTCCAGCGCAATCCGTCGATGAGTCTCATGGTGTTCGACCCGGAGCACCCGTACCGCTACATCGAGGTGCGCGGCCGCCTGGTCGCGGCGGTTCCCGACCCCGAGGGCGCGTTCTACGTGCGCCTCGGCCAGCGATACGGGAACCCGCGGCAAGAGGCCCCGGCTGACCGCGCCGATCGCGTGATCCTGCACATGTCGATCGAGAAGGTCGGAGGGCAGTGACGTGCAGCGCATCGTGATCATCGGGGGCCACGGCAAGGTGGCGCTGCACCTGGCGGGCCTGCTCGCCGACCGGGGCGATGAGGCCACGTCGGTCATCCGCAACCCCGACCAGGCGGGCGACATCGAGCGGGCGGGCGGCACGCCGTTGGTGCTCGACGTGGCCGCGGCCGGTGTCGAGGCGATGGCCGAGGCGTTCGCGGGTGCCGATGCCATCGTGTGGTCGGCGGGCGCCGGCGGCGGAGACGCCGACCGCACGTACGCGGTCGATCGCGATGCCGCCCAGCGGGCCGTGGATGCCGCGTCGCAGGCGGGTGTGCGGCGCTTCGTCATGGTGTCGTGGATCGGGTCGACCCCTGACCATGGCGTCGACCCCGACGACGCGTTCTTCGCCTACGCCGATGCGAAGCTCGCCGCCGACGACCACCTGCGTGCGAGCGACCTCGACTGGACCATCCTCGGCCCCGGAACGCTGACGGACGAATCTGCGACCGGGCGCATCACCACCGCCCCGCAGGGAAAGGCCGAGGTCGGTCGCGCCGATGTCGCTGCAGTGGCCGCCGCGGTGCTGGTGCAGCCCGCGACCATCGGGCGCTTCATCCGGTTCGGCGCGGGCGACACGCTGATCGCCGAGGCCGTGGTCGACGGCGCCAGCCGAGCCGAGGGCTGAGCGGGTCGGCGCGTCTTAGAGCCCGTCGTCGGGGCTCTCGTCGTCGACGACGATCACCCCGTCGGGCACCGGGTCGGCCAGCAGGGGTTCAGCGGCGAGCGTGAGGTCGATCGTCGCGCGCAGAAGGCCTCCCACCGTCGCGGAGCGCAGCAGCTCCATCTGATCGAGTTCGCCCAGCGGGGCGATCGCGGCGACCTGCCAGGCGCGCGCCAAGCGCTCCTCCGATAGCTCGACCTCCGGGTCCCACCGCGTTCCACCGAACTGCCGAGCCCGGGCCAGCACGCGGCGGACGATCCTCTCGGCCTCGTCGAGCAGGGGCGTGAGGGCGTCGTTCCACTCCAGGTCGGGCAGAGGGCGCACATCGGCGTGCGGATATGGAGCGTCGTCGAGCCATTCCACGATCTCGAAGCGCTCCGTCCCGCGCGCGACGACCTGGAGCTGACCCGCCTGCGGAATCACGTGGCTGAGCTGCGCCATCGTGCCCAGGGCGAAGCGCTGGTCGCCGCCGCCGGTCTCGGTACCCCGCTCGATCAGCACGACCCCGAAGGCCGGGTCGGTCTCCTCCAACAGCCGCCCCAGCATGACGAGGTAGCGCTCCTCGAAGATGCGTAGCGCCAGCGGCGTGTGCGGGAAGAGGACGGCGCCCAGGGGGAACATCGCGGTACCCATGGGTCCAGTCAAGCAGCGTGTATGCGCGTCGGGGCCGTCGCTGCGGCATCGATACGGTTCCGCCGAGCCGTCGAGGTCGAGGTCGCGGGGAACCGGGCGCGCGGCGGGCCGACCCGCCGCGTCAGACCTCGTCGTCGCGGAGCGTCTCGTGCACGCGGTGCAGGTCCATCAGCAACGAGCCGACGAGCACCCAGTGCGCGGGCGACGGCGTCTGGATCTGCAGCGGGCGCGTGAGCGCGGGCTCCTCGGTGACGACGCGTTCGGGCCCGGCGTCGAGCGCGAACGACAAGCGCACGTCGTGGGCCGCACGGTGCAACTGCTCGGCGATCGCGCGGACGGCGGGCTCGTCGGCGATCGTCTCCTCGTACCCGTCGTAGACGGCGCGGGTCATGCCGATCGTCTGCGTGACGACGGGGGTGAAACGCTGGAGCAGACCGCTCATGGCCGCGAGGTCGGTGCGGTGTCGTCCACTGCGCGGGTTCAAGGCGAGGGAGTCCTCGCCGTCGCGGATCGCGTCGTCTGCTGCGTCGCGCACCGGGCGGAGCAGGCGCGCCTCGAGCAGCAGGCCCTCGAGCGAGCCCGGCGTCTGGGGCGTTTCGAGAGCGCCGGCCAAGCGCTCGAGGGCCGCGGCGAGCTCACGACCGAGGACCTCGACCTTCGTGCGGGCCGCCGGCACCAGCACGGGCGGAACGAGCAGAGCATTGACGACGATGCCGATCGCCGCGCCGATGAGGGTTTCGAGAACCCGGTCGAGGGCGTAGTTCGGTGTCGCCGTGCCCAGGGCGAGAACGAGCAGGGCGCTGATCGCGATCTGATTCGTCGCCCCGGGGGAGATGCGCGCCGCCCAGGCCACCACCAGTGCGACGCCCGCCGACAGCAGGGCCACCCACGGCTGCGAACCGAAGGCCAGGCCCAACAGCGCGGCGATCACGACGCCCACGATCACCCCGACGCTGCGCTCGAGCGCCCGTGTGAAGGATTGGTTGATGCTCGGCTGCACGACGAGCAGTGCGGCGATGGCGGCGAAGATGGGCGGCGGGCCCTGCACGAGCCACCCGGCCACGAGCCAGGCCGCGACGATGGCGATCGCCGACTTCGCGACCTGCAGGAGGGGGATGCGGCGCGGTGCGCGGAAGGTCAGGCTCTGGCGCATGGAACCAGCGTAGGCGCGCCCTTCGCGTCAGCGCCGTCGCGAAACGATGTCGTCGGCGTTCGCGGCGACCCACTCCATGAGCGGGATCACACGCGACATCAGGTCGCCGCCCTGCTCCGTCAGGGAGTACTCCACCCGGGGCGGCACCTCGGGATACGCGGTGCGGGCGACGAGGCCGTCCGCCTCGAGCGTCTTGAGGGTGCTGGCCAGCATCTTCTCGCTGATGCCCGAGACATTGCGCCGCAGCACGCCCCATCGCTGCGTGCCGTCGGACAGGGCCATCAGCACGAGCACGCCCCACTTGCCCATGACGTGGTCGAGCACCGTCCGCGTCGGGCAACCGTCCGCGAAGATGCCGGGATTCTCTGTGCGGAGATCCGCAAGACTGACGCTCATGTGAGTACCTAACCAGAAAGTGGGTACCTGCATTTCGGAATGTGCACCACCGCGGCGCGTTCGGGTTCACGTACCGATCGAAAGGACACACCCATGACCCTCCTCGTCACCGCCGCCACGGGCCACCTCGGCCGCCTCGTCGTCGACGCCCTCCTCGAGCGCGGCGTCGCGGCATCCGACATCGTCGCCGGCGTTCGCACGCTCGCGAAGGCCGACGACCTCGCCGCCCGCGGGATCGGCGTCGTCGAGCTCGACTATGCCCGCCCCGACACGCTTCCTGCGGCGTTCTCGGGCATCACCCGGGTGCTGCTCATCTCGGGCACCGACGCCGACCGCGTCAGCGGGCACCGCAGCGTCATCGCCGCGGCCGCCGACGCCGGGGTCGAGCGTCTTGTCTACACCAGCGCTCCTCGCGTCGACGAGGTCGACTACGCTCTCGGCGCCGACCACAAGGCCACCGAGGAGGCCATCGCCGCCGCGGGACTGGATGCCACGATCCTGCGCAACAACTGGTACACCGAGAACTACCTCGATGCCGTCGCCCGCGCGGCCGACACGGGCGAGATCGTCGCCGCCGTCGGCGATGCCCGCGTCGCCAGCGCCAGTCGTGCCGACTACGCCGCGGCCGCCGCCGTGGCGCTCACGACCGACGATCTCGCCGGGCGCACGCTCGAGCTGGGCGGAGACGCGGCGTGGACGTACGACGAGCTCGCCGCGACGGCCTCTGAGCTTCTGGGGCGACCGGTGGTCTACACCGCCGTGACGATCGAGCAGCTCGCCGCCGGACTCCAGGCGGCCGGACTCGACGCCGGCACCGCGGCGTTCGTCGCCGGCATCGACGACGCGATCGCCCGCGGCGCGCTGTCGCAGACCGATGGCACCCTCGCGCGCATCATCGGGCGCCCGACGACCCCGCTCATCGACGGGCTGCGCACGGGTCTCGCCGCGCGCTGAAACCGGCCCGCGGGTGAGATGCCGGCGCCTCACCCGCGGGCCCACGCATCGCCAGGACCAGCGGGAAAGAGGGCCTTGAGCGTCCACGTGCCCACGAGACCTGCGACCGACAGGGCCGGAACACGAGGGCGGCGCGGTCCCATGGGGGTGCAGCTCGCTCCTGCCCCGCTCCTGTCGCAGCGCCGATGTCGATGGTGAGCGCTAGCGTCGGAGCATGGATGCCGTGACGGCGGGGCGCATGCTCGATGAACGCGCGCGCGAGGTCGACCGCCGCCTCGCCCGGCTGCGCGACGACGAGGACAGCCTCCGCCACGATCGGGCCGACGCCACCGCCGACGACGAGCACGACCCCGAGGGCTCGACCCTGTCGGGGGAGTGGGCGCAGGTCGACGCGCTGCGGCGCGGCGCCGAGGCGGAGCGCGCCGAGATCCTCGCGGCGCGCGAGCGCGTGGCATCCGGAACCTTCGGAGTGTGCGAGAACTGCGGTGCACCGATCGGCGACGCCCGCCTCGAGGCGCGCCCGTTCGCGCGGCGCTGCATCGTCTGCGCGGTATGACGACGGCGTCTTAGGCTCGGAGCATGGAACCCGTTCTGATCGCCCTGCTCTTCGCCAATGCCGTCTTCAACGTCGTGGTCTGGCCGCGGTTCTTCGTGCGGGTCGCGAAGGACCCGCGGGCCCGGAACGCGCAGGGCACGGCCACGCCGTTCCTCATCGTGCACGCGGTGCTCATCGGTCTGGCGCTCGTGCTCGCGGTCGCGTCGGTCGTCGCGGCGATCGCGGCGCTCGTCGGCTGACGGGGTCGGTCGCCGCGGGCGGTCCCGGCACGTGTCTCGCACCCGGGGCCTCTTACCGGATCCCGGGTGCGTTCAGCGCCGGAGGGTCTCGGCGGGCGCCTCGCCGAAGCGCAGCTTGTACTCGCCGGCGAAACGGCCGAGGTGGCCGAAGCCGCACGCCTCGGCCACGGCGGTGACCGTCGTGCGCGTGGCGTCAGAGGTCCGCAGCATGCCGTGCGCGCGGCGGTAGCGCATCTCGCGCAGCAGGACGGAGGGCGTCGCCCCTGACGCGCGGTGCACGTGTTCCTGCAGCGTGCGCAGCGGCATCGACAAGGTTCGAGCGAGATCGAGCGGGGTCAGGCTCTCGATGGGGGACTGCTCGGCTGCGGCGACGAATCGCCGGTAGGTCTGCTCGCTCCCCGCGGGAGGTGCGCTGGCGCCCCAGCCGCCGAGCGACTGCGTGATCGAGCTGTCCACGGCCAGCAGGAGCCGGCTGACCACGAGCTCGCCGGCCAGTCGGCGCGTCAGCTCGCTGTGCGGAGCGTCGGCCGCATCCACGATGTCGTGGAACTCCAGCACGGAGCGAAGAAAGGCCTGTCCGGCCGGGGTCCCCAGATCGACCGACGGCGCGAGCCTGCGGCCCCGTGCCGCCCTCGGCCCGCCGCGATACCCTGGCGGAGCGGGTTCGCCCGCGCACGCAGTGCACCACCTACCGCATCCGGCAAGGCGGCACGATCCACCGCCCCCCCCGGAGTCCGTCGTATGAGCACGCCCACCGTCCGTCCGTCGCTGATCCATCACACCGGGTTCTGGTACTTCCCCGTCGCGTTCGTCGCCCGGCTGCCGTTCGCGATGATGACCGTGGGCGTGCTCTCCCTGGTCGTCGCGATGCGCGGGTCCGTCGCGCTCGGCGGACTCACCTCGGCGGCGGTCGGTCTGGGCGTCGTCGTCGCGGGTCCCGTGCTCGGCGACCTCGCCGACCGTTACGGGCAGCGGCGCGTGCTGGTGCCGGCGGGCGTGGCCAACGGCATCCTGCTCGCGGTGTTCCCACTCGTGGTGGCGAGCGCCGCCGCCGAGGGGGTGCTGCTCGCGGCGGCCGCCGCGATCGGCCTCACCGGTCCGCAGACCTCCGCCATGTCGCGCAGCCGCGTGATGGTGCTCATCGGCGAACGCGTGCACGCCGCGCGGCGCGAGCGCACCTTCTCACGGGCGATGGCGTACGAGTCCGCCGCCGACGAGACCGCGTTCGTCATCGGTCCGTTCGTCGTCGGCGTGCTCGCGGCGCTGATCGCCCCGTGGGCGCCGATCGCGGGAGCCGCGGTCCTGAGCCTCGTCTTCGTCACCGCCTTCGCGCTGCACCCGACCGGACGCGCCGTCCCCGAGCGGGCGGAGCGCCAGGCGATGGCGCCGCTGCGCGAGCTGCGGCATCCGCGGATCCTCGTGCTCGTGGCCGCGGTGTCCGGCATCGGCCTCTTCTTCGGCTCCACCCTGACCTCGCTGACGGCGTTCATGGAGGCGCAGGGAGCACCCGAGGCCGGTGCCCTGCTCTACGGCGTCATGGGCGTCGGTTCCGCCGTCCTGGCCCTCGGCGTCGCGGCGCTGCCCGCCCGCTTCGCCCTGCGGTGGCGCCTGGTCGTCTTCGCGATCGTCCTCACGGCTTCGGCCGGCGCGTACACCGTCGGCGGATCGGTCGTGACGGTCACCGCGGTGCTGTGCCTGATGGGCGTCGGCGTGGGGCCGTCGCTGGTCACGCTCTTCAGCCTCGCCGGTGCCCGGGCACCCCGGGGGCGCACCGCGACGACCATGACGATCCTCGCCTCGGCGCTGACCCTCGCGCAGGCGGTGTCGTCGTCGGTCACCGGAGCCGTGGCCGAGAGCGTGTCGCTGTCGACCGCGATGGCTTTCCCCGTCGCCGCGGCCCTGCTGGTGCTGGCCATGGCGGCGGTCAACGCCACGGCCCGCGGGTGGGACCCCGTCACTCCGGCAGCGGGTATCGGCGCCGGAGCACGATCCGCTGGATGAGCGTCCACACCGTCGTGACGCTCAGATAGAGCGCGGCTGCGAGCGGGACGAACAGCGCCACGACAGCCGTGGTGAATTGGAGCGCGCCCGCCATGCCCGCCATCCACGCCGGCGCCGCGGGGTCCACGGCCGGGCGCAGTCGGCGGCGGGTGAGCTCGGCGACACCGACCATGACGAGCACGAGCGCTCCGACGACCGCGAGGGTGGCGGCATCCACCGTTCCGGTCGACAGCGCCCCGACGAGACTGCGGCCCAGGGGCACGCCGAACAGCTCGTGCGAGAGCAGGGCGTTCGCCTGCCCGCCCACCGTCGGGTGCAGGAAGACGGCGTAGAGCAGTCCGACGACGGGCATCTGCGCGAGCATCGGCAGGCAGCCCGCCAGCGGAGACGCCCCCTCGTCGCGGTACAGCTGCATCGTCTCGCGCTGCAGCCGCTCGGGATTCTTCCCGAACCGCTCGCGCAGCACGCGCAGGCGCGGGGCGAGACGGGCGCGGGTCTGCTCGGCGCGCGCCTGTGACACCCCCACGGGGATCAGCAGGAGCCGCACCGCGAGGGTCACGGCCACGACGGCGAGGGCCGCCGCGGCGGAGCCGGCGAGCGGTTCGAGGGCAGAGGTGAGGGCGAGCAGGGCTCGCGTGGTCAGGTCGAGCAACGAGGCGAGAGGGGGAAAGGCGAAGAGGTCCACGAGGGCGTCCGTTCTGTGCGGCGATCACGGGTCGATCGGTCGCGGGGCGCGGCGAGGAGAGGGGTTTGTCCGTCGGCGCGCGGGCGACCGGCACCGCGGATCCCGGATGCCGCCTCCCGGCGTCGATCGACGGGGAGGGCGTGGGATTACGCGGTGCGGACGCTGCGCCCCGGTGCGCGCGGGCGGGGGTGCCCGGCGGCATCGGGGTCGCTCTGCGCGAGCGGAGCGGACGGATCGATCGGCCGCGGCGACGGCGGCGGCGCGGCGGCTACGAGGGCCGGGAGCACCACCATGACGACGACCACGGTCACGACGACGGCCGCGGCCAGAACGAGGGCCAGCAGGGGAGCGCCGTCACCGGGGGTGAGCGACACCTCGGCGAAGGCCAGCAGAAGGTTGAGCATGCCGATCAACGATGCGATCACGCGTCCACCCCCTTCGCGAATGCCTCCCACGCTAGCAGGGGGCGGATGGCTACGCTGGGGCCATGACCACCCTCGTGCTCACCGTCGTCGGCGACGATCGTGCCGGACTCGTGTCCGCGGTCGCCGACATCGTCGACGCCCATGGCGGCAACTGGGAGAACAGCGAGCTCGCCGAGCTGGCCGGTGCGTTCGCCGGCATCGTCGAGGTCTCGGTCGCCGCCGATCACGCCGACGCGTTGCGCGGCGCGCTGGAGGCGCTGGCCGGAACCCTGACCGTCACCGTGCACACCGGAGCGCCCGAGGGCACGGCATCCGCCCCGCACAGCGTGACGCTCGAGGTCATCGGCAACGATCGCCCCGGCATCGTGCGCGAGATCTCCGCGGCGCTGAGCTCGCGCGGGGTGAGCATCGAGCGGATGTCGACGCAGACCACGGATGCCGCGATGGCGGGCGGACGTCTCTTCGAGGCCGCGATCACCGTGACGCTCGTCGGCGGGGTCGAGACGGACGACCTGATCGAGGAGCTGGAGCGGCTCGCGGCGGAGATCCAGGTCGACGTCTCGCTGGCCGACTGAGGACGACGCGCGGCCGAGCGTCATGCGAGCCGCGCGGGGCGCGCCGAGCGCGACCGTTCGTGGTCAGCTGCGCCGTACCCGGCTCACGAGCCGGACGATGCCGCGCCACCCGACGAGGAACAGCCCGAGGGTCAGCGTCGCGACGATGACGAACGCCACGGCGACGCCCTGGCCGCTGATCGCGCGCAACACCATCCCGAGCGCGACGGTGACCAGCCACACGGGCACGCCCGTGCGCAGCGGGGCGAGCGGACGGCGCCAGGCCCGTGCGACGAGCCAGCCGACGATCAGGGCTACGAGGAACGGCCACGCGGTCGTCGCCAAGCCCGAGCCAAAGGGACCGAACACGTCGCCGTCGTGCGTCGCGCGGCCGACGGCGGCGAAGACCACGACGAGCGCGGCGTCGACGAGCAGGGGGACGACGGGGAATCGGGATGCCGGCACCTCTCCATTGTCGCCGGTCGCGGGGGCGGGGTCGGTCGCGGGGGCGGGGTCGACCGGGCGGTCCGCTCCGACGTCGCCGATGCCCCTGCGCAGCTGCTGCCCCTGCGCGGCGCGGGCGCGCGCCGGCCTCGATAGCGTGGGGGCATGGCATCCCGACTGCTCCTCGTGGCCGACACGCATGTGCCGAAGCGGGCGCGGACCCTGCCCGAGGCCGTGCGGCGAGCGGCAACCGAGGTCGACCTCATCGTGCACGCGGGCGACTGGGTCACGGCATCCGTGCTCGACGAGCTCGCCGCCCTCGGCCCGGTGCTCGGGGTGTGGGGCAACAACGACGGGCCCGACCTGCGCGCGCGTCTGCCCGAGATCGCGCGGACCGAGATCGAGGGCGTCCGTGTCGCCGTCGTCCACGATACCGGCGCGGCCACGGGGCGGGAGAAGAGAATGGATGCCGCGTTCCCCGACACCGACCTGCTCGTGTTCGGCCACAGCCACATCCCGTGGGACACCACGACGCCGGCGGGACTGCGCCTGCTCAACCCCGGCTCGCCCACGGACCGGCGCCGGCAGCCGCGCTGCACGATGATGACGCTCAGCCTCGCGCAGGGGGCCATCCGCGACGTCGTGGTGCACGAGGTCGTGCGCGACTGAGCCGCCCGCGGCTCACCCGGCGCGGAACGCCGTCGCCCCGGAACGCACCGAGGGCGCCGACACCGGAGAACCGGCGCGGCGCCCTCGGCGCGTGCGTGTGAGGCGGGTCAGACCCGTCGGGCCGCCGACGTGAGCGGGCACTCGAAGGGGTCGCGCGCGGCGAGTCCCACGCGGTTCAAGTAGGCGATGACGATGCCGTAGGACTGCAGCAACGTGGTCTCGACGTAGGGCACGTTCAGCGTCGTGCAGTGCTCGATCACGATCTCCCGCGCACGGCTCAGGTGCGGCCGCGGCATGTTCGGGAACAGGTGGTGCTCGATCTGGTAATTCAGGCCGCCCATGAGCCAGGTGGCCCACCAGCCGCCGGAGATGTTGCGCGAGGTGCGCACCTGCTTGCTGAAGAAGTCGAGCTTCGCGCCGGGTGCGATGACGGCCATGCCCTTGTGGTTCGGGGCGAACGAAGCCCCCATGTAGACGCCGAACACCGCGAGCTGCACGCCGAGGAAGGCGAACGCCATGCCGAGAGGCAGGAAGATGAAGACCGGCGCCACGAAGACGGCGAAACGCACCGCGATGAGCCCGAGCTCGGTCCAGCGTCCCTTGACCTCACCGCGAGAGAGCAGGTGGCGGATCGCGAGGACGTGCAGGTTCAGGCCCTCGAGCGTGAGCAGGGGGAAGAACAGCCAGCCCTGCCGCTGGGTGATCCAGCGCTGGATGCCGCGGGCTTTGACGGCGTCCTCGTCGAGGAACGAGATGGTGTCGATCTCGATGTCGGGGTCTTTGCCGACGCGGTTGGGGTTGGCGTGGTGGCGCGTGTGCTTCGACGCCCACCACGACTGGCTCATGCCGACGATGCCGTTGCCGATCCACAGGGCCAGCCGGTCGTTCGCCGGACCGGACGAGAAGATCTGACGGTGGTTCGCTTCGTGCGCGAGGAAGGCCACCTGGGTGAACAGGATGCCGAGGGCCGCGGCGATCAGCAGCTGGAACCAGCTGTCGCCCAGCATGACGAAACCGGTGATGCAGCCCGCGAAGCCGAGGGCGAGCGCCGTGCCGACGAAGGCGTAGAAGACGCGGGTGCGCACGAGCAGGCCACTCTCGCGGACGACCTGCGACAGCTCGGTGTAGGCCTTGGCGATCGGGGGGAATTCGGTGGTGCCGGAATAGGTCTGACGAACGGGGCCGAGGCGGGACTCGACGATGGTGGAGGCGATGAACTGGCTCCTCGAGTTGGGGTGGCCTGAGGCCGCGAGACGAGGCGACTGCCCCGGCTGTGGCCCACACTACGGTCCCGCGTATGGGGCCTGCGGAATACGCCCACATGTGGAGGAGCCTCACGGGGAATGGACAGGCTCCTGACATGCGGAGGTCGCCATGTGGCGAGCCGTCCGAACACGACGAAAGCCGGGCTCGTCGCGCGTGGCGACGCTCCCGGCTTTCGGTGTAAGCGGAGCTCAGAGGGGGCGGATGTTCGCCGCCTGCATGCCCTTGGGGCCCTGCTCGGCGTCGAATTCGACCTTCTGTGCTTCCGTCAGCTCCTTGAAGCCGTTGCCCTGGATCGCGCTGAAGTGCGCGAACAGGTCGGCGGAGCCGTCATCGGGAGCGATGAAGCCGTAGCCCTTTTCGGAGTTGAACCATTTCACGGTGCCAGTGGCCATCGTGTTCTTCCTTTATTCATGTTGGGCCGCAGATGCGGCCGTGGGCGCCGCTCCGGCGCGTGCGGAGCGGACGGGGACGCCGCGGCACCGTATCGGTGCTGCGGACGCGATGCCCGTCGACGGCGGCGCGAGCCGCATCGACGGACGCATGGATGCCGAGATCTTCACCGAGCGGACCTTGGGCCTCGAAGCCCGAGGTGGCCGCGCCGACGAAACCGGCATAGTCGGATCCGGCCGTCGCGACGTACACGTCGAGATCGGCCTGGCGCCACGAAAGTGACGAGGGGGGAAACGAAGACAAGAGAACTTTCCGCGAGTGCGGCGCGAGGACCGGAGCCATCGAGCGACGCACGCGATGAGTGAGGGTGGGAACGCCATCGGAAACGGCTCGGCGCCGTGCGCCCGGCATCTCAGCGATGAGGCGGGCGTCGATGAAGCAAGTCCCAGAACGAATACCTCCACGCTAGCACGGATGCTCCTGCACCGCCCGGGAGATTTCGCGACGCCTGCTCACCCGCCGGAGGGGTTGTCGACCGGTGTGCCGTCGTCGTCGGTCGTGGCGGGGATCTCGGGGATGTCGGCCGTTTCGAGCTCGTCCGGCTGATCGGCGGTGTCTTTGGTGCGATCCGGTGTCGATTCCATGGGGCGACCCGACCACGGCGGCGCGTGTTCGCGCGCGGGGATTGCACGGTTCGCGATCCTATGACAAGGGGGGTGCGGCGGCGAGCGACGCAACCCCCCGAGGCGGCGATGCCCGCTTTGCGACGATGACGGCATGTCGAGACCCGAGGTGCTCTCCAAGCCCTGCGCGTTCTGCGGACGGCCGTTCACCGACCGCAAGCGGTGGAACGGCCGCGATCAATGGGACCAGGTGCTGTACTGCTCGCGCGGGTGCCGGTCGAAGGCCGCCGCGGCGAGGAGGCACGCATGAAGGCCGCGCTGATCCTCGCGACGCAGCAGTTCGCTGAGCACCCCTCCTTCGCCGACGAGGAGGTCGAGGAGTTCTTCTTCATCGAGTCGGCGCCGCGGTGGCGCAAGCTCCCGTACCACCGGCACAAGATCGTGCTGCTGACCTCCGCCATGCGGCACACCGCCGCGCGGCTCGAGGCCGACGGCAAGACGGTCCGGCGGATCGAACTCGGCGACGACCTCACCTTCAGAGCGGGCCTCGAGCGCCTGCTGAAGAAGCACCGCGTCACCGAGCTGCAGTGGATGAGCGATCCCAACCGACCCGTCGACGAACGCATCGCCGCGATCTGCGCCGCGCACGACGTCGACACCGACGTGCTCTCGGACGGGCTGTTCCTCACCCCCGAAGAAGAGGTCGACGGCTGGTTCGCGGAGCACCCGACGCCGCTCATGGAGGACTTCTACCACTGGCAGCGCCGGCGCACCGGCATCCTCATGGACGGGGGCAAGCCCGCGGGCCGCCGGTGGAACTTCGACGCCGACAACCGCAAGCCGCTGCCGAAGAAAGGCGTGGAGATCCAGGCCCTGCCGCAGCTGGAGCACGACGACATCACCCGCGGGGTCATCGCCGAGGTGGACGAGTTGTTCCCCGACCACCCGGGCAAAGCCGAGGAGTTCTGGCTCCCGGTGACGCCCGAGGACTCCCGCGACTGGCTCGACGTCTTCGTGGCCGAGCGCCTGCACGACTTCGGCCGCTACGAAGACGCGATGAAGGCCGACGAGCCCTTCCTCTTCCACGCGATCATCTCGCCGATGCTGAACATCGGGCTGCTCACCGTCGAGGAAGTGGTCGCCGCAGCCACCCGCACCGATGCGCCGCTGGCATCCGTCGAGGGGTTCATCCGGCAGGTGATCGGCTGGCGGGAGTACATGCGCGGCATGTACCGGGCGCACCCGAAGCTCGAGCACGTCAACGCGTTGCACCTGGAGAAGCGGGTCGAGAAGTACTGGTACTCGGGTCAGCGGATGCCGAGCGACCTGCCGATCCCGGTGCGCACGGTGCTCGAGCGCGTGCACCGCTGGGGCTATGCGCACCACATCGAGCGGCTCATGGTGCTGGGCAACTGGTTCCTGCTGCAGGGGTACGCACCGCGGCAGGTCAACGCGTGGTTCCTCGCGCTCTTCGTCGACGCGTACGACTGGGTCATGGTGCCCAACGTCATGGGGATGAGCCAGTTCGCCGACGGCGGCTTCGTCGCCACGAAGCCCTACGTGTCGGGCGGGGCCTACCTGCAGAAGATGGGCTCGTGGTGGCCCTCGGCGCAGGATGCCAAGGACTCGGTGTTCACCGACGCGTACTGGGCGTTCCTGGAGCGGCACGAGGACGTGCTGGCCGGCAATCACCGGCTGGGGCTGGCGCTGGCGCAGATGCGCAAGCGGCGCGACGCGCGGGACGCTGACGGCGGCGGGCCGAACTCCTGAGAAACGGGCCGTGCGCCGCCGCTCGGCGCACGCAATGGGGCGCGGGGCGCCCGAAACTCAGGAGTTCGGCCCGGCGTTCAGCTCTTCAGCTTGTTCAGCGCTGAGCCCTTGTGCGCGGCCTTCGAGCCCGACTTCTCGGACTTCACGATGTAAGCCGGGTCGTCATCGGAGGCCGTGAACTTCTGGCCGTCGTGCTGAAAGTCCTTCGTCTTCTTCTCCACGACCTCGCCCTGCGTCTTTCCCTGCGGGGTGTCCCAGCTGACGCGGTCGCCCTTGGACAGATCCTTCGACATGGTGTGTTCCTTCCGTTCGATGCCGCCATGCTGTCGAGGCCGCCCGGCGCCGATCGGGGGATTGACAGGCGCCCACCCCTACGTGGTTCGCGCGCGAACCGCAATGCCTCCGTGATGTCGGACCCCCTGCGTACCGTCGTAGGCGGGCCTTCGTTTCCCGGCCCACGACGTGAGGAGAGCCATGACCGAGCCGACCACCGCCAACAGCCCCACCACCGCCAACAACGGTGCCCCGGTCGCGAGCGACGAGCACTCGCAGAGCGTCGGAGCCGACGGCTCGATCGCTCTCACCGACCACTACCTCATCGAGAAGCTCGCGCAGTTCAACCGCGAGCGCGTCCCCGAGCGTGTCGTGCACGCCAAGGGCGGCGGGGCGTTCGGCACGTTCCGCACCACCGGCGACGTTTCCGCGTACACGCGGGCGGCGCTGTTCCAGCCGGGCGTCGAGACCGAGATGCTCGCGCGCTTCTCGTCGGTGGCCGGCGAGCAGGGGAGCCCCGACACGTGGCGCGACCCCCGTGGCTTCTCGCTGAAGTTCTATACGACCGAGGGCAATTACGACCTCGTCGGCAACAACACCCCGGTCTTCTTCGTGAAGGACGGCATCAAGTTCCCGGACTTCATCCGCTCGCAGAAGCGTCTGCCCGGCAGCCACCTGCGCGACAACACGATGCAGTGGGACTTCTGGACGCTGTCTCCCGAGAGCGCGCACCAGGTCACCTGGCTCATGGGCGACCGCGGCATCCCGGCATCGTGGCGTCACATGAACGGCTACGGCTCACACACGTACCAGTGGATCAACGCCGAGGGCGAGCGCTTCTGGGTCAAGTACCACTTCCACACCGACCTCGGCCACAAGACGCTCACGCAAGACGAGGCCGACCAGATCGCGGGACAGGATGCCGACTTCCATATCCGCGACCTGTACGCGGCGATCGAGCGCGGCGACTTCCCCACCTGGACGCTCAAGGTGCAGATCATGCCCTACGAGGATGCGAAGACCTACCGCTTCAACCCGTTCGATCTGACCAAGGTGTGGCCGCACAGCGACTACCCCGAGATCGAGGTGGGCACGATGGAGCTGAACCGCAACCCGGGCAACTACTTCGCCGAGATCGAGCAGGCGGCTTTCGAGCCGTCGAACTTCGTGCCCGGCATCGACGGCAGCCCCGACAAGATGCTGCAGGCGCGCATCTTCAGCTATGCCGACGCGCACCGCTACCGCGTGGGCACGAACTACCAGCAGCTGCCGGTGAACCGTCCCCACACCGAGGTGCACTCGTACTCGAAGGAAGGCGCGATGCGCTACGAGTACAACCCGCCCGAGGTGCCGGTCTACGCGCCGAACTCCGTCGGCGGTCCCGCGGCCGACCCGCGCCGCGCTGGCGACGGCGGCTGGCAGAGCGACGGCGAGCTCGTCCGCTCGGCGGCCACCCTGCACCCCGAGGATGACGACTGGGGCCAGGCCGGCTCCCTCGTGCGCGACGTCATGTCGGCCGAGGAGCGCGACCGTCTCGTCGAGACCATCACCGGGCACGTCGGCGGGGTGACCCGCAAGGACGTCCGCGACCGCGCGGTGCAGTACTGGAAGAACGTGGATGCCGAGATCGGCTCCCGCGTCGAAGCCGCTCTTCCTCCGCTCGAGGGAGCGACCGCCCCGGGTGAGCAGCTCAGCGAGCCGAACCCCGACGGCGACCTCGTCGGCACGGACGTCGCGGGCAAGATCTGATCTACGCCGGGTGAAGCGGCGGCATTCCTCGCGGGGTATCGCCGCTTCCTGCTGGCGCCGGAGCGTGGTGTGCGGGTCCTTCGCGCGTGGGGTCACGGCGTGCCCGCGGCGGGGCACTCGTCGGGTCACAGCGCCGCGCACTACTCCCGCGTCGATCAGAATCGCGCGGCGCACCACGCATCGGTCACAGCGGGGCCCGGTCCTCCCGCGTCAACCGGAACCGCGATGCCAGTACACCCGCGACGAGCGCTCCCGCGCCGCCGACCATCATGTCGCCGATCGTGTCGTCGTAGGTCACGAAGATGGCATCCGTGATGAAGCGGTAGCCGAACCACTCGACCATCTCCCAGAACGCGCTGAGGGCAAGGCCCGTGATCGTGGCGACGACGATGGGCGTGCGACGGCGTCCCGTTGGGGGCACCACACCCGCATCTTCGAGCAGCACGAGGGCGACGGCAGCCAGCACGCCCGTGCAGGCGAAGTGCACGACGAGGTCCCAGCCCGTCCAGGCGCGGTACAGCTCGAGCACGTTGCTGCCCGCGGCGACGAAGACGGTCACGCAGGTGATCAGATCAAGACCGGAGCGCAGGCCGATCATCCGCGACAGCATGACCGCCGGCAGCGACATCGACAGCACCGCGAAGTCCGTGAACGGCAGTGCGAACAGCGAGACGATGACGAGCACGATCGCCACGGCGCGCACGGCATCCGCGAGCCAGTCCGTGACGCTGCGGGGCGGGCGCTGGAGGTTGGCGTAGAGGGCACGGATCAGCGAGCGGGCCGTGCCGGGGCCGGTCACGACCCGGCTCCGGTCGGTATCCGCACGACGGCCTGCACCGGCAGATGGTCGCTCGGCCACTGCGTTCCCGTGGGGCGCGGGTCGATGCCGACGGCGCGGACGCCGACGTCGGGGCTCGCGAGAATCGCGTCGATGCGGCGCGCCCCGAGCTTCGGGCGGCGGTAGTTGTTGAACGTGCCCCATTCCGCGCTGTGGCGCACGGGGGCGTACGACCACGTGTCGACGAGGAGCCCGTCGGCGAACATGCCCGACAGCTCGGTGGAGCGCACGTGCGCATTGATGTCTGCGGTGAAGAGCAGCGGTCGCTCCCGCGCGGCCGCGAGGTCGTGCAGCCACCTCGCCGAGCGCCGCCGGGCGCGGCGGGAGAAGGCGTCGAAGTGCGTGTTCACGAACGTGAACCGGGCGTCGGTGGCGCGGTCGCGCAACTGTGCGATGACGGCGACGCGGGGGATGGTGTTGCCCCACCCCGTCGAGCCGGGCACGGCCGGCGTGTCCGAGAGCATGACCTGCTCCCAGTCCTCGACCTCGATGCGATCGCGGTCGAAGAACAAGGGCGTGCCCTCGCCGTCGCGGGCCTTGCCGCGCCCCTCACCGATCCGCCCGTACGACGAGCCGAGAGCGTCCTGCACCCACCGCGCCTGATCGGGCATCGCCTCCTGCGCACCCAGCAGATGGGGGCGGTTCGCGCCGAGGAAGGTGCGCAGCCGCTGTTTGCGCATCGGCCAGCGGTCCGCCGGGGGCCACGTCACGCGCTCGAACCGGCGCCGGATGTTGAAGCTCATCACGTGCAGATCGGGGGCCTCGACGTTCGGGAACAGGATGCCGGCCATCAGCGGACCGCCCCGGCGCGGCGCGCGCGTGCCAGACGCACCCACCGCGCGGGCGGGATGTCTCCCGGCCAGTGTGCGAACACCGTGCCGGCCCCCCGCCGGAAGCAGCGCGCGAAGCGCCGCGGCTCCACCGTGCGCGATGACACGCGCATGTGATGCCCCGGCACGAACGCGATGCGGTGACGCACACCCAGGTGGTACGCGAGGTCGAGGTCATCGTGCAGCTCGGGGTCGAGGTGCACCTCGTCACGGACGGCGAGCCACGCGCTCCGGCGAAAGCCCATGTTCGAGCCCCAGAGCGGCGTGTGTCCGAGCGCGGGGGTGGCGAAGCTCGCATACGTGCCGAGGAACGCCCGCGCCATGACCACGCGCCGACCGGAGGGGCCATCGTGGAAGATCGCGCCGCCGGTGACGGCATCCACTCCCGGCTCGCTCAGCGCGTCGACCATGCTCCCCACCCACGTGGGTTCGGGCAGGCTGTCGGCGTCCAGGCGCAGCACGAGCTCGCCTCGCGCGGCGTCGTAGCCGGTGGCGGCCGCGGCGGGGATGCCCCGTTCGTCGCAGCGAACCACTCGGGCGCCGGCGCCTCGGGCGATCTCGGCGCTGTCGTCGATGCAGCCGTTGTCGACGACGACGATCTCGTCGGGTAGCCGCGTCTGCGACGCCAGGGCACGAAGACAGCGCCACAGGTGCGGTCCGTCGTTGAGGACGGGGATGACGACCGACACGCCGACGACCGGCAGAGGGGGGCCTTCGGACACGACGAGCTCCAGACGACGAGTGGCCTCCCACGCTAGGCGATGGCACCGACCCCGGGCGGCGGCTTGACGCCCCGGGGCGCGGGATGACACGGAGGCGGCTCCGCGGTTTCGTATCGTGGATGCCATGGCATCGGTCCTGAACGTCTCGGCGTATCTCTTCACCCGCATCGACGACCCCGCTACCCTGCGCGTCGAGCTGTGGGAGCGTGCCGCGGCGGCGGGAGTGCGCGGCACGATCCTGCTCGCCGAGGAGGGCATCAACCTCTTCCTCGCGGGCGATCCCGACGCCGTCCGCGGTTTCATCGACGCCCTGCGCGCCGACGACCGCTTCGCCGCGCTGGAGACGAAGGACAGCTGGTCGGATGCCGTGCCCTTCGGCAAGCTGCTGGTGAAGGTCAAGCGCGAGATCATCCGGATGGACCGCCCCGAGGTGCGTCCCCAGGATGGCCGAGCCCCCGCGGTCAGCCCCGACACCCTGCGCCGCTGGCTCGATCAGGGCGCGGACGACGACGGCCGCGAGGTCGTGCTCGTCGACACGCGCAACGCCTTCGAGGTCGACTACGGCACGTTCGCCGGCGCGAAGGACTGGCGCATCGAGCGGTTCACGCAGTTCCCGGATGCCGCGAGCTCCCACCGCGATGAGCTGGAAGGCAAGACGGTCGTCAGCTTCTGCACCGGGGGGATCCGCTGCGAGAAGGCAGCGCTGTACCTGCGGGACGAGGGCCTCGACGCGTACCAGCTCGACGGCGGCATCCTCGGCTGGTTCGCCGACCAGGGCGACGCGCACTGGGATGGCGACTGTTTTGTCTTCGACGAGCGCGAGGCACTGGACGCGGGGCTCGCCCCGGCGCACGACTCCGGCAATTCCGGTGCGTCGGTCGTCGCACGGGCCGCAACCGCCGTGGGTGCCTGAGCCGTGCTCTGGGACCAGCACGCCTGCGTCGAACTCGTCGAGACCGCCGACATCGCCGAGCTGCACCGTTACCGCGGCGCGGGCGGCGGATACGTCTCGCTGAACGTCGGCTACGCCCCGCACGCGCCCGAGCTGACGGCATCCCTCCTGCGCTCCTTCCGCGCGCAGGTGACCGCGATCGACGGACTCGAGCTGGCCGCCAGCGTCGCCGACATCGACCGCATCGCGGCGCGCGGCGAGACTGCCGTCGCGTTCGACCTCGAGGATTGTGCGCCCCTCGGCGGCGACCTGGATGCCGTGGGCCTCCTCGTCGCGCAGGGCGTGCGCACGCTCGGCCCTACCTACAATCACGCCAACATCGCCGGGGGTGGCTGCCTCGACGCGGTCGACGACGGGCTCACCCCGTGGGGACGCGATCTCGTCGCCGAGATGAACGCGCGGGGCATGGTGCCCGACGGCTCGCACGTGGGGGCGCGCACGACGTTCGACATCTGCGCCGTGTCGACCCGGCCGGTTGTGTTCAGCCACTCGAACATGCGCGCCGTGTGGGAGCACCCGCGTAACATCACCGACGACCAGGCCCGCGCGGTCGCCGAGACCGGGGGAGTGGTCGGCATCACCGGTGTCGGCATCTTCCTCGGGCCGAACACGCCGACTCTCGAGGCGATGGTGCGTCATATCGAGTACGCCGTCGAGATCGTCGGCGTCGCCCACGTCGGCGTGAGCACCGATTTCTCCTTCGATTGGGAGACCTTCCGCGACACCGTCGCAGCGACCCCTGAGCTCTACGACGCCAGTTACACCCGCTGGGGGTCGATGGAATGGATGCCACCCGAAACCTTCGTCGGCCTGGGCGCCGCCCTCGCCGCACGGGGATGGAACGACATCGACACCGCCGCCGTGCTCGGCGGTAACTTCCGCCGCGTCGCGGCCGAGAGCTGGGAGCCCCGCACATGACCGACCTTCGAGACGGCGCCGTGCTGCGCCCCGCACGTGCCGGAGACGAGACCGGCATCCTCGCCTGCATCCAGGCGCTCGCCGACTACGAGAAAGAGCCGGATGCCGTCGAGAACACGGCCGAGATGATCGCCGCGACGCTCTTCGGCGATGACCCGCGCGCGTTCGCCTTCGTCGTGGAGGGCGAGGGCGAGATTCGCGCGATCGCGATCTGGTTCCTCACGTACTCGACGTGGACCGGGCGCCACGGGATCTGGCTCGAAGATCTCTACGTGCACGAGCAGTACCGCGCGAACGGCTACGGCGTGGCACTGCTGGCCGCTCTCGCCGCGGAGTGCCTCGACCGGGGCTACTCCCGTCTCGAGTGGACGGTGCTCGACTGGAACGAGCCCGCGATCGGCTTCTACCGGGCCCTCGGCGCCGAGGCGATGGACGAGTGGACCACGCGCCGCGTCACGGGCGACGCGCTGGAGGCGCTGGCGGCTCGCGGTCGCTGACGCGTGCCGGCCCGGCCGCGTTCGCGTCGAGCAGGACGCGCAGCTCGACGAGGTGGCTCCGGGTGAGGGCGGCCGCGCTCGCCGCGTCGCGGGCGTCGATGGCGTCGACGATGCGTTCGTGCGCTTCCTGGTCCGCCTCGCTGCCGTGATGGCCACGCGCCGCCAGCATGTCGAGCATCGCCGCGCGGCTGCGGGGAGCGAACTGGTCGAACAACTCCAGGAGCACGGGGCTGTCGGCGGCCTCGACGATCGAGCGGTGAAGCGCCATGTCGGTGTCGACGTGGGTGGTCACGTCGTCGCGGTGGGCGGCGCGCTGCCCGAGACGATGACGGAGTCCGGCGAGCTGAGCGTCCGTGCGGCGTTCGGCGGCGAGGGCCGCGCTCTCGATCTCGATGGCGCTGCGTGCCTCCAAGACGGCCGCGACGTCGGCGCGGTCGAAGGCGCGCGGGCGGTCGGAGAGCGCTGAGACGAAGACGCCCGCGCCCTGGCGGGTCGTCAAGATGCCGCGCCCGGCGAGCTGTCGGATGGCTTCTCGCACCGTGGAGCGCCCGACGTCGAGTTGCGGTGCCAGCGCCGTCTCGCTGGGAAGGCGGTCGCCGATCGTCCACTCGCCGTCGCGGATGCGCGCGTAAAGGACCGCGGCGGCCTGGTCGGCGAGGGATTCGCGGCGGACGGAGGTCATGTCCGCCATCCTCGCATCGCCGAGGCCCTCGCCGGATATGTCTACTTGTCTGAGGAGTTGTGTTACGGTCGATCCATGCACTCGCGGAGCCTCCTTCTTCGCCGCCACGGCGGGGCCTGATCGGACCGGCTCCCCACCGTGGAGTCGACGTGCGCCGGTCACCCTCACCTCACGATCGAGAGAGACCCCGAAATGACCCGCACGACTTCTCCCACCGTCCACACGCCCGTCGGCCCTTCCGGAGCCCCGTGGTGGAACCCCCAGCGCGCGTCCTCCATGCCCTCGCACCGTTACGCCGACGTGCATGCGCGCGTCGAGCTACCCCTGACCGAGCGCGACTGGCCCGCACACCGGCTCACCGCCGCGCCGCTGTGGGTGCCGGTCGACCTTCGCGACGGCAACCAGGCCCTGGCAGAACCCATGGACCCCGCCCGGAAGCGCCTGTTCTTCGATCTGATGATCGCGATGGGATACAAGGAGATCGAGGTCGGCTACCCCTCCGCCTCGCAGACCGACTTCGACTTCGTGCGCGAACTCGCCACGACCGGGGCGATCCCGCCGGATGTGACCGTGGTCGTGTTCACCCCGGCACGCCGCGACCTGATCGAGCGCACCGTGGCGTCGGTGCACGGCATCCCGACCCCGGTCGTCGTCCACCTCTACGCCGCCACCGCTCCGGTGTGGCGCGACACGGTGCTGGGCAAGGACCGCGCGGCTCTGCTCGAGCTCATCAGGGCGGGCGGTCGCGACGTGCTCGAGTTCGCCGGAGACCTGCCGAACGTGCGCTTCGAGTTCTCGCCCGAGGTGTTCAACCTGACCGAGCCCGACTACGTGCTCGAGATCTGCGACGCGATGACGACGCTCTGGGATGCCACCCCCGAACGCCCCGTCATCCTGAACCTGCCCGCGACCGTCGAAGTCGCCACCCCCAACGTGTATGCGGATCAGATCGAGTACATGCACAAGAACCTCGCCCGCAGGCACGCGGTGATCCTGTCGGTGCACCCGCACAACGATCGGGGGACCGGTGTCGCCTGCGCGGAGCTCGCGGTGCTCGCCGGTGCGCAACGTGTCGAGGGATGCCTCTTCGGCAACGGAGAACGCACCGGCAATGTCGACATCGCCACCCTCGCGCTGAACCTCCACGCCCAGGGCATCGATCCGATGATCGACTTCTCCGACATCGACGCGGTCCGCCGCGTCGTCGAGCACTGCACGCGGCTCGAGGTGCCCGCGCGACACCCTTACGTCGGCGACCTCGTGCACACGGCGTTCAGTGGGACGCACCAGGATGCCATCAGAAAAGGCTTCGCCGAGCACCGCGCCCGCGCGCTCGCCGCCGGCGTCGATGAACGCGATCTCGCGTGGCGCGTGCCGTACCTGCCCATCGACCCGGCGGACCTCGGTCGCACGTACGACGCCGTCATCCGCGTCAACTCGCAGTCGGGCAAGGGCGGCATCGCGTACCTGCTCGAGACGGCGTTCGGTGTGGAGCTCCCGCGTCGTCTGCAGATCGATCTCGCGCGTCACGTGCAAATGCATACGGACGCTACGGGGGACGAGGTCACATCCGACGACGTGTGGCGGATCTTCACGGCGGTCTATCTCGCACCGGCGCCGGCGGGGATCGACCTCGCGGGCGTCGAGGTCGTCGGTGAGACGACCGACGTCGTCCTGCGCGTGGACGGTGCCGCGGCGCGCACGAGCCATGCGGGCATCGGACCCGTCGAAGCGCTGACCGATGCTCTGCGCGAGCACGGCCTCGTTGTCGAGGTCGTCTCGCTCCACCAGACGAGCATCGGGGCCGGGAGTGGCGGCGAGGCGCTCACCCTCGTGGAGTACCGCGACGGCGAGCGCACGCGCTGGGCGGGTGCCCGTGATCATTCCGTGCTCACCGCCACGATGACCGCCGTGCTGCGGGCGGCGGCTCACGCGTCGGCAACGACCTCCACCGTGAACCCCGCCGCGTTCTCGAGCCAGCCCGCGTAGTGCTGCGGGCCCCCGGCGTGCGGGTAGCGGTCCGCGTGGAGAGGCCGCCACCCGTGCGACGGGGCGTCGGGCGTGCGCTCACCCCGCGAGGTCGGCGAGCACCGCCTCGGCCGCCCGCTGCCCCGAGACGAGGGCGCCCTGGATCGACGCCGTGTCGCGGTGGTCTCCCGCGACGTAGCGCCCGTCGCCCATACGAACGCGCCGTCGGAGACGCAGGGGCGGGTCCTGCGCGGGCAGGGCCCCGGCGATGTCGTCGCGCCGCAGCAGGCGCCAGCCGCGGGTGTCGGCCTCCCAGATCTCGGCGAGCTGGCGACGGATGCCGGACTCCGACGCCGCGGAGGGCATCACGCACGTGGCCTGGATGAGGTGCTGGCTGCGGGGCGCGTAGGTGGGTGCGGTGTTCGTCATGATCGCGGTGTTGACGATCGGTCCCCGGCGGCGCCCATCAACGCGCAGCGCGGCGTCGCTCGACGGGGCCGCAGGGGTGGCGAACCACCACGTCTGCAGGCCTCGCGGCCGGGGGAGCGGCACGTCGAGCGAAGGGTCGAGGCCCGTCGCGATGACCACGGCGCGGGCGGTGACGGCATCCTGATCCTCGATACCGACGTGCCACCCGTGGGCGCGGGGACGGGTCGAGACCACGCGATGCCCGAGCCGGATGCCGGCCCCGGCGCGGCAGGCGGTCTCGGCGAGCTGGGCAGGCAGCGCGCCGATCCCCGCGGCCGGCACACCAGGACGCCCGAGCGCGAAGCTGCGGACGAGCAGGCGGACGAAAGCGTCGGAGGTCTCCTGCCGGTCATCGGCTAGCACGCCCGCGAGGAACGGTTCGAGCACGCTCTCGCGGAGGGGCCCGCGGAGCCCCGCACGATCCCACGCCTCCACGAGCGCCCGGTCGGGTCCGGTCTTCGCCGCGCGGGCGGAGACCACCGTCGGCGCCGCCCACCGAGCCAGCGCCATGAGGTCGGCCGGCCGCACGAGTCCGCTGCGCAGGGTCTCGGCGATCGAGGAGGGATGCCGGAGGGGATGCGCCACGCGCGCCAGCCGGTCCTCGAGCCGCACGCCTACCGCGACCGGGAAGCGGCGCAGTGCGAGAGCATCGACGTCGACCCATCGCCGGACCGCGGGGTAGGCGGGGTTCACGACGTGGAATCCCCGATCCAGACGGAAACCGTCGACGATGTCGGTGCGCTCGCGGCCGCCGACGGCGTCGCCCGCCTCGAGCACCACGACGTCACGGCCGGCTTCGGCCAGTCGGGTGGCTGCGCGCAGACCCGCAAGCCCCGCGCCCACCACGACGACGTCGTACTCGCTCATACCGCGAGCATAGGCAGCGAGACCCACCGCTCCCCGGGGCTTGCGGTCGCCGCGACGACGCTCCGGCACAAGACACCCTCCGTTCACCTCGGGGAGTCAGGATGTTCCGATGGCATCCGTCACGATCCTCTTCGTCTGCGTCCACAACGCCGGCCGTTCGCAGATGGCGGCGGGCTACGCGCGAACGCTCGGCGGCGACCGGGTGACCGTGCTCTCGGGTGGCAGCGCCCCGGGGGAGTCGCTCAACCCCACGGCCGTCGCCGCGATGGCGGAGGAGGGCATCGACATCAGCGCCGAGGTCCCGCAGCTGCTGTTGACCGACGACGTGCGTGCGTCCGACGCCGTGATCACGATGGGCTGCGGCGATGCCTGCCCGATCTTCCCCGGCAAGCGCTACGAGGACTGGGAACTGACCGACCCCGCGGGCCGCGGCCTCGACGAGGTGCGACCGATCCGCGACGACATCAAGGCGCGCGTGCAGCGCCTGCTCGACGACCTGTTGGCATGAGAAAGGGGCCCGGATGCTTGTCATCCGGGCCCCCTTTCTCACGCGGACGCTTCCTCACGCTTGGGCAGCACCCAGCCGGGGCGCACGAAGTGGCACGTGTACCCGTTCGGGATGCGCACGAGGTAGTCCTGGTGCTCGGGCTCGGCCTCCCAGAAGGGCGCCTCGGGCTCGATGGTCGTGACGACCTTCGCGGGCCAGATGCCCGACGCATCCACGTCGGCGATGGTGTCGCGCGCGACCTGCTCCTGCTCGGGGGAGAGCGGGAAGATCGCGGAGCGGTAGCTCGTCCCGACGTCGTTGCCCTGACGGTTCAGGGTCGACGGGTCGTGGATCTGGAAGAAGAACGCGAGGATGTCGCGGTAGCTCGTCTGCGAGGGGTCGAAGACGATCTCGACGGCCTCGGCGTGACCGGGGTGGTTCCGGTAGGTGGCGTGGTCGTTCTGTCCGCCGGTGTACCCGACGCGCGTGTCGAGCACGCCGGGCTGGCGGCGGATGAGGTCCTCGACGCCCCAGAAGCAGCCGCCCGCCAGGACGGCGGTCTCGGTGCCCGGGCGACGCGTGATCTCGCCGGTGTCGGTGGGTCCGCTGGTCATGGTGTTGCTCCTTTTGCGGGTGAAGAACGAGAAGGGGTTCATGAGGACTGTCCTTGCCGGAACAGAGCGCGGTAGGCACCGTAGCCCTGCTCCTCGAGGTCGGAGACGGGCACGAACCGGAGGGCAGCCGAGTTCATGCAGTATCTCAGCCCGCCGGCATCGCGCGGGCCGTCGTCGAACAGATGCCCGAGGTGACTGTCGGCACCGGCGGAACGCACCTCGGTGCGCGTCATCCACAGGGTGCGGTCGGTCTTCTCGATGACGGCGGCGTCGTCGATGGGCTTGGTGAAGCTCGGCCAGCCCGACCCGCTTTCGAACTTGTCGGTCGACGAGAACAGCGGCTGCCCCGACACGACGTCGACGTAGATCCCTGCCTCGTGGTTGTCCCAGTACTCGTTGCGGAACGGCGGTTCGGTGGCGTCGTCCTGCGTGACGGCGAACTGGCGGTCGGTGAGGCGGCCGAGCGCCTCCGACGTCTTCCGGTACTCCGTGCTCACGGTTCGTGTCCTCTCGTCAAGACACCCGGTGGCGGGCGTCTCTCTAGAGAACGCCTTCCCCGTCGCTTTTGGTCCCTCGGGACTGGGAGCGGGCTGTGAGTTCTCGGTCGTTCCGGATGCCGACTTCAAGCCCCGGAGTCGTCTCCACCGGCCCCGCTAGCGTGAGGGAACCGACCAGGAGGTACGAATGACCCGCACGATCGTCATCACGGGAGCGAGCGACGGCATCGGCGCCGCCTCCGCGAAGCAGCTGCACGATCTCGGCGAGGAGGTCGTCGTCGTCGGGCGCAATCCCGAGAAGACCGCTCGCGTCGCGGGCACGCTCGGGGTGGACTCGTTGGTCGCCGACTTCAGCGACCTGGCGCAAGTGCGCGAGCTCGCGGCATCCCTGCTCGAGAGATACCCCCGTATCGACGTGCTCGCCAACAACGCCGGCGGTGTGTTCGGCGAGCGCACGCTCACCGGCGACGGGCTCGAGCTGACCTTCCAGGTCAACCATCTCGCGCCGTTCCTGCTGACCGCGCTGCTGCGCGAGCGAC
Organism: Microbacterium trichothecenolyticum; assembly: GCF_030818955.1. Taxonomy (NCBI): domain Bacteria; kingdom Bacillati; phylum Actinomycetota; class Actinomycetes; order Micrococcales; family Microbacteriaceae; genus Microbacterium; species Microbacterium trichothecenolyticum. Next base: position 1,059,283 of record NZ_JAUTBF010000001.1, on the reverse strand, counting down.
TCCTCGAATCGCGCGCCTCGGTCATCCAGACCTCCAGCGCCGCCGCACGCCTGTTCCCGCGCTTCGACCTGAACGACCTGCAGGCCGAGCACCGATATTCGTCGACCACCGCGTACGGAAACGCGAAGCTCGCGAACGTGCTGTTCACGAAGGAGCTGCACCGCCGCTACGGCGATCGGGGGCTCTCGGCCGTCGCCTTCCACCCCGGTGTCATCGCGTCCAGCTTCGGCTCGACGTCGGACGGGCCGTGGAAATGGCTGTACGGCGGACCGCTCGCGCAGCGGCTGATGACGTCGACGTCGGTCGGCGGTGCGCGCCTGACGTGGCTCGCCCTGGGCAAGCCGGGTGTCGACTGGGATCCGGGCGGCTTCTACGCGAACAACAGGGCGGCGCGCACGAGCCGCCTCGCCGACGACCCCGCCGTGGCGAAGTCGTTGTGGGAGCGCAGCGCGATCCTCGCGGGGCTCGAGGGCTGACCCCTCTTCACCGTGGTCACTGCACACCCGCGCGCGGTGGTTCCACGGTCCAGCCGAGGCGTTCGAGCGCCTCGGCGAGCCGTCGGGCTTGCGCCCAGGCGAGCGCGCCCGAGACGTCGGAGTAGACGTCGATCGCGAAGGGCGGGGGATCGGCGAACTTCGGGATCTCCACCTCGGCCCACGCATGGGGCGCGAGCCAGACCCGGGGCTGGGCGGTCCCGGCATCCTCGATGCCGCCGTCGGACGCGAAGGCGATCACGTCGAGAGCGTCGATCTTCGTGATCGGCATGTTCACGACGAGGGTTACCGCGTGCAGCGCTGACGCCATGTGATCACCTCCGTCGCCTCATCTTCACACGCACGCGCGCGCCGCGGGCGGGGCCTTGACGGCGCATCACGTCTCAGAGCTTTCGCAAAGAATCGGTGAGGTGCCGGGCAGGGGTCACCCTTCACAGTCGGGTATCGACAGCACCCCGACCCGGAGGCGAACATGACCAGATTCCCTCACACGGAGATGACCCCCGATGGCCCCGCCTACGAGGGCCGTCTCCTCGACCGCGCCGACGAGCCCGTCGTCGACCAGGGCGCACCGTTCGGCATTCGCGCGCTCGTGTCGCGGCGCGGCATCCTGGGACTCGTCGCCCTGGGCGCCGGTGCCATCCAGGTGGCCGGGTCGGACGGCGTCGTGTCGTTCACCTCCATCTTCCCCGGCTGCTACGACGGTCGGTGGCCCCACATCCATTTCGAGGTCTCCCCAAATGTGGATGCCATCGCCGACGCGTCCAACGCGATCGCGACGTCGCAGGTCGCGTTGCCGCAGGACACGTGCGAGATCGTCTACGCGGACGCGGCCTACCCCTCGTCGGCATCCAACCTGTCCCGCGTCTCGCTCGCCGACGACAACGTGTTCGGCGAGGACGAGGGAGCCCTCCAGCTCGCGACGACGACCGGTGACAACACCACCGGCTGGACGGTCGCTCTCGGCGTCCGCGTCGACACCTCCACCACCCCGACCGCGGGCGCCGCCCCCGGCAGACGCTGCTGAGCGAGGCCGAGAACGCTGGACACGCGCCCCGCCGTCTGCTTCACTGAGCCGACTCGTCGGGCGAGGGGGCCCGGCGCATATTGGGGGATATGTCATGAGCGGGCAGCAGCCTGGGTGGTTTCCGGACCCTTCCGACGCGTCGCGGTGGCGCTGGTGGGACGGTGCAGCGTGGACGGATCGCGTGGGAGAGAACGGACGGGAGCGACCCGTGCCGCTCCCGGTGACGCGGCGCCGCGGTCGCCTGCCGCTCTGGGCGTGGATCGCGATCGCTGTCGTCGCTCTGCCGATCGTCTTCCTTCTCTGGCCGGTCGTCGTCCTCGCCGCGGTCGTGCTGTTGGTGACGGGGATCGTCGCTCTGTTCACCGGAAAGCGCACGTGGGTCCGATTCGCGTCCCGGCGGGCGGCTCTCGGCGTCACCGCGGTGGCGGCCGCGATCGTGCTGGTCTCGGGTGGAGTCACCGCTGCCCTTCCCCGCGCACCGGTCGCTCCGGCGGTCGCGGAACCCGTGGCATCCAACGCCCCGTCCGCTCGCGCGAGCGCGACGCCGACGCCTGTCGTGACGCCGACGCCGGTGGCGGTCACCACCGAGGTCTCCGTCGTCACAGCCGTTCCCTTCGCGAAGACCTCTGTCGACGACGGCGGAATCGCCCGCGGCGAGTCTCGCGTGACGACGGCCGGGGTCGACGGCGAGTCGAGGGCCGTCTACCGTGTCACGACGACGGACGGTGTCGAGACCGCGCGGGTGCTCGTGAGCGAGTCGGTCACGCGCGCACCCGTGTCCGAGGTCACGTCGGTCGGCACCTACGTCGCGCCACCGCCTCCCGCCGCCGCTCCTCCCGCCGAGGCGCAGGCGGAGGCGAAGGGATGCCACGCGAGCTACGCCGACGCCTGCGTGCCCATCGACTCCGACGTCGACTGCGGGGGTGGCTCGGGCAACGGTCCGTCGTACTTCGACGGCGTCGCGCGCGTCGTCGGGCCCGACGTCTACAAGCTCGACGGTGACGGCGACGGGTGGGCCTGCAACGGCTGACCGTGTCGCGGGACCTGGTGGTGGAATCGGTCCATGCCCTCACCCCGCGCCCAGCTAGAGACGCTCGTCCGCGACCTCGGTCACGACGGGTTCGCCGACCTGCGGGCCCTTCCGGTCGAGGGCGCGGCGCGACCGGCGGCGGTGCTCATCCTGTTCGGGGTGCTCGACGGCATCCCGAGCCGCCGCGTCGCCGCTCACGTCCCGAGCGATCTCGACGTCCTGCTCCTGGCGCGGGCGAGCACCCTGCGCGCGCACCCCGGGCAGGTCGCCTTTCCCGGCGGCCGGGTCGATCGGGGAGATACGGATGCCGTGGCGGCGGCGCTGCGAGAGGCACGCGAGGAGACGGGGCTCGATCCCGCGGGTGTCGACGTGCTCGGGACGCTCGCACCCGTTCCGCTCGCCTACTCCCGCCACGAGGTGACGCCCGTGCTCGGCTGGTGGTCGCAGCCGACCCCCGTACGGGCCGTCGACGCGGCCGAGTCGGCGGACGTGTTCCGCGCCCCGGTCGCCGACCTGCTCGACCCGGCGCGCCGCGGGTCGACGGTGATCCGCCGCGACGGTCGCGAGTGGCACGGACCGGCGTTCGCACTCGAGACGGCTTCCGGGCCGCAGACGCTGTGGGGCTTCACCGCGATGGTGCTCGACGGCCTCTTCGACCGGCTCGGGTGGACGGAGCCCTGGGATGCGACGCGCGAGATTCCGCTCCCGGGGGAGTAAGCCCGCTCTTGCCCGGAGCGCGACGCCTTAGCTGTTCTCCCACAGTTCGTCACGTGCGGCGCGGCGTGCGGCGCGGGTCGCTAGCGTGGTCTCCGTGACTGCGCCTATCGACCCCACCACCACCTCCGCCTGGTCCCGTCTGAGTGCTCTGCGCGACGACTTCGAGCCCGACCTCCGCGGTTGGTTCGCCACCACCCCCGACCGCGTGAGCGCTCTGACCCGCACCGTCGGCGACCTGCACGTCGACCTGTCGAAGAACCTCGTGACGCCCGAGGTTCTCGACGCGCTCGTGGCGCTCGCCGCTGAGACCGGAGTGCGCGAGCGCTTTGCCGACATGCTCCGCGGTGCGCACCTCAACACCAGCGAAGACCGCGCCGTGCTGCACACGGCGCTTCGCCGACCCGCCGGTGCGGAGCCCGCGCTCGTCGTCGACGGGCAGCAGGTCGACCACGACGTGCAGGAGGTGCTCGACCGGCTCAGCGCCTTCGCCGACCGCGTGCGCGCGGGCGAGTGGCGCGGCGTCACGGGTAAGAAGGTCGAGACCGTCGTCAACATCGGCATCGGCGGCAGCGACCTCGGTCCCGTGATGGTCTACGAGGCCCTCCTCCCGTATGCCGATGCGGGCATCCACGCGCGCTTCGTGTCGAACATCGACCCGACCGACATCGCGCAGAAGACCGCCGATCTCGACCCCGAGACCACGCTCTTCATCGTCGCATCGAAGACGTTCACGACGCTGGAAACCCTGACCAACGCCCGCCTCGCGCGCGACTGGCTGTGGGAGAAGCTGGCCGCCGCGGGCGCGATCGCCGACACCGACGAAGCCCGCACCGCCGCCGTCGCGCACCACTTCGTCGCCGTGTCCACCGCGCTCGACAAGGTGGCCGCGTTCGGCATCGACCCCACCAACGCATTCGGCTTCTGGGATTGGGTGGGCGGTCGCTATTCCGTGGACTCCGCCATCGGCCTGTCGCTGGCGATCACGCTGGGGCCCGACGTCTTCCGCGAACTGCTCGCCGGCTTCCATGCGGTCGATGTGCACGTGGCATCCACCCCCCTCGAACAGAACGTGCCGGTCCTCATGGGGCTGCTGAACGTCTGGTACACGAACTTCCTCGGTGCCCAGTCGCACGCCGTCCTCCCTTATGCGCAGCAGCTGCACCGCTTCCCGGCGTACCTGCAGCAGCTCACCATGGAGTCCAACGGCAAGTCCGTGCGTTGGGACGGCACGCCCGTGACGACCGACACCGGCGAGGTGTTCTGGGGCGAGCCCGGCACGAACGGTCAGCACGCCTTCTACCAGCTCATCCACCAGGGCACGCGCCTCATCCCCGCCGACTTCATCGCCTTCGTCAACCCGGCCTACCCGCTGGCCGACGACGGCCGCGATGTGCACGGTCTTCTCCTGGCGAACTTCCTCGCGCAGACCAAGGCGCTGGCCTTCGGCAAGACGGCCGAAGAGGTGGAGGCCGAGGGCACGACCGGAGCCCTCGTCGCCGCTCGCACCTTCCCGGGCAACCGGCCGACGACGTCGATCTTCGCGCCGTCGCTGACGCCGTCGGTGCTCGGTCAGCTCATCGCGCTGTACGAGCACATCACCTTCACCCAGGGCACGGTCTGGGGCATCAACTCCTTCGACCAGTGGGGCGTCGAGCTCGGCAAGCAGCTCGCCCTGCAGATCGCGCCCGCCGTTGAGGGCGATGACGAGGCGCTCGCGGCGCAGGATGCCTCGACGGCGGGGTTGCTGCAGTACTACCGCGCTCACCGCTCGTGACCGCTGCCACGCGCTGAGTGCGACCGAACGGGTCGATCCGTCGAGAAATTTCTCTCGCGGATCGGCCCGTTTCGCGTTCTGCGCGCGCTCTCCGACGCGACCGCGGTGGCGATCGATCTCCCGCGAGGGCGAGGATCCCGAAGAAAAGCCCGGTCAAAGCTTTTTCCGCCCGTGATGCGAGGAGCGTTCCCGCGTGTCTTCGGGAACGCTGTCGGGGGCGCTCCATGCGGTGGGGCTCACCGACGCGTTCCCACGTCTCTTTCAGGTAACGAGGAGATAACGCCCAGAAGCAGCCCCCACACTCGGGGACTTGTGTCGACCCGACGGCACGAATCCGCGCTCCCTCCCGACGAGCCGCGCCCCGAAACGAAAGATTTCTCCTTGCTGCGTTCCGACCTGAAGATCGCCCACGTCAACCGCGCCCGTCGCACTCTCGTCACCGCCGCCACGTGCGCGGGCCTCGCGCTCGGCATGGTGGCCACGACCGGTCTCGCGATCGCTGCGCCGACCTCGCTGCCGGACGCATCGGCGTCGTCGTTCGCCGCGCCCGGCACGGCGGTCTCGGTGTCGACCGCTCCCACGCTCGATGCCATCACCTCCGATGCAGCCACCGCGATGTCGGGGGCGCAGGCCGCGCTCTCGAGTGCCACGACGGTTCAGGCCGACGTCGCCTCCACCGGCCTGCCGCTCTCGATCGGCGACGCCTCGATCGACACCGGGGCGCTGCAAGACGCGGTCGAGCGTCTGGGATCGACCGACCTGCTGCCCGTCCTGCTCGTGCCCGCGCTGAGTCAGAACGCCGAGGTCGAGACCGACCGGGTCGCTGCCCGCGTGGCCGAGGTGAAGGGCAGCCTCGACGAGGCCAAGGCCGCGAAGGCGGCCGCCGACGCCGCCGCTGAGGCGCAGCGCCAGGCCGAGGCTGCCGCCGCGGCTGAGGCCCAGCGTCAGCAAGAGGCGGCGGAGGCCCTCGCCAGGGTCAACACCCCCGACGGTGCCCGCGCCTACGCGGCGCAGCTGGCGTCCGACACGTACGGGTGGGGGAGCGATCAGTTCTCGTGCCTGTCGTCGCTGTGGAACAAGGAGTCGGGCTGGGACTACCAGGCCTACAACCCCAGTGGCGCCACCGGCATCCCGCAGTCGCTGCCGGGGAGCAAGATGGCGACGTTCGGCGATGACTGGCGGACGAACGCCGCGACGCAGATCGCCTGGGGTCTCGACTACATCTCGCGCGGCTACGGCACTCCGTGCAGCGCGTGGGGCCATTCGCAGGCGATGAACTGGTACTGACGATTCGCCGCACTGCGGCCCCACATGCCCCTCAGCGATATATCGTTATGTATCGCTGACCCAGATCGGGTCCGCGCCAAGGAGGTCGTCATGAGTGGTTCATTCCTGGGAGACGCGTTCGGTGGACGCGGCGGCGGCAACACCCCGGGCTGGCCGGTGTCCAACATCCTCGAGGGTCTCGAGCAGCTGCGCACGCAGTTCGAGCAGAAGACCAACTCGGGGCCGCGCATGAACAAGGGCGATGTTCGCTCGGCGGTGCTCTCGCTCCTGATCGAGCAACCCATGCACGGCTACCAGATCATCCGAGAGATCGAGGAGCGCAGCGGCGGGTCGTGGAAGCCGAGTCCTGGATCCGTGTACCCCACGCTGCAGCTGTTGACCGACGAGGGGCTCGTACAGTCCGAGGAGTCGAACGGGCGCAAGACGTACTCCCTCACCGCCGAGGGGCGCGCCGCCGCGGGCGACGAGACCACCGAGCGCACGGCGCCGTGGGAATCTGCCGGAACCCGCGACAGCGGACGCATGACCGCGCTGCCCAAAGCCGGTGTCGAGCTGGCGCAGGCGGCAGCCCAGGTCGCACGCACGGGAGACAAGGAGCAGGTGGCGCAAGCGGTCGAGATCCTCGACGAAGCCCGTCGTAAGCTCTACTCCATCCTCGCCCAGGGCTGAGGCCGGCCCTGTTCGACGGCACTGCGCGCGTCGGCATCCAGGAGAATCGATGACCGACGACGATGCCCTGCTGAAGGCCCGTTATCGCCGCATCACGCGATTCGCCGCGCGTTACCTCGTGCAGGCGTGGTGGTACGAGTTGTTCCTGCCGCGGTTCGGCCTCGGGTGGATCTCCGCCCGGGGCCGCACCCGTCGGCTCGAGCGCATCGCGCAGCGTTTCCACGTGCTCGCGGTCGATCTCGGTGGCCTCATGATCAAGGTCGGCCAGTTCATGTCGTCACGTCTCGACGTGCTGCCTCCCTCGATCACGAAGCAACTCGAGGGCCTGCAGGACGAGGTGCCCGCGGTGCCCTTCACACAGATGCGGGCGCGGGCCGAGGAAGAGCTCGGGATGCCGTTGGAGCGGGCGTTCGCGAGCGTCGACGAGCGTCCCCTGGCCGCCGCTTCCCTCGGTCAGGCGCATCGGGCGGTCCTCAACGACGAGCTGGCCGACGAGACTGGTCTGCGCGCGGTCGTGCTGAAGATTCAGCGCCCGGGCATCGACCGGATCGTCGACGTCGACCTACGGGCTCTGCGCAAGGTGGGCGTGTGGCTCAGCAAGGTGGCGCTCGTGCGCGACCGCGTCGACATGCCCCAGCTCGTCGAGGAGTTCGCCGCCACGAGCCTCGAGGAGATCGACTACCTCCACGAGGCCGCGAACTCCGAGCGCTTCGCCGCCGATTTCGGGGGAGAGGGCGGCGTGGACGTGCCCGAAGTGGTCTGGGAGCGCACCACCCGCCGCGTGCTCACGCTGCAAGACGTCACGGCGATCAAGATCAACGACGTCGAGGCCCTGCGCGCCGCCGGCATCGACCCGTCCGAGGTCGCCGCGCGCTTCGCCGCGGTCATGTTCGACCAGCTCTTCGACGAGGGCTTCTTCCACGCCGACCCGCACCCCGGCAACGTGTTCGTGACGCCCGTCCCGTCCGCCGAGCCCGGTGCCCCCGCCTGGCGGTTCACCTTCATCGACTTCGGCATGATGGGCGAGGTCCCGCCGAGCCTGAGGCGGGGGCTGCGCCGCGTGCTCATCGCGGCGGCTTCCCGCGACGGCAAGGGGTTGGTCGACGGCATCCGCGACGTCGGGGTGCTGTTGCCCTCGGCAGACACGATCCAGCTCGAGCGTGCGATGACGCACTTGTTCGCGCGATTCGGCGGCATGGGGTTCGCCGAACTGCAAGAGGTCGACCCCCGCGAGTTCCGAGCTTTCGCGATCGAGTTCGGCGACGTCGTGCGCGCCCTGCCGTTCCAGCTGCCCGAGAACTTCCTCCTGGTCCTGCGCGCGATGTCGCTGACGAGCGGCATGTGCAGCGCCCTCGACCCCGCTTTCAATCTCTGGGACGCGGTCGAGCCCTATGCGCAGCGCCTGATCCGCGAGGAGAGCGGCCACACCGCGCAGGCCCTCGTGCGCGAGGTGGGGGCGGCGGCCGCTGTCACCGCACGCCTGCCGCGGCGCGCCGACAACCTCATCTCGCGGTTGGAAGAGGGCTCGCTCGCCGTGGAGACCCCGCGGATCGAGCGCCGGCTCCGCGACCTCGAGCGCATGGTGCGGAGGGTGGTGTCGTCGGTGCTGTTCACCGGCCTCCTGATCGGGGGAGTGCTGCTGCAGGCCGAGCAGGCCGCTCTCGGCACGATTCTGATGATCGTGTCGGTGGCACCGCTCGCGCACGCACTTCTGGCGGGGTTCATCGCCCGCCGCAACGGCGGCTGACCCCCGTCCTGGCGCTGGTCGACGCGACCATGAGCGAGGTCAGACCGCTCCACAGCAGTGCGGCGGCGCTCAGCCGCACCAGCAGTCGCCGCCGTGTGGGCACCCATCGGGGCGCCGCCCCGCGTCGGCTTTCTCCGCGAACACGGCGGAGGCCAGAGCGTCCAACCCGCGCAGGTCCACGTCTTCCCTTCTCCCGTTGCCCACCGGCCTGTCCAGGCGCGTCTCACCCGGGATCCTGGATCGATGATGTCCGGGTGCTCGCAAAAGCGCGCCGCGCCGGAGAAATCCGGCGCGGCGCGCGTGATGGTGGACTGTGCGGGCGGTCGTGCGGGCCGGTCGGCTGCGGCTCAGTACCATCCGACGGACTGCGAGTGGCCCCAGGCGCCGCACGGGCTGCCGTATCGACCCGAGATGTAGCCGAGCCCCCACGCGACCTGTGTCGCCGCGTTGGTCTGCCAGTCGCCGCCGGCCGACGACATCTTGCTGCCGGGCAGCGCCTGGGGAATGCCGTAGGCACCGCTTCCGGCGTTGTAGGCCTGGTAGTTCCAGCCCGACTCTTTGTTCCACAGTGACACGAGGCAGCCGAACTGGTCGTCACCCCAGCCGTAGTTGCCGAGCATGGCGCGTGCGCTGGCCTGAGCGCCCGAGGGACTGTTGTCGCCGGAGCCGCCGCCACCCGAGGGTGCCGGCGTCCACGATGCGCCGCCTCCGCCGCCGGTGCTGCTGCCCGAGTCGGACGCACGGGCCTCAGCGGCGGCGCGTTCGGCCGCGGCTGCCGCCTCGGCTTCTTGGCGGGCCTTCTCGGCGGCGGCTTCCTCCTCGGCCTTCTTCTTCGCGACGGCGGCGTCGAGGCCGCCTCGCAGCTCGGCGACACGCTGATCGACCGACGTCGTCAGGGTCGTCACGTCGTCGGAAATGGCGGGCAGGAAGGTCGCCGGCAACACCTGAGCATCGCTGAGACGCTCGGTGGCCTGTTCGAGGGGCGCGGTGTCGACGGTCGTGGGCTGTCCGATGTCGAGACCGGATGCCGCGATGTCGTTCTGTACGGTCGCCACCGCCGCGAGGGCCTGCGTCGCCGCTTCACTCGCTGCGCGTGCCTGGTCGACCTCGGGTCGGGGCGGCGTCGCGAGTACGGTGGGCGTGGTCACGGATACCCGTGTGAACGTCGCGGCGGACAGGTCGACGGCGGAGGCGGTCGCCGCCGGCGCGGTGCCGGTGAGCGTGGCTGCCGACAGCACGCCGATCACGAGGGCGCCGGTCGCCAGTACGGGGCGACGGCGAAGGCGACGAGAGGCGAGACGGCGGGTACGGCGGTTGGACAGGGGTGTCGAGTCAGATCGCATAGAACCGGTTTCACGTGAGGGGGACGGCGCGGGTACCGCCGTCCGGCCCGCGTCGAGCGAGCACAAGCCCGGGAGCCTGGCACGCCTGTCTGGACACCACCTGGGCGCCTCGTGCAAGATCGCCCGAGGAGAAAACGCTGGTCTCGGCCCGTATGTGCATCCACCGCGTGCAGTGCGGAAGGGCGTCCGTCACCGGTCGACGACGGCGAGGAGACGTGTGCGCTAGACTGAGGCGTCACACGTGGGGCTTTGCCTGTTTCTCCGGCTGCCCCGTGGCATCGCACGATCAATCCGCTTCGCTTCGACTCGTGGCATCCGTTCGCCTTCCGGCGGGCGTGTGCGCGACGGCTCCCGGTCTCGACCGATGAGCACAGGAGTCGGAGCCCGACACCACACCCAACTAGGACAACCCACTACATGACTACCGCAACGACCGCTCCCGCTATCAAGCAGGTCGCGATCAACGACATCGGCTCGGCCGAGGACTTCCTCGCCGCTGTCGAGAAGACCCTGAAGTTCTTCAACGACGGCGACCTCATCGAGGGCACCGTCGTGAAGATCGACCGCGACGAGGTGCTCCTCGACGTCGGTTACAAGACCGAGGGTGTCATCCCCTCGCGCGAGCTTTCGATCAAGCACGACGTCGACCCCAACGAGGTCGTCAACGTCGGCGATCACGTCGAGGCCCTCGTTCTCCAGAAGGAGGACAAGGAAGGTCGCCTCATCCTGTCCAAGAAGCGCGCACAGTACGAGCGTGCGTGGGGCGACGTCGAGAAGATCAAGGAGAACGACGGTGTCGTCACCGGTTCCGTGATCGAGGTCGTCAAGGGTGGTCTCATCGTCGACATCGGCCTCCGCGGCTTCCTCCCGGCTTCGCTCATCGAGCTGCGCCGCGTCCGCGACCTCACGCCGTACCTCGGTCAGGAGATCGAGGCCAAGATCCTCGAGCTCGACAAGAACCGCAACAACGTCGTGCTCTCGCGCCGCGCCCTGCTCGAGCAGACGCAGTCCGAGTCGCGCACCACGTTCCTCAACAACCTGCACAAGGGCCAGGTCCGCAAGGGCACGGTCTCGTCGATCGTCAACTTCGGTGCGTTCGTCGACCTGGGCGGCGTAGACGGCCTCGTGCACGTCTCCGAGCTCTCCTGGAAGCACATCGAGCACGCTTCCGAGGTCGTCGAGGTGGGCCAGGAGGTCACCGTCGAGATCCTCGAGGTCGACCTCGACCGCGAGCGCGTGTCGCTCTCGCTCAAGGCGACGCAGGAAGACCCGTGGCAGGTGTTCGCCCGCACCCACGCGATCGGCCAGATCGCTCCGGGCAAGGTCACCAAGCTCGTTCCGTTCGGTGCGTTCGTGCGCGTCGCAGACGGCATCGAGGGCCTCGTGCACATCTCGGAGCTGTCCGGCAAGCACGTCGAGCTCGCCGAGCAGGTCGTGTCGGTCGGCGAAGAGGTCTTCGTCAAGATCATCGACATCGACCTCGAGCGTCGCCGCATCTCGCTGTCGCTCAAGCAGGCCAACGAGTCGGTCGACCCCAACGGCACCGAGTTCGACCCGGCGCTGTACGGCATGGCCACCGAGTACGACGAGCGTGGCGAGTACAAGTACCCCGAGGGCTTCGACCCCGAGTCGGGTGCGTGGCTCGAGGGCTTCGACGCTCAGCGCGAGCAGTGGGAGCAGGAGTACGCCGCGGCCCAGGGTCGCTGGGAGGCTCACAAGGCTGCCGTCACCAAGGCTCTCGAGGCCGAGGCTGCCAACCCCACCGACACCGGTTCGTTCGGTGGTTCGTTCTCGTCCGAGTCGCCCGCCCAGGGCACCCTCGCCGACGACGAGTCGCTGGCTGCGCTTCGCGAGAAGCTCTCCGGTCGCTGATCGGTTCCTCATCGAAGGCCGGTACCCCTCGGGGTGCCGGCCTTCGGTCGTTTCCGCGCAAGCCCCCGCATTCAGACCACAGCCCAGGGCAGGATCGTTCCATGGCAAACCGACTCCCGCTCCTGATCACCCTCGCCGGCGTGGCCGTGCTGTTCCTGTCGATCCTGTTCGTCTTCGCGCTCGTCCTCGGCGCCATGTTCTTCGGTGGCATCGAGTTCACCGGGGGACACACGGATGCCGCGGCCTCGCTGGCATCGATCTCATCGCTCGTCTGACTCTCCGGGGCCACAGGCGGCCCGGTGCGGGCCGAACTCTCGAAAACCGCGTTTTTCCGCGGTTTCGGCGTCGCGACACGCCCGGGCGGCGCTGTGGATTGGACGAGTGGGCGGGATCCGCGTAACTTATTACTTGTTCGCCCCACAGGGGAGAGCGGAGCGGCCGAAAGGCCCCGCGTCCTCTCAAGTGGTGAACAGTCCAAAACCTCCGCCGGATGGTGTAGAGTTTTGGTTCTGGTCATTCGACCGGTTCTTACGACGCTGATCTTCTTGATAGGTCCCACGGTGAGAATCACAAGGTTCGAATGGTCTCATATAGAAGTGAACTGCCTCACGGGTAGGTCGAGAGATCGTTTCTGTGGGTGCGTCCGTTCCTTGAGAACTCAACAGCGTGCACTTGTCAAATGCCAATTTATTCCTCGTCGGTCCGTTTTTCGGATTGCGAGAAATTCCTTTGGATCAAAGTCCAACTCTTTCGGGGGTTGGCGATGGATAGTCAGCAATGATTTATCTTTTTGGTCAGATTGAACTCGCTTGTCCCGGCCTTATTCCGGTTGGGCGGCATTTTTCTTTTACGGAGAGTTTGATCCTGGCTCAGGATGAACGCTGGCGGCGTGCTTAACACATGCAAGTCGAACGGTGAAGCCAAGCTTGCTTGGTGGATCAGTGGCGAACGGGTGAGTAACACGTGAGCAACCTGCCCTGGACTCTGGGATAAGCGCTGGAAACGGCGTCTAATACTGGATATGAGCTTTCACCGCATGGTGGGGGTTGGAAAGATTTTTCGGTCTGGGATGGGCTCGCGGCCTATCAGCTTGTTGGTGAGGTAATGGCTCACCAAGGCGTCGACGGGTAGCCGGCCTGAGAGGGTGACCGGCCACACTGGGACTGAGACACGGCCCAGACTCCTACGGGAGGCAGCAGTGGGGAATATTGCACAATGGGCGGAAGCCTGATGCAGCAACGCCGCGTGAGGGATGACGGCCTTCGGGTTGTAAACCTCTTTTAGCAGGGAAGAAGCGAGAGTGACGGTACCTGCAGAAAAAGCGCCGGCTAACTACGTGCCAGCAGCCGCGGTAATACGTAGGGCGCAAGCGTTATCCGGAATTATTGGGCGTAAAGAGCTCGTAGGCGGTTTGTCGCGTCTGCTGTGAAATCCCGAGGCTCAACCTCGGGCCTGCAGTGGGTACGGGCAGACTAGAGTGCGGTAGGGGAGATTGGAATTCCTGGTGTAGCGGTGGAATGCGCAGATATCAGGAGGAACACCGATGGCGAAGGCAGATCTCTGGGCCGTAACTGACGCTGAGGAGCGAAAGGGTGGGGAGCAAACAGGCTTAGATACCCTGGTAGTCCACCCCGTAAACGTTGGGAACTAGTTGTGGGGACCATTCCACGGTTTCCGTGACGCAGCTAACGCATTAAGTTCCCCGCCTGGGGAGTACGGCCGCAAGGCTAAAACTCAAAGGAATTGACGGGGACCCGCACAAGCGGCGGAGCATGCGGATTAATTCGATGCAACGCGAAGAACCTTACCAAGGCTTGACATACACCAGAACACCGTAGAAATACGGGACTCTTTGGACACTGGTGAACAGGTGGTGCATGGTTGTCGTCAGCTCGTGTCGTGAGATGTTGGGTTAAGTCCCGCAACGAGCGCAACCCTCGTTCTATGTTGCCAGCACGTAATGGTGGGAACTCATGGGATACTGCCGGGGTCAACTCGGAGGAAGGTGGGGATGACGTCAAATCATCATGCCCCTTATGTCTTGGGCTTCACGCATGCTACAATGGCCGGTACAAAGGGCTGCAATACCGTGAGGTGGAGCGAATCCCAAAAAGCCGGTCCCAGTTCGGATTGAGGTCTGCAACTCGACCTCATGAAGTCGGAGTCGCTAGTAATCGCAGATCAGCAACGCTGCGGTGAATACGTTCCCGGGTCTTGTACACACCGCCCGTCAAGTCATGAAAGTCGGTAACACCTGAAGCCGGTGGCCTAACCCTTGTGGAGGGAGCCGTCGAAGGTGGGATCGGTAATTAGGACTAAGTCGTAACAAGGTAGCCGTACCGGAAGGTGCGGCTGGATCACCTCCTTTCTAAGGAGCATCTGACGCCCTGTAGTGGGGTTGTTCAGGCGCCAGGTCAGTACCGAATGTGTGCTGCTGGTTAGCTCATGGGTGGAACATTTGACTTGGTGCTCATGCCGATATCTTCGGGTCTAGTACGCAGTTTGCTGTGGGAACGGTCCGGGTTGGAGGGGTGGGGACATGCACGCTGTTGGGTCCTGAGGGGCCGGGCGCTGATCGGGCTAGTCGGAAGGCTGGTGGTGGTTGGTGGCTGTTCCTCGAGGGCCTGTTCTGGCGCCACGGTTGTGGTTGCTGGGGTGGGTACCGCCCGTACTTTGAGAACTACACAGTGGACGCGAGCATCTTCGACATGATCCTTCGGGATGGTGTCGTGAAGATGATCTTAAAGATCATTAGTCAATTTTTTGACGATTCAACTCATGTGATTTCAAGTCTTTAAGAGCAAACGGTGGATGCCTTGGCATCTGGAGCCGAAGAAGGACGTAGCAATCTGCGATAAGCCTCGGGGAACTGATAAGCGAGTTTTGATCCGAGGATGTCCGAATGGGGAAACCCCGCCAGGGCGCGTGCGTACCTGGTGACTCCCGCCTGAATATATAGGGCGGGTAGAGGGAACGTGGGGAAGTGAAACATCTCAGTACCCACAGGAAGAGAAAGCAACAGCGATTCCGTGAGTAGTGGCGAGCGAAACCGGAAGAGGCTAAACCTAGCGTGTGTGATAGCCGGCAGGCGTTGCATGTTGGGGGTTGTGGGACTTTTCTGATTGTTCTGCCGAGCAGTCGACGTGACAAGAGGGTATAGACGAACGGTTTTGAATGGCCGGTCATAGAGGGTGCGAACCCCGTAGTCGAAATGCCTGTTCTTGGCGTGAAGAGTATCCCAAGTAGCACGGGGCCCGAGAAATCCCGTGTGAATCTGTCAGGACCACCTGATAAGCCTAAATACTCCCAGATGACCGATAGCGGACAAGTACCGTGAGGGAAAGGTGAAAAGTACCCCGGGAGGGGAGTGAAATAGTACCTGAAACCGTTTGCTTACAAACCGTTGGAGCCTCCTTAGTAGGGGTGACAGCGTGCCTTTTGAAGAATGAGCCTGCGAGTTAGCGATACGTGGCGAGGTTAACCCGTGTGGGGTAGCCGTAGCGAAAGCGAGTCTGAATAGGGCGATTCAGTCGCGTGTCCTAGACCCGAAGCGAAGTGATCTATCCATGGCCAGGTTGAAGCGACGGTAAGACGTCGTGGAGGACCGAACCCACTTAGGTTGAAAACTGAGGGGATGAGCTGTGGATAGGGGTGAAAGGCCAATCAAACTTCGTGATAGCTGGTTCTCTCCGAAATGCATTTAGGTGCAGCGTTGCGTGTTTCTTGCCGGAGGTAGAGCTACTGGATGGCCGATGGGCCCTACAAGGTTACTGACGTCAGCCAAACTCCGAATGCCGGTAAGTGAGAGCGCAGCAGTGAGACTGTGGGGGATAAGCTTCATAGTCGAGAGGGAAACAACCCAGACCACCAACTAAGGTCCCTAAGCGCGTGCTAAGTGGGAAAGGATGTGGAGTTGCTTTGACAACCAGGAGGTTGGCTTAGAAGCAGCCACCCTTGAAAGAGTGCGTAATAGCTCACTGGTCAAGTGATTCCGCGCCGACAATGTAACGGGGCTCAAGCACGCCACCGAAGTTGTGGCATTGACATTTTTGGTAGGCCTTCGTGGTCCAGCCGTGTTGATGGGTAGGAGAGCGTCGTGTGGCGAGTGAAGCGGCGGGGTGACCCAGCCGTGGACGCTACACGAGTGAGAATGCAGGCATGAGTAGCGAAAGACGTGTGAGAAACACGTCCTCCGAAAGACCAAGGGTTCCAGGGTCAAGCTAATCTTCCCTGGGTAAGTCGGGACCTAAGGCGAGGCCGACAGGCGTAGTCGATGGACAACGGGTTGATATTCCCGTACCGGCGAAGAACCGCCCCAGTCAATCCAGTGGTGCTAAGAGTCCTAGCTCATGCTTTAGCTGATCCCTTCGGGGTGAGGCGGGTGTGTGTGAACGCTCGACCCCATGCTGGTGCGGCTAGCGTATTAACAGGTGTGACGCAGGAAGGTAGCCCAAGCCAGGCGATGGTTGTCCTGGTGCAAGTGCGTAGGCCGACTCTTAGGCAAATCCGGGAGTCATTCAGGCTGAGACACGATGCGGATAAAAAGTGGGTGATCCTATGCTGCCGAGAAAAGCATCGACGCGAGGTTCTAGCTGCCCGTACCCCAAACCGACTCAGGTGGTCAGGTAGAGAATACCAAGGAGATCGAGAGAATCGTGGTTAAGGAACTCGGCAAAATGCCCCCGTAACTTCGGGAGAAGGGGGGCCATCCACTTATTAGGACTTGCTCCGAAAGGGTGTGGTGGCCGCAGAGACTAGTGGGTAGCGACTGTTTACTAAAAACACAGGTCCGTGCCAAGTCGCAAGACGATGTATACGGACTGACGCCTGCCCGGTGCTGGAAGGTTAAGAGGACCGGTTAGCCGCAAGGCGAAGCTGAGAATTTAAGCCCCAGTAAACGGCGGTGGTAACTATAACCATCCTAAGGTAGCGAAATTCCTTGTCGGGTAAGTTCCGACCTGCACGAATGGCGTAACGACTTCCCAACTGTCTCAACCGCGAACTCGGCGAAATTGCATTACGAGTAAAGATGCTCGTTACGCGCAGCAGGACGGAAAGACCCCGTGACCTTTACTACAGCTTGGTATTGGTGTTCGGTGTGGCTTGTGTAGGATAGGTGGGAGACGTTGAAGCATTCACGCCAGTGAGTGTGGAGTCATTGTTGAAATACCACTCTGGTCACTCTGGATATCTAACTTAGGACCGTGATCCGGTTCAGGGACAGTGCCTGGTGGGTAGTTTAACTGGGGCGGTTGCCTCCCAAAATGTAACGGAGGCGCCCAAAGGTTCCCTCAACCTGGTTGGCAATCAGGTGGCGAGTGTAAGTGCACAAGGGAGCTTGACTGCGAGACTGACAGGTCGAGCAGGGACGAAAGTCGGGACTAGTGATCCGGCAGTGGCTTGTGGAAGCGCTGTCGCTCAACGGATAAAAGGTACCTCGGGGATAACAGGCTGATCTTGCCCAAGAGTCCATATCGACGGCATGGTTTGGCACCTCGATGTCGGCTCGTCGCATCCTGGGGCTGGAGTAGGTCCCAAGGGTTGGGCTGTTCGCCCATTAAAGCGGTACGCGAGCTGGGTTTAGAACGTCGTGAGACAGTTCGGTCCCTATCCGCTGCGCGCGTAGGAAGTTTGAGAGGATCTGACCCTAGTACGAGAGGACCGGGTTGGACGAACCTCTGGTGTGTCAGTTGTTCCGCCAGGAGCACCGCTGATTAGCTACGTTCGGGATGGATAACCGCTGAAAGCATCTAAGCGGGAAGCCGGCCTCAAGATGAGACTTCCATGCCCTTTGGGGTGAGAGGCTCCCAGCCAGACTACTGGGTTGATAGGCCGGATGTGGAAGCGTAGTAATACGTGAAGCTGACCGGTACTAATAAGCCGATGACTTGATAACACACCGTTTTTGGTGCTTGCGTCCACTGAGTGGTTCTCGATGTACGGTCGGGAACGCAGCAATGATTGATCGTTGTTGGTTTTTGAAACATCAATAGTGTTTCGGCGGCCATAGCGAGAGGGAAACGCCCGGTTACATTCCGAACCCGGAAGCTAAGCCTCTCAGCGCCGATGGTACTGCAGGGGGGACCCTGTGGGAGAGTAGGACACCGCCGGACTTCCTTTAACGAAATGGCCACCCAAAGCTGGGTGGCCATTTCGCATTTACGACGTGTATCGACGAAGCGCCTCGTGCCATCCTCTCCGGGGGTCTGCACGAGGCGCTTCGTCGTTTTCGCGTGTGCTCGCTACAGTCGATGTGTGAGCACATTCCCAGGGCATGTTCCCGGGAGTCGCGACTACCGTCTGCTGCTTGCGGGACTGTTCTTCGGCGGTGTGGCGACGTTCGCTCAGCTGTACGCGACGCAGGCCGTCCTGCCGCTGATCTCGGCCGATCTCGGATCGGGCCCCGCGTCGGCGGCACTGACCGTGTCGGCTTCCACGCTGGGACTCGCGGCTGCGGTGCTGCCCTGGTCCGTCGTCGCCGATCGCATCGGCCGGGTGGGGGCCATGGCGTGGGGCGTGATCCTCGCCACTGTTCTCGGGGCGCTGAGCCTTGTCGCGCACGATCTTGGCATCCTGCTCGCGATTCGCCTGCTCGAGGGGGCGGCGCTCGGCGCGGTGCCCGCCGTCGCGCTGGCCTATCTGAGCGAGGAGGTCCATCCCCGTCATGTGGCGGCGGCCGCCGGCTCCTACATCGCGGGCACGACGGTGGGTGGGCTGTCGGGTCGCGTCGTGTCGGGCTGGGTCGGCGACCTCGGCGGATGGCGGTGGGGAGTGGCATCCGTCATTCTGCTGTGCGTCGTGGCGGCGGCGCTGTTCCTCGTCATGGTTCCCCGTGCGCGGGGCTTCGTGTCGGGTCGCGACAGGGCCGAGCGAGGGCCCGGCGTGTGGCGTCGGATCGGCGTGAATCTGCGATCACCGGTACAGTTGGCGTTGTACGCCCAGGCGTTTCTGCTGATGGGCGCCTTCGTGGCCGTGTACAACTACCTCGGGTTCCACCTGGTGCAACCGCCGTTCTCGCTTGCGCCGGGCATCGTCACATTGCTGTTCTCGGCGTACCTCGCGGGGACGTTGTCATCGCCGCGCGCGGGTGCCCTCGCGGTCCGTTACGGGCGGTTTCCCGTCCTCGCGGTGTCGACCGGTGTGATGGCAGCGGGAGTGGTGCTCTTGGCCGTCCCGGAGACCGGGGTGGTGGCGATCGGGCTCGTGCTGTTCACGGCCGGTTTCTTCGGCGCGCACGCCGTGGCGTCCGGTTGGACGCCCGTCGCCGCGGCACCCGTGGGGCGCGCGCAGGCGTCGTCGCTCTACTACCTCGGGTACTACGGCGGATCGAGCCTGTTCGGATGGGCTCTCGGCGTGGTCTTCGGCGTGGCGGGATGGCTCTGGTTCCTCATTGTCGTGCTCGTGATGTGCGCGATCGCCGTGATGTCGGCGTGGGCGGCTCTTCGCCACGCGCCGACGCGGTCGACGTGACGGCGTCCGCCCTCTTTCTCGCACGCCACCCGTCGCGGTCAATGGGCCGGAGTGATGTCGTACGCACCCGGTAGCGTCGGGTATCGACGATGCGAGGAGGTCGCGAGTGGAAGACGCCGACGAGAGGGCGATCGAACGGAGCCCCGACGTGACGGAGGTGACCGAGGGGTCCACCGCAGAGGAGACCGGCGAGCCGGCGTCGGAGATCAGCTACGACGAGCAGAGGTATCCCGCGCGCCCACGACGTCTGCGCCCTCGCGACCAGTTCCGCGGTGGGACGCTTCGACGCTTCCTCACCGACCCGCGCAACGCCAACGGTTTGAACCCGTCCTATGTCGAGTGGCTCGTGCGGCAGTCGATGCTGAAGGACGCCGACGTGTTGAGCCGGCAACTGTCGGGCCAGCCCTCGATGTGGCGCAATCCCTACGCACGACCGGATGCGCGCCGAGCGATCGAGTCCACCGACGTCTGGTTCACCGCCTATCCCATTTCGCTCATCACGCGTCCGGGGGAGTCGTTCCTCGACGCGCTCGGTGATGAAGCGCTGTGGGAGGCGTTCGAGTGGGTGGGGATCAACGGCATCCACACCGGGCCCGTGAAGCGTGCGGGCGGCATCACCGGGTGGCAGGAGACGCCCAGCGTCGACGGGCATTTCGACCGCATCAGTACGCAGATCGACCCCGACTTCGGCGACGAGAACGCGTTCCGCCGTGTCGCCGATGTCGCCGATGCGCACGGCGGCAGTGTGATCGACGACATCGTGCCCGGTCACACCGGCAAAGGCGCGGACTTCCGGCTGGCCGAGATGGCCTACAAGGACTACCCCGGTATCTACCACATGGTGGAGATCCCGCGCGAGGACTGGGGGCTGCTGCCCGAGGTGCCCGCGGGACGGGACTCCGTCAACCTCGACGCCGACACCGAGCGCGAACTCAGTGCCCGCGGCTACATCATCGGTGAGCTGCAGCGCGTCATCTTCTACACGCCCGGGGTGAAAGAGACGAACTGGAGCGCGACAGCGCCCGTGGTCGGTGCCGACGGCTTGGAACGGCGCTGGGTGTACTTGCACTACTTCAAAGAGGGACAGCCGTCGATCAACTGGCTCGACCCGACGTTCGCGGGAATGCGCCTGGTCATCGGCGATGCCCTGCACTCACTGGGCGATCTCGGCACCAGTGCGCTGCGGCTCGACGCCAACGGGTTCCTCGGCGTCGAGAAGAGTGCCGAGGGTCTGCCCGCCTGGTCGGAGGGGCACCCGCTGTCGCACGCCGCGAACCACATCATCGCCGGGATGGTGCGCAAGGTCGGCGGATTCACCTTCCAAGAACTGAATCTGACGATGGAGGACATCCGCGACACGGGGGCGGTCGGCGCCGACCTCTCCTACGACTTCGTCACGCGTCCGGGCTATCACCACGCCCTCGCAACCGCGAACACGGAGTTCCTCCGCCTGGCACTCACGACCGCCCTCGAGACCGGACTCGAGCCGGCCCAGCTCGTCCACGGTATGCAGAATCATGACGAGCTCACCTACGAGCTCGTCCACTGGGCGACGACGCATCGCGACACCGTCTACCCCTTCCGTCATGGTGAGTACACCGGCGGCGAGATCGCCGAGCTGGTGCGCGCCGAGCTGACCGAGAAGCTGACCGTCGAGGCCGACTTCAATCTCGTGTTCACGCAGAACGGGATCGCCTGCACCACGGCATCCCTCATCGCCGCCACTCAGGGCAAGGCGACGTTGGCCGACGTCACCGAGTCCGACGTCCCCGCGATCCGCGATGCCCACCTGCTGCTCGCCAAGTACAACTCGTGGCAGCCCGGCGTGTTCGCGCTCTCGGGGTGGGACCTCACGGGGTCGTTGACCCTGCCCGCCGACGACGTTCGCCACCTCATCTCCTCGGGCGATACCCGCTGGATCGAGCGCGGCGCGCACGATCTGCTCGACGTCGCCCCCGATGCCGCATCGTCGGCGTCCGGCATGACACGCGCTCGCTCGCTGTACGGCTCGCTCGGCCGCCAGCAGGCCGACCCGGACTCGTTCCTGACGGGGCTGCGAGACGTGCTGCGGACGCGACGCGACCACGGCATCGCGGTGGCGTCGCAGGTGGACATTCCGCAGGTGGGGCACCCGAGCATGCTCGTGATGGTGCACCGCCTCGACGGCGGGGACCGCCTGCGCGAGGACGCGCCTCTGCAGATCACGGTTCTGAATTTCTCGGGCGAGACGATCGAGGGAACGGTGCGTTCGGAGTGGCTCGTGCCGCAGAGCACCGCCGTCGATGCCACGACGGGTGATGTGGTGGGACGCGTGGACGAGTTGCAGAGCTTCTCGCTCGAGCTGGGGCCCTACGCCGGTCTCTTCCTGGTGCTCGAGGGTGCGTCGACCGACGACTGACGCACGATGTCGGGGGTCGGACGTAGCGTGGGCCCGTGTCCGATCCCCACTGCCTCGTCAGCGACTGCCCCGCTTCGGCGGCGCGCGACGCGCCCGTGGCGCTGTGCACCTGGCATCTCGCCGCGAGCGTCGATTGGGCAGCTTCCGCCGAGGGCGTCACCGATCTGCTGCCGTCGCCGTGCATCGTGTGCGGCTCGCGCCTCGGGGTGCGGTGGCCGAGCGGCTGGCTCTGCGCGGTGTGCGAGTGGCGTCACGGAGACCCGGTCGATCACGAGCTGCCCCCGCCCCGGGTCGACGTGGTGTACTACCTGCGGTACGAGGACCGGATCAAGATCGGCACCACCGCGCACCCGCGCCGACGCCTCGCCGCGATCTGGCACGACGAAGTGCTTGCCTTCGAGCCCGGAGACCGGCTCGTGGAGCGCCGGCGCCACGCGCAGTTCGCCGGTGAGCGCCTCGGCCGCAGCGAGTGGTTCCATCGCAGCGCCGCTCTCGACATCCACGTCGCCGCCGTTGCCGCGGGCGTGGATGATCCCTGGGCGCGATATGCGCGCTGGACGAGTGAGGCGCTGGCGAGACGCGGTTAGCGAGGCAAGCCCCAGCCAGCTCCGAGCGGCGCCCTCTACCGTGGGGGATCACACGCGAAAGGACACGTCATGGGCTTCCTCGATCGACTGTTCGGCTCCGGCGACGACCCCCGGCGCGGTGGTGACGCCGCCGAGGCGCCGCGTCGCTCGGCGAGCGACCTGCGCGACGGCGACGGGCGGTACGCACCGCCACCGCCACCGAATACCCGCGCGAGCGCGAGCGGTTCCGCCGAGGACCAGCAGGCGGTGGATCGCTACCGCTACCTTCTGCGAACCGCCCCGCCCGAGACCGTGGAGCAGGTGCACGCCGAGGCCTTCGGCCGGCTGACGCCCGCCCAGCGCCAGCAGGTGCTCCAGGAGATGTCGTCGGGCTTGGCGCCGACCGAGCGACCGGTGAACGCCGACCCCTCGTCGCTCGCTCGTGCCGCCACGCGGGCCGAGTACACGCAGCCCGGATTCATGGAGCGGACGTTCGGCGGACGGTCGTTCTCGAACGGGCCCGGGTTCGGTTCCCTGCTCGGCGCCTCGATGCTCGGCACGATCGGCGGCTACGTGGTGGGGTCGGCGCTGGTGGGGGCGCTGTTCGATCCCGGTTACGACGCGGGCTTCGCCGACGGCATGGAGGCGGAGGGCGCGGATCTCGCCGGGGACGGCGGCGTGGATGCCGGGGCGGTCGACGCCGGATGGGGAGATGCCGGGGGCGACTTCGGTGGGGATTTCGGGGGCGACTTCGGGTTCTGACCGCTCCGGGGGAGTACCCCGGCTCCGGCGTGCCGCAGGCCCGCTCGCGCCGCGCCCGGCCGGTGAACGCTATGGTCGGACCCATGGCGCCCATGATCATCGGTGAGCGCCCCGCTGTGAGCCGGACTCTCGTCGCTAATCAGCTGATGCTGTCGGCGGCCACCCTGATCGGTGCGATCGCTTCGATGCTGTCGGGCCACATCGTCAGCGCACCCCTGTTCGTGACGGGCGCGGGCGTCATCTTCGTCCTCGGGATCGTCGCGGTGCTCGTACCCTGGGCGTCGCTGCCCGCGTGGGCCGCGCCCATCGTGCCGGTAGCGGACGTCGTGGCGATCGCCCTGCTCCGCGAGAGCGCCCCGACCGATGGGTTCGGACTGCTCTGGGCGTTCCCCGCGATGTGGATCGGTGCCGTTCTGGCCCTGCGCGGGGTGGGGTCTGCTGTACGGATAGGTGACAGGGGTTAGTCAGGCCGCGAGGGCCAGGGTCTTGGTCATCATTGTCTCGAACTCGACCGGGGTCAAACGGCCGAGACGGTCTTGCCGACGGCGTCGGTGGTAGGTTCGCTCGATCCAGGTGACGATCGCGATGCGCAGCTGTTCGCGGGTGGTCCAGGAGCGTCGGTTGAGGACGTTCTTCTGCAGGAGCGAGAAGAACGACTCCATGGCGGCGTTGTCGCCCGCAGCTCCCACTCTGCCCATCGATCCGACCATGCGGTGACGGGCCAGGGCGCGGATTGCCTTCCGGGAGCGAAATTGACTGCCCCTGTCGGAATGTACGACGCAACCGGCGACGTTCCCGCGCAGAGCGGCGGCGTTGTCGATCGCGTTGACGACGAGACGGGACTTCATCCGGGAGTCGATCGAGTAGCCGACGATCTTGCCCGAGAAGACGTCCTTGATCGCGCAGAGGTAGAGCTTGCCCTCGCCGGTGTGATGCTCGGTGATGTCGGTCAGCCAGAGCCGGTTCGGCGCGTCCGCAATGAACTCGCGTTGGACGAGGTCGTCGTGAACAGGAGGGCCGGCCTTGCGGCCTTTCCCGCGGGCGCGTTTCTTGCCAAACGCCGACCACCAGCCGTTCTCCGACGTAATACGCCATGCGGTCCGGTCGGACATCGCCTCCCCGGCGTCGCGGGCCTCATCGGCGAGGAGGCGGTGTCCGAACTCGGGGTCGTCGCGGTGCGCGTCGAACAGCGCGTTCGCGCGAAATGCCTCCACCAGCTCCGCGTTGGTGATGGGGTTGGCGAGCCAGCGGTAGTAGGGCTGGCGGGCGAGCTTGAGGACCCGGCACGTCACCGTGACGGGGATCCCGTCACCGGCGAGCTCTTTCACGAGCGGGTAGAGCCTTTTCCCGGCAGATGCGCCTGCGACAGATACGCCGTCGCCCGTCGCAGCACCTCGACCTCCTGCTCCAGCAGCCGGTTGCGCGCCCGCAGTTCGCGGACCTCGGCGTCTCGGTTAGTTGGCGACGGAGCACCGGTATCGGCAGCGGTCTTCTCGGCGCGGGAGCGGGCGAGCCACTTCGTGAGGGTCATCGGGTGGACCCCGAAGTCGGCGGCGATTCGCTCGATCGTCACACCGGGCTCACGGTTCTCGGCGACACGCACCACGTCGTCGCGGAACTCCTTCGGATAAGGCTTGGGCACGATGGCATCCTTCCAGGCCCGTCCTGCGGGGCAAGCCAGATCAGATGTCACCTATCCGTGCAGCAGACCCGTGCTCGTCTTGATCGCCGGTATCTGCGCCGTCATGCTCCATCAGCTGAGTACCGATCCACTCCAGCGGTTCTCGGCCTCGTCGTTGCTGCTTCCCTTCACCCTCGCGGCGGTGGCCTGCATCGCGCACGTCACCGCGCGCCGCGCCCGGGCGCAGCGGGCCCTCCTGGAGAAGCAGTCGTCGGAGCTGCGCCGTGCCGTGGATCGGTCGCGACGACAGGAGGATCTGGTCACCGAGGTGCTCGACGCCGTCGACTTCGGTGTGACCCGCATCACCTCCTCCGGGGAGCTTGCCGTCACGAACGTCGCGCACGCGAGACTGCTCGACCGCGACGACGCTTCCGGCCAGGAGCTGCCCGTCTTCCGGGGCGATGGGACGACGCCCATCGCCGACCGCGACACGCCCCTGGCACGAGCTCGGGCCGGCGAGATCTTCGAGGGCGAGCTCGTCTGGTACGGGCAACCGGGGGAGGATCGTCGTGCTCTCAGCGTCACGGCGCGGCGCCTGCCCGCTCGAGAAGGGGTGGATGCCGGGACCGTGGTCGTCTCGCGTGACGTCACCGTCGAGGAACAGGCGCGTCGGGAACGTGAGGACTTCGTGGCCAGCGTCTCGCACGAACTGCGTACCCCGCTCACCTCGATCCTCGGCTATCTCGACATAGTGCTGGAGGATCCCGCGCTCACCACGGTCACGCGGGAGAGGCTGGAGGTGGCCCAGCGCAACGCGTCGCGCCTGTCTGAGCTCGTCGCCGACATCCTCGCGCTTTCCACCGCGCCGGGCGAAGGCTTCGGTGTCGCGCTGGAGTTCGAGGCCACCGACGTGTCGGCGCTCGTGCGCGCGGCGATCGAGTCGATTCTGCCGGGGGCGACGGAACAGGGGATCCGCGTCGATGCCTCGGGGGTCGATGAGACGACCGCCGTCATCGACGCGCGTCGGATGCGCCAGGTGGTCGACAACCTCCTGGCCAACGCGGTCAAATACAACAGCAGGGGTGCAACGGTCACCGTCAGCGTCACCGGCGACGACCGCAGCGTGCTCATCGTGGTCTCTGACGACGGGCCGGGCATCAGCGTCGGCGAACAGGAACGCCTGTTCGACCGCTTCTTCCGAGGCGACGCGGTGCGCAAGTCCTCGACCCACGGCAGCGGCTTGGGGCTCGCCATCAGTCGCGACATCGTGCAGGCGCACGGGGGAGAGATCTCCGTACGTGCGGCCCCCGGCGAAGGCGCCGCCTTCCTCGTCCGACTCCCGCTCCACAGGGACGACACATGAACCTCGACGTACTCACCCTTCACGCCGCGGCATCGCTCGTGATCTTCGTCGCGACCGTCATGTACCTGCTCGACACCCTGATGTCGAAAGACTCCTCGGCTGGTCGGCTCTGGGCCAGCGCCTTTCTGTCGGGGACGCTGTCGGCGGTGTGCTACCTCGCGTGGCTGTTGCTTCCGGCGGCGTGGACGGCGGTCGCGCTGGGTAACGGCGCTTTCGTCGCTGCGACCGGCTTCATCTGGTTGGGCTGCGTGTCCTACAACCGTGGCGCGCTGCGAGGGCCGGTTCTCGTGATGGCCATGGCGATCACGATCGTCGTGGTCTCGGCCCTCGCCGCGGGCCCGGACGGCGGAGATTGGGCCGGAGCGGTCCCGTTGTTCCTCGGCAACGCTTTGTTCGCCGTCCTCGGGGCCATCGAGACCCGCCGGGGAACCATCGTCCGGCGGTGGAGCTCGGGCGGGCTCACGGCCGTGCTGATCATCGAGGGGGTGTGGTTCCTGGGCCGTACCGGCGTCTTCGTCACGCTCGGGCCCGACAGCGACCTCTTCCGCACGGCCTTCGACACCCGCATCTCCGCGCTGCTGACGATCAGCCTCGTGCTCGCCGCCGTGATCGTCACCTCGGTCCTGCGCGCGAACGAATCCGCCCTGCGCGGGCTCCCCGACATCCTGCGGCTGTCGGTCGATCGCCACGGTGTTCTGCTGCGCGAGTCGTTCGAGGTCGCGCTCGCGATGATATGCGTCCGCGCCGCGGAGATGGGCGAGGGCGTCTGCGTCATCGCCATCCGTATCGACGACTTGCGTCGGGTGTCCACGGCATTCGGTCCGGATGACGCGGAGCAGATCGCGCGCGAGCTCTGGGCATCGGTGCGTCGCCATGCGCCCACGATGGCGTTGGTGGGGGAGAGGGATGCCGCGGGCCTCGTCGCCGCGTTCACGACCACGGCGACGGCAGACGTACGCCGAGCCGCTCGAATGCTTCACGAACGGGTCGTGACCGACCTTTCGGCGTTGGGCGCCTCGGTGGTGCCGGTCGCGGGGGTGGGCATGGCGCTCTCGGAGACGCACGGGTACGACGCGGTCGCGCTCGTCCAGCATGCCGACGATGCTGCGGCCCAGGCCGCATCGACGGGGGAGCAGCCCTTCGGCCTGACGGGGCACTGACCGAGCTCCGCGGGCGTCGTTCCGCGGACGTCGCCTCAGAGCGGGGCTGTGAGCTTTCGCACGCGCTCGCGCAGCTCTCGCGGACGGAAGGGCTTGGTCAGATAGTCATCGGCTTCGGGGGTCGAGCCCGTCAGCCGATCGAGAGCGTCGATGCGTGCCGTGAGCATCAGGATCCTGGTGGAGCTGAACGCACGGATACGGCGAGCCGCCTCGAATCCGTCGATCCCGGGCATGCTCACGTCGAGGGTCGTGATGAGGGGGGTGTACCGACGGACGAGCTCGATGCCGTCGATACCGTTCGGCGCCGCGTGGACGTCGAAACCCTCGTCTGCGAGAACAGCGGCGATCAGCGTGCGGATATCGAGATCATCTTCGATCACCACCGCGCTGTTCGAAGATGTCATCGGGGGCTTCCATCCTCACGGCCGGAGAATCCGGCCCCTGGAGGCATGCTAGACCACCACCCGATGAGCACGCGGTCCGGGTGTGGCGGCGGGGGTGTGGCATCCTCGTGGGGTGCCTCTTCTCGCGCTCACCGGCGGTATCGCGTCGGGAAAGTCCACCATCGCCGCTCTGCTGGCCCAGCGCGGCGCGATCGTCGTCGACGCGGACGCGATCGTCCGTCAGGTGCAGGCACCGGGAACGCCTGTTCTCGACGGTATCGCCGGGGAGTTCGGTGCGGACGTCCTGCGCTCCGACGGCTCGCTCGATCGCGCGCGGCTAGCCGCTCGCGTGTTCGGGCACCCCGAGCGGCTGGCCGCGTTGAACGCCCTGGTGCATCCCGCGGTGCGTGAGGAATCGGAGTCCCGCTTCCGCGCGGCGTTCGCCGCCGACCCCGACGCCGTCGTCGTGTACGACGTGCCGCTGCTCGCCGAGGCGCGGGCCGGCGATGCGTGGGATCTGGTGGTGGTCGCGCACGCGCCCGCGCAGGTGCGCGCGCGGCGCCTGATCGAGACGCGGGGGATGACGGAAGACGACGCCCGTGCGCGGATCGCCTCACAGGCCGGTGACGACGAACGCCTCGCTCTCGCCGACGTCGTCATCGATACCGCCGACGACCTGGACGCCACTCGCCGGCAGGTCGACGACCTGTGGGAGCGGGTGCTCCACGCACGTTGACGGCGCATCTGAGACGCGCCCCGACTCCTCGCTCGCCGAGGGCGAAACGCAAGCCGCCCCCGATGTCGGAGGCCCCGCCTACGCTGGGAGCATGCAGGCCACGCGTTCCGTCCGTCCCTTCGAGGTCATCAGCGAATACTCCCCGTCCGGCGATCAGCCGCAGGCGATCGCCGAACTCGCGGCGCGCATCAACGCCGGTGAGACCGACGTCGTGCTGCTGGGGGCGACGGGCACCGGCAAGTCGGCCACCACGGCCTGGCTCGTCGAGCAGGTGCAGCGTCCCACGCTGGTGCTGGCGCACAACAAGACCCTGGCGGCGCAGTTGGCGAACGAGTTCCGTGAGCTCATGCCGAACAACGCGGTGGAGTACTTCGTCTCCTACTACGACTACTACCAGCCCGAGGCCTACGTCCCCCAGACCGATACCTTCATCGAGAAGGACAGTTCGATCAACGCCGAGGTCGAGCGGTTGCGGCACTCGACCACCAACTCGCTGCTGTCCCGGCGCGATGTGGTGGTGGTGTCCACCGTGTCGTGCATCTACGGCCTCGGCGCCCCGGAGGAGTACCTGCGCGCGATGGTGGCCCTGCAGGTCGGCGAACGGTACGACCGCGATGCCCTGATCCGCAAGTTCATCTCCATGCAGTACAACCGCAACGACGTCGATTTCTCGCGGGGCAATTTCCGGGTGCGCGGCGACACGATCGAGATCATCCCGGTGTACGAGGAGTACGCCATCCGCATTGAGATGTTCGGCGACGAGATCGAGGCGCTGTACACCCTGCACCCGCTCACCGGCGACGTCATCGAGAAGATGGACTCGGTGCCGATCTTCCCGGCGTCGCACTACGTCGCCGGTACGGATACGGTGCAGCGCGCCATCGGCACCATCGAGCACGAGCTCGAGGAACGGCTCAAGGAGCTCGAGGCGCAGGGAAAGCTCCTCGAGGCGCAGCGCCTGCGGATGCGCACGACCTTCGACCTCGAGATGTTGCAGCAGCTCGGTTTCTGCTCGGGCATCGAGAACTACTCCCGTCACATGGACGGGCGCATGCCGGGCGACCCGCCGCACACCCTCCTCGACTTCTTCCCCGACGACTTCCTGCTCGTTATCGACGAATCGCATGTCACGGTCCCGCAGATCGGCGCCATGTACGAGGGAGATGCGTCGCGCAAGCGCACCCTCGTCGAGCACGGCTTCCGCCTGCCGAGCGCGATGGACAACCGCCCGCTCCGGTGGGACGAGTTCAAGGAGCGGGTGGGGCAGACGGTCTACCTCTCCGCGACCCCCGGCCGGTACGAGATGGGGATCGCCGACGGTGTCGTCGAGCAGATCATCCGACCGACCGGGCTCGTCGATCCCGAGATCGTCGTGAAGCCGTCCAAGGGCCAGATCGACGATCTGCTCGAAGAGATCCGCGTGCGGGTCGAGCGTGACGAGCGTGTGCTCGTGACGACCCTGACGAAGAAGATGGCCGAGGAGCTGACGGACTTCCTCGGCGAGCACGGCGTGCGCGTGCGGTACCTGCACTCCGACGTCGACACCCTGCGTCGCGTCGAACTGCTGACCGAGTTGCGCGCGGGCGTGTACGACGTGCTCGTCGGCATCAATCTACTGCGTGAGGGACTCGACCTTCCCGAGGTGTCGTTGGTGTCCATTCTGGATGCCGACAAAGAAGGGTTCCTGCGCAGCGGAACCTCGCTCATCCAGACGATCGGTCGCGCGGCGCGCAACGTCTCGGGGGAGGTGCACATGTACGCCGACAAGATCACCGATTCGATGCGCAACGCCATCGACGAGACCGAACGCCGTCGCGAGAAGCAGATCGCGTACAACACCGCTCACGGGATCGACCCGCAGCCGCTGCGGAAGAAGATCGCGGACATCACCGAGGTCCTCGCTCGCGAAGCCACCGACACCCGCAAGCTGCTGGCGCGCAACGACAAGGCGAGCAAGGGCAAGTCACCCACTCCGCAGCTGCGTCGTACCGGGATCGCTGCGGAGGGCGCCGATCAGCTCGAGTCGACGATCGCCGACCTCACGCAGCAGATGCTCGCAGCGGCCGGGGAGCTGAAATTCGAGCTCGCCGGGCGTCTCCGAGACGAGGTGCAGGACTTGAAGAAGGAACTCCGGGCGATGGAGCGGGCCGGGCACGCGTGATTGCGGGGCACCGGCACCAGCGGCCAGACGTGAGCCCCGGGCGCGGGTGAGTGCTGGGCGCGGGCGAGTGCTGAGCGTGTGCGGATGCCGGGCGCGGGTGAGCCACAAGCGCGGGTCAGCCCCGGGCGCGGGTGAGCCCCGGGCGCGGGCGAGTGCTGGGCGCGGGTGAGCCCCGGGCGCGGGTGAAGGTCGGGGCCGCCGGGCTCAGGGGCAGTGCAAGAGAGGCTTCGGCCCGGATCGGTCCACCGTGTGCTCCGACATGGGGTGAGCGCAGAGCGGGCAGGCGCGTCCCGTCCGCTCGGGCTCCGGGGTGGTCTCGTAGGGGCCGACCGATGCCGGGCCGGCGACACGGATGAGGCGTGTGTTGAAGTACTGGTACCAACCGCCGGCCTCGCGCACGCGGTCGCGGAGACGCGGACGGTCCGAATCGCTTTGTGTCATGATAATTAGTGTACTAACGAAATGGACGGAGAGGGTGCGTGGAGGATTCGCTCAAACTCGAGAACCAGGTCTGCTTCGCGCTCGTGACCGCAGCGCGGAACGTCGTGTCGATCTACCGTCCGGTGCTGGAGCCGCTCGGGCTCACGCACCCGCAGTACCTCGTCATGCTCGCGCTCTGGGAAGAGTCGCCACGATCCCTGGGCGCGTTGGCCTCCGAGCTCGCCATGGAGCCCGCGACCCTCTCGCCCCTCGTGAAGCGGCTCGAGGCGCAGGGGAGGGTTGCGCGCACCCGGCGCACCGACGACGAGAGAGTGCTGGACATCGCCCTCACGGAAGAGGGGGCAGCCCTGCGGACCGCGGCGCTCGAGGTGCCGGCGAAGATCATGGCGCGCGTGGGGATCGACGAGAGAGCGCTCATCGCCCTTCGGGACGGCCTGGCCCCGTTCGTCGGAACACGCGAGTGATCTGATCACTCGGGGCCTCACCGAGAGCGTTCCGAGGCGGGCGCACTCTCGCACATTCGTGCGCCTCGGGCGAACCCGGGACCGATGTCGGAGGCCCGACCTAGACTTAACAGGTGCCCATCGTTCCCGTCGTACCCGCCCCTTCTTCGGCCCCGTCCGGCTCCAGCGGCAAGCTGAGTGTCCGGGGCGCTCGCGTCCACAACTTGAAGGACGTCGACCTCGACATCCCGCGCGACGCGCTCGTCGTGTTCACGGGTCTCTCGGGCTCGGGCAAGTCGAGCCTCGCGTTCGACACCATCTTCGCCGAGGGACAGCGTCGATACGTCGAATCGCTCAGTGCGTACGCGCGCCAGTTCCTCGGACAGGTGGATCGGCCCGATGTCGACTTCATCGAGGGCCTGAGTCCCGCCGTGTCGATCGACCAGAAGTCGACGAACCGCAACCCTCGCTCGACGGTGGGCACGATCACCGAGATCCACGACTACATGCGTCTGCTGTGGGCTCGCATCGGTGTGCCCCACTGTCCCGACTGCGGCGCCCGCATCCAGCGTCAGACGGTGCAGCAGATCGCCGACCAGCTCATGGAGCTGCCCGAGCGCACGCGGTACCAGATCGTCGCGCCGGTCGTCACGCAGAAGAAGGGCGAGTTCGTCGACCTCTTCAAGGAACTGAGCGCCAAGGGCTACGCGCGCGCCGTCGTCGATGGCGAACTCGTTCAGCTGGCCGAGCCGCCGACACTGAAGAAGAGCTACAAGCACGACATCGCCGTGGTGGTCGACCGGCTCGTGGCATCCGGTGACAACCTCAGTCGTGTGACCGACTCGGTCGAGACGGCGATGGGCCTGGCCGGCGGCATCATGCAGGTCAACTTCGTCGACGAAGAGGGCGACGACGCGTGGCAGTCGTTCTCGGAGAAGCTCGCCTGTCCCAACGGGCACCCGCTGCAACTCACCGAGATCGAGCCGCGCACCTTCTCGTTCAACGCGCCGTTCGGTGCGTGCCCGGTGTGCTCCGGTCTCGGCACGCGCATGTCGGTCGACGTCGACCTCATGCTCGGCGACGAGGAGCTGTCGATTCGCGACGGCGCGATCCTGCCCTGGACGACCCAGGGCAAGGGGCTGTTCCAGTACTACGAGCGCCTGCTCGAAGGCCTCGCGCGCGACCTCGACTTCTCGCTCGACACCCCGTGGAAAGACCTGTCGCACGACGTGCAGCAGGCGGTGCTGCGCGGCGAGAACTACAAGGTCACGGTCAAGTGGAAGAACCGCTACGGGCGCGAGATGCGGTACTCGTCGGGCTTCGAGGGTGTCGTTCCGTACATCGAACGCCAGTACCTGCAGGCCGAGTCCGACGCGCAGCGTCAACGCTGGTCGGAGTACCTGCGCGAGGTGCCGTGCGCCGTGTGCGATGGCGACCGTCTCAAGCCCGAGGTGCTCGCGGTCCTCGTCGACAACACCTCCATCGCCGCGGCCTCGCGGATGAGCCTCGCCGACGCGCGCGAGTTCTTCTCGAAGCTCACCTTGACCGAGCGTGAGGCGACGATCGCCGCGGCCGTGCTGCGCGAGATCCGCGCGCGCCTGGACTTCCTGCTGCAGGTCGGCTTGAACTACCTCAGCCTCGGCCGCGCGGCCGGCACCCTCTCGGGCGGCGAGGCACAGCGCATCCGCCTGGCGACACAGATCGGCTCGGGACTCACGGGCGTGCTGTACGTCCTGGACGAGCCCTCGATCGGTCTGCACCAGCGCGACAATCGCCGTCTCATCCAGACGCTCGAGACGCTGCGCGACCTCGGCAACACGCTCATCGTCGTCGAGCACGACGAAGAGACCATCCACGCGGCCGACTGGGTGGTCGACATCGGCCCTCGTGCCGGCGTCGACGGCGGCAACGTCGTACACTCCGGCCCGCTGGCCGAGCTCCTGGAGGACGAGCGCTCGCTCACGGGCGCCTACCTCTCGGGCCGCCGCGCGATCGAGGCGCCGAAGAAGCGCCGAAAGATCGACAAGAAGCGTCAGGTCACGGTCGTGGGCGCACGCGAGAACAACCTGCAGAACGTCACGGTGGACTTCCCGCTCGGCGTGCTGACGTCGGTGACCGGCGTCAGCGGTTCGGGCAAGTCGACGCTGGTCAACGGCATCCTGTACGAA
This sequence comes from Microbacterium trichothecenolyticum, assembly GCF_030818955.1. NCBI lineage: Bacteria > Bacillati > Actinomycetota > Actinomycetes > Micrococcales > Microbacteriaceae > Microbacterium > Microbacterium trichothecenolyticum. The sequence goes on along the minus strand of NZ_JAUTBF010000001.1, from coordinate 1,025,651 downwards.
GTCCTGGCCTCGAAGCTCAACGGCGCGCGCCGCGTGCCGGGCAAGCACACGCGCGTCACAGGCCTCGACAACCTCGACAAGGTGGTGCACGTCGACCAGGCGCCGATCGGCCGCACGCCGCGCTCGAACCCGGCGACCTACACCGGCGTGTTCGATCGCATCCGCAGCCTGTTCGCGGAGACCCCCGAGGCGAAGGTGCGCGGCTACCAGGCCGGGCGCTTCAGCTTCAACGTCAAGGGTGGCCGCTGCGAGGCGTGCTCGGGCGACGGCACGCTGAAGATCGAGATGAACTTCCTGCCCGACGTGTACGTCGACTGCGAGGTCTGCCACGGCAAGCGGTACAACCGCGACACCCTCTCGGTGCATTACAAGGGCAAGAACATCGCCGAGGTGCTCGAGATGCCGATCTCGGAGGCCGCGGACTTCTTCGAGCCGATCCAGGCGATCCACCGCTACCTCAAGACCCTCGTCGACGTCGGCCTCGGCTACGTGCGCCTGGGACAGTCGGCGACCACGCTCTCGGGCGGCGAGGCGCAGCGCGTCAAGCTCGCGACCGAGCTGCAGCGCCGGAGCAACGGCCGCTCGATCTACGTGCTCGACGAGCCCACCACGGGTCTGCACTTCGAGGACGTCTCGCTGCTGCTGAAGGTGCTGAACGGTCTCGTCGACAAGGGGAACACCGTCATCGTCATCGAGCACAACCTCGACGTCATCAAGAGCAGCGACTGGGTCATCGACCTGGGGCCCGAGGGCGGCGCCGGCGGCGGCACGATCGTGGCCACCGGGACGCCCGAACAGGTCGCGAAGGTCGAGGAGAGCCACACCGGCGCGTTCCTCGCGGAGTTGCTCGAGACCGGCCGCACAGGGACGCAGCGCAACGCCGCCGCGCTCGACGCCCGCAGCGCCGAGCCGGAGCTCGTGAGCGCGGCGGGCTGAGCCGTGGCATCCCGAGAACGGATGTCGCATCTGCCCTACCGCCCGAAGGCCGGCGAGATCCCCACCAACCCCGGGGTGTACCGCTTCCGGGATGCCGAGGGGCGGGTGCTGTACGTCGGAAAGGCCAAGAACCTCCGCGCGCGCCTGTCGAACTACTTCGCCCCGCTGCACTCTCTGCACGAGCGCACGCGGCGCATGGTGACGACCGCGGCGAGCGTGGAGTGGACGGTCGTGCCCAGCGACGTCGACTCGCTGCAGCTGGAGTACATGTGGATCAAGGAGTTCGATCCGCCCTTCAACGTGCGCTACCGCGACGACAAGTCGTACCCGTACATGGCGATCACGCTGGCCGACGAGGCGCCTCGCGTCATCGTCACGCGCAACCACAAGATCCGCGGGGCGAAGTACTTCGGGCCGTACCCGAAGGTGTGGGCGGTGCACGACACGATCGACCTGATGATCAAGGTCTTCCCCATCCGCACCTGTAGCGACTCGTCGTACAAGAAGGCCATGCAGTCGGGCCGGCCCTGCTTCCCCGGGCAGATCGGACGCTGCGGGGGGCCGTGCTCGATGAAGGTGACGATCGAAGAGCACCGCGCGATGGTCGATGACTTCATCGCCTTCATGTCGGGCGGCGACCAGCGCTTCGCGAAGCAGCTCACCGCACGGATGAACGAGGCGTCGGCGGCGATGGACTACGAGTCGGCCGCGCTCTACCGCGACCGTCTGCAGGCCATCGACGCCGTCCTCGGAAAGAGTGCTCTGGTGCTCGCCTCGGACACGGATGCCGACCTGTTCGGCATCGCGGAGGACGAGCTGGCCGCGACCGTGCAGCACTTCGTCGTGCGTGGCGGGCGCGTGCGCGGTGTGCGCGCCACGACGATCGAGAAAGAGATCGACATCTCCGGCGCCGACCTCGTCGACCAGGTGCTGCAGCGCACCTATGGCGACGCGGATGCCGCCGACATCCCGCGTCAGGTGCTCGTTCCCGAGCTCCCCGACGACGCTCCCCAGCTCGAAGACTGGTTGCGCGAGCGCCGCGGGCGACCGGTCACCCTCCAGGTGGCGCAGCGCGGACGCAAGGCCGACCTGCTCAAGACCGCGACGCTCAACGCGCAGCAAGCGCTCCTGCTGCACAAGACCCGGCGCACGAGCGACTACGTCGCGCGGTCGCAGGCCCTCACCGACCTGCAGGAGGCGATCGGGCTGACCGAGGCGCCGCTGCGCATCGAGTGCTTCGACATCTCGCACCTCTCGGGCACGAACGTCGTGGCATCCATGGTCGTGTTCGAAGACGGCCTGCCGCGCAAGGACCAGTACCGCTCGTTCGGGGTCGCCGAGACGACGGATGACACCGACTCGATGTATCAGGTGCTCACCCGGCGCCTCGCCTACCTCGATCGACCGGACGACGACGAGCCCGAGACGATCGGCGGGGCGATCATCGCGGCCCCCGACTCGGCCGAGGCCACCGCCGACGGGGAGGTCGTGACCGCGCGCAAGCGTCCGCGTTTCGCGTACCGCCCGCAGCTGCTCGTCGTCGACGGCGGTCAGCCCCAGGTCGCCGCGGCCGCCCGGGCCCTCGCCGATGCCGGGCACGAGGAGATCGCCCTGTGCGGGATCGCCAAGCGTCTCGAAGAGGTGTGGCTGCCGGGGGAGGAGTACCCCGTGATCCTGCCGCGGACCTCCGAGGCGTTGTACCTGCTGCAGCGGCTGCGTGACGAGGCGCACCGGTTCGCGATCGTGCACCAGCGCAAACGTCGCAAACGCGACATCACGAGCGTGCTCGCGGAGGTTCCGGGCCTCGGCGACACCCGCATCAAGGCGCTGCTGCGGCACTTCGGGTCGGTGACCGCGCTGAAGAACGCCACGCCCGAGGAGATCACCGCGCTCCCCGGCATCGGACCGACCCTCGCCGAGGCCATCCACACGCATCTGTCTCGGTAGGCTTGACCGGACGACGGGAGGCGACCGCCATGGATCCGGGCCGCGACGAACCAGGGGACGTGCTCATCGTCACGGGCATGTCGGGCGCCGGGCGATCGACCGTGGCGAACGCGCTCGAAGACCTCGACTGGTACGTCGTCGACAACCTGCCGCCGCAGATGCTGCGCCCGCTGCTGGAGCTGACCGAGCTCGCCGGTGGGGCGGTGCCGCGCGTGGCGGTCGTCGTCGATGTGCGGGGTCGTTCGCTGTTCAGCGATCTGCCCGAGGCGATGCGCAGTCTGCAAGCGGGGCGCCAAGTGCGCGTGGTGTTCCTCGATGCCAGCGACGCGGTGCTCGTGCGACGTTTCGAGGCCGTCAGACGTCCGCATCCGCTGCAGGGCGACGGAACCATCCTCGACGGCATCCGCCGCGAACGCGACAGGCTGGCGCCGGTCCGCGAGGCCGCCGATGTCGTGATCGACACCTCGTCGCTGAACGTGCACCAGTTGTCGTTGCGCACGGTCGCCCTGTTCGGTGACGAGGGCGCGGCCCGCCACACGGTCACCCTGATGAGCTTCGGGTTCAAGTACGGTCTTCCGCCCGATGTCGACCTCGTCGCCGACATGCGGTTTCTGCCGAATCCGTTCTGGAGCGAGGATCTGCGTCCGCTGACCGGTGAAGATCCGCGCGTACGGGAGTATGTTCTCGGGCAGGAGGGTGCGACGCAGTTCCTCGACGCGTACGCCACGGCCCTGCGCCCGGTGCTCGAGGGCTATCAGCGTGAGAACAAGCGGCATTCGGTCATCGCGATCGGGTGCACCGGCGGCAAGCACCGCTCGGTCGTGATGACACGGGAACTGGCTGCACGTCTGTCCGATGTGGCGGGCGTCGCGGTACGGGTGGCTCATCGGGACCTCGGTCGAGAGTAGGCTGTACCGTCGCCCCCGACGAGCCACCCCCCCCCGAAGCGAGGAGAATCGTGCCCCTGACCGCCGACGTGAAGGCCGAGCTCATCACCGTCCGCGACCCGCGCCCGACAGCGCGCGTCGCCGAGCTCACCGCCCTCCTGCGCTTCTCCGGTGGTCTGCACTCGATCGCCAACCGCGTCGCCGTCGAGGCCGAGCTCGATTCGGACATCCTCGCCCGACGCGTCGCGCGCGATCTGATGGAGCTCTACGGCGTGCGGCCCGAGCTGCACCACGTGCAGGGCTCCGGTGGCCGAACGGGCGGTCACTACGCGGTCCGTGTCATCGAGGCGGGCGAGACCCTGGCGCGCCAGACGGGGCTGCTCGACCAGCGCCGCCGTCCCGTCCGCGGGCTCCCCAACAAGCTCACCACCGGATCCCGTCCCGACCTCAGCGCCATCTGGCGCGGCGCCTTCCTGGCCAGCGGCTCACTGAGCGATCCGGGTCGCTCGGCAGCGCTCGAGATCTCGTGCCCCTCGTCGGAGGCCGCGATGGCCCTCGTCGGCGCGGGTCACCGCATCGGCATTCCCGCCAAGGCCCGCGAGGTGCGCGGAGTGCCCCGCGTCGTCGTCCGCGACGGCGAGGCCATCCGCGGCGCTCTGTACGAGATGGGCGCCCGCCGCACGGCGGGGGAGTGGGACCAGATGCGCCAGCGCCGCGAGGTGCGCGCGGGCGTGAACCGCCTGGTCAACTTCGACGACGCCAACCTGCGCCGCTCGGCGCAGGCCGCGGTCGCCGCGTGCGCACGCGTGGAGCGCGCGCTCGAGATCCTCGGTGATGAGGTGCCCGATCACCTCCAGCAGGCGGGCGCGCTGCGCCTCGCCCACCGCGACGCGAGCCTCGACGAGCTCGGCCACCACGCCGACCCGCCGCTCACGAAGGACGCCGTGGCCGGGCGCATCCGCCGTCTGCTGGCGATGGCCGACAAGAAGGCCGAGGCCGAGGGCATCCCCGGCACCGAGGCGGCGGTCCCGGTGGGCGCGGAGGACTGAGCCCCGCACCGCGCGCAGCGCGATTCCGGATGCCGTGACCCCGGCATCCGTTCGCCGTTGCCGCGTCGCCGGACAATGGCGGATTGCATCGCCCCGGCATCCCGTTCTCCCGCCCGCGCGACGTGCCCGGGCGTCGTAACCTCCGTCATTCGGGGAAGCAACCCCGTGGACCGCACGGTGTCCGTCACTAGGATGAACACGTCACCCTCGCTGCACGGTCCTCGGAAACGTCGTTCTGGTGAAGAGGTCTCGGCGGCGCCCGATTCGGAAGTTGAGAACATGGCGAAGTACACGCTGCCCGAACTGCCCTACGACTACTCGGCGCTGGAGCCGCACATCAGCGCGACCATCATGGAGCTGCACCACAGCAAGCACCACCAGACGTACGTCAACGGCGCGAACACGACTCTCGACCTGCTCGCCGAAGCGCGTGAGAAGGGCGACTTCGCGAACATCAACCGCCTGCAGAAGGACCTCGCGTTCAACCTCGGCGGTCACACCAACCACTCCATCTTCTGGACGAACCTCTCGCCCAACGGTGGCGACAAGCCCACCGGCGACCTCGAGGCGGCCATCGACGACCAGTTCGGTTCGTTCGACGCGTTCCGTGCGCAGTTCACCGCCGCCGCTCTCGGCGTGCAGGGCTCGGGCTGGGCGGGTCTGTTCTGGGACTCGATCGGCCAGAACCTGCTCATCCAGCAGTTCTTCGACCAGCAGGGCCAGATCGTCGCGGGCACGGTCCCGCTGCTGCTGCTGGACGTCTGGGAGCACGCGTACTACCTCGACTACAAGAACGTGCGCGCCGACTACGTGAAGGCGTTCTGGAACATCGCGAACTGGGCCGACGCCCAGGAGCGCTTCGCCGCTGCCCGCGAGAAGACCGCGGGTCTGCTGGTACTGTCGTAAGTGGTGCGGCGTCCCGGTGGGGCACCTCACCGGGACGCCGTTGTCCGCCAGCGAATACCGCAATCTCGCGCACCTCGCGCACAACTGATTCAGGAGATATTCCGTGACCGTCAAGATCGGAATCAACGGCTTCGGCCGTATCGGACGCAACTACCTCCGCGCGGCTCTCGCGCAGGGTGCCGACCTCGAAATCGTGGCGGTGAACGACCTCACCGACAACAAGACTCTGGCTCACCTCCTCAAGTACGACTCCGTCGGAGGCGTTCTGGCCGAAGAGGTCTCGTACACCGAAGACTCCATCACCGTCGGCGACAAGACCATCAAGGTCTTCGAAGAGCGCGACCCCGCCAACCTCCCCTGGGGTGAGCTGGGCGTCGACATCGTCATCGAGTCCACCGGTCGCTTCACCAAGGCCGAAGACGCCAAGAAGCACGTCGCCGGCGGCGCCAAGAAGGTCCTCATCTCGGCTCCGGCCTCGGGCGACGACGCCACCATCGTCATGGGCGTCAACGAAGAGACCTACAACCCCGAGACCGACGTCATCATCTCGAACGCGTCGTGCACCACCAACTGCCTCGCCCCGCTGGCGAAGGTGTTCAACGACGCCTTCGGCATCGAGCGCGGCTTCATGATGACCGCGCACGCCTACACCGCCGACCAGAACCTGCAGGACGGCCCGCACAGCGACCTCCGCCGTGCCCGCGGCGCCGCGATCAACATCGTGCCCGCCTCGACCGGTGCCGCCAAGGCCATCGGCCTCGTGCTGCCCGAGCTCAACGGCAAGCTGAGCGGCTCGTCGTACCGCGTTCCGGTTCCCACCGGCTCCATCGTCGACCTGACGATCGTCACGCCCACCGAGGGCCTGACCGCCGACCAGATCAACGCCGTGTACAAGCAGGCCGCTGCCGAGGGTCGCCTCAACGGCATCCTGCAGTACACCGAGGACCCGATCGTCTCGAGCGACATCCAGGGCAACCCGCATTCGTCGATCTTCGACGCCGAGCTGACCAACGTCAGCGGCAACCTCGTGAAGGTGTCGTCGTGGTACGACAACGAGTGGGGCTACTCGAACCGCCTCGTCGACCTCACCGAGTACGTCGCCGAGCGCCTGTAACCCTTCATGGCTCTGCGCACCCTCGAATCGCTGGGGTCGCTCGCCGGCACGCGCGTCATCGTCCGTTGTGACCTGAACGTCCCGCTCAAGGACGGCGTCATCACGGACGATGGCCGCGTGCGCGCGTCGCTGCCGACCCTCAACGCATTGATCAACGCCGGCGCGCGTGTGGTCGTGTGTTCGCACCTGGGCCGCCCCGACGGCGCGCCCGACCCGAAGTACTCTCTCGAGCCGGTCGCGCAGCGCCTGTCCGAGCTGCTCGGTCAGCCCGTCGCGTTCGCGCGCGACACGGTCGGCGAGTCGGCTCAGGATGCCGTGGCCTCGCTCGAGAACGGTGAAGTCGCCGTCATCGAGAACCTCCGTTTCAACCCGGGGGAGACCTCGAAGGACGAGTCCGAGCGCCAGGCGTTCGCGCGCGAGCTCGCCGCCCTCGGCGACGCGCTCGTGTCGGACGGCTTCGGCGTGGTGCATCGCAAGCAGGCGAGCGTCTACGACCTCGCGCAGATCGTTCCTTCTGCGGCGGGCCTGCTCATCCAGAAAGAGCTCGAGGTCCTCGACCGCCTGACCGAGAACCCCGAGCGGCCCTATACGGTCGTGCTCGGCGGCTCGAAGGTCAGCGACAAGCTGGGCGTCATCGAGCACCTCCTTCCCCGCGTGGACAAGCTCCTGGTGGGTGGCGGCATGATGTTCACCTTCCTCGTCGCCGAGGGGTACAAGGTGGGCTCGAGCCTGCTCGAGCAGGATCAGATCGACACGGTGAAGGGCTACCTCGCCACCGCGAAGGAGCGCGGCGTCGAGATCGTCCTCCCGGTGGATGCCGTCGTCGCGGCGTCGTTCTCGGCCGACGCCGAGCACGTGGTCGCCGACGCCGATGCGCTCGAAGACACCGCATTCGGCACGTCGGGCCTCGGTCTCGACATCGGACCCCGCACGGCGGAGATCTTCGCCGAGGCGATCCGCTCGTCGCGCACCGTCTTCTGGAACGGTCCCATGGGCGTGTTCGAGATGAAGGCGTTCGAGGCCGGTACCAAGACGGTCGCGAAGGCGCTCACCGAGGTCGACGGCCTGAGCGTCGTCGGCGGCGGCGACTCGGCGGCGGCCGTGCGCCAGCTCGGCTTCGCCGACGACGAGTTCGGCCACATCTCCACCGGCGGCGGCGCCAGCCTGGAGTTCCTCGAAGGCAAGAAGCTCCCCGGACTGGAGGTCCTCGGATGGGCGTGACCAGAACCCCCCTCATCGCCGGCAACTGGAAGATGAACCTCGACCACCTGCAGGCGGTCGCGTTCGTTCAGAAGCTGCACTGGACGCTGAAAGAGGCCCAGCACGACGACCGGAGCGTCGAGGTGGCCGTCTTCCCGCCGTTCACCGACCTGCGCACCGTGCAGACGCTGCTCGACGCCGACAAGATCCCGTTCGCCCTCGGCGCGCAGGACCTGTCGTCGCACGACTCCGGCGCTTACACGGGGGAGATCTCGGGGCAGTTCCTCGCCAAGCTGAACGCGCGGTACGTGATCATCGGTCATTCCGAGCGTCGGCAGTTCCACAACGAGACCGATGAGGTCGTCGCGGCCAAGACGCAGGCGGCCCTGCGTCATGGTCTGGCTCCGGTGATCTGCGTCGGTGAGACCTCGGAAGACCTCGAGAAGTTCGGCGCCAGCGCCGTGCCCGTGGGTCAGCTCGAGGTCGCGCTCGAGGGCGTGGCATCCGATGCCGACATCGTCGTGGCGTACGAGCCGGTCTGGGCCATCGGCTCGGGCCAGGCGGCGACGCCCGACCAGGCGCAGGAGGTCTGCGCGAAGCTGCGCGCCGTCGTCGCCGACAAGCTCGGCGCCGATGCAGCCGCGCGCACGCGCGTGCTCTACGGCGGTTCGGTGAAGTCGGGCAACATCGCCGGCTTCATGCGCGAGCCCGACGTCGACGGCGCACTGGTGGGTGGCGCGAGCCTCGTCGTCGACGAGTTCGCCGCGATCATCCGCTACCAGAAGCACGTCGGGGTCTGATCCCTCCGGATGCCCGCGGCGCCTCGCCGCGGGCATCCGTGTGCGCGCCCCGCGTCCCCGTATACTTGACCCTTGTGCGGTCGACCCGATCGCTGTGAAAGGCTTTCGACAGTGCAGATTCTCGAGTTCGTCCTGCAGGTGGTCCTTGGTGTCACCAGCCTCCTGCTGACCCTGCTCATCCTGCTCCACAAAGGGCGCGGCGGCGGTCTGTCCGACATGTTCGGCGGCGGCATGAGCTCCGCGCTCGGTTCGTCGGGTCTTGCCGAGCGCAACCTCAACCGATTCACGATCGTGCTCGCGCTGGTGTGGTTCGTCACCATCGTGGGCCTCGGTCTGCTGACCAAGTTCGCGGAGATCTGACATGGCTACTGGTGGAAACGCCATCCGCGGCTCCCGCGTGGGTGCCGGCCCCATGGGCGAGCAGGACCACGGCTTCCACGCCGACCGTGTGGCCGTGTCGTACTGGGACGCCCTCGGCAACGAGACCGTGCGCTACTTCGCGGCGGGCATCCCCGACGCCGAGATCCCCGAGACGATCGACTCCCCGCACTCCGGTCTGCCCGCCGGCCGTGACAAGAGCAACCCGCCCGCCCTCGCGAAGGCCGAGCCCTACAAGACGCACCTCGCGTACGTGAAAGAGCGCCGCACCGACGAAGAGGCGGCATCGCTCCTCGACGACGCGCTGCAGCAGCTACGCGAGCGCCGCGGTCAGTAACGTCGAGCTCGCGCTCGCATAAACCGGAAAGAGACCGGATGCCGTGGCATCCGGTCTCTTCGTCGTCGAGCGCTCAGTACTCGCGGTCGATGAGCTGCGGGGGCACTTGATCGGCGGCGGCCTCGTCGACGAAGAACGCCGTGCGTCGGCGACCCTTCGCCCCGGCCGCGGGAACACTCTGGTAGCTCGCACCCGCGAGGGCGAGCCCGAGCGCCGCGGCCTTGTCGGCACCCGCGATGACCATCCAGACGCGTTTGGACGAGTTGATGACTGGACGAGTCAGCGAGACGCGGTCGCTCGGCGGCTTCGGCGACTCGCGCACCGGGACCGTTGCACGGTCGGTGACCGAGATCTCAGGACGGTCAGGGAAGAGCGAAGCGATGTGCGCGTCGGGTCCGACCCCGAGGAAGCAGATGTCGAACGACGGCCACGGCCCGTTCTCGCTGCGGTCGGACGGGGCGAACTGCGCGAGTTCGTCGGCGTAGGCGATCGCCGCGGCGTCGAGGTCGAGCCCGTCGTCGGTCGAGGCCACCGCGTGGATGTTCTCGGCCGGGATGTCGAGCTCGTCGAGCAATGCCTCTCGCGCCTGCTTCTCGTTGCGGTCGTCCGAGTCGCGCGGGACGAATCGCTCGTCGCCGAACCAGAAGTGCACCAGCGACCAGTCGATGTCGACCAGGCGCGGGTCGCGAGCCGCGGTGCGCAGCACCGCACCGCCCATCGTGCCCCCGGTGAGACACACGTGCATGCGCTTGCCCTCGGCCACCCGCTTGACGATGCGGTTCACGAAGCGCGTGGCGACGTACTCGGCGAGCGTATCGGCGTCGCGCTGGATGATCACCTGCTTCAGGGACCCGTCGGTCACGACGTGCCCCGTTCGCTGGCGGCGATGAGGAGATCGTGCCCCTCGGTGATGACCCGACCGTACAGCAGGTCGGGGTCGAGGCGACGCAGTTCTTCCGCGAGGCATTCGCGCAAAGTGCGGCGGGGGAAGGCGAGATCGTGCGTCGGCTGTCCGGGTTGGGTCAGCACGGCGACGTTCGGCTCGGGTCGCTCGAGCAGGGTGTCGCCGCTCGCGCGCGTGAGGCGCACCGACTTGATGCCGCTGGCCCACTCCTCGGACGGAAGGTAGGCGTAGTCGACCGGCGCCTCGAGTTTCATGCCCAGCCAGGCGGCGAGCAGCGAGGTCGAGGGGGAGTCGGCGGCGCCGCGGACCCTGATGGCGGTGACGGGCTCGTACGGCGGCTGGTCCAGCACCGCGGCGAGCTGCTCGCGCCAGCGGGTGACCCGCGTCCAGGCGAAGTCGGTGTCGCCGGGAGCGTAGTGTTCGCCGAGCTCGGCCACCCATGCCGCGGGGTCGGTCTGCGACGACGCGTCGGTGATGCGGCGCTGCGCGATGCGACCGATGGCGGAGCGCGAGGGATCGGCGGGAGCCTCGCCCGGCCACCACGCCACGACGGGGGCGTCGGGCAGCAGCAGGCCGGTGACCAGACTCTCGGCGTTGGAACCGGCGGCACCGTGGGCGCGCAGCACTACGACCTCGCTCGCGCCGGCGTCGCCGCCGACGCGGATCTGCGCGTCGAGCCGGGGAGCTTCGTCTTCGTCGCCGAACAGCACCGCGATCACACGCATCGGGTGCTCTCGCGAGGCGTCGTTGGCGGCCTCGATGACCTCTTCTTCGGCGCCGTGGTGCGTGACGATGATGAGCGTCAGCACGCGTCCGAGGGCGACGGCGCCGCCTTCTTCACGAACGCTGACGAGCTTCTTCGAGATCGCGCTGACGGTGGTGTCGGGCAGGTCGATGATCACGGGCGCCTCCAGGTGCGGCCGTCGCGGGCGAGGAGTTCATCGGCGGATGCCGGCCCCCATGACCCGGGCGAGTACTGTTCGAGCGGGCCGCCCTGCGCGGCCCAGAACTCCTCGATCGGGTCGAGGATCTTCCAGCTGAGCTCGACCTCTTCGTGCCGAGGGAACAGCGGCGGGTCGCCCAGAAGCACGTCGAGGATGAGGCGCTCGTAGGCCTCGGGGCTCGCCTCGGTGAAGGCGTGTCCGTAGCCGAAGTCCATGGTCACGTCGCGCACCTGCGTGCCGTCACCGGGGACCTTCGAGCCGAAGCGGATCGTCACGCCCTCGTCGGGCTGCACGCGGATGACCAGCGCGTTCTGCCCGAGCTCCTGCGTCTGACTGCGCGAGAACAGCTGCTGCGGCGCGCGCTTGAACACCACGGCCACCTCGGTGACCCGGCGGCCCAGACGCTTTCCGCTGCGCACGTAGAACGGCACCCCCGACCATCGGCGGGTGTTGATCTCGAGCTTGATGGCCGCGTAGGTCTCGGTGACGGACTCGGGGTCCATCCCGTCTTCTTCGAGGAAGCCGAGTACTTCCTCGCCGCCCTGCCAGCCGCCGGCGTACTGCCCGCGTGCGGTCGCCTCGGCCAGGTTCTCGGGCAGCCGTACTGCCGCCAGGACCTTCTCTTTCTCGGCGCGCAGGTCTGCGGCGTTGAAGCTGATGGGCTCCTCCATCGCCGTCAGCGCGAGCAGCTGCAGGAGGTGGTTCTGGATGACGTCGCGAGCCGCGCCGATTCCGTCGTAGTAGCCGGCACGGCCGCCCACGCCGATGTCTTCGGCCATGGTGATCTGCACGTGGTCGACGTAGTTACGGTTCCAGATCGGCTCGTACAACTCGTTGGCGAAGCGCAGCGCCAGGATGTTCTGGACCGTCTCTTTGCCGAGGTAGTGGTCGATGCGGAAGATCGAGTCGGCCGGGAACGCGCTCTCGACGACCTCGTTCAGGGCCCGCGCCGAGGCGAGGTCGTGCCCGAAAGGCTTCTCGATGACGACGCGGCGCCATCCCGCCGTGTCGTCGGCGGTTTCGCCCACCAGGCCCGACGCTTTGAGCTGCGTCGTGACGAGCGGGAACGCCTTGGGCGGGATCGACAGGTAGTAGGCGTGGTTTCCCATCGTGCCGCGCTCGACGTCGAGTTTGTCGACCGTGGCGCGCAGGCGTCGGAACGCCTCGGGGTCGTCGAACTCGCCCTGCACGAACCGGATGCCCTCGAGGAGCTCCTTCCAAGTCTCCTCGCGGAACTCGGTGCGCGCGAACTTCTTCACCGACTCGTAGACGACCTGGGCGAAGTCCTGGTCCTCCCAGTCACGGCGCGCGAAGCCGACGAGCGCGAACCCGGGCGGGAGCAGGCCGCGGTTGGCGAGGTCGTAGACCGCCGGCATGAGCTTCTTTCGGGAGAGGTCGCCGGTGACGCCGAAGATGACGAGGGCGCTCGGCCCCGCGATCCGGCTGAGTCGGCGATCCTCGGGATCGCGCAGCGGATTGTGACCCGGTGTGATCTCTACGACCATGCTTACTGTGCCGCCTCGAAGAGTGAGAGCACCTCGACCTGCGGGTCGGTCAGCGTCAGCGTCACGACGGGACGGCCGTGGCCCTCCGCCAGAACGCTCGCATCGCCCGCGGCCTGTGCCTGGATGAGTTGTCCGAACGTGAACGGTCGACCGGGGATCTCGAGGTCGACGTCCGTGCGTTCGAGGATCTGCAGGAAGACACCGTTGGCGGGTCCGCCCTTGTGGTATTGACCGGTGGAGTGCAGGAAGCGCGGACCCCAGCCGAACGTGGTCGGTCGTGCGGAATCGGCGGCCACGAGCTCGCGTAGACCCGCCAGCTGGGGGAGGTCGAGGCGGTTCACGTACGCCTGGATGCTGACGTAGCCGTCGGCCGGCACGGTGCGCCACAGCGCGTCGAGCACGCTGGCGATCGTGCCACTGGAGGCCAGGGCCGGGTCGGAGACGCGTACTTCGACGCCGCCGGCGACGAACGCCGGGGCCGTGGGTTCGGGTCGCGCGTCGAGCAGACCGCGGGTGGCCTGCTTCGCGGACTCGACGTCGGGCTGATCGAACGGGTCGATGCCGAGCAGGCGTCCCGCGATGGCGGTGGCGTACTCCCACACGACGAACTGCGCCCCGAGCGATCCGCTGACGAGGACCTCGCCGTGGTGGTGCTCGAAGAGGTGCAGTTTGTGAGCGTCGTCGACGAAACGCACGACCTGGAGGTCGGCGGGTTTCGCCTCGAGCTCGGGGGAGACCGGAAGCATGACGACCGGGAGAGGATTCCGGTGCCGTCCTTGCCCGTGGACTCGGCGATCAGCTGCTCGATCCAGTCGGGCAGTCCGAGGATGTGGCTGTCATCGGTGACGAGGGCGAGCTTGTCGCGGCGAGCGTCGCCGCCACCCGCGATCGCCGCCGCCAGGACCAGAGCCGGGTTCTCGGGTGAGTCGATCGCGACCTCGAGAAGCGTGGCATCCGCCTCGTCGAGGAGGTCGCCGATGTCGACGCCCGCCAGGCCGGACGGCACCAGTCCGAACGCGGTCAACGCGGAGTAGCGGCCGCCGACCGTGGGGTCGGCGGTGAAGACGCGGTAGCCGTCGGCGCGCGCGGACTCCTCGAGCGGGGAGCCGGGGTCGGTGACGACGACGATGCGCTCGGCGGGATCGATGCCGAGATCGCGGAACGCGGCCTCGAACGCGCGCTTGGCCGAGTCGGTCTCGATCGTGGAACCCGACTTGCTCGAGACGACGAGCGCCGTCTTGTCGAGACCGCCGGACTCGGCGTCGCCGTCGATGGCGGCGAGCACCTGCGCCGGTGCGGTGGAGTCGAGGATCACGAGGGGAACACCCGAGGACTGGGCGATGACCTCGGGCGCGAGCGAGGACCCGCCCATGCCCGCGAGCACCACGCGGGTCACGCCCTGCGCGACCAGCTGGTCGCGCAGGGCGGTGATCTCGGCCACGAGGGGGCGCGAGACGGAGACCGCTCGCACCCACCCGAGCCGACGAGCGGCTTCTTCTTCGGCGGCCGGACCCCACAGGGAGGGGTCGCCCGCCGTGATGCCCGACGCGATGAGCGAGCCGGTCAGGCCCGGGAGCTCCGCGTCGACCACCGACTTGACGTGGCCGGTGACCTTGACCGTGAAGCTCACTGCGCGGCCTGGGCGCTTCCGGCTTCGAGGGCGGTCTTGACGGTGTCCTGCAGCTCGTGCCACGAGGCGATGAACTTCTCGACACCCTCGTCCTCGAGCGTCTGCGTCGCGTCGGCGACGTCGACGCCGGCCGCGGCGAGACGGTCGAACACCTCGTGGGCCTCGGCGTAGGCACCGGTCACGGTGTCACCCGTGATGACACCGTGGTCGAAGGTCGCCTCGAGGGTCTTCTCGGGCATGGTGTTCACGGTGCCCGGGGCGACGAGCTCAGTCACGTACAGCGTGTCGGGCAGGGCGGGGTCTTTCACACCCGTCGAGGCCCACAGCGGACGCTGGACCGTCGCACCGGCATCCAGGAGCTTCTTCGCGCGGTCTTCGGCGAACTTCTTCTCGAACAGCTCGTACGCGAGGCGCGCGTTGGCGATGCCGGCCTTGCCCTTGAGCGCGGCGGCCTCGTCGGTGCCGAGAGCTGCGAGGCGCTTGTCGATCTCGGTGTCGACGCGCGAGACGAAGAACGATGCGACCGACTGCAGGGTCGAGATGTCGTGCCCGGCGGCCTGCGCCTTCTCGACACCGGCGAGGTAGGCGTCGATGACCTCTTCGTAGCGCTCGAGGCTGAAGATGAGCGTGACGTTGACGGAGATACCCGCACCGATGACCTCGGTGATGGCCGGAAGGCCCGCCTTGGTCGCGGGGATCTTGATCAGCACGTTCTTGCGGTCGACGCGCGCCGACAGATCTTTCGCCTGCGCCACGGTGCCCTCGGTGTCGTGGGCGAGGTCGGGGGAGACCTCGATCGACACGCGGCCGTCGACACCGTCGGTGGCCTCGAACACGGGCAAGAAGATGTCGCACGCGTCGCGGACGTCGTCGGTGGTGATCGAGAAGATCGCCTCGTCGACATCGGCGCCGGCGGCGGCCAGCTCCTGCACCTGACCCTCGTACGCCTCGCCCTTCGAGAGGGCGCCGGCGAAGATGGTCGGGTTCGTCGTGACGCCCGAGACGTTGCGCGCCTCGATGAGCTCGGCGAGATTGCCCGACTGGATGCGCTGGCGCGACAGGTCGTCGAGCCAGATGCTGACGCCGGCGGCGGAGAGCTGTTCGGTGGGAGTGCTCATGTCGTTAATCTCCTCGGATTACTTCTTCGCCGCCGCGATCGAGTCGCGCGCGGCCTCGACGACGGCCTCGGCCGTGATGCCGAACTTCTGGAAAAGGGTCTTGTAGTCGGCCGACGCACCGAAGTGGTCGATCGCGACCGAGCGGCCGGCGTCGCCGACGATGCCGTGCCAGCTGAGAGCGGAGCCGGCCTCGACCGACACGCGCGCCTTCACCGACGAGGGCAGCACCGACTCGCGGTACTCCTCGTCCTGCTCGGCGAACCACTCCAGCGACGGGGCCGACACCACGCGGGCGTGCACGCCCTCGGCGGCGAGCGTCTCGCGGGCCTCGACGGCCAGCTGCACCTCGGAACCGGTGGCGATGAGAATGACGTCGGGCTCGCCGTTCGCCGCCTCCGCCAGGACGTACGCGCCCTTGACCGCACCTGCGGCCGAGGCGAACTCGTCACCGGATGCCTCACCGTCGCCGCGGGCGAAGACCGGGATGTTCTGGCGGGTCAGCGCGAGGCCCGCGGGGCCGGCCGTACGACGCAGCAGCTCCAGCCAGACGACGCTCGTCTCGTTGGCGTCGGCGGGACGCACGAGAGCGAAGTTCGGGATGGCGCGCAGGGTCGCCAGCTGCTCGATCGGCTGGTGGGTCGGTCCGTCTTCGCCGAGGGCGACGGAGTCGTGCGTCCAGACGAACAGCGTCGGGATGTTCATCAGCGCGGCCAGACGCACCGGCGGGCGCATGTAGTCGCTGAAGATGAGGAACGTGCCGCCGAAGGGGCGCGTCGGACCGTGCAGGACGATGCCGTTGAGGATCGCGCCCATCGCGTGCTCGCGGATGCCGAAGTGCAGCACACGGCCGTAGGGGCTTCCCGTCCATTCGTGCGTCGACCACTCGGCGGGGATGAAGGACTTGGCATCCTTGATGGTCGTCAGGTTGGACTCGGCGAGGTCGGCCGAGCCGCCCCAGAGCTCGGGAAGCTCGGCGGCCAGGGCGTTGATGACCGTGCCGGAGGCGGCGCGGGTCGAGACGTCCTTGCCGGCTTCGAAGGCGGGGAGTGCGTCGGCGATGTCGGCGGGGAGCTCGCGGGCCTGGAGGCGGTCCCACAGCTGCTTGCGCTCGGGGTGCGCCGCGGCCCACGCGTCGAACTTCTGCTGCCAGGCGGCCTTCTCGGCCTCGCCGCGCTGCACGAGCTCGCGGGTGTGGGCGATGACGTCGTCGGAGACGGCGAAGTGCTGCTCGGGGTCGAAGCCGAGCACCTCCTTCGTGGCGCGCAGTTCGTCGGCACCGAGGGCGGAGCCGTGGATCTTGCCGGAGTTCTGCTTGCCGGGCGAGGGCCAACCGATGATGGTCTTGAGGATGATGAGCGAGGGCTTGCTCGTCTCGCCCTTCGCGGCCTCGATCGCGGCGTAGAGTTCGGCGACGTCTTCGACGTACTGACCGGTCTTCTTCCAGTCCACCGTCTGCACGTGCCAGCCGTAGGACTCGTAGCGCTTGTGCACGTCCTCGGTGAAGGCGACGTTGGTGTCGTCTTCGATCGAGATCTGGTTCGAGTCGTAGATCGCGATGAGGTTGCCGAGCTCCTGGTGGCCGGCGAGCGAGGATGCCTCGCTCGTGACGCCCTCCTGGAGGTCGCCGTCACCGGCGATCACGTAGACGAAGTGGTCGAACGGGCTCTCGCCGGCGGGGGTCTCGGGGTCGAACAGACCCCGCTCATAGCGCGCGGCGTAGGCGAAGCCGACCGAGGAGGCCAGACCCTGGCCGAGCGGGCCGGTGGTGATCTCGACACCGTCGGTGTGCCCGTACTCGGGGTGGCCGGGGGTCAGCGAGCCCCAGGTGCGCAGCGCCTGGAGGTCTCTCAGCTCGAGGCCGAAGCCGCCGAGGTACAGCTGGACGTACTGGGTGAGGGAGGAGTGTCCCGCAGACAGGATGAAGCGGTCGCGGCCGGGCCAGTGGGTGTCCGCCGGGTCGTGACGCAGCACACGCTGGTAGAGCAGGTACGCGGCGGGAGCCAGCGACATCGCCGTCCCGGGGTGGCCGTTGCCCACCTTCTCGACGGCGTCAGCCGCGAGAATGCGAGCGGTGTCCACCGCGCGCCGATCGATCTCGTCCCATTCGAAGTCCGACAACACGGTGCCTTTCTCGATTCTGCGCCCGGTTCACGGTCCGACGTCCGCGCTCGCCACCGTAGGAGTGGGAGGGGGGTGGGGTGTCGGCGCGGGGCGCGCGTTCCTCGCCAGCATAGCGAGATCACCCGCTTTCGTTGCCGCACGTGACGGGGGTCGACACTCGGCCGGTCGTGTGGTGGGGATGACATAGAATCGTGGGAGTTCTATACGCGCTACCCCGGGGGACGATGGACATCTCGACGACGTCGCACGTCATTGCGACGACCGATCGCCGCTCCGTCGGACGCACCATCCGGGCCTACGTCGCCCTGACCAAGCCTCGCGTGCTGGAACTCCTGCTGGTCACCACCGTGCCGGTGATGATCCTGGCGCAGGGGGGACTGCCCAACCTGTGGTTGATCTTCGCCACGGTCATCGGCGGCTCGCTGAGCGCCGGATCGGCTGCGGCGTTCAACATGTACCTCGACCGCGACATCGACGCGCACATGCAGCGCACCGAAAACCGTCCGCTGGTGACGGGTGAGGTCTCGCCGCGCGGCGCCCTCGTGTTCGCGTGGACGCTCGCGGCCGTGTCGACCGCGTGGCTGTGGGCGTTCACCAACCCGCTCGCCGCGGGGCTCTCGGCTGCGGCCATCTTCTTCTACGTCGTGATCTACACGATGATCCTCAAGCGGCGCACCGAGCAGAACATCGTGTGGGGCGGTATCGCCGGATGCTTCCCCGTGCTCATCGGATGGTCGGCCGTCGCCGGTTCGCTGTCGTGGGCGCCGTTCATCCTGTTCCTGCTGGTGTTCCTGTGGACGCCGCCGCACTACTGGCCGCTGTCGATGAAGTACGCCGACCAGTACGACGAGGTCGACGTTCCCATGCTCGGTGCCACGCGCAGCGGCTCGCAGGTCGGCCTGCAGGTGATCCTGTACGCGTGGGCCACCGTCGCGTGCTCGCTGCTGCTGATCCCCGTGGCATCCATGGGCCTGGTCTATTCCGTGTCGGCGCTGGTGTTCGGCGGATGGTTCGTCTACGAGTCGCACCGCCTGTACTCCCGCGCGGTTCGCGGCGGGGAGCCGCGGCCGATGCGCGTGTTCCACGCCTCGATCACCTACCTCACGCTGCTGTTCGTCGCGATCGCGGTCGACCCGCTGCTTCCCTTCTGACCCGCATCGATCAGAACGCCTGCCCCGTGAGCAGCGGGCTTTTCTCGGTGCTCGAGCGGGGCGGAGCCGGGCGCCGATGCCCCGGTGACCGCCTGCGGGATCGGCAGTCCTCCCGATGTCGTGGTTTCTCGGGCATGACGAAAGCGGCCGCCCCGACGATCGGGGCGGCCGCTCTCGTCTGACGGGAGATCAGCGCGAGGAGCGGTCCTCGTCGCGGTCCTGCTGCGCGGCGGCGGCCTGTGCCGGGGCCGTGGCGGTCGACGGCGTCTCGACGTCGGCATCCTCGACCGCGATGGGCGCGGCGACGGTCGCCGGTGCGGCGGCTGCGGGCACTGCCGTTTCGGCAGCCGGCTCGAGAGCGGTCTCGTCGTCGCTGCTCCAGTCGATGGTCTCGATGGCGACGTCGGGACGCGTGCGCGTGGTGACGACGGCGGCGACGGCGAGGGCCGACGCGACGCCGATGGCGCCGGCGGCGAGCACCGCGGCGCCGACCGACACCCAGGACTGCGCGACGTAGACGGTGACGACGGTGGCGTTGGGGTCGTTGACCAGGGCTTCGATGGCGTCGACCTGGCGCAGGACGATGACGAGTCCGCCGATCACTGCGGCGAGCGACGCGACCACGAGCACCCAGAACGGGATGCTGGTCACCAGGCGGGGACGGGTCTGCATGTGATGTACTCCTTGTCGTTCCGTGCCGGGTCAGGCGCGGGGGCGGTTCCGGGGCCGAGCACCGGGGGATCCGGGCGCAGGGGCGCACCGGACGATTCAGGCTCGCGCACGCGGCATGGCGGCGGCTAGGGGTCGCCGATGATTTCCCTATGAGCGTATAGGGGCTCCCGGCGGGTTTCTCGTGCGATCAGGGCTGCGCGCCGGCCGTCGCGACGGTGAGCGGCGTCGGGTTCTCCGCAGGCACGGACGTCTTGAGGTGCATGACGACGGCGGTCATCGCCGCGACGAGTGAGACCGCGAGCACCATGTGGATGTTCACGAGCACGATGGGCAGCCCGGTGCGTGCCTGCCAGAGGCCGACCGCGATCTGCGTGACCTCGATGGCGAGCAGCAGACCGACCCAGAGGTTCAGGCGCTGGGCGGGCGGCGTGCGCCACGACGCGAAGATCATCACGAGCGTCAGCGCGAAGGTGATGTACGCGGGCCAGGAGTGGATGTGCTGCCACAGCACGGGGTCGAGACCGTTGCGGGCGGCCAGGTCGTCGCCGGCGTGGGGGCCGGAGCCGGTGAGCAGGATGCCGACGAGCACCGTGACGGCGACGAAACCGCTCGTGAGGTGGGCGAGGCTCGCGAACGGGCGACTCACGGCGAGGCGCCGGGGGCCGGCGGGCGCGAAGGCCCGGGCCACGAGGGCGGCGCCATTGGCGACGAGGGCTGCGGAGATGACGAAGTGGATGCCGACGAGCGTGGGGGGCAGGTGCAGCCAGACGACGATGCCGCCGATGACCGCCTGCAGGATGATCCCGATGCCGTTGGCGAGTGTCAGGGCGCGCAGATCGCGACGGCCCGTCCGCACCACAGCGAGGAAGGCCAGCAGCGCGATGATCACGAGCACACCGGTCAGGGTGCGGTTGCCGAATTCGATGAGACCGTGGATGCCGAGCTCTCGTGTCGGAACGAGGGACTCGCTCGTGCAGTAAGGCCAGGTCTCGCACCCCATGCCCGAGCCCGTCAGCCGGACGAGCCCGCCGGTGCCGACGATCACGACGTTGCTGACGAGGACGAGCCAGGCGAGGACTCGGGTGCGCCTGCTCACGCGGGTGGGCAGCAGGCCGCGCAGGCGGGGGAGCAGGCCGCTCCGGGGTGAGCGCGCGGCGGGGGACGGGGCGGAGGACATGCGTCTGGCTTCCTGGCATTCTTCCGTTCGGGCTGCGGGAACAGGGGGCCTGCCGTGCCGAGAGCGGGTGTTGCCTGTAGAATCAAAGGGTCCGGGTGCAGCGCTTACGCGACCGGCACCAGAGACAGTCTAGGCGCGCAGCCAGCGCCTTCGAGCGGGCCCACCAGCGACATTGCTGGGACTTCGACCGGAGTCCGGAATGTCGGGGCGGATGACACCGTTGAGGCCCGAGAAGGAGAGTGATCACCATGTCCGATGTGCTCATCGACCGCCCAGAACTCGAAAGTCTGGGGCAATACGAATTCGGCTGGCACGACACCGACGCCGCCGGCGCGATCGCGCAGCGCGGAATCAACGAGGACGTGGTGCGCGGCATCTCCTCTCTCAAGTCGGAGCCCGAGTGGATGCTGAAGACGCGTCTCAAGGGCTACCAGCTCTTCGGCCGTAAGCCCATGCCCACGTGGGGCGCCGACCTGTCGGAGATCGACTTCGACAACATCAAGTACTTCGTGCGCTCGACCGAGAAGCAGGCGCAGACCTGGGAGGACCTCCCCGAGGAGATCCGCAACACCTACGAGAAGCTCGGCATCCCCGAGGCCGAGCGTCAGCGCCTCGTCGCCGGCGTCGCCGCCCAGTACGAGTCCGAGGTGGTCTACCACCAGATCCGCGAGGACCTCGAGCAGCAGGGTGTCATCTTCATGGACACCGACACGGCGCTGCGCGAGCACCCCGAGTTCTTCGAGGAGTACTTCGGCACCGTCATCCCCGCCGGCGACAACAAGTTCGCGGCCCTCAACACCGCGGTGTGGTCGGGCGGATCGTTCGTCTACGTCCCCAAGGGCGTGCACGTCGAGATCCCGCTGCAGGCGTATTTCCGCATCAACACCGAGAACATGGGCCAGTTCGAGCGGACCCTGATCATCGCCGACGAAGACAGCTACGTCCACTACATCGAGGGCTGCACCGCTCCCATCTACAAGAGCGACTCGCTGCACTCGGCCGTGGTCGAGATCATCGTGAAGAAGAACGCGCGCGTTCGCTACACGACGATCCAGAACTGGTCGAACAACGTCTACAACCTCGTCACCAAGCGTGCCGTCGCCCACGAGGGCGCGACCATGGAATGGGTCGACGGCAACATCGGCTCCAAGGTGACGATGAAGTACCCCTCCATCTACCTGATGGGCGAGCACGCCAAGGGCGAGACCCTGTCGGTCGCCTTCGCCGGTCCCGGTCAGCACCAGGACGCCGGCGCCAAGATGATCCACATGGCGCCATACACGCAGTCGTCGATCGTCTCGAAGTCGATCGCGCGCGGCGGCGGCCGGGCCGGCTACCGCGGTGAGGTGCGGGTGGACGCCAATGCGCACCACTCGGCGAACACCGTGCGCTGCGACGCGCTGCTGGTCGACACCATCTCGCGCTCCGACACGTACCCCGCGATCGACATCCGTGTCGACGACGTGCAGCTCGGTCACGAGGCGACGGTGTCGAAGGTCAGCGAGGAGCAGCTGTTCTACCTGCAGTCGCGCGGTCTCCCCGAAGACGAGGCCATGGCCATGATCGTGCGCGGGTTCATCGAGCCCATCGCGCGGGAGCTGCCCATGGAGTACGCGCTCGAGTTGAACAAGCTCATCGAGATGGGCATGGAAGGCAGTGTTGGTTAAGTGACGACCGCGACGCAGACCCCCGCAGCCGCTGCGGAGGGTCACATCGACCCTGCCGCGCTCGTGGCATCCGTCGTTCCGGTGCAGACGCGCTCGGAGCGGCCCACGTCGTTCGATCCTGCGGACTTCGGCGTTCCGACCGGCCGTGAGGTGAACTGGAAGCTCACCCCGGTCGACCGGATCGCACCGCTGTTCGCCGACGAGGCCGGCCCTTCGGGCGTCATCCAGGTCGACGTCCAGGCGCCGGCGGAGGTCGAGCAGCTCCGTCTCGCGGCGGGCGACGCCCCGCGCGGCGAGCACTTCCGACCGGAAGACCTGACCGCTGCCCTCGCGTGGACGCACGAGGCCGAGGCGCCGCTGCTGCGCATTCCCGCGAACGTCGAGCTCGACGAGCCCATCGTCGTGCGGCTGACCGGCACGGGCGGCCTCGCGCACGCCCACGTCGTGATCGAGGCGCAGCCGCACTCGCGCGGCACCGTCGTGCTCCGGCACGAGGGCACGGCGCAGCACGCCCAGAACGTCGAGATCCTCGTGCGCGACGGCGCCGACCTCACGGTCGTGTCCGTGCAGAACTGGGCCGACGACGCGATCCACGCGTCGTCGCACCAGGCGCGCGTCGACCGCGACGCCAAGCTCACCCACGTCGTGGTGAGCTTCGGTGGCGGCGTCGTGCGCGTGAACCCGTCGGTCGAGCTCTCGGGCGCCGGCAGCGAGGGGCGTCTGTACGGCCTGTCGTTCTCCGATGCGGGGCAGCACCTCGAGTCGCAGGTGTACCTGCACCACAAGGGTCCGCACACCGTCGGCGACGTGCTCTACAAGGGCGCCCTGCAGGGCGAGAGCGCCCGCAGCGTGTGGATCGGCGACGTGCTCATCGGACCGGATGCCACGGGCACCGACTCGTATGAGGCCAACCGCAACCTCGTGCTCACCGACGGCGCCCGCGCCGATTCGATCCCCAACCTCGAGATCGAGACGGGCGACATCCAGGGCGCCGGCCACGCCAGCGCCACCGGTCGCTTCGACGACGAGCAGCTGTTCTACCTGCAGGCCCGCGGCATCGCCGAGGACGAGGCACGACGCCTGGTCGTGCTCGGCTTCCTCAGCGAGATCGTCCAGCGCATCGGCATCCCGGAGCTCGAGTCCGAGCTCATTGCGGCGATCGAGCGCGAGCTGGCCGAGGGAGCTGCGGCGTGAGCGCCACGCGCGCCTGCGGCCTGAGCGACCTGACGCAAGACGAAGCGCACCGCGTCGAGATCGACGGCGTCGCGATCGCCGTCGTCCTCGACGGCAACGGTGAGGTCCACGCGATCGGCGACGTCTGCACCCACGGCGACATCTCGCTGTCGGACGGTTTCGTCGAGGGCGAGACGCTGGAGTGCTGGGCACACGGCTCGGCCTTCTCGCTCAGGACCGGACGCCCCCTGAACCTGCCGGCCTTCGAGCCGGTCCCCGTGTACGAGGTCGTGATCGACGGAGACGACGTGCTCATCGATCCTTCCGTCACCAAGGCGACGGCCTGAGCCTCGCCCACGACCCCCAAGACAACCGAGTAAGGAACACCATGTCTGTCCTCGAGATCCGCGACCTCCACGTGACGGTCGAGACGGAGAACGGTACGACCCCGATCCTCAACGGTGTGACGCTGACCATGCGCACCGGTGAGACCCACGCGATCATGGGGCCCAACGGCTCCGGCAAGTCGACCCTGGCGTACACGATCGCCGGCCACCCCAAGTACACCGTCACGAGCGGCTCCATCACCCTCGACGGTGAGGACGTTCTCGAGATGAGCGTCGACGAGCGTGCCCGTGCGGGCCTCTTCCTCGCCATGCAGTACCCGGTCGAGATCCCCGGCGTCACCGTCACCAACTTCCTGCGCACCGCCAAGACGGCCATCGACGGCGAGGCTCCGGCCATCCGCGCCTGGACCAAGGACGTCAAGGGCGCCATGGAGAACCTCCGCATGGACCCGAAGTTCGCGGCCCGCAACGTCAACGAGGGCTTCTCGGGCGGCGAGAAGAAGCGCCACGAGATCCTCCAGCTCGAGCTGCTCAAGCCCAAGATCGCGGTGCTCGACGAGACCGACTCGGGCCTCGACGTCGACGCGCTGAAGATCGTGTCCGAGGGCGTGAACCGCGCCAAGGAGCAGACCGACCTCGGCGTGCTGCTGATCACGCACTACACCCGCATCCTGCGGTACATCCGCCCCGACTTCGTGCACGTGGTCGTGAAGGGCCGGATCGTCGAAGAGGGCGGCCCCGAGCTCGCCGATCGTCTCGAGGAAGAGGGTTACGACCGTTTCCTCGAGGCCGGTACCCCGATCGACGCGTAAGATCGTTACATGACCGCAACCCTCGCGCCCGAGAAGTACGACGAGGTCACCGAGGCCCTGAAAGACGTCATGGACCCCGAGCTGGGGATCAACGTCGTCGATCTGGGGCTCATCTACGACCTCGCGTGGGATGACGAGAACGACGCGCTCGTCATCCACATGACCCTGACGTCGGCCGGCTGCCCGCTGACCGACGTGCTCGAGGAGCAGACCGCTCAGGCCCTCGACAACGTGGTGGACCGCTTCCGGATCAACTGGGTGTGGATGCCGCCGTGGGGCCCCGAGCGGATCACCGACGACGGCCGCGACATGATGCGCGCCCTCGGCTTCGCGATCTGAGAGCGGGTTCTCCGTCTCGTACCCGGTGGCTCGGTGCTCTCGGTATCGCGATCCAGAAGCTCTTCCGTCGAACGCCCACCCTCGCCGGGGTGGGCGTTCGTGTTTCCCTCTCTGACGCGCTGCGTCATCGGCATCCGGCGCCGTCGTTAGGCTTCCGGGATGAGCGTTCTTCCTCTCCAGGCCCTGCCGCTCGAGATCCTCCGCCAACGCAGCAGCACCAAGTGGCGCTCGTACGACGACGATGTCATCCCGATGTTCGTCGCCGAGACCGACTTCGCGCTGGCGCCCGCGATCACCTCGGCGCTCATGCGCGCCGTCGAGATCGGCGACACCGGATACACGCCGCCGCGGCCGGGGATCGACACCGACTTCGCCGCCTACGCCGAACGCCGGTGGGGGTGGCGCCCTGACCCGACGCGGATCCGCTGGACGGGCGACGTCATGATGGGCGTCGTCGAGGTGCTGCGCGCCGTGACCTCGCCGGGCGACCGCGTGATCGTCACACCGCCGGTCTACCCGCCGTTCTACGACACCGTGGAAGAGGCCGGCGCGGTCGTGGAGCGCGTGCCTCTCGTCGACGACGGACAGCGCTGGTCACTCGATCTGGCCGGCATCGAGCGGGCACTCGCGGCCGGCGCGCGCTCCGTGCTGCTGTGCAACCCGCACAACCCGACGGGAACCGTGCACACGCGGGAGTCCCTCACATCGCTCGCACGGCTCGCGCACCGGTACGGCGCGACGGTCGTCAGCGACGAGATCCACGCACCGCTCACCCACGCGCCCTCGGTCTTCACGCCCTTCCTGGATGCCGGAGCCGAGGCCGCCGCGGTCGGCTTCGCCGTGACGAGCGCGAGCAAGACCTACAACCTCGCGGGTCTGAAGTGCGCGGTGATCGTGACCGGGGCGGACGAGACGGCTGCCGTGGTGCAGGCGCTTCCGTGGGAGGTGGAGTGGCGCGCGGGACTGTTCGGCGTGATCGCCAACCGTGCGGCGTTCGCCGCCGAGAGCGACGCCTGGCTCGACAGCCTGCTCGTCGCGCTCGATGACAACCGACGCCTTCTCGCCGACCTGCTCGCCGAGCACCTGCCGCGCGCGCGGTACCGCGTACCCGACGCCGGCTTCCTGGCCTGGGTGGATGTCTCGGCCTACGGCTGGGGCGACAATCCTGCGCCGCACATCCGGCGTGAGGCGAAGGTCGCGCTGCACCACGGGCCGCTGTTCGGAACGGAGGGGGTCGGGCACGTGCGCATCAATGTCGGCTGCGCGCCGGACGTGCTGCGCGAGGCGATCCAGCGGATCGGGGAGCTCGCGTCGCGCAGCTGACCGCACGAGCGGGCGGGCGCCCGCCGGTTTGTTCGGTCGTGGAGGACGCCGGTGCCGGACGCCTGGCATCCGGGAGATAGGTAAGGATATCCTTATCGGGTGACCATCACCGCCATACGACCCGCTTACCGTCCGTACGTCGCCGTGGTGAAGGAGGTGCGCCGACTCTCGCCCCACTTCGCGCGTCTCACGTTCACCTCACCGGACTTCGACGTGTTCGGCACCGACCGCCGCGACCAGCGCATCAAAATCGTGCTGCCTCTCAGCGACGGACGCCTCTGCGACATCGGACAGGACGACCCCGCCGCGATCGACAACGGCGAGTGGTACACGCGCTGGCGCGACCTGCCCGACGACCAGCGGACCCCCTTCCGCACGTACACGGTACGGAGGATCGACCCCGCTGCCCGCGAGCTCGACATCGACTTCGTACTGCACCACGACGCGGGCCCCGCCGGGGCCTGGGCCGAGACGGCCGCCCCTGGTGACAGCATTCTGGTGGTGGGGCCCGATGCGCGAAGCCCCGAGTCCGCCCAGGGGATCGATTTCCACCCCGGGACGGCCCGTCGGCTGCTGCTCGCGGGTGACGAGACGGCCGCCCCCGCGATCTGTGCGATTCTCGAAGGCCTCCCCGCGGGGATGGACGTCGACGCGTTCATCGAGGTGCCGACGGTCGACGACATGCTCCCGGTCGCCGCGGGAGCAGCCCGTACGACCTGGCTCCCTCGCGACGAGCGTCCGCACGGCGAGGCTCTCATCGACGCGGTCGAGGGGTGGGCGAACGCGTCGAGCGACCTCCTCGTCCGGGCGGCGGCTCCGCGCCCGCAGGTCGTCGAAGACATCGACCTCGACAAGGAACTGCTCTGGGACAGCCCCGACGACGGCGACGGGGAGTTCTACGCCTGGATCGCCGGTGAATCGTCGGCCGTGAAGGTCCTGCGCCGGATGCTCGTCCAGGGCCACGGGGTCGACCGCAAACGCGTGGCCTTCATGGGCTATTGGCGAGCGGGGATGGCCGAGCGCAGCGCGTGAGCAGAGGAGCCCCGCGGAAGCGGGGCTCCTCTCGTCTGCGCCCGCCTCAACCGAGCCGCGTCTCGGCCCGCTCGGGCTCGACGAGCGTGTGGTGCCGGCCGATCGGGATGATCAGGGGGCGACCCGTCAGGGGGTCGGGCACGACGCGGCTGTCGAGTCCGAAGACTTCTCGCACGGTCTCCTCCGTGAGGACCTCGCCGGGATCCCCGGCAGCGATGATGCGTCCGCCCGCCATGGCCACGAGGTGGTCGGCATAGCGCGCGGCGAGGTTGAGGTCGTGCAGGACCATCGCGACCGTCGTGCCGCGGTCGCGGTTGAGGTCGGTCAGCAGGTCGAGCACGTCGATCTGGTGGCTGATGTCGAGGAATGTCGTGGGCTCGTCCAGCAGCAGCACGTCGGTCTCCTGCGCGAGCGCCATCGCGATCCACACGCGCTGGCGCTGCCCGCCGCTGAGCTCGTCGACGGACCGATCGGCGAGGTGGGCGGTGTCGGTGGCCTCGAGCGCGCGCGCCACGGCCGCGTCGTCGGCGCTGGTCCAACGCGACAGCGCACCCTGGTGGGGATGGCGTCCCCGGCTCACCAGGTCGGAGACGGCGATGCCGTCGGGCGCCAGCGGCGACTGCGGCAGCAAGCCGAGGATGCGGGCGACCTGCTTGGTCGGCAGACGGTGGATCGACTTCCCGTCGAGCAGCACCTGTCCCGCGCTCGGAGAGAGCAGTCGCGCCATGGCTTTGAGCAGGGTGGACTTGCCGCAGGCGTTGGCCCCGACGATGGTCGTCACCCGACCCGCCGGGATCTGCAGATCGAGGGATTCCACGATCGTGCGATCGCCGTAACCGAGGGTCAATTCCTCGGCGATCAGTGAGCGCTCGACGGTCATAGTGCGGTTCCTCCGGATCGGCTGCTGCGGACGAGCAGGTAAACGAGATAGGGCGCTCCGAGAACGCCGGTGATGACGCCCACGGGCAAGCGGGTGCCGAACGCGTATTGCGCGCAGAAGTCCGCGACGAGGACGAGCAGCGCGCCGACGAGGCCGGCGGGAAGGATGGGGGAGCCGACGGGGCCGAGCAGGCGCACGGCGATGGGACCGGCCAGGAACGACACGAACGCGATGGGACCCGCCGCGGCGGTGCCGAAGGCGAGCAGCCCCACGGCCGCGACGATGAGCAGCAGGCGGCTGCGCTCGACGGGCAGCCCGACGGCGGCGGCGGTCTCGTCGCCCATCCGCAGGATCTCCAGCCGCCCGGCCAGAGCGAGCAGCACCGGGCCCAGGACGATCACCGCGAAGACGACAGGGAGGGCGCGATCCCACGTCGCGTCGTTGAGGTTGCCGGTGATCCAGCGCATGGCGGCGGGGAGGTCGTACTCCGCGGCGCGGGCGATGACGTACGACACCACGGCTTGGCACATCGCGGCGACGCCGATGCCCACCAGGATGAGCCGGGCCCCCGAGCCGCCGTTCCGGTACGCGAGAAGGTATATCGCGAGGGCCGCGGCGAGGGCGGCGGCCATGGCGAGGAACGACACCGTCGTCTCACCGAGTCCGAGGACGACGATGCCGATGACGGCCGCCGCACTCGCGCCGGTGTTGATGCCGATGACGTCGGGACTTGCGAGGGCGTTGCGCAGCATCGACTGGAAGACCACGCCTCCCATTCCGAAGCACAGGCCTGTGAACAGTCCGGTCATCGCCCGAGGAAGGCGCAGCTCTCCCACCGTGAACGAGGCTCCGGACACGCGCTGGCCGGTGAGGACCCCCCACACCTGACCAGGGGAGTAGGCGGTCTGGCCGAGCATGAGCGAGAGGGAGAAGGCGACGATCACGAGCAGGGCCAGGATGCCGGTGATCAGCGCCCATCGTCGGCGTCGGCGCTGTCGCCCGGCCACGACGGAGGTCAGGGCGGCAGGCGAGGGGGAGAGCAGGACGCCGGTCATAGCGCTCTCATCCTCTGGCGGCGCACGAGGGCGATGAAGAACGGAGCTCCGACCAACGCAGTGACGATGCCGACTTCGATCTCATCGGGGCGCGCGACGACGCGGCCGACGATGTCGCCGAGAGTGAGCAGGGCGGCCCCGCCGAGCGCAGAGACCGGGAGCAGCCAGCGGTGGTCGACGCCGACCACGAGGCGGATCATGTGCGGGATGACGAGACCGACGAAACCGATGGGCCCGGCGACCGCGGTGGCGGCGCCGCACAAGACGACGGCGCCGCCGGTGGAGACGAGCCGTGCGGTGCGGACGCGCGCGCCCAGACCCGCGGCGAGCTCGTCGCCGAGGGCGAGGGTGTTCAGCGTCGAGGCGCACGCGAGGCAGATCACCAGGCCGGCGAGGAGGAAGGGCAGCACCTGAAGGATGGTTTCGAAGGTCGCGCCGCCCACACCGCCGATCTGCCAGAAACGGAAATCGTTCATGACGTTGATGCGCGGAAGAAGGATGGCGCTGGTGAGCGAGCTGAAGGCCACGGCGCTCACAGCGCCGGCGAGCGCGAGACGCAGAGGTGTCGCGCCGCCGCGGCCGAGCGAGCCGATCGCGTAGACGAGGACCGCAGCCGCCGCGGCGCCGATCATGCCGACCCAGATGTAGGACGTCGCCGAACCGAGCCCGAAGAACGCGATGCCCACGACGATGGCGAGTCCTGCGCCGCCGTTGATGCCGAGGATCTGCGGGTCGGCGAGGGGGTTGCGCGTGGCCCCCTGCAGCAGGACCGCGCCCGAGACCGCGAGGGCGCCGCCGACGAAGATGGCGAGCAGAGTGCGCGGAACGCGCTTGGCGACCGCGGCCGCCGAGGCGGTGTCGGTGGAACCGGTGAGCCCGGCCCAGACGTCGGCCGGCGTGACATCGCGGGCCCCGAACGTGACCGACAGGATCGCGGCGACGACGAGGACGACGACGAGCGCCGTGACACCGACGGCGCGGCGCCGCCCCCAGCGACGCGGGCGGGCGTCGCCGGGGGCGGTGGGGGCTGGAGCGAGGGTGCTCATCGCGCCGACGCGCGAGGGGTCCGCATCAGGACGCGGCCTTCTCCGCCGCGGCACCGACGAGGCCGATGTACTCGTCGCCGTAGGTCGTGCCGATGTTCAGCGGCGTCGGGGTGATGGCCGAGGACAGCGTCGATCCGCTCTCGATCACGGCGATCGCGCCGTTCGCCACGGCGGGGACCTTCGACAGGAGCGGGTCGGCCTGCATCGCGGCGATCATGCCGTCGGCGCCGTAGGCCACCATCACCTGGACGTCGGTGAAGTTCTCGATCTGCTCGGTGGAGGGGGTGAACCAGAAGGTGTCCGACGCGGCCGACTGCGAGGCGACGTAGGACGACGGGGCGAGCCCGAGCTCCTCGAGGTAGCCCATGCGCGGGTCGAGCGTGTTGTAGAAGCCGAGCGTCGACAGGTTGGTCGGGTCGTAGTAGGTGAGGAGCGACTTCTTGCCGGCGATGGCGGGGTACTTCGCCGCCTCGTCCGTGATGTGCTTCTCCTTGTCGGCGACGAGCGCCTCTGCCTCGTCCTTGAGGCCGAGCGCGGTGCCGTCGAGGACGGTCATGTCCTGCCAGGTGGTGCCCCAGGCGACGTTCTGGAACGTCACGACCGGCGCGATCTTGCTGAGCGTGTCGTACTGCTCCTGCGTCATGCCGGAGTACGCGGCGAGGATGACATCGGGCTGCGCGTCGGCGATCGCCTCGTAGTCGTAGCCGTTGCTCTCGTCCATGAGCACGGGGGTCTCGGCGCCGAGCTCGGCGAGCTTGTCCTTCGTCCAGGGGAGCAGGCCGTCGCCGTCTTCGTCGCCGTAGATCACCTTGGGCATGGCGACCGGGACGACGCCGAGTGCGAGAGCGACGTCTTGGTTGCCCCAGTCGACCGTGACGACGCGCTCAGGTTTGGCGGAGATGGTCGTCTCGCCGAAGACGTTTGTCAGGGTCACGGGGAAAGCGCCGTCGGCCCCGGTGGATCCCTCCGACGCGCCGGATTCGGTGGTCGAGCTGCCGGCGCAGCCGGTGAGGACAAGGGCGGAACCGACGGCGAGGGCCGCCAGAGCGCGGAATCGGGACACGAAGAGCCTCCTGCGTGTTAGGTAAGGATTGGCTTAGTTTAGGTCAGCACTCGGGTGAGAGCGCAAACAGGGACCCCGAGAACCCGGGTGATCGTCTCGGCGTCGAGGTAACGGCATCCCGGGTGTTCGCGCCCTCGCTGTCGGCGGGCATGCAGGGGCGCCTCTTATACTGGGTGGCTGGCCATGTCGGCCGCTCTCCATCCCCGACTGAACGGACGTTCGCTGTGCTCGCCGTGCACGACCTCGAGATCCGCGTGGGTGCCCGCGTGCTCATGTCCGACGTGTCGTTTCGCGTCTCCGACGGCGACAAGATCGGCCTCGTCGGGCGAAACGGTGCGGGCAAGACCACGCTGACCAAGGTGCTCGCCGGCGACCTGCTGCCCGCGAACGGCGGCGTCGACCGCTCGGGCGAGCTCGGCTACCTGCCGCAGGACCCCCGCTCGGGGGACCCCGAGATGCTCGCGCGTACGCGCATCCTCGACGCCCGCGGTCTCGGTTCGCTCGCTCTCGGCATGCACGAGGCGTCGATGGCCATGGCGGACGACGACCCGGCGGTCGCCGCGAAGGCGATGAAGAAGTACGGCAATCTCACCGAGCGCTTCGAGGCGGCGGGCGGCTATGCGGCGGAGGCCGAGGCGGCATCCATCGCCCACAACCTGTCGCTGCCCGACCGTATCCTCGACCAGCCGCTGAAGACCCTCTCGGGCGGTCAGCGCCGGCGCATCGAGCTCGCGCGCATCCTGTTCTCGGACGCGCAGACGATGATCCTCGACGAGCCGACCAACCACCTCGACGCCGACAGTGTCGTATGGCTGCGCGAGTTCCTCAAGGGGTACAAGGGCGGGCTCATCGTGATCTCGCACGACGTGGAGCTCGTCGGCGAGACGGTCAACCGCGTCTTCTACCTGGATGCCAACCGCCAGGTCATCGACGTCTACAACATGAACTGGAAGAACTACCTGCGCCAGCGCGTGGCCGACGAGGAGCGCCGCAAGAAGGAGCGCGTCAACGTCGAGAAGAAGGCCACGGCCCTGCAACTGCAGGCCGCGCGCTTCGGCGCGAAGGCGTCGAAGGCCGCCGCCGCGCACCAGATGGTCGCCCGCGCCGAGAAGATGCTGTCGGGCCTGGACGACGTGCGTCAGGACGAGCGGGTCGCCAAGCTCCGCTTCCCCAAGCCCGCACCGTGCGGCAAGACCCCGCTCATGGCATCCGGTCTGTCGAAGTCGTACGGGTCGCTGGAGATCTTCACCGACGTCGACCTCGCGATCGACCGCGGCTCGCGCGTCGTCATCCTGGGCCTGAACGGTGCGGGCAAGACGACGCTGCTGCGCATCCTCGCCGGCGTCGACAAGCCCGACACCGGGCAGCTCGAGCCCGGTCACGGCCTGAAGATCGGCTACTACGCGCAGGAGCACGAGAACCTCGACGTCAACCGCTCGGTGCTGGAGAACATGATGTCGTCGGCGCCGCACATCACGGCGACCGAGGCGCGCAAGGTGCTGGGGTCGTTCCTCTTCGTCGGGGACGACGTGCTCAAGCCCGCGGGTGTGCTCTCGGGCGGCGAGAAGACGCGTCTGTCGCTCGCGACGCTCGTGGTGTCGTCGGCCAACATGCTGCTGCTCGACGAGCCGACGAACAACCTCGACCCCGCCTCCCGCGAGGAGATCCTCGGCGCGCTCGCGCACTACGAGGGCGCCGTCGTGCTCGTCTCGCACGACGAGGGCGCCGTCGAGGCGCTGAACCCCGAGCGTGTGCTCATCCTCCCCGACGGCGTGGAAGACATCTGGGGCCGCGACTACGCGGACCTGATCACCCTGGCGTAGGGGCCGGCGACCTCAGCCCAACGCCACCCGCTTCCGGTGTTCGGTGAAGGCTCGAATGCGATCCTCGTCGGGCTCCACGCCGAAGCCGGGAGCGGTCGGGATCGCGATGTACCCGTCCTCGTCGAGAGTGATCGGCTCGGTGATGTCTTCGCGGTAGAAGCGGTCGGATGCCGAGATGTCGCCCGTGAGCGTGAAGCCGGGCAGGCCCGCCAGGGCGGCGTTGGCCGCTCTCCCGATGCCCGTCTCGAGCATGCCGCCGCACCAGACGGGAATCCCGTGCGCACGGGCCACATCGTGCACGCGGCGTGCCTCGACGTAACCGCCGACGCGGCCGGGTTTGACGTTGACGACCGAGGTGGCGCCGAGCGCGATGGCATCCGCCGCCGACTCGGCCGACACGATCGACTCGTCCAGGCACACAGGGGTGCGCAGTTCGCGGGCCAGCACGGCGTGCTGGCGCAGATCCTCATCGCCGAGCGGCTGCTCGATGAGGAGCAGCTCGAAGGGGTCGAGCCGGCGCAGATGCGCGGCGTCGCCCAATCGGTAGGCGGTGTTGGCGTCGACCTGGAGCGGAATGTCGCCGAAGCGTTCGCGGACGGCGCGGACGGGCTCGACGTCCCACCCCGGCTCGATCTTCAGCTTCACGCGGCGATACCCCTGGTCGAGGTACCCGCCGACCGCGTCGAGCAGCGCGGGGATCGACTCGTGGATGCCGACACTCACCCCCGACGGCACGCGCACGGCATCCACTCCCAGCCATGACGCGAACGAGCGGCCGCTCGCGCGGAGCTGGGCGTCGATCACCGCCATCTCGACCGCGGCCTTGGCCATGCGGTTGCCGCGGACGTGCTCGAAGAGCCCCGCGACGTTCTCGGCGGTGACCTCGTGCCCTTCGGTCTGCGCGGTCACGATGGCCGGGGCGAGTTCCGTGGCGATGACATGGCGGGCGCCCTCGAGGAACTCGGACGAGTAGACCGGTCGGGGCAGCGCAACGCATTCGCCCCACCCGACGACGGTGCGGTCGCCGACAGCGGCTTCGACGCGGACGAGCAGGGGAGTGCGTTCGGTCTGCACGCCGAAGGACGTGCGGAAGGGACTCACCAGCGGCAGGCGCAGGGTGAGCAGGTCGAGAGAGAGAAGGTGCATGGAGTTGTCCTCGGGAGGTGGTCGATGGGGCGCGCTCGCGCGGTCAGTCTTTGCGCAGGATGTAACCGGCGCTGCGCAGGAAGCCGTCTATGCGCCACCCGTGAGCGAGTGCCGTGGTGAGCACCTCGCGTAGGGCGAGGCGCCACCGGTGCGCGCGGCGCGGGTCGACGAGGCGGAGTGCCTCGATGTCGGCCGGGACATGGACGACCCGCTCGCCACGACGGGGGAGAGGCGTCACGACGGGCAGGCCGTCGACGTCGTCGAGGGCGGCGGGTGCGGCGGCGACGGTGGCGGGGACGGCAGCCGGTGCCGCGGTCAGCTCCCACTTCACTCCGAGTCGGTCGCTCGGTTCGCCGAGGTTCACGGCATCCTGCATCGGACCGTAGAGATCGGGCAGGTACGCGACGCCCTGCGCGCCCAGCCGCGTGAGGTTGAAGTGGGCGTTGCGGCGTACCAGCGGGTCGAACGTCCAGGTGATGGCGCTGACTTCGCGCTCCCGTGCCCAGTCGCGCTGCTGCAGCTTCAGCGCGTATCCGATGCCACGGCCGGAGGTGCCGGGGCGGGTGGCGGCCACGTGCGAGTGCAGGCGTGTCGGATCGTCGGCGTGGAGGAAGCCGGCGCAGACTCCCGCGATGCCGTCGGCGTCTTCGGCGATCGCGACGTGGTTGCCCGTGTGGGCGAGGGCGACGAGGAGCCCGACGCTGGCGATGCGATTGTCGGGCCCCCACACGTCGTTGACGAGATTCATCGCGGCGCGGGCCCCCGCGGCATCGGTCACCGGGCGTACCCGCACGGCGGCGCGTTCCGCCGCCGCGGCAGACGACGGCACCGACCCCGGGGTGGACACCAGGGCGGTCACAGCACGCTCTCGATGAAGGCGCGCGTGCGCTCGTGCTGCGGCGCGCCGATGACCTGGGCGGGCGCACCCGCCTCGACCACGACTCCGCCGTCCATGAACACCACGGTGTCGGCGACCTCTCGCGCGAAGCCGATCTCATGGGTGACGACGATCATGGTCATGCCCTCGTTCGCCAGGTCGCGCATGACGGCGAGCACGTCTCCGACGAGTTCGGGGTCCAGTGCCGAGGTCGGCTCGTCGAACAGCATCAGCTGCGGATGCATCGCCAGTGCGCGCGCGATCGCGACGCGCTGCTGCTGGCCGCCCGACAGCTGCGCGGGATAGTGCCCGGCGTAATCGGCCAACCCCACCCGGTCGAGGAGCTCGCGCGCCTCGGCCTCGGCAGCGGCTCGACGTGCTCCGGCGACGCGCAGGGGCGCCTCGATGATGTTCTCGAGGGCCGTCATGTGCGCGAACAGATGGAAGCGCTGGAAGACCATGCCGATGTTGCGCCGCTGCGCGGCGACCTCGCGCGGGCGCATCTCCCGCAGACCGCCGCGGTGCTCGCGGTAGCCGATGAGGTCGCCGTCGACGAGGATGCGCCCGCCGTCGATCGACTCCAGATGATTGATGCAGCGCAGGAACGTCGACTTGCCCGAGCCCGACGGGCCCAGAAGGCACGCGACGCTGCCGCGATCGACCTGCAGGTCGATGCCGCGCAGCACGTGATGCGTGCCGAAGCTCTTGCGGACGTTGCGCGCGTCGACGAGGGGGACGGTGGCGGTCATGGGGTGTTCTCCTTCGTCGAGCGCGGGGAGGGCTGGTCGGCCGGCTGGCCGGCCGACGCGTCGGCGGGCGACGGGGGCGACAAGCGGACGGCCGCCGTGAGCGGCCCCGTCGTCGGGGGCACCGCGTCATCGGCATCCGTCCCCCGTGCGCGCTGTGCGCGCGCCACGATGCGGTCGAAGAGCGCGAACGCCTTCTGCCGGGGCGTCGGGGCGAGGGTGCGGCCGATCCCGCGGCCGAACCGGCGCTCGAGGTAGTACTGCGGGATCGACAGGACCGAGGTGAGGATGAGGTACCAGACGGCGACGACGACGAGCAGCTCGACCTGACGCAGGTTCTGCGCCGAGATGTCGGTGGCGCGGGTGTACAGCTCCTGCACCGCGATGAGTTCGAGCAGGGCGCTGTTCTTCAGCATCGAGATGGTCTCGTTGCCCATCGGCGGGATGATCACGCGCATCGCCTGCGGCAGCACGATCCGCCGGAGGGTGGTCGCCTCGCTCATGCCGAGCGACAGCGCCGCCTCGCGGTTGCCCTTGTCGACGGACAGGAGACCTGCCCGCACGATCTCGGAGGCGTAGGCGGCCTCGTTGAGCCCCAGCGCAAGGACACCGGCGACGAACGGGGTGATGACGGTGCTCGTCGGGGCGGAGAAGAGCACGATGTCGGTGAAGGGGATGCCGATCATCACGTTCTCGAACAGCAGGCCGAGGTATCCCCAGAACACGATCTGCACGAGCAGCGGCGTGCCGCGGAAGAACCAGGTGTACAGCCACGAGAAGGTGCGCAGCACCGGGTTCGTCGACAGGCGGGTGACGGCGAGAACCACCGCCAGGACGATCGCGAGGAACATCGAGACCGCGGTGATGACGACGGTGGTGACGACGCCCTCCAGGATGGGCGGGGCCAGCAGGTACTTCTCGATGACGTCGTGCTGGATGTTGTCGTTGTTCCACACGGCCGCGGCGAACGCGCCGAAGATGAGGACGACGATCGCCGCCGCGACCCAGCGCAGCGGATGCCGCACCGGGGTCGCGACGACGTCGTCGACGGACGCGGCGCCGGACGCCGTCGTCGTCGACGAGGGGGTCACTTGGTCGCGCCGTTGACGGTGGCGCTGGGCACGCCGTAGTCGGACAGGTCGTACTTGGCGAGCAGTTCCGCGTAGGTCCCGTCATCCATCACGGCCTGCAGGGCCGCCTCCAACGCCTTGGTCAGGTCGGCGTTCTCCTTCAGCACGCCGATACCGGTGTAGGCGACGCCGTAGCCGGCGGGGTTGGCCGGGTCGTGCACGACCTCGAAGTCCTTGCCGTCACCGCTGGTCTGGGCGGTGTAGGCGGCGGGCGCGGCGTCGAAGACGTCGGCGACGGCCTGACCCGACTTCACCGCGAGGATGGCGTCGTTCTCGGTCGGCAGTTCGATCGAGGTGATGCTGCCGCTCGCGCACTTCGCCGATTCGGATGCCACGAACTCGGCCTGGGTGGTTCCCTTGGCGACAGCGACGCTCTTTCCGCACAGGTCGCTCATCGACGTGATGCCCGCGGGGTTGCCCTTCTCGACGAGGATCGCGAGTCCCGCCTGGAAGTAGTCGGTGAAGTCGAGCACCTCTTCGCGCTTGGCCGTGTCGTTCATGCCGAACATGATGATGTCGTGCTTCTTGGACTGCAGTGACGGGATGATGCTGGTGAAGTCCTGCACCTCGAAGGTGAACGGGACGCCGAGCTCGGCGGAGAGGGCCTGACCGAGGTCGTAGTCGAAGCCGCTCCACTCCCCGCTGTCACTGCGCATGACCATGGGCGCGTAGATGCCGCTGGCGACGTGGATGCCGTCCTTGAACGCGGCGGGGACCAGCGAGGCCAAGGGGGCGTCGGCGCTGGTGGTCGCGGTCGTCGTGGGGGCCGGGGAACTGCATCCCGACAGGCTCAGCAGGAGGACGCCGCCGGCGGCTACGACGGTCGTCAGTGCGGTGGTGCGATTCAGGGACACGGGGTTCTCGCTCTCGTTCTTCGGGTGGGGCGGGACGTCATCCACGCTAGAGAGCGGGATCCCCCGCAGTATTGTCCGTACGCACTACGATTGCGGGATGCCGTTGTCTGATCGTCTCAACGCCGACACCGGCCCGCAGACTCTCGCGGCGCTGCTGGGCCGCGTGGGACCCGCTCTGCTCCACCGGGTGGGAGCCGACGGTCCCGACCGACCGCGCAGCGTCGACGGTGCCGTGGCTGTGCGGGTCGTTCTCCACGACCCGCACGACCCCTTGCCCGAGGTGGCGGCCGCGATCCTGCTGGTGCCCGCTGTGAGCGTCGACGACGACCTCGAGCCCCTTCTCGCGCACGCGGCGTCTCGGGGGTGCCCGGCGGTCGGGGTGAAGCTGCGCGGCGGCGACCCCGAGCCGCTCGCGGCGCGAGCCACCCAGCACGGCATCGCGCTGCTGGCGGTCGACGACGCCGCCGCGTGGGAGCACGTCGTCTCGGTGCTGGAGTCGGCCCTCGGAGCGTCGACCTCCGGAGACGACCAACGAGGCGGCGACACGCTGTTCGCTCTCGCGCAGGCTGCTGCCACGAGCATCGGCGGCGCGGTCTCGATCGAGGACCTCGACCGCAGTGTCGTGGCGTATTCGACGGTCGAGGGCCAGCGACTGGACCGGCTCCGCGAAGAGGGCATCCTCGGCCGGCGGGTGCCCGACGTGGCGCACAATCTCGAGCGCTACCGGGCCGTTTTCGCATCGACGCGAATCGAGCGATTCCCGGCGGTGGGTGATGCGCTGCCACGAACGGCGTTGGCCGTCAGAGCGGGCACGCGGGCGCTCGGCTCGATCTGGGTGGTCGATCCGCCCGAGGGCGTGAGCGAGGCCGGGGAACGGACCCTGCACGAGGCCGCGAGTCTGGCCGCCATCCACATGCTGCGCCGTCGGACGAGCGACGAGGTGCGCCTGCATCTGCGTGCCGAGATCGTGGGGGGAGCGCTCGAGGGACGCTGGTCACCGCGCGAGACCCACCGGCGTCTGGCGCTCGCGCCGGGCGCGCACCTCGGGCTCGTGGCGTTCGCCACGCTCGGTGCGGGTGCCGAGTGGTTGACGATCCTGCCGTACCTCTCGCACGCGCTCTCGCGGTTCGTCGCGACGTTCCGTCCCGATGCCGGTGTCGTCGAGACGCCCTCGGCGGTCTACGTGCTGCTTCCCGAGGGTGGCGAGAACGCCGCCCTCCGCGTGGCGCAGCAGGGCATCGCGACTCTCGCGCGCGGGTTTCGCGACCAGGCGCGTGCGGCCGTCGCGGGCGCCCTCGGCGTCGACGATCTCGTCGCCGCCCGCCGGGAGGTCGACGACATCCTGCGAGAGGTGCTCGCCGACGAGGCGCTGCCGCGCGTCTGCCGCCTCGACGACGTGCGCGAACGCGTGCTCGTGGCGCGGGTCAGCGAAGAACTCTCGCGCGAAGAAAGACTGCGTTCGAGCGGGGTGGCGGCTCTGCTGCGCAGCGACCGGGAGCAGCGTACCGAGTACCGCGCGTCGCTTCTGGCCTGGTTCGAGGAACAGGCCGACGTGCGGGCGGCCGCGGCGAGACTCGGCGTGCATCCCAACACCCTGCGGTACCGGGTGCGGCGGGCGGCCGAGCAGTTCGACCTCGCGATCGAACACGGCCCGTCTCGTCTGGGCCTGTGGATGCAGCTGCGCGCGGCCGAGTGAGCGCCGACAGGATGCTGTCACCGAGACGC
This sequence comes from Microbacterium trichothecenolyticum, assembly GCF_030818955.1. Taxonomy (NCBI): domain Bacteria; kingdom Bacillati; phylum Actinomycetota; class Actinomycetes; order Micrococcales; family Microbacteriaceae; genus Microbacterium; species Microbacterium trichothecenolyticum. The sequence continues at coordinate 985,837 of NZ_JAUTBF010000001.1, read as the reverse complement.
GCACGCCGAGGCGGGCGGTGTCACCGCGCGTCGAGCAGCGCGTCCTCGTCGTCGGCGTCCCGATCCTTCGGGCGCTTGCGCGCGCGGTGCAGGGCGACGGGATCGACCCGGCGGCGGCCCTCGTCGGGTCGCGCGGGAGGGGCGGTGATGCCGTGTGCGGCGTCGTGCTCGCCGTCGTCCTCGTGCTCGGCATCCTCTCGGCGGAGCTTGCGCTCGTTGACGATGACGTACACGAGGAAACCGAAACCCATGATGGCGAACAGGATCCACTGGATCGCGTACGACAGATACGGCCCGGGGTCATTGCTGGGCGGGTCGATGCTCTGCGGCACGTTCGCGGGTGCCGGGTCCTCCGACATGAGCAGCCCGTAGGCCCCGGGCTCGAGCGGTCCGGTCTGCTCGGCCACCAGGCCCAGGTTGATGGTGGGCACCTGGCCCGCTTCGGCGGTGCGACCCGACGTGGGTGCCGCCTCGCCCGGACGCAGGCGCACCTCGATGCTCACCTCGCCCGACGGGGGCGCGGGGATGTCGTCGGGCAGCGACTGGCTGTTGCCGGGCGGGAGCCAGCCGCGATCGATCAGGAGTGTACGGCCGTCGTCGGAACGGAACGGCACGAGCTGCTCATACGCCGCCGACCCGCCGTGCGCACGGTTGCGCACCAGGAGCTGTTCATCGGCGAGGTACTGCCCCCGCAGCCGGACGGGGCGCCATTCATCGGACGGCGTGAGCTCGGCCCCGGGTGCGAGCAGGTCGCCGAGGGCGACCGGCGGCGCGTCGTAGTTGTCGGCGACGAGCTGCAGCTGTTCGCTGCGCTCGGCGTTACGAGAGAACTGCCAGTTCGACAGGAACGCGCAGGCGATCGCGAACAGCACGGCGACGCCGACGTACATCGCCCATCGCACCGCGGGAGGGGCCGTGCGCGCAGTCATGAAAGTCTCCTGCCGAAGCGCCGCGGCTCGGCGCGCGCGAGGTTCACCGGGCGCAGCGGGTGTCGATCTCGTCGTGCGGCCACGTCATCCAGGGTACGTCGCCCGACGGCGGCGCACGTGCTCAGCCGGCTTCGCGTTCGAGGGTCGCCACCTCGACGGGGAAGTCCCGGGCCCTCAGGAACTCCCGCAGGTATCCCACGTGCGCGTCGCATGCGACCCAGGTCTTGCGTCGGTCGGCGGCGTGGATCCGGGGGTTGCGCCAGCGGATGGCCCAGGCGGCGGCATCGTGGCATCCGGCCCTCGAACACTCGGCGCGGTCGTCGCTCACGACCGGGCGTCGCGATCTTTCGCGCCCGGCGCGAGGCGCGGGCTCTCGGCGATGCGGATGACGAGCGGCTCCTCGGCGGCGGGCGTCGGCGAAGCGGCGGCCGGCGCGGTGATCGCCCGCTCGGGCGCCACGGCTGTCGTGGGCGGAGCATCTTGGCCGACGTTGGCGACGATGACGGCCAGATACGGGAGGAAGATCGCCCCGGCGGCGAACACGAAGGTGTACCAGCCGTAGGGGGTGACGACGGCCATCGCGATGAAGCAGGCGATGCGGATCCCCATCATCACCATGTATTTGGTGAAACGGGAATCGGCGTCGTCCCGGGGTGCCTTCGGGAGCGACGTCGCGGACTGGGCACGGGACGATGTCTTCACGGTGAGACCAGGGTACGCCCGTCGGGGCCGGGCGGGGCGACGCTCGCGCGGGTCTCCTCGACGTCGTGGCACCCTGTCGAGGATCCCGGGTCAGGCGCCGTAGCTCAAGCCCGACTCGCCCACGGCGGCCTGGAGGAGGATGAAGAACGCGAAGATGAGCAGCACGCCGATGGCCAGGGTCGCGTAGCCGACGATCAGCCCGGCGATGGCCAGGCCGCGACCCTTCTCGGCGCGCTCCTTGAGCTGCGACAGCGAGACGTGTCCGAGGACGACACCCGCGACCTGACCGATGAACGGCAGCACGAAGACCCCGACGAGCGAGGCGACGAGCGACAGGATCGCGAGGGTGTTGGTGCGCGCGGAGGCGACGTAGTCGGCCGATCCGTAAGTCGATCCGTAGGCCGGTGCGGCGTACGCGGGAGCAGCGTACGAGGGGGCGCCGTAGGCCGGGGCCGGGGCCCCTGCGGTGTCGGACGGCGGGGCGGGAGGTGCGGGAGGTGCGGGGTACGCCGGCGCTTCGGGTGCGGCGCCGGTGGCCGCGGCTTCGGGACCCGGTGCGTGCGGGGTGGAGCCGTCGGACGGGCTCGGCTCGATCGTGCGGTCGTCGCTCACGGTGGTCCCTTTCGTCGCGCTGTGTCCAGCGTTCCAGCGTCGCTCGGCCCGTGTCAAACTCCGTTGCACGGGTGGACACGGCGTCGTCGGTAGGCTGGGCCGGTTCCGTCCCCGCACGCTCAGGAGTCTCACCATGTCCCAGGACCGCGTCGTCGTCGTCACCGGAGGAAACCGGGGGATCGGTCGCGCCATCGCCGAGCGCTTCGTCGCCGAGGGGTGGAAGGTCGCGGTCACCGCTCGCTCCGGTGAGGGACCCGAGGGATCGCTCACGGTGCGCGCCGATGTGACGGACGCCGCCGCCGTCGACGCCGCCTTCACGCAGGTCGAGGCCGAGCTGGGGCCGATCGCGGTGGTGGTCGCGAACGCCGGTGTCACGAAGGACACCCTGCTGCTGCGCATGAGCGAGGACGATTTCGACAGCGTCGTGAACACGAACCTCGGCGGAGCGTTCCGCGTCGTCAAGCGCGCCTCGAAGGGGATGCTGAAGGCCCGCTGGGGGCGCGTCATCCTGATCTCGAGCGTGGTCGGGCTCTACGGCTCCGCGGGCCAGATCAACTACGCCGCGTCCAAGAGCGCCCTCGTGGGCTTCGCCCGCTCGCTCACGCGCGAGCTCGGCGGACGCGGCATCACGGCGAACGTCGTGGCCCCCGGCTTCATCGAGACAGACATGACCGCGGAGCTTCCCGCCGACACGCAGGCGGAGTACAAGAAGAACATCCCCGCGGGGCGCTTCGCATCGCCCGACGAGGTCGCCGGTGTCGTCACCTGGCTCGCGGGCGACGACGCGGCGTACATCTCGGGCGCGGTGATCCCGGTCGACGGCGGTCTCGGGATGGGGCACTGACCTCCGCTCCCGAGCGGACGTCGCGCTGCCCCTGTGCCCCTCGGCGCGAGAAGCGCGTCAGCGCGGCAAGAGGGCGACGACCTGGGCCAGATCGACCTCGCCGATGACGAGGTCGGCTCGCTGACGCACCGCCGGCTTGGCGTTGAAGGCCAGGCCCAGGCCCGCGGTCGCCATCATCTCGAGGTCGTTCGCGCCGTCGCCGATGGCGAAGGTGAGGGCGAGGGGCACCTCGTGCTGTGCGGCCCAGGAGCGAAGCGTCTCGGCCTTTGCCGTGGCATCCACGATCTCGCCGTCGACCTCGCCGGTGAGGGCGCCGTCGGCGACGGCGAGGCGGTTCGCGCGCCAGACATCGACGCCGAGCTCGGGGGCCACGGTGTCGAGGACCTCGTGGAACCCGCCCGAGACGACGCCCACGACACCTCCGCGCTCGTGCACGGCGGCGATCAGCTCGCGCACGCCGGGCGTGGGCTCGATGCGGGCGACCGCCCGCGCGAACGCGGTGGTGGGCACGCCGGCGAGCGCTTCCACCCGGGAGCGCAGGCTTGTGGCGAAGTCGACTTCGCCACGCATCGCCGCCTCGGTCGCCGCGGCGACCTCGGCACCGCGGCCGGCCTCGTCGGCGAGGAGCTCGATGACCTCGTTGCGGATCAGGGTGGAGTCGGCGTCGAGGACGACCAGGAATCGGGCGGGCGCAGGCACGCGCTCGACCCTAGCGCGTGAGCGGGGGCGAGCCGGTGTCGCCGAGCGTCACGCTCCGCCCGCGCGGCGGTCGACGCACGTAGGCTGGTGGCATCCACCCGCCTCTTTCGAAGGGACTTCCGCCATGGCCGACGTCGAGAGCTTCACCCTGGACCACACCGCCGTGCTCGCGCCCTACGTGCGCCTGATCGGCACCGAGGCGGGCCCCCGCGGCGATGTCATCTCCAATTTCGACCTGCGTCTCGTGCAGCCCAACGAGGGAGAGATCCCCACGGCCGGTCTGCACACCATCGAGCACCTGCTCGCGAGCCTCGTGCGCGATCGGATCGACGGTCTCATCGACATCTCGCCTTTCGGATGCCGCACGGGCTTCCACGTGATCATGTGGGGCGAACCGGATGTCGCCGCCCTCGTCGACGCGATCAGCGACTCTCTGCGCGCCATCGCGGAAGACGTGGAGTGGGAGGATGTCCCCGGCACCGACGCCTACAGCTGCGGCAACTACCGCGACCACAGCCTGCACAGCGCCCGCGAATGGTCGAAGGTCGTGCTCGAGAAGGGCATCTCTTCGCGCGACGCTTTCCAGCGCGTCGGCGTCTGACCGACGAACACGAAGGGGGCGGTGACCGTGATGGTCACCGCCCCCTTCGTGTTCGCATTCAGGCGTGGACGTGCACGTCTTTGCCGACGACGGTGATGCCCGTCTCGGTGACGGTGAAGCCGCGTGCGAGGTCGCGCTCTCGATCGACGCCGATGGTGGCACCGGGCTCGAGCACGACGTTCTTGTCGAGGATCGCGCGGTGGATGCGGGCACCCGCGCCCACCTGCACGCTGTCGAACAGCACCGAGTCGGTGATCGTCGAACCGCCGCCGGCCAGGGCCCAGGGCCCCACGACACTGCGTTCGAGGTGGGTTCCCGACAGGACGGACCCGAGCGAGACGATCGAGTCGATCGCGTTGCCGATGCGGCCGACCGAGTCGCGCACGAACTTCGCCGGCGGGGCGTTGACCGTCTGCGAGTAGATCGGCCAGTCGGTGTTGTAGAGGTTGAAGATCGGCAGGGTCGAGATCAGGTCCATGTGGGCGTCGTAGAACGACTCGATCGTGCCCACGTCGCGCCAGTACGACTGATCGCGCGGCGTCGAGCCGGGCACGTCGTTGCGCTGGAAGTCGTAGACGGCCGCTTCGCCCCGGTTGACGAAGTACGGCACGATGTCGCCCCCCATGTCGTGCGCCGAGGTGGGCAGCTCGCCGTCGTGCGTGACGGCCTCGACGAGAGCGTCGGCGTCGAAGATGTAGTTGCCCATCGAGGCGAGCACCTCGTGTGGGGCGTCGGCGAGCCCGGTCGGGTTCTGCGGCTTCTCGAGGAACTCGCGGATCTTCGTCGGGTCGGACGGGTCGGTGTCGATGACCCCGAACTGGTTGGCCAGGCCGATGGGCTGACGGATGCCGGCGACCGTGGCGCGCGCGTCGGAGGCGATGTGCGCGTCGAGCATCTGCCCGAAGTCCATGCGGTACACGTGGTCGGCCCCGATGACGACGACGATGTCGGGCTTCTCGTCGCGGATGAGGTTCATCGACTGCAGGATCGCGTCGGCCGAGCCCGAGAACCAGCGCTTGCCGAGGCGTTGCTGGGCGGGGACGGATGCCACGTACGCACCGAGCATGGGCGACATGCGCCACGTCTGGGAGATGTGGCGGTCGAGGCTGTGCGACTTGTACTGGGTCAGCACGACGAGCTGACGCAGGCCCGAATTGATGAGGTTCGAGATGGCGAAGTCGATCAGGCGGTACTGGCCGCCGAACGGCACGGCGGGTTTCGCGCGATCGGCCGTCAAGGGCATGAGACGCTTTCCCTCGCCGCCGGCGAGGATGATTCCGAAGACCTTCGGCGCTGCAGGCATGGCACCACACTAGGGGTCGCGCCGGGTTGCGGAAACACGTTCTCGGCGCGCCGCGCGCTGTACTACGGTTCGTCTCATGCGCGTCGACATCGTGACCAAGGAGTACCCGCCGGAGATCTACGGGGGAGCCGGGGTCCACGCCACCGAACTCGTCAAGGCGCTGCGTGCCGAAGGCACCGAGGTGCAGGTCCGCGCCTTCGGTGCCGAACGCGATGAAGCCGACACCACCTCGTACGGTGTGCCCGCCGAGCTGTCGTCGGCGAACGGGGCGATCCAGACCCTCGGCACCGACCTCGAGATCGTCTCCGATGTCGCCGGCGCCGACGTCGTGCACTCGCACACCTGGTACGCGAACTTCGCCGGGCACCTCGCGTCGCTGCTGCACGGCATCCCGCATGTGGTGACCGCGCACAGCCTCGAGCCGCTGCGGCCCTGGAAGGCCGAGCAGCTCGGCGGCGGCTACGCGGTGTCGAGCTTCATCGAGAAGACCGCCTACGAGGGCGCGGCGGCCGTCGTCGCGGTGAGTTCGGGCATGCGCGACGACATCCTGCGCAGCTACCCGTCGCTGGACCCCGCCAAGGTGCGCGTGATCTACAACGGCATCGACACCGAGGCGTGGCATCCGGTGTCGGACGACGCGTTCCTGGCATCCGTGGGGATCGACTCTTCGCGGCCGTCGGTGGTCTTCGTCGGGCGCATCACCCGGCAGAAGGGCCTGCCCTACCTGTTGCGCGCGGCGGAGCAGCTGCCGCCCGAGGTGCAGCTGATCCTGTGCGCGGGAGCCCCCGACACCCCGCAGATCATGGCGGAGGTCGAAGAGCTCGTGCGCGGACTCCAGGCCACCCGCGACGGCGTCGTGTGGATCGACCGGCTGCTGCCGCGGGGTGAGCTGTGCGCGATCCTCACCGCCGCGACGACGTTCGTGTGCCCGTCGGTGTACGAGCCCTTGGGCATCGTCAATCTCGAGGCCATGGCGTGCGGGGCAGCGGTCGTCGGAACCGCGACCGGCGGGATCCCCGAGGTCGTCGTCGACGGCGTCACGGGGCGTCTCGTGCCCATCGAGCAGGTGCAGGACGGGACGGGGACGCCGGTCGACCCGGAGCGCTTCGTCGACGATCTCGCCCGCGTGCTCACCGAGGTGGTGACGGATGGCGAGACGGCGCGCGCGTACGGAGAAGCCGGCCGTCAGCGTGCCGTCGACGATTTCAGTTGGGCGGCGATCGCGAAGGAGACCGTCGCGCTGTACGCCGAGGTGGCCGCGAAGTAAGGGGTTCGCCGGGCTTCGCGCGGGCGTGCGAGCCCTCCGCCGTCGGCCGCGTGGCATCCGGAGCTCGCTGCCGGGATCAGTAGGCTAGTCGCATGCCCCAGGTGCTCGAATTCTCCGACGTCGTCGTCCGCCGGAACGGGCGGGACATCGTGTCCCACCTCGATTGGACCGTCTCGGACGACGAGCGGTGGGTCGTGCTCGGCCCGAACGGCGCCGGCAAGACCACCGTGCTGCAGCTCGCCGACACGCTGCTGCACCCCACCTCGGGTGCGGTGACGATCCTGGGTGAGCGCCTCGGCCGGACGGATGTGTTCGAGCTGCGCCCCCGCATCGGCTTCGCGTCGTCGGCGATGGCCCGCCGGATGCCCCCGGAGGAGAGCGTGCTCGACGTCGTGCTGACCGCCGCTTTCTCGGTGATGGGGCGTTGGCGCGAGGACTACGACGACATCGACGAGCGGCGTGCGCTGCGCGTGCTCGCGGAGTGGCGTCTCGACCACCTCGCCGATCGCACGTTCGGCACCCTCAGCGACGGCGAGCAGAAGCGCGTGCAGATCGCTCGCGCGGTCATGACCGACCCCGAGCTGCTGATGCTCGACGAGCCCACGGCCAGCCTCGACCTGGGCGCGCGCGAAGAGCTGCTCGCCCTGCTCTCGGGATACGCGCAGGCCCCCACCACGCCCGCGATGGTCATGGTCACGCACCACGTCGAGGAGATTCCCGTGGGCTTCACGCACGTCCTGCTGTTGCGCGACGGGGAGATCGTGGCATCCGGTCCTCTCGACGAGGCCCTCACCGCCGAGAACCTCTCGGCGACGTTCGGTCTCGAGATCGCGCTCACCCGCGACGCCGGCCGCTACGCGGCACGCGCTGTCTGACGACGCGCGCGAATGTTGGCGCAAGGCTGATAGACTCCTTCGTTGGTGCCTCCGGTGCCGCAGACTTTGACGTCCTGGCAGAATCCAGGGCACCACTTCTCAAAGGACCTCCCATGAAGACTGACATCCACCCCACGTACAAGGCCGTCGTGTTCCGCGACCTCGGCTCGGGCGACACGTTCCTCACCCGTTCGACCGTCTCCAGCGACAAGACGATCGAGCTCGACGGCGTGGAGTACCCCGTCATCGACGTGGAGATCTCGTCGGCTTCGCACCCCTTCTACACGGGCAAGCAGCGCATCATGGACTCGGCCGGTCGCGTCGAGAAGTTCAACCAGCGCTTCAAGAACTTCGGCGGTCGTTGATCCTCAGCGATTTCGCGGACAAGCCCCTCGTCTTTCGAGACGGGGGGCTTCGTGGTTCTCGGAGGTCGCTCGTCGTGGGGGTGCTCGCTCGTCGGTCTCGGGCTCACTCGCCGTTGCGGACCGCCACGTCGCCGAGGTGATGGTGTGCGCCCACGTCGCCGCGGCGGTGCGCCCACATGCGCTGTGCGTCGCGTGCGGCGGCGATCACCGAGGGATCGATGTCGGCGAACGCGACCTGCTCCCCGTCGCGGACGGCAGTGATGCGCCGGCCGAGCGGGTCGAACACGGTCGAGCCGCCGATGAAGTCGTGCGGCGCGCCGATGAGACCGCTGAAGGCGACGTAGAGGCCGTTGTCGAGGGCGCGCGCCGCGTAGTGCAGGTCGCGGCGGTGTTCGCCGCCGGGGAAGTAGGCGCCGCTGTTCAGGTAGACGTCCGCTCCGGCGGCGGCCGCTGCGGCCGCGTGCTCGGGGAAGTTCGCGTCGTAGCAGACCGAGACGGCGACCTCGAGGTCGTTCACCGTGAACGAGAACCCCCGCGTGCCGGGAGTGAACACCGACCGCTCGCTGTCGTACAGGTGCTGCTTGTCGTACGCGGCCAGCGGAGCGCGGCCGGGGACGAGGAGCAGATCGGTCAGGGTGCGGCGGCTCTCCCGCTGGAGGGCGCTGTTGACGATGGCGATGACGCCGGTGCGGTCGACGGCCTCGCGCACGGGTGCCAGCCAGTCGGTGTCGTCCAGCCCGGGGAGGGGCCCCGCGAACACGGCGTTGTCGTATCCGGTGACGACGGCCTCGGGAAACAGGACGAGGTCGGCGCCGCCGGCGGCGGCCTGCTCGACGAGGAGGGTCGCACGGGCGACGTTGCCGGCGACATCGCCGGGAACGGCCGCGGTCTGGACGACGGCGAGGCGCAACGACGCGGGTGAGCTCGTGGCATCCGGTGTCTGTTGCCTGTTCACTCGGCGGCCTCGGGCAGCAGGGGGCGGGGCGGGTAGCTGCTCAGGACGAGCGACGTCGTCACCGGGCCGAAGCGTGCGACGGTGTCGACGACCTTCTCGAGGCGCGCGGCATCGGCGCAGTGCACGTCGAAGATCAGGCAGTCTTCGCCGGTGACGCGCAGGACCGAGGTGATCTCGGGTGAGCGGCCGGCGAGTTCGCGGGCGGGCGCGAGCTGCGCGTGCGTGGTGCGCAGCCGGATGACCGCGTGGATGGCGAGACCCACGGCGGCGGGATCGACGACGGCGCGATAGCCCGCGATGACACCGGATCTCTCGAGGCGCAGGATGCGCGCACTCGCGGCGGGTTGCGAGAGCCCGACGCGGCGTCCGACCTCTGCTCCGGTGAGGCGCCCGTCGTGTTGAAGGAGCTCGAGGATGAGGCGGTCGGTCTTGTCGAATGGTTCCAACGTCGTTCGCCTCTTTCGTTTATGGACCGCTTGCATCGGTCGCATGATGCAAGTGAGTCCGTCATGCTCGGAGCAAGGATAGCCGCGGGATGGCCCGGCATACGAGTGGAATGGTGGTCGAGAGTGGTCGCGTACGTAGTCGTCCCCGGCATCGGGGGATCGGACGGGCAGCACTGGCAGTCGCGATGGGAACACGGGTGGGGCGCCGACGCGGTACGGATCACCCCCTCGTCGTGGGATGCGCCGGATCTGGACGACTGGGTGGATGCCGTGGACCGAGCGGTTCGCGACGCCCGTGGCCGCGCTGATCAGGTCGTCGTCGTCGCCCACAGCCTCGGGTGCTGGGCGACGACGGTGTGGGTGCGCGGAGACGCCGAGCACCGCGTCGCCGCCGTGATGCTGGTCGCGCCGCCGGATCTGAGGGACGAGGGGTTTCCCGCGACCGCGGCCGCCTCGTTCGTCGACCTCGAGCCCCGCACGCTCTCCTGCCGGAGCGTCGTGGTCGCCAGTACGGACGATCCGCATTGCCGGGTTGACGTGGCGCAGGGGCTCGCCGCCGGGTGGGGGAGTCCACTGCGCGTCGTCGGCGCCCGAGGCCACCTCAACAGTGCGAGTGGGCTCGGTGAATGGGCCGAGGGTCGGGAGGTGCTGGCGGGGCTCGTGCGGGAGTGAAGGGAGTGGGGTGGTCGGGGTGGTGCGTTCTTCGGGGAGGGGGAGCGGGGTTCTCTGGTGGGGAGGAGGGGGATGGCGTGCTGTTTCGGCCGTGAGAGCGGCTGAGGATCATCCGTGTCGGAGGAGATGCCCAGAGGCGACGTCCAGCGCAGGTCGCCGGTTTCGGAGTCGCGCGTCGGGGTCCAGCGCGTCTCGTGGCGAAGGCGATGGTGGTGCCGGCACTCGGGTTCGAGATTGTCGGCATCGGTCGTGCCGCCGTCGGCCCAGGCCGCGAGGTGATCCAGGTCGCAGTCGCGCGCGGCGCGGTTGCAGCCGGGGAAGACGCACGTGGGCGAGGTGACGCCGAGCCAACGGCGGAGTGCCGCCGGAACACGGTAGGTCTGGCGGTCGAGAAGGAGCGGCGCTCCCGTGACCGGGTGGGTGAGCAGGCGCACCCACGAACGCGCGCCACCGGCGAGGCGTCGGGCGGTGTCGATGTCGATGGGGCCGTATCCGTCCAGGGTGGGCGGAGCGTCATCGGCGCCGAGCAACGTCAACGCGGGCACGGTGACGACGACCGTCGTGCCGGTGGGTGCGAGCGGTGGGCGGCGCCGTGGGGAGGGCGGCGACGGTGGTGGTGCCGGCTCTGGAGACGCTGATGGTGGCGGTGACGTCGGTTCCGCGGGTGCGGGTGCGGGTGCGGATGTTGGTGGTGGTGAGGACGCTGACGACGCCTCTGCCTGTGGGGGAAGTGCCGGAGGGGCGATGCGCCAAGAGCGCGTGCTCGCGATCGTCGGTGGAGCGATCGTCGGTCGGGTGGTCGGAAGTGGGGCGGTTGACAGAGGTTCGGTTGACAGCGGGGCGGTCGCGGGCGTCGCATCCGCGCGTGTCGTGGCCGCCGCGGGAGCGGACTCCGTTCGGGTGGTCGGTGGGGGTGTCGTCACGAGGTCTGCGAGCACGTCGGCGCGTAGCTGGGCGAGCGTTCGGTCCTCGCCGGATGCGGCGTGCAGGTGACGGGCCGCTCGGTCGAGGCAGGTCATGACGCCGCGCGCTCGATCCGCCGGCATCAGTGCGGAGAGGGACGCCATGCCGTCGAGCTCGACGGTCATCCATACCCCGCGGTCACGCGCCGCGCGCCGATGGCGCGTCTCGAGCGACTCGGCGTCGACGCGCTCGCGCAGGGCGCGAGCGGCGACGGCGAACTTCGTGGGCACGAGCCGGGTGGCCGCTTCGGCCGCGCCGGCGTGGAGCACCTCGACACGGGCGGCACGCGTGCGGACGGTCTGTTCGGAGAGGCGCAGGCGCACGGCGATCTCGGCTGCGGCAGGTCGATGCGGTCGCGGCGCACGGCGGCGACCGTGCGGGCGCGGGGATCGTGCCAGGCCAGATCGAGGGTGGGGTCGGGGCCGACCCAGGGCGTCGGGTCTACCGCCGCATCGTGCAGCACCGTAGCGATGAGGCGCCCCTCTTCGGCGGCCAGTCGGTGACGCTCGGCGGCGATCATGTCGAGACATTCGAGCAGGGCGTCGGGATCGGATGCCACGGTCGAAAGCGGCGCGCCGGAGGACATCTCGTGCGCCCACGCGGCCTCGGCGTCGAGCTCGTCGTCGGACGGCCACGGGACTGCGTCGCACACCCTCAGCGTCGGCGACAGCCGGTCTGCGAAAGGGGTGGGAAGGTCCATGACGAAACGCTATCGGGGACCTCCGACATTGCCGCGGGGGCGGGGTGGGGTCACCGACGTGACGTTCTGGCTCGGGGTTCGGGGGCTTCCGCTTCGGGGCGGGGAGGGGGGCTTTGGTGGCGGGGTGAGGGGCCGGGACTTGGCACTCGGTCTTCGTGCCTGCGTGCCCGCCACTTCGTGCCTGCGTGCCTGCCAGTGCGCTTCCGCTTCCTCAGCGGATCGGCCAGGCTCCGTCGAGCGGAGGAGCCGTGGCATCCAGGCGCCCCACCTTGACGAAGTACTCGGTGAGGCTCGCGGCCTGCGCCCGCGCCCAGGAGATCTGGCGGGTGTGCAGTTCGTCGAGGGTCGACGGCATCCAGGGGCCGAAGCGCTCGGCGAGGGCCAGGGCGAGGCGTCCGGCCGCGACGGCGTCTGCGCATGCTTCATGCGCCGACTCGAGCGGAACGGCATAGTGCTCGGCCACCACCGACAGCGTGCGCTTTCCACGACGGTAGCGGTCGTACGTCTTGTCGACCACGAGGGGGTCGATCACCGGCGCGGGCGCGTGGATCGGCGTGATTCCGTGCCGCACGGCCTCGTGCTTCAGCATCGAGAAATCGAATGGCGCGTTGTAGGCCACGACCGGGATGCCGGCGTCGAACAGCGCGGCGAGCGCCTCGACCACCTCGGCGACGACCCGGCGAGCCGGAGCGCCCTCGGCCCGCGCTCGCTCGGTGGTGACGCCGTGGATCGCCGCCGCGCCGGCGGGAATATCGACACCCGGATCGGCCAGCCAGTCGCGGGCGTCGACCACGTGCCCGTCGGCGTCGAGCACGCCCACGTGGGCGGTCACGATGCGGTCGTTCTCGACGTCGACGCCGGTCGTCTCGAGGTCGAAGACGCCGACGAGGCGCGTCCATTCGGGAATCTGGAAGAGCGGGAGCGGCTCGGCCTGCCACAGGGTCATGGGGTCACCGTAGAACGGGGCTCCGACATCGCCTCGGCGGCTCGCAGGAGGAGTCGCGATGACGCCGCCGCCGCGCGTCCCGCGTCGCCCCGACGCCCCGCGCCGACGTGCACGCCGTCGATGTCGCAAGCCCCTCCTAGACTCGATCCCATGCCGAACCCCTACGCCGATCTGCTCGCGACGATCCCCGTCGAGCGCCGCGAGGTCGAGGTGCTCGGGGCGACGACGGCGTACTGGGTGTACGGCGACGACGACGCGGTGACGACGATCGTGGCTGTGCACGGGTTCCGCGGCGAGCACCACGGCCTCGAACCCGTGGTCGCGCACCTGCCCGGCATCCGGGTCGTCTCGCCCGACCTGCCCGGTTTCGGCGAGACCGCGACGCTGGCCGGCCGCGCCCACGATCTCGAGGGCTACGCGGCATGGCTGCGTGCGTTCGTCGAGTCGGTGGCTCCGGATGCCGTGGTACTGGGGCACTCGTTCGGGTCGATCGTGGCGTCGGCCGCAGTCGCCTCCGGGCTGCCGACGCCGAAGCTCATCCTCGTCAACCCGATCGGCGCCCCCGCCCTCGAAGGACCGCGCGGCATCCTCACCCGACTCGCGGTGTTCTACTACCTCGCGGGGGCGAGACTGCCGCGCGCCGTCGGCGACTCCCTGCTGCGCAACGGCCTCATCGTGCGGGTCATGAGCAACGCCATGGCGAAGACCCGCGATCCCGAGTTGCGCCGCTTCGTGCACGAACAGCACGACACCTATTTCTCGCGCTTCGCCGACCGCGACGTACTGCACGAGGCGTTCGTCACCAGCGTCTCGCACGACGTGCGCGAGTTCGCCCCGCGCATCGCGCAGCCGACCCTTCTCATCGCCGCCGAGAGAGACGACATCACGCCCATCGAGGCCGAACGGCACCTCGCGACGCTGTTCCCGGATGCCGAGCTGGTCGAGATCCCCGACGTCGGGCACCTCATCCATTACGAGACGCCGCGGGCGGCGGCATCCGCGATCCGGGAGTTCCTGGGAGCGTGATCGGGTGCCGCGGGCCTCGGCGCCCGGCCCCGGCCCCGGCCCCCGCATCGTCCCCCGGCCCAGGCCCAGGCCCAGGCGCAGGCCCAGGCCCAGGCCCAGGCCCACGGCGCCCGGCAACCCGCTTCAGACCGCGCGTGCCTTGCGCTTGCGGTACGCGTTGACGTTCATGCGGTTGCCGCAATTGCCCGCATCGCAGTAGCGCTTGGAGCCGTTCTTCGAGAAGTCGACGTACACGCCGGCGCAGTCGTCGGCAGCGCACACGCGCACGCGGCCGTACTCGTCGGCGCGGATGACGTCGACGAACGCCATCGCCGTCTCGACGAGGATGCGCATCGCCAGGGGCTCTTCGGGGTCGCTCGCGTGGATGTGCCAGTCCATGTCGTCATGCCGCACGAGCTGGGGGAGGGCCCGGCCATCGGCGAGCATGTCGTTCACCAGCGGCACCGCACCGTCGCGATCGACCCCCCACAGCCCGAGCAAACGGGTGCGGATGCCGCGTACTTCCGCGAGTTCCCGGGCGTCGCGGCGGTGGGAGCCGGTGTAGCCGTGACGGGAGGTGAACGCGTCGAGCGCCGCGACATCGAGCAGCGTGTCGGCGCCGCTCGTGCCGGTCTGCGGGAGGGAGTTGACCAGCTCGACGGCGGCCCGGAGCACCAACTCGGTGTCACGGATGAAGACCACGTTGACTCCTGACATGTCGAGGCCGTACTGTCACGAGTGTAAACGTACTTCACTCCTGACAGCAGGCTCGCATGACCACCTCGTCCGTCATCCTTCCGCAGCCCACCCGCCGCGGATCCAGCGCCCTCACCGGCCTTCTCATCGCGGTCGCCTCGGCCCTCGCGTTCTCGAGCAGCGGACCGTTCGTCAAGCCGCTGCTCGACGGCGGCTGGTCGCTCGGCGCGGTCCTGCTCGTGCGCATGGGCACCGCCGCCCTCGTGCTCTCGCCCGCGTTGGTGATCGCCATCCGCCGTCAGCGAGGGTTCCTCCGCCGACACGGTCTTCTCATCGCGGCGTTCGGCCTCACCGCGGTCGCCGGATGCCAGCTGTTCTACTTCTCCGCCCTGCAGCGCATGCCGGTCGCCGTCGCCCTGCTCATCCAGTACATCGCACCGGTGCTGATCGTCATCGCCGTGTGGGCGCGCACCCGCACGGCGCCGTCGCGAGCCGTACTCATCGGCTCGGTCGTGGCGATGACCGGGCTCGTGCTCGTCGTCGACATCAGCGGGGCCCGCTTCGACCTCCTGGGTACCGTGTTCGCCCTGTGCGCCGCCGTCTGCGCCGCGGCCTACTTCGTCATCGCCGCCCGCGCAGGAGACGACCTGCCGCCGCTGGCCCTGGCCGCGGGCGGTCTGCTCACCGGCACGCTGATGATCGGCGTGCTCGTGGCCGTCGGCGTCCTGCCCTTCGCCGCCCCCTCGATCACGGTGACGCTCGCGGGACTCGAGGTTCCCGGCATCCTGCCCCTGCTGTGGGTGGGAGGCGTGGCGACCACGCTCGGCTACGCCCTCGGGGTCATCGCCGTGCCCCTGATCGGGTCGCGCCTGGCGTCGTTCGTCGGCCTGAGCGAGGTGCTCTTCGCGCTCGGCTTCGCGTGGCTGCTGCTGGGCGAGACGCCCGCACCGATCCAGTTCGTCGGCGGCGCGTTCATCCTCGTCGGCGTGGTGCTGGTGCGCATGGATGCCGGCAGCCCGACCGAGCAGCGCACCGAGACCGCGAGTATCCCGGTGGTGCCGGCGCCCTGACGAGCGGTCCGGGAAGGGAACGGTCGGGTTCAGAGGCCGTCGCGCGCCAACTGCATCAGCGGACTGACACGGTAACCGATCACCTCGCCCATCACGAGCGAGGTCTCGGTGCGCTCGACGCCCTCGATCGCGAGGATACGGGCGTCGGTGTCGAACAGGTGCTGCGTGTCGCGACAGGCCACGCGCACGAGGAGGTCGACCTGACCGCTCAGCCCGTGTGCCTGCAGCACCTCGGGAACCTTCGCGAGCTCCTCGCGGATGGCGGGCAGCTCCGCCTGGCGCACCGTCACCTGCAGGAACGCCTCGATCGGAAAGCCCAGGGCTTCGGCCGACAGCGTGCGCTCGTACGACAGGAAGACGCCGCCGCGCTCGAGGCGGCTCATGCGCGCCTGCACGGTGTTGCGGGACAGGCCCAACGTCTCGGCCAGGGCGACCACCGTCGCGCGCGGGTCGGCCGACAGGGCGCGGAGGAGGTCGAGGTCGACCGCGTCGAGCTTGTTCATGGTGCGAAACATTAGCAGTGCTTCTGGCCGGCGCACGAAGCACAGTGCTCACGATCACGCAGAGGTGTTGAGCGGCCTGCATTCCGTCGGCCCCATCGGGGGCTCCGCCGGGCCCTCGATCACGTTCGCCCGCGCGAGGCGGCCCGCGGCCGTCGCGTCAGCCGGCGACGCCGGCGTACGCCAGCATCTCCCATGCGTCGCCGTCGAGGCGGAACGTGGTGACCGAGCAGTTCGGCAGGCGCTCGCCCTCGCGGGGAAAGGCCCCACCGGTGGCGGACGCGATGACCTCGCGGATGAGCGCGCCATGCGCCACGGCGATGACGTCGACGCCCTCCGGCGTCTCGGCGACCACCTCGGCGATCGCGGCGAGCGCGCGCTCGCGCACCACCGGCCACGCCTCGGCGCCGGGGACGTCGGCCGACTGCCACGCACCGTACGTGTCGGAGAAGGTCGGCGCGTCCATACCCTCGGCCTCGCCGTATGAGCGTTCCCGCAGGCCCGGCAGGCGGCGGCTCACGGTCGTGCCGAGCGCGGCGGCGATCAGGTCGGCAGTCTCAGCGGCACGCGAGAGGTCGCTCGAGACGACGACGACCTCGCGACCCGCGTACTCGGCGGCGAGAACGTCGGCGACCTCGCGCGCCTGGGCACGGCCGGTGTCGTTGAGGGGGATATCGGTCGAGCCCTGGATGCGCCCGCCGGAGTTCCAGTCGGTCTCGCCGTGGCGTACGAGGGTCAGGATCGTCACGGTCCGAGCCTAACCTGCGGGAGACCCACGAGCGGGCCCCGGCCGGCCATACGTGCCCGGGCGCCGGCACCGGGCGGCGGGTGCGCGGACCTCTGGTGTTACAGCAGGCCGGGGAGGCGTTGTGCGAACGCGCGGAGCACATCGGTGGTACCGCCGTCGATCTTCACCGCCGCACGGCGATCGGCCCGCGTCTCGCCCCGGTTGATGATGACCACGGGCAGGCGGCGCCGCCGCGCGCGCTCCACGAGACGGATGCCGGAGTTCACGACCAGCGACGACCCCGCGATGACGAGGGCTTCGCTCGTGTGCACGAGCTGCTCGGCTTCGCGGAACTTCTCGACCGGGATGTACTCGCCGAAGAACACCACGTCGGGTTTCAGCATGCCGCCGCACACCGAGCACGCGGGCACAATGAACCCGTCGGCCGACGCCGGCGTGACGTCGCCGTCGGGACCGAGCTCGACGTTCTCGGGGAGTGTGATCCACGGATTGTCGGCCTCGACGCGCTCGGCCAGGTCGCGGCGATCGAACACCTGCCCGCAGTGCAGGCACCCGACGCGGCGCATCGTGCCGTGCAGTTCGACGACGCGTCCGCTGCCGGCGCGCACGTGCAGGCCGTCGACGTTCTGCGTGACGACACCGTTGGCGACGCCCGCGGCCTCGAGGTCGGCGAGCGCGCGGTGACCGTCGTTCGGCTCGGCCGCCGCGAACACCTTCCAGCCCAGGTGGCTGCCCACCCAGTAGCGGCGCCGCGCCTCGGCGCTGGCGAGGAACTGCTGCGCCGTCATCGGCGTGCGCGTGGGTGCACCTTTGCCGCGGTAGTCGGGAATGCCCGAGTCGGTCGACACGCCAGCCCCCGTCAGCACGGCGATGCGGCGGCCCGTGAGCACCTCGACAGCTCGATCGATGGATGCCAGGGACTCGGCATCCTTCGTCGTGTCGGTCATGCACACCTCCGTCGTACCGAGTCTAGGGCGGGGCGCGGGCGCGGGAGGCGCCGGGCGGTGCGGGCGTGAGGAACGTTGAGTGTCCAAGACACGCCGCGGCCGCGTGGTGTCGTGCGGCGTGTTGTGGACACTCAACGGGAGGGGGGAGGGGGGAGGGGGGAGGGGGGAGGGGGGCGTGGGTGGCACGATGGGATGATGCCCGTCATCCCCCTCGACTCCGCCGACGACCCGCGCCTCGCGGACTACCGCGACCTCACCGACGTGTCGCTGCGGCGGGTGAGCGAGCCCGCGGGCGGGCTCTACATCGCCGAGTCGTCGAAGGTGCTCGACCGGGCCCTCCGTGCCGGACACCGCCCGCGCTCCGTGCTCGTGCAGGAGAAGTTCCTCGCCGACGCCCTGGCTCTCGTCGGTGAGGATGCCGAGGTGTACGTCGTCGCGGCCGAGATCGCCGAGCGAGTGACGGGGTACACCGTGCACCGGGGGCTGCTGGCATCCATGCATCGCCCCGTCCTGGCATCCGTCGCCGACGTCGTGAGAGACGCGCGGCTCGTCGTCGTGCTCGAGGACATCGTCGACCATACGAATATCGGGGCGGCTTTCCGTTCGGCGGCGGCCCTCGGTGCGGATGCCGTGCTCGTCACGCCCCGCTGCGCCGACCCGCTCTACCGGCGCAGCGTGCGGGTGAGCATGGGCACGGTGTTCCAGGTGCCGTGGACGCGGCTGCCCGAGTGGTCGGATGCCACACCGCTGCTGCACGGAGCTGGACTGCACCTCGCGGCGCTCGCGCTCTCGGACGACGCGGTCACGCTCGACGCGTTCTCGGCCGCGGGGCACGACCGCGTCGCGCTGCTGCTGGGAGCGGAGGGTGACGGCCTCTCGCGCCGCGCGCTGGAAGCCGCCGACACGGTCGTCACGATCCCGATGGCCGGGGGAGTGGACTCGCTCAACGTCGCCGCGGCGAGCGCGGTCGCGCTGTGGGAGCTGGGGCGCGGGCGGCGCTGAGGCGGGCGCGAGGGTCGTCGCCGAGGGCTCAGATCGCGTCGTTGGCGTAGATGTCGCGATACAGGCGCAGTGCCGACGCGCGCAGGCCGTCGGCGCTCTCGCCGGCGAAGCGATCGACGGTGAGCTCCGCGGGCAAAGCCACGCTGTCGACAATCGCGGCGGCCAGCGCGCGGGCGGAGCCACCGGCGTGCGTGACCCAGATCGCCTGTGCGATCCACACGCCCGCGGCATCCGGGACCGCGCCGAGGAAGGGCAGGTTGTCGGGCGTCATGGCGAAGACGCCGTTCACCCGGTGCGACGGTGTGAACCGCGCCGCGGGTCGCAGCAGGCGCTGCGCCTCGTCGATTGGCGCCTCGAAAGCGGTGTTCCACGACAGCCCCGCGCCTCCGCGCAGGTCGTCTTCATCGACCGGCAGAGGGTGATGGTCGTAACTGCCGATGCCGAGCGTGTCCCCGTGCGCGCGGGCGTAGACGTGGTGCTCCGGCCAGCGGACGAACGGGCCCGGGGCCACGACCGGTGCCTGGGCGGCCGCGTACACGTACGGGTGCGCGACGGGGACGAGCGGCAGTTCGACGTCGACCAGCCGGGAGAGCCCCGGGCCCCAGACGCCGCCGGCGAGCACGACCTGGTCCGCGGTGTGCGCGCCGTGATCGGCCGTGTCGACGCGCCACCGGCCGGGTTCGCTGTGGATGCCGACAACCTCGGTTCCGTCCACGAAGCGCGCCCCGGCGGCCTCGGCCACGGTCCGGACCTCGCCGCGGAGCAGGTGCGGCGTCGTGACGCCGTCGTCGTCGTACCGGGCGACGGCGATCACCCGCTGCTCGTCGACGAATGACGGAAGAGGCCGGGGGTCGTTCATCGTGGCCGCGAGGCCGGCTCGCCGAGCACCCTCGACGCGCTGCGTGAGCGCGTCGGCCCCCTCCGGCGTCGTCGCGAGTTCGAGACCTCCCGACGGGGAGAACGATGCCATGTCGCGGTACGCATCGACCGACGCGCGCGCGAGCTCGGTCAGGACCGGTGCGTCGTTGTAGATGCCGACGAAGCCGGGGGCGAACGCCGTCGACCCGCGTTGCGCGCCGCGGTCGCGTTCGAGGACCGTCACGTGAACCCCGCGCGTGACGAGCTCGCGCGCGACCGACACTCCGACGATGCCCGCTCCGATGACGACGACGTGCATGCTGCTCCTTCTTCCGTGTGGCGGCATCGATCATGTCACGGGCGGTAAGCCCCGGCCTTCAGCGTCGGAGCCACGCCCTCAGGCTCGCCCGGAACGCGTCGGGCTGCTCGATCCAGGGGTAGTGGCCGCAATCCGCGAGCATCGTCAGGCCGGCGCCGAGAACGTCGGCGTAGGCCCGCACCGGCGCCACGCCCGTCAGGAGGTCGCGGTCGCCGCCGATGACGAGCGCGGGCGGCAGATCCGCGCCGAGGACGCGTCCCGCCGCGTCGGCGGGGATGTCGCGGAACCACGCGTGCGCGGCATCCCGATCCATCCGTCCGACGCGGGCGTGCCCACTCTCGCGGGCCGTCCAGTGCGCGTACGACGCCGGCGCCTGGCGCAGGAACTGCTCCCGGAAGGCCTTGGCGGTCTCGGCGTCGTCGTCGGTGAGCGCCCGGTAGCCCGCGCGGACCTCCGGCTCGGCGTCGGCGAGGAGGGCCTCGGCGTCGGATGCCGTTCCCGTCAGCCACGACGCCGGTGGGGTGATGAGCGCGAGCGAGCGGACGCGATCCGGGTATCGGGCCGCCGTCGCCAGCGCGAGCCGCGTGCCGGCGGAGTGGCCGACGAGGTCGACGCGGTCGAGCCCGAGCGCGTCGGCGAGGAGCACGACGTCGTCAGCGTCGGTCCACCACCCACGCGAGAGACCGCCGGTGGTCGGAGTGCCCCGCGGATGCAGCACGACGAGCGCCCGGTCGTCGCCGAGACCGGCAAGATCGGCGAGGTACTCCACCCCTCGGCACGGCCCGCCCGGGAGAACGATCGCGGGGTCGCCCGTGGCCGTGCCGAGTGGTGAGACGGTGAAGGGCAGATCGGCGAGGCTCACCGAGCCAGCTTCGCATGCGTTTTCCGTCCTGCGTTGCGGTACTGTGCGGAAGCAATCGACTCGAGAGGCCTCCCCATGAGCATTGCGTTCCTGCTGACCACCCTGGTCGTCGTCGCCACACCCGGCACCGGTGCGGTGTACTCGATCGCCGCGGGTCTTTCCCGCGGTTCGCGGGCCGGCGTGATCGCCGCGTTCGGCTGCACGCTGGGCGTCGTCCCGCACATGATCGCCGCCATCACGGGCCTTGCCGCGATCCTCAACGCCTCCGCGGTCGCGTTCCAGACCATCAAATGGCTGGGCGTGGCGTATCTGCTCTACCTCGCGTGGCAGGTGTGGCGCGATCGCTCGCTCATCGAGGTGGATGCCGACAGCACCCCCGTCTCGTTCTGGCGGGTCATCCGCACGGCGGTGCTCATCAACCTCCTCAACCCGAAGCTCACGATCTTCTTCTTCGCGTTCCTCCCGCAGTTCGTCCCCGCGGGCGAGGCGGACGGCACCTGGCACATGATCGGTCTGAGCCTGGTGTTCATGGCGTTGACGTTCGTCGTATTCGCGCTGTACGGCGTCTTCGCCGCCGCGATGCGCGCCCAGGTCATCACGCGCCCGAAGGTCATGGCGTGGCTGCGCCGCACCTTCGCGGCGACGTACGTGCTGCTCGCGGGGCGCCTGGCGCTGGAGAGCCGCTGAGTCCACGGCATCCCTCGCCCCTGTCCCTCGGGAACGGGGATGCCATGACTCGCGCGATCCGGCCCGCTCACCGCCGCCGCGCGCCGACGAGCAGCGTCAGCAGGTACGCACCGCCGAGCGAGAGGGTGACCAGACCCACGGGAGCGGCGATACCCGCGAGAGCCAGCACGAGCGCGACGAGCTGCGCGGAGGCGAGGAGGAACGCCCCGGCGCTGATCGCCGGGATGAGCCCCGTACCGGGAGCGAGGCGCCGGGCGACGTGGGGAGCCGCGAGCGCGACGAACGCGAGCGGACCGGTATTGGCGGTCACGACCGCGGTCAAGACGACGGCGAGAGCGATCAGCGTCAGACGCAAGCGCACGACCGCGACGCCGTGAGCGGTGGCGACGTCGTCGCCGAGATCGAGGCTGCGCAGCGACCGGGTGGTGAGCAGCGCCGCGGCGCCGACGAGTACGAGGATCACCACGCTCGGTGCGAGGCTCTCCCACGACACGCGGGTGAGCGAGCCCGCTCCCCAGAGCCCGACCGACATGGCGTCGCCCACATCGGCGCGCGTGATGAGGTAGGCGTTGACGGAACCGAGCGCCGCGGCCACCGCGACGCCGACGACGATGAGGCGGAACGTCGACAGTCCGCCCCGATACGCGAGCACCGTCACCAGCGCGGCGGTGAGCAGACCGCCGAGGGAGGCCGCGGCGGCGACCTGCCAGAAGCCCTTGGTGCCGAGCAGGATCATCGCGATCGCCACGCCCGTGAAGGCGCCCACGTCGATGCCGACGAGGTCCGGCGAGCCGAGCGGGTTGCGGGTGAGGCGCTGGACGATCGCGCCGGCGAGTCCCAGGGCGGCGCCGAACACGACCGCGGCGATCGCCGTCGGCAGACGCCATTCGACGAGCACGAGCCGCTCGAAGTCGCTCCCGGTGCCCAGGGCCAGGGCGAGGAGGCGGTCGGGAGCGATGGGGTACTTCCCGAGCGTGAGGGACAGGACCGCGAGCGCGGTGGCGGCGAGGAAGAGCCCGACCGTCACGAGGGCGACGCGTCGCGTGGCGCGGCGGCGCGGGGGCGCCGGTCGGGTGGTGTCGGCGACCGCGGTCACAGTCCGCTCACCTCCCGACGACGGACCATCGCGATGAGCACCGGCGCCCCGACGACCGCGACGACCACGCCCACGGGGATCTCCCCGGGTGCGGCGATGAGCCGCCCGATGACGTCGGCGACGAGCACGAGCGCGGGGCCGGCCAGCAGCGACGTCGCGAGGATCCACCGCTGATCGGGGCCGACGATCCAGCGCATCGCGTGCGGCACCATGAGCCCCAGGAAGACGATCCCGCCGGTCAGGGCCGTCGCCCCGCCGGCGGTCAGGGCGATCGCGACGACGCCGGCGCCGCGCACCCATGCCGCGCGGGTACCGAGCGAGGCTGCGAGTTCGTCGCCGAGGGCGAGGGCGTTGAGGCCCGGGGCGCACGCGAACGCCAGCGCCACCCCGGCCGCGATGACCAGGCCCATGACCCGTGCCTCGTCGTACCCGGTCGCGACGATCGAGCCGAGCGCCCAGTTGCGCACGGCGGTGAACGCCGTGGTGTCACGCAGGGCGATGCCCGTCGACAGGCCGCCGAGGATCGCGGCGATCGCGACCCCGGCCAGAAGCATGCGGGCTGAGCCGCCCGGGCGTCCGGCCCGGCCGATCGCCAGCACGACGGCCGTGGTGAGCAGGGCGCCGACGAAAGCCACGCCCGCCACCGCGGAAGGTGAGGCGATGCCCCACACCGCCGCGGCGAGGGTCACGGCGAAACCCGCGCCGGCGCTCACCCCGACGATGCCGGGCTCGGCGAGCGGGTTGCGCGAGACGGCCTGGATCAGCGCGCCCGCCACGGCGAAACCTGCCCCGGCGAGGATCCCGACCACGGTCCGCGGGGCGCGGAGCCCCCACACGACGGCCGACTGGTCGGAGGTGTCCGGCGAGAAGACCGCGTCCATCAGGGCCGGGAACGAGATCTCGCGACCCCCGAAAGCCAGGCTCAGGGCCACGGCGGCGAGCAGGGCCAGCGCAAGCAGCGGGATCGCCGCGCGGCGTCGGCGCCGCAGCTGTGGCATCCGGAAATCCCGCCGTGCGGGCACGCGAAAGAGCGTCACGTCGCCGGGGTCCTCTCGGTCGGGGCACGCTTGACAAGGTTTGGTTAGCCTAACTTTACTTGCTCGGGCGCCGGCTTGCATCGACGAGCCGCCCCGGCCCCCGATCGGAGGGCCGTCCCCCCAGCTGCACCGACCGCAGCCGACCCGAGACGAGAGGGTGCCCATGGCTCTTCCCCGCATCCGGCCCTACACCGCGCCGACCGAGATCCCCGCGTCGACGCTGGACTGGCGCATCGATCCGGAACGGAGCGTCCTGCTCGTGCACGACATGCAGGAGCACTTCGCCGGCGCGTTCGTGCGCGGCGCCGAGCCCTTCGCCCCCGCGGTCGCGGCGATCCAGAGCCTGCGCGAGACCGCCGACGCCGCGGGCGTTCCCGTCGTCTATACGGCCCAGCCCGGCGGGCAGTCCCCCGTCGAACGGGGGCTGCAGCTCGACCTCTGGGGCGCCGGCGTGCCGAGCGGCGCCGGCGAGCGCATCATCGGCGACCTCGCACCGCGCGCGCACGACCACCGCCTCACCAAGTGGCGGTACGACGCGTTCGTGCGCTCGGGCCTCGAAGACCTGCTCGCCGACCTCGGCCGTGACCAGATCGTCATCACCGGCGTGTACGCGCACATCGGCTGCCTCATGACCGCGGCGAGCGCGTTCATGGGCGATCGGCAGGCGTTCCTCGTCGCCGACGCGGTCGCCGACTTCTCGCGCGAAGACCACGAGATGGCGCTGTCGTACGTCGCCCGCCGCTGCGGCGTCGTCACCACCGCCGACCAGGTGTCGCGGGCGCTCGCCGGCGCCGTGGCGGCGGTTCCCCGATGACCGCGCGCTACGACGCCGTCGGCATCGGATTCGGCCCCTCCAACCTCGCCCTCGCGATCGCGCTGGAAGAACGCGGCGACACCGGCCGGACGCGGTTCTTCGAGCGCCAGGAGTGCTTCGGATGGCATCGCGACATGCTGCTGCCCGGCGCGACGCTGCAGGTGAACCACCTGAAAGACCTCGTGACCCTGCGCGACCCGCAAAGTTCCTTCAGCTTCGTCAATTACCTGCACGAGCAGGGCCGCCTGATCGACTACATCAACCTCAAGACGTCGTTCCCGACCCGTCTCGAATTCCACGACTACCTGCAGTGGGCCGCCGCGCGCATCGCCCCCGTGTGCGACTACGGCACCGAGGTCGTCGGAGTCCGCCCCGTCGGCGCCGGCGACCGGGTCGACGCCCTGGCCGTCGACATCGTGCGCGCGGGCCATCGCGAGAGCGTCGAGACCGACAGCATCGTCGTCGGAGCAGGCCTCCGCCCCCGCCTGCCCCACGACGTCGAGCCGTCGCCGCGCGTCTGGCACTCCGACGCGTTCCTCTCCGCGCTCGCGGGGCTCCCGGCATCCGCCCACGGACGGTTCGCGGTCGTCGGCGCCGGCCAGAGCGCGGCCGAGATCGTCGAGTATCTGCACGCGGGGTATCCGGATGCCGCGGTGCACGCGATCTTCGGACGCTTCGGGTTCGCCCCCGCCGACGACAGCCCCTACGCCAACCGCATCTTCGACCCGGCGACCATCGACGAGTTCCACGGCGCCCCCGCCGACATCCGCGAGCGACTGCTGCGCGTGCACGCGAACACCAACTACTCGGTCGTCGACCTCGACCTCATCGAGGAGCTGTACCGGCGGGAGTACGCCGAGACCGTGCGGGGCGCCCGGCGCCTGCACGTCGAGAACGTCAGCCGTGTCGAGCGCGTCGTGGACGGCCCCGACGGCGTCACCCTGAGCGTCCGCGACGAATCGCGCGGCACGACCCGCGAGCTCGAGGTCGATGCCGTCGTCTTCGCCACCGGGTACGAGCCCGTCTCGGTCGACGACCTGCTGCCCGCGCTCGCCGCACGGTTCGCGCGCGACGAACAGGGCCGCGTCATCGTCGAGCGCGACTACCGCCTGCGCACCGACGACGCGTTCGCCCCCGCCGTGTACCTGCAGGGCGGAACCGAACACACGCACGGGCTGACATCGTCGTTGCTGTCGGCGGTCGCCGTGCGCGCCGGCGAGATCGCGGAATCGCTCGACGCGCGGCGCGTGCGGGGGCGCCGGGGTGCGCTCGCCGATGCCCTCGTCGGAAACGGCGTCTCGTGAGCGCCGTCGTCGTCACGGGAGCGGCGGGCGGCATCGGCCGCGCCGTCGTCGCCGATCTCGTCGCGCGGGGGTTCTCGGTCGCCGCGATCGACCGCGCGCGGCCCGAGGCCGTGGAGAGCGCGATTCCGCTCGTCGCCGACGTCACCGACGAGGCCGCGCTGGGGGCGGCCGTCGCCGAGGCCCGCGACCGGCTCGGACCCCTCGCGGGTGCCGTGAGCGTGGCGGGCGTGTTCCACGTGGCATCCGCGCGGGAGACCTCGATCGACGACCTGCTCGATCTCGTGCGCATCAACGCCGGGGGCGTGCTCGCCCTCGCGCGCGCCACGATGCCCCACCTCATCGAGGCGGGCGGCGGGTCATTCGTCGCCGTCACCTCCAACGCCGCGACGATCCCGCGCGAGGGGATGGCCGCCTACGGTGCCTCGAAAGCGGCCGCCAACGCCCTCGTGCGCACCCTCGGGCTCGAGGCGTCGGCGCACGGCATCCGGTGCAACATCGTCGCCCCCGGCTCCACCGACACCGCGATGCAGCGCGACTTCCGCGCCGTCACCGGCGCCGGCCGCGACGACGTGGTGGCGGGAGATGCGGCGGCGTTCCGTCTCGGCATCCCGCTCGGGCGCATCGCCGATCCGGCCGACGTCGCTCACGTGGTCGGGTTCCTCGTCTCGGACGAGGCGCGGCACGTGACGCTGCAGACGCTCACGGTCGACGGGGGAGCGGGGCTCGGAGCATGAGCGCGCTCGCCCCCATCCCCGGCGGCGCCTCCGCGATCTACCGGGGCAGCCAGCGCACGGTCGTCGCCTTCGGGCGACGGCGGACGGATGCCACGGCCCCGGTGCTGCAGCGCATCGCGGCCGCGCACGACGACGGCGCGCCCCTCGTGCTGGGCTCGCTCGGCTTCGACCCCGCGCACGATGCGCGCCTGATCGTGCCCGAGCGCGTCGCGACGACGGAGACGGCCCGCGACGGCGTGCGGGCGCGTACCGCCGTGGCCGCCACCGCGGCGCGCGATTTCGGCCTGCGCTTCGTGCCCGAGCCGGAGGCGCACGTCTTCGGCGAGATCGTCGGTGAGGCGCTCGACGCCCTGCGCTCCGGACGACTCGACAAGGTCGTGCTCGCGCGCACCCTCGTCGCCGACCTGCCGCCCGACGTGCCGCGCGCCGCGCTCGTGCAGGCGCTGTTCGATGCGAATCCGACCGCGTTCGGCTTCGCGTTCGACCTCGGCACGACCGCCGACCCGCGCGTGTTCTTCGGCGCGAGCCCCGAGCTGCTGATCCGCCGGGTGGGCACGGCGGTGCGCAGCGTCCCGCTCGCGGGATCGCTGCCGCGCAGCGCCGACCCCGAGGTCGATGGGGCGCGGGCGGCGGCTCTCGCCGCCTCGACGAAAGACCTGGGCGAGCACCGGTTCGTCGTCGATGCGATCGCCGCCGCCCTCGAGCCGTTCTGCCGGAGCCTGCGCGTACCGGATCGCCCCGACGTCGTCGCGACGCCGACGATGTGGCACCTCGGCACGACCATCGAGGGCGTGCTCGACGACCCGACGGTCACCTCCGCCGAGCTCGCGCTGGCCCTTCACCCCACCCCGGCCGTCGGCGGCGTGCCCACGGCCGACGCGGTCGCGGCGATCCGGTCGCTGGAGCCGGTCCCGCGCGGACCGTTCGCCGGTCCCGTCGGCTGGACGGACGTTACGGGGGACGGGGAGTGGGCTCTCGGCATCCGCAGCGCCGAGATCGTCGGGCGCACGATCCGGCTCTTCGCGGGCGCGGGGATCGTGGCCGACTCCGAGCCCGAGCGCGAGATCGAGGAGACGGGCGCGAAGTTCCGCACCCTCCTGCGCGCGCTCGGCGCCGCGGAGCCGGTGTCTCAGATGTCGGTATCTGCGGTGCGGGGGGCTTCGGCGCCCGGATCCTCGGAGCCGGGGGCTCGGACACCGGTGTCTCAGATGTCGATGTCGAAGTCGTCGGCGCCGTCGGTCGAGCCGGTCGCCTTCAGGAGCGCGGCGAAGTGATCGAGACGCTTGGCGTCGATAACGCTGTTGCTCACGCCGCTCTTCCAATACCCGAAGACGCGCAGGTCGCCCTTGTCCATGCCGGAGGCGAGGCACCGCGCGCGCAGCGCCCGCATGTCGTCGCGCTCCCCGGCGGCCCACAGCACCGAGCCGAGCGGCGCCTCGACGGCAGCGACGTCGACGATGCGCTCGACCGACACGTCGGGCACGGACGGCAGCTGCGCCAGCACCACGTCGTCTCGGCTCGTCGTGCGCACGCGCCCGCGACTGCCCGCGGGCCACGCCGCGAGGATCGAGGCCACGGCCGCAAGCGCGGAGTCGTCGGCGACGAGCTCGATCGGGCGCCCGTCGTGGGCGGGCAGCAGGTGCGTGCGCGGACCGATCACGCGCACGCTGTCACCGGGGCGGATGCCGGCGAGCCACGCCGTCATCGGGGTGCGGTGACCGTGCCGCACGACGTCGACCTCGATCGTGCGCGGAGCCTCGAAGCGGCGGACGGTGTAGACCCGCGAGACGAGCGCGGCGTCGTCGTCGAGCGCGGGGACCTCGATGCGGATCGCGGTGTTCGGCTTCGCCCACTCCGCCGCGTCGGGCGTACCGCCCAGGTCGATCGTCACGCGCGTGACGATAGGCGAGATCTCCGCGGCATCCCGCACGAGAGAGATCTCGTCCGCCAAGCCGTGTGCGTGGGCCGGATGGGCGATCACGTCGCGCTGGTTCTCGGTCAGGCGCAGGCTGCGGCTCATGGGGATCCTCTCGATGGTCGGGCTTTTTCTTCGACGCCACGCCGAGGAGGCGCGGCAGCGTATTAGGTTAGGCTAACCTACTTCCGGGATCGCGTGATGGCCGACGCCCGGCATCCCGCTCCCGACACACACAGCACACCACCCGAAGGAGTTCCATGTCTCTCGCCCGCTTCCTCCGTCCGGCCCGCGCGGTCGCCGCGGCCGCCGCTCTCGCGGTCAGCGCCGCGCTGCTGTCGGGCTGCGCCACAGGTGCCGCCGACGCCGGCAGCACGCCCGCAGCCACCTCGGGCGGGTTCCCCGTCACGGTCGACCACGCTTACGGCCAGGCGACGATCGACGCCGCTCCCGAGCGCGTGGTGACCCTCGGCTGGATGGAGGCCGACATCGTCACGGCGCTGGGCGTCGAGCCCGTCGCGACCTCCGCGTTCCCGTTCGACAAGTCCGGCATCGCTCCGTGGCTCGCCCCGAAGCTCACCACGACGCCCACGCTCATCCAGACCGCGGCGGCCGGCGCCGACCGCGCGCCCCTCGACCTCGAGGCCATCGCGGCCCTGCACCCCGACCTCATCGTCGCGACCTCGTACGTCGACCTCGAGGCGAACTACGCCGCCCTCTCGGCAATCGCCCCCGTCGTCGGCCCGAGCGCGAAGAACATCCACCACCTCGACTGGAAGGTCGAGGCGCCGCTCATCGCCGAAGCACTCGGAAAGACGGATGCCGTGCAGCCGCTCATCGACGCCGACACCGCTACGTTCGCCGACGCCGGGAAGAGCCACCCCGAGCTCAAGGGGCAGACCTACACGCTCTCGCTCGCCACGCCCAACGCCCTCAAGGTCGTCAACGACCCCGAGGACGGCAGCGTCCGCGCCTTCGACGCCCTGGGCATGACGTTCAGCCCGACCGCGGCCGCTCTTCCCTCGCTCGATGACGGCTCAGGTGCCGCGGGCCTGTCGTTCGAGACCGTCGACCAGGCCGATGCCGACCGCATGTACATCGCCTTCCTCAGCGCCGACGTCAAGACGGCCTGGCAGAACAGCGCGGTGTTCCCGACGCTGTCGGCCGTGAAGGACGGTCACGTCGTCGACCTGTCGATGGTGCAGATCGCTGCCCTGCGCAACCCGTCGCCGTTGAACACCTCGTACGCGTTCAGCGCCATCACCGGCTCCTGACGCACCGGTCGTGGCGGGCCCGCGCCCGCCACGACCGTCTCCTCTTCGCTCTTCCATACAAAGGTTCCCCCCGATGCCGAATCCCTTCGACGACCCCGACGCCCGTTTCCACGTGCTGGTGAACGACGAGGGCCAGCGCTCGCTCTGGCCGGTGGGGCCGCCCCTGCCCGCGGGCTGGACCGCGGTGACCGAGCCGCTGCCGCGCCCCGACGCGCTGCGTGTCGTCGACGAGGCGTGGACCGACCTGCGTCCGGCGTCGTTGCGCGTCGAGCACGCCCTGCGGACGTTCCGGGCCTACCCCGACGACGTCGCTGCCGCCCACCGCGCGCGCGGGCACTGGATCGGCCAGACCTTCACCGACCTGCTCGACGCCGCGGTCGAGCGCTTCGGCTCGCGCCCCGCGGTGATCGACGGCGACCGCGTGCTCGACTACCACGGCCTCGACCGAGCCGTCCGGGCCCTCGCCGAGCGCCTCGCCGACGACGGCATCCGCCGCGGCGACCGCGTCGTGCTCTTCCTGCCGAACGTCGCCGAGCACCCCGTCGCGGTGTTCGCGCTCGCCCTGCTCGGGGCGCTGCCCGTCTTCGCGCTCCCCGCCCACCGCGAGCGCGAGCTCGCCGACATCGCCACGCGCTCGGCGGCGCGCGCGATCCTCACCCTCGGTCGCCCCGCCGACGCCGCCGACGCCGACTACGCCGGCATCGCCGGCCGCGGCGCTCCCGCCGGCGTACGCGTGCTGCTCGTGGCATCCGCGGATCTCGACGCCCCCGCGCCCGCCTCGCGCCGCGAGAGCCCGGCACGACCGGATGCCGTCGCCTTCCTGCAGCTGTCGGGCGGAACGACGGGCGGGCCGAAGCTCATCCCGCGCACGCACGACGACTACCTCTACTCGGTGCGCGAGAGCGCCGCGATCTGCGGGCTCGACGAGCACAGCGTGATGCTCGTCGCGCTGCCCGCATCGCACAACTTCACGATGAGCTCGCCCGGCATCCTCGGGGCGATCGCCGTCGGCGCCTGCGTCGTCATGTGCCCGGCCCCGAGCCCCGACATCGCTTTCCCGCTGATCGAACGCCACGGCGTGACGACCGTCGCGCTCGTGCCGCCGCTGCTCATCGCGTGGCTCGATGCCACGCACGGCGAGCGGCTGCGGTCGCTGCGCACGATCCAGGTGGGCGGGGCGAAGCTCAGCGAGGCCGTCGCCCGGCGGGTCCGACCCGAGCTGGGGTGCACGCTGCAGCAGGTGTTCGGCATGGCCGAGGGGCTCGTGAACTACACCCGTCTCGACGACGACGAGGAGACGATCGTCACCACGCAGGGGCGGCCGATCTCGGCCGACGACGAGGTGCGTGTCGTCGACGACCACGACCAGCCGGTGCCGACCGGCACGCCCGGGCACCTGCTCACCCGTGGGCCGTACACGATCCGCGCCTACCTGGCGGACGATGCCGTCAACCGCTCGGCGTTCACCGCCGACGGCTTCTATCGCACGGGCGATCTCGTCTCGGTCGACGACCGGGGTTACATCCGGGTCGTGGGCCGCGCGAAGGACCAGATCAATCGCGGCGGCGAGAAGGTGGCACCCGAGGAGCTGGAAAACCTCCTGCTGGGCCACCCCGTGGTGCACGATGTGTCGGTCGTGGGGGTGCCCGACGACACCCTCGGCGAGCGCATCGCCGCCTACGTCATCCCGCGCCGCGACCTCGAACAGGCGCCGCGGGCGATCGAGCTGCGCCGGTTCCTCGCGGACCGGGGTGTGGCGCGCTTCAAGCTGCCCGACACGATCGAGTTCGTCGCGGCGTTTCCGACCACGGGCGTGGGCAAGGTGAGCAAGGTGCGCCAGCGCACGCCCGAGAGCGCCGCACGGTGACCCGCACGATCGACCTCGGCGCGATCGCTCGGGTGAGCGGTTCGGCCGACGCCGCGTGGCGGCTCGTGTGCCTGCCGCACGCGGGCGGATCGGCCGGTGCCTACGCGCGCCTCGGCGCCGGTCTCGCCGACCCGCCGCACATCGTCGCGCTGCAGTACCCGGGTCACGAGACGCGCGTCGCCGAGGAGCCCCTGACGTCGTACCCCGAGTTCGTCGCGGCGTTCACCGGCGTGCTCGGGCAGGTGACGGCGGACGACACCCCGACGGTGCTGCTCGGTCACAGCTTCGGCGCCTCGCTCGCGGCCGCGCTGTCGGCTCTCATCCCGGTCGACCTCCTCGTGCTCTCGGGGCGGCCCGCTCCGGGACGACGCCGGGGCGGACGCCTCCCCGCCGACGACGACCGCGAGGCGTGGCGCGCGTGGCTGCGGCGACTCGGCGGCACGCCCGAGGTGCTGCTCGCCGACGAGCCCTTCCTCACGGTCGCGATCCGGGCCCTGCGCGGCGACCTCACCGCCGCGGCCGAGTTCGATCGCCCCGGCCCGGCCGCCGACGCCGAGCGCGGCCCCCTGCGCGCGGGGGGACTGCTCACCGTCGCCGGGCGCGACGACCCCGTCGCGGGCCCGGCCGCGGTCGCCGAATGGATGCCATTGCTCGCGGCCGGCGCGATCGATCACGGCACGCTGGTGCTCGACGGCGGACACTTCGCCCTCTTCGACCACCCCGAGCTGCTGCTGTCGCGCGTGCGGACGGCGGTGGGCGCGTGATCGTCGCGGCCCGCGCGCTCGAGCCCGGGCACCCGTGGCTGAGCTCCCGCGAGCGTGCGCGCCTCGAGGTGATGCGCCCGGCGCGCGCCGCCGAGTTCACGACCGGGCGCGTCCTCGCTCGCGTGCTCGTCGCCGCAGCGACCGGCCGCGCGCCCGGTGACGTCACGATCGCCGTGCGCCCGGCCGGTGACCCTCGCGCCGGCATGCCGTGGACCCCGGATGCCGCCGGCGGAATCTCGATCGCCCACTCCGGCGGCGTGGTGCTCGTGGCCTACCGGTCGGAGGGCGACGTGGGCGTGGACGTCGAGGCGGGGATCGGTGGGGCGTCCCGACCGGCACTCCCCACCGGGACGCGCCCGGCCACCGCCACCGACGCCGCCACCGACGCCGTCGCCGCCTACCTTCCCGCCGCCGAGCGGCCGCACGCCGGGTGGACCTCCGCCACGCTCGCCACCGCGTGGGTGCGGCGCGAGGCCGTGGTGAAGTGCCTCGGCGTGGGCCTCGTCGCGGACCCCGAACACCTGACCCTCGCCCCGGCCGACGCACGCCCGGCCGTCGTCGCGTGCGGACTGGCCCCCGCGGCGGAGCTCGCCCTCGTCGATCTCGACGTGGGCGGGCTGCCGGGCGCGCTGGCCGTGCGCGCCGAGGCCTCGAGTCTCCCCGGTGCCGAGCGCCTCGGCATCCCTTCCTTCCTTCCCGAGGTCGTCGACGCCGGCGATCTCGTTCCCGGCGCCGACGGCGTCGGCATCCGTCTTTCCGTCCCCGTTGGAGTCTGAGGAGAACCGTGTTCGACCGCACCCGCATCACCGCCGAGATCGCCGACCAGTTGGGCATCGCCGCGCACGAGATCGAGCCCGCCGACGACCTGCTCATGCACGGGCTGCACTCGCTCGCCATCATTCGCCTCGCCGAGCGGTGGCGCGCCGAGGGGGCCGAGGTGGGCTTCGGGGCACTGGCCGCCGACCCCACGGTCGCGGCATGGGAGAGCCTGCTCGCCGGGGCCGAGGCGCCCGTCGCGCGAGAGGTCGCGCGCTCCGCCGTGCACGACGATCCCCGCTTCGCGCTCGCCCCCATGCAGCACGCGTACTGGAGCGGTCGGCAGACGCAGCACCGCCTGGGCGGGGTCGCCGCGCACCTGTACGTCGAGTTCGACGGTCACGGCATCGACCCCGACCGTCTCTCGCGCGCGGTGACCGCGCTCGTGACGCGTCACCCGATGCTGCGCGCGGCCTTCACCGATGACGCGATGCAGTGGATCGTGCCCGCGGCGGCGGTCTCTGCGCCGTTCCGGCTCGACGACCTCAGCCACCTCGACGACGCCGCGGCCGCGCGCGAGCTGGAGCGTCTGCGCGACGAGCGCTCGCACCAGATGCTCGACGTCGGCGACGGACAGGTCGTGCAGGTGGCCCTCACGCTGCTGCCCGGCGGCCGCACGCGCCTGCACGTCGACGTCGACATGCTCGCCGCCGATGCGCAGAGCTACCGCCGCGTGCTCGAAGACCTCGCCCGCGCGTACGACGAAGACGCGGCGCTCGGTGCCCCCGCGCACCCCGGTTACCGCGAGTACCTCGCCGTCGAGGCCGACCCCGCGACCCGCGAGCGCGACCGGGCGTGGTGGGCCGAGCGGGTGCCCGCGTTCCCCGGCGCCCCGGCGCTGCCCGCGCGGGCGGAGGGCGACCGACCCGACCCGCACGCCAGCGTGCGCCTCGCCGAGACCCTCGACCACGCGCGCGCCGACGCCCTCGCCGCGCGCGCCCGGAGCCTCGGGGTGACGCCCTCGGTCGTGCTCGCCACCGCCTTCGCCGA
The DNA here is from genome assembly GCF_030818955.1 of Microbacterium trichothecenolyticum. Lineage (NCBI taxonomy): Bacteria > Bacillati > Actinomycetota > Actinomycetes > Micrococcales > Microbacteriaceae > Microbacterium > Microbacterium trichothecenolyticum. The sequence goes on along the minus strand of NZ_JAUTBF010000001.1, from coordinate 951,653 downwards.
GGTCGTGGCGCGCTGGTCGACCGAGCAGCGGTTCCTCCTGAACGTGCCGCTCTTCACGCGCGCGCCCGTCGTGCCCGACGTCGACGACCTCGTCGGCGACTTCACCACCTCGGTGCTCCTCGCCGTCGACCACACCGCTGCGGAGTCGTTCGCCGAGCGCGCCCGGCGACTGCAGAGCCAGCTGCACGCGGCCGTCGACCACGCCGCGTACGGCGGGCTCGACGTGCTCCGCGACCTCGGCCGCGCGGCCGGCGAGCCCGTGCTCGCGCCCATCGTCTTCACCTCGGGCCTGAACCTCGGCCGCCTGTTCTCGGAGCGGGTCCTCGGAGCGTTCGGCACGCCGTCGTGGATCATCTCGCAGGGCCCGCAGGTCGAGCTCGACGCGCAGGTCGTCGACGTCGCCGAGGGCATGCTCGTCAACTGGGACGTGCGGCGCGACGCCTTCCCGCCCGGCGTGATCGACGACATGTTCCGCGCGTTCATCGACCTCATCGACGCCGTGACCGACCGAGGCGAGGGTGCCGTGCCCCTCCCGGTCGGACAGCTCGAGCGGCGCACCGCGCACGACGTGCCCGCACCCGCCGCCCGCACCCTGCACGACGCGTTCTTCGCCCGCGCCCGCTCGCACCCCGACGGCGTCGCCGTCCGCTCGGCGCGCGGCACCCTCACCTCCGCCGGCGAGCTCGCCGAGCGGGCGCTGACCCTCGCGGCACGACTCGCCGCGATCGGCATCGGCGTGGGCGACACGGTCGCGGTGCGGCTTCCCAAGGGCGTCGACCAGGCGATCGCGGTGCTCGGCGTGCTCGCGGCGGGAGCGGCCTACGTGCCGATCAACGTCGACGATCCCGCCGCCCGCCGCGACCGCATCCTCGCCCGCTCCGGCGCCCGGGCGCTCGTGGGCGCGGCCGAGGGCGTCGACGTGCCGGTGCTCGCGGTGGCGGGGGATGCCGTTCCCCTCGACGCCCCGGTACCGGTCGAGCCGTCGGCGATCGCCTACGTGCTGTTCACCTCGGGCTCGACGGGCGAGCCGAAGGGCGTCGAGGTGCCGCACTCCGCGGCGGCGGCGACGATCGACGCGATCGCCGCGCATTTCGGCCTCACCGGTGACGAGCGCACGATCGCCCTGTCGTCGCTGCAGTTCGACCTGTCGGTGTACGACCTGTTCGCCCCGCTCGCCCTCGACGGCTCGGTCGTCATGCCCGAGGCCGCCGACACGGGCGACGCCTTCGCCTGGGCCGAGCTGATCGAGCGCCACGGCGTCACCGTGGTCAACGCGGCGCCCGCCCTGCTGCGGATGCTGCTGGACGCGGCATCCGATGATCAGCTCGCGAGCGTTCGCACCGTGATCACCGGGGGCGACTGGGTGCCCGGCTCGACAGCCGCGGCCTTCCTCGCGCGTGTGCCCGGCGTGCGCTTCGCGGGACTCGGTGGCACGACCGAGACGGCGATCCACTCGACCGTCCACGAACCGGATGCCGATCACCCCGAGGCCGTCGTCCCCTACGGCGTGCCGATGGCCGGCGTCCGTTGCCGCGTCGTCAACGAGCGCGGGGAGGACTGCCCCGACCACGTCGTCGGCGAGCTGTGGATCGGGGGAGCGGGCGTCGCGCAGGGCTACCGGGGCGACCCCGAGCGCACGAGTGACCGGTTCGTCGCCCACGACGGTGTGCGGTGGTACCGCACGGGCGACCTCGCGAGCTACCGCCCCGACGGGGTGATCGAGTTCCACGGGCGCCGCGACCACCAGATCCAGCTGCGCGGATACCGCATCGAGCTGGGCGAGGTCGAGCGCGCGCTCGACGGCGTGCCGGGCGTCGACCGGGCGATCGCGGCGCTGTTGCCCGTGCGGTCGGGCGTGCTCGCCGTGACCGTGGCGCGCCGCGCCGGTGCGGCGATCGACGAGCGGACCGTCCGCGCGGCCTTCGCGGAGCGCCTGCCCGCGTACATGATTCCCGAGGTCATCGTGCTCGTGGATCGCCTGCCCCTCACCGTCAACGGCAAGATCGACCGCGCCGCGCTGGCCGAGGCCGCATCGCGGACCGCGATGCCCACGACAGCCGCCGCCGATGAGACGGCGCTCGAGCGGGCCGTGGCCCTCGTCATGGCCGACGTGGTCGGGGCCGGGGGTCTTTCGGCCGACGACGACTTCTTCCGCATCGGCGGCGACTCGGTGCAGGCCGTCGCGTGCGTCGCTGCTCTGCGCGACGAACTGCGGGTGACCGATCTCACCGTCGCCGAGCTGTTCGAGGCGCGCACGCCCCGCCGCATCGCGGCCGTGCTCGCCGACCGCGGCGGCGACGACGTGCACGTGATCGCCGAACTGCTCGTCGAGCTCGTGACGGAGGGCGCCGATGTCTGAGCGCGAGAGCACCGCGCCCCTCACCCCGCTGCAGCGGGCGTACCTCGCCGCGCGCGACGGCGCCGCGCCCCTCGGGGGCACCGGGATGCTCGACGTCCGCGTCTGGGAGGGCGACGTCGACGCCGATCGCGTGCGCGAGGTCGTGGCATCCCTCGTCCGACGCCACGAGGCGTTGCGGCTACGGATCGACGGTGAGACGCAGAGCGTCGCCGATGCGGCCGACGTCTTGCGCACCGTGGACCTCCGCGGCCGGGGCCGTGCCGCCTTCACCGACCTGCTGGCGGGACTGCGCACCACGCCCCGGCCGCTGGACGCGCTGGTCGAGGTCGTGCACGTCCGCCGCGACGACTCTGATGCGGTGGTGCTGTGCTCCGACGCCCTCGCGCTCGACGGGCAGGGGCTCGCCCGCGTGATCACCGAGGCGGCGAGGCTGCTGGCCGACCCGACGCTCGAGCTGCCGCCGGCCCCGACCGGGCTGCTCGATGCCCTCCGCGCGGTGCCCGTGGCGGTCGACGCCGACCGGGCACAGCGCGCGGCCGACGACCTGCCCGCCGCTCCCCGCCTGCCCTGGCTCGCGGCGCTCGACGGTCTGGGACCGATCCGCACCGAGCGCCTGTCGCGCGTCGTCGACGCCGCGATCTGGCGGCGCGCGGTGCTCGCCGGGGGAGCGGCGGGCCTGTCGGCACACTCTGTCGTCGCGGGCGCGATCGGCGATGAGCTCGCTGCGCGTTCCGGCGGCCCGGTGCGCCTGTCGGTGCCGACGGCGGGCGGGAGCGGCGAGACACCGGTGGGCCCGTTCGCCGGATTCGTCGTCGTGGGCGCCGGGGCCGACCCGGCCGACGCCGTCGCGAGCGCCCGCGTGCTGCAGGCGGAGCTGTTCGCCCGCCTCGACGGACCCGACGGTCCCTCGGTCGCCACCGCCCTCGCGCGCCGCGATCGCACGGCCGTGGCCTGCCCGGTCGTCGTGACGAACGGCCTCACCTGGCCCGAGACCCCCGCCCCGGTCGCCGCCTGGACCGCGACGCCCCAGGTCGCGCTCGACATCCGCCTCGCAGAGAGCGACGGCGCCCTGGTCCTGACGGCCGACGTGGCCGTCGACGCCCTCGCGCTCGAGACGGTGGACGACATCCTGGATGCCGCGACCCGGCGCCTCGACGCGGTCGGGCGTCCTCGGCCCGCCGCGCGCGCGTCGTCGCTGCTGAGCGGCGCGAAGCGTGCCCGCATGGACGCGCTGCTCAAGGCGCGCGGGATCGCTGCTCCCGCGGCCGCCCCCGCGCCGGTCGACGAGGTGGTCGCCTCGCCGTCCGAGGAGCGCATGTGGCTGCTGCACGAGATCGACCCGCACGCCGCGACGGCCGCGGTCGCCCTCGCCGTGCGCTTCGACGGGGACGTCGACGCCGACCGGCTCGCTGCGGCACTGCGCCGCACGATCGAGGACTTCCCGTCTCTTCGCACGGTGTGGGATGCCGTGGAGGGTGGCGTCCGGCCCCGCGAGCTCACCCCCGACGCGATCGCCGTCGAGCGGTTCGCCCTCGATCCCGACGAGGTGCGTACGCACATGCTGGACCGCGCGCGCGTCGCCTTCGACCTCGCGACCGAGGCGCCGCTGCGGGTCTCGCTCATCGACACGCGCGACGGCTCCCTCGTGCTCGGCATCATCGGGCATCACATCGCCCTCGACGACGCCTCCTGGCATCCGTTCTTCACCCGGGTGAGCGCGCACTACGACGGCGACGCGCCCGCGATCGACCGGGGCGCGTACCGGAGGTTCGCCGCCGAGAAGGTGCGCTGGCTGCGCGGGACGGGCAGTGCGCCCGTGCTCGAGCGCTGGCGCGCGACGCTCGACGGGGCGACGCCGCTGACGCTTCCCGCGGCCTGGCAGCGTTCGGCCGCGGAGCCACAGCCGGTCGGGGCCGAGGCGCACGGCATCCGTCGCCTCCGCGCCGAACTCCCGCGCATCGCGGTGGCGAGCGCCCGCACCGGCGCCGGCGGCCTGCACACCGTTGCGGTCGCCGTCGCCGCGGTGCTGACGGCCGCGACCGGTCGCGCCGACGGGGTCATCGACCTGCCCGTGCTCGACGTCGAGGGCATGGGTGCTCTCGCCGTGGGCGCGCGGGGCAACCTCGTGCCCCTGCGCCTCGGGGTGCGCGACGACGACACGGTGGCGTCCCTCACCGCCCGGACCGTCGAGGCCGTGCGGGCCGCGACCGCCGGGGGCGTCGTGCCCATCGAGCTGATCCGCCGCACGCAGCCCGCGCTGCGCGAGCGCCCCGGGTTCCTGCTCGTCGGGGTCGGGGACGTGCTCGGCTCCGCCCTCCTCGGCGACGCCGGGGCCCGCGAGATCGAGCTGCCCCCGCTGGCGACCGAGCCGGGGATCACGATCGCCGTCCGCGAGGGTGCGACGCCCGCGCTGGAGGTGACGTGGTCGGCCGACGTGTCCGAGACCGCGGCGCGTGCGCTGCTCGACGCCCTGCGCGCGGCCGTCGAGGCCCTCGCGGACGCCGAGGCCGACGAGCCCGCCGTGCGTCTGCTGCGCGACGCCTTGCTGCTGCGTCCGGCGTCCGTCGCGGCGGCGGCCGTCGAGGTCGCGGAGTCGGTGCGCCCCGCGACGGTTCCCGACGACGTCGCGCTCACCGAGCGGGCGGATGCCGTGCTCGCGGCGTTCCGTCATGCCCTGGAAGCTCCCGACCTCGGTCCCGACGACGACTTCTTCGACGCCGGCGGGCACTCCCTGCTCGCTACGCGCGTCATCGCGACGCTCCGCGCGCGCGGCGTCGAGGGGCTACGGATCGGCGACTTCTTCGCCCACCCCACGGCGCGGGCGCTCGGCGCGGTGGCCGGGGGTCGTGGGGCCGCGGGATCGGACCTGCCCGCGCCGCCCGACGCGCGAAGCTCCGCCGGCTTCGCGCTTCCCGACGCGGTTCCCCTGCTCCCGCAGCAGCGCGGCATCTGGTTCCTCGACCGTTTCGACGACGGCGGCCTCGGCTACGCCATCCCGTACGTGCTGCGTTTCACCGCCGCCCCGGACGCCGACGCCCTGCGCGCCGCCGTGCGCGACGTGCTCCTGCGACACGAGGGTCTGCGCGTGCTCGTCGACGTCGTCGACGGTGACCCCCGGCAGCGCGCGGTGTCGACGCAACGGCTCGACGACCTCGACTGGTGGTCGACGGATGCCGACGACCTCCGCCGCGGCTTCGACCTGGACCGCGAGCTCGGCGTGCGGGCGGTGCTCACCGACGGCGGCCGCTCGCTGGGGCTGTTGCTGCACCACCTCGTCGCGGACGAGTGGTCGACCGGCATCCTGCTCCGCGACTTCGCCGCCGCCTACGCGGCCCGAGCCCAGGGCCACGCGCCGGAGTGGACGACCCCCGCGCCGTCGCCCCTCGACCTGGCAATCGAGCGCCCCGCGGCGGACGCCTCGCTGACCTACTGGCGTGAGCGACTCGCCGACGCGCCCGCGGGGCTTCCCGTCGCCCCCGATCATGCGCCGGACCCCCTCGCGCCCGCCGATGGAGGGTGGCACGCGTTCACGATCGCCGCCGGGACCGCCGCGGGGCTTCGCGCCGTCGCCCGTCGCACCCGCTCGAGCCTGTTCGCGGTGCTCGAGGCCGCGGTCGTCGCAACCCTCGCGCGGCTCGGCGGGAGCGACGAGGTGCTCGTCGCCGTCCCCGTGGCGGGGCGCGACGAGCGCACGACCGAGGTCGTCGGCATGCTCGCGAACACGGTCGTGCTGCGGCATCGTGTTCCCGCCGACTCACGGCTCGACGCGCTCGTGGTCTCGGTGCGCGAGACGCTCGTCGAAGCCCTCGAGCACGAGGCGGTGCCGTTCGAACAGGTCGTGCTCGCCGTCGGCCCCGACCGCTCGAGCGGCCTGAGTCCGCTCGCGACGACCATGGTGCAGCTGCACAGCGGGGGAGAGTTGCGCGGCACCCTCCCGCACCCCGGCGGCGAGATCGCCTACGAGATCGCCGAACCCGAGCGCACGCACGCCAAGTTCGAGCTGTCCTTCGAGTTCATCGACGACGCCGAGGGCCTTCGCGGCGGTGTCGCCTTCCGCACGGCGCTGTTCTCCCCGCGCACCGTCGCCCGCCTCACCGAGCGGCTGCTGGCCGTGATCGGCGCGCTGGCCGACGACGACGGAACCGGAACGCTGGAGGGCCTGCCGATCCCTCGTGGCCAGGCACGCGCGGCGGTTCCGGACCGCGACGAGCCGCCCCGCGAACGCACCGCCTCCGTGGGGACGAGTCCCGGGTCTCCCGACGCCCTGCAGGTCGTCCTCGCGTGTGCGGCCGAGGTGCTCGGCATCCCGGATCCCGCGCCCGAGGCGTCGTTCTTCGCCCTCGGCGGCGACAGCATCTCGTCGATCGCCTTCGTCGCGCGCCTCCGGGAGCGCGGTCTCGCCGCCGCCCCCCGCCAGGTGTTCGCGCACCCCGTGCTCGTCGATCTCGCGGGCGCACTGGAGCCCACGGTGACACCCTCCCCGGCGCCCGAGAGCGCCCCGCTGTCGGCCTCGGGACTGAGCGCCGAACTCCTTGCCGCCCTGATCGGAGATGTTCGATGATCCTCGACGTCCTGCAAGCCACTCCTCTGCAGCGCGGCATGCTGGCCCTCGCCGCCGAGACCGACGACGCCTACGTCATCCAGGTGCGTCTCGAACTCGACGGGAGGGTGGATGCCGCCCGCCTGCGCTCCGCCGTCGACACGGTCGCGATGCGGCACCCGGTCGTCCTCGGGCGTTTCGTCGACGAGGGCCTGCCGCACCCCGTCCACGTCATCCCCGCGGCAGGGACGATCCCCGTCGAGGAGCGCTCGGGCGAGGGGTCGACGATCGCCGCCGAGGAGCGCCGGCGCGGATTCGACGTGCGCACCGGACCCCTGCTGCGCGTGAGCCTCGTCCACGCCGACGCGGGTGATGAGATCGTGCTCACCGGTCACCACATCGCGCTCGACGGCTGGTCGTTCGGCATCGTCGTCGACGAGATCCAGCGCGCCTACGCCGGTGCCCCGCTGCCCGCCGTGCGGCCTTTCCGCGACCAGGTGCTCCACGTGCAGCAGAAGGACGAGACCGCGGCGCTCGCGCACTGGCGCGCGCGCGTGGGCGATGTGACTCCGCTGCAACTCGCCGATCGAGCGACCGAGCCCGGCGACGGCCGCTTCGGTGCCGCCACGACCGAGCAGCGCACGTGGTCGGCATCCGACACCGATCGCCTGCTGGCGTTCGCCCGCGCCCAGAATGTGACCCTCAACACGCTCACGCAGCTCGCCACGGCGGTGATGCTGTCGCGGCTGACCGACCGCGACGACGTCGTCTTCGGCACGACCGTGTCGGGCCGTGACCCCGAGCTCGTCGGGAGCGAGAACATGGTGGGTCTGTTCATCACGACCGTGCCGGTGCGGGTGGCGCTCGACGATGCTCCCGTGGCGAGCGCGCTCGACCGGCTGCAGGCCGACTTCGCCGTCGACGTCGCGCATGCGCACCCCGGCTTGCGCGCGATCGCCCGCACCGCCGGCGTCGGATCGCTGTTCGATACCCTTCTGGTGTTCCAGAACGCACCCGTCTCGCGTCATGACGGCACAGGGTTCGCTCCGGATGCCGCCGTCCGCCGCGCCGAAGCGCACAGCCTCACCCACTATCCGCTCGTCGTCGCCCCCGCGGTCATCGACGGACGCCTCGTGGTCGACGTCGAGGTGCGCGCCGCCCAACTCGTCGGCTTCACCGCGGGAGAGCTCGCCGATATGTGGCGGGCGGCGCTGGACGAGATCGTCGACGCTCCCGCCGCGCCGGTGAACGGCATCCGGGCCGAACGCGCGGTGGACCGCGCGGCGTGGGCGCGGCTGGCGGGCGATGTTCGCGCGTCCGATCCCGTGGATGACACCCCTCTCGGCGGGCGTGTGTCCGTCACCGCGCCGGACGACCGTCGCACCGTTCCCGAGCTGTTCGCCGGGGCCGTGGCATCCCTCCCCGACGCCGTCGCCCTCGCCGACGGCGCCCGCTCCTGGACCTACCGCGAGCTCGACGATCGCACCACCCGTCTCGCCGCCGGCCTCGCCGCCGCGGGAATCGGCGTGGGAGACGTGGTCGGCATCTCCCTACCGCGATCGCTCGAGGTCGTCGAGGCGCTGTTCGGCATCGCTCGGGCGGGCGCGTGCGCGGTGTACCTCGACCCGGCGCTGCCCGACACACGACTCGACGCCATCCGACGCCTCGCCGACCCCCGCGCGGTCGTCGGCGTCTCGCCGTGGCGCGACCTCCCCGCCGTCGAGCCCGTGGATGCCGCCCTGCCCGTCGTCGAGGTGCACCCCGACGACGCGCTGTACATGATCTTCACCTCCGGCTCGACGGGAGAGCCCAAGGGTGTCGTCGCGACGCACCGCGGCATCGTGGCCCTTCACGCCGATCACGCCGAGCGGGCCTACGCCGGCGCCGCGCCGGGGACGCTGACCGTCGGGCACGCGTGGTCGTTCGGCTTCGACGCGTCGTGGCAGCCGCTGCTGGCGCTGTTCTCGGGGCACCGCGTCGAACTCCTCGATGCCGACACCTTGCGCGATCCGGCTCGCCTCGAAGCCGAGATTCTGGGGCGCGGTATCACCATGATCGAGCTCTCGCCCACGCTGCACGCCTGCCTGCCCGCCGACAGTCCCGTGCACGAGCGCTTGCGTGTGCTGGGTCTCGGAGGAGAGGCGGTCGGGGGCGACGCGTGGCGTGCGCTCGGGCGGTCGCCGGTGCGCGCGATGAACTTCTACGGTCCCACCGAGACGACGGTCGACGCCGTGTCGGCCGTGATGAGCGAGACCGACGAGGTCGTGCTGGGGCAGCCCTGTCGCCGGGATGCGCGCGTACGTGCTCGACCGGCGGCTACGGCCGACGCCCGTGGGCGCCGTGGGCGAGCTGTACCTCGCGGGCCCGCAGCTCGCACGCGGGTACGCCGCGCGCCCGGCCCTCACCGCCGAGCGCTTCGTCGCCGACCCCTTCCAGTGCGGCGGACGCATGTACCGCACCGCCGACCTCGTCCGGCTGCGCCCCGACGGGCGGTTGGCGTACCTCGGCCGCTCCGACGACCAGGTCAAGATCCGCGGGCACCGCATCGAGCTCGGCGAGGTCACGACCGCCGTTCGTGGTCTCGACGGGGTGCGAGACGCCGCCGTGCTGCCCCGGTCACGCGCCCGGGGGACCGTGCTGCGCGCCTTCCTCGTCACCGACGAGGCGGGCCCGTTCCCCCGGTTCGCGGATGCCGCTCGCTTCCGCACGCAGCTCGCCGCGGTGCTGCCGGGGTACATGGTGCCCGCCGACGCGGTTGTGGTCGAGGCGCTGCCCCTGACGGCGAACGGCAAGCTCGACGCGCGCGCCCTGCAGGCTCTGGAACCCGACGCAGCGCCGGCTCCCGCTGACGCGCCGGGTTCCGCCGTCGAGGACGCCTTCGCGGAGGCCGCCGAAGCCGTGCTCGGCCACTCGGTGGGCCGCGACGACGACCTGCTCGACGCCGGGATGGACAGCATCGACCTCGTCTCGTTCACCCACGCCCTCGCCGCGCGGGGAGTCTCGGCGACGATCGCCGACGTGCTGAGTCACCGCACGCTCGCGGGGGTCGCCGCCGCAGTGAACGGTGTCAGCACGTTCGCGTGACCGGGTGCGGGGTCCGCGTGGGGTGCGGTTCATGCGCGGGTGTGTTCGTGTGCGGGTGTGCTCGCGTGCCGTGTGTGTTTCGCGTGCCGTGTGGTTTGCGGGGTCGGGCGGGTGACATCCCGCCGTGCGGGACGGATGGCCGTGGGTCGAGCCGTGGGCGTGAGCCGCGCGAGACGGCGCCGGGTGGCCGCGCGTCAGACGTGTGTCTCCGGCGGGGCCCCGGCATCCTTCTCCGGCGCGAGCGTGATGACCGGCAGCGGTTCGGGACGCTTGGCCTGCACGTGATCGCCCGACGACTGGTGTCGCAGACGCCGCAGTACCCACGGCACGAGGTATGACCGCGCCCACACGAGGTCTTTCTCGCGCGCGGCGCGCCACGTGGTCGCGGTCAGGGCCTCGGGCTGCATCGGCTGTAGGTCGTTCGGGACGTTCAGCGCCCGCAGCACCATGCGCGCGACCTCGTGATGGCCGAGGGAGTTGTAGTGCAGGCGGTCGTCGTCGAAGAAGCGCATGTCCTGCACCTCTTTCAGGCCCCACTGGTCGGCGACGACGCAGTCATGGGCGTCGGCGATCGCGCGGATGTTTTCGTTGTAGATCGCGACCTTGCCGCGGATGCCGCGGAACACCGGCGTGAACTCGGTGTCGATGCCCGTGAACACGACGACGGTGGCGTTGTCGCGGCGCAGGCGGATGACGGCATCCTCGAACTGCTGGGCCACGGCATCGGGATCGCTGCCCGGACGGATGATGTCGTTCCCGCCGGCCGAGAACGTGACGAGATCGGGGCTGAGTGCGAGCGCCGGTTCGAGCTGATCGGCGACGATCTGCCCGATGAGCTTGCCCCGTACGGCGAGGTTGGCGTAGGCGAAGTCGTCGACCTGCCCGGCGAGCACCTCCGCGACGCGGTCGGCCCACCCGCGGTGGCCGCCGTCGGGCAGGGGGTCGCCGATCCCTTCCGTGAAGGAGTCGCCGAGAGCGACGTACCGGCGCCAGGGGTGAGGGCCGTGGTTGTCGGGCGAGGGCGAGGTGCGGGGCGAGTGCGGATCGAGTGTCATCGAAACCTCCGACCCCCAGGCTATCCCCGGCTTCCGACATCGCCCCAGAGGGCGGGCGCGTTCCGCCCCACCGCTCGTCGGCGCCGTTCCGCCGAGCAGACACACCCCGACGCGCTGCGCCCCGACGCGCCCGTGGGTGGCGCACGCATAAACGCGATCCACGCGCAGAAACGCGTTCTCCCCGCGTTTATGTGTGCGGATCGCGTTTATCGCCGGTGAGGCGGCGGAACGACTCACAGCCCGACGCCACGACCGATCCGGTTCGCCTATCGTGGATGTTCGCGCACGCACGGGAAGGAGGTTCGATGCTGGAAGAAGAGGCCCGCACCCCGAACCTCCCGCACACCCCCGGCGTCCCGGATGCCGTGCCCCCACCGCGCGTCGCCAGCCCCGGCCCCGTGGCATCCTCGGGGCCGGTCGCGAGCCCCGGCCGTGTGGCGAGTCCCGGCCCTGTGGCATCCCCGGGGCCGGTCGCGAGCCCCGGCCCCGCGCCCCGCCCTGCCCTGTCCGCCCCGGCGGCATCTGCCCCGTCCGCCCCGGCGGCATCCGCCGTGGCACCAGCCCCCGCTCTCACCCCCGTCGACCCGAGCCACGCCTCCGCCCCGGTCGCCGACCACCCCATTCCCGGCGACGCGCCGCGCCCGTTCGACGCGGCGCCCGCAGACCCCGCGCCCGCTGCCGCCTCCGTCGACGGTGCCCTCACCGACGTCTCCGACGCCGCGCCCGCCGACGGCACCGAGCCCCACTTCGGCTCCTTCGCCGCCGAGCACCTCTCGCCCTCGTTCCCGCAGCGCGCGCCCTGGGGTACCGCCCAGCGCCTGCGCGCGTGGCAGGCCGAGGCGCTCGACCTCTACTTCGGCCTCGACGGACCCGACGGCGAGGGCAAGGGTCCCCGCGACTTCCTCGCCGCCGCGACCCCCGGCGCCGGTAAGACGACGTTCGCCCTCCGCCTCGCGTCCGAGCTCATGCGTCGCGGAGTCGTCGACCGCATCGTCGTGGTCGCCCCCACCGAGCACCTCAAGACCCAGTGGGCCGAGGCGGCCGCGCGCGTCGGCATCCGTCTCGATCCGTTCTTCTCCAATCGTCACGCCACGCCCTCGCGGCAGTACCACGGCGTCGCGGTGACCTACGCCCAGGTCGCGGTCAAGGCCGAGGTGCACCAGCGCCTGACGATGGATGCCAGGACCCTGGTCATCCTCGACGAGGTGCACCACGGTGGCGACGCCCTCAGCTGGGGCGACGCCCTGCGCGAGGCGTACAGCCGCGCGACCCGCCGACTTCTGCTGTCGGGGACGCCGTTCCGCAGCGACACCGCGCCCATCCCGTTCGTGGAGTACCACCCGAACGCCAAGGGGATCCGGCTCTCGCGGACCGACTACGCCTACGGCTACAAGCGCGCCCTCGAGGACGGCGTCGTCCGCCCCGTGTTCTTCCTCGTGTACGCCGGTCAGATGCGCTGGCGCACCAAGGCGGGGGAGGAGATGGAGGCCCAGCTCGGGCAGGACAACACCAAGGACATCACCGCGCAGGCCTGGCGCACCGCGCTCGACCCGAACGGCGACTGGATCCCCGCCGTCCTCCGCTCCGCCGATCGCCGCCTCACCGAGGTGCGCGAGACGGTTCCGGATGCCGGGGGGTCTCGTCATCGCGACCGACCAGACGGCCGCGCGCGCGTACGCCGCCATCCTCGAAGACATCGGCGGCGAGAAGGTCACCGTCGTGCTGTCCGACGAGGCCGAGGCCTCGAGCCGCATCGAGGAGTTCTCGAAGGGCACCAGCCGCTGGATGGTCGCCGTCCGCATGGTGTCCGAGGGCGTCGACGTGCCGCGCCTCGCGGTGGGCGTCTACGCCACGAGCGCGTCCACCCCGCTCTTCTTCGCCCAGGCCATCGGACGTTTCGTGCGCGCCCGTCGCCGAGGTGAGACCGCGAGCGTCTTCCTCCCCAACGTCCCCCAGCTGCTCGCCCTCGCGGGTGAGATGGAGGCGCAGCGCGAGCACGCCCTCGACCGCGACAGCGACGCGGAAGACCAGTGGAACGCCGAAGAAGACATGATGGATGCCGCCGAGCGCGAGGACAAAGCCTCCGACGCGCTCGAGCAGGAGTTCGAGTACCAGGCCCTCGGCTCGCTCGCCCACTTCGATCGCGTGATGTTCGACGGGCAGGAGTTCGGTCAGCTCGCCGTGCCCGGGACGATCGAGGAGGAGGAGTTCCTCGGCATCCCGGGGCTTCTCGAGCCCGAGCAGGTGCACGAGGTGCTCATGTCGCGCGCGACGCGGCAGTCGCGACACCGCTCCACGCGCGAGGCGAACGAGAAGGAGAGCGGCGTCGAACCGCCCAGCGTCGATGAGGGCGGCCTCCCCGCGCCGCTGCACCGCACCCTGAAGGAACAGCGGCAGCTGCTGAACACGATGGTCGGGCTGTATGCCCGCCAAAGCGGCGAGCCGCACGGCCTCGTCCACGCCGAGCTCCGACGCATCTGCGGCGGCCCCGCCGTCTCGCACGCCACCGTGGCGCAGCTGCAGGCGCGCATCGATCTCCTCCGCAAGCGCGTGCATTCCTAACACGCCGGCACAGGCGTACACGGGGCGAAGGCTCCGCGGCATCCCTGTTTTCCTGGGGCTTCGGAGCCCCGAAATGCTGGCAGTATCGGACGACGCGCCCGAGGGGGCCGATCCGCTTCATTACGGTTGTCGACGACCCGAAGGAGCACCGTGCCGACCGCCGCCACCCCCACCGCCCGCGACCGCCGTCGCTGGGCCCGCTATCTCGTCGACGAGCGCGCCGAAGCACGCGTGTACCGCGAGTTGGCCTCTCGCCGCACCGGTGAGGAGAAGGCGATCCTGCTCGCGCTGGCGGATGCCGAGGGACGCCACGAGCAGCACTGGATCGACCTGCTCGGCGAGACCCCGCAACGCCTGCCCGTGCCCGGCATCGGGACCCGTCTGCTGGCCTGGATGGCGCGTCGCTTCGGATCGATCTTCGTCCTCGCGCTCGCCCAGAACGCCGAAGCCCGCTCGCCCTACGCCGACGAGCCCTACGCCACGCCCGCGATGGCCGCCGACGAACGCATCCACCACGAGGTCGTACGCGGTCTCGCCGCCCGTGGGCGCCGCCGACTGTCGGGCACTTTCCGCGCCGCCGTCTTCGGCGCCAACGACGGTCTCGTGTCGAACCTCGCCCTCGTGATGGGCATCGGCGCCACCGGCGTCGCCCCCGGCTTCGTGCTGTTCAGCGGCATCGCGGGCCTGCTCGCCGGCGCGCTGTCGATGGGTGCGGGCGAGTTCGTCTCGGTGCGCTCGCAGCGCGAGCTGCTGGCCGCCACCGAAGAGAGCGACTTCGCCGACTCCGCCCTGCCGCACCTGGACCTGGATGCCAACGAGCTCGCGCTCGTGTACCGCACGCGCGGCATGGACCCCGACGAGGCCCTCGCCAAGGCCCGCGACGTCGTCACCGCCGCGCAGGCCGGGCGCGCGCCGGCGGGCGTCGCGCCGGGGGAGTCGTCGCACGAGGTCGTCGGCAGCGACTGGGGCGCGGCGGTGTCGAGCTTCCTGTTCTTCGCGTCGGGCGCGATCATCCCGGTGCTGCCGTGGATCCTGGGGCTCTCCGGCGTCGTCGCGGTCGTCGTCGCACTCGCGCTCGTCGGCGCGGCGCTCATGGCGACCGGTGCCATGGTGGGCCTGCTGTCGGGTACCTCGCCGCTCAAGCGCGGTCTGCGTCAGCTCGCGATCGGTTTCGGTGCGGCCGCGGTCACGTATGTGCTGGGTCTGCTGTTCGGGGTGTCGGCCGGTTGACCCGTGCGACGTGGCGTCCCGTCACGCATAAACACGATTCACGCGTATAAACGGTCCGTCCCCGCGTTTATGAGCGCGGACCGCGTTTACGCCGCCCCGGGCCCCGGCATCCGGATGTCACGGCACACGGCGACGCGCCCGTGCGAGCAGCCGCGAAGCGGCGTACAGCACCGCGCCGATGGCCGTCGCGAAGAACCCGATCGGCAGGTCGGTGCCGACCGAGAGGGCGATCGCGCTCCAGACGGTCACGAGCGTCAGGCCGAGCGAGAGCGCGAGGCCCTGACCCGGTGTGCGCGCGAGGATCTGCGCGGCGGCGGGCGGGCCGACCAGGAGCGCGAACATGAGCAGCGCCCCCACGACCGGAACGCTCACCGTCGTCGCCGCGGCAACCACGAGGGCGAAGACCAGGTCGATCGCGCCGACGCGCACCCCGCGGGCCGCGGCCAGCGACGGAAGGACGGATGCCAGCAGCAGGGGCCGTGCCACCAGCGCGAGGATCGCGAGGCACCCGGCGCCGAGGACGAGCATCGTGGCGATCTGGCCGGGAGCGACGCCGAGGATCTGCCCGAACAGCAGCGCGAACACCTCGGCGGCGTACTCGCGCGATCTGCTCAGGAACAGGGCCCCCAGCGCGAGCATCGTCACCAGGGTGAGGGCGGTGACGACGTCGTGACGCGCCCGCCTCCCGAGAAGCACGATGCCGATCGCCCCCGCCGCCGCGAACGCTCCCAGACCCAGCAGCGGATCGACACCGATCAGCACCGCTCCTGCGGCGCCCGCGAACGCGCCGTGCGGGACGGCGTGCGCGAAGAACGTGTTCCCTCTGAGCACGACGAAGAACCCCACGACTCCCGCCACGACAGCCACCACGGTGCCGCTCACCCACGCGGTGAGCAGGTACGGCGCGAACATCACGCCACCACCGTCCGCGACACCGAAGGCACCGCGGCGCGGATGACACGAGCCGCGACGTAGGTCAGGAACACCGCGGCCACGATCGTGAAGCTCACCGGCCAGCTCTTGCCCCCGAACCACTCGAAGCTGGCGAACGCGACGAGGCACCCGACCCACACCTGCGCGATCCCCATCAGGATCGACAGTGCCACCGCGACGCCGAGTCGACGCGTGCACAGCAGCGCGGTCGCTGCCGGCCCGATCAGCAGCGCGGTCGACAGGATCGCGCCGATCGACAGCGACGACAGCTGCACCGCGAGAGCCAGAGCGATGAGGAACAGGATGCCGGTCAGCCGCACGGGCACGCCACGCGCGGCCGCGAGGTCACGGTCGAGCGTCTCGAGCGTCAGCCACCGCCATGTGACGCCGACGATCACCAGCGTGATGGTCCCGAGCAGCACGACGACCGGGATGAGCCGGGTGTCGATCGAGAACAGTGAGCCGAACAGCACGGCGACCGCGGCGTTGCTGGAGCCCGCCGTCAGGGTGTCGAGGGCGAGGAAGAGCGCGGTCAGGCCCATTCCCGCGCCGAACACCACCCCCGTGGCGACGTCGCGCCCGGCCAGTCGGCGGGTGCCGATGCTCTCCATGACGACGGCCGAGACGACCCCGGCGAGCACGAAGCCCCACAGTTGGCTGATCCCGAGCAGAAACGCGCCTGATCCGCCGACGGCCCCCATGTCGGCGAGCGCATGCCCCGCGAACGACTGCCCCCGCGTGATCGTGAAGACCCCGACCACCGCCGTCACGGTCGCGACGACGGTCCCCACCGTCAGCGCGGTCTGCACCGTCGAGCTCGCGAAGAAGGCGCCTAACAGCGCGCTCATCGTGCCGGCCCGTCGTCGTCGGCGATGACGAAGGTGCGGCCCGCCGCCTCGATCACGCGCATCGGTCTGCGGTACAGCGCGCTCAAGACGTCGTCGCGGACGACCTCGGCCGGTGTGCCCACCGCGGCCCGTCCCTCCGCGAGGTAGGCCACGCGGTCGAGCACCGGCAACAGCAGGGTCAGATCGTGCGCGGTGACGACGATCGCGACGCCCGTGCGCTCGCGCAGCGCGTCCAACAGTACGACGACGTCACGCGCACTCACCGGATCCAGACTCGCCAGCGGCTCGTCGAGCAGCAGGAGCGCGGGGCGACTGACGATCGCGTGCGCAAGAAGCACGCGTTGCTGCTGGCCGCCCGACAGCTCGCCCACGCGCGCGTCGGCGAAGGCTGTCGCCCCGACGGCGTCCAGCGCCTCGTCGACGGCCGCGCGCAGGCGGCGCCGGCGCAGCGGGACACCGAGGCGCGCTCCGTCGAGGCCCAGCATGACGACATCGCGGGCGCGCAGCGGCGCGTGGGGATCGAGGCTGATCTTCTGCGGCACGTACCCGATGCCGGCCCGCCGGTCGGGTCGCTGCACGTACCCGACGTGGGGGCGCAGGATGCCGAGGAGCACCCGCAGCAGGGTCGTCTTGCCGGCGCCGTTGGAGCCGATGAGTCCGACGATCGACCCGGCGGGGACGTCGAGGTCGACGTCGTCGAGAACGGTGGCGCCGCCCAGGCGGACCCCGACCCCGCGCGCCATCAGGACGACGGCGGCGGAGTCGGGGTGGGGAAGTCCCGGATTCACAGGTGCTCGGTCGAGGTGCCCTGCGTCACCGCCGCTTCGAGGGCCTTCAGCTCCGCGGTCATCCAGTCCTGGTAGCGGTAGCCCTGCGGCATCGTCTCGTAGACGCCGACGACGGGGATGCCGTTGTCTTTGGCCAACTGCAGGTATTTGTCGGTCGTGTCGTCGGTGACCTGCTGGTTGTACAGGAAGGCTTTGACCTGCTTGCCGGTGAACAGCGCCTCCTGGGTGGCGGTGTCCTGCGCAGACGGATCGGTGTCGTTCATGATGGCGGCCTGCAGGTTCCACGGCGTCTTCACGTCGACGCCGGCCGCCTGCAGCATGTCATCGGCGACCGGCTCGGTCACCGCGACGGGCGTGCTCGGGTGGGCCTTGGCGAACGCCGACAGGGCATCGGTCCAGCTCGACAGCGAGGCCGTGAAGGTTGTGAGGTTCTGGGAGAACGTGGAGGCGTCGGCGGGATCGAGCGCCGAGAGATCCTTCGCGATGGCGGCGGCGACGGCGGGCATGGTCTTCGGGTCGTACCAGAGGTGCGGGTTCTCGGTCGAGTCGGGCAACCCGAGCACGTCCTGAGCCACGACGAGCTTGCGGGCGTCGTTGGGGGAGGCCTGCTCGAGGTCGGTCATGAAGTCGTCGTAACCGAGACCGTTCTGCACGATCAACTGGGCCTGCGCGACCTGCTGGGCGACCGTCGCGCTGGCTTCGAAGCTGTGAGGGTCGGTGTTCGGATCGCTCATGATCGAGGTCACCGAGACGTGGTCGCCGCCGATCTGCTCGACGACGTCGCCGTACTCGTTCTCCGCCGCGACGACCTGGATGGGTGGTGCGGCGGAGGTCTTCGTCTCCGCTGTGGTCCCGCCGCCCCCGGAGCAGCCGGCCAGCGCGACGGTCAGCACGGCCAGACCGGAGGCGACGAGGGCAGAGGTTCGGGCGAGGTTCATATCGGGTCCCTTCTCGAGCGCTCCTATTGAGAACGCTTATCGAGAAGACGGTATGACGTCCTTCTATCCGCGCCCGACGTGCCCGCTATCGATTCGCTGGAAACGCGGTGCCGGAGCCAGCAACGGAATGCCCCCGGGAGCCGTGGAACAACCGCACCGCTCCCGCAGAACGACGAAGAAGGCCCCGGGGTCAACCCGGGGCCTTCTTCGTCGTTCTGTGCGCGAGGGGGGACTTGAACCCCCACGCCCTAATACGGGCACTAGCACCTCAAGCTAGCGCGTCTACCTATTCCGCCACCCGCGCATTGGGTGTTTGTCGCTTGCGCAACGAGGAATGACATTACCACGCTCGCACGCCCCGCTCGAACCGACGCGGCTCCCCGGGCGCGTCTCGGTGTTCGGCGTCGTCGGATCCGACCGGCCGCGGCCGTCGCGCGCGGGTCGCCGACCCGCCCGACCCGCCCGCGCCCTCGCCGTCGAGGAACCCGCCACGACCACGCTCGAGCGGTGTCACCCGCGCGACGCGCGACGACGTGCGACGGAGGCGGCCCGGCGCCCCGGGTACCGTAGTGCGCATGCCCGAGCTCGAGAACGACGTCCCCGAGGTCGCCCGCCTCGCCTCCGACCTCATTCGTTTCGACACGTCGAACTACGGGGGCGGGCGCGCCGAGGGCGAGCGCGAGGCCGCCGAATACGTCGGCGCCTATCTCGAGTCCCTCGGCCTCACGGCCGAGTATTACGAGCCCGTCGAGCGTCGCACCAACGTCTGCGCGCGGGTTCCCGGGCGCAACCGCGACAAGCCGGCGCTCGTCCTGCACGGTCACCTCGACGTGGTCCCGGCCGTGGCCGAGGACTGGAGCGTCGACCCGTTCGCGGGCGAGATCCGCGACGGCGTTCTGTGGGGCCGCGGCGCGGTCGACATGAAGGACATGGATGCCATGATCCTCACCGCCGTCGCCGACATCTTGCGCGCGGGCGAGCAGCCCGAGCGCGACATCATCGTGACGTTCTTCGCCGACGAGGAGAACGGCGGTGTCGAAGGCTCGGCGCGGGTCGTGAAGGAGCGCCCCGAGTGGTTCGCGGGGGCGACCGAGGCGATCAGCGAGGTGGGCGGGTACTCGATCGCCGTCGGCGGCCGTCGGGCCTATCTGCTGCAGGTGGGCGAGAAGGGTCTGGTCTGGATCAAGCTCGTCGCGCGCGGCCGCGCCGGCCACGGCAGCGGTCTGCACCCCGACAACGCCGTGACCGCTCTGGCCGAGGCCGTCGCGGCCCTGGGCCGCACGCAGTGGCCGATCCGCCTCACCGACACCACCACGCAGCTTCTGGCGAAGCTGGCCGAGATCACCGGCGACGACGCGGGCGACCCGGATTCCCTCGCCCTGCGCACGGGCGCGGCATCCAGCTTCATCCGCTCCACCCTGCGCACCACGACCAACCCGACGGGTCTGACCGCGGGGTACAAGCACAACGTCATCCCCGATCGTGCCGAGGCGCTCATCGACGTGCGCGTCCTGCCGGGCACCGAGAAGGCCGCCCTCGCCGACATCCGCCGGATCGTCGGCCCGCACATCGACATCGAGATCGTCCACCAGGACATCGGTCTCGAAGTCCCCTTCTCGGGCGACCTCGTCGACGCGATGGTCGCGCAGCTCGATCGCCACGACCCGGGTGTCCCCGTCATCCCCTACCTGATGGGCGGCGGCACCGACAACAAGGCCCTCGCGGGCCTCGGAATCTCCGGTTACGGATTCGCGCCGTTGCGACTCCCCGCCGACCTCGACTTCACCGGGATGTTCCACGGTGTCGACGAGCGCGTCCCCGTCGACGCGCTCGAGTTCGGTCGACGAGTTCTCGCCGACCTCCTCCGGACGTACTGAAGGACCGCATGCATATCTTCGAGGTCATCATCCTCGGGCTCGTTCAGGGCCTCACCGAGTTCCTCCCGATCTCCTCCAGCGCCCACCTGCGCATCGTGGGCGAGTTCCTCCCGTCGCGAACCGACCCCGGTGCGACCTTCACCGCGATCACGCAGATCGGCACCGAGCTCGCGGTGCTGCTGTACTTCCGCAAGAAGATCGCGCGCGTGATCTCGCGCTGGTTCCTGTCCCTCACCGGCCGCGTGCCGCGCAACGACCCCGACGCCCGCATGGGCTGGTACATCATCATCGGCACGCTCCCGATCGCCGCGCTCGGGTTCCTGCTGCAGAGCCTCATCCGCGACAACTTCCGCAGCCTGTGGATCACGGCCATCGTGCTCATCGTCTTCGGCATCCTGCTCGGCGTCGCCGACCACTACGGCAAGCGTCGTCGCGAGCTCGAAGATCTGAACGTCGGCCACGGCTTCGCCTTCGGTTTCGCTCAAGCCCTCGCCCTCGTTCCCGGCGTGTCGCGGTCGGGCGCCACCACGACCCTCGGCCGTGCCCTCGGCTACAAGCGCACCGCGGTCGCCGAATACTCGTTCCTGCTCGCCGTGCCCGCGGTGTTCGCGAGCGGTTTCTACGAGCTGTACAAGAGCTTCGACGAGGGCACCGGCCCCTACAACCTCGGCGAGACGGCGTTGGCCACGGTCATCGCCTTCGTGGTCGGCTACGTCGTGATCGCGTTCCTCATGCAGTACCTGAAGAAGGGCAGCTTCCTGCCCTTCGTGATCTACCGCGTCGCGCTCGGCCTCCTGATCATCGTCCTGCTCTCGCTGGGCGTGATCCCCGCGGTGTCGACCGTCATCACCAGCTGAGAGTCCCTACGACGAAGGCGCCGTCCCCTCGGGGGCGGCGCCTTTCTCGTGTGCTCAGCGGCGCGGCGGATCGTCGCGACCGGGCTTGGTCGGCCCGTCGCCGCCGCGGCGCAGGTACCGCTCGAACTCCTGGGCGATCGCGTCGCCCGAGGCCTCGGGGGAGTCCCAGGTGTCGCGCGTCTGCTCGAGCTGGCGGATGTAATCGCTCATCTCGTCGTCGTCGGCGGCAGCCGCGTCGATCGAGGCCTCCCACGCCCGCGCCTCGGTCTCGAGGTCGCCGCGGGGCACCGCGATGCCGGTGATGGACTCGAGCCGCTCGAGCAGGGCGAGGGTCGCCTTCGGCGACGGCGTGTGGCCGGCCACGTAATGCGGAACGCTGGCCCACAGGCTCGCGGTCGGGATGCCGACGCCCTCGGCCGCGTGGCCGATCGCGCTCAGGATGCCGACGGGCCCCTCGTACAGGCTCTTCTCGAGGCCGAGCGACTGGCGGACGCCGTCGTTGTCGCTGCCGGCGAAGACCGAGATCGGTCGCGTGTGCGGCACGTCGGACATCATCGAACCGAGCGCGACGAAACCCGTGACGTCCTCGCGCAGGGCGACGTCGATGAACTCCGCTGCGAAGGCCTGCCACGCCCGCGCGGGCTCGACGCCCACGAGCAGCCAGATCTCGGCGTCGTCGGTGCGGTCGACGGGGCGCAGCAGCTTCGCCTCGGGCCAGGTGAGGGTGCGTCGCCCCTCGGCATCCAGCCCGATCTGGGGGCGCGTGTACTGATAGTCGAAGTACAGCTCCGGGTCGACCGTGTGCACGATTTCGTACTCGGCGTCGGCGCGCAGCAACGCCGCCGCCGCTGACGCGGCTTCTCCGGCGTCGTTCCAGCCGTCGAAAGCGGCGACGATGATCCGGCGACCCAGTGCGTCCACGCAACCTCCTCTGCCCCGTCGGGGCTGGCTTCCAGAATAGGCGCACGCGCCCGCTCCCGGCCGGACGGGGCGGCCCGGGCCGCTGGATACGATGGCACGATGACTTCTTCCGCCCTCGCTGCGGTCCTGTGGGACATGGACGGCACCCTCGTCGACACCGAGCCGTACTGGATGGCCGCCGAGGTGCCGCTCGTCGAGCGCTTCGGGGGCACGTGGACGCACGAGCAGGCCCTGGGCATGGTGGGGCTCGCGCTCGAGGATTCCGCCCGGCTCCTGCAGGGCGCCGGCGTTCCATGGAGCGCCGACGAGATCATCGCCTACCTCACCGACGAGGTGCTGCGCCAGCTCGCCGACACGGGTGTGCCGTTCCGCCCCGGCGCGCGAGAGCTGCTCGCCGACCTGCGCGCGGCCGGCGTCAAGACGGCGCTCGTGACGATGTCGATGCGTCGCATGGCGCTGTCGATCGTCGAGCTCATCGACTTCCCCGCCTTCGACATCGTGGTCGCCGGCGACGACGTCGAACGCCCCAAGCCCTACCCCGACCCGTATCTGCAGGCGGCAGCGGCCCTGGGGGTCGACATCGCCGACGCCGTCGCGATCGAGGACTCGCCCAACGGACTCCGCTCGGCGATCGCCAGCGGCGCGGTGTCGCTCGGGGTCCCGCTCATGGTTCCGCTCGAGGGCGTCGGAGCGCACGCGCTCTGGCCGAGCCTCGCGGGCCGCACCGCCACCGACCTGCGCGCGCTCCATGCGGCGCACGCCCCCGCCTTCCCGACCGAGACGCGAGTGACCCGATGAGCGAGACCCCCCACCTGAGCGGACCGTTCCGCATCGGAGACCGCGTGCAGCTGACGGGGCCCAAGGGCCGCATGCACACGATCACCCTGCGCGAGGCCGGCGAGCTGCACACCCACAACGGGGTGCTGAAGCACGAGCTGCTGGTCGATCAGCCCGACGGCAGCGTCGTGACCAACAGTTCCGGTCACGACTACCTCGCGGTGCGTCCCCTGCTGCGCGATTTCGTCATGTCCATGCCGCGCGGAGCCGCGATCGTCTACCCGAAAGACGCGGCGCAGATCCTCGCGCAGGCCGACATCTTCCCCGGCGCGACGGTCGTGGAGGCGGGTGTCGGCTCCGGCGCGCTGTCGCTGTGGCTGCTGCGCGCGATCGGCCCCGCGGGGCGACTGCTGTCGTTCGAGCGTCGTGAGGAGTTCGCCGACGTCGCCCGCGCCAACGTGCAGACCTTCCACGGCGAACTGCCCGACACCTGGCAGGTGATCGTCGGCGATCTCGTCGAGAGTCTCCCGGATGCGGTGGCCCCGGCATCCGTCGACCGCATCGTGCTCGACATGCTCGCGCCGTGGGAGTGCATCGATGTCGCCGCCGACGCGCTCACCCCGGGCGGCGTGGTGCTCTGCTACATCGCCACCGCCACGCAGCTGAGCCGGGTCGCCGAATACATCCGTGCGACGGGACTGTTCACCGAACCGGATGCCAGCGAGACGATGGTGCGCGGGTGGCACGTCGAGGGGCTCGCGGTGCGTCCCGACCATCGCATGGTCGCGCACACCGGCTTCCTGATCACGGCCCGTCGTCTCGCACCCGGTGCCGTGCCGCCCGAGGTGAAGCGCCGGGCGTCGAAGTCGAGCTACGGCGACGAAGACGTGGAGCTGTGGACGCCCCGGAGCCGTGGGCGATCGCCAGATCACCGACAAGAACCTCCGTAAGCGCGTGCGGGAGGCGCAGAAGGCCGCGGATGCCGTGCGTCCCTCCGGGGTCGTCGAGGCGGACGGCGAGGCGTCACCGACGGCGGACGCGGGTGAGGCGGCGGGGGAGTCCCGCCCGACCGCCTAAACTGATCCGGTGCGCAGACTCCCCGCTCTCGTGGCCGTGACCGCTCTGGCCGGATTCGGCCTCGTCGGATGCTCGGCCTCCGCCGCGTCCTCGTGCCCCACACCGACCGACAGCGCCCTCGCCTCGGTCGTCGATGTCACGGGTGATTTCGCGACGACGCCGACGATCTCGGTGCGCTCGCCCTTCAACCCCACGCAGGCGGGCACGCAGACCCTCATCGAGGGAGACGGCCAGCGCATCACCACCGACTCGCAGCTCGCGCTCGTCGACGTGACGGTTCTCGACGCGGCGACCGGCGAGCAGGTCGGGGCGACGCGCTACGCCCCCGACGTGGCATCCGCCACCCCGATCGTTCGGCTCACCCAGGCCGTGCCGGCTCTGGCGCCGCTGCTGACCTGCGTCGCCGAGGGCTCTCGTGTGGCCGTGGCCATCCCGGGCGACCAGGTCGGCACCCAGGGCGCGCAGGGCTTCGGCCTCGGCGAGGGCGACGGAGCGATCCTCGTGCTCGACGTGCGCAAGGTGTTCCTGCCCGCCGCAGACGGTGCCGACCAGTACAACGCCGACTCGGGAATGCCCGCGGTCGTGCGCGCGCCCGACGGCCAGCCCGGGGTGGTCATCCCCGCGGGCGACGCGCCCACCGAGGTGCGTTCGCAGACCATCAAGAAGGGCGACGGCGACGTGGTGAACGCCGACTCCTCGGTGATCATCCACCTCCAGGGCGTGGCGTGGGGCGCCAAGACCACGTTCGCCTCGACGTGGGAGAACGGTGCTCCCGGCCAGGCGCAGATCTCGCAGCTGCCGTCCGCCCTCGCTTCCGCCCTCGACGGGCAGACCGTGGGCTCGCAGGTGCTCGTCGTGGTACCGGCCGACCAGACCGCTCAGGATCAGCAAGTGCTGCAGGCACCCGCCGACAAGGCTCTCGTCTACGTCGTCGACATCCTCGGCACGGTCGGCTGACCCGTCGCCCCCGGCGCCTAGGATGGGCGGGTGCCCGCCACCTCGCCTCGAAGCGCTCCCGAGGAGCGCCTCGTCAACCTCGTCGTCGCCCTCATGGCGACCGAGCAGGGGCTGACCAAGGACACGATCCTGTCCTCGGTGGCGGGGTACCGCGAACAGCTCGAGGCCGGGGCGTCGAAGGACGCGCTCGAGAAAATGTTCGAGCGCGACAAAGAGAGCTTGCGCGGTCTCGGCGTGCCGATCGAGACGATCGGCAACCGCACCGACCCCGACGACCTGCGCGAGGCGCGCTACCGCGTGCCGACGGCCGAGTACTCCCTGCCCGACGACATCACGTTCAGCCCCGCCGAGGTCGCCCTGCTCAACATCGCGGGCGGTGTGTGGGGAACGGAGTCGCTGTCGGCCGACGCCCGCAGCGGTCTGCGCAAGATCCGTGCCCTGGGCAACGCCGTCGACGAGCCGATCATCGGGTATGCGCCCCGTATCCGCGTGCGCGACGCCTCGTTCGCCACGCTGCAGCGCGCGATCGAGGAATGTCGCGTCGTGACCTTCACCTACCTGCGTCCCGGTGAGGGGCGTCCCCACGAGCGACGTATCCGTCCGCTCGCGCTCGTGGAGTACGAGGCGCGCTGGCACGTGTACGGGTTCGACCTGAACATGGATGCCGACCGCACCTTCCTGCTGGCCCGCATCATCGGCGACGTGACCGTGACGCGTACGAAGTTCCCCCCGGCTCTGCGCGAGGGAGCGGGGGAGCGTGCGCTGGCGGGGCTGCGCGCGGTGGCCGAGCGCCAGCGCGCGCTGCTCGAGGTGCACCCCGGCACCGAGGCGGCGCTGCGGCTCGCCCGCCGCGCTCAGGAGGCTCCGCAGGGCATCGTGGTGCCCTACGTCGACATGCACGTCTTCGCCGACGAGCTGGCGTCGTACGGTCCGGAGGTGCGCGTGGTGGCCCCCGCAGATCTGCGCGCCGAGGTGATGCGTCGTCTCGAGGCGACCCTGGCGCTGCACGGGGGGATCCGATGAGCACCGATCGTCCTGTCGCGGCGCTCGATCGCGCCGCCCTCCTGCTGCAGCTCGTGCCCTACCTGCTCGGCAAGGGTGAGGTGTCGGTGGCCGAGGCGGCCGCCGACTTCGACGTGACACCGGCGCAGATGCGCGCGATGGTCGAGCGTCTCACCGTCATCGGTCTCCCGGGGGAGAGCGGGTACTGGCAGCTGCCCCACGACCTCTTCGACATCGACTGGGATCTGCTCGACCGCGACGACGTGATCGCCATCACCAACACCGTCGGCCTCGAACGCTCACCCCGCCTGACCGCTCGCGAGGCGGCGGCGCTGCTCGCGGGATTGCAGCTGGCCCGCAGCCTTCCCGGCTTCGGCGACAGCGATCTCGTCACCGGACTGCTCTCGAAGCTCGCACGGGGCGCGGCGGCCACCCCCGCGCCGGTCATCGTGGCTCCCGGTCCCGTCGACGGCGTGCGCGACGTGGTCGACGAGGCGCTGCGCTCCCGGGTCGCCGTGACCTTCACGTATCGCGCGCCCGGTGCCGGGCCCACGGCACGCACCGTCGACCCCATCAAGGTGCACATCGCGAACGGTCAGTGGTACCTGCAGGGCTGGTGTCACATGCGGCGGGCGGTGCGCACCTTCCACCTCGACCGTGTGAGCGACGCCGCCCTCACCGATATCCCCGCCGTGCACGGTGGCGACCCCGTCCCCGAGCTGTTCGCTCCCTCCGACGACGAGGTCGTCGCGCGATTCCGTTTCCCTCGCGCGGTGGCCCCCCTACTGGCCGATTACCTCGAGCGCGCGGAGGTCGAACATGTCGACGACGACACGGCCGTGGCATCCCTGCGCCTCGCCGACGAGCAGAGCCTGAAGCGCCTCGCGGCACGTCGCGGTGGCGAGGTGGAGTTGATCGAGCCCGCGGGCGCGCGCCGTGCCGCGGCCGAATGGGCGGCGGCGGGCCTGGCGCAGTACCGCGGCGAGCCGCACCGCGAGGGGCCGTAGGGGCGTCGTCCTGAGCATCCGCACCGAGTCGTGCGAGCTCGGCGCGGGTCGGGCCCCGATCGGGACGTGCGGGTTAGACTGGTGCGAACGCCCGAACGAAAAGAGGAGTCCTCATGCTTCAGGGATTGACCGGATGGCACCTGCTGATCGTTCTGGCCGTCTTGGTGCTGCTCTTCGGTGCCACCAAGCTCCCCGCGCTCGCCAAGAGCGTCGGCCAGTCCGCTCGTGTCTTCAAGAACGAGATGAAAGAGATGAAGCGCGACGACGAGGTCTCCGCCTCGTCGACCGAGGCGCCGCGCGCGCCCGAGACCGGCACGGCGTCGACGGCGGCTCCCGAGCCGCGCAGGTCGAACGACACCGCGATCTGACGCGTGGCGACAGCGGGACCGCCGCGGATCGACGTGCCGGAGGGTCCGCGGCGCGATAAGCGTATGTCGATCGGCGCTCACCTGGTCGAGCTGCGCAAGCGGCTCATGATCGCCGCCGCGGCGCTCGTGGTCGGCATGGTGGTGGCGTTCGTCATCACCGACCCGATCATCCACCTCATCACCGAGCCGATCCGCGAGATCGCGGCGCGCCGCGGCGACGATTTCTCGGCGCTGAACTTCACGTCGGTCACGTCGGCGTTCGATCTGCGCATGCGCATCGCGTTCTCGATCGGCATCTTCCTCTCGGCCCCGGTGTGGCTGTGGCAGATCTGGGCGTTCATCATGCCCGGGCTCACGCGCAAAGAGATCCGCTACACCGTGGCGTTCGTGGCATCCGCCGTTCCCCTGTTCTTCCTCGGGTGCTGGGTCGGTCTGCTGATCGTGCCGCACGTGATCGAGCTGATGTGGGGCTTCACTCCCGAGGGCGGTGTGAACTTCTACAACGCCGTCGACTACTACGACTTCGTCTTCAAGCTGATGATCGTGGTGGGTGTGGCGTTCGTGCTGCCGGTGTTCCTCGTCGCGCTCAACGTCGCAGGCGTGATGAGCGGCAAAGCCATCCTCGAGGGCTGGCGCGTCGCGATTCTCATCGCGACGGTGTTCTCGGCGCTGGCGACCCCCGCGGCCGACATCGTCAGCATGCTCCTGCTCGCAGGCATCCTCGTCGTGCTCTTCTTCGCGGCGGCGGGCCTGTCGATGCTCTTCGATCGGCGCAAGGCGCGTCGCGCCGATGTGCTCGACCTCCCGTCCGGGCCCGTCGCGTGAGCGCCCCGAGCCCCGCCGAGCGTTTCGCTCGTGCCGCGGCGCGTTCGACGCACCCGCACACGGCGGACTTCGCCGAGATGCAGCGGTTCGAGCTCGACGACTTTCAGATCGCCGGATGCCACGCCCTCGAGGACGGCCGCAGCGTGCTGGTGGCCGCCCCCACCGGCGCGGGTAAGACGATCGTCGGCGAGTTCGCGATCCACCTGGCGATGCTCGAGGCCGGCGACAAGGCGTTCTACACCACGCCCATCAAGGCCCTGTCGAACCAGAAGTTCCACGAGCTCCAAGACGTCTACGGCGACGACCAGGTGGGTCTTCTCACCGGTGACACGAACATCAACGCCTCGGCGCGCATCGTCGTGATGACCACCGAGGTGCTGCGCAACATGCTGTACGCCGACTCGCCGGCGCTGCGCGGCCTGCGCTTCGTGGTGATGGACGAGGTGCACTACCTCGCCGACCGCTTCCGCGGAGCGGTGTGGGAGGAAGTGATCATCCACCTGCCGCCGTCGGTGAAGCTCGTGTCGCTGTCGGCGACGGTGTCCAACGCCGAGGAGTTCGGCGACTGGCTCGATACCGTGCGCGGCGACACCGAGGTCATCGTGTCCGAGACGCGGCCGGTTCCCCTCGAGCAGCACGTGCTCGTGCGCGGCGACCTGCTGCCGCTCTTCGACGACCGCGCGGGCGTGGCGACCGCGCAGGTCAACCAGGAGCTGCTGCGCATCCGCGGCGGCAACGCGGGCGGGTTCGAGAACAACCGGCGCGCGCAGGAGTACCGCTCGCAGCGGCACGCCGGCGGACGTCGTCAGTCGTGGAGCGGGCACAAGCCGACGCGGGCGTCACAGGCGCCCCGCATCGAGCGCATCGACCGCCCCGAGGTCGTCGAGCTGCTGCAGCGCAACCACCTGCTGCCCGCCATCTTCTTCATCTTCAGCCGCGCCGGCTGCGACGCCGCCGTGCAGCAGCTGCGGCGCGCGAACGTGCGGCTCACCTCGGCCGAGGAGCGCACCGAGATCCGCCAGATCGTCGACGAGCTGACCTTCACCCTCAAAGACGAAGACCTCGCCGTCCTGCACTTCTGGGAGTGGCGCGAAAACCTCGAGCGCGGCATGGCCGCCCATCACGCCGGGCTGCTGCCGGCCTTCAAAGAGGTCGTCGAAGAACTCTTCCGCCGCAAGCTCGTCAAAGTCGTCTTCGCCACCGAGACGCTCGCCCTCGGCATCAACATGCCCGCGCGCACGGTCGTGCTCGAGAAGCTCGAGAAGTTCAACGGCGAGGCCCGCGTCGCGATCACGTCGGGGGAGTACACCCAGCTCACCGGTCGCGCCGGCCGCCGCGGCATCGACGTCGAGGGCCACGCGGTCGTGCAGTTCACCGAGGGCCTCGACCCGCAGTCGGTCGCCGCCCTCGCTTCGCGCCGCACGTACCCGCTGAACTCCAGCTTCCGGCCCACGTACAACATGGCCGTCAACCTCATCGACCAGTTCGGGCGCGCCCGCGCCCGCGAGATCCTCGAATCCTCGTTCGCCCAGTTCCAGGCCGATCGCTCGGTCGTCGGGCTCGCGCGTCAGGTGAAGGATGCCGAGGAGTCCCTCGCCGGGTACGAGCAGGCCATGACGTGCGACCGCGGTGACTTCCGCGAGTACTCCACGATCCGCCGTGAGCTCAGCGATCTCGAGAAGATCAACCGCCGTGACGCCACCGCCCCCCGACGGCTGCGCGATGAGCGGCAGCAGCAGATCCAGTCGCTGCGGCGCCGGATGCAGCGGCATCCGTGCCACGCGTGTCCCGACCGCGAGGCGCACGCGCGCTGGGCGGAGCGGTACTGGAAGCTCAAGCGCTCCACCGACAAGACGCGGCAGCAGATCGACCAGCGCACCCGCACCGTGGCCCGCGTGTTCGATCGCGTCGTCGACGTGCTCGGCGCTCTCGAGTACGTCGCGATCGACGACGACGGTACCACCGTCCTCACCCCGGCCGGCCGCACGATGCGCCGCATCTACGGCGAGCGCGACCTGCTCGTCGCGGAGTCGCTACGTCAGGGGCTGTGGAAGGGCCTCGACGGGCCGTCGCTGGCGGCGCTGGCCTGCTGCCTCGTCTACGAACCGCGGCGCGACGAAGCCGGGCCGGGGGAGCGAGGCCTTCCCCGTGGAGCTTTCCGCGCCGCCCTGGATGCCACGCAGACGCTCTGGCAGGAGCTCGACGACCTCGAGCGCGACCGCCGTCTGCCCGGGTCGGAATCGCCGGCGTCGGGGC
The DNA here is from genome assembly GCF_030818955.1 of Microbacterium trichothecenolyticum. Classification (NCBI taxonomy): domain Bacteria; kingdom Bacillati; phylum Actinomycetota; class Actinomycetes; order Micrococcales; family Microbacteriaceae; genus Microbacterium; species Microbacterium trichothecenolyticum. Next base: position 921,392 of record NZ_JAUTBF010000001.1, on the reverse strand, counting down.
TGGCTCCCGCCATGCACGCGTGGGCGAGGGGTCTGCCGCTGGACAGCGTCTTGACGCTGGCCGACATGGCGGCGGGCGACTTCGTGCGGTGGGCCAAGCAGACCATCGACCTGCTCGACCAGATCTCGCTGGTCGCCGAGCCCGCGTTGGCCAAGACGGCGCGGACGGCTCTCGACTCCGTGCGGCGCGGCATCGTCGCATACACGTCGGCGTGAGCGGGGTGTCGGCACGCGCCGGCCGCCTCCGGCTCGCCGCCGCGCCCCCGCCGGTGCTGCGTCTGGCGTTCGCGGCTCCCCTGTCGGTCGTGGCGGGGTTGCTGCTGGTCACCGCCTTCCCCGCGTTGGCGTGGTGGCCGATGGCGCTGCCCGCCGTCGGGCTCTCCCTGGTCGTCCTGGCGGGCCGGGGTGTGTGGTCCTCGATGCTCGTCGGGTTCCTGTTCGGTGCGGCCTTCTTCTCGGTCAACCTGCTCTTCACGGCGCGCTACCTCGGATGGATCCCGTGGATGGCGCTGTCGATGCTCGAGGCGCTGCTGACGGCGTTGTTCGCCGCGCCGATCGCCCTCGCCTACCGGTGGATGCCGCGGATCGCGCCGGGAACGCTCGGCCGGCTCGTGCTGCTGCCGGCGCTCGTGGCGGGGTTGTGGACGCTGCGCGAGCAGATCGTCGGCTCGTGGCCGTACGGCGGGTTCCCGTGGGGGCGCATCGGTGTCTCGCAGGTCAACGGCCCTTTCGCCGAGGTGGCGTCGTGGGTGGGGATGTCGGGCCTGTCCTTCCTGGTCGTGATGTTGTGCGCGATGGCGATCGAGTACGTGCGCAGCGGACGGCTCCGCCGCCTCACGCGTGCCGTCCCGGCCGCGATCGTGCTCGTCGTGCTGCTGTCGCTGCCGCAGTTCCCCACGACGGCGGCCGGTTCGCTGCGCGTCGGCGCGGTGCAGGGCAACGGGCCTGCGGGGTACTTCGACCACCGCACGCGAAACGCCGTGCTGAACGCTCAGCTCACGGCATCCGTCCCGCTCTTCGGGCAGAAGATGGACGTGCTGCTGTGGCCCGAGGGCGGCGTCGATTCGGATCCGACGTCGAACCCCGCCACGGCGGCGGCGCTGGACGAGCTGTCGCGCCGGGTGAACGCCCCGGTGTTGCTGTCGGCGGTCACCGAGCGCGATTCGCAGTTGTTCAACTCGTCGCTGCTGTGGACGCAGGACGGTCAGCGAGGCGGAACGTACGACAAGCGGCATCCGGTGCCGTTCGGGGAGTACGTGCCCGACCGGGCGTTCTGGGAGCCCTTCGCGCCCGACCTCATCGGCCTGATCGGTCGCGAGTACACCCCCGGCACGGCTCCTCCTCTGATCGATCTGAACGGTGTGGGCATCGGCCTGGCGATCTGTTTCGACGTCATCTACGACGACGTGGTGTGGGACGGGGCCGCCGAGGGTGCGCAGGTCTACATGTTCCAGACCAACAACGCCGACTTCCGCGGCACCGACGAGAATCTGCAACAGCTCGCATTCGCGCGTATGCGGGCGATCGAGACGGGGCGTTCCGTGGTGAATCTGTCGACCGTGGGCACGAGTGAGGTCATCGCTCCCGACGGCGCGACGCTCGATCAGTTGCCGATCGACGTGGCCGGGCACATGCTGACCGATGTGCCACTGCGCGAGGGCCTGACGCCCGCCGTCGTGATCGGTCCCGCCGTCAAGATCGTCCTGGGGTGGGGCGCCATCGCGGCGCTGCTCGCCGCGGGACTCGTCGTGGCGATCCGCTCACGGAGCACGAGAAAGACGCCGACCCCCGAGAGGGCCGGCGTCTGAATTCTTCGGTCAGCGTCAGGCGCTGAGTTTCTCGTTTCCTGCACCACGACGGGCACGCACGAAGGCGAGGCGCTCTTCGAGCAGCTCTTCGAGCTCGGGGATGGTGCGGCGCTCGAGCAGCATGTCCCAGTGCGTACGGGCGGCCTTGTCGCCCGAGTGGTCGACGGTCGCGGTGCCCTCGCCGATGCGCAGAAGGGCCTCGGCGCCGCACGTGCGGCATTCCCAGGACTCCGGAACTTCGGCGTCGGCAGCGAAGGTCAGGACGGTGTCGCGTCCGCAGGTGCTGCAGATGTAGGTGTGTTGTGCACGGTCGTGAAACACGACGCCGTCTTCGCTCTGGAGGCTCTGGGCGCCGAGTCGGATGCCGCGGAGACTGCGGTCTGCCATTGTGTGGTCCTCTCGTCGGTCCCCATGTATAACGCTCGCACCTGTGCGCTTTATTCGAACCGCGGGTAGCTGGGCGGGTTTCACAGAGAATGCTCAGACAGCTTGCGTTCACCATCCCTTCACGAGCGCGAGGGCGACGTCGGCGCGATCGGTGACGAGACCGTCGACGCCGGCGTCGAGCAGGCGCTCCATGTCGGCGGGGGCGTTCACGGTCCACACGTGCACCTCGACGCCCGCGGCGTGCGCGTCGCGGATCAACCCACGTGTCACCACCGGGACCATGCGCTGCCGCTCGGGGAGCTGAAGGGCATCGAGCTCCGCCAGCAACGATCGCACGCGCTGGCGTTGGCGCAGCGCCCGGGCCGTGAGCAGGCGCGCCATCGTCGTCGAGCCGGGCGAGGTGGCGGGGCGGCGGGCAGCCCCCGCGCGACGGGCGGCCTCGAGGGCGGCGAGGCGCCGCTCGTCCGAGAAACTGGTCACGAGCACGCGTTCGGCGTGCGCGGCGACCAGCCGACCGACCGGTTCTGCGGCGTCGGCCGCCTTGACGTCGAGATTGAAGCGCAGCGCGGGGAAGGCGTCGAGCGCCTGAGCGAGCGTGATCAAGCCGCCGCGGTCCGACATCAGTTCCTCGAGCTCGCGCAGGCGGACGTCGGCGACGGCGCGGGGATCCTCCGCGACCCGCCGCAGGTCGACATCGTGGAACAGCACCACTTCGCCGTCGGCCGTGACATGACAGTCCGACTCGACGTAGGCGGCACCGGCCGCGTGCGCCGCGGCCACCGCGGCGAAAGAGTTCTCCGCCACGCCGTGCGCGGCGGCGTCGGGCGAGACGAAGCCGCGATGGGCCAGGACTCGCGGTCCGTCCGGCGCGAGATACGGATGCCGGGCGGCGGGCGGTGCGGTCATGTTCGGGGCCTCCGGGCGAAACCTAGCATGTCCGCGTGACGGGTTCGCCGGGGCTGGACGACGGCGCCGTCGGGCTCGTGGGCGTGTGCGCGGACGCCGGTGCGGGGGCGGGGTCGATAGGCTGGGGGATGGCCCGAGCACCCCCGGTTCACGGCCGCACATCCCCATTTCGTCAGGAGAATCCGTGTCCCAGACCCTTCCCTCCGGCTCCCTGAGCGGCAAGACCGCGCTCGTCACCGGCTCGTCGCGCGGCATCGGCGCCGACACCGTGCGTTACTTCGCCGAGGCCGGCGCGAACGTCGTCATCAACTTCCGCAACAAGGCGCCGCGCGCGGAGAAGCTGGCGGCTCAGCTGCGAGGGTTGGGCGTCGAGGCGCTCGTCGTGGGAGCCGACCTCACCGACCCCGCGTCGGTGCAGGCGATGTTCGACGAGGTGCAGCGTACGTTCGGCGGACTCGACATCCTCGTGCTCAACGCTTCGGGCGGCATGGAGTCCGGCATGGCCGAGGACTACGCGCTGCTGCTGAACCGCGACGCGCAGGTCAACGTGCTCGAGACGGCCCTGCCGCTGCTCAACGCCGACGCGCGCGTCGTCTTCGTCACCAGCCACCAGGCGCACTTCATCCGCACCACCCCGACGATGCCGGAGTACGAGCCGGTCGCGCTGTCCAAGCGTGCGGGCGAAGACGCGCTGCGCGAGCGGATTCCTGCCCTCGAAGAGCGCGGCATCGGTTTCACCGTCGTCTCGGGCGACATGATCGAGGGCACGATCACGGCGACGCTGCTCGAGCGTGCCAATCCCGGTGCCATCGCGCGCGCGCCGCGAGGACGCCGGCAAGCTCTACAACGTCGCGGAGTTCGCCGCCGAAGTCGCCCGTGCCGCGGTCGACCCCGTGCCGGCCGACAACACCCGACTCGTCGGAGACACGGACTCGTTCGGAGGCGAGTGAGCATGCGCCCGATCGATATCGAGGCGCTCGTCTCCGTCGGTCGTCCGGCCCTGTCGTCCGACGGCGCCTTCGCCGTCTTCGCCACATCGCGCCCCGACCTCGCCGCCGATCGTGGTGTCGGCCAACTCTGGCGGGTCGACCTCCCCGGCGGCGCGCCCCGACGCCTGACGCGCGGCGTCGCCGACCGTTCGCCGCGCCTGTCGCCCGATGACCGGACGGTGGCGTTCCTCCGTGCCGACGAGCGCGGTCGTGCGCAGGTGTTCGTCGCCCCGGCGACGGGCGGCGAGCCCGTGCAGGTCACCGACCAGCCCGGCGGCGTCACCGACCTCGCGTGGTCGCCCGACGGCATCCGCATCGCCTTCTCGGCGCGCGTCCCCGAGCAGGGCCGGTACGGCACCGTCGAGGGCCGGGATGCCGCGGCCGAGCCGCCGCGCCGGATCACCGGCATCCGGTGGCACGCGAACGGTCTCGGGTATCTCGACCGTCCCAGCCATCTCTTCGTCGTCGACGCGCCGTCGACCGACGCGGAGCCGTTCTACGCGCCCGCCCCGGCGCTCGACGCCCCCGAGAAGCGGGTCGTCGCCGCCGAGCCCACGCGGCTGACCGACGGTGACACCAGCTGGAGCGGCGTGGTGTGGACGACCGACGGCAACGAGCTGCTCAGCGTTCCCGACGTGATCGAGACCGATCGCCGCGATCTGCGCGACCGGGTCATCGCGATCGCCGTGGACGGCGGCGCGCAGCGCGAGGTGCTGGGTACCGCGACCGATCTGTCGATCTCCGAGGTCGCGGTCGCCCCCGACGGCACGCTCTTCCTGCTCGCCAACGACGTGGGACCCGGGGGCATGGACTTCGTCGCCCCCGGCGTCGCGTTGTACGTTCTCGACGCCGAGGGCCCGCGTCGGCTTACCGACGCCGGGACCGTCGACCTCGGCGAGGTCGGCAGCCACGTCTCGTTCGACGGCGCCGATATTCTCGTCCAGGACCGCACGCGCGGTCGCGTCCGCCTGCTGCGCGTCACGCGCGGGGGAGAGGTGACCGAGGTGCTCGGGGGAGACCTCGAGGTCAACGGCCATGCGGTGAGGCACGGCCGGGTCGTGGCATCCGTCGCCTCGCCGGAGTCGTTCGGGGAGCTCGTGCTCGTGGAGGGGCGCGAGGTGCGCGCCCTCACCGACTTCGGTGCGTCGGTGCGCGAGCGGGGTGTCGTCGTGCCCGTCGAGCACGAGATCACCGGTCGCGACGGCTACCCCGTGCACGGGTGGGTCGCCACTCCCGCGGGGGAGGGACCGTTCCCGGTGATCCTGCAGATCCACGGTGGGCCCTACGCCTCGTACGGGGTGCACGTCTTCGACGAGACGCAGGTGCTCGTCGACGCCGGGTACGCCGTGGTCTACAGCAACCCGCGCGGCAGTGCCGGCTACGGCCGGGAGCACGGCCGCTCGATCCGCCAGCGGATGGGCACGCTCGACTTCTTCGACGTCATGGACTTCTTCGACGGCGTCGTCGCGGCCGACCCTCGCCTCGACGGCGATCGTGTGGGCGTGATGGGCGGCTCGTACGGCGGATACATGACGGCCTGGGTCATCGCGCACGACCACCGTTTCGCCGGCGCGATCGTCGAGCGCGGGTTCCTCGACCCGACCGCCTTCCCCGGCTCGAGCGACATCGGCTCGTTCTTCGGGCAGGAGTACGTCGGCACCGACCCCGCTCTCGTGGCGTCGCAGAGCCCGATGGCGGTGGTCGACCAGGTGCGCACGCCCACGCTCGTGCTGCACTCCGAGCTCGACTTCCGCTGCCCGCTCGAACAGGCGACGCGGTACTACGCGGCGCTGAAGCAGCAGGGGACCGAGGCCGAGATGCTCATCTTCCCCGGCGAGGACCACGAGCTGACCCGCGGGGGTCGCCCGCAGCATCGGGTGCAGCGTTTCGACGCGGTGCTGGAGTGGTGGCGCAGACACCTCCCGACCGCATGACGAGAAGGGGACCGGATGCCGTGGCATCCGGTCCCCTTCTCGTTCGGTGTTACGCGGCCTTGCCGAACTGGATCGCGCGGACGATCTGGAAGACGCCGATGATCACGAGCGAGACGCCGATCAGGATGAACAGCGTGAGCCCAGCGATCAGCGGCGATACGAGCAGCACGATGCCGGCGAGGATGCTGATGATCGCGAAGAAGATCGTCCACGCGCGGGCCTTCGAGTTGTGGTTCACGGTGGTGAGCGAGACGACGCCCTCGATGATCCACAGGATGCCGACCAGGGTGCCGATGAAGACGCCGAACCACGCGGTGGTGGCGGGAAGGTTGAAGAACGAGAAGATGCCCGCGACGATGAACAGCACCCCGAGCACGATGTACCCGAGACGGGCCCAACCCGAGCGCCAGAACAGGCCGATGCCGATGTTGACGATGCCCGCGATGATGACGTAGATCGAGATGATGCCGACGGCTACCTCGGCGGTGCGGCCCGGCCAGAGCAGGATGAGAAGGCCGATGATGAGCGAGAGCGCCCCGCTGACACCGAGCGCAGTGCGGACGGCGCCGACGGCGGGGCTGGTGGTAGACGACGACATGGCGAGCCTTTCTGAGTGAAAGCTGTGAACAGTGCTCACCTTAGACCTCAGGGTGAAGCGGCGCGAACCATGTCGTCTCGCCTCGTCACCCGGGGGAGGGGTCGAGGAGGAGGGCCACCGCGAACAGCACGGGCAGGCACCCGACCGTCGAGATGAATACCACGTCACGGGACAGGATCTCGCCGACACCGTAGCGCTGGGCGAAGTTGAACACGTTCTGGGCCGTGGGGAGGGCCGCGAGCACGACGACGATGAACACCTGTTCGTCGGGGAGCCCGAACCAGATCGCCACCACCCATGCCAGCAGCGGCATGGTCACGAGCTTCAGCACCGAGGCCACCACCACGTCGACACGGCGTCCGGGCTCGGTGAGCACCCGCTGGCCGTACAGCGACATTCCGTACGACATCAACAGCACGGGTACGCATGCGCCGGCGATGAGATGCAGCGGGTCGAATACGATCGGCGGCAGGTCGACGCGGAACACCGCCACGAGCACGCCGAGGGCGGAGCCGACGAGCATGGGGTTCTTCGCCGTCTGCGTCACGATGCGCCCGATCGAGCGCGACCCCGAGGTCGCGGCATCCAGGACAGCCAGGGCGAGCGGCATGAGAACGAGCAACTGGAACAGGATCACGGGCGCCGAGAACGCCGCATTGCCGAGCATGTACAGCGAAATGGGGATGCCGATGTTGTTGCTGTTCACCTGACCGGCCGACAGCGCGGCGATCACCGTCTCGCCGACGGGACGGCGCAAGAGCAGGATCGACACCAGCAGCGACACGACGATGATGAGTCCGGCGGTGATCATCGACACCGGCAGGAGCGCGGAGAACAGCGTCGCCACGTCGGCTCGGGCGAGCACCGTGAACAGCAGGAACGGCGACAGCACGAAGAACGTCAGGCGGCTGAGCACGTGCCGTGCGTGCGGACCGAGCAGGTCGATGCGGGCGATGACGTAGCCGACGACCACGGCGAGGCCGACGACCGCGAAGCCCGTGAGGACACCGGTCACGCGCGGAACACCCGGGCGGTGCGGGCGGGGGAGGAGAGCATCGGTTCGAGCGTACTGCGCGCCCGAGCCGGCTGCGGTGCGGTGGGTCGCCGGGCCGGGACTCTCGGACTACTTCTTGCCGCCGTTCGACGCCGGGCCGCCGCCCTTCTCGCCCGCGTTGCCGTTGTCGCCCTTCCCGGTGCTCTTGCCGTTGCCCTTTCCGCTTGCGTTGCCGTTGCCGTTGCCGTTGCCGTTGCCGGCATCGCTGCGTTCGCCGGGCGTGGCCGGAGGTGCGGCGGGTACGGGTGGGGCGAGCGCGACCGGTTCGTTCCCACCGTCGATCGTCTCGGTAGGGCCCGTCGATGAGTTCCATGACGAGGTAGACCTGCTCGTCGGCGTCGAGCCGAGCATCGTAGAGCGTCACGAGAGAGGGGTGGGCGAGCGCTGCGAGCACTCGCGCTTCCGACAGGCGTCGGGCCGCATCGGGGTCGTCCGCGCGGTCGTGTGGAAGAGCTTCACGGCCACATCGCGCTCGAGCACGGTGTCGCGTGCGCGGAACACCCGGCCCATGCCCCCGCAACCGATGCGGTCGGTGAGGAGGTACCGCCCGTCGAGCGTGTCGCCGGCGTGGAGCATCGATGTCTCGCGCGGGTGGCTCACCGGTTCCTCCTGATCGTCGACCCCCGGCGCACCCCCGGCGCACCCTGGCGCCCCCTGGGAACTCTAGGTTCGGCGGGGAGTTCCGCGTGGGGGGTAGCGGGCCGGCTGTGCCGGCGTCGATAGTGATCGGCGTCGACGCCGGGCGTCACCGGATGACTTCGCCGAACACCATCTCGTTGCCCCGTGGCAGATCGTGCGCGATCGTGTCGGGCTCCGAGACGACGTAAAGGCCTCGCGTCGAATTCGCGTTGAAAGAGAGCGCGTGCAGCCAGGCCGGATTGATGTGCGGCTCTCGGCTGCCGTGGTACTTGAACTGTATCGATGCGTGCGGGTGAATGTAGACGGTCGTACGCCCGCCGCCGGTGGAGAGGTCGTCTTTCCAGGTGAAGGTGAACGACTCGCCGCGTCTCACTTTCGACATGATGACGGTTTGCAGATGAGCCAGCAGCCGGTCCTCGAACTCGACCTTGGTCGCCGAGTCGTAGATAAATTTGCCCATGTCGGTCTCCATCCGGTCGCGCGGTGAGCCCTCGGCGAGAGGACGTTTACATCCACGTGACGGTCTCTCGCTACGGTCGATCACGCCGAGTCGCGCCGCATCCCCGTTGCGTCAACGTGGGTCGGTGGGATAGGGCCCCGCGCACGGACGATGACTTGTCGTGCCCACACGCGATGATGCCGATAATGCACATTATGTCAGTTCGTGGTGCGAGCGAGCGATGAGAAACGGACCTCGCGTCGTCGTGACCGCCCCCGTTCATCGCCGACGTCTCGGTCCCCTACGCGGTCGGGCAGACCGCTCGCGTCAGCGCACCCAGTTCGAGGTGACGTCGAGAACCCGCGCCCCCGACAGGTCGCTGATCGACAGGCCGGCGAAACGCACGGCGGCCTCCGACGTCTGCCAGCGGAAGCGGGGGTCGTCGGTGGTCGCGGCCTCGATCACGGTCTCGGCCGCCTCGTCCGCCGGCTGCGCGTTCGCGAACGACGCGGCGGCGCGGTCGAGGTAGGCCTGCTGCTGCGCCGCGTACGGACCGGGGGTCGCGCGGTGCACCGAGTCCACGAACGACGACGCCACCGCGGCCGGTTCGACGATGGACACGTCGATCCCGAAGGGGGCGACCACCGGGGCGAGCGACTGCATGAGCCCCTCGACGGCGAACTTCGACGCGCAGTACGCGTCGGAGAACGGCTGCCCGATCACTCCCCCGACGCTCGTCACCGTCACGATGCGGCCGCTTCGCCGTTCGCGCATTCCGGGCAGGACGAGGCGGGTCAGACGCGCGACGGAGAGGTAGTTGGTCTCGAGCTGCTCCTGCAGCTGTTCGTCGGTGAGCTGCTCGAGCGTTCCGACGGCGCCGCGACCGGCATTGTTCACCAGGATGTCGACGGGCCCCACCGCTTCCACGAGCGCCCGGGCGGCCTCGGCATCCGTCACCTCCAGGGCGCGGATGTCGAGCTCGACGCCGGCATCGGATGCCGCGGATCGCAGCGCCTCCGCGCGAGCGGGGTCGCGCACGGTGGCGACGACCGAGACACCTCGCTGGGCGAGGCCGACGGCGGTGTGGAGGCCGATACCGCTGGATGTTCCGGTGACGATGGCGAGAGTCATGCGCTCATTCTTCTCCCCCGACCTTTGTCGAGGCTATGCGTGCGCGATGAGGGGCGAGGCCCGGCTATCGCCCAGGAAGCGCTGCCAGGGTGGACGCGTGGGGGAAGAAACCGGGATGCCACCGGGGAGCGTCAGCAGGGGGCGCCGCCGGACCGTGCTCGTGGCGAGCGTCGCATATCTGCTGATGCTCGCCGTCATCGCGGTCGTGTGGCCGATATCGCTGAACAGCGAGGGCAGGCAGATCGTCATCGTCGGGCCGTGGACGGGCGACGTGATCATCACCGTCTGTGTCGTGGCATCCGTCGTCCTACTCGCTGTGATCGTGTTCGCCGTGCCCGCCCGGCGATGGTGGTGGCTCCTCCTGGCGCCGCTGCGCATCGTGGCGGTCGCGGCCGTCGCTCTCGGCGGTCTGAGCCTTCTCGTTCTGGACGAGTCGGTCACGCCGATCGTCGCGGACGGATGCGACACGGGGTACGTGGTGAGCGAGAGATCCTTCCTGTTCGCGGCGTCCGGCACGGTGCTCCGCCGGGACGGGGTCGTCGGGACGGAGGTCGGTCGCACGAGCGTCGACGACGGGCACAAGCCCCTCTCTCAGCAGTCGTACCTCGCCGTCACGGAGGGCGACACCCTGCGTGTGTGGAACACGTTCCAAAGCCGCACAGAGCATCTGAGCACGGCGTCCGAACCCTCTTTCGTCTTGCCGCGCCTGACCACGCAGACGGGGTGTGGGCTTGCGGGAGGCATCGACCCGCTGGCAGAGCCCGCGCCCACCTCGTCCCCGATCGTCGACGCCGAGGAGGGCCCGGCGCCCGCCCCGGTCGGCGACTCCCGTGAGCGGGTGGCGCGGATGGCGGCCGTGACCCTGGAGGCCGCGCAGGGAACGGCGGTGGATGCCACGGGCTCCCCCGTGCGCGCCCCGTCGGCGAGCGATCTCCCCTGTGACGGAACCACCGGCGTCGACCTCGCATTCGCCACCGACGACAATGCCGCGTCGTACGAGGCGGTCCTCGCGGCGTGGGATGCCGCCGGCTTCTTCCACGACCGCGCCATGCAGGAGGACCTGCGGGACGACGGGGTCGTGCGGCTCTCGGCGCGCGATCGCACCACGATCGACGGGCTGCTGCACTTCTCCCTCAGCGCGGAGTGCCGCGCGGGGTGACGGGCTGAGGCGCGTCCGCGTCGATGGAGCCGTTCTCACCCTCCCGGCGAGAGCTGCACCCATCCGCCGCCGAACTTCGCCTGCCGGTTGTCGCCCGACGACGTGCCCGTCAGGCGCCGTCGCACCCACGGGGCCACGTGCTCCCGGTAGTACGCCGAGCCCTTCAGCCGCTCGATCTCGGGGATGTCGCGCAGACGCCACCACTCCCCCGGGGCCTGCAGCCCGAGGGAGGTGAGAACGCGCGCTGCCACGCGGTGGTGACCGCGCGGGTTCATGTGCAGACGGTCGACCGACCAGAACTCGCCGCCGGCCAGCTCCCGGTCGAACCAGTTGTACGCGGTGATGACGTCGTCGCGCGCGGACAGGCGCTTCTCGACGGCGGACGACAGGCGGTCGCCCCGCGTCTGCAGCACCCGGCCGAGCGGCAGACCGGCCGACGGGTTCGCCCCGGACAGCACGATGAGCCGCACGCCCTCCTCGTCGCACCGGCTCAGGACGTGCTCGAACAGGCCGACGATGCCCTCGAGGTCGGCGCGCGGGCGCAGCATGTCGTTGCCGCCGCCGTTGAACGACAGGTGCGTCGGCTTCAGCGCCAGCGCCGGCTCGAGCTGCTGCTCGACGATCGGTCGGATGAGCTTGCCGCGGATCGCGAGGTTGGCGTACTGGATCGGCTCCCCCGCGGCATCCGCCCATCCCTGCGCGGCGAGGTCCGCCCACCCCCGCACGGTGCCGTCGGGTAGTTCGTCGCCGACCCCTTCGGTGAACGAGTCGCCGATCGCGACGTAGCGCACGGATGCCATCCCCCGAGCCTACGCGCGCGCCGGGTGGCCTCGAGCGTCCAAGACACGCCGCTATACGCGCCATGGTTACGGCGTTTCCTGGACGCTCAACGGGTGGGGCGGGCGCGGGGCGTCAGGCGAGCGCGCGGCCGCACTGCTCACGTAGGAAGAGCGCGGCGACCACGGCGACGGCGAAGAACGCCGCGAACACGACGAAGAGCAGCGGCGCACCGCCCAGGCCCAGCAGCGGCGGAACCGACAGCGGCGCGAGGATCGACGCGATACGGCCCACCCCGGCCGCCCACCCGGCACCGGTGGCCCGCAGCGACGTCGGGTACGTCTCGGGGGTCGCGGCGTACAGCGCACCCCAGGCACCGAGGTTGAAGAACGACAGCATCATGCCCGTCGCGATGACGGCGGCTTCCCCCGTGGCCGTGCCGAACAGCACCGCCGCCACGGCGGAACCGGCGAGGAAGGTGGCGAGCGTCGCCCGCCGTCCCCACGCCTCGATGAGCCACGCCGCCACCGCATACCCGGGCAGCTGGGCGAGCGTGATGACGAGGGTGAACCCGAACGAACGCACGAGGTCGTAGCCCTGCGCGACGAGGATCGTCGGGATCCAGATGAACGCGCCGTAGTACGAGAAGTTCACGCAGAACCACAGCACCCACAGGCTCGCGGTGCGCGCACGCAGCGCGGGCGCCCACAGTGCGCCGACCCGAGCGCGCGGGGCGGGAGCGGATGCCGCGACCCCCTCCGCCGCGGGCTCGAGCGAGATGCGACCTGCGGCGGCCTCGAGATCGCGCACGATGGCGACGGCTTCGGTGTTGCGCCCCCGTGCGGCCAGCCAGCGCGGCGATTCCGGCAGGCTCCATCGAACGATGAGGGCGTAAACGGCGGGGATCGCCCCGAGGGCGAATGCCCACCGCCAGCCGTCGGCCGACGACGGCACCACGAGGTAGCCGATGAGAGCGGCGGCGGTCCAGCCGATCGCCCAGAACGCCTCGAGGAAGACGATGAGACGGCCGCGGATACGGGCCGGGGCGAACTCGCTGACATAGGTGGAGGCGACGGGCAGCTCGGCGCCGAGTCCGAGACCCACCACGAAGCGCAGCACGAGCAGTGCGGCCAGGCCGCCCACGAGCGCGCTGGCGCCCGTTGCGAGGCCGTACACGAGCAGCGTGAGCGCGAAGACCTGACGTCGTCCGAACCGGTCCGCGAGCAGTCCGCCCAGGCTCGCTCCGATCGCCATGCCCGCGAAGCCCGCGGAGGCGATCCACGACGCCTCGGCGGGGGCGAGCTGCCACTGCACGCTCAGGGCCGCGATGATGAACGAGACGAGCCCGACGTCCATGGCATCCAGGGCCCAGCCGAGCCCCGACCCGCCGAGGATCTTCGCATGACGCCGGGTGAACGGCAGAGCATCGAGACGCTCGGACACCCGCACGGTGTCGGTGTGGGTGCTCACGAGGCGACGGGGGCGTCGGCGAGCATCTCGCGCACGAGGGGCAGCACACGGGTGCCGTAGAGCTCGATGCCCGACATCAGGCGGTCGTGTGAGATCGAGCCGCTGGCGAACTTCATCTGGAAGCGCGAGGCGCCGAGGCCCCGGACGGTCGCCGCGATCTTCGTCGCGACCGTCTCGGGTGACCCCACGTACATCGACCCCTCCGGTCCCACGTCGTGCTGGAACCGCAGGCGGTCGTACGCGGGCCATCCGCGCTCGCGTCCGATGGTGTTGTTCAGCTCGGCCACGCCCTCGTAGGCCTCGTCCCAGGCCTGCTGGTCGGTCTCGGCGACGTGACCGGGTGAGTGCACCGAGATCGGCATCGCGGGCTTGCCGAACTCCTGCAGCGACCGGCGGTACAGGTCGGCGAACGGCCGGAAGCGGGCCGACGATCCCCCGATGATGGCGAGCACGAGGCCGTAGCCGTAGCGCGCGGCGCGCACGACCGACTCGGGCGAACCCCCGACACCGACCCACGCCGTCAGGCCGTTCTCGGTCTTCGGATACACATCGGCATCTCGGAGGCCGGCCCGCGTGCGTCCCGACCACGTGACCGGCTTCTCGTCGAGAAGGAGCGAGAACAGTTCGAGCTTCTCCTCGAACAGTTGCTCGTAGTCGCTCAGGTCGTAACCGAACAGGGGGAAGGACTCGATGAACGACCCGCGCCCGAGGATGACCTCGGCACGACCGTTCGAGATGGCATCCAGGGTCGCGAAGCGCTCGTAGACACGCACCGGGTCATCGGACGACAGCACCGTGACAGCGGTGCCGAGATGGATGTCTCTCGTGCGCGCCGCGGCCGCGGCCAGCACGATCTCGGGGCTCGTGACGGCGAAGTCCTTGCGGTGGTGCTCCCCCACGCCGAAGAACGACAGCCCGACCTGGTCGGCGAGTGTCGCCTGCTCGACGACGTTGCGGATGGTCTGTGCGTCGGACAGCAGCGATCCGTCGGGGCCGCGAGAGATGTCTCCGAAGGTGTCGATACCCAGTTCGACGGGGGTGGCGTCCATGAGGTCTCCTTGCATTCGGATGAATGAACTTTACGCGAGGCCGAAACATTCCCCCGCATCGCCGAGGGGCGCCGCACTTCGCGACGCCCCTCGAGGTTCACACGGATGCCAGAGCAGCACGCAGCGTGTCGAGACCGACGCCGCCGATCTCGAGGGCGCGCGTGTGGAACTGCTTCATCGAGAAAGCCGCGCCGCGGCGCTCCTGCTCGTCGTCGCGCACCTGCTCCCAGATGCGCTGACCCACCTTGTACGACGGCGCCTGGCCGGGCCAGCCGAGATAGCGGTTGACCTCGAAACGCACGAACTCCTCGCTCATGTTGACGTTCTTGAGCATGAAGGCCAGCGCGTAGTCGTGATCCCAGACGCCGGTGCCGTCCAGGCGCGGCTTGCCCAGGTGCACGCCGATGTCGAGCACCACGCGCGCAGCCCGCATCCGCTGGCCATCGAGCATGCCCAGGCGGTCGGCGGGATCGTCGAGGTAGCCGAGCTGCTCCATGAGGCGCTCGGCGTACAGGGCCCACCCCTCGGCGTGTCCGCTCGTGCCCGCCAGCAGGCGCCGCCACGAGTTGAGCTCGGCGCGGTTGTAGACGGCCTGCGCGATCTGCAGATGGTGGCCCGGAACCCCCTCGTGATAGACCGTGGTCAGCTCGCGCCACGTGTCGAAGGTGTCGACGCCCTCGGGCACCGACCACCACATGCGACCGGGCCGAGAGAAGTCGTCGGTGGGGCCGGTGTAGTAGATGCCGCCCTCATTGGTGGGAGCGATCATGCACTCGAGCTTGCGGATGGGCTCGGCGATGTCGAAGTGCGTCCGCCCGAGCTCCTCGACGGCCTTGTCGCTCGTGCGCTGCATCCACTCCTGCAGGGCCTTCGTGCCGCGGAGTTTGCGCGACTCGTCCTTCTCGAGGAACGCGACGGCCTCTTCCACGGTGGCGCCGGGCAGGATCTCGTTCGCGATCGCCTCCTGCTCGGCGACCATGCGCGCGAGTTCCTCGACGCCCCACTCGTACGTCTCGTCGAGGTCGATCTCGGCACCGAGGAAGTGGCGCGAGTGCAGGGCGTACAGCTCACGTCCGACGCCGTCGGTCTCGCCCGCGACGGGGGCGAGCTCGGACGCGAGGAACGACCCGAGCGCGTCGTACGCCACGCGCGCGGCGCCGGCGTTGTGGTCGAGTTCGCGAGCGAGCGAGGCGGGCAGCTGTCCCTCGGCGGGGGCGGCGGTCGCGACGAACTCGGCGAAGAAGCCCGTGTCAGCGGTGTAGCGACCGATTTGCGCCAGGACCTCGCGCACCTGTCGACGAGCGGGGACGACGCCCTCGGCGATGCCGCGACGCAGGGTCTGCACGTACCCCTCGACCGCGGCGGGCAGAGCCTTCATCCGCGTCGAGATCGTGGCCCAGTCATCGACGGTGGCCGTCGGCATGAGGTCGAAGGTCGCGCGGATGTCCTGCGCGGGAGAAGCGATGACGTTCAGATCCCGCAGGTGCGTCTTCGCCTCGTGCTTTTCGATCATGAGATCGAGCTCGCGCACCAGGTCCATCTTCGTGACCGTGTCGATCGCGTCGACGGGCTCGGCGGCCTCGAGGGCGGCCTTCGTCGCGCGGGCATCGCCCACGAGGGCCTCGGCACCGTCGGGGCTGTAGTCGCCGAAGCTTGCGTTGTACTCGTCGCGTCCGATGTAGGTCGCCAGCGTCGGGATGCGCTCGGCGAGGGTGTCGACCCACGCGTCGGCGATCGTGTCGATCGGCGTGGGGGTGCGTTGTACGTCAGTCATCCTTCGAGCCTAGGGAAGCCGAAGCGGCGTCGCATCTTCGCCGCGGCCGGTCAGTGCCCCGCTTCGTCCCAGTCGCCGCCACGACCGATCTGTACGTCGAGCGGCACCGACAGTTCGGCGGCGTCGGCCATGCGCGCGCGAACGATCCGCTCCACCGCATCCCACTCCCCCGCGGCGACCTCGACGACGAGCTCGTCGTGGATCTGCAGCAGCACTCGCGAACGCAGACCAGCGGATGTCAGCTCGTCGCGGACGCGGAAGAGCGCGACCTTCATGATGTCGGCGGCGCTGCCCTGGATGGGAGCGTTCAGCGCCGCCCGCTCGGCATTCTCGCGCAGCACGCGATTCATGCTCGTGAGGTCGGGGAACGGCCGACGCCGGCCGAAGATGGTCTCGGTGTAGCCGTCTTGCCGGGCCTGCTCGACAGAGCCGCGCAGGTAGTCGCGCACGGCGCCGAAGCGGGCGAAGTATTCGAGCATGAGCTTCTTGGCCTCGGACTGCTCGATGCGCAGCTGCTTCGACAGCCCGAAGGCCGACAGGCCGTAGACCAGGCCGTACGACATGGCCTTGACCTTCGTGCGCATGGCCGGGGTCACGTCGGCCGGCTCGACGCCGAACACGCGCGCGCCGACGAAGCGGTGCAGGTCTTCACCGGAGTTGAACGCCTCGATCAGGCCGGGATCGCCCGACAGGTGCGCCATGATCCGCATCTCGATCTGCGAGTAGTCGGCCGTCAGCAGAGTCTCGTAGCCCTCGCCGACCTCGAAGGCCGCCCGGATGCGGCGGCTCTCCTCCGTGCGGATCGGGATGTTCTGCAGGTTGGGATCGGTGCTCGACAGGCGCCCCGTCTGGCTGCCGGTCTGCACGTAGGTGGTGTGAACGCGACCGTCGGGCGCCGTGGCGGCGTCGAGGGCGTCGATGATCTGCTTGAGCTTGGTCGCCTCGCGGTGCTTGAGCAGCAGGTCGAGGAAGGGATGCGGCGCGCTTTCTTGCAGGTCGGCGAGGGCCGCCGCATCCGTCGTGTATCCGCTCTTCGTCTTGCGTGTCTTGGGCAGTTGCAGCTCGTCGAACAGCACCTCTTGCAGCTGCTTCGGCGAGCCGAGGTTCACCTCGTGGCCGATGGCCGCGTACGCATCGGCGGCGAGGGCGTCGGCACGCGCGGCGAGCTCGTTCGAGAAGCTCGACAGCTTGTCGTGCGAGACCGAGACGCCGGCGAGCTCCATGTCGGCCAGTGCCGTCAGCGTCGGCAGCTCGATCTCGTCGAGCACTCGGGCCACGCTGTCGGGCATCTCGGCGCGCTGCGCCTCGGCCACGCGACGGATGAACCACGCGAGCTGGCCCGGTGTCGCGCCTTCGGTCTCGGGCACCAGCTGGGTGGGGTCGGACTCGGGGAGCTTTTCGTCGAGGAAGCGCTGCACGAGGTCGGCGAGCGTCTTGTCGGGGAAGCTGGGGCGTACGAGCCAACCGGCGAGCACGACGTCCGTCGCGATCCCCGCGACGGCGACGCCCTGTCGGGCCAGCGCCTTCACCTGGGGCTTGGCATCGGCGAACAGTTTGGGGGCGTCGGAGGCCAGCCAGGCGGCCAGGGCCTCGCGCACCGCGGGCGTCCAGTCGGCCTCGGCGGCGCTGTCGGCGGTGGCGAGGCCGACCCGCACGGGATCTCCGCCCAGCAGCGCGATGCTCACGCCGACCGCACCGTCGGCTGCGTCGGCCCACGTCGCCAGCGCCGGGCCGTCGAGAGTGGTCGGAGTGGGAGCGGTCGCGGTCGGTGTCGTCTCTTCGGCGGCGTCGCCGCCCTCGCCACCGAGTGCGTCGAACACTCGCGGCAGGAGCGTGCGGAACTCGAGGCGCGCGAAGATATCGCGTACGGCCTGCCCGTCGAGGGGACGCACCGCCAGGTCGGCGGGACCGACGTCGAGCTCGACGTCGCGCAGCAGGCGGTTGAGCGAGCGGTTGCGCTTGACGCCGTCGAGGTGCTCGCGCAGGTTGTTACCGACGACGCCGGTGATCTTGTCGGCATTGTCGAGCAGGGCGTCGAGCGAGCCCCACTGCGTCAGCCACTTCACTGCGGTCTTCTCGCCGACTTTGGGCACACCGGGCAGGTTGTCGCTGGTCTCGCCGACCAGGGCCGCGATGTCGGGGTACTGCGCGGGGGGGAGACCGTACTTCTCGATCACCGCGTCGGTGTCGTAGCGCTTCAGCTGCGACACTCCCTGCACGTTCGGGTACAGCAGCGTGACGTCGTCGGTGACGAGCTGGATGGTGTCGCGGTCGCCCGAACACACCAGCACCTCGAAGCCCTGCGCCTCACCCTGCGTCGCGAGGGTGGCGAGGATGTCGTCGGCCTCGAAGTCTTCTTTCGTCAGCACCGGCACGCCCATGGCGCGCAGGCAGTCCTGCAGCAACGGGATCTGGCCCTTGAACTCGGCGGGCGACTCGCTGCGGTTCGCCTTGTACTCGGCGTACTCGCGCGTACGGAACGACTGCCGTGACGTGTCGAAGGCGACCGCCAGGTGGGTCGGCTTCTCGGCTTTGACGAGGTTGACGAACATCGACAGGAAGCCGTAGATGCCGTTGGTGTGCTGGCCGTCTTTCGTCGAGAAGTTGTCGACCGGCAGGGCGTAGAACGCCCGGTAGGCCAACGAGTGGCCGTCGACGACGAGGAGAGTAGGCTTTTCGGCATCCGTCACCCCTCCAGCCTAACGAGGACCACGGACACTCCCCCGGCCCGGCCCCATGACCGCGACCCGACGAAGGCGACGATGAGCTCTACGACACCCGACACCAGTCCCGGCCTCGACTGGGCGAAGCGGCGCGGAATGGGCGCCCTCGCCGAGAAGATGGGCATCGAGTGGGTGGAGTTCTCGGTCGACCGCTGCGTCGCGACCATGCCCGTAGAGGGCAACACCCAGCCCATCGGCCTGCTGCACGGCGGGGCCTATGTCGTGCTCGGCGAATCCCTCGGCTCGATGGCCGCCAACCTCCACGCCGGTGCCGGGCGCGTCGCCGTCGGCGTCGACATCAACGCCACGCACACCCGTTCGGCGACATCGGGCGTCGTCACGGGTGTGTGCACGCCCATCCACCTCGGCCGATCCCTCACGGTGCACGAGATCGCGGTGTCCGATGAGCAGGGGCGGCGCTGTTCGACTATCCGCATCACGAACATGATCAAGAACGCCCCCGCGGTCTGATCCCGGAACGAGAAATGGATGCCACCGAGGTGGCATCCATTTCTCACGAAGCTGCGGTCAGCCCTTCTTCGGGGCCAGCTGCTCGATGATCGCCTTCGCGACGTCTTGCATGGTGAGACGCCGATCCATCGAGGCCTTCTGGATCCAGCGGAACGCCTCGGGCTCGCTCAGGCCCATCTTCTCGTTCAGCAGGCCCTTGGCACGGTCGACGAGCTTGCGGGTCTCGAAACGCTCGACCATGTCGGCGACCTCGGCCTCGAGCGTGATGATCTGCTCGTGACGGGCGAGCGCGATCTCGATGGCGGGCAGCAGGTCGTTCGGGGTGAAGGGCTTCACCACGTACGCCAGGGCGCCGGCCTCGCTGGCGCGCTCGACGAGCTCTTTCTGGCTGAAGGCGGTGAGCAGCACGACCGGGGCGATGTGGTTCTTGCTGAGCTTCTCGGCGGCGCTGATGCCGTCGAGCTGCGGCATCTTCACGTCCATGATGACGAGGTCGGGGCGCAGCTCCGTGGCGAGCTGGACGGCGGTCTCGCCGTCGCCGGCCTCACCGACGACGTCGAAGCCGTTGTCGCGGAGGATCTCGACGATGTCGAGGCGGATGAGCGACTCGTCTTCCGCGACGACGACGCGGCGGGGAGCCGCCGGGGCGCTGGCGGGAACGGCTTCTTGATCAGTCACGGAACCATCCTACTTCTGGGAGGGGACATTGCCCGGATGCGGCCCCCGACAGGGCGGGGTGCGATAACGGGTGCCGGTGGTGGGACTCGAACCCACACGTCTTTCGACAAAGCATTTTGAGTGCTCCGCGTCTGCCATTCCGCCACACCGGCAAGTGTGTTGCTCCCAACCTAGCGGGAGAGAACGCGACGACGCGCGCCGGGAAGCCCCGACGCGCGTCGCGAGCAGGCTTCAGACCTCTTTGTAACCGGGAGCCGCGCCGTGCACGGCATCGCCCACGCGGTGAACGCGCAGGTCGTTGGTCGAGCCCGCGATCCCGGGAGGGGAACCCGAGATGACCACGACCTTGTCGCCCACCTTGGCCAGGTCGTTCGCGAGCAGGTAGTCGTCGACCTGGAGGAACATCTTGTCGGTGTGCGACACGTGCTCCACCAGCGTCGAGCGCACGCCCCACGTCAGCGCGAGGCGACGGCGGATGCCGGGCTCGGGCGTGAACGCGATCATCGGGATGGTCGAACGCAGACGCGACATTCGACGAGCGGAGTCGCCCGACTCGGTGAACACGCACAGGTACTTCGCCTCGACGAAGTCGGCCACCTCGACGGCAGCGAGAGTGATGGCGCCACCTTGCGTGCGGGGCTTGTTCGTCAGCGGCGCGATGCGCTCGAGCCCGTGCTCCTCGGTGGAGGCCACGATGCGGGCCATGGTCTCGACGACGACGACCGGGTAGTCGCCGACACTCGTCTCGCCCGAGAGCATGACCGCGTCCGCGCCGTCGAGGACGGCGTTGGCGACGTCACTGGTCTCGGCGCGCGTGGGCACCGGGCTGTTGATCATCGACTCGAGCATCTGCGTCGCGACGATGACGGGCTTGGCCATACGGCGGGCCAGCTCGACCGCGCGCTTCTGCACGATCGGCACGGCTTCGAGCGGCAGTTCGACGCCGAGGTCGCCTCGGGCGACCATGATGCCGTCGAAGGCGTCGATGATCTCCTCGAGGTTGTCGACCGCCTGCGGCTTCTCGATCTTGGCGATCACGGGCACGTAGCGTCCCTCTTCGGCCATGATCTCGTGCACGCGCTCGATGTCCTTGGCATCGCGCACGAACGACAGCGCGATCAGGTCGGCACCGGCCTTCAGACCCCAGCGCAGGTCGGCCTCGTCCTTCTCGCTCAGGGCGGGGACGTTGACCGCGACACCGGGCAGGTTGATGCCCTTGTTGTTCGAGACCGGGCCGCCGACGACGACGCGGGTGGTCACGACCGTGCCGTCGGTCTCGACGACCTCGACGCGGACCTTGCCGTCGTCGATGAGCAGGAAGTCGCCGGGGCGCACGTCTTGCGGGAGGCCCTTGAACGTGGTGCCGACGATCTCCTTGGTGCCGAGGATGTCCTCGACGGTGATCTTGAAGATGTCGCCGGGAAGCAGGTCGTGCGGACCGTTCTCGAACTTGCCGAGGCGGATCTTCGGGCCCTGCAGGTCGACGAGGGCGGCGACCGGTCGGCCGGCGTCCTCGGCCGCCTTGCGCACGTTGGCGAAGTTGGCGTCGTGCACGGAATAGTCTCCGTGGCTGAGGTTGAGTCGGGCGACGTCCACCCCGGCGTCGATGATGGCGCGAACCATCTCATACGACGACGTGGCGGGCCCGAGTGTTGCGACGATCTTGGCGCGTCTCATCCGTTTTCAAGCTCCGTGAGGATTTCGGGAAGTGGCCGGATCGGCCCTTGCCAGCTTAGGCGGGCAGCAGGCCGATGGCGACATCGGTCGGGCGCACCGGCGCGGGAAGCACCGTCTCGCCCATGAGGAACGTGTCGACCTCGGCGGCGGCCGCGCGGCCCTCGGCGATGGCCCACACGATGAGCGACTGGCCGCGACCGGCGTCGCCCGCGACGAAGACGCCCGGCGTCGACGTGGCGTAGGTGGCGTCGCGCTCGACGTTGCCGCGATTCGTGAAACGCGTGCCCAGCTGGTCGCCCAGGTGCTCGCGCTCGGGACCGGTGAAGCCCATCGCGATGAGTACCAGGTCGGCCGGGATCTCGCGCTCGGTGCCGCTCTTGGGCACGCGGCGACCGTCGACGTACTCCGTCTCGGCCACCCGCAGCGCGCGGACCTCTCCCGCGGCGTTGCCGAGAAACTCCACGGTCGAGGCGAGGAACGTGCGCTCCCCGCCTTCTTCGTGGGCCGAGGCCATCTCGAACAGGTTCGGCATCATCGGCCACGGCTGATCCGCCGGACGCTCGGACGGCGGTTGCTTGCCGATCGCGAGGTTGGTCACGCTCAGCGCGCCCTGGCGGTGCGCGGTGCCGATGCAGTCGGCGCCGGTGTCGCCGCCGCCGATGACGACCACGTGCTTGCCCTCGGCCGTGATCTGCTGCGGGACCTGGTCGCCCGCGACGGCCTTGTTGCCCTCGACGAGGTACTCCATGGCGAAGTGCACGCCCTCGAGGTCGCGGCCGGGGATGGGCAGGTCGCGCGGCACCGTCGCGCCGGTGGCGACGACGACCGCGTCGTACCGTGCGCGCAGGTCGCTCCAGGAGATGTCTTTGCCGATCTCGACGCCCGCGCGGAAGCGTGTGCCCTCGGCCTGCATCTGACGCAGACGCAGCTCGAGGTGGCGCTTCTCCATCTTGAAGTCGGGGATGCCGTAGCGCATCAGACCGCCGATGCGGTCGTCGCGCTCGAACACCGCGACCGTGTGACCGGCGCGCGTGAGCTGCTGCGCGGCGGCGAGACCGGCGGGGCCGGAGCCGACGACGGCGACCGTCTTACCGGTCAGGCGCTCCGGCGGCTCGGGCTCGACCCAGCCGTTCGAGAACGCCTCGTCGATGATCGAGACCTCGACCTGCTTGATGGTCACGGGCGGCTGGTTGATCCCCAGCACGCACGAGCTCTCGCAGGGAGCAGGGCACAGGCGCCCGGTGAACTCCGGGAAGTTGTTGGTCGCGTGCAGGCGCTCGATCGCCGCGCGACCCTCGCCGCGCCACGTGAGGTCGTTCCACTCGGGGATGAGGTTCCCGAGCGGGCACCCCTTGTGGCAGAACGGAATGCCACAGTCCATGCACCGACCGGCCTGGCGCTTGATGACGGCCGAATCACCCGGCTCGTACACCTCTTTCCAGTCCATGATGCGCACGGGCACCGGTCGACGCTTCGGGAGCTCGCGCTCCGTGGTCTTGAGAAAGCCCTTCGGGTCAGCCACCCGTCACCTCCAGAATGCGCGTCCAGACGACGTCGCCGTCGGGGTCGAGCCCCTCGGCCACCGCCTCCTGGCGGGTCTGCAGCACAGCGGCGTAATCGCGCGGCAGCACCCGGACGAAGTTGTCCACCTCGACCTCGAAGTCGTCGAGCAGACGACGGGCCAGCGTGGAATCGGTCTCCGCGACGTGCTTCTCGAGCAGGTCGCGCAGGATCTCGGCATCCCCCGATCCGAGGGCACCGAGCACGAGTTCACCGGATGCCAGTGCCTCGCGGTTCACCAGGTCGCGGTCGAGCTTGTAGATGTAGGCCTGTCCCCCCGACATGCCGGCGCCGAGGTTGCGGCCCGTGGCACCCAGGATGACGGCCAGACCGCCGGTCATGTACTCGAGCGCGTGGTCGCCCACGCCCTCGACGACCGCGGTGGCACCGGAGTTGCGCACGAGGAAGCGCTCGCCCACGACACCGTTGAGGAACATCTGTCCCTGCGTGGCGCCGTAGCCGATGACGTTTCCGGCGATGACGTTCTGCGACGCCTCGAAGCTCGACGAGCGTGGCGGCCGCACGACGATCGTGCCGCCCGACAGGCCCTTGCCGACGTAGTCGTTCGAGTCGCCCTCGAGGCGCAGCGTGATGCCGGCGGGCATGAACGCGCCGAACGACTGTCCGGCCGATCCGGTCAGACGCACGTCGATGGAGTTCTCGGGGAGACCGTGCTCGCCGCGCGCCTTGGTGACGTGATGGCCGAGCATGGTCCCCACCGCGCGCGCGGTGTTGCGGATCGGCAGGTCGATCGTGATCTGACCGCCGTGCGCGATCACGTCCTGTGCGCGCTCGATGAGCTGCACGTCGAAGTGCTCGTCGAGCTCGTGGTTCTGGTCGCGACCGTGGCGGCGCGGCTCGTCGTCGGCGAAGCGGGGGCCCTCGAGGATCGGCGCGAGATTGAGACCGCGCGCCTTCCAGTGCTGGATCGCCTCGTTGACATCGAGCAGCTCCGTGCGACCGACGATCTCGTCGATGGAGCGGTAGCCCAGAGCGGCGAGGTACTCGCGCACCTCCTGTGCGATGAACTCCATGAAGTTCACGATGTACTCGGCTTTGCCGGTGAAGCGCGAGCGCAGCACGGGGTTCTGCGTCGCGACGCCCACGGGGCACGTGTCGAGGTGGCACACGCGCATCATGATGCAGCCCGACACCACGAGGGGGGCCGTGGCGAAGCCGAACTCCTCGGCGCCCAGGAGCGCTCCGATGATGACGTCGCGACCGGTCTTCATCTGACCGTCGACCTGCACCACCACGCGGTCGCGCATGCCGTTGAGCATCAGCGTCTGCTGCGTCTCGGCCAGGCCCAGCTCCCACGGCGTGCCCGCGTGCTTGAGGGAGTTCATCGGGCTCGCGCCCGTGCCGCCGTCTTGACCCGACACGAGGATGACGTCGCTCAGCGCCTTGGCCACACCGGCCGCGACCGCACCGATGCCCGACTGGCTGACGAGCTTGGTGTGGATGCGGGCCTTGGGGTTGGCGCGCTTGAGGTCGAAGATGAGCTGCTTCAGGTCTTCGATCGAGTAGATGTCGTGGTGCGGCGGCGGCGAGATGAGCCCGACGCCCGCGGTGGCGTGACGCGTGCGCGCCACCCACGGGTACACCTTGGTCGGCGGCAGCTGACCGCCCTCGCCGGGCTTGGCGCCCTGGGCGAGCTTGATCTGGATGTCGTCGGCCTCGGTGAGGTACAGGCTCGTGACGCCGAAGCGACCGGATGCCACCTGCTTGATGGCGCTGCGACGGGTGGGGTCGAGAAGACGGTCGACGTCCTCACCGCCCTCGCCGGTGTTCGACTTGCCGCCGATCTGGTTCATCGCGACGGCGAGCACCTCGTGAGCCTCTTTCGAGATCGAGCCGTAGCTCATCGCCCCGGTCGAGAAACGCTTGACGATCGCCGAGACCGGCTCGACCTCGTCGATCGGCACGGCCGGGCGGACGCCCGTGCGCAGCCCGAACAGGCCGCGCAGCGTCTTCAGCTCGTGGGCCTGGTCGTCGATCAGCTGCGTGTACTCGCGGAAGATGTCGTACCGGCGTTCGCGCGTGGCGTGCTGCAGACGGAAGACCGTGTCGGGGTTGAACAGGTGGGGAGCCCCGTCGCGACGCCACTGGTACTCGCCGCCCGTCCACAAGCGCTCGTGCGCACGCGCCGCGGCGTCTTCGGGGTAGGCGTACTCGTGACGTGCGGCGTTCTCGGCGGCGATGACGTCGAGTCCGACACCGCCGAGCTTCGACTCGGTGCCCGCGAAGTACGCGTCGACGAACTCACGCGAGAGACCGACGGCTTCGAAGACCTGAGCACCGGCGTACGACGACACCGTCGAGATGCCCATCTTCGACATGATCTTCAGCACGCCCTTGCCGAGCGCGTAGATCAGGTTCTTGACGGCCTTCTCGGGGGTCACGCCGGTGATGAATCCGGCGCGCACGAGGTACTCGACGGTCTCCATCGCGAGGTACGGGTTGACCGCGGAGGCACCGAAACCGATGAGGGTGGCCACGTGATGCACCTCGCGCACGTCACCGGCCTCGACCACGAGACCGACCTTCATGCGGGTCTCTTTGCGGATGAGGTGGTGGTGCACGGCCGAGATCATCAGCAGCGAGGGGATGGGCGCGAGGTCTTTGTTCGAGTCACGGTCGCTGAGCACGATGAACTCGGCGCCGTCTTCGATGGCCTGGTCGACCTCGGAGCACATTTGCGAGAGGCGCTTCTGCAGACCCTTGTGACCGGCCTCGACGCGGTACAGACCGCGGATCGTCACCGACGAGCGGCCCGGGAGGGCGGTGTCGATGTGCTGGATCTTTGCCAACTCGTCGTTGTCGATCACGGGGAAGTCGAGCGTCACCGTGCGGGTGTGCTCCGGGCCCCAGTCGAGGAGGTTGCGCTCGGGACCGAGTCCCAGTGACAGCGAGGTGACGACCTCTTCGCGGATCGAGTCCAGCGGCGGGTTGGTGACCTGCGCGAACTGCTGGGTGAAGTAATCGAACAGCAGGCGCGGACGGTCGCTCAGCACGGCGACGGGCGCGTCACTGCCCATGGCGCCCAGCGGCTCGGCGCCGCCCTGGCCCATCGGGGTCAGCAGCAGGCGCACCTCTTCTTCGGTGTAGCCGAAGGTGCGCTGGCGGCGGGTGATCGAGGCGATGGGGTGCACGATGTGCTCGCGCTCGGGCAGTTCGCTGAGCTTGACCCGGCCCTTGTCGAGCCACTCCTGCCACGGCTGCGCCGCGGCGAGCTCCGCCTTGATCTCCTCGTCTTCGACGATGCGGCCCTGGGCGGTGTCGACGAGGAACATGCGGCCCGGCTGCAGGCGCCCGCGGCGCTTGATGCGCTCGGGGGCGAAGTCGAGCACGCCCGTCTCGGAACCGATGACGACGAGGCCGTCGGTGGTCTCGGTCCAGCGTCCCGGACGCAGACCGTTGCGGTCGAGGGTGGCGCCGACGAGGGTTCCGTCGGTGAAGATGAGCGCGGCGGGGCCGTCCCACGGCTCCATCTGCATGGAGTGGTAGTCGTAGAAGGCGCGCAGATCGGGGGCGATCGTGGCCTGCTTCTCGTACGCCTCGGGGACCATCATCATGATCGCGTGCGGCAGGCTCCGGCCGGTGAGCGTCAAGAGCTCGAGCACCTCGTCGAAGGATGCCGAGTCGCTGGCGCCCTCGGTGCAGATCGGCAGCAGCGGACGCACGTCGCCGATCAGCGCGGACTCGAGCTGCGACTGGCGGGCACGCATCCAGTTGCGGTTGCCCTTGACGGTGTTGATCTCACCGTTGTGGGCGAGCATGCGCAGCGGCTGCGCGAGCGGCCACGACGGGAACGTGTTGGTCGAGTACCGCGAGTGCACGACGGCGAGCTCGGAGGCGAAGCGCTCGTCTTGCAGGTCGGGGTAGAACGGCTCGAGCTGGAGCGTCGTGACCATGCCCTTGTACCCGAGGGTGCGGCTCGACAGCGAGACGAAGTAGGCGTCGAGCTCGTGACGCGCGCGCTTTCGCAGACGGTAGACACGACGGTCGAGCGCGATGCCCGACAGGGCGGGCTGGTCGCCCACCGCAGGGCGCGAAACGAACAGCTGCTCGAACGCCGGGCGCGCCTCGTAAGCGAGCTTGCCGAGGTTCTCGGGCTCGACCGGCACCTCACGCCAGCCGAGCACCACGAGGTTCTCGTGACGGGCGATCTCTTCGATCCCGGCCTTCATGGCGGTGCGCTCGTCGTGGCCGAGCGGCAGGAACACCATTCCGGCGGCGTACTCCCCCACCGGCGGCAGGTCGAAGTCGACGACGGCACGAAGGAACGCGTCGGGCATCTGCGTGAGGATGCCCGCGCCGTCGCCGGTGCCGGCGTCGGAGCCGATGGCGCCGCGGTGCTCGAGATTGCGCAGCGCCGTCAGTGCCAGATCGATGATGTCGTGACCGGCTTCGCCGCGGAGAGTCGCCACCATGGCGAGGCCACAGGCGTCTTTCTCGAACGACGGGTCGTACATTCCCTGTCGGGCCGGGAATGAGCCTCCGACGGTGTCGGAACGCAGGCTGGAAGCCATATCAACCGTCCTCACGTTGATGCTTCGGATGGGACGACGTCGGCCCAGATGTTAGTTCGTGGCGGGGCTGCTTGTGGCGCTGGTGCCGACGGTCTCGCTCGTCGCGGGCGGCTCGCTCACGTCGACGAAGTCAGAGGGGTCGCCTGAGTCTACAACCCCGGGAGCCTTGGATTCTCGCCCCGGCGCGTACGGCGACGGCTCGAGGCCGTGGTGACGACGCGACTGCACGACGAAGATGACGATCCCGAGCACGACGCCGATGATCGCGGCCCACACATTGGTGCGCAGTCCCAGAATGATGTCGCTGGGGTCGATCCGGATGGATTCCCAGACGATGCGGCCCGCGGAGTACCACACGAGGTAGATCGCGAACTGCTTTCCCCACTGCAGCGTGAACTTCTTGCCGACCCAGAGAATGACCGCCGCGCCCACCAGATTCCAGAGCACTTCGTACAGGAAAGTCGGCTGGAAAAGCGTGCCGGTTGGCAGTCCGACGGGGATGGCCGGATTCCCGGGAGCGATCTCGAGACCCCACGGCAGGTCGGTCGGCTGGCCGAAGAGCTCCTGGTTGAACCAGTTGCCGAAGCGCCCCATCGCCTGGGCGATGATGAGGCCCGGAGCGAGCGCGTCGGCGAAGGTCCAGAACCGGATTCCGGTCCACTTGCAGCCGAGGATGGCGCCGATGGCGCCGCCGATGAGCGCGCCGTAGATGGCGATGCCGCCCTCCCAGATGGCCCACACCGAGCCGGGCTGGGTGATGTTCCACGGGTTCGAGCCCGGGCCGAAGTAGAAGCCCGCGTGCGTGAGCACGTGGTAGATACGGGCGACGACGATCGCCAGCGGCACCGCCAGCAGGCAGATGTCGATGACGACCCACTTCTCGGCTCCTCGACGCGTCAGGCGCGCGTTCGTGAGGAAGATCGCGACGATGATGCCCGCGACGATGCACAGGGCATAGAAGTGGATGCGGAGCGGACCGAGGTCGACGTAGGAGATCGACGGACTCGGGATGCTGGCGAGCACGCCGGAGGCGGCGCTCGAGAGGGCGAACGTCATGCGAACGAGTCTAGGCGCGCCGCGCGGTGCCCGCGGACAGCTCCCGAGCGAGAGTGGACAACCCCTCGACTCCGCCGTCGCGCAGCGCTTTCACCAGCGCCGTGCCGACGATGGCACCATCGGCGTAGTCGACGACACCGGCCACCTGTGCGGCGTTCGAGATACCGATGCCCACGCAGGCGTGCTCGACCCCGAACGTGCGCAGACGCTCGACGAGGCGGCGGGCTGCGGCATCCAGGCTGGCGCGCTCCCCCGTGATACCCATGGTCGAGACGGTGTAGACGAAGCCGGTCGAGGCCCCGACGATCATCTCGAGGCGCTCGTCCGACGAGGTGGGGGCCGCGAGGAACACGCGGTCGAGGCCGGTGCGCTCGCTCGCCGAGATCCAGTCGGTGGCAGCCTCGGGGGTGATGTCCGGCGTGATGAGGCCCGCGCCGCCCGCGGCGGCGAGATCGTCGGCGAACCGGTCCACGCCCCACTGCTCGATGAGGTTCCAGTACGCCATCACCAGGACCGGAACGTCGGTGCGCGCCGAGACCTCGCGAATGATCGTGAACAGATCGGGCATGCGGAAGCCGTTCTCGCGCGCGACCTGCGTGGCCTCTTGAATCACGAGCCCGTCCATCACGGGATCGCTGTACGGCGGGCCCAGCTCGATGACGTCGGCGCCGGCTTCGGCGAGAGCGACGGCGGCTTCGATGCTCGTCGCGACGTCGGGGTAGCCGGCCGGAAGGTAGCCGACGAACGCGCCGCGGTCCTGTGCGTGGGCGGCCTCGATTGCGGCGGAGACGCGCGAGGTCACAGCTCGACCCCCGCACCGCTCGCGGCATCGGGTGCCGGCGTCACGTCGACGGGCGAGCCGGGGGCGGATGCCACCGCGTCGGCGGCGCGCGTCTGCACGCGGCCCTCGGCGTGCTCGGGCGCGTGATCGGCGTCGTACAGGTCGAAGTAGCGCGCGGCGGTGTCCATGTCTTTGTCGCCGCGGCCGGACAGGCAGATCGCGATGACGGCATCCGGTCCGAGCTCACGCCCCACGCGCAGGGCCCCGGCAAGGGCGTGCGCGGACTCGATGGCCGGGATGATGCCCTCGGTGCGCGACAACAGACGCAGAGCCTGCATCGCCTCGTCGTCGGTGGCGGGGATGTAGTGCGCCCGCCCGATGTCGTGGAGCCACGCGTGCTCCGGACCGACGCCGGGGTAGTCGAGACCCGCGGAGATCGAGTGCGATTCGATGGTCTGGCCGTCTTCGTCTTGCAGCACGTAGGTGCGTGCGCCGTGCAAGACGCCGGGGCGACCGCGCTCGATCGAGGCCGCGTGCTGGGGCGTGTCGACGCCATCGCCGGCCGCCTCGACGCCGTAGAGCGCGACACCCTCGTCGTCGAGGAAGGCGTCGAACATGCCGATCGCGTTCGAACCGCCACCGACGCAGGCGAACACCGCGTCGGGCAGACGGCCGAGGCGGTCGAGGAACTGTGCCCGCGTCTCTTCGCCGATGATCTTCTGGAAGTCACGGACCATGGCGGGGAACGGGTGCGGCCCCGCGGCGGTGCCGAAGATGTAGTTCGTCGTCTCGACCGACGCCACCCAGTCGCGATACGCCTCGTTGATGGCATCCTTCAAGGTACGCGAGCCGGTGGTCACCGGGACGACCTCCGCACCCAGCAGACGCATGCGGGCGACGTTGAGCGCCTGGCGCTCGGTGTCGACCTCGCCCATGTAGATGACGCAGTCCAGGCCGAACAGTGCCGCGGCGGTGGCCGTCGCCACGCCGTGCTGGCCCGCGCCGGTCTCGGCGATGACGCGGGTCTTGCCGAGGCGCTTGGTCAGCAGCGCCTGGCCGAGGACGTTGTTGATCTTGTGCGACCCGGTGTGATTGAGGTCTTCGCGCTTGAGGAACACGCGGGCGCCGCCCGCGTGCGCGGCGAAGCGCGGAACCTCGGTCAGCACCGACGGGCGCCCGGCGTAGTCGTGCAGAAGCGCGGTCAGCTCCGCGTGGAACTCCGGGTCGGCCATCGCCGACTCGTAGACCGCGGTGAGCTCGTCGATCGCGGCGATGAGCGACTCGGGCATGTAACGGCCGCCGAAGGAACCGAAGAACGGTCCCTTCTGTTCGCGCAGGCGCGTGGTCATGGTGTCTCCTGGAGGAACGCGCGGAGCGTGGCGACCGGGTCGCCGGTGACGAGAGCCTCGCCCACCAGCACGACGTCGGCGCCCGCGGCGCGGTAGTGGGCGACGTCGGCCGGTGTGAGCACGGCCGACTCCGCGATCTTGACCGCATCGGCCGGGAAGCGGTCGGCCAGTGAGCCGAACAGGTCACGGTCGAGCTCGAAGGTCGAGAGGTTGCGGGCGTTGACGCCGATGAGCTTCGCGCCCAGGTCGGCGGCGCGCTCGAGCTCGTCGGCGGAATGCGTCTCGACCAGGGCGGTCATACCGAGATCGGTGACGAGGCCGTACAGCTCGGTCAGCGTCTTCTGGTCGAGGGCGGCGACGATGAGCAGCACCAGATCGGCGCCCGACGCGCGGGCCTCGAGCACCTGGTAGGGCGTGGCGATGAAGTCTTTGCGCAGCACGGGCACGCCGACGGCGGCGCGGACGGCCTCGAGGTCGGCGAGGCTGCCCTTGAACTTGCGGCCCTCGGTGAGCACCGAGATGGCGGAAGCACCGCCCTCTTCGTACAGGCGAGCCTGTCGCGCGGGGTCGGGGATGGCGGCGAGGTCGCCGCGCGAGGGGCTCGCGCGCTTGACCTCGGCGATGATCTTCACGCGGTCGGCGGGGGCGAGCATGGCCAGGGCGTCGCGCGGCGGCGTCTGCGCGAGGGCCTCGCGTTCGACATCGGCGAGCGACCGCGCCTCAGCGCGCTGCTCGGCATCTTCCACTGCCCCGGCCGTGAGATCGGCCAGCACGGTCAGTGCGCCTTCGGCTGGTACTTGTCGCCGTTCGCGCCGTAACCGGCCTTGCCCATGGCCCAGCCGACGATCGCGCCGACGACGAGCAGAGCCACCGAGGCCCACACGAGCACGGGCATGTCGAGCCAGAAGAACAGCGTGCCGAGCGTGAAGGCGACGAGCATGATGATCACGGCCGTCCAGGCGGCGGGCGAGTGTCCGTGGCCGGGATCGCCGATGGGGTTGCTCATGGGGCTCCTTACAGTCGCGCGTGGGCGCGGGGGAAAGCGTCGACTCAGTCTATCGAAGCGCGGGTGGGCTGCTGGCGCGACGTCTCGATGTCGTGCGGTCCGGCGGTGCTCTCGCGGCGATGATGGCTTGCGCGCGTCCGGTTCGCGTGGGATGGCGAAGACGTCAGGCCGTGGGGTCGTCGCCGCGCGACAGGTCGTCCCACGAGTCGATCGCGTCGTGCGGGCGACCCGCGTCTCCCCCGGCCTCGGCGGCGGTGCGGTACTTGCGGCTCGCGCCCGAGGTCCAGCGGTGCGCCGTGGCAAGGGTGAACGCCGCGGCTGCCGCGAGCACGATCTGAGCGAGCAGGGTGACGACGGGCCATGGGGTGAGCGACATGTCCGTCACGAGGGAGGCCACGGCATCCGTTCCCGAGATGCCGGTGGCCTCGGTGACCGTGGCCGCCGTTGCGGCGACGGGTGTGGCGACGATCATCTGCACGGTGCCGACGCCCATGAACGCGGCGATCAGCAGGCCGAGAGCACCGAAGACGTAGCGCATGACCGGGCCGACGATCGACAGGGCCGCGCCGAGAGCCAGAGCGGCCAGGCTCAACGGGGTGAGCACGGGCAGCGCGTCGGCGCCCGGCACGGCGAGGGTCTGTTGTGCGCCGTCGTCGAGGGTGACCTCGATCCAGGTCTGCGTCGAGGCGATCACACCGATCGCCCCGGCGAGGAGCATCGCGAGCACCGCCGTCGAGCGGGCGCGGCGCATCAGCGCTCTCCTACGACCGGGTGCAGGTCGTCGGCGTCGAAGCACGTGTGGTCGCCGGTGTGGCAGGCCGCGCCGATCTGGTCGACCTCGATCAGCAGCGTGTCGCCGTCGCAGTCCAGGCGTGCGCCCTTCACGAGCTGGATGTGGCCCGAGGTGTCGCCCTTGCGCCAGTACTCCTGACGCGAGCGCGACCAGAACGTCACGCGGCCGGTGGTCAGCGTGCGGTTCAGGGCCTCGGCATCCATCCACCCCATCATCAGCACCTCGCGCGAGTCGAACTGCTGGATGACCGCCGGCACCAGGCCGTCGGCGTTGTACGTGACGCGCTCGACGCTCATCGGCGCACCTCGATCCCCTCGGCCGCCATGGCGTCCTTGACCTGTCCGACGGTGAGCTGGGCGGAGTGGAACACGGATGCCGCGAGCACGGCGTCGGCGCCGGCCTGGATGGCGGGGGCGAAGTGCTCCAGAGCGCCCGCACCGCCGGAGGCGATGACCGGGACGGCGGCGACCTGGCGCATGAGGCGGACGAGCTCGAGGTCGAAGCCCTGCTTCGTGCCGTCGGCGTCGATCGAGTTGACCAACAGTTCGCCCGCGCCGCGTTCGACCGCCTCGCGTGCCCACTCGAGGGCGTCGAGGGTGGTCTCGGTGCGGCCGCCGTGCGTCGTCACGACGAAGCCGGACGGCGTGGATGCCGCGCGCTTGACGTCGAGGGACAGCACGACCACCTGCGCGCCGAAGCGGTCGGCGATCTCGTCGATCAGGTCCGGACGCGCGATCGCGGCGGAGTTCACGCCGATCTTGTCGGCGCCGACCGCGAGCAGGCGCGCGACGTCGTCGGCGGAGCGCACTCCCCCGCCGACGGTGAGCGGGATGAAGACCTGCTCCGCGGTGCGGCGCACCACGTCGTACGTGGTCGAGCGCTCGTCGACGGTCGCGGTGACGTCGAGGAAGGTGACCTCGTCGGCACCCTGCTCGAAGTACAGCTTCGCCAGTTCGACGGGGTCTCCCATGTCGCGCAGGTCGAGGAAGTTCACGCCCTTCACGACGCGGCCGGCCGCGACGTCGAGGCACGGGATGACGCGACGCGCGAGAGTCATCAGAGCCTCGCGGCGAGGATCTCGGTGACGAGGATCGCGCGCGCGCCGATCGCGTACAGCTCGTCCATGACGCGGTTGACGTCGCGGCGCGGGCTCATGACGCGCACGGCGACCCATTCCGGGTCGCGCAGCGGCGAGATCGTCGGCGACTCCAGCCCGGGGGCGACGGCGATCGCCTGGTCGATGAGGGCCGTCGGCAGGTCGTAGTCGATGAGGACGTACTTGCGGGCCGCGAGGACTCCGCGCAGGCGCCGCAGCAACGTCTCGGTGCCCTCGACGTCGTTGGGACCGGCGATGAGCACCGCGTCGCTCTCGAGGAGCACGGGTCCGAAGATCTCGAGCCCCGCCTGGCGCAGCGTCGTGCCGGTCGAGACGACGTCGGCGACGGCATCCGCCACTCCGAGCTGCACGGCCGACTCGACCGCGCCGTCCAGCGGCACGATGTCGACGGCGACGCCGCGCTCGTCGAGGAAGGCGTCGACGAGGCCCGGGTAGGCGGTGGCGACGCGAAGGCCCTGCAGGTCTTCGACGTCGGTGAAGCGGCCGGGGCGACCCGCGAAGCGGAACGTGGAGCCGGCGAAGCCGAGCGACTCGACCTCGCGGGCGCCGGGCATGCGGGCATCCAGCAGCAGGTCGCGGCCGGTGATGCCGACGTCGAGGGCACCGGAGCCGACGTAGGTCGCGATGTCACGGGGACGGAGGTAGAAGAACTCGACCTCGTTGACGGGGTCGACGGTGTAAAGGTCTTTCGAGTCGCGTCGTCCGGTGTAACCGGCCTCCGAGAGCATCTCGGCGGCGGTCTCGGCGAGCGACCCCTTGTTCGGCACGGCGATGCGCAGCATGACGGGGGCTTTCGTGTTGGAGTGAGCGGGGCGGGGCGCGGGCTCAGAGATGTCGGTAGACGTCTTCGAGCGACAGGCCCTTCGCGAGCATGAGCGTCTGCAGGTGGTACAGCAGCTGCGAGATCTCCTCGGCGGCGGCGGCGTCGGACTCGTACTCCGCGGCCATCCACACCTCGGCGGCCTCTTCGACGATCTTCTTGCCGATCGCGTGCACGCCCGCATCGAGCTGGGCCACGGTGCCGGAGCCGGCGGGTCGCTCGACGGCCTTGGCGCTGAGTTCCGCGAACAGGTCGTCGAAGGTCTTCACGCATCCAGGGTATCGGGTCGGCGGGGGTGGGCGGTGCCGCGGGGTGCGCGTGAGGCGGGAGGTGTGTCGGGCGTCTGACACGCATAAACGCTTTCTGCTCGCAGAAACGCGGGGAGAGCGCGTTTATGCGCGTCGATCGCGTTTATGCGTGGGAGGGCGGCCGGCGGTGCGGTGGCGAGCCGGCGCCAGCGGTGCGGACGGGCGACCGGCTCGTGAGCGCCGGCGGACAGCACCGGCGTGCGCGACGGGGATGCCGGGTCGCTCAGTGGTGGTGTCGAGCCGCCGCGGCACGCAGCGACTGGATGGCCCGGTCGGGATCGTCGGCGCCGAACACGGCGGAGCCGGCGACGAACGTATCGGCTCCGGCCTCGGCGGCCTGCGCGATCGTCGACTCCCCGATGCCGCCGTCGACCTGCAGCCACACGTTCGATCCGCGGCGCTTGGCCTCATCGGCGAGGGCGCGGAGCTTCGGCATGGTCTCGGGCATGAACGACTGCCCGCCGAAGCCCGGCTCGACCGTCATCACGAGGATCTGATCGAACTCGTTGAGCGAATCGAAGAGGTTCTCGACCGGGGTGCCGGGTTTGACGGCGACGCCCGCACGGGCACCGATCGCACGCAGCTGACGGGCAAGAGCGATCGGGGATGCCGCGGCCTCGAGGTGGAAGGTGACGGACGCCGCGCCCAACTCGGCGTAGGCCGGAGCCCACCGGTCGGGATCGTCGATCATCAGGTGCACGTCGAGTGGCACCGGGCTGGTCTCCTGGATGCGGCCCACCATCTGCGGCCCGAACGTGAGGTTCGGCACGAAGTGGTTGTCCATGACGTCGACGTGCACGAAGTCGGCGCCGGCGATGCGCGCGAGCTCGGCCTGCATGTTGACGAAGTCGGCGGCGAGGATGCTCGGGTTGATGCGGGGCACTCACCCATTATGGGCGCGCCCGACCGCGCGGCCCTGCGCGAGCGCGGCGCGCTCCGCTCGTCGAGTGTCCAAGACACGCCGCACGGTGCCGGACGGATGCGGCGTGTCTTGGACACTCAACAGGAAGGGGACGGGTGCGGTCAGCGCTTGCGCAGGAGAGCGATCGACATCGCGTCGGTGCCGTGGCGGTGCGGCCAGAGCTGAGCGCGCAGCGAGCCGTCGGCCTGGGCGGGCAGGTCGATGTCGTCGACCGACACCGACCGCACGATCGCGCGGGCGTCGAGTTCTTCGACCCGGTCGCCGAGCTCGCGCCTGACCTCGGCGAGAACGCCCGAGGTCTCGGCCAGATGCGGAGAGCAGGTCACGTACGCCACGACACCGCCCGGTGTGAGGGCCTCGAACGCCGCCAGCACCAGTTCTCGCTGCAACGCGGTGAGGTCGGGAACATCGGCGGGGGTCTTCCGCCAGCGCGCCTCGGGCCGGCGGCGCAGCGCACCGATCCCCGTGCACGGCGCATCGACGAGGATACGGTCGTACGCCTCGGGCGAGTGGGCCGCGCGTTCGCGTCCGTCCTCCTCGCTCACCTCGACGTCGAGGGGGACGGATGCCACGGCGTGGCGCACGAGGCCGGCACGCGCCGGCGCGATCTCGTTGGCGTCGAGATGCGCACCTGCCGCGAGGGCCTCGGCGGCCAGCAGGGCCGTCTTGCCGCCCGGGCCGGCGCAGAGGTCGAGCCACCGCTCCCCCGCGCGGATCGGCATGGCACGGCTCAGGGCGAGGGCGGCGAGCTGCGACCCCTCGTCCTGTACGCGGATCCGCCCGTCGGAGGCGCGGATGAGGTGCTCGGGGTCTCCGCCGCGAGTGGTGAACGCGCTCGGGGCGTACCGCGCGGGGGTCGCGTCGTCGGGAACCTCGGCCAGACCGGGCAGCGCGATCATCGCGACGCGCGGGGCGACGTTGTCGGCCTCGAGCAGGCCGTCGAGTTCGTCGGCGCGACCCTCGGCGGTCAGCGCCCGGCGCAGTGCTCGCACGATCCACACCGGGTGCGAGGTGGTGACGCCGATGCGCTCGTCGTCACTGCGTGCCGCGGCGGCGATGCGCTGCATCCACTCCCCCGGGTTGTCGCGCGAGATGCGGCGCAGCACCGCGTTGGCGAATCCCGCGGCGCCCTTGCCGCCGCCGTTGCGGCGTGCGAGCTCGACCGACTCGTTCACGGCGGCGTGCGAGGCGACACGCGTCGACAGCAGCTGATGCACGCCGAGTCGCAGCGCGTCGAGGACGGCCGGGGCGATGCGGTCGACGGTCCGGTCGGCGGCCACGGCGATGATCGCGTCGTACGTGCCGCGGCGGCGCAGGGTCCCGTACGTCAGTTCTGTCGCGAGGCCGGCGTCTTTGGCATCCAAACCCGCGCGCACGATCGCGTGCGGCAGGAGCAGATTTGCGTACGCCCCGTCGTCCGAGACGGCGCGCAGCACCTCGTAGGCGACGGCGCGCGCTCCCTGCACGCTCATGCGCCGAGCACCGGATCGCTCGTGCGCAGGCCGCGGAACCAGTCGCCCGCGTCCATCGCTGCCTTGCCGGCCGGCTGGACGCTCTCGAGACGCAGCGGGGTCGTCGCCGTGCCGACGAGGACGTCTTTGCCGGATGCCACGACGTGCCCGGGCGGGATGGGGGGCGCGTCGGTGGGGGTGGCACGCAGCACTTTGAACCGTGCGCCGTCGAGGGTGGTGTGCGCGCCGGGCTCGGGCGTCACCCCGGCGATGCGATGCAGGAGGCTCTGGGCGTCGCGGGCGAAGTCGAGGGCGCCGTCTTCGAACGTGAGCTTGGGGGCGAGCGTCGCTTCGCCCTGCTGCGGCGTCGCGACGGCGGTTCCCTCGGCGATGCCGTCGACCACGCGGGCCAGCAGCGGCGCCCCGAGGTCCGCCAGGTCGTCGAGCGCGTCGGCCGCGGTCGCTCCGCCGGGGATCTCGTAGCGCTCCTCGGCGAACACGTCGCCCGCGTCGAGTGCGGCGACCAGCTGGAACACGCTCGCGCCGGTCACGGTGTCGCCCGCGATGAGGGCCCGCTGCACGGGTGCGGCACCGCGCCAGCGCGGAAGCAGCGAGAAGTGCAGGTTGATCCAGCCGTGGGCCGGGGTGGACAGCAGCGGCTCGCGCACCAGGCCGCCGTACGCCACGATCACCCCCAGCTCGGGCGCGAGGGCGGCGATGCGATCGGTCGCGTCGGCGTCGAGGCGGTCGGCCTTGATCACCGGGAGTCCGAGCTCGTCTGCAGCCTGGGCGACGGGCGACGGCGTCAACACGCGCTTGCGCCCGAGAGGGGCGTCGGAGCGGGTGACGACCGCGGCGATCTCGTGCGGCCCGGATGCCAGAGCTCGCAGCGAAGGGACGGCGACGGCGGGGGTGCCGGCGAAGACGAGGCGCATGGTTCTCCTCAGACGGGGTGTGAGCGGGCGGGTGCGGCGAAGCGACGTGCCGCGCTCAGAGGTCGGGCTCGGGGATGTCGAGGCGGACTCTGAGCGTACTGCGCGGCTTCGGCCCGCGGTCTTTGCGCGGCTTGCGGGCCCGGAGGGCGTCGGCGATCACGCCCGCCCGCAGGGCGTCGGCGACCGCCCGGCCGTGGGCGTAGTCGAAGCGCACGAGCGCGCGGGAGGTGGCGACGTCGGGGCTCTCCGACGTGTCGACCGGGCCGAGCACGGCCAGCGGATCGAGGTCGGGCACGCTCTCTCGCAGAGACGCCAGCAGCGTGTCGACGTTGCGGGCGTGTCCGTCGACGCTGGCGACGCGTACGGCCGGTGGCATGCGCAGCGGAGCGCGATCGGCCAACTCGGCGCGGGCATACGCGGGCTGAGTCCAGGTCGCCAAAGCCCGGGCGACGGGCCCGGCGACGCCGACCAGGTGCACGGGCGCGCCGGGAGCGGCGAGGGCGGCGGCGTTCGACCACCACCGCAGGCAGTGCTCGCCGATGCGCAGCGCCTCGTTCTGCAGCATGCGGTCGCCGTCGAGCAGGATCACGGCGTGATAGCCCCCGCGGGCGAGCGGTTCCGCGCCGCGCGTGGCGATGACGAGAGCGGGGTGTGCGTCGACCTCGGCCACGGGATGCGTCCCGTCGGCCACGATCACCCGCGTGTTCGGGAACGCGCGACCCAGCTCGTCGGCGGTGCGTTCGCTGCCCGACGACGCCATGCGCAGTTTGGCGGAGCCGCAGTGCCCGCATGTCCACGCGTGGGCACTGCGTCCACACCAGGCGCACACCGGCGTCGCGCCGGGGCGGGCCGCGCGCAGGGGGCCCGCGCAGTGCTGACACCGGGCGGGTCGACGGCAGTCGGCGCACACGAGCGATGGCGCGTACCCGGGGCGGGCGACTTGAACGAGTACCGGCCCGCTCTTCAGAGCCTCTCGGGCCGCGGCGAACGCCGAGGAGGGCACGCGCGATTGTCGCTGCTCGCCCTCGCGCGTCGCGCTGAGCACGACACGCGGGCTGGGGCGCCGGGTCTGCGCGATCTCGCGCACGTAGCCCACCTCGACCAGCCGCTGCACATCGGTCGTGCGGGTATGACCGGCGAACAGCAGCGCCGAGTGCTCGAGCTCTTGGCGGACCAGCGCCGCGTCGCGCGCGTGGACACCCGGGGCGAGCGGTTCGGACAGCAGCGAGTCGCCGTCGTCCCAGATCGCGACGAGACCCGTGTCATGTGCGGGGGCGTAGACGCCGGAGCGGCGACCGACGACGATGCACGGCACGGGCGCCAGGGTGCGCAGGTACTGCGCGTAGCGGGCGGGGCCGGATTGGTCCGCGTCGTCGCGCACGATGGCATCCGGGGTCACGAGCTCTGCGAGGGCGGCGAGCACCTGCGCCTGGTCGCGGTAGTCGGGCACGACGAGCACGGCGCTGCGACCCCGAGCGAGGGTGCGCACGGCGGCGGCGGCGAGCAGGTCGGCCCATGCCCCGCGCGGAAGGTCGCCGCTCGGGTACGGCGGGGCATCGAGCGCCACCCGCTCGCCCGCGTCGAGCGCGGCGGCCAGTCCCGGGTAGGGCGCGAGCAGCTGTTCCGCGCGGGAGCCGGATGCCGGGACCACCTCGGGTATCTCGGGCGGGGGTGCTGCCGCCCACGCTTTCTCTGCCCTCACCATGCGCTTGGGCACGGCCAGGCGCAGGACGTCGCTCACTGATCCTGCGGCGCGATCGGCCACGCGCCGCGCGAGGGTGTACAACCGTTCGGGCAGCACCGGCATCGGCGATACCACCGCCTCGATCGACGACAGGGGCCGCTCGGTGCCGTCGTCGGCGACCACGTCGACCACGAAGGCGTCCATCATGCGGCCCGCGGAACGCAACGGCACCTTCACCCGCACACCCGGTGCCGTATCGGCCACGAGGGGATGCGGGACGGCGTAGTCGAAGAGGCGGTCGAGCTGGGGGACGGGCGATTCGAGCTGCACGCGGGCGACGCGGCGCTTACTCACCGCGGGACTCCCCCGTGCGCGAGCCCCGCCGCGGGAGCGGAGACGCCCTGCGCGGCGCCTGCGCCACCGTCAGAGCCCGGCGGCCGCGCGCAGCTCGTCGACGCGGTCGGTGCGCTCCCAGGTGAAGTCGGGGAGCTCGCGGCCGAAGTGGCCGTACGTCGCGGTCTGCGCGTAGATCGGGCGGAGCAGGTCGAGCTGGTCGACGATGGCCGCGGGGCGCAGGTCGAACACGTCGCGGATGGCGCGGACGATCACCTCGTCGGCCACGTGCGCGGTGCCGAACGACTCGACGTACAGGCCCACGGGGTTGGCCTTGCCGATCGCGTACGCGACCTGCACCTCGAGGCGGTCGGCGAGGCCGGCGGCGACGGCGTTCTTGGCGACCCAGCGCATGGCGTAGGCGGCGGAACGGTCGACCTTCGACGGGTCTTTGCCGCTGAAGGCACCGCCGCCGTGGCGCGAGGCTCCGCCATACGTGTCGATGATGATCTTGCGGCCGGTGAGACCGGCGTCGCCCTTCGGGCCGCCGATGACGAAGGGGCCGGCCGGGTTGATGTAGTACTTCACATCGGGCAGCTCGAGACCCGTCTCGGCCAGGACCGGGTCGATGACCGCGGCCTGCACCTGCGCCCGCAGGTCTTCCTGCGAGATGTCGGGGTGGTGCTGCGTCGACAGCACCACCGAGTCCACGCTGCGCGGTGTGAAGCCGTCGTAGCCCAAAGTGACCTGTGTCTTGCCATCGGGGCGGAGGAACGGCAGGGTGCCGTCTTTGCGAACGGATGCCAGTCGCTCGGCGATGCGGTGAGCGGTCCACGCGGCCATCGGCATGAGCTGCGGGGTCTCGTTCGTGGCGAATCCGAACATGATGCCCTGGTCGCCCGCGCCCTGCAGATCGCGGGGATCGACGGAGCCGCGCTCGCGCTGCTCGAACGCCTTGTTGACGCCGGCGGCGATGTCGGACGATTGCGCGCCGATCGAGACGGACACGCCGCACGACTCGCCGTCGAAGCCGGTGTCGCTCGAGGTGTACCCGATGCGGTTGACGACGCCGCGTACGATCGCGGGGATCTCGACGTAGGCGCTCGTCGACACCTCACCGGCCACGTGCACGAGTCCGGTCGTCACGAGGGTCTCGACGGCGACGCGCCCGGTGGGGTCGTCGGTGAGGATGGCATCCAAGATGCTGTCGGAGATCTGATCGCAGATCTTGTCGGGGTGTCCTTCGGTGACGGACTCGGATGTGAACAGGCGCAGATCGCTCAAGACGGCTCCGGACTACTGGCGGGCTGGGGACGGGCACAAGTATGCCCCGGACGGCGGCGAGCCGTCCGGGGCATCGTCACATCTGTGAACAGATCACGACTGTGAAGGACAGGACTGCGGATTACTCCGCCGCGCGCAGGCGCAGCTTGTCTTCGTGGATCTCGTGGAGTGCGATCGTGAGGGGCTTGTCTTCGACGGTGGAGTCGACCAGCGGGCCCACGTTGTCGAAGAGGTTTCCCTCGTGCAGGTCGGAGTAGTAGTCGTTGATCTGTCGCGCACGCTTGGACGCGTAGATGACGAGCTGGTACTTCGAGTCGACCTTGTCGAGCAGAGCGTCGATGGGCGGGTCGATGATGCCCTTGTCACGTCCGGCCATGGGGAACCTCCTGGTTCGGCGGGATGGGGTGGATGCGGCGCCGGGAGCGCCGAAGCATCCTCTGATTCTAGCTGACACCGGCTGAGTCCGTGCCGAGGGGCGCCAGGCGGGTCGTGATCGGCTGTTCCGGGGCGGATCGCAAGGGCGGTGAGGCCCCGCCGCCGCCTCAGCGTTGCGCGGCGGCGAGGGCCACGACCTCGGCCGCGGCGCGCGCGACCTCGTCGTTGACCACGCGGTAGTCGAACTCGTTCTGCGCGGCCAGCTCGACACGAGCGGTGCGCAGGCGCCGGTCGCGCTCCTCGGCATCCTCGGTCCCGCGTCCGACGAGGCGCTGCACGAGCTCGTCCCAGCTCGGCGGGAGGAGGAACACCAGGGTCGCCGACGGATCGGCGGCCCGCACCTGCCGGGCGCCCTGCAGATCGATCTCGAGCAGAGCGGTGCCGCCCTCGGCGAGCACCCGCTCGATCGGGGCGCGCGGCGTGCCGTACCGGTTCTGGTTGTGCACGACGGCCCACTCCAGCAGCTCACCCGCGGCGACCAGCCGGTCGAACTCGGCGTCGTCGACGAAATAGTAGTGCTCCCCCTCGACCTCGCCGGGGCGGGGCGCGCGCGTCGTCGTCGAGACCGAGAGATGGATCTCGGGGTAGTTCTCCTTGATGTGGGCGGCCACCGTGCCCTTGCCGACCGCCGTCGGGCCCGCCAGCACGATCAGGCGACTGCGACCCTCGCGCGGACCCGGCTCGGGCCACCGCGCGTCGAGGAACCCGAGCAGCGCGTCGCGCTGACGCGTGCCGAGACCGCCGAGGCGCTTGACCGGCGAGATGCCGAGCGAGGCGAGGATACGGTCGCGCTTGCTCTCGCCGATGGCGGGGATGGCGGTGAGGAACTCGGTCACGCGCATCGCACCGGCCGCCGACAGGGGCGCGGCGAGACCGCGGCGCAGCAGTTCCTGTGGCGTGATGACGCGCGTCGACACGTCGCGCTTGAGTGCGGCGCGTTCGCGACGCGCTTCGACGGCACGGCGCGACGCGGCCGCGCGATCGACCTCGGGCGGACGGCGATTCTCAGCCATGCGAGGACTCCCGGTACAGCGCGGCGCGCTGGTCGATGCGGGTAGCGAGACGGTCGGGGCCGACCGCGAGGATACTGCGGCTCTCGTTCGCCACGACGCCCTTCGCGACGTAACCGAACAGGCGGACGAGGTCGGCGGGCTCGGCGCCCTGCGCCCCGAAGC
Organism: Microbacterium trichothecenolyticum; assembly: GCF_030818955.1. Classification (NCBI taxonomy): domain Bacteria; kingdom Bacillati; phylum Actinomycetota; class Actinomycetes; order Micrococcales; family Microbacteriaceae; genus Microbacterium; species Microbacterium trichothecenolyticum. The sequence goes on along the minus strand of NZ_JAUTBF010000001.1, from coordinate 878,189 downwards.
CGGGCGCGAGGATCGGCATGCCCGCGAGGGCCACGTCGGTGAGGCCGAACGCCGCACGCTCGACCGTGGCACCCACGACGACGCCCACGGGACCGAGTGCACCGGGCGCGCCGATGTTCGCCTCGTTGACGTCGTGCGCCACGCGCGCCGCCACGTGCTCGTGATCACCGACGGCGAGGGTGTCGTCGACGATCGCGCTCTGCACGGGGCGGGCCTCGGGATTGCTCGTCGCGGTCAGGACGAACGCGCCCTTGCCGTTGTGTATCGCCAGCGAGAGCGTGTCGCGCAGCGAGTCGGCGCCCATGTAGGGCGACAGGGTCACGGCATCCGCTTCGAGGGGTGATCCGGGCTCGAGCCACGCGTGGGCGTAGCCCTCCATGGTCGTGCCGATGTCACCGCGCTTGGCGTCGGCGATCACGAGCAGCCCGGCGGCACGCGCGGCAGACATGACGTCCTCCAGTGCCGCGAAACCGCGAGAGCCGTACCGCTCGTAGAACGCGACCTGGGGCTTCACGACCCCGACGCGGCCCGCGGCGGCCTCGACCGTGCGCAGGCCGAACTCGCGCGCGCCCTCGGCCGTGGCATCCAGCCCCCACGCCGACAGCAGCGCGGCGTGGGGGTCGATGCCGACGCACAGGGCGCCGTGCAGATCGAGGGCGGCGCTGAGGCGCTGGCCGAACGTCTCGCTCACAAACGGCCCGCGCGGTCGATGGCGTACTCCTGCAGGCTGCGGACGTCGAAGCCGTCCTTCATCGCGCCCAGAGCGCTCACCGCGGCACCGAGGACGGCCATCGTGGTGAACAACGCCTTGTCGCCGGCGACCGCCGCGGCGCGGATCTCGTAACCGTCGGCGCGCGCGGTGCCGCCCGAAGGGGTGTTGACGATCATGTCGATCTCGCCGGCGTTGATGAGGTCGACGACGTTCTGCTCACCGGTGGCTTGCGTCTCGGAGTACTTCTCGACGACCTGCACGCGGATGCCGTTGCGCGCGAGGATCTCGGCCGTGCCCTCGGTCGCCATGAGCTCGAAGCCGAGCTCCTGCAGCCGGTGGGCGGGCAGGATGACGGCGCGCTTGTCGGCGTCGGCGACCGAGATGAACACGGTGCCCGAGGTCGGCATCCCGCCGTACGCGGCCTCCTGCGACTTCGCGAACGCGGTCGGGAAGTCGCGGTCGATGCCCATGACCTCGCCGGTGGAGCGCATCTCGGGCCCGAGCACGCTGTCGACGGTGCGACCGTCGGCGGTGCGGAACCGCTTGAACGGCAGCACCGCCTCTTTGACCGCGACGGGCGCATCGAGCGGAACGCGCGAGCCGTCGTTCTCGGGGAGCAGTCCCTCGGCGATGAGCTCGGCGATGGTGCTGCCGGCCATGATGCGGCTGGCGGCCTTGGCGAGCGGGATGCCGAGCGCCTTCGACACGAACGGCACGGTGCGGCTCGCGCGGGGGTTCGCCTCGATGACGTAGAGCACGCCGGCCGAGATCGCGAACTGCACGTTCAACAGGCCCCGGACGCCGACGCCCTTGGCGATGGCGAGGGTCGCCGCGCGGACGCGGTCGACCTCGGTGCGGCCGAGCGAGACGGGCGGCAGCGTGCACGAGGAGTCGCCGGAGTGGATGCCGGCCTCTTCGAGGTGCTCCATGACGCCGCCGATGTACAGGTCGGTGCCGTCGAACAGTGCGTCGACGTCGAGCTCCACGGCGTCGTCGAGGAAGCGGTCGACGAGCAGCGGGAGCCCGGGGCCGATGATGGCCTGGTCGGCGACGCGCACGAAGTAGTCGCGCAGCGCCTCGGTCGAGTAGACGATCTCCATGCCGCGCCCGCCGAGCACGAAGCTCGGGCGCACGAGCACCGGGTAGCCGATCTCCTCGGCCACCTGCACGGCGCCCTCGACGTCGATCGCGGTGCCGTTGCGGGGCGCGACGAGGCCGGCGTCGTCGAGCAAGCGCGAGAACAGCTCGCGCTCCTCGGCGAGGTCGATCGCCTCGGGGCTGGTGCCGAGGATCGTGTAGCCCGCGGCCTCGATGCCCTTCGCCAGGCCCAGCGGCGTCTGACCGCCGAGCTGGCAGACGACGCCGAGGATGGTGCCGGACTGGCTCTCGGCGTGCAGTACCTCGAGCACGTCCTCGAGCGTGAGCGGCTCGAAGTACAGGCGGTCGGAGGTGTCGTAGTCGGTCGACACGGTCTCGGGGTTGCAGTTGGCCATGACGGTCTCGTACCCGGCATCCGACAGCGCGAACGACGCGTGCACGCACGAGTAGTCGAACTCGACGCCCTGGCCGATGCGGTTGGGACCCGAGCCGATGATGACGACCTTCGTGCGGTCGGAGGGCGTGACCTCGGTCTCGGCGTCGTAGGAGGAGTAGTGGTACGGCGTCAGGGCCGGGAACTCCCCCGCGCAGGTGTCGACGGTCTTGTAGACCGGGCGCACATCGAGCGCGTAGCGGCTCTCGCGCACCTCGGCCTCGTCGATGCCGCGGATCTGAGCGATCTGGGCGTCGCTGAAACCGTGCTCCTTCGCCAGGCGGAGGGTGTCGGCATCCAGCTTCTTGGCCGCGCCGATGAACTCGGCGACCTCGTTGATCAGCACGATCTGGTCGATGAACCACGGGTCGATCGCCGTCGCATCGAACGCCTGCTCGGGCGTGGCGCCCAGGCGCAGCGCCTGCTGCAGCACGATGATGCGGCCGTCGGTCGGGGTCTTCGCGATCTCGAGCAGCTCGTCGACCGAACGCGACTCCTCGCCCCAGTGGAAGCTGGAGCCGCGCTTCTCGAGCGAGCGCAGCGCCTTCTGGAGGGCCGTGGTGTAGTTGCGGCCGATGGCCATCGCCTCACCCACCGACTTCATGGTGGTGGTGAGCGTGGTGTCGGCGGCGGGGAACTTCTCGAAGTTGAAGCGCGGCACCTTGACCACGACGTAGTCGAGCGTGGGCTCGAAGCTCGCCGGGGTCACCTTGGTGATGTCGTTCGGGATCTCGTCGAGGCGGTACCCGATGGCGAGCTTGGCGGCGATCTTGGCGATCGGGAAGCCCGTCGCCTTCGACGCCAGCGCCGACGAGCGCGAGACGCGCGGGTTCATCTCGATGACGATGATGCGCCCGGTCTTGGGGTCGACGGCGAACTGGATGTTGCAGCCACCGGTGTCGACGCCGACGGCGCGGATGATGTCGATGCCGATGTTGCGCATCTTCTGGTACTCGCGGTCGGTGAGCGTCAGCGCCGGAGCGACGGTGATCGAGTCGCCGGTGTGCACGCCGACGGGGTCGACGTTCTCGATCGAGCAGACCACCACGGTGTTGTCGTGGGTGTCGCGCATGAGCTCGAGCTCGTACTCCTTCCACCCGAGGATCGACTCCTCGAGCAGCACCTCGGTGGTGGGCGAGTCGTGCAGGCCCGCGCCGCCGATGCGGCGCAGGTCGGCCTCGTCGTACGCGAAGCCCGAGCCGAGGCCCCCCATCGTGAACGAGGGGCGAACGACCAGCGGGTAGCCGAGCTTCTCGGCACCGGCGAGCAGCTCGTCCATCGTGTGGCAGATGACGGAGTCCGCGACGTCGGCGCCCGCGTCGAGCACGAGCTGCTTGAAGATCTGGCGGTCCTCACCGCGGTTGATCGCCTCGAAGTCGGCGCCGATGAGCTCGACGTCGTACTTCTCGAGGATGCCGAGCTTGTGCAGCTGGATCGCGGCGTTCAGGGCCGTCTGCCCACCGAGGGTGGGGAGGATGGCATCCGGCTTCTCCTTGGCGATGATCGACTCGATCACCTCGGGGGTGATGGGCTCGATGTAGGTCGCGTCGGCGAAGTCGGGGTCGGTCATGATCGTCGCCGGGTTGGAGTTGACGAGGATGACGCGCACCCCCTCTTCGCGCAGGACGCGGCACGCCTGGGTGCCGGAGTAGTCGAACTCGCAGGCCTGACCGATGACGATCGGGCCGGAGCCGATGACGAGGACGGAGTGGATGTCGTCGCGCTTAGGCATTCTTCTGAGTCTCCGAGTTGGTCTGAATGTTCGCGAGCACCATGTCGCGGAAGCGGTCGAACAGGTAGTTGGCGTCGTGGGGTCCGGCAGCGGCCTCGGGGTGGTACTGCACGCTGAACGCGGGGATGTCGAGGGCGCGCAGGCCCTCCACGACGTTGTCGTTGAGGCCGATGTGGCTGACCTCGACGCGACCGAATCCGTGCGGGCTGTCGACGACCTGGTCGAGCGGCGCGTCGACGGCGAAGCCGTGGTTCTGCGAGGTGATCTCGACACGACCGGTGGTCTTGTCGAGCACGGGCTGGTTGATGCCGCGGTGCCCGAACGGCAGCTTGTACGTGCCGAAGCCGAGGGCGCGACCCAGCAGCTGGTTGCCGAAGCAGATGCCGAAGAACGGCAGTCCGTCGCCGAGCACGGCGCGCAGCAGCTCGACGTGCTGGTCGGATGCCGCGGGGTCGCCGGGGCCGTTCGAGTAGAACGCCGCGACGGGCTCGATGGCGCGGATCTGCTCGATCGTGGCCGACTGCGGGAAGACGTGCACGTCGAAGCCGCGGGCGGCGAGGTTGTCGATCGTGGACTGCTTGACGCCGAGGTCGAGCACGGCGAGGTTGCCGATGCGCTCGGCGGTGGCGGGGGTGACCTCGACCTCGGTGACCGAGACCTCGGCGGAGAGGTTGCGGCCCGCCATGCCCGGGGCCTCGCGCACGCGGCGCAGCTGCTCGTCGGCATCCAGGTTTGCGAACTCGCCGGAGAAGACGCCGCCGCGCATGCTCCCGGAGGAGCGGATGCGGCGGGTCACGGCGCGGGTGTCGATGCCGGAGATGCCGACGATGCCGTCTTCGACGAGCGCGTCGTCGAGCGAGCGGTTGGCGCGCCAGTTCGACACCATGCGCGAGGGGTCGCGCACGACGTAGCCGGCGACCCAGATGCGGCGGGACTCGGGGTCTTCGTCGTTCACGCCGGTGTTGCCGATGTGCGGGGCGGTCTGCAGCACGATCTGGCCGGCGTAGGACGGGTCGGTGATCGTCTCCTGGTACCCGGTCATGCCGGTGGCGAAGACGACCTCACCGAGGGTCTCACCGCGCCGGCCGTATGCGCGGCCGGTGTAGCGGGTGCCGTCTTCGAGGACCAGGACGGCGGGGTCTGTCGTGATCAGGGCGGTCATGCGTCGCTTCCTGTCGTGGGGAGGAGGGGGCGGATCGCGTCGGCGAGGGCTTTCGCCGAGGCGTCCTGAGGGCGGAGGTAGGTGTCGACGACGGTGTCGTCGTCGATGCGCCAGCTGACGCGGGTCAGGCCGTCCGGTTCGACCACGCGGTCGATCGCGACGGTGGCTTGGGCTGCATCCACCAGGCGGTCGCGGGTGAGCGCGATGCGGGGCTGGCCCGGCAGGTCGAGGGCGACGCCGGCCGTGGTGACGGTGACGTCGACGCGGGAGCGGAAGCCGAGACCCTTGATGGCGAGACGCTCGAGCGGCTCGTCGTGCCGGGTCGTGGCGACGTAGAGCCCCGAGAACACCGCGGTCTGGACGGCGTCGTCGGGCAGCTCCCCCACCGGGGCGGTGTAGCGCGCATCGCGCCGCGTTCGTCGCGCCCAGGCCCAGGCGAGCAGGGCCAGCACGACGACGGCCACACCGGCCATGACGAGCAGGGCGCCCTCGCGCGTCACGCGAGCACTCCCGGCGCGTCGAGCAGCGCGCCGTCGACGACGGTCGGGATGCCGGCGCGCACGGTCCAGCGCACCTCGCCGGGCAGCTCGCGCCCGAGGTAGGGCGAGTTCTTGCTGCGGCCGCGCAGGTCGTCGAGACCGAAGGTGCGCGACGGGCGGGGGTCGTACAGCGTGAAGCTCGCGGGCTGCCCCGCGGCGACCGGGGTACCGTGGCCGTCGAGGCGACCGATGCGCGCCGGGGTCGCCGACATCACGCGGGCGACATCGGCCCAGTCGAGCAGGCCGGTCTCGACCATGGCGTGGTGCACGACCCGCAGGGCGCTCTCGAGACCCACCATGCCGTTCGCCGCCGCCGACCACTCGCAGGCCTTCGCCTCGGCGGGGTGCGGCGCGTGGTCGGTGGCGACGATGTCGATCGTGCCGTCGGCGAGACCCTCGCGCACGGCCATCACGTCTTCTTCGCGGCGCAGCGGCGGGTTGACCTTGTACCGGGCGTCGTAGTCGCGCACGAGCTCGTCGGTCAGGAGCAGGTGGTGCGGGGTCACCTCGGCGGTGACGTTCACGCCGCGCTTCTTGGCCCAGCGGATGATGTCGACCGAGCCTGCGGTGCTGAGGTGGCACACGTGCAGGCGCGAGCCCACGTGCTCGGCCAGCAGCACGTCGCGGGCGATGATCGACTCCTCGGCGACGGCCGGCCAGCCGGTCAGGCCGAGCTCGGCCGAGACGGCGCCCTCGTTCATCTGGGCGCCCTCGGTGAGCCGCGGGTCTTGCGCGTGCTGGGCGATCACGCCGTCGAACGCCTTCACGTACTCCAGCGCCCGGCGCATGATGAGCGGGTCGAAGACGCAGAAGCCGTCGTCGCTGAAGACGCGGACTCGGGCGCGGGAGTCGGCCATCGCGCCGAGCTCGGCGAGGCGCTCGCCCTTCTGCCCGACCGTGACGGCGCCGATGGGCTGCACGTGCACGTAGCCGGCAGCCTCACCGAGCGCCAGCTCCTGCTCGACGACGCCGGCGGTGTCGGCCGTGGGCGAGGTGTTCGGCATGGCGAAGACGGTGGTGAAGCCGCCCGCGGCGGCGGCGCGGGAGCCGGTGAGGACGGTCTCGGATGCCTCGAACCCGGGCTCGCGCAGGTGCACGTGCAGGTCGACGAGGCCGGGCAGGGCGATGAGCCCGTCGGCGTCGATGACAGTGGCGCCCTCGTGCGACAGACCGGTGCCGGTCTCGGCGATGACGCCGTCACGGACGAGGAGGTCTGTGGCATCCTGACCCTCGACGCGCGCGCCGCGGACCAGCAGGGTCTGGGGGGTGGCGTGGCTCATCGAAGGTCCTCTTTCTCGGTGTCGGGCCGCTCCCCTGCCAACAGCAGGTACAGCACGGCCATTCGCACGGAGACGCCGTTCGTGACCTGTTCGAGCACCGTCGAACGAGGCGAGTCGGCGGCTTCGGCGGAGATCTCCAGACCCCGGTTCATCGGACCGGGGTGCATGACAATGCTATCGGTCGGCAGGGCCGCCAGGCGTCGTGCGTCGAGCCCGTAGCGTCGCGAATACTCCCGTTCAGTCGGGAAATACGCCGCCGACATGCGCTCGAGCTGGATGCGGAGCATCATGAGCGCGTCGGGTCCGGCGGCGATCGCGTGATCGAGGTCGTAGTCGATCTCGACCGGCCACCCGCTGACGTCCTGCGGCACGAGGGTCGGCGGGGCGACGAGCGTCACGTGCGCGCCGAGGGTGTGCAGCAGCCACACGTTCGAGCGGGCGACACGCGAGTGCAGCACGTCTCCGACGATCGTGACCCGGATGCCGCTGAGATCGCGGCCCCGGCTGTCGTCGCCGAAGAGGCGCTTGCGGATGGTGAACGCGTCGAGCAGCGCCTGCGTGGGGTGCTCGTGCGTGCCGTCGCCGGCGTTGACGACCCCGGCGGTGATCCAGCCGCTGGTGGCGAGGGTGCGCGGGGCGCCGGAGGCTCCGTGGCGGATGACCACGGCATCCGCCCCCATCGCCTGCAGGGTCTGCGCGGTGTCCTGCAGGGACTCGCCCTTGCTGACGCTGGAGCCCTTCGCGGAGAAGTTGATGACGTCGGCGCTGAGGCGCTTGGCCGCGGCCTCGAACGAGATGCGCGTGCGGGTGGAGTCCTCGAAGAAGAGGTTGACCACGGTCTTGCCGCGGAGCGTCGGGAGCTTCTTGACCTCGCGGCGCTGGGTGTCGGCCATGTCCTCGGCGACGTCGAGGATCGTCAGGGCCTCGTCGCGCGAGAGGTGCTGGGTGTCGAGCAGGTGTCTCATGACTCGATCGTCACCGCCCCTCGATCGTGACGGACTCGGCGCCGTCGGTCTCGGCCAGGCGCACGTTCACGCGCTCGTCGCGCGCACTGGGGAGGTTCTTGCCCACGAAGTCGGGGCGGATCGGCAGCTCGCGGTGGCCGCGGTCGATCAGCGTGGCCAGGCGCACCGCGGCGGGGCGGCCGATGTCCTGCAGGGCGTCGAGGGCGGCGCGGATGCTACGACCCGAGAACAGCACGTCGTCGACGAGCACGACGACCTTGCCGTCGATGCCGCCGGCGGGGATCTCGGTCTTGCGCGGTGCCCGCGTGGGGTTGCGGTGCAGATCGTCGCGGTACATCGTGACGTCGAGCGAGCCGACCGGGACTTGTGTGCCGCCGAACTCGCTGACCAGCGAGGCGATGCGTTCGGCGAGCGTGACTCCGCGGGTCGGGATGCCGAGGAGGACGAGTCCTTCCGGTCCTCTGTTGGACTCCAGGATCTCGTGCGAGATGCGCGTCAAAGCGCGGGCGATGTCGGCATCGTGCATGACGGTGCGCGTACTCATCCGCTGCTCCCTTCTCCGCCTCACGGGACGGTGTTAAAGGTTGCTGTGGTTCTCGGTCCAGCTTAGCGGGTGGCCCGGGCCGATGGCGGGCGTGGGCGAGGTGTGTGGGGCGCGGGCGGTGCATGCGCGGGGTGGCCCGGGGCCGAGGTCACGCGTCCGTGTCGAGGTGACGGCATCCCGGGGCTCATGACGCACGCATAAACGCGATCGGCACGCATAAACGCGTTCTCCCCGCGTTTATGCGCGCGGATTGCGTTTATGCGTGGATGCCGCGCTGCCCGCCCGGCGGGTGCGGACCTGCCGCCTCGTCAGCCCGACTGCGTAAGGCTCGTGATGAGGTTGATGGACACCGCGACCACGAAGGTGCCGTAGAAGTACGCCAGCAGGCCGTGCCCGAACGCGACGCGACGCGAGGGCGTCGACGACTGGGTCACGCTGCTCAAGCTGTACGACATGCCGATGTCGAATGCGGCGTACGCGAAGTCGCTGTACGACGGGTCTTCTTCCTGGTCGAAGTCGAAGCGGTGGGTGTCGTCGAGGTAGTACATGCGGGCGCACTTGAACGCGTAGACGGTGTTGACCACGGCCCACGACGCGACCACGCCGACGACCGCAAGGATGGCGCAGGCCGAGCCGATCGGGTCCTTCTGCTGGCTGCGGATAAGAGCCAGCACCACGCCGATCAGGCCGACGAAGGTCACCCCGATGATGAGCGTGTCGACGAGTCTGCGCGCGCTCCTCTTGGGTCGCCAGGCGACGGGTCTTCTCGGGATCGGCGGGCCAGGCCACGGTCCACGCCCACGTCAGGAACACGGCGGCGGCGACCGCCCAACCGACGAGCGGCGCGAGCTCGGTGGCGCCGAGGAAGACGGGGATGAGCCCGACGAGCACCCCGACGATCGCGGCGATCGCCGCCTTGCGTGTGATGTGCGACATGGTTGCTCCCCTGGTAGCGAGGGAGCACCGTCGCAGCCCGTACCGCGCGTGGCGAATGGGCTGGACAGCTCTGGCGCTGCTCGTCTGGGCGGGACCACGGGAACGGAGGACGGATGCCGCACGGCCGACGCCGCGCGCCGGATCGTCCTCCCGGGGGGAGAGGTCGCACCCGACCCGCTCACGGGATCGACCGCGACCGACGGCGTCAGATCCAGCCAGAGCGACCGCGTCACATCTGCCGCAGGCGGCGGTTCCAGGCGACCTCGGTGCCGAGCTGACCGGTCTCGGTGAAGAGTCTCACCTGGTGGGTGTCGGTCAGCGCAGCGGCGAGCTCTTCGCGGTCGGCGGGGACGAAGCCCAGACTCTGCCAGAACGGGCCCGAACGGCGGCTGAACAGCCAGGCGGTGCGGGCACCCTCGGCGGCCGCCTGGTCGAGGGCGAACCGGGCCAGAGCCGTGCCGCGCCCGCGAGACCGGGTCGCCGGGGCGACGGCAACGCTGCGGATGAGCGCGTGCGCACCGTCGGCGCTGAGCTCGTAGCCGGTGCTCCCGACGACCGCGCCGCTTTCATCCCGCTCGATCCACAGCCGTACCTCGGGGGCGTTGAGGCTGCTCAACGTCAGGTCGACCTCGCGGAGAAACGCGGTGAGCGCCGGCACGTCGGCGGCGCGGCATCGCTCCCGCGTCACGCGAGGGTCGTGGCATCCCGTGCCAGGGTCAGCGGCACGGCGCTGCTCCAGACCGGGGTTCCGGCATCCCATGTCCGTGTCAGCCCGCAGCGACCTCCGCCGCGGCCGCGCTAGGCGTCGACCGGATGGGGTGACCCGTGGTCGTCAGGCACCGGCCCGACGCAAGGTCCCACTTCCAGTCGTGCAGCGAGCAGGTGAGCACGCCGTTCTCGATCTTGCCGGTCTTCGTCAGGTCCGCGCGCAGGTGCGGGCAGCGGCGCTGCACGGTCCAGCCGTCGATCTCGGCGTCTTCGGTCTGATCCGACTGCTCGGCGTACCAGTTCTCGACGTACTCGATGCGGTCGCGCGAGAGGCACTTGAGGAACGTGGTGAGGAACTCGTTGAACTTGCCGGAGCGGCCCACCTCGAACTGCATCGACAGGAAGATCGAGTTCGACCAGTCGATCTCGTGGTCACGGATGTTCGTCGACACCAGGTCGGCGGGGATCGTGTACCAGTAGATGCACTCCTCGCCCGCGTACTCGCGCAGCTTTGCCTTCGGGAAGTCCACGACCATGTCGAGCTCGCCGATGCGGAAGCGCACCGCTCCCCCGACGCCGTTGCGGATCGTGCGGGCACGACGCAGCAGCGGCTCCCACCACTCCTTCAGCGCCGCGAGCATTTCGGCCGGCGGGATGATCTCGGCGCGGGATGCCTCTTCGGCCTGGATCTCGGCCTGGCGGCTGTCGCGCTGCTCCGCGAGGTAGTTCCACTTGTCGCCGAAGACGTGCTCGATCTCGTCATCGGTGTAGAGCGTCTGCGTGACGGTGACGTCGGACCCCTGCACCTCGACCTCGGTGCCGGGCAGGAACAGGTAGCCCTTCTGGTCGGGGCGCTGCTCCTTCATGTGGGCGAGGAACTCACGCTGATCGGTGAAGATCGAGTCGTTCTCGAGCCCCGTGCCGTTGTAGCGGAACAACGCCTCGCGCAGGAACATCGGCGGCCCGGCCATGGGGAAGACGTGCTCGGCATCCACCTTGTCGATGTAGTACATCGCGCGCTTGTTCTGCGCGTCGCGCTTGAGCTGCGCGAAATTCTGCTTGGCATCCTGGGGCAGGTCATAGACCATGGGCCACCAGATGGCACCCGAGACCTGGGTGAAGTACGCGTCGGGCTTGCCGAAGTCGAACAGCTTCTCCAGATCAAGGGGGTGCGAGTCGTTCTGGTTGAGGATGGATGCCGTGCCGTCGTCGACCGAGAGCGACGAGTCGCCGATGGGGCCGTCGGAGGGCGCGCGCAGCGGCGTCACCATGAGCTTCAGATCACCGAACTGCAGCGGGACGCCCGCCTCGGTGCGGACGAGGTTGGTGTACCCGAGGGAGATCAGGTCTTGCTCGAGGTCATCGGTGGGGTACTCGGGCAGGAGCACCTTGACGTCTTTCGGGACATAGCGCTCAAGCAGCGCCGGGTCGAAGTGGTCGCGGTGACGGTGCGAGATGTACAGGAAGTCCGCCTGGCCGAAGCGCTCCCACTCGAGCGCACGGTTATCCGGGAACGGGAACCACGAGCCGAAGAAGCTCGGACCGATGACGGGGTCGCACAGGATGCTGCCGCCCGCCGTCTCGATGAACATGCCCGCGTGGCCGAGGCCGGTGATTCTCATGTCGCTCCTGTGTCGTGGACGGAACCTGTCGAGTCTACGCGGGGGGTGCCTGAGTGGGCGGTGGGCGCGGCGGGTTCCGACGATGGATGCCGTGACCCGGCCGTCACGGCCCGAGCAGCCCCCGGATGTCGTCGGCGTCGAGCGCCGCGGCGAAGGCCTCGCCGTCGTCGATGACCGCGTCGAACAGGGCCGCCTTGCGGCGCTGCAGCGCGAGCACCTTCTCTTCGATCGTGCCCGCGGCGATGAGCCGGTAGACGAACACGCTCTTGTCCTGGCCGATGCGGTGGGCACGGTCGACGGCCTGGGCCTCGGCGGCGGGATTCCACCACGGGTCGAGCACGAACACGTACTCCGCCTCCGTGAGGGTGAGCCCGAAGCCCCCGGCCTTGAGGCTGATGAGGAACACCGGTGCCTCGCCCTCGCGGAACCCCGCCACCACCTCGCCGCGACGGGCCGTGCTGCCGTCGAGGTGCGCGTACGCGAGGCCCGCGGCATCCAGTCTTTCGGCTGCCATGTCGAGGAAGGAGGTGAACTGGCTGAACACCAGCGCCCGGTGGCCCTCGGCGGCGACCTCGACCAGGCGCTCGAGCAGCACGTCGAGCTTGGCGGACCCGAGGTGCGCGTCGCGCTCGTCGACGAGCCCCGGCGCGAGCGCGAGCATGCGCAGCAGCGTCAGCGAGCGGAACACGATGAACCGCTGCCGGTCGAGGTCGTCGAGCAGGCCGAGCACCTTCTGCCGCTCGCGCTGAAGCACCCGGTCGTAGACCTCCTGGTGGGCGGGGCCCAGGGAAACGGCGATCTCCTGCTCCTGCTTGGGCGGCAGGTCCGATGCCACGACGTCTTTCGTGCGGCGCAGGAGGAACGGCCGCACGCGTCGGCGGAGACGCTCGAGCATTCTCTCGCGGTGCGCGCTCGCCGCGTGCGCCGCGAGCTCGGTGGGGGCGTCGGTGGGTAGCTGCTCGATCGCGCGGGTGTAGTCCTCGCGGAACTGCCGGATCGAGGGGAACAGTCCCGGCGCGGTCAGGGCGAGCAGCGCCCACAGGTCGTCGAGGCCGTTCTCGATCGGGGTGCCGGTCGCGGCGAACACGGCGTCGGTGGTCAGCGCGGCGATCGCGCGATGGATGCGCGTCGCGGGGTTCTTCACGAACTGCGCCTCGTCGAGCACGACGCCCGACCAGTGCGGAACGGCGAACTCCCCGGCATCCGCGCGGACGACCCCGTACGACGCCACCACCACGTCGTTGTCGCCCGCGATCTCGGCGATCGTGCGGTCGCGGCGGACGGCCGTCGCCTCGACGACGGTGACGCGCAGGTCGGGGGCGAAGCGCGCGGCCTCGTCGCGCCACGTCGGCAGCACCGACGTGGGCGCGACGACCAACCACGGGCGTCCGTCGCCGCGCGCGCGGGTATGCGCGATGAGCGCGAGCAGCTGCAGCGTCTTTCCGAGCCCCATGTCGTCGGCCAGGATGCCGCCGAGCCGGTGCGCGTGCAGCAGCGCGAGCCACGACAGCCCCTCGCGCTGGTACGGGCGCAGCTCGGCGCGGAACCCGGGCGGCGTTGGCACGGCGGGGACGTCGGCGACGTCGCGAAGCGCCCGCGCGAGTCCGCGCCACTCGACCGCGGCCTCGGACTGATCGGCGAGGTCTTCGAACTCGGCCCACAGTGCCAGGTGCGTGCGTGGCAGGCGCGGACCGGTCTCCCACTCGTCGAGCGTCGCGGCCTCCTCGAGCAGATCGCGCAACCGTTGTAGCGCGGGGTGCGCGAGCGAGAACCACGCCCCGTCCGACAGCTTGATGCGCGTGCGGCCGCGCGAGAGGGCGCTGAAGAGCATTCCGAACGGGATGAGCCGTCCGTCGATGGTCACGACGATGCCGAGGTCGAGCCAGTCGCGGTCGAGCGACTCGACGGCGGTGATGCGCAGCGTCGGGTCGCCGCGCAGCTCGCGGAACGCGGGCCGCGTGCCCCGCGTGCGCACCCGCACCTCGTCGAGCACGTCGACGGCGGGCAGCACGCGGGCGGCGAACACCGCGGCATCCGCGTCGCGCAGCTTCGCACGGCCGGCGACGGGCAGATCGGATGCCGCCATCCACGCCGTCTCGAACCGCTCACCGATCTGCGCCTCGGCGCGCGGGTCCCGCTCCGGTCCGTCACCGCCGTCGTACGCGGCGCGGAATCCGCCCGGGTATGCCCACTCGAGCGTGTAGGCGACGGCGTCGTCGTCGAGGTAGGACACCTCGACCGTGAGCGTCGGCCGTGCCGGCGGCGGAGGCGGCACCCCCGCTCCCACCGACAACGGTGCCCGCCGGGCCAGCCGCGGATAGACCTCGCCGACGAACTCCCCCGCGTCGGCCGCCGGCACTTCGACCGCCGCGCGACCGATCAGCGATGGCAGCGGCGCAGGAAGCTCGACGGCGGCGAGCACCAGCGGCACGGGATCCCGATCGAGCTCGTACGCGAACAGCCCCGACGTGCCGATGGCGCGGGCGTGGGCGGCATCCACCCGGTGCCCGTCGATCTCGAGGTCGGCCGAGACGCGGAGCGCTCCCCCGCCGGCCGCCTCGAGGGCGACGCGGGCCACGGCTTCGACTCCCAGGCGCACGCTCTGCTGCGGGTGCATCGACACGATCGGGATGCCGAGCCCCGCCGCCCCGGCCAGGTGCGGCCACAGCAGGGGCGAGTCGACGGTGTCGAGGGCGACCGTGTCGCCGGACGCGGCGAAGGGCCCCGTCGTCCGCAACGCCTGCGCCAGCGCGTGCAGCTCGGCGAACCAGCGCACGTGCGCCGGGTCGAACCGGCCGGTGGAGCGGCGCACCGTGTCCCAGGCGGCATCCGCCTTGATCCAGGCCTCGCGGGCGCCGCGCACGAGGGGACGCGCGACGAGTTGCAGGTCGTCCTGCCGCTGGGCGAGCAGCCGCGGGGTCACCGGCACGACCGCGCGGGCCTCCCAGCGGGAAGGGTCGTAGGCCTCGCGCTGGCGCAGCTCGACGCCGAGGGCGAGCGCCTCGAACGCAAGCGGCTCGGTGCCGGGGAGGAGGTCACGCCACGTGGTCACGGAAGCATCCTGCCCGGTGCCTCCGACATCGGCTGCGCGATCCCGGGCATCCCGCAGCCATAAACGCCATCCGCGCACAGAAACGCGTGCACACCGTGTTTACGCGCGCGAATCGCGTTTATGCGTCCCACCGGCACCGCCGCGTGCGCGCCCGACGCCCCGCCCACCGCCCGAAAACGCCGCGACGCGGCCACCGGCGTGAGGCCGGGACCGCGTCGCAGAAGGTGCCGCGTGTTCAGGAAGAGCGCGCAATCCGCGCCAGCACGCCGTGCACGAACGAGCCGGAGTCGTCGGTGGAGAACTCCTTCGCGAGCTCCACGGCCTCGTCGATCGCGACGGCCGTGGGCACCTCGTCGTTGTAGAGGATCTCCCACGCGCCGATGCGCAGCAGGGCGCGGTCGACGGCGGGCATGCGCTGCAGCGACCAGTCCTTGGCGAACGTGGTGATCTGCTCGTCGATCGCGTCGCGGTTGTCGATCACGCCGTCGACGATGTCGCGCGCGTACAGCCACGAGGCCTGCCGGTCGGGCTCGGATGCCGCGCGCTTGGCCTCGGTGGCCAGCATGATCGGCAGTTCCTCACCGCGGACGTCGGCCTGGAACAGGATGTCGAGGGCGCGCTTTCGCGCCTTGGTGCGGGCGCTCAACGTCAGCTGATGCGGCCGAGGTACTCGCCGGTGCGAGTGTCGACCTTGATCTTCGTACCGGTCTCGAGGAACAGGGGCACCTGCATCTCGTAGCCCGTCTCGACGGTGGCGGGCTTGGTGCCGGCCGACGAGCGGTCGCCCTGCAGGCCCGGCTCGGTATAGGTGACCTCGAGGATGACCGACGGCGGCAGCTCGATGTAGAGCGGGTTGCCGTTGTTCAGCGCGATCTGCACCTGCTGGTTCTCGAGCAGGAAGTTCGCGGCGTCGCCGACGGTGGCCGCGCCCACGGTGATCTGGTCGTAGTCGGCGACGTCCATGAAGACGAAGCCCTCACCGTCGTTGTAGAGGTAGGTGAAGTCGCGGCGGTCGACGTTTTCGAGGTCGACCTTGGCGCCGGCGTTGAACGTGCGGTCGACGACCTTGCCGCTCATGACGTTCTTCAGCTTGGTGCGCACGAACGCGCCGCCCTTGCCGGGCTTGACGTGCTGGAACTCCACGACGCTCCAGAGCTGACCGTCGATGTTCAGGACGACGCCGTTCTTGATGTCTGCGGTGGATGCCATGAGTGCCGATGTTCCGTTTCGTGTGAGGAGAGGCGGCGCTCTGGCGCACGCCCAGCGGTCGAGTCTACGCGATGCCCCGCCGGAGGTGGGATCGGTCAGCCGTCGGCGCGCCCCGTGATCACCTCGACGAGCAGATCGACCGCCCGCGCGTATCCCGGGACGCCCTCGCCGATCACGTGCACGGCCGCGACGTCCTCGATGTAGGAGAAGTGCCGGAAGCTCTCGCGCTCCTTGATGTTCGAGATGTGCACCTCGGCGACGGGAAGATCCACGGATGCCAGGGCGTCGCGCAGCGCGACGGAGGTGTGCGTGAGTCCCCCGGCGTTGATCACGATGCCGGAGCAGTCCCGGCGCGCGGCGTGGATCTCGTCGATCAGCACGCCCTCGTGGTTGCTCTGCAGCGCGCGGACCTCGAATCCGTGCGCGGCGGCGGCTGCGGCCGTCACCCGCTCGACGTCGGCGAGGGTGTCGGAGCCGTAGATTTCGGGCTGGCGCGTGCCGAGGAGGTTCAGGTTCGGCCCGTTGAGGAGCAGCAGGCGGCGGGGCGTGGTCATGTCGGGCACGCTATCAGCGCTGTCCCTGGTCGGTGACGCGCCCCACAGGCGCGCGCCGGGGGCGTCAGCGAACCTACGCCCCGACTTCCTGGTACGCCGCGAACAGCAGCGACTCGTCGGGCGCCTGCAGCACGGTCGGGCGCGCGAGGTCGTCGAGCACGATGAAGCGCAGCATGCTGCCGCGGCTCTTCTTGTCGCGCTGCATCGTCGCCTTGAGCGTCTGGAAGGCACCGGCGCGGTAGGTGGTCGGAAGACCCAGAGACTCGAGCACGGTGCGGTGCCGCTGCGCGACCTCGTCCGACAGGCGGCCGGCCAGGCGCGACAGCTCGGCGGCGAAGACCATGCCCACCGAGATCGCCGCACCGTGGCGCCAGCGGTACCGCTCGGCGTGCTCGATCGCGTGGCCGAGGGTGTGCCCGTAGTTCAGCACCTCGCGAAGCCCCGCCTCCCGCAGGTCCTCCCCCACGACGCGCGCCTTCATGTCGATCGCGAGCTCGACGCAGCGGCGGAACGCGTCGCCGCGCGGGTCGACGATCCCCTCGGGGTCGGCTTCGATGAGGTCGAGGATCTCCGGATGCCAGATGAAGCCGGCCTTGACCACCTCGGCGAACCCGGCGGTCGCCTCGTTCTTCGACAGAGTCTCGAGCAGGTCGAGGTCGCACACGACGGCCACCGGCGGCCAGAACGCCCCGACGAGGTTCTTGCCCTCCGCGGTGTTGATGCCGGTCTTGCCACCCACGGCCGCGTCGACCATGCCGAGCACGGTCGTCGGCACCTGCACGAGCGCGACGCCGCGCAGCCAGGTGGCCGCGACGAAGCCGGCGAGGTCGGTGACCGCTCCCCCGCCGAAGCCGATGACGGCGTCGGTCCGGGTGAAGTCGGCCTGGCCCATCACCTGCCAGCAGAACGCCGCCACTTCCACGCGCTTGCCGGCCTCGGCATCCGGAATCTCGGCGAGCAGCACCTGCCGGTCACCGATCAGCTGGGCGCGCAGCGCCTCGGCCTGGGCAGAAAGCGTCGGCGGGTGCACGATGAGCACCTTCTGCGCCGCGGCGGGCAGCACGTCGCCGAGGCCGGCCAGCAGTCCGCGGCCGATCGTGATGTCGTAGCCGGCGTCACCGGCGACGCTGATGGTGGTGGTGTCGGTCATGCCGTCTCTCCGGCCGGCACACGGCGTGCCCAGGCCACGATGTCGTCGACGACCCGCGCGAGCGGGCCCGACGAGGTGTCGAATGCGATGTCGGCTGTCTGCTCGTACACGGGCCGCCGCTCGTCGAAGATGCGCTGCCAGCGGGCCACGGGGTCCTCGCCGTCGAGCAGGGGACGCTCGTCGCCGTGGATCCGGGATGCCACGACGTGCGCGGCCACGGTCAGCAGCACGACGTGGTGCTCGCGCAGGCGTTCGCGGGTCACCGGGTCGAGCACCGCTCCCCCGCCGAGCGCGACGACGCCGCCCCGGGCCAGGGCCTCGGCGACGGCCTCGCGCTCGAGCGCGCGGAAGTGCGCCTCGCCGTGGGCGAGGAACAGATCGCGGATGGGCCCGTGATCGCGCACCACGAGCTTGTCGGTGTCGGTGAACGAGGCCTCGAGTGCGCGGGCGACGCGGCGGCCGACGCTGGTCTTGCCCGCGCCCATCGGCCCGATGAGCACGATGGCCGCATCGAGCGCAGCGTCCGCGCCCGGGACCTCCGGCTTCGCGGAGTCGGCGTCGGACGGATCGAGCGTCACCGGCTCAGGCGAGGTCATGCGCGAGCAGCGCGGCGTCGGACGCGTCGGTGCTCCGCAGCGTCTCGGGGAGGTTCGCGAGGTAGCTGTCGAGGTTGCGACGCGTCTCGACGATGTTGTCGCCGCCGAACTTCTGCAGCACCTGGTCGGCGAGGGTGATCGCGACCATGGCCTCGGCCACCACACCGGCGGCCGGGACCGCGCAGACGTCGGAGCGCTGGTGGTGCGCGGCCGCGGTGTCGCCGGTGGCGACGTCGACCGTGCGCAGCGCCTTGGGGATCGTGGCGATCGGCTTCATGCCGGCGCGCACGCGCAGCACGGTGCCGGTCGACATGCCGCCCTCGGTACCGCCCGCGCGGTCGGACGAGCGCGTGATGCCGTCCTCCGTCGCGAACAGCTCGTCGTGGGCCTGCGAACCACGGCGTGTGGTGGTGAGGAAGCCGTCGCCGACCTCGACGCCCTTGATGGCCTGGATGCTCATGAGCGCCTGGGCGAGCTTGGCATCCAGTCGGCGATCCCACTGCACGTGGGAGCCGAGCCCGGGCGGCAGGCCGTAGGCGAGCACCTCGACGACACCGCCGAGCGTGTCGCCGGCCTTCTTCGCGTCGTCGACCTCGGCGACCATCGCCGCGCTGGTCTCGGGGTGGAAGCACCGCAACGGGTCGGCGTCGAGGCGGTCGACGTCGTCGGGCGCGGGGATCGGGGCGTCCTCGGGCACGCGCACGGGACCGATGGACAGCGTGTGGCTGACCAGACGGATGCCGAGCTCGCCGAGGAACGAACGGGCGACGGCGCCGAGCGCCACACGCGCCGCCGTCTCGCGCGCCGAGGCGCGCTCGAGGATCGGGCGGGCCTCGTCGAAGCCGTACTTCTGCATGCCGACGAGGTCGGCGTGGCCGGGACGCGGACGCGTCAGCGCCGCGCCGCGACCGCGCGACTTGTCGGAGAGCTCGACGGGCTCGGGGCTCATGACCTCGGTCCACTTCGGCCACTCGGTGTTGCCGATGCGCAGCGCGATGGGGCTGCCGATGGTGAAGCCGTGCACGATGCCCGTCGACAGCGACAGCTCGTCTTCCTCGAACTTCATGCGCGAGCCGCGGCCGTAACCGAGGCGTCGGCGCGCGAGCTCGGCACGGATCTGCGCGGACGAGATGGGGACGCCGGCCGGCATCCCCTCCATGAGGGCGATGAGTTCGGGGCCGTGGGACTCGCCGGCCGTGAGAACGCGAAGCATTCGTCTAGTCTCCCACGAGCGCGGCGCGCATTGCGGCCAGCACCGCGTCCTCGCGGTCGAGCGGAAGCGCGGGGTCGCCGGCGACGAAGACACGCACCTGCAGCAGCGCCTGGTGCAGCAGCATCCCGAGCCCGTCGTGCGCGGCGACGCCCGCGCGCTCCCACGCCTGTGCGAGCGGCGTGGGCCATCCGCCATAGACGACGTCGACGAGGGGCCCCGAGGTGGATGCCAGGGCGTCGGCCACCGCGCCCAGGTCGGTTCCCCCGGGAAGGGCCGCGATCGTGGCGTCGACGGGATCGAGGTCTGCGGATTCGAGGGCGCCGATGCGCACGTCGAGACCGAGAGCGGTTCCCAGCCTCTGCAGCGCTTCGGCCGCGCCGACGCGACGCGCCCGCACCTCGACTTCTGCCGCACCCGCGCGACACGCCGCCACCACCGCCGAGGTCGCGGTCGCTCCCGCTCCGAGCACACGGATCCTGCGGGGAGTGCCGACCCCGTGCTCCTGAAGCGCCCGCGCGAGGCCACCGACGTCGGTGTTGAAGCCGCGCGGACCGTCGGCGGTGAGGAGGAACGTATTCACGGCGCCGGTCAGGCGCGCGTCGTCGTCGAGCGAGACCGCGGTACGAGCCGCGACCTGCTTGAGCGGCATCGTGAGCGAGAGGCCGCGCCAGGTGGCATCCAGCTCCGCGACGCGCGCCGCGAACGCGGACTCGCCGACGCGTTCGCGGCCGTACTCCCAGTCCAGGCCGAGCGCACCGTACGCCGCCGCGTGCAGTCGGGGCGACCGCGAGTGCGTGATCGGGTCGCCCCAGACGGCGAGGCGCGGCGGTGCGTTCAGCATCCCGAGTCGGGGTTGTCGGCGCACCACGCGCGCCACTGCGCGACGGCCTTCTCGTGCTCGCTGTAGGTCGATGTGAACACGGTCTCACCGGTGTCGAGGTTGACGGTCACGAAGTACAGCCACGGACCGTCGACCGGCTTCATGGCGGCGTCGATGGCGAGATCACCCGGGTTCGCGATCGGTCCGACCGGCAGCCCGGGGTGGATGTAGGTGTTCCACGGGTTGTCGTCGTTGCGGGCCTCGGTCGAGGTGCTCACCGAACCGCTGCCCATCTCGCCCGCGCCGTACTGCACCGTGGAGTCCATCTCGAGCTTGCCGAAGGTCTCCTGATTGCTCGGCTGCAGGCGGTTCTCGATGACCCGCGAGACCTTGTAGAAGTCGTCGCTGCTGCGCGCCTCGCGCTCGATGATCGACGCGATGATCAGGATGCGCTCGCGATCGTCGACGGGAACCCCCGCGGTGTCGAGCGACTGGATCGTCCGCTGCACCATGCGCTGGATCACCTGTCGGGCGGTGACGCCCTCGTCGAAGTCGTAGGTGGCGGGGAAGATCCATCCCTCGAGGCTCGAGGCCGGCACGCCGTACTGCGACGGGTCCGCGACGGCGGCGTCGAGGTCGGCGCGCGGGATGCCGATCTGCTCCGAGATGAGTTCGAGCGACTGGTTCAGCGTTAGACCCTCGCGCAACTGCACGGAGTAGTTGAGGCGGTTCGCCGGATTGCGCAGAGCGGTGAGCACCGCTTCGGAGGTCATCTGCTGCTGCAGCTTGTAGACGCCGGGCTGGAAGGTGAAGACCACGCCGTTGTCGACCATGAACGTGTACAGCGAGTTCGAGGCCTTCGTGACACCCGCCTCGAACAGCTTGGGTGAGACGGACTCTCCCGTGTCGCCGGCGACGATGGTGATACGCGCCTCGCCCGTGGCCTGGCCGGCCTCGAAATCGGTAGGTTCGCTCGCCCCGAAGAATGCCTGCACGCGTTCGCCGTACGTGTTCCACAGGGCGACGCCGCCGCCGACGATGCCGCCGAGGATCAGCACGACCACGCCCAGCGCGATCCAGCCGCCGACACGACGCCGCTTCTTCGCCGGGCGCGGCGGCGGCGAGCCGATCTCGTGCGTCGTGGTCTCGCCGGTGAAGAGGTCTTCGAGCGAACCCGAGCCGGTCGCTCCGTGGGCTGGGGTCGTCGGAGCCGCCGCGACGGCGGCGCCGACGAGCGCGGCCGTGCGCTCTCGTGCCGGTTCGTCGATATGCGGCTCCTCGGCGCGCCGGGCGGCGTCGGCTCGACCCGCCGGGGCGGCGGTGGATGCCGAGATGCCGGGGCCCGCGGGAGCGGCGGTGCGTCGGGGTCCGGGCTCTTGGGCGCGGCGCGCGGCGTCGGGTCGCCGGGTGGGCGGGTTCGGCGCGGTCGCGGGAGCCGTGGCATCTGGCGTCGCGGCGGCTGCCGCGCGCGGAGCGGGTACCGACGTGGTCTCCCGCGACCGGGAGGGCGCGGGCGTCGCACCCGGGTCCCCGACGCCGTGCGGTGCACGGGCGTCTTCGCCGGCGCCGGCGGCCGTCTTCCCTGTCGCCGGTGCAGAGCCGCTCGCCGACGTCGGGGTGGGGCCGGTCGTGCCGCGGCGCGCTTCGCGCGCGGCACGGCGCGACGGCGCAGCGCCGGCCGCGTCGGGCGATGCAGCACGAGCGCCGGTGCGCGGGTCGGGAAGACGCCCGAACAGGTCGGCGAACCTGTCGTTCTCGGGAGAGTCGTTCGGGGGGGAATCGTTCTCAGGCATGTCGGTCGGGCTCCTGTCCCGGTGTGACGGCGGGTCCGGCCGGGGCACCGGACTGTCGCTCCACGTCGAGCGCCTGCTGCAGAAGCACCACGGCGGCGACTTGGTCCACAATGCTACGAGACTCCCGCTGGGAGCGCCCTGCCTCCCGCAGCGCGCCGTGCGCCGAGACCGTACTGAGCCGCTCGTCGACGAGGCGTACCGGCATCGGCAGCGCCGTGGCCAACGCTGTTGCGAACGCCCGTGCGTCGGTCGTCGAGGGCGTGTCCTCTCCGCGCAGGTTCAAGGGGAGACCGACCAGCACCTCGAAGGCCTCGTACTCAGCGGCTAGCGCGGCGATGCGGCGGACGGGCTCTCCCTTGCGCGGAACCGTCTCCACGGGCACGGCGAGGACTCCGTCCGGGTCGGAGCGGGCCACGCCTACGCGGGCCCGCCCGACATCGATCCCGAGGCGGATGCCGCGCCGGAAGTCGGTCACGCGGTGGTCGCCCGCACGTCGGCGACGATGCCCTCGAGCGCCCGGGGCAGGGCCGCCGCATCGGTTCCGCCGCCCTGTGCGACATCCGGGCGTCCCCCACCGCCACCGCCGAGCACACCTGCAGCGGCCTTGGCCAGCGCGCCGGCGGCGAGGCCGCGATCGCGGGCGGCGTCGTTGGTGACGACGACGACCGTCGCGCGCCCACCCGCGACCGAGGCCAGAGCGACGACGACGGGGTCCGATCCCAGGCGGTCGCGCACCTGGAGCGCGAGCGAGCGCACGTCGTCGGCCGACGCGCCCTCGCCGAGGCTCTCGGCGACGACCCGCACCGAGCCGACGACCACGGCCGATTCGACGAGCTGCGGAAGGCGATTCGTCAGGGCCTGCGCCTCGAAGGCGGCGATCTTCTTCTCGGCGGCCTTGAGGCTCGCAGACAGCTCCGCGATGCGGGTGGTGAGCTGCTCGCGCGGCGTCTTGAGCGACGTCGACAGCTGCGAGACGATCGCACGTTCGGCCGCGAGGTCGCGGAAGGCGTCGAGACCGACGAGAGCCTCCACACGGCGGTTCGAGGCGCCGACAGACTGCTCGCCGACGAGGTTCACCAGGCCGATCTCGGAGCTGCGGGCCACGTGCGTGCCGCCGCAGAGTTCGCGCGACCAGGGGCCGCCGATGTCGACCATGCGCACGGTGTCGCCGTACTTCTCGCCGAACAGGGCCATCGCGCCGGCGGCCTTCGCCTCGTCGAGCGACATCACGCGCGTGGTGACCTCGAGGTTGTCGCGCACCGCGTTGTTGGCGATCTCCTCGATCTCGGTGCGTGTCTCGGGTGAGAGCGCCGCACTCCAGCTGAAGTCGAAGCGCATGTAGCCGGCACGGTTGAGTGATCCGGTCTGTGTCGCCGACTGTCCGAGCGTGTCGCGGATGGCGGCGTGCACGAGGTGCGTCGCCGAGTGCGCCTGCTGCGCAGCGTGTCGGTTCAGCGCGTCGACGATGGTCGTGGCCGCAGCCCCCACCGACACCTCGCCCGTGGTGACCTCGACCGTGTGGCTGATCAGTCCGGGCACCGGGCGCTGCACGTCGAGCACCTCGAGCTCGTAGCCCGGGCCGACGATGGTGCCCTTGTCGGCGACCTGGCCGCCGGACTCGGCGTACAACGCCGTCTCGGCGGTGATGATCTCGGCGATCTGCCCCTCCGCGGCGCGGTCGGTGCCGTGGCCGTCGACGAGGATGCCGAGCACGGTCGACTCGGTCTGCAGCTCGGTGTACCCGGTGAAGACCGTCTCGCCGATCGCGCGGAACTGTCGGTACGCGCTCTGGTCGGCGATGGCGCCCTTTCGGGCGCGAGCGTCAGCCTTCGCGCGTGCGCGCTGTTCCTGCATGAGCTGATCGAAGGCGCCACGGTCGACCGAGAGGCCGGCCTCCTCGGCGATCTCGAGCGTCAGGTCGATGGGGAAACCGTAGGTGTCGTGCAGGAGGAACGCTTCGGAACCCGACAGGGTGGTGCTCCCGCCGTCCTTGGCCTCGGCGACCGACTGGTCGAGAATGGCGGAGCCCGCCGCGAGCGTGCGCAGGAAGGTCTGCTCCTCGGCGATCGCGTACGCCGAGAGGCGGGCGGTACTCGGTCTCGACCTCGGGGTAGGACTCCTTCATCGCGTCGCGCGAGGCGGCGAACAGCTGGGGGAAGGTCGCCCCCTCGACGCCCAGCAGACGCATGGAACGGATGGCGCGGCGCATGATGCGGCGCAGGATGTAACCGCGTCCCTCGTTCGAGGGTGTCACGCCGTCGGCGAGCAGCATGAGCGAGGACCGCACGTGGTCGGCGACGATGCGCAGTCGTACGTCGTCTTCGTGCGACTCGTTGCCGTACTGCTTCCCCGCGAGCGATGCCGCGAGGTCAAGGACAGGGCGCACCTGGTCGGTCTCGTACATGTTGTCGACGCCCTGCTTGATGAACGCGATGCGCTCCAAGCCCATGCCGGTGTCGATGTTCTTGGCAGGGAGCTCGCCGACGATGTCGAAGTCGTACTTCGAGGTCACGTTGGTGATCTCGTACTGCATGAAGACGAGGTTCCAGATCTCGACGTACCGGTCGTCGTCGGTGGCGGGTCCCCCGTCGATGCCGTACGCGGGACCGCGGTCGAAGAAGATCTCCGAGCAGGGACCCGCGGGACCGGGCAGACCGGTCGACCAGTAGTTCGTGTCCTTTCCGAGGCGCTGGATCCGCTCCTCGGGCAGGGTGCTGAGACGGCGCCACAGGTCGTGCGCCTCGTCGTCCTCTTCGTAGACGGTGACCCAGAGGTCCTTCGGGTCGAAGGCGAGGCCGCCCTCGGACTCGGGGGAGGTGAGCAGCTCCCACGCGAAGCGGATCGCGCCCTCTTTGAAGTAGTCCCCGAAAGACCAGTTGCCGAGCATCTGGAAGAAGGTGCCGTGGCGGGGGGTCTTGCCGACCTCTTCGATGTCGTTGGTGCGGATGCACTTCTGCACGTCGGCCGCACGCGGGTACGGCGGCGGCACGACACCGCTGAGGTACGGGATGAAGGGCACCATGCCCGCGACGGTGAACAGCAGAGCCGGGTCGTCGGTGACGAGCGAGGCCGAAGGGACGATCGTGTGGTTCTTCTTCTCGAAGAAGTCGAGGAAGCGCTGGGCGATCTCGGCGGTTTTCATGTCGGGTCTTTCCGTGCGCGAGCGGTAACGGCCCCGGCGGTGGGGACCGAGGGTCGGGTGGTCAGTCGGAGGAAGAGACGGCTTTCTTGGCGTCGGCGGTGGTGTCGTCGAGGACCTCGGTCGAGCGGTCGACGGCGGCGGCGACCCCCTTCGCGTCGTCGATGATCTCGGACAGCCGCGTCTCCTGCTGGTGGTAGGCGTCGCTCATGTGATCGGTGAATTCACCGATGCGGGAGTCGAGCTGCGCGAGCAGTTCCTGTCCGCGAGGGTCTTTGTTGACGAGGTGCGCGGCGACGAAGCCGCCGGCGATGCCCAACGCGAACCAGACGAGGCTTTTCACGATCACCACTTCTTCCTCGATACGACGCCGCGGTCGCGGCATTCTTCATCGTAGGCGACGGCCCCCTCGCCGCGCGCGACCGGCTTCTGAGTGGATGACATGCGCCCGGCCGGGATGTCCCGGGAGTGGCCGCGGCGACGCGGGAGCGCGGCCGGGAATGACAACGGGAATGGCGTGGAATGACAATGGGTCGGGCGAGAGCCCGACCCGACGACGGGAAAGGGCGCCGGGAAAACCCGACGCCCTTCCGTGCTCGCTGGGATCAGCGGGCGGCGTAGTACTCGACGACGAGTTGCACGTCACACGTGACGGGCACCTCGGCGCGCTTGGGGCGACGCACGAGCTTCGCCTGGAGCGTCGAGAGGTCGACCTCGAGGTAACCGGGAACGGGGGGCAGCACCTCGGCGTGCCCACCGGCGGCGGCGACCTGGAAGGGCTCGAGGCCCTCGCTCTTCGGCTTGACGTGGATCTGCTGACCCGGCTTCACGCGGAACGACGGGCGGTCCACGAGCTGGCCGTCGACCAGGATGTGGCGGTGCACGACGAGCTGGCGAGCCTGCGCGGTGGTGCGGGCGAAGCCCGAACGCACGACGAGGGCGTCCAGGCGCATCTCGAGCAGCTCGACCAGGTTCTCACCGGTCAGGCCGTCGGTACGGCGGGCCTCGTTGAACGCGATGCGCAGCTGCTTCTCGCGGATGCCGTACTGCTCGCGCAGACGCTGCTTCTCGCGCAGACGCACGGCGTAGTCGCTGTCGGCCTTGCGCTTGGTGCGGCCGTGCTCACCCGGAGCGTAGGGACGCTTCTCGAGGTAACGGGCGGCCTTGGGGGTGAGTGCGACGCCGAGGGCGCGCGACAGACGCACCTTGCGGCGGTCCTGAGACTTCGTGGTCACGAAGTTCTCCTTCCGATGACGCGGCCGCGCGTTTCGCGGCTCGCGGGCGTATCGCCCCCTTCCGCCCGATCCGGAGCGCACGCCGGGGCGCACCGGAAGGTGATCACAGGAAGGAGGGGATGCCCGAAAACCCTGTTTCGAGCCGATTCATGCTACCAGAGCGGGCGGATACCACCGATGGCCACGTCATTTCCCGTCGAGGATGCGGCGGATCTTCTCCAGACGTACCGACACGTCGCGCTCGGCGCCGTGGTTCGTCGGCTCGTAGTACCGGCGCCCGCGCAGCTCATCGGGAAGGTATTGCTGGGTGACGATGCCGATCTCGCTGTCATGCGCGTACTTGTATCCCTTGCCGTGGCCCAGGCGTTTCGCGCCCGGATAGTGCGCGTCGCGCAGATGCATCGGCACGCGCCCGAACCCACCGGCCCGCACGTCGGCGATGGCGGCGTTGATGGCGTTGTACGCGGCGTTGGACTTCGCGGTCGTCGCGAGGTACACGGTGGCCTCGGCGAGCGGGATGCGACCCTCGGGCATGCCGATGAAGGCCACGGCGTCGGCTGCGGCGACGGCGATCTGCAGGGCCTGCGGGTCGGCCATCCCGACGTCTTCCGCGGCCGAGATCACCAACCGCCGGGCGATGAAGCGCGGATCCTCCCCCGCCTCGATCATGCGGGCCAGATAGTGGATCGCGGCATCCGGGTCCGATCCACGCACCGACTTGATGAAGGCGCTGATCACGTCGTAGTGCTCGTCGCCCTGGCGGTCATAGCGCAGAAGGGCGCGATCGACGGCCTGGGCGATGTGATCGGCGGTGACGACCGGCGGCTCGGCGGGGTCTTCGCCAACGGCGGGGGTCTCGGCATCCGGTTCGTCGTCGTCGGAATCGTCGTCGTCGGGCGGGGCGGTCGGCGACGACAAGCCGGCGTCGTCAGCCGCGACCGCTGCCGCAGCCTCGAGAGCCGTCAGAGCGCGGCGGGCGTCTCCGGAAGCCAGGCGCACGAGCGCTGCGCGTGCCTCATCGTCGAGCATGACGCGACCCGCGAGGCCGCGGGGATCGGTGACGGCGCGATCGACCAGGGCTCCGAGGTCGTCGTCGCCCAACGGTCGCAGCGTGAGCAGCAGCGACCGGGAGAGGAGAGGCGAGATGACGGAGAAGGAGGGATTCTCGGTGGTCGCGGCGATGAGCACGACCCAGCCGTTCTCGACGCCGGGAAGGAGCGCGTCTTGCTGCGCCTTGGTGAAACGGTGGATCTCGTCGAGGAAGAGAATGGTCGACTGTCCGTACAGATCGCGCTGCGTCAGCGCCTCTTGCATGACTTCGCGCACGTCTTTCACTCCCGCCGTGATGGCGGACAACTCCACGAAGCGCCGGCCGGAGGACCGTGCGATCGCCTGCGCCAACGTCGTCTTCCCGGTGCCCGGAGGCCCCCACAGGATCACCGACACGGCGGAACCGGATGCCGACGAGTCGGTGGTGGCGAGGGTGACCAATGGCGAGCCGGGCCGCAGCAGGTGCCCTTGCCCGGCGACCTCGTCGAGGCTCACCGGGCGCATGCGCACCGCCAGCGGGGTCTGGCCCTGGAAGAGAGCGGAGGATCTGGTCACCTCCCCAGGCTAGCCGGGGCCTCCGACAGCGGCCGGTGCCAGTTCGCAACGCGCCCGTGCGCGGGCGGTGGGTGCGCCGGTGCGTAGGATCGTTTCGCCGGTCCGAGCAGGAGGTCGATGTGGTGACACGGGGAAAAGACCGCCAGACGAAGGAGCAGCGCGAGCGTGCCCGCGCCTATCGTGCGCGGGTCGAGCTGCACGAGCGGCAGAGGCGGCGCCGTCGCCGCGACAATGTGATCGGCCTCGGGGTCGGGCTCGTCGTCATCCTGGGGGCATGCGCGCTGCAGACGGCGTACTTCGTCGCGGGTCCCGGCGCTCCCGCTCCCGCCGTCTCCGACGCGCCGACGCCCGAGCCGACGTCCGCTTCGGCGACGCCGACCTCTGCACCGGCCGGGTGAGCCGGGGAGCGATCCTGTTCCGCGCCTGCGGCTCGTACTAGGCTCGGAGGGTCCTTCTCCCCCAGGCGGTCCTGCCGCGATGAGGTGCTATCCGTGACTTCCGCTCCCACCCCCGAGAACTCCGACCCGCGCGACGACGCGAGCGACGGAGAACTCGTTCCCTCCACCGCGCCCGAGGCCGAGGCGTCCGGCGACCTGGTCGACCGCGATGCCGTGGCGGCTGATTCGGCCGTCGGCGAGACCGAAGCGGCCTCCGACGCCGTCGAGCCGGTCTCCGACACCGCGGAGCCCACGATCGCTCCTGCCGCACCCGGCCCCCGCCCGTCGGCGAAGCCCGTCGCCCGCCCGCGTCCCGGCGCGCCCGTGCCGTCGGCTCCGGCTGGCGCCGCCGTGTCGAGCGCACCGTCTGTGCCCTGGGGTCGTGTCGACGACGAGGGCACGGTCTCCGTGCGCGAGGGCGACGAGTGGCGTGTCGTGGGTCAGTACCCCGATGGCACCCCCGCCGAGGCGCTCGCCTACTTCGAGCGCAAGTTCGCCGACCTCGCCGGCGAGGTGACCCTCCTCGAGGTGCGTCACCGTCGCGGGGGTGCCTCCGCCAGCGACCTGCGTTCCACCGCGAAGGCCGTGCGCGCGAAGGTCGACGGTGCGGCCGCCGTCGGCGATCTGTCCGCGCTGCTTTCTCGACTCGATGCGTTGACCTCCGAACTCGCCGAGGCGAGCGAGAGCGAGGCCGCCGCCGCCAAGGAAGCCGTCGAGGAGGCCGTTCGCGAGCGCACGGCCATCGTCGAGCAAGCCGAGGCGCTGGCTGCCCGCGATCCGCAGACGGTGCAGTGGAAGCAGATGACCGCAGACATGTCTGCGCTCTTCGACCGCTGGCAGGCGCACCAGCAGAACGGACCGCGCCTGTCGAAGTCGACGGCTCAGCAGTTGTGGCGTCGCTTCCGCGACGCGCGTGCCACCGTCGACCGTCACCGTCGGGAATTCTTCTCGCAGCTCGACGACACGCATAAGGCCGCCCGCGACACCAAGACGCGTCTCGTCGAGCGAGCAGAGGCCCTCGCGCCGCGCGGCGAAGAGGGCATCGGCGCCTATCGCGATCTGCTCGAGGCGTGGAAGGCCTCGGGGCGCGCGGGTCGCAAGGTCGACGATGCGCTGTGGGCACGTTTCAAGGCCGCCGGTGACGCGCTCTACGGTGCTCGTATCGAGCGGGAGTCGGCCGACGCGGAGGCGTCGAAAGAGAAGATCGAGCAGAAGAAGGCGTTGCTCGAGCAGGCCGCGCCGCTCGTCGACGAGAAGAACCTCGCCACCGCTCGCCAGAAGCTCACCGCGATCCAGCGGCAGTGGGACGAGATCGGCCGGATCTTCCCCCGTGAAAAGGAACGCGCCCTCGACGACGACCTCCGCAAGATCGAACAGAGCGTGCGCACCCGAGAGGACGCCGACTGGAAGCGGAACGATCCCGAGCAGAAGGCGCGCGCCAACGACATGACGCGTCAGCTCACCGACGCCATCGACAAACTGGAAGCCGAGGTGGCCGCTGCTACCGCGCGCGGCGACAAGCGCGCGGCGGCGCAGGCATCCGAAGCGCTCGAGGCGCGGCGCACCTGGTTGCGCGCGCTCGGCGGTTGAGCCGGTTCTCCACAGATCCTCACGGGTCGCCACGGTAGGGCGACACCACGCGCCACACTGGCGGGGTGGTGTCGCCCTTCCTCTTCTTCGCCGACGAGCGTCTGTCGCTCGCCGAACTGACCGCCGCGTGTCTCGACGGCTGCCTCGTCGCCCTCGGCGAGGGCTTCGTGCCGGCCGATGCCGTCGAGACCCCGTGGATGCGCGCACGCAGTCTGAGTCCCCTTCTCGGCGGGCGGTGGGCGGCGGTGCGTGCCAGCGCGGCGTGGATACATGGGCAGGTGCCTCTGGAGCCGACGTGTCACCACGCGCAGCGCGTGGGGGCCGCGCGGCGAGGTGTTCGCCCCACCGCGCGGGCGCATTTTCACGACGTGCGTCTGGAGGGCGCGGATATCGTCTCGATCGCGGGGGTGCATGTGAGTACACCGACGCGCACGCTCGTCGATCTGGCCCGCTCCGCGGAGCCGTCCGAGGTGCAGATCGCCACAGCGTGGGCACGGGAAGATCCCGGCATGGCGGCAGCCGCGCGCGAATGGCTCGCCACGCACCCGCGTTTCCCCTACGGCCGCCGGGCCGGAGTCGTTCTCCGGGCATGCCCGACGGGGTGAGGGGCGGCTGTCGCCCGGCTCGGGGCTGCGACCTACGACGAGGTGACGCGGTAGACGTCGTAGACGGCGTCGATACGGCGAACGGCGTTGAGCACGCGATCGAGATGCACTGTGTCGCCCATCTCGAAGACGAACTTGCTCAGAGCCAATCGGTCGTTCGTCGTCGACACGGTCGCCGACAGGATGTTGACGTGGTGTTCGCTGAGAACACGGGTGACATCGCTGAGCAGCCCCGACCGATCGAGCGCCTCGACCTGGATCTGTACCAGGAAGACGCTCTTCGTGGTGGGTGCCCACTCCACGTCGATCAGACGGTCGGGCTCTTCCTTCAACGCACGGACATTCGTGCAGTCGCCGCGGTGTACCGAGACGCCGCTGCCGCGCGTGACGAAGCCGACGATGTCGTCGCCGGGGACGGGGGTGCAGCACTTCGCGAGTTTGACCAGGATGTCGGGTGCACCGCGGACGAGCACACCCGAATCGCCGCCGCGCGGCGCTCGGCTGCGCCCTACCGGGAGGTCGATCGGTCCGGTGTTGGCCTCTTCGACGTTGACGAGCGCCGTCACCTTCTCGATGACGGACTGGGTCGAGACGTGGCCTTCGCCCACCGCCGCGTACAGCGCCGAGACGTCTTCGTAGTGGAAGAGCCGCGCGACCTCGGTGAACGAGTCCTGGCTCATGAGACGCTGCAGGGGAAGGTTCTGGCGACGCATCGCGCGGGCGATCGAGTCCTTGCCCTGTTCGATGGCCTCTTCGCGCCGCTCCTTCGTGAACCAGCCGCGGATCTTGTTGCGCGCGCGTGTGCTCTTGACGAACCCGAGCCAGTCCTGGCTGGGGCCGGCGTCGGGGTTCTTCGAGGTGAAGACCTCCACGACGTCGCCGCTCTGCAACGTGGACTCCAGCGGCACGAGGCGCCCGTTGACCTTCGCCCCCATGGTGCGGTGGCCGATCTCGGTGTGCACGGCGTACGCGAAGTCGACGGGGGTCGCCCCCGTCGGCAGGCCGATCACGCGGCCCTTGGGCGTGAAGACGTAGACCTCTTTCGCGCCGATCTCGAAACGCAGCGAGTCGAGGAACTCCCCCGGGTCGGCTGTCTCGGCCTGCCAGTCGGAGATGTGCGCGATCCACGCCATGTCCGCGTCGACGGCCTTGGCATCCGGCTTGCCGCCGGCCATGCGCTCCTTGTACTTCCAGTGGGCCGCGACACCGAACTCGGCCTGCTGATGCATCTCGTGCGTGCGGATCTGGATCTCGACCGTGCGTCCGCCCGGACCGAGGACCGTCGTGTGCAGCGATTGGTACAGGTTGAACTTCGGGGTGGCGATGTAATCCTTGAACCGCCCGGGCAGAGGAGTCCATCGGGCGTGGATCGCCCCCAGCACCGCGTAGCAGTCGCGCACGGTGCCGACCAGGATGCGGATGCCGATCAGGTCGTAGATATCGTCGAACTCACGGCCCCGCACGACCATCTTCTGGTAGACCGAGTAGAGCTGTTTCGGCCGGCCCATGACTCGGCCGCGCACGCGCAGTTCGCGTAAATCGGCGTCGACGGCGTCGATGACGTTCTGCACATATTGCTCGCGCTGCGGGGTGCGCTGCTTGACCAGGCTCTCGATCTCCGCGTAGAGCTTGGGGTGCATGACCGCGAAAGACAGGTCTTCGAGTTCGCTCTTGATGGCCTGGATGCCGAGACGATGGGCCAGCGGGGCGTAGATCTCGAGCGTCTCCGTGGCCTTCTTCGCCGCCTTGTGCGGGGGCACGAAGCCCCACGTGCGCGCGTTGTGCAGGCGGTCGGCGAGCTTGATGAGAAGCACGCGGATGTCTTTCGACATCGCGACGATCATCTTGCGCACGGTCTCGGCCTGAGCGCTGTCGCCGTACTTGACCTTGTCGAGCTTGGTCACTCCGTCGACGAGCATCGCGACTTCGTCGCCGAAATCGGCCGCCAGCTCGTCGAGCGGGTACCCGGTGTCTTCGACGGTGTCGTGCAGCAGGGCCGCGGCGATCGCTTTCGGTCCGAGTCCGAGCTCGGCGAGGATCTGTGCGACGGCGAGCGGGTGCGTGATGTACGGCTCGCCGCTCTGCCGCTTCTGACCGTCGTGTGCCTTGTCAGCGACCGCGTATGCGCGTTCGATGATGGCGAGATCGCCCTTGGGGTGGTGCGTGCGCACGGTCCGAAGGAGCTTGTCTACGTCGTCGCGGCGTGCCGCTCTGGAGAAGATGCGGGGCACGAGGCGCCGTAGCGAGGACGGCGGCGGCGCAGAAGAGGCGGTCTCCGTCATCGCTCCCCCTCTTCTTCGGTCAGTCGATCAATCCTACGCCCCGAGGGGCGGGCTCCTGGCTCAGGCCGGGATGCCCGCCTTCTCACGGGCGGCCAGCACGCGGGCGTCGCGCTGGGCGATCGGCTGCTCCTTCTCGCGCAGCAGCGCGTACATCGGAACGGCCACGAACAGCGTCGAGTACGCCGCGACGATGGTGCCGACGAAGATCGACAGCGAGATGTCGCTGAGCGTACGGGCTCCGAGCGGCACACCGATGAAGAGGATGGCGCCGACGGGGAGGATCGCCACGACGGTGGTGTTGATCGAACGGATCAGCGTCTGGTTCGCCGCGAGGTTGACCGACTCCGCGAAGGTTCGACCCGAGATCTCGCCGTCTTCTCGGGTGTTCTCGCGCACCTTGTCGAAGACGACGGTGGTGTCGTACAGGGCGTACGACAGGATCGTCAGGAAGCCGATCACGGCCGCCGGGGAGATCTCGAAGCCGAACACCGCGTACACGCCGATCGTGATGACCAGCACGTCGACGAGGCCGATGATCGCCGCGACCGACATCTTCCACGTGCGGAAGTACAGCGCGAGGATGAGGAACGTCAGGGCCAGGAAGATCGACAGACCCCACAGCGACTGACGCGTGACGTCGCTGCCCCAGGTGGGTCCGATGAACGAGTTGGTGACCTCGGAAGCCGGCACGTCGTACGCCTGGGCGAGAGCTGCGGCGACCGCCTGCGTCTGGTCGTTGTCCATCTGATCGGTCTGCACGCGAACGGCCTGATCGCTGATCGTGGTGACGCGCGTGGTCGCTCCGGGAACGACCGACGTGACCGCCTGCGTCGCGGTGGCCTGGTCGAACGATGCCGGGTTGGACACCGTGAACTGGGATCCGCCGGTGAACTCGATCGAGAACTGTACGGGACGAACAAGCGGCACGAGGGCCGCGCTGATCACGAGCACCGCGGCGATGATGAACCACAGGCGTCGACGCTGCACGAAGGGGAACGATGTCTTCCCCGAGTAGAGGTCGTTACCGAGCTGCGACATGGAGCGCATCAGGCGTCTCCCTCCTTCGTGGAGCGGCTATCGCTCTGGGCCGCAGCCAGTTCGGCCTGCTTCCGCTCGGCGATCGTCTGGCGCCGCTGGGCTTCGCCGCGCGAACGCTTCACGCGACCGGCGTCGGCGACCGGCGCGCGGAATTGGGCCCGGCCCCGGTAGACGGCCCCCAGTGCGTTCGGGTCCATCCCCGACAGCGGGTGGCCGTTGCCGAAGAACCGTGTGCGCGCCAGCAGCTGCATGACGGGGTGCGTGAAGAGGACGAAGATGAGGATGTCGATCGCGGTCGTCAGCCCCAGCGTGAAAGCGAATCCCTTCACCGTGGAGTCGGCGAGGATGTACAGCACAACAGCCGCGAGGATGTTGATCGACTTCGAGATGTAGATCGTGCGCTTGGCGCGCGACCATCCGTCTTCGACGGCCGCGGTGATCGACTTGCCGTCGCGGAGCTCGTCGCGGATGCGTTCGAAGTACACGATGAACGAGTCCGCGGTGAATCCGATCGTCACGATCAGGCCGGCGACGCCGGCGAGCGACAGGCGGAAGCCCGCTCGCCACGCCAGGATGCACAGCGCGACATAGGTCAGGACCGCCATGACCGCGAGCGATGCGATGATCACGGTTCCGAGCGCCCGGTACACGATCAGCGAGTACACCGCCACCAGTCCGAGACCGATGAGGCCGGCGATGAAGCCGACCTGCAGCTGCTGTGAGCCGAGGGTGGCCGAGACCGTGTCGGAGCTGACGACGGTGAAGCTGAGCGGCAGGGCGCCGTACTTCAGCTGGTCGGCGAGGGCCTTCGACGATTCCTGGGTGAAGCTGCCGGTGATGCTGGGGCGACCGTCGACGATCAGACCGTTCATCGACGGAGCCGAAAGGACCTTTCCATCGAGGACGAACGCGAACTGATTGAGCGGGGGCTGCGCTCCGTACAGACGCTGGCTGATCTCGGCGAACTTCTGGGTGCCCTGGTCGTTGAAGACCAAGTTCACGGCCCACTGACCGGTGTTCTGCTCCTGGCCGTTGGTCGCGTTGGTGATGTCGGTGCCGTCGAGTTCGACGGGACCGAGGATGTACTTCGTCGAGTCGCCGACGCCGCACGTGATCATCGGCTGATCGGCCGGCGCGTGGGCGGGGTTGCTCGGCGGGTTCGCGCAGTCGTACGCGAGGAACTGCGCCTGCAGGGCGGGCGTGATCCACGCCGTGTCGCTCGCGTTGGTGGGCGACGCGGTGGGCGTGGCCGGCAGGTCGGGGGCAGGGGTGGGGTACGGCGTGGTGTTGCCGTCTTGTCCGACGAACGTCGTGGCGGGCGAACCCGTGAACAGCACCGGGCGCAGCTGCAGCTGCGCGGAGCTCTGGATACGTTCGCGCGTCGCTTCGTCGGCTTCACCGGGGATCTGCACGACGATGTTCCGCCCACCCTCGGTCGCCACATCGGCCTCGCCGACGCCCGAGGCGTCGACGCGCTGGCGGATGATCGACACGGCTTGCTGCAGCTGCTCGTTCTCGGGCGCTGCGCCATCGGTGGTCTGTGCCTGGAGGATGATCTGCGTGCCGCCCTGGAGGTCGAGCGCGAGCTCGGGGGTCCAAGAACTGGCGTGGAAGACGTACACGCCAAGCGCGTTGATGCCGAAGAGCACGCCGGTGATGGCAAGCAATCCGGTCAGAACGCGCCAGGCGTGACGGACGGGTGTCGAGGGCGCCACGGAGTCGGCTTTCTGTGCGGCGGTGAACGGGACGGGATGCCGGGGTGTCAGGCCTGCGGGCGATCCTTGTCGGTCGGCTCGGCCTCGGCGGCGTTCTGGCGCGCGGCGCGGTGATCGTCGCTGATCGAGGTGATGTCGCCGTCGGCGACGCCTGCGACGTACTCGGCCTCGGTCTCTTCGGCCTCGATGTAGTCGTCTTCGGTGACGAAGCCCTCAGCCGGGTTGACGATGCGCAGCACGGCCTGGCTGTGCACCTTGATGACCACGCCGGGCGCGATCTCGACGTGAGCGGGCTTGTCGAGGTCTTCTCCGTCGTAGTCGACGATGGTGCCGTACAGGCCGCCCTGCAAGAGGACTTCGGCGCCGGGTACGGTCTCGCGTGCCTTCTGCTCGATCTCGGCTTTCTGCTTCTGCATGCGGCGGCGCGAGCTCCAGAACATGAAGACCAGCAGGCCGATGAGCAGGATGACGATGCCGTAATCGGCGAAGAACCGTGCGATATCCATCGAGGCGGTGCACCTTTCGAGTCAGGCGCGCCGTGTGGCACTGCCTTGCGGGGGTCGGGGAATCCCCCGCCGAGTATAGGTCATGACCCCTGGCTGAATCGGAGCAGGCCGTCGGGGTGGGGGGCGCCGAGGTGATCGTAGGCCTCTGGCGTTGCGACGCGTCCGCGAGGGGTGCGCCCCATGAACCCGATGCGCACCAGGTAGGGCTCGACCACCGACTCGATCGTCTCGGGCTCTTCGCCCACAGCCACGGCGAGCGTGCTGAGGCCCACCGGCCCGCCGCGGAAACGGCGGACGAGGGCATCGAGCACGGCTCTGTCGAGGCGATCGAGTCCGATGGCATCCACGTCGTAGAGGTC
The DNA here is from genome assembly GCF_030818955.1 of Microbacterium trichothecenolyticum. Classification (NCBI taxonomy): domain Bacteria; kingdom Bacillati; phylum Actinomycetota; class Actinomycetes; order Micrococcales; family Microbacteriaceae; genus Microbacterium; species Microbacterium trichothecenolyticum. Next base: position 841,560 of record NZ_JAUTBF010000001.1, on the reverse strand, counting down.
GAGCGCGGCATCGACGGTGCGCACATCGGCGTCGCCGTCGTCGGCGCCGACCGACGGCCCGTGCACCACGAGGTAATCGCGCACGCGCCGCAGCAGGCGGTTGGCGATGCGGGGCGTGCCGCGGGAGCGCCGCGCGATCTCGGAACGCGCCGTCCCCGGAAGCCCCACGTCGAGCATGGCGGCGGAGCGGGACACGACGCGCTCGAGCTCTTCGGGCTCGTAGTACTCGAGGTGCGCCGTGAAGCCGAACCTGTCGCGCAGCGGGTTCGGCAGCAGTCCCGCCCGCGTCGTCGCGCCCACGAGGGTGAAGGGCGACAGATCGAGCGGGATGCTGGTCGCCCCGGCCCCTTTGCCGACCATGATGTCGATGCGGAAATCCTCCATCGCGAGGTACAGCATCTCTTCGGCCGAGCGGGCCATGCGGTGGATCTCGTCGATGAAGAGCACTTCGCCTGGGGTGAGCGAGGACAGCAGCGCGGCCAGATCGCCCGCGTGCTGGATCGCCGGTCCGCTCGAGAGGCGCAGGGGGCGCCGGCTCTCGTGCGCGACGATCATGGCGAGCGTCGTCTTGCCGAGGCCCGGGGGACCAGACAGCAGGATGTGGTCGGGTGAGCGCTGCTGGATGCGCGCCGCGTCGAGCAACAGCTGCAGCTGGCCGCGCACTTTCTGCTGCCCCACGAACTCGGCCAGCGACGTCGGGCGTAGCGCCCCCTCGATCGCGAGCTCGGTCTCGTCGTCGGGCGCGCCGGCGTCGCGGACGTCAGCCACCCACCGTCTCCTTGCGTGCGGGACCGAGCAGGGCGAGCGTGAGACGCAGCAAGCTCTGGACCGAGGCGCGGTCGGCGTCGGAGGCGCTCTCGGCGACGGATGCCACGGCCTCCGCCGCCGTGCGCTCGCTCCAGCCGAGGCCGACGAGCGCCTGCGTCACCTGTACTGGCACCTGTCCCTGGGCGGAGACGGCCGCGGGGGCGGCAGTCGGCACCACGGACAGCTTGCCGGCCAGCTGCACCACGATGAGCTTCGCGGTCTTCGGGCCGATGCCCGAGACGCGGCGAAACGGTGCGTCGTCGTCGTCTGCCACGGCCTGGGCGATCTGCGGTACCGTCAGCGACGAGAGCACGCCGAGCGCGGACTTGGGGCCGACGCCGGTGACGCCGATGAGCTGCGTGAAGACGGTGAGCTCTTCGCGGCTCTCGAAGCCGTAGAGCGAGAGCGCATCTTCGCGGACGATGAGGTTGGTGTGCAGGTGCACGTCGTCGCCGATGTGCACCGTGCGGGCGAACTGTGCCGTCACGGCGACCGAGAAGCCGACACCGCCCACCACCACGACCAGCGAGTCGTCGGCGACGTGAGCCGCCGTCCCGTGCAGCGAAGAGATCATGCGCCCAGCTTACGCGTCGCTTCGTACATGTGTTCGAGCGACACGAGGCTGTGGAGAACGCCGCTTCTCGGCATCCCGCCACGCCTTCTGCGCGGGGGTGAGCGTCGTTCCGCCGGCCGGCGTCGCCGGTCCCCCGCGCCAGGCGTGACAGAGCGCGATGGCCAGGGCATCTGCCGCGTCGGCGGGCTGCGGCAGCGCGTCGAGCCGCAGCACGCGGGCGACCATCGTCTGCACCTGGAGCTTGTCGGCCGAGCCGTAGCCGGTGATCGCCGCCTTGACCTCGCTGGGCGTGTGGGTGGCGGCGGGGATGCCGTGCTCGGCGGCCAGCAGCAGTGCGATACCGCTCGCTTGGGCCGTGCCCATCACCGAGTGTCGGTTGTTCTGCGCGAAGACCCGCTCGACGGCGACGACCATCGGGTCGTGCTCGCGCAACACGGAGCGGATGCCGGCGGCGATCGCGGCCAGTCGCTTCTCGATCGGGTCGGTGGTCGCCGAACGCACGACACCGACATGGACGAGGGATGCCGTGCGGTTCGCCGAGACGTCCACGATGCCGATGCCGCAGCGCGTCAACCCGGGGTCGATGCCGAGGACGCGCAGAGAACGAGACACGCCCCCCACGCTAGGCGCAGGGGGCGTGGCGGACGGCAGGGCGCGCCCTTACTCGTCGTTCTCGAGCTCGGCCTGTACCTCGGGGCTGAGGTCGAAGTTCGTGTACACGTTCTGCACGTCGTCGCTGTCTTCGAGCGCGTCGATGAGGCGGAACACCTTCCGCGCGGTGTCGGCGTCGACCTCGACTTTGAGCGAGGGGACGAACTCCACGTCGGCGGAGTCGTACTCGATACCGGCATCCTGGAGGGCGCTGCGGACCGAGACGAGGTCGGAGGCCTCGGTGATGACTCCGAAGCCTTCGCCGTGCGGCTCGACTTCTTCAGCGCCCGCCTCGAGCACGGCGAGCATGACGTCGTCTTCGCTGGTGCCTTCGCTCGGGACCACGATGACGCCCTTGCGACTGAAGTTGTACGCGACGCTGCCGGGGTCGGCGAGCGTGCCGCCGTTACGACTGAGGGCGGTACGCACCTCGGCCGCGGCGCGGTTCTTGTTGTCGGTCAGACACTCGATGAGGAAGGCCACACCGTTGGGTCCGTAGCCCTCGTACATGATCGAGGAGTACTCGACCGCTTCGCCGCCGATGCCGGCGCCGCGCTTGATCGCACGGTCGATGTTGTCTTTCGGGACCGAGGTCTTCTTGGCCTTGAGAACGGCGTCGAAGAGGGTCGGGTTGCCCTGGAGGTCGGCTCCACCGAGCTTCGCCGCGACCTCGATGTTCTTGATGAGCTTGGCCCACGACTTGGCGCGGCGGGAGTCGATGACCGCCTTCTTGTGCTTGGTCGTGGCCCATTTGGAGTGTCCGGACATGTACCCAACATAACGGTAGATAGACAACGAGGCCCGCGGCTGGTAGACCGCGGGCCTCTTGTCGTTGCTCGATTACTCCCCCGTGTCGGCGTCATCCTCCCACGCCGGGACGATGCGCCAGCGCGGGATATGGCGCTGTCCGGCGGGCCGCACCGGAAACACCTCGACGCGGGCGATCAGCGGCGTCAGAACGTGGTTGCGCTTGCTCGGCGTCATGTTCTGCCACTGGCGGCGCAGATCGGGCGACACGGCCGCCGGGGCGGCATCCCGCACCGGGTTCCTCGTCGCATCCTGCACGCGCCGCTCGGCGTCGTCGCGCTCCGCCTCAAGCTCGGCGCGGAGGCGCTCGTACATGTCGCGCGGGATCGCGTCATCCACGTACTTGAGCGTGAGTCTCGCGAGGCGGTCCTCAATCCGACCGAGCTGCTGCTGCGCGCGCCGCGCGGTGATCTGCACGCGGTTCCCGTGCTCCGTCGTCTGCTCCTGTGCCTCGCGCTGCAAGCTGATGCTGTCGGCGAACGCCAGCACCCACTCTTCCACCGCGGCGTCGAGGACGTCCATGTACACCTGAACGCTTCGGACGCTCGTCGTGCTCGCGCCGAGGGTGCATCGGTAGAACCCGCGCTTGCCGGTGACGCTCTGCCCGCTCATCGCTCCTTGGCAATCCATACAGCGAAGGAGGCCGGAGAGCATCGGGGCCGAGTGGCGGCTGCGGGCGCGTCGGGCGACGACGTAGGCGTCCCACGTCGCGCGGTCGATCACCGGCTCATGTGCGCCGGGCCGGAACTCGCGAAGCCAGACGGCGATCTTCGGCGTCGAGATGTTCGTGCCCTTCGGCTTCGGCGGCGTGCGGACGAGGAGCCCGGCTCCGAACCCGGCATCCATCGTCTGCAAGACGTCCTGATACTTCCACGGCCGGTCGTTGTCCTTGCCGCGCATGATCCCGCGCTCGTGGAGCCAACGGACGAGCTGGACGCTCCCCCATCCGCCCAGATAAAGCCGGTACAGCTCGGCGAGGGCGGGGCCGGTCACGGGATCGACGACGTAGGCACCGTCGACCTGTTGGTAGCCGAACCGGGGGCCTCCCGTGGCGGGGAGGCCGCGGGCGATGCGATGCGCCGGGGCCTCCGCCCACTGCTCCCCGATCCGCTCGGACTCGAACGCGGCGAGTTCGGTCATCACGCCGCGGGCGAACCGTCCGGCCGCCGTCCGATCGTTCGGCTCGGTCGCTGACTCGATGCGTCCCCCGACGACATCGGCCATGTCCGCCGCGACCGCCCAGTCCCGGCGGCTGCGGCTGAGGCGCGACCAGCGCCAAACGATGACGACCTCGGCCTCTCCCGTTTCGAGCGCGTTCATGGCGCGCTGCACGCCCGCACGGCGCTTCCAGGACCGCCCGGTGATGCCAGGATCGGACTCGACTCCGACGACGGTGTATCCCTGTTCCTCGGCGTGCTGGCGGGCGGCCTGTTCCTGCACTTCGAGGCTGATCGACTCCTCTTTATAGGTCGACTGCCGTAGGTAGATCACGGCGCGCTCTACGGCCGGAGCCGGAAGGCGTGTGATCCGGGCGCTCATCCGACCGCCACCCGCGATCCGACGTTGATTTCGAGGTGCGTACGCAGGAGGCCCGGGGTGACGCGAAGGATCTTCGCCAACAGGGTGGGGTCGTTCGTCACGGTGGCCAGCTCCGCAAGGTCTTCGCTATCGACCAAGCGGCTCATGGCAAATGCCACCGCGCTCTCCCGCGTCGCGCCGGGGTCGAGCGCATAGGCGAGTTGATAGGTGGCGGTGCTGCGGAAGTGCGAGCGATCCGAGGTACGAACGCGGATGGTCCGAGATTCAGGGTGCCATTCGCCCGCGTCGTCGGCGTCGAGGTCGTGCACGATCTGGATGCCGTGCTTCGCGGCCTCGGGCGTCGGGTCGTAGTTCGGGCCGTAGACCTCCCCGGCCCGGATGGTAGTGCTGTGCATTTCTTCGGGTGATCGCAATCTCTTCGGTTTCGTATATCAGTCCGGCCCCCCTGGGCCTCCCCCACCCCGGTCGAGGCAGCAACCGCCGATGAGGTGTAGACCGTCGTCCGCTAGAACCCTGCGCATATTGCTCAGCCGACCCCCGCGCCGGCCGAAGCAAAGTGCGTAGTCCCGGCCCCCATCGCATCCCGCGGTGGGGGCCTTTGTCATGCCATCGAAAGGAACGAAATGGCTACCCTCAAGAACCACCGCGGCCACTGGCTGCGCGATGACGCGGCCGCCGCATTCGATCGCCTCGAGGACGATCACGGCGTGTTCGGCGTCAACTCGGCGGGCCGCTCCGTCGAGTCGCAGAACGGCCTCATCCGGCGCTGGGATCAGGGCGGCCCGGCCAACCGGCCCCCGTACTTGTACGAGCCCGCTCGGCCCGCCGAGCGCTCCAACCACGTCGCGAACGGCGGCATCGCCGTGGACGTGGCCGACCCCGCCCGCTTCACCGCTGTGTGCGGCCCCTACGGCTTCGTGCAGCCCTACCCGAAGACCGACCCGGTGCACTTCGAGTTCCGCGGCGGCGGCGCTGCTGGCGGCTCCGGCGAGAACTTCCCCGCCCGCGCCCGCTACGGCGGCGGCTTCGTCCTGTTCACTCAGGACTTGCTCGGCGAGTTCGGCCACAACACGGGCGGCCGCGACGGCAAGGACGGCCTCGCCACCCAGGCGGCGGTCCTCCACGAGCAGGGCGCGGCTGAAGGGAACGGCTTCGGGCGCATCGCTCGCGACGGGATCGGCGGCCCCGACACGGTGACCTACCTCCTCTGGGCGTTCCTCAACTACCGGGCTCGCCCGGACGAGACGCCCGGCCAGCCCGCGCGCTCGCGCTACGGCTCGACGTGGGTCCGCTACGTGCAGCGGCTCGCCGCCGCGCTCGGCCACGATCTCGGCCCCGATGGGGTCGACGGCCAGGACGGCCCGCGGACGCAGGAAATCGTGCGGTTCGAGCAGGCGATGGCCGCCAAGAACGGCTACGGCACGCTCGCGGTCGACGGCATCGGCGGATACGAGACGGCCAAGTACCTGCTCTGGGCCGTCGTGAAGTTCCGCCTCCCGTGGAACTGATCCGCGCGGCCCGCCGGGCATGGCGCCGCATCGCTGAGCCGCGCGTGCTGCGCGTGGTCTTCCTGCTCGGCTACGTCGTGACGCTCTGCACGGGCGTCGCGACGCTGACGAACCCGCCGACGACGATCGAGGGCGCTCTCGGGCCGATCCTCTCCGTCTCGTGGGCGGTCTTCTGGATCGTCGGCGGCTCCGTCGGCGCGCTCACCGTCCTGCCGGGGTACTGGCAGCTCGAGCGCGCGGCCGTCGGGGCGTGCCTGTTCGGCATCGGCATCTATGGCGTCGTCGTCGCGACGCTGCACTTCCAGTCGTCCGGCTCGCTCCTGACCCAGCTCGGCGTGCTCATCGTCGCGCTGCTGTTCTACATCGTTCGTCTGCTGCTGATCCGGGGGCACGACTTCGAGCCCCGGAGGTGACGCATGGACATCGCTCGTGACGCCGCGCTGCTGCTGACCGCTGTAGGGGGCACCGTCCTGGTGCCGAAGATCGCGGCTGCGCTGTGGGGCGCACTCACCGGCCGGGCGGGCCGCCAGCGCCGCGAGATTGATCGCGTGCGGCGGGATGTCGACGAGGAGGCCTACCGGCGTCGTTTGGCGGAGGAGCACGCCTCGGCGTGCCGCCGCGTGCTGCTCGAGGCCCCGTGCGTCGATCCCGCGGATATCCCCGCCTGGCCTACCTACCACCGTCGAAAGGACATGGAATGAAGAAGACTCTCGATCGCCTCCGGGCATGGCTCACGGATGCTCGCCGCCAGGCGCTCCACGCCGCGCTCGGCACGCTCTCGACGCTCGGCGTCACCGCGGGGCTCATCACGGACGGCCAGTCGGCCGCCGTGGTGGGCCTCGCGGGCTCCGGCCTCGCGCTGGCGCAGGGCCTCCTCTCGCTCGCCCTGCTGCGCGGCTCCGCGGCCGCGCGCTGGTTCGACGTCACGGGCCGCGGGCTCGTCTACGGCTTCGCGGCCGCGGGCGGCGCTGTCGGCCTCGCGTTCGGGCTCGTCGGCTCCGACACCGTGGCGCACGTCGCGTCGCTTGTCACCGTCGGCCTGACCGTCGTGTCGTCCTTCCTGGGCGTGCTGAACGTGCAGACCGTCCCCGCGGACGCCGAGGGTCGCCCCCTCACCAGGCGCGAGTACCGCTCCACGCTATCCGGGTAGCGAGGAGTGCCCTGGATGGCTTGAGCGAGGTGGCTCGATCGGAGGATTAAATGTTTCTAATGCGGGAACATCCTCGCGTCTGCGATTGTCCGGCGGGCTGATAAACGCTTACATCAGCTAGCTTGGGCAGCAGAAAGTCAGATAGGTCGACGAAAGGGGCATTATGTTCTCACTAGCTACACCTGACCTACTGTGGTCAGTGCTCCTAGTAGCGGCCGCGGTTCTGCTGGTTGCCTCGCTCGTGAGCATTTCGCGCAACGCGGAGCTGTCCACCGATGCTCGAGCACCTTGGATCTTGGTCGCGGTGCTGTTGCCCGTGGTGGGCCCGATTGCATGGTTCATGGCGCGCCCGCGGAAACGACGTCGTGTAGAGGACGCGGGCTGACGCGCATGTCTCAGAAAGCAGATTCGCTGTACCAGCATGGCAGTCGAGAGGGGACTGCTGCACGGATAGGTGACAGTTCCTAGTCACGCCGCCAGTGCGGCGGTCGTGTTCATGATGGTCTCGAACTCGATGGGCGTCAAACGGCCCAGGCGGGCCTGACGTCGGCGGCGGTGGTAGGTTCGCTCGATCCAGGTCACCATCGCGATGCGTAGCTGCTCGCGGGTGGTCCACGAGCGGCGGTCGAGGACGTTCTTCTGTAGCAGCGCGAAGAAGCTCTCCATGGCCGCGTTGTCTCCGCTCGACCCGACTCTGCCCATACTCCCGACCATGCGGTGACGGGCCAGTGCGCGGAGCATCTTCCGGCTGCGGAACTGAGATCCCCTGTCCGAATGCACGACGCAACCGGCGACGTCGCCGCGCATCGCAACGGCGTTCTCGAGCGCCTGAACGGCCAGGCGCGACTTCATCCGGGAGTCGATCGAGTACCCCACGATCCGGCCGGAGTACACGTCCTTGATCGCGCAGAGGTAGAGCTTGCCCTCCGCGGTCCGATGCTCGGTGATGTCTGTGAGCCAGAGTTCGTTCGGCGCGTCCGCGGCGAACACGTGCCGGGTCTGGCCGTGCTCGTCGACGACGGCGCAGAGGTTCGTCGTGAACCGGCGGGCCCGGCTTGCGGTGCTTGCCGCGCTTGGGCTTGCCGAACGCGCTGAACCAGCCGTTCGCGGAGGCGATCCGCCATGCGGTCCGGTCCGACATCGCCTCGCCGTTGTCGCGGGCCTCGTCGGCGAGGAGCCGGTGCCCGAACTCGGGGTCATCGCGGTGGGCATCGAACAGCGCGTTCGCGCGATACGCCTCCACCACCTCACTCGGGGTGATGGGGTTCGCCAACCACCGGTAATAGGGCTGGCGGGAGAGCTTGAGCACCCGACACGTCACCGTCACAGGGATCCCTGCAGCGGCGAGCTCCGTCACGAGCGGGTAGAGCCTTTTCCCGGCAGGTTCGCCTGCGACAAGTACGCCGCAGCCCGACGAAGGACCTCGTTCTCCTGCTCGAGAAGCCGGTTCCGTTTCTTCAGCTCACGGATCTCCGCGGACTCGGACCGTGACTGGCCGGGCTTGGCGCCCGAGTCGATGTCAGCGCGACGCAACCACTTCTGCAGTGTCATCGGATGAACACCGAAGTCTTCCGCGATCTGCTCGATCGTCACGCCGGGCTCGCGATTTTGGGCGACGCGCACGACGTCGTCACGGAACTCGGACGGGTAGGGCTTTGGCACGATGGCATCCTTCCAGGCCCACCCCGCGGGCAAGCCAGATCAGATGTCACCTACTCGTGCAGCAGTCCCGGGAATCATTTCCGGCATCCGAAACGGTGGTACTTCCTGCGAAGGCTTGCAGTGCAACGGCCGGAAGTGCTCACGAACGGCCCTGATCTCCCCGATCTACCCTGCAATCGCGAACATGAATGGCGGCCTTACCCTCATGACGAACACCAATTACTGACCTTCACGAGCAGACCGGCGTGAAGGTGCGGTTGTCGTTCGGCATGTAGCACTGAAGCGTATCCCCTGCGAAAACCCCGAAGGCAACCGCTACCAAAAGAGCGGCGATCGTCACAGCCCCGAGAATCAGGGCGACGGCGATCGCCGCTCTTGCTTTGGAAGGCCTTTTGCTCATGACCCTAAACTAGTGCTGACCAGCTCCGCCACGAAGCGCACGCCGAGACCTCGACTGCCGCCGTCTCCGCCACATGTGATCGACTCGGTGTCGTCCACCGCGTTACGTCGTTCCCACGCTCGGGTTGTTTGAGAGCGGAGGGCTCCTCCCCACGAAGACGCTCCCGCGCTGATCCGCGGCGTTGCCACTCTCGCCTGCGAGGGCCGCCCGATCGCCTGACGGCGGCCGCACGTAACCCAGGTCACTGGGCGTTGATGGACATGCACCCAACATTACGGCAGATGGACAACGGGCCCAGCGGCTGCCGGCAGCGGGCACCCCGCCGTCATCGAGGTCGCCGCGCGGCGCGCGTGCGCGATCATGTCGCGCGCCATGCCGTCGTCGCCGCGATCTGGCGACGGGGAAGCCTGAGAGCAGGTCACGACAGAACGACAGGGTGGAACTCGATGGGGCCGGGACAGAACCCGTCCGAGGTGGTGGTGTACGGAATCTCGATCACCTCGTCACGGGTGACCTCTCCCGAACCGTCGACGACCACGATCCGGATGTGATCCCCGGGGTCCAGGCCTACGGTGTCCGAGGCGACGTACGGCGCCACGGGCGGAACCTCCCACGTCCCGTCCTCGCCACGAACGATCGCGGTCGGCTCGCATCCTGACCCGAAACACGCTGCCACGCTGCCGTCGCCCAGGGCCTCCGAGCTGATCTCGAGCTTCACGGGGTCCGTGTAGACGAACCCGATCGCGGGGCACGCGAGCACGGGCGGGGTGCAGGCGACGAGGAGAGAACTGCTGAGCAGTACCGCCACGACGCCGAACCCTCGGATTCTCATGGCTCGAAACCTTTCGTGGGCGGAGATGCAGCGACGTTTTCGGATCGGCGGTTGGCGATGATCGCCCTGCGACCCACATCGGTGGGGAAAATACGCGCTGAATGTCAGACCGACAAGCGAATTTCACCCGAGGAGGCATGAGCGGTCGGCCGCTCCCCGCCGCCCGACTCGACGTCCGAATCGAAGATCAGCGACAGAATCCCGCTGGTGACGATCAGGTACACCACGGCGACGATGACCGCCATCCACGCGACGAGGGGGAGGTGAGGTTCGTTCGAACGCGCTTCGCCATGTGTGCGATCGTAGAGGTCTTTGAGGGAGCGGAGAGCGATGCGGGTGCGAGCCACATATATCGAGATTCCCGTGGAGAATCTGGACCGCGCGGCTTACTTCTACGGACAGTTGTTCGGTGTGTCGCTGCGTCGAACGGTCATCGACGCGCACCCCTGCTGCGTTCTGGATGAGGACTCGGACGCCGAGGGCGCGGTCATCGCTCTCATGGAAGGCGAGTCGTATGTGCCGTCCATCGACGGCACCCGGGTGTACGTGACGGTCGACGACGTCGAGGACGTGTTGGGACGTGTGAGGGCACTCGGTGGGTCGATCTTGTACCCCGCTCAGGAGGTTGCGGATGGGCTGATCGTCGCCGAGTTACGAGACAGTGAGGGTAATCGACTCGCCCTCAGTAACCGGTAGTTCATGGAACCGCTGACCATCCGGTCTGTGAGGGGACCGGAAGAGTACCCGTGGCTCGCGGAGATCTGGCGCGGGGCCGTTTATGCGACGCACGACTTCCTCGCCGAGGCGGATCGAGAGGAGATCGAGGCCCGGCTGCAGTCCGACTACTTTCCCGCCGTCGTTCTGTCGGTCGCCGAGCGCGAAGGTCGACCGGTGGGATTTTCGGGTGTGCTCGACGGAGTGCTGGAGATGCTGTTCGTCGACGCGGCGCAGCACGGCGGGGGTGTCGGCACGGCTCTGCTCGCGCATGCGGTCGAGAACCACGGTGTGACGAAAGTCGATGTCAACGAGCAGAACGTCTCGGCCGCAGGCTTCTACGCCCATCGCGGATTCGAGGTCGTCAATCGCAGCGCGACCGACGAGGCCGGTCGCCCGTATCCGTTGCTCCACCTGCGCCTCACTCGTCCATGCGAGAATGCGCGGCCGCATGCAGTTTGATGCCTTTGCGGTCTACTCCGCGGCGATGGGAGTGGCCGCCGAGGTGATCCCCGAGGCCCAAAGCAGCGACTACGAGTCTGGGATCGTGCAGATAGATGCGGACGCCTGGCACATCCGGACTGCACGGAACACGCCCACCAAGTCGGGAGCTTTCGTCGCATTTTGGCGACGGGATGCGAAGGGGAAGATCATTCCGTTCGGCGACCTGGATCCTGCGGCGGGGCTGTTCGTCTTCGTCGCGCAGAATGACAGACGCGGGATGTTTCGTTCCACAGCTGCGCATCTCGTCGAACTGGGTGTGACGTCGGGGAAGGGGCCCGGCAAGCGCGGGTTCCGGGTGTATCCGAGTTGGTGTGTCGCACTCAACGCCCAAGCCGTGAGCACGCAACGTATTCGAGCCCGCGCGTTCCAAGAGTTCTGAATTCGTCGCGAGCGGGTGCGCTCGTGTAAGTCCCGGCAGCACAGATTTCGGCGTGGTCGCTGCCCCTTATGCCATTGACGCGCAGCTCTTGTTCGCGAGCGCATCAGAGATCCGTATCCCCCGTTACGTGGCGCCCATGGACATAGGGCAACTTTATCGTGGGTTACGAACGGCCCGCGGCTACCAAGCCGCGGGCCTCTTGTGCTTCTGGGGCTTAGGTACCGGGTTCGGCGTCGTCCTCTTACGCCGGGATGATTGTTCAGCGCAGAATCTGGCGCTGCCCGGCGGGTCGCTTCGGATCGACGATCACGCGGGCGATCAGCGGCCGGAGCGGCCGCATCGCGCCGGCATGGACGAGGGGGACCCGCCGAACCTATGGGCGGCGCACCAACGCGAGCGTCGGATGGGATTTCGGGAGCGCGTCGAGAATTTTCGCGCCGAGGGTCTGATTTAGCTTCGCTGATTCGGCATCGCGCAGGCAGGTGTTCCTCCCGGAAGGCGATGCCGGTAGCGAGCAATGAAGAAGTATCCAACTCTCGCGAGCCACGAGAACGGTGGAGTCACGAGGAGGTTCCCGAGGAATCTCAAGCCGAGCGAATCTTGCATGCGCAAGACTGCACCGAATGCAGCATGTCCCCGGAATGCCTCGCCACCCCGGAAGAACCAGGCAGCGCTTCTCACATCGCTATCTGTGAGGTCGAACTGTTTCAAATCAAGCCATTGCCAGGGCTGCGCCTCGGGGAACACGCCAAGGGTGTTCTTGAGGCGGGTCACCCATGTCGTGCAGAATGCGCAGTCACCGTCGTACACGAGCATCGCTTGGTGCTGCGTCATGCCGCTGATTGTAGCGGCGGCCCCACCTTCGCGCTTAGTAACGATCATTCGAACACAAATGCGCGGATTCGAGAGCTGCTGCGCCTTCAACTGTCAGACGAGCGGCTCGCGACCGCCAACGCGAAAGTGCTCGCTGAGAATTTTTGCTACTCAGAGGCGGCCCGGTTTGAGAGGGCGGGCTCGCGCCCCGGCCGTTAATACGCAGAAGCGTGTGCGTTCGGCGACCGCTATAGCCGCGCGAAGAATGCTTTCCCCGGCCGCCGCGTCGGATGATCCGTATCCCCCTTTATGTGGCGAATGTCGGGTGATCCGTATCCCCCTTTGTGCGGCGACTATGGACATAGGGCAACTTTATCGTGGGTGACGCGCGATGGACGTTCTTGTGGCGCACATGGTCCATCCGTCCCCGCGGCCGTCATGTCTGACCGCGTGCCACGACGGTGCTCGTTCTGTCGTGACGCTTGCGAAGGAACTGGATGACCGCGCGTCCGGCCTCCTCGGGCTCCTGCTCGAGCGGGTAGTGCCCGGAGTCGTCGAGAACGACGCTCGTCACATCCTCAGCCACGGCGCGCATGCCGTCCCCGACGGCGGAGCCCATGGCGAACCGTCCGCCGATCGCTAGCACCGGCGGCGTGATGCGTCGAGTGAGCAGACGCCGAACATAGTTGACGTCGTCTGAGCGGGTGCGGTAGTAGCCAAACCCTGCTTCCGAAACACCCGGCGCGGAGTAGGCATTCACGTACGACCGCGTCACGTCATCGTCGAGTCCTGCCGGGCCTGCGCTCTGCTGAAGGAATAGACCGTAGTACACAGCCTCGCGTCCCGGGACGAGGCGTTCGGCGAGACCGACGGCGCGGTTGAAGGGTCCGTGCCACTCGGGATAGTGGTCACGGCCTGCGGCGGGGATGTCGATATCGATTCCGGGGAGGATCTCCTCCTCGATGACGAGCGCGGTGACACGAGAGCCCAGCTCGCCGGCGAGGAGCACGGCGACCGTCGCGCCCCAATCGTGGCCGATCAGTGCGAAGCGCGTAATCCCCCGTCGATCCAGGAACGACCGCAGCCAGTGGGCGAGGTCGGCCTTCCGAAGGCTCTGGTCTTCCTCAGGTGCTGCGCCGAGACCCGGCAGCGTAACGGGGACGACGTCGAAGCCTGCCTGCTCGAGCCGCGGGGTCAGATGCCGCCAGTGCCCCTCTGTGACCGGCCAGCCGTGAAGCAGCACCACAGGATGACGGTTCGATCCCGACGACATTGCTCCATCATGCAGCACCCGTCCCACGCCGGCAGCGACTTTTGTGACCAGAACGGCGTGACGGTGCGGACGTCCTTCCGCAGATCGCATGACGTCTGCGCCGGGTGATCCGTATCCCCCGTCATGTGGGATCCATGGACATGCTGCAACTTCATCCTGGGATGCTGCGAGCCCGCGGCGATCTATGTCGCGACCCTCTGCCCGCTGCGCCGACCCGCGGCAGCGGCCGTCTCCTCGGGCTCAGCGCGGTCGAGTGACACACTCCACCGCCCGTCCTAGGGTCAATCGCATGGCCTCCATCCGAAACATCTCCGTCGGACTCCCGGTCAAGGCCGGGCACGTTCTCGTGCTGAACGGGACGGACGCCGTGGAGGGTGAGGACTTTCATCGAGCCATCGGTGGCGGCATCGAGTTCGGAGAAACCGCGGAACAGGCGTTGCGTCGTGAATTCGATGAGGAGCTGGGCGTCGAACTGGGGCGGGTGACACTGCTCGCAGTTGTCGAGAACATCTTCGTGTACGAGGGAAACCGGGGTCACGAGATCGCTCACGTTTTCGCCGTCGAGTCCGCCGAGATCGAGGCGGTGCCGCTCGACGCTGAACTGCATGTACTCGATGAAGGAAGTCCGGTCGTGTGGGCGCCGATCAGCACAATGGACCGTCCGCTCTACCCGACGGGCACCGCGCACCTGCTCGAGTCGCTCACGCAGTAGGTGAGCAGTGTCTCGCGGGCGATTGAGGTATCGACTCGAGTCCTCATCCGAGTCTGAGGTCGCGCGACATGCTCCGGCCCGTGACCCTCGTCATGCGAGGCGTCCGGACATTGCTCCAGTTTACGATGCGACGACGTCCGCGCCGCGTCGGTTGCGCACGCGGTCGAGGAAGCGCGCATGGAAGCGCGTCTCGCCCGTCGACTCCGGGTGGAACGCCGTGCCGAGCAGGGCCCCCTGCTCGATCGCCACGACACGTCCGTCGGGAAGGGATGCCAGGGGCTCGGCATCCGGTCCCCACTCCGTCACCGCGGGCGCACGGATGAAGACCGCGTGCACCGGCGGGTCGCCGAGGGTGGGGACGTCGAGGTCGGTCTCGAACGAGGCCGTCTGGCTGCCGAAGACGTTGCGGGCGACGCGCGCGTCGAGGCCGCCGAACGTCTGCTGTCCTTCGATGGCTCCGTCGATGCGGTCCGCGAGAAGGATGAGGCCCGCGCACGTGCCATACATCGGCATCCCGGCTGCGATCGCCTCGCGAATGGGCTGCTGCATCCCGAACGCGCGGGCGAGCTTGTCGATGACGCTCGACTCGCCGCCGGGGAGCACGAGCCCCTCGACGGCGGCGAGCTCCTGGGGCCGACGCACGGGTCGCGCGTCGGCGCCGAGGGCGGTGAGCACCGCGAGGTGTTCGCGCACGTCGCCCTGCAGGGCGAGCACGCCGACGCGGGCGCTACCAGCCACGCTCGGCGAGGCGGTGCGGCGCGGGCAGGTCGGCGACGTTGATGCCGACCATCGCCTCGCCCAGGCCGCGCGAGGCCTCGGCGACGACCTTGGGGTCGTCGTGGAAGGTGGTGGCCTTCACGATCGCCGCGGCACGCTGGGCGGGGTTACCCGACTTGAAGATGCCCGAGCCGACGAACACGCCGTCGGCCCCGAGCTGCATCATCATGGCGGCGTCGGCGGGCGTGGCCACTCCCCCGGCGGTGAACAGCACGACAGGGAGCTTCCCCGTCTCGGCGATCTCGGCGACGAGTTCGTACGGGGCCTGCAGCTCCTTGGCCGCGACGTACAGCTCGTCCTTCGTCTTGGCGCGCAGCGCGTTGATCTCGGCGCGGATCGTGCGGATGTGCTTGGTCGCCTCCGACACGTCGCCGGTGCCCGCCTCGCCCTTGGAGCGGATCATGGCCGCGCCCTCGGTGATGCGGCGCAGGGCCTCGCCCAGGTTCGTGGCTCCGCAGACGAAGGGAACGGTGAAGTTCCACTTGTCGATGTGGTTGATGTAGTCGGCCGGCGAGAGCACCTCGGACTCGTCGATGTAGTCGACGCCGAGCTCCTGCAGGACCTGCGCCTCGACGAAGTGACCGATGCGGGCCTTCGCCATGACGGGGATCGACACCGAGGCGATGATGTCGTCGATGAGGTCGGGGTCGCTCATGCGCGCGACGCCGCCCTGAGCGCGGATGTCGGCGGGCACGCGCTCGAGCGCCATGACGGCGACGGCGCCGGCGTCCTCGGCGATGCGGGCCTGTTCGGCGGTGACGACGTCCATGATCACGCCGCCCTTGAGCATCTCGGCGAGGCCGCGCTTGACGCGCGAGGTTCCGGTGTCGGTCATGGCTGCTCCGTTCCGCCCGCGGGGGCGCGATGGTTCGCGCTTCGGGGCGCGATGTATTGGCTTAGGCCAAACCGTAGCATGGCTCAGGACATAGGCTGGACGACGACCCAGGGGGGGCGTATGACCATCGACATGACCGGCCGTTCGGCATCCGGTATCGCCGCCGACCTGCGCGAGCGCATCGAGCGCGGCGATCTCACGCCCGGGACGCTCCTGCCCTCGGTCCGGGCCGTGGCGGCCGAGCTCGGCGTGAACCGCAACACGGTCGTCGCGGCCTACCGGCAACTCGCGCAGGCCGGCCTCGTCGAGGCGCGCGGCCGCGGCGGGACCCGCGTGGCCGACCGTGCCAGCGTCGCGCAGGAGGGGTACGCGCCCGACACCGTGCTGCGTGACGTCGGAACCGGCAATCCCGACCCCGCCCTCATCCCCGACCCCACCGCCGCTCTCGCCCGCTCGACGCGGCCCGTCCTCTACGGCGAGCCCGTCATCGACCCGGGGCTCGAGGCGTGGGCGCGCGAGTGGATGGCCGACCAGCTCCCCCGCGACGAGGACCTGCGCATCACCGTCACCAGCGGCGCGAGCGATGCGATCGAGCGCCTCCTCGCTCAGGCGCTGCAGCGCGACGACGCGGTGGCACTCGAAGACCCCTGCTTCCTCTCCGCCCTCCACACCGTACGCACGGGCGGGTACCGGGCGGTCCCCGTCGCGGTGGATGCCGAGGGCATGACCGTCGATGGGCTCCGGGCCGCCCTCGAGGCGGGGGTGCGCGCGGTCATCTGCACGCCGCGCGCGCACAACCCCACCGGCGCGAGCCTCAGCGCCGCCCGCGCCGCAGCGCTGCGCGATGTCCTGGCCGATCACCCGTACGTCCTCGTCATCGAGGACGACCACTTCTCGCTCCTCTCGCGGATGCCGCTGCACTCGGTCATCGGGCCGGCGCAGCGCCGGTGGGCTCGCATCCGCTCCATGTCGAAGTTCCTCGGACCCGACACGTGCCTCGCGGTCACGGCATCCGATCCCGACACCGCCGACGGGCTGGCCGTGCGTCTGACCCCGGGAACCACGTGGGTGAGTCATATCCTGCAGCGCATGACGCTCGCGCTGGTGACCGACGACGCCGTGCGGGCCGACATCGAACGCGCCGCCGTTCATTACGCCGAGCGCAACGCGGTCTTCGCCCGCGCGCTGACCGATCGCGGGCTCCCCGTGAGCCCCGGCGACGGCCTGAATCTCTGGGTTCCCCTTCCGGTCCCCGCCGCCAGCGTGCGGGAAGAGCTGATGCGACGCGGATGGCTCGTGCGCGAGGGGGACCCCTTCTTCCTCTCCCCCGCACCGACCGGGGCGTTCTTGCGACTGACCGTGCACGATCTCGATGCCGACGCCGCGGCGGCCCTCGCCGACGACATCGCCGTCGCCGCGGGCGCACGGCGCGCCCCCGCCCGAGGTGGAAGGATCGAGACATGAAGGTTCTCTCGATCCAGTCGGCCGTCGCGTTCGGACACGTCGGCAACTCCGCCGCCGTCTTCCCTCTCCAGCGCATCGGCGTCGAGGTTCTGCCCGTCTACACGGTCAACTTCTCCAACCACACCGGGTACGGCGCGTGGCGCGGCCCGCTGATCTCTCCCGACGACGTCGCAGAGGTGATCGCCGGGATCGAGGACCGCGGGGTGTTCCCCGAGATCGATGTCGTGCTCTCGGGCTATCAGGGCGGTGAAGGCATCGCCGACGTCATCATCGACACCGTTGCGCGGGTGAAGAAGGCGAATCCGGATGCCGTCTACGCGTGCGACCCCGTGATGGGCAACGCCAAGTCGGGGTGCTTCGTGGCCCCCGCCATCCCCGAGCTGCTGCGCGAGCGCGTCGTACCGGTCGCCGACATCCTCACCCCCAACCAGTTCGAGTTGGGTTTTCTCACGGGCACCGAGCCAGACAGCATCGATTCGACCCTCGAGTCGGCCGACGCGCTGCGCGCCCGCGGTCCTCGCACGATCCTCGTCACCAGTGTCGAGCGCCCCGACCGCGAGCCCGACACCATCGAGACGATGGTCGTCGACGACAACGGCGCGTGGATCGTGCAGACCCCGCTCATCCCGATGAAGGCCAATGGCTCGGGGGACGTCACCGCTGCGCTCTTCACCGCGCACTACCGCCGCAGCGGCGGAGATGCGGCCGACGCCCTGGCGCGTACGTCGTCCAGCGTCTTCGACCTGTTGACGAACACCTACGAGTCGGGGTCGCGCGAGCTGCGGCTCATCGAATCGCAAGAGGCCTACGCGCACCCGCGGTTGCAGTTCTCGGTGCGCCGCGTGCGCTGAGACCCTCCGGCCGAGGCCCGCCGACGGCCACGGTTCGCCCGCACGGCCCCTCGCGACGCCCGCCGTCAGGCGCCGTCAGCCGCCGTACACCTCGGTGTACGCGGACTGCCACGCGGGGGCATCGTCGGGGCAGAGGAACGACGTTCCGAAGACCATGACGCTCGCCACGTTGCGCTCGCCGGCCGCGCGGGTGGCGGCATCCGCGTCTTTCGGCAGGATCGCCGCGAACAACGGCGAGGAAACGACGTGGCTCTGCAACACGCTCGCATCGACCCGGTGCGCGTTGAGGATCGCTGTCTCGCAGGCATCGGCCGCGAGGGCGAGGGCGATGTTCTCGTCTTGCGCCGACCACGATGCCCCTTGGCTCTCGATATACGCCCGCTGCTGCGCGATGAACTCCTTCTGGGCCGGTGTCACCGCGACCAGCGGGGAGCCGTCCGTGGGCAGTTGCTGCTCGCGGAAGAACTCCTCGCGCTCGACGAACGCGTCACCGAGTGCATCGGCATCCGGTGGGGAAGAGACGTCGGACTCCTCCCCCGCCTCGCTCGTCGGCGTCGGCGATGACGACAGCGCGGCATCGGGTGAGAGAGGACTCGGCAGGGGGATGCAACCGCTGGTGCTCGAGAGCACAGCCGCGACCAGCAGCGGGAGTACGAGAAGACGAGGGCGAGCGTTCATCCACTCACGCTAGCCACCGGTCGGCGTGCGTGCCGAGGGGTTGTGGATAACGCCCTCAGGCCCCCCAGGCCTCCGCCACCGTGCGCCGAACGTCGCCCAGGAGCTGCGGCAAGGCTTTGGTCTTGGCGATGATGGGGAAGAAGTTGGCGTCCGATGCCCACCGCGGCACGATGTGCTGGTGCAGGTGCGCGTCGACGCCCGCGCCGGCGATCGCCCCCTGGTTCATACCCAGGTTGAATCCCTCACAGCGCGAGGTCGCCCGCAGCACCCGCATGCCGCGCTGGGTCAGGGCGCCGATCTCGGCCACCTCTTCGTCGGTCGCCTGGTCGTAGGTCGCGATGTGGCGGTACGGGCAGACGAGTAGGTGGCCGGAGTTGTACGGGAAGAGGTTGAGCAGGACGTACGCGGTCGTGCCGCGCGCGACGATCAGGCCGTCCTCGTCCGACTTGTCGGGTGCCGCGCAGAACGGACAGTTCTGCTCCATGGGCTCGCGGCCCGCTGAGATGTACGCCATACGGTGCGGCGTCCACAGGCGCTGGAACTCGTCGGGCACGCCCGGAAGCGTCGCGGCATCGACGAGCGACGACTCATCGGCCGCGACGGCATCCGGGTCGTTCGTCACGCCAGGTCCTCCGCGGTGTTCACGAGCGTGCGGGCCGCGATCGCGCCGGTGATGCGGGCGACCGCCTCGTCGACGGGGATGCCGTTGAGCTGCGTGCCGTCGCGGAAGCGGAACGAGACCGTGCCGTTCGAGCGGTCCTGCTCGCCGGCGATCAGCATGAGCGGCACCTTCTGCGTGGTGTGCGTGCGGATCTTCTTCTGCATGCGGTCGTCGCTGTGGTCGGTCTCGGCGCGGACGCCCTTGGTCGTGAGGTCGGCGACGATGTCCTGCAGGTAGTCGCCGTATTCGGCGGCCACCGGCACGGCCACGACCTGAACGGGCGCGAGCCACACGGGGAAGGCGCCGGCGTAGTGCTCGAGCAGGATCGCGAAGAAGCGCTCGATCGACCCGAACAGGGCGCGGTGGATCATGATCGGGCGGTGCTTCTCGCCGTCGGGTCCGGTGTACTCCAAGCCGAAGCGCTCGGGCAGGTTGGGGTCGACCTGCACCGTCGACAGCTGCCAGGTGCGGCCGATGGCATCCCGCGGGTCTTGAGGTCGATCTTCGGGCCGTAGAAGGCGGCTTCGCCGGGCACCTCGGTGAGCTTCAGACCCGAGGCGACGGCGACGTTGCGCAGGGCGTTGGTCGAGTACTCCCAGAACTCGTCGCTGCCGATCCACTTCGACTTCTCGTCGTCGCGCATCGACAGTTCGAGCTCGAAGTCGTCGAGACCGAAGTCTCGGAGCATCGAGATGACGAACTCCAGCACGCGCGTCGCCTCGGACTCGAGCTGTTCCGGGGTGACGAACAGGTGCGAGTCGTCCTGGGTGAAACCCCGTACCCGGGTCAGGCCGTGCAGGGCGCCCGAGAGCTCGTTGCGGTACACGGTGCCGTTCTCGGCCAGGCGCATCGGCAGGTCGCGGTAGCTGCGCGCACGCTCCTTGTAGATGAGGATGTGCATCGGGCAGTTCATGGGCTTCAGGTAGTAGTCCTGGCCCTGCTTGGTGACATGCCCGTCGGCGTCGCGCTCCTCATCCATGACGATCGGCGGGAACATCCCGTCCCTGTACGTCACGAGGTGGTTCGAGGTGAGGAAGAGGTCTTCTTTCGAGATGTGCGGCGTGTACACGTAGGTGTAGCCGCCCTCGATGTGCCGACGGCGGGCGTGCTGCTCCATCTCGCCGCGGATGATGCCTCCGCGCGGATGCCAGACGCTCAGGCCCGAGCCGATCTCGTCGGGGAACGAGAAGAGGTCGAGCTCTTTGCCGAGCTTGCGGTGGTCGCGCTTGGCAGCCTCTTCGAGGCGCTGCTGATAGGCGCGGAGCTCGTCTTTGGTGGGCCAGGCGGTGCCGTAGATGCGCTGCAGCTGCGGGTTCTTCTCGCTGCCGCGCCAGTAGGCGCCGGCGATGCGGGTGAGGTCCCAGCCGTTGCCGATGAGACGGGTGCCGGGCACGTGGGGTCCGCGGCAGAGGTCTTTCCAGGCGGTCTCGCCGTCGCGGGTGACGTTGTCGTAGATGGTCAGCTCGCCGGCGCCGACCTCGACCGAGGCGCCCTCCGCGGCCTCGGCCGACCCGCCCTTCAGCCCGATGAGCTCGAGCTTGAACGGCTCGTCGGCGAGCTCGGTGCGGGCCTCGTCGTCGCTGACGACGCGGCGCACGAAGCGCTGGTTCTCGCGGACGATGCGCTCCATCTCCTTCTTGATGACCTTGAGGTCGTCGGGGGTGAAGGGCTCGTCGACCTGGAAGTCGTAGTAGAAGCCGTCGGTGATCGGCGGGCCGATGCCGAGGTTCGCCTGGGGCTTGACACGCTGCACTGCCTGCGCGAGCACGTGCGCCGTGGAGTGCCGCAGGATGTTGAGCCCGTCCGCGCTGTCGATGGTCACCGGCTCGACCTGGTCATCGGCCGTCACGGTCGTGGCCAGGTCTTTCAACTCCCCGTTGACGCGCAGGGCGACAACCGAACGGTCGGGGAAGAGGGCGAAGCCATCGGCGGGAAAATCAGTCACAGCACATCTCCTGAAAGGGTCGCGTTCCAGGCTACCCGGCGGGGCGTGGCCCGCATTGCACGCGCGGTGCCCCATAGTGGAGCGGTGACTCTGGCCATCATCGGCGGCGTGCTCTGGATCCTCGGCATCGTCGCGCTGCTCACCGGCGTTCTCCCCGCGGATCACGCCATCGAAGTCGCCGACCGGGTATGGCCGATCCTGCTCTTCGTCGTCGCCGTCACGGTCGTCGCCGAGCTCGCATCGAAGGCCGGATTGTTCGACGTCGTGGCCGCACGCCTCGCCCGGCTCGCGCGGCGGCGAACCGCGGCGCTGTGGGTGCTCGTGGTGGGGTTGGCCACGGTGGCGACCGCATTCCTCTCGCTCGACACCACGGCCGTCCTCCTGACGCCGGTGGTCGTCTCGATGGCCGTCGCGCGTCGGCTCGATCCGTTGCCCTTCGCCTTCGTCACCGTTGTGCTCGCCAACACCGCCTCGCTCGTGCTGCCCGTGTCCAACCTCACCAACCTGCTGGCATCCGAGGCGCTGGGCGGCGGGCACGACCCCGTGGCCTTCCTCGCCATGCTGGGGCCGTCGGCGCTGATCGTGATCGCGGTGTCGGTGGTGGTGCTGACGCTCGTGTTCCTGCGTCGCCTGCCGAGAACGTACCCGGATGCCGCGTCCCCCACCGTGTCGGATCCGGTGCTGCTGCGGGTGTCGGGCGTGGTGACTTTCGCTCTGCTGCCGCTGTTGGTGATCGGACTCGAACCGTGGATGCCGGCCCTCGGTGCCGCCGTCGTACTCGTCGCGGTGTTCGCGTGGCGCGCGCCCCGGGCGCTCGGCATCCGTCTCGTGCCATGGTCGCTCCTGGTCTTCGCGGGCGGACTGTTCCTGGCCGTCGGCGCGCTGGAGGCGCTCGGCATCGGGCGGATCACCGCGCTGCTCGCCGGCACGGGCGACGACCTCCGCGCACTGTGGCAGGTGGCCGGTGTGGGTGCTCTGGTGGCCAACGGGATCAACAACCTCCCCGCCTACCTGGCGCTGGAGTCCGTCGCGGGCTCTCCCGCGCGGTTGGCGGCCCTGCTCGTGGGCGTCAACGCCGGGCCCATCGTGACGCCGTGGGCATCGCTGGCGACGCTTCTGTGGCACGAGCGCCTGCGTGCCGCGGGCGTCGAGGTGCGGTGGAGCCGCTTCATCGCCCTCGGCGCCGTGATCGCCCCGCTGATCCTGCTGCTCGGAGTTCTGCCGCTCGCGCTGTGACAGGGGCTCCAGCCTTCATCTGATCTGGGCCGGGGGTTCCTCACCGTGGGGCACCTCACGAAAGACCATCTCCTCGCGCCGCGTGCTCTCGCGGGGGGCGAAGTCGTCGGGCTCGGTCACGATGTACAGCCCACGGCCCGAATTGGCGTTGTAGGTCAGCGCGTGCAACCACGGCGTGCTCAGCTGCGGCGTCCGGCTGCCGTGGAACTTGAAGACGAGTGACACATGCGGATGGATGTACACCGTCGTGCGGCCGCCGCCGGTGCTGATGTCGTCCTTCCACGTGAAGGGGAAGCTCTCCCCACGGCGGACCTTGGCGAGGATCACGGCCTGAAGGTGCGCCAGAAGACGGTCTTCGAAGTCGACCTTGATGTTGTTGTCGTAGATGAATTTGCCCATGAGATCCTCACGGGTCGACGAACCGGGGCCGCGCATCCCTGGGCGAGAATGTCGAACGCGGTAGCCGGGGGGTGTCGACCGCATCTTTCCTCGATAAAGTCTCGCGGATCGTCGGGTTCGACAAACCCCCTTTGCGACGGCATGCGGTATCCGGCCAGCTCCCTGCGCCGCACGTCCGGAGCGAGCGCGTCGTCAGCGCGAGATCCGGATGATGACCCGGTCGCCCGGTTTGTGCTGCACCCGACGCACGTGAGCCTCGAACCCGAGGATCAGTCGATACTGCAGACCGTACTTGCGGTGCAGGACGGCATCGGCTCGGCGGTCTTCGGGTGCCGCGGCGGCGATGCGAGGGCGCGCCTGGACCGTGATGGCGTCGGGCGCCACGGCACCCATCCGACTGCACGGGCGCAGCGTCACCCGCCCGTCGTTGCGCAGGCGCTTGACCTTGCCGGTGTTGCGTTCGCTCGTCACGACGAGTTCGTCGCCCTCACGGGCGATCCACACGGGAACGGCGACGACGTCGCCGTTCTTGCGGTAGGTGCCCAGCGAGACGAAGGGGGATGCCGCGATCTCGCGCCAGCGGGTGTCGGGGACGCTCAGGTCCTCACGGTAGCGCTGTCCGGGACGCGCGTCGGAGGGTTGCGCCATCGCCTCACGCTCGCCCGTGTCGACGTGGGTGCGGATGGGCGCGGGGCTCCAGGCTCGTGTCCCCCATTTGGGGGACAATCGTGTATCCTTTTGAGGACTCCCGCCCCGCCCCCTCGGCACCCCCTGCCTGGGGCGGGAGTCTCCAGTCTTCGCCCGGTTGCGAGGGAGACGCCGTTGTCTCCCTGCTCACGAAAAGACATCCTGGCGGCCCGAATGCGGAGCGTTCGGCGTCCACGCAAGTGCGTCTCGTTCGAAACCGATCGGCCGCGCGCACCATGGCGTCTCGGGCCGCCTGGGGGTTGGGACGTACGCCGGGCGGATGTGCGCTACGGCGCCGCTGTTCCCACCCGGGAAGAAGACCGAGGCAACGCAAAAACCCCCGGCGAGCCGGGGGTTTTATATGGTGCGCGATACTGGGATCGAACCAGTGACCTCTTCCGTGTCAGGGAAGCGCGCTACCGCTGCGCCAATCGCGCCTATACAGGCTGTTCTCTTGTGAGTTGAGGTGGCGACGGGATTCGAACCCGTGTAAACGGCTTTGCAGGCCGGTGCCTAGCCGCTCGGCCACGCCACCGTGTGTGGTTCGACCCACGTGTCGTAATCTTCTGCCGGCTGACCGTACAGAGATTCCTCCACTCGAGCGGATGACGAGACTCGAACTCGCGACCCCAACCTTGGCAAGGTTGTGCGCTACCAACTGCGCTACATCCGCATTTCGTTCCCGGGGCTTGCCCCGAGCACTCGTAAGACATTACCCGATCTGAGCGCGTGCGCAAAACGGGGCGCGGCCCGCGCGTGTCTCCACTCTCGGGGGTCGATGTGGTTCGAAGCACTCCTCGGCATCCGGTACGATCGATGAGTCCCGTTCGGGATGCGGGCGATTGGCGCAGTTGGTAGCGCGCTTCCTTCACACGGAAGAGGTCGTCGGTTCGAGTCCGGCATCGCCCACCACAGAAACCCCTTGTCAGTCGGGGCCATTCTTCCTCGTGTACGTCAGTGCGGTTCCGTGGGTCGAATGTGGAGCGCTCCCCGCGAAAGCGCAGGCCACAACCGGGAGATCCCGCCGCATCATCACGGAGGTCGTCGTCGACGCTCCCACCTCAGGCCCTCACGTCGGCCCTCTCGGGCGGCCACACGACGCAGAAGCGTTCGAAGTCGATCTCGTCGTCGTCCTCCGACCATTCCCGGCCCAGGGCTGCGCACACGCGCGTCCAGTACCGGCGGTGTGTCCCCCTCCCACGGGGCGTCGTCGGTCGGACGAGGCTGAGGGCGAACCGTTCCTCTGCGCGGCGGGTCAGGGCGCGCACGCGCACGCTCATGACGCGCACGTGGTGGACGTGACCGACGTCTCCCGCGACGCGAAGGTCTGCCCCCCCGTCCGCGGCGGTGGCGCTGCCTACGTGACTCCGACCACCTCACGGCGAGCGGCGCGGCGTCTTTCATCCCGTGGCTGACGCAGGCGTTCGACGCAGCGATCCGTCAGCGTGGGTGAGGTTGCTTCGTCATCCTCGGCGCCACCCGTACCGGGCCGCCAGCGTTGCCGCGATCGCGTCGAAGCGCTGACGGTCCAGTGCGGCGGCTTCGCGACGCATGCCGGTGTCGTGCACGAGGTAGACCTGTTCGACGTCGACCCACGACGGGCGTCGTTGGGGGTCCCACTCCCCCGTGCCCAGTGCGAGGTACTGTCGGTCGCCGTCGTGCGGCTTGCTCGTCAAGCGCACAGCGTACGAGTGGGTGGCATCCGCTCGTCCGATGACGAGCACGGGGCGGTCCTTTCCGCGACCGTCCCGCTCTTCGTAGGGCACCCATGTCCACACGATCTCACCGCCGTCGGGCGCATTGTCACGCTGGGGCGCGTACGTGATCGTCAGGCGACGCGGCGGGTCGATCTCGACCGTCTGCCCGACAGTCGGCGCCGGTGAACCGGCGGAGCGGTGCTGAGTCGTCGGGGGTGCGGCCGGGCGGGAGGGCGAGACCGTACGGAAGATCCCCCGCACGGCCGACACGAGACGAGAGGCGGTTCCCATACCTCACACCTTAGGCAACCGCGTTCCGCGGAGTCGTGGCATCCCGTTACCCCGGCCATCCGCACACCGGATGCGGCGTGACGGGTACAGACGGAGCGCGTCATCGACCGCGAGGCGACGCGGTGCTGATCGCGTGCGACCGTGCGGGCGAGTGCACCCGCTCACGGCGAACGGGGCGCCACCGACGAATCGGTGACGCCCCGTTCGGGGGTGAAGCGGTATCAGGCGCGGGCGTCGCTCAGGACGTAGCCCTCTTCACCGTGCACGACGGTGTCGATGCCGGCGATCTCGTCTTCGTTCTTCACGCGGAAGCCGATCGTCTTCTCGATCGCGAAGCCGATGATGAAGGCCAGGACGAACGAGTAGATGAGGACCGCGAAGGCGGCGATCGCCTGGACGATCAGCTGGTTGAACGAGCCGCTGTTGATGAGGCCGGTGTTGGTCGCGAAGAAGCCGATGTACAGCGTTCCGAGCAGACCACCGACGAGGTGGACACCGACCACGTCGAGTGAGTCGTCGAAGCCGAGCTTGTACTTCAGGTCGATGGCGAGGGCGCAGACGACACCCGCGAGGAGGCCGAGGATGATCGCCCAGAACGGCGTCAGAGCGGCGCACGCGGGGGTGATCGCGACGAGACCGGCGACGGCACCCGAAGCGGCACCCACGGAGGTGGGCTTGCCGTCCTTGATCTTCTCGACGATCAGCCACGACAGCAGGGCTGCGGCGGGAGCCGCGATGGTGTTCACGAAGGCCAGCGCGGCGGTGCCGTCGGCGGCGAGCTCGGAGCCGGCGTTGAAGCCGAACCAGCCGAACCACAGCAGGCCCGCGCCGAGCAGGACGAACGGCGGGTTGTGGGGGACGTGAGCGCCCTTCTGGAAGCCGACGCGCTTGCCGAGCACCAGGGCGAGGGCGAGAGCCGCCGCACCGGCGTTGATGTGCACCGCGGTTCCACCGGCGAAGTCGATCGCGCCGACGCCGAAGACGTCCTGCAGGCCGTGCGTGATCCAGCCGCCGTACGAGAACGAGCCGTCTTCGGTGTTGAGGCCGAAGTTGAAGACCCAGCTCGCGACGGGGAAGTAGACGACCGTGGCCCAGATGGCCGCGAAGATCATCCACGAGCCGAACTTGGCGCGGTCGGCGATGGCGCCTGAGACCAGCGCCACGGTGATGATGGCGAACGTTGCCTGGAACGCGACGAAGGCCAGGGGCGGGTAGGTGGCGCCGTCAGGGATGGTCATCGCGCTCGCGAGACCGAAGTCGGCGGTGTCGATCGTCCAGGGGAACTGCGTGGTGCCGGCCTCGGTGGCGGGGAAAGCGATCGAGTAGCCGTACAGCACCCACAGGACTCCGATGAGGCCCATGGCGCCGAAGCTCATCATCATCATGCTGATGACGCTCTTGGCCTTGACGAGGCCGCCGTAGAAGAATGCGAGTCCTGGTGTCATGAGCAGCACCAGGGCGGCTGCTAACAGGATGAATGCGGTGTTGCCTTGATCCATCTCGGAGGGAACCTCTCTGCGGGGACGCAGGTGTAGCGTCGGGTTCTCTCAGTGTTCCCATCGCGGGTTACCGTCGGCGTTCGCGTTGTGTTACAGGCGCGTTACGTAGGGGTCGAGTTTGTAAAGATCACGTTTCGTGAATCCGTGAGCCGACGATGAGCTGCCTCTATGAATGCGTCAAGGCGACCAGGCGCGAGATGGCCCGCAGGTACTTCTTGCGGTAGCCGCCCGCGAGCATCTCGTCGCTGAACACGCTGCTCAACGGCGCGCCGGTGGCTCGTATCGGGATCTGTGCGTCGTAAGCGCGGTCGACGAATGCGACCAGACGCAGGGCCGCCGACTGGTCGTGCAGAACGTGCACGTCGCGCAACCCGATGGTGTCGAGGCCGTCGATCAGACGGATGAAGCGCGAGGGGTGCACCCGGGCCAGGTGACCGATCAGGTCGAGGAAGGCGTCATCGGATGCCACTCCCCCGGCAGCGGCGCCCTCGATGGCATCCCGGTATTCGTCCTCGCTGAGCACGCGGGCCTCGCCGTCGATGGCGCGCTGACGGAAGTCGGTGCCGTCGATGCGGATCGTTCGGAAGCTGTCCGACATCGACTGGATCTCGCGCAGGAAGTCCTGAGCGGCGAACCGCCCCTCTCCGAGGGCGTTCGGCGGAGTGTTCGAGGTCGCGGCGAGGCGGGTCCCGGATGCCACCAGCTCGCCGAGCAGACGGGTCATCACCATCGTGTCGCCCGGATCGTCGAGCTCGAACTCGTCGATGCACAGCAGGTCGCTGCCGCGGAAGAGCTCGACGGCCTTGGCGTACCCGAGCACCCCGACGAGGGCGGTGTACTCGATGAACGAGCCGAAGTACTTCCGGCGGGCGGGCATCGCGTGGTAGATCGAGGCGAGCAGGTGGGTCTTGCCGACGCCGAATCCGCCGTCGAGGTAGACCCCCGGTTTGACCGGCGGCGTCTTCTCGGCGCGGCGGAAGAAACCGCCCTTCTTCGCCGGCGTCGACTGCCTGCCCGCGAACGCCTGGAGCAGCTCTTTCGCCTCCTGTTGCGACGCGTAAGCGGCATCCGCTCGATAGGACTCGAACGTCGCGCCGTCGAACTGCGGCGGCGGCACCAGCGCGTTCACCATCTCGGCCCCCGACACGGCGGGCTCGCGCTCGGTCAGATGGATGAGGCCGGTCGTCGCGGGCGTAGAGGTCATGGCCGTCCTGTGTCCAAGTCTTACGGGAGGAGTGCGTGCCCCGACGGCCCGATCTAGGGTCAAAGGTGCGGTGTCCACCCTATGCCGCTGCATCGCCCGCCCCGACCGAGGAGACTCCCGTGACCGTCGAGTTCGACACCACGTCCGACAAGTTCGCCGCCTACGCCGAGCCCGGCCGGCTCGTGACGGGCGAGTGGCTCCAGGAACGCCTGGGCCAGCCCGGCCTCGTCGTCGTGGAGTCCGACGAAGACGTGCTCCTGTACGAGACCGGGCACATCCCGGGAGCGGTCAAAGTCGACTGGCACACTGAGCTCAACGACCCCATCGTGCGCGACTATGTCGACGGAGAGGGCTTCGCGAAGCTCCTCAGCCGCAAGGGCATCTCCCGTGACGACACCGTCGTGATCTACGGCGACAAGAACAACTGGTGGGCCGCGTACGCCCTGTGGGTCTTCTCGCTGTTCGGGCACGAGGACGTGCGCCTGCTCGATGGCGGCCGCGACAAGTGGATCGCCGAGGGGCGGCCGCTGACCACCGATGCCAGCACGCCCGCGCGCACCGACTACCCCGTCGTCGAGCGCGACGACTCCGTGCTCCGCGCGTACAAGGAAGACGTGCTCGCGCATCTCGGCAACCCGCTCATCGACGTGCGCTCCCCCGAGGAGTACTCGGGCGAGCGCACGTCGGCCCCCGCGTACCCCGAAGAGGGTGCGCTGCGCGCCGGACACATCCCGACGGCTCAGAGCGTCCCGTGGGCCAAGGCCGTCGCCGAGGACGGCGGGTTCAAGTCACGCGAAGAGTTGGATGCCATCTACCGCGACGGTGCGGGACTGAGCGACGGCGACAAGGTCGTGGCGTACTGCCGGATCGGTGAGCGATCGAGCCACACCTGGTTCGTGCTGAAGCACCTCCTGGGCTTCGAAGACGTGCGCAACTACGACGGCTCGTGGACGGAGTGGGGCAGCGCGGTGCGCGTGCCGATCGTCACGGGAGCCGAGCCCGGCGAGGTTCCGGGGCGCTGAGCTCGCGCGTCGATCCCGGCGGGTGAGGGCGTGGGAGGATGACGGAGATGTCCGACAACGCCCTCCCCGCCCGCCTCGCCGAGATCCGCGAGGAGTTCCTCGAGCTCGACGAGCCCGATCGCCTGCAGCTGCTGCTGGAGTTCTCGCAAGAGCTGCCGGCGGTGCCCGCCGAGTACACCGACCACCCCGAGATGTGCGAACGCGTCGCGGAGTGCCAGTCGCCGGTCTACATCATCGTCACGGTCGACGATGACGACCGTGTCGCGATGCACGCGACCGCACCGGCCGAGGCGCCGACCACCCGAGGTTTCGCGAGCATCCTCGCGCAGGGACTGACCGGGCTCACAGCCGACGAGATGCTCGCGGTACCCGACGATTTCCCGCAGAGCATCGGCCTCACCCGCGCGGTGAGCCCGCTGCGCATCGCCGGTATGACCGGCATGCTCATGCGCGCCAAGCGCCAGGTGCGCGCCAAGCGCGGAGCCTGAGACCGTCCGGCGCTCTCAGGCGTCGGCATCCTCGCGGGACAGTCCGCGCGCGCGGACCCAGGTGCGAATGGCATCCGACCAGCGCGTCTCGTCGTAGTTCCACAGCTTGGTGTGCCGCGCGATCTCGAAGGTCTCCATGGTGACCAGGTCGGGGCGCGCCGCCGCGAGGGCGTGCGAGGCGTCGGCGGGTACGAACCCGTCGTCGTCGCTGTGCAGGATCAGCGCCGGTTCGCGCAGCTCGCCCGCGCGGGCGACGCCGTCCAGCTGGTCGAGCGGGATGGGCGCGCCGCTGCCGAGGAGAGTGGCGCCCCAGGCGGTCCCGAGAAGGTACTGCGCGAACCGCGACACCGGTGCGGGCAGCTTCATCATGCGGCCTTGATACGTGAGCACGGTGCGCCAGTCGACGACGGGCGACTCGAGCACGAGGCCCGCGATGACGTCGTCGTGCGGGGAGTCGAATGCCGCCTGCAAGGCCAGGGCGCCGCCCATCGACCACCCCATCAGAATCACACGACGTGCACCGTTTCGTCGGGCGTAGCCGATCGCGGCATCCAGATCCCGCCACTCTGTCGCCCCCAGCGCGTAGGTGCCCGTACGGCTGCGCGCGGCCTCGCCGTCGTTGCGGTACGAGACAACGAGGCTCGTGATGCCGAGGTCGTGGAAGACGGGCACGGCCCGCAGCGTCTCGGCCCGCGTGGTCCCGCGCCCGTGCACCTGGATCACCCAGACGTCGGTGTCGTGCGCGGCCGGGAACTCCCATGCCGGACACGGACCGACCGCGGTGCGGATGGTCACCGATCGGTACGGGAGGTGAAGCTGCTCCGGCTGGTCGAAGTACCACCCGCTGAAAGCCGCCTCGGGGGCGAGGTCGCCGTCGGCGGGCACGTGGGTGAGGAGTTTGCGCGTGACGGTCGACTCGTCTCCCCCGACCACCGCACCCAGCCGGAGGTAGTCGGCGCTGCCCACGGTGAACAGCCCGTAGCGACCGGGGAGGGCCGTGTCAGGGGTGCGCTCGAGGGTGATCGTTTGCGCTGCGGCATCGAGCGAGACGATCCGCACGTTCGGGACGCGGCCCGCCGGTGTGACCACGGTGCGTGCGACGCGCAGTGAGACTGCCGCCAGCGCTGCGGAGGACAGCCCGAACGCGACCGAGAGGGAGGACAGGGCGATCCGCACACCGGCGATCGATCGCCGCGATGCGCGGGGACCCGCGGCGCGCCTGAAAGCGTTCATCGTGGCCTCACTCTAGTCTGTGGCCGTGACTGACCAGCGCCCCGCGGACGCCGCCGGCCCGTTCGCGCGCGCGGCCGACGAGGTTCGCGCGACGACGTTCCGTGACGATCTGGTGGTGCGCGAGATCCCCGCTCCCGCGGGTCTCGCCCCGTTCGCTCTCGCCCTGGCCGGCGACGTGCGGCCCGAGGCGCACGCGACCGACTCCCCGTTCGGCACGGGCCGCTTCATTCTGCTGCACGACCCCGAGGAGCCCGAGCCTTGGGGCGGAGCCTGGCGCATCGTGTGCTTCGCACAGGCGCCCCTCGAGCCGGAGATCGGCGTCGATCCCCTGCTCGCCGAGGTCGCCTGGTCGTGGCTCATCGATGCCCTCGACTCGCGCGGCGCCGAGCGCCACTCCGAGTCCGGCACCGCCACCAAGACCCTCTCCACCGGCTTCGGCGCCCTCGCCGCACAGGGCGAGGGGTCGCAGATCGAGCTTCGCGCGTCATGGACGCCGCGCGGTCCCTTCCGTCCGCACCTCGAGGCGTGGGCGGAGCTTGTGTGCATGCTCGCCGGACTCCCGCCGGGGTCGGAGGGTGTCGCTGTTCTCGGAGCCCGGAGGCCCACGCGTGGTTGAGTACGTCGTCATCGAGGATGCCGCGGGGCTGAGCGCCGCCTGCGAGAAGCTGGCCGCGGGCACCGGCCCCGTTGCCGTCGATGTCGAACGTGCATCCGGCTTCCGCTACTCTCAGCGCGCGTACCTCATTCAGGTGTTCCGTCGCCAGGCGGGCGTTTTCCTGTTCGATCCGTCCACCATCGACGATTTCGGCCCCCTGCAGGCGGCCATCGGAGACACCGAATGGGTGTTCCACGCGGCGAGCCAGGATCTTCCCTCCCTGCGTGAGCGGGGACTCGAGCCGCCGCTCATCTTCGACACCGAACTGGGCTCGCGTCTGCTCGGCCGCGAGCGGGTCGGGCTCGGCGCCGTGGTCGAGCACACGCTGGGGATCACGCTCGCCAAGGCGCACTCGGCGGCTGACTGGTCGACGCGGCCCCTCCCGGCATCCTGGCTCGAATACGCCGCTCTCGACGTCGAGCACCTCATCGACGTGCGCGACGTGCTCGTCGCCGAGCTCGAAGAGCAGCACAAGACCGAGTTCGCTCGCCAGGAGTTCCAGGCGGTCCTGGAGCGTTTGCCCAAACCGCCCCGCGACGACCCCTGGCGCCGCCTCAGCGGGCTACACGCGGTACGGGGACGCAAAGCCCTCGCGGTTGCGCGATCGCTGTGGCAGGCGCGAGAGGACTACGCGCGCGAGCAGGACGTCGCGCCGGGGCGCCTCGTACCCGACCGCGCTCTCGTCGCCGCGGTCCTCGCCGACCCGGCGAGCAAGCAAGTACTCGCCGGCGTGAAGGACTTCAACGGACGCGCGAGCCGCACGCAGCTGGACCGCTGGTGGAACGCGATCGTGGCCGGCCGAGAGACCACCGATCTTCCCGCCGATCGGGTGCCGAGTGACACGCTCCCTCCGCCGCGGGCGTGGGTCGACCGTAACCCCGAAGCCGACGCGCGGCTGAAGGCTGCACGGCCCGCCGTCGAGGCACGTGCAGAAGAACTGCATATGCCGACCGAGA
This sequence comes from Microbacterium trichothecenolyticum, assembly GCF_030818955.1. Classification (NCBI taxonomy): domain Bacteria; kingdom Bacillati; phylum Actinomycetota; class Actinomycetes; order Micrococcales; family Microbacteriaceae; genus Microbacterium; species Microbacterium trichothecenolyticum. Next base: position 808,657 of record NZ_JAUTBF010000001.1, on the reverse strand, counting down.
ACTTGTTGACACCCGAGATACTGCGGCGTGTGGCCTGGTCGCCGCCCGCCGAAGTGACGGTCGGGACGGTCGGCGCAGCTCTCGCGGAGCTTGGCGCCCGGCAGTGGCAGATTGAGCAGACTGCACAGGTGATCGTCGATAGCTTTGTAGCTTCCCGCAACGCGGTCGACCCGGCTCCGGGCGCGGATTCGTAGGTTCGAACAACCGATTCCACCTGCCGACGCCCAGTTCCTAGGCTGGGGACATCCCAAACAATGGAGGCAGAGTGGCCGAGATGACGGACGTCTTCTTCGTCGACGGAATGCGTACCCCCTTCGGGCGCGCCGGCGAGAAGGGCATGTACTGGAACACCCGCGCCGACGACCTCGTGGTCAAGGCGATCATCGGGTTGATGGAGCGCAACGGCGATGTGCCGAAGGACCGGATCGACGACGTGGCGATCGCCGCGACCTCGCAGACCGGTGATCAGGGACTCACTCTGGGACGCACGGCGGCGATCCTCGCGGGACTGCCCCTGACCGTTCCCGGGTTGGCGATCGAGCGCATGTGCGCCGGCGCCATGACGAGCGTCACCACGATGGGCGCGTCGATCGGTGTCGGCATGTACGACCTCGCGCTCGCGGGCGGCGTCGAGCACATGGGGCGTCACCCCATCGGCGGGAACGTCGACCCGAACCCCCGTTTCGTCGCCGAGAAGCTCGTCGACCCGGGCGCCCTCAACATGGGCGTGACGGCCGAGCGCATCCACGACCGGTTCCCCCATCTGACCAAGGAGCGCGCCGACCGCTTCGGTGTCGCCAGCCAACACAAGGTGCAGGCGGCGTACGAGGCGGGCAAGATCCAGCCCGACCTCGTGCCGGTCGCCGTGAAGAACGCCGACGGCGCCTGGGGCCTCGCCACCGAGGACGAGGGACGCCGCCCCGAGACGACCCTCGAAGGCCTCGCCACGCTGAAGACGCCGTTCCGTCCGCACGGTCGCGTCACCGCGGGGACCTCGTCGCCCCTCACCGACGGCGCGACGATCAGCCTGCTCGCCGGCGCCGACGCCGTGAAGGAGTTCGGCCTCGCGCCCAAGATGCGCATGGTGTCGTTCGCCTTCGCCGGCGTCGAGCCCGAGATCATGGGCATCGGCCCGATCCCCTCGACCGAGAAGGCGCTGAAGAAGGCCGGCCTGACGATCGACGACATCGGCCTGTTCGAGCTGAACGAGGCGTTCGCCATCCAGGTGATCTCGCTCCTCGATCACTTCGGCATCGCCGACGATGACCCGCGCGTGAACCCGTGGGGCGGTGCCATCGCCGTCGGCCATCCGCTGGCGGCATCCGGGGTCCGTCTCATGATCCAGCTCGCCGCGCAGTTCGCCGAGCGTCCCGACGTGCGGTACGGCCTGACCGCGATGTGCGTCGGTCTCGGGCAGGGAGGTTCGGTCATCTGGGAGAACCCGTTCTTCGACGGAAAGAAGAAGCGCAAGTGACCGACTACTCGACCATCGACTTCACGCCGCTCGACGCCCTCACGGCCGGCGAGGTCGTCACCCACTCCCCCGTCCGCGACGTGCGCCTGCCCTCGGGCAACGTGCTCGCGCTCATCACCCTCGACAACGGGCGCGACCACACGCGCCCGAACACATTGGGGCCCGCGACGCTCGCCGAGCTCGGCGAGACCCTCGCGACGCTGAAGCAGCGTGCGGCCGCGGGTGAGATCCACGCGGTGGCGATCACCGGCAAGCAGTACATCCTCGCCGCCGGCGCCGACCTGTCGGACGTGGCGAAGCTGCCGTCGAAAGACATCGCGCGCCTCATCGCGCAGCGCGGACACCAGGTTATCGGCTCGCTGTCCGACCTGGGCGTGCCGTCGTTCGCGTTCGTCAACGGCCTCGCTCTCGGCGGCGGCCTCGAGATCGCGCTGAACTCGACCTACCGCACGGTCGACGCCTCGGCGGCCGCGATCGCGCTGCCCGAGGTGTTCCTGGGCATCATCCCCGGCTGGGGCGGCGCTTACCTGCTGCCGAACCTCATCGGCATCGAGAACGCCCTCGAGGTCGTCGTCTCGAACCCGCTCAAGCAGAACCGCATGCTCAAGCCGCAGCAGGCGTTCGACCTCGGGATCATGGATGCCATCTTCCCGGCGGCCTCCTACCTCGAGGATTCGCTGCGCTGGGCCGATGGCGTGCTCACCGGCCGCGTGCGCGTCGAGCGCAAGAACGAGCCGGGCAAGCTCGAGCGCCTCACGAAGTGGCCCATCGCGATCAAGATGGCTCGCAACATGCTCGAGTCGAAGATCGGTACCGTCCCCCGCTCCCCCTATGTCGCGCTCGACCTGCTCGACAAGGCCAAGAGCGGCACGAAGGCCGAGGGGTTCGCCCGCGAGGACGAGGCTCTCGCCGACCTCATCTCGGGCGACCAGTTCGCGGCATCCATGTACGCCTTCGATCTCGTGCAGAAGCGCGCGAAGCGTCCGGTCGGAGCTCCCGACAAGGCGCTCGCGAAGAAGGTCACGAAGGTCGGCGTCATCGGTGCGGGGCTCATGGCGTCGCAGTTCGCGCTGCTGTTCGTGCGGAAGCTGCGGGTGCCCGTGATCATCACCGACCTCGATCAGGGCCGCGTCGACAAGGGCGTGGCATCCATTCACGAGGAGATCGGCAAGCTCGAGGCTAAGGGTCGTCTGGACGGCGACACCGCGAACCAGCTGCGAGCCCTCGTGCACGGGACGACCGATCGCAGCGAGTTCGCGGACTGCGACTTCGTCATCGAGGCAGTGTTCGAGGAGGTCGGGGTCAAGCAGGACGTGTTCGCAGGCGTAGAGAGAATCGTCGCGGACGACGCCATCCTCGCCACGAACACGTCGTCGCTGTCGGTCGCCGAGATCGGCTCCGTGCTGCAGCACCCCGAGCGCCTCGTCGGCTTCCACTTCTTCAACCCGGTCGCGGTCATGCCGCTCATCGAGGTCGTGAAGACGGATGCCACGTCCGACGCGGCGCTGTCCACCGCCTTCGTGGTCGCCAAGGGCCTGGGCAAGAACGCGGTGCTCACCGCCGACGCCCCGGGCTTCGTCGTGAACCGCCTGCTGGCGAAAGTCATGGGCGAGGCAGCCCGGGCTGTGTACGAGGGCACCCCCATCGCGACGGTGGAGAAGGCGTTCGCGCCGCTCGGCCTGCCGATGGGCCCGTTCCAGCTCATCGACCTCGTCGGCTGGAAGGTCGCCGCCCACGTGCAGGACACGATGGCGCACGCCTTCCCCGACCGGTTCTTCGCGTCGGAGAACTTCCACGAGCTCGCGGCGCTGCCCGAGGTCGTCGAGAAGGACAAAGGCGGCCGCGTGACCGGCTGGACCAAGGCCGCGCAGAAGGTGCTCGTCACCGGCAAGACCCCGGTGGCGCCCGAGACGATCCTCGCCCGCGTGCAGGACGGCCTGGCGCAGGAGATCAAGATCATGCTCGATGAGGGCGTGGTTCCCGAGGTGCAGGACATCGACTTGTGCCTCATCCTCGGCGCCGGCTGGCCGTTCATCGACGGCGGGGCCTCGCCCTACCTCGACCGCGAGGGCGCGTCGGAGCGCGCCTTCGGCGACATGTTCCACCACCCGCCCATCCGCGGCGTCGACGGCTGACCCCCGGCACAGCGGCGCCGTTCCTCGGGACGGCGCCGCTGTGTTTCGCGGGGTCGCGGTGGTCGGTGGAGACAGGCGATCGCGCGGGAACAGGGTGGCGCGGAGCCGGTGCGGCCTGTTCTGGAGTGATCCCCTGGTTTCGCGCGGGGCGGCGCCCGGGGTTGCCTGGGTCGGCGGGCGCAGGTGATCGCGCGAGAACAGGGTGGCGCGGAGCCGGTGCGGCCTGTTCTGGAGTGATCCCCTGGTTTCGCGCGGGGCGGTGCGGGAGCGTGCGAGCTCGGTGGGCGCAGCCTGTCGTGCCAGAGCAGGGCGTGGGGAGTGCTGGGGCCTGTTCTGGCGCGATCGCCTGTTATGCGGGCGTCTCCGGCGTTACGGCCGGGACTTCTCCCACTCCTCGATCGTCGGGATCGAGCCCGTCGGCGTCTGCCGGGCGACCGGGATACGGGTGCCGAGCACCTGTGCCACCACGTCGTGCGCGATCTTGGATGCCGTGAGCCCGGCATCCTCGAGGATCTGCTCGCGCGTCGCGTGGTCGATGAACTCATCCGGGATGCCGAGCTCGTCGACCGCCGTGTCGACGCCGGCCTCGCGCAGCACCTGGCGCACGCGGGTACCGACGCCGCCCACGCGGATGCCGTCTTCGATGGTGATGACGAGACGGTGCTCGCGAGCGAGGTCGATGACCGACGGCTGAACGGGGATCGCCCACCGCGGGTCGATGACCGTCGCGCCGATGCCCTGGGCGCGCAGGCGTTCCGCGACCTCGAGCGCCAGGTGCACCATCGGACCGATGCCGACCAGCAGCACATCCTCGCTCGACCCGCGGGCGAGCACGTCGACGCCGTCGGGGAGACGTTCGATCGCCTCGACATCGGTGGGCACATTGCCCTTCGGATACCGCACGACGGTGGGCGCGTCTTCGACGGCCGTCGCCTCGCGGAACTCTTCGCGCAGACGCGCCGCGTCGCGGGGAGCAGCGATGCGGATGCCGGGGACGAGCTGCAGCATCGCCAGATCCCAGATGCCGTGATGGCTCGGGCCGTCGGGGCCGGTCACACCCGCGCGGTCGAGCACGAACGTCACGCCGGCCTTGTGCAGGGCGACGTCCATCATGACCTGGTCGAAGGCGCGGTTCATGAAGGTGGCGTAGATCGCGACGACCGGGTGCAGGCCGCCGAAGGCGAGACCGGCGGCGGATGCCACGGCGTGCTGCTCGGCGATACCGACGTCGTACACGCGCTCCGGGAAACGCTCGGCGAACTGCTGCAGGCCGGTGGGGCGCAGCATCGCGGCGGTCATCGCGATGACGTCGTCGCGCTCGGCGCCGACGGCGGTGAGCTCCTCGGCGAAGACGTCGGTCCACTGCGTGCCGCCGCCGGAGCCTACGGCTTCGCCCGTGATCGGGTCGATCTTGCCGACGGCGTGGAACTGGTCGGCGGTGTCGCTGAGGGCAGGCGCGTACCCGCTGCCCTTGTCGGTGATGGCGTGCACGATGACCGGAGCGCCGTACGACTTGGCGAGCTCGAGCGTCTCCAGCAGCACGTCGAAGTCGTGTCCGTCGATCGGGCCGAGGTACTTGATGTCGAGGTTGCTGTAGAGCGCCTCGTTGTTCGTGAAGCGCGACAGGAAGCCGTGGGTGCCACCGCGCACACCGCGGTACACCGCGCGCGCAGCGGGTCCGAGGCGGCGGAAGAGCGTGTCGGAACCGCGGTGCAGCGTGCGGTACGCGTCGTTCGTGCGCACACGGTTCAGGTAGCGCGCCATGCCACCGATCGTCGGGGCGTACGAGCGACCGTTGTCGTTGACGACGATGACGAGGTTGCGGTCGTTGTCGTCGCTGATGTTGTTCAGTGCCTCCCACGTCATGCCGCCGGTGAGCGCGCCGTCACCGACGACGGCGATGACGTGACGGTCACGTCGGCCGGTGCGGTGGAAGGCCCGCGAGACGCCGTCGGCCCAGCTCAGCGAGCTGGATGCGTGCGAGGACTCGACGATGTCGTGCTCGCTCTCGGAGCGTTGCGGGTAGCCCGCGAGGCCACCGCGTGAACGGAGGTTCGCGAAGTCCTGTCGGCCCGTGAGCATCTTGTGCACGTAGGACTGGTGTCCCGTGTCGAAGATGATGGGGTCGGCGGGTGAGTCGAAGACCTTGTGCAGGGCGATCGTCAGCTCGACGACGCCGAGGTTGGGACCGAGGTGGCCGCCGGTGCGGGCGACGTTCTCGACGAGGAACGCGCGAACTTCGGCCGCCAGCTGACGCAGCTGGTCGGGGCTCAGATCGTCGAGGTCACGGGGTCCGTGAATGCCGGGTAGGAGAGCCATACGACTCCTCTCGTGCGGTGCGCGCGGGGACGCGCGTACGGGTCGATTCTAGTCTCGGCACCTGCGGAGGTCCCGGCAACGGCTTGCGGGGCACGACGAATGCTGGTCTCGACGCGGTGCCCACCGGCATCCGATGGTCCGCGAGAGAAGCCCCGCCGCCCCGATGACATGGGGCGGAGAGCGTTCCGGCGTCGAGCGAGCCTTTGTCGATGGGATGCCATGCGGCGACGCGCGAGCGCCCGCCCCGACGATCGGGACGGGCGCTCGGACGGTTCGGCGTGATCAGACCAGCGAACGCAGCACGTACTGCAGGATGCCGCCGTTGCGGTAGTAGTCAGCCTCACCCGGGGTGTCGATGCGCACGATCGCGTCGAACGTGACGGTCTGCTTGCCCTCGGGCGAGAACTCGCTCGGCTCGGCGGTCACCTTCACGGTCTTGGGCGTGACGCCCTCGTTGAGCTGCTCGATGCCCTCGATCGAGACGATCTCGGTACCGTCGAGGCCCAGCGACTTCCAGCTCTCACCGGCGGGGAACTGCAGCGGGACGACTCCCATGCCGATGAGGTTGGAGCGGTGGATGCGCTCGAAGCTCTCGGTGATGACGGCCTTCACGCCGAGCAGGTTCGTGCCCTTGGCCGCCCAGTCGCGCGACGAGCCCGAGCCGTACTCCTTGCCGCCGAAGATCACCAGCGGGGTGCCCTGCGCCTGGTAGTTCTGGCTCGCGTCGTAGATGAACGACTGCGGGCCGCCCTCGCGTGTGAAGTCGCGGGTGTAGCCACCCTCGACGACCGTGCCGTCGTTGACGGCGGCCGTGAGCTCGTTCTTCAGACGGATGTTGGCGAACGTGCCGCGGATCATGACCTCGTGGTTGCCACGACGCGAGCCGTACGAGTTGAAGTCCTTCTGCGCAACGCCGTGCTCCGTGAGGTACTGCGCGGCCGGGGTGCCCGCCTTGATGTTGCCGGCCGGGCTGATGTGGTCGGTCGTGACCGAGTCGCCCAGCGTCGCCATGACGCGCGCGCCGGTGATGTCGGTGACCGGCGAGGGCTCCATCGACATGCCGTCGAAGTAGGGAGCCTTGCGCACGTAGGTGGAGTCGGCATCCCATTCGAAGACCGGACCGGTCGGCGTGGGGAGGTTCTTCCAGCGCTCGTCGCCCTCGAAGACGGTGGCGTACTGCTGGATGAACTGCTCGCGCGAGATCGACGCGTCGATGATCGTCTGCACCTGGTCGGGGGCCGGCCAGATGTCCTTGAGGAAGACATCGTTGCCGTTCTGATCCTTGCCCAGGGCGTCGGTCTCGAAGTCGAAGTTCATCGAGCCCGCGAGAGCGTAAGCGACGACCAGCGGCGGGGATGCCAGGTAGTTCATCTTCACGTCGGGGCTGATGCGACCCTCGAAGTTGCGGTTGCCCGAGAGGACGGCGGTGACGGCGAGGTCGTTCTCGTTGATCGCCTCGGAGACCTCTTCGATGAGCGGACCGGAGTTTCCGATGCAGATCGTGCAGCCGTAGCCGACCGTGTAGAAGTCGAGGCCCTCGAGCGCCTTGTCGAGGCCGGACTTCTCGTAGTAGTCGGTGACGACCTTCGACCCGGGGCCGAGCGTCGTCTTGACCCAGGGCTTGCGCTTCAGGCCCTTGTCGACGGCGTTCTTGGCGAGAAGGCCCGCCGCGATCATGACCGAGGGGTTCGAGGTGTTGGTGCACGAGGTGATCGCCGCGAGGGTGACCGCACCGTTGTCGAGCAGGTACGACTGACCCTCGGGGGTGGTGACCTTGACCGGGTTGGAGGCGTTCGCGGGGTGGCCCGACGAGATGAGCACCTCGCTCTCGGTGACGTGCTCGTGCTCTTCGCCGGGCACCGAACCGGGGTCGGAGGCCGGGAACGTGCCGTCGACCTCGAGGTCGACGAGCGAGTCGGAGACCGCACCGCCGGCGTAGTTGAGGATGTCCTTCTCGAACTGCGACTTCGCCTCGGAGAGCAGGATGCGGTCCTGCGGGCGCTTGGGGCCGGCGATCGAGGGGACGACCGTGCCGAGGTCGAGCTCCATGTACTCGCTGAACACGAGCTCGCGATCCGGGTCGTGCCAGAGCTTCTGCTCCTTGGCGTACGCCTCGACGAGCGCCACGGTCTGCTCGTCGCGACCGGTGAGGCGCAGGTAGTCGAGCGTGACGTCGTCGATGGGGAACATCGCGGCGGTGGAGCCGAACTCGGGGCTCATGTTGCCGATGGTCGCACGGTTCGCGAGCGGCACCGAGGCGACGCCCTCGCCGTAGAACTCGACGAACTTGCCGACCACGCCGTGCTTGCGCAGCATGTCGGTGATGGTGAGCACCACGTCGGTGGCCGTTACGCCGGCGGGGATCTCGCCCGAGAGCTTGAAGCCGACGACGCGCGGGATCAGCATCGACACGGGCTGGCCCAGCATGGCGGCCTCGGCCTCGATGCCGCCGACGCCCCAGCCGAGCACGCCGAGGCCGTTGACCATGGTGGTGTGGGAGTCGGTGCCCACGCAGGTGTCGGGGTAGGCGCGCAGGACGCCGTCGACCGTGCGGTCGTAGATGACCTTGGCCAGGTGCTCGATGTTCACCTGGTGCACGATGCCGGTGCCCGGGGGGACGACCTTGAAGTCGTCGAACGCCGTCTGGCCCCAGCGGAGGAACTGGTACCGCTCACCGTTGCGCTCGTACTCGATCTCGACGTTGCGCTCGAGGGCGTTCTCGCTGCCGAAGAGGTCGGCGATGACCGAGTGGTCGATGACCATCTCGGCCGGGGAGAGCGGGTTGATCTTGTTGGGGTCGCCGCCGAGGGCGGTCACGGCCTCGCGCATGGTGGCGAGGTCGACGATGCAGGGCACACCGGTGAAGTCCTGCATGACCACGCGGGCGGGCGTGAACTGGATCTCGGTGTCGGGGTCGGCCGTGGGAACCCACGAACCGAGGGCCTCGATCTGCTCCTTGGTGACGTTGGCACCGTCTTCCGTGCGCAGCAGGTTCTCGAGCAGCACCTTGAGGCTGAAGGGGAGCTTCTCGTGACCGGCGACCGTGTCGATCCGGAAGATCTCGTAGTCGGTGCTGCCGACCGTCAGGGTGCTCTTGGCACCGAAGCTGTCAACCGTGGACACGATCGTCTCCTTCGTCGGCGAATGCGCAGGCGTCGGCCCGCATTTCTCCATCTTCCCCGCGCCGCGAGGTCGATTCCAGGAAGGTCGACCTAACCGCTCGGGGGGACGGATTTATCTTGATGTCAAGATAATATCAGGACTCGCGGCGAGGGGAGAGGGTGCGCACCACGAGCCAGGTGACCGCCAGCATCGGCGCGAACAGCGGAAGTCCCATCACGATCTTCAGGGTGCCCAGCGCGGTCACATCGCCCGCGAAGTACAGAGGCAGCTGCACGATGAGCCGCGCGGCGAAGAGAGCGGCCCACGAGATCGACAACCACGTGTAGGCGCGGCGCTTGCGGCGGTCGGCGCGCCACGCGGTGCCCTCCCCCAGCAAGTAGCCCGCAGCCAGTCCGATGAGGGGCCACCCGATCAGCGCGGACACGAGAAACGCCGTGCCGTAGGCGCCATTGGTGAAGAACCCGAGCACGAAGTTGTCCTGGCCGCGACCGGTCACCAGGGCCAGAATCGCCGCGCCCGCCGTGGCGAGCAGACCGCCGATGGCGGCGCCCGGGGGCGACTTCGCCACGAGGCGCGCCAGGGTGAAGAGCACGGCGAGTCCCACGGACACCCCGAGACTCAACCACAGGTTGCCCTGGCGCGTCTCAGGATCGATGGTCACGGTGAACAGCACCACGAACGCCAGCGACGGCAGGACCGATTCCAGGATGCCGCGCCACCCGCCCATCGCGGACCACACGGCCGCGCCGGTCGAGCCGTGCCTCGCCGGGTCGAGGCCCGCGCGGCGTGCGGCGTTCCCCAGCGCCGCACCGACACTCTCGGCGGCCGAAGGCGGGTCGAGTGGGACGCGCGCGTCGTCGGCCCCGGGTCGCGCGGACTCGTCGCTCATGCGGTGGCGGGGGTCGACGGCATCCGGAGCGGAATGAGGTCGCGCGGCGGCATGGGCGAGGTGCCGCGCACCACGACGATGGAGCGGAAGAGGTCTTCGATGGCCGCTGCGGCCTCGACGTCGGACGTCGCCGCCCCGCCCACGACGCCGCGCAGGAACCAACGCGGTCCGTCGACACCCACGAAGCGCGCGAGCCGCTTGGCGGCCCCGTCGGCACCGGCCATGACCGGGACCTCGGCGAGCAGCTCGGGTCCGAGCGGACCCTCGCGTTCTTCGACCCGGCCGCCCTGCTGCTTGACCTGCTGGCGGATCTGCTCGCGCGTCTCTTCCCACAGGCCACTCGAACGCGGTGCCGCGAACGGCTGCACCTGCAGCGTGGAATCGGCGTAGTCGAGACCGACGGCGACGATGCGTTTCGTCTGCTCCTCGACCTCGAGACGGAGGTTGAGGCCCTCCCTCGGCAGGATCTTGATGCCGCCGAGGTCGATGTAGGGGCGAACGGGATTCGCCTCGGCCTCGTCGAACGGGCCGGAGGTCTCGCGGTCGAGCGGAGCGCTCTTGGCGGCGGGGGCCACGTCGGTCCCGGGCTGGTCGGTGTCGGTCATCGGGTGCTCCCTTGGAGGCTCTGGTAGCCGCTCGAACCGAAACCGCCCTCGCCGCGGACGCTCTCGGGGAGCTCGTCGACGGGGAGGAAACGGACGGGCGGAACGGGCATGACGATCAGCTGAGCGATGCGGTCGCCCACCGCGACGTCGTACGCCTCGTCGAGATCGGTGTTCAGCAGGGCCACCTTGATCTCGCCGCGGTAACCCGCGTCGATCGTGCCCGGCGCGTTGACGATCGTGATGCCGTGCTTCGCGGCGAGACCGCTGCGCGGCACCACGAACGCCGCGAATCCCTCCGGCAGGGCGATGCGCACGCCCGTGCCGACGAGCGCACGTCGACCGGGTTCGAGGCGCACGGCCTCGGCAGCGGTCAGGTCGGCTCCGGCATCGCCGGGGTGGGCGAAGACCGGGAGGTCGGATGCGACAATGGGGACGTCCACCGTTTCGGTCACCCCACGAGGGTAATGCAGAAGAGGGGGTGCGGCATCCGCACCGCAGCCGACTACCGCGAGCGTCTCAGCCCGTCGCTGTGGGCGCTCGTCGCCGCAGCCGTGTGCGGCCCGATGGCGGCGCTGGTCTTCTCACCGCTCGACACCACGCTGGCGCTGTTCATCGGCCTGGTGGTCTCGGTGGCGATCGTGGTGGGCCTGGTCGCGGTCTCCCCCGTCGTGGAGGTCCGGGACGGTCAGTTGCGGGCGGGGCGCGCCCACATCCCCGTCGACCTGCTGGGGGCGCCGGTCGGCGTCTCGGCCGACGAGGCGCGCACGGCGCGCGGGAGTGGTCTCGACCACCGCGCCTGGCACGTCATCCGGGGTGGGATCGACGGCGTCGTGACGGTTCCCGTCACCGATCCCGACGACCCGACGCCGACGTGGGTGGTGTCCACCCGCACGCCGGATCGCCTGGTCGCGGCGATCCAGCGTGCTCAGGTCAGGCTGCGCACTCCAGGCAGATGAAGCCCGAGCCGCTCTCTTCGGCGATCTGCGAGCGGTGCTTCACCAGGAAGCAGTTCATGCAGGTGAACTCGTCTTCCTGAGCGGGAAGCACGACGACATCGAGCTCGATGTCGGAGAGGTCGGCGCCGGGCAGTTCGAAGCCCGAGGGGTTGTCGGCATCCTCGTTGTCGATCGACCCCGACGCCTTGTCGGGCACGCGCTCCTTGAGGGCCTCGATCGACTCGCTGTCGTCCTCGGTCTTGCGCGGTGCGTCGTAATCGGTTGCCATGCGTGCAGGTCTCTACTTCCGGTGTTTTGTGGTGCTGTGCCCCATCGGGTGCCCGATCGGGCGGCCATAGTTTGCATGACCCGACCTCGATAAGCAAATGCTCCGGGGCGGGTTGCGCATCGGGCCACGCGTGAAACTCGCGGCGCGCCCGCGATATTCCCGAAACCGTGCGGCGGGCGTGTCAGCATGGGCGTCGACCGCAGATCGGAGGGGTGTTTCGCATGGAGCAGCTCAAAGTCATCGGCACCGAGGACGACGTCCTGGTCGTCGCGACACAGGCGGGCGAACGCTTCGCCCTGCCGCTCGACGAGGTGCTGCGCGCCGAAGCGCGCCGCGCGCGTCGTGACCGCAGCGACGACGACCGTTCCTCGCGTCCGAGCCCGCGCGAGATCCAGGCACACATCCGCGCGGGTCTCTCGGCGCGCGAGGTGGCGACCCTGTTGAACGCCCGCGTCGAAGACGTCGAGCGCTTCGAGCGGCCGGTGCTCGCCGAGCGCGAGCACGTCGTGGGGCAGGCTCTCGCCGTCCCGGTGCTGCTGGGGGGTGCTCTCGAGCATGACGCGCCGATCACCTTCGGCGCCGCTGTGCGGGCGAAGCTGACCGAAGCCGGCGCATCGGCCGAGCGGTGGACGAGCTGGAAAGAGAGCTCGGGCTGGATGGTCAAGCTCGAGTTCACCGCGAACGGCATCGAACACGACGCACGCTGGAGCTTCGATCCGCGTCGGAGCAGCCTGTCGCCGCAGAATGCCGACGCGATCCAACTGTCGCGGCAGGGTTCGCTCCCCGAGGGGCTCATTCCGCGCCTGCGCGCTCTCGACGCCGTCTCGAAGGACGACTCGCGCTTCGACAGCGGAGCCTTCGGCCCGCGCCGCCTCGACATCGACGACGAGCCGGGAGTCGAGGCGACCGGCCCCGTCGCCCCCGCCGTCCAGGCCGCGGCGATCAAACGTGCGCCCGATGCGCCTCTCGCCTCGTCGGAGACGGCCGACCTGCTCGAAGCGCTGCGTCGGCGCCGCGGTCAGCGCGAGCCGCTGCCCGGACTGATCGAGAGCGATCCCGCGCCGCGTCCGACGAGCCCGCCCGTCGCGCTGTTCGACGCGGCGGAGGCCCCACAGACCCCGGATGCCGATGAGGCGTCCGCTTCGGAGAACTCCGCGCAGACGACGTCCGACTCTTCGCGCCGGACCAAGGGACGCCCGTCCATGCCCTCGTGGGACGAGATCGTCTTCGGGGCGCGCACCGACGAGAGCTGAGGTTCTCGACTCGTCGGGCGTCTTCGTGGTCAGGCGAAAGCCCCCAGCCGCAGCAGCGGCACGATGCGTTCCTCCTCGGTCAGCGAGCCATGCTGCCCCACCATGCGCTGCGGCCGCTTGTCGGCCTCGCGGTCGTCGTAGTAGGCGAAGCGTCCGCGCGCCGCGACGAGCACGTCGCCGATCCGCGGCACGACCTCGTCGTCGACCGCACCGAACAGTCCGGCCTCGACGGCTTCAGCGCGCGTCAGCACCCAGGCACGCGACGCCTCACGCTGCTTCCACGCCGCGGCCACGGCATCCGCCCGTCCGTCTTCTGCATACAGGTGCAGCATCCGGGGTTCGCCGCCGATGAGGGCGACACCGTCGAGCAGCGCATCGCCCTCTCGCAGCAGCACGTGCTTGTGCGCGGGCACGTCGACCATGCCGTGGTCGGCGGTGAGCAGCACACCGGTGCCGGGGTCGATGGAGGCCGCGAGGCGGCGGGCGGCGGCGTCGAGCGTCTCGAGGGCGTCGGTCCAGCGGTCGGACTCCCACCCGTCGCGGTGACCCGCCGTGTCGAGTTCGGGAGCGTAGAGGTAGACCATGGCCCCCGGATGCCGCGCCGCGAGGTCGGCGGCGATGCGCACGCGCTCGTCGACGTCGTCGGATGACACCAGCTCAGCGCCGCGCAGCGTCGCCTCGGTGAACCCGGTGCCGGCGTAGCTCGGCCGCGACACGACGAAGCAGGGACGTCCGGCATCCGCCCACTGCTCGAGAAGCGGGCGACGACGTTGCCAGGTGCGGGGGTCGAGGCCGTCGGTGTCCCAGCCCTGCAGCTGATTCGGGACCCGGTTCGTACCGGGCACGCGCGCGCGGTAGCCGACGATCCCGTGCGCGCCGGGGTCGGTGCCGGTCAGGAGACTCGTCAGCGCGGCGGCGGTGGTGGAGGGGAAGACCGTGCGCGCGACGTCGCGGCGTCCGCCCACCGAGGCGAGGAACCTCGCGTGGCCGCGCCGGGCGGCGAGGTTGTGCGCTCCGAGTCCGTCGACGACGAACACGATCGCGCTGCGGGCGGGGGCGAACCAGTCGCTGTCACCCGTCAGGGCGGCGATCGTCTGGGTCACCACACCGGTGAGGCTCCGGGAGCGCGGCGGGTCCGCCGGTAGGCTGAGTGACATCGGGGCCAGTCTCCCACACGACCCGCCGCCCCCGTTCTGCCGTGACGCCCGCCCGACCCGAGGCCGCACCTATGCCCGATTCCCGTTCCTCCGCCCCCGCGTCGTCCGCCGTCGCCGAGCGCATCGAAGACGTCGATGTCTCGACCGAGATGCAGGGGTCGTTCCTCGAGTACGCGTACTCGGTGATCTACTCCCGCGCGCTGCCCGACGCCCGCGACGGGCTGAAGCCCGTTCAGCGGCGCATCCTGTACCAGATGGCGGAGATGGGGCTGCGTCCCGACCGAGGGCACGTGAAGAGCGCCCGCGTCGTGGGTGAGGTGATGGGAAAGCTCCACCCCCACGGCGACGCCCCCATCTACGACGCCCTCGTGCGCCTCGCGCAGCACTTCTCGCTGCGCGTGCCCCTCGTCGACGGGCACGGCAACTTCGGCTCGCTCGACGACGGACCGGCCGCCCCCCGGTACACCGAGGCGCGCCTCGCCGCTGCCGCTCTCGCCCTCACCGAGAACCTCGACGAAGACGTCGTCGACTTCATCCCCAACTACGACGGACAGTTCCAGCAGCCCGAAGTCCTGCCCGCGGCGTTTCCCAACCTGCTCGTGAACGGCGCGACGGGGATCGCGGTCGGTATGGCCACGAACATGGCGCCGCACAATCTCATCGAGGTCGTGGGCGCCGCCACCCACCTGCTGCAGAACCCCGATGCCACGGTCGAGGAACTCATGGAGTTCGTCCCGGGCCCCGATCTACCCTCCGGCGGCATCATCGTCGGGCTCGACGGCATCAAAGACGCCTACACGAATGGTCGAGGAACGTTCCGCACCCGGGCGAAGGCCTCGATCGAGTCGCTCGGACCGCGCCGCACCGGCATCGTCGTGACCGAGCTGCCGTATCTCGTCGGCCCCGAGCGCGTGATCGAGAAGATCAAAGACGCCGTGCAGGCGAAAAAGCTCACGGGTATCGCCGACGTGACCGATCTCACCGACCGCAACAACGGCCTGCGCCTTGTCATCGGCATCAAGACCGGTTTCGACCCGAAGGCGGTGCTGGAGCAGCTCTACCGGCTGACTCCGCTCGAGGACTCCTTCGGCATCAACAACGTGGCACTCGTCGACGGCCAGCCGCAGACGCTCGGTCTGCGCGACATGCTGCGGGTGTACATCGATCACCGTCTCCGGGTCGTCACACGGCGCAGCGAGTACCGACTGGCGCGCAAGCGCGAGCGCCTGCACCTCGTCGAGGGTCTGCTCATCGCGATCCTCGACATCGACGAGGTCATCCAGGTCATTCGCTCCTCCGACGACGGCGAGCAGGCGCGCACGAAGCTGCAGGAGGTGTTCGACCTCTCGCACCCGCAGGCTGAGTACATCCTCGAGCTGCGTCTACGCCGCCTCACCAAGTTCTCGCGGATCGAGCTCGAGGCCGAGCGCGACCAGTTGAACGCCGAGATCGCCCAGCTCGTCGAGCTGCTCGGCAGCGAGACGCTGCTGCGCCAGCAGGTCGCGAAGGAGCTGGATGCCGCGGCGGAGGCGTACGGGACACCCCGGCGCACGATGCTCCTCAACGGCGGACCGGTGCAGCCGCGCTCTTCTCGCGCCGCAGCGGCCGCCGCCGACCTGCAGATCGCCGACACTCCCTGCCGCGTGTACCTGACCGCGACCGGACGCATGGTGCGTGCAGAGCTGATCGCCGACGCACCCGGCGGTGGCGTCGTGCCGCCCACGCGTCGCTCGAAGCACGATGCCATCCGCTCCGCGGTCGATACGACCACGCGTGGCGACATCGGAGCCGTGACATCGGCCGGTCGGCTCGTGCGATTCTCCCCCGTCGACCTTCCATCGGTCCCGGCGAATTCCGTACAGGTCGCGGCCGGCACCAAGGTCGAGCAGTATCTGGCGCTCGCGAAGGGCGAGACGGTCGTGGCACTCGTGCCCCTCGCCGACACTCCGACGATCGCGCTCGGTACCCAGCAGGGTGTGGTCAAGCGCGTGGCGGCGAGCGAGCTCGGCACGAAAGACGAGATCGAGATCATCGCGCTGCGCGACGGCGACCGCGTGGTCGGTGCCGCGCCCGCGGGCGACAACGCCGAGCTCGTCTTCGTGGCCAGCGACGCCCAGCTCCTGCGGTTCGACGCCTCGTCGGTGCGGCCGCAGGGAAGATCGGCCGGTGGCATGGCCGGCATCCGGTTGTCCGATGGGGCGCGCGTGATCGCCTTCGCCGTGGTCGGCGCGTCGGCGTTCGACGCCGTCGTCGTGACGGTCGCCGGCTCGTCGACGGCGTTGCCTGGTACCGACGCGGGCAGCGCGAAGGTGTCGGCGTTCGCCGAGTACCCCGCGAAGGGACGCGCCACCGGCGGCGTCCGCGCCCAGCGTCTGTTGCGCGGCGAGGACGCTCTCGTGCTCGCGTGGGTCGGCGTCGAGCCGCGAGCCATCGGGCCCGACGGCTCGGCACGCACCCTGCCCCAGGGCGGGGCCAAACGCGACGCGTCGGGCCAGCCGCTCGACGCCGTCATCGGCGCGATCGGCACCGTCGTCCGCTGACGAGAAGCAGGGCACGGCACCGCGCGTCGGTGCGATGCCGCGCGTGCCGTCATGCGGAGTGCGCGCGGGTCGGCACGATCCCGAGCCCGACCGCCCGCGCCGTCAGGCGGAGGCGGTGGGCGACACGCCGTTCGAGGCGACGGCATCACGGCGTGTGGGGCCCGAACTCCGCCGGACGGCACGCCACCGGCGGCGCCACCTCCGCCGCGGACCAAACCTCCCGCCCGGCGCCAAGCCGACCCGCCTCGGCGTCAGACGTCGATACGCTCGCGCGCCAACCGATCGCTCGAGTCGATGATGAACTCGCGCCGCGGCGCAACGTCGCTGCCCATGAGCAGGTCGAACACGGATGCCGCGGCCTCCATGTCCTGCACCCGCACACGGCGTAGCGTCCGCCCGGCACGGTCCATGGTCGTGGTCGCGAGCTGATCGGCATCCATCTCGCCCAGGCCCTTTGTACCGTTGCACCGGCTCCTGCCAGCGCTTGTTGCCGCGTTTGAGCTTGGTGAGGAGCGCGTGTAGCTCCTGCTCGCTGTAGGTGTAGATCGTCTCGTTGGGCTTGGTGCCGGGGTTGATCACGACGACGCGGTGCAGCGGGGGCACCGCGGCGAAGACGCGCCCCTCCTCGACGAGCGGACGCATGTACCGGAAGAAGAGCGTGAGCAGCAGCGTGCGAATGTGCGCGCCGTCGACGTCGGCATCGCTCATGAGGATGATCTTGCCGTATCGTGCGGCGCTGAGATCGAACGAGCGGCCCGAACCGGCCCCGATCACCTGGATGATCGACGCGCACTCCGCGTTCGACAGCATGTCGCTGATCGAGGCCTTCTGCGTGTTGAGGATCTTGCCGCGAATGGGCAGCAGTGCCTGGTACTCGCTGTTACGGGCGAGTTTGGCGGTGCCGAGCGCCGAGTCGCCCTCGACGATGAACAGCTCGGAGTCGTTGACGTCGTTGGAGCGGCAGTCGACGAGCTTGGCCGGGAGCGACGACGACTCGAGCGCGTTCTTGCGGCGCTGGGTCTCTTTGTGCGTGCGCGCCGAGATACGCGCCTTCATCTCGGAGACGACCTTCTCGAGAAGCAGCGCCGTCTGCGCCTTGTCGTCGCGCTTGGGTGAGGCGAAACGGGCGGCGAGCTCTTTCGCGACGACGGATGCCACGATCTGACGGACCGCGGGAGTGCCCAACACCTCTTTGGTCTGGCCTTCGAACTGCGGCTCGGGCAGACGCACGGTCAACACCGCGGTGAGGCCGGCCAGAAGGTCGTCCTTCTCGATCTTGTCGTTTCCGACCTTGAGCTTGCGGGCGTTCTGCTCGACCTGTGCGCGCAGAACCTTCATGAGGCCCTGTTCGAAGCCCTGCTGGTGCGTGCCGCCCTTGGGGGTGGCGATGATGTTGACGAACGAGCGAGTGGTCGTGTCATAGCCCGTCCCCCAACGCACGGCGATGTCGACCTCGCATTCACGCTGCACCTCGGTCGGCACCATCGAACCGCCGGGCTGCAGGACGGGAACGGTCTCGGTGAACGTGCCGGTGCCGGTCAGGCGCCAGGTGTCGGTGACAGCGGCGTCGGGGGCGAGGAAGTCGGCGAACTCCGAAATGCCGCCGTCGAAGCGGTAGCTGGTCTCGACGCGCTCCTCACCGCGTTCGTCGAGCACCACGATCTCGAGACCGGGAACGAGGAACGCCGTCTGCCGCACGCGCTGCACGAGCTCGTCGAGCCCGAATGCGGCGTCTTTCGTGAAGATCTGACGGTCGGCCCAGTAACGGATACGCGTGCCGGTGACGCCACGCGGGGCCTTGCCGACGACGCGCAGCTCGCTGCTGCGCTCGAACGGGGTGAAGGCCGAGTCGGGCGAATCGCCGGCGAACAGGCCGGGCTCGCCGCGGTGGAACGACATGGCGTAGGTCTTGCCGCCGCGGTCGACCTCGACGTCGAGGCGCTCCGACAGGGCATTCACGACCGAGGCACCCACACCGTGCAGACCTCCGGATGCCGCATACGAGCCGCCCCCGAACTTGCCGCCGGCGTGCAGCTTGGTGAAGACGACCTCGACACCGGTGAGGCCCGTGCGCGGCTCCACGTCGACCGGGATGCCGCGGGCGCGGTCGCGCACCTCGACGCTGCCGTCGGCATGCAGCACGATGTCGATGCGCGAGCCGTGTCCGCCGAGTGCTTCGTCGACGGAGTTGTCGATGATCTCCCACAGGCAGTGCATGAGACCACGGGAGTCGGTCGAGCCGATGTACATGCCCGGGCGCTTGCGAACGGCCTCAAGGCCCTCGAGAACCTGGAGATGATGGGCGGAGTACTCGGACGTCACGATCTCCCAGCGTAATCGGGGTCGCCGACATCCCCTGCCAGACACACAGCGCGGTGGGGTCGTCGTACGCGCACAGCGAAATGTGATCAAGCCGCGGCATAGGGGAAACATCCGCGTGGTTGTATATGGAGACTCGCCCAACGACCACTTGAGGAGGGCACCCGAGATGACCACCACGACTGCACCCGACGCGTCAGCCGTCCTCGATCACCGCCTGACGGCGGCGGATCGCTGCGACTCCTGCGGCGCACAGGCGTACATTGCCGCCGAGGTGAACGGCAGTGAGCTGTTGTTCTGCGCGCACCACGGCCGCAAGTACGAAGAGAAGCTCCGCAGTGTCGCCACGTCGTGGCACGACGAGACGGCACGCCTTCACGCCGCCGACTGAGACCATTCATCGCAACGGGCCCCGCGCCACTCCCTCGAGGGTGGCTCGGGGCCCGTTCCGCGTTCGGGCACCGGCGCGTGTCTGGTCGTGCCGATGCCCGAACAGGCAGCGGCGGATGGTCGGCGGAGCGCGGCCGCGCGCCGCGTCGTCAGTGCGTGTCTCTGTCGTACACGCGCGGGATCACGGGCGAGATCCGGAGAGCGATCTCCTCGCCGATGGTGCCGACCAGTTCGGCGAGGTCGGTCGCGGTGCACGCCGCGCCCCGCCCGAGGATGACGACCTCCTGACCCGCCGCGGCGGAGCCCCAGGGCGTCACCGTGAGCGAGGTCGGCCCGATTGCGGTGACCCGACGAGGGCCCGCGGGGGTGACGACGTCGAATCGACCCGCGAGCACGCCGGGCAGACCGTGGAGGCTCCCCACGTCGACGCGCACGCCGTCGGGGCCGGTGTGCGTCACCGTCGCGACCAGAGTCGCGATCGGCTCGATTCCGAGCTCGGCCTCGCCCGGTCCCCCGGCGGGACGGATGCCGTACGAGAACGCCCCGACACGCACGATGTCTTCGCGGAACTCCCCGCGCGCGAATCCGGCCGCGCTGGCGGCGAGGTGCGAGAAGCGCGGCGCGAGACCGGCCGCGCGAGCAGCCGCCCTCGCGGCGAGGAACAGCGCGCGGGCGTCGTCGTCATCGGCATCCGAGGCCTCGGAGATGTGAGACCACAGACCCTCGAGAACGGCACGCCCCCCGGCCACCAGAGCGGTGGTGCGGGCGAGCGCGGCCTCCCAGCGCTCGGGACGGATGCCGTTGCGGTGCAGCCCCGTGTCGATCTTGAGGTGAACGCGAGCTGTGCGGCCGGCATCGACACGCGCGAGATCGTCGAGCAGCGCCTCGTCGCCGATCCCCAGATCGAGATCGGCGGCGATGCCCGCGGCGAGGTCGTCGACACCGCCGATGAGCCACACGAAGATGCGCGCGTCGGGCCCCACGACCGCGCGAACGGCGGCGCCTGTGGCCACGTCGAATGCGCCGAACCAACGGACGCCTTCACGCCATGCGCGTTCGACGAGCACCGCCAGTCCGTGAGCGTACGCGTCGTCTTTGACCACGAGCATGTGGGCTGCCGGTGCGATGGTCTCGCGGATGCGACGCAGGTTCCTGTCGAAGGCGTCGAGGTCGATGCGGTACTCGACGCTCACGGCGTGACCTGACGTTCAGCACGGACCCCCACGGTGGCGACGATCTCGCCCGCGCGCCAGCCCGTGGCATCCGCCCACTCCTCGAGGGAGGGATGCCCCTCGCTCGGCTCGCCGAAGAACACCACCTCGGCGCCCCGCTCGACCGCGGCGTCACCGATGTCGACCACGCTGACGTCCATGGCGACGCGACCGACGATGCGGTGACGCCGTCCGTCGATCGACACCGTGACGGCGTTGCCGAGCGCGCGGACCACGCCCTGCGCGTACCCGCCCGTGACGAGTGCGACGGTCGTGTCGTGCGGTGCGCGGTGGGTGTAGCCGTACGACACCCCCTCACCGCGCAGCAGCGACTTCGTCCCCAGCGCCCGCCCTCGCAGCGACATGACCGGCCGCGCGTGAGAGCCCGGGAGGCCGTACAGGGTCGCGGCGTCGAGCCCGGTGGCATCCATTCCCAGCTCGGCCAGCACGGATGCCACCCACGCGGCGCCGTGACCCCACCCGTCGACGGCGAGAACGTCGTCGTCGCCACCCGCTGCCAGTGGAGCGTTGTGCCGCAGAGCCGCGATGGAGACGAGCGCGACCGGTGCGACTCCCCCGGCGCCGGGCGCACGGACAGGGAGTGGGGAGGTCACGCATCTAGACTAACGGGGTCCGTCTTCCCCGACCCCGGAGCGTGCATGCCAAGCCAGGGCTTCTCCCCCGTCACCCGTCTGCGCTACCTCGCCGATCGTGCCCGCCGCATCGACGTGGGCTCGGTCATCGAGCGCGCGAAGGAAGCCTCGGCGCAACACGGCAAGTCGATGCCGCTCGTCGTCGCCGACATGTTGTTTCAGGCCGGCGTGAAGAACGTCGGATTCCAGGACTACATCGACTACGACTTCGCGATCCTCACCCCGGCCGAGCGTGCGACGTACATGACGCACCCCGTGTCGAATCAGATCTCGCAGAAGTACGACCACCCCGACTTTCGCGGAATCTTCCAAGACAAGGTCGCCTTCGACCGCCGCTTCAGCGACTTCCTCCGCCGCGACTGGATGGTGGTGGATGCCGGCAACGCCGACGACCTGCGCGCCTTCACCGAGCGGCTGGGCACGATCGTCACCAAGGAGCCGGTCGGTCAGGCCGGCACCGGCGTGCATCGCTATCACGCCGCCGAGGTCGAGGACTGGACCGCGTTTCACCGCGGACTGCTCGAGCGCGGCGAGATCCTCGTCGAGGAGGTCATCCGCCAGCACGACGACCTCGCGGCCGTCTGCCCAGGTACGGTCAACACCACCCGCGTGACCGCGTTCTTCGACGGCGAGAAGACGCACATCCTCGCGATGGCGCAGAAGTTCGGCCGTGGCGCGGTCAGCGACCAGATGACCTTCGGCGGCTTTTACACGATGCTCGACGAGAACGGGCACGCCCTCGGCGCGGGATACGACTCGCACGGCCACGTGCACGAGGTGCACCCCGATTCGGGCGTGCGCATCGCCGACTTCCAGCTGCCGATGATCGACGAGGTCAAGGCCTTCGTCGACCAGGTCGCGCGCGTCGTCCCCCAGGTGCAGTACGTCGGCTGGGACATCGTGGTCGGCCCCGACGGCCCGGTACTCGTCGAGGGCAACTGGGGCGCTGGCGTCTACGAGAACAAGCCGAGCGTCACCGGTATCCGCACCGGCCACAAGCCGCGCTACCGGGCGGCCATCGGGTTCTGATCCCGGATGCCGCGAAGGCCCGTCCCGTTCGGGCGGGCCTTCCGCTGTGCGCGCGGTCGCGTCTGAGCACGACTCCTGCGCAGAAGTGCCCCCGGCTCGGCCGACGGCGCGATGCGTGGTGACTCTGCAGGAGCTGTGCCGGCGATCACGCCGCGGACGGGTGACGCGGGCGGCCGGGCAACACACAACCCGCGTGAGCGCCCGTATCCGGGTGCGGGGGCGTCCACCCGGCGTGTCGGTGCAGGAGTTGTGCGCGCCGCAGACGCAGAAGGCCCGCCCGTGAACGGGGCGGGCCTTCTGCGTGGCGTTGTCAGCCGCGGCGGACGATGCCGAGCGGCGTGGACTCGTGTCCCTGGCCGAGCGGGTTGTCTTTCAGGATCGCGACCAGACGCTTCTCGCCAGCCTTGTCGAGCGTCGAGCCGAGGATGTTGCCACCCAGGTCGTTGATGTCGACCACTGCCACCTGCAGGTCGCCGCCGAGCAGCGACTTGAGGCGGGCGGCCACCTCGCGCGGACGTTCCGGGCCGAGCACGACGGCCTGGTTGTACGGCGGGATGGTGCCGCTGGTGGGGCCGTCGATCGCGCGGGCCTTATCGCCCGCGATGCGGTAGAAATCGCCCTTGCGGCCGAAGCTCTTCGTCACGGCCGAGACGGCCGCGGCGAACAGGATGCGGGGTGTTCCGCACTCGCGCAGGGCCATCTCCATCGTCTCGGGCATTCCCAGGCCGATGCCGTAGGGCGTGCGGGTGACGTACTTCGAAAGGAACAGCGCGAGCTTGCGCGGCGTGATCGCGTCGAGCTTGTACGAGCGGCCCTGGGTGATCGCGACGATCTTCTCGGTGACGAACAGCAGGTCGCCCGGCTGCACGGCATCCTTCGCGTATTCGAGGATGAAGGCGTCGAGGTCGTCACCCGGCATGACGACCCGCGTGCGGATCGGGATGCGGGCGTACGAGGTGCCGTCGACGGAACGGGTGAGCGCCTTGCCGGCGTTGGCCTCGCCGCTCATTCGAGGTAGTCCCGGAGCGACTGCGAGCGGCTGGGGTGGCGGAGCTTCGCCATCGTCTTCGACTCGATCTGGCGGATGCGCTCACGCGTGACGCCGAACGTGTCGCCGATCTGGTCGAGGGTCTTGGGCTGACCGTCGCCCAGGCCGAAGCGCATGCGGATGACGCCCGCCTCACGCTCGCTGAGCGAGTCGAGGAGCGACTCCAGCTGACGCTGCAGCATCGTGAAGCCCACCGCGTCGGCCGGGACGACCGCCTCGGTGTCTTCGATGAGGTCGCCGAACTCGCTGTCGCCGTCTTCACCGAGGGGCGTGTGCAGCGAGATGGGCTCGCGGCCGTACTTCTGCACCTCGATGACCTTCTCGGGGGTCATGTCGAGCTCGCGGCTCAGCTCTTCTGGGGTGGGTTCGCGACCGAGGTCCTGCAGCATCTGGCGCTGCACGCGCGCGAGCTTGTTGATGACCTCGACCATGTGCACGGGGATGCGGATCGTGCGGGCCTGGTCGGCCATGGCGCGCGTGATGGCCTGACGGATCCACCAGGTGGCGTAGGTCGAGAACTTGAAGCCCTTCGTGTAGTCGAACTTCTCGACCGCACGGATGAGGCCCAGGTTGCCTTCCTGGATCAGGTCGAGGAACTGCATGCCGCGACCGGTGTAGCGCTTGGCGAGCGAGACGACGAGGCGGAGGTTGGCGCCGAGCAGGTGGCTCTTCGCGCGCTGTCCGTCACGGGCGACCCACTGCAGGTCGAGACCGAGCTGGCTCGTCTTCTCCGCCGGCGACATGTTCGACAGCTTCTCTTCGGCGAACAGGCCCGCCTCGATGCGCATGGCGAGCTCGACCTCTTTCGGCCGCGTTCAGCAGCGGGACCTTACCGATCTGCTTCAGGTAGTCCTTGACCGGGTCGGCCGTGGCGCCGGTGATCTGCGCGGAGTAGACGGGAACGTCGTCTTCGTCGCTGGAGGAGATGACGATCGCGCCGGTGGGCAGCGCCTCGGCGGCAGGCTTGGGGGCCTCGTCATCGTCGTCGCTGTCGTCGTCCGACTTCTTCGACGCGGGCTTCGCCTCGTCGTCGGAGTCGTCGGAATCGTCCGCGTCGTCGGCTTCGAGTTCGACCTCGTCTTCGTCGTCGATGTCCTCGTCGTCGTCGAGGTCGTCGTCTTTCTTCGCCTTGGTCTTGGCCTTGGCGGGCGCAGCCTTCGCCTTGGCCGGAGCCTTCTTGGCGGGAGCCTTCTTCGCGGTCGTCGTCGTCGACGCCGTCACGGTTTCCTCGGAGTTCTCGAGGTCGGTGTCCTTCGCACTCCGGGAGCGGGTCTTGGTTGTCGTGTCTGCCACGTTTCGCCTTTCAACCGGGAACGTACGTTGCACGGCCGCCGGTCGTTCTCGGACACTAGTAAGACCCTTGTCAAGTCCCGAGCGGAAGAGCGGGAGCTCCTCAACCGGTTGACAACGGGTCAGGTTCTTCATTGTCTCATATCCCCGGACCGGGACTTGACGCGACCGGGGGTCTGTGCGTAGACAACGCCGATACGGTCAAGGGAATTCCCGGAGGCCATGACATCGACGCACGCCAACGGGGCGCAGCCTCTTGCGACGCCGAGCCCCGGGCCAGGATTCAGCCGAGCCGGCCGCGCCGATCGTCATCGCCCGGACGCGTGGCGAGGAAGCGCTCGAGCTCGGCCGCGAGCTCATCGGCGCTGGGCAGATCACCGGTGTGGATGATCGGCGTCGCCTGGGTCGAGCCGGCCATATAGGCGTCGTATCGCTCCTCCAGGCCCTCGAGCATGCGGGTCAGCTCCTCGCTGCCTTCGACCTGCTCGCTCACCTTGCCGAGGAACTCCCGGTTCTCCTCGCGCAGGACCTCCCCCGAGAACACCAGGCCGGTGGCGACGGTGAGGCTGTCGAGACCCGCGAGGGCGGCGGCCGGGTACTCCGTATCGCCGAGATAGTGCGGCACGAGCAGGGCGAAGCCCGCGACTTTGGCTCCCGCCTCGGCGAAGCGGTACTCCAGGAGGTGGCCCGCCGTCGAGGGGACTTGCGTGTGCGGGCGCCAGACCGAGTGCGCTTCTGCCAGGTCGCGGCGAGTACCGCTCACGGTGGTCCCGATGGGACGTGTGTGTGGAACCGGCATCGGGATGGCGTGCACCCACGTGATCGACGACACCTGCAGTGCCGCGCTGAGTTCGAGGACCGTCTCGGCGAACGCCTCCCAGAGGAAGTCCGGCTCGTACCCCGCCAGCAGCAGGAAGGGATGACCCAGAGAATCGTGCGCGAGCGAGAGCTCGAGGCGTGCCGGGCGGTAGTCCGTCAGGTGATCCTCGTCGAAGGTGATCAGAGGACGCCGCGCGCGATAGTCGAGCAGCGCGTCGTTGTCGAAGACGAACAGCGCGTGGGGCTCGAGGTCGTTGCGGAAGTATTCGACGAGACGCGAGACGGCCCCACCCGCATCGGTGAAGCCGGTGAGGGCCATCACCAACGGCAGGCCCGACGGCACGGGCGGCGCGGATGGAGCGCGGTCGTACAGCGGGGCGGAAGGGGACATGTCTCCACTCTAAGAGCCGTCTCGGATGCACCGGGCGACGGAGCGTCCCGCTCCTAGCGAACACGCTGCTCCGTAGGATGGATGCCATGCCCTTCCCTTCCGTAGCGCATACCCATGCCTCCGTTCGTGAATTCCCGGCCGATGCGATCCTGCTGATCTCCGCCCCGTTCTCGGATGACGCCCCCGACCCTCACGGGTGGGACGGCCTGCGCGCCGCCCTGTCGGCGGTGGGCTTCACGGGCGCTCCCGGATCTTTCCAACGCGTGCACGTGCCGGGGGTGAACGTGCCCGTGGCGGTCGTCGGTGTCGGCACGGATCCCGGCGACGCGGCGCTGCGCGATGCCGCGGGGACGGGCCTGCGCCAGCTGACCGGGTTCGACCACGTCGCTGTGCAGGCTCTGGTCGAGGCGCCCTGGCGCCCCCTCGCCGAGGGGGCCTCGCTGGGCGGCTATCGCTTCGCGGGATACAAGAAGAAGGCGCCGAAGCCCCGCGCGTCCCGCGTCACGGTGTCGACACCGGCGGCGCCGTCGGAGGCTGATGTGGCCGCGGTCGCGGCGATCTCCGGCGCCGTGGCTCTCGTCAAGGACCTCGTCACCACGCCCGCCGAGTGGCTGGGGCCGGCGGACTTCGCCGATGCCGCCGTGAACGCCGTCGCCGCGCTGCCGGTCGAGGTCGAGGTGCTCGACGAGGACGCGTTGCGTGACGGCGGTTTCGGCGGCATCCTCGGTGTCGGCCAGGGTTCCGATCGCCCGCCCCGACTCGTGCGCCTCGATTACGCGCCCGCCGGCGCCCAGCGTCATGTCGCCCTCGTCGGCAAGGGCATCACGTTCGACACCGGCGGGCTGTCGCTCAAGCCGGCAGCGTCGATGGTCGGTATGAAGTACGACATGTGCGGCGCGGCCACCGTTCTGGCCGTGCTGCGGGCGGCCGCCGAGATGGCTCTGCCGGTGCGGGTGAGCGCGTGGCTCTGCATCGCCGACAACATGCCCTCGGGACGCGCCACCCGCCCCGGCGACGTGCTCCGCACGCTCGATGGCACGACCGTCGAGGTGCTCAACACTGACGCTGAAGGCCGTCTCGTGCTGGCCGATGGTCTCGTCGCCGCCAGCCGGGAGAACCCCGACCTCATCGTCGACGTCGCCACGCTGACCGGTGCCATCACCGTCGCCCTCGGGACGCGCCACACCGGCGTGATGGGCGAAGAGGCGGCCGTCGCCGAGTACCTGGCCGCCGCGGGGCGCGCCGCCGAACTCGCGTGGCAGTTGCCACTGCCCGACCACATGGTCGACGACCTCGACTCCCCCATCGCCGATCTGCAGAACGCGAAGATCGGCGACCCGGCGGGTGGATCGCTGTTCGCCGGACTCTTTCTGCGCCATTTCGTCGGACGCGTGTCCGACGAAGCCGACGCGCCGCGTATCCCGTGGGTGCACCTCGACATCGCCGGCGTGGGTATGAACAAGTCCGCGCCGTTCGGATACACCGACAAGGGCGTCACGGGAGCGACGGTCCGCTCCCTCATCGAGCTGCTGGCTGCGGACGGCGAGCGGTGACCGACTACTCGGCCGACGTCATCGTGCTCGGCGGCGGGAGCGGTGGCTACGCCGCCGCGTTGCGTCTTGCCGAACTGGGCAAGGACGTGGTGCTCGTCGAGAAGGACAAGCTCGGCGGGACGTGCCTGCACCGCGGCTGCATCCCCACGAAGGCCCTGCTCCACGCGGGCGAGGTTGCCGATGCCGCGCGGACAGCTGCCGAAATCGGTGTCGACGTGACGCTGACGGGAATCGACCCCCTGCGCGTTCGCGCATACCGCGAAGGCATCGTCGCCAAGAAGTTCAAGGGTCTCGAAGGACTGATCTCGGCCCGCGGCATCCGTGTCGTCAACGGGACGGGTTCGCTCGAGGCAGGACCGGCCGTCCGCGTCGGCGACGACGTGTATCGCGGGACCGACGTCATCCTCGCCACCGGCTCGTACAGCCGCAGTCTTCCGGGCCTGGAGATCGGGGGTCGTGTGCTGACCAGTGAGCAGGCCCTCGAACTCGACGTGATCCCGGAAAGCGTGGTGGTTCTCGGCGGTGGCGTGATCGGTGTCGAGTTCGCGAGCGTGTGGCGCTCGTTCGGTGTCGACGTGACGATCGTCGAGGCGCTCCCGCACTTGTTGCCCGCGGAGGACGTCGCGTCGAGCAAGGCACTCGAACGCGCCTTCCGCAAGCGGGGCATCGCTTTCCGCCTCGGCAAGAGGTTCTCGTCGCTCACGCAGAGCACGGACGAGGTCACTGTTTCGCTCGATGACGGAACGGATCTCGTCGCCGACTTCGCCCTGGTCGCCGTCGGACGCGGTCCCGCCACCGCAGGCCTCGGATTCGAGGAAGCCGGGGTCGTCCTCGACCGGGGTTTCGTCGGCACCGACGCGCGGCTGCGAACCGCGGTGCCGCATGTCTGGGCCGTCGGCGACATCGTCGCGGGACTCCAGCTCGCCCACCGCGGCTTCCAGCAGGGGATCTTCGTCGCCGAGGAGATTGCCGGCCTCTCGCCCGTTCTCGTCCCCGATGCCGACGTCCCCCGCGTCGCGTACTCGCACCCCGAGGTCGCCTCCGTGGGACTGACCGAGGCGCAGGCGCAGGAGCGCTACGGTTCCGAGGCCGTGCGTGCCTACGAGTACAACCTCGCCGGCAACGGACGCAGTGAGATCATCGGCACCTCCGGCATCGTGAAGATCGTCCGTCGTGTCGACGGGCCGGTCGTCGGCGCCCACCTGGTGGGAGACCGCGTCGGCGAACTGATCTCCGAGGCGCAGCTCGCCGTCGGCTGGGAGGCGCACCCCGAAGACATCGCCCCGTTCATCCACGCCCACCCCACACAGAGCGAGGCGCTCGGCGAGGCCTTCCTGGCCCTGGCCGGCAAGCCCCTGCACGCACTCTGACCGCGAACCGGTCACTAAGCTAGGTACCGCATCCGGTACGAAGGAGACATATCCATGAGCACTTCCGTCGTCCTCCCCGCTCTCGGCGAGAGCGTCACCGAGGGAACGGTCACCCGCTGGCTCAAGCAGGTCGGTGACACCGTCCAGGAGGACGAGGGTCTCTTGGAGATCTCGACCGACAAGGTCGACACCGAGATCCCCTCGCCCGTCTCGGGCGTCATCGAGGAGATCCTCGTGCAGGAAGACGAGACCGTCGAGGTCGGTGCCGTCCTCGTCAAGATCGGCGACGGATCGGGCAGCGCCTCGTCCGGTGACGCTCCCGAGGCTGCGTCCGCTGCCGAGCCGGCCGCCCCCGCCCAGGAGGCTGCCCCCGCCGAGGCTGCACCGGCCGAGCAGGCTGCCCCCGCCGCCCCCGCCGAATCGGGAGACTCCACCGAGGTCAAGCTGCCCGAACTGGGCGAGAGCGTGACCGAGGGAACGGTCACCCGCTGGCTCAAGGCGATCGGCGATGACGTGGCGGTCGACGAGCCGCTGCTCGAGATCTCGACCGACAAGGTCGACACCGAGATCCCCTCGCCCGTCGCGGGAACGCTGCAGGAGATCCTCGTTCAGGAAGACGAGACGGTCAATGTCGGTGCCACCCTCGCGCGCATCGGCAGCGGCGCTGCTCCGGCAGCGCAGCCCGAGCCTCCCGCGCAGCCCGAGGCTCCCGCGCAGCCCGTCGCCGAAGAGAAGCCCGCCGAGCAGCCGGCGCAGTCGCCCGCTCCGGTCGCGGAGGCGAAGCCGGCCCCCGTCCCCGAGAAGCCCGCCGAGCAGTCGGTTTCCGCGTCGTCGAACGACGACGTCACCTATGTCACGCCGCTCGTGCGTCGCCTCGCTCAGCAGCAGGGCGTCGACCTGAAGTCGGTCACGGGCAGCGGTGTCGGCGGCCGTATCCGCAAGGAAGACGTGCTGAAGGCCGCCGAGGCTGCCAAGTCTGCCCCCGCCGCGGCTCCCGCGGCCGCGGCGCCGGCCGCATCGGCGCCCGTCGAGGTCTCGCCCCTGCGCGGCACGACGCAGAAGATGTCGCGTCTGCGCAAGGTGATCGCCGAGCGTGCGGTCGCATCGATGCAGGCGACGGCCCAGCTGACGACCGTCGTCGAGGTCGACGTCACCAAGCTCGCGGCCCTGCGTGACCGTACGAAGGGCGAGTTCCAGCAGAAGACGGGCGACAAGCTGTCGTTCCTGCCGTTCTTCGCGATCGCCGCGGTCGAGGCGCTGAAGACGTACCCGATCATCAACTCCACGGTCGAGGGCGACGAGATCGTCTACCCGGCGCACGAGAACGTCTCGATCGCGGTCGACACCGAGCGCGGACTGCTCACCCCGGTCGTCAAGAACGCGGGCGAGAAGAACATCGCACAGCTCGCTCGGGAGATCGCCGACCTCGCGGCGCGCACGCGTGACAACAAGCTCAAGCCCGACGAGCTTGCCGGCGGCACCTTCACGCTGACCAATACCGGTTCGCGTGGGGCGCTGTTCGACACGCCGATCGTCTTCCTGCCCCAGTCGGCCATCCTGGGCCTGGGCGCGGTCGTGAAGAAGCCGGGCATCGTCTCGGTCGACGGCAAAGACGCGATCGCCGTGCGCTCGTACGTCTACCTGGCGCTGTCGTACGACCATCGCATCATCGACGGCGCCGACGCCGCTCGCTTCTTGGGCGCCGTCAAGGCTCGTCTCGAGGCCGCGCAGTTCGAGGGAGACCTCGGCATCTGATCCTGTCGAGCACCAGCTCATGATGGCTGGTCCGCGATCGTTCTGACGGCGCGGACCAGCCATCTGTCGTTTCGACTCACGAGCGTGACGTACTGGCCCGTCCCCGGGTCGCCGACGCGGACGACGGTGACGCCGCCGAAGTCGTCGATGAGTTCGATGCGGGTCGCCTCGTCGACGGGGATGAGTGCGTCACCCGTCTGCTCTCCGTCTTCCCAGACGTCACTCGAGCAGTGCTCGCCGACGGCGCACGACGACGCGCGCGCGAGCAGTGCGCGGGCGGCCTCCACCACGTCGTCGGACAGGGGCACGCGCGGCTCGGTCTCGACAGTGGATGCCACGGGGCTGGCGATCGCGTCGGACTCGACGACGGAGCTTGCACTGGACGACCCACTCTCCGGCGCGGAGAAGGCCAGCACGGCGACGACCGCCACCGCTGTACCGCCGAGGGCCGAGAGCGTCAGGCGCAGTGCCCGCGACGCGCGCAGCCGGTCACGCAGGTCACGCGCGGCAGAGCGGATCGCATCGGAGAGATCGGCGTCGACCAGCGCGAGAAGCCCCTCCCCTGGAGCGTGCGGCGTGGTGGCGGTCGGCACCGGTTCGACAACGGGCGCGAGCGGTCCGAGCACGAGCGGACGCGGCGGCGCGTGGCGGAACAGGCGTTTCTCGACGTCTTCTGAGACGTCGGTTCGACGCTCGAGGATGCTCGCTCGCGCCACGTCGAACAGCGCGCGGGTCGCCGGCGCCGTGATCAGGTGGGTGAGCGCCTGCAGACATTCGGCGGTGGCGGTCAGTGGATCGGAGCCGTCCTCGTCGTCGATCATCGTCGGGCGCCCCTCGGCGGTGAGCCACCAGCACACGGTGCGTGTCTGGTCGCCGGCGCCGCGGCATCCGCGAAGCAGCCCGACCGCCGCGGTGGTCGCTTCTCCGTCTGAGAGCGCGAGAGCGCTGCGGGCGCGGCGTCGTACGTAGGCGTCGAGGGGTTCGGCCAGGACGGAAGAGGTGCCGCTGTGCATACGGCGATGCTGCAGGAGTCGCGCGACGCGACGACGGGCCACAGGGCCGAATGGGGATGAACCCGACGATCGACCGTGTGGGGAGGAGGGGCCACCGGCGGCGAAGATAGAATCGTTCCTATGGCCGCTCGCACTTCCACGCCCGAGAAGCGTCCGGGCTTCTTCTCGCAGCTGAAAACCCTCTACACCTTCACGCAGAAGGAGTATCGGTGGCTGCCCTTCCTGCTGGCGGCCATCGTGCTCGTCGGAATTGCGCTCGGCGTCGTCGTCGGATTCCTCATCCCGCCGCCCGCGGTATGGAGCATCATCCTGTGGGGTGTGACGGGCCTGCTCACCGGCATCCTGGCATCCATGATCACCATGACGCGCCTGTCGACCACGGCGATGTACAAGAAGATCGACGGCATGCCGGGTGCCACCGGGCACGTGCTGTCGTCTTCCCTCGGCCGTCACTGGCAGGCCTCGGAGAACCCCGTCGCCGTGAATCCTCGCACCCAGGAGGCGCTGTACCGGGCCGTCGGCCGTGGCGGTGTGGTGTTGATCGGCGAGGGCAACCGCAGCCGTCTCACGCGTCTGGTCGGCGAGGAACGCGGTCGCGTGCAGCGCGTCGCATCGGGCGTGCCGGTGACGGTGCTCTACGTCGGACACGGTGACGACGACGTCGAGATCGCCAAGCTCGCATCGACGATCAAGGCGCTGCCGAAGAAGGTCGATCGCGCCACCATGGCTGCGGTCATCAAGCGCATCTCGTCGGTGTCGCAGGGACTGTCGTCGCTGCCGATCCCGAAGGGCGTCGACCCCACCAAGATGCGCGCACCGCGTCCCCGCTGATGTCCTGAGATGACGAAGGCCCCCGCTCGAGCGGGGGCCTTCGTCATCTCAGGACCGTACCAGGAGGGTTCCGACCGCCTTGTCGTGCAGGCCGCGCTGATCCGCGTCCCAGACCACGGCCGGGATCACGAGTGCCAGCAGCACCGTGCGCACGATCGGGCGCCAGAGGCCGACCCATCCTCCGGATGCCAGCTCCAGACGCATTCCCATGAGGCGGTGCCCGGGGCTGCCGCCGATGAGGGGGATGAAGAGGATCTGCACGACGAAGAAGATGAGGTTCGTCGCAAGCGGGTTTGCGAACGGCACACCGGTCACCGGATCCGGAGAGGAGAAGAAGGCGAAGCCAATGAGCCCTGCGCTGGCGACGTCGATCAGGAGCGCCGCGATACGACGTCCCGGCCGCGCGATGGAGCCGCGACCATCGCGGGGAAGGCCGAGCCGTTGGCCCGGGTACTCGTTGTCTACGGGGACGCTCACGGCACCAGCGTAATCGGGCCCGCGTAACATGCCGGAAACATCCGAGATATCGCAGAGACACCGGTTCTGTATAGGGTCGAGGAGGCTGGCCGAGGTCGGCCCGATCCCGAATGTTCTACCTCTGGAGTCTTCATGTTCAAAGATTCGTCCGAGGTGCTCAAGTTCATCCAGGACGAGGACGTCAAGTTCCTCGACATCCGTTTCACGGATCTTCCTGGTGTGCAGCAGCACTTCAACATCCCCGCCTCGACCGTCGACGAGGAGTTCTTCACCGTCGGACAGCTGTTCGATGGCTCGTCGATCCGCGGGTTCGCGAACATCCACGAGTCGGACATGCAGCTCATCCCCGACGTGACGACGGCGTACCTCGACCCGTTCCGCGAGGCGAAGACGCTCGTCATGGTCTTCGACATCTACAACCCGCGCAACGGTGAGATCTACTCGAAGGACCCGCGTCAGGTCGCCAAGAAGGCCGAGAAGTACCTCGCGTCGACCGGCATCGCCGACACCGCGTACTTCGCTCCCGAGGCTGAGTTCTACATCTTCGACGACGTCCGCTATGAAGTGAAGCAGAACGCGAGCTTCTACTCGGTAGACTCCGAGGAAGGCGCCTGGAACACGGGCCGCGTGGAAGAGGGCGGAAACCTCGCCAACAAGACCCCTTACAAGGGTGGGTACTTCCCCGTCTCGCCCGTCGACAAGCAGGCCGACCTGCGCGACGACATCAGCCTGAAGCTCATCGAGGCCGGCCTCATCCTCGAGCGCGCGCACCACGAGGTGGGCACCGGCGGCCAGGCCGAGATCAACTACCGCTTCGACACCATGGTGCACGCGGCCGACGACATCCTGAAGTTCAAGTACATCGTCAAGAACACCGCCGAAGAGTGGGGCAAGGTCGCCACCTTCATGCCGAAGCCGCTCTTCGGCGACAACGGTTCGGGCATGCACACGCACCAGTCGCTGTGGAACGACGGCAAGCCGCTGTTCTACGAGGAGACCGGTTACGGCGGGCTCTCCGACATCGCGCGCTGGTACATCGGTGGCATCCTGGCTCACGCCCCCGCCGTGCTCGCCTTCACCAACCCGACCCTCAACAGCTACCACCGTCTGGTGAAGGGCTTCGAGGCGCCGGTCAACCTGGTGTACTCGGCCGGTAACCGCTCCGCGGCCATCCGTATCCCGATCACGGGCACGAACCCCAAGGCCAAGCGCATCGAATTCCGCGCCCCCGACGCCTCGGGCAACCCGTACCTCGCGTTCGCGGCCCAGCTCATGGCCGGCATCGACGGCATCAAGAACCGCATCGAGCCGCACGAGCCCGTCGACAAGGACCTCTACGAGCTCCCCGCCGAAGAGGCCAAGAACATCCCGCAGGTCCCGAACTCGCTGCTCGACTCGCTCGAGGCCCTCCGCGCCGACCACGAGTTCCTGCTCGCCGGTGGCGTCTTCACCGAGGAGCTCATCGAGACCTGGATCGAGTACA
This sequence comes from Microbacterium trichothecenolyticum, assembly GCF_030818955.1. Classification (NCBI taxonomy): domain Bacteria; kingdom Bacillati; phylum Actinomycetota; class Actinomycetes; order Micrococcales; family Microbacteriaceae; genus Microbacterium; species Microbacterium trichothecenolyticum. The sequence continues at coordinate 774,306 of NZ_JAUTBF010000001.1, read as the reverse complement.
AGATCGAGAACGAGATCCAGCCGATCGCTCAGCGCCCGCACCCCTTCGAGTACGAGCTGTACTTCGGGGTCTGACCACCAGCGCCGGGATTCCGGGGCATTCACGGTCTCTAGTCCGCGTTCAGTCCGCAGAAGCTAACGAAGAGCCCTCCGGGTCCGCACCCGGGGGGCTCTTTCGCGCGCTCAAAACGCTCGCCACGGCCGCGCGCGACGTGTCATCCGTGTCCGGCCACAGGTGTGCGTAGGTGCGAAGCGTGATGACCGGGGAGGCGTGCCGCATCCGTGTCTGTACGACCTTGATATCGAGGCCGGCAGCGATGAGCAGACTCGCGAAGTAGTGACGGAGATCCTGGATCCGGAACCCCTCCGGAAGACCCTCAATCGTGGCGCGCGTCGTCGCCCACACGTCGTTCAGGTGCCATGCCGTGACGCCGCGGCCGAAGACGCCGGGAACGATATAGCTCTCCCCCGCGTCAGCCTTGAGCATAGTCGCCAGGTCCCCTGGGATTGGCACGACCCCGGCCGATGCTTCTGTCTTGAGCTCGGCGCCGTCGTGCTGCGCGCGTACCTCGATCGACGGCGCAGCCCAGTCGACGTCGGACCGTTTCAGCGCTGCGATCTCGCCGGGTCGGAGCCCCGCGAACGCTCCGAGCAGCAGCATGTTGCGGTACGCGCGTGGGAGGGCGTCGTAGAGGGCCCACACCTGCGCCGTGGTGGCCACGTAGGGCCGCTGAGACGCTGCCGGAGGGCTCGTACGCCTCGAGACCGGAGATCGCGCCACCACGCCATCGTGGACGGCATCCGTGAACACCTGCGCCAGGCGCCGGTGGATCGCGTAGACGTACGATCGCGCGTACTTTTCGGCGAGCTCGGCCATCCACGTCTTCACGTCCGATGACCGGATGCTGCGCAGCTGCCGAGTCCCGAACTTCGCGCGGATGAGCTTGAGGTGCGTGGCTGCAGACTTGACCGTCCCGGGGCGGTTTCCGGCGTAGCCGGCCTCCCACGTGTCGAGCCACTCCCCCACGGTCATCTTCGACGTGCGGGGGTCCACCCATGTCCCCGCCTGCATAGCTGCGGTGGCGTCATCCAGCCACGCCTGCGCGTCGCGCTTCAGCTTCGCGTGCTTCGCGTACTCCTTGCCGTCCGGCCCGACGTAGCGTGCGCGCCACACGCCGTCAGGGCGTTGCTTGATCGATGCCATCGTCGAGAATTTCCGTGTTCTGCCACACGTGCTGCGCGTCCAAGAAGGTGCCTGGCTCGCCGCCGAGGGCGCGAAGCGCCGATGCGGCCTCTTTCCACCGCTGCGTCTCGGTACCGATCTGCTCGATCAGAAAGAGTGCATAACTCGCTCGGTCGTGCTCCGCGAGGGTTTCATTCAGGAGCGTCTGAACTTCAGGAGACTTGTGCGTGTACGAGTTGCTCAGCAGCACGGAGACCATCTCTTCGATGCCAGTCCCACGTAGCACCGAGAAGAAAAGATTAGATGCGAGAGAGAAAAGCCGCGTCTGAGCCTCGTCTAATTTGGCAGTGGCATCCAAGACCTCCGCAACGTAGTCGGTCGAGGGTGTGTCGTGGATGTCCCAGATCGTTTCGCCCTCTCCGACGAGGGTGCGCACGGCGTTGAACACGTCCATCTCGTGGCGGCCCACCTGGATTGCCTTTCTTGGCTTTTCTACCTCGTAGACGAGCGCCACGAGAGGTACACCCAGGGCATCTGCGATCGCGACGAGCTCCGAGAACGTGAGATCCGTCTTCCGATTGCGTTCGATGTTGACGACGACGGCCCGACTGATACCCGCTCTCTCCGCCAGCTCCTGCATGTTGATGCCGTTCATGAGGCGGAACTGCTTGATTCGCGCGTTCACGGTCTCGCCGAGGTGTGCCATAACGACACCCTAAGGGGCCGTGGTGGATTTTCTCGCCACGTCCGTGATACGGTCACGGCAACGGATCGAGGTGGCACGCCAGGCACCTCGAACGTGTCAAAAAGACACACCACGGAGGAGCTATGACAACCACAATCCCCAAGGTCTACTTCTGCACGGAAGTGGCGACGGAGATCAGGCGCACGGAGGCAGCAGTGCGTTGGCTCTGGTCCACCAAGGCGCTGAGATCCCGCTTGGTCGGCGGTCGCCGCGTCAGCACGGCCGAAGACATCGCCGACTTCTTGACGGGCGTCTGAAGTGAACAAGAAGAAAGCCCTCTCCCCGGGTGCAACCGGGACAGAGGGCGAAAACCGAACCACCAACCAGCTAGCAGAGGGATCAGTCATGAATACCGTACCCCAGACCACTGACATCCACGAGAGCCTGCGTCACTTGTTCTACGCGGCCGGGGACTTCGACATCCGCGCAGCCGATCCGGTGCCGGCCATGCTTCCCGAGGGTGATGCCCTCTGGGTGGACCGGGACTGTGTTCGCGTCCAGCGGCCCGATGACCTCGATAACTTCTACGTCATCCGCGCGTACGACCTCGCGACGGGACAACAGATGTTCACCGACGGTGCCGGCACCCCTGCAGGATGGTGGCCGGAACAGATGGGCGACTTCGACTACCGCAGGTTCGGCCGGGCCTTTCCGAATTGCTATCTCGTCAACGAGGGTTACCTTTTCGTCGCCGGAGGGCTGTGGTTGATGGATGGCGAGCCCAACGAGGACGGGACCGCGAACTACCTCGCGTGGGAGGTCACGTCAGCGCTGATGGATCTGGCGTCTGCGCATAAGGAGCTGCAGGAGCAGTGGTTGAGCGGTCATTCCGAGGCGGTCAGCAAGGTCCGGCCGGACTGGGCCGACCCGGATCTGACATGGGTTGACGTCTGCGGACAGGGCAACCGGGCCGCGGTGGACATGATCGTCTTCGAACGCACGGTGGGCACGGTCATGATCGAGCAGAGCGTTTTCGTCGACGGTGACACGTTCCGTTTCGAAGGAAAGCCCGTTGTGCGCGTCACAGTGCCGACCGAAGACCACAACGCCTTCGCTCTCGACGAGATCGCTCAGATCGGGACGGATCTCGTAGCCGCCGCCGCACTGCTGGGTGAGACCATCACCGTCAGCGCCCTCAACAAAACGGCGACCGACGCCGGTATCCCCACGGGTGCCCTGCTCCAGATGACGGAGGGCTGATCCGTGGCGAAGAGGCAGACGGAATACACCTGCACGATCGGGTGCACACTGCGCGGCGCTCGCCTCGCTCTCCGCATGACGCAGACCGTGGCCACTCAGCGCGTGGCAACCGAGGGATTGCAGCTCTCGCGATCAACCGTCTCGCGCATCGAGAACGGCCAACGAGACATCACCCTGGGGATGCTGAGCGCGTTCAGCCGCGTGTACGACATCGACGTCCTCGACGTGATGACCGGCGCCCTGGCACCCGAGGCGGCGACGAGTTGAGCGTCGACTTTGACAACATGTCGCCGTTCCTCCGCGCCGCCACCCGGACCGGGTCGCACGAGGGTCCGGCGCTCCTGTTCGACTGGTTTTACTCCGGTCGTCTGACGGGTGCCGAGCTCTCGGCAGCAGTGCCCTACGTGTGGTCGTCGGCAAAGCAACCCTTCCGGGCGCTCACCCAGTTGACGTGGATCGAGCTTTTTCAGGCGGCGGGGTACACGGAGGACTGCAAGCCCGCCGAGCGCCCACAGGCGCCACTCACGCTTTACCGGGCGTCCGAACCCCAGTACGCACACCGACTTGCCTGGACGGGCTCCCTGGCAACCGCTGAACGGTTCCTTGAGATCAACAAGCGCTACGGCGACCGACCCCGCTTTGTCTACATGATCACCGTCGCCGCCACCGATCGGGTGCTCGCTCACATCACCGACCGCGACGAAGACGAGTACATCGTCGACACCCGCGGACTGCGCGCCAAGCGCATCGACACGACACGAAAGCAGGCCGACTCTTGAAGACCATCACCATCCCCAACCTGGACCCGTTCGACCAGGAAACCGCGGAGGAATACATCCACCGCGCCATGGACCCCAACACGGGAGTGTTCGCCGGCATCTACGTCGACCGGCTCGACGACCCAAGCCTCGACCGCGGCACGGCGCGCGCCATCGCTGTCCGTCTTCTGTCACTCGCTGACGCCTGGGACCGCGAAGATGCCGAGCGGGAGAACCCCGAGTACGTGGCCAACATGGTCACCCTCGACAAGGGCGAGCCCGGATGCCCCGACCCGATCGTGCTGATGGATGCCCGCAACATGGTCACCCACTCCATGAGCACCACATCCGCGCGATCGGTCGCACGAGCACTGACCAACCTCGCCGATCAGGTCGACGCAGCCAAGGGTGTCGTGCTGCGCCGCCTCCCCTCCGTCGACGACGAGCTCCGGGAGCGCGACGTCTGACATGGGTTTCAAAGATGCGGAATGGGCGTACGCGCAAGACCATCTCGCCATGCGCGAGAAGGTCGTGCTCGTCGCCGTCTGTCATCGCACGCTGGACGCCACGCACAAGACCTTCGTCAGCCAGCAGACCATCGCCGCCATGGTCAGCGCGTCGCAGGACTTCGTGCAGAAGGGGCTCTCCACGCTCGAGCGGATGGGCATCATCGAGCGCCATCGACGGACCGGCGCGGGTGGCTATCGCACCTCGGATCTCATCGTCGTGGACCCCACCTACACCGCTGTCAGCCAAGTAGGCCGTGAACCTACTAGGCCCTCAACCTACTTGGCTGACAGCGGCGACCTAACCCGCTCTCGACCGGCGCCTACCCAGTCGACAGCGGTAGCAGAAGAGAACATTCAGAGGAACATTCAGATGAACACTCAGTACACCCCCAAACCCCCTGCTGGTGATCTGAACACCATCGACGGCATCGACCCGTTCGACGAGTTCTGGGCCGCATGGCCGCGCAAGGTCGCCAAGCCGAACGCACGCAAGGCCTGGGCCAAGGCGCTCAAGCGCGCCACGGCCGAGACCATCACCGCAGCCGCGATCGACTACCGCGACAACCCACACCGCCCCTCCACCGAGTTCATCCCGCACCCGGCGACGTGGCTCAACCGCGACGGGTGGGACGACGCGCTCGACGGACCCCGCGGCACTGGCCGACCCACGCCCACCGACCGGGCAACCGCAATCGCGCGCGCCGGTCAGCAGCTCATCGCCTCGCGCGGCGGCCTGGCGCCGGTGACGACCCTCCGACCGAAGGGGCTGGAAGGTTGAAGACCGAAGAGCTGACGATGCTGCTCACCCGCATGGCGGTCGTCGACGGCCGCGATGTTGACGTGCTCACCCTTGAGGCCTGGGAACCGCTGCTCAGCGACCTGGACTACGCAGACGCCGTCGAGGGGCTGAACACGCACTACCGGACCGACTCGCGACGACCCACCCCGGCGCACCTGCGCACCGCCGCTGAGCATGCCCGTCGCGACCGCCTGTACGCCGACGTCCGGACTCGCGAGCAGTGCCGCCCGCACCGGCACAGTCTGAGCGACGAGCTCGGATCCTGCCGCGACCACCACCCCGCCGGCGACCGAGACGACCGCTGCGAGAACGGCTGCTACTGATGACCACCGAGACCCCCACCCGCGTCACCGACGTCACGACCGGCGAAGAGCTCGAGCTGGTCGCCGTCCCCGGCCAGCCCGGCATGGTCATGATCCGCGCCGAGCTCGAGCAAGCCATGGCTGACCGGTCCGCGGCCGACGACTACGACCGCCACACGACCGCGATCGAGCAATACGAGCAGCTCGGCCGCGCGATGGCGGTCTGGGAGCCACCGTGCGACACCGACCTCCGCTACGTCACCGAGGCACTCCCCGCGGCCGATCGGCTCGAAATGCAGACCACGTGCCTCACGGTGTGCCGCATCCGCGCGCAGTGCGACGCCTACGCCCGCCTGGCGCGGCCACCGGCAGGCTTCTGGGCGGGGAGGGCCTACACGCCCTGACCCGCCACGACATCACGTTCCCAGCGCGATGTCGCTCCCCCTCGTAGCTCAGCGGACAGAGCACCCGGTTTCTACCCGGCGCCGCGCAGGTTCGAATCCTGCCGAGGGGACGCGACACCCAGACCACACGAAAGGACACCGCATGGCGATTGACGCTCTCGATCCCGGACCTGACGGCGATTACCCCAACCTCGATCTAACGCTGCAGCCCAAGGGCCTCCGGCGTCAGCCGACAGCGGACGGCCGAGTCGTCTTGGTCGACGTCGAGGCCACCAACCAGGACGGGATCCCCGTCCACGACCTGAAGGACACCGAATGAGCACCACCCTCACCCACGCGGACGGATGCCCCTCCGACCGCCTCGACATCACCGAACACCCCGAGCAGGGCGTGATCGCGACGCACTGCGTCGACTGCAGCGCCCACGAGGTGCGCACCGCCGCCGGCGACATCGTCCCCCCGCCGGAGACCACCGGCCCGTACGCCGAACAGCAGCAGGGCGCCGCCTGGGAAACCACGCTCGAGCCCGCCGGCGCGAGCCAGCCCGACCACCTCGGAAAGACCGAGTGGGACCACATCGAGAGGAACCGCATCTGATGCCGAACCACGGCGACTACAGCCCCGCGAAGGGCTGGTACGACAGCACCACCAAGGCGTGGCACGCCACCCCCGACAAGCTCACCCGGGTCGACCCCGGCAAACCCATCGACGACGCCACCCGCGCACAGTTCGACGGATGGGCCGGCGACGAGGCAGTGAAACGCGACCCCGAGATGGACCGCCTCATCGCCCTGCGCGACTCCGACCGTCCCGACGAACGCCAGCGCTTCGAGAAGGCCGTGGATAGCGGCCTCCGCATGAGGCTCGGCATGTACGAGCAGCAGCTCGCCGAGGCTCAGCACGAGACCCCCTGACGCCACCGACCGCCGGTGCCCTCGGACCACTGCCACCGAGGGCACCGGCACTACCAGAAGGGACACCGTGACCGAACGCGGCACCTACACCACCACCAACGCCAACGGCGCCCGCAGACGCGCCCTGGTCAAGCGCGTACGAGCCGAAGAGAGCACCTGCGCCCTGTGCGACAAACCCGTCAACCCGACAATCACCGTCCAGCACGGCCAGCACGGTAGCAAGTGTCCCACCCGCGACTGCACGGGATGCGTCCCTCACCCGATGCGGGGTGAGGTGGACGAGGACATTCCTCGCTCGCGCGGAGGGTCCCCGTACGACCGGGAGAACTGCCACCTCATGCACCGCAAGTGCAACCAGTACAAAGGCAACCTCACTCTCGCCGAAGCGCGAGCCAAGCTCGCCACCACCACGACGACCCACCGCGTCGTCATCTGCTCACCCATCTGGTGACCAATCTCGAAAGGAAACCAATGAGCCAAAATCTGAACGATGTCGTCGGGTGGATCAAAGACATCTTCTACCGGCTGCGCAAGCTTGAGTCAGGGTCGTTTCTTGAGAACGCGTCGATCTCGGACGGACGACTCCGTCTCATCCGCGCGATCCTGCTGCTCGAGGGCGGGGCACTCCTGAAAGGCGAAGGCACCTTCGACTGGACGGGCCCCGGCTCTATTGCGGGTGACTGGGAAGTTCTCGGCGGCGGCGTCATCCGCGTCGGCGGTGTCCTCATCAGCCCCATCGGTGGCGGCCGCATCATGATCGGGCAAGGCCCTGTCGGCATCATCCTCGACGGCGGAGCCGGCACCCTCACCATGGGCAACGTGCGACTCGAAGGCAACAAGATCATCGTCGGCGTCGGCGCCAACCAGATCGTCATCGACGGCGCCACAGGAGTCGCGCACATCGGCACATCAATGACCCTCGACCCATCGACAGACGGCGGCGCCGCGCTGTTCTCCAACGGGTCCAAGCTGTACTCCAACCCCAGCGCGATCGGCCTCCGCAACGGCACCAGCGCCGTCACCGTAGGCGACGCACTCGCGACCCTCCTCGCAGGCTCCAAAGCCGTCCAGGTGTCACCAGACGCAGTGAGCATGCTCGGCATCCGCGAAGTCGACTCACTCGACGGCATCAAACTCCTCGGGCTCACCAACACCAACGAGGTCGTGAAGATCTCCGCCGAAGCAGCCGGCCTCACTGCCTGAAAACACCCCACCAATGTCGGACCCGACTACTACCGTCCCCGACACCAACCGAAAGGCGCCCCCTCATGGGACTCGAAATCAGCAACACCACCGTCCGCATCGTCGACCTGCTGCCACCCGGCGGATTCTCACTGGAAGGTATGCACGCCCGCAACGTCACCTTCCTCGGGCCCGCGGTGCTACTACTGCACGGCAACGTCATCTTCGGCGGAACCACCAACGTCGGCGGGAGTGTCGAAAGCATCCTCTGGACTCTCGAAGCCGGACGCACCGAAGTGATGGGCGCCATAGACGCCAAAGATGCAACCTTCGACGACTGCACCTTCGTCGGAGTCGGGTTCGCGTCCACCCACGAACTACTACAGCAACTCATCCTCAATGCCCATGTGTGACAAGCGCGCAGCACAACCGAAGGCCCCCATCACTGGGGGCCTTCGTCGTTCTACCGGGATGGTCGCAGCCGACCAGGGGCACCCCACCCCTCCCCCCACCGCCCAGGCACTCCCTCGGCATTCGGCCTATCTCTCCCCGGGTTTTTCCACCAGGACACTTTCCACCTGTGCACCCTCGACTTGCCAGCGGAGAGGCGCAGCCCGGCGGCTCGGGCGTCTTTCCGCTGGTTGTCCCCCGCCCCGTCAAGCTGCGCGCGCTGGAAAGTGACGGTTGCCACGTGGAAAGCGAGCAGCGGCGCGTCCTGCCCATGCAAAGCGATCCAGGGTATTTAATACCGGGTATGTCTTTACTGTCTGAGGTGGGTACCGTCTTCGGCATCGATGACACCGGAGCCAGGAACTGCATCCGGGGATGCGCTCGGCAGCACTGGGCCGTCTGCGAGAACCTCGAGCCTGACGAACTCGCCCGGCGCGCTCACGCCGAGGACGTCGGCGAGACCTACACCCCGCCCTGCAGGGGCTGCGCGCCGAGCGTCTGCCGCGACCGGTCCCTCGTGTGCGATCAGTGTTGGGGGCGCGCGAACAAGCTCCTGAGCGACGCGCCCGAGCTACTCACCCGCCTCCGCACCATGACTGACGGCGGGCAGTCCCGCTGGAACTGGGACAGCGTCGTCACTACCCGCTCCACCCCCGGCCCACAGGCCACCGGCCGCGACGACGTCACCGACGCCATCCACGCGCTCGAGGAAGCAACCCGGTACTTCTCCGCCGGCCTCGAGCAGCTGCAGAACGACCACGTCGCCATGGGGTGGCTCGGACCCCTCGTGCTCGACGACCATCCCGAAGACGAAGACGGGGTGCGCGAGCGGTGGTCTGTGAGGGACGCGATGCGCCGGTGGGGGCTCGAGAACCGGCACCGGTTCGTACACCCCGGCGCGGGCGCCCTCCCGAACGCTCCAGCAGGCTCGTACGCGCGTTATGACGACGAAGAGGTCCTCGGACCCGTCCGGGAATGGTTCAACCCGCTGCTGACGCTCGCACAAGCCGCGGAGCGCGTCGGCCTCGGCGAGCGGGGTGTGCGGAAATGGGTCGAGAAGGGGTTCCTGACGCCCTCAGCGACCTCCCGCGGCCCGAAAGGTGTCGTCACGTCCTACTTCCACGCCTCCGCGGTCGATGCCGTCAACACCGAGATGATGGGACGCCGCAACCGCAACACACTGGATCTCGACACGGACCGGGCACGCGCTCTCTTCGACACCGGGGCGACGGCGACGGCGATCGCCGCCGAGCTCGGCGTGCACCGCGAACAGGTGTCGCTTTGGGCCAAGGGTGAGGGCCTGACGTTCGCCGGCCGGTCAAAGTTCGACCAGGCCCGCGCGCGCGAGCTGCACGACGGAGGCAGCACCCCCGCCGAGATTGCGGCCACGCTCGGCGTCGCCGTCGGCACCGTGAACGCCTGGCGCACAAGATCCGGTCTCACCCGCGACCGCGCGGCATCCACCTTCGACACCGCCCGCGCCTGCGAACTGTACGACGCCGGCTACTCCACCCGCGCCATGGCCGCGGAGCTCGGCGTCACCGCCTCCACCGTCTCGAAGTGGGGGCAGAAGGAAGGCCTCAACTTCGGGAAGGGGCGCATTGCACGACGGGCGTCCTGAGTCCGCGAAAAGTCCGCGGAACCTTCACCACGAGCCAATACGTGCCATAAACCGACCCGCATTGAACCGCGGAATTACGCTGTAGCCAACAACTCCCTACAGGTCACGGACACCCTCATTTCGTTCGAGCTGTACTTCGGGGTCTGATCGCCCGATCATCCACGTCGACGCCCGTCCCCGCCGTTTCGCGGGGGCGGGCGTCGACGTTTTCGCGGGCCGCGGAAATTCGCCCGGGCGAAAGGGCGGCGTGTGATTGGCTGGGTGATTGGAGGAGCTCGAGGGGGCGCGCATGATCGGACATCGACGCGGCAGGTGGACCGTCGTGGGCGCGGGTGCGGTTATCACGGCGACGCTCGTGACCGGATGCGGGGGCTCACAGGCGCCCGAAGCGGATTTCGACGAAGCACGGGCCGCGAACCTCGCCTTCAAGAGCGCGGTGGCCGACGTGCAGAAGCAGCTCTACGCCGGCGAGTGGCGCGTTGGAGAGTATGGCGACATCCCAGAGGCCTGTGCCGACGGCTATGAGTTCTTTCTGCGCCGGAAGCTTCCGGAGGGCTTCTCCTTCGACGGTCGGGGCGCCCAGCGCATGGCGGATCTGCGCGCGTGGATGGTGGAGAACGGGTGGCAGGTCGATTCCCTCCCTCACGTACGGGGAGGGAATCGACAACATCGTGATCGTTGCCGGCAAGCCGGCGGCGAAGGTGTCGCGTCTGGACGTCGACATGATGCCGGGCAGTGCGGCGGACGGCACGATCGATGTCCTCGAACTCCGTGCGACGTCCACGTGCGAGCCCGGCGACGCCGCGGCCCTCCTCGAACAGCTGCACGGCCCGCTCCGCGCGGTTGCGGAAGACACCGGTATCCGGATCTGGAGAGCCCGGATGCCACTCCCCTGTTCGAGCGGTACGCCGAGGGCTAGCGGCTGTCCGGGCGAAGGCACTCGGCTCGTGCGCCGCGCCCGCTTCTGCTCCTGGAACACCCGGATCGCCTCGTAGCGTTCCGCTGACCGCGCCTGTCGCCTCGCCGCCTCCTCCTCGCGGATCTTCGGCGGGGCGTTCGTCACCAGGTCGTCGAGGAGATGACGAACGGATGCCGCGATCTCGGCCACCGCGCGGTCGAAGACGTCCTGGCTGGTCCGTGAGGGTTTCGTCGTCCCCACGATCTTGCGGACGAACTGCAGCGCGGCGTCATGGCACTCGGCATCCGTCGCCGGAGGTGCGAAATTATGGAGCGGGACGATTTTGCGGCACATGGCGACAGGTCAGGCCCGTGGCGGCCTTGCCGCGAGGGGCCGCGATCACGGTGTCGGGATCTCGACCAGTCGGAACCATCGCCCGGTCGGCTGGAGTCGAGCGAGCGCGGGCAGGAAGTGCGGGTCGCTGACGTGACCGTCGAAATCGACCGTCGTCACCCCTCGGTGGGCGAGGATCGCCAGAGCGCGACGGATGCATCCCTCCACCAGGCGCTCTCCTGCAGCCTGATGGCGCCGCGTCGTCTCGGCGACGATCAGGGGCGGATCGCTGTCGCGGTAGGTGAGGGCGACAGCCGAGATCCGGCCCTGGTCGTCCACGGCGGCGGCGGAGGCCTCCACGTCGAGAACGTCCCACAGGTCCTCGTTGAGGGCGGCCTCGAAGCCGACGCGGACCGGACTCCAGGTCTCGTGCGTCCAGCGGTACATCGCCGCATTCGCGGCTTCGACCCGGCTTCTCTCGATACCCGCGAGAGGCTGAACCTGCGCGTGCGAGCGCAAGAACGTCCGGGCGGACAGGTCGACCCGCGCGGGCGGGACGATCTGCGTGGTCACGGCTCCTCGCGCGTCAGCGAAGAGCAGTGCCTCGTCGTCGACGTAGCCACGAGCGGCGAACGGGACGTCGCGGGAGCGCAACGTCGCGAGGTGACGCAGAACGGCTGTGCCTATCCCCCGTCGTCGCATCTCGGGATGCACGACGATGTCGACCCAGAAACGACCATCGTGCACGCGGGACAGCCAGATCGCGCCGGCGGCGACGATCTCGCCGCGGTCGACCGCGACAGCCGACCTGGTCTCGTCGTCCCGCCAGCGGTCGGGCGCGAGACGGCGGTCGTGCCACCAGGGCGGAGACGAGAGGACATCGTCCTCGGTCAGGGGTCGGAACTGCATGGGCCCATCGAACCATGCCGAGCCTTCGGCGTACGCCCCCGGCTGATCCGCTCCCTCGTCCGCGCGCTCAGCCGGGGCGCGGTCGCAGGCTCCCCGCATCCCCACAGGTGCCGCGCCACGATGATGTCGGCGCGGGACGAGAGGATGGATGCCATGTCCCTGCCCTACTCTTCGCGTCCCTGGTTGAGCTCCTATGCGGACGGCGTGCCGTCCGAGATCGATGAGCCGACGCAGACGTTGCCCGAGATGATGGCCGCGAGCGTCTCGCGATACGGCAAGAGACCCGCGCTCGAGTTCTTCGGCAGGGTGACCGAGTACCGCGAGTTGGGACGCCTGATCGACCGCGCGGCCGAGGGCCTGCGCCGACTCGGCGTCCGCGCGGGCGATCGGGTCGCCCTCGTCCTCCCGAACTGTCCCCAGCACGTGGTGGCGTTCTACGCCGCCCTGCGGCTCGGTGCGATCGTCATCGAGCACAACCCTCTCTATACGCCCCGCGAGCTGCGGCACCAGTTCGAGGACCACGGCGCCCGCTTCGCCATCGTGTGGGACAAGATCGCCGACGTCGTCGCCGAGTTCCCTTCCGACCTGGCGCTCGAACACGTCATCTCCGTCGACATCACCACGGCCATGCCGCGAGCAAAGCGCCTCGCGCTCCGGCTTCCCGTCCGCAAGGCCCGCGAGGCCCGCGCCCAGTTGACCGCCGCGCCGAGGTCGAAGCGAGCGCGCCCCTGGGAGACGCTGCTCGGCCACGGCGCGCTCTCCCGCAAGCACGCGGGCCCGCGGCTCGACGACATCGCTCTGCTGCAGTACACGAGCGGCACGACCGGAAGCCCGAAAGGGGCAGTACTGACCCACGCCAACCTGCGCGCGAACGCCATGCAGGGTCGCGCCTGGGTCCCAGGGCTTCGAGACGGGAAAGAGACGTTCTACGGAGTCCTCCCCCTGTTCCACGCGTACGGGCTGACCCTGTGTCTGACGTTCGCGATGAGTATCGGTGCCCGGCTTGTGCTGTTCCCGAAGTACGACCTCGAGCTCGTGGCATCCGCGATCCGGAAGAGCCCGCCGACCTTCCTCCCGGCCGTTCCGCCGATCTACGACCAGCTCGCGCGCGCCGCGGCCCGCGGTTCCATCGATCTCTCGACGGTGAGGTTCGCGATCTCCGGGGCGATGAGCCTCCCGGTCGCGACGGTCGACCGCTGGGAGGCCGCGACCGGCGGCCTGCTCGTCGAGGGGTACGGGATGACCGAGTCCTCCCCCGTCGCCCTGGGCAACCCCATCGGTCCCTCGCGTCGCCCGGGCACCGTCGGAGTGCCCTTCCCCAGCACGGAGATCCGTGTCGTCGATCCCGCCGCCCCGCAGAACGACGTCCCCCTCGGGGAGACGGGTGAACTGCTGCTGCGCGGCCCCCAAGTGTTCCAGGGGTACTGGAACCGCCCGGCGGACACCGCGGAGACGCTGCTCGACGGCGGCTGGCTGCGTACGGGAGACATCGCCTCGGTCTCCCCCGACGGATTCGTCACGATCGTCGATCGCCTGAAGGAGATCATCATCACGGGTGGCTTCAACGTGTCGCCCAGCGAGGTCGAAGACGTCCTCGTCGCGCATCCGGACATCGAGGCCGCCGCCGTCGTCGCGCTTCCCAAGCCCCGGGGTGGCGAGGACGTGGCCGCGGCGATCGTGGTGCGCGACGGCGTCGACCTCCCGGCAGACGCGGTCCGCGACTTCTGCAGGACACGCCTGGCGGCGTACAAGGTCCCGCGCCGGGTGATCATCGTCGACGACCTGCCACGCTCCCTGATCGGCAAGGTCCTGCGTCGCGAGGTGCGCGAGCGCCTCATGTCCTGACACGGAGGGATGCCACGCCCCGGGCCCGTGGCATCCTTCCCCGACCGGCTCAACCGTAGAAGAGCTTCTCGAAGACGCGTCGCGCTCGGCGGGTCGCGCCCAGGTAGTCTTCCTCGACGCGTGTCGCGGAGCGTGGCGGGTACTCGAGGATGCGTCCGATGCCATCGAGACGAGCACGGTCCGCGGGGAGGACATCGCTCGTCTGGCCGGAAAGCAGGGTGTTGGCCGACCGAAGACGGCTGGCGAGGTGCCAGGATGCCGCGAGCTTGTCCGCTGCGTCGGCCGGAACGAGACCGGCCTCCACGGCCGCGCTCAAGGCTCCAAGCGTCGACGTCGTGCGCAGCGCCGGTACGGAGCGCGCATGCTGCAGCTGGATGATCTGCACGAGCCACTCGACATCGCTCAACGACCCCGGGCCGAGCTTCAGATGGCGTGCGGGGTCGGCCCCCTGCGGAAGACGCTCGTTCTCGACCCGCGCCTTGATGCGGCGGATCTCGCGCAGACCGTTCTGATCGGCCGCCGACGGGTAACGCACCTCATCCGCGAGCTCGAGGAACGCCGTGATGAGCTTGACGCTCCCGGCGACGCCGCGGGCGCGAAGCAGTGCCTGCGCCTCCCACGACAGCGACCAACGCCGGTAGTACTCGGCGTACGCCTCGATCGAGCGGGCGAGCGGGCCACTCCGTCCCTCTGGTCGCAGCTCCGCGTCGAGGTCGAGGGGCAGACGGTGATCCTCCGACTGCTCGCGCAGACCGGCGACGAGCTTGAGAGCCAGTTGGCTGGCCCGGTGCTGGTCGACGCCGTTGGCGCGATAGACGTACATCACGTCAGCGTCGGAGCCGAAACCGATTTCGCGCCCGCCGAAACGCCCCATCGCGATGACGGCGAAGTCGAGGTCGTCGTCTTCGGGAGGCACGACTACGCGCCGCACCGCCCGCAGGGTCGCCTGGATGGTGACCTCGGTGATGGTCGTCAGCGCGTCCGACAATTCCTCGAGCGACACGGTTCCGAGCACGGCGGCCATAGCCACCCGGAGCATCTCCCGTCGACGCAGCGCCCGCACCGAGCGCATCGCGTCGTCGATGTTGTCCCACCGGGTCTGGATCGCCCGCGCCTCCTCTTGCAGGGCCTTTCCGCTCCGCGGGCGCAGCAGGGCGTCGTCGTCGAGCCAGGCGACGGATTCGGGGATCCACTCCATCAGCTCGCCGATGTAGCGCGAGCACGACAGCACGTGGGTGAGCCTTTCGGCAGCACCCGCCGAGTCACGCAGCATGCGCAGGAACCAGGGGGTGTTGCCGAGCCGCTCGCTGATGCGCCGGAAGACGAGCAGCCCGTAGTCGGGGTCGACGCCATCGGCGAACCAGCGGATCATGATCGGCATGAGGTGCCGCTGGATCGTCGCCTTCCGGCTCAGACCGCTCGTGAGTGCGCCGATGTGGCGGAGCGCCCCGGCGGGGTCGCGGAAGCCGATCGCGGCGAGGCGATCGCGGGCCTGCTCGGTCGACAGCGTGCGCTCGCCCTCGGGCAGCGCCGCGACAGCCGAGAGCAGGGGCCGGTAGAACAGCCGCACGTGGATGTCGCGGACCTCGCGCTTGATGCCCTCCCACACGGCCTGGATGCCGGATGCCGTGTCGGCCAGGCGCGTGGCGCGCGCGAGGACCCGCAGATCGTCGTCCTTCTCGGGAAGAAGCGCGGTGCGACGCAGGCCCCGCAGTTGGAGCCGGTGCTCGAGCAGGCGGAGCAGCCGATAGTCGCGCCCGAACGCTTCCGCCTCGGAGCGGCCGATGTATCCCTCCGCGACCAGCGCGTCCAATGCGTCGAGGGTGCCGCGTTGACGAATCCGCTCGTCGGTGAGGCCGTGCACGAGCTGCAGCAGCTGCACGGTGAACTCCACATCGCGGATTCCACCCGGCCCGAGCTTCAGCTGACGGGTGACCTCTCCCGCGGGAATGTGGTCGGTGACGCGTTCGCGCATGCTCTGCACGCCCTCGACGAAGTTCTCGCGCGCGGCACTGTGCCACACCAGAGGCTGGACGGCATGGACGTACTCCGCACCCAGGACCGGGTCGCCGGCGATCGTGCGGGCCTTCAGCAGCGCTTGGAACTCCCAACTCTTCGCCCAGCGGGCGTAGTACTGCTCATGCGAGGCGAGGCTGCGCACCAGCGCACCCTGCTTTCCCTCGGGTCGCAGGTTCGGGTCGACCTCCCACAGCGGAGGCTCGATCTCGGGGCCGGAGATGCCCCGCATGGTCTGCACCGCCAGGCGGGTGCCGATGTCGATGGCCCGTGCCTCGGAGACCACTTCGTCATCGGCCGAGCCGCCGACGAAGATCACGTCCACGTCGCTGACGTAGTTGAGCTCGCGCGCCCCCGTCTTTCCCATGGCGATGATGGCGAACCGCGTGGCCTCCACCTGAGCGCGCGGGAAGGAGGCCGGAGCGGAGCCCGTCACACGGGCGCGGGCGACGCTGAGCGATGCCTCCAGCGCGGCCCCGGCGAGATCTGCCAGCGCCGCCGAGACGACCGGGATCGCGGCCGCCGGATCGTCCTGGCCGAGATCGTAGGCGGCGATGCGGGCGAGCAGACGGCGGTAGCGCACGCGGAGCGCCACCCAGGCGGCATCCGATGCATCCGACGCGAACCCGTCGACGTCGCCCACGGATGCCAGCAGCTCGGCGCGCATGGTCTGCTCGTCGGGAACGGTGAGCCCGGCGCCCGACAGGTGCGCGAGCTCGGCGGGATGACGCAGGTAGAACTCGGCGAAGCCGTCGGAGGCGCCGACGATGTCCCACAGGGCACGCCAGGAGCCGGGGTCGGCGGCGTTGCGGCGCACGGCGTCGGCATCGCGCCGGGCGACCTGCAGGATCGCCAGGAGTGCGCGGTCGGGGTCGGCGACACGCTGCGCGAGCTGCATGGCATCCGCTCGGTCCACACCGACGACATCGGCGAGCTCGCCGAGTAGCGTGTCTGCTTCGGCGAGCCGCGAGAAGCCGGTGCGGGCGAGGGCGGTGAGCGCGGAAGTGCGGTCGCCCGAGGTCATGGCGCGCCCGTCAGAGGGCTTCGAGGTTGCTCTCGAGCTCGAAGGGCGTGACCTGGGCTCGATACTGCTGCCACTCGCGGCGCTTGTTGAGCAGCACGTACTTGAACACCTGCTCGCCCAGCGTCTCGGCGACGAGCTCGGACTCCTCGAGGTGCTCGAGGGCCTGGTCGAGGCTCGCGGGGAGCGGAGCGTACCCGAGCGCACGCCGCTCGGAGTCGGTCAGGGACCACACGTTGTCTTCGGCCTCGGCGGGAAGCTCGTACTCCTCTTCGATGCCCTTCAGACCGGCGGCCAGCATCAGGGCGTACGAGAGGTACGGGTTGGCCGCCGAGTCCAGTGCACGGTATTCCACGCGCGTCGACTGGCCCTTGTTCGGCTTGTACAGCGGGACGCGCACGAGGGCGGAACGGTTGTTGTGCCCCCAGCAGATGAAGCTCGGTGCCTCGTCGCCGCCCCACAGACGCTTGTAGGAGTTGACGAACTGGTTGGTCACGGCCGAGATCTCGCTGGCGTGGCGCAGCAGACCCGCGATGAAGTGACGGCCGACCTTCGACAGCTGGTACTGCCCGCCCTCCTCGTAGAAGGCGTTCATGTCGCCCTCGAAGAGCGAGAGGTGCGTGTGCATGCCGCTGCCCGGCTGACCGCTGATGGGCTTGGGCATGAACGTCGCGTACACGCCCTGCTCGATCGCCACCTCTTTGACGACGGTGCGGAACGTCATGATGTTGTCGGCCGTGGTCAGCGCGTCGGCGTAGCGCAGGTCGATCTCGTTCTGTCCCGGTCCGCCCTCGTGGTGGCTGAACTCGACCGAGATGCCGAGGTCCTCGAGCATCCGGACGGAGCGACGACGGAAGTCGTGTGCCGTGCCGCCGGGGACGTTGTCGAAGTATCCCGCGGAGTCGACCGGCTGCGGGCGCCCGTCCGAGCCCAGCTGCGACGACTTCAGCAGGTAGAACTCGATCTCGGGATGCGTGTAGAACGTGAACCCCGCGTCAGCGGCCTTGGCGAGCGTGCGCTTGAGCACATGCCGGGGGTCGGCGACCGCGGGCTGGCCGTCGGGCGTCGTGATGTCGCAGAACATGCGCGCGGTCGGGTCGATCTCTCCGCGCCAGGGCAGGATCTGGAACGTCGTCGGATCGGGGTGTGCGAGCAGATCGGATTCGTAGGAGCGCGTGAGCCCCTCGATCGCCGAACCGTCGAAGCCGAGGCCCTCGGTGAAAGCGCCCTCGACCTCGGCCGGGGCGATCGCCACCGACTTCAGCGTTCCCACCACATCGGTGAACCAGAGGCGGACGAACTTCACGCCCCGTTCCTCGATCGTCCGCAGGACGAAATCGCGCTGCTTGTCCATCGTCATTCCTCGTTTCGGTGCGGCCGTCAGGCGGTGGCGCCGTCGGAGCCCCAGTTCGCGTCGCGGGCGTCGTCTTCGTTCCACTGCTCGGAGCGCTGACGCAGGAGCTCGGGGGCGCGGGCCGCTTCTTCGGCGGTGTCGAAGGGGCCTGCGCGATCGACCATCGGAGAGGCGAAGCCCTGCTCGACCTGCTTGGTCTCGAGGTTGTACCAGTACTTGTTGCTCTCGTCGCTCACGATGGCTCCTTCGATGGGTCTCGCGTCTCGGCGCGGAACCGCCGGTGCACCCTCCGATCCTACTGATCCCGACCGCGCGGCTGGCTAGGCTGGAGGGTATGGCAACGAATGCATCGCGTGCGGTCGGAGTGGACATCGGTGGAACCGGCATCAAAGCGGGAATCGTCGATCTGGATGCCGGAGAGCTCATCAGCGACCGGGTGAAGGTCGCGACCCCCGCCGGAGCCGAGCCCGCCGATGTGCTGGCCGCGGTGCATCAGGTACTCGAAACCCTCGAGGCGCCCGCGGATCTTCCGCTCGGCGTGGCGTTTCCCGCCATCGTGAAGAGCGGCAAGACGCTGTCGGCCGCGAACGTGTCGTCGTCGTGGATCGGCTTCGAGGCGGAGAAGTTCTTCGAAGACGGCCTGTCGCGCGGCATCCATTTCGCCAACGACGCCGACGTAGCCGGCATTGCCGAGGTGCGCTACGGGGCCGCGAAAGACGTGAACGGGCTGGTCATTCTCACCACCCTCGGCACCGGCATCGGCTCGGCCATGATGTACGACGGTGTGCTCGTTCCCAACAGCGAGCTGGGTCATCTGCAGCGCGCGGGCCATAAGAAGGATGCCGAGTACTTCGCCGCCTACTCCGCGATGGAGCGCGACGAACTGTCGTGGGAGAAGTGGGCGAAGCGTCTGCAGTGGTACTACGACTACGTCGAGTTCCTCTTCAGCCCCGATCTGATCGTCGTCGGCGGCGGAGTGTCGAAGCACTCCGAGCAGTTCCTGCCACTGTTGAAGCTGCGGGCGCCCATCGTGCCGGCCAAGCACCGCAACAACGCGGGCATCATCGGGGCGGCGTCGCTCGCGGTTCCCGTGCCCGAGGCGCTCCCTGCGGTGAAGTAAGCCCGGTCGGCGCCTCCCGACCACGGATGCCACGGCGTCGGCGCGGCGCGATGGCGCTGAGCGGCTGGCGGACGATCAGGCGGCTTCGTCGATTCGGCGCACGCTGACGGCGTTGCGCCACATCACCGGTGCCCAGTGGCTGCCCTCGCGCGGGATCTCCGGCCGTGGTCGATCGTAGAACATAACTACGAAATTCACCCCGGGGCTGCACGAGACACGCATCCCTTCACCCGGACACGCGGCGACCCTCCTGAGGCGGGGGGGGGCGACAGGAGTGTCGATAGGTATTCGGCGCGGAGTCGACGTGTACTCAATGCGACGCCCCCTTCTGTCTCCACGCACGCCGGGCGAGTGGATGCACTCCTACGATCAGCGTATGGGCGTTCGCGATGGGAATCTGACGGCAGGTCGAGCCGCGCCGATCCTGATCGTGGGGACGTCGATCATGGCTCTTTGTGCGGTCGCGGCTGTTGTGCTGATCTGGTCCGTTGCCGTGCCGACGGGCCCGGATGTATGCGTCCTCACCTACCCTGGGCCACGCAACTGCTTCGTCAGCGATCGGCTCGATGCGGCCGTCGTGTCGACGGTCGTACTGGGGATGACGTCTGCTGTCGCGGTTGCCGCGTCCGTCACGCTCTTTCGCCGGGGGCCCTGGGCGGTGGGAGCGGGAGTTGCGCTGGTGCTTTCGACCGGTCTCGTTGCTTTCGTGGCGGTTGCGTGGATTCCCGCCTGGGCGTGACACCGCGCAGAGAGCCAGTCGAGGAACGCGGCTGCGCTCTCCGACCGGCGCTCTGGTGAGATTCTGCGTCTCGTAAGCCAGGTGGACAGTTCGGGGTCCTGCGGCCATGTACTGAGTGAAACTTCTTTCAGGAAGGCGACACTCATGAACGATCTCGACCTGGACACGCGGATTCGAGATGCCGCACCCCGCCTAGCGAGCGTCGAGGGACTCTCGGATCACCGCGCGCGAATCCTCCGAGAGGCACGCGCACGTAGCGGCCGACGGCTGCGCGTGTGGGGTGCAAGCGCTGCGGCTTCCGTTCTCCTGGTCGGCAGTGGGTCGGTTGCGATGGCGGGCGGGGGAAACGAAACCCCGTGGGGCTGGATCGCTGACAACGTGTTCTCGGTCGAGCGCACCGACGGTTCGGTGTTTTTCCAGGGGCTGCTGGTCAAGTGGGACGGCCTGGCCGAAGACGATCCGACTCCCGGCGATGACGGCATTGAGGACCACCGCAGCGCGGTAGATCACGGCGTGCTTGTCGTAGCGGGTGGCCAGCCCTCGCCACTGCTTGATGTGGCAGTAGCGGCGCCCGATGACGTTCCGATGCTTGTCGTCCAATACGTCCAGATCAACGGGCCGGCCTCCGCGTGATCCTCGTTGTTTCCGGTGCCCCTTCTGGTCGTCCGGCTCCGGGATCACAGCCTTGATGCCGCGGGCGCGGAGGTGCCCGAGGATGGCGCGAGACGAATAGGCCTTGTCGCCGCGCACCGCGTCCGCGGTCGCCCGTCATCGCGGCCGACACGCAGCTGCGCCATCAGCGGCAGGAACATGGGTGAGTCACCGGCCTGCCCGGCGCTGATCAGCGTCACGAGAGGCAGTCCGTTGCCGTCGACGAGCGCGAGCAATCGTGGAGTCCACCGACAAGGACCAGTCGACCAGTCCTGCCGCGTCCGCCGCCGCGGTCAGCTTGGCGTGCGCCTTTTCCCACGTGCCGTCAGTTGCCATCCACTGATGCCAGGTCCATACCGTTTGCCACGGCCCGAAGACCTCCGGGGGGTCAGCGGAGTGATGTCCTCGTGGATGATCGCCACAGGAAACTCGGACACACTCTCGAGGCGGTCCTCCACGGTGTTGCTCGCGCGATCGGAACCGGAAGGCGCCAGGGTGAGCTCTATCCCGCTGCCGTCCGCAGCCCGTCCGCCTCCCAGAACGCCGGCCGCTGCTGCTTGGTCACTTGCCAAGACCGTTTGCACGGCGTCGCGAAGGTCGCCAGGAAGGTACGCCGTCTGGCGCACCTCGATGGGAACCTCTGCCGACGCGACGATGCTCTCCAACTCAGCGGGTACTTCACCGTGCCACCAAACGATCGTCAGCGAGCGATCCTTGGTGAACTCGACCGCGCTGTAGCGCGGATCACCCTCGTAGAGGCTGTCGATCTTCGTGGTCATCTCGACCATCTCGCTTGTGACGGGGGGAGCGGTGAGCGCGCGCTCATCGGGGCTCCTGGTCGGCGCAGCATCAAAGTGATTGACAGGCGGTTCGTCGACGACGTTGCTGGTGTCTCCGGTGGCGGCGCCTGTCGTGGGAATGGCCAGCATGACGGCCCCGATAGCGGCGACAACACTTAGGGACGTTCTCTTCACTGATTTCCCCCTCGGATCGGTGGTATTCGGACGGACAGTACGAAAACGCTGCCAGATACGAGAAGCCAATCCACGGCGAATGGCGCGTCTTTCACACCCGGGGGGAACTGGTGCCGCTTCTGCGGACACCTGATCTGAGCGGAGAGGGTGTCTTGGTCAGCGGGGTGACGGCGCTGTCGAGCCGTTACCGCCTTCCGGTGCCGAAGGCGCTGCCCGCCGTCACGTGAGAGGGATGCCGTCGTCGTCGCTGACGCCGCGCGCACATTCTCGGCCGGTTGAGTAGTAATACTCAGGGGGCACTCAGGTTACTCGCCGTTTGGTTAGGGTGAGGCGCATGAAGCGCACTCTCACCCTGACCGCGTCCGTTCTCGCCCTGCTGACCCTCTCCGGCTGCACCGGAGTCACCGCGGAGACGAAGCACGAATCCATCACGATCACTCCCGGTCAGACGGGTACCTTCACCAACGGGAACTCGACGATCATCGTCGGCGGAGACCCCACGGATGCGCCCGTTGACGAGACCACGTACCTCTCCGACGCGCGGGCCGACGCCACCTCGTCCGGCCCCGTCCACTCCGCCTCCGACGCGGATCTGCTCGCGGCGGGCAAAGCCGTGTGCGATCAGCTCACCCAGGGCGTCGATGAGGAGAAGGTGCAGGTCAAGCTCGCGGGAACGACGCTGACCGCCGGCGGTGCCGACGCCATCGCCATCGTCGAAGCCGCGACGCTCTCGCTCTGCCGGTGACCCCCCGGGCGGCGCCTCGTCGCGGGAGGTTCGGGGATCGTCGTCCTGGCTCTGACAGGATGTGCCGCATCCGCGCCGGAGTTGACACTCAGCCCCGGCGTCGCGGTACACACCGGCGACTACCTCGTCTCGCTACGCGGCGCCGCCGTGGCCGACGGCGCGATCGCGAAGGCGAACGATGACGCCCTCGTTCGCACCGGACTCGACATCTGCTGGCCCCTCGACGGCGCGACGCGGACCACCATCAGCATCGGAGAGGTCATCGTCTCCGACCGTGGCGACATCGACGCGCTCTCGCGCGCGGCGCACCTGTACTTGTGCCCGTGAGGCGCGGGGCGGCGCGGAGCTCTCTGACGGGTGCGCTCGGGCATAGTCCGCGAGACGTGTGAGGCGAATGGGCCGGCCTGTACGCCGGGTTCTGTCCGGGGGCGTGAGCCCCGTGGACGGTCATCTCTCTCGGCGACACGTTGCCGTGCCGCTCCAGCGGCCTACCCGGGGACTCGGCGAGCCGCGTCGTCATCCCCTGTCTGGCCTTGCTCCGGACGAGGTTTACCGTGCGGGTCGTGTCACCACGACCCCGGTGGTCTCTTACACCACCCTTTCACCCTTACCCCGCACCCCGAGGGGCCGAGGCGGTCTGCTCTCTGTGGCACTGTCTCGCGGATTGCTCCGGGTGGGCGTTACCCACCGTCCTGCCCTGTGGAGCCCGGACGTTCCTCGGCACGAGCGAACCCGTGACGCGACCGTCCAGCCGACCCATTCGCACGCTCCAGTCTACCGGGGCGGCCCCTCAGCCCTTCTCGGCGGTATCCCCTATCCGCAGATCGAGGGGAAAGTCGATCGGGAACGTCCCGAAGAGCAGACGACCTGCGGATGCCGCCGACTCCCGCACCGCGGTCGCCACGGCCTCCGCGTGCTCGACGGGGGTGTGCACGACGATCTCGTCGTGGAGGAAGAACGCCAGGTGCGGTGCTCGTGCGAACACCGGACCCGAGGCGGGCGCCGCGCGGGCGGCATCCACCTCCGGGAAGGCGGAGAGGCGCGCGCGCAGGTCGGCCAGCCACGCGAGGGCCCACTCGGCCGCCGTGCCCTGCACGACGAAGTTGCGCGTGAAGCGGCCTCGGTCGCGGGCGGAGCGCCGGGCGCGGGTCTCGTCAACACCGGATGCCGCGGCGTCGCTCGCGAGGGATTGGAGCGCGCGCCACGACTCTCCCGCCGCGGGCGACGTACGACCGAGCCAGGTGTGCACCACGCCGCCGTCCTCGCCGGTGCGGGCGGCGTCGTCGACGAGCCGCATGGCCCGCGGGAAGGTGCGGCGAAGGCGGGGAAGCAGCCGCCCGCTCTCGCCCGTCGTGGCCCCGTACATCGCCCCCAGCATCGCGAGCTTGGCTTCGGCACGAGTGCCGACGGCTCCGCGCTCGACGATACCGGCGTAGAGGTCTCGACCGGATGCCGCTTCGGCCAGCGCCGTGTCCCGCGCCATGGCCGCGAGCACCCGGGGCTCGAGCTGTGCGACGTCGGCCGTGACGAGGGTCCATCCCGGGTCGGCGCGCACGGCGGTACGGAGGTTGCGGGGGATCTGCAGTGCTCCGCCTCCCGATGACGCCCAGCGTCCCGTGACCACGCCCGCGGGCACGTACACCGGGCGGAACCGGTTGTCGCGCACCCAGTCGTTGAGCCACGCCCAGCCGTTCGCGGTGTACAGCCGCATGAGCTTCTTGTAGGCGATGAGCGGGGCGACGGCGGGATGGTCGTGCTCCGCCAGCTCCCATCTGCTCGTCGACTGCACCATCAGGCCCGCACGGTGGAGCGAGCGCAGCAGGCGCGGCTGCGAGTCGAGCGAGGCCGACGGGTCACCGAGAGCTGCGCGAACGACGGCGGCGGTCTGCTCGATGCGCGCGGGCAGGGCACCCCCGTGACGTGGGCCGAGCTCCCGCTCCAGCAGGTCGACGTGGGCCTCGACGCTCCACGGCACGCCGGCGACGTGAAGTTCGGCGGCGATGAGTGCACCCGCCGATTCCGCGGCGCACAGTAAGCGGAGCGCCCCCGGCGTGCGCGACGAGGCGATCGCCGCGGTCTGCCGGGCATACTCCGTAAGCGCGGCGTCGGCGCTGTGCGGGACTGCGAATGCCGGCTCCCCCAGGTCGAAGAGCGTGTCACCGGGGCTGGGGGTCGAGGTGTCGGCATCCCATGCCGTGGCGGCACGCAGGCCGTGGTCTTCGGAGACGGCGACGGCGTCGCGCAGGATGGCGTGGACGAGACGGAGATCCCACGCGCGGGCCACGCGGACGCCGGTGGCGAGGAGCCGGCCGTAGATCTCGGCGGTGTCGGCCCAGACCCACCGCACCTCGCCCGCAGTCTCACGTGATGCGATGGTGGCGGGCAGATCGGACTCGTCGAACTCGGTCATGCCGCGGGCCGTGCCGTCGGCATCCAGGTCGATGAGGGCCGCGCGCCCCGAGGTGGTGCGCCCGACGACGACCGTGTCAGACGCCACGGACGCCGTACGGGGTCATCGAGATTCTTCGGTGCGAACGAGGATCGCGCCGCACTCGGGGCAGAAGACCACTTCGTCGGTCTGCGCCCGGCGTACGGTGGCAAGGTCGCTCGGCGGAAGCACCATCCGGCACGCCTCGCAGGCGCCCGCGCGCAGCAGACCGGCGCCGTTGCCGCGGGAGGCGAGCCGTTCGTACAGCGCCAGGAGATCGCCGGGGACGGATGCCGCGATGGCATCGCGATCGCGACGTGCGCCCTCGAGACGGGTCGTCGCGTCGGCGACGGTGGTCTTCGCTTCGGCGCTGAGCTGCGCGCCCAGGGCGTTGGTCTCGGCGATGCGCGCTTCCTGCTCGGCGACCGCGGCGTCGGCTGCCTCGAGGCGCTCCATGAGCGCGATCTCGGCGTCTTCCAGATCGCTCTTGCGGCGGCCGAGCGAGGCCAGTTCGCTCTCGAACCCCTGCGCCTGCTTCGGGTTCGACGACGCGGCGAGGCGCTCGGTGTCGCGCGCGATGCGGGCGTCGACGACGGCGACGTCGGACTCGAGCCGCTTCAGTTCGGCGGTGATGTCGTCACGCGTATTGGCTCGGGTCGCCAGCTCTTGCGACAGCACGGACCGCTGCGCGATGAGTTCCCGCACGCGCTCGGCCTGGGGCGGGTTGCCCGCGACCTTCTCATCGCGCCGGATACGCGCGTCGAGGTCGGCGAGGTCGAGCAGTTTGCGCTGGTCGGCGGGATCGGCATTCACGGGTTCCACGCTACCCCGGGCCTCCGACATCGGCGGCACGGTATGACCGCACGGCCGCACGTGGGACGGACGCTAGACTCGTGGCATCCCGGGCCTTTAGCTCAGCTGGTAGAGCGCCACGTTTACACCGTGGATGTCGTCGGTTCGATCCCGGCAGGGCCCACTCTCCGTTCACGACCTCACTCTGTGCGAGATCATCAGCGGCGCGGACCCCGGCGCATCCCTCCGCGCGACTCGAACCATCGTCGACATCTCGACATCGAGCTGTCTCGCGCGGCGACACGAGCACGGGGCCACCGACGCGCATCCGATGTCCCCGCGACTCGCTAGGGTGGACGATGGTTGATTGTGCGGAGCAGACAAGGGTTGCCGCACTCGTATGGCGATTCTCTGGCATGACCTGCCAGACGACGAAAGGTCTTCCGTGACTGTTCACGACCAGGATCCGTATTCGCAGGGGCCGCAGGACAGCGACCCGGAAGAGACCGGGGAGTGGCAGGAATCCCTGCGACAGCTGGTCCAGGCGAAGGGCCCCGCCCGCGCGCGCGAGATCATGCTGAGCCTTCTGAAGGGCTCGAAGGAACTGCACCTCAACGTGCCGATGGTTCCGACCACCGACTACATCAACACCATCTCGCAGCAGAGCGAGCCGGAGTTCCCCGGTGATGAGGAGCTCGAGCGCCGCTACCGCAAGTGGATCCGCTGGAACGCCGCGGTCACGGTGCACCGCGCGCAGCGCCCCGGCATCGGCGTCGGTGGCCACATCTCGACCTACGCCTCGTCGGCCGCCCTCTATGAAGTGGGCTTCAACCACTTCTTCCGCGGTCTCGACGACCCCTCGGGCGGCGACCAGATCTTCATCCAGGGCCACGCCTCCCCCGGCGCCTACGCCCGCGCGTACCTCGAGGGCCGGCTCACCGAGGCGCAGCTCGACGGCTTCCGCCAGGAGAAGTCGCAGGCCCCCAACGGCATCCCCTCCTACCCGCACCCCCGCCTCATGCCGGAGTTCTGGCAGTTCCCGACGGTGTCGATGGGCCTCGGCCCGATCAACGCCATCTACCAGGCGATGTCGAACAAGTACCTCGCCAACCGCGGCATCAAGGACGTCGGCGATTCGCAGGTGTGGGCCTACCTCGGCGACGGCGAGATGGACGAGGTCGAGAGCCGCGGTCAGCTGCAGGTCGCGGCCAACGAGGGTCTCGACAACCTGAACTTCATCATCAACTGCAACCTGCAGCGCCTCGACGGCCCCGTCCGCGGTAACGGCAAGATCATCCAGGAGCTCGAGAGCTTCTTCCGCGGTGCCGGCTGGAACGTCATCAAGGTCGTCTGGGGCCGTGAGTGGGACGACCTGCTCGCCCGCGACACCGAGGGTGCGCTGCTCAACCTCATGAACACCACGCCCGACGGCGACTACCAGACCTACAAGGCGGAGAACGGCGCCTACGTGCGCGAGAACTTCTTCGGTCGCGACCCCCGCGCCCTCGAGCTCGTCAAGGACTACACCGACGAGCAGATCTGGGGCCTCAAGCGCGGTGGCCACGACTACCGCAAGGTCTACGCGGCGTTCAAGGCTGCGGCCGAGCACAAGGGGCAGCCGACGGTCATCCTCGCCAAGACCATCAAGGGCTACGGTCTGGGCCCCCACTTCGAGGGCCGCAACGCCACGCACCAGATGAAGAAGCTGACGCTGGACGACCTCAAGTCGTTCCGCGACGCGATGGACATCCCCGTCACCGACGCGCAGCTCGAAGAGAACCCGTACCAGCCGCCGTACTACAACCCCGGCGCCCAGGACGAGACCATCAAGTACATGCTCGAGCGTCGCCGCTCGCTGGGCGGCTTCCTGCCCGAGCGACGCTCGACGCACGTCGGCCTCGAGCTCCCCGGGGACGCGGCTTACGCGCTTCCGAAGAAGGGCTCCGGCACGCAGGAGATCGCCACGACCATGGCGTTCGTCCGTCTGCTGAAGGACCTGCTGCGGGTCAAGGACTTCGGGCACCGCATCGTGCCGATCATCCCCGACGAGGCGCGCACGTTCGGTATGGACGCGTACTTCCCGACGGCGAAGATCTACAACCCCAAGGGTCAGCACTACACCTCCGTCGACCGCGAGCTGCTGCTGGCGTACAAGGAGAGCCCGCAGGGCCAGATCATCCACGTCGGCATCAACGAGGCGGGCGCCCTCGCGGCGTTCACCGCGGCGGGCACGTCGTACGCCACGCACGGCGAGCCGCTCATCCCGGTCTACGTCTTCTACTCGATGTTCGGCTTCCAGCGCACGGGCGACGCCCAGTGGGCCGCCGGCGACCAGATGGCGCGAGGCTTCATCATCGGCGCGACCGCCGGTCGCACCACGCTGACCGGTGAGGGCCTGCAGCACGCCGACGGACACTCGCAGCTGCTGGCATCCACGAACCCGGCGACGGTCTCGTACGACCCCGCGTACGGGTACGAGATCTCGCACATCGTGCGCTCGGGCATCGAGCGCATGTACGGCGGGGAGCACTCCGACCCGAACGTCATGTACTACATCACGGTCTACAACGAGCCGTACGTACAGCCGGCCGAGCCCGAGAACGTGGACGTCGACGGCATCGTCCGCGGCATCCACCGTGTCTCGACCGGTGAAGGCGACGGTCCCCGCACCCAGCTGCTCGCGTCGGGTGTCGGTGTGCCGTGGGCGTTCGAGGCCCAGCGCCTGCTGAAGGACGACTGGGGCGTCGTCGCCGACGTCTGGTCGGTGACCTCGTGGACGGAGCTCCGCCGCGACGGCCTTGCCGCCGACGAGCACAACTTCCTGCACCCGGACGCCGAGCCCCGCACGGCCTACATCACCGAGAAGCTTCGGGATGCCGAGGGCCCGGTCGTCGCGGTCAGCGACTGGATGCACGCGGTCCAGGACCAGATCCGCCAGTGGGTGCCGCAGCGCTACCTGACGCTCGGCGCCGACGGCTTCGGCTTCTCGGACACCCGTGCCGCCGCGCGCCGGTACTTCAAGATCGACGGCCCCTCGCTCGCCGTCCGCGCCCTGCAGGCGCTGGCTGACGAGGGCAAGGTCGACCGTTCGGTCATCGGACAGGCGATCGAGAAGTACCGCCTGCACGACGTCAACGCCGGCACCAGCGGCAACGCGGGCGGCGAGGCCTGACGGCGTGAGTGATCTGTCGATCGGGACCGATTCTTCCCTCTCGGGCGGGGTCGGTCCCGATCGCGTCAGTGGTGACGTGGACGACCCCGCGGCGCTCGGGGCCGATGCCGCCGCGCGCGACAAGGCCGACACGCTCGCCTGGCTTCGCCGCATCTCCGGCGACCTTGCGACCGCGACCATCCAGCGCCTCGAAGAGACGCTGCCCTGGTACGCCGGGATGCCCCCGGCGAGGCGGTCAGCCGTCGGGCTGGTGGCACAGGCCGGCATCACGTCGTTCACGCAGTGGGTCGAGGATCCGGCATCCACTCCCGCGATCGCCTCGGACATCTTCGCCGCGGCGCCCCGCGAACTGCTGCGCAGCGTGAGCCTCACGCAGACGCTCCAGCTCGTACGCGTCACCGTCGAGGTGATGGAAGAGCGCGTCGCGGGTCGCTCGAAGACGGTGCGCGAGGCGATGCTGCTGTACTCGCGCGAGGTCGCCTTCGCGGCCGCCGACGTGTACGCGCGTGCGGCCGAGGCCCGCGGGCTGTGGGATGCGCGGCTCGAAGCGCTCGTCGTCGACTCGATCCTCACCGGCGAGGCCGATGACGAACTCCCCAGCCGGATCGCCGCGCTCGGATGGCACGGCCACGGCGAGGTCGCCGTGCTCGTGGGCACCACTCCCCCGCAGTTCGACGTCGACCAGGTGCGGCGCACCGCGCGCAAACTCGGCGTCGACGTGCTGATCGGCGTGCAGGGATCGCGTCTGGTGCTCGTGCTGGGGCGCGCTGACGTGCCCGCCCGTCACGGCGATGACGCCTCAGAACTGCCGTTCACCGAGATCGCCAAGCGACTCGAGCCCGGTTTCGGGTCGGGCCACCTCGTGCTCGGCCCGCCGGTGGCAGCTCTCGTCGATGCCGGACAGAGCGCCCGAGCCGCCCTGGCGGGCTTCGCCGTCGCGCGCGCCTGGCGCAACGCCCCACGGCCGGTGGAAGCCGACGATCTGCTCCCCGAGCGGGCGCTGGCCGGCGATGCGGTGGCGAAGCAGACGCTGGTCGACCGCGTGTTCCGCCCCCTGCACGAGCACAGTGCCGACCTCGTCTCGACGCTCTGGAGCTATCTCGACAACGGCCGCTCGCTCGAGGCGACCGCGCGTGAGCTGTACGTGCACCCCAACACCGTGCGTTACCGCTTGAAGCGCGTGTCGGAGGTCATCGGGTGGGATGCCACGGGCCCCCGCGAGGCGCTGATCCTGCAGACCGCGTTGATCCTCGGCTCGATCGGGACGGATGCCACGAGGCGCCGCGGGCCGGCCGGTCGGCGCCTGTCCGCCGGACGGTGATGCACGGCTCGCACAAAGACACGCCGCATATCTGTGTCGATACCTCCATAAGCCGACGCTCGATCCTTGGCAGGATGGGACGGTGATCATCGCCGTCTTCCCCGGGCAGGGGTCGCAGACCCCCGGGTTCCTCACGCCATGGCTCGAGCTCGACGGGGCGCGTGAGCGCCTCGCCGCTTACTCCGAACAAGCTGGCGTCGACCTCGTGGCAGCCGGCACCGAATGGGATGCCGATCAGATCCGCGACACGAGCGTCGCCCAGCCGCTGATCGTCGCTGCGAGCCTGCTGTCGTGGGCTGCGCTGAACGAGCGCATCGAGACGCCCGTCGCCGGAGTCGCGGGGCATTCCGTCGGCGAGATCGCCGCGCTGGCGGCATCCGGAGTCCTGGGCGACGCCGACGCGCTGCGCCTCGTGG
Organism: Microbacterium trichothecenolyticum; assembly: GCF_030818955.1. NCBI lineage: Bacteria > Bacillati > Actinomycetota > Actinomycetes > Micrococcales > Microbacteriaceae > Microbacterium > Microbacterium trichothecenolyticum. The sequence goes on along the minus strand of NZ_JAUTBF010000001.1, from coordinate 743,506 downwards.
GCCTGCGCGGTCGGGCGATGGCCGAGGCGGCCGCCGCGGTCGAGACGGGCATGAGCGCCGTCGTCGGTGGCGACGAGCAGACCGTGCTCGAACGCCTCGACGCGCTCGGACTCACCCCCGCCAACTACAACGGCGGCGGACAGATCGTCGCCGCGGGCGAGCTGCCGGCGCTGGACGAACTCGCGGCCGAGGCGCCACGCGGCGCTCGCGTCATTCCGCTGCAGGTCGCCGGGGCGTTCCACACGCGCTTCATGGAGCCCGCCGTCGAAGCGCTGCGTTCAGCAGCCGCCGATGTCGCGGTCTCCGGCCCCACGACGACCCTGTGGACGAACTCCGACGGTTCCGTCGTGACGGAGGGCCGCCGAGCGCTCGATCTCGTCGTCGCACAGGTCGCCTCACCCGTGCACTGGGATCGCTGCATGGCCTCGTTCGCCGAGCACGGCGTGACCGGCATCATCGAACTCTCCCCCGCGGGCGCCCTCACCGGGCTCGCCAAGCGCGCCCTGCGCGGCACGCCGACCGTGGCGGTGAAGACCCCCGACGACCTCGACGCGGCCGTCTCACTCCTGAAGGAAGACCAGGCATGAGCACCCCCACCCTCCGTCAGCTGCAGGGCCCGGCCCACACGCGCATCTACTCGTACGGCGCTGCCCGCGGCGAGAACTTCGTGCCCAACGACGACCTCGTCGGGCCCATCGACTCCAGCGACGAGTGGATCCGTCAACGCACCGGCATCGTCACGCGCGTCCGCGCGAACAAGGAGACGGATGCCATCGACCTGGCCTCCGAAGCCGCCCGCGAGGCCGTCGAGAAGTCGGGCGTCGCGCCCGAAGACATCGACGCCGTGATCGTGGCGACCATCAGCAACCCGAAGCAGACGCCGTCGGCATCCGCCATCGTCGCCGACCGCATCGGCGCGAACCCCGCCGCAGCCTACGACGTCAACGCCGCGTGCGCCGGGTTCGCGTACGGCGTGGGTCAGGCCGATGCGCTCATCCGTGGCGGGCTCGCGAAGCACGTCGTCGTCGTCGGCGCCGAGAAGCTCAGCGACATCGTCGACCCGACGGACCGCAGCATCTCGTTCCTTCTCGGCGACGGTGCGGGCGCGGTCGTCGTCGGACCCAGCGACACCCCGGGTATCGGACCCACCATCTGGGGCTCCGACGGTTCCAAGGCCGACGCCGTGAGCATGAACGCCACCCTCACCGAGTTCCGCGACGGCACGGCTCCGTGGCCGACGTTGCGCCAGGAAGGCCCGACGGTCTTCCGCTGGGCTGTGTGGGAGATGGTCAAGGTCGCCCGTCAGGCGATCGAGGCCGCGGGCATCGAGCCGAGCGACCTGGCAGCGTTCGTCCCCCACCAGGCGAACATGCGCATCATCGACGAGTTCGCCAAGCAGCTCGGTCTGCCCGAGACGGTGGTCATCGGTCGCGATATCGAGACCACGGGCAACACGTCGGCAGCATCCATCCCGCTCGCCACTCACCGCCTGCTCGAGGAGCATCCCGAGCTCAGCGGCGGACTCGCGCTGCAGATCGGCTTCGGTGCCGGTCTGGTCTTCGGCGCGCAGGTCGTCGTGCTTCCCTGACGCAGCGTCATCGAACCCTAAACTGATCGGGGCCCATCGGGCCTCATCCCCGACACAACAGGAGACATCATGGCATTCACCAACGACGAGGTTCTCGCCGGCCTTGCCGAGCTCATCACCGACGAGACGGGCATCTCGGCCGACGAGGTCGCCCTCGAGAAGTCGTTCACCGACGACCTCGACATCGACTCCATCTCGATGATGACGATCGTCGTCAACGCCGAGGAGAAGTTCGGCGTGACCATTCCCGACGACGAGGTCAAGAACCTCAAGACCGTCGGCGACGCCGTCACGTTCATCACCTCGAACCAGGCCTGATTCTCCCGGTGGGGGCTTCGGCCCCCACCGCTCAGGTCCCATCGGTCCGCAGCAAGGATTTCGCACCTCATGAGCACACCCCGCATCGTCGTCACCGGCATCGGCGCCACCTCGCCTATCGGCGGAACGGCACCCGAGAGCTGGTCCGCCCTGCTGGCCGGCACCTCCGGCGCGCGCACCCTCGAGCACGAGTGGGTCGAGAAGTACCAGCTTCCCGTCACCTTCGCCGCCGAGGCGCTCGTGCGACCCGAGACCGTCCTCGAGCGTCCGGTGGCCAAGCGCCTCGACCCGTCGTCGCAGCTGGCTCTGGTCGCGGCGAAAGAGGCGTGGGAAGACGCGGGTGCGCCCGACATCGATCCCGACCGTCTCGGGGTGGACTTCGCCACCGGCATCGGCGGCGTCTGGACGCTGCTGGACGCGTGGGACGTCTTGCGTGAGAAGGGCCCCCGTCGGGTCATGCCCATGACGGTGCCCATGCTCATGCCCAACGCTGCCGCGGGCAACCTGTCGCTGCACTTCAACGCCCGCGCGTTCGCCCGCACCGTGGCTTCGGCGTGCGCGTCGAGCACCGAGTCGATCGTCAACGCGGTGCAGCACATCCGCGACGGTCTCGCCGACGTCGTGATCGCCGGCGGCACCGAGTCGGCCATCCACCCGATCACCATCGCGTCGTTCGCGTCGATGCAGGCGCTGTCCAAGCGCAACGACTCCCCCGAGACGGCCTCGCGTCCGGCCAGCATCGACCGCGACGGCTTCGTCATGGGCGAGGGTGCGGGCGTGCTGATCCTCGAGACCGAGGAGCACGCCAAGGCGCGCGGTGCGAAGATCTACGCCTCGATCGTCGGCGGTGGCGTGACGGCCGACTCGTACCACATCACCGCGAACGACCCCGAGGGTCGCGGCGCGGCGCGTGCCGTGCGCATGGCGCTCGACATGGCCGGCGCGTCCGTCGACGACGTCACGCACATCAACGCCCACGCCACCTCGACCCCCGTCGGCGACCCGAACGAGTACCAGGCGCTGCGTGCGGTGTTCGGTGAGCGCATCGACGAGATCCCCGTGTCGGCGACCAAGTCCTCCACCGGCCACCTGCTCGGCGGAACGGGTGCGCTCGAAGCGATCTTCACGGTGCTCGCGCTGCAGAACCGCGTCGCCCCGCCGACCATCAACCTCACCGAGCAAGACCCCGAGGTGCCCTTCGCCCTCTCCGGTTCACCGATCGAGCTCGGCGCGGGCGACCAGCTCGCGATCAGCAACTCCTTCGGCTTCGGTGGGCACAACGCCGTCGTGGCCATCGCGTCGGTCTGAGGCCGCACGACGAGCGCCCTCCGGCATCCTTCGATCTGATCGAGGATGCCGGAGGGCGTTTCTTCTGATCGGGCGAGGGATACGCGGTCCCGATGCCGGGGGCGATCACCGGCCTCCGGTAGTGGCGCCTCCCCCGCCCGACGTCTTATCCGACCTTGTGCAGCCAGACGATCTGCTGGTCGTGGCCGGCGTGACGGAACGGTTCGAGTTCCTCGTCCCAGGCCGACCCCAGGGCGATGTCGAGTTCGCGCTGCAGTTCGACGGCATCGCCGCAGGCGATCTCCATCGCGTAGCGCACCCGGTCTTCACCGATGACGACGTTCCCGCTCGCGTCGGTCTGGGCGTAGTGGATGCCGAGACCGGGCGTGTGCATCCACCGGCCACCGTCGCTACGGGGCGTGGGATCTTCACTCACCTCGAAGCGCAGATGCTCCCAGCCGCGGATGGCGCTGGCCAGGGCCGCACCCGAGCCGACCGGGCCCTCCCAGTAGAACTCGGCGCGTCGGCTTCCCGTGAGCACCGGTTGATCGGCCCAGTCGAAGTTCACGGCGCGGCCGAGCGCGCGTCCGACCGCCCACTCCAGGTGGGGGCACAGCGCGCGGGGCGCGGAGTGAATCAGGATCACTCCGCGCGAAGACGTGATCGCCATGGTCTCTCCTTCGTCAGGTACGTCTTCCCCTACGACCTGTGACGGAGTGCCGGCGTATTTTCGATTGTCCCGGCCATTATCACTCGTTCATAACGAAATCACAACACTGTCATTCCCTGGGCGTGCTGCGGCTGCGGCGAGGCGTTCCGCGCGGGGCACAAGGTCAGGGATGTGCATAAACTCCGTGGCATCCGCCGCTCTGGACGGACGTTACGCACACGACCGACTTTGTGCCGCGGCGCGAGCGGGGCTCGGCACGGCGCGAGAGGTCGTGACCGACACAGAAGTCAGCCGAACCACAGGGCCCAGTACAGCGCGAAGTTGCGGTTGCCATACGCCGAGCACGAGTCGCCGGTCCCCCACCGTGCGGCGAGGGCCGCCGCGTTCGGTTGATACGGCGTGTAGTTGTAGAGGGCAGCCGTCGCCTCGTTCGTGATCGCCACGTCGGAGCCACCGCACGAGGGATCGGGTGAGTACGCGAGGTAGTGCGTCCCGGGCTGGCGCATGTAGTCGGAGGCGCTGTACGACTTCAGGTCCGTAGCGCCCTGGGCCACCTGTGCCGCGAACCCCGCGATCCCGGGGTCGCACGCGGCATCGTCGGGGCACCGCGCACCCATCGCCGCGCCCAACTCTCGTGGCTCGGGCGCGCGAGCAATCCGGCCGGAGACAAGGCTCTGCTCCTTCTGCAGCGTGACGAGCAGGACCTTCGCAGAGATTCCGCACGCGCGCTGGATGCGGTCGATGACCTGGGCGGCCGTGAGCTCGCCACCGTCGTATCCCTCGCACACGGTCTCGCCGGTGGCATCCGACACCACGGGTGCGCGCGCGGGCAGCGTCGTCGTGAGCACGTTCAGACACGAGTCGTTGCGGCACGAACCGACCTGCTCGTCGAGGAAGGACTGGATCTCGTCAGCCGTCATGGCATCGCCGTCGTAGAAATCGGCATCGCTGATGAGGGTGCCGGGGTCGAACGACGTGAGGTCGATGGCTGCACGGCGGGTTTCGACGTTCCACGCCGAGACGAGTCCCACGAGCGGCGTGATCGCGAGTGCGACCAGGCCGACCAGCAGTGCACCGATCACACCGATCGCGACGCGCCGTCGCCGAATGACGGCAGACGCGGGGCGGCGCGATCGACGACGGGTCCCCGACCGGCGCGAGGGCCGGCGCCCGGTCGACGACCTCGGCCGTGTCTTGGTGTTCGCCACCCTTCGATCGTGCCCCACCGCGCTGACCGCACCCTGCACGCACGACGCGTGGCGCGGCGGTCAGCGCGGCAGTGCGCTCACGAACCGGACTGCGCGGGCGGTGTGGCCCCGGTGCCGGGTTCCGTCCCGGGGGCGGGCGGCGTCGGGGCCGAGCCGTCAGCCGGCGGGGCGGGCGGGGTCGGGGCCGAGCCGTCAGCAGGCGGGGTCGGCGCGCCGGGACCACCGGAACCGCACTCGCTCGGCTTCGGACCGCCACCCCGACCTGCGGGCGCGGCGCCGTCGGAGGGCGGTGAGGGCTGTGCGCCGTCGGAGGGGGCCGCGGTCGGCGTGGCACCGGGCGTGGGTGTGACAGTGCCCGGCGAGACGCCGTCGGCGTTCGGCGCCGAGGTCGCCGAGGTCAGGGCCGGTGTGCCGCCCGACGACGAAGCCAGCGCGGCGGTTCCGCCGGTCAGGCCCGCCGCCACGATGACCGCGCCCGCGATCAGCGCCGGACGCTTCCACGAGCGGCGCGACGGTTCGGGCGCGTCGTCCATTCGCGGAAGGGGAAGGGTGGGGTTGTCGTCGTCGTCGTTCATGACCATCTCTCTGCGCCGATGGCGATCACCGGCTCGAGAACCAGCTTTCGTACGGCGACTGAAGCGAGCCTGAAGCTCATCGCGGCGGAGTCAACCCATGCCGTTCGCATACCCGGTGTCCAGCGTTCACCCCTAGCGTGGGCCGGATGCCATCTCCCGCTCGCGTTCTCGTCCTCGACGACGACGAGACCATCCGCGTCGCCGTCACGACGTCGCTGCGTGCCGACGGCTTCATCGCCGAATCCGCGCCCGACGGAACCGACCTCGCCGGGCGTCTGGAGGCGTTCCGCCCCGACCTCGTGGTGCTGGACTGGATGATGCCCGGACCGAGTGGCATCCGGTTGCTGCCGCTGGTACGCGCCACGAGCGACGCGGCCGTCATCATGCTCACCGCGCGCGATGAGGTCGACGACCGCCTGCGCGGCTTCGCCGAAGGTGCCGACGACTACGTGGTCAAGCCCTTCACCATGGCGGAGCTGATCGCGCGGACGAGCGCGGTCCTGCGCCGACGCGGCCGCCTCCCGCAGACCATCGAGGTGGGCGATCTGGTGGTGGATCCGGATGCCACGACGGCCCGCCGTGCGGGATCGGTGCTCGATCTGACGGCGACGGAGTTCCGGCTGCTGCGCCTGTTCGCCGAGAGCCGCGGACGCACACTGTCGAAGGCGCAGATCCTCACCCAGGTCTGGGGCTACGACGACTACGACCCGAACCTCGTCGAGGTACACCTCAGCGCCCTGCGCCGGAAGATGGAGGCCCGGGGGCCCCGGCTGATCCACACCGTGCGCGGGCTCGGCTACCGACTGAGCGTGAGTCCGTGAGCGATCCGCGCCCCCTGCGCGCCGGTTCCGTTCGTCGGCGCACGATCATCGCCGTGGTGGCGCTCGTGGCCGTGCTGCTGATCGTGCTGTCGGTGGTCGTCGACATCGCGCTCGGGGCTCGCCTTCGCGGACAGATCGAGGAACGCCTGCGCGACCGCGCTGCGGCGGCGGCGTCACTCGTCGGCACCGTCGACGACGAAGACCTCGCCGAACGCCTCTCCGACCAGGGCCTTGCCGTTCGCATCGACAGCGCGGGCGGCGAGTCGGTCGTGGCGGGACCGAGCCCCGAGCAACTCCGCCACTCTCCGCCCGGACCCGGTGGCCCCGGTCCGGCCCAGCCGTCGGTGCCGACGCCTGCCGCGTCGAGCGACGTCCGCGTCGTGGCCTCCTCGGTGACGGGCGACGACGACCTGGTGACACTGAGCTCCACGCTCAGCGACGGGTCGACGCTGACGCTCACGGCCTCCGCCGCCGGCGTCGACGAGACCCTCGCGCAGGTGCGGTGGATCATGGCGCTCGCGTCGGTCGGTGTCCTGGTGCTCGCCGCGGTCGCGGTGACCGTGGTCGTGCGAGGCACGCTCCGGCCATTGGACCAGGTGTCCGAGATCGCGCGGTCGATCGGTGCGGGTGATCGCGATCGACGACTGAACCCCACCCGATCAGACACCGAGATCGGCCGGGTCGCCGCCGCGCTCGACGACATGATCGACGACGTCACCGGCGCCGAACAGGCGGCTCGCCAGGCTGAGACCCGCCTGCGGGCGTTCCTCTCCGATGCGGCGCACGAACTGCGCACGCCGGTCGCGGGGATCCGTGCCGCGGCAGACACCCTGGTGCGAGCCGACCTCGACGGCCCCGAGCGCGAGATGCTGGCCGCCCACGTCGCCCGCGAGGCCACCCGGGCATCCCGCCTGGTCGACGATCTGCTGACGATGGCGCGCGTCGACCAGGGGCTCGATCTCACGCGCTCCGACATCGACCTGCGGGCCCTCGTCACCGCCGAAGTCGAGCGCGCGCACCTGGTTCACCCCTCGGTGCGGGTGTGCAGCGTGCTTCCGGATGCCGTCGTGCCGGTGCGCGTGGACGCCGGACGCATCGCGCAGGTGCTGTCGAACCTCGTCGAGAACGCCGCTCGGGCGACCGGGGGCCGTGGCTCGATCGAGCTCGAGGTGAGCGTGACCGAGACCGCGGCCGCCGTCGCCGTGTCGGACGACGGCCCGGGAGTGGCCGAGGCGGACCGGGAGCGCATCTTCGAGCGTCTCGTGCGCCTGGACGCGGCCCGGGCGGGGACCGGGGTCGGCCTGGGCCTGCCCATCGCGCGGGGAATCGCTCGCGCGCACGACGGCGACGTCCGCTACGCCCCGAGAACCGGCGGCGCGCGGTTCGCGCTCACGCTCCCCCTGCGTGGGCGGTACGCGACCTGAGTGAGCAGCCGCCGTCGGCCGGTCCGCCCGCGCGGCGGGCCTTCGCCCGGGGTGTGGCCGTCAGCGCGCCGAGCGCGTCCCCGCCGGCTGGCGCGCGGGCGCCGGATGCGGGGCGACCCCGGACGCCGAGAGCGTGAGCCCGTCGGCACCGCTGGCGTCGTACATCATCTGGTCGACGAGTTCTCGATCGATGGCGGGCTCGCGACCGCCGTAGAACTGCATCACCAGAGCGTTGGATGCATGGATCCACAGACTGGCCTGCCGAACTCCCTCGTTGACGGGCAGTTGCAGCATGAAGCCCTCGTTACGGCGCAACTTGTTCATCACGACGATGCGGAGGTGGGCGAGGATGCGGTCGTCGATGTCGAACGAAGCGCGATCGCGGTAGATGAGGCGTCCCACAGCTGGTCCTTTTCCGGCGCGCCGAAGCGTACCTGTTGTGCAAAGGGCGGGACCACGCCGGGAAGCGAGGCAATGCGGGGATCTCCATTGTGCCATCGCATCGACCGCCTGGGCCGGGAGAACGGCCTGCGTCACCACACCTCGGGCACGTCGGGGCAAATCCCCAGCATCGTTCGCCGACGTCTCGATAAGGTCGAGGGGATCTGCGATTCCCCGACCCACGAGAGACAAACCCGTGAGCCATCACCGCACCTCCACCGACCAGGAGGGCCGATCTTCGAGCCCCCTCGTTTCGAGAGGGGGTGAGATCTGATGCTGGCTGCGGTCCTGACACTGCTGTTGGGCGTCATCGTAACCCTGGCGATCATCGTCGCGTGCGGCTTCTTCGTCGCGCAGGAGTTCGCATACATGTCGGTCGACCGCTCGCGCATGGCGGCGCTCGCGGAGAAGGGTGACGCCCAGGCGAAGCGCGTGCTCGCGATCACCAAGCGCACCTCGTTCATGCTGTCCGGTGCCCAGTTGGGCATCACGGTGACCGGTCTGTTGATCGGATACGTCGCAGAGCCCTTGATCGGCGAGTCCCTGGGTACCCTGCTGGGCGGCGTCGGGATCGACCCGGCTGTGTCGATCATCATCGGCACCGTCGGCGCGCTGCTGCTGGCAACCGTCGTCACGATGATCTTCGGCGAGCTGTATCCGAAGAACCTCGCCATCGCCAGCCCAGAGCCGTTGGCCCGCGCCCTCGCCGTCCCGACGCGCATCTACCTCGTGCTCTTCGGATGGCTCATCACCGTCTTCGATGTCGCCGCCAACGCTCTTCTCAGGCTCCTGCGCATCGAGCCGCTGGAAGACGTCGACGACAGCGCCACCGCACGTGATCTCGAGGCGATCATCGAGGAGTCCCGCGCCAGCGGCGACCTCCCCGACGATCTGTCGATGATCATCGACCGCATCCTCGACTTCCCGCAACGCGACGTCGAACACGCCATGGTCCCGCGATCGCAGATCGACTCTGTGACACCCGACACCACGATCGGCGATGTGCGGGGGCTCATGGCGACCGGGCATACGCGCTACCCCGTCATCGGCGACGAGGACTCCCCCGTCGGGGTCATCGAGCTCATCGACGTGTTGCGCGAGAACCCCACCGACGACACCCCCGTGTCGGCGGTGATGCGCGCGGCCGTCGTCCTGCCGACGTCCATGGCTCTCCCGACCGCCCTCGACCGCATGCGGCGGACGCGGAACGAGCTCGCGTGCGTCGTGGACGAGTACGGCAACTTCGACGGCATCCTGACCATCGAAGACCTGACGGAGGAAGTGATCGGGGAGCTCTCCGACGAGCATGACGTCGACGTCGCCGCCGAGGCTGCGTCGGTCGGCGAAGACGCGTGGAGCGTTCCCGGCGACCTGCACCTCGACGAGCTCGAGCGCCTGATCGGTCACGACCTCACCGATTCCGACGCCGAGACCGTCGCAGGTCTGGTCATCGCGAAGCACGGTGACCTGCCGGCGGTGGGCGACGCCGTGCGCATCGACCTGCCCGCGCGCCCCTCGGAGGCGGTGCACGGTCTCGACATCGAACGCTGGCTCGTGCTCGAGGTCGTCGAAGTCGACCGGCACGTCCCGTCGCACCTACGGCTGCAGGTGCACGAGCGCGACCGCGACGCCACGCCGGCGGTCACCCGCGACGAGGGAGCGTTCCGATGAACGGCTGGACCGTCGCCGGCGTCACCGCCGCATTGATCGTCGCGAGCGCCTTCTTCGTCATCGTCGAATTCGCGCTGCTCGCCGCACGTCGCCATCGCCTCGAGGAGCAGGCCGCGACCAGCGCATCGGCTCGGGCCGCGCTGCGCGGCATCAACGAACTCACCGTCATGCTCGCCTTCGCTCAATTGGGGATCACGGCGTGCACCTTCCTCCTCGGAGCGATCACCAAACCCGCGATCGACTACGCCCTCGCGCCCCTGCTCACGCAGTGGGGCCTGCCCGCCGTGTTCGCCGACATCGTCGCGTTCATGTTCGCGCTGATCGTCGTCACCTTCCTCCATCTCGTCATCGGCGAAATGGCTCCGAAGTCGTGGGCCATCGCCCACCCCGAGACCGCGGCGAAGGCCACCGGCATCCTCGCTCGCGCGATGACCTGGCCGCTGCGACCGTTCCTGCTCTGGATCAACCACATCGCCAACCGTCTCGTGAAGGCGTCGGGCATCGAGCCGGTCGACAAGGCGGCCGCCGGCGGACAGGATGCCGACACCATCCGTGAGCTCGTGGCGCACTCGCGCAGAGCGGGCACCCTGGAGGAGCAGTACTCCGAGCCCATCGCCCAGGCGATCGCCCTGAGTACCCTGACGGTCGGCGACATCGTCCGCACCGACCGGACGCCGACAGCGGTGGGGGTCGACGCGACCGTCGCCGACCTGCAGGCCGCCGCCGCGGCATCCACGCACCTGCGCATCCTCGTCGGGACGGGAGCGAGCTCGCGTGTCGCGCACGTGCGCGACACCCTGGCCATCGACCCGTCGACGCCGGCCCTCGACATCACCCGCGAGCCGCTCGTTCTCGAACCCGCCGCATCGGCATATGACGCGCTCGCGCGGATGCGCCGCGGCCGGGTGCAGCTGGCGACGGTCGTCGACGACACGCGACTGGTGGGTGTGGTGACGCTCGACGATCTGTTGCGGGAGATCTTGCCGGGGCCGGGTGAGCTCGCCCCGGTGAGCGCCTGAGGAGCGCTGCGGCCGAAGCCGCGCACGACGCGGGGAGCGTCTCGACATCGCGGTCGTCACGCTCTTCCGCTCGGCAGGAGAAGGCAGCGTGGCCGAGAAGGGATCAGCCGATGGCGGTGACTGCACACACGGCGCTTCGCGCCGCGACCGTGCTGACGCTCCTGCGTCTGGTTCCCGGATACGGTCAGCCCCTTCCCCACCATCTGGCGATGCTCGCGGAGGCGCCGCCGGTTCCGGCACCGAAGACGTGGACCGACGACATCGCGAACCGGGTGTCGGCGATGTTCGCGGCACGAGCCCGACGCGACGTTCTCGAAGACGATGTGGGACTCGTCGACCGGTACTTCGACGACGCCCGACTCCGCGCTCCGGCAGAACTCTCGGCGAAAGCCCGTTCCGTGCTGATGTCGAGTGCTGCCGAGTATTGCGGCGCGATCGGGCGGGCCAGCCGCGGTGCCCGCTTCGGCCGGGAAGCCCTTCTCTTTGCCGACCACGCGCCGGCGCGTTACCGCGCGCTCTCGACCTGCGCGCTGAACTTCGCGGTGAACGGCGAGTACCTCGCCGGCGCGGGCGCCGCGGCCGAAGCGCATCAGTTGTTCGAAGACAACGGCTGGGAGCCCGCCGACACGTCGTTCCTCCTTCTCCAGGCGCACATGCTCATGTCGGCGGCACGCATGGATGCCACCGGGCTCGCGGAAGCCGCGGACATGCACGACATGCTGCGGCCCGACGACTCGTCGTGGGTGTTCGCCGCCCACACGGCGCGGGTGATGCGTGATCTGCTCAACGGCGATCGCGCGGCAGCCGACGCCGCGAGCACGCAACTCCTGCGCGGCGACCTCACCGGTACCCTTCGGATGACTCGATTCTTCCTGTTCTGCCTCCGTGCCGACGTCCTCGCCGCGCAGCACCGGTTCACCGAGGGGCTCGAGGCACTGGTATCCGTGGTCAGTCCCGACGGTCACGCGATCTGCTTCGCGATGCAGCGATCGGCGTGCCTGCTCCAGCTCGCGCGTGAGCGCGAACTGCTCGCCGACACGGCACCGTGCTTATCCCACGACGATCACTGCCTGCGCACCCTCGTGCCGCTCCTCGTTCGCCGTGCGATCGCCTTCCAGCGCATCGGCGAAGGGCGCAGGGCCCATCAGAGTATGGAGTCGGCGCTGATGCTGATCGACCAGACCGGTAACTCCACGAACCCCTTCATCGCGATGCCCGTCGACGAGACACTGAGCCTCATCGAGGGTGTCGTCGGTGCGCATCCGCGTCTGTCTCCGCTCGTCGCGCCCATCTCGGCTGCCCTCGAACGGGTCGGGCTTCCCTCACGGGGCGGCGCGGTGGCACGCCTGTCGTTGACGGAACGTGGAGTGGCCGAGGCCCTACGGGGATCGAAGACGCTTCGTGAGATCGCGGCCGAGCGAGGCGTGTCCCTGAACACCGTCAAGACGCAGGCGCGTCGGGTGTATCGCAAGCTGGGCGTCTCCGGTCGCGAGGGCGTCGCGGGGCTGCTCCCGCGCGATGGGGAGGCCTGAGGGCGCAGAGTGGCGTGTCGACGGCGGGAGGGCGTCTGCGGCAACGGACGGGCGCCGCGGGCCGACGTCGCTCGGGAACCGCGCCGGGGCGCGCTCCCGGAGCGACGGGGAGTAGGGCGGGTGGGACTTGAACCCACGATCGTCGGGTTATGAGCCCGCTGCCTTGACCAGCTTGGCCACCGCCCCTTGACGACGACGAGCCTATCGGCATCCGCTGCCGGCCGTGAAACGACGGGGGCGCCTGCCGCTCAGTGCACGCGCGGTTCGACCGCCTTGCCGTCGGCGGTGATCTGCGGGTGGTGGCGGGTCAGCTGGATGACGCCCCACGTGGCGATCGCCCCCGCGATGGCGAAGCCGATGAGCGCCCACGCAGGAGCCGTGGAGGCCTCGCCGAGCACGAGCAGACCGATCAACACGGCGACGATCGGGTCGATGACCGTGAGGCCGGCGATGACCAAATCGGGCGGGCCGACCGAATACGCCGTCTGCACGAAGTAGGCCCCGACGGCCACCGCGGCGATCAGGGCGACGACGCACAGGAAGGTCAGCCACTCGAAGTTGCCGGCCTGGATACGGCTGATGATGACCTTGGCCAGCGTCGCGACGAAGCCGTAGATCACCCCTGCCGCCATGATGTAGAACAGCGCCTGCGCGCGGCGGCGCACGAGGATCCAGAAGACCGCGAACACGATCACGACCATCGCCAGGATGCCGAGGATGATCAACAGTTCGCGCGAGGTGACGGTGTGCTCGGTGGCGAAGAAGGCCGCGATCGTCACGAAGATGAAGATGCCGCCCACGCAGGCGCCGATGGCGATGAGCGACTGCCGCGTGGGCTTGTGACGGGAGACGCGAGCGTTCAATACCGTGGTGATGACGAGGGCGATCGCACCGAGCGGCTGAACGAGGATGAGCGGTGCGACCGAGAGGGCCGCGAGCTGGCACACGATCGCCAGTCCGAGCATGAGGGTTCCCGCCACCCACGAGGGACGGGTGAGCAGCGACGCGAGCTGCGCGCGTGAGAGTCCACCGGTGGTCTTGCCCGACAACCGCTCCACCTTCTGCACCCCGCGGTGCTGGTACTGGGCACCGAACGACATGAACACCGCGCCCAGCAGAGCGAGCGGGATGCCCAGAAGGATACGGGGGTCGCGGAAGACACCGACGAGTTGGTCGATTCCGTCGCTGAGGGAGACATCGAGCGGGATCACCCTCCGACGATAGCCGCCCGCTCGCTGGATAGGCTGGTGACGTGGCCGTTCTCCCGATTCGCATCATGGGTGATCCCGTGCTGCACGCTCCCGCCGCCCGCGTCGACGAGATCACCGAAGAGGTGCGCACCCTCGTCGCCGACATGTTCGAGACGATGGACGCCGCCCCGGGTGTGGGTCTCGCCGCGCCCCAGGTCGGTGTGGGACTGCGCATCTTCACCTACACGTACGAGGACGACGAGGGTCTCCCGTGGCGCGGCGTCGTCATCAATCCCGAGCTCTGGATCCGTCCTCTCGAGCCGGGCTACCCCGACCCCGACGACGAGTCCGAGGGCTGCCTCTCCTTCCCGGGCGAGCGCTTCCCGCTGCGCCGGTCGGACGCCGCACTCCTCACCGGCGTCGATCTCGACGGGCAACCCGTCCGCGTCGAGGTGACGGGCTGGCGGGCGCGCATCCTGCAGCACGAGTTCGATCACCTCGACGGCATCCTGTACATCGACCGTCTCGACGACGAGGACGCTCGTGTCGTCGCGAAGATCGCGAAGAAGCGTAAGTGGGGCAAGCCCGGTGCGTCCTGGATGCCGGGAGTCGACGACATCGACGCGTGATGCCGGCGCGCGGGGCGTCGGGCTCCGCGTGCAGACGTCGAGGCCCGCTCGAAGTCGAGCGGTGCCGATGTCGCGCGAGCCCGGTCTCGCGCGACCGGCGCGGCAGGGGTGTGGCAGCGGGTCAGCGGCCGGTCCCCTGAGGTTGAAGCGAAGGGTGAGGCGACGCCGCTGAAGTTTCCTGCGCGTCGTCGCCGTGCGGCGCGTAACCGCCGGTAGCGCCATCGTCTCCCCCCGGGCGGGGATCATCGGGGCGTCCGTGCGGGCGTGTATACATGCGCAACGGTTGTCGTTGACGCTGCCGAGCGACACGACCTGATCGCCTCACGAAGGAACACGCCCATGACCACGCACCCCTCGGGCACGACGCCCGTCTCGCCCGTCGGCCGCAGGGCCGTCCTCACCGCCGCAGCCTGGTCCGTGCCGGCGGTGTCGCTCACGGTCGCGACGCCGGCGCACGCCGCGACCTCGGGGGAAGCCACCTCGGCGACCCTCGCGCAGCGTCGCGTGCAGCCCGGTGACACGACCACGCTGGCGGTCCGCGTCGTCGACGCCCAGGGCGCCGCGGTCTCGGGCCGCGCCGTCGCCCTGACATCCAGCGACCCCGGCGTGACCGCGACGCCCTCGACCGGTGCCACCGACGCCCAGGGAACCTTCACGGCGACCGTCGCTGTCGCGACCGGCGTCGCTCAGGGCGACTACGTCATCTCCGCCTCGACGAGCAGCGGAACCATCTCGACGACGATCTCGGTGGCCGGAGCGCTTCTGCTGACGCTGGCGACGACGCGGATGCGCTCCGACCGGAGCGTCAACGCGACGGTACGACTGCTGGACGACCAGGCGAGGCCGGTGTCGGGCGCCCTGCTCACGTTCGAGGGCAGCGGCCCGATCGGCTTCAAGGACAACTACGCGCACACCGATGCGCAGGGCACCGCGGCGAATGTGCTCACGGGGGACGGCCCCGGACAACCGGGACTGTGGACCGTCAGTACCGCCACGGCTGATGGGCTGGAGGACGCGGTGTCCGTGACGGTCGTCGACGCCCTCGAACTGTCGATCGCCACCCGGCAGATCGAGCAGGGCGGGACGGCGCGAGCCATCGTGGCCTCCTACAACGCCGCCGCCAACCCGCGCGCGAAGCGCTCCGTCACGATCTCGGTGACGGAGGTCAACGAGGACGGAGACGCCGTGGCGTCTTCGCAGATCAAGTACCCCTCGACGGTGACGACGGGCACGGATGGCCATGTGACCGTCGATCTCGTCGCCAAGAAGTCGGCGCGACCCGGGACGTACACCGTCACCGCCAAGGCCGGCACCGACAGTGCGACAGCGACCTTTGCGGTGCTGTCGCCGGTCGTCCCGGTCGTGATGACGGTGTCCCCCGCCGTCGTGCCGTGGGGTGGGACGAGCCAGGTCACGGTCACGGCGACCAATGCCGATCGCACCCCCGCCGCGGGCGCCGCGGTGACGCTCTCGTCGCCGTCCAGCGACGTTACCCTGTCGCCCCTCTCGGGCACCACCGATGACCACGGGGTGTTCACCGCTGTGGCCACCGTGTCGTCGGCGCCGTCGGCTTCGGGGAGGCGACGGGTGACGGCGACGGCCGGCGCCGACACCGCCGCAGCGGACGTCTGGATCGATGCCATCCGCCAGCGCGTCTCCCTTCCGCCCCGCCCGGCGAAGATGGTGCTCGCTGGTTCGACCCTCTGGGTACTCGACCCGGTCGCCGGAGTCCTGAAGGCTGTCGACACCTTGACCAACACCCTCACCCGCACCGTCACCCTGCCGTCGACGTGTTTCTCGATAGCGGCCGCCTCCGAGAGCAATGCGACCCGGTTGTACCTGTTCCCCGAGGACGGACGCGTCTTCGTGTACGACATCGCGGCGAACGCGATCGTCGCCACGCTCTCGCGGCCCGATGGAGGTCACGAGATCGCCCAGATCTCCGCCCACGACAGCGCGGGGCGGGTCTACGCGGCGGCTCCCCGAGACGGCGTCGTGATGGTCATCGACACCGCCGCGGACACCCTGCTCGCCGAGGTGAGCGGGTCCTGGCTGACGGCCGTCGTCGGCGGCCGCGGCGCCTACGCCGATCGGTTCTACTTCGTCGACGGCGATGGCATCCTCCACTGTCTACAGGCGTCGGACCACACCGAGGTCTGGAAGCTCGATCTGCACGTCGACATCGAATCCGCCGCACGGATGGCCGTCTCGACGAACGGTGAACACGCGTTCGTCGCGACGCGCGGTTCCGTGGCCGTGGTGGATCTCACCGCATCGGAGGTGCTCGCACGGATTCCGGTCCAGGGCGAGTCCGTGGCCGACATCGAGAGGACACCCGACGGAACGCGCATCCTGATCCTGACGAAGACACCGGACACCATCTCGGCGGTGTCGACGAGCACGAACAAGGTGGTCGCGGCCTGGAACCCGGGTCCGAGCGCGCTCTCTCTCGCCGTCCTGTCCGACACGACCGCATACACGGGCGACTACGACATCGACAAGCCGGGCGTCAGCATCATCGACATCCGCTGACCCATGGTGGTCGTCGTGCTCGGGTCCGCCCGGTGCACGACGACCCCCCGTCGGGACGCGCGCACCGCGATCCGTCAGCCCCGGAACGGGTGAAGCCCGCGGAGAGTTTCGCGCGCGAGGTGTCCCCGCACGCTCATCCGGGTGCGTCCCACGGCCGACCGGGGATCGCGGGTCCTCGTGGTGGACACGGCTCCCCGATCCGCCGGGGTCCGCCCGTCAGCCCTCGATGATGTTCGGGGCGAACCGACAGTAGTAGTCGGTGATCGGCCCGTCGGACTCGCGGATGCCGACGCCGTACGCCTCGTCGTTCACGACCCACGAACCCAGCACCGGGTGGTTGCTGCCGTTCGACCCGGGGAAGTCGGGGAGCTCGTGGTACTGCTGCCACACGCGTTCGCGCCCGGTCCCTTCGCGGCGGTACTCCTGCCCGTTCGTGATCACGCTGCCGTCGGCGCGGTGGACCCGGATGCCGTCGCCCTCGCGCCCGAAGACGGGTTTGACGACGTAGTCGGTCATCGCGTTCGGTCCGTCGGCGTACGCGGGAAGGAGATTGGGGTGATCCGGGAACAGGCGCCAGAGCGCGGCGAGCAGCAGCTTGTTCGACAGGAACATCTTCCACGCCGGCTCGTACCAGCGCCCGAACAGACCGCGCCCGGCGATGAGCAGGGCCCCGAACTCCTGGTCGCCGACGACGCGGTCGTCCCCCGAGACGATGTCCTCCCAGGGATAGAGCTTGAAGAGGTTGCGAATGACCGGGTACTGCGTCTCGGGGGCATCCCCCGGCAGCGCGTTGACGCTGCGCGAGGAGCCCCACGGCTCGGGAACGCCGACGAACTGCCGCGCACCGTGGTGCCAGCCGATGTCCTTCATCTCGATGCCGGTGTGCTCCCAGCCGGCTTCGCCCGCCAGATCGCGCATGTAGGCGACGGTGTCCCAGTCCTCGCCGTAGATGTCGGCATCCGAGTGGGCGACGAAGAGGCGCCCGCCCTCCCCCTCGCTCAACGACCGGTGCAGAAGGACCCGCCAGCGTTCGACGAGGGCTTCGTGCAGCCCGTTCCACTGGTCGGTGTCAGCGGGCAGGGCTCCGCTCTTGATGCGGTCCTGCAGCCAGAACCACTGGGTGAGCGACGCTTCGATCAGTCCGGTGGGAGTGTCCGCGTTGTACTCCAGCATCTTCGCCGGGGAGCCGTCGCCGGCATACGCGAGGTCGAAGCGCGCGTAGACGTCGGGCTCGTCCTGCTCGAGGGACCACTGCGCGAACTCGAACGCCTGCGGGGTCAGCCCGAGGTGACCGAGTTCTCCGGATGCCAGGTAGGTCGCGGCCTCGCGGCACATCCGGTGCAGCTCCTCGGTCTGCGTCTCGAGCGCCTCGACCTCGGGGAGGGTGAAGACGTACGCTGCGCCGTCGTTCCAGTACTCGACGGCCGAGCCGTCGTCGCGGAGCGAGCGCGAGTAGATGAGGCCCGACTGCTTGATCGTGCGCTCCCAGTCGGGCCGGGGCGCCAATTCGATGCGGCGCATCAGCCGCCGTGGCTTCCGTCGGATCCGGATCCGCCGAAACCTCCGCGCGAGACGCTCGCGCCGTCACCCGAGATGCCCTTCGCGGCGGTCTTCCCGCCGGGCAGGGTGTCGACGCCGCCGGAGGCGCGATCGCCGACAGCCGGCACGTTGCGACTGCTCGACCCCAGGGGCAGGTAGTACCAGTGGGCGCTGCCGCCGTGGTTGTTGCAGTCGTCGTCGGGCAGTCGCTTCTCGGTGGCGTTATCGCGGCAGATCTGCGCGTAGTCCTCCGAGACGTTCGTGCCCTGCCCGCACCCGGTGAGGGTGGCGGCGAGGGCGGCGACGACACCGATCGTCACGGTGCGTGACGCGCGGCGGCGGGCGGCGACGGGCATCGGCTCTCCTGGGATGAGCGGGGTGGAGATGAGCGGGGTGGAGGGGACAACCAGATGCTCTCACATGCCGTGTGCACCGGCGCCGTATCCCTGCGGTGTTCCGGGGACGAGTCCTCAGACCGCGAAGCTGTGGAGATGGAGGTCGTCGCTGAGTCTCTCGCTCGCGATGCGCCCCCGCACGCTCGTGCCCTGGTCGTCGAGCGGCGGGCTGACGACCGCGCCCCCGAGGCGACCGGGCGCCGACAGGACCAGGGCTCCCGAGACGCTCGACTTCGCGGGAACGCCGACCGCTCGCATCCAGCGGCCGGAGCCGTCGTACACCCCGCACGTCGCCATGACCGACACGACGTCCCGGGCCACGCGCTCCGGGACCACCCGGTCGCCGGTGCGCGGGTTGACGCCGCCGAGCGCGAGTGTCGCCCCCATGACGGACAGGGTCTCGGCATCCACGAGTGTCGCGCAGGCGCGGGCGTAGACCGCGACGGCGTCATCGGCGGAGACCGCGAGCGTGCCTTCGGCGCGCATGAGATGCGCGAGGGCGTGATTGCGGTCGCCGAGCAGGTGCTCGTTGTGCGCTACGTCCTCGTCGACGTCGAGCTCGCGACCGGCGAACGCGGCGAGCCCCCGCGCGATGCGGGCGCCGCGCTCGCGGGGTCCTCCGCCGTCGACCAGCGACGCGGTGAGCAGCGCACCCGCGTTGACCATCGGATTCGGCGGGCGCCCCGTTCCGCTCTCGAGCTTGATCGCGTCGAACGACTCTCCCGTGGGCTCGATGCCCACCCGATCGAGGGCCTCGCCGTCGGTGTCGAACAGCGCGAGCGCGAACAGGAACGGCTTCACCGCGGACTGGATGCTGAACGCCACCTCCGCGTCGGTACTCCGGCGCACGCTGCCGTCGGGCAGCGAGAGGGCGATCGCGCAGAGATCGGGATCGGCTGTCGCCAGCTGGGGGATGCTGTCGTCGACCTCGCCCCCGCGTTCGTCGAGCAGGCTCTCGCGCAGGTCATCGAGGTCGTACGGGTGGGGATCGTGTGCGGGGGTCACCGTCCCAGCCTCGGCCGGAGCCGCCGCGATGAGGGCGGCGACGTCGCTCTTGCGCTGCGCGCAGGTCGCCGTGACCGCGGGATCCCGGCTCTCGACGAGGACGTCGGTGAAGCGGCATCCGTACATCCCCACCGTGGTGACGCGCCACTGACCCCCGCTGTCTTCGGCGAGCTTCGCGAACGTGGGGGCGTAGGCCATCGCGCTCGAGTCTCCGA
Organism: Microbacterium trichothecenolyticum; assembly: GCF_030818955.1. Lineage (NCBI taxonomy): Bacteria > Bacillati > Actinomycetota > Actinomycetes > Micrococcales > Microbacteriaceae > Microbacterium > Microbacterium trichothecenolyticum. The sequence goes on along the minus strand of NZ_JAUTBF010000001.1, from coordinate 723,447 downwards.
CGAGGTAGAGGTGCCGCGGGGCGTCCGCGCTCCCCCAGGTGCAGCGGCCGATCTCGGGAAGGGGGTCGGGGGTGAAGCAGTCGTGGGCGCGGTTGGCGGCGGAGGACTCGCGCATCGCGTCGTCCAGGGACGGATGCAGCTCGGGCCAGGCCGACGCCGTGGTCGCGGCGGCGAGATCGGCTTGCAGGGTGCCGAGCGGATCCGCGCCGTCGTCCGGGGCGGCGACCGCGACGGGGGCGGGAGCGCTCGGGAGCGTGGGGGCTCCGTAGGCCACGAAGACCGCCAGCACCGTCGCGCCCGCGCCGATGACGAGGCTCGCGGCGGCGACCCCCATGCGCGGCCCGTAGCGGGCGCGCCAGTCGGCCCAGGCCGGGCCGCGCGAGGAGGACGGAGCGGCCGGCTGAGCGGGAGGAGCAGGGGCGGACGCCCGGAGCGCGGGCGAGGGGGATCCTGCCGGTCTGACGGACGGAACCACGGGTCGGGAGGCTTCGGAGACACCGGGTGCGGGGTCCGACCGGGCCGGCGCGAGGGGGCGCGAGCCCGGGTAGTACCGCTGTCCCGGCACCCACCCGGCGGGCCGCGAGGCCAGGGCGGAGGAACGGGGAAGCGGCGTGGACTCATGCTGCGGGGCGGTCTGCGTCGGGGGCGTGCGTGCGATCGGCGCGGCCACGGACGTCTCCGGCGCGGGTGCCGATGCCTCCGATGCGGAGAGGGCGCCGTCGTTCCGCGACAGCCACGGTGACCGATGCACGGGCTGCTCCACGCCGAGGTACGTCGCGACGGTCAGGACGACGAGGATCAGCACGGTGATCGGCATGGCTGCCGGCCCCGGAGGCAGGAGCGCGCCGGCGAAGACGATGACCGGCAGGTGCCAGAGGTAGAGGGAGTACGAGACGTCGCCGACGGCCACCGCGAGGGGGTTCGTCACGACGAACAGGTGCCGGTGCCGCGGGTCTGCGCCGATCCCCCCGGCGATCACGAGCGCCGCCCCGGCGACAGGGAGGGCCGCCCACGGAGCGGGGAACGGCTCACCCGGGTCGACCACGACGAACGAGGCGGCCACGACGCCCAAGCCGACCCACATCGACAGGATGCGGACCGCAGTGGGAAGGCGGCCCAGGGCGGGCGCGAGGCAGGCCAGGACGGCCCCGACGCCGAGCTCCCCCGCACGGGTGAACGTCGAGAAGTACGCCATCGACGGGTCGCTCGCCGTCTGGATCCACGCGACGGTTCCGGATGCCACGACGACGAGCACCGCGGCCGAACCGACCGCCGTACGGCCCGCGCGTCCGCGTCGGGCGAGGGCGGGGACGAGCGCGACCGAGAGCAGGACGATCAGCGGCCAGCCCAGGGAGAATTGCTCCTCCACCGACAGCGACCAGAAGTGCTGCAGCGCGGACACGTCGATGTGGGAGAAGTAGTCGCGCCCTTCGAGGGCGAACCGCCAGTTCGAGACGAGTCCCCCGGCCGCGAGCGCGTCGCCGAGAAGGGCCTCGGCCCGGACGCCGGGGAAGACGAGGAACCCCGCTCCGACGATCACGGCGAGGACGAGCAGCGCCGCGGGAAGGAGTCGGCGGATCCGGCGCGCGAAGAAACGGCGGAGGTGCACCGTGCCGGTGGACTCGAGATCGCGGAGCAGGATGCCGGTGACCAGGAAGCCCGAGAGGACGAAGAACACGTCGACGCCGACGAACCCGCCCCGCGGCCAGCCCGTCAGATGGGTCGCCACCACGGCGAGGACGGCGAGGGCGCGGAGTCCCTGGAGGTCGCGGCGCACACGCGGTGTCGCAGCGTGCACGGGCGGCGTCCTCTCCGGCCGCGGGAGTCGGCCGGAGCGAGTCTAATGGAACCGCTCCCATAGGCGGGGACACGGGTCCGGGGAGCAGCTCCCCCGTGGTCGTCGCCGGGAAAAAGGTAAGGCCCGGGGTGGAAGCCCGGGCCTAGGGTGAGAGCCACGCTAGATGGGCGTGGACTTCTCGCTCCCCGGCTTGGACTCGAACCAAGAACCTATCGGTTAACAGCCGATTGCTCTGCCAATTGAGCTACCGAGGATCATGCTCGCCTTGCGGCGGGCAACCACACGATACTAACAGCACCGCGGCGCAGTCGAAAAATCAGGCCGTCGAAACGCGCCGGTCGGGCGCGCCGCCCGGGGTCCACTGCAGGTCCTCGGACCCGTGACCGAGCGCGACGGCGTGTCCCCCGTGCAGCACGAGCACGTCGGCATCCAGATCCGTCGGCGCATCGGCGTCGTTCGTGACGACCAGCGTGGCCATGCCGCGCTCGTCGCGTCGGCGCACGATCGATGCGCGCGCCGCGGCGCGGACCTCGACGTCGAGGTTGGCGTAGAGGTCGTCCGCGACGAACAGTCGTGGCTCGAGGACGAACGCGCGGGCGAGGGCCACGCGCTGTCGCATGCCGGCGCTGAGTTCGTACGGGTACTTCGGCGCCGTGCCGAGGGGCAGTTCCATCTCGTCGAGAAGGGTCGCGACCCGGACCGCGAGCGCGCGGCTGTTCACGCGGCGATCGCGACTCGTGATGGGCTCGGCGATGACGTCCTGTACGGTCAGGCGCGAGGGCAGCGACGCCCCGGCGCCCTGCGGGAGGTATCCCGTGTGGAACGTCCATTCACGATGGGCACGCCCCGGGCGCCTCGCGGAGATGCCGTGCACGTACGCCTCTCCCCCGACGACGCTCAGTCCGTCGTCGGGTCGGCCCGCGAGCATCGACACCAGGGAGGTCTTGCCCGAGCCCGTCGCCCCTCTCACCACGAGGGTCTCGGCGAACGGCAGCGTCAGGGTGATGCCGTCGATCACGCGGACGCCGTTGCGGGCGAGCGAGAGATCGTCGGCGCGGATGGCGACGTCGGTGTCGAGTGTCCGGGGCATTCCCCCATCCTCCCCTGAAGAGCCGTGCGTGCGCATCGGGCTTCCCTCCCGACACGCCGGTGCGGTAGCGCCTCGCCGGGAATGCCCCGTCAGGAGGCGATGAGACGCTGGCGATCGGCCTCGAGGTCACGCAGGCGGAGCCCGAGTCGGCGTCCCTCGTCGGTGTCGGCCGGGACGCGCTGCACCTCGCGCAGCAGCTCGGCCTTCTGCCGCTCGAGTTCGCGGACGAGCAGGCGCCGGGAGAGATCGTTCGCCGCGACGACCGCCCCCTCCTCGGTGCGCGCCGGGAACTCGGCCGTGAGCAACTCCGCGGCCAGGGAGCGGAACGGCTCGCGGACCGCCTCGACGGCTGTGACGGCCCAACCGGGTTGGGACAGATCCGTGGATGCCAAGGTGCTCCGCACCGCTTCGAGGGCGGGGTGGCCGAACGGCGTCTGCAACGCGCGCAGGAACAGCTCGGGCTCGATCCGGTGCCCGTACTGGAGGAACGCCATCATCGCGCCGCGCTCGAGAGCCACGTCGCGGGTGTTGGGCAGAGACGCCATCGTCACGGCCACCGCGACGGGGGCCGCATCGGCCTCGCGCGTCGTCTCGCGCTTCTCGGCCCGGTCGGCCCCGCGCGCCGCGCGCTCCACCGCGGCCTGGACTTCGGGCATGTCGAGACCGAGTCGCCGGGCCAGCACGCGGACGTACCCGGGTCGCAGAGCGGGGTCGCGGATGTCGGCGACGATCGGGGCCGCGGCCCGGAGCGCCCCGGCGCGCCCCTCGACGCTGCCGAGGTCGAAGTCCTTCAGGCGCTGGTCGATGACGAACTCGAACATCGGCGCCTTGTTGTCCATGAGCGCTCGCACGGCACCGTCACCGCGCTGGAGGCGCAGATCGCACGGGTCGAGGCCCTCGGGGGCGACGGCGACGTACGTCTGGGCGGCGAAACGCTTCTCGTCGGCGAAGGCGCGCAGCGCCGCCTTCTGACCCGCGGCATCCGGATCGAAGGTGAACACGACCTCTCCCGAGGAGCTGTCGTCGCCCATGACGCGGCGGAGCACCGTGATGTGGTCGCTGCCGAACGCGGTGCCGCACGACGCGATCGCCGTGGTCACTCCGGCGAGGTGGCACGCCATCACGTCGGTGTACCCCTCGACGACGACGACGCGGTGCGAGCGCGAGATGTCGCGTTTGGCGAGATCGAGACCGTAGAGCACCTGCGCCTTCTTGTAGATCGGCGTCTCGGGGGTGTTGAGGTACTTGGGGCCCTGGTCGTCGTCGAACAGCTTGCGCGCGCCGAAGCCGATGACCTGGCCCGTCACGTCGCGGATGGGCCAGACGAGTCGTCCGCGGAAACGGTCGTAGACACCACGCTGGCCCTGGGACACGAGTCCCGCCTGCAGCAACTCGTCGCGCGAGAACTTCTGCGCGAGCAGGTGGTCCATGAGGTGCGACCAGCCCTTCGGCGCGTAGCCGACACCGAAGTGCGCGGCCGCGCCGGCGTCGAAACCGCGGTCGCCGAGGAACCGCCGACCCGTCTCGGCCTCCGGTGTCATCAGCTGCGCGCGGAAGTACTCCGCGGCCGCGGCGTTGGCGGCGTACAGCCGCGAGCGGCCCGTCGTCTCGGGGGCGGGGCCGCCGTCCTCGTAGTGCAGCGTGTAGCCCACGCGCGCGGCCATCCGCTCGACGGCCTCCGTGAAGGACACGTGGTCCATCGCCCGCAGGAACGAGTACACATCGCCCGACTCGCCGCAGCCGAAGCAGTGGTAGTACCCCACCTGCGGACGCACGTGGAAGCTGGGGCTGCGCTCGTCGTGGAAGGGACACAGGCCCTTCATCGACCCGACGCCAGCGGGCTTCAGCGCCACCCGCTCACCGACGACATCGGCGATGTTGACCCGCGCCTTGACCTCCTCGACGTCGGACTGGCGGATGCGGGGCATCAGGCATCCGCCCCGCGCGGCGGACGCGCACCCGGAGCCCAGACGCCGAGCTCGGCGGCATCCACGTCGCCCACCAGGCGGTTGTGCCAGGCGATCGCGAGTTGGTCGGTCAGGCTCGCGACCTGGTCGACGACGACCCGGCGGCGGGCGGTGTCGTCCTCCGCGGCGGCGAAATCGGGGGCGTGCAGCGCGTCGAGGGCTCCCGGGTTCTCCCAGAGGGCGGATGCCAAGCGCTTGAGGACGTGCCGTTGCTCGCGATACAGCACCTTGCGGCCGTCGATCGAGACCACAGTCGCACCGATGATGCCCTTCAGCACCGCCATCTCGGTCTCGACCTCGGCGGGGACGATGACGCGCGCGCGGTAGCGCGTGAGCTCGTCGGCCGGGTACGCCTCGCGGGTGGCCGCGGTCGCCGCGCGTGCGAAGCGTCCGATGAGGTCGGAGGTGAGGTTCTTGAGCCGCGCAAGAGCGGGGCGCGTGCCGTCGAAGGAGTGGATCCACTCCGGCATGGCCATGAGCCGGTCGAGCCCCTGCGCGAGGTCGTCGCGGACGAAGTCGTAGCCGACCCAGCGCTGGATCGCGTCGAGCAGCCCCTCGCGTCCGACCCGGGATGCCAGACGGGCGGGGTCGACGTAACGGTTGACGACGGCGTCTTCGAAGTCGTGGACCGAGTAGGCGATGTCGTCGGAGAGGTCCATGACCTCGGCCTCGATGCAGCGCTGCCGCGCGGGCGCTCCCCCGCGCATCCAGTGGAACACCGGCTCGTCGTCGGGGTACACGCCGAACTTGAGGCGCCCGCCGGGGTCGGGGACGGGTTCGTCGACCGTCCACGGGTACTTGCACGTGGCGTCGAGGCTGGCGCGCGTCAGATTGAGTCCGAATGGTTCGTCGGCACCGAACACCTTGGGTTCGAGGCGCGTGAGGATGCGCAGGGTCTGCGCGTTGCCCTCGAAGCCGCCGATGTCGGATGCCCAGTCGTTCAGCGCCCGCTCGCCGTTGTGGCCGAAGGGCGGGTGGCCGAGATCGTGGCTCAGGCACGCCGTGTCGACGACATCGGGTGAGAGCTGCAGGGCCGTCGCGAGCTCGCGTCCGACCTGGGCGACCTCGAGCGAGTGCGTGAGGCGGTTGCGGGCGAAGTCGGCGGGGCTGGCCGGGCTCAGCACCTGCGTCTTCGCGGCGAGGCGGCGCAGGGCGGCGGAGTGCAGCACGCGAGCACGGTCGCGGGCGAAATCGTCGCGCTGCGAGCGGTGCTTCTCTTCGTGGAACCGGGCGGCATCGGCATCCGCGTACCCGAGCGGGCGGGCGGACGCCACCGTCACCTCAGCCGCCACTGTGGTGCAGCTCCGCTTCGGCGAGCTCGCGACCGGCGGCGTCGCCGATCTCGTGCGAGTCGAGCCACCGGTCGGGCAGCGCCGGGCGCTTCGGCGTGCCGGCGCGCCCGCGCTGACCCTCGGCGGCGGCTCCCGGGTAGGGCGCGTCGAGCTCCATCGTGGCCAGCAGCTCGTCGATCTCGTCGAGGGTCGACGCCGTGGCGAGGCTCGCGCGCAGCTCTCCGCCGACCGGGTAACCCTTGAAGTACCAGGCGACGTGCTTGCGGATGTCTCGGCATCCGCGGCCCTCGTCTTCGAAGAACTCGACGAGGAGTTCGGCATGGCGGCGGAAGGCGTTCGCGACGAAGCCCAGCGTGGCGTCGACGGGCTCGCCGTGGGCGGCTCCGGGCTCGCCGAGTGCGCGGGCGAGGTCGCCGAAGAGCCACGGGCGGCCGAGGCAGCCACGGCCCACCACGACACCGTCGCAGCCGGTCTCGGCCATCATGCGCGCGGCGTCGTCGGCCGACCAGATGTCGCCGTTGCCGAGGACGGGAACGCTCGTGACGGTCTCTTTGAGCTTCGTGATCGCCGACCAGTCCGCGTGGCCCGAGTAGAACTCGCTCGCGGTGCGCGCGTGCAGGGCGATGGATGCCACGCCGGCCCCCTCGGCGATCCGGCCGGCCTCGAGGTAGGTGAGGTGGTCGGCGTCGATGCCCTTGCGCATCTTGATCGTGAGGGGCTTGTCGCCCGCGGCGCGGACGGCCCGCTCGACGATCTCGCGGAACAGGGTGGTCTTCCAGGGCAGTGCGGCTCCCCCGCCGCGGCGGGTGACCTTGGGGACGGGGCAGCCGAAGTTGAGATCGATGTGGTCGGCGTGGTCTTCGTCGACGATGATGCGCACGGCCGCCTCGACCGTCGCCGGGTCGACGCCGTACAGCTGGATCGAGCGCGGAGTCTCGGACTCGTGGTGGCGGATGAGCCGCATGGTCGTGTCGTTGCGCTCGACGAGGGCGCGCGTCGTGATCATCTCACTCACGTACAGCCCGGCACCGTATTCGCGACACAGGCGACGGAACGCCGTGTTCGTGATGCCGGCCATCGGAGCGAGGACGACGGGAGCGTCGAGCTCGATGTTGCCGATGCGGAGCGTCCGCGCCGGAGCCAATGCCGTGTTCACTGTCTCATTCTCCCAGACGTCGTGCGACAGCGGTGCCCGCGCCGGCGTGAGCCGGGAGCGGACACCGCTGTGGAGGGGAAGTCAGGCGTCGGCGGTCGCGGATGCCTCGCGTCGCTCGCCCCACACCTGGCGGGCGATCTGCGAGAACGCCTCGACCGGCTGCGCCCCGCTCACGCCGTACTTGCCGTCGATCACGAAGAACGGCACGCCGGTGATCCCGAACTGCTGCGCCTGCTCCTGGTCGGCACGGACAGCGGCCCGGTAGCGCTGCGACGCGAGCGCCTCGCGGGCGGCATCCTCGTCGAGACCCACCTCGGCGGCCAGGGCGACGAGGTCGTCGTCGCGACCCACGTGCTTGCCCTCGAGGAAGTACGCCGACATGAGCACCTCGGCCAGCTCGAGCTGCTTGCCGTTCTCTTTCGCGAAGTGCAAGAGTTCGTGCGCCTTCACGGTGTTGGTGTGCTTGAGGATGTCGAAGCGGTACGCGAGACCAGCGTCGGCGGCGACACCGGTCACCCGGTCGAGCATCTCGCGCGCCTGGGCGGGCGAGATGCCCTTGTGCTGCGAGAGGTAATCGACCTCTCCCCCGTCGAAGTCCTCGGGGGTGTCGGGCGAGAGCTCGAACGAGTGGTACTCGATCTCGACGACCGGAGCGTCGTCGTCATCGGCCGTCGCGGCGAGGCCGTTCTCGAGGTTTCGCTTGCCGATGTAGCACCATGGGCAGGCGATGTCGCTCCACACGTCGATCTTGATGGCATCCGTCATATCGCGTAGAACCCTTCAGGCGAGCGATCTATTCCGATCGCGGCATTCATTTCCCGGTGGGGGTGTCGATCGCACCGCCGAAGCGGCGGTCGCGGGAGAGGTAGAGCCCGATCGCGTCCCAGAGGTGCGTGCGGCGGAAGTCCGGCCACAGCGTGTCGAGGAAGACCATCTCGGCGTATGCCGACTCCCACAGCAGGAAGTTCGAGGTGCGCTGCTCGCCGCTCGAGCGCACGAACAGGTCGACGTCGGGCATGTCGGGCTGGTAAAGGTGCTTGCGGATCAGCTTCTCTGTCACGGCGGACGGCTTGAGCTTCCCGGCCGCGATGTCGTCGCCGATCCGGCGCATGGCATCCACGATCTCCACACGTCCGCCGTAGTTGACGCACATCGTCAGGGTCAGGGTGGAGTTGCCCTCGGTGAGGCGCTCGGCGTGCTGCAGCTCTTTGATGACCGAGCCCCACAGGCGCGGCTTGCGTCCCGACCAGCGGATGCGCACGCCCCACTCGTTCAGCTGGTCGCGGCGGCGGTGCAGCACCTCGCGGTTGAAGCCCATGAGGAAGCGCACCTCGTCGGGTGAGCGCGACCAGTTCTCGGTCGAGAACGCGTACACCGACAGGTGCTTGACGCCCGCCTGGATCGCTCCGGCGACGACGTCGAGCAGCGCCGCCTCGCCCGCGCGGTGACCCTCGACGCGCGTGAGGCCCTGGCGGTTGGCCCAGCGGCCGTTGCCGTCCATCACGATCGCGACGTGCTCGGGCACCGACCCCTTGGGGTAGACGGGCGGGTACTCCCCCGTCCAGTCGAGCGGGCGGTACGGCACGGCGTCGCGGTGCGTGAACGGCTTCGGTGTCATCGATGCGACTCCAGGTGCGAGAGGGAACGGATGCCGCGCTCCAGATGGAACTGCGCGTACGCGGCGACGAGGCCCGAGGCCGCGGCGACCGTGCGGCCGGGGGCGGTGTCGATGGTGTCCCACTCGCCCGCCATGAGGGCGCGCAGCATCGCGACGGTGTCGTGGGCGACCCGGGGTGAACCGGCCGGCGCGCACGTGGAGCAGACCATGCCGCCGAGCTGCGGAAGGAAGAACGCGTGGTCGCCGACCGTGCCGCACCGCGCGCACTCGGTCAACCCGGGAGCCCAGCCCGACAGTGCCATGGCGCGCAGCAGGTAAGAATCCAGCACGCTGCGTTCGGAATGATCTCCGCGCGCGAGCGAGCGCAGCCCCCCGACGAGCAAGAGGTACTGCTGCGGGGTCGCCTCGGCCTCGTTGAGCCGGTCGGCGGTCTCGACCATCGCGCTGGCGGTGGTGTACCGGTCGTAGTTGACGACGATGTCGGCGCCGTACGAGCCGAGCGACTCGGCCTGCTGCACGATGTCGAGGTTGCGCCCCTTGAACAGTTGGACATCGGCGACCATGAACGGCTCGAGCCGCGAGCCGAACTTCGACGACGTGCGCCGCACGCCCTTCGCGACCGCGCGGATCTTGCCGTTGCGGCGGCTGAGGAGGGTGAGGATGCGGTCCGCCTCCCCGAGCTTGTGGGTACGCAGGACCACGACTTCGTCGCGGTAGGTGGGCACAGTCCATTATCGTCCGCCGTTGCCGTGAGAGGCCTACGCGGCGCGCTCGGGGCGCGGGGATCGGCGCCGGGGTGCGGCGCGTGACGATCGAGATGACGTCGCCTCAGCCGGTGGCCCGCGTCGGGGCCCCGTCGTGGGGCTCGTCCCCGTGCTCGAGGACGAGTGGTCGTGCGCTGGGTAATGCGAGCCTTCGAGGACGCCGCCGATGCTCACCCCGTGACGGCGTCTTCTCGGGCCGCGCGCGAGGCGCGACGCAGGAGAATGGATGCCGTGAACGCGCCCACCTTCATCATCCCCCTGTGGGCGGACCTCGTCGCCGTCGCGCTGGGCGGCATCCAGGGCGCGCTCTTCGCGTCGGGCTTCCAGGGCCAGCGCCGGCTCGACCTCCTGGGTGTGGCGATCATCGGCATCCTGCTCGGGATGGGCGGTGGACTCATCCGCGACCTCCTGCTGGGTCAGACCCCGGCGACGCTGCAGAACAACTGGTATCTGCTCACGGCGACGGGCGCCGCGATCGTCGGCATGCTGATGTCGGGACTCTTCCAACGTCTGAACCGCGCGATCGTCATGCTGGATGCCGTCGTGATCGGCCTCTTCGGAGCGTTCGGCACGTCCAAGGCGCTCGCTCTCGGTCTTCCGGCCGTGCCCGCGATCTTCGTCGGCGTGCTCGCCGCGGTGGGCGGCAGCGTGCTGCGCGACGTGCTGATGGGACTTCCCGTGTCGATCATGCACGTCGGGTCGCTCTACGCCGTCGCCGCGGGAGGCGGGTGCGCGGTGCTCGCGACCGTGGCCGCCTTCGGCGTGCCCCTCCCCATCGCCGCGGTCGTGGGGCTCGTGGTCACGACCGTGATCCGCGTGCTCGCGGTGCTGTTCGACCTGTCGCTGCCCGAGCAGCGCAAGCTCTACCGCCGGAAGGTCGCGGTCGAGACCACCGGCATCCCGATCATCCGCACCGACGACGCGGAGTAACGGCGACCGCGCCCGGTGACGCGGGACGATCGCACGATGTCAGCAGCGGTCGAGGATCTCGCCGTGCGGTAACAGGATCCGGCCGTCGGGGTGCTCCGCCCACTCGCGCCACGCGACGGAGCTGCGCTGGAGCAGCGCGTCGTCGGCGAGCCCGAGCGCCCGCGCGTGGCCCGCGAACGCCGAGGCGAGTGCGCGGTCGGCCCACATCCCGCCCCACCACGCGCGTTTCTCGTCGGTGTCGAACAACCGGACGCTCGCGCTGGCCTCACACGGGTGAAGCTCGCCTCCCGAGCCCAGGACTTCCGTCGGCGGCCCGCGTTCGATTCGCCGGAGAGCCCGCGATGCACCGCGTCGCAGAGAAGGAGCCACTCGTCGAGGGCCGGGATCCGTGGATGCCAGATCACCCCGCCGTCATCGACGTCGCGCGTCGCGCCGAGCCCGTCAGGGCCGGACCCGGCGCCCACATCGAGGATGCGGGCGCCGGGGTACAGCGACGACACCAGGTACGCCGCCGAGTCTGCGACGGTGCGCGCGGCGTGGGAACGCAGCACGCCCTCGTGGTGTCCGCGGCGTAGGCCACGGCGACGTTCTCAGACGCCGGCGAGGGCCCCGGTGGTCTGGCGCGTGCGGATGGCGCGGTTCACGCCCGAGACGATCGCCTTGAGCGACGCGGTCGAGATGTCGCCGTCGATGCCGACGCCCCACAGGCGCTGGTCGTCGACCTGCAGTTCGATATAGGCCGCGGCCTGAGCGTCGCCGCCCGAGCTGAGGGCGTGCTCGACATAGTCGTACAGGGTGACGTCGAAGCCTTGCGCGCGCACGATCTCGAGGAACGCGGCGACGGGGCCGTTGCCCACGGCGGAAGCGGGGCGCGTCTCGTCGCCGTCGCGCAGCGAGACATCGAGGTGCACGTCACCCGACATGTCGCTCGACGAACGGGTCGACAGCAGCTCGAAGCGTCCCCAGCGCTGGTCGTCGTCCTTCGACGGCAGGTACTCGTCGGTGAAGATGTCCCAGATCTGGTCGCTCGAGACTTCGCCGCCCTCGGCGTCGGTGCGCGCCTGCACGACGCCCGAGAACTCGATCTGGAGCTTGCGGGGCAGGTCGATCGCGTGATCCGCCTTCAGCAGGTAGGCCACACCGCCCTTGCCCGACTGCGAGTTCACCCGGATGACGGCCTCGTACGAGCGCCCCAGGTCCTTCGGGTCGATGGGCAGGTACGGCACGGCCCACTCGATGTCGTCGATGCCCTTGCCCTCGGCGGCAGCACGGGCCTCCATCGCCTCGAAGCCCTTCTTGATGGCATCCTGATGCGAACCGCTGAAGGCGGTGAAGACCAGGTCGCCGGCCCAGGGGCTGCGCTCGGGGACGGGCAGCTGGTTGCAGTACTCGACCGTGCGCTTGACCTGGTCGATGTCGCTGAAGTCGATCTGCGGGTCGATGCCCTGCGTCAGCAGGTTGACGCCCAGGGCGACCAGGTCGACATTGCCGGTGCGCTCACCGTTGCCGAACAGGCATCCCTCGATGCGGTCGGCGCCGGCCAGGTAGCCCAGCTCCGCGGCCGCGACGGCGGTACCGCGGTCGTTGTGCGGGTGCAGCGACAGGATGACGTTCTCGCGGTGGTTCAGGTTGCGCGACATCCACTCGATCGAATCGGCGTAGACGTTGGGGGTCGCCATCTCGACGGTCGCGGGCAGGTTCAGGATGACCTTGCGCTCGGGCGTCGACTGGAAGACCTCGAGCACCTCGTTGCAGATGCGCAGCGCGAACTCCAGCTCGGTGCCGGTGTAGCTCTCGGGCGAGTACTCGTAGTAGACCTCGGTCTCGGGGATCGTCGCCTCGTACTTCTTGCACAGGCGCGCGCCCTCGAGGGCGATGTCGACGACGCCCTGCTGGTCGGTGCGGAACACGACCTCGCGCTGCAGCACGCTCGTCGAGTTGTACAGGTGCACGATGGCCTGCTTCGCGCCGGCGATGGCCTCGTACGTGCGGGCGATGAGGTGCTCACGGGCCTGCGTCAGCACCTGGATGGTGACGTCGGCGGGGATCAGGTCTTCTTCGATCAGCTGACGCACGAAGTCGAAGTCGGTCTGGCTCGCGCTCGGGAAGCCGACCTCGATCTCCTTGTAGCCCATCTTCACCAGCAGGTCGAACATGACCCGCTTGCGCTCGGGGCTCATCGGGTCGATGAGGGCCTGGTTTCCGTCGCGCAGGTCGACGGCGCACCAGCGCGGCGCCACCTCGATGCGCTTCGAGGGCCACGTGCGATCGGGCAGGTCGACCCGGATCTGCTCGTGGAACGGACGGTACTTGTGCACCGGAGCGGACGTGGGCTTCTGGGTGTTCTTCATGATGTGTCGCTTCTCTTGTTCGTGGTTCCCGCCCGGGAAGGGGCATCAGGAGGGGCCGACGACGAGCTCCGCGACGAGGATGGCCCTAGATCGAGGACTCGTCGCGGCAGCTAAGAAGAAGCAGACCACCGAAGCGCATTCTGCGATCGTAGCAAACCTTCGCGATGCATCCGGTCCCGCCGGGCACGCGCGCGGTGCTCATCCGATCCGTCTCACGGCAGCAACGCGACCTTGCCGCCGGGGTGGCCGGTCATGACGAATCGCAGAGCCTCGACCGCATCAGCGAGTGCCGAGGTGCGCGCAAGCGGCACCTCGAGCGCACCGGATGCCGCGAGCTCGAGCACGCGGGCGCGGGCGATGTCGCGGAAGCGTGCGCTCTCGGCACGAGATCCGGCGATCCAGAGGAAGCCGTCTTCTCGCGCCCGGTCGGGATTCACGATCGTCACGATGCGATCGCGCGCGGCGACGAGGGCGAGGGAGGCGTCGATCGCCTCGTCGGTGCCCGCAGCGTCCCACGCCGCGACGATCTCGGCGCCGTGCGCGGCAGCCTCGATCCGCTCACGCAGGCCGTTCCCGTAGGCCACCGGAATGCCGCCGTAGCGACGCACGCGCGCGGCCGAGTCCTCGGCATCCGGGCCCACCGTGCCGATCACCCGCACGCCGAGCGTGCGCGCCTGCTGCAGCAGGCTGACACCCACCGCGCCGGACGCGGCGTGCAGCACCACGGTGTCGCCCGCGGTGACGCGCGTGACCTGGATCATCTCGGCAGCCGTCGTTCCGGCCAGCAGCAGGTTCGCCGCCTCGGCGTGGGAGAGGTTCGCGGGCTTGGCGAAGACGTCGCGCGCGGGAACGTTGAGCGCGGTGGCGTAGGCGCCCTGCACGCGGAACGCCACGATCTCGTCGCCGACGGCGAGCGGACCGGAGCCGCCGACGGCACCGGGGCCGACGGCGGTCACCTCGCCGGACAGCTCGTAGCCGATCGGTGCGGGAAAAATCACCCCGGGACGCGCGTGTGCGACGTGCTTGGCATCGGCGGGATTCACCCCGGCGGCGTGCACGCGTACGGTCACCTCACCCGCACCGGGCCGTGCGACCTCGACGTCGTCGAAGCTCCACGTGTCGATGGGACCGGGGGCCGGAGTCGTCCACCTCTTGTCCATGCCTGCGCCTTTCATCGTCGTGCGGTCGCACCCGCCGTCCCCGGCGGGCGCGAGTCAGAAACCGAGTCGGCCGAGCTGCTTGGGGTCGCGCTGCCATTCCTTGGCCACGCGCACGTGCAGCGACAGGTACACGCGTCCGCCCACCAGGGGCTCGATGCCCTGCCGAGCTCGCGCGCCCACGTCGGCGAGGCGGGAGCCCTTGCGCCCGATGATGATGGCCTTCTGACTGTCGCGCTCGACCACGATGTTCGCGTATACGTCGGTGAGATCACTGTCTTGGCGCTTCGCAACATCGTCGACCGTGACCGCGATCGAGTGCGGCAGCTCGTCGCGCACACCGTGCAGCGCCGCCTCGCGGATGATCTCGGCGATGCGGTCCTCGAGCGTCTCGTCGGTCACGACGTCGTCGTCGTACAGTGCCGGCCCCTCGGGCATGAGGGCGAGGAGTTCGTCGCTCAGCACGTCGAGTTGGTCGTTGGTGACGGCCGACAGCGGGATGACGGCGGCCCAGTCCTCACGCAGGGCGTCGACCTCGATCAGGCGCTCGGTGATCTGCTCGCGGGTCGCGGCGTCGGTCTTGGTCACGAGCGCGACCTTCTTCGCACGCGGGTAACCCGACAGCGACTCCGCGATGCGGCGGTCGCCGGGGCCGACCTTCTCGGTCGCCGGCGCGCAGAAGGCGATCACGTCGACGTCGCCCAGCACCTGCTCGACGAGATCGTTGAGCCGCTGACCGAGCAGGGTACGAGGGCGGTGGATGCCGGGGGTGTCGACGACGACGAGCTGGCCGCCCGGGCGGTTGACGATGCCCCGGATCGCGCGTCGCGTGGTCTGAGGCTTCTCACTCGTGATCGCGACCTTCTCGCCCACCAGGGCATTGGTCAGCGTGGACTTGCCGACGTTGGGCCGGCCCACGAAGGTCACGAAACCGGATCGGGTGTCGGTCATCTGTCGTTCCTCTCACGCGCGGAGGTCTCTGCCTCGGCGCCGTCGTCGATGGGAGTCTCGGCACGCTCCACGATCACCGTGGCGATGCCGCGGTTGCGACCCCGCGAGGCTCCGCCGGTCATCACGAGACCGGAGTGCTCGGCGGTGGCGCCGGGCTGCGGAATGCGCCCGAGGGCCTTGCCCAGCAGGCCGCCGATCGAATCGACGTCGTCGTCGTCGAGCTCGATGCCGAACAGGTCGCCGACCTCGTCGAGGCCGAGGCGCGCATTCACGCGATACCGGCCCTCGTCGAGCGGGACGACCTCGCTGGTGGGGGCGTCGTACTCGTCGGAGATCTCGCCCACGAGCTCCTCAATGAGATCTTCCAGCGTGACCAGGCCCGCGACGCCTCCGTACTCGTCGACGACGAGGCACACGTGCACGGCGTCTTTCTTCATCTGCTGCAGCAGCGTCTCGGCCTTCATCGACTCGGGCACGAAGACCGCAGGACGCGCGATGCGGCGGATCGGCGCGTCGCGCCACCCCTCTTCGTCGCGGAAGCCGAACTGCACGAGGTCTTTCAGGTACAGCACGCCCACGACATCGTCGGCGTCGTCGTCGGCGAGCGGGACGCGGGAGACGCCCTTCTCGAGGAACAGGGCCAGGGCCTCGCGGGAGGTGGCCGCGGCATCCACCGTCACCATGTCGGTGCGCGGCACCATGACCTCGCGGACGTAGCGATCGGTGAAGTCGAACACCGAATGGATGAGCTCGCGGTCGTCTTCTTCGATGAGTTCGTTCTCGGCGGCCTCGTCGATGATGCTCAGCAGCTGCTCCTCCGACGCGAACGACGTCGAGTGCGGCACACCGGGTGTCACGCGGTTGCCGACCGCCACCAGCCCGTACGCGAGGGGGCCGAGCAGGATGCGCATGCCGCGGATGATCGGTGCCCCGCCGCGCAGAAGTCCCCGCGCGTGCTGGCGGCCGACGGAGCGAGGACTGGCGCCGACGGCAACGAAGGAGATGCCGGTCATGAGCACGGCCGCCGCGATCACCGCGAGCCAGATGTTGTCGAAGATGAGCATGAACGCCGCGGCCACCAGGACAGCGGCGGTGGTCTCGGCCAGAACACGGATGAAGACGACGGCGGTGACGTGCGCGCTCGTGTCATCGGCGATGCGCCGCAGCGCACGAGCGTTTCGGCCGCCGGCGCCGAGCTCGAGCAGATCGGCGCGGGAGGTGACGCCGAGGGCTGCCTCCGACGCCGCCATCAGTCCGCCGAACGCGACGAGCAGGAAGGCGGCGACGAGGAGGAGCGCCTCTGTCATGCGCGGCGCTGGCGCTCGACGGCCTGGAAGCCGGTGATGAGCTCGCGCTGCAGGCCGAACATCTCGCGCTCCTCGTCGGGCTCAGCGTGATCGAAACCGAGCAGATGCAGCAGACCGTGCGTGGTGAGCAGGATCAACTCGTCTTGCGTGGAATGTTTCGCGGTCACCGCCTGCGTCTCGGCGACGGCCGGGCACAGCACGATATCGCCGAGGAGCCCCGCCGGCGTGGGGGCGTCTTCGGAGCCGGGCCGCAGTTCGTCCATCGGAAAGCTCAGCACGTCGGTGGGGCCAGGCTCGTCCATCCACTGCACATGCAGCGATTCCATCGCGCCCTCGTCGACGAGCACGATCGCCACGTCGGCGTCGGCGCTGACGTGCAGCTCCGCGAGGTTGTACTCCATCAGACGCAGCAGGACCTGCTCGTCGATCTCGTAGCCGGATTCGTTGTTGATCTCGATCGTCATGAGCGGTTTCGTCTCGGGAGGTGATCGCGGGGACCGGCGGCGCTCGAGCCGCGTCGCTCCGCACGGGCGGCGAACTCGGAGGCCTCGTCGCGCTCACGGCGCGCGGCCAACCGTTTCTCGTCGTACTCGCTGTACGCGTCGACGATGCGGCCGACCAGCGAGTGACGCACGACGTCGTCGCTGGTGAGGCGGGAGAAGTGGATGTCGTCGATCTCGTTCAGCACCCGCGTGACCAGCCGCAGGCCGGATGCCCCCTGCGGCAGATCGACCTGCGTGATGTCGCCGGTGACGACCATGCGGGTGCCGAAGCCGAGGCGTGTGAGGAACATCTTCATCTGCTCGGGCGTGGTGTTCTGCGCCTCGTCGAGCACGACGAACGAGTCGTTCAACGTGCGCCCGCGCATGTACGCCAGAGGCGCGACCTCGATGGTTCCCGTCGCCATGAGCTTGGGGACGATGTCGGGATCCATCATCTCGTTGAGCGCGTCGTAGAGCGGGCGCAGGTAGGGGTCGATCTTGTCGGTGAGGGTGCCCGGGAGGAAGCCCAGTCGTTCCCCCGCCTCGACGGCGGGACGCGTGAGGATGATGCGGTTGACCTCTTTGCGCTGCAGCGCCTGCACGGCCTTCGCCATGGCGAGGTAGGTCTTTCCGGTACCGGCCGGACCGATACCGAACACGATCGTGTTCTCGTCGATCGCGTCGACGTACTCTTTCTGCCCCGCGGTCTTGGGCCGGATGACCTTGCCGCGCGACGACAGGATCGCCTCGCCCATCACCTCGGAGGGCCGCGGCCCGCCGTCGGTACGCAGCATCCGGTTCGAGCTCGACACGTCGGACGGGTCGAGACCCTGACCCGAGCGGGTCATGGACAGCAGCTCGTCGACGAGGCCGCGTGCAGCGCGGACGGCCGACGCCGTTCCCGACAGGGTGATCTCGTTGCCGCGCACGTGTACGTCGACGTCGGGGTGCTCCTTCTCGACGACGCGCAGGAGGCGGTCCTGGGGACCGAGCAGCTGCACCATGGCCACACCGTCGACCTCGATGCGCTCGACGACGTTTTCTTCGGGGGAATCAGCCACCCAGGCTCTTTTCGTTCAGGCCACCCGCGAGAACGTGGGCGTGCACGTGGAAGACGGTCTGTCCGGCGCCCTCGCCGGTGTTGAAGACGAGACGGAAATCGCCGTCGGCGTGCTCCGCGGCGACGGAATTGGCGAGGCCGATGACCTCGGTGAGGAGATCGGGGTCGCCGGCGGCCAGCTCGACCACATTGCGGTACTTCTGCGTCTTCGGAATGACGAGCAGATGCACCGGCGCCTGCGGCGCGATGTCGCGGATCGCGAAAGCGTTCTCGGTCTCGGCCACGATCTCGGCGGGGATCTCGCCCTGCAGGATGCGCGTGAAGATCGACGGTTCGGTCATGTCATCCAGTCTAGTGACGGCCTCCGACACGCAGTTCGGGCCGCCGCGCCGCGGCCCGGCCGCCGCGCCGCGGCGCCGCCGAGAATGCTTTGGGGCGCCTTCTTCCGTTCGGGGCGCGGGATTGCGCGCCCCAATGGGAAGAACGCGCCCCAAACAGAAGCGCGCACCGAACCGAACCCGTGCGACGGGAGCGTCACCACCGGCCGTGCGAGGCCGACAGCACCGCGATCGCGGCGGCGCCGGCGGTGGAGGTGCGCAGCACCGTGTTCCCGAGGCGAACGGGTAGAGCCCCCGCCTCGGTCAAAGCCGCGAGCTCTTCGGGGGCGATCCCACCCTCCGGTCCCACCACGAGCACGACGTCACGTACGTCCGACGCCTCGGTCGCGACCGCTGTCAGACGAGCGGATGCCGAGGGCTCGAGCACCAGCACCCGGGCGCTGCCGGCGAGGCGCACGAGGTCGGCCGTACGCACGACCCCCTCGACCTGCGGGATCCATGCCCGGTGCGCCTGCTTCGCCGCCTCGCGCACGATCGTGCGCCAGCGAGTCAGCCCCTTCTCGGCCTTGGAATCCCATCGCGAGACGCTGCGCGCCGCCTGCCAGGGCACGATCGCGTCGACGCCGAGCTCGGTCGCGGCCTGCACGGCGAGCTCGTCGCGGTCGCCCTTCGCCAGGGCCTGGACGAGCACGAAGCGCGGGCTCGGGGCCGGCACGTCCTCGCGCGCGGTCACGGTCACGTCGACCTGCTTCGCAGCGACGGCCGAGACGACCCCCACCAGCCACGCCCCGCGCCCGTCACCGAGCGTCACCGGCTCGTCGAGACGCACGCGCCGCACCACGGCCGCGTGATGCGCCTCGGTACCGGTGAGCTCGACGATGTCGCCGGGGCGCGCGGATGCCGCGTCGGCGGTGACGAAGTGCAGCACCACGATCAGTGCCGGAAGCGGTCGCGGAACTTCGAGAACATGCCCTGCTGATACTCGGCGAGACGGGGCTTGGGGGCCTTCGTCCGCTTCGCGAACTCCTCGATGAGGGCGCGTTCCTTGTGGTCGAGACGCGTGGGGGTCACCACGTGCACGCCGACCTTCAGGTCACCGCGTTGACTGCCCCGCAGCGGCGTGATGCCGCGGCCCTTGATCGTGAGCACGTCGCCCGACTGCACGCCCGGGCGCACCTCGAGGTCGACGGAGCCGTCGAGCGCGTCGATCGTGGTGGTGGTGCCGAGGATGGCGTCCGGCATCGAGACCTCGAGGGTGGCGAGAAGGTCGTCGCCCTCGCGGCTGAAGGCGTCGTGCGCCTCGACCGTGATCTCGAGGTACAGGTCGCCGTTCGGGCCGCCCGCGGGGCCGACCTCGCCCGAGCCCGGCAGCTGCAGGCGCAGACCGGACTCGACGCCGGCGGGGATGTCGACCGACACCGTGCGACGGGCACGCACGCGCCCCTGTCCCTGACAGGTGCCGCACGGGTAGGGGATGGTGGTGCCGTGACCGTGACAGACGGTGCAGGGCTGACTGGTGACGACGTTGCCGAGCAGGCTCCGCACCGTGCGCTGCACATGGCCCGAGCCGTGGCAGATGTCGCACGTGACCTCGCTCGTGCCCGGCTGCGTGCACGCGCCCTGGCAGGTTTCGCAGAGTACGGCGGTGTCGACGTCGATGTCACGGTGGGTGCCGAAGACGACGTCGCCGAGCTGGAGGGTCACACGCACGAGGGCGTCCTGTCCGCGCTCACGGCGCGAGCGGGGTCGCGGCCCGCGGCCGCCGCCGCCCTGCGCACCGCCGAAGAACGTCTCGAAGATGTCACTGAAGCCGCCGAACCCGGCCGCTCCCCCGCCGCCGAAGGGGTTCTGGTCGCCGCCCATGTCGTAGCGGCGGCGCTGCTCGGGGTCGCTCAGCACGTCGTACGCGTGCGTGACGAGCTTGAAACGCTCGGAGGCGTCTTCACCGGGGTTCACATCGGGGTGCAGTTGGCGCGCGAGACGTCGATACGCCTTCTTGATGTCCTCCGGGCTGGCGTCGCGTTCGACGCCCAGGACCTCGTAGTGGTCAGCCACAAATCGCCTTCCTGCCCGCTCTCGCGGGATTGTTCACGGATGGGATGCTCGTCGTCAGCGGGCGCTGTCGTCGTCTTCGAGCACCCGGGTCAGATAGTGAGCGACGGCACGCACCGCCGCGAGGTTCGAGGAGTAGTCCATGCGGGTGGGGCCCAGCAGGCCGACTCGCGCACCGCCCGCGGAGCCGTCGTACCGGCTGGCGAGCACCGAGGCCTCGACGAGACCGAACGGCTCGTTCTCGCGGCCGATACTCGCCGACAGGCCCTGCTCGTCGGCGACCATCTCGCTCATGAGCCGCAGCAACGTCACCTGCTCTTCGATGGCCTCGAGCAGCGGGTAGATGCTGCCGCGGAAATCGGATTCGCGCTTGGCGAGCGTCGCGGTCCCCGCCATCACGAGGCGGTCCTGACGGAACTCCTCGAGTTCCTCACCCACGACGCGCAGAACGGCGTCGGCGACGACATCGAGGGAGACGCCCGCACGCGGGCCCTCGGCCACGGTGGCGGCGACGCGCTGCACGCAGTCCGCGACGCTGCGCCCGACGAGCACGGCACCCACGCGGGCTCGCAACTGGACGATGTCGGCCTCGGTGGGCTCGATCGGCACGAGCGCGATGCGCTGCGAGACACGGCCGGTGTCGGTGACCAGGATGACGAGCACCCGAGGTCCGCCGAGGGCGACCAGCTCGACGTGCGACAGGTTGGCGCGCGCGAACGAGGGGTACTGCACGATGGCGACCTGGCCGGTCAGCTGGGTCAGTGCGCGAACCGTTCGGGCGAGCAGGTCGTCGAGGTCGCCGGCCTCGTCGAGGAACGACGTGATGGCGCTGCGCTGGGCTCCGGAGAGCGGGCGCAGCTCGGCGAGGTGGTCGACGAAGACCCGGTAGCCCTTGTCGGTGGGAACGCGCCCAGACGACGTGTGCGGGGCGACGATGAGCTCTTCGTCTTCGAGAAGAGCCATGTCGTTGCGGATGGTGGCCGCCGACACCCCGAAGGCGTGGCGTTCGACGATGGCTTTGCTCCCGACAGGCTCACGCGTGTCGACGTAGTCCTGCACGATCGCGCGGAGCACCTGAAGGCCGCGTTCCGACACCATGCGCTGCTCCTCTCGGCTGGCACTCCGAATACCTGAGTGCCAATTCTACGGGATCGTCGCGGCAGCACGCCGGGCGGCTCGCGCGGTGGCGAGCACGGCTCCGTCGACGTACCCCCATAAACGCGATTCGCGCGCATAAACGCGGGGACAGCGCGTTTATGCGCGCGAATCGCGTTTATGCGTGTGCGTTGGGCGGCACCCCCGCCCTTGACGCCCGCGCCGCACCTCGCGCCCGCACCCCCGGACCCGCCGCGCGAGACGGTCGCGCCGCGCTCAGGCCGTCAGTGCCCGCACGACGGCGTCCGCCAGCAGCCGGCCCCGGCGCGTCAGCACGATGCGCCCGCGCACGGCATCCCCGCCCTCGACGAGCCCGTCGGCGATGAGCGAGGCCACCGCCTTGCGCCCCTCCACGTGCAACTCCGACACCGCGAGGCCCTCGCGGATGCGGCTGCGCAGCAGCACCGACTCCAGACGCCGCGCGGTCTCGTCGGGGCGCTCGCGCGCGGCGGCCGGTGACTCCCCCGCGGCCAGACGCTGCGCGTACGCCGCGGGATGCTTGACGTTCCACCACCGCAGCCCTGCGACGTGGCTGTGCGCACCGGGCCCGAAGCCCCACCAGTCCGTCCCGCGCCAGTACGCGAGGTTGTGCCGCGATCGGTGGGCGACACCGCGCGAGAAGTTCGACACCTCGTACCAGTCGTACCCCGCGGCGGCGAGCAGGTCGTCGGCCAACTCGTACATGTCTGCCTGGAGGTCGTCGGACGGCTCGGCCACGACACCCGAGCGGATCTGCCGGGCGAGCTTCGTGCCATCCTCCACGATCAGGGCGTACGCCGACACGTGATCGGGGTCCAGAGCGATCGCCGTCTCGAGCGAGGACCGCCAGTCGTCGAGCGATTCCCCCGGCGCACCGTAGATCAGGTCGACCGACACGTCGAGTCCGGCACGACGCGCGGCGGCGACGGCCGTCGCGACATTGGCGGGGTCGTGGGTGCGGTCGAGGATCGCCAACACGTGCGGGCGCGAAGACTGCATGCCGATCGACACGCGGGTGACGCCCGCGGCGGCGAGGGTCCGCATCACGGTGTCGTCGACGGTGTCGGGATTGGCCTCGACCGTCACCTCGGCGTCGTCCTCGATGCCGAACTCCGTCCGCACGGCGTCGAGCATGCGCGCCAGATCGCCGGGTGGCAGCAGGGTGGGCGTTCCGCCGCCGAAGAACACGGTGGATGCCGCGCGGCGGCCGCCCACGGCATCCATCACTCCGCCCGCCAGGCGCACCTCAGCCGTGAGGGTGTCGGCGAAGTCGTCTTGACGGGCACCGCGCAGCTCGCTCGCGGTGTAGGTGTTGAAGTCGCAGTAGCCGCACCGCACACGGCAGAACGGCACGTGCAGGTACACGCCGAAGTCGACGGCGGTGTCGATCGTCAGATCGGCGGGCAGCCGGCCGTCGACCGGGGCGGGATCTCCGAGCGGAAGAGGTCCCCCCATCAGGACGTGAACAGCGGCGAGATCGCACGCAGGTAGCGCGCGAACAGCGCCTTGCGACGGCGGCGCACGAGACTGGTGAACAGCTTGTACGACGGGGCCGTGGGGCGATCGAACGCCCGCACGACGAACCACACCTCGTCGTTGTCACGCCACTCGAGCGCGAACAGCTCTTCCCCGCTCACGATCGAGTGGCCGACCGTGCCGAGGATGAACCCCACGCGCCGCGGCTCTTCGAACACCGAGATGACCCGCAGCTCGGCGTCGGCGCGGTGGCCGTCGACCTTGCCGTGCAGCTTCACACCCGTGCCGGGGCTTACGAACGGGGTGCCGTCGGCGGCGAACCGCTGCTCGGCCTCGAGGCGGCTCGGGGCGACGGGAGCGCCCTCGGCGTCGAAGCCGACGCCCGCGTATCCCTCTCCGGATGCCGGGCGCACGTCGCTGATGCTGAGCTCTTCGACCCGCAGGGGCGCCCACGACAGCAGCAGCTCGCTCGCAGCGATGAAGCGCTCCTCGCCGCTGCCGATACGCCACGCGTCTTCGGCGGGCACGGAATGCTCGGGCGGGGTACTGCATGAGATCGGGCGCCTGGGTGGCGCCGACCGCCGCGTAGTCGACCGTGTCGTCGGTGAAGTTCTGCCGGCGCATGGGTCTCCCCTCTCGGTTCGGTCGTTACTTCTTGGTCTCGACGTCGCCCGACAGGGCGGCGATGAACGCTTCCTGCGGCACCTCGACGCGGCCCACCATCTTCATGCGCTTCTTGCCCTCTTTCTGCTTCTCGAGCAGCTTGCGCTTGCGGGTGATGTCACCGCCGTAGCACTTGGCGAGCACGTCTTTTCGAATGGCGCGGATGTTCTCGCGCGCGATGATGCGCGCGCCGATCGCGGCCTGGATGGGCACCTCGAACTGCTGACGCGGGATGAGCTTGCGCAGGCGCTCGGTCATCATGGTGCCGTAGCTGTACGCCTTCTCGCGATGGACGATCGAGCTGAACGCGTCGACCTTGTCGCCCTGCAGGAGGATGTCGACCTTGACGAGGTCGGCCGTCTGCGAGCCCGCGGGTTCGTAGTCGAGGCTCGCGTAGCCCTGCGTGCGGGACTTCAGGTGGTCGAAGAAGTCGAACACGATCTCGCCGAGGGGCATGTTGTACCGCAGCTCGACGCGGTCCTCGCTCAAGTAGTCCATGCCGAGCAGCGTGCCGCGGCGGGACTGGCAGAGCTCCATGACGGTGCCCACGTAGTCCTTCGGCAGCAGGATGCCGACCTTGACGATCGGCTCCGACACCTCGGCGACGCGTCCGTCGGGGTATTCGCTGGGGTTGGTGACCGAGACGGTGTCGCCGGTGTCGGTGGTGACCTCGTACGTGACCGAGGGCGCCGTGGTGATGAGGTCGAGGCCGAACTCGCGCGAGAGGCGCTCGGTGATGATCTCGAGGTGCAGCAGGCCCAGGAACCCGGCGCGGAAACCGAAGCCGAGGGCGACCGAGGTCTCGGGCTCGTACTGCAGCGAGGCGTCGGAGAGCTTGAGCTTGTCGAGTGCCTCGCGCAGCTCCGCGTAGTCGCTGCCGTCGATGGGGTAGATGCCCGAGAAGACCATGGGCTTCGGATCGGTGTACCCGGCGAGGGCCTCGGTGGCGGGCTTGCGCTGGTTCGTGATCGTGTCGCCGACCTTCGACTGGCGCACGTCTTTCACACCGGTGATGAGGTAGCCGACCTCGCCGACGCCGAGGCCCTTGGTGGGCACCGGTTCGGGGCTGGACACGCCGATCTCGAGCAACTCGTGCGTCGCGGCGGTCGACATCATCTGGATGCGCTCGCGCGGCTGAAGGGCCCCGTCGACCATGCGCACGTACGTGACGACGCCGCGATAGGCGTCGTACACCGAGTCGAAGATCATCGCGCGCGCCGGAGCATCAGCCCTGCCGACCGGAGCCGGGATCTGCTCGACGATGCGGTCGAGCAGCGCCTCGACGCCCATACCCGTCTTGCCGCTGACGCGCAGAACGTCTTCCGGGTCGCCGCCGATGAGACCGGCGAGCTCGGCCGCGTACTTCTCGGGGTCGGCGGCCGGGCAGGTCGATCTTGTTCAGCACCGGGATGATCTGCAGATCGTTCTCGAGCGCGAGGTAGAGGTTGGCGAGGGTCTGCGCCTCGATGCCCTGTGCGGCGTCGACGAGGAGGATCGCGCCCTCGCACGCGGCGAGCGAGCGGCTGACCTCGTACGTGAAGTCGACGTGGCCGGGCGTGTCGATCATGTTGAGCGCGAACGTGCCGTCGGCGGTGGCCCATGGCATCCGCACCGCTTGCGACTTGATCGTGATGCCGCGCTCGCGCTCGATGTCCATGCGGTCGAGGTACTGCGCCCGCATGTCGCGGTCGGCGACGACACCGGTGATCTGCAGCATGCGGTCGGCCAACGTCGACTTGCCGTGGTCGATGTGAGCGATGATGCAGAAGTTGCGGATCTGCTCCGGCGGGGTGGCAGACGGCTCGAGGGGCTTCAGTGCGCGCGGTGACATGTTCCGTCGATTCTACGGGAGGGCGTGCCTCACGCCGGGCGCTGTGGAGACGGCAGGGCCGCGAGACCGCGCGCGAGGTCGTCCCACGGGCTCGCCGCGCAGATGCGGATCCAGCCCTCGCCGCCCGCACCGAAGGCGGAGCCCGGGGCCACGGCGACGCCCTTTTCGACGAGGAAGCGCTCCGCCCAGCCGGCCACATCTCCCCCGGAGGCGTGGGACACGTCGATCCACAGGTAGAACGCACCGGTGGGAGGCAGATACGGCACTGCGCGCTCATCCAGCACCGCGCAGCTCGCGCGGAGGCGCTCGCGGTACAGCTCGCGGGCGGCATCCACGGCATCCTGCGCTCCGGTGAGCGCGGCGAGGGCCGCGTGCTGCGCGGGCGTGTTGACACAGCTCGTCGTCGCTTCTTGGATCTTGGCCAGCGTCACCTCGGCGCCCGCCGGGGTGACGAGCCAGCCCACACGCGCGCCGGTGAGCGCGTAGGTCTTCGAGACCGAGTGCACGGTGAGCGTGCGCTCCGCGGCGCCGGGCAGCGCCGCGACGGAGACGTGTGCGGCATCCATCACGAACCGCTCGTACACCTCGTCGGAGATGATCCAGAGGTCGTGCGCCACGGCGAGGTCGACGATCGCCTGCAGCGTGTCGCGCGAGTACGCCACACCGAGCGGGTTCGACGGGGAGTTGACGACGATCGCACGCGTGCGCGGGGTGACGAGTGCGGCGAGGTCGTCGGCCTGCGGCACGAAACCGTGCTCGGCGCGCAGGCGATACGGCACGGGGACGGCGCCGATCATGCGCGGAGCCATCGAGAACACCGTGTAGCCGGGATCGGGCACGAGCACCTCGTCGCCCTCGCCGAGGGTGAGCAGCATGGCGTGCGACAGGGCCTGCGTGCCGCCGTTGGTGACGTGGACAC
This sequence comes from Microbacterium trichothecenolyticum, assembly GCF_030818955.1. Classification (NCBI taxonomy): domain Bacteria; kingdom Bacillati; phylum Actinomycetota; class Actinomycetes; order Micrococcales; family Microbacteriaceae; genus Microbacterium; species Microbacterium trichothecenolyticum. The sequence continues at coordinate 697,111 of NZ_JAUTBF010000001.1, read as the reverse complement.
GCGCGCCGTCGACCACGAGGCCGTTCTCGCGGCGGAGCTTGTCGACGATGGCGGCGCGGAGCCCCGCGATGCCGGCGTTCGCCGTGTAGCGCACATCGGCGACCGACCAGGTGTCGGCCGCGGCTGCGAGCGTGTGGGCGGGCGGCTCGGCGACCGGCTCGCCCACGGCGAGCATCACGGTGTCAGGGCGCAGTAGCGCGAGCTCGAAGATACGACGGATCCCCGACGCGGGCATGGCGAACGCGCGGGACGAGAACTGGGGCATGCGCTCATGCTAGGCACGGCATGTTTCGACTTCGGTCTCGCGCCGGGGTGCGCGCCACATCGGTTTCGTAGCATGGATGCCATGGCGGTCCAGGTCGTGCTCGTGCACGGCATCCGCACGTCGGCGACGATGTGGCGGGCGCAGATCGAGCATCTCGCCCGGCGCGGAAACTCCGTCACCGCCGTCGATCTGCCCGGTCACGGTTCGCGCCTCGGTGAGGTCTTCACCCTGGACGAGGCGTTCGCCACCATCGACCGCGCGGTCCGGGATGCCGCGACCCGCGGCCCCGTGCTGCTCGTGGGGCATTCGATGGGCGGGCTGCTGTCGATCGAGTACGTGGGTCGTGAAGAGCCCCCGCCGGTCGCCGCCTTCATCGCCGCGTCGTGCACGTCGATCCCGCGGGGCGTGGGCCTCGCCGCGTATCGGTTCTTGGCTCGCCGGTTCGACAGCCTCCCCGACCGGGGCCTCGGGCTGACGAACCGCGTGCTCGATCGCACCCTGCCGCCCGAGACCCGCGCCGACTTCGGTGCCGGTGGGTACGCCTTCGACGCGCAGGACACGGCCCTCGCGTCGCTGTCGGTGCTGGATCTGCTGGCGGCGCTGCGGAGGATCCGCGTGCCGCTGTGGTTCATCAACGGGCAGTGGGACCAGTTGCGCGCGAACGAAAGACTCTTCCTGTCGGTGGCGAGGGATGCCGAGCTGATCGTCGTCCCGCGCACGACGCACCTCGTCACGGCGATGCGACCGCGCGTGTTCAACGCGCTGCTGGACGTGGCCCTCACCACGATCGAGGCCTCGACCTGATAGACTCGGTCCTTGGCTTGCGTGTGGGGTTTTTCCCGACCTCCACGACCGCTGGTGCAGCGTCCCTCTACCGCTTGACCGGCACTTCCAACACTCACTCAAACGAAAGACCGTCGACGTGGCGAACATCAAGTCGCAGATCAAGCGCAACAAGACCAACGAGAAGGCGCACGAGCGCAACAAGGCCGTCAAGAGCGAGCTGAAGACGCACGTGCGTCGCACCCGCGAGGCCATCCTGGCCGGTGACAAGGAGGCCGCAGAGAAGGCCCTCGCCGCCGCGACCAAGAAGCTCGACAAGGCCGTGAGCAAGGGTGTCATCCACCAGAACCAGGCCGCGAACCGCAAGTCGGCCATCGCGAAGCAGGTCAACGCTCTCTGAGCCCCGATCGTCGAAGGCCCGCCCCGTGTCGAACGGGGCGGGCCTTCGTGGTTTCCGGGCTGCGGTCGGTTGTGGGAGACGTGGCGCAGCGGGTGGGACTGGCTGTGGTGCGTGCGGGGTGGGGTGTTCTGCGCGTCGAGAACAGGGGATCACGCGAGGACAGGGCGACGTCGCGCGGATCCGACCTGTTCTCACGCGATCCCCTGTTCTCGTGCTGCCGGGCGGGCAGGTGCGACGCCGGGAGACGCCCCAGCGGGTGGGTGCGCCGGGTGCGGCGCCCGGCGGGCCCGATGACCGCCGGGCTCTGGACGGCCGCGGATCAGTCGCCGTAGGGCGCGCGCGTCGCGATCACCGTGATCATGCGTTCGAGCGCGAACACGGCGTCGCGGGAGGCACCCTTCACCTCGGCGTCGGCGCGGGCAGTGGCGTGGATCGCCATGCCGAGCGTGTTGCCGGTCCACCCGACGAGGTCGCGGCGGGCGCGGTCGACCTGCCAGTCCTTCATACCGAGACGCTGAGCCGCAGCCGACGACGACTCGCGGGTGCCGGCGACGCGCGCCATGGTGCGCAGCTTCATCGCGACCGCGGCGACGAGGGGTACGGGGTCGGCCCCGGATGCCAAGGCATGACGCAGGGCGAGCATGGCCGGGCCGTACTGACCGGCGATGGCGGTGTCGGCCACGGTGAAGGCAGAGGTCTCGACGCGGCCGCCGTAGTAGCGCTCGACGATGCGTTCGTCGATGTCGCCGGGGACGTCGGCGATGAGCTGCTGGCAAGCCGCGGCGAGCTCGGTGAGGTCGTCTGCGAAGGCCGACACGAGTGAGCGTAGGGCGACGGGGGCGATGCGTTTGCCCGCGGCCTTGAACTCGCCGACGGCGAAGTCGAATCGGTCGGAGTCGCGCTTCACCGCGGGGCAGGCGATCTCGATGCCGCTCCCCTGGCCCGCGCGGATGCCGTCGAGCAGCTTCTTGCCGCGAACGCTGGCGCCGGTGTGCCGCAGGACGACCGTGGCGCCCTCTTGCGTCTGCGAAAGATACGACACCGCCTCGGTGAGGAACGTGTCGCTGCATCTCTCGACGCCACTGATGCGAACCAGGCGTGGCTCGCCGAAGAGCGACGGCGAGGTGACGGCGAGGAGCGTGCCCGCGGCGTAGTCGTCGGCGCGGATGTCGGTGACCTCGAGGCTCGGGTCTTCGCTCTTCAGCATCGCGCGGATACCGGCGATCGCCCGCTCGGCGCAGACCTCTTCGGGGCCCGAGACGAGCACGATCGGAGCCGGCTGCGGGGTGCGCCACGACACCTGCGGGATGACGGACTTCGCCTTCGCGGGAGCGGATCGTCGGGGTGCCGGGGTCACTAGCCCAGCCTACCGATCGGCTCGGACATCGCACCGCGCAGCGCCCGCCGACGGACGGCACGAGAAGGCAGCGCACGAGTTCAGAACATGACGGATGTCATCCCAGTGGTGATGGGTGTACCTGTCCTTGGCCGGAGGAGCTTGGCACGGTGGGAACATGATGACGCATTGGCCCGACGATCAGCCCCACACCCCTCCCCACGCTAGGAGGGGGTTGGCCGCGGACATCATGGGTTTGGGGCCCGCATCGACCCCGGGCCGGGAGCTCCTCGCGGCTCTCGTGCAGATCGGGGCAGTGGTGCTCCTGCTGTTCGTGCTCTTCCCGGATCGCTTGCCCGACGCGTGGCGGTGGGTGCTTGTGGGCGCGACCGTCGTCTACTTCGCCGTGCGACTCGCGGTCGGCCTCCCCCGGTGGCGCCGCCGATAAGTCGTTCGCTCCCTGCGCGCCCCGCGTAGCCGCGATCTCAGATCCATCCCTCGCTCCACGCGATGCGCGCCGCGCCCACGCGGGTCTCTGCTCCGAGTTTTGTCATCGCTGTCGAGAGGTAATTGCGCACGGTGCCCTGCGCGAGATGCGTACGCTCGGCGATCACCCTCACCGTTGCGCCGTCGATCGACTCCCGCAGAACGTCGATCTCGCGATCCGTGAGGGGGCATCCACTCTCAGACAACGCGGCGGTCGCGACGGAACCGTCCACATAGCGGCCGCCGTCGTGCACCGTGCGTAGGATGTGCGGCAACTCTGTGACGGAAGTCGCCTTCGTGACGAAGGCGACAGCGCCGGCTTCGAGAGCCCGTCGCAGCGCAGCCGGGCGGGCGTAACGCGTGAGGAGCACCACCCGGGTATCGGGTGATGCGGCGCGGATCTCGGCGGCGGCCTCGAGCCCGTCGCGATGGGGCATCTCCAGGTCCAGTACGGCGATGTCCGGTCGCGTGCGCGCGACGACGTCGACGGCGTCAGCGCCGTCGCGAGCAGTGCCGACGATCTCGATGTCTTCGTCGAGACTGAGCAGGGTCACGACTGCCTCCCGGAGGAGTTGCTCGTCGTCGGCGAGGACCACTTTGATGGGGTTCATGATGCGTCTCCTTGGGGGCCGGGGTTCGCGAGAGGGAGCCATCCGACAAGGCGGCCGCCATCGCTCTGGTCGAATGCGAAAGTCCCGCCCCGTCGGCGATATCTCTCAGCGAGGGTCTTCAAGCCCGTCCCGGATGACATCCCGCCGGTCGAAGGTATGGGCCGGGCGCTCGATGGAGCGTCCACGACGACGAGGGAAACGCCCTCTCGGCCTTGGCGGCGTTCATATCGCGCTTCGATCGAACAGGTACGCGCCCGCGTGTGCTTGAGGACGTTCGTGATCGCCTCGCGGACGGTGAGACCGAGCAGGCGGTCCGTTTCGTCATCGAGAGAGGACACATCGGCGGTATTCCGGCGGGCGGAGATTCCCGCGGACCGGAGCACGCGCATCGCATTGGCGATTTCTTCGTCGAGACGGACCTCGCGATTCGCGTGGACGACCCGGTGCATCTCGTCGAGGGCTTCGATGGTGATCGATTGGACCCGTTCGGCGTGCGCTGCCGCTGCGGCGTAGTCACCGCGTGCGATCAGTCTTCTGACCAATTCGGACTCCACCGTGATGAGTCCCAGATGCTGACCTTGGATGTCGTGGAGGTCGCCGGCGAACCTCCTGCGTTCCGTGAGCACGGCACGCTCGGCCTCGCGCGTGCGGAGATCGTCGAGCTCGATGGCGAGCGTGTAGACCACGTCCTGTCCGAACACTCCGAGTGTGAGCAAGGCTGCGACGATCAGGGTGACGGCTTCCCAGTCCCGCCCCACCACGAAGTCGACCGTCCACGTCACGATCCCGATGCCCACCGCGGAGGCGAGCAATCGCGCCATTCCGCGCCGCGAGAAACCGCCTGTGACAGCCAACAGCGCCCACGCGATCGGGACCGCCTCGGCGAGATGGGGCGGCGAGGCGGGCGGAAGGAGGGCTTCGACGACGACAGCGGCAGCGAGCACGGCCAGGCGCAGCCCTGTCGTAGCGCCCGGTCTCTGCAACCATCGGGCGAGTCGGTGATGAGGAGCGAACGTGGCTGCGACGAGGAACGCGCCGCCCGCACCGACGATGATCGCTGACACAGCTCCCGGGCCGACCATGGCGAAAGGTCGAGGATCGACGATGAAGGCGGCCGTGGGCAGCGCCACCGTCGCCACCGCGAGGATCACGTGGGTCGCGTGCACGTACAGCGAGATGGCACGGAGACCGTCGTGTTCTCGCCCGTCGCCGCTCATCCGCCCCCGCATCTTCACGTGCTCGTCAGTGCCGTCTCTCCCAGCGAAACGTCTTCCAGCTGATCAGAGCGAAGAAACCGCCCCACGCGACGATGTAGATCAGATCGAGCGCGACCGCGCCGACATCCTCCGTCGCCGAGTACCATCCTGCCGCCGCTAGGTGAGCATTCGCCACCAACGGAACCGCGCGCACGGCGACCGCGAGCCCCGCATCGACGACGGGCAGAACCGCGGTGGCCCCGAGCGCCGCCACGAAGAGCGGCATCATCGTCCATTGCGCCTTCTCCGGTGTGGCCGTGAAACCGCTGGTCATCACGCCCGCCAGAGCAGCGACGCTCATCCCGAGCACCGCGGAGATCGCCACGAGCAGAGGGCGTTGGGGGGCGGGAGCGCCGAGAAGCATCATGCCGGCGAAGATCACCACGATCTGGAACCCGCCCACCAGCAGCGGCGGGACCAGAAGCCCCGCCACGATGCCGGCGCTGGGAAGCGAAGTGCTGCGCAGGCGCTTGAGCGCGAGTGTGTGGCGGCGCGCCGTCAGGGTGTTCAACGCGACGAAATAGACCGTGATGCACTGTGTGGCGACCATGTTGCGGCCCGCCGTCTCGGCCCAGAGCTCGGCACCCCCCGAGGTCGGTCCCAGCGCTGTGATGGCAAGCAGGCCGGCAGGCAGCAGAAGGGTCAGGGCGATTATCACCGGTTGCCGCAAGAAAACGCCGATCTCGGCCGCGGCGAGCGCGAAGATCAGGCGTGGGGCGCTCTTTCTTTCTCCTCGCGGGGTGCGCCGCCCCGGGTTGTCGGCCGTCGAGGTGAGCGGCGGTGTCACCGTCATCGTGCTCCTCCTGTCGTCATTTCCGGGCGCGTCGCTCCGCGGGAGGCTGCGGCTGTGGGCATCGTGAAGAACACGTCCTCGAGGGATGCCGGGGAGCAACGGAAGCTGCCGAGGCTCAGGCTCTGCGCGCGCGCCCAGTCCATGACCGTGCTGACGTCTTCCTGCAACGCACCGGTGCGGATCTCCACACTGCTCATCGATGCGTCGCCCGCGGCATCCAGTGCTCCATGGAGGCGTGTCCGCAGCCCGGCCAGCTCGCCGACGGCGGCATGACAGGTGAACGAGATCCGCGCGGGGATGCTGTCGAGCACGTCGGCGAGGGACCCGGCGACGGCGACCTTGCCCCGATCCAGGATCGTCACGTGATCCGCGAGGCTCTGCGCTTCGTCGAGGTAGTGGGTGGTGAGGAGAACGGTCGATCCTTTTGCGTGCAGGTCGCCGATGATCTCCCACATCGCGCGGCGCGACTGCGGATCCAGTCCGGTGGTCGGTTCGTCGAGAATGAGCAACTCGGGGCTCCCCCAAATGGCCATCGCGAAGTCGAGCCTGCGTCGTTCTCCGCCGGAGAGAACCGCAACCGGCACCTTCCTGCGGTGGGTCAGCCCGACGATCTCCAGCACACGGTCTGTCGAGTCCTCACGCACACTGATCGAGCGCCAGAGCGACAGTTGACGCGCCACCGTCATCTCGTCGACCAAGCACGATTCCTGCAGCATCGTGCCTGTCCTCGCCGCCAGCGTCGTCCGGTTTCGCCACGGGTCTCGTCCGAACACTCGGATCGTTCCATCAGCGGGCTGACGAAAGCCCTGGATGTTCTCCAGCAGAGTCGTCTTTCCCGCGCCGTTGGTCCCGAGGAGGGCATGCACATCGCCCTGACGCACCGTGAAGGACACGTCATCCACCGCGACGAAATCGTCGTATGCGCAACGCGCCTGCTCGACGACGATCGCGGAATCGACACGGTCCATGCTGAGGGAAGGAAGAGACGCCGAAGAGTGACTGTCGACCATGCTTCTACAGTGATGTCCGAGTCCGGTTTCGGCCAGGACCCGGCATCACCGGCAGATGTGACATTTGTCAGGCATCGACCCCGACGAAGCTCCTCTGCTCGCGCACGATGCGCGGAGCCTCGCCGTCCGTGGGACCGTAATGGCCTCCGGAATGTCGAACGATGCGACACCGACCCCCTGCGCGCCGCCATGCCGCAGCGAAGGCCTCAGGATCCTGGTTCGGGACCGTCGTGTCCGCTGCCCCGTGCACGATCATGAGGTCGGGGACGACGCCGGTCGCCCGTGCGATACGCGTCATCGGATCGAACTGGTCGAGAACGTCCTCGGGTGGGAACTCAGCGCGGTGCTTCCGCCCCATATCCGAACGCAAGTAGGCAGGCAGGTGCGTGATCGGCGAAGTGACGCACACCCGGTCGATGAGCGACGGGTGGCGAAGAGCACACAGCAATGCCAGCCATCCACCGTGCGAGGTGCCCATCAGGCTGACGGTGCGACGACACGCGGATTCGTGGCGGACAACGGCGCCGATATCGTCGAGCGCCTGACGCTTGCGCTGCCCGCGGCCCGCGGAGGCCCATCCGCTGCCGAGCTCGCCGCCACCCCGAACATGAGCGAAGAGCATGTCGAGGTCGTCGGCGCGGTCGGAGATGCCCGACACGGGCTGCAGGGACAGACCGAATCCTCCGTGCACGGTTACGAGAGAGCGCGAGCGGCGCGCAGCAGCGCCCGGGACACGACTCCGAGCAGCATGGGGCCACGACCTCACGGCCGGCTCGTGACCAGCCCGACCGGCAAGTGGGGTGCTGTGGTCGACAACGCCGGCGCGGCGCCGAAGTTGCCCATACGGGCCATCAGGCTCGGACCGGACGCGCCACAGAGTGCGACAGCGGCCGTGCAATGGCTGCTGCTCGCTAACGACTATGAGATCGACCCCGGGTACGCCGATGACGGTGCTCTGCCGCCACACATTCAGCCGACGTGGGAGAACACGATGATCTTCGATCGCTCTGAGCACCCGTATCGGTCGCGACGACCAGCTGCGCTGCTACCGCACCCTTCGCTACCCGAGCTCACTCCACATAACTAGATTCCCACATGCGTGCCGGCAACGGCGGCGATGAAACGTGGGATCTTCTTCGGCGATCTTCTCCGGATCACGCCAGTGATGCGTTCCGTGACGGACGGCTCCGGCTACCACGTGGAGCCCAGTACATCGAGCGTCTGGTCATCGAGCTCGACAAGTCACTAGGGCGACAGGGCGATCTTCGCAGGTACGACCGTGCAGGAGCAGCTCGCTCCTTGTCGTGCGCCGCATGCCGTCTGCAGGATGGGCTTCGCTCCACGTGGAGCGCAGGCGCGTCATGCATAGCTGCCTCACCGATCAGGTGGTTCACACCGCTTATCGCTCCGACGCACCATGGGTGAGCGGTGACAGAGGGATGACGACTAGGAGGATGAGCCAGGTATCGAGAGCCGGCCTCAGATCGCGTACCCAACTCTCGAACACGCGAGCCGCCTCATCGACTTGTGCGGGCGGTAAAGGCCCCTTTTCTCGACTCTCACCCTGTCTGCAAGGTTCGCGCGTCCGCAGCTTTCGCCCGCGAGACGACGCTACGAATCGAGGTGGGAGACGCATCACTGCTGATGGTTTGACGCGGTGGAGCCCCCGACGCAAGTCGACCGAAAGGAGTAGCAATGAGTATCGCAACGATGGAGCCTGCGCCCGCGTGCGCGCCCATGTCTGATGCAGTCAAAATTGAGTTCGAGATGACGGGTCCGGGTGCGGACACGTACACCATGGACTTCTCGCTGTGTACCTCGACCACGACGTCCTGCTGCGCGGGTGGGAGAAGAAAGAACTGAGCATGCAGTACCGGCTTGCTCCGGGCGTGGGGTGGTGCGATTTCCGGGACGGCTTTGTCGTCGTGCGAGACCGCACCACCTTGCGGTTCCCCACCGAGGGGAAACTGGTGGAGCGTTTCTTCAGCGCCATGTCCGGCGGGGTTTCCCCCGAACATCTGACGCAGGCCGTCCCGGAGGTCGACGCGATCGATCTGGCCGAACGGTTAATCTCCGCGGGCGTACTCACGACGTACCCGGCGCGACGGCGTACCCACACTCCGGGTCTAGCAGCGACGTTCGACTATGCGCTGACCGAGAATCGTGCGCTGCACATCGGTGTCGAGAGCGACGATGAGGCTCTGGCATCCGTGGTGCGTTCGGCGTTGACGGAGGCAGAAGACGTCACGACCACGGCGTCAGAGCTAGCCGATGTCATTTTCCTTGTGTCCTCCGCCCCCGCGGAGCTGTCGAAGATGGCAGTCGCCGCTTGGACAGCGCAGCGGCCGCACCTGCCCTTGAGCGCCCCGAACGGGCGGGCGGCCTTGATCGGCCCACTAGCGCTCCCCCCGGTCACCGCGTGCTACACGTGTCTGCGATTGCGAAATAGCGGCACGGCAGTAAACGCCGACGACTACTGGGCGCTGACGGAAAGCCCGGCGTTTGTGCGGCGCTGGAAGACGGAGGACCTGGCGCTCGCCGCCCGTGTGGGCGTTCGGTTGATCAAACGAGCGTTTGTGAGCCGCGATGACGACGCGGTGGGGCATGCAACATCGCTGAACTTGACCGATCTCACCATGTACACCTCACGAGTTTGGAGCGTGCCCCGGTGCCCAACCTGTTCCGCGATCGAGACCTACTCGACCAGTTATCCCTGGTTGCGCCCCGACAGCTCCGCGACGGACTCATAGGCCCCGATTTCGGGGTCATCAGCCGCGTCATCCCAACCCGAGTGCGACCGGGGAACATACAAGCGGCAGCCGTGATGATGGACATGCCACGCCTGCCCGCATTCACCCTGACTGATGCGCCGGCGCGACCGGCTACCGGGTTTGGCTTCACGGCGGAGCAACTGATTGGATCGGGCACGGGGGAAGTGATCGAGCGATACGCAGCGGCGATCACTCCAGACACGTTCCCCGAGATCCCCGTCGAGCGCCGGACGGGCCTGGCCCAGTGGCTCCCCTTCACCCACGACCAGTACCAAACACCGGGATTTCCCTTCAGCCCACCGCCGGCAACGGGCGAGGTTGCACACGTCTGGGCTGTTGATCCGATCAGCGGGGACCAGGTGGGAGTTCCAGCTGACTTGGTGTACCTGCGTGCCACCGGGGAAAGTCAGTGGTGCACCATTTCCTCCAACGGGCTGGCCGCGCACCGCACGGCGGGAGCCGCAGCTCGGGCCGCGGTGTTCGAACTTATCGAACGAGACAGCTTCCTCCGAGCATGGTACGGAGGCTTCACGCACCCCGTCGTGACGTTGGAGGACGTTCTGAAGAGCGGTGCTCTTGACCCCGAGGCCACTGCGATGGCCAAGCGAGTGCAACTCCGGGGAGTGCGGGTTCGATTTGTGAAGATGCCGGCGGTCGGTGGGCTGTCCGGTGTGCTGGCTTGCGCTCGCTCTGAGACCGTCGGGCTCGCTGTCGGGTGCGCCGCCAAGCCAACCCTCCAGCAGGCTCTGCGGGCAGCTTTCATCGAATGCGTCCACACGCATAATTGGGCCACGACGATCGAACCTGCACGGTTCACTGACGAGATGGTGTCGTTGGAGTCTCACATCGCTCTTCACGCCAACCCGGTCAACAAGCCGCTGAACGCATTCATCGACAGCGGTTCCCGCATCAGCGTCACTGAGTTCTTGGCCGGACCGGAACTCACCCTCGAGGGTGCCTTGTCCCGATGCGCAAGTGCCGGGTGGACCGTGTACTTGGCGGACGTCGCTTCTTCAGATGTCCGAACTGCAGGCTGGCATGTGATCCGCGCGCTCAGCCCGAATGCCGCGACCCTCGACGTCACCGCAATCCACCGGGCGCAGCTGCCGGTGATTGCCAACGCTGTTCCTCATCCGTTTCCGTGAAAGGGGCCCTCGTGAATGATCAGTTCCGACCGCTGCCGGTGCCCGGTCTGGACGACCCGGCGGAAAATTTCCTCGTAGCTTCCAAGATGTCGCCGCTGGTGAGCGGGGCCTATTCCGAGGCGTACGCGTACGAGTTCGCGACCGATCCGGCAGCGTTGGCGCGCTTCGGTACGCCAACGGTATTCGCCTCCGGCCCCTCGGCAATACGCGCACCCGAGGACACTCAGGAAAGCGTTGTGGGTGTGATCGACGCTCTCCGATCCCGCCGATCCCTGCCCATTTTCGATGACGGGCGGCCGGTGGCCAGCCAGGTACTCTATCGGGTGCTTGACGAGGCAGCTGGGATCACAACCGCATACGGGAGAGGAACGCCGTCACCAGGGGCGCTGTATCCGTTGGACTGCTACGTCACCGTTGCAAACGTCGATGATGTTCACGCAGGCTTCTACGGATATGATCCCTATCATCACCGTCTTCTGCCGTTGAACATCACCCGCGACCCGCGGGAATGGCTCATTTCGGTGCTGGCCTACCAGGATCTCGCCGGGACAGCAGCGTTCCATGTGTTCACTGTCGCTAATTTTGATCGTGTTCGCGTGAAGTACGGACAGCGCGCATACCGGTTCGCCCTGATTGAGGCCGGGCACCTCGTGCAGAGCATGCTTCTCATCGCCGAAGCGGAAGGTATCGGCGCGTGCACCGTCGGTGGCTTCTTCGACCGGGATGTGGATACAACATTCGGATTGGATGGCGTCGCTGCCTCCGCCGTGCACAGTGCTGCCTTCGGACACCCGATCGAAATCTCATGAGTACTGCAACCACCGTTCAGTGGAGACGGGTGAGTAAACATTTCGGTGAAGTGGCGGCGTTGGACGATTTTAGCTTGTCCCTCGGCGCGGGTGTTCATTGCATCCTTGGGGCCAATGGAGCGGGAAAGTCGACTGCGTTCGCGCTGTTGACCGGCGCTCGTCGGCCCGACCGCGGCGAGGTGTGGGTTGCCGATCACCGAGTCCGACGCGGTGGTGAAGCCTCCAAGCTGATCGGCTTCGCCCCGCAAGCATTGACTTTCCCTGCCACCTTGACGGTCGAGGAGGTCCTGCGCTTGGTTGCCGCGCACTATCCCGCCCCAGTGCCGGTGCGCGAGGTACTCAATTGGGCCGGGTTAGCAGAACAGGCTAGGTCCTTGTGTGGGGGGCTGTCTGGCGGGCAGACGCGTCGTCTCGGATTGGCGTGCGCGCTCGTGGGGAACGCGCCGGTGGTGGTTCTGGATGAACCTGTTGCCGGTTTGGACGTCCCCGGTCAGCAGCAGCTGCACCAACTGATCAGAGCTCTCGGACAGGAGGGCCGCACCGTGCTGGTCGCCTCTCACGATCTGGGGGAAGTAGAACAGATTGCCAACACCATCCAGCTCATTGCTCATGGGCGGCTCGTGGCGTCCGACGACGTCGCCGGGATCAAGGACCAACTCGATGGAATCACACTCACGTTCACGAGCACGGTCGACCAGGTGCTGCCCATGATCTATCGGTGCGACCCGGGTGCCCGCGTGAGCCTTTCCTGCGGTCGAGTGGAGGCCATCACCGAGCGGCCGGATGCGGTAGCGCGACTGATCCTGAACACCCTTCCCAATCCGGGGCTGCTCATCCGGAAGCCCACCCTGGCGGAGGCGATCGAGTCGCTCCTGGCCGGAGGCGACAATGGCCGCAACGATGTGAAGACGGACGGTCAGCGGTGAGCATCGTCATCGCCTCGGTTCGGGCGAGCGTCCAAGAACTGCTGCGACTACCCTCCTTCCTGCTACCGCTCGCGGTCTTTCCGACGGTTCTCTACCTCTTTCTTGGCCTCCAACAACCTGGTAGCACCGACCTGATTTACCTGGGGTACTGCGCCTTCGCGATCCTCGGGACGATGATGTTCCAGTTCGGTGTCGGCATCGCCGCCACCAGAGACGACCCATGGAATACGTACACCCTCACCCTGCCCGGACGGGCATGGCAGCGCATTGCTGCGCTCCTTACCTCTGGCGCACTCTTCTCCACCGCCTTCTGCATCCCGATCTCCGCCGCAGCGTTCGTCGCAGGCAAGCTCCACCCGCTGTCCGTCCCGACTGTGGCAGCCGTCCTCGGAGCGCTCCTCCTCGGTGCGATCGTTCACGGGCTGTTCGGGCTCGCCCTGGGCTACTGGCTTCCCGCCCGCGGTGCCGCCAGTATCACGAACCTGATCTACTTTCCCTTGTCCTTCATCGGCGGACTGTTCGGACCCGTCACCGACGGTCTGCTCGGTGCTATTCATCCCTGGTCACCCACCGGCGCATGGATGGACCTCATCTACGCCGCTCTCACCAATGCGCCGGCCGGGCAAGCCATCCTGGTCGGTGTGGGATACGCGGCGGTGTTCGCGATCGCTGCGGGAGTGGGGTATCGCCGCGTCGAACGGACCGTGCACCGATGAGAATCCGGGAAGGCCAACCCTGCTGGTGGGAACTTCGCGTCGACGACGTTGTCGCGGCATGTCGCTACTATGCGCAGCACTTCGGTTGGAGCTTCGCACCCGCACCCGATCAGAATTCCTACTGCATCGCCTACGCCGGATACCAGGAAGTCGCGGCCATCGGCCCGAAGATGTTCGGCCTCACTGCGGCCACCGAATGGGCCACCTACTTGCACACTCCCAACCTGGAGGACGCCCTCGACCGCATTCGAGCGGCCGGCGGCAGGACGCTCACCCCACCAGTGCCCATCGGCTGCTCCGGCCGCATCGCCGTCTTTGCCGACCCGTTGGGCGCCACCACGGGCCTCTGGGAGGGCCATGGTGTATCCGGCGTCAATCCCACCGAACTCGGCATCGGTGGGGGGATCGTCGGCAGCCGGTTGTATTCACCTCGACCAAGCGCCAGCGATAATTTCTACTTGAAGGTTTTCGGAACCTCCGTCCGTGCCCAACCATGCTCAGAACCTCGCTCATCGTGGTACCCCATCTTCAATGACTCGCAGGCAACTCGCCGAACCGTCTATGGGCCAGAAAGAGAAACTCTTCGGTTCCTATAAATGCTGAGTTCCGGGCGGGACTTGCGGTGAGTCTTCCCGATCACGTACAGGTCTGATCGGGCGCAACTGTCGCGAATTCACACTCGGTAGCCTTCATTCATGTTAACCAGCTCGGGCCACCGATGATCCGCCTCGCGGACTTCTTGCCCGTGCCCGAGCCGGCCTCCACGAAGCTGAAGTTCAACATGCGTGCCGGCAACGGCGGCGGCGAGGCATGGGACTTCCTCGTCGACGACCACCCCGAATGGCTGAACCTCAGCCGATGGCGCGCCGTCAGCGCGAACAACAACATGAGGGATGCCCGTTACCTGATGGCTTGGGCGCAGTATTACCCGTACGGGCCGAACTACTTCATCTTCGGCGGATTCTTTCGCGTCGCGCCTGTCGTCCCCGCGGTCATCGACGGCTACGGCTACGACCTGGAACTGCAGGAGCTTCACGCTCAATACATCAAGCGTTTGATCATCAAGCTCGACAAACCTCTCGGGCGGCAGGTTTACCTGCGCCGGTACGAGACAGTGCAGGAGCAGCTGGGTCTGCTGCACGGATAGGTGACATCTGATCTGGCTTGCCCCGCAGGACGGGCCTGGAAGGATGCCATCGTGCCCAAGCCTTATCCGAAGGAGTTCCGCGACGACGTGGTGCGTGTCGCCGAGAACCGTGAGCCCGGTGTGACGATCGAGCGAATCGCCGCCGACTTCGGGGTCCACCCGATGACCCTCACGAAGTGGCTCGCCCGCTCCCGCGCCGAGAAGACCGCTGCCGATACCGGTGCTCCGTCGCCAACTAACCGAGACGCCGAGGTCCGCGAACTGCGGGCGCGCAACCGGCTGCTGGAGCAGGAGGTCGAGGTGCTGCGACGGGCGACGGCGTATCTGTCGCAGGCGCATCTGCCGGGAAAAGGCTCTACCCGCTCGTGAAAGAGCTCGCCGGTGACGGGATCCCCGTCACGGTGACGTGCCGGGTCCTCAAGCTCGCCCGCCAGCCCTACTACCGCTGGCTCGCCAACCCCATCACCAACGCGGAGCTGGTGGAGGCATTTCGCGCGAACGCGCTGTTCGACGCGCACCGCGACGACCCCGAGTTCGGACACCGCCTCCTCGCCGATGAGGCCCGCGACGCCGGGGAGGCGATGTCCGACCGGACCGCATGGCGTATTACGTCGGAGAACGGCTGGTGGTCGGCGTTTGGCAAGAAACGCGCCCGCGGGAAAGGCCGCAAGGCCGGCCCTCCTGTTCACGACGACCTCGTCCAACGCGAGTTCATTGCGGACGCGCCGAACCGGCTCTGGCTGACCGACATCACCGAGCATCACACCGGCGAGGGCAAGCTCTACCTCTGCGCGATCAAGGACGTCTTCTCGGGCAAGATCGTCGGCTACTCGATCGACTCCCGGATGAAGTCCCGTCTCGTCGTCAACGCGATCGACAACGCCGCCGCTCTGCGCGGGAACGTCGCCGGTTGCGTCGTACATTCCGACAGGGGCAGTCAATTTCGCTCCCGGAAGGCAATCCGCGCCCTGGCCCGTCACCGCATGGTCGGATCGATGGGCAGAGTGGGAGCTGCGGGCGACAACGCCGCCATGGAGTCGTTCTTCTCGCTCCTGCAGAAGAACGTCCTCAACCGACGCTCCTGGACCACCCGCGAACAGCTGCGCATCGCGATCGTCACCTGGATCGAGCGAACCTACCACCGACGCCGTCGGCAAGACCGTCTCGGCCGTTTGACCCCGGTCGAGTTCGAGACAATGATGACCAAGACCCTGGCCCTCGCGGCCTGACTAACCCCTGTCACCTATCCGTACAGCAGACCCGCTTGCCCGCGAGGTCTACGAGCTCGCGCCAGACACCAAGCTCGGCACGTTCCCGGGCTACCAGAACGTCCGGCTTCGGCATCACGAGCTGCAGAGGATCGTCGCGAACGACGAGCCGTCCTGGAAGGACGCGCCTCTCGAGCGTGAAGGGCGTATACGTGATCACCGACCTCAGCGACGGCCGACTCTGCGTCGGCTCGGCCTCAGGTGAAGCGAACGGTCTCCGGCAGCGGTGGGCGGGCTATGCACAGCTCAGCAACTTGACGGGCGGGAACCGTGAGCTGGAGGGCATCCGCCGTGAGCTGGGCGACGCGCATATCGTCGGGAACTTCCAGTACTCGATACTTGAGATCTTCGATCCGAAGACGAAAGCCGAGGCGATCCTCGCTCGCGAGAGCTTTTGGAAGCAGGCTCTACATTCGCGGCGCCCACACGGCTTGAACGCCAACTGAGCGGTCGTGGGCTCGTCGCCTGTTCGGTGACGCGCAGCTGGCCGTCCTGCGGCCCACGGAAGGCGCAGATCCTGCCGTGGTCAGCGATCGATACTCTGCCGCGCGGCGACCAGGCGGCGCATAGATGCGACGTCCAGTGTGAACGAAGGCCCATCCCCTACTTCGGCGGGCGACACGGTAGCCGAATATTCGGAGCGTTCTTGCACGACCTCGAGCGCCAGGGTTACCGCGGTGGGCTCGCCGTGTGCAAGGACGATGCTCGGGAACTCAACGGGGGCGGCGGCGGTGAAATCGGTCATGCAGATCTGTCTATCGGAGCAGGTGGCCTGCTCGAACATATCCACAGGGTGAATTGTGGTGGTCCGCGTGAGGGTCATCCTGAGTGAAGTAGGACCACCGGGCTCTTTGCCAGCGGGGTGTTCGCGCGTCCTCGCAGCCGAGCCTCGGCAGCTTCGCGAACGCTTCCGCGATGAGAGGCGGCGGCGACGCCTTGACGATCCTGAGTCGCCCGCGGCGGCGATCCCTTCCCGTGCCGCGAGGCTCTCAGCCGCGACGTCGCCAGCGGTGGACGCTAGCCTCGTCGCAACGCTCAACCCTGCTGCACTGGAGAACTGTGACCACGGCAACGATCACCCGCATTCGTAAAGTTCACGACTATCGCGTCTTCCAGCGATGGACCGACGACCGGCGGGCAATTGACTTCGCCAGAGTCAATCTGCTCTATGGCACCAACGGCAGCGGGAAGAGCACTCTGGCTAGTCTTCTGAGGTCCTGCGCAGCGTCAGATCCCGCTGCCGCGCAAGCGAGGATCGAACTCGCAGCGTCCATCGACGGCGTCGAGAGCATTGTGACCCACGCCACCGAGGGGTTCTGGAGCCGCGTGCAGGTTTTCAACGCGGAGTATGTGCGTGAGAACCTGCGTTTCGATGACAATCAGGGCCCTCGCTCCGACAGCCTTCTCACCCTGGGCAAGGCGAACGTCGACGCTGAGCTCGAGCTGGCTGAAGCGCAGAACCGCAAAGCCGAGATCGAGCTCGCGGCCGCGGCCGCACGTTCTGCCGCGAAGGCCGCCGACGCAGAGGTCGAACGACGCATGACGAGAGTCGCGGGACACGTCTACGAGGACCTGCGATACTCCCCCGTCGCGACCTACCGCGGCACGAACACCTACACCCGCAGAAACGTACGCAAACTGCTAGTCGGCGACCGGACGCTGTTCGATTCAGCATCGGTCGACATCGCTGCCGACAGAGGTCTAGCCACATCAAGCGCACCCCGCCCGTACACAGGGTTGTTCCGAGGGGAACTGCGGGGCTTCGACGAGATCATCCGAGACTCCGAGGCGCTTCTGAGAGCCGATGTCACGTCGAAACCCCTCGAGCAGCTCGCCGAAAATACCGCCGGAGCCGAATGGGTTCAGCGCGGCCTGCAGCTCCACGAGCACGAGACTGCGTGCCTGTTCTGCGGCAGCGAGATCTCTTCTGAGCGTCGAGCTGCCCTCGCAGCTCACTTCGACAGGTCGGTAACCGACCTGCAAGCCCGTATCGACGACCAAGTCGTGATCCTGAGGAACTCTTCGCAGAGCGCATCCAGACTCGCCGACAGCGTGCCTGGTGATGGAGACCTCTACCCCGACCTGGCAGGGGCGCTGCGAACGGCGCGCAGCGAGGTTCAAGACCAGGTCGACCGCTACCAGCGTGTTCTCTCCGAGCTTGAGCGTCTTCTCAGCGAGAAGCGATCGAACCCTTTCGCTATTCCTGAACATGAGCTCACGACAGCAGCGACGCCGACACTTCGTGCTGTCGCCGAGGTGATCGCCACGCACGAGACACGCCGTCTCGCGCACGAAAAAGAAGCCTCCGCGGCCGCTCGCAGGGTCGAGTTGGCGAGAGTGAAGGCCTTCGCCGAGGAGTATGACCTCCTCGCGGAGTCAGCTCACGAACTCGATGAGAAAGCAACGTCCCTGGAGGATGAGCTTCGCGAGCTCAGCCAGCGAATCATCACGCTTAGCAGCCTTGATGCCGACCCGGTCCCCCAAGCAACCGAGTTGACCGGAAGTGTCGCGCGTCTACTCGGACGATCGGAGCTTGCCTTCGCCCCGAGCGACGACGGTAAGCAATACCGGATAGAACGGTCCGGCATGCCCGCTACTCATCTGAGCGAGGGAGAGCGCACCGCCATCGCGCTCCTGCACTTCCTCGCGAGCATCCGCGAAGGCGTTCTGGCGGGCGAGGCACCCATCGTGGTCATCGACGACCCGGTGTCTAGCATGGACGAGGGAATCCTCTTCGGGCTGTCGTCCTTTCTCTGGTCGTCCCTGGTGGAGAACAGCTACGCCAGCCAGGTCTTTCTACTGACCCACAATTTCGAGCTGTTCCGGCAGTGGGTCGTTCAGCTTGAAGGCGCAGGTCGACACGTCCTCGGCGGATACTCCATCCACGAGATTCGTATGAAACACCGCCGCGTGGGCGCCAGCGCTCCTCGCCGCACTCCCGAGCTTGACCCCTGGACTTCCGATACCCGACAGTCCAGCAAACTTCGATCGCTCTACCACTTCCTCTTCGCACGCGTGGCGACGTCGGTCATCGAAGCGAAGCCCGATCTCAGCTTGGCGGAGCGGATGGACCTCCTCGCCCTCGCCCCAAACGCAGCCCGGAAAATGCTGGAGGCGTTCTTGAGTTTCCGATTCCCGCAGCACATCGGCAGGTTCCATCAGGGTATGAAAGCCGCGATCGAAGAGGTCAACGACCCGGCGATCCGAACGCACGTCGAACGCTACCTGCACGCCTACTCGCACAACGAAGAGGGAAACGTGTCAGCGATGATCGACCCAAGCGAGGCGACGGTCGTGCTGCGGTCGCTCTTCTTGCTCATTCGTGCCAACGATCCGAAGCATCTGTCCGCGATGTGCGAAGCGCTCGGTATAGAAGAGTCGGAGTTGTTCGCACTCCCGTCTTAATCGACTTTTGGAAGCGTGGTCACCCGGATACCGGGTGAAAGAGTTAGATCGAGGCCCCCTGACTCGACCGTCCAAGTGACAGTCGATCGCTTCGTCGATGAGTAGCTGCCGACGTTGACAGCGTCGTTGGAACTCGATGTCAACGTTGCGTCCAAGTCGTCCGAGTGGAGTCGCAATGTTGCGCAGGAGGACGGGCTGCTTCCTCGTGCATTCCGTCCTGCGAGTCGGGCATGAAGCCGATCATGCCTGACTCGGGATCATGCTGGGCGAGCGCGGCTCAATCGAGAACGTGCCCCGGCGTACGTTTCGCCCGGGCGCTGTCTGGCGCGAATACGATCCGATACATGACGTCGCGCAGTGCACTGAGCTGGCTCCCTGCTCACCAGAGCCAGGTTCTCTATGGCGTCGCACACATCGACGGGATCGTCGACGCACTCGGTCTCGCCCTCGAGAAGTACCTCCAGACCGAGCCGCTCCAGATTGAGCGCCGTTTCACGAAGACGGAAGAACTGGCGGTCCTTGTCGGTGTCACCCCGCCCCCGCCAGCGTCGAACCGTTTCTTCGCCGATGCGCTCAACGCTGCCCGGAACTGCCTCGAACACGCACTGTACGCCGAAGTCGTCCATCGGTTGGGGCGTCCGCTGACGACGCAGGAAGCACGGGCGCTGGAGGTGCCGGCAGTCGAAACGCCGGAAACGTTCGATGCGTGGGCGCGCGCAAAACACCGCGGCTCCCTCGGGCTCCTACAGGTTGGTGAGGAACTGCGCGATCGCGTGCATAGGCTGCAGCCGTTTCATCGCACGGACCCCCAGGCACACCCGCTGCAGCGGCTGGTCGCGCACACGAACCACGCCAAACATCGGGAGCCCGCCGTGGCTCTCACCCGAGTTGGCCGGGTGGACAAGGACTCCGACCTGTTTCGGAAACCGGTCGAGCACAGAGACGTTGTGAGCGTGGGCGATGTGCTTGCGTCAGTACCCAGGGGCGCCCGAGAGCTTTACTCCATCTGGCCGGACGTCGTCGTGCAGCGCCCGCACACGGGCGAGTGGATCACACTGATGAAGGAGGTCGGCGAGATCGTTGATTGGGTGCGAAAGATCGCGCTCCCCATACTGACGATGGGACGTTGGGACCTCCCTCACATTCCGCCCCATCTCGACATCACCCGCACCCACGAATCCCTCGATGCGGCGTGGAAGACGGCCGGGCTCGTGCCGGCGGCGAAGCGCATGCAGAACCGCGTCGCTGCCCAACAGCTGCGTCAGGGCATGCTCGAGCTGCTTGTAGACGCGTACGGTGAGCCGTCCCGTGAGAGGTTCGCGCGGTGGATTGACGGGCTCGATGATGATGCAGCGATGGCGCGGTTCCAGCCGGCACTTGAACGATCCGGCCGGAGCGACGGGCGAACCCTTGCGCTCGATCTCGCGAGTTGGGCTCATGAGGCCGGAGTCGACGACGGCTGAGGTTCATATCGGCCTCTGAGGAGGCCCGTCCACACATCCCTCCTGGACTGCCCACTGCCGCAGTTCCTCCTCGTAGGCCTCTCGCGCGGCCAGTTCGGCGTCGTCGAGGTGGTCACGGATGATCGAGCGGCTCGCCCGCCACGCCTCGTACCCCATCCCCTCAATCAGGAACTGGTCCTGAGCCCGCAGATGATCACGCCAATCGTCCTCCGTCAGATCAGGCATGGCGTCGATCTGTTCCCTCATTGCGACGGCGGCGGGATCGTCGTCGCTCTGCAACTGCAGACGGTCCCGCATATCCGGATCCAGATAGTCACGGAATCGGTCCCGTACCGCTGGCTCGACGAACCCGCCTGCAGGTGGGTTCAGCCCGAATTTCTCGCTCAGCGGCGTGACCTGCAGGCCGATCGGATACTTCATCAGATGAAGAGCGGTCACCCCGCGCACGACCCGTTCCGCCATCTCGACCCAGCGCTCGAACGCGGTCGCTGAAAACGACGGGAAGTTCGTCGTTGGGTTCAACCCGCGGATAGAGCCTGCTCTCCCCCGTGTGTGCACGAACGCCCCCAGCTCGAAGCTCAGGTGTTGAAGGTCGTCGAGGAATCTTGGGTCATGCTCGAGGTAGCGGGCGACGCCTGGGATTCGCGCGAGTCCTTTCCGGACCTCCCGCTCGTGGGGCGTCTGTTCGCTTCCACGGAGCCAGTTCTGAATCGCCCGGTGCGCATCGTCGTCTGTGTCCCAGTAGATGTAGAGCAGACCGAGCTCCAACACGCTGCGCAACGCGACCATCGCTTGCTTATACAAGCCGAACCTCGCTGCGCTGCCCGACGAGGCCAGCTCGTACTCTGACTCAATCAGCGCCAGCAAATGACCCGAACCGAAGTTCTCCGGCGTGATTGGGGCGAGATCGAGCAGGAAGTGATGCACCCACCAGGTGCTCGACATCCGCTCGGCAAGGGCAGGATGCTCTTCGAGATACGCATCCGTTCGTGTGCGGACGGCATCGACGTGCTCGTCCCTGTGGTGAGCGTACTGGTGCAGCATGCGCCGAATCTAGACCGCCGAGCCCACTTGAAACACCCGTTCGACCGTGTAGCCACGGGATTGCCACTTCGCGGTCGGCCATCCTCTGCCGCATAGGTACAGACTCAGTTCATGTAGATATGTCGGGTCGGTTCCGGTTATGTGATCGGCCCAGGTCGCCCGCCGGCGCCTTTCCGCACCGTGTCAAACGCATACCACTGACCCAGTCGGAACTGCGCCGGCAATGGCTGAACGAGCGGATGCGGGAGGTGCATGGCACTTCCCGGGGCACCTTCGGTGTGCCAGGCAAGCCGCCCCATCACCCGGGCGGCTTCGCCCGCCAGAGGGTCAGCCGCGCCTCGTCGTCCATGCTGACCGCGAGATCGCCGTCGGTGTCGGTGCGGCCCACGACGACGCCGAGGGCGGACAGCGTCGACAGCAGCGAGGCGGTCGGGTGGCCGTAGCGGTTCTGAGCCCCGACGCCGATGAGCCCCACGGCCGGGTGCAGGCGGCGATACAGGTCCGGATCCTGGTCGGCGCTGCCGTGATGCGACACCTTCACGACGTCGACGCGCGGCACGTCGACGCGTCGCATGAGGGCGGCCTGCGCGTCGGCGCCGAGGTCGCCGAGCAGTACCGTGCGGGGGAAGTCGGGCCCAACCACATCGAGAGCGACGCTCGCGTCGTTTCCGGGTGCGTCGCGCGGTGCGGGACCGAGCGCCTGCCAGCGGGTGTCGCCCACGGTCCCCGTCATCCCGGTCGAGGCCTGCTGCAACCGGGCACCCGCCGCCGCGAAGTCGTCGAGGAGGCGCTGGTCGTCGGGCGCATCCACCGGGCCGTGCACGACGAGCGCCGCGCGTCCGAGGACCGCGCGCGAGCCGCCGACGTGGTCGAGGTCGAAGTGCGTCAGCACGACGAGGTCGAGGCGGGCGACGCCGAACGTCTGCAGGCATTGCGCAAGCAAATCGGGCTCGGGCCCGGCGTCGACGAGCGCGACAGCATCGCCCGAGCGCCAGAGCGTGGCATCCCCCTGTCCGACGTCGCACATGGCGACGTCCCACGTGGTCGGGACGGTGAGCGGACCCGCGACCGTCCGGATCGCCACCTGCCCGGCTACGAGGCCCACGACGACGGTGACGACGATGCTCGCCAGCGCGGTCACGCACGGGATGCGCCGCGGACGAACGATCGCCACCACGATCGCGGTGCTGACCACGGCCAGCAATGCCGCGCCGACGGCTCCGTCGGGCCACGGCAGGTTCTGCGCGCCGATCGTGCTCGTCGTGTGGGCGACCGCGGCGATCCAGGATGCCGGGACCCAGGCGAGTGCCGTGAGGCCGTCCCGCAGCCACGGCACCGGAGAGACACAAGCGAGAACACCCGCGACGGTCGCGGGCGCGGCGGCGGGGTCGGCCACGAGGTTGGCGGCGATGCCGAGCAGCGGCACGTGCGGGTCTATGAGGACGATGAGCGGGCCGCAGACGAGCTGGGCGGCCGTCGGCACCGCCAGGGGGAGCGCGAGGGCGCGCGGCATCCATCTCTCCATCCCCCGGGCGAGGGGGCGGGCCAGGATCAGGAGGGCGGCCGTCGCGGCGGCGGACAGGGCGAATCCGAGCGACGTCGACAGCCACGGATCGGCGATGAGCAGGACGGTGATCGCCGCCGAGAGCACGGCCACGCCCGCGGCCGGGCGTCCCAAAACGACAGCCAGCAGAGCGATCGCCGCCATCGCCGCCGCCCGGACGACGCTCGGCTCAGGAGTGACGAGCCCCACGAAGCCGACCAGCACCGTCAAGGCACCGGCGACGCGCAGCCATCGGGGCGCACCCGCGAGCGCGAGGGCCGCGAACGCCGCGCCGACGACGAGGGCGCAGTTCGCCCCCGACACGGCGGTCAGGTGCGAGAGCGAGGAGGCGTTCATGGCGGTCTCGGTGGCGGCATCGAGGCTCGAGGTGTCGCCGACGGCGAGCCCGGGCACGAGACCGGCCCCGGGCTGCGGGAGTCCGCGCGTCGAGGCCACCAGGCCGTCGCGGAGGCTTTCGAACCACCCCCACACCCCGCCGGGTGCCGGAGCGCTCAGCACCTCCGTGGCCCGCAGCACGAGCACGGCCCTCTCCCCCGCCCGCGCCGGGATGGCGCGCCCGACGAGTCGGACCTCGCTTCCCTGCCCGGATGCCGCGAGCGCGGCTCGACCGTCGCCGTCAACGCCGATCCGGCTCGGGATCTCGCCGCTCAGGCTCACGGATCCGGCGGCCACCCTCGTGGCGGTCGCGTCGAACCAGGCGCCGCCGTTCGCCGTGCCGGAGATGTGACCGACCACCACGGCGGTGAGCTCGAGCTGGCGACCCCCGCCGACCTGGAGCGCGTCGATCTGCGCGCGGACGGGCGCGAGGGCCGCGACGCTCCCGCCTGCCGCGGCCGCACACGCGAGCGCGACCGCGGCGACGGCGAGCGCGGGACGCCGCACCCAGCTGAGGGCCACGACGCACGCACCGGAGGCAACCGCCAGGACCGCCCACAGGACGACCAGGTCGGGGCACATCGTCGCGGCCGCCGCGGACGCCCAGGTCACCGCCGCGACCGAGGCAGGACGCGCAAGGCGTCGCGGCATGCTCATACCCGCACCAGATCGCGGAGCCCGTCGAGCATCTTCTCTCCGATGCCGGGCACCGAGCCGAGATCATCGACGCTGGTGAACCGTCCGTTCTCTTCTCGCCAGGCGATGATGCGGTCGGCGATCGCCGGTCCCACGCGCGGGAGCGTGTCGAGCTGCTCGCGGGTGGCCGTGTTGAGATCGATGAGTCCACCGGCGACCGACCCGCCGCCGGGTGCCGCACTCTCGGTCACCGCTCCGTGCACCGGCACGACGATCTGCTCGCCGTCGGCGACGGGGCGCGCGAGGTTGACGCCGGCCCGCTCGGCGTCGTCGGTAAAGCCGCCTGCGCAGGCGATGGCATCCGCGACCCGGTCCCCCGCCGCGAGCCGATACAGGCCCGGGGAGCGCACGGCGCCGGTGACGTGCACGTACAGCCCCGCCTCCGCGGGGGCGGACACCGCGGTCGTCGGCGACGATGCGACGGACACGGTCTGCGAGCCGGAGACGCCCCGCAGCATCCCGATGCCGATCGTCACCGCGAACGCGAGCAGCACCAGCACGATGACCGCGCCGACGCCGAACCGGCGCCGGGCCGGAAGCGCCGGGGGCGGTTCGTCGAGGGTGTCGGTCACGCGGCCACCCTAGGAAGGTGCGGTGGAGCCGCGCGGCACACCGGACGCGATCGGGGGAGAAAACGGTGGACCTGCAGCCTGGGGAGGACAATCACCTCATGAACGAGAACGCTTGGCGCGCCGTCCTGGCGGCCCTTGCCGACGATCGGGCCCGGGAGGTCTACGCGCGCATCGTCCTGGGGCAACCGGTAGAAGACACCCTGGACGCGGTGCCCGCGCGAAAGGCGCAGCGGATCGTCGACACGTTGATCAGCGCGGGACTGGTGATGCGAACACCGCAGGGCTACGACGCCGTCGCCGACGTGTTCACCCGCGCGATGGCCACCGCGGGTAGTCCAGCACGCGCCGAGGGGGTGCACCGCTTCCTCAAGGACGGACGCCTGGTCTCATATCCGTCGCGCGCCGACGACCGTCACGCGCTTCTCGTCCATCTCGCATCGCGCGTCCTCGACGCGGGCGAGACCATCGCCGAGAAGGAGATCAACCAGCGGCTGTCAGAGGTGACCGACGACACCGCCCGCATACGCCGCGCCCTCGTCGACGAGGGTCTCATCACGCGCACGCCGTCCGGCTCGCAATACTCGCTCGCCGCGCGGTGACCCCGAGAACGCCGGATGCCACGCCCCACCCGCTCCGCAGAACGTCAGGGACGTGGCATCCGAGGGTCGTTCACTTCGTCGAGAAGCTGACCACCTTCGGCGGACGCACGACGGCCCGCACGATCTCGCGGTCGCCCAGCGCCCGGCGCACCTTCTCGTCGGCGCGCGCGAGCTTCTCGAGCTCGTCGGCGCCGATCTTGGCCGAGACCTCGAGGGTGCCGCGCACCTTGCCGTCGATCTGCACGACGGCCACCACGTTGTCTTCCACGAGCAGCGTCGGGTCGGCCTGACGCCAGGTCACAAGGCCCACGAAGCCGTCGTAGCCGAGGGTCTGCCACATCTCCTCCGCGGTGTGCGGGGCGAACAGGTCGAGGGTCATCGCGATGACCTCGGCCGCCTCGCGGACGGCGGGGTCGCTCGTGCCGGCCGAGCCGTCGATCGCCTTGCGGGTGGCGTTGACCAGCTCCATGAGGCGGGCGACGACGACGTTGAATTTCGTCTGCTCGATGAGGTTCGGCGCCTCGGCCAGCAGGCGGTGCGTCACGCGGCGAAGGGACTGGTCGCCCTCGGCCCACACGACGTCCTTCTCGCTGTCGACGTCGTGCGCGATGCGCAGGGCGCGGGCGAGGAACTTCGCCGCACCCGTGGTCGAGACGTCGTTCCAGTCCTTGTCGTCCTCCACGGGACCGGCGAACGCCAGCGCGACGCGGAGGGCGTCGGCGCCGTGGGCGTCGAGCTCCTCCTGGAAGAGCACGAGGTTGCCCTTGCTCTTCGACATCTTCGCGCCGTCGAGGATGACCATGCCCTGGTTGATGAGGCTCGAGAACGGCTCGGTGAACTCCACGAGGCCCATGTCGAACAGCGCCTTGGTGATGAAGCGCGCGTACAGCAGGTGCAGGATCGCGTGCTCGACGCCGCCGATGTAGAAGTCGACGGGACCCCACTTCGCCGCCTCGCGGCCCGAGAATGCCTCGGTCTCGCTGTTCGGCGACAGGAACCGCAGGTAGTACCAGGAGCTGTCGACGAAGGTGTCCATCGTGTCGGGGTCGCGCAGCAGCGTCTGACCCGTCTCGGGGTCGGTCACCTGCACCCACTCGGTCGCAGCCCCCAGCGGCGAGGTGCCCTTGGGCTTGAGGTCGAGGCCCTCGACCGAGGGCAGCACGACCGGCAGCTGATCGGCCGGAACGGGCGTGATCGAGCCGTCCTCGCCGTGCAGCATCGGAATCGGCGTGCCCCAGTAGCGCTGACGCGAGATGAGCCAGTCGCGCAGGCGGTAGGTCTTGGCGGCGCGGCCGACGCCCTTGGCCTCGAGCTCCTCGATCACGCGCGAGATGGCGTGGCGCTTGGACAGCCCGTCGAGCGAGCCGGAGTTGATCATGCGGCCGTCACCGGTCAGGGCGACGCCGGTCTTCACCGGGTCGGTCTCCTCGGCATCCCCCAGCGGATCGATCGGCACGCCGTTCTCGTCGAGCTCGATCACCGGGATGGCGCCGGTCACCGGCGCGTGCGTGTCGACGACGACCTTGACGGGAAGGTCGAACGCGCGGGCGAAGTCGAGGTCGCGCTGGTCGTGGGCGGGCACGGCCATGACGGCGCCGTGACCGTAGTCGGCCAGCACGTAGTCGGCGGCCCAGATCGGCAGCTTCTCGCCGTTGATCGGGTTGATCGCGTAGTGGCCGAGGAACACGCCCGTCTTGGGACGGTCGGTCGCCTGGCGTTCGATGTCGGTCGCGCGCTGCACCTGCGCGAGGTACGCCTCGAACGTCTCGCGCACGCCCTGATCCGCGGATGCCGCGAGCTCGGCCGCGAGGTCGGACTCAGGCGCCACGACGAAGAACGTCGCACCGTGCAGCGTGTCGGGGCGCGTCGAGAACACCGTGATCTTATCGTCGCGGCCCTCGATCTCGAACTCGATGTCGGCGCCGACGGAGCGGCCGATCCAGTTGCGCTGCATCTGGATGACCTTGCTCGGCCAGAAGCCCTCGAGCTGGTTGAGGTCGTCGAGCAGGCGGTCGGCGTAGTCGGTGATGCGCAGGAACCACTGCGTCAGCTTCTTCTTGACCACGACGGCGCCGCTGCGCTCGGACGTACCGTCGGGCAGCACCTGCTCGTTGGCGAGCACGGTCTGGTCGACCGGGTCCCAGTTGACGAGCGCGTCCTTGCGGTACGCCAGGCCCTTCTCGTACAGCTTCTGGAACAGCCACTGGTTCCAGCGGTAGTACTCGGGGTCGCTGGTGTGCAGCACCCGGCTCCAGTCGAACGAGACGCCGTAGTCCTTCAGGCTCTCCTTCTGCTGCGCGATGTTCGCGTAGGTCCACTCGACGGGGTCGGCGCCGCGCTTGATGGCGGCGTTCTCGGCCGGCAGGCCGAACGAGTCCCACCCGATGGGGTTCAGGACGTTGTAGCCGCGGTGGCGCCAGAAGCGCGCCACGATGTCGCTGTAAAGGTAGTTCTCGGCGTGGCCCATGTGCAGGTCGCCCGAGGGGTACGGGAACATCGCGAGCACGTACTTGCGCGGGCGCTTGTCGTCGTCGCCGCCGGCGCGGAACGGATCCTTGTCCGCCCACGCGCTCTGCCACTTGGCCTGGATCGCGTGAGCGTCGAAAGCGCCCTCGCCGGGCACAGGTGTGGTGTTCTCAGACACGGGTGAAGCCAATCATGAGGTCGGGAGGCCCGAGGGCCAACGTCCAGGTTATCGGACCCGACCCTCTACCACCCCGGCGGCACCTCGGCGCCGAGGGCGGCGAGCGGTGCGCGCGCCTTGATTCCCACCTCGGCGACTTCGGATGCCGCGACCGAACGCCACGTGATCCCCCCACCGGCGCCGACCCAGGCGGCATCCTGCTCCACGACGATGCTGCGGATGACCATCGCGAGGTCGGCGGCGCCGTCGTCGCCGATCCAGCCGAACGTTCCGGAGTAAATGCCGCGGTCGGCACCCTCGAGCCGGGCGAGGATCTGCATTGCGGATTCCTTGGGCGCACCCGTCATGCTGCCGGCCGGGAAGGTCGCCGCCAGCAGCGCGCCGAGGGTGGTGCGTGGCAGCAGCCTGCCCGACACCTCGCTGACGAGCTGATGCACGTGTGGATAGGTCTCGACCTCGAGCAGGCGGTCGACGCCGACGCTCGACGGCGCGCAGACCCGCGACAGGTCGTTGCGCATCAGGTCGACGATCATGACGTTCTCGGCGCGCTCCTTGGCATCCGTCCGCAGCTCCTCGGCGAGGGCGGCGTCGCGCGCGGGGTCGGCGGAGCGCGGACGCGTGCCCTTGATGGGGTGCGTGTGGACGCTCCCGTCCCGCACCTCGAGGAACCGCTCGGGCGAGGCGCTCACGAGCGTCGTCGCGCCGAGGCGGATCAGCCCGGCATGGTGGGATCCCGAAGAGCGGCGCAGGCGGCGGAAGACGTCGACGGCGCGCACGTTCCCGGAAACGGTGAAACGCGTGGTGAGGCACAGCTGATACGCGTCGCCCTCGCGGATGCGCTCGCGACAGGCTTCGACCAGCTGCGCATAGCGTGCCGGCGGCACACGACCGGATGCCGTGCCCCGGTGCTGCGCCGGTGGGACCGCGGGGGCGGCGGGGGCGGCCACCGCTCGTGTGGCCAGCGTGGGGTCGCCGTGGACCCAGACGCGACGGGCGGCGTGATCGAAGGCCAGAAAATCGCGCACCCGCAGCCACGCGGGCTCCCCCTCGTAGCTGCGCCAGCCGACCCATCCTCCCCGGAATGCTCCCGCCGGTTCCCGAGAGCCGCCACTCCCGGCGGCGTGCTGGTCCATGGGCGCGGACGAGGTGTCGGGCTCGCCCGTTCCCATCCAGCTCCATCCCTCGCGCGCGTCGACGCCCGCGTCGAGCCAGAACGCGTGGGGAGCGTCGGCGAACAGGTGCACGAAGACCGCTTCGGGGTCGACCCACGCGGGCAACGCGAACGGGGTGGCGGAGTGCGGCACGCTCCCAGGCTAGGCGTGGCCGACGCCTTTAGGCTGACGGAGGTGAACGAGATCCTCACGTGGCTGCTCGACGTCGTCCAGAACGTCGACCCGGTGCTGCGCACGATCCTCGCGGGGGTCGCGGTGATGCTCGAGACGAGCGTGCTGGTCGGTCTCGTCGTTCCGGGCGACACGATGGTCATCGTGGCCGGTACCGCCGTGGCCTCCCCGCTCGAAGGCATCGTGCTCGCCGCCGCCATCGTCGTCGGGGCACTGATCGGCGAGAGTCTCGGCTTCTGGCTCGGCCGGTTCTTCGGTCCGCGCATCCGCGCCTCGCGCCTCGGCCAGAAGCTCGGTGACCGCAACTGGGAACGCGCAGAGCGCTATCTGCGGCGGCGCGGGGGAATCGCGATCTTCCTCTCGCGTTTCCTGCCGGTGCTGCACTCGTTGGTGCCGCTCACGGTCGGCATGAGCGAGTACCCCTATCGGCGTTTCCTGGCGTGGACGACGCCCGCGTGCGTGATCTGGGCCGGTCTCTACGTGTCGGTGGCGGCCTCCGCCGCGGGTACCTATCGCGAGCTCGCCGACCGACTGCATTACGCCGGGTACGTCTTCGTCGCGGTCCTCGTGGCCTTCCTCGTGCTCGTCTTCGTGGGCAAGAAGGTGATCGAACGTGCCGAGAGACGTCACCTGGCCGACGAGGTCCAGCCCCCCGAAACGGCGGACGGCGACGTGAAAGACTGAGCGCGATGTCTCGCTCTCCTCGTGCCAAAGTGCTCTGGTTCGCCCGACTGGAGCGCCGCTTCCATCGGTGGCGTGAGCGGCGAGCCCGTGCGCGCGGGCTTCGTCCCGCCGTGACCGGCTTCCCGGGGTACGGCACGCAGGACTGGGTCCGCGTCCTCGGCCGGGTCCTGATCGCTCCGCCCCTCAAGCGCACGTCTACGGGTGAATTCGCGAGCCTGCGCGGGTGGCGAAGCTTCGCGGCGGTGCCCGTCGGCTCAGCGCGGGTGAACGTCGTGATCGACGGTGTCACGCACGAGGTGTCCGCGGATCGCGGCGGAGTGATCGACGCGACCCTCCCGGCGTCGTTGCCGCCGGGATGGCAGACCGTCACGATGTCGGTCGAGGGCAGCGAGCCCACCGAGACGCGCGTGTTCATCGTCGGCTCGGACGTGCACTTCGGCGTCGTCAGCGACATCGACGACACCGTGATGGTCACGGCTCTCCCCCGCCCGCTGCTGGCGGCCTGGAACTCCTTCGTCGTCGACGAGCACGCGCGCCAGCCCGTGCCCGGTATGGCCGTCATGCTCGAGCGGCTGTCGCGGGAGCACCCGGGCACGCCGGTCATCTACCTCTCGACCGGCGCGTGGAACGTCGCCCCGACCCTCACTCGGTTCATGCGCCGGCACCTGTTTCCCGCGGGGTCGTTTCTGCTCACCGACTGGGGCCCCACGCACGACCGGTGGTTCCGCAGCGGTCGCGATCACAAGGAGCAGAATCTCCGCCGCATCGCTCGTGAATTCCCGCACGTGAAGTGGCTGCTGGTCGGAGACGACGGCCAGCACGACGATGCGATCTACACGGGTTTCGCCATCGAGCATCCGCAGAGCGTGGCCGCGGTCGCGATCCGCCGTCTGCTCCCCGCCGAAGCCGTGCTGGCCGGTGGCCGCACCGTCGTCGACGACCACTCGGCGGCGGAGGTGCCGTGGGTCACCGCGTCGGACGGCGCGGGCCTGCTCGAGCGCCTGCAGGACGTCGGCGTCATCTCGCGCGACGGCTAGGGCGTGTCTGACAATGTCTTGGTCCAGGTGATGGTGGCGTGGATGAGGACGGCGGCGCGGAACATGACCGCCAACTTGTCGTAGCGGGTGGCGAGGCCTCGCCATTGCTTGGTGTGGCAGAACCGCCGCTCGATGACGTTGCGGTTGCGGTAGTCGTCGGCGTCGAGCCCGACGGGCCTGCCTCCGCGTGATCCACGGCGTTTGCGGTGTCCTTGCTGGTCGCGCGGTTCCGGGATCACGGCCTTGATTCCCCGGCCGCGCAGGTGCGCTCGGATCGCGCGGGACGAGTAGGCCTTGTCGCCTCGGACGGCATCCGGACGTGTGCGGGGCCGTCCGACCGGTCGAGCCACGCGCAGCTGTTCCAGCATCGGGATCAGCATCGGCGAATCACCAGCCTGCCCAGGCGTGATCACGGTGACGAGCGGGAGCCCGTTGCCGTCGACGAGCTGATGGATCTTCGTCGACAAGCCACCCCGGGAGCGGCCGATGCCGTGATCAGGCGGCTCGACGGCCGGATTCGTGTAATTCGATCCAGCCCCCTATGGGGCGGGTCGTGTTCGTCGCGTGCTGATGCGCCCTGGCAATCGTGGAATCCACCGACACCGACCAGTCCACCAATCCTTCGGCGTCGGCCTGCGCGATCAGTGTGGACACGATCACATCCCACGTCCCGTCAGCGGCGAGGCGGTGATGCCAGGTCCACACCGTCTGCCATGGCCCGAACACCTCCGGCAGATCACGCCACGCGATACCGCACCGATACCGGTAGATGATGCCCTCCAGCATCGACCTCGCATCCGAGAACCTCCGCCCCGGACGCCCCGTCGGCTTCGGCAACATCGACTCAATCAACGACCACTGAGCATCAGAGAGCAACTGGAACCGCGACACGACCCCACCCTCTCAGCCCAACCCACCAATCTTTGTCAGACACGCCCTAGGTGTATGAGGCCAGGACGTTGTTGACGCGTGATGGCGACCCGGATGCGGGTGGTTGTCCGTCGTACGCGCCATGCGGCCGCCGGTCGTTGTCGTGCTGGTTCCAGAACTCGAGGGCGCTCGCGTGCTCGGTCTCTGCGTTCCCGGTGCGGGCGTACAGAAATCGGCCGGCTCTGGCAGCGTTCGATCAATCGGCGGCGTCCTTCGGGCGAGAGGGGCGCGTTGGCGTGCAGACGTGAAGTCATGACGATCAGATCAGTTCCTGCACCGGTCCTTCGTGGACTGCCCGGTATATGGCGTTGCGTAGTGCGTTGGCCTGGTCCGAGGTGAGGGTGCGGTCGATGGGGCGGAGCACGATCCGCAGCAGGAGATTGACCTGACCGCTCTGTGTGCCGAGCCGGACGCGCGCTGCCTCGGGCGGATCCTCGTGCGTCGTGCGACCGAGACGTCGACGGACTCGATGACGTCGGCGTCGTCGCCGAGGGCGGTGGGGATACGGTCGCCGAGGGTCTCCTCATCCTCCTCTGCGCTCAGGACCACCGAGATGTCGCGCCGTGCCATCGGCAGCAGCGAGACGTGCTGCCATGGCTCCAATGTCAGCATCTGCGTGGCGATGGGTGGGTCTTCTACCCGAAGGCAGCGGATGTCGGGGATGCCTTTTCGAAGCATCAGGGCCCGCTCCAGCCCCATGCCGAGGGCGAGCCCCGACCACTGATCGGGGTCGAGCCCTGAACCGCGCAGCACTGCGGGATGGATCCGCCCGCACTCGGCGAGCTCGAGCCATTCGCCCTCGTGCAGGACGTCGATCTGCCGGCCGCCCACGGTGTAGGGGTGCGTGACGTCGGTCGTCTTCCACTGCGCTCCCGGAAGTACAGCGTCGACCAAGCGGCCGATCATCCCGAGCATCTCCTCGTCGCCCGTGTTCGGTGTACTGCGGATGCGCCAGAGATCCACCTGGTGCGGCTCGCCCACGTGGCTGCGATCGACGGCGTCACGCCGGTACACGTGACCCGGGGCCACGATCAGTTCATCGACCTCGCTACATCCCGCGTAGGCCTCGAGAGCAGCAGGTGGCGTGCGCGCCCTGAGCGGGGTCCGTGAGGTCGCGCAGGTGTAGCGCGCGGCAGAGCTGGGCAGAAGTCAGATAGTCGGTGTGCGACGTGAGGAGGTCTCCGAACCGGTTGCAGGTTGGCTGAGGAGAGAACTCCCCCCGGCCGTACCTGCGGAGACTTCTTGCGCTACGAGCGCGCGTCGACGGCCCCGCGGCCATAAACAGGCCGGGGGCTCCGAAATCGCTGCTGCCAAAGCACGACTCAGGCTACCTGTGCAACGGACCGCCCACGAGGAGCGCGAACAACCTCCAGACCGACAACAGCTCGTTCTCGGATGCCACGACCCGATGTCGGAGGTGGCGCGTACGGTGGAGGCATGTGCGGTCGATTCGTCGTGGCCAATGTGGCATCCGAGCTCGTGGGGGTGCTGCGCGTCGACGTCGCGGCCGATGAGCTACCGGCACCGTCGTACAACATCGCACCAACCTCACGGGTGGCGATCGTGCTCGATTCGGTGAAGACCGAGCCACCCGTGCGCCGACTCGAGGCCGCCCGCTGGGGCCTCGTTCCCGGGTGGGCGAAAGACGTCAAGGTCGGCGCGCGCGCTTTCAACGCGCGCTCCGAAGAGGTCGAAGACAAACCGATGTTCCGCAACGCCCTCATCAAGCGGCGCGCGGTCATCCCGGCATCCGGCTACTACGAGTGGAAGACGACCGAGGCGGGCAAGACTCCGCACTACATCCACCCCACCGACGGCTCGCCGCTGTTCTTCGCCGGCCTGTACGAGTGGTGGAAAGACCCCGCGCACGCTGACGACGATCCCGCCCGGTGGGTGCTGAGTTGCACGATCCTCACGCGCGATGCGATCGGTCGACTCGGCTCGATCCACGACCGTATGCCGCTGTTCATGGACCCCGACTTCGCCGACGCCTGGCTCGATCCGACCACCGAGAACGTCGGCGATGTGCTCGACGCCGCGATCGACGCCGCCCCCGATGTCGCCGACACACTCGACGATCACGTGGTGTCGCCGGCTGTGGGCAACGTGCGCAACGACTCGTCCGCCCTGATCGAGCCGGTCGAATGAGCGTCCTGCTCGACGCTGCGACGCTCGACAGAACCGAGTGGACCGCCCTCGCCGATCAGCACGCCGCGCGGGCCGATGCTCTCACCGCCGACCACCGGGAGCGAGCGCGTCGCGCCGAGAAGCACCCGGTCGAGGATTTTCTCTTCAGCTATTACTCCTACAAGCCGGCCGTGCTGCGACGGTGGCATCCGGGCACGGGCGTCGCGCTCGCCGACGCCGACGAACGAGCCGGATGGCGCTGGTACCGGCACGCCGGTAACGGGATAATCGTGGATGCCGATGCCTTCCGTGCCGAGCGCGGATCGCTGTACCGCGGAATCGTCAACCTGCTGCGGGCGACGCAGGACAGGCCGGCACAGTTCGGCTGCTTCGGCCTGCACGAATGGGCGATGGTCTACCGGGCCGACGAGGTGCGGCACGCGGTTCCGCTACGCCTTGGACGGGCGGGCACCGATGCCGTGGTCGACGCCCACGACCTGAAGTGCACGCACTTCGACGCGTTCCGGTTCTTCACGCCAGACGCTGTCCCGCGCAATCGCGAGTCACTCTCGCGCGACGCACAGGTCGACCACGAGCAGCCCGGATGCCTGCACGCCGGGATGGACGTGTACAAGTGGGCCGTGAAGCTCGGCCCGCTCGTCCCGGGTCCGCTACTGCTCGACGCGTTCGTCCTGGCCCGTGACATCCGCACGCTCGACATGGAGGCTTCTCCGTACGATCTCAGCGCTTGGGGTTACCGGCCGGTGGCTGTCGAGACGCCCGCGGGCAAGGCCGAGTACGTCTCCCGTCAGCGCGCGCTGAGCGAACGCGGACAGGCCCTGCGGCGCGCTGTTCTCGCCGCCGTGACACCCTCCGACGACACGCCCGGCGGCGCCGATTTCTTGCGCCCGACTTCTGTGTTGTAAACTCATGGAGTTGCCTCGAACGGGGCGGAAAACAAGAATGGGCCTGTGGCGCAGCTGGTAGCGCACCTGCATGGCATGCAGGGGGTCAGGGGTTCGAGTCCCCTCAGGTCCACACAAATGAAGAAAGCCCCCGCCTCGGCGGGGGTTTTCTTGTTTCCCGCGAGGACGGCGTCCACGACGGAACGGGCGTTGCGCGATGACCTTCCCGAAACGAAACGCCCGCCGCCGAGATCGGCAGCGGGCGTGAATCGTCAGACGCTCAGTCGGCGGTCGCCGGCGTCGGCAGCTCGAGCGGAATGACGGGGCAGTCCTTCCACAGACGCTCCAGGCCGTAGTAGACCCGCTCCTCCTCGTGGAAGACGTGCACGACCAGATCGCCGAAGTCCAGCAGCACCCAGCGGGACTCCTGGCGCCCCTCACGGCGCAGTCGCTTGTGGCCCGCTTCGAGGAGCTTCTCTTCGACCTCGTCGGCGATGGCGGCGACGTTGCGCTCGTTGCGGCCGGTGACGAGCAGGAACACGTCGACCAGCGGAAGCGGATCGGAGACGTCGAGGGCGACGATGTCGTCACCGCTCTTCGCGTCGGCAGCGAGGGCGGCGATCTGCGCCATCTCACGGCCATTGGCTGTGGCGGTCATCGGAAGACTCCTGTCGTGAAGGCGAGCACGAGGGTGACGGCCACCGCCAGTGCGAGAGCACCGGTCGTGATGATGAGGCCGATGAGGAGCTTGCTCCCCTTCTCGGGCGCCGGGGGGCGAATGATCTCGCCCGGCTGTTTGACGGTGCTGATGGCGGCGCTGGCCGCGATCGGCGTGGGCGACGAGGCGGGCGGCAGCTCGCCGTCGAGCAGGACGGCGTCGGCATCACGGCCGTCGGTCGTCCCGCGTGCGTGCCCGATCGAACCGAGGCCCTCGGGGAGCTCGAACGTGCCGGTGATCATGATCTCGCCGGTCGCGGTGACCGGTCCCACGAGCGGAACGCCCGTCGGCGTCTGCGAGAGGATCAGCGCATTCGGCGTCGAGACGGCCCCGCTGGCCGATGCGGTCCGCGAGATGAGTTGGTCGAACGAGGCGGGCAGGGTCACATCGGGCTTCGCCCCGTCGAGCAGCTCGGACCCGAGTGCCGGATTGACCACCGACGGCCCCGGCACCTCGTCGGCGGCGGGAACGCCTGCGATCTCGGGAACGTCGGGGGCGTCGAGGGCGGCGGGGGCGGCGGGTCGGAAGATCGCCGGCAGGCTCGGATCAGCCTCGGGCAACGGCGCGAAGGGCGCGCTCTGTCCGGGCAGGGCCGGCTCGAGGTCGGGGCTGATGACGGGGACGGCAGCCGTGCGGATCTTCTCCTGCGCACGTACCTGTCGACGCGTGAGACCCGAGACGCCCAGCTCTGAGCCGTGGTCACCGAACGCAGGCTCGAACGCCGAGGGCCGCGAAACCGGCGACGGCGCCTCTGTCGGCGTGGACGGTGCCGGCGCCGCGTCGCCCTCGACGGTCGCGGCCTCTTCCGCAGCGGTTACCGGTGCGGGCGAGGCAGTGTCGTGCTCCGGCTCCGGCTCGGGCGTCGGCGCCGGCGGCGCGGCATCCGTCTCGGGCGTGATGATGGGCGTCGCGCCGGTCTGGCGGAGCTCGCGGAGCTGACGACGTGTCAGCGGCGGGTTCTCGGTGTTCTCGGGAGTGCTCATGCCTTGCTCCGGTAAAGGTGGTGCTTCGCGATGTACTGCACGACGCCGTCGGGCACGAGGTACCACACGGGGTGTCCTCTGCGCACACGCGCGCGGCAGTCGGTGGACGAGATCGCCAGCGCCGGGATCTCCAATTGGCTCACAGTGTCGGTGGGCAGCCCTTCGGTCGTCAGGACGTGCCCGGGGCGCGAGACAGCGACGAAGTGGGCCAGGTCCCACAGCTCGTCGTGATCGCGCCACCCGAGGATCTGAGCCACGGCGTCGGCGCCGGTGATGAAGAACAACTCCGCCCCCGGCCGCTGCTGCTGGAGGTCGCGCAGAGTGTCGATCGTATAGGTCGGTCCCGCGCGGTCGATGTCGACGCGGCTGACCGCGAATTGCGGATTGGATGCCGTTGCGATCACCGTCATGAGGTAACGGTGCTCACTCTCGGTGACGTCGTCTTTCTGCCACGGACGGCCCGTGGGAACGAAGACGACCTCGTCGAGGTCGAACGATTGCGCCACCTCGGAGGCCGCGACCAGGTGACCGTGATGGATCGGATCGAACGTCCCACCCATGACCCCGATACGAGGGGCGCGCGTCACCGACATACAGGTGGCCTCAGTGGCCGTGCGCCTCGGGGGTGGGCGTGCCGTGCTTCTGCGTGTACGCCTCTGCCTTGTGCGCGTGACGGTTGGCGACGTTGCGGTACGACAGCGTGACCAGACTCAGCGCCACGAAGACGACGAATGCGACGGCACCGAACCAGAAGGTCTGCGCCTGCACGTTGCCGCCGTGGTGGGCGCCTTCTTCTGCGGCGTGGGCCAGAAGTGTGACGAAAGTCATCAATGCTCCGATCAGTGCTCTGCGCGAGGCGCACAGCCATTTTAGGCGGTCAGGCGCGCACCTGGCCGTCGCCGCGCCCGAGCCACTTGGTGCTCGTCAGCTCGGCGAGTCCCATGGGTCCGCGGGCGTGCAGTTTCTGCGTCGAGATGCCGACCTCGGCACCGAAGCCGAACTCGCCACCGTCGGTGAAACGCGTGGAGGCGTTCACCATGACGACCGCCGAGTCGACTTCGGCGAGGAAGCGATCGGCTGCCGCCTGGTCGGCGGTGATGATCGACTCGGTGTGGTGCGTCGAGTAGCGGCGGATGTGCGCCAGCGCCTCGTCGAGGTCGTCGACGACCCGCACGGCGAGGTCGAGGCTGAGGTACTCGCGTGCCCAGTCGTCGTCGGTCGCCGCGATCGCGCGGGAATCGTGCGCCACGACGGTCTCGTCGCCGTGCACGGTGACGCCGGCATCGACCAGCGATGCCAGCAGTTCCGGCAGCAGCCGGTCGGCGGCGGCTCGATGCACGAGCACCGTCTCGACGGCGTTGCAGACACTGGGACGCTGCGTCTTGGCGTTGAGAACGATGTCGCGCGCCCAGTCGTCGCGGGCGCTGGCGTCGAGATAGATGTGCACGACGCCCGCGCCTGTCTCGATGACGGGCACGGTGGACTGCGTGACGACCGTCTCGATGAGCGAGGCACTGCCCCGCGGGACCAGCACGTCGACGAGACCGCGGGCGTTCATGAGAGCCCGTGCCCCGTCGCGACCGAAGTCGTCGACGCTCTGCACGGCCTCGGGCGTGACGCCCTGCGCCTGCAGGGCGTCACGCATGACGGTCACCAGGGCGGCATTCGAGCTCTGCGCGGCGGTACCGCCACGCAGCACGACGGCGTTTCCGGAGCGCAGGGCGAGCGCGGCGATGTCGACCGTGACATTCGGACGGGCCTCGTAGATCGACCCGACGACACCGAACGGCACCGCCACCTTGGTCAGCTCGAGACCGTTCGCGAGGGTGCGCCGATCGAGCACGCGACCGACGGGATCGGGCAGGACCGCGACGGCACGCACCGCCGCCGCGAGAGCGGCGACACGCGACTCGTCGAGACGCAGGCGGTCGAGCAGAGCATCGCCGATGTCGGTGGCGCGCCCCCGCTCGAGATCGTCGGCATTGGCCGCGACGATGACATCGGACGCAGCTTCGAGGGCATCGGCGACGGCGTTCAGCAGAGAGGTCTTGCTCTCGGCATCCAGCAAGCCGATCTCACGCGCGGCGTCTTTGGCCAGACGCAGGCGCTCGTCGACGGAGGCGGCGATCGTGGTCATGGGCTCAGTGTACCCGCGCGCCCACGGCGCCCACGGGACCGGTCGCGAGGGTGACGGGGTCGGGGTTCGGAGCGAACCAGGTACCGATCGACTCACCCGCGAGGGCGGATGCCACGAGATCGGCACTCGTGACGAGCACGCCGACTCCAGCGGTCGAGGCCAGCTTCGCCGCCGAGGCCTTGGTGGCCGCTCCCCCGGTGCCCACGCCGTTGACGACGCCCGCGCCGAACTCGAACGCCGACAGGTCATCGCCCCAGGCCACGTCGGTGATCGGGCGTGCGCCGGGGTCGCTGGGCGGGAGCGTGTAGAGGCACTCGATGTCGCTGAGCAGCACGAGGGCGTCGGCGCCGATGAGCTGGGCGACCAGGGCGGCGAGACGGTCGTTGTCGCCGAAGCGGATCTCGTGGGTCGCCACCGTGTCGTTCTCGTTCACGATGGGCAGGATGCCGAGACCCAACAGCCGCTCCATGGCGCGCCGTGCGTTGGAACGGTGCGTGGCGTTCTCGAGGTCGCCCGCGGTGAGCAGCACCTGGCCGGCGAGCAGGCCGAACCGGTCGAGAGAGGTCTGATAACGCCACATGAGCACGTTCTGACCGACCGCGGCGGCCGCCTGCTGCGTCGCGAGATCGTTGGGTCGTCCGCCGAGGTCGAGCAGGGGCAGCGCCGTTGCGATCGCGCCCGACGACACGAGCACCACCTCGGTACCGGCGCCGTGCGCACGCGAGAGAGCGTCGACGATGGTGTCGATACGGTGTGCGCCGTCGCCGCTGATCGACGACGAGCCGACCTTGACCACGACGCGGGCGGCGCCGGGGATGTCGGCGCGAACGTTCGCCGTCATCGGGCGTCGTCCTCGTCGAAGAGCACCGTCGAGTCCCCGTCGGGGCTGATGCCGGCGGCGCGCGCGGCGCGGCGCTCGGTCTCGAGCTCGGCACGGGCCTCCGCCTTGGCATCCATGCGCTCGTGGTAACGCTCACGGCGCTCGGACGAAGTACGACGAGGGTTCTGAACCAGTCGGGGGTCGGTACCCCGGGGCGCGGTCATGAGCTCGGCGGCGGATGTGAGCGTGGGCTCCCAGTCGAAGACGATGCCGTCGCCGGGGCCGATCACCACGGTCGCACCGGCGACTGCACCGGCGCGGAACAGGCCGTCTTCGACGCCCAGACGCGCGAGACGATCGGCGAGGTAGCCCACCGCTTCTTCGTTCTGGAAGTCGGTCTGCTGGACCCATTTGACGGGCTTGTCGCCGAGGATGCGGTACACCGGGCCGTACGTGCCTCCCTCGACCTTGATCTCGAAGTCCTTCTTCGAGCCCTGCGGCCGGATGACGATGCGCTCGGACGGCGCGTCGTCGATCGTCGCGATGCGATGCTGCTCGACGATGTCGGCCAAGGCGAAAGTGAGCTCGCGCAGGCCCGCGCGGCTGACCGTGGAGATCTCGAACACGCGGAAGCCACGCGCTTCGAGATCGGGGCGCACGAAATCAGCGAGCTCCCGGGCCTCGGGGACGTCGATCTTGTTCAGAGCGATGATCTGCGGGCGCTCGAGCAGGGGCGTCTGCCCCTCCGGCACCGGGTAGGCGCCCAACTCGGCGAGGATGACGTCGAGATCGCTCAGCGGGTCACGGCCCGGGTCGAGCGTGGCGCAGTCGAGAACGTGCACGAGGGCGGTGCAGCGCTCGACGTGTCGCAGGAACTCCAGACCGAGCCCCTTGCCCTCGCTCGCTCCCTCGATGAGGCCGGGCACGTCGGCGATGGTGAAGCGCACGTCGCCCGACTGTACGACACCGAGGTTGGGGTGCAGGGTCGTGAAGGGATAGTCGGCGATCTTCGGCCGCGCCGCGGATACGGCCGCGATGAGGCTCGACTTGCCCGCCGAAGGAAAGCCCACGAGCGCCACGTCGGCGACGGTCTTCAGCTCGAGGACGACATCGCCCTCCCAGCCGGGAGTTCCCAGCAGCGCGAACCCGGGCGCCTTGCGCTTGGGCGAGGCGAGGGAGGCGTTACCGAGGCCGCCGAGCCCACCCGGGGCAGCAACGAAGCGCATCCCGGGGGTGAGCATGTCTACGAGCACCGTACCGTCGGGGTCTTTCACCACGGTGCCGATCGGAACGGGAAGCTCCAGGTCCTCGCCCAGGGCACCCGAACGGTGGTCTCCCATGCCGAAGCCGCCGTTGCCCGCCGAACGGTGCGGCGAGTGGTGGTACGACAGCAGCGTGGTCACCTGCGGGTCGGCGACGAGCACGACGTCGCCGCCGCTGCCGCCGTTGCCGCCGTCGGGGCCCGCCAGGGGCTTGAACTTCTCGCGGCGCACCGAGACGCAGCCGTTGCCGCCCTTGCCCGCACGCAGGTGCAGGGTGACGCGGTCGACGAAGGTGACCATGAGAGTCCTTTCGGGACGGGCCGGCACGGGCCGGACAGAAAAGAAGAGGGGGCGGGCAGTGCCCACCCCCTCCGAAGCGCTGAGCGCTGTGGATTACTCCGCTGCGGCGACGATGTTGACGACCTTGCGGCCGCCCTTGTTGCCGAACTCGACCGCACCGGCGGCGAGGGCGAACAGCGTGTCGTCGCCACCACGGCCGACGTTGGCGCCGGGGTGGAAGTGCGTGCCGCGCTGGCGGACGAGGATCTCGCCGGCGTTGACGGCCTGACCACCGAAGCGCTTCACGCCGAGGCGCTGTGCGTTGGAGTCACGACCGTTGCGGGTGGAGCTTGCGCCCTTTTTGTGTGCCATCTCTGCGTCTCCTGGCTCTTACTTGATGCCGGTGATCTTGACGCGCGTGAGGTCCTGGCGGTGGCCCTGGCGCTTCTTGTAGCCGGTCTTGTTCTTGAACTTCTGGATCACGATCTTCGGACCGCGCTCCTCGCCGAGCACCTCGGCCGTGACCGAGACCTTCGCGAGCTTGTCGGCGTCGGTCGTGACCGCGTCGCCGTCGACGAACAGAACGGCGGGCAGCTGGATGCTCTCGCCGACCTTCGCCTTCTGGCGGTCGAGCACGACGACCGTGCCGACCTGGACCTTCTCCTGGCGGCCGCCGGCGCGCACAACTGCGTAAACCACTTCACACCTGTTTTCGTTCGGGAGCGCGGGGCTCCGGTTGTCTGATGACGTCGGGAGGGTCTGACGACCCAAGTCTCGGTGCGATCCGGCGGGCCGAAGCTCGCGGGGTCACGCGCCGGAAGGGCGGACACGACGCACCAAAGAGCAAGTTTAGCCCACGCCTGCGCATCCGGCAAAAACATTCGCTCCGCGTGTCGGCCGTAGGATCACCGGATGGCCATTCTCATCGACGACCCGCAATGGCCCGCTCACGGCCGACTGTGGGCGCATCTGGTCAGCGACAGCGATCTCGCCGAACTGCACGCCTTCGCCGCCGCAGCCGGAATCCCCCGGCGCGCATTCGATCTCGACCACTACGACGTGCCCGACGAGCGTCACGCCGACCTCGTGGCCGCCGGCGCCGAACACGTCGGGGGCAAGGAACTGGTGCGGCGTCTGCGGGCCTCGGGCCTGCGCATCACCGCTCGCGAACGGCACCCTCGCAGCTGAGGCCGGGCACGGTGCTGCCGCGCGACCGCGGGGCAGACGCACGACGGGTCGGTTCCTGCCGGCGCAGCGGAGCTCGCCGACCTGACCCGAC
The DNA here is from genome assembly GCF_030818955.1 of Microbacterium trichothecenolyticum. Lineage (NCBI taxonomy): Bacteria > Bacillati > Actinomycetota > Actinomycetes > Micrococcales > Microbacteriaceae > Microbacterium > Microbacterium trichothecenolyticum. The sequence goes on along the minus strand of NZ_JAUTBF010000001.1, from coordinate 654,523 downwards.
CCGTCGGAGGGATGCCGCGGTGCTCAGCCCTCTGAAGACGGCTGGGCGTTCACCGGGGTACCGGTCAACGCCGCCGTGGTCACGCGACGACGGGAGCGTCCCTGGCCGGGGGCCTTGGGCTCGGGGAGGGCTTCGAGCACCGACTCGAGCAGCGCGTCCTTCTCGGTGCGGGGGGCACGCGGCTCGCGCTTCTTGCGCGGACGCTTCTCGCGCACGGGCGCCGGCGTCTCGGCCTTCGCCTCGACGACGGCCTCGACCGAGGCCACCACGGCGGCTTCGATGACGGCCGGATCGTCGATGGTGGGCTTCACGGTGGATGCCGCGATCTGCGCCAGCGCCGACTTGACGCCCTCGGTGATCACGTGCGTGCCTCCGTTCGGGGTCGAGGGCGTGGTGTTACCCGCTCCCCCGCCATTGCCGTTCGCGCCGTTGCCGTTCGAGGCGGCGTTGCCGCCGCGGCCCCGACGGTTGGAAGAACCGCCGTTGCCGCCGCTGGAACCGTTGCCGATGCCGGTCGAGCGGTGTTTGACGACCGGATCGTGGTGCACGATGACACCACGGCCGGCGCACACCTCGCACGCCTCGCTGAAGGTTTCCAGCAGACCGAGGCCCAGCTTCTTGCGAGTCATCTGCACCAGACCCAGCGAGGTGACCTCGGCGACCTGGTGCTTCGTGCGGTCACGGCTGAGGCACTCGATGAGCCGACGCAGCACGAGGTCGCGGTTGGACTCGAGCACCATGTCGATGAAGTCGACCACGATGATGCCGCCGATGTCGCGCAGCCGCAGCTGACGCACGATCTCCTCGGCCGCCTCGAGGTTGTTCTTCGTGACGGTCTCTTCGAGGTTGCCGCCGGAACCCACGAACTTGCCGGTGTTGACGTCGACCACGGTCATCGCCTCGGTGCGGTCGATGACGAGCGAGCCACCGGAGGGCAGCCACACCTTGCGGTCGAGCGCCTTCTCGATCTGCTCGGTGACACGGAACGCGTCGAAGGGGTCTTGATCGCCCTCGTACTTCTCGACGCGCTCGAGCGAGGTCGGGCGCGACACCCTTGAGGTAGGTGGAGATCGTCTGCAGCGCCTCGTCACCCTGGATGAGCATGCGCGTGAAGTCCTCGTTGAAGACGTCGCGCACGATCTTCACCAGCAGGTCGGGCTCGGAGTGCAGGAGGGCGGGAGCCTGGATCGTCTTGACCTGGCTGGAGACGTGCTCCCACTGCGAGGTGAGGCGCTGCACGTCGAGGGTCAGCTGCTCCTCGGTGGCGCCCTCGGCGGCGGTGCGCACGATGACGCCCGACGACTCGGGCAGCACCTCTTTCAGGATCTTCTTCAGACGCGCACGCTCGGTGTCGGGGAGCTTGCGCGAGATGCCGTTCATCGTGCCGTTGGGCACGTACACGAGGTAACGGCCCGGCAGCGAGATCTGGCTCGTCAGACGCGCACCCTTGTGACCCACCGGGTCTTTCGTCACCTGGACGAGCACGCGGTCGCCCGACTTGAGGGCGAGCTCGATGCGGCGCGGCTGGTTGTTCGTCTCGACGCCGTCCCAGTCGACCTCGCCGGAGTACAGCACGGCGTTACGGCCGCGACCGATGTCGACGAAGGCCGCCTCCATGCTGGGCAGCACGTTCTGCACACGACCGAGGTACACGTTGCCGATCAGCGACGCGTCCTGGTTGCGGGCGACGTAGTGCTCGACCAGCACGTTGTCTTCGAGCACCGCGATCTGGATGCGGCCCGCCTTCGAGCGCACGACCATGACGCGATCGACCGCCTCACGCCGGGCGAGGAACTCGGCCTCCGTCACGACGGGACGACGTCGGCCCGCTTCGCGACCGTCGCGACGGCGCTGCTTCTTCGCCTCGAGGCGGGTGGAGCCCTTGATGCGCTGCGGTTCGGTGATGAGCTCGACGGCACGCTGACGCGCGGGCGGCGTCGGCGCCTCTCCCGCGTCGTCCGATCCACTTGCGGTGCTCCCGCGGCGGCGGTTGCGCCGACGGGCGTTCGCCGAGCCGCGCTCGTTCGGAGCATCGTCGTCGTCGCGCTCGTCACGGTCGAAGAAGTCTTCGCGCGCCGGCAGCGGGGGCAACTCGGGCGCGTAGAAGTGCAGAGCGGTCGAGACCGCCGAAACGAAGTTCTCGGGCAGCAGACCCAGCGACACCGCCGTGGGGCGAGCGGGCTTCTCGGGCTGGGCAGGCGCCGGCGTGACACCGGTCTCCGCCGACTCAGCGGTGGCGGCGGACGCCGTCACGGTGTCGTCGGAAGAGAAGGGCGATGCCACGGGCTCGGCGGTGGGAGCCGCTTCGGGGGCGTCGCCCGCACCGTTCACATCGGCCGCTGCGGAAGCCGCCTCCGCGGGAGCGTCGGCCGTGTCGTCGAGGACCGCGGGCTCACCGCTGTCTTCGGCGGCCGCCTCTTCGGCGTCCTGAACCGCTTCTTCGTCCTCGTCGGCCCCGGGGGCGTCGGCCACGTCGGCGGCCTGCACGGCGTTCTCGGCGGGAATCCGCGTCTCGGGGGCGGTGTTCGCCGCCTCGTCAGAGGTGCTCTGTTCGTCTGTCACATCGGCCATGCGGGGTACTCCCTGGCGGGCGACACCGCGCGTCGCCCGACGAAATCTCATGCGGCGCCGCACCCGGCGGGGCCGCGAACTCACTCGGTCTGCAGCAGGCCTGCGGCTCGTGCTGCGAAGGGCGGTCATCGCCCGAAGTCTTCTGGTGATGTTCCTGCGGCGCGGCCGCGGTCACATCAGCCTTCATTATCGCACGGACCGGGACGAACGCTCACGACGTCGAGCGCGAGCCCCGTTATCCACAGGCACTTCCGTGGGCGCGACCGAGATCGCTAGGGTCGAGATTCCGGCGAAGGGGGCCCCATGACCTTGTCTGACGACTCGCTCACCGCTCTGGGGCAGGCGCGCGCACGCGTGCAAGCCCAGACTGCGCAGGCGCGAGTGCTCGCGCACGATGCTTCGCGCATGGCCGACGAGGTACGCACCGCGACAGCGACACGGACGTCGGTCGGTCGTGAAGTGCGCGTCTCGGCGAACGCGAGCGGTCGCGTGGACCGCATCGACATCTCGCCGAGAGCCTTGGATCTCGACGCGGCGACGCTCTCGCGCATCGTGACCGAGACGGTGCGCGAGACACAGCGGGATGCCGCCGATGCCGCGCTTCGGCGCATGGCGGAGAGCCTGGGTGATTCGTCGCCGCTGGTCGCATCGACCCGTCATCGGATCGACGATGAGTACGCGGGCCCGACCACGGGAACGGTGGGCCGATGATCGAGCACCTCGAAGTCACGCCACTCCGCCTGTCGACGACAGCGGAGAACGTCAAGGCGGCTGGCGCGCAGATCGACGCGCTTCTCGAGAATCTCACGCGCGAGGCAGCGACCCTCAGCACCCAGTGGAGCGGTGAGGCTCAGCAGGCCTACGCGCGTGCTCAGGCGCAGTTCGGCGAACGGTTGGTCAATCGAACCGCCCTGCTGGCTCGATTGAGCGGTGCCCTCGAGGACCTCGCCACCGCGTACAGCGAGGCCGACCTCGCGGGAGCTCGTGGACTGGGGGCGACGGCGTGATCCGGCGTGCTCGCGTGGCCGCCCTGTTCGGCATCGCCCTCGCCGCGAGCGTCGCCTCCGGCTGTAGCCAGATGCCCTTCCACGATGATTCGTACAAGACGGAGATTCCTGCCGTATTGGAAGCGGCGGACTTGGGGATCACCGACGCGTGGGCGGGGGTCAGCCTGAGCGGCTTCACGGAGACTCTGTCGATCGGGGGAACGGTTCAACTCCCTCCGAACGAAAGCACTGAAGCCACGCCAGAGTTTGTGCGTGACGTCATCGGCGTCGCACTGAACGGTCGGTCCATGAGCATGAGCTATCTGGATCTGGCCTTCCGCGACGCCGAGGACGAGTCCGTTGATGTCGCGTCCGCGCTCACCAGTCTCGGCGCCACCCCCGGGTACGACGGAACCAGCATCACAATGGATGAAGCGAGGAAGATCGCGGAGGAATCCGGACGATGACCGCAGCGAACCAGCACATCGAGATCGACGGTGGCGTCCTCCAGAAACAGGCGAATCATGTTCGAGAGGCGTCGTCGGCTTTCGGCACGGCCGGAGACGGCATCCGCGCCGAGCTCCCCGGGGACGCCTTCGGGCTCTTGAGCCGAGGTCTGGTCGTACCTTCGGCCAACGCGCTCGCGGGGCGAGCGCGCGAGCTACTGTCATCGGCGGGCGATCTCGCCGAGAGAGTGGCGGGCGGGGTCGATCAGGCCGCGACGGGCTTCTCCACCGTTGAACAGGACGCCGTCGACGCTTTCTCCCGGAGCGACTAATGACCGTGGCATCTGGCATCAGCGCAGAACTCGCCGGAGGAAGCTGGGCCGGGGGGCTCCCCACCAATGGTCCCGGTGGCGACTACTGCGCGCAGATTCCCGGCATTGCCGGCGTCGTTCTCCAGTTCGTGCAGCCTCTACGCGAATGGTTCGACGAGCTGGTCGGCGACCCCGCCGCGACGGCATCCGTCGCGGCGGCATGGGAAGATGCCTCGCGAGCCCTGGTGGGTATCCCCGATACCGTCCAACAGGCACGATCGTCTCTCGCCGAACTCGACGGACGCACGGTTCGCGCCCTTCGCGAGCGTCACGAGGACCTCCACCGCATCGCGCTCGACGCCGCCGAGTGGACGGCCGCCACCGCGGCGGCTCTCCGCCTTGCCTCTCGGATCGTCGAGGCAACCCGGTCGTACGTGTGCGACGCGCTCGTGCAGTTGTCGCAGTTCGCTGATCAAATCTTCTCGTTCAGCCTCAATCCGTTCGAGATCGCCGACCGGGTGGAGGACTTCGCGCGCGCCGCGTATGACCTCATCGAAGCGACAGGGCGCCTCGTCACCGACCTACTCGAAGCCCTTTTTGCACTGGGCGCCCTGCTTCAAAAGCTCCTTCCGATCGTCGCGGAGGGGCTGAGCCGACTGCGACAGATCATTGCCCAGATGCTGCCGATGGCTAACGCCCTCGCGCGGGTGCCTTTCGGGGCGGCTCGGCGTCGGCGTGGGCTTCATCCTCGGTGGGGCCGCGCAGAACTTCATACAGAACTCGACCGATGTCGAAGAAATCGACCCCGCGACCCTCGGGACCGAGGCGCACGAGGCCTGGAAAGACTCCCAAAAGGTCACTCATCTTTCTTCGCTGGCGGACCTGGTCTCGGTCAATGGAACAACCGACGCCATGGGCGCCGCAAACTCGACCGCGATCGACGTCAAGAAAATCAAGGGTCCGGACGGCATCGAGCGTTGGGTCGTGTCGCTCCCCTCCACGCAGGACTGGCAGTTGGGTCCGGATGCCGGCGCACTCAACGATCGCGACTCGAACGTCGCCCTCATGGCGGACAATCCTCTTCTCCGTACCGCCTACGAGCGGGCGGTTCTCGAAGCGATGAGCGACGCCGGCATCCCCCCGGGGAGCGACGTCGTCCTGACCGGGTTCAGCCAGGGCGGGATCATGGCGGCGAACCTTGCCGCGGATCGCTCGTTCCCGTACAACACGGTAGGAGTGGTCACCAACGGTTCGCCCATCGATTCGTTCGATATCCCACGGAAGATTCCCGTGTACGCCTTCCAACACGTGACCGACATAGTGCCGACGCTCGATGGGAGCGCCTACGACGAGACGGCTCCGAACGTCCACCGAGTACTTATGTCGGGTCCTGTCAGCCCGCTCGACGCGCACAACAACAAGGCTTACACCGACTCAGTCGCCGCGTGGGAGAAGCAATATGCCGAGGAGCACGGTGGTCCGCCACCGGGTGTCGACGTGTTCACCGGCGAGGTCGTGGATCACAGCGTCTTCACGACCCACGAGTGAAGCCGCCGGAAGCGTGGTGGCGCGAGCTGTGCGGGATAGCCGGCCGCGGCAGTTCCGCCAAAGAGAAGGCAGGCCCGGTGCGCTCAAAGCATGCGCATAGCAGTCTGGTGGGAGAATCGCGCTCATGAGCGAAACCGTCACGCCGCGTCGCCCCGTCGTCGTCGCCGTCTGGCTCATCTTCGCGGGGATCGTCGGGTGGTGGGCCGCTTTCTCGCTCACGATGGACAAGTTCCAGCAGCTCGCCGATCCCTCAGCCGCCGCGTCGTGCGACTTCAGCGTTCTCGTGCAGTGCTCCGCCAACCTGCAGTCCCCGCAGGGCAGCGTCTTCGGCTTCCCGAACCCCATCATCGGGCTGGCCGCCTGGGTTGCGCCGATCGTGGTCGGTATGGCGCTCTTGGCCGGTGCGCGTTTCGCGCGGTGGTTCTGGGCGCTCTTCTGGCTCGGCTTCGCCTTCGCGATCACCTTCGTGATCTGGCTGATCTCGCAGAGTATCTTCGTGCTCGCGACCCTCTGCCCGTGGTGCATGGTGACGTGGTCGGTCGTGATCCCGTCATTCTTCGTGGTGACCCTCCACGTGCTGCGCGAGGGTGTGGTGCCCGGTGAACGGGTTCGCCACATCGCCGACCGTCTCATGCACTGGGTGCCCCTGATGACCCTCGCCGCGTTCGTCGTGATCGCCGTGATCGCGCAGCTGCGTCTCGACGTGCTGGGCCAGATCTGATCGCACGCGCGTCCGCTGGCGTCGCCTCATGGACGCCATGACACCCGCTCTTCCCCACGTTCCCTGACGTCGTGTGGGTAGGTGCCGCGTATCCTCTGCGATCTACACATTCTCAGCAGGGAGGCGCGGGATGCCGCTGACTTTGTGCGAATCGCCGAGGCTGCGCCGGGCGCGCACCGGTGAACGACGACGGCCGCCACCCCCTTGGGCGACGGCCGTCTCGGCATCCGGGATCAGGCGAACCAGATCGCCAGCTCGCGCTCGGCGGACTCGACGCTGTCGCTGCCGTGGACGAGGTTCTGCTGCACCTTCAGGCCCCAATCGCGGCCGAAGTCGCCGCGGATCGTGCCGGGGGCGGCGGTGGTGGGGTCGGTCGTGCCGGCCAGCGAGCGGAAGCCCTCGATCACGCGGTTGCCGGCGAGACGGATGGCGACCGAGGGGCCGGAAAGCATGAACTCGAGCAGCGGCTCGTAGAACGGCTTTCCCTCGTGCTCGGCGTAGTGCTGGGCGAGGGTCTCGCGGTCGGGCTCGACGAGGCGGATGTCGACGAGCGCGTACCCCTTCGCCTCGATGCGGGCGAGGATGGCGCCGGTCAGTCCGCGGGCGACGCCGTCGGGCTTGACCAGGACAAGGGTCTCTTCGGTGGCCATGGGTCATTCTCCGTTCGAGAGGTCGGGGTCTGCGGCGAACCGGGCGTTGCGTCGGTCGAGCGCCGCTCCCTTGATCGTCGCATACGCCCACATGCCGCCGAAAATGACGGCGACCACCGCGAGCGCCGGAACGAGGAAACCGCCGAGCAGCAGCAGCACCTGCAGCGCCCAACCGGCCCAGACGGCCCACCGGTGGCGCAGCAGCCCCGAGACGGCCACCATGGCGATCGCCATGACGACACCGCCGACGATCCCCCACCACGGTTCGATGCCGAACGGCAGCACCTTCAGGCCGTAGACGACGAGACCGCCCAGGAACACGATGATCGACTCGAAGCCGAGCACGACCGCGCCGAGCGACTCGAGCGCTCCCCGCTGCCGTCGGGCGCGCGGGGCCCGCGGCTCGCGCGGGCTCACTCCTGCCACCCGGACTTCCAGTCCTCGAGCGCCGACAACCTCAGCGCTTCACCGGCCAACACGACGGAGCCGACGATGACGACCGCACGCCGATCCGATTCGGCAGCCCATTCGCGCGCGGCGTCCGCGGCGTCTTCCAGCGTCGGGTGCACCGTGACCGGCAGATCGGCGGCCTCGGCCACGTCGGCGATCGCGTCGGGATCGGTGGCGCGGTCGCTCTCGGGAGCCGTGGCGAACACCCGTGTGACCGCGGGTACGAGCGCCGACATGATGCCCGCGGCATCCTTCCCGTCGAGGATGCCGACCACGGCGCCCCACTCGTCGATATCGAACGACTCATCGAGCGCGGCGACGAGCGCTCGGGCGCCGTGCGGGTTGTGAGCGGCGTCGACGAGCACGGTCGGAGCCGTACCCACCAGCTGCAGGCGACCGGGTGAGGTGGCGTTGCCGAGTCCGTCGGCCACGACGTCCGCCGCGAGCGGCTGCGTGCCGCCGCCGATGAGCGACTCGACCGCGGCCACCGCCAGAGCGGCGTTGTGGCCCTGGTGTGCGCCGTACTGCGGCAGGTAGATCTCGGGATAGGTGCCCGCCACACCGCGGAGGGTGAGCTGCTGCCCGCCCACGGCGAGGGTCTGCGACTCGAGCCCGAATTCGGAGCCTTCGACGGCGACGGTCGCACCTTCCTTCTCGGCGCGGGCACGGATCACCCGGAGGGCGTCCTCCGGCTGCGCAGCCGACACGACCGCGGCACCCGGCTTGATGATCCCGGCCTTCACCGTGGCGATCTCGGCGACCGTCGACCCGAGCCGGTCGACGTGGTCGATGTCGATGGGCGTGAACACCGCGACGTCGCCGTCGGCGGTGTTCGTGGAGTCCCACTCCCCGCCCCATGCCGACCTCGAGCACGAGCACGTCGATCGGCGCGTCCGCCGCGACCACGAACGCCAGCACCGTGAGCAGTTCGAAGAACGTCAGCGGCGCGTCGCCGGCCGCGGCAAGCTCCGCATCCACCATGTCGACGAACGGGGTGATCTCGTCCCACGCGTCGGCGACCGCGGCATCCGACACCGGCTCGCCGTCGATGAGGATGCGCTCGGTGAACCGCTCGAGGTGCGGGCTCGTGAACAGGCCGGTTCGAAGCCCCATCGCGCGCAGCAGGCTCTCGATCATGCGGCTCGTCGAGGTCTTGCCGTTCGTGCCGGTCACGTGGATGACGCGGTACGTGCGCTGCGGGTCGGCGAGGAGCTCGAGCACGCGGCGCGTGCGCTCGACGCGCGGCTGCACCCACTGCTCGCCCTGGCGCTCCAGCAGCGCGCTGTAGACGGCGTCGGCCCGGGTGCGGTCGCTCATGCGGTGCCTCCGATGCGGGCGACGGCGACGGTGACGGCGCCGACGTTCGCGTAGGTCTTGGCGGCGATCTGCGTCTCGTGCTCGGGGGGAAGGGCGGACCCCCGCTCGATGAGCTGGCCCTGGGGACCGGCCAGAACCACGGCCTCGGCGAGGGTCTCGGATGCCACGCCCGCGACGTCGAACGCCTGGGCGACGGCCCGTGCGTCGGCGTCCTCGACGAACGTCAACGACAGGAAGATGCGGTCGCTCACGTCGAAGCCGGCGGCCTTGCGGGTGTCCTGGATGCCGCGGATCATGTCGCGCGCCAGGCCTTCGGCCTCCAGCTCCGGGGTGGTGACGGTGTCGAGCAGCACGAAGCCGCCGCTCGACAGCACCGCCAGCGCCTCGCCCTCGGGGCGACCCGCGGTCTCGACGACGAGGTCGTACTCCGCCGGTTCCAGCGGGATGCCCCCGGCGACGACCTGTCCGTCGACCTCGCTCCAGTCGCCCTCGCGGGCGGCCTTGATGGCCTGCTGCACCTGCTTGCCCAGGCGCGGGCCCGCGGCACGGGCGTTCACCGAAAGGCGGTGGGTGATGCCGTACTCCCCCGCCGTCCCGTCTTCGAGGGCGACCTGCTCGACGGCCTTGACGTTGAGCTCTTCGCGCAGGATGTCGTCGAATTGCGCCAAGCCCGTGGCATCCGGGGTCACCACCGTCAGACGCGGCAGCGGCAGGCGCACGCGTTTGCCCTCCTTCTTGCGCAGGGCGTTGGCGACGCTGGAGACCTCGCGGACGGTGTCCATCGCGGTGCGGATGTCTGCCGCCGCGGGGAACACCGAGGCGTCCGGCCAGTCCTCCAGGTGCACGCTGCGGCCGCCGGTGAGGCCCTGCCACACGCGCTCGGAGACGAGCGGGATGAGCGGGGCCGCGACACGCGTGAGGGTCTCGAGCACGGTGTAGAGCGTGTCGAAGGCCTCGCGGCTGGTCGGGTCGTCGGTCACGCCCACCCAGAAGCGGTCACGCGAGCGGCGGATGTACCAGTTGGTGAGCACCTCGGCGAAGTCGCGCAGGCGCTCGGCGGCGGTCGTGGAGTCGAGCCCCTCGAGGTCGGCGGCGACGTCGCGGACGAGATCGCCGGTCAGCGCGAGGATGTACCGGTCGAGCACGTCGGTGGAGTCGGTGCGCCACGCGGCGGTGTAGCCCTCGGGGCCCGAAGCGTTCGCATACGTCGCGAAGAAGTACCACGCGTTCCACAGCGGCAGCAGGAACTCCCGGACGCCCGCGCGGATACCCTCCTCCGTCACGACGAGGTTCCCACCCCGCAGCACGCTCGAAGACATGAGGAACCAGCGCATGGCATCCGAGCCGTCGCGGTCGAACACCTCGCGCACGTCGGGGTAGTTGCGCAGCGACTTCGACATCTTCTGACCGTCGTTGCCGAGCACGATGCCGTGGCACGACACGCCCGTGAAGGCGGGGCGGTCGAAGAGCGCCGTCGAGAGCACGTGCATCACGTAGAACCAGCCGCGGGTTTGGCCGATGTACTCGACGATGAAGTCGGCGGGGGCGTGCTCGTCGAACCACTCGTGGTTCTCGAACGGGTAGTGCACCTGCGCGAACGGCATGGAGCCCGAGTCGAACCAGACGTCGAGCACGTCCTCGATGCGGCGCATCGTCGACTGCCCCGTCGGGTCGTCGGGGTTGGGGCGCGTGAGGTCGTCGATGTAGGGACGGTGCAGGTCGACCTCGCCGTCGGCGTTCACCGGGAGGCGGCCGAAGTCGGCCTCCATCTCGGCGAGCGAGCCGTAGACGTCGACGCGCGGGTAGTTCGGGTCGTCGCTCTTCCACACCGGGATGGGTGAGCCCCAATAGCGGTTGCGGCTGATCGACCAGTCGCGCGCGCCCTCGAGCCACTTGCCGAACTGGCCCTCCTTGACGTTCTCGGGCACCCAGGTGATCCGCTGGTTGTTCGCCAGCAGGTCGTCCTTGATGTCGGTCACGCGCACGAACCAGCTCGACACGGCCTTGTAGATGAGGGGGTTCCGGCAGCGCCAGCAGTGGCGGGTACGAGTGCTCGTACGACGCCTCGCGCAGCAGCCGGCCCTCCTGCTTCAGCAGGCGGATGAGGGGGCGGTTGGCGTCCAGCCACAGCTCCCCCGCGACGTCGGTCACAGCCGACAGGAACCGGCCGCCGTCGTCGAGCGAGATGATCGTCGGCAGTCCCGCGGCATCCGCGAGGCGCTTGTCGTCCTCACCGTAGGCGGGGGCCTGGTGCACGATGCCCGTGCCGTCGCTGACGGTGACGTAGTCGTCGACGAGGATCTTCCAGGCATCCTGCGTCCCCCACACCGACGCGTCGGCGTAGTAGTCGAAGAGGCGGTCGTACGAGACGCCCTCGAGCTCGGCACCCAGGATCGTGGTCTGCACGGCCGCGCGGGCGGCATCCGCGCTGTCGTACCCGAGGTCCTTGGCGTAGTTCGCCAGCAGGTCTTCGGCCAGCAGGTAGCGGTGCGCGACAGCCTCGAAGGACTCGTCGGGCGTGCCGTCGGGAGTGGTGTGCACGTCGGCGGCGCCGTTCGGGCCCCCCTCGACGACGGCGTACCGGATGCCGGGACCAACAGCGAGAGCGAGGTTCGTCGGCAGGGTCCACGGCGTCGTCGTCCACGCGAGCGCCCGGACGCCGGTGAGGCCCAGCGCCTCGGCCTTCGCGCCGACGAGTGGGAAGGTGACGGTGACCGAGGGGTCCTGCCGCATCTTGTAGACGTCGTCGTCCATGCGCAGCTCGTGCGTCGACAGGGGCGTCTCATCGCGCCAGCAGTACGGCAGCACACGGTAGCCCTCGTAGGCGAGGCCCTTGTCGTGCAGGGTCTTGAACGCCCACAGGACGCTCTCCATGTAGGTGGTGTCGAGCGTCTTGTACCCGCGCTCGAAGTCGACCCAGCGCGCCTGACGGGTGACGTAGTCCTGCCACTCGCGCGTGTACTCGAGCACCGACTCGCGGGCCTTGGCGTTGAAGGTCGCCACGCCCATGCGCTCGATCTCGTCCTTCTCGGTGATCCCGAGCTGCTTCATCGCCTCGAGCTCGGCCGGCAGGCCGTGCGTGTCCCACCCGAAGACGCGGTCGACCTTCTTGCCGCGCATGGTCTGGAAGCGCGGGAAGAGGTCCTTGGCGTACCCGGTCAGCAGGTGCCCGTAGTGCGGCAGGCCGTTGGCGAACGGCGGGCCGTCGTAGAACACCCACTCCTCGGCGCCCTCGCGGTTCGCGATCGAGGCGCGGAAGGTGTCGTCCTCGGCCCAGAAGGCGAGCGTCTCCTGCTCGATCGCGGGGAAACGGGGACTGGAGACGACGGATGCCGCGCCGGCGGCGCCCTGCGCGGACGCCGAGGTCGTGGCATCCGGGGTCGCGTCGGCGGCCGGGCCGAAGGATGAGGGGCGAGGGTAGGTCATGTCACTCCGCGGGTCGAGGTCTGCTCGCCGGGACGATCCGTTCGGACCGCGGTACCACCCTGCATTGCGCCCTCTCGCGAGGGTGCCGCTCTCACTGCGGCTGTGACGGGCCTGCCCCGCGCGGTTCTACTGATCCGGTCCCTGTGCGAGTCGAAGGGTCGGACGTTCTTCCGCGAGCTCCCCGGTGATGGCCGGATCGGTGCTGATCCGTCTATTCTACGTGGCCCGGCGCGCTCGTCGGTCCGGTTCCGCCGCCCACGGCCCCCACACCGTCGAGTGTCCAAGACACGCCGTCACGCCCCGGGTCGAAACGGCGTGTCCTGGACGGTCAAGGTGGCGGTGGGACGCGGCCGGGTGGGGCCAGGCCTGCCGCCGACAGGAGCTCGCGGGTAAAGGGATGCCGGGGCTCGGCGAACACGCACGCGACGGTGCCCGCGTCGACCACGCGGCCGTCCTGCATCACGATGACGTCGTCGGCGATTCCGGCCACGACGTCGAGATCGTGCGTGATGAACACCATCGCCAGGTCGCGGTCGCGCTGCAGCGCCCGCAGGCGATCGAGGATGCGTGCGCGCACCGTGGCATCCAGTGCCGACACCGGCTCGTCGAGCACGAGAAGATCCGGGTCCGTCGCCAGGGCACGGGCGATCGCGACGCGCTGACGCTGCCCACCCGACAGCTGCGCGGGAAGGCGACGGCCGAACCCGGGGTCGAGGCCCACTTCGTCCAACAGGGCGTCGACCGCGGCACGGCGTTGCGATCGCGGCACGCTCGCCGACGCCAGCGCCTCGGAGAGCGTCCGCGTCACGCTCCAACGCGGATCGAGCGAGCCCCACGGGTTCTGCGGAACGAGTTGGACGCGGCGACGGGCAGGGCCTCTGGCGGCCTCGGGCGACCAGGGGTAGCCGTCGAAGGTGAGCAAGCCAGCATCGGGCTCGCTCACGCCCACGATCATCCGGGCGAGGGTCGTCTTGCCCGAGCCCGACTCGCCCACGACGGCGAGTGTGCGGCCCCGCTGCAGCGTGAAGCCCACGTCGTTCACCGCGACCCGGTCGCCGAACCGCTTCGTCAAGCCGTCGCCGGTCAGGAGAGGGGCGTCGAGCCGCGGAGCCCGGTGCAACGGCTCGTGCCGAGTGGCTGCCACCAGTGCCCGTGTCTGCGGGTCACGGGGTGTCGCGAGGACCGCGGCGGTCTCCCCGGTCTCGACGGCGCGGCCGGCGTGCATGACGACGACGCGATCGGCGACGCGCCGCACCGCCGCGAGATCGTGGCTGATCAGAACCACCGCGACGCCGTCGTCGGCCACGCGCCGCAGTTGGTCCAGGACGCGCGCCTGCACCGTGGCATCCAGAGCCGTCGTCGGCTCATCGGCGACGAGGATGACGGGGTCGGCGGCGAGAGCGGATGCCAACAGCGCGCGCTGTCGCAGCCCGCCGGACAGCTCGTGGGGGTACTGCCGAGCGCGGCGGTCCGGCTCGGGCAGCGCGACCCGCTCCAGCGCACCGCGTACCCGGTCGCGCAGGGCCGTGCCCCGTACCCGGGGCTCATGGATGCGAAGCGGTTCGGCCACCTCGGCGCCCACCCGCCGCAGCGGGTCGAGCGAGACCAGCGCGTCTTGCGACACCAGCGCGATCCGGCGCCCGCGCAGGCGACGCCATCCCCGCTCCGCAAGCGCGCGCGCGTCGACGCCGTCGATGACGAGCGCGTCGGCGCTTCCCGTCAGCGACGCGGGGAGCAGACCGAGCAACGCTCGTGCGCTCAGCGACTTGCCCGTGCCCGACTCGCCGACGATCGCCACGCACTCCCCGGGGGCGACGTCGAGGTCGAGGCCCCGCACGAGGTCTCCGGTGGCGCTGGAGATGCGCAGGTTTCGCACGTGCAGCCCGGCCGCGGTGACGTCTGCGCCCCGGTCGGCGCCCGCGGTGGCTTCGGCATCCCTGTCCCGCGCTGACCCGGTCATGCCCCGCGCTCCTCGGCCCGAGCCCGCAGGATGCGCCCCACGACGCTGACGCTCACGACCGTCGCCGTGATCGCCAGGCCCGGGAAGACCGCGACCCACGGCGCCTGCAGCAGGAGGTTGCGCCCGGCCGACAGCATGAGGCCCCATTCCGGCGTCGGCTCAGTGGGCCCGAGGCCCAGGAAACTCAGACCCGCGGCGGCGAGGATGCTCGTGCCGATGCCGATCGTGGCCAGCACGCTGACCGCGCCGACGACGCCGGGAAGCACGTGCCGCACGTGCACGAGAAACGCGGGCACCCCGACGATCCGCGCGGCCTCGACGTGCTCGGCGGCCGCGAGGGACCGCGTCTGGGCCCGCGCGAGGCGGATGTACACGGGCACGGCCGCGAGCGTCACGGCCACGGCGACGTTGACCGGTCCCGGACCGAGCACCGCGACGACGAGCAGCGCGACGAGGAACTCGGGAAACGCCAGCAGCACGTCGACGACGCGCATGGCCGCGGCATCCAGCACCCGCGGTGCGACCGCGGAGAGCGAACCGGCGATCACCCCGACCGCGAAGGCCAACGCTGTCGCGAGCAGACCGATGCCGACCGAGCGCCCCGCGCCCCACACGACCCGGGAGTACACGTCTCGGCCGCTCTGATCGGTGCCGAACCAGTGCGCGGGGCTCGGCGGCTGGAGGGCCGCACGCACGTCGGTGACGAGCGGGTCCTGCGTCGCGAGCAGCCCCGGAGCGATCGCGGCGAGGGCGATGAGGGCGAGCACGGCGCAAGCGAGAGCGAGCGCGACGGAGCGCCCGCGCGGGCGCCGGCGGGTCGCGACAGGGGCGAAGGCGACACGGGTCATGCCGGGACCCCCGCGCGCACGCGCAGAGCCGCCGACGCCCCGCGCAGCCGCGGGTCGAGCAGCGGCGCCACGAGGTCGACGAGCGTGTTCACGACGACGAACACGAGGGCGCTCAGCAGGATCACCCCGGTGATCACGGGGAGGTCGCGGTCGGTGATCGCCGTCAGTGTCACCCGGCCGATGCCGGGACGCGCGAACACGGTCTCCACCAGCACTGCGCCGCCCAGGAGCGATCCGAGCAGGTAGGCCGCGAGGGTCACGCCGCCGACGCTGGCGTGGCGCAGCGTGTGGTGCACGGCCTCGCGCAGCGGCGTGGCCCCGCGGGCGCGCACCGTGAGCAGGAACGGCTCGCGCTCGGCCGCCTGCACCCCGTCGCGCAGCATCTGCGCGAGCAGCGCCGCGACCGGCAGAGCCAGGGTCACCGCGGGCAGCACGATCGCCGACGCCTCGCGCGTACCCGACGCCGGGAACCAGCCCAGTTGGAACGAGAACACGCTCAGGAGCACCAGGCCGGTCCAGAACACCGGCGACGACAGCACGACGAGCTCGATCCCGGATGCCAGGGACCTGCCGGTCCGGCTCCGCACGAGCAGCGCCGACGCGAGGGCCAGCACGACGGCGATCGCGAGCGCGAGCGCCGCGAGCTGCAGGGTCGGTCCGAGCTGGCGTCCAATGACCTCCGCGACCGGAAGACGCAGCTGATACGACTCCCCCAGGTCGCCGCGCACGAGCCGCCCGAGGAACGCCGCGTACTGCACGATGACCGGCTGATCCAAGCCCAGATCGGCGCGGATGGTGTCCTTCACCGCATCGCTCACCTGCGCCTGAGGGCCGAGCATGACCTCAACCGGGTCGCCCGGGATGATCCGGAACGCGACGAACGCCAGCGTCGCCGCGCCCCACAGCACCAGGACGACGGATGCCACGACCCCGCCGATACGCGCGATCACGGCGCGCGGGCGAGGGCGTGGCATCCGGGGTCCGGGTTCAGCGACCGCGCGTCAGCCGACCGACGCCGTGGCGAAGAGCGGGCGACCGTAGAGGTCGAACGTCAGGCCGGTCACGTCGGGACGCACCGCACTGATCAGCGCGGGGCTGTACAGCGGCACGATGGCGGCGTGCTCGAGGTTCCACTGCTGCACCTGCGCGTAGATTCCGTTTCGGGCGGCCTGATCGGTGGTGGACGCGCCCTGCTCGAGGAGGGCGTCGACGGCGGGGTCGCTCACCTGCGACGCGTTCTGGAACCCGTCGCTCGCGAGGTGGCTGCGCAGCAGGTCGGGGTCGACACCCGAGAAGCCCCAGTCGGTGACGTCGAACGTCTTGGGGCCGTACTGCTCGTTGTACGCGCCCGGCTCCAGCACCTCGCGCTGCAGGTCGAAGCCGACGGCCTTCAGATCGCTCTGGACCGCGTTCGCGAGCGCGGCACGGTCATCGGGCACGGGCGTCCACGCGATCCAGCGGGCGGTGAGGCGCTGACCGTCCTTCGTGCGGATGCCGTCGGCATCCCGTCCCGTCCAGCCGGCCTGGTCGAGCAGGGCGTTCGCGGCGGCGGGGTCGAAGGGCCAGGAGTTCTCCAGGCTGGCGTCGTACCCGGGAGTGGTGGCGCCGAGGATGCTCCAGGCGCGGGGGTACTGGCCGAAGAAGATCTCCTGCACGGCAGTGTCGACGTCGATCGCGCGGGTGAAGGCCTGGCGCACGTTCTGGTCGGCGAACACCCCGTACTTCTCGTTGAGGAACAGCGAGTACGGAAGGCCCGGGTAGGCGAGCGACTCGACGGTGTCGTCGGCGGGCACCTGGGAGACGAGGTTCGGCGGCAAGTTGGTCACGACGTCGGCCTGCCCGCTCGTGAGCGCGCCCACGCGGACGGACGCCTCGGGAAGGATGTCGACGCGCAGCGTCTGGAAGGCGGGCTTCCCGCCGCCGTCGGGGCCCCACGCGTAGTCGTCGTTGCGGGTGTACACGATGTCCTGGTCGGGCGTGTACTCGGTGAGCTCGAACGGGCCGGTGCCGACGGTGACGCCGGGGCCGCCCGCCTTGAGCTGGTCGGCCTTGGTCTCGAGCACGGCCGGCGAGTAGAACCCGAGAAGTGACGTGCTGGCCGCCTGCAGGAACGGCGCGTAGGGCTGGGTGAAACGGACGCGGACGGTGTGCTCGTCCACGACGTCGGTCCCGGCGTACAGGTCGCCGCCGAGCATGGATGCCGCCTGCGCCGACGCCGTCTCGGGATCGACGATGCGGTCGAAGTTCGCCTTCACGGCGGCCGCGTCGAACGCGGTGCCGTCGTGGAACGTGACGTCGTCGCGCAGGTGGAAGACGTAGGTGGCGCCGCCGTCCTCGACCTGCCACGACGTGGCGAGCCACGGCGAGAACGAGCCGTCGGCCTCCTGGAACACCAGGGAGTCGAGCACCGCGCGCTGCACCATCGCCGAGACGTCGAGCTGGCTGGTCTGCGGGTCCATGTGGCCTGCGGAGAGGTTCGCGCCCTCGATGGCCCAGACGATCTCGCCGTCGCCGTTCGCGGCGGGGTCGGACCCGGCACAGGACGAGAGGGAAAGGGCGGCGACGGTGGCGACGGCGACCGCCGACAGCGCGCGGCGGGTGAGCGACCTGCGGGAGGGCACGGAAGGCATGGAGCAACCTCTGGGTGTGTGGTGGGGGAATCTCCAGCCTACCTTCGGTTTCTGTACCGGGTGTGAAAACGCGAGCGCGCGCACACGCTCCGCGATGCGCACAACCTCCGTCGGCATCCGCCACACCCCACTGACTATGCGCACATCGCGGACTTTGTGCGCGGCGCTCACCCCCGCGTGCGGGTTTTCGTGCCCGCGCGCATCACCGGGCGTCTCGACATCCCGTGCCTCCACGCGGGCGCGGAGCTTCGCGAGCGTCATGCCCGGTGCAACCCCTGCGCCACCGCCTGCATGATCTGCTCCTGTATCTCGTGCCATCGGTGCATCACCTGGTCGTAGCTCACCCGGATGACGTGGTACCCGAGCAACATGAGCGCGGCATCGTGCCGGATGTCCTCCGACCGTTGCGGGCCGACGTGGTGACCGCCGTCGATCTGGACCACGAGCCGGTCACCGATGAGGAAATCCACCCGGTGACCGTCGATCCAGATCTGCGGTCGGATCGGCAGCCCGATCCAGCGCAGACGCACGGGGAAGTACGTCTCGAGCCCGGAGTCCGCCCAGGGCGTCACCTCCGTCGCGAGACGGCTTGCGGTGCCCACCCAGGGCAGCCGTTCCAGCCGGCGACGGTCGACGAGTCGCTTGTTCAGGGCCGACTCCCACACCGCGCGGGCTTCTTCGTACGGCCGGCACGCGGCCACGGTCATGAGCACGTTCTCGATGCCGTCTTCGAGGACATCCGGATGCCGCGGGACGATCGCGCGCTGCCAGTGCACGACCGCCACCGTCGGCACCGGCTTCCCCCGTCCGGGGTAAGCGACATGTGGACGATCGGGGCGCTCATGCACCCACAGCCCGAGGCGCTCCGCAGCCGTGATGCACGAGACGACGGTCCCCGTTCTCGCCGCCGCGATCAAATACTCGTCGGCATCGGGGCTCGCGATCCAGTCGCGCCGTACCCGCGTCACGAGTCCCCGGGAGACGGCATCCGCGATCTGACGACGACCATGGCCTTCGCGGACCAGTCGCGTCGGTCGCGCCACGCCGCCGAGTGCGGCGACACGGTCGGCGACGGCGCGCGCTCGATCGATCTGCATGACCACATGCTGGGTGACGAGTACGCGCCGCCGAGGCGCCGCGTCACGCCTGTGGAGAAATCGGGTCCTGTGCAGGACAGGCGGGACCGAGCACAGAAACTCCGCGATGCGCACATCCTCTGCCCGCAAGGCCCCGAATCACCGGAGATTATGCGCATCGCCGACTTTGCGCGCAGACGCCCCCGCGCAAAACGACCTCGCGCCCGCGGCGCCCCGACACGACCGGCCCGGCCGGATACGATGGATGCCATACCCATCAGGCACGCTCACACAGTGCCGCCCATATCGCTCGAGGAGTACCCCCATGGCCACGATCCCTGACAAGCCCGCCCTGGAAGGCCTCGAGCAGAAGTGGGATGCCGCCTGGCGCGAGCGCGGCACGTACGTCTTCGATCGCCTCCGCGCCGCCGACGCCGGCCGCCAGGGCGTGTACTCGGTGGACACCCCGCCGCCGACGGCATCCGGGAGCCTGCACATCGGCCACGTGTTCTCGTTCACGCACACCGACGTGAAGGTGCGCTTCGAGCGCATGCGCGGCAAGACGGTGTTCTACCCCATGGGCTGGGACGACAACGGCCTGCCCACCGAGCGCCGCGTGCAGAACTACTACGGGGTGCGCTGCGACCCCTCGCTCCCCTACGACGCCGACTTCACCCCGCCGTTCGCGGGCGGCGACAACAAGAGCAGCAAGGCCGCCGACCAGGTGCCCATCAGCCGCCGCAACTTCATCGAGCTGTGCGAGCAGCTCACCGTCGAAGACGAGAAGCAGTTCGAAGACCTCTTCCGCGAGCTCGGTCTCAGCGTCGACTGGACGCAGACCTACCGCACCATCTCCGACGACTCGATCCGCACGAGCCAGCTGGCGTTCCTCCGCAACATCGAGCGCGGCGAGGCCTATCAGGCGCTCGCGCCGACGCTGTGGGACGTGGACTTCCGCTCCGCGATCGCTCAGGCCGAGCTCGAGGACCGCGACCAGCCCGCCGCCTACCACCGCGTCGGCTTCGCCAAAACCGACGGCTCGGGCGACGTGTTCATCGAGACCACCCGCCCCGAGCTGCTCCCCGCGTGCGTGGCGCTCGTGGCGAATCCCGATGACGAGCGCTACCAGCCGCTGTTCGGCACGACCGTTCGCACGCCCCTGTTCGACGTCGAGGTGCCGGTGCTCGCCCACCCGCTCGCGCAGAAGGACAAGGGGTCGGGCATCGCCATGATCTGCACCTTCGGCGACGTGACCGACATCATCTGGTGGCGCGAGCTCGACCTGCCGAACCGCACGATCATCGGCAAGGACGGCCGCATCGTCGCCGAGGCCCCCGATGTGATCGTGACGGATGCCGCGAAGGCGGCGTACGACGAACTCGCGGGCAAGACGGTGTTCAGCGCCAAGAAGCGCATCGTCGAACTCCTGCAGGAGTCCGGCGCCATGGAGGGTGCCCCCAAGCCCTTCACGCACCCCGTGAAGTTCTTCGAGAAGGGCGACCGGCCGCTCGAGATCGTGTCGACGCGCCAGTGGTACATCCGCAACGGCGCGCGGGATGCCGAGCTGCGCGAGCGCCTGATCTCGCTCGGTCGCGAGATGTCGTGGCATCCGGACTTCATGCGCGTGCGCTTCGAGAACTGGACCAACGGCCTCACCGGCGACTGGCTCGTGTCGCGCCAGCGCTTCTTCGGCGTGCCGATCCCGGTCTGGTACGCGCTGGATGAGAACGGCGAACGCGACTACGACCGCGTGCTCACGCCCGACCTCGCATCGCTCCCCGTCGACCCGACCACCGACGTGCCCCCGGGCTACACCGAGGACCAGCGCGGCGTGGCCGGCGGTTTCGACGCCGAGCGCGACATCCTCGATACGTGGGCGACCTCGTCGCTCACCCCGCAGCTGGCCGGTGGCTGGCAGCGCGACGAGGAGCTGTGGAACCTCGTGTCGCCGTTCGACCTGCGCCCGCAGGGTCAGGACATCATCCGCACCTGGCTCTTCTCGACCATGCTGCGCAGCGCCCTGGAGGACGATCGGAGTCCCTGGTCGGATGCCGCGATCTCGGGGTTCATCGTCGACCCCGACCGCAAGAAGATGTCGAAGTCGAAGGGCAACGTGGTCACGCCCGCCGACATCCTGAAGCAGCACGGCTCCGACGCCGTGCGTTACTGGTCGGCGTCCAGCCGTCTCGGCACCGACGCGGCCTTCGACCCGCAGAACCCGACGCAGGTGAAGATCGGCCGGCGCCTCGCGATCAAGCTGCTGAACGCGGCGAAGTTCGTGCTGTCGTTCCTCGTGCCGGAGGGCGCCGAGGTGACGCACGCGCTCGACGCGTCGATGCTCGCGACCCTGGATGCCGTGATCGCCGACGCCACCGCCGCCTTCGAGGCGTACGACCACGCGCGGGCGCTGGAGATCACCGAATCGTTCTTCTGGACGTTCTGCGACGACTACCTCGAGCTCGTCAAGGAACGCGCCTACGACCAGACCGACGTCGGCCAGGCGTCGGCGGCGCTCGCCCTCCGCACGGCCTTGTCGACACTCGTGCGTCTGTTCGCGCCCGTGCTGTCTTTCGCCGCGGAAGAGGTGTGGTCGTGGTTCGAAGAGGGCTCGGTGCACACCGCCGCGTGGCCGACCCCGCTGGGGATCCAGGGCGACACGTCAGTGCTCACCGCCGTGAGCGAGGCACTGATCGGCATCCGTCGCGCGAAGACCGAGGCGAAGGCCTCGCAGAAGACGCCCGTGACCTCGCTCACCGTGGCAGGACCGAGCGTTGAGGCTCTTCGTCTCGCCGAGGGCGACCTGAGCGCCGTCGGCCGAATCGAGACGATCACCTTCGTCTCGGCCGACACCACCGCCGTCACCGACATCGTGTTCGCACCCCAGGAGGCCTGATGCAACTCGGAACCCGTTGGACCGCCGGCGAGCAGCCGCCCGCCGCCGTGCCGGCAGCGCTGCACGCGCAGATCGCCGCCGTCGAAGAGGCGCTGAATCCGGATGGACTCAGCGCCCCGGCGCCCCGCTGGACGCTGACGTTCCTCGAGGGGCGCGCGGTCGCCGAGCTCGACACCGGGGTGATCGTGACGCAGGAGGCCTCGGGCGCGAGGTCGTCGTGCGGTACGACGAGGGCGACGAATTCGCCTGAGCGACAGCCCGGGCCGCTGACGGCGGCGGCGACATACCCGCACGCCGTCAGCGCACCCGGAGTGCGAACTCGGCTTCGGCCATCGGGGAACGCCCGCTCTCGCGCGCGACGCGACGGACCTCATCGTCGAGGCGGCGCGTCGCTCGCCGCTGCATGCGCGCTTCAGCGGTCCGCGCGAGCACGCGCGAGAGGACGAGCAGTGCTCGATCGACGGCGGTGGGCGCGAGTGCTCGTCGTGCGGTCGTGTTCAACGGCGCGGTCAATGTGCTCATGATGAGGCTCCTCGGGCGGGCAGGGGGAAGACGTCGGCGCGCATCGACACCACGCGCACGTCGTCCCCGGTCTGGTGGCGGTACTGGGCGACCGTCTCGTTGATGACGGCTTGAAGCCGAGCGCTGAGCTCGGCCATCTGGGCGGCGGTCAAGCGCGCGCTGGCGGTCGAGATGAGGGTGGCTTCGCGCCACTCGGCGGTCTCCTCCCACCCGTCGCGCACGAATCGCATGAGCTGCTCCTGACGCAGGGTCAGTGTCTCGCTCGCCACCGCCTCCTGGACGGCGCGGCCGGCAGGCGTCTCGACGAGCTCGGGATTCGACAGCGCGACCGCTCCCACGGGGCGCTCCCACCAGCGCTCGCGCGCCGTCCCCCGCCCCTCGACCTCACGAATCAGATCGTGTCGGGCGAGGGTACGAAGGTGGTAGCTCGTCGCTCCTGTCGACTCCCCCGTCAGGGCCGCCAGGCCGCTGGCCGTCTGCGCGCCGTACTGGCTGAGCAGATCGAAGAGCCGTACGCGCAGCGGATGCGCGAGGGCACGGAGCGCGCCCGCGTCGAGGACGCGTTCCCGGGGATCCTGTTCGGTCATGATGCAAAGATATCTTTGCAATGCCCTGAATGCAAACACTTCTTTGCAGCCTCCCTCCGATCGCATGGATACGCTGGATGCATGACGGATGCCGTGACCAATCCCCTCCTCTCACCGCCCGCTCTCCCCTACGGCCTGCCGCCGTACGGCAGCATCCGGTCCGAGCACTACCTCCCCGCCTTCCACGAGGCGTTCGCCGCCCACCGTGCTGAGGTCGCCGCGATCACCGCGCAGACCGAGGAGCCCACTTTCGAGAACACGCTCGTC
Organism: Microbacterium trichothecenolyticum; assembly: GCF_030818955.1. Classification (NCBI taxonomy): domain Bacteria; kingdom Bacillati; phylum Actinomycetota; class Actinomycetes; order Micrococcales; family Microbacteriaceae; genus Microbacterium; species Microbacterium trichothecenolyticum. The sequence continues at coordinate 631,314 of NZ_JAUTBF010000001.1, read as the reverse complement.
GCCCTCGAGCGCAGCGGAGCGCTTCTCGACCGCGTCGCTCGCACGTTCTACACCGTCACCTCCGCCGACGGGACCGCCGACATCCAGGCGATCGAAGAGGAGCTCGCCCCGCTCATGGCGGCGCACCGCGACGCCATTCAGCTCGACGCGGCCCTCTACGCGCGTATCGCGGACCTGCACGCGCGCCTCGATCAACTCGATCTGGATGCCGAGAGCCGCTACCTCGTCGAGCGTCACCACCGCGAGATGTCGTTGGCCGGCGCGGGGCTCGACGACGAACAGAAAGAGCGCCTGACCGATCTCAATCAACGTCTGTCCGTGCTCACGACGACGTTCGAGAAGAATCTCCTCGCCGACACGAATGATCTCGCCGTGGTGTTCGACGACGCCGACGAGCTCGACGGACTCGGCGACGGCGAGTTGTCGGCCGCGGCGCAGGCGGCCACGACGCGCGGCCTCGACGGGCGTTACGTGGTCACCCTGACGCTGTACACGGGCCACCCGTACCTCGCGTCGTTGACGAACCGCGAAAGCCGCCGGCGCCTGCTCGACGCGTCGCGTTCGCGGGCTGCCCGCGGCAACGAGCACGACAATCGCGCCGTCCTGCGCGAGATCGTCCGCCTCCGCGCCGAGCGGGCGGCGCTCCTCGGCTACCCCTCGCACGCCGCGGCGATCCTCGCCGATCAGACGGCCGGCTCGCCGGAGGCCGTGCACGACCTTCTCCGCCGGCTCGCCCTCCCCGCCGCGGCCAACGCCCGAGCCGAGCAGGCGGCGCTGCAGCGCATCGCCGAGGCCGATGGCATCCAGGTCGAGGCGCACGACTGGGCCTTTTACACCGAGAAGGTCCGTGCGGCCGAGTACGACCTCGATCGTGCCGCACTGCGGCCCTGGTTCGAGGCCGAGCGCGTGCTGCGCGACGGCGTGTTCTTCGCCGCCGAGCAGCTGTATGGCATCCGCATCACCGAGCGTCACGATCTGCAGGGCTATCACCCCGACGTGCGCGTCTTCGAGGTGCACAACGCCGACGGCAGCGAGCTCGGACTGTTCCTCCTCGACCTGTACACGCGCGACACCAAGCGCGGCGGGGCCTGGATGAACTCCCTCGTCACGCAGTCCCGGCTGCGAGGGACCGCGCCGGTGGTGGCGAACAACCTCAACGTGAACAAGCCGGCGCCGGGCACCCCCACGCTTCTGACGCTCGACGAGGTGACCACGCTCTTCCACGAGTTCGGGCACGCCCTGCACGGCCTCTTCGCCACCGTGACCTATCCGCACTTCGCCGGCACCGCCGTCCACCGCGACTTCGTCGAATTCCCCAGCCAGGTGAACGAGATGTGGATCCTCTGGCCCGAGATCCTGGCGAACTACGCCCGCCACATCGAGACCGGCGAGCCGCTCCCCGACGATGTCGTCGAGCGCCTGCACGCCTCGGAGGCGTTCAATCAGGGCTTCGCCACGAGCGAGTACCTCGCGGCATCCTGGATCGACCAGGCCTGGCACGGCCTGTCCGTCGACGACGCGTCGGAAGAGATCGACGTCGCCGCGTTCGAGGCCGCGGCCCTCGCGGACATCGGGCTCGACAACCCCGCGGTGCCCACCCGCTACTCCTCGACGTACTTCGCCCACGTCTTCTCGGGCGGCTACAGCGCGGGCTACTACTCCTACATCTGGAGCGAGGTGCTCGACGCCGACACGGTGGAGTGGTTCCGCGAGAACGGCGGTCTCACCCTCGCGAACGGCGACCGGTTCCGCCAGCGCCTGCTGGGCGTCGGCGGTTCCGGCGATCCTCTCGCGGCCTATCGCGACTTCCGGGGCCGGGATGCCGAGATCCAGCCGCTGCTGGAGCGGCGAGGTCTTACCGGCTGACGCGGCGCCGTGCGTGCCCTCGGCTCAGCCGCCGGGCACGCACGGCATCAGGCGCTGCGACGCTTCTGCGCGAGCACGATCGTCGGCTGCGCGCCGTCTTCGACGGCGGCCCGCGTGATGATCACCTTGGCGATGTCGTCGGCCGAGGGCACGTCGAACATGATGGGGCCGAGCACGTCTTCGAGGATCGCGCGGAGGCCCCGGGCGCCGGTCTTGCGGGCGACAGCGAGGTCGGCGATCGCGCGCAGGGCGTCCTCGTCGAACTCCAGTTGCACGCCGTCGAGTTCGAACATGCGCTGGTACTGCTTGACGAGCGCGTTCCGCGGCGCCGTGAGGATCTCCATCAGCGCGTCCTGGTCGAGCGGCGAGACGGATGCCACGACGGGCAGGCGTCCGATGAACTCGGGGATGAGACCGAACTTGTGCAAGTCTTCCGGCAGCGCCTCGCTGAAGAGGTCGGGGGCGTCCTCCTTGCGGTGCAGCGGGGCACCGAAGCCGACGCCGTGCTTGCCGACGCGCGCAGAGATGATCTCCTCCAGGCCCGCGAAGGCACCGGCGACGATGAACAGGACGTTCGTCGTGTCGATCTGGATGAACTCCTGGTGGGGGTGCTTGCGTCCCCCCTGCGGAGGAACGGAGGCCACCGTGCCCTCGAGGATCTTCAGCAGCGCCTGCTGCACGCCCTCGCCGGACACGTCGCGCGTGATCGAGGGGTTCTCGGCCTTACGGGCGATCTTGTCGACCTCGTCGATGTAGATGATGCCGGTTTCGGCACGCTTGACATCGAAATCGGCCGCCTGGAGCAGCTTCAACAGGATGTTCTCGACGTCTTCGCCGACGTATCCCGCCTCGGTGAGAGCCGTGGCATCCGCGACCGCGAAGGGCACGTTGAGGCGCTTCGCGAGGGTCTGCGCCAGGTAGGTCTTGCCGCACCCGGTCGGACCGAGCAGCAGGATGTTGCTCTTGGCGATGTCGATCTCTTCGGCCCGAGCCTCGGCCGTCTGCAGCGTTCCGTGCGAGCGCACGCGCTTGTAGTGGTTGTAGACGGCGACGGCGAGGGCGCGCTTGGCGGGTTCCTGACCGACGACGTACTCCTCGAGGAACGAGAAGATCTCGCGGGGCTTGGGCAGATCGAACTCGGCGACCTCGCCGGCCGAGGACTCGGCCATGCGTTCTTCGATGATCTCGTTGCACAACTCGACGCACTCGTCGCAGATGTACACACCGGGACCGGCGATGAGTTGCTGTACCTGCTTCTGGCTCTTGCCACAGAAGGAGCACTTGAACAGGTCGGCGCTCTCACCGATGCGTGCCATGCTCGATCCTCCGATCACCCGGCCCCCGCCGGTGTGTACCCGAGCCTAACCCGTGCCCGCGTCAACCGAGGGCATTTGCGGTGCGGGCGTCGTCATGATCGCCCAGGGCGGACGCCCGGCATCCGCCTGCCCCCGGGTGCGGGTACCGAGGAGCACGCGGAACGACCGCTGTCGACTGCTCGTCCCCGGCAGCACGAAGCCCCGCAGACCGAAACGGGTCTGCGGGGCTGTTCGTGGCGCGAGCGCGTCAGGCGGTGAGGGCCGCCGGAGTGCGCTTGCGAGTCGTGAGCACCTGGTCGACGATGCCGTACTCGAGGGCCTCCTGCGCCGACAGGATCTTGTCGCGGTCGATGTCCTTGTTGACCTTCGCGACGTCCTGCCCGGTGTGACGGGCCATCGTCTCTTCGAGCCAGGTGCGCATGCGGAGGATCTCCTGCGCCTGGATCTCGATGTCGGACGCCTGCCCGTGACCGGCCTCGCCCATGGCGGGCTGGTGGATCAGGATGCGGGCGTTCGGCAGGGCGAGACGCTTGCCCGGGGCGCCGGCGGCCAGCAGCACGGATGCCGCGGACGCGGCCTGACCGAGAACGACGGTCTGGATCTGCGGCGAGACGTACTGCATCGTGTCGTAGATCGCCGTCATCGCCGTGAACGAGCCACCGGGCGAGTTGATGTACATGATGATGTCGCGGTCGGGGTCCTGCGACTCGAGCACGAGCAGCTGGGCCATGACGTCGTCGGCCGACGCGTCGTCGACCTGCACGCCGAGGAAGATGACGCGGTCCTCGAACAGCTTGTTGTAGGGGTCCTGGCGCTTGTAGCCGTATGCCGTGCGCTCCTCGAACTGCGGGAGAACATAGCGACTCGAGGGCATGTGGGCCGCGGCGCCGCCGAAGGTGGGGATGTTCATGTCGGTGTCCTTTCCTCTCGGCCTCAGGCCGCGGTTCCGCCGCCGCCGGTGACGTCGCTGGCGTGCTCGCGCATGTGGTCGACGAAGCCGTATTCGAGAGCCTCCTGCGCGCTGAACCAGCGGTCGCGGTCGCCGTCGGCGTTGATCTGCTCGACGCTCTTGCCGGTCTGCGACGCGGTGATCTCGGCGAGGCGGCGCTTCATGTCGAGGATGAGCTGCGCCTGAGTCTGGATGTCGCTCGAGGTCCCACCGAAGCCGCCGTGCGGCTGGTGCAGCAGCACGCGGGCGTTGGGGGTGATGTAGCGCTTGCCCTTGGTGCCGCTGGTCAGCAGCAGCTGGCCCATCGACGCCGCCATGCCGATGCCGACGGTGACGATGTCGTTCGGCACGAACTGCATGGTGTCGTAGATGGCCATGCCGGCCGTGATGGAGCCGCCGGGCGAGTTGATGTAGAGGTAGATGTCCTTCTGCGCGTCTTCTGCGGCGAGCAGGAGGATCTTCGCGCAGATCTCGTTGGCGTTCTCGTCGCGCACCTCGGAACCGAGCCAGATGATGCGGTCCTTCAGCAGCCTGTCGAAGACGCTCGTTGCCATAAGGGGTTCGGGCATTGGTGCTCCTCTTCCGGTGATCTGCAACGAATCTACCGGCGGGTCACGGGGCGGGATGCCGTGTTCGCCGCGGGCGGATCAGCGGGGTTCTTCGGCGATTTCTCGCGCGTATCCGGTCACCGACCGGGTATAGCGCGGAAGGTGCGGGGCGAGGGCCTGAAGGGCGATGGATGCCGCCCGCTCCGGCGCTCCGCTCGACACCAGCGCGAGGGCGTAGAAGGCCGCCGCGGCATCGTGGAGTGCGGCGCGCGGCTCGCGCTCGTACTCCGCGCGGAGCATTACGAGGGCCTCGTCGGTCTTGCCGAGGTTGCGGATCGTGCTGGCCAGCTGGATCGTCGCCCGCGTCCGCCGCTCCTCGTCGAGGCCGAGTTCGAGGGCGCGGCGATACAGCGGCTCCGCCTCCTGTTCGAGCCCCGCAGAGTCGCGCGCACCCGCCCGCTCGAACAGCGCCACCGCGTCATCCGCCGACCGCTCCCCCGCCAGCGCGTCGATCCGCGTGATGACCTCCACCGGATCGAGCGTGTCGTCTGCCCAGACGGCATCCACTCTGTCTTGCCAGTCGCTCACGATGTGTTCCTGTCCTTTTCCTCTTGCCCCGAGGCCGCCACGCCTCACCCCCATCCCGCCACGCCGCTCACCTGGCGCTCGACGGACCGCTGACTTGCGCCATATGTTCACCGGCAGCCCTGCCAGGCGAGCATTCGGCGCAAGTCAACTCCCTGCCGGTGACGCCCCGCCAGCGCAGACCGCTGACTTATGCCATATGTCCACCGGGAGCCCCGCCGGGCGAGCGTTTCGCGCAAGTCACCGCCGTGGGAGCCCCGCGGGTGGTGTCCCGGGCGCGGCGAAACCAGGAAATGACGAGGGGGCGGATGCCGTAGCACCCGCCCCCTCGTCACGAATCACTCGCTGTCGGCGGCCTTCTTCTTGGCCGGAGCGCGCTTCTTGGCGGGGGCCTTCTTGGGGGCCTCCTCGGCGGCGGCTTCCTCGGCCTCGATGACGGCGTCGGCGTCGGCCGCCGCGTCGGCGATCTCCTGCGCCTCTTCGACGACCTCTTCTTCGTCGGCCTCGGTGGGCTCCTCGCCCTCGACGGCGACGAAGCCGGTGAGGTCGACGGGCTTGCCGTTGGTGTCGACGACGGTGACCTTGCCGAGCGCGATGGCCAGGGCCTTGTTGCGGGCGACCTCACCGACGAGCGCGGGGAGCTGGTTGCCCTGCTGCAGCGCGTTGACGAAGTCCTGCGGCGCCATGTTGTACTGCGCGGCCGACTGGATGAGGTACTGGGTGAGCTCATCCTGCGACACCTGCACGTTGGCGTCTTCGGCGATCTTGTCGAGCACCATCTGCGTGCGGAACTGCTTCTCGCTCGCCTCGGTGACCTCGGCGCGGTGCGCGTCGTCTTCGAGGCGGTTCTCGCCCTCGAGGTGGTTGTTCACCTCGTCTTCGATCAGAGCCGGCGGAACGGGGATCTCGACGGCCTCGAGCAGCGCCTCGATGAACTTGTCGCGCGCGGCGGAACCCTGCGTGAACACGGCCTGCTGCGACACGCGCTCGCTCAGCGACTCGCGCAACTCGCCGATGGTGTCGAACTCGGATGCCATCTGCGCGAAGTCGTCGTCGGCCTCGGGGAGCTCGCGCTCCTTGACCGCGGTGATCGTGACGGCCACCTCGGCCTCCTCACCGGCGTGGTCGCCGCCGACGAGCTTCGAGCGGAAGGTGGTCTCTTCACCGGCGGTGAGCGAGTCGATGGCCTCGTCGATACCCTCGAGCAGCTCGCCCGAGCCGACCTCGTACGACACGCCCTCGGCGCGGTCGATCTCGGCACCGTCGATCGTGGCGACGAGGTCGAGCTCGACGAAGTCGCCCTTCGCCGCGGGGCGGTCGACGGTGACGAGCGTGCCGAAGCGGGCGCGCAGGCGGTCGAGCTCGGCGTCGATGCCGGCCTCGTCGACCTCGGCCGCGTCGACGGTCACGGTGATGGTGTCGTAGGCGGGCAGATCGAACTCGGGGCGCACGTCGACCTCGACGTCGACGACCAGGTCGCCGGAGAAGTCCTTCAGGTCGGGCAGGTCGACGATCTCGGCGCTCGGGCGGCCGATGACGCGCAGCTCCTGCGCCTCGACGGCTTCGCGGTAGAACCCGTCGAGGCCCTCGTTGACGGCGTGCTCGATGACGGCACCGCGGCCCATGCGCTGGTCGATGATGGGAGCGGGCACCTTGCCCTTGCGGAAGCCGGGGATCTGCACGTCACGCGCGATGTGCTCATAGGCGTGGGCGATGCTCGGCTTGAGCTCGTCGGGCGAGACCGTGATGTGCAGCTTGACCCGGGTGGGGCTGAGCTTCTCGACGGTGCTGTTGACCATGCGGTTCGTTCTCCTCGTGTGGCCCGCGCGCACGCGGGGGCCGGCTAGGCCTGTGGTCTGTGGGGCCGTGACGCCGGGGCGGATCAGTGATCGCGCTACGCACCCGAGGGCGCTTCGCCGGTCGCCTGGAGTCACCGCAGGTCTGCCGACTCCACGATTCGCACGGGGCGACGCGGAGACGAAGGAGCGGCGACGGCCGTCGTCGAGTCTATCGGATGCTTCCCGCGCGGCAGTCCGCCCGTGTTCCGCCGCGTCCGGTCACACGAGCAGCTGGGCCATGCGATACGGGATCAGCTCCTGCAGGACCAGCGACGTGGCTGTCCGCCGAATGCCGGGGCACCGCAGAACGAGTTGGCCGATGCGGTAGAGGTCGTCGGCATCGCGTGCGACGACCTGCAGCACGAGGTCGTCCGTCCCCGCCACCGCGACGCACTCGATCACCTCCGGGATGTGCCGGAGCGCCCGCATCGCGTTGTCGAACTCACTCTGCGCGACGGCCGCGGTCACGTAGGCGCGGAGGCTGTACCCGAGGCTGGCCGGACGCGCGGTCGTGCTCGGCGGGCGCAGGACGTCGGTCTCGAACAACGCCCCGAGGCGGGCCTGCACGGTGCCGCGCGCGATACCGAGCGTCTCGGACAACCAACCCACGGTCGCACGAGGCTCGCGGTCCAGCGCGTGCAGAACCCGTCGTGCCATGCGGTCCAGGACACTGGTCGGTCTGGTCAGCGCCGCACAGCCAGGACGCGATTCATTGGTCATTTTGATCATCCTTTTCGAAGCCAGAAGTTGATTCTCGTGCTTTGTGCTGTGATCCTCGCATGGACGCACACGCTTCACTCTCCGTCGGACGCTATCTCGCGCACCGCCTGCTCCAGATCGGGGCCGCTCACGTCTTCGGACTCCCCGGTGACTTCAACCTCACGCTCCTCGACGAGATGGTCGCCGTGGACGGCCTGCACTGGGCCGGCTCGACGAACGAGCTCAACGCGGCTTACGCGGCCGACGGGTATGCGCGCGTCGGACGACGGTGCGGCGCGCTCGTGACGACGTTCGGCGTCGGGGAGCTCTCCGCGGTGAACGGCATCGCGGGCAGCTACGCGGAGGACGTACCCGTGCTCCACATCGTCGGCATGCCCTCCACCAGCGCTCGCGCGTCGCGCACGCCCCTGCACCACACGTTTCTCGATGGCGACGTCGATCGATTCGTGCGCATCGCTCGCGAAGTGGCCGTCGCCTGCGAGGTGCTGCGTCCCGACGATGCCGCGCAGCAGATCGACGACGTCGTGACCGCGATGCTGACCCACCGTCGTCCCGCCTACCTCGGCATCCCGCTGGATCTGGCGGGATGGAATGTGGATGCCGACAGGCTCCGCGTGCCGCTGCGCGCGCCGTCGAGCGACCCGGCGGCCGTCGACGCGTTCCGTATCGCCTTACGCGCCCGACTCGCGACGGCCGCCGACCTCACGGTCCTGGCCGGAGCCCGCGTGCACCGCCAGGGACTCGAGGCCACGGTCGCCGCGCTTGCCGATCACCCCGGCGTGCGCATCGCGTCGCAGACGGGCGCGAAGGCACTCCTCGACGAAGATCACCCCGCGAGCCTCGGTACGTACCTGGGTGCCGTCACGCGGAGCGACGAGACGCGCGATGCCGTCGACGATGCGGATCCGCTCGTGCTCATCGGAGCCGTCTTCAGCGACTTCACGACCGGCTTCTTCACGCAGCGGTACGACGCGGCATCCGCGATCCAGATCGACCCCGACAGCGCCCGCATCGCCCATGCCGTGTATCCCGGTGTGCGAATGGCGGATGCCGTCGCCGTGCTCACCGAGGAGACGGCGCGACGAGGCTTCCCGCCCGTTTTCGACCCCTCGCGGCTCACCTCGGAGAGGCCGGGGACCGAAGCGGCGCGTGCACTCGGCGAGCCGCTGACGCACGCCGTCCTGTGGCCCGCGGTCCAGCGCTGGCTTCAGCCGGGGACGACGGTGATCGCGGAGGCGGGGACGTCGTTCTACGGCGCGGTCGACCTGGTGCTGCCGCCGCGCAGCGACCTGCTCGGACAACCTGTCTGGTCGTCGATCGGTTACACGCTCCCCGCGGCCCTGGGTGCCGCGCTCGCCCGCCCCGAGCACCGGCCCGTGCTCTTCATCGGCGACGGCTCGGCGCAGCTGACGATCCAGGAGCTCGGTGCGCTGCTCGACGTCGATGCGCGCCCTGTGGTGTTCGTCCTCGACAACGCCGGCTACACGGTCGAGCGCCTCATCCAGAGCCCCGACGCGGTGTACCAGGACATCCGCGCCTGGGACTGGGAGGCGCTTCCCCCGGCCCTCGGCGCGCGCCGCACGGCGACGTTCGCGGCGACGACGGATGCCGAACTGCGCGACGTGCTGGCGGCACTGGAGCATGAAACGGGTCCCGCTCTCGTGCGACTTGTGCTCGACGCCCGCGACGCGCCGCGGCTGCTTCTCGCCCTGACCGCCGGGATCTCCGCGACGAACACGCACTGAGCGTTTATGGTCTATATTCCATACCTATAGATCAGACACCCCTCTCCCTCGCAGGATCCATGACCTCGCCGTTCGCACTGCTTCTCGTGACGATGGATGCCGACCCGGCAACTCTCGGCCGCGTCTTGGGCGTACTGCGTCAGCGCAACCTGCGTGTCGTCTCGGCGACGATCACGACCGAGGACGACCGCGGCAGGTCGTGGCTCACCGTGCACGTCGATCTCGGTCCGCTCACGATGAATATGGCGTGCAAGGCACTGAACCGCGTGGTCGGCGTGCACCGCGTGATCGGCGCCGATACGACGGCCACCGGTGAGCTCGCCGTCGGGCGTGAACTGGCCGTGCTCACGGCCACGGCCTCGATGGAGCTCTTCTCCCTCCTGGTGACTTCCGGCGCACGCCACGCGCGGCTGTTGAGTCGCACGCGCGACGAACTCACGATCGAGCTGACGGGAACGTCGTCCGAGATCGACGCCACCCTGGCGAGGATCGGAAGCGAGGCGATCCGCCAACTCGCGCGGTCCGGCCCGGTCCTCCTCCGCGCCCAAGCCGCTCGAGCCGCTCGGGCACCCGAGCGGGCACGCCGGCACCGGACCGCGTGACACAGCGACGGGACGGGATCACTCCGCGTCGATCAGGGCCATCAGGTCGACGCGCGTCTGCTCGACGTGCTCGCGCATCGCCGCCGCAGCGGCATCCGGATCGCGATCCGCGATCGCGCGCAGCACCGCCTCGTGGCCGCGGTGGCTCGTCTCCTTGACGAACTCGAACGTGGCCAGATCGACGGGGAAGAACATCGTCGCTCGGGCATCCTCGACGGCCTGGAGCAGGAACGGGTTGCCCGCGGCGGTCGCGACCGCGAGATGGAACGCGGTGTCGGCGCTCCGGGAGACGTCCTTGTCTTCGGCGCCCGACAGCTCCGCCTGCGCGGCACGCATGGCATCCACATCGGCATCCGTCCGCTTGGTCGCGGCGAGACGCGCGGCCGAGGACTCGATCTCGGCGCGGTACTCGATCAGCTGCACGAGCGAATCCTTGCGCGTGCGCAGCTCGCTGCGCAGGACGGCGTCGTCCACGACGTCCGCCAGGATCACGGCCCCGCCGTTGGCGCCACGCTCGATCGAGAGGAAGCCACCGCCCTCGAGCACCCGCAGGGCCTGCCGCAGCGTCTCGCGCGCCACGCCCAGCTGCTCCGCAAGGCGCCGCTCGGCCGGCAACCGGTCGCCGGGGAGGAGACGACCGAGCGAGATCTCGCGGCGCACGAAGTCGACCACGGCAAGGTACCCCGGAACCGGGCGCAGCGGCGGGAACTGCGAAGCATCGACCACTCGACGCGTGTGCGGCATCGACACCGTTCCCTTCTCGCGGCGGCTGCCGGTCGGTCAGCCCCTCTCCATCATCGCGCAGACGGCGGGCCGCTCTCACATCGGCGGGTCGAGCAGGTCTTCCCCGATGACGCGGACGCCGGAGTAGAAGTCGAGCACGTCCCGGTCGCCATGACCGCCCACGCCGCTGTCGCCGAAGAACGACTGCGCCGAGTCGTCGGCCAGGTCGAGCAGGCTCGTGCCGTTGATCTTCACCTCCCCCGCGGTCAGGCGCTCTCCCACGCGCAACGCGCGATCGCGCTCACCGAAGACGTAGCCGGCGAGACCGATCGACCCGTGTGACGCGCGCGCGATCGCCTCGCCCTCGTCGGCGACCTCCTGGATCGTGAGCACCGGCCCGAAGCACTCCCCCTCGGAAGCATCGGCTCCGACGACGAGAGTGGGGGCGTGGAACCATCCCGCGGAGGGCATCTCACCGACCGACAGCACCTCACCGCTCTCGGCCCGCAACGCCTCGACGGCGGAGCGCACCGCCTCGAGACGTCCACGGAAGGCGAGCGGCCCGTACGTCGATCGCTCGTCCAACGACGACCCCGCCTCCCGCTCGCCGAGGCCCTCCCGGAGCCGGTCGACGAGCTCGCCGATCGCGGATCGGGGCACGTAGACGCGCCGTGGCGCCTCGCACCACTGTCCGTTGAGCTTGGTCATGCCGTCGGCGAGAGCCGTCGCCGTGAGCGCCAGGTCGGCATCCGCCAGCACGATCGCGGGGTTGTTCGACCCGAGCTCGAGCCGTAGCCGCGCCATCCGCGAAGCCGCCGAGCGGGCGACGGCGCGCCCCGTCTCCGTCGACCCGGTGAGCGCGATCACCCGCACACGAGGGTCGTCGACGAGCGCCGAGCCGACGGCGGTGCCGCCCAAGACGACGTTCAGCGCGCCCGGCTCGATGCCGGCCTCGATCGCCGCCTCCATGACGAGCTGGATGCTCCAGGGCGCGACGGGCGAGGGTTTGAGCACGACCGGATTGCCCGCGACGAGGGCGTAGGCCATCTTCTTCACCGCGACGGCGGCGGGCGCGTTCCACGGCAGGAGCAGCGCCACCGGTCCCCACGGCACCCGCTGCAGCCGCACGTCGCGGCCCCCCGCCTCGAGCGCGCGCTCCTCCCCCGCCTCGAGGGCGAGGGCGCTCGCGCGCCGCACGGTGTCGCCGAGCGAGCCCGCGAACAACCGCGTGAAGCGCACCGGAACGCCGCTGCTGAGGGCGTCCAACGTCGCGATGCGCTCCGCCCGCGCGTCGAGACCGTCGGCGAAGAGCCGCAACGCCTCGACGCGATCGGCGAGTGCGCGCCGACGCCACGCACCCGTTTCGTGCGTGCGCGCGGCGGCGTCCACCGCTTCGGCCACCTGTGCGATCGAGGATTCGCGGGCGTCGGCCATCGGCGCGCCGGTGTTCGGATCGTCGAGGGCGATGACGTCATCCCCCGCAGACGACGTACCGCGACCGGCGATCCACGTGTGCGCCAGCGGAAGCGCGACCGGCGAGAGCGTCGATTCCGTGACCACCGTCAGATCCGATCGAAGTAGCGATGGAGGTCCCAATCGCTGACGGCACCGAGGAACTGGTTCCACTCGTCGTGCAACAGCACGGCCATGTGGGCGACGACCTCGGCGCCGAACTCCTGCGCCGTGAAGGCGGAGGCGGCGAACGCCGTCGCCGCTTCGCCGAGGTGGCGCGGAGTGCCGGATGCCAGGGGCGTGTCGTACCCGTTGCCCTCTGTGCGCGGCGGCAACTCGCGAGCGTTCTCGATCCCGTCACGAACGGAGGCGAGCAAACCCGCCAGCGTGAGGTACGGGTTGGTGTCGGCACCGGGCAGGCGGAACTCGAAGCGGCGGTCACGCGGACGATGCCCCACGACCCGCACCGACGTCGTCCGGTTCTCGATGCTCCACGTCGACCCCCACCCGGCGACGTCCGCCGAGTTCGTCCGACGATACGAGTTCACCGTCGGGGCGTAGAGCGCGAGCAGCTCGTCGACGTGCGCCAGCACGCCGGCCATGCTCTGGCGCATCACGGGCGACAGGTGATGCTCGTCGGCGTCGCTCCAGAACACCGGTGCGCGCTCGTCATCCACGACCGACAGGTGGACGTGGCAGGACGACCCGGGCTGACCCGCGTTCAACGGCTTGGCCATGAACGTGGCCGACATGCCCGCGGCAGCAGCCGAGTCACGAACCGCGAGCTTGTACAACGCGTGCCGGTCGGCCATCTCGAGCGGGTCCTGGTAGCGGAAGGTCATCTCCCACTGCCCCGTCCCCCACTCCGACTGCGCCGCCTCCATCTCGATACCGGATGCCGCGAGGTCGGCGCGGAGCTTCTGGAAGAACCACTCGTATCCGTTGCCCTCGTGGATCATGAAGTCCGAGGGAATCAGGGTCGTCGGATCGAGGTCGCGGAACCCCGACTTCCGCAGCGCACGCGGCTCGTTGAGGAAGAGGTAGAACTCCAGTTCCGTGCCCGTCTGGGCACGCAGGCCCAGCCCGGACAGGCGGTCGATCTGTGTGCGCAGGATCGTACGGGGCGAGATCGGAAGGAACTCCTCCGCCCGCGGGTCCCACGGGTCGGCGAAACACACCGCGACGTTGTCGAGCCAGGCTGCGCGCCGGAGCGTACCGAGGTCGACCTTGAGCGAGATGTCGGGCAAACCGTTGTGCATGCTGCACAGCGCGAACTTGTTCGCCTCGATGAGGGCGAGCGATTGCTCGAGATCCCACGAGTACGCGCACGTGCAGATCTCGATGCCATCCTCGATCACGCGCGGGAAGTTCTCGACCGGAACGCGCCGGCCAACGAGCCGTCCCTGCAGGTCGGGCGTGGCGATGATGACGGTGGTGATGCCGAGCTCGACGAGCTCTTCGGGGGCGAGCAGGTAGTCATTCATCGCGTCAGCCACCCTCCGTCGACGGGGAGCTGGATGCCGGTGATGAAGGATGCGTCATCCGAGAGCAGGAACGACACGGCGGCGGCGATGTCGGCCGGTCGACCGACACGCTTGATGAGAAGCCGCTGGTTCATGAACGCCTGCCCCTCCTCGGAGGTCACGGCATCCAGATCGAAGAAGTTCGTCGCGATCGGACCGGGCGCGACGCAGTTCACGCGCGTGCCCTGCGCGGCCAGTTCGACCGCGAGAGCCTTCGTCAGCATCGGAACGCCGCCCTTGCTCGCGTTGTAGTGCGGCTGTGCCGTGGTGCCGGAGGTGACGACGACCGTCGCCTCGAGCGTGGACAGATTGACGATGGCGCCGCCGCCGCTCCGCGCGAGGACGGGGGCCGCGACCTGCGAGACGAGGAACTGGCCCTTCAGGTTCACGTCGACGACGAAGTCCCACGCCTCTTCGGTCAACGTCTCGAACGAGTGCTTCGTCACGACGCCCGCGTTGTTCACGAGGTAGTCGAGACCACCGTAGACATCGACGACGATCTGCACCCCCCGCGCGATGGCCTCCCGATCGCGGACATCGAACACGAGCGGTAGCGCTTCGCCGTGCTGCGCGCGAATGAGCGCGACGGTCTCGTCCGCGGCATCCGCCGAGATGTCGGCGACCGCGATGCGGGCACCTTCCGCGGCGAGACGCAGAGCCGTCTCGCGACCGATGCCGGAGCCCGCCCCGGTGATGAGGGCGACCTTTCCGTGGTGGGTGAAGCTCATGATGTGAGGGTCCTGTTCTGGATGGAGCGGGTGGAGCGTGCGGAGCTTTCGGAGACGAGCCAGTCGAAGGCCGGGTCGCGACCGAAGCATTCGGGATGCCATTGCACGGCCAGGATGGGCTCGGTCGACGACTCGAGCGCCTCGACGATGCCGTCGGGTGCCCATCCGGTCGCGACGAGTCCGGCGCCGAGCCGGTCGGCGGCCTGGTGGTGGAAGGAGTTGACGAGCGTGTCTGCGCGGTAGGCGTCGTGGGCCCGGCTGCCCGGAGCGAACGAGACCTCGTGGCGCCGGTAGGCGCGCGGATAGGCGTAGGAGGCATGCGCGCAGCCCTCCGACAGCGGCAGATCGGCGATGAGCGACCCGCCGTGCGCGACGTTGATGAGCTGGAGCCCGCGGCAGATGCCGAGGACGGCTACCCCTTTCGACCGGGCGGCGGACAGCAGCTCCAGCTCGCTGGCGTCGCGCAGCGGGTCGACGACCGTCGTGGTCGCACCGGCGTGGGAACCGTACAGCGTGGGGTCGACGTCGTCACCGCCGGTGAGCAGCAGCCCGTCGAGGTGTTCCATCAGGTCCGCGGCGTCGGTCTGCAGCGGCAGGTGGACGGGGATTCCACCCGCGAGGGCGACAGCCCGCGCGTACTCGCTGTAATAGGTGTCCGCCGTGGCGTCGTGGAATCCGCGGGGTCCGCCGATGTCGCGCACCGAGACCCGTCGACCCGTGACGCCGATGAGGGGTCGGTCGGCGCTCATGCTCCCGCCTCGCTCGTCTCGGCGGAGGGCGCGTCGCTTGCCGAGTCGCCCGTCGCGTCGAGAGCGGCGACGATCCCGCGGTACGTGTCGGGGCGGCGCGCCCGCAAGTACAGGGCCTGCCCGATCGCGATGACCGCGACGACGACGACGAGAGCGACCAACGCGATGCTGAGCGCGCCCCACACGGGCTCGCCCGTGGCATCCGTGTCTCCCACCAGGAGCGGGAAGTTGACGCCGATGAGCACCACCGTCACGAGCAGCGCGACGCCGGACACGATCGGCGCGACGTACACCGACCAGGGGTTGGCGTTCGTGCGATGCGTGGCGAAGTACACGACGACCCCGGCGGAGGTGGCGAGCATGAGCACCACGATGATGAACGTGCCGACGCCGGCGAACCAGGCGAACAGCAGTGCGGGGTCCGTACCCGCGATGATGCCGACCACGACGAGCACGACGGCGCTCAGGGCCTGCACCACGGCGGCGACGTGCGGAGAACCGTGCTTCGGGTGGACAGAGCGCAACCGCCGGGGCACGAGACCGGCTCCCGCCATCGCGTGCAGGTAGCGCGCGAGCACGGTGTGCAGCCCCAGGACACTGGCGAACATGCTGCCGAAAAGCAGGAGTGTGATGACGAACGAGCCGATCGGGCCGAGATAGTGGTCGGTCGTGCGGGCGAGGAGCGTCGTCGGATCTTCGGCCGTCACGGCGACGACCGCCGACGGACCCCACGCCATGACGATCGCCCACGAGCCGATCGCGTAGAAGATGCCGATCACGATGGCGGCCGTCAACGTGGCCCGGCCGATCGTGCGATCGGGGTCTCTCGCCTCGTGCCGGAAGACCACGGTGGACTCGAAGCCGATGAAGCTGGCGATTGCGAACATCAGTCCCAGCGCCGGTGAGCCGGAGAGGAAGGCGGACGGTGTGAAGGGGGCGAGCGAGATGCCCTCTGCTCCCCCGCGGATGATCACCGCGACGGCGAGCACCAGCACAATCGACATCTCGGCGAGAAGGACGACGCTGAGCACGCGCGAGCTCAGCTCGATGTGCCGGTACCCGAGCACGCCCACGATCGCGACGGAGATCAAGGTGATGATCCACCAGGGAACCGTCGGCAGGCCCACCAGCGCGAGGCTCGAGCTGATGGTTCCGCCGAGGTACGCGAAGACGGCGAACTGCACGGTCGAGTAGCAGAGGATGGCGAGCCACGCGGCGACGGTGCCGGGGATGCGCCCGAGGCCGTGGGCGATGAACCCGAAGAACGACGACGCGTGCGGGACTTCGCTGCTCATGCGCGTCATCCCGATCGCGAACACGACGAGGATGAGCGCCGAGACGAGGAACATCGTGGGGAAGCCGACGCCGTCACCGATGAGAAGACCCACCGGCAGCACACCGCCGATGACCGTGAGCGGCGCGGCGGCGGCGATGACCAGCAGCGTGATGGCGGGGATGCCGAGGCTCCCCCGAAGGCGCGTGGGGCCGGCAATTGTGCCGGGCGGCGGAGTGGAAGATGAATGCGTCACGGGGTCTCCTCGGGCGGGATGTCGTGGAGCTCAACATCGGATCGGATGATTGGTACGGAATATATACCAGCACGCCGAAAGCGCCCGCTCAAGCGGAGACGCGAGGATTTACGTGGTCGAAACGTGGGCTGCGGTCGCCGGTCGCGCGGGGTGCGCGGAATCGGCGCAGCCGATCAACGCTCGACGGCAGGACCGGGGTCTCTGTGTGGGCGGCCGCACGGACAACCATCCGAACGGGTGGCACAAAGGCACGCACGTGCGACAGGTGGTCGGGGCGACAGGATTTGAACCTGCGGCCTCCCGCTCCCAAAGCGGGCGCTCTACCAAGCTGAGCTACGCCCCGGGACGACGCGCGGGGCGCGTTCGACGAAACGACCGTCAGAAGTCTAGTCGATCGGTCTGCGGACGCGCGGGATGGTGTCGCGTTCGCCGCCGCCGCCGACGTGTCGTAGACTGATGCCGTCCGGTTTCACGATCATCCTCGTGATGATCCGCGGAAATCCGGGGCTGTAGCTTAGTGGTAAAGCCTCTGTCTTCCAAACAGATGATGCGAGTTCGATTCTCGTCAGCCCCTCCACACATCGTCGGTACGGCACGGGTCCTCGCCGCACCCGATCAGTCCTCCCCGCGGAACCCCCCGCCGTCCTCCACCGCGCGGGCACCGCTGTGCCGTGCGGAGTGCGCGAGGTAGGTCTCGGCGTTGCGGCGGATGCCCGCGCGCTCCTCGTCGGTGAGCGCGCGGCGCACTTTGGCGGGGACCCCGGCCACGAGAGAGCCCGCCGGGACCACCGTTCCCTCGAGCACCACCGCGCCCCCGGCGACGAGGCATCCGGCTCCGATCTCCGCACCGGACAGGATGACGCTTCCCATGCCGATCAGCGAGCCGTCGCCGATGGTGCACCCGTGGACGACCGCGTTGTGTCCGATCGAGACGTCGGAGCCGATCCTCACCGGCCGGCCCCGGTCCACGTGCACCGAGACGTTGTCCTGCACGTTCGACCGGTCACCGACGACGATCGCCGCGCTGTCGCCGCGCAGGACAGCGTTGTACCAGACGCTCGAGCCGGCCCCCAGGGTGACGTCGCCGATCACACGGGCCCCGGATGCCACGAACGCGTCGTCCGACACGGTCGGGGTCGCATCCGGGAGGGCCAGGATCGAGGCATCCGCGGCGACGCTCATGGGCGCTCCTTTCGGGAGTCGGTGACGTGTCGGTCGACCCAGGCCCAGGTGTCGGGCCAATGCGGGCCGTCGGGGTCGATGAGGAGCATGTGATCGAGGTGGGCGCACTCCCGGTACTCGACCGGCGCGCCGGCGGCCTCGGCGGAGCGTGCGAAGCCGCGGGAGTGGCTCACGGGCACGGCCGCGTCGTCGGCGCCGTGGACGAGCAGGGCCGGAACGGCGGGCGGGCGCGGGGTGGCCGCGGCATACGCGGCGGGACGCTCGGTCGGAGACCCGCCCAGGAGCGCGGCGACGGCCCCCGAGCCGATGCCCGCCGCGTACCCGCCGGTGAGGTCGGTCACCGCCGCGAGGGCCACGACCAGCTCGACCTCGTCCGCCGTCACGAGCGCGAGATGCCCTCCCGCGGAATGTCCCACGACCACGCGCATCGCGCGCGGAAAGAGCTCGCGCGTCAGACGCAGAGCGGAGCGCACGTCGTTCTGCATGGCCTCGGCGTCGCCCTCGCGCCGGTATTCGATGTTGACCGTCGCGACGGCGGGGTCGTCCGTGAGTCGGTCCATCAACGGCTCCATGAGCTGCGCGGTGTAGCGGGGTCGCCAGTAGCCGCCGTGAACGAAGCAGATGCAGACGGATGCCGCGGGGTCACCGTTCGCGCGCAGCCACTGGTCGGGGTGGGCGCCGTAGACCCGGACGTCGGTGGCGTGGCGGTGCATGCTCCGATCCTGGCATGGCCGACACGGGCTCGCTCCGTGCCGAGCCGACTCCGAGAACCGCGGTTGCGGGCGGCGAGGTCAGGTGAGGATTGCCTATTCATCTGGGATTTAGCCGAGCCTCATCTTGCTTGCGGAATGCGCGGGAGTGAGTAGCGTTCTATCCATCGAGACTTCGCACGTCGCTTGAAGGAGCAAAGAATGAGTACCGTCCAGACCCCGCCCGCCACCACCGTCGACCCCACGATGGCCGCTGGCACGGCCCAGTTCCTCTCCCCCGTCGTCATCGGCCTCGAGGCCCTCGTCGTCAACGGCAAGCAGGCCCACTGGCACGTGCGCGGTTCGAACTTCATCGGCGTGCACGAGCTGCTCGACACGGTCGTCGCTCACGCGCAGGATTGGGCCGACCTCGCCGCCGAGCGCATCGTCGCCCTGGGTCTTCCCATCGACTCGCGCCTGTCGACCGTCGCCGCCAAGGCCAAGGCCACCGAGGTGCCCGCCGGCTTCGCGCAGTCCGACGTCGTCATCCGCGCCGTGATCGCCGACATCGACGCGGTCCTCGTCGACATCGAGAACGCCATCGAGGGCCTCGACGAGATCGACATGTCGAGCCAGGACGTCGCGATCGAGATCAAGCGCGGCCTCGACAAGGACCGCTGGTTCCTCTTCGCGCACCTCGCCGCGTAATCGTTTCTCTCCCCGACGGGGGCGGTGCTTCGGCACCGCCCCCGTCGTCGTTCGCCCCTCGCGTGAATCGCCACGATGTGTCGCGGTCGTCGGGGCCGAGGCGACACATCGTGGCGACTCGCACGCGCACGCGGCGGGTGGGGCGGCGACGGGCGGGTCAGGCGTGGTGGGTCACGCGACCGGCGAGCAGCGTCGTGCGCACCGGCATGGCCCGCAGTGCCGCCTCGTCGGCGGTCAGGGGGTCCGCGTCGGCGATGACGAGGTCGGCGAGGGCCCCGGGCGCGATCTCGGCCGATGCTGTCGAGCCGCCGGCCGTGGATGCCGCGATCGCGGTCGCGATGTCGACCCGCTGGTGCGGCTGCCAGGCCTCGCGCCCGTCGCGCGTGCGGAACACCGCGGACGCCATCGCCGCCCACGGGTCGAGCGCCGCGACCGGCGCGTCGGAGCCGAAGCGGACGTTCGCGCCGCTGTCGACCAGCGCCCGCAGCGGATAGGGCTGGGCGGACTGCTCGGCCCAGATGGCATCCGTCATGTCGCGGTCGTCGAGGGCGTGCTCGGGCTGCACGCTCGCGGCGACGCCCAGGCGGGCGAACCGCGGGATGTCCGCGTGCGCCACGAGCTGCGCGTGCTCGATCGTGCCCACCGCACCCGTCAGCGCGTACGCGTCGAGCGCATGCGCGTTCGCGACGTCGCCGATCGCGTGGATCGCGCACTCCAGCCCCGCTGCGGTCGCCCGCGTCATCATGTCGACGAGCTCGTCGGGAGCGATGGTCAGCAGACCGTGGTTGCCGACCTCCCCGGGATAGTGGTGCGCGCACGCGGCCGTCCGCGTGCCGAGCGAGCCGTCGGTGATCGCTTTGAGCGGCCCGACGCGGACGAGGTCATGAGCGGATCCGCGCACGGGGTCGCCCGTGCGCAGGCCCTCGGCGATCGCGCGGTCGAGGTGCTGCGGGTAGGTGCCGTGCGACACGCGCAGCGTGTCGAACCCGCGGGCGACGCGCCGCTGCCACGGCTCGTCGTTCCAGGTCATGTCGAGGTCGACGAGGCCGACGATCCCGCGCGCGGCGGCGGCTCGCGCCATGCGCTGGACGGCACGATCGGCGACGTCGGGCTCCACGGCGTTGAGGCGACGCGAGATCTCGAACGCGTCCTCCTCGCGGACGATCCCGGATGCCACCGGCTCGAAGCCCTCGCGACGGAAGGCGGCGCTGTTCATCCAGACGCTGTGCACATCGGCGTTCACGAGGTAGGTCGGAACCTCGCCGGTCGCGGTATCCAGGAGTTCGAGAGTGGGGGCGTCGGGCCAGAGACCGTCGCGGAAACCCGAGCCGATGCGGCGCCCGTCGGACACGGGGGCGGACGCCATGACCGCCGCGGCCTCTCGGGCGGACCCGACCTCACCGAGGGGAACGCGGTCGGCGACGAGCGCCCACTGCAGCACGTGCACGTGATGGTCCCAGAGCCCGGGCAGCAGCCAGCCGCCCTCGCCCTCGACAACCGGGCCGCGCGGGCGCAGGTTGCCGGTGGGGGCGATGTCGGCGATCGTGCCGTTCGCGATGACGAGGTCGACCGGCTCGGTGGTGGGCAGCAGCTCGCGGCCGGGGCCTGCGACCCGCACCCCGCGGATGAAGCCGACCGTCTCGCCGATCACGGGCGCACCCGCGCGTCCGCGGCCCGACGCATCTCGGCGGCGAGCTCGGGATTGTCCGCCGAGACCCCCGCGATGACCGTCTCGACCACCTCGGCACTCTTGTTCTGGCTGAGCTTGCGCTTGGCGGTGACACGGGTCGGCGTCAGCCGGAAGCCGACCGTTCCCCGTTCGAGCCGCTCCACGAACTCCGCGTCGTTGGGCAGGGCGTAGAGGCCGCGCGCGTCGGCACCGTCGCCTTCGAACCGCGCGACGAGTCGTTCGAGCACCCGCAGGTTCTCGGCCGGGCTCAGCAGTTCCGGGATGCCGGACAGATGCGCCGAGACGAAGTTCCAGGTCGGCACGGCCGGCACGTCGCCGTACCACCGCGGCGTGATGTAGCCGTGGGGGCCCTGCACGACGACGAGCAGTTCCCGGTCGCCGAGTCCCAGGATCGCGTCGTCGGGCTTTCCCACGTGGCCCACGATCGTGAGGTCGTCGCGATCGTCGTCCAACATGACGGCGTAGTGGGAGGCGACGAGACCCTCCTCGGTCTGGCTGACGAGGGTGACCCACGGGTGACGTTCGATCAGCCGACGGATCTCGCCGACATCGGTCATCGCGAAGCTGGGATTCTGGCGCACCGGATCAGCCTAGAACGCCGAACCGGCGCTCCCCCACGCACAACCGCTGCGTCGGGCGTCGCGCCGCGCTCATTCCGCGAAGGGCAGTCCCGAGACGCGTGGCCACGGGTCTTCGGCCAGGCGCGCATGCGTCTCGACGTCGAACCGCTGGTCGCCGTAGCGGAGCTTGCGGCGTTCGATCCCTTCGGGAAGGAACCCGGCCGCGGTGGCCACCCGGCACGACGCGGGGTTGTTCACGCGGTGCCCGAGTTCGAGCCGGTACAAGCCGGCGTCGAACGCCCACGCGCTCGCCGAGACCAGGGCCGCCGTCGCGAGGCCTCTCCCCCGCGCGCCCGCGGCCAACCAGTACGACATCCAGGCCGTGCCGTGGCGGAACTCGATCCCGGTGACCCCGACATTGCCGACGGGGACGCCGTCGATGACGATGGCCCAGTTCCTCTCATCGTCCTCGAACCGGAGAACCGTCCTGATGTGCTCGTCGGCGGCCGCGCGGCCGGCGGACACCTCCGGAGGGATCTGCGTCGCGAGGTCCGGGGCGCTCCCCGCCACGAGGGCGAGGTCGGCGGCATCCTCCCGCGCCCACGGGCGGAGTACGGCATCCCCGGTCTCGCCGCGTTCGGTCACGCCTGACAATTCGGGCACCAGTAGAGTTTTCGCCCCGCCGCCTCTTCCATGAGCACCGTCGTCCCGCAGATGCGGCACGGCAGCCCCGCGCGGTGGTAGACCCAGTGCCGATCGTCGCGATGGGCCATCGCGCGACGGTAGGCATCGGGGTCGAGGTCGTCCATCGTCATCATCTGACCGGTCTCGACGCCGATCGACAGCAGACGCACCCAATCGCGCCACATGCCGCGCACGACCTCGTCGGGCACGTCACGGCCCGGCGTGTGCGGGTTCTGTCGCGCACGGAAGAGGATCTCGGCGCGATAGACGTTGCCGATGCCGCTGACCACGGACTGGTCCATCAACAACAGGCCGATCGCCGTCGGCTTCTTCTTCACCGTCGCGGTGAAGCGCTCCTCGCCCTCGGCGACATCGTCGACGAGGGGGTCGGGACCGAGCTTCGCGATGGTCGCGGCCACCTCGTCCGGCGTCTGCAGCACGCAGGCGGTCGGTCCGCGCAAGTCGGCGCAGGTCGCCTCGGTGAGCAGGCGCAGCCGCACCGCGCCCACGACCGGCGGCGGCCATTCGCTCGACTCGTCGAGACCCGTGGTCTGTTCGGACATGCGCACGCGCGCCCGGCGGGGAGCCCCGATCGAGCTCAGCGAGTTCTCGCCCGCGGCATCCAGGATCGGCGCCTCCTCGAGCACCGTTCCGCGCTGGTTGGTGTGGCCCATGCGGCCGTTGGCCGAGGCGATGGTCGCGTCGACCGCGATCTCGCCCGAGAAGTCCCACGCGCCGTACATGCCGAGGTGCACGCGGAGCCACACGTCGCCGTCGAAGCGCAGGAACATCTGCTTCGCCACCGCGCGGGCCTCGAGCGCCTCGCGCCCGTCGATGACGGAAGCGCCCTCGGCGAACCGGCCCTGCGGACTGGATGCCGAGACCGTGCGCCCCACGACGTTGCGGTCGAACTGCCGCGCGATGCGGTGGACGGAATGCCCTTCGGGCATCAGCCTGCCTCGGGGTCGAAGGAGTCGCTGGCGTCGGTCTTCGGGTTCTCGCTCAGACCGGCACGCGGGTCGGGCAGCAGCACGCCGTCCTGCTCGTAGGCCGCGAGCTGCGCGATGCGACGTGCGTGCCGTTCCTCGCCCGAGAACGGCGTGGCGATGAAGCGGTCGATGAACGACGACGCCTCGTCGAAGGTGTGCTGCCGCGCGCCGATCGAGATGACGTTGGCGTCGTTGTGTTCGCGCGCCAGTTCGGCGGTGGAGACGTTCCACACCAACGCGGCGCGGACGCCCAGGACCTTGTTGGCCGCGATCTGCTCGCCGTTGCCCGAGCCGCCGAACACGACACCGAGGGCGTCGATGCCCGCGGCCTGGTCGCGCACGACCGCCTGAGCGGCGCGGATGCAGAACGCCGGGTAGTCGTCGAGCGGGTCGTACTCGATCGGCCCATGGTCGATGACCTCATGCCCTTGCGAGGCGAGGTGGTGCTGGATCTGGGTGGAGAACTCGAGACCGGCGTGATCGGTGCCGATGTGGATACGCATGCGCTCATCCTATTGAGCACCGCCGACACCGCGGGCGGGAACGACGACGCCGCCCGCTCCCGGGAGGAACGGGCGGCGTCGATGAATGTCAGGGGCGCAGCCCCGCGGCGACCGGCTTGAAGCCCGCGCGGATGTTCTCGCAGCACCCGGGGCGGCACACGTCATACCAGGGCCCGAGGGCGGTGAGGTGGGGTCGTTCGCTCTTCGGGGTGCCCTTCAGACGCTCTTCGACGAGGTCGATCAAACCGGACACGTACGCGGGGTCGATGCCCGGCGTCGGCGTGCGCACCGCGCGGATGCCCGCTTCCTCGGCGGCCTCCATCGCCTCGGTGTCGAGGTCCCAGAGCACCTCCATGTGATCGCTGACGAATCCCAGCGGCACGATCACCACGGCCTCGGCACCGCGGCCCGGGAGCTCGGCGATCACGTCGTTGACATCGGGCTCGAGCCAGGGCTGGGTCGGCGGGCCCGAGCGCGACTGGTACACGAGCTCCCACTCGACGTCGGCGACGGCGGCCGCGACCTCGGCCATGACGAACGCGGCCACGGCCTTGTGCTGTGCCTCGTACGCGCCGCCCTCGCCGAAATCGACGTCGCGGGGACCCGAACGCTGCGCGTCGGCGGTGGGGATGGAGTGGGTGGAGAAGAGCACGCGGATCTTCTCGGGCGCGATGCCGTCGGCGACGTACGTCTTCACGGCATCGGTGACACCCGAGACGAAGGTCGAGACGAAGCCGGGGTGGTCGAAGAACTGGCGGACCTTGTCGATCGTGACCGTCTCGCCGAGGCCCGTGGCCTCGAGCACCCGGGCGTAGTCCTCGCGGTACTGGCGGCAGCTGGAGAAGGAGCTGTACGCGCTCGTGGCGATCGCCAGGAGCGTGGTGTGACCGGCCTCGGCCGCCTCCGTCACGGCCTCCTCCAGGTAGGGCGCCCAGTTGCGGTTACCCCAGTAGACCGGCAGGCCGATTCCGCGCCGGGCGATCTCCGCCTCCAGCGCCGCCTTCAGCTCGCGGTTGTGCTGGTTGATGGGGCTGACGCCGCCGAAGTGTCGGTAGTGATGGGCGACCTCTTCGAGGCGCTCATCGGGGATGCCGCGTCCGCGCGTGACGTTGCGCAGGAACGGGATGACGTCGTCCTGGCCCTCGGGGCCGCCGAAGCCGGCGAGGAGGATGCCGTCGTACGCGACGGGCGTCTCGACCCACTCGGGTCCGGGTGCCGCGGCGGCTGACGCGTAGAGGACGGTGTCGGGGCTGATGTCCGTGTCGGTCGTGCTCACGCTGCCATCCTCCCACCTGCCCGCGGGGCCTGGACGCCGGTTATCTCGTGACTAGGCTTATCTGGTTGTCATCGTCGCTGACGGCGTCCGTCGTCACCCGCGCCAGCGTCCGATCAGCGACGATTCCGCCCTCATCCCAGGGAGCATGCCCATGCCAGGAGAGAACCTCACCCGCATCGAAGCACAGGAGCGGCGTGCGATCGTCGACACGCGAGCGTACGACGTACAGCTCGACCTCACCCGCGGTGACGAGGTGTTCTCTTCGCGCACGGTCGTCACCTTCGCCGCCACCGAGGGCGCGTCGACCTTCATCGACCTCATCGCCCGGACGGTGCACACGGTCACGCTGAACGGGCGCTCGCTCGACCCCGCCGCCGTCTTCGCCGACTCGCGCATCGCGCTCGACGGCCTGGCATCCGAGAACGAGCTCGTCGTCGAGGCCGACTGCGAGTACACCAACACCGGCGAGGGCCTGCACCGTTTCGTCGACCCCGTCGACGGCGAGGTGTACCTCTACTCGCAGTTCGAGGTGCCCGACTCCCGCCGTGTGTACACGGTGTTCGAGCAGCCCGATCTGAAGGCCGAGTTCACGTTCTCGGTGACAGCGCCGGCGTCGTGGAAGGTCATCTCCAACTCCCCCACTCCCGAACCCGTCGCCGTCTCCGACGACGCCGCCCGCTGGGACTTCCCGCCGACGCCGCGCATCTCGTCGTACATCACCGCACTCATCGCCGGCCCCTATGAGGCGACGTACTCGGAGCTCACCAGCGCCGACGGCCGTGTCATCCCGCTCGGTGTGTTCGCCCGCAAGAGCCTCTGGCAGTACCTGGATGCCGACTACGTGTTCGAGAAGACCCGTCAGGGCTTCGCGTACTTCGAGGAGAAGTTCGGCTTCCCCTACCCCTTCGCGAAGTACGACCAGCTGTTCGTTCCGGAGTTCAACGCCGGCGCCATGGAGAACGCGGGCGCGGTGACCTTCACCGAGACCTACGTCTTCCGGAGCAAAGTGACGGATGCCGTGAAGGAGCGCCGCGTCGTCACGATCCTGCACGAGCTGGCCCACATGTGGTTCGGCGACCTCGTGACCATGAAGTGGTGGAACGACCTGTGGCTGAACGAGTCGTTCGCCGAGTGGGCCTCCACCATCGCCACCGCCGAGGCCACCGAGTGGGAGGCCGCCTGGACGACCTTCAACGCGATGGAGAAGACCTGGGCCTACCGTCAGGACCAGCTGCCCTCGACCCACCCCGTCGTCGCCGAGATCAACGACCTCGAAGACGTACAAGTGAACTTCGACGGCATCACCTACGCCAAGGGCGGCTCGGTTCTCAAGCAGCTCGCCGCCTGGGTGGGCATCGAGCAGTTCTTCGCCGGCGTCGCGGCCTACTTCCAGAAGCACCAGTGGTCGAACACCGAGGTCGGCGACCTGCTCGTCGAGCTCGAGGCCACCAGCGGCCGCGATCTGGCGGACTGGGCGAAGAAGTGGCTCGAGACCGCGGGCGTCAATACGCTGACGCCGCTCATCGAAGAGGGCGCCGACGGCACCATCTCGCGCTTCGCGATCGTGCAGACGGCCCCGGCCGACTACCCCACGATCCGACCGCACCGTCTCGGCATCGGCTTCTACTCGCTGAACGACGCCGGCGCCCTCGAGCGCGTGCACCAGGTCGAGCTCGACGTCGACGGAGACCGCACCGAGGTGGCCGAGCTCCGCGGCATCCGTCGTCCCGATCTCGTGCTGCTCAACGACGACGATCTCGCCTATGCGAAGATCCGTCTCGACGAGCGCTCGCTGGCCACGGCGATCGCGCACCTGAAAGACATCTCCGACCCGCTCGCCCGCTCGCTCGTCTGGGGCGCGGCGTGGGATCAGACCCGGGATGCCGAGGCCTCGGCGACCGACTACCTCGACCTGGTGCTGCGCAACATCGGCTCCGAGACCGAGTCCACCACCGTGCGCACGACACTCGGCCAGCTGCAACTCGCCGCCAACTCCTACGTCGCCCCGGCCACCCGCACCGCCGCTCGCGAGCGCGTCGCCGACGGCCTGTGGGAGCTCGCCCAGTCCGCCGAGGCCGGCAGCGACAGCCAGCTGCAGTTCGTCACGGCCTTCGCGTCGGCGGCATCCACCCCGGCGCACGCCGAGACGGTGCGCGCCCTGCGCGAGGGCGAGACCACGCTCGAGGGCCTCGCGATCGACACCGATCTGTCATGGCAGCTGCTCGTCTCGCTCGCCGCGGCCGGTGCCGTGACCGCGGCCGACATCGATGCGGCGCGGGCCGCCGACAACACGGCGAAGGGCGGCGAGTTCGCCGCCATGGCCAAGGCGTCGCTGCCGTCGGTCGAGGCGAAGAAAGAGGCGTGGGCGTCGCTCATCGACCGCACCGACGCCCCGAACACGATCGTGCGCGCGACCGCGGCCGGCTTCACGAACCCCGCGACCGTCGACGTGCTGTCCGCGTTCGTCGAGCCGTACTTCGAGATGCTGCTGCCGATCTGGGAGTCGCGCAGCTACCAGATCGCGAACTACCTCATCGTGGGTCTGTACCCGGCCGCCCTCGCGAACGCGCAGCTGCGCGACGCCACGCGCGCCTGGCTCGCGCAGAACGCCGACGCGGCTCCAGCGCTGCGCCGTCTCGTGGGCGAGAACCTCGCCGGTGTGGAGCGCGCCTTGGCCGTGCAGGAGCGCGACGCACAGTAATCCGCCGCCGAACGGATGCCCTCTCCCGGCCGGGAGGGGGCATCCGTTCGTGGACCGGATCATCCTCCGGTCGCGAGATGTCATCCGCTGGGAGGATGCCGCACCCCGGGCGGTGTTCGTAGCGTGAAGCCATGATCGTTGCACAACACCTCACCAAGCGATACGGCGACAAGACTGCCGTCGACGACGTCTCGTTCACCGTGGCGCCCGGACGGGTGACCGGCTTCCTCGGCCCGAACGGCGCGGGCAAATCCACCACCATGCGCATGATCGTCGGGCTCGACCGCCCCTCGAGCGGCCAGGTGACGGTGAGCGGCCAGGACTACCGGCGCCTGCGCTCGCCCCTCACCGAGGTCGGCGTGCTCCTCGACGCCAAGGCCGTCCACACCGGACGCTCCGCCCGCAACCATCTGCGGGCGATGGCGGCGACACACGGCATCGGTCGCGCCCGCGTCGACGAGGTGATCGAGCTGACGGGCATCGGTTCGGTCGCGGGCAAGCGCGCGGGCGGGTTCTCGCTCGGCATGGGACAGCGCCTCGGTATCGCCGCGGCGCTCCTCGGCGACCCGCACACGCTCATCCTCGATGAGCCGGTGAACGGCCTCGACCCCGAGGGCGTGCGCTGGGTGCGACAGTTCGTGCGACACCTCGCGAGCGAAGGCCGCACGGTCCTGCTCTCGAGCCACCTGATGAGCGAGATGGCGCAGACGGCAGACCACGTCATCGTGCTCGGTCGCGGACGCGTGCTCGCCGATGCCCCGCTGCCCGAGCTCGTGAGCACATGGACATCGACGACCCTCCTCGTGCGCTCCCCTCGCCTCGACGAGCTCGTGTCGTCGCTGCGCATCCCGGATGCCACGGTCTCGGTGCTCGAACCCGGCGCCGTGCAGATCACCGGCGTCACCGCCGAGACCATCGGCGATCTCGCCGCCGCGAACGGCATCCCCCTGTACGAGCTCACGCCGAAGGCCGGCTCGCTCGAAGACGCCTACCTCGCCCTCACCGACGACTCCGTCGAGTACAAGACCAAGGAGATCGCATGACCGCCGTCGCTGCGGCGCCGCGCCGCGCCACGCACGCTCCCGCCTTCCGCCTGAGCTTCGCCCACCTGTTGAAGAGCGAGTTCGTCAAGATCCTCACCCTGCACTCGACGTGGTGGTCGCTGGGCGTCACCGCCGCCCTCTCGATCGGCATCTCGCTGCTGATCGCCGCAGCCTCACGTGACTTCGGGGGCAGCTTCCCCGCCGCAAACGTCATCGTCTCGCCGACGCAGTTCACCATGCTCGTCGCCGGCATCCTCGGGGCGATCGTGATCACCGGGGAGTACTCCACGGGGATGATCCGGTCCACGCTCACGGCCGAGCCCCGCCGCGGCGCGGTACTGCTGGCGAAGGCCGTCGTCGTAGCGCTCGTGATGGCGGCGACGACCGTGGTCATCTACGCCGTGGCGATCGCGGTGACCGCTCCCCTGCTCACCAGCGGCTTCGACTGGTCGGACCCGGCGCAGTCGCTCGTGCCGCTCGTGCTCGGCGTGGTCTCGATGGCCGCCTTCACGCTCATCGGTCTGGGCTTCGGCTTCCTCATCCGCAGCGGTGCCGGGGCGATCGCGGCGACGGTCGGCGTGCTGTTCGTGCTGCCCATCGTGTTCAGCCTGTTCTCGTTCGGCGGGCCCAGCTGGCAGTGGCTCGTCGACGGGGCGAAGTACCTTCCGGTCAACGCGGCGGCGCTGCTCACGGCGCCCGGCGGTGACGAGCTCGCCACGGGCGGCATCACGCTGGCCGCGTGGGCCCTCGCCCCCCTCGTGCTGGGATGGGTCGCTCTGCGCGCGCGGGACGCCTGACCCGATTTCCGCAACGGATGCCTCGACGCCCAGCCGGCGCCGAGGCATCCGTCGTTACGCTGGAGAGGATGTCTGTTCTCGCCGCGAACCCCGAGCCGTCCCCGTCATCGACCGCGCCCCCCGACGTCACGAGCCTGGACTTCTGGGCGTGGCTCGGCGGGCAGGCGCTCGACTTCGGCGGGGTGATCCTGCGCATCGTCGGAATCATCGTCGGTGTCGCCGTCGCCGCGTGGCTTCTCCGCGTCATCATCCGCCGCGTCGTCGACCGCATCGTCAACGGGGCGAAGGTCAAAGCCCGCGTCGACGACACGCAGGCTCTGGACCGGTCGCCGCTCAGCGCGGTCCGTCTGGTGCAACGCACGCGCACGCTCGGGACGATCCTGCAGAACATCGTCAACGTCGTGCTGGTCATCGTCGCCCTGGTCTGGATCGCCAGCATCGTCGCTCCGAACGCGTTGGCTTCGCTGACCCTGCTGACCGCGGCCATCGGCGCCGGTCTCGGCTTCGGCGCGCAGAACATCGTGAAGGACGTGCTGAACGGGATCTTCATCGTCGCGGAGGACCAGGTCGGCATCGGCGACGTCGTCGACCTGGGCCTGGCCACCGGCATCGTCGAGTTCGTGAGCGTCCGCATCACCCACGTGCGCGACGTCAACGGCACGCTCTGGTACGTGCGCAACGGCGAGATCACCCGGATCGGCAACATGTCGCAGGGCTGGTCCCGCGTCATCATCGACCTCGCCGTGCCGACGGATGCCGACATCGACGACGTCGAAGCGGCCATGCTCACCGCGGCGAAGACGCTGTCGAAAGAACCGAAGTGGCGCTCGCGGATCATCGAGCAGCCCGAGATCTGGGGCCTGGAGTCGATCAGCGGCGACGCTCTCGTCATCCGGCTCGTCATCAAGACCCGCTCCAGCGCCAAGGACGACGTGGCGCGAGAGTTGCGGGCGCGGTTGAAGAAGGCCATCGATGCGATGGGCATCGCGCTCCCGCAGCTGAACTCGATCGTGCTCACGGGCGCCGAGGGCGCGCAGAGCGTGCGGGGTGCACACCCGCCGAAGACCAAGGAGACCCCGGTCCCCACGGCGCCCGAGCGGCCGGTGTGGCGCCCGCGACGGCGTAAGGCGACCGGGGCCGACGACGCCGCCGTCGCCGAGGCGCCGCCGCGCGTCAAGAAGAAGAAAACCGTGCGCGACGACACCCCGACCGCCGTGGTCGATCTCCCCGCTGACCCCGGCGCCGATGTACCCAAGCCCACGCCCCCGGCCGTCCGCGCCGACGAGGGAGACGCGAAGTGACCGAGCCGATCAGCTTCTACGACCAGGTCGGCGGCATGGACACCTTCCGCCGGCTCGTCGACGCGTTCTATCGCGGGGTCGCCTCCGACGAGGTCTTGAAACCGATGTATCCGGAGGAGGACCTCGGCCCCGCGGCCGAGCGGCTGACGCTCTTCCTCGCGCAGTACTGGGGTGGCCCGAGCACCTATGGCGAGACCCGCGGTCACCCGCGTCTGCGGATGCGCCACATGCCCTTCCACGTCGACCCCGATGCGCGCGACAGGTGGCTGCGGCACATGCGTGCCGCCGTCGACGAGATCGCGCTGCCGCCGGCGTTCGAGGCGCCCCTCTGGGACTACCTCGAACGCGCGGCCTACGCGATGGTCAACACCTTCGAGCCCGGCGGCATCGGACCGCAACAGCAGGGTCGCCCCGACACGGGACTCCCCGTGCGCGCGGCCCACTGACGACACGCGGAGTCACCGCCGTCCGGCATCCGCGCGACTCAGCGAGCGAGGAAGTCGCCGAACCCGGGGATATCGAGGTTCGACAGCCTCTCGCCGAACCCGCTGACCTGCTCGCCGAGACCCGACACCGCATCGTGCGCACCCCCGACCCATCCGTCGACGTCGGCTCCGGATGCCAGAGCCTCGAGCGGCACGCCGGATGCCAGGGCATCCAGGTCGACGCCGGTGGCGAGTGCCTCGAAGTCGACGCCGAGACTGACCGCCTGCGCCAGGAGCGGACCGGCCGCCGCGCTGACGACGACTCCGCCGGCGACGGCGGCGAGCAGGCCGCCCGCCCCGGCCACGCCCGCGCCGATCATCCCGCCGCGGCCCGCGCGAGCGAGCATGCGCGACAGGCGACCCGGCTGCGTCGCCTCGGCACGGGCGACCGTGCGGGCCAGGTCGTCGGCAGCGTCGGTGCGGGACCGCTCGTGCGGCGGCAGATCGGCATCCATGCGGGCGCGCACGTGAGCGCGCTGTTCGGGTGTCAAACGGGCGAACGCCTCGCGGTGCATCTGCTCGATGCGGTCGGGATCGGCCGTGCGCAGAAGGTAGTCGTAGCGGGCGATGGCCGCGCGATCATCGCGTGACAGCGGCGCGGACGCTCCGGTCGAGACGGGAGGCACGAAGCGCGCGGCGGCAGCGCCGGTCGGGTGCGATGTCGCTCGGGACGCGGACGGGGCGTCGCTGCGTCGGTCGCCCGTGACGGCATCGGCCGCCGTGCGGACCACCTGCCGCCAGTCGCGGCCACCCGCGGCCCCGGTACGTGACGACGAGCCAGCGGACGACGACGCTTTGTCGACAGCCTTGGATGCCATATCGAACAGACGGGAGAACGAAACCATAGAAGGACCTCTCGACGGGCAGCGCACGGCTGCGACGTCAAGGTCTCCTCCGCCCGGGGGCCGATGCACCCGGAGACCAGCGGTGGCCTCGTGATGACGGATGCATCGCGACGGGAGTACTCCCCTTGCTGCCGCCAGCATAGGACGCGCACCTCTGCGTTCGCTGGATCACCCCCGGGTCGCCCGCACGGCGGTGAGGCCGGTGCGCACCGGCCCGCGCACGAGGACGTGACCCCTCGCCAGCGTCACGCGCGTCCACGCGCCGCTCGTTCGGACCGGGGCCATCTCGCTCCCCGCGATGAAGCCGAGGGCGAAGGCCGCGAAGGCGGTGCCGAGGGGCAGGCCCCCCAGGGCGTCGTCGGGCTGGCCCCACACCTGGGCTCGAACGACCCGCACGACGTCCTCCCCCGCATCGGCCGGGAGAGCGTCGGCGACGGCGGCGACACCGTACTGCGCGCGGGAGGCCAGGACGGCCGCGTCGATGGCATCCGTCTGCTCCCAGCCGCTTCGCGGCGGCGAGATCCCCGCCCAGGCGGGTGACGTCGCCGTCTCGGGGAGCACGACGGCGGCGGCGTCATCGGGGGCGGGCAGTAACGACGACGCGTCGATGACGAGGTCGCATTCCAGCTCAGGGTCGATCGCCGACACGCGCAGACCCAGGATCGTCGGTGTGGCGTCGAAGAGTCCACGCGGGGCCAAGGGGGCCGCGGTGGTCACCAGGACGCCGGCCTGCGCACGCACGCGCACGGTTCCGTCGCCGAGTCGGATCGCCCGGGAGGCGAAGGTGAGCAGGTCGGCTGCCGCCTGCGGGTCGGGGAACAACAGGCGCGCGGACACCCGCCCTAAACTATCAAGTGGTGCGTGTCCTCCGCGCCGGAAGGGGACCGATGTGACCGACGACCTCGATCCGGTGGCCTCACTGCTGGCGGTGCTCGACCTGCGCGACGTGGGCGCACGCACCACCGAAGACATCTTCACCGGGGTCTCGCAGGCCATGCCGTCCGGCCGCGTGTACGGCGGCCAGGTGCTCGCCCAGTCGGTCGTCGCAGCTTCGCGCACGCTCCCGCCCGAGCGCGCGGTGCATTCCATGCACGGCTACTTTCTGCGACCGGGCGACCCCTCTGCCGCGATCACGTTCTCGGTCGACCGTATCCACGACGGCCGCTCGTTCTCGACCCGGCGTACGCAGGCCTTCCAGGCCGGGGTTCCGATCTTCTCGATGATCGCGTCATTCCAAGACGACGACCCGGGACTCGAGCACGCGGAGCCCCTGCCCGAGGCAATCCCGCAGCCCGAGGAGCTGACGCCCTTCGACCCCGAGGGTCTCCACCCGGTGAGCCGACGCCTGTTCTCGGAGCGGCCCGTCGATGTGCTGCACGTGCCCTCGCCGGTCTACACCTCGGTGGAGGGTCCGCACGAGCCGCGCCAAGCCGTCTGGATGCGGGTGCGACGCCCCCTGCCCGACGATCCCGCCGTGCACCGCGCCGCACTGGCGTATTTGAGCGACCTCACCGTTCAGGAGCCGATCCTGCGCGGCCACGGCGTCCCCTGGAGCACGCCCGGACTCAAAGTGGCCAGCCTCGACCACGCGATGTGGTGGCACCGCCCGGCCCGCGTCGACGATTGGCTCCTGTACGTGCAGGAGTCCCCCACGGCCCGCGGCGGGCGTGGGCTGTCGACCGGGCGCATGTACACCCGTGACGGGGTGCTCGCGGCCAGCGTCGCCCAAGAGGTCATGGTGCGGGTGCCGCACGACTGACGGATCCCGGATGCCGGGCCCCGCGGCATCCGCACGGACGGTGTCGCGGTGGTCTCAGGTGCGGCCGGGACGCCGTCGGTACTCGATCGGGTCGCCGACGTAGGGCGCCCAGGCTGTTCGCTCGCGCTCGGTCCACCGGATCGGGCGCCCGCTCGCGGTGTCGACGAGGACGACCACGGCGGTGGCGCGCGCATAGAGCACGGGCTCGGCGTCGCCGACGGGGCTGAAGACCTCGAAGCAGATATCGGCGCTGGATCCGCCCATCGCACCGATCCACATGCGCACGTCGAGCGGTCGCTGGCTGTAGGGCGTCGGGCGGAGGTACTCGATCTCCTGGCGGGCGATGAGCGTCGCGCGCTCGCCTCCGCTGTCGAGCACGTCCATGTCGAAGACGGCGGTCGGCAGAGGCTCGCCCTCGCCGTCGCTGTGCCAGAAGGCGCGCAGCCGCGCCTCCTCGAGCAACTTCAACATCGACGTGTTGTTCACGTGCCCGAGCGCGTCGAGGTCGCCCCATCGCAGATGGATGGGCACGTGCACCCGCGAGGGCCCGGAGGCGTCCGGGCCCTCGTCGGGGGATGCCGCGCCGTGCGGCGCGGCGGAGGCGTCAGTCACGCGTCAGCTTGCGGTAGGTCGAGCGCGAGGGGTTCGCGGCGTCGGCGCCCAGACGCTCGATCTTGTTCGCCTCGTAGGCCTCGAAGTTGCCCTCGAACCAGTGCCACTGGTCGGGATGCTCCTCGGTGCCCTCGTACGCGAGGATGTGCGTGGCGATACGGTCGAGGAACCACCGGTCGTGCGTGATGACCACGGCGCAGCCGGGGAACTCCAGCAGCGCGTTCTCGAGCGAGCTCAGCGTCTCGACGTCGAGGTCGTTCGTGGGCTCGTCGAGCAGCAGCAGGTTGCCGCCCTCTTTGAGGGTGAGCGCGAGGTTCAGGCGGTTGCGCTCACCGCCGGAGAGCACTCCGGCCTTCTTCTGCTGGTCCGGGCCCTTGAAACCGAACTTCGACACGTACGCGCGGGAGGGGATCTCGGTCTTGCCGACCGTGATGATGTCGAGACCGTCGGAGACGACCTCCCACAGCGTCTTCTCGGGGTCGATGTTGGCGCGCGACTGGTCGACGTAGCTGATCTTGACGGTCTCGCCCATCTTGAGCGTGCCGCCGTCGAGGGGCTCGAGGCCGACGATCGTCTTGAACAACGTCGTCTTTCCGACACCGTTGGGGCCGATGACACCGACGATGCCGTTCGGGGGCAGGTTGAAGCTGAGGTTGCTGATGAGCGACCGGTCGCCGAAGCGCTTCTCGAGCTTCTTGGCGTCGATGACGATGCTGCCCAGGCGCGGACCCGCGGGGATCTGGATCTCATCGAAGTCGAGCTTCCGCGTACGCTCCGCCTCAGCTGCCATCTCCTCGTACCGCGCGAGGCGGGCCTTGGACTTGACCTGACGACCCTTGGCGTTGGAGCGGACCCACTCGAGCTCTTCCTTCAGGCGCTTGGCGAGCTTGGCGTCTTTCTTGCCCTGGACGTCGAGGCGCTGGGCCTTCTTGTCGAGGTAGGTGGAGTAGTTGCCCTCGTAGGGGTACAGGTGACCGCGGTCGACCTCGGCGATCCACTCCGCGACGTTGTCGAGGAAGTACCGGTCGTGGGTGATGGCGATGACCGCGCCCTTGTAGGCCTTGAGGTGCTGCTCGAGCCACAGCACGCTTTCGGCGTCGAGGTGGTTGGTGGGCTCGTCGAGCAGGAGCAGATCGGGCTTCTGCAGCAGGAGTTTCGCGAGGGCGACGCGACGGCGCTCACCTCCGGACAGCGGCACGACGGAAGCGTCGGCGGGCGGGGTGCGCAACGCGTCCATCGCCTGCTCGAGCTGGGAGTCGAGGTCCCAGCCGTCGGCGGCGTCGATCTCTTCTTGCAGTGTGCCCATCTCGGCCAGCAGCGCGTCGAAATCGGCGTCGGGGTCGGCCATGAGGGCGGAGATCTCGTTGAACCGGTCGAGCTTTGGCTTGATGGCCACGCCGTCCTGGATGTTCTCCAGCACGGTCTTGCTCTCGTCGAGCTCCGGCTCCTGCATGAGGATGCCGACGGTGAAGCCCGGGCTCAGCCGTGCCTCTCCGTTGGACGGGGTGTCGAGCCCGGCCATGATCTTCAGGATCGTCGACTTACCCGCACCGTTCGGCCCGACCATGCCGATCTTGGCACCCGGGAGGAACGACATCGTGACGTCGTCGAGGATCAGCTTGTCGCCCACAGCCTTGCGGGCGCGGACCATGGAGTAGATGTATTCCGCCATAACCCCTCCAGTCTAAGGGCGGAGTGCGTCGTCACCGACGGCTGCGCGCACGGGCGGCAGCCGTCGTGGGTCACCAGTCGATCGCGCGTGTCTGACCGATCAGGCAGCCGCCCGCCGACAGACCGGGCAGCACCGCGGTCACCGGCGCACCGATCGACGGCCCGACCTGTCCGACGAGGCACTCGTCGCCCATTCGGACAGAGAACTCGATGCTCTCCGCCGCGTTGCCGACGGTGCTCTGGTCGGGGGTCACCTGCATCGCCGCCTTGTCGAACCCGGCCGAGACGAGGGCGTCGATGTAGGCGCGTCCGGCGACCTGGTCGGGGCCCGACCAGACCGTCCCGACCACGCTGGTGAAGAACGGCAGATTCTGCGACGCCGTCCCGTTCGAAACGAACGCCGGCGCCATCGGCGTGGCGCTCGCGGTGGCACCGGCGTCGGCCGTGGGGGCGGCGGAGGCGGAGCCGGCAGAGGCAGACGGTGCCCGCTCCACGGGGGTAGCGACACACCCCGCCAAGCCCAGCACGGCCAGCACGGACAGGGCTGCGAGGGAGCGACCGGTGAGACGAGACACGCCATCGATTGTACGGACGCCGCCGGAGCAAGCCCCGCCCTCTCCCCGGGGAGGCCGCACTGCTCGTGCCGGTGACGGTCAGAACGGCGTCTCGACCGGCTCTCCGGGCGCGGGAGCATCCCCGGCCTCGGGCACCCGCTCGGCCCCGCCTGCCGCGCCGGACGCACCGGGGACGGCCCACCCGTCGGCATCACGTGCGGCGGGGGGATGCGCAGCGGTTCCCGACTCGTCGCGCGCGGTCGCCTCCGCCTCCTCCGGGCGGGGAATACGAACGAAGCGGGTGATCCCCCACCTCACGTCGTGGCCGACGGCATCGGCCGTCACGTCGGCGCTCACACCGCGGCGGTTCTCGGCCTCCCATTCGCGCAGGCGCAGCCGACCGCTCACGATCACCCGCTCTCCTTTGCGGAAGGAGCGCAATGCGTTCGCGCCCAGCTCGCCGAAGACCGATACGGCATAGAAATTGGTGTGCCCGTCGACCCATTCGCCGCGCTCGCGGTCGAGCCGTCGTTCGCCGACGGCGAGTCGGAAGGCCGCCACCGGTCCCCCGCCGCGCGTCGAGCGCTGCTCCAGGTCGCCGACGATGTTGCCCACGATGGTGATGTGGTCGCTCATGATGTTGTCCTCTCGCTCGGATGTGCGCTCCGGCATCCGTGTGCCCGACGGATGCCGGAGCCCGCCCAGGATGACGGTGCGAGCGGCGGTCCCGCTGTCGCGTGACCCGCATCCGTGGAGGAATCGAGCAACCGTCGACGTGGGGAGGATGGGCGCGATCTCGCGAACGGCTCGATGTCGGAGGTTCGGCGTACCGTCGCCGTCATGAGCACCGCACTGTGGAACGACCTCGCCCCGGCACCGCGTCCGGCCGGGTGGGGAGCCGCGACGCACGTCGCCGCGGGCCTGTGGCGCATCGCCGACCCTCGCGGCATCGTCGTGGGGCACATCCGGGCCGTCGCCGCCGAGGGGGGCTACCGGTACGCCGCCGAGCGATTTCATGCGGCGTCGGGACATTTCCGTCGCTTGGGCGAGTTCTGGTCGTCGAACGAGGCCTTCGAGTGCCTGCGGTACAGCCGCTGACGACTTCCCGCCCGGCGCTCGCGGCGGTCGCGCTCGGGCGGGGTCCACCGAACGCCCGACGCGGCTTCGCCCTGGGCGTCCGGCGACGACTCACACCACCGTCGACAGTTCCACGCGCGCGTCGACCGATCTGCCGCCCCGCACGTCAGCCCACGCCGCGCGCAGAATGTCCGCGGCCCGCTCGAGGGTACTCGGGGCCGCCGTGAACGGCACGCGCAGCCGACGATCGTGTCCGCCGTCGACGGCGAAGCGCGAGCCCGCCGACAGCGCGAGGCCCCGCGCCCGCGCGTTCATGACGAGCGGTGTGCTCAGCGGCGCGCCGAGGCCGACCCACAGCGAGACGCCTCCGCGGGGTTCCGGCACCTCCCACTCCGGGAATGACCGCCGCAGCGCCGAGACGAGACTGTTCCGCCCCGCGCGCAGCAGATCTCCGCGCTGGGCGGCGATCTCGTCCAGTCGCGGTACGAGGCGAGCCGCGATGGCCTGTTCGAGTTCGGGGGTTCCGAGGTCGTGCACCGGTCGCCCGCTCGCGAGGCGGCGCACCACGTCGGGGACCGCGCGGATCCACCCGACCCGGAGGCCGCCCCACACCGTCTTGCCCAGCGATGCCACCCGGATGATGTGCTCGTCGTCGGGGAACGGTGCCGCCGGCCCCCGACGATCGATGTCCAATTCGGCCGTGGTCTCATCGAGCACGAGCGTCGTCCCCACCGCGCGGGCGCCATCGACGAATGCCGCGGTCTCGGCATCGGTCATGGTGCGACCCGTCGGATTGTGAAAATCGGGCATGAGGTAGCCCAAGGTCGGCAGGGCACGCGCGAACGTCTGGGCAGCCCGCTCGAGGTCCCACCCGTCTTCCACGTCGACGGGGACACCCACCAGACGGGCGCCGATGCGGCGGAAGGCATCGGACGCGTGGGGGTACGTCGGCGTCTCGATGAGCACCCGGTCAGCACGATTCAGCAGGATCGAGGCGATCAGGTGAATGGCGCTCTGCGCGCCGGTGGTGACCAGGATCTGCTCGGGGTCGGTCGCGAGCCCGCGGCGGGTGTAGCGGTCCGCGATCGCTGCGCGCAGGAGAGGGTCGCCCACCACGTCGTAACCCGTGCGTGCGACGAGCGCGGGCACGTCCTGGGTGACCTCGGCGATCACCGCGGGAAGACCCGGCCAGGCCGCGGGACTGGCCTGCTGCAGATCGATGACGGCATCGTCGGACTCGAAGCGTCCGGGGTCGTTCCGGCCGAGGGGAAGAGTGACGCTTCCGCTGCCGCGCAGGCTCTCGATGTGGCCTGTTTCGCGCAGGCTCCGGTAAGCCGCAGCCACGGTCGTGCGGCTCAGCGACAGGGCGGCAGCGAGCTCGCGTTCCGCGGGCAACGCTGTCGACGGCGCCAGCCGGTTGTCGAGGCAAAGCAACCGTATGCCGTCGGCCAGCGACTCGTACGCCGGCCCCGTGCCGCGCCAGCCCCCGAGTGCGGCAGCCAGTGCGCGTGCGGAGATTCTCGAGTCCATGAGGCCACGTTAGCGATATTGGACTTACTCTATCAAGCCAATCTCATGATTGGCTTTTATCATGTCCTCTCGCATCACCCGCCTCCTTGTCGGACTCGCCCTCTACGGCGTCGGCTGCGCCTTCACCGTCGCCGCCGGGCTCGGCGTCGACCCGTGGACCGTCTTCGCGCAGGGCATCTCGCGTGTCACGGGCGTGGGCGTCGGCTGGGTCACGAACATCGTCGGACTCGCCGTGCTGCTGCTGTGGATCCCACTGCGTCAGAAACCCGGCATCGGCACCATCGCCAACGTCCTGCTCGTCGGAACGAGCATGCAGGTCGCGCTCTGGGTCCTCCCCCACCCCGATGCACTCTGGCTACAGGCCGCCATGCTCGTCGGAGGTGTGGTCCTCGTCGCCGTCGCATCCGGTCTCTACATCGGCGCACACTTCGGCCCCGGCCCCCGGGACGGACTCATGACCGGCATGCACGCGCGCTTCGGCTGGCCGATCTGGATCTGCCGGCTCACCGTCGAAGGATCCGTTCTCGTACTCGGCTGGCTCCTCGGCGGCACGGTCGGCATCGGCACCGTGGTGTTCGCGCTGGGCATCGGTCCGCTCGTGCACGTGGCACTGCCCCTGCTGGCCACACCCGAGCCGACGCGAGCGTCGCATCGGCCGGCTCGGGTGTGAGCGCGCCTGCGTCAGTGCTCGCGGAACTGCGGGCGGTCGCTGCCGGGCCGCAGGTGCGTCTGCAGGGCGCTCTTCGCGATCTCCATCGACGGATACACGCCCAGCGGCTCGTTCTTCCCGGCCATGTGAACGGTGTACCCGTCGACATCCTTCTGGATCTTGCCGACCACCCCGACGGGGCCGTAAGCGACCCACAGACGTCGCACGATCGTCTCGGACATGAGTGCTCCTTTGCTCTCGGTGACCGGAAGATTACGCGCGAGCCGTCCACCCCGCCAGGCCCTGGTGCGGACGAGGGGCCGCCGCCGATATCCTGGACGATGACCCCCAGTAGCTCAGTGGATAGAGCAGCGGCCTTCTAATCCGCCGGTCACACGTTCGAATCGTGTCTGGGGGACCCGAAGCCCCGGCACTGCGCTCACTAGAATGTGGGAATGGTAGGCGCCTCCGAGAACGACCGTCTCGTCTGGATCGACTGCGAGATGACGGGACTCGACCTCGCGGTCGACGAACTCGTCGAGATCGCCGTCGTCGTGACCGACTTCGAGCTGAACGTGCTCGACCCCGGTTTCCAGATCGTGATCAAGCCCGACGACTCCGCGATCGCCAACATGGGCGAGTTCGTCACCGAAATGCACCGCTCGTCGGGGCTGCTCGACGAGATCCCGCACGGGGTGAGCCTCGCAGATGCCGAGTTCCAGGCCTTGGAGTACATCCAGCGTTTCGCCCCCGTCGAGGGCAAGGCCCCGCTCGCGGGCAACACGATCGGCACCGACCGGATGTTCCTCGCGAAGTACATGCCCCGCGTCGACCGCTGGTTGCACTACCGCAACGTCGACGTGTCGAGCATCAAGGAACTCTCGCGTCGGTGGTACCCGCGCGCCTACTTCCAGGCGCCCGCCAAGAACGGCGGGCACCGCGCGCTCGCCGATATCCGCGAGTCCATCCGCGAGCTCGCCTACTACCGCGCCGCGGTCTTCGTGCCGCAGCCGGGCCCCACGAGCGACGAAGCGAAGGCCGTGTCGGCCTCGGCCGTGTCGTCGTTCGCCCTGGACGTATGACATAATCGTTCAGTTGTCTGCTGCGGCAGGCACATGGTGGCTATAGCTCAGTTGGTAGAGCACCGCGTTGTGGTCGCGGGGGTCGCGGGTTCAAGTCCCGTTAGCCACCCCATTATCACGAGAGCCCGGCCCGTCGGCCGGGCTCTCGTGCATCCCGGGTACCCCTCCGTCCTCCGCTCGACCGGCGGCCCGCGACGGGGGGGTGCCCCCGTAGAATCGACCACGCCGCCGGTGTCGCGGCATCCATTGTCCGGACCGCGATGACGGGAGGCGTGCCGTGAACGACGACGCCCCCGCTCGCGTCCTTCTCGACGTGGATGCCGAATCGTTCGAGCGTCTCGTCGTCGACGAGCTCGACCGTCTGCCCGACGACATGGTCGAGGGGCTCGACAACGTCGTCTTCGTCGTCGAAGACCGCCCCGACGACGGATCGCTCGACCTGCTCGGACTGTACGACGGCTGGGCGTTGACCGAGCGGGAACGCTACGGCGCCGGGGAGTTGCCCGACCGCATCATCGTGTACCGCGAGCCCCACCTCGCCGCGTGTGCCGACGAAAGCGAGCTCCGCGACGAGATCCACACCACGCTCGTTCACGAGATCGCCCATTTCTACGGCATCGACGACGACCGTCTGCACGAGTTGGGGTGGGCTTGATGGCCGGTGCAGCAACGCCCGACCTCGATGTCGTCGAAGACGCCTGGCTCGCCGCGCAGCCCCCGTCGTCGTGGCAGACGGTGGTGTGGAACGATCCCGTCAACCTCATGAGCTACGTCAGTCGCGTGTTCCGCACCTACTTCGGCTTCGATGCCGCGACGGCCGAGCGACTCATGCTGGCCGTGCATCACGAGGGTCACGCCGTGGTCGCTCGTGGCCCCCGCGAGGTGATGGAAGCCCACACCCAGGCCATGCACGACTTCGGCCTCTGGGCCACCGTCCGGAAGGAACCCGCGTGAACGAGAAGATCGTCGTGCTCGAGGTGAGTCACCTCGAGGCTCTGCACCTCGCGGGAATCGTGGGACAGTTCCGCGACGTCCTGGCCGGCAGCCGCCGCGACGACGATCCCGCGGTTCGCCCGGCTGACGCCGGACGCGTACCCCGACGACGAGGAGGCGACGCGGGAGTTCCGCCGCCTCACGGCCGACGATCTGCTCGAGCGCCGATCCGACGACGCTGCCGTCGTGCTGCAGACGCTCGGCATGGACGGTGGCGACACCGACGCAGACCCGGATGCCACGATCTCGGTGGCCCTCGGCGAGAGCGAGGCTCTCGCTTGGATGCGGACCCTCTCGGCGGTGCGCCTCGTGCTCGCGTCGCGTCTCGGCATCCAGACCGAGGACGACCACCAGCCCGACGATCCTCGTTTCGGCGTGTACGACTGGATCGGGTACCGGCTGGATGGACTCGTCGCGGCGCTGGATCGCGGCTGACGCCCTCTCGCCCCGACCCGGCGGCCCGGGGCGCGTCTTCAGGGCACGCGTACGACGATCGTCGCGAGGGAGACGGGATCGTGCGCCGCGAGGTGCTGCTCCTCCTGCGCCGCCCAGCGCTCCCAATGTGGGCGATAGGTGTCGCCGTCGCGGTCGAGCGCGCGGTGCTTGCGCGACGGTGACGGCGCCTCGACCCACACCGATACGTCGGCCAACCGCGCCGTCTCGGGGGTGAGGGCACCCGCGCCCTCGATGACGAGCGGGAGAGACGGGTCGACGGCGTGCGCCTCTGCGCGTTCTCCCCGTTCCCAGTCCCAGCGTTCCCACACGCCCACGCCGCCCTTGGCGTGCGGGGTGAGAACCGTCTCGCGCGCGTACACCGAACCCGCGTCCAGTCCATCCCAGCCGGGATAGATGTCGTCGAGCGCGACGAGCTGGACGCGGCCGCGAAGCGGCCACGACGCGACGAGCCGGCGCGCCAACGAGCTCTTGCCCGCCCCGCTGCGACCGTCGAGGACGACGACGGGGTTGGCTGCTCCGACCGCGACGATGAGCGCCGACACCGCGGCGGTGGCCGCGGCGAGGGCGTCGTCGATCGGGTCGCCGTTACTTCTTGAGGACGCGGATGACACGGCTGAGCGCGCGGCCGGCGACCCACACGAACGGGATGCCGACGGCGAGGAGCGAGACGAGGTTCGGGTCGAACCGCAGGTCGTCGCCACGGCGGAT
This sequence comes from Microbacterium trichothecenolyticum, assembly GCF_030818955.1. Taxonomy (NCBI): domain Bacteria; kingdom Bacillati; phylum Actinomycetota; class Actinomycetes; order Micrococcales; family Microbacteriaceae; genus Microbacterium; species Microbacterium trichothecenolyticum. The sequence continues at coordinate 587,897 of NZ_JAUTBF010000001.1, read as the reverse complement.
GTAGGCGCCGAGCGGCAGCGTGTACCCGCCGCCCCCGCCACCGCCGTTGCCCTGCTCGTCGGATCCGCCGCCGTAACCGGCCCAGACGAGAGCGACGGGCACGATGCGCACGCCGTCGACGTCCTGCTGCTCGCCGTAAGCGGCGGTGACGCCGAAGCTGGTGGACTGCTTGCCGAGTTCCAGAGCGATGTTGGGCATGTGTTCACCGTACCGGCCCGTCAGCCTCCATCCCAGGTGTTGCGTTGCGGGAGCGGGCGTGCCACGCGACTGCTCAGTGGTCGTAGGAGGGTCGCGGGTTGGTGGGGAGGGCTCCCCCGCCGCGCGCCGGGCCGAGGAGCGAGCCGCGCGTGACCGCGCCGCGGCCGAAGCGCGCCGTGGCGCCGTCGAGGGCGTCCTCGACGGCGCGCCACTCCGCGTCGTCGTCCCACAGCGTGGCCGCCATCGCGGCCGGCTTGAGTTTTTCACCCCGCACGCCGATCAGCCGCACCGCCATGCGCCGGTCGATCGCGTCGAACAACTCGATCGCAGCGTCGCCGATGCGCTGCCCGACGGACGTCGGATCGGGCAGGGTGCGAGACCGGCTGAGGGTCGTGAAATCGGAGAAGCGCACCTTGATCGAGATCGTCGACGCTTCATAGTCCTGGGCACGCAGTCGCGCACCGACGCGGTCGGCCAGCCGTCGCAACTCCACGTGCAGAGTCCGCGTGTCGGAGATATCGGCGTGGAAGGTCTCTTCGTGTCCCACGCTCTTCTCGGTGCGTGCCGTGTGCACCTCGCGGGCGTCGATACCGCGGGAGAGATGCCAGATCCGCTCGCCCATCGCGGCGCCGAGCACCTGGTCGAGCGCGTGCCGCGGCGTATCGAGGATGTCGGAGACCAGACGGATGCCGCGCCCCTCCAACGCCTCGGCAGCCTTGGGCCCGACGCCCCACAGTGCCCGCACCGAGCGCGGACGCAGAAACGCCTCGGTGTCGGCCGCGGCGACGACGAGCAGCCCATCGGGCTTGGAGATGGTGGATGCCATCTTGGCGACGTGCTTGGTGGCGGCGACCCCGATGCTGCAGGTCAGCCCCGTCTCGGCCTTCACCCGGGCCCGCAGGTCGCGGGCGATGGTGCCCGGGCTCCCCCACAGCCGCCGCGCGCCACGCACGTCGAGGAACGCCTCGTCGATCGACAGGGGTTCGACCAGCGGCGTCACGTCGTGGAAGATCGCCATGACCTGTCGCGACATCTCGGTGTAGCGGTGGTAGGGCGGATTCACGACGATGGCCGTCGGGCACAATCGCAGGGCGATCGCGACCGGCATCGCCGACCTCACCCCGTACCGCCGCGCCTCGTACGACGCGCTCGAGACCACCCCGCGCCCCTCGGAACCGCCGATGATCAGCGGCTTCCCCGCGAGCGAGGGGTCGTCGAGCACGGCGACCGAGGCGAAGAACGCGTCCATGTCGACGTGCAGGATGCCGGTGCCCGTGTCGTCGGCGTCGGCACGCGAGACGAGGCGCCCCGTGCCATCGCCTCGTCCCATGGCATCCATTCTCCCCCGGACCTCTGACATCGAGGCCGGTCGCGGTGCCGCCCCGCACACGACCTCCGCGCCGCGCACAACCTCAGCCGAGAACCCGCGAAACCCACGGAGCCTGCGCACATCGCCCACCTTGCGCACCGGCCCCGCCGCCCCTTCCGCGAACGGTCAGACGACGCGGCCGACGAATCCCCCGGACACGACGGATGCCACGACCCCGGGCTCACAGAGCGGGTCGTGGCATCCGGTGTCTTACTGGGCGGCGCGCTCCAGCACGAGCTCGCGCACGCGTGCGGCGTCGGCCTGGCCCTTCATGGCCTTCATCACCGCGCCGATGACGGCGCCGGCGGCCTGCACCTTGCCGTCGCGGATCTTCGCGAGCACGTCGGGCTGCGCGGCGAGGGCCTCGTCGATGGCGGCGATCAGGGCGCCGTCGTCCGAGACGACCGCGAGACCGCGCGCGTCGACGACCTCTTGCGGGGTTCCCTCACCGGCGATGACGCCCTCGAGCACCTGGCGCGCGAGCTTGTCGGTGAGCGTGCCCGCGTCGACGAGCTGCTGCAGGGCGGCGACGTTCTGCGGCGACACGAGGTCTTCCGCGTCGCGCTCCTGGGCGTTGGCGACGCGGGTGATCTCGCCCGTCCACCACTTGCGGGCAGCGGCCGGCGCCGCGCCCGCCGCGATCGTGTCGGCGACCGCGTCGAGCAGGCCGCCGTTGGCGACGTCCTGGAACTCCAGGTCGGTGAAGCCCCACTCGGCCTTCAGACGGCGACGACGGGCGGCGGGTGGCTCGGGGAGCGCGGCGCGCAGCTCTTCGATCAGCTCGGGCGCGGGCACCACCGGCAGCAGGTCGGGCTCGGGGAAGTAGCGGTAGTCGTCGGCATCCGACTTCGGACGGCCCGGCGAGGTGCGGCCGGTGTCCTCGTGCCAGTGACGCGTCTCCTGCGTGATCGTGCCGCCCTTGGCGAGGATCGCGGCCTGGCGCTGGATCTCGTACCGGACGGCGCGCTCGACCGAACGCATCGAGTTGACGTTCTTCGTCTCGGTGCGGGTTCCGAGCTTCTCCTGGCCGCGGGGGCGCAGCGAGACGTTCGCGTCGCAGCGCAGGTTGCCGCGTTCGAGCTTGGCCTCGGAGATGCCCAGGGCGCGCACGATGTCACGGATCGTCGCGACGTAGGCCTTCGCCAGCGCCGGAGCCGAGTGCTCCGCGCCGAAGATCGGCTTGGTCACGATCTCGACCAGCGGGACCCCTGCGCGGTTGTAGTCGACGAGCGAGTACTCGGCGCCCTGGATGCGACCGGTCGAACCGCCCATGTGGGTGAGCTTGCCGGCATCCTCCTCCATGTGGGCGCGCTCGATCGGCACGGTCACGATCGTGCCGTCCTCGAGCTCGACCTCGACCGAGCCTTCGAACGCGATCGGCTCGTCGTACTGCGAGATCTGGTAGTTCTTGCCCAGGTCGGGGTAGAAGTAGTTCTTCCGCGCGAACCGGCTCGACGGCGCGATCGAGCAGCCGAGGGCCAGGCCCAGGCTGATCGACGAGCGGATCGCCTCGGCGTTGACGACCGGGAGTGCGCCGGGCAGGCCCATGTCGACGGGGGCGACGAGCGTGTTGGGCTCGGCTCCGTGATTGGCCTCGTTGGCAGGGTTGGGCGCAGCCGAGAACATCTTGGTCGCGGTGTTCAATTCGACGTGCACCTCGAAACCGAGGACGGGCTCGAACCGCTCGAGCGCCTCGTCGAAGTCCATGAGTGCGTCTTTCGCCATCAGAGCGACGCTCCGTTCGTGAGAGAGGGGGCGCGGTCCAGCAGGGGGCCGCCCCACTGGTCGACGAGCAGGGCCTCGAGGGCCGCGCCGACGCGGTACAGACGAGCGTCTTCGCGCGCGGGGGGCGAGGAACTGGATGCCGACGGGCAGCCCATCTTCCTCGGCGAGGCCGCTCGGGATCGAGATGCCCGGGACACCGGCGAGGTTCGCCGGGATCGTGGTGATGTCGTTGAGGTACATCTGCAGCGGGTCGTCGATCTTCTCGCCGAGCCGGAACGCCGTGGTCGGCGACGAGGGCGTCGCGATGACGTCGACCTGTGCGAACGCGGCATCGAAGTCCTGCTGGATGAGCGTGCGGACCTTCTGCGCGCTGCCGTAGTACGCGTCGTAGTAGCCGGCCGACAGGGCATAGGTGCCGAGGATGATGCGGCGCTTCACCTCGGGGCCGAAGCCGGCGTCGCGTGTGGCGGCCATGACGTTCTCGACCGTCGGTGTGCCCTGCGGCGTCACGCGAAGACCGAAGCGCACCGAGTCGAACTTGGCGAGGTTGCTCGATGCCTCGGCGGGGAGGATCAGGTAGTACGCGGCGACGCCGTACTCGAAGTGCGGCGCGCTGATCTCGACGATCTCGGCGCCCTGGGCCTCCATGGCTGCGAGGGCCGCGCGGAAGGACGCGGCGACGCCGGACTGGAACCCCGTTCCGTCGAGCTCACGCACGACCCCGACCTTCAGACCCTTCAACACCTGACCGGTGGCGCCCTCTCGCGCGGCGGCGGCGAAAGACGGCCACGCATCGCTGAGCGAGGTCGAGTCGTTGGCGTCGTAGCCGCCGATGACGTCGTGCAGCAGACCCGCGTCGAGCACGGTGCGAGTCACAGGACCGACCTGATCCAGACTGGATGCCAGGGCGATCGCGCCGTAGCGACTCACACCGCCGTAGGTGGGCTTCACGCCCACCGTGCCGGTGACGTGCGCGGGCTGGCGGATGGAACCACCCGTGTCGGAGCCGAGGGCCAGCGGCGCTTCGAAGGCCGCGACGGCCGCAGCCGAACCGCCGCCGGAGCCGCCGGGGATGCGGTCGAGGTCCCACGGGTTGCGCGTGGGACCGTAGGCGGAGAACTCCGTCGAGGAGCCCATGGCGAACTCGTCCATGTTGGTCTTCCCGAGCGGCACCAGGCCCGCGGCGCGCGAGCGCGCGACGACGGTGGCGTCGTAGGGAGACATGTACCCCTCGAGGATTCTCGATCCGCTCGTGGAGGGCATGTCGGTCGTGACGAGTACGTCCTTCACGGCCAGCGGGACACCCGCGAGCTCGTGCAACTGCTCGCCGTCGGCACGCCGTCGGTCGATGTCGGCCGCGACCTCGAGTGCGTGGTCGCTGACGTGCAGGAACGCGTGCACGTCGCCGTCGACGGCGGCGATACGGTCGAGGTGCGCTTGCGTCGCCTCGACGCTGGACACCTCGTTCTTCGCCAGCGCGGCGGCGAGGTCGGCGGCGCTCAGGCGGGTGAGATCGGTCACTGTTCCTCCCCCAGGATCGCGGTCACACGGAACCGGCCGTCGGCCTGGTCGGGTGCGTTCTGCAGCACCTGCTCACGGGTGAGCTGCGGCTGCACGACATCGGGACGGAAGACGTTCTCGAGCGGGATCGGGTGGCTCGTGGCGACGACGTCGGGCGTCGCCACCTCGGACACCTTCGCGATGTTGTCGACGATGGCATCCAGCTGACCGGTCAGGCTCTGGATCTCCTCGTCGCTCAACTGGATCCGGGCGAGCACACCGAGATGGCGCACGAGATCGGGAGTGATTTCAGACACCCCACGAGTCTAGTTCGCGTCGCGTTCGCGTCTCGTTCGCGCGCGCTTCCGCGCCGGGCGGAGGAGCCCCGTAGGCTGGCCGGGTGACGAGTTTCGAGCCGCCGCGCCCCTGGACCCGCAGCTACGCCCCGGGCGTGCCCGAAGACCTCGCTGCGCAGAGCGGTTCACTCGTCGACATCGTCGACGCCTCGGTCCACGACTACCCCGACGCCCCGGCCCTGCAGTTCTTCGGCCGCGAGACGACCTACGCCGACCTGTCCGACCAGATCGCGCGCGCGGCCGCCGCCCTCGCGTCGCACGGCGTGCGCGCCGGAGACCCGGTGGCCATCGTGCTGCCGAACTGTCCTCAGCACATCGTCGCGTTCTACGCCGTGCTGCGTCTGGGAGCCGTCGTCGTCGAGCACAACCCGCTCTACACACCGCGAGAGCTGCGCAAGCAGTTCGAGGACCACGGAGCCAAGCACGCGATCGTGTGGAGCAAGGTCGTCGCCACCGTGCAGGAGTTCCCGTCCGATCTGCGCGTGAACACCCTGGTCTCGGTCGACGTCACCGAGGCGATGCCCCGACTCACGCGGCTCGCGCTGCGCCTCCCCCTCGCCAAGGCACGCCAGTCCCGCGCGGCCCTGACGACGAAGACCCGGGATGCCACACCGTGGCGCGAGCTGCTCCGCCACGGGCCGCTGCCCGAGACGCACCCCCGCCCCGCGACCGATGATCTGGCGATCATCCAGTACACCAGCGGCACGACGGGCGCCCCCAAGGGCGCGATGCTCACGCACGCCAACCTGCTCGCGAACGCCGCGCAGGCCCGTGCCTGGGTTCCGCAGATCGTGCGAGGCGAGGGCTGCGTCGTCTACGCGGTGCTGCCCATGTTCCACGCGTACGGGCTGACCCTGTGCCTGACGTTCGCGATGTCGATGGGGGCGCGCCTCGTGCTGTTCCCCAAGTTCGACCCCGACCTGGTGCTCGCGGTGACGAAGAAGCACCCCGCGACCTTCCTGCCACTGGTTCCGCCGATCGCCGACCGCCTCCTCGCGGCCGCCGAAGCAAAGGGCGTGTCGCTGGCCGGCACCGACGTCGCCATCTCGGGCGCCATGGCGCTCCCCCACGAACTCGTCGTACCGTTCGAGAAGGCGACCGGTGGCTACCTCGTCGAAGGATACGGTCTGAGCGAGTGCTCCCCGGTGCTCATGGCGAACCCCGTCGCCGACAATCGCGTCGCCGGTACGGTGGGGCTTCCGCTCCCCGGTACCGAGTGCCGCGTCGTCGACCCCGACGATCCTCGTACCGACGTGGAACGCGGCGAACTGCTCGTACGCGGCCCGCAGGTGTTCTCGGGCTATTACGGCAAGCCCGAGAAGACCGAGGAGGTCTTCGTCGACGGGTGGTTCCGCACCGGCGACATCGTCACGATCGACGACGACGGCTTCGTCCGCATCGTCGATCGCATCAAGGAACTCATCATCACGGGCGGTTTCAACGTCGCTCCGACCGAGGTCGAGAACGTCTTGCGTCAGCACCCGTCCGTGGCGGACGTCGCGGTGGTGGGCCTGCCCAGCGAGCACTCCGGCGAAGAGGTCGTCGCAGCCGTCGTCCCCGCCGGCGGCGGCGAGGTCGATGCCGAAGCACTCCGGGCGTTCGCGCGCGGCATCCTGACCCCGTACAAGGTGCCCAAGCGCATCGTCGTGGTCGACGATCTGCCGCGCTCTCTCATCGGGAAGGTGCTGCGTCGGCAGGTGCGCGACACGCTGCTCGCCCGGTGAGGCTCAGCCCTCAGCCGTGGACCCCAGGGCTTCGGGCCCCCCGCGTGACCAACAGGTGAAACTGCGCGGCGTCGAGGACGGGGATGCCAAGAGCCTCGGCCTTCGCCAGCTTCGACCCCGCGCCCGGACCGGCAGCGACGAAGTCCGTCTTCTTCGAAACGCTCGACGCCGCTTTTCCTCCGGCGTTGATGATCGCCTCTTGCGCTCCTTCGCGGGTATACCCCTCGAGCGAGCCGGTCGCCACGACGGTGAGACCTTCGAGAACGCCGCCCTCGGTGACGGCGCCGCCCGGGCCCGGGTGGCCGGGTGTCGCAAGTTGGACGCCGGCAGCCTCCCACCGATCGACGATCTCATGATGCCAGTCGACGGCGAACCAGTCGATGATCGCGTCGGCCATGATGCCGCCGACCCCCTCGACCGCCGCGAGCTCGTCGCGTGTCGCACGCTGCATCGCGCGCACCGAGCCGAACCACTGCGCCAGCGCCCGCGCGGTGGGCGGACCCACATGTCGGATGTTCAGCGCGACCAGGATGCGCCACAGGTCTTTGGCTTTCGCCTGTCGCAGTCCTTCGAGCAATTCATCGGCCGCCTTGGAGGGGACGAACTCGGTGTCGCCGTCGAAGGCACCGCCGGGCACGTGCGGCGGATCGTTCTTGGTCCGCCGCCGCCGGAACGGGGCGCGAACGTCAGGGCTGCCGTCGGGCTTGAGACGCGGGAGCCCGGTCTCGACATCGCGCATGACGATCTCGATCGGGAACAGGTCTTTGGCCGTGAGCTCGAACAGGCGCGCCTCGACGGTCGCCGGGTGACGCCGCGGGCGAAGCGACCAGCGCAGGCGTGGACGCTCGGTGGGCGCCGGCCGCTCCGACAGTCGCACCGGGCGCACCGCTCGCACCTCACGCGCGAGCTGCGACAGCGCGAGCGCGGAGACCTCGCCGAGACCCTCGACATCGAGGGCGTTGCGGGAACCGACGTGCTCGATCCGGCCTCGCACCTGAGCGGGACACGAACGCGCATTGGGACACCGCAGGTCTTTGTCGCCCTCTCGCGCGGGACGCAGCGGCGTGCCGCACTCGGGGCAATCGGTCGGCATCACGAAGGCCCGCTCCGAGCCGTCGCGCAGCTCGACGACCGGACCGAGCACCTCGGGGATCACGTCGCCGGCCTTGCGGAGCACGACGGTGTCTCCGATGAGCACGCCCTTGATCTTGACGACGTCTTGATTGTGCAACGTGGCCTGACGCACGACGCTGCCCGCCACGTGGGCGGGCTCCATCACCGCGTACGGCGTCGCCCGGCCCGTGCGCCCGACCGAGACGACGATGTCGATGAGCTTCGTGTTGACCTGCTCGGGAGGGTATTTGAAGGCGATGGCCCACCGCGGAGCACGGCTCGTGGCTCCGAGCTCGTCGTGCAGCGCGAGCTCGTCGATCTTGACCACGACGCCATCGATCTCGTGCTCGACGGCGCTGGAGGGGTCGTGGCGCTGTGCGCCGTGACGCTCGACGTACGCCACCACCCCGTCGATGGAGTCTTCGACGGCGGTGTGGGGAGACGTCGGGAGCCCCCAGCGTTCGAGCAGACGGTAGATCTCGCTCTGCGAGGCGACGGGCGGCTCTGCCCACGCGCCGATTCCGTGCACGTACAGCCGCAGAGCGGCGATGCGTGCGAGCGCCGCGTCGAGTTCGAGCCCCGACTTCTTCTCGAGCTGCTGCCGCAGGCCGCCGCTGGCGGCGTTGCGCGGATTGGCGAAGGCGGGGAAGCGGCGCGCGGCGGCTTGTTCGGCCTTCTCGCGATCGAACGCTCGTGCGCCCGACAGGCGCCCGGCCGACCGGGCACGAGCTTCGTCGACCGCGCGATCCCGATACTGCGCCTGAAGGGCGTTGAGGTTCTCGAACGCAGCGATCGGGATGAAGACCTCTCCGCGGACCTCGACCAGCGGCGGATGCCCCGTCCCCTTCAGCTCGCGCGGGATGCCGGCGACTCGCAACGCGTTGTCGGTGACGATCTCGCCCACCCGTCCGTCGCCGCGCGTCGCGGCAGAAGTGAGAACACCGTTCTCATAGCGCAGGCTGATCGCGAGGCCGTCGATCTTGAGCTCGGTGAGCCAGCGCACGCGGCGGCCGGCCGCAGCCTCGGTCTTGATCGCCCAGTCGCGGAGCTCGTCGATCGAGAAGACGTTGTCGAGGCTCAGCATGCGTTCGGCGTGCTCGATGGTCGCAAGCTCCGTCGTCGTGGCCGCGCCGACGGACTGCGTGGGGCTGTCCTGCCCCTGCAACTCGGGATGAAGCCGCTCGATGGCCTCGAGCCGATGCATCCAGGCGTCGTAGGTGGCGTCGTCGACCAGCTCGGCATCCTGCCCGTAGTACGCCTCGCGGGCGCCGACGATGCGCTGCGTGAGGTCGGCGGCCTCGACACGCGCGTCGTCGAGGCTCAGGTCGGGAAGCTGGTCGTGCTCTGTCACCCATCCAGCTTAGGGAGAGCCTCCGACATCGACGCGGGCCTTGCTTCGGCCCGGGCGCGGCGTGACGGGCGGAGGGTCAGAAAGGAACGGAGGGCCAGAACGCCCACGGCATCCTTCGCCCGCCCTCGTCCTCCCGTGATCACACCAGCCCGAGAAACGCGCGGCGCCAGGCTCCGAAGAACGCCCCGACACCCACGCCCCGCGGTTCACGCCCCGACGGGCACCGCCGACACCGTGCGATCGATCGTGAACTGCCCGATGACGCGCGTGCCGTCGTACAACACGGCGGTCTGACCGGGCGCCACGCCGTCGAACGGCGTCTCGGGCCGCACGCTCAGCACGCCGCCCTCGAGCACGGCCATCGCCGGCACGGGGTCGGCGTGCGCGCGGATCTGCACGTCGCACGCGAACGACGTCTCCGACGGCGCCCGACCCGCCCACGTGAAGCGCTCCCCCGCGATCTCGGCACACGCCAGTGCCTCTTTCGGGCCCACGACGACGGTGTTGTTCACCGGGCGCACCTCGAGCACGAAGCGCGGCTTGCCGTCGGCGGCGGGTACGCCCAGCTGCAGTCCGCGGCGCTGGCCGACGGTGAACGCGTGCGCGCCGTCGTGCGTTCCCACCACGGCGCCCGACCGATCGAGGATCTCGCCCTTCTCGGCGCCGACCCGTTCGGCCAGCCACCCGCGCGTGTCGCCGTCGGGGATGAAGCAGATGTCGTGGCTGTCGGGCTTGTGCGCGACGGTCAGCCCGCGCTCGGCAGCCTCCGCGCGCACGAGCGCCTTCGACGGCGTCGCCCCGAGCGGGAAATACGTGTGTGCGAGCTGCTCGGCCGTCAGCACGCCGAGCACGTACGACTGATCCTTCGCATTGTCGGAGGCCCGGTGCAACTCGCGCCCCTCGGGCGTGTCGACGAGGGTGGCGTAGTGCCCGGTGCACACCGCGTCGAAACCGAGCTCGATCGCCCGCTCGAGCAGGGCGGCGAACTTGATCTTCTCGTTGCAGCGCATGCACGGGTTGGGTGTGCGACCCGCGCGGTACTCCGCCACGAAGTCGTCGATCACGTCGTCGCGGAAACGCTCCGAGAAGTCCCACACGTAAAACGGCATACCGAGCTTGTCGGCGGCGCGTCGGGCGTCCATCGCGTCTTCGATCGTGCAACAGCCGCGACTGCCGGCGCGCAGGGTCCCGCCGGCACGCGACAAGGCCAGGTGCACCCCGACCACGTCGTGACCGGCCTCCACCGCGCGGGCCGCGGCCACCGCGGAGTCGACCCCACCGCTCATCGCCGCCAGTACTCGCATGCTCCCAGTCTACGAACCGCCGACTGAACGGGCTCCGGATGCCACAGCCCGGGCATACACCTCGGGAAGGCGCGCGAGCACGGCATCCACATCGTTCGAGGTCGAGGTGCGCCCGAGAGTGAAACGCAGCACCGACCGCGCCGCGCGGTCGTCGAGGCCGAGGGCGAGCACCACGTGCGACGGCTCGGCGACGCCGGCCTGGCACGCCGACCCGGTCGACACCGCGATCCCCGCCATGTCGAGCAGGAACAGCAGCGTCTCGCCCGCGGCATCCGGGAACAGCACGTGCACGTTCCCGGGCAGACGGTCGACCGGGTCGCCGAGCAGCCGGGCACCGGGAACGGTGGTGAGGATGCCGCGGATCAAGCGCTCGCGAAGGACGGCGAGCCGCGCGCTCTCTTCCACCCGCTCGGCCTCGGCCACCGTGGCCGCCGCGGCGAAGGCCGCGGCCCCGGCGACGTCCTGCGTGCCCGCGCGCAGACCCCGCTGCTGTCCGCCGCCGTGTACGAGAGGTGTCAGGCGCGCATGGCGCGAGACGACGGCCGCCCCCACGCCCACCGGTCCACCGACCTTGTGCGCTGACACCGACAGCGCCACCAGTCCCCCGGCGGCCGCCCCCGCCCCGCGCCAGGCGGCGAAGTCGACCGGGACGCTGCCGAGTGCCGACACGGCGTCGAGGTGCAGGGGCACGTCGGCCGCGGCTGCCGCGGATGCCAGCGCCCCGGCATTCTGCAGCGTCCCCACCTCGTTGTTGGCCACCAGCGCGGTCGCCAGCGCGGCTCCCGGCAGGGCTTCGGCGAAACGTCGTGCATCGATGCGGCCCAGCCGGTCGAGACCGACCGCGCGTATCGCCGCCCGTTCGTGGGAGGCGAGCCAGCCGACGACGTCGAGCGTGGCGTGATGCTCGCCGTCGGGCAGCACCACGGCGTCTGCCGACGGGGGTCGAGCCCACCATAGACCCTTCAGCGCCAGGTTCGCGGACTCGGTGCCACCGGAGGTGAAGACGATCTCGATGGGCTGGCAGTGCAGCACCGCCGCGAGCTCGTCGCGCGCGTCTTCGAGCAGCCGCCGTGCCGCCTGCCCGGCACCGTGGATCGACGACGGGTTACCGAGCACGTCGTGTGCGGCCAGCCAGGCGTCGCGTGCCTCTGCGCGCAAAGGAGCCGTCGCTGCGTGATCGAGGTAGACCTGCATGGCACCGCCCTCCCGACATCACCGGCCGCCTTCACTACCCTAAGACGCATGGTCCGACCCGAGACTGCCCTCCGCGCCCGGCCCCGGCTTGCTCGCCCACGCCTTCGACGACCTCGGCGTGAGGCTCGGCCCCGACGGAGGAACGCTCCGCGTCTGGTCCGGCCACGCCGATGCGATGCAGCTGCTCGTGTTCGACGACGTCGACCTCGACTGGGCCACCGAGACGCTGCCCATGACCGCTCTCGGCGACGGCGTCTTCGAGGCGACGACACCGCTGCTGCGTCCCGGCGCGCGCTACGCGATCCGCGTGGGCGGACCACACGGTGCCGGCAACACCTTCAATCCGCAGACGCTGCTGATCGAGCCGTACGCGCGAGGCCTCGTCTCGGGCAACTTCGGCGACTGGCGCTCCGTCGTCGTCGACGGCGGATTCGACTGGGGGTCCTCGCTCAAGCCCCGGGTGCCGCTGGACCGCACGGTCATCTACGAGGGGCACGTCAAGGGACTCACCAAGCGGCATCCCTTCATCCCGCCCGCCCTGCACGGCACCTACGCGGGACTGGCACACCCGGCGATGATCGAGCACTTCCTCTCGCTCGGAATCACCAGCGTCGAGCTCCTTCCGGTGCACGCGTTCGCCACCGAGCCCCGTCTGCTGCAGCTCGGCCTGACGAACTACTGGGGCTACAACTCCCTCAACTTCTTCACCCCGCACGCCGCGTATGCCACGGCCGCCAGCCAGGCCGAAGGTCCCGAAGCGGTGCTGCGCGAGTTCAAGGGCATGGTGAAGCTGCTGCACGAGGCCGGTCTCGAGGTCATCCTCGACGTGGTGTACAACCACACCGCCGAAGAGGGCATCGGCGGCCCCCGCACGAGCCTGCGCGGGATCGACAACCGGTCGTACTACCGCCAGACCGAGGAGGGGTCGTACATCGACGAGACCGGGTGCGGGAACGCGGTGAACACGGCGACGGATGCCGCGGCGCGCCTCGTGCTCGATTCGCTGCGCTACTGGGCCAACGACGTGCAGATCGACGGCTTCCGCTTCGATCTGGCGGTGACGCTGGGGCGCGACGCCCACCACTCGTTCACACCCGATCACCCGCTGCTCCAGGCCATCCGCGACGACGAGGCCCTCGCCGATACCAAGCTCATCGCCGAGCCGTGGGACGTCGGCATGGGCGGCTGGCAGACCGGCAACTTCGGCGACGGGTGGCACGAGTGGAACGACCGGTACCGCGATCGCGTCCGCAACTTCTGGCTGAGCGACATCGACTACGCCCGCCGCGCCGACAACGCTCCGGCGGGTATCGGCGGCTTCGCGACGCGGCTGGCCGGCTCGTCGAACACCTTCGCCGCAGAACGGGGGCCGCTGGCCAGTGTCAACTTCGTCACCGCGCACGACGGCTTCACCCTGCGCGATCTCGTCTCGTACGACGTGAAGCACAATCTCGGCAACGGCGAGCAGAACCGCGACGGCGCCGACACGAACCGCTCGTTCAACCACGGCGCCGAGGGGAGCACCAACGACGAGCGCGTGCTCGCGACGCGACGCAAAGCCATGCGCAACCTCATGGGCACCCTGCTGACCTCGGCCGGCATCCCGATGATCACGGCGGGCGACGAGATGGGACGCACGCAGCGCGGCAACAACAACGCCTACTGCCACGACTCGGCGCTCACGTGGCTGTCGTGGAACCTCGCGCCCTGGCAACGCGACCTCTTCGCCCACACGCAGCGCCTGCTGCAGCTACGGCGCGACAACCCCGCGCTGCGGCCCAAGCGGTTCGCGCGCCTCGGTGAACGGATCCCCTCCGCCTCGGTCATGCAGTGGTTCGACGAGCGCGGCGAGACGATGTCGAGCGAGGGCTGGAACGACCCCGCCCACCGGACTCTGCAATACCTCGCGACCTCGACCCCCGAACACGAGGAGCCCAATCGCGTCCTCCTCGTCGTTCATGGCACCGAGCAGCCCATCGACATCGTGCTGCCGGTGCTCGACGAGCCCGAGCGGGCGACCTTCGTCTCGCTGTGGTCCAGCGCCGATGAGTCTCCGAGCGATCATGCCGAACGGTTCGCGCCGGGCGAGATCGTGCCGATCGCGGGTACGTCGATGCGACTGTTCCGCGTCGAGTGACCGGCGCGCCCTGTCAAGGCCACGGCGAAGGTGAGGGCAACGCCGCCGGCCCGCGGTAGGTTCGGAGCGTGGCCGACACGACGACTCCTTCGCCCGAGCTGCCCTGGCGCAGTGCCGCCCCGATCCCGGTGCGTCCGGTCAAGCCGACAGCGACGTCGCGCAGCGTGGTCACCCCGCGCATCCCCATGGCGGAGCCGCATCCGAGCGTCCCGGGTGGACGCTTCCGACCGTCGGCGTACGTGGGCGAGGCCGTCCCGTTCACCGTCACGGCCTTCCGCGAGGGCCACGATCGCATCGGTGTCAATCTGCGTCTGTTCTCCCCCTCCGGCGACGAGTCCCTGCATCGATTGAGCCCGCTGAACGACGGGTTCGACCGGTGGTCGGTGCTCGTCGCCCCGCTCGAACAGGGCGTCTGGCGCTTCCGGTTCGAGGCGTACGCCGACGACTTCGCAACGTGGGAGCACGCCGCCGAGATCAAGATCGCCGCCGGCATCGATACCGCGCTCATGCGCGAGATGGGCGCACAGCTGCTCGATCGCGCGCGCGGCGAGAAGAAGCGCCCCGGCACCGACAAAGACGTGCTGTACGAGGCCGCTCGCGCGCTGCGCGACACCGATACCCACGACGACGTCGCGCTGCAGATCGTGCGCGACCCCGGGATCGCCGAGATCTTCGCGGCGCGTCCCCTGATGGGCCTCGTGTCGATCGGTCGGGATGCCGAGGTGCTCGTCGAGCGGGAGCGCGCCGGCGTGGGTGCGTGGTACGAGTTCTTCCCCCGGTCCGAGGGGGCCACGCGCGTCGCAGACGGTTCGGTCGTCAGCGGGACCTTCCGCACCGCGATCGACCGCTTGCCGGGTGTGGCCGCAATGGGCTTCGACGTGCTGTACCTGCCGCCGATCCATCCGATCGGCCAAACCAACCGCAAGGGCCCGAACAACACCCTCGTCACCGAGCCCGGCGACCCAGGCTCGCCGTGGGCCATCGGCGGCGCGGCCGGCGGTCACGACACCGTGCACCCCGACCTCGGAACCCTCGACGACTTCCGCGCCTTCGTGTCGGCCGCACGCGAGAACGGCGTCGAGGTGGCCCTCGACCTGGCACTGCAGGCCTCCCCCGACCACCCGTGGGTCACCGCTCACCCCGAGTGGTTCACGACCCTGCCCGACGGCTCGATCGCGTTCGCCGAGAACCCGCCGAAGAAGTACCAGGACATCTACCCGGTCAACTTCGACAACGACCCCGAGGGCATCCGCGCCGAGGTGCTGCGCATCATCCGCCACTGGATCGCGCAGGGCGTCACCATCTTCCGCGTCGACAACCCCCACACCAAGCCCCTGCAGTTCTGGGAATGGCTCATCGCCACCGTCAGCGCCGATGAGCCGGACGCGGTGTTCCTCGCCGAGGCCTTCACGCGGCCCGCGCCGCTGCAGGGGTTGGCGATGGCCGGTTTCCAGCAGAGCTACACCTACTTCACGTGGCGCAACACGAAGCAAGAGCTCGAGGAGTTCCTCTCGGGACTCGCCCACGAGACGGCCGATTTCCTGCGTCCGAACCTGTTCGTCAACACTCCCGACATCCTCACCGAGTACCTGCAGTTCGGTGGACGCCCGGCATACAAGATCCGTGCAGCGATCGCCGCGACCGCAGCGCCCACCTACGGGGTGTACGCCGGCTACGAGCTGTTCGAGAACGTCGCCCGCCCGGGCTCGGAAGAGAACATCGACAACGAGAAGTACGAGTACAAGTTCCGCGACTGGGAAGGCGCCGAGGCCGCGGGCGATTCTCTCGCGCCGTACCTGCGCATGCTGAACGCGGCCCGTCGCGCCCACCCCGCGCTTCGCCAGCTGCGCAACCTCAGCGTGCACTGGAGCGATGACGATTCGATCCTCGTCTACTCCAAGCACCTCGACGCCGCGCTGTCGCCGACGGGGCACAGCGACACGATCATCGTCGTCGCCAACGTCGACCCGCACTCCGCGCGGGAGAGCACCGTCCATCTCGACACCACCGTCTGGGGTGTCGAACCGGGAACGTCGTACGACGTCGAAGACCTCGTGACCGGCCAGGTCTGGACGTGGGCCGACCACAACTTCGTGCGCCTCGACGCCTTCGCCGAGCCCGTGCACATCCTGCACGTCAAGGAGAACAGATGAGCACCCTTCCCCCCGCGATCCTGGATGCCGTCGCGAACGGCGCGCACCACGACCCGCACAGCGTGCTCGGTGTTCATCGCAGCGGCGACGGGTGGGTCATCCGCACCCGCCGCCCCCTGGCGCGCGAAGTGGTCGCCGAGCTCGAGACGGGCGAGAGCGTCGCGCTGTCGCACCTGCACGGGGGGATCTGGGAGGCTGCCGGCGCGGCGCACCCCGGACGCTACACCGTGCGCGCCACCTACGACAGCGGCGACGAGCACTCCTCTGACGACGGCTACCGCCACCCGCCCTCGATCGGCGAGCTCGACCTGCACCTGATCTCCGAAGGACGCCACGAGGAACTCTGGCGCGTTCTCGGCGCACACGTGCGCGAGATGGATGGCACGTACGGCACCGCCTTCACCGTGTGGGCGCCCGACGCGCGGGCCGTGCGGGTGATCGGGGACTTCAACGGCTGGGACGGCACCGGCAGCGCGATGCGGTCGATGGGCGGCAGCGGGGTCTGGGAGGTGTTCGTACCGGGGGTCGGGGTGGGAACCCGCTACAAGTTCGAGATCCTCACCCGCGCCAGCGCGTGGATCGAGAAGGCCGATCCGATGGCGCGTCTGGCCGAGGTGCCGCCGGCGACGGCGTCGGTCGTGACGGACTCCGCGTACGCCTGGGCCGATGACGCGTGGATCGACGAACGCGCGCGCACGGCGCCGCTGGACCGCCCCCTGTCGATCTACGAACTGCACCTCGGTTCCTGGAAGCCGGGGCTGTCGTATCGCGACGCGGCAGACGAGATCATCGCGTACGTCGGTGCGCAGGGCTTCACCCACGTGGAGTTCCTCCCCCTGTCCGAGCACCCCTTCGGCGGGTCGTGGGGGTATCAGGTGTCGGGCTATTACGCCCCCACCAGCCGGTTCGGCGATCCCGACGACCTGCGCTACCTGATCGACCGGCTCCACCAGGCCGGCATCGGCGTGATCATGGACTGGGTTCCGGGTCACTTCCCGAAAGACGACTTCGCCCTCGCCCGTTTCGACGGCGAGGCGCTGTACGAGCACCCCGACCCGCGCCGCGGCGAGCACAAGGACTGGGGCACCCTCATCTTCGACTACGGCCGCAACGAGGTGCGCAACTTCCTCGTCGCGAACGCACTGTACTGGTTCGAGGAGTTCCACGTCGACGGTTTGCGGGTGGATGCCGTGGCCTCCATGCTCTACCTCGATTACTCCCGCAACGACGGGGAGTGGGCGCCCAACCAGTTCGGCGGGCGCGAGAACCTCGAGGCGATCCGCTTCCTCCAAGAGGTCAATGCGACCTCCTACAAGCGCTACCCCGGCATCGCGATGATCGCCGAGGAGTCGACCAGCTTCCCCGGCGTGACCGCCCCCACCTCGCACGCCGGCCTCGGGTTCGGCTTCAAGTGGAACATGGGCTGGATGAACGACTCACTGCAGTACATCGCGCGCGATCCGATGTACCGGTCGCACCACGAGGGCGAGCTGTCGTTCTCGTTCGTGTACGCCTTCAGCGAGAACTTCATCCTTCCCATCAGCCACGACGAGGTCGTGCACGGCAAGGGCAGCCTGTTCGGCCGCATGCCGGGCGACCACTGGCAGAAGCTCGCGAACATGCGCGCGTTCCTGGCGTACATGTGGGGGCACCCGGGCAAGCAGCTGCTGTTCATGGGCCAGGAGTTCGGTCAGATGTCGGAGTGGTCCGAGTCGCGCGGCCTCGACTGGTGGATGCTCGACCAGCCCTCTCACCACCAACTGTGGGACTTCGTCGCCGAGCTCAACCGCGTGTACAAGGAGCACGCGCCCCTGTGGTCGCGCGACCATGACGCGGCCGCGTTCTCGCGCCTGGGCTCCCCCGCGTGGAACCCCAATGTGCTCTCCTTCGCCCGCCGCGACCACCACGGGAACACCATCGCGGTGGTCTGCAACTTCTCGGGCGTGCCGCTCGGCGACTTCCCCCTCGACCTGCCCGAGGCGGGCACGTGGACGGAGATCCTCAATAGCGACGCTGAGGCGTTCGGCGGCTCGGGGCAGGGCAACTTCGGCTCGGTCACCACCGACAGCCGCGGCGCCGCCTCGCTCACGGTGCCCCCGCTCGGCGTGCTGTGGCTGCACCACCGCGCCGGAAGCTGATCCCCGCACCGCGCAACGACGAAGGCCGCGTCCGTGAGGGGCGCGGCCTTCGTCGTCGGTGACGACGGGGCGTCAGAACAGCAGGGATGCCAGGCGCGAGCGCGCGCGGATCACGCGAGCGTCGTCGTCGCCCACGAGAGCGAACAGCTCGAGGAGACGCTCCCGGACGGGCACGCGCTCCTCCGCCGGCAGCGCCGCGAACAGGTCGAGCAGACGCGCGAACGCATCGTCGACGTGACCACCCACGACGTCGAGGTCGGCGACGAGGAACTGCGCATCGATGCCGGTCGGGTCGGCGGCAGCGGCCGCGCGGGCCGCCTGCAGGTCGGCATCCTGGACGCGATCGAGCAGACGCACCTGGCCGAGTCCCGCGCGGGCGTCGGTATCACGGGGGTTCTCGACGAGCGCCTTCTCGTATGCGGCGACCGCGCGGGCGTAGTCGCCCTCCTCGATCGCGGCGAACGCCTCCGCGTGCAGCGGAGGAAGCGGCGGTTCCTCGGCGGGAGCATCGGCACCCGCCGTGCCGTCGACGGGGATCGTGCCGGTAACCCCGTGCTGGGCCGCGAGCTGCAGGAGCTGCGCGAAGACGTCGCGCACCTGCTGCTCGGGCACCGCCCCGGTGAACAGCGGCACGGGCTGACCCGCGACGAGCGCGAGAACCATCGGGATGGACTGCGCACGGAAACCCTGGGCGAGCTGGGGGTTGGCGTCGACGTCGACCTTCGCGAGCACGAGCCGCCCCGCGAGTTCCGTGACGACCTTCTCGAGCACCGGACTGAGCTGCTTGCACGGACCGCACCACTCGGCCCACAGATCGATGACCACCGGAACCGTCCGCGAGAGTTCGAGCACCTCGCCGAAGGTCGCGTCGGTGACATCGAAGACGAGCGGGAGCGCACCGGCGGGTGCGCCCGCTTCCGACGCGAGCGCCGTCGGAGCCGGGGCGGGCGGCTGGGGGCGGTTGCGCAGCGACGACAGATCGACGGCACCGCGCATCACGGAGCCGGGGGCGGGAGTGCTCACGGGGACACCTTCGCTTCGAGGAGACTGGATCGGTAGCCGAGCAGGCGGATCTGGTCGTCGGAGCCCTGGCTCGGAACGTAGAAGAACACCTGGTCGGAGTAGGTCGTGGTGAATCCTGTCGCGGACTGGTCGACACCGGTCAGGGCCTTGACCGCCGGGTTGTTGTCGAGCTTGATGACCGCGTCTTTATTGGTGGGCTTCGCCGTGTCGCTCTCGTATACGTTGACCGCGACGATCGCTCCCGTGTCCAGCGTAGCCAGCGCGATCGGCGACGCCGGACCCGCGGATGCCGAGAAGCTGATCTCGGCCGTCCCCTGGCCGGTCTGATTCAGCTCGTCGGTGCGCTTGGTCTTGTTGTCTTGAATGGCCGAGAGCAGGAGGTCGTTCGCGGTGTCGAATGCCCCGTGCGAGGCACTGTTCTGCCCGTTGTTGATGATGTCCGCGTAGGCGGCCGCCACCTTCTGCGGCGCCATGACCAGGAACGACGAGTCCGGCGGGACCTGCGTCGCACCCACGTACGGCGCGGCCAGCTCCGGGAGGTTCGTGGAGGCCTCCAGGTTGCCGACGTAGGCCGCCTTGTACTCGGCCCAGGGATTCTCCTGCGTGAGCATCATGATGGTGGTCGTCGGAGTGGCAGCGTCGGCGGACTCCACGACGGTCATGAGCGTGCGCGGCCACGCGCCCGTCGTCTGGGGGAGGATGATCTGCACCGGCTCGGCCGGAATGGCCGGAAGGGCCGCGCGATCGGGGATCGCCGCGCGCAGGGTGTAGTTGGTCTCGCGCTCGGCCAGTGCCGGGCCCGTGAGACGCGTCGCCGCGGCCGTCTTGTCGAGCGCGGCGTCGGCCTGCGCCACCGTCGTCGACACGCGCGCGACGATACGCCTCGCCTGCGCCTCGGTGACGGCGGGCGGGAATTGTCCGTCCGGGACGATCACCGTCGCCGTCGGGCTCGGGGTCTCGCTCGGCGCCAGCTGCGGCCACGCGTCGGCGGAACAGCCCGCCAGCAGGACCGCAGACATGCCGAGGGCAGGAACGGCGATGAAGGCCCGACGCGACCGACGCGCGGGCGACTCGCTCACGACGCCCTTGGCCGCGGCATCCGCGTCGGCGATGGAGATGGGCTCGGTCACCGGCAGGGGAAGGCCCTTGCGGCGCGGACGACGCGATCGACGCACGTGCCGGATGCCGAGCAGGTACAGCACCAGGCCCGCGAGCAGGGCGATTCCGCCGCCGACGATGAGCGGTCCCGCCCACGGCGTGCTGTCATCGATCGGCCAGGTCACGCTGATGTCGGCCGGCGCCGGGGCCGTTCCGTCCGAGGCGATGAGAACACTCATGTCGGACGGGAGCTGGAACGTGGTCGAGAGCGGACCGGTCTGCTCATACTCCTCGAGCCACAGGTCGGAGTCGACCGGGCTGCGCCCCGCCGCCTGCCCCGACGCGGTCACCGTCGGCTGGACGACCGAGGTCTGCACCCCACCGTCGCTCCCCGGCGTCACGGCGGTATAGCCGGTGTCGGCCAGCCACGCCTTCACGTCGGACGTGCGTCCGTACGAGACGAAGACCTGCCCATCGCCGCCCACCCGGAGCGTCTGCGCGCCGGGCGTGCTGGTCAAGACCGAACCGTCGATGAGCGTGTACGGGGTCGAACCCTGGGTCTGCACGGTGGTCGTGGTCTCGGACGGACCCTGGAACACGGTCCGCTGTGCGATGCCGGCACCGATCATGACGGCGGCGATGACGAACGCCACCACAGCCCAGACGAATCTCACGCTTCACACCATCCCCACCGGCGGCACTGGCGCCACCGAAGAATCGACGTTTCAGACTAGCCGAGGGCGGCTGAAAGTTCGCGGCGAGGCACGTCATGCGCACCGCCGCCGCCGGGCGTCAGTATCCTGACCACACGGGGCGCCGTCGTGCCCGTGTGAGGTGGGAGTCGCTCGGCATGAAGATCCATAACCCCTTCCAGGTCGCACTCCTGGCAACCCTCGGAGTCGGCGTCGGACTGCTGCTGATCGGCAGCGTCCAGAACCTCTCCACGATCCTGCTGTACGTCGGCACGGCGCTCTTCCTCTCGCTGGGGCTCGACCCCGTTGTCTCGTTCCTCGAGAAGCGAGGTCTCCCCCGGTGGGCGGCCGTGCTCATCACCATCCTCGCCGTGCTCGGCGTCTTCGCGGGAATCATCGTCATGGTCGTCCCGATCATCGTCGGCCAGATCACACAGCTCGTCGTCCAGGTCGAGCAACTGCTCCAGCCCGCACGCTGGAACGAAGTCGTCGTCCAGGTGCAGACCTGGGTGTCCGAGACACTCCCGTGGCTCCGCCTCGACGAGGTCTGGGCGGGCGTACAGCAGTGGGTGAGCACGCTCGACGTCGGCTCGATATCGACCATGGTCGGCAACAGCCTCCTCACCATCGGCGGCGCGGTGGCGGCCGGCGTGGGCGGCGCGTTCATCGTGCTCATCCTCACGATCTACTTCACGGCATCCACGCCCTCGCTCAAATCAGCCGTGTATCAGCTCGTACCCGCCTCGAAACGCGCACGTTTCATCGAGCTGGCCGAGAAGATCACCGACTCCGTCGGGTACTACGTCATGGGGCAGGTGAGCCTCGGCGTGATCAACGGCGTGCTGAGTGCGATCTTCCTGTCGATCATCAACGCGCCCTTCCCGGCGGTGCTCGCCGTGATCGCGTTCTTCTTCTCGCTCATCCCGCTGGTGGGTACGCTGACCGGTTCGACGATCATCGTGCTCCTGTGCCTGATCCCGGGCCTGGGCTCGCCCACGATCGCGCTGATCGCCCTGATCTACTACCTCGTGTACATGCAGATCGAGGCGTACGTCATCTCGCCGCGCATCATGAACCGCGCGGTCTCGGTGCCCGGCTCCGTCGTCGTCATCTCGGCTCTCGCCGGCGGCGCGCTGCTGAACCTGCTGGGGGCCCTCATCGCCATCCCGGTGGCGGCGAGCATCCTCATCATCTACCGCGAAGTGATCATCCCGCGGCAGAACGAGCGCTGACATCAGCCCGCGAGGTCGCCATCCCACTCGGTGGGCAGAGGCAACGCGTCGGGGTTCACCGCCGCAACGATCTCGGTCAGAACACGTCGTGTCTGCGTCTCGCCCACCCACAGGTGCTTGCCTCCGTCGACCGCGATGAGGGTGGCATGCGCGACCGACGCGAAGCGCTCACGTGCCTCTTCGGGGCGGAGGTAGTCGTCGAACTCCGGGACGAGCACCACCATGCGGCGCTCGTCCGCCGCCCAGGCGGCCACATCGTCGGCCGTCGCGCGGTGCAACGGGGGCGAGAGCAGGATGACGCCTTCGATGTCGTGGTCGCGGCCGTACTTGAGGGCGAGTTCCGTGCCGAACGACCACCCGACCAGCCACGGCCGGGGAAGGCCACGCTCGCGCACGAAGTCGACCGCCGCGGCGACGTCGAACGCCTCGTTCGCTCCCCCGTCGAAAGCGCCCTCACTCGTACCGCGCGGCGACGTCGTGCCGCGCGTGTTGAATCGGAGCACCGCCAGATCGGCGAGGGCCGGGAGGCGGCCCGCGGCCTTGCGCAGAATGTGCGAGTCCATGAACCCGCCGGCGGTCGGCAGCGGATGCAGCGTCACGAGCGTGGCGACGGGCTCGCGCTCTAGAGGAAGAGCCAGCTCGCCGACGAGCGTGAGCTCATCGACCGTGCGCAGCTCGATGTCTTCGCGCCGCGCGGGCAGCAGGACGGGTCCGCGAATCTCCATCAGGCGATCCTCCAACAGTGGGTGTGCCAGTGCCGTCGAGCGGCCAGGTCGGCGGCGTCACCCAGAACACCGTCGGCCCGCCACACGACGAGGTGAGCCGTGCCGGCGGCGACGGTGCGGCCGCAACCCGGGCACAGGTAATCCTTCTGCGCCTGCGCCGCGGACAGGGGCTGCACGGTGTACTCGACGCCGCGCTTGACCTCGCTGCGCCTCCACCCGGCGATCAGGCGGTCGAGTGAGGCATTGCCGCGATCGGGATCGGGGCGACGCTTACGGGAGCGGGGCATGGATGCCGCTCACCACCAGTGGTTACTGGTCCAAAACGCGTAGGCGCCGGCCCAGCTGCCGTATCGGCCCGTGGCGTAGCCGGTGGCCCAACGCAGGTTGTCGACGGGGTCGTAGCCGTTGCCGGGCACCTTGCTGCACGGCAGCGCTTGGACGAGACCGCACGCCCCTGACGACCGGTTCGTCGCGTTCGGGTTCCACCCGCTCTCGCGGCTGACGATGTAGTCGACGTATCCCATGTCGGCGTCGGAGATTCCCGCCGCCGCCATCCATTCGCCCGGGGCTCCGCCTCCCGAGTAGTACAGGGGACCCGAGTCGACGGCCGAGGAACCCGAGGAGTCCGACGAACGCGTCGGCGTGGGGGTGGGGGTCGGCTTGGGTTTGACGTACACGTTGTAGCTCGAGCGATCCAGCACGGGGACCTGCTTCTCACCGGTCGTCGAGACCGCCTGCGTGTCGTCGAGTCCCTCGGCGTAGAGAGTCACCGTGCGAGGCTCCTTGGCCTGCGCGGGCGTCAGCGCAGCCCCCATCGGGCCGACGTACGCGCCCGCGAACAGCACGACGGCGCACCCGGCGAACACGCCGACCACACCACGGCGGCGCGACCATCGCGGCGCGGAACGACGCGGCAGCACGGGGGGAACGACGTCGAGCGAGGTGCCGCCCCGACGGGCGGCGCGGGACGACGTTGCGCGCGAGAGCTCAGAACCGGCAGTCACAGTGTCGACGAGTCTACCGATGCGCACCGGGCCGTGCCACGCGTGCGGGTCATCCGACAGCGAGCATGACCTCGATGACCGCGTCGAGCACGGCATCGACCTGCGTCTCGCGGTAGCCCCCGCGCTGCATGCGGAAGGCCACCGCGCGCACCTGCTCGGGAGTCACCGGGTCGCCGGCGGCGAGGTAACGCGACACGCGATCGGCCACGATGTCGACCTCGTCGACCCGATAGCCGTAGTGCAGGAGTCCCACCCGATCGAAGCGGTGGCCGCGCGGACGGCCGAGCCGGTCGAGCACGACCTGGGCGGTGTCGCGGGTTTCGGCGACCCATGCCCGCGCCCCCAATCGCGAGAGCGCGTACTCGCGCTCGCGCGCGGCGAAGGCGTCTTCGACGCGCCCGAGCGCCGCGTCGACGGGCGCGACGGCATATCCACCGCGCACGAGCGGGAAGGCCGCGGCCCGCACTTCGGACGATCGCAGCACACCGGCGTCATCGGCCTCGAACGCCTCGCGGGCCTGCGCGAGGAACGCGTCGACAGCGCGCTTCTCGTATCCCTTCGAACGGCCGGACGCCGCGGGAAACGGCGTGGCGCTCACACGATCATGGATCGGGGTCTCGGTCATGACACTCCCAACGGGGCGAGAAGGTAGAACATCACGAGGGCGGCCGTGGCCGACGGCAGGATGGAGTCGAGGCGGTCGAGAACACCGCCGTGGCCGGGCAACCACGAGCTCATGTCTTTGATGCCGAGATCGCGCTTGACCATCGACTCGCCGAGATCGCCCACCGTGGCCGTCGCAAGCACCACGGCGCCGAAGATCAGACCTGCCCACCACGGCACCTGCAGCATGAAGACCGCGAGGAGTCCTCCGGCGACGAGGGCCGCCACACATGCTCCCGCGAACCCCTCCCAGGTCTTCTTGGGGCTGATGCGGGGTGCCATCGGATGCCGTCCGCCCCGGCCGAACGTCAATCCCGACACGTACGCGCCGGTGTCGGCCGCCACCGCGAGGATCAGGAACGCCAGCACCCACCACTCGCCGCGCGGCTGGGCCAGCAGGATCAACGCGACGCTGGTCAGGAAGGGCACGTACACCTGCACGAAGCCCCCGACGAGGACATCACCGATGACCTCGATGGGTGCGCGTCCGTCGGCCGCGAACAGCTGCGCCGTGAGGCGCCAGATCACGACGACGGCGACGGCGACGAGCGACGCGGCCCAGTGCACCCACGCACCGAGGAAGAACCCGCTGAGCAACAGCAGGAACCCCATCACCAGCTGCGGAACGACATCGACCTTGCGGCCGGCCACCTGCAGGGCGCGCGACAGCTCCAGCACGCCCAACACCATGGCGCCGGCGGCGAACAGCACGAAGAGCCACTTGACGAAGACCAGCGACGCGATCACGACGACACCGATACCGACGCCGATGAGCGTGGCGACGATGAGGTCACGACCGGTGCGCTGCTTCAATCGCTCGTTGGCCTGATCGAACTCCGCCCTCGCCTGGGCGATGTGCTGCTCGGCATCCGTGCGCATGGCGCGCAGCTGCGATTCGATGGCCGTCACGCCCTCGCCGGTGACCGGCGACCGGCGCGCCGCATCGCCACGGCGCGAACCGCTGGGTGCGACCGGTTCGGCATCGCCGGTCTCGGGGGCATCGGTCATCGACTCAGACCTCGAGGAGCTCGGCCTCTTTGCGCTTGAGTGCCTCGTCGATCAGGTCGACGTGCGTGCGCGTGACGACGTCGAGCTCTTTCTCGGCGCGTACCAGTTCGTCTTCGCCGACCTCGCTCTTCAGAGCGTCGAGGTCGTCCTTGGCCTTGCGGCGCAGGTTGCGCACCTGCACCTTGGCGTCTTCGCCCTTACCGCGCACGATCTTGACGTACTCCTTGCGGCGGTCCTGCGTGAGCTCCGGCATGGTCACACGCACGATCGTGCCGTCGTTCGTCGGGTTGACGCCGAGGTTCGGCATGTCGCGGATGGCCTGCTCGATGGCCTTCAACGCGGACTTGTCGTAGGGGTTGATGACGAGCGTGCGTGCCTCGGGGTTGTTCAGCGACGCGAGCTGGGCCAGAGGGGTGGGCGAACCGTAATAGTCGACGAGGACCTTCTGGAACATCTGGGGGTTCGCGCGCCCGGTGCGGACGGTCGCGAAGTCCTCCTTGGCGGCCTCCACGGCGCGATCCATGCGCGCTCCGGCATCGGCGAGGACATCGGCGATCACGGTGACTCCATTCGTTGGAACTGACGTCTCAGTCTAGCCGCGTGCGGGCCCGGCTCCCCGGGCCCGCACGGCGCGTCACGCGGTGACGAGGGTGCCCATCGTCTCGCCGAGCAGCGCCTGGGTGACGTTGCCGGCCGGCTCCATCCCGAACACGCGCATGTCGATGCCGTTGTCCATGCACAGGCTGAACGCGGTGGAATCCACCACCTTCAGCCCCTTCTGCAGAGCGTCGTTATAGGTGAGGTGGTCCAACTTGGTCGCCGTCGGATCCACGCGCGGGTCGGCCGTGTAGACGCCGTCGACGCCGTTCTTGGCCACGAGCACCTCGGTGGCGCCGATTTCGAGAGCCCGCTGCGCAGCGACGGTGTCGGTCGAGAAGTACGGCAGGCCCGCACCCGCCCCGAAGATGACGACGCGGCCCTTTTCGAGGTGGCGCACGGCGCGGCGCGGAATGTAGGGCTCGGCGACCTGGGTCATCGAGATGGCGGACTGCACGCGCGTGGCCGCACCGGCCTGCTCGAGGAAGTCCTGCAGGGCCAGGGAGTTCATGACCGTGCCCAGCATGCCCATGTAGTCGGCACGCCCCCGGTCCATTCCCCGCTGGCTCAGCTCGGCCCCGCGGAAGAAATTCCCGCCGCCCACGACGATCGCGATCTCGACGCGATCCACCGCCTCGGCGATCTCACGGGCGATCTGGCTGACGACGTCGGGGTTCACGCCGAGTTGGCCTCCTCCGAACGCCTCCCCCGACAACTTCAACAGGACGCGGCGGCGCTTGGTGGCTTCATCGATCACGTGTGGTGTCCTCTCGTTCTGAACAAACTATCCCGCCCCTCCCCGCCAGCGATACGGCCGTGCACCGGCGGCGCGGGCAGCACCGACAGGCGGGGTCGGTGGGCAGGGAAAAGGCCCGGGATGCCTTGGCATCCCGGGCCTTTCACGATTGCTTACGCGCCGACCTTGAAGCGGGCGAAGTCGGTCAGGGTGAGACCGGCGTCGGACGCGACCTTGGCGACGGACAGCTTGTTGTCCTTCGCGTAGTCCTGGTCGAGCAGGGCGACCTGCTTGAAGAAGGCGTTGACGCGGCCCTCGACGATCTTCGGCAGGGCAGCCTCGGGCTTGCCCTCGTTGCGGGAGATCTCGGTGACGATCTCGCGCTCCTTCTCGACGTCGGCCTCGGGCACGGCGTCGCGGGTGAGGTACGAGGGGTTGGCGAACGAGATGTGCTGCGCGATGGAGCGAGCGGTCTCGGCGTCGTCACCGGTGTAGGCGAGCACCACGCCGACCTGCGGGGGCAGGTCCTTGCTGGTCTTGTGCAGGTAGACCTCGAACTTCTCGCCCGAGATGGTGCGCACGCGACGCAGTTCGACCTTCTCGCCGATGATGGCGGCTTCGTCGGAGATGAGCTGCTCGACGCTCTGGCCACCGGCGTCGGCGGAAAGGGCGGCCTCGACGGAGTCGGCACCGGCGGCGGCAGCGGCGTCG
Source organism: Microbacterium trichothecenolyticum (assembly GCF_030818955.1). NCBI lineage: Bacteria > Bacillati > Actinomycetota > Actinomycetes > Micrococcales > Microbacteriaceae > Microbacterium > Microbacterium trichothecenolyticum. The sequence continues at coordinate 560,146 of NZ_JAUTBF010000001.1, read as the reverse complement.
ACGACCTTCTCGGCGAGAGCGATGAAGCGCTCGTTCTTGGCGACGAAGTCGGTCTCGCAGGCGAGCTCGAGAAGCGTCACGGAGCCGTCGTTCTCGCGAGCGACCACGAGGCCCTCGCTGGTGGAGCGGTCGGCGCGCTTGGCGTTGCCCTTGGCGCCCTTGAGGCGCAGGATCTCGACGGCCTTCTCGACGTCGCCGTCAGCCTCTTCGAGCGCCTTCTTGGTGTCGACCATGCCGGTGCCGAGCTGCTCGCGCAGCGCCTTGATGTCGGCGATCGTGAAGTTTGCCATGGTGTGGCGTCTCCTTGTCGTGTGGTTCTGAATGTGAGCCCGGCGGGGCCGTGTCGCCGTCCTCCGCGGAGGAGGCGGGCACGACCCCGCCGGATCGTAGCCTGTGCGGGTGGCGCCGCGGTGACGCGGCGGCCTCGCGGCTTACTTGCTGTCGGCGGCCTCGGCGTCGGCGACCTCGGTCGCGGTCTCGCCCGACGCGGCGGCGACGGCCTCGTCGTGTGCCTCGGCACCGGCGGCGTCTGCGGTCGACTCGGTCGCAGCCTCGGTGGTCTCGGCGCCCGTCTCGAGCAGCTCGCGCTCCCACTCGGCCAGCGGCTCGGCGGCCTCGGCCTCGCCCGCGGGCTGGTGACGCTGGATCAGGCCCTCGGCGGCGGCGTCGGCGATGATGCGCGTGAGCAGGCTCACCGAGCGGATCGCGTCGTCGTTGCCGGGGATCGGGTACTGGAACTCGTCGGGGTCGGCGTTGGTGTCGAGGATGCCGATCACGGGGATGCCGAGCTTCTTGGCCTCGTCGACCGCGAGGTGCTCGCGCTTGGCGTCGACGACCCAGATCGCCGAGGGGGTCTTCTGCAGGTTGCGGATACCACCGAGCGACTTGTGCAGCTTGTCGAGCTCGCGCTTCTTCAGCAGCAGCTCCTTCTTGGTGAAGCCGCTCTCGGCCGGGTTCTCGTAGTCGAGCTCCTCGAGCTCCTTCATGCGGGCGAGGCGCTTGGACACCGTCTGGAAGTTGGTGAGGAGGCCACCGAGCCAGCGCTGGTTGACGTAGGGCTGGCCCACGCGGGTCGCCTGCTCGGCGAGGACTTCCTGCGCCTGCTTCTTGGTGCCGACGAAGAGGATGGTGCCGCCGTGCGCGACGGTCTCCTTGACGAACTCGTACGCCTTGTCGATGTAGCCGAGCGACTGCTGCAGGTCGATGATGTGGATGCCGCTGCGCTCGGTGAGAATGAAGCGCTTGACTTTCGGGTTCCACCGGCGGGTCTGGTGTCCGAAGTGAACGCCGCTGTCGAGCAGCTGGCGGATGGTGACGACGGCCATGGTCGTACTCCTGTTTCTGGGCGCTTTCGCGCCGTGGTTGTGGTTGTTCGCGCCAGACGGTTCGCCTGACGAGCCTGGTGCCCGGCGCACACCCGCCATCCGCCGAAGCGGAGGACCAGGGGGTGTGGATGCCGCGCGATGCGCCGACCCGAGGGACGGAGCGTTGCGCTCTGGGCACGCGGAGTCATCCCGACATGCGGGATGCGATGACCAGCATACAGGACCACTCCTCCCCACCGCATGCGCGGCGTGCACGCTCCCCCGACCACGACATCCGAGCTCCGCGGCGACGACGGACTCGTCAGGCTTGCGGCATGCCCGTCGTTCTCTCTCGCCCCTCCCTCGCGCTCGCCGTGATTCTCGCCCTCACCGGCCCGCCCCACTCGCTCGCCGATGCGGGCTGGAGGTGGCCGGTCGACACCGTGCAGCTCCTCCGCCCGTACGAGGCCCCCGCGCATCTTTACGGGCCCGGCCATCGCGGCATCGACCTCGCAGTCGACGACCTCGTCCGCGCCCCCGCGGACGGACGCATCGCGTTCGCGGGCTCGGTCGCGGGCAGATCGGTCGTGACGATCGACCACGGCAACGGCCTCGTCTCGACCCTCGAACCCCTGGCCACCGAGCTGTCGAGCGGTGACGTCGTCGCCCGGGGCGCCGTCGTCGGTCATGTCTCGCCGGAGGGACACACCGGCGCGCACTCGCTGCACTTCGGCGTTCGTCTCGACGGCGAGTACATCAACCCGCTCCGCCTACTCGGCGGGGTTCCCCGCGCCGTGCTGCTGCCGTGCTGCTGAACGCTCGCGTCGCTCGGTCGCGGCGACTGCGCGGCTGCTGCGGACCCCGTGGTCCGCCACCCGGCGGACGAGGCGTCGCGGTCGCGGCGGCGTCAGCCGATCTGGTTCCCGCGGCCCTCGACCGTCGTGTGCCCTACTCCGCCGCCCGCCTCGATGACGTTGTCCTGCCCACGGATCACCACCGACGAGACGACGCCGCGCGCAGTGATCTTCGTGCGGTCTCCGCTGAGATCGACACTCCCGATGGTGCCACCCGAGCTGATGGCGCCATCGTTGCCCTGGACGACCACGGAATCGATCGCCGCGGCGACCACCGTCACCCGATCACCGGCAACGCGCAATGTTCCGATCGACGCCGCCCCCGCCTGCACGGTCAGCGCCGAGCCCGACACGCTCAGTTCGGCGCACGTCCCGACCACGCGGACGGTCTGCTCACCACCGGCGACGCTCTGAGACCCTCCGTCGCCGCACGATACCGCTCCCGCATCTGCCGACGGTGTCGAATCCGGGACGCTCACGGGAGGGGCGGGTGAGATCGTGACCACCGTCGGCGACGGCACGGTGACAGCGGGCGACTCAGACGTCCGCGTCGCCGCGGGCGGCAGCCTCGTCTCGACGGGCCGAGGACCGAGTCCGCACGCACTCAGCACAGCGACGAGCACGATGGCACCCAGCAGAAGGGGAACGCGACGATTCATCACCCTGGTCACGGTACGGCCGGCATCGGCCGGAACACCAGGGGGGAGCGCGAGGGGAAGAAGGACGGATCGAGGGAGAAAGAAGTTCTCGGGCGCACGATGGCGCACCGCGCTCGCGCGTCAGAGCTCGCGGGTCGGGCTCGAGGGTCGGGCTCGAGGGTCGGGCTCGAGGGTCGGGCTCGAGGGTGACTGTTCCCGGGTCAGGGGTCGTGGTTCAGGCCCGGGGGTGGGCGAGACGGTAGGCCTCCCGCAGGCGTTCGCCCGACACATGGGTGTAGACCTGGGTGGTTCCGAGACTGGCGTGCCCGAGGATCTCCTGCACCGCCCGCAGATCCGCACCCCCGTCGAGCAGGTGCGTCGCCGCCGAGTGGCGGAGTGCGTGCGGGCCCAGGGCGTCGGCGCCGACGACCGGGGCCACGGTTCGCGAGACGAGGGCGTGTACGGCACGGGGCCCGAGCCGCCCCCCCTGCACGCCGAGGAACACCGCCCGTCCCGCTCGGCCGTCGCCCCGCGCCAGGAGCGCGGGGCGCCCTCGCACGAGGTACGCGTCGAGGGCATGGGCCGCGGGAATGCCGTACGGCACCACGCGTTCTTTCGCGCCCTTGCCGAGCAGACGCAGCGTCCGACGGTCGTGATCGACGTCGTCGATGTCGAGACCGCAGATCTCCGACACACGCGCGCCCGACCCGTAGAGCGTCTCGAGGAGGGCGTGGTCGCGCAGGGCGACGGGGTCCCCGCCCCGAGCGCAGTCGGACGCATCGGCGAGCACGGCGGACAGCGCGGCCGATGTGGCGACGGTGGGAAGGGTTCGACCGCGCTTGGGCGAGATCAACCGCGTGGTGGGGTCCACGTCCACGACGCTCTCGTCGCGGGCCCAGCCGAAGAGCCCCTTCACCGCGGAGGTTCGTCGAGCGGCCGTCGCCTTGGACAGACCTGCAGCCTGAGCCTGCCACTGCCACTCGCGGAGGTCGTCGATCGCGAGCGCCGCCAGGGGCGGATCACCGGTCGCGCGGATGAGGTCGGTCAAATCGGACCGGTAGGCGCGCACGGTCGCGGACGACAGGCGCCTCACCTCGGAGAGGTGGCGGAGGTACCCGTCAACGGCCTGGGACACGTTCACCTTCCCACCCTGCCTCCGAACGTCCCCCGATCGCGACGCCACGCGCACGTCGGCGATGTTCGCGCGCCGGAAACCCGGCACACGCGCCCCGCACGGGACCCGCGTCATCCCGGGGCACTCATGTTCCCTGGCGCCGGAGCAGCCACTGCCCGTCGTCATCGCGGAACGCCCGGCCGTCGAGCTCGGCGAAACCCAGTAGGACGGCCGCCTGCGTCGACGCGACCCCGCTTCGACGCGCGACCTCCGCGGTGGTCCTCGCGGTGCGCGCGGAAAGGGCGTCGACGACCCGGGTCGTGTCGTCGGTGCGAGAGTCCTCTGTCCCTCCCCCGCCGGAACCGGCTCCGAGCATCTCGCGCACATCGCCGGCGGAGGTGATGCACACGCCGTCGTACTCCCGCAGGACGCGGTGACACCCAGCCGATGCTGCGCTCGTCACCGGTCCCGGCACGGCACCCAGTGCTCGCCCGAGCGTCGCCGCGTGGGCCGCGGTGTTGAGCGACCCGCTGCGCCATCCCGCCTCGACCACGACGACCACGTCGGCCGTCGCGGCGATCAAACGGTTACGCGACAGGAAGCGCCACTTCGTCGGCGCTGCGCCGCACGGCGTCTCGCTCCAGACGCCGCCCGATTCGGCAATGCGCGCGAGGAGTCCCTCATGGCCGCGCGGATAGGACCGGTCCACTCCTCCCGCGAGGAAGGCGCTCGTGGCTCCCCCGACGCTCAGCGCTGCGCGATGCGCCGCTCCATCGATCCCATACGCGGCGCCGGATACGACGGTCACCCCCTCGGATGCCAGGTCGGCCGCCAGATCGGCTGCGACTCCCTCCCCGTACGCGGTCGATGCGCGTGCCCCCACCAGCGCCACGACCGGGGCGTCGTTGCGCGAGGTGCGGCCACGGCGCCAGAGGGCGATCGGCGCGTGCTCGCCCAAGTCGTCGAGACGGGCGGGCCAGTCGTCGTCGCCCGGGACGACGAGGGCGGCTCCGGCGCGTCGAGCCGCCTCCAGCGCCGCGGAGATGAGGACCGGCCGCATCCGCGGCAGCCATCGTGCGCGAGCTTCCGACAGGGTCTCCCCCGATGCGGTGAGCGCGACGCGCAGGGCGTCTTCGGCGCCGTGCCGCTGGATGAGCGCGCCCGCGACGCCGTCGCCCGGCTCGACCAGGACGCTCCAGATCGCTCGCGCATAGGCATCACCCGTGCGCGTCTCGTCGCCCCGCATTCCCGCGAGCGCCCGACGAGTGGACGCCGCCGTCAGATCGGGCAGGTTCACGATGCCGTTCCTCGGCGCAGGTACAGCGCGCGCCCCACATCGTCGGCGAGAAGGGTGTCGTGCCCGGCGATATCGGCCACCGTCCACGCCACGCGCAGGAGCCGGTCGTAGCCGCGCAGGGTGAGCGCTCCCCGGCGCAACGCCGCGTCGAGGGGGCGCAGCACCTCTGTCGAGGGTGCGGCGGGGCCGCGCAGCCAGGTTCCCGGTACATCGGCGTTGCGATGCCAGGGCGTGCCGGCCCACCGCCGCGCGGCGCGCGCTCGCGCCTCGGCGACCGTCTCACGCGCTCGTCCCGTGGTGACCGGCCGCGAGCCGCCCTCTCGTCGCGCGGCAGACACACGCTGCAGACGAACGTCGATGTCGATCCGGTCCAGCAAGGGACCGGAGAGACGCCGCGTGTAACGACGGATCGCCTGGGGCGCGCACTCGCACGCCCCGCCCGGAACGCCGTACTGGCCGCACGGGCAGGGGTTCGTCGCGACGACGAGTTGGAACCGGGCCGGGTATGTCGCGGCGACGCCCGACCGGTGCACCTGGATCACGCCGCTTTCGAGGGGCTGGCGAAGGGCATCGAGCACCGCGGCGGGGAACTCGCCCCCTTCGTCGAGGAACAGCACGCCCTCACTGGCGCGGGCGATCGCGCCGGGGCGGATGACCCCGGAGCCGCCGCCGATGAGCGCCGCCGCCGAAGCTCCGTGATGGGGGCTCTCGAACGGCGGCGTACGCGACAGCCGCGTCACCGTCTCGCCCGCCAAGGAGCGCACCGACGCCACCGAGAGGGACGCTTCGTCGTCCAGCGGAGGCAGGATGCCGGGCAGCCGTCGCGCGAGCATCGTCTTGCCCGCACCGGGCGGTCCGCTCATCAGCAGATGGTGGCCACCCGCGGCAGCCACCACCAGCGCGTCCACCGCGTCGGCCTGGCCGACGACGTCGGAGAGCTCCAGGGGCACGTCATCGGGTTCGTCGACGATCGCGCCCTGCACAGGCGCGAGCGGCGCTGCGTCGCACACTCCCCCGTGCCAGCGCACCACTTCCGCCAGACATGCTCCCGCGAAGACCTCGACTCCCTCGACGAGGGCCGCCTCGGCGGCGTTCGCGGCGGGCACGACCACGCGCGTGTGCCCCGCTCCGCGCGCGGCGACGACCGCGGGGAGCACCCCCGGCACGGGCCGGAGCCGCCCGTCGAGCCCCAGCTCGCCCACGTGCACGGTGCGGGCGATACGATCGGCATCCATCCGGCCGCTGGTTGCGAGAGCGGCGATCGCGATGGCCACGTCGAAGCCCGAGCCCCGCTTCGGAAGGCTCGCCGGGGAGAGATTGACGGTGATGCGCCGCTTCGGCAGGTCGAGACCGCGGTTCGCGCAGGCGTTGCGCACGCGTCGTCCCGCCTCGCCGAGGGCCTTGTCGGGGAGACCGATGATGGCGAACTCGGGCGTCTGCGACGACACGTCGGCTTCCACCTCGACGAGGTCTCCGCGCAGCCCCGACAGCGCTACCGACCACGTGCGCGCGACGGTCACAGCGCGTCCTCGAGGTGCTCGAGTCGGCCCGTCGCGGGGTCGGCGCCGATCACGGCGATCGCGTCGATGCGGAGCTGGAGCCCCCGCACCAGGTCGCGATGCTGTGCGAGGAAAGCCATCGCCACGCGCCAGAGTCTCGCGGCCTTGCGCCGGTCGATCGCCTCGAACGGATGCCCGTACTCGTCACTGCGGCGAGTTTTGACCTCGACCACGACGATCGTGCCGTCGCGCTCCGCGACGATGTCGATCTCGCCCTGGGGACATCGCCAGTTGCGTGCGATGATCCGGTACCCGTCGCCGATCAAGAAGGCGACGGCGCGCTCTTCTCCGGCTCTGCCGAGGTCGTCTTTCGCTGCCATGCCCGAGAGCGTGGCATCCGGATCGTCGGTGACGGGGACGGGAGCCGCTCATCCGTGGAGAGCTCGACGAGAATGCTCCCTGGGGAGGAGCCTCAGCTGTCGAGCGAGAGCTCGTCGGGAAGCTGGAAGTCGTGGCGCGAGAGCTCCTCGACGTTGACGTCTTTGAAGGTCAGCACGCGGACCGACTTCACGAACCGGTCGGCGCGGTAGATGTCCCACACCCACACGTCGGTCATCGAGATCTCGAAGTAGAAGTCGTGCTCGGTGTCGCGGCGCACGACGTTGACGTCGTTGGCCAGATAGAACCGGCGCTCGGTCTCGATCACGTAGGTGAACTGGCGCACGACATCGCGGTACTCGCGGTACAGGGCCAGTTCGAGTTCGCGGTCGTAGTCCTCGAAGACGTCGTCATCCATGGTCTCTCCATCCTAGGCGGGCATCGCGGGGTACGCCTCATGCCGGGGGCACCCGGGCGCGTCTCGCGCGACCCGCCGCACACGTGGTGTCGACGGTCAGAACAACGTCGGCGCCGCCGCGATCGCCCACGAGTGACGGTGGTGCACGCTCATCCCGTGCGCGGTGATCGCCTCGCGGTGGTCCGGGCTCGCGTACCCCTTGTTGCGAGCCCACCCGTACGCCGGGAGATCGTCGTGCAGGCCGGTCATGAGGGTGTCGCGCGCGACCTTGGCGATGACAGATGCCGCGGCGGCGCTCGCACAGTCGCGGTCGGCCTTGACGACGGGGCGCACCGTCAACCCCGCCTCCCCCGCGGGCGTGATGTAGTCGTGGTTGCCGTCGAGGATGACGACGGCCTCCTCCGGTACGACGCCGTGCGCGCGCAGGTCGGCGATGGCTCGAACGGCTGCCAGTCCCAACGCGCGGATGATGCCGATCTCATCGACCTCGACCGAACTGGCCCACCCCACCGCGCTGTGCTGCACGAACGCGGCCGCCCGTGCAGCGACCTCGGGGCGGCGCGGCTCGGGGACGAGCTTGGAGTCTCGCAGCCCCGGCGGCACACGCTTGCGCGAGCGGACCGGGTCGATCACCGCCGCGCCGACGGCCACCGGCCCCGCGAGCGCACCGCGTCCGACCTCGTCGCAGGCGATGACGATCGCGTGCTCCTTCAGCAGGCGACGCTCGAGCGTGAGGGTGGGTGCGATCACTGCCCGGTCCCCGGTGCGGGAACCCCCGCGAACACCTCGTGATGAAAGTCGATCAGACCGAACCGGTCGAGCGGCCAGGTCTTGAGGAACGCGCGACCCACCACGTTGTCGACCGGGACGAACCCGTGGCCCGGTTGATCCTGATTGAAGCGGGAGTCGCGCGAACTGTTGCGGTTGTCACCGAGCACCCAGAGCGAGCCCTCGGGCACGGTGACGTCGTACGGCACGGGCTCCGGCGCGGTGGCGCCCGGGGGGAGCCGAACGTAGGTCTCGTCGAGCGGCACGCCGTTGACGGTCGTCTGCCCCAGAGCGTTGCAGCACACCACGTGATCACCGGCGACACCGATCACGCGCTTGATGAGGTGGTCTTCGCTGTCGGGCGCCGCGAGGCCGAACAGCGACAGCACCCAGTCGACTCCCTCGACGACCGGCGAACGCGGCGCCGACGGGGCGGTGTCGAGCCAGCCGCCCGGATCGCGGAACACCACGACATCACCCCGGGAGTACTCGCCGAAGCGCGGCGTCAGCTCGTCGACGAGGATCCGGTCGTTGATCATCAACGTGTTCTCCATCGACGCGGATGGGATGTAGAACGACCGCACGACGAACGTCTTGACGAGGAACGACACGACCAACGCGATCAGCACGATCACGACCAGGTCGCGGAAGAACGCCCCCCAACCGCGGCGACGCCGTCGGTCGGAACGAGATGCCATGGCATCCGGGGTCGAGGCGGTCTGGTCGCTCATGTGTTCCTTTACCGGGTTCGTCGCACACCGACCGAACCCCATCGTCCAGGTTCGCACACCGCGAGGCCCCGCGACGACCGACGGGGCCGCGAAAACGCCGAACGCCCCGTGGTGAATTCCACGGGGCGTTCGGGGAGCGAGACTCAGCGGTCGCGCTTCTCCTTGATCTTCGCCTTCTTGCCACGCAGGTTGCGCAGGTAGTAGAGCTTGGCGCGACGCACGTCACCGCGGGTGACGACCTCGATGTGATCGATCACGGGGCTGTGGACCGGGAAGGTGCGCTCGACGCCGACCTGGAAGCTGACCTTGCGGACGCAGAAGGTCTCGCGCACGCCGTCGCCCGAGCGGCCGATGACGACGCCCTGGAAGACCTGGATACGCGAGCGGTTGCCTTCGGTGATGTTGACGTGCACCTTGACGGTGTCGCCGGGGGCGAAGGCGGGGATGTCGGAGCGGAGCGAGGCCGCGTCGACGGAGTCGAGGATCTGCATGATCGTCACTTCCTGCGACCGCCACAGGTCGATCGCACGATAAAAGGGAAAAGGATGAGGCGTGCCCGAGGCCGCGGATGCGGCGGGACTCCCCTGAGGCAGAGCCGGTCAGGGCACAAGCGTCTATTCTGCCACGGACGCCGCGCCCGACCAAACCGGCTCAGTCGGGCTGTCGGGTCTCCGACACGATGATGACCTCGCCTCCTGGACGCGGCACGGTGTGCTCCGGTGTCGGCGGGATGTAGGCCGTGCCGTCACTGGCGTGCAGGACCGTGACCGCGCCGCGCGCTTCGTTCCAGAGCTGCGCGAGCGACGACCAGAACAGCAGCAGTGCGCCGACGACCGAGAGCACGAGCAGCGGGAAGAACACACGGGAGTCGAACAGGCCGAGGGCGACGATGACGATCTGCCACACACCGACGCCGGCGAGATCTCGCCACGACGCGGCGCGACTGTCGCGCACGCTCGCCCGCGCGCGGATGAGCAGGGCCAGCAGCAGCTGCGAGACGAAGACGGCGGGGACGGCGACGAAGAGCCAGAGCAGAGCCCACGCGCTCCCTCCGGCGAAGACGACCCATCCCACGAACAGCCACAGCGGCAGGACGAATGCGGCCGGGAAGAGCCAGCGAAGGAAGAGTCTGCGCAGCGCCATGTCGCGATGCTACGTCGCGCGAATGTGGAGCGGCTATGAGAATGCCATGCCGGCTTTCGCGCCCGCTCGCGCCTTCGGAGAGAATAGAGGTTCGACGAGAGGAACCACCATGATCGAACTGCGCACCCCGGCCGAGATCGAGGCGATGCGCCCCGCCGGCCGCTTCGTCGCGGAGGTGCTCGCGACGCTTCGCGACGAGACCAAGGTGGGCACCAACCTCCTGCACCTCGATCGCCGCGCCCACGAGATGATCCGCGCCGCCGGTGCGGTGTCCTGCTACATCGACTACCACCCGTCGTTCGGCGCGAGCCCGTTCGGCAAGGTGCTGTGCACCTCGATCAACGACGCGGTGCTGCACGGACTCCCCCACGACTACACGCTGCGCGACGGCGACCTGGTTTCGCTCGACTTCGCCGCCTCCGTCGACGGCTGGGTCGCCGACTCCGCCGTCTCCTTCGTCGTCGGCACCGCCCGCGACGAGGATCTCGCGCTGATCGACACGACCCAGCGTGCCCTCGCCCGCCGCCATCGACGCCGCCACCGTCGGCCACAAGATCGGCGACATCTCGGCCGCCATCGCTGCGGTGGCCCGCGCCGAGGGGCTGAGCATCAACACCGACTTCGGCGGCCACGGTGTCGGCCGCACGATGCACGGCGACCCCCACGTCGCCAACGACGGCAAGGCGGGACGCGGCTATCCCCTGCGGGCGGGTCTGGTCGTGGCCCTCGAGCCGTGGTTCCTGCAGACAACAGACGAGCTCGTCACCGACCCCGATGGATGGACGTTGCGCAGTGCCGACGGCTCGCGGGGTTCGCATTCGGAGCACACCGTAGCCATCACCGCGGATGGCCCGATCGTGCTGACGGACCGTTCGTTCCTGGGCGTCGACTGATACCTGGTTCACCGACGCCGCGGCGGGTGACGAAGCGCCGCCCCGGCGCCCGCGGGCCGGGCGTCAGTCCGCGAGCAGGTCGGGCCGGCGTTCCCGCGTGCGCTCGACCTGCTGTTCCCGACGCCACGCGGCGACAGCGCCGTGGTTGCCGCTCAGCAGCACCGGCGGCACCTCGCGCTCACGCCAGAGGGCGGGCTTGGTGAAGGAGGGATACTCCAGCAGCCCGTCCTCGTGCGATTCCTCCACGAGGCTCTCAGGATTGCCGACGACTCCGGGGATCAAGCGGCCGATGGCCTCGACCATGGCCATCACGGCAACCTCGCCGCCGTTGAGCACGTAGTCGCCGAGGCTGAGCAGTCGCACGTCACCGAGTTCTGCGGCGTAGTCGAAGACCCGCTCGTCGATACCCTCGTAGCGACCGCATCCGAACACGAGGTGCGACACGGTCGACAGCTCGCGAGCGGTGGCTTGGGTGAAGCGCTCCCCCGCGGGCGAGGGGAACACGATCACAGGCCGCGCCGCGGCGTCGCGCGCGATGTCGTCGAGGGCCTCGCCCCACGGCTCGGGCTTCATGACCATGCCGGCCCCGCCGCCATAGGGCGTGTCGTCGACCGTGCGATGGCGATCGTGCGTGTAGTCGCGCAGGTCGTGCACGCGGACGTCGAGAAGGCCGCTCTGGCGGGCCTTGCCGAGCAACGACACCTCGAGCGCGTCGAAGATCGTCGGAAAGATCGAGACGACGTCGATGCGCACGTCAGCCCTCGCGGGGAGCGGCGTTCTCCGCGGCGGCGCCCTCGGCGTCGTCGGTCGCCGGGGCGACGGGCTCCGGCTCGTCGCCGTCGTCGGCGGGCAGGTCTTCGAAGAGCCCGGCGGGGGGCGTCACGACCACGCGACCGCCGGCGATGTCGACCTCCGGAACGATCGCGCTCACGAACGGCACGAGAACCTCGCGCTCATCGCCGGTCGGGCGCACGATCAGAAGGTCTTGTGCGGGGAAGTGATCGACCCGAACGACGCGGCCGATGACGGCATCCTCACGGACGACGTCGAGACCGACGAGCTGGTGGTCGTACCAGGCGTCGTCTTCGGCGGGGGCCGCCTCGGTGTCCTGGTCGATCCACAGGATCGCCTTCACGAGCTCTTCGGCGACCGTGCGGTCGTCGACGCCCTCGAAGAAGACGACGGGGTGGGAGTTCATCCAGCGGAACTCGCGGACGGTCAGCTCGCGTCCGTGCCAGGGAGAGGACTCCGGCACCTGCAGCGTGAAAGTGCTGCCCGGGACGAATCGCCCGTCGGGATCGTCGGTGTACAGCTCCAGCTTGAAGGCACCCTTCAGGCCGTGGGCCTTGACGAGGCGTCCGACGCGAAGCTGGGTCTTGGCGGGCTGGGCGCCCGCGGTGTCGCCGCCCGCCATCAGTCGTCGGCGACGTCGACGCGCACGCGACGCCCGTCGGCGAGAGCGGAGACGACCGTGCGCAGAGCCTTGGCAGTGCGTCCGCCGCGCCCGATCACGCGACCCCGGTCATCGGGGTGCACGCGAACCTCCAGCACGTCGCCGCGGGGCGACGAGCTGGAACGGATGGTCACGGCGTCCGGGTGATCGACGATCCCCTTGACGACGTGTTCGAGCGCGGCAGACAGCACGGGAATTACTCGGCCGAGGTCTCGGCGGCGTCCTCAGCGGGCGCCTCGGCGGGAGCTTCGGCCTTCTTCTCGGCCTTGGGCTTGACGACCGACTTCTTCGAGGCGTCGGCCTCGAACGCGACCTTCTCTTCGCGGACCTTGACGGTCGAGACGGCGTTCTTGTCGCCCTTGAACTTGCCCCAGTCGCCCGTGAGCTTGAGGATGGCGGCGACCTGCTCGGTGGGCTGGGCGCCGACCGACAGCCAGTACTGGGCGCGCTCCGAGTCGACCTCGATGAACGAGGGCTCCTCGGTCGGGTGGTACTTGCCGATCTCCTCGATCACACGACCGTCGCGCTTGGTGCGCGAGTCGGCGACGACGATGCGGTAGTAGGGCGCACGGATCTTTCCGAGGCGCTTGAGACGGATCTTGACAGCCACGATGACTCCTGATGATGGAAAACGAACGAACCGAACGCCTGGAGCGTGGGGTGCACACCCGGCGGAAGCTCAAAAGGGCGGACCGACACTGGATAGAGGGTCGAGTGGTGGGTCCGACCCTCTATTCTGCCAGATCGTCCGCCCACCCTGCGACAGCGTCGTCCGATGACATCCCGCGTCGGCCACTTGCACGTAACACGACGTCTCCCACGACGCGGCCCATCTCACGCCGCGTGCGAGACTGAGCCGCATGAGGCTGCCGTTCGCTCCGTCATCGCGTTCGACCGTCGGGCTGGAGTGGGAGCTCATGCTCGCCGATCGCGAGACGGGCGACCTGGTCCCCCGCGCGCCCGAGATCCTGGAGCGCCTCGAAGAGCGCACGGCCCTCGAGCGCTTCACCGTCACGGGAGAGCTCCTCACCAACACCGTCGAGGTCACCAGCGGCGTGGGCGACACCGTCGCCGGCGCGGTGGACGACATCGCCGACGCCATCGGCGCCCTCCGCGAAGAGACCGAGCCGCGAGGGATCGAACTGCTCTGCGCGGGCAGCCACCCGTTCGCCCAGTGGTACGACCAGCAGGTCACCGACAAGACCCGCTACCACACCCTCATCGAGCGCACCCAGTGGTGGGGGCGCAACATGATGATCTGGGGCGTGCACGTGCACATCGGCGTCGACGACGTCGAGAAGGTGCTGCCGATCGTCAACGCGCTGACCGTTTTCCTCCCTCACCTCCAGGCCCTGTCGGCATCCAGCCCGTTCTGGGCGGGCGAGCGCACCGGCTACGTCTCCAACCGTTCGCTGGTGTTCCAGCAATTGCCCACGGCGGGCCTGCCGTGGCAGCTCGCCTCGTGGACCGACTTCGAGAACTACCTCGACGACATGGTGCGCACCGGGGTGATGGCGGATGCCAGTGAAGTGCGGTGGGATATCCGTCCCGCGCCGAGGTGGGGCACCGTCGAGATCCGCGCATGCGACGGCATGTCGACCCTGCCCGAGCTGGCGGCCGTCGCCGCGCTCGCGCAGACCCTCGTCGAGCACTTCTCGCGCATGATCGACGAGGGCCGCGAGCTCCCCGGCATCCCGCCCTGGTTTGCGCGCGAGAACAAATGGCGCGCCGCACGGTACGGGCTGGACGCCCGCGTCATCGTCGACCGCGAGGGCACCCAGCTGCCGGTCGTGGAGCACCTGCGCTCGACCATGGACGAACTCGCCGACATCGCGGTCGAGCTGCACTGCGCGCGCGAGTTCGCCGGCCTCGACACCATTCTCGCCACCGGCGGCAGCTCCGCACGCCAGATCGCGGTGGCCGAGGCGGCCGACGGGGATCTGCGCGCAGTCGTGCAGCACCTCATCCGCGAATTCCGCGGGGGCCCCACGCTTCGCGAACACCTCGCGGCGCTGCGCGTGTGACCACCCGCTTCGGCGCTCGTTCATAGAATCCGCCTCTTAGGATCACGTCATGATCTTGGGGCGTTCGACGGCTGCTGCCACGGTGTCCCTCGGGCTGGCCCTCGCGCTCACGGCGTGCGCGGCGGAGCCCCCCACCGCCCGCCCCGCACCCACGTTCAGCGAACCGGAGCTGTCGGCCTCCCCGTCGCCGACGACCAGCAGCGGGCCTCCCCCGATGCGGGTGGTCACCATCGGGGACTCCCTGATGTCCGGCTTCGGGCTGCGGCCCGAGCAGGCGTGGCCCGCGCTTCTCGGCTCGCGGGCGCACCTCGCTGTCACGAACCTCGCCTGCGCAGGCGGCGGATTCGTCGTGCCCGGCGACTGCGACGTCACCTTCTCGGGATTCGTGCCCGCGGCGGTGGCGCTGCAGCCGCAGCTCATCGTCATCGAGTCCTCGAGCAACGACTTCTGGGAAGACGACGACGAGATCCGCATGGACACCGCCGATGCCGTCAAGGCACTGCATGAGGCCCTCCCCGACACGCACATCGTCGGACTCAGCACGATCTGGAACGACGACCCCGACGTTCCCGACGACACCGCGGTCACCTCCGACGCGCTCCGTGACGCGGTGGAGGCCGTCGACGGCACATTCATCGACATCGGTCAGCCGCTCGCCCATCACCCGGACTGGATGCAGGACGACGACATCCATCCCACACCGCGGGGTCAGCGGGCCATCGAGCAGACCGTCATGTCGGCCTTGCAGGACGACGACATCCTGCCCTGACGCTCACGACCCGAGCCGATGTCCAGGGTCGTCCCCTGACGGTCGTCAGCCGCGGCCGAGCATCTTCTGCAGCTCGGCGAGGTCGGCCTCGCTCGGCATCTTCTGACCGCCCAGGCCGAAGCCCGAACCGGTGGGAGCCGTGGATGCCGCGATGCCGGCGTTCTCGGCCGCGCGCTTGGCCGGGTTGCCCGAGCGCGAGCCCTTCGCCTTCTGCTGCTTGCCGCGCTTGGACGACGCGCCGGGCTTGCCGCCGACGGGACCCATGCCCGGGATGTTGGGCACACCGCCGCGCGCGACGGTCTTCATCATCTTCGCCGCCTGGTCGAAACGCTGCACGAGCTGATTGACGTCGGTGACGGTCATACCGGAACCCCGCGCGATACGCAGGCGTCGCGAGCCGTTGAGGATCTTGGGGTTGCGACGCTCGGCAACCGTCATCGAGCGGATGATCGCCTCGGTGCGATCGATCTCGCGCTCGTCGAAGTCCTCGAGCTGCTGCTTCATGTTTCCCATGCCCGGGAGCATCCCGAGCATCTTCTTCATGGAGCCCATCTTCTTCATCTGCTGCATCTGCTCGAGGAAGTCCTCGAGCGTGAACGTCTCGGTCGCGAGCTTCTCGGCGACCTTCATCGCCTCGGCCTCGTCGAACGCGTTCTGCGCCTGCTCGATCAAGGTGAGGATGTCACCGAGGTCGAGGATGCGCGATGCCATGCGGTCGGGGTGGAACGGCTCGACGTCATCGAGCCCCTCACCGGTCGACGCGAAGATGATGGGGCGGCCCGTGACGGACGCGACCGACAGCGCGGCGCCACCGCGCGCGTCGCCGTCGAGCTTCGACAGCACGACACCGGTGAAGTCGACGCCGTCCTGGAACGCCTTGGCCGTGTTGACGGCATCCTGACCGATCATCGCGTCGATGACGAACAGCACCTCGTCGGGCTGGGTGGCCTTGCGGATGTCGGCGGCCTGCTTCATCAGCTCGGCGTCGACGCCGAGGCGACCGGCGGTGTCGATGATGACGATGTCGTGCTGCTGGCGCGTGGCGTGAGCGACGCCGTCGCGAGCGACCTTGACCGGGTCGCCCACGCCGTTGCCGGGCTCGGGCGCGTAGATCGCGGCCCCGGCGCGTTCGGCGACGACCTGGAGCTGGTTGACGGCGTTCGGACGCTGCAGGTCGCACGCCACGAGGAGGGGGGTGTGCCCGTCTTTCTCGAGCATCTTGGCGAGCTTGCCGGCGAAGGTGGTCTTACCCGAGCCCTGGAGACCGGCGAGCATGATGACGGTCGGCGGGTTCTTGGCGAACTGCAGACGACGCTGCTGGCCGCCCAGGATGCCGATGAGCTCGTCGTTGACGATCTGCACGACCTGCTGCGCGGGGTTCAGGGCACGGTTGACCTCGTCGCCGAGGGCGCGCTCGCGCACCGCGGCGGTGAACTCCTTGACGACGGGCAGCGCCACGTCGGCGTCGAGCAGGGCGCGCCGGATCTCGCGCACCGTGCCGTCGACGTCGGCGGGCGTGAGCTGGCCCTTCTTCCGAAGATTGCGGAAGGTCTCTGTGAGCCGGTCGGAGAGGGTGCCGAAAGTCGCCATGATGAAACGAGTTTACGCGGGTGCCGCCGACGGCGCTGCCGCGGCGCCGCGCATGCCTGCGCCCCGCATCCCGCTCACAACCTCAGCGATCCGCACAACCTCAGCCCGAACCGGCCGGATGCCACTGACTTCGTGCAGATCACTGAGGTTACGCAGCCGCCGGGCCCGCGCTCAGACCAGCGCGAGCGCCTCGGCGAGCACCTCGCCCAGGGGTCTGCCCGCGCCCGTGCGATCCGCCCAGGCCCAGACCGCGGCCAGCACCGCCGCCGCCAGGGCACCGGCGCGGACTTCGGCGGCGAGGGGCGGCATCCCGTCGCGCGCGAGCCGCGCCGAGAGCTCGCGCTGCAGGCGGAACTGCCGCACGGCACGCTCACGGTCGAGCTCGGTCGCGATGCCCATCGCCTCGGCGTTGGTGATCGCCAGCGCCAAGGCATCGGGGGCGAGGCGATCGCCGATCGCGGCCAGCGCGTCATCGACCGACTCGCCGTCGCGCAGGCGCCGGGTCGCGGCATCCATCTGCTCGTCGAGACCCGACCACAGCACGTCGCTCTTGGCCGAGAAGTAGTTGAAGAAGCTGGAGCGGCTGACGCCCGCGCGGCGCGTGATGTCGGAGACGCTCGTGGCGTCGTAGCCCTGCTCGAGGAAGAGCTCGCACGCGGCTTCGGCGAGGACCTCTCGCGATGAGGCGCGGGGTCGACCGCTGCGATGCTCGGAAGCCATGGTGTCATCAGCCTAGAGGTGAGGGGCGAGTGTATTGTTGGACGCGATCCAACATCGGAGGCGGTCGATGATCGACATCCAGCACGTGGGCCTCGCCCCGCACTACGTCCCCTACCTCGACGGCTGGGCGCACCAGCGCCGCATCCACGCGGACGTGGTGGCCGGCGACCGCGGCGACACGCTGCTCCTGCTCGAGCACGAGGCCGTCTACACCGCCGGCAAGCGCACCGAGGCGCACGAGCGTCCCGACGACGGCACGCCCGTGGTCGACGTCGACCGCGGCGGCAAGATCACCTGGCACGGCCCGGGGCAGCTCGTCGGCTATCCCATCGTGCGACTGCCCGAGCCGATGGACGTCGTCGCCCACGTGCGGCGACTCGAATCCCTGCTCATCGAGGCGCTCGGCGCGCACGGCGTCGAGGGATTCCAGGTCGAGGGGCGCAGCGGCGTCTGGGTACGTCGCCCCCTCAGCATCGACAAGGTCGCGGCGATCGGCGTCCGCGTGGAAAGAGGAGTGACCATGCACGGCTTCGCCGTCAACTGCGACAACAGTCTCGCCGCGTTCCGCCGCATCGTCCCGTGCGGGATCACGGATGCCGGAGTGACCACGGTCAGCGAGGTGGTCGGTGCCGACGTCTCCCCCGCCGACCTCGCGCCCACGATCGAGCGCGTTTTCGCCGCGTCGGCTGCGACGGTGGCGGCGTGAGCGCCTGCGGGACCGGCAGCGCCGGGATGCCGGCATCCACCGCTCCGAACGGACGGAAGCTTTTGCGCCTCGAGGTGCGCAACGCCCAGACGCCGATCGAGCGCAAGCCCGAGTGGATCAAGACCAAGGCCAGAATGGGCCCCGAGTACACCGCCCTGCAGAACCTCGTGAAGACCGAGGAACTGCACACGGTGTGCCAGGAAGCCGGGTGCCCCAACATCTTCGAATGCTGGGAGGACCGCGAGGCGACGTTCCTCATCGGCGGCTCGCAGTGCACGCGCCGGTGCGACTTCTGCCAGATCGACACCGGCAAGCCCGCCGACTACGACACGGACGAGCCGCGTCGCGTGGCCGAGAGCGTCACCCGGATGCAGTTGCGCTACGCCACCGTCACGGGCGTCGCGCGCGACGACCTGCCCGACGAGGGCGCGTGGCTGCACGCCGAGACGGTGCGCCGCATCCACGCCGAGAACCCGGGGACGGGCGTCGAGATCCTCGCGACCGACTTCACGGGAAACCCCGCGCACCTCGAGGAAGTGTTCTCGTCGCGGCCCGAGGTGTTCGCGCACAACGTCGAGACGGTGCCGCGCATCTTCAAGCGCATCCGCCCCGCCTTCCGGTACGAGCGCTCGCTCGGCGTGCTGACGGCAGCGCGCGACGCCGGTCTCATCACCAAGTCGAACCTCATCCTCGGCATGGGCGAGGAGCCGGAAGAGGTCGTCCAGGCGCTGCAGGATCTGCACGAGGCCGGCACCGACATCATCACCATCACGCAGTACCTCCGCCCGACGCCCCGGCACCTGCCGGTGCAGCGCTGGGTGAAGCCGGCCGAGTTCGTCGAGTTCAAGGAAGAGGCCGAGCGCATCGGCTTCCTCGGTGTGCTCGCCGGTCCGCTCGTGCGCTCGTCGTACCGCGCCGGGCGCCTGTGGGCGCAGTCGATGGTGTCGAAGGGCCGCGAGATCCCGCCGCACCTGTCGCACCTCGCGAAGGACATCGCCGCGGCCGACGCCGGCTTCGCACAGGCGGTGTAGGCGCGCGGCTCACACCGGCCAGATGTAGGGCAGGTCGTCGGGCACGTCGCCGAAGCGGGGCACGTAGAACTCGGCGTCCTTACGGATGAGGTCGGACCGGTGCGCGAGGTGGAAAGCCTCGTCGCCGATCCACGGCGGCAGGTCGAGAGCGCTCTGCGGCACCCCGTCGACCTCCGGCGCGAACACGCGGATCTTCTCGCGAACCGTGTCGTTGCGCCCCTGCGCGATCCACTCGTCGGTCATGACCAGGCCGTACGACACGAGCGCGGGCAGGTGACCGTCCCACATCTTGGCCGCCGGATGGTGGCGCCAGCCGTGATCCGGCACCGTGAGCGCCCGCAGCAGCTGAAACGTCTCGACGCGCTGCTTGCCCAGGCGCTTGGCATCCAGGGCTCTCGCGGAGTCGGCGAACGACGGATACGGCAGGAAGGTCTGCACGCGGTCAGTCGGCGCTCGTGACCGACTGCACGCGCCCGTCGGAGGCGAGGTTGACCAGCAGCACGTCATCGGTGGCGTCGGGGTCGAGGGCGTACTCCAGTACCGCGAAGGGGTCGGCTCCCCCGTGCTCGTCGGCGAGGATCGTCATGCTCATCAGCTGCAGCGCCTTGATGACGTCGATATGGGTGTCGCCCGTCACATCGGTGAGCAGATCTTCGAGCTCGTCGCCGAGGGTCGACTGCTGCTGCAGGATGTACTCGGTCACCTCGCTCGTGCGGTCGTCGAGCTCGTTCACCATGGCGTTGCGGGCGGCGAGATCGATCGCCTCGAGCGAGGAGATCATGGATGCCGCGACGTCGAGCGCCTCGACCGACACGTCGTCTTGGTCGGGTGCCGTCAGGTCGACCGTGACGCTCTGATCGCCGAACTCGACGTTCTCGCTCCAGAAGATCGACCCGTCGGGGCCCGACTCGAGGAGTCCGAAGAAATCGTGCTCGATGGCCATGAGTCCATGTAAGCAGCCCGCCCCGTGTTCGGGAAGACGACCCGCCCGGGCGCCGTGGTGCGATGAGGGCCGGTCAGTCCACCAGCGACGCGGCGAACACGTGCGGGGTGAAACCGGTGAGGTCGTTGATGCCCTCGCCCTGGCCGAGGAGCTTGACCGGAATACCGGTGCGCTCCTGCACCGCGAGCACGAAACCGCCCTTGGCCGAGCCGTCGAGCTTGGTGAGCACGAGCCCCGTGACGCCGGCGCTGTCGAGGAACGCCTGCGCCTGCATGAGGCCGTTCTGTCCGGTCGTGGCATCCAGCACGAGGAGTACTTCGCTGATCGGCGCCTGTTTCTCGATCACGCGCTTGATCTTGCCGAGCTCGTCCATGAGCCCGCCCTTGGTGTGCAGGCGGCCGGCGGTGTCGACGAGCACGATCTCGGTGCCGGTCTCTTTCGCGTGCGCGACGGTCTGGAAGGCGACGGATGCGGGGTCTTGGCCCTCGTGCTGCGGGCGCACGATCGTGGCTCCCCCGCGCTCAGCCCACGTGGCCAGCTGATCGACCGCGGCGGCGCGGAACGTGTCGGCGGCGCCCACCGTCACCGTGCGCCCGTAGCGCTGCAGGAACTTCGCGAACTTGCCGATCGTGGTGGTCTTGCCCACGCCGTTCACACCCACCACGAGCACCACGGCCGGCCGCTCCGTCAGGCGCAGGGTGGTGTCGAACTTCGCGAAGTGCTCCTCGAGCGTCTCGCGGAGCATGCGCTGCAGGTCGCGCGGGTCGGTCGTGCGATAGCGCTCGACCTTCTCGCGCAGCTCGTCGATGAGGCGTTCGGTCACGTCGGGGCCGAAGTCCGCGGTCAGCAGCGCCGTCTCCAGGTCGTCCCACGTCGTCTCATCGATGGTGGGTTTGACGAACAGCCCGCGCAGCGCGCGGCCCAGCGACCAGGAGTTCTCAGCCATTGCTTCAGCTTACGGGCGCGGCTTCCGCCCGGCTCGCGGCACGGTCGCCCACGCGCTGCCCGACGACGGCCGACACCCCGTCCTGGCGCATCGAGACGCCGTACAGCGCGTCAGCGATCTCCATCGTGCGCTTCTGGTGCGTGATGACGATGAGCTGACTGCTCGCCCGGAGCTTCTCGAACACGCCGAGCAGGCGACCGAGGTTCGCGTCGTCGAGGGCCGCCTCGACCTCGTCGAGGATGTAGAAGGGGCTCGGCCGCGCGGTGAAGATCGAGGTCAAGAACGCGACGGCCGCGAGTGATCGCTCTCCGCCGGAAAGCAGCGACAGACGTTCGATCTTCTTCCCCACGGGGCGGACGGCGACCTCGATGCCCGTCGTCAGCGGGTTGTCGGGATCGGTCAGCGAGATGCTCCCGGCACCGCCCGGGAACAGGATCGGGAAGATCTCCGTGAAAGCCGCGCGCGTGTCCTCGAAGGCCGCGACGAAGATCGTCTGCATGCGCTCGTCGAGCTCGGCGATGATCGTCTGCAGGTCGCTGCGCGTCTGCTGCAGGTCGGCGAGCTGCTCCGTGAGGAACGCGTGACGCTGCTCCAGCGCCGCGAACTCCTCGAGGGCCAGCGGGTTCACCCGGCCGAGCTGACTCAGTTTGCGCTCGGCGTCTTGCAGGCGCCGTTTCTGCGCGGACCGGTCGAACGCGGTCGGCTCACCCTCTCCATCGGTCGGGATCGGCTGGTCCGGACCATATTCCGAAATGAGAATGTCCTCGTCGAGGGCGAGCTCGGACTGCACGCGCTCGAGCAGACTCGTCACGTGCAGTCGCTTCTCGTGCATCTGCAGCTCGAGGCCGTGCACGCTCTCCGTGAGGCGCGCCAGACGCTCGCGGACTTCGGTCTCGTCGGCGCGTGCTCTCGCCAGATCCGCCGAGACGGCGGTCCGCGTGGCCTCGGCCGCCGCGAGCTGGACACGGGCCTGGCTGACGGACCGGTCGACCGAATCGAGCAGCGCGGGCAACTGCCGCGCGACGTCCGCCGCGATCTCCCGCTGGGCGCGGCGGACGACCGCGCGGCGGGCGGCTTCCTCGGCCGCCGCACGTTCGCGCTCGCGCTGCTGCTCCAGCTGGACGATGCGGGCCTCCCCCGCGCGGACGCGCTCCTTCAACGTCTCGATGTCGAGCCGCGCTCGCATCTCCGTCTCGCGGGCAGCCTCGAGCTCGGCGAGCAGCCCGTCCCGCGCCGAGGCGTCGAGGATGGGCCGCGGAGCCTCCGCGGCGCGCGCGAACGCGGCATCCGCCGCCGCGGCCGCGTCCTCCGCCTCGGTGACGGCGTCCGCCGCCTGCGCGAGACCGGCCTCGAGGCGTTCGCATTCGGCGACCGCGGCCTCGTGCCGCACGGTGACGCGGTTGACCTTCTCGGCGTGCGCGGCAAGCGCCGCATCGTGCGAGCGGAGAGTGGCGAGGGTGTCCTTGGTCCGCTGTCGGGCGTCGGTCAGCGTCCGCTGCGCATCGCTCAGGGCTTCGCGCAGCGAGTCGGCGACGACGACGATCTCCGAGAGGCGCTCCGCGGCGGCATCCCGCTCGGCGGCCAGTTCGAGGCGTGACCGGCCGGCGCCCGAGCCCGCCCGCAGGGTGTGGGTCGTCAGAACCTCCCCCGCCCGCGTGACGAGAATCGCCCCCGCGTCGAGGTCGGCCAGCGCCGCGCGGGCGCTCTCGAGGTCATCGACGATCAGAACGCGCGACAGGATGCCGAGCACCCCCGCCGGGGCCGTCACGACATCGATCGCGCGGACACCGCCCTCCACGGCGGCGACCGGCGGCTCGCCGCGCGCGGGGGTCGCGACAGCGATCTCGACGATACCCAGATCGTCTTCGGAGGCCGCCCGGGCCGTCGCGAAGGCCGCGTCGGCGTCGTCGACGAGGACGCCCTCAGCGAGCGACCCGAGCGCGGCCGCGACGGCGGCCTCGTACCCCGACGTGACCTTGACCGCATCGCCGACCAGGCCGCGCACCCCTGGCTGCCCGGAGGCGACGAGGTCGGCGGCGGCGTTGCGCACGTCCAGAGCGCGACCGAGCGCCGTGGTCTGCGCGGAGAGTGCGTCGCGTTCGCGTTCGGACGCGTGCAGGCGTTCGCGCAGGTCCGTGACGGCGGACTCCGCGTCGTTGGCAGCGCGCTGCGCACGTTCGTAGGCGGCGGCGTGCTCGGCGGTCGACGCCTCGGGTGCCGCGGCGGGGTCGAGAGCGGCGAGGGCCTCCTCGGCCTCGGCACGGCGGGCCAACGCCGCGTCCAGCGCGCGTTGCTGTCGTTCGACGCCCGCGCGGACGGCATCCCGGGTCGACGACGCCGCCGCGGCCGCGCCCCGCAGGGCGGTGAGCTTCATGTCGTGCTCCGAGACGAGCGCGCTCTGCGCCGCGATGTCGACGTCCAGCGCATCGAGATCGCCGCGAGCGCGCGTCACCGCGCGGGCGGCGTCCGCGGCGGCATCCTGGGCGTCCCCCAGGCCGGCCGCGATGTCATCGATCTCGCTGCGGAGGTCGTCGATCGTCGCCTGCGAGACGGTCGGCGAGAAGGCGATCTGGTCGCGATCGTCGTCGGACAGCAGGGCGAGACGCTGACCGGCGAGGGTGTAGAGACCGCGGAGTCGTTCCTGCACCTGTTCGAGCGAGAAGGCCACGCGACGCGCGTGGTCCACGGCCTCGGAGCGCTGCTCCTCCTCCAGCCGCTCGACCCGTCGACGCAGGCCGTCCGCCTGCTCCTGGAGCACCAACCGCTCGGTATGGCGTTCGGTCTCGGCGCGCGCGGCGTCAGCGAGCTGGGTGCGGAGCCGGACGAGCTCGTCGGCGAAGAGACGGGCCTTCGCGTCGCGCACCACCGCCGCGATCCCGGCGGCCTCGCGCGCGACCTCGGCCTGCTTGCCCAGGGGCTTCAACTGCCGGCGCAGTTCGCCGGCGAGGTCGCTGAGGCGCGTCAGGTTCGCTTCCATCGCGTCGAGCTTGCGGACGGTCTTTTCTTTGCGGCGGCGGTGCTTGAGGATGCCCGCGGCCTCCTCGATGAAACCGCGCCGATCCTCGGCAGTGGCCTGCAGCACCGTGTCCAGTCGCCCCTGCCCGATGATCACGTGCATCTCGCGGCCGAGACCCGAGTCGCTGAGCAGCTCCTGCACGTCCAGCAGGCGGCTTGTCTGCCCGTTGATCGCGTATTCGCTGGCGCCGGTGCGGAACAGCGTGCGGCTGATCGTGACCTCGCTGTACTCGATCGGCAGAGCGCCGTCGGAGTTGTCGATCGTCAACTGGACCTCGGCGCGTCCGAGCGGCCCGCGGGTGGACGTGCCGGCGAAGATGACGTCCTCCATCTTGCCGCCGCGCAGGGTCTTCGCCCCCTGCTCGCCCATCACCCACGCGAGGGCGTCGACGACGTTGGACTTGCCCGATCCGTTGGGGCCCACGATGCAGGTCACACCCGGTTCGAGCGCGAAGGTCGTGGACTGGGCGAACGACTTGAAGCCCTTGAGCGTCACGCTCTTCAAGTGCATGTCGCCGCGCCTCCCGCCCCGGTCCTGAGCGCCTCACGCTACCGGATGAGCCCCGGGATTCCGCGGCGGCAAGCCGGTGACACCGGCTGCGGCGCGCCCGGGCGACGCGCGAATCTGGAAGTCAGCTTGACATTCGCCGAACGCCCCCGCTAGCGTCGGGGGTCGCAACCGACGACGAAAGGAGGTCCTCCCATGATTCGCAACACCACCGGCTTCGCCGCTACCGGCTTCATCGCCGTTCCCGTGCTGTCTGCCCCGTCCGCCGGAGTGACCACCGTCGTCGGAATGCCCTCTCACCAGGGCTGACCCCCGCGTCGAGACGCCCCGCGCCTCCGCCTTCCGTGCCGCATCCTCGTGGATGCCGGGCATCCGGATCTCTCGATCCCTCACCGCGCGAGCATCGCTCGCCGTCCTCCCTCGCTCTCCCCCCATTTCGGAGCCTCCGCATGAGCACCCTGCCCACGCGCGCGCCGCAGCACACCGCGGCCACGCCCACCGTTTCCCTTCCCTCGACCACCGACCGCCGCGTCGGCCTCATCGATCGACTCACCCTCCGTCTCGGCCTCTGGCTGCTGACGCGCCACGCCGCGCGCGTGCAGGTGATCGAGCTCCGCACGGCCGACGCCCACCGGGCGCGTGTCCAGACGGCGCAGCGCGAACAGCGCGAACGCGACTGGTACCGCGCGGCGACGCTGCTGCGTCCGCCTTCCTGATCGGTGCGCGCCGTCCCCCGCGGGCGGCGCGCACCCCTCCCTCTCCCCACGAAGGACACCTCATGACCACGTTCCCCGCCGGCCTCGAGTTCCGACGCCTCCACATCCCGGCCTCCATCGACGGCGACGACGCCGTGGACTTCCGCGAGATGACGCGCGTCCGCAATCTCGTGTACGCCGAGATCTCCGGCCACGACGATCACTTCATGCCCGCCGACGAGCTCCTCCCGAACTTTCAGCTCGACCCCGCACAATTGCGCTTCTCCTGGCTGGCGGTGCTCGACGGCGAGGTCGTCGGCCGCGTCGGCCTCGACCTTCCGCAAGAAGACGGCGCCCGGTCGGGGTTCTGGCTCGTCGAGCTGCTCCGCTCCGTCTGGGGGCGCGGCATCGGCCGGGCCGGGTTCGAGCTCGTCGAGCGCACCGCGCGCGAACATGGTCGGACCGTCCTACAGTCCTGGGCGGAGCACCCCGCCGCGGACGGCCCGCACCTGGAGGCCCCCACCGGCTTCGGCTCGGTGCCGCACGATCACATCGCGCGGTACTTCCTGGCATCCGGGCACACGCTCGAACAGGTCGAGCGCATGAGCTCCCTCGACCTCGCGCAGGCACGCCCGCGCCTGGAGGAGCTGCTCGCCCGCGCCGAGGAGGCCGCGGTCGGATACCGCGTCGTCCAGTGGACGCTGCCGACTCCCGACGAGTTCGTCGAGGGGCTCGCGCGGATGAAGGAGCGCATGGTGACCGACGCGCCGGCCGCGGGTTTGGAGTTCGACGGCGAGGTGTGGGATGCCGCGCGCGTGCGCCGCTACGAACGCACCTACCTCGACGCCGGACGACTCCTGCTCGTCACGGCCGCGCAGCACATCGACAGCGGAGACCTCGTCGCCTTCAACGAACTGGCCATCGGCAAGGACCGCGCCGGCGCGACGCACCAGCACGACACCCTGGTGCTCGCCGGGCACCGCGGCCACCGCCTCGGGATGCTCGTGAAGTGCGCGGGCCTACTCGCCTGGCGGGACATCGCGCCCGACTCCCCGCGCGTCCTCACCTACAACGCGGAGGAGAACCGCCCGATGCTCTCGATCAACGAGGAGATCGGCTTCGTCCCCGCGGCCTACGAAGGAGCATGGAAGAAGGTGCTGCTCTGACGCCACGCGCAGTCGCCGGAAACCATCGCGTCCGTCCGCCCTGAGGTAGATCAATCCGGTGCAGAGCCCAGCTCAGCTCTTTTGCAGTTCGGGCTCCACTACCTTCACGGCCTTGGCGAACTCCTGAAACGCTTCCGGGCGGAGGCTTTGGAGAGCGCGAAACAGACCGTCGAACGCAACGATCGCCGCGTCCTTTCCGTCGCGAACTACTCGTCCCCGATTGAATGCACCACGCAGCTGTTCGGAGAGCGGCAGCACAGCATCGATCACAATCTGCCACTTTGCGGCTGAATCGGCCAACGTCGGCGTTCCACTGAATCGCAACGCAAACCTGTTAGGAACGGTCTGCCCAATGATGGTCTCGAGAGATCGAGCCACGACTTCGACAAGAAGGTAGGGAGCGCCCTTTAGCGACAAGAAGCGTAGTTCCTTCTCCTCGGGCTCTGTCAGCCCGGGTCCACCCACGCGAGCCTTACCTCGTAGAGTGAGCAGGCGAGTAGTCAGGGCGTCGTAAAGGGAATACGCGAAAAGGATGTGTGCGGCCGAGGTTCGCTCAGAGAAGATCCGCGAGTATAATCCGTCATCCACCCAGATGTCAGCCTTCTTGTCATACGCCGCCACAGGATCGCCGTGGAACGCGGTTAGAACCTGCCCAACCGTATGAGCCGCAATCGATGTACGACTTCGCTTGATTGCATCGCTCGATCCTCCTCGGCGGCCGCCATCGTAGCTCACGCCGGCCATACCCTGAAACTCGGAACGTAACCGGTTCTGAATTTCGTCACCACTCCGAAAGTCTGCAGCCTGAACTTTATTCTGCATGTTGTTGAAGCGTACGATCTTCGCCAGCAGTTGCTCGTCGCTCGATTTCACAAACCGAATAGGAACAAGAAGGTCGGGATCGGGATCTTCTGGAAGTGACCCGAGCGAGCCAGTAGTCTGCGCTCCATTAACCACCGAGATACCCACGACGTCCAGTTTGCGTCCAGCACGGGCTCGCGGTCCGAGGTGGTAGTCAAGAACTAGAGCCGTCACTCCGTTGTTGTAGACAGCAAAATCCGACGGCTCCGTAGTAGCGGTTTCCTTGATCCCGTTGTTAATGTTGTCGCCGCTACGCCTGGAGCCCAAGTAATCCCGCACATTTGCCGAGAAGAGATCTTCTTTATGATCCAAGAACAGTTGACGGAGCCAATGTCCGGGGACAAGCGTCGTCACTGAACTCCATCGATCACTCGAAATCTCAATAGCATCGGCGACCCTAACTGAGAATTTACTCGTCGCCTTAATTGCACGCTTCGAACCGAGGTACCACCGCTCCAGCGTCTCGGTTCCAACCTCCGCACCGAAAACTTGAACGCCACCTCGTTTCGAGAGTAGCTTGGCGGCGGTTCGCTCGGCATTGAGAACCTCTACCGACGCGTTCTTTGACTCCGGCGCATTGTGCACATACCAGAGGTGGAAGTCTCGAATCATGTCAGCTTCGAGCGCATCCCTCACTTCCGCAACTCTACCGCGAATCTCTTCCGGAACCGAGTCAATACTGGAATTCAAGAGCCATGCGACCGCGGAATTTAGGTCTGATGCCTTGTTGGCTGGTGCAGCCTGCTTCGGCTTTGGTGAATCGAAGCACTGCGCAATAACTAATAGCCCGCGA
This sequence comes from Microbacterium trichothecenolyticum, assembly GCF_030818955.1. Taxonomy (NCBI): domain Bacteria; kingdom Bacillati; phylum Actinomycetota; class Actinomycetes; order Micrococcales; family Microbacteriaceae; genus Microbacterium; species Microbacterium trichothecenolyticum. The sequence continues at coordinate 531,889 of NZ_JAUTBF010000001.1, read as the reverse complement.
CTTACATCGAGGAATATTACATCCAGCTTCTTGTCATCGCCACCCCCGGTGATGGACTCAACCGCTGCGGTCCGAACGTCTTCCACACCGAATCTTTGATCGATAGCGAAAAGCCCAATCCCGTCGGCCCCCAACTCGAGGGACTGCGAGAATTGCCGGAAAGCCGCCGTCCAACTATCGTGCTTCGGACCCTTTTCTGCAACCATCGTTGCCCCCCCTAAAGTTCGACCTCGATCGCGCTACAAACGCGGCACAGCTCTCAGCCTAAGCGACTCTTCCCACCCGCCGACTCAGATCCTCGCGAATCAGCGCAAGCGCTGACACCTCGGGCAGAAATGGCTGGACCGGTTCATGAACGACACGCGCACGATCGGCCGCCCGCAGCGCGGGCACGGCTGACCCGTGCGCCCGTACGCGTTCAGCGAGTGCGCGAAGTACCCGGCCTGACCGTTGACGTTGACGTATTGCGCGTCGAAGCTCGTGCCGCCCTCGGCCAGCGCCTTCTCCAGCACCGCCCGCACCTCGCCGAGGAGGCGGTTGACCGCCCGCGTCGGCAGAGCGGATCCGGGGGTCTCGGGGTGGATCCGCGCCGCCCACAACGACTCGTCGGCATAGATGTTGCCGATACCGCTGGCCACGGTCTGATCGAGCAGCACACGCTTGACGGCAGATGAGGTGCCGGCCATCCGCGCGCGGAAGCGCGCATCGCTGAAGGCGGGGTCGAGGGGATCGCGGGCGATGTGGGCGACCTGGGTGGGCACTTTCGCGAGGTCGGAACCGCGACCCGCGGCGGCGCCGTCGGGCGTGGCCACCAAGGCGTCGAGTGCGAGCGACCCGAACGTGCGCTGGTCGGCGAACACGACCGATAACGCGCCGTGCAGGGGGTGCTCCAGTTCGATACGGATGCGCTCATGGCGCTCCTCCGGAGATCCGGGCGCCCGCAGCAGCATCTGGCCGCTCATACCGAGATGAGTGACGACGGCTTCGTCGTCGGCCACTGGCATCCACAGGAATTTGCCTCGGCGAACGGCTGCGCGGATCCGCCGGCCCGTGAGCTCCGCCTCGAAATGCGCCGCTCCCCCGGTGTGCCGTGTGAGGGCGCGGTCGTCGCGCACGTCTACAGAGGCGATGAGCGCTCCGGTGACGGCCGGTTCGAGGCCCGCACGGACGACCTCCACCTCGGGGAGCTCAGGCACGCGCGTCGAGTTCGCGCCACGCGGAGAGCGCTGCGGCCATCTCGGCCTGCTTCTTACTGGTGCCCTCGCCGGTCGTCGCCAGATCTCCCACCGTGACGGTCGCCGTGAAGCGCCGGTCGTGATCGGGACCGGTGGCTACGACTGCGTAGGCGGGGGCGGCGAGGCCCTGGCGCGCAGCGATCTCTTGCAGGCTCGTCTTGGGGTCCATCGCCGCGCCGTAGCGCTCGGGGTCGGCGAGCAGCGGCTCGACGAGGCGCAGCACCATGGCCGTCGCGGCTTCGGGTCCCGCCGACAGATAGGTCGCCCCGATCAGGGCCTCCATCGTGTCGGCGAGGATCGAGTCCTTGTCGCGCCCCCCGGTGAGGATCTCGCCTCGCCCCAGGCGCACGTGATCGCCCAGACCGATACCGCGAGCGACCTCAGCCAGGGCGAGAGTCGAGACGACGCTGGCGCGCCGCTTGGCGAGGCTGCCCTCATCGAGATCGGGATGCCGGGTGAACAGGCGTACCGTGACCGCTTGGCCCAGGACGGAGTCGCCGAGGAACTCGAGGCGTTCGTTGTGCGGGATCGCCCCGTTCTCGTACGCGTACGAGCGGTGCGTCAGGGCGAGCGAAAGAAGCTCGGGGTCGATATCGACCCCGAGCTTCTCGGTGAGCGCGGAGCGCTCGGTGGTGTTACGCGTCACGAAGCGCCGATCAGACGTCGGCGACCTTGCGGCCCTTGTACTCGAGGAAGAGCTCGGTGCCCTGCGAGTCGGTGACGACCTTCGCCTGGTGGGGGCGGCTGTAGACGACCTTGCCGTTCTCGATGGTCTTGACCAGCGCGGGGGCTTCGGCCTTCCACTGCGCGCGGCGCGAGCGGGTGTTGGAGCGGGAGACCTTCCGCTTCGGGGGGTTACCTGCCATGACTAGCTCTTCTCTGTCTTGGGGGCGGCGCGGAGCGCATCGCCGTCGTCTGGGGTGTACTGCTGGAGCGCAGCCCATCGAGGATCAACGGACGTTCGCTCCGTGTCGCCGGGGCTTTCCGTCAGCTTCTCGCCCGTGATCGGGTCGAGCCCGGGGCAGTCCGGCTGACACACCGGCTGGAACGGAAGCGACAGGACAATGGCATCCCGGACCAGATTTTCAAGATCCACGTGGTCGTCTTGAACGTCGAAGTCACTCGCTTCATGCCCAGGATACGCGAAAAGTTCCTGGAACTCGACTTCGACAGGCTCTTCGATGTCGATCAGGCAGCGTCCGCACACGCCGGTGGCGGTGGAGTCGACCGTTCCGGAGACGAGGATGCCCTCGTGCACCGACTCCAGGCGGACCTCGAGCTCGAGCGGCTCAGCCTCGGGAACGGAGACGAGACCCTCGCCCCACTTCTCGGGTGCGGGGATCTCGAGGCTGTGCTCGCGCATCTCACCGGGCTTGCGCTCGATGTCGCGCACGGGGAGCTGGAAGGGGCCGGGACGGTGGGTTCTCACGGTCGTCCATGCTACCCGCGTGCCCCTGGACGAGGGCCGGGCGGCGCGGGGCGACGCGGGGCGGGTGCCGCAGCGCGGGGCAGGTGCCGCGGCGTTCGCACGACGCGCGGCGGACGCGCGACCGTCCGCCGGGCTACCGCGTGTCCCGAAGCCGTTGCGCTGGAGCAGCACACGGGGGCTGAGGCGTGAGGGCCGACGCGGCAGCGCCGACGCGACACCGCCGACCCCGCATCGGCACCGGCGCTGCCTCAACGCCTCAACGCCTCACCACCACAACGCCGCAGCCACCCCCGCCCCGCGCCCCTCCGCGGAACGCGGGCGACGGCGACTCGCGTCAGACGTCGCGCCGCTCGGTGTCGAGGAAGCGCGCCACGGCGGGCGGAACGTATGGCGAGACGTCGCCGCCGAGGCCGGCCACCTGACGCACGAGCGAACTGGACACGAGCGCGTGCGACGGGTCGGGAAGCAGGAACACCGTCTCGACGTGCGCGAGGTCGCGATTGACGATCGCCATGGGCGTCTCGTACGCGACATCCACCTGCGAGCGAATGCCTTTGACCAGAACCCGGGCGTTCACTCCGGTGGCGTAGTCGACGAGCAGCCCCACGCTCCAGGTCGCGACCATGACGTCGCCCTCGATGCCCGCCTCGCTGATGGACTGCTCGAGCAACGACTGCCGTTGGGCGATCGGCAGCATGGCCGCTTTGCCGGGGTTGTGCACGACGAGCACGTGCAGCTGGTCGAACAGACCGGCGGCCCGACGGATCACGTCGAGGTGACCGAGCGTGGGCGGGTCGAACGAGCCGGGCACGACGGCGATCCGGGGGTCCATGCGGCCAGCCTACCGACGACGGCCCGCGACGGCTCCGGCACTCACGACTTGGCGAGAGCGGCCCGCTCTTCGACACCGACGCGCCGTTCGAGGGCCGCCGCGAGTCCGGGATGCCGCTGCAGGGCGGGGTCGTCGGCGAGCAGGCGTTCTCCCTCGGCCCGCGCTTCGGTGATGAGATCGGCGTCGGTCACGACGCGCAGCAGCCGCAGCGACGACCGCGCCCCCGACTGCGCCCCGCCGAGCACATCGCCCTCGCCGCGGAGTTCGAGATCGACCTCGGCCAGGGCGAAGCCGTCGAGCGTGCTCGCGACCGCCTCGACCCGCGAGCGCGACGACGACCCGGGAGACGCCTCGGTGACCAGCAGACACAGCCCGGGGAGACCCCCACGACCGACGCGCCCGCGCAGCTGGTGCAACTGCGACACCCCGAAACGATCGGCCTCGAGGATGACCATCGTCGAGGCGTTCGGCACATCCACACCCACCTCGATGACGGTGGTCGCGACGAGCACGTCGATCTCACCGCGCGCGAACGCCTGCATGACCGCGTCTTTCTCGTCAGCGGGCATCTTGCCGTGCAGGATCTCGACCCGGATGTCGGCGAACGCGGGCAGCCGCGACAGCAGCGCCTCGACCTGCACGACACCCCACCGGGTGCGAGCGCTCTCGGCGGCAGCCGCCGGTGCGTCGGCCGGCTCGTCGCTCTTGTCGTCTGCGGTGAGTTGCTCGGCGTCGATGGCCGCGCAGACCACGAAGGCCTGCCGACCGATGCGTACCTCTTCGGCGACACGATCCCACACGCGCGCGAACCAGCTCGGCTTCTCGGCCAGCGGGGCGACGAAGGTCTGGATGCCGGCACGCCCGGCCGGCATGGTGCGGATCGTCGACACGTCGAGGTCGCCGAAGACCGTCATGGCGACCGTGCGGGGAATAGGGGTGGCCGTGAGCACGAGCGTGTGCGGCGAATCGCCCTTCGACCGCAGCGCCTCGCGCTGGTCGACGCCGAAGCGGTGCTGCTCGTCGACGACCACGAAGCCGAGGTCGGCGAAGGTCGTCGTCGCGCTGAGAAGGGCGTGCGTGCCCACGACGATCCGGGCCTGGCCGGACGCGACCCGCAGGGCGGCCTTGCGACGCTCGGCGGCGGGGAGCTGCCCGGTGAGAAGCGTGGGCATGAGCTCGGGCGCGAGTTCGGGGCCGAGCATGCGTGCGATCGAGCGCAGGTGCTGGGCGGCGAGCACCTCTGTGGGCGCGATGAGGGCGCACTGCCCGCCCGACTCGGCTACCTGCAGCATCGCTCGGAGGGCGACGAGCGTCTTGCCCGAACCGACTTCGCCCTGCACCAACCGGTTCATCGGCCAGTCGCCCACCATGTCGGCGGCGATGCGCTCCCCCACACTGCGCTGATCGGGGGTGAGGTCGAAGGGGAGGATGCGGTCGAAGCGCTCGAGCAGCCCGCCGGGCGCGGCGGGTCGCTTCGTCGCCGACAGAGCGCGCACGAACTGCCGCTGCTGCAAGAGCGCGGTCTGCAGGACGAAAGCCTCCTGCATGCGCAGGGTGGCGACCGCGGGAGGGATGTCGTCGTCGTTCTCGGGGCGGTGGATCTGCTCGAGCGCCCTGCGTGCAGGGAGCAAGCCCCGGCGGGCGCGCAGATCGTCGGGGAGCGGGTCGTCGACCTCGCCCAGGCCGTCGAGCACGAGCGCGATCGTCTTCTGCACGAGCGGGCTGGGCACGGTGCTCGTGGCCGGATAGATCGGGATCGGGCGTTTGGCCGTCACCTCGGCCTCGGCACGCGCCTCGGCGATGTCGTCGAACAGTTCGTAGTCGGGATTGGTGAGCTGCGTCTGCCGACGGTATTCACCGACCTTGCCCGAGAAGATCCCCCGCCGACCGGGGGCGAGCTCTTTCAGACGCCACGGCTGGTTGAAGAAGGTGAGGGACATGCGTCCGTCACCGTCGCTGATGACGACCTCGAGCAGGGAGCCGCGACGGTTCTGCATACGCCGTTCGTTCGCGCTGACGACCTCGGCGACGATGGTCACCGGCTCCCCCAGGGGCAGGGTCGAGATCGGGGTCAGTTCGCCACGACGGGCATAGCGCCGCGGATAGTGCTCGAGCAGCTCGCCCACGGTCTTCATGCCGAAGGCGCGGTCGAAAGCCGCCGCCGTCTTCCCACCGATGGCGCCGTCGAGACGGGACGCGAGCGAAAGACCGGGCATGCACCGAGTCTAGGGAGGGCCACCGACATGGCCCGATCACCGGGTGCCTCGGTCCGCGAGCCGCGGCGCCCCCACCCCTCGCTCGCGCTGCTCCCCGGCATCTGGGACCCTAGGCTGAGACGGTGACGCGCATCATCTCCGGCCGCGCCGGCGGCACCGTGCTCGATGTCCCCCCGAAAGGCACGCGCCCCACGAGCGACCGTGTGCGCGAGTCACTGTTCGGCGCGCTGGAGGCGGCCGGACTGCTCGACGACGCGCGCGTCGCCGATCTGTACGCCGGCTCCGGCGCTCTGGGCCTCGAGAGCCTCAGCCGCGGCGCGGCGTCGGCCGACCTCGTCGAGCTCTCCGCCCCCGCTGCAGCCCTCATCCGCAACAACGCCGAGCGCGTGCGAACCGCGGGTGTGGCCGCGCCCGCGCGGGTGCACCGGGCGAACGTGTCGACGTACCTCGCGGCATCCGGCGCTGAGTGGGACCTCGTCTTCCTCGACCCCCCGTACGACATCGGCGACGACGAGCTCACGCGGGCCCTGGTCGCGCTCGCGCCGCGTCTGAGCCCCGACGCCACGGTGATCGTGGAACGGGCCACGCGCTCCGCGGCACCGGCGTGGGCCACCGCCGGTCTCGTGGCGGAGCGCGACCGGGCGTACGGCGACACGACGATGTGGTGGGGCCGTCCCCGGGACTGACCCGGCCCCGACGTCCCCACCCCGACTCAGCCGCGCCCCGCGTCCCAGTCGCGGTACGGGTCCCATCCGGCGCGCCCGGTCCACGCGCGCCCGTCGACCGTGATCGCGTCGGCTCCGCGCGCCTCAACCGTGCCCACTCGGCGGCCGAGGGGGACGGCATCCGCGGGGAAGGTCACGAGGAAACCGTGGTCCTCTCCCCCGCCGAGGGCCAGCGCCGCGTCGTCTCCGAGGGCCGCCGAAGCGAACGCGATCGTCACCTCGGACGCATCCGCGAGCCGGGTGGCGTCGAGGGCCAGACCGTCCGAGATGTCCATCATGGCCGTCGCCCCCGCAGCGGCTGCCCGCAGGGCATCGGCGATCGGCGGGTGCGGGGTGAGTTGACGCGACAAGGCGTGCGCGTCGGCGGGCGACAGGTCGGCGCGAGCCTCGGCCGTGAGCGCGACGGGGGCACCCTCGGCATCCGTGAACCGCCGGAACAGCACGTCGAGTCCGCGCGCCGCCTGCCCCAGCTCACCGATGACGTAGACGCCGTCGCCCACCCGCGCCCCCGAGCGCCGCACCGGCTCACGACCGTCGAGCGAGCCGAGTGCCGTCACGGCGATGGTCAGGGTGTCCGAGACGGTGAGGTCGCCGCCCTCGACGGCGCAGCCGGGCGCGAGCTCGGCGCACGCCGCGGCCAGGCCGTCGGCGAAACCCCGTACGAACGAGACGGGGGTGGCGTCGGGCATCGCGAGGGCGACGAGCAGCGCGACCGGCCGGGCGCCCATCGCCGCGACATCGGAAAGGTTGACCGCAGCCGCCTTGAAGCCCAGGTCGTGCGCCGACGACCACGCCAGCCGAAAGTCCGGGCCGTGCACGAGCGTGTCGGTCGTCGCGACCACGCGACCGTCGGGCACGGCGAGCACCGCCGCGTCGTCGCCGGGGCCCACGAGCGCCGTCGACGGCGGAAGGCGGTCCAGGATGCCGCGGAGGATCTGTCCCTCGGACAGTTCTCCCACGGTGGTCTCACGGGTGGTCTCGGCGTCGGTCACGCTCCCACGCTATTAGCCTGGACGGGTGCCCCGCTCTTCCCGGATCCTCGCGTTGATCGCCACCGTCGCCCTCCTCCCGGGACTCGCGGCCTGCAGCACGACGGTCGCGATGCAGCCCGCGAAGCTCGCGAACGACCCGGCCTGTGCCGAGATCGTCGCCCGCCTGCCGAAGACGATCTCGGGGCAGGAGCGCCGCTGGACCGACGCGCAGGCGACCGGAGCGTGGGGCAATCCGGCATCCTTTCTCATGACCTGCGGACTCGAGGCCCCGGCCCCCTCGACGCTGCCCTGCCGGTCGTTCGACGGCGTGGACTGGCTCGTCGACGAGTCGCAGGCGGCCGACAACCGGTACACCCTCACCACGTTCGGCCGTCAGCCCGCGGTGCAGGTGTTCCTCGACTACCAGGCCGCCAGCAGCGCCGACGTCGCCCAGGCCCTCGGTCCGCTCATCCGCGACTACCTCACCGCCACGGGGCGCCGTGTGCACGTCGGCGACGGATGCCACGGCCTCGCCGTCACCGTCGCCCACCCCGTAATCGTCGGGAAGTGCGCCGACGAGTCAGCGCTTCGTGAGAGCCGCGTCGAGCAGGTCGCTGATGAGCTCGGGGTAACTCAGCCCCGAGGCGATCCAGCACGTGGGGAACATCGAGATCGGCGTGAACCCGGGCATGGTGTTGACCTCGTTCACGTAGAACTCGGTGCCCGTATAGAAGAAGTCCACGCGCGCGAGGCCCTGACCGCCGATCGCCTCGAACGCCTGCGCGGCGATGCGCTGCATCTCGGCCAGCTCGCCGTCGCTCAGATCCGCGGGGCAGACCAGGTCGACGCCCGGCGCGTCGAGGTACTTCGCCTCGAAGTCGTAGAACTCCCGGCCCGTCACGACGATCTCGCCCGCGACGCTCACACGGATCGGTCCGCCGTCGCGGCCGGGCAGCACGCCGCACTCGACCTCGCGACCGACGATCGCCTGTTCCACGAGCACCAGGCCGTCTTCGGCGAAGGCGGTGTCGAGAGCGGCATCCAGGTCTTCCCAGCGCGAGACCTTCGACACACCGACGCTCGATCCGGCCTCGTTCGGCTTCACGAAGACGGGAAGGCCCAGCCCCCGCATGCGGCGCTCCCACAGCTCGCGGTCGCGCGCGAGATCCGCTCGTGTCACGGCCACCCACGGGACCACCGGCACGTTCGCCGAGCGCAGCACGCGCTTGGTGACGTTCTTGTTCATGCCGATCGCCGACATGAGCACCCCGCCGCCGGCGTACGGGATGTCGAGAAGCTCGAGCAGGCCCTGCACGGTGCCGTCCTCGCCGAAGCGGCCGTGCAGGATCGGCAGCACCACGTCGACGTCTCCGAGGGAGCGGGTACCCTCGGCATCCGTCACCGTCCACTCGCGCGAGAGCGTCGAATCGGGCAGACGCACGCGGGTGCCGTTGTCGACAACCTCGGGCAGGGCCTCGGGGCGCAGCGCGAACTTGTCGGGATCGTCGTCTTCGAGCACGAAGGCGCCGTCGCGGGTGATACCGACCGGAATCACCCGAAAGCGGTCACGATCGATCGCCCGCAGCACTCCGCCCGCCGTGGCGGAACTGATCGAATGCTCGCTGGAGCGCCCGCCGAAGAGCACCACCACCGCTGTTCTGGTCATTGTGCGTCCTCTCGCCCTGCGGCTGGTCGTCGTCGGTCGTCAGGTGGGGTGCGATGTCGCGCGGATCCATCGTGCCGTCGAGCACCATCTTCACCTGTCGCACGATGGGCATGTCGACACCGACCTGCTTCGCGAGCTGGAGCACCGGGGCGACGGATGCCAGGCCCTCGGCGGTCTGCTGCATCTGTGCGACCACGTCTTTGTAGCCGTATCCCTGGCCGAGCAGGCGCCCCGCCGTGTTGTTACGGCTGAGCGGCGACTGGCAGGTGGCGATCAGGTCGCCGAGTCCCGCGAGGCCCTGCAGCGTCTCGGGCTGGGCGCCCTGCGCGACGGCGAAGTCGGTCATCTCGACCAGGCCCCGGGTGATGATCGATGCCTTGGTGTTCTCGCCGTACCCCACGCCGTCGACGATGCCGATGGCCACGGCGATGAGGTTCTTCAGCACACCGCCGAACTCCGTACCGATGACGTCGGTGTTGACGAACGAGCGGAAGTAGCGGTTGCGTGCGCGTCGGGCCACGGCCTCGGCGGTTTCGGCGCTGAGCGAGCTGATGACCGCGGCCGTGGGCTGCTCGCGCGCGATCTCGAGGGCGAGGTTGGGTCCGGAGGCGACGGCGATCCGCGCCGGATCGCACTCCAGCACCTGCTCGATGACCTGGCTCATGCGCAGCCCCGTCGACTTCTCGACGCCCTTCATGAGCGACACGATCGGCACGTCGGTTCGCTCGACGAACGGCTTGATCGCCGCGAGGTTCTCCCGCAGCGACTGGCTCGGAACCGACAGGTAGATCTGCTCGGCGCCGTTGATCGCCTCGGCGAGATCGGTCGTCGCCGTCATGGTGCGCGGCAGGTTGATGCCCGCGAGATACCGGCTGTTGCGCTTGGACTCGGTGATCTCGGCCGCCAGCTCGGCCCGGCGAGCCCACATGACCACCGACGCCCCGCCATCGGCGAGGATCTTGCCGAACGTCGTTCCCCAGCTCCCCGCACCGATGACCGCGACCCTCGGGCCGACGGCGGGCGCCGGGCTCTTACGACTCAAGGCGGCCCGTCTCGCTCTGCCCGTGCTGCGACGGGTTCCACCGCTCGGCCGGGGCCGGGATGCCGCGGATGTCCGACAGCATCGACGAGACGCGTCCCATGAGCTCGTCGGTGGCGCGCGTGAGCACGGCCGGGGTCGTCGCCCCGGCATACTCGGACACGTCCATGGCCGGACCGAACTGCACGACGACGTGCGAGCGCCGAGGGAACTTCAGCTTGCCGTACCGCGGCATGATCTCCTGCACCCCCCACTGCGCGAGCGGGATGAGAGGCAGATCACCGGCGAGGGCCAGGCGGACCGCCCCGGTCTTGCCGCGCATCGGCCACAGCTCGGGGTCGCGCGTCAGAGTGCCCTCGGCGTACACGATGACACCGCGCCCGTCCTCGGCGATCTGCTGCGCGGCCTTCATCGACTGGTTCGCACTCGACGAGCTGCGCGGCACGGGCACCATTCCGGTCGCCTTCAGGGCGGCACCGAGCACGGGGACCGTGAACAGGCTCTCTTTCGCCATGAAGCGTGGCGCGCGCCCGAGCCGCCAGACCGCAACGGCGACGATGAGCGGATCGAACTCCGAGTTGTGGTTCGCAGCGAGCACGTATGCGCCCTCCCGCGGGAGGTTCTCCGCACCGCGGATCTCGATGCGGGCGAACAGGCCCACCGCGGGAATCACGATCGCCGCGAGCGGCCAGAAGGCGCTCGGCCTGCTCTTCTCGGGGGTGGCGCTCACGGCCTCAGCCCACGACGGAGAAGTCGGCGTCGAGAGCGGTGAGCTTCTCGAGGAACTTCTCGTAGCCGCGGCGGATGATGCCGATGTTGCGCACCGTGGACTCGCCCTCGGCCGCCAGTGCGGCGATCACGTAGCTGTAGCCGCCGCGCAGGTCGGGCACCTCGACGTCGGCCCCGTGCAGCGGCGTCGGACCATTGATGACGGCCGCCTGCTCGAGGTCGCGGCGCGGAACACGGCGGTCGGCGCTGGCGAGCCCCTTCGGGTGCACGACGATGTCGGCACCCATCTTGTTCAGCGCCTCGGTGAAGCCCAGGCGGTTCTCGTAGACGGTCTCGTGCACCGTAGAGGTGCCGGGAGCCTGCGTGAGCGCGACGATGAGCGGCTGCTGCCAGTCCGTCATGAAGCCCGGGTGCACGTCGGTCTCGACCATGACGGGCTTGAGCGCCTCGCCCCGGCGGAACAGGATGCCGTCCTCGCGGACATCGAACCACCCACCGGCTTTGCGGAACACGTTGAGGAATGTCAGCATGTCCTGCTGACGCGCACCCTTGGCGAAGATCTCGCCGTCGGTCGCCAGCGCCGCGCAGGCCCACGATGCCGCCTCGTTGCGGTCGAAGATCGCCCGGTGGTCGTAGCCGTCGAGCTTGTCGACGCCCTCGATGAAGATGACGCGGTTGGGCTCGTACGAGATGATCGCGCCCATCTTCTGCAGCACCGCGATGAGATCCATGATCTCGGGCTCGATCGCCGCGTTGCGCAACTCCGTCACGCCCTTCGCGCGCACCGCCGTGAGCAGCACCTGCTCGGTGGCGCCCACGCTCGGGTAGGGCAGGGTGATGTTCGCACCGTGCAGGCCGTTCGGGGCGGTGATGCGGATGCCCTCGTAGCTCTTGTCGACGACGGCGCCGAACGCGCGCAGCGCGTCCATGTGGAAATTGATCGGCCGGTCGCCGATACGGCATCCACCGAGGTCGGGGATGAGCGCCTCACCGAGCAGGTGCAGCAACGGACCGCAGAACAGGATCGGGATGCGCGAGGCGCCCGCGTGCGCGTCGATCTCCTCGAAGTGCGCGGCAACGGCGCCCGAGGGGTCGAGGTGCAGGGTGCCCTCTTCGGCACCCTCGGTGACCGTCACGCCGTGCACCTCGAGGAGGGAACGGACGACCTTCACGTCGCTGATCATCGGCACGTCGCGCAGGGTGCTGGTGGTGTCACCGAGAAGCGCCGCCACCATCGCCTTGGTGACGAGGTTCTTCGCCCCCTTGACCTCCACGGTGCCGCGCAAGGGGCGACCGCCGCGGATGGTGAGCGTCTCTGCCGCCTCCCAGTCCGGCTGCTGCCCGATGTGGTGTTCTCCGGTGTCGGAAACGAGTGTGCTCATAGGGGGGTGGACCTCACTTCGTGGACGAGGGGCGGAGAATCGACCCGATCGGGGCGATCGGGCTCAGCGGACCGGAAGGGTCCGCGGCCGCCATGCCTCGCGGCGCGCCTCGAACTGCGTGATCTTGTCTTCGTCGCGCAGCGTGAGCCCGATGTCGTCGAGCCCTTCGAGAAGCCGCCACCTAGTGTAATCGTCGATCTCGAACGAGACCCGGAGGTCACCCACCGTGGCCGTCTTCGCGGTCAGGTCGACGGTCATCTCGATGCCCGGCTGCGCCTCGATCGCCGCCCAGAGGCGCTCCAGGTCGGCTTCCGAGATCACACCCGTCACCAGGCCCTGCTTGCCCGAGTTGCCGCGGAAAATGTCCGCGAACTTCGGGCTCAGCACCACCTTGAACCCGTAGTCGCGCAGCGCCCACACGGCGTGTTCGCGGCTGGAGCCGGTGCCGAAGTCGGGTCCGACGACGAGGACGGATGCCGACCGGTAGGCGTCCTGGTTCAAGACGAATTCGGCATCCTGGCGCCAATTCGCGAACAGCGCGTCGTCGAAGCCGGTCTTGGTGACGCGCTTGAGGTAGACGGCCGGGATGATCTGGTCGGTGTCGACCGCCGAACGCTTCAGGGGAGCAGCGATTCCGGTGTGCGTGGTGAACTTCTCCATGTCAGGCCTCCGCCCCGGTCGAAACGATCGCGTCGGTGCTGATCAAGGTGTCCTTTAGCGGCTCCAGATCGGCGGGGCTGGACAGGGTGCCGCGCACGGCGGTGGCTGCCGCGACCAGTGGCGAGACGAGGTGCGTGCGCCCGCCCTTGCCCTGGCGTCCTTCGAAGTTGCGGTTCGAGGTGGACGCGCACCGCTCGCCCGGTGCCAGCTGGTCGGGGTTCATGCCCAGGCACATCGAGCAGCCGGCGAAGCGCCATTCGGCGCCGAACTCCTGGAAGACCTTGTCGAGCCCCTCGGCCTCGGCCTCCAGGCGCACGCGTGCCGATCCCGGGACGACCATGACGCGGACGTTCTCGGCCTTCGTGCGGCCCTGGATGACGGAGGCGAAGGCCCGCAGGTCTTCGATGCGGCTGTTCGTGCACGAGCCCATGAACACGGCATCCACGGGGATGTCCTTCATGGGCGTACCGGCTGCGAGGTCCATGTACTCCAGCGCCCGCTCGGCCGCCGCGCGCTCGTTGGGGTCGGCGATGTCGGACGGGGTGGGCACGACGTCCGAGAGCGAGACGCCCTGGCCCGGGTTCGTGCCCCACGTGACGAAGGGCTCCAGCTCGTCGGCATCCAGGAACACCTCGGCGTCGTAGACGGCGCCCTCGTCGCTGGGGAGGGTGCGCCAGTACGCGACCGCGTCGTCCCAGTCCTGGCCTTGCGGAGCGTGCGGCTTGTCCTTGACGTAGGCGAAGGTGGTCTCGTCGGGGGCGATCATGCCCGCGCGGGCGCCCGCCTCGATCGACATGTTGCACATCGTCATGCGCCCCTCCATCGAGAGGGAGCGGATCGCACTGCCGCGGAACTCGAGCACGTAGCCCTGGCCGCCGTTCGCGCCGATCTTGGCGATGATCGCGAGGATGATGTCCTTCGCGGTGACGCCGGGCTTCAGCTCGCCCTCGACGGTGATGGCCATCGTCTTGAAGGGCTTGAGCGGCAGGGTCTGCGTGGCGAGCACGTGCTCGACCTCGCTGGTGCCGATGCCGAACGCCATCGCCCCGAAGGCGCCGTGGGTCGAGGTGTGCGAGTCGCCGCAGACGACCGTGATGCCCGGCATGGTCAGCCCGAGCTGCGGGCCGACGACGTGGACGATGCCCTGCTCCTTGTCGCCCAGCGAGTGGATGCGCACGCCGAACTCCTCGGCGTTGCGGCGGAGGGTGTCGATCTGCGTGCGGCTCGTGAGATCGGCGATCGGCTTGTCGATGTCGAGCGTCGGGGTGTTGTGGTCTTCCGTCGCGATCGTGAGGTCGAGCCGGCGCACGGGGCGCCCCTCGGCACGCAGGCCGTCGAAGGCCTGGGGGCTGGTGACCTCGTGCACGAGGTGCAGGTCGATGTAGATGAGGTCGGGCTGGCCGTCCTCACCCTTGACGACGAGGTGGTCGTCCCAGACCTTCTCGGCCAGGGTACGGGGGCGATCCGGAACGTGGATGCCGTCGATCGATGTGCTGCTCATGGCTGGGGTTTCTCCTCGGGAGGGGTGTGAGGCCCGCGACGAACTCCGCGACGAGAAAGGCCTAGAACAAGGTCTCGTCGCGGCCGCTAAGGAGGAGGCCGACGATCCGCACCTCGCCACGATACCACCGGCATGCTGCACCCCCGCCGACCCCGGGCGTACGGAGCGGCGCGTAACACGGCGCCGCACATTTCGGTGCTACGCCGACGTGCGTGCGAATCTGGCCCGATCCCGAACGAAGGAGCGTGCCTCATGGCCACAGGCACCCACACCGGTTTCTCGACACGTCAGGTGCACGTCGGCTCGTCCACGGTGCCGGCGTCACCGCGCGCGCTGCCGATCTATCTGACGGCCGGTTTCACCTTCGACGACCTCGAGCACTCTGCCGAGCATTTCGGCACCGGGACCGGCTTCGGCTACACGCGCACCGGCAATCCCACCGTGCAGGCCGTCGAGGAGCGCCTCGCCTCGCTCGAGGGCGGCGACCAGGCGGTGCTCGTCTCCAGCGGTCAGGCGGCCGTCACCGTCGCCCTGCTCGCCCTGGCGGGCGCGGGCGATCACGTCGTGGTCTCCGAGCACATCTACGAGGGCACCCGAGGCCTCCTCCTCGACAACCTCGCGCGCCTCGGTGTCGAGACGACCTTCGTCGACACGTCCGACCTCTCCGCCTGGCGGGATGCCATCACCCCGCGCACCAAGGCCCTCTTCGCCGAGACGCTCTCCAATGCCCGCAACGACGTGCTCGACATCGCCGCCGTCTCCGCGATCGGCCGGGAGCGCGGCATCCCGCTCGTCGTCGACAGCACCTTCACCACGCCGTACCTGCTGCGTCCGATCGAGCACGGGGCCGCGATCGTGGTGCATTCCGCGAGCAAGTTCCTCGCCGGACAGGGGGCGGTGCTCGGCGGCGTGATCGTCGACGACGGACGCTTCGACGCCGCGGCATCCGGGCACCTCTTCCCGCACCTCGTGCAGACCGATCGTCTCGGTGGAACCAGCTACGCCGAGAAGCACGGGCCGCGGGCGCGCGGCGCCTACATCCGTGAGAGCGTCGCACCGCGTTTCGGTCCCGCGCCCTCTCCGCTCAACGCCTTCCTCATCGGTCAGGGCATCGAGACGCTGAGTCTTCGCGTCGAGCGGCAGTCCGCCAACGCCCTCGCCGTGGCGCGCTGGCTCGAGCAGCGTCCCGAGGTCGAGCGCGTCGATCACGTCGGCCTCGCCTCGCACCGCCACCACGCCCTCGGCGCGCGGTACCTCACACGCGGTACGGGCTCGGTCTTCACCGTGACGCTCCGGGGCGGCCTCGAGGCCGCTCGCCACCTCGTGCAGTCGGTGCGGGTCATCACGCACATGACGCACCTGGGCGACGTGCGCTCCCTCGTCCTGCACCCGCAAAGCACCTCGCACACCGCGCGCACCGTCGAGGAGCGCGAGCGGGCGGGGGTCTTCCCGGGGACCGTCCGATTCTCCATCGGCATCGAGGACATCGACGACCTCCTCGCCGACCTCGAGCAGGCGCTCGTCGGCATCCCCGTCGCCGAACGCGAGACGGTCGTGCTGTGAGCCGGTTGCAACACTTCGGCTGGTTCCTCGCGCGCGGCTTCGGGCCGCACGGCTGGGGCCACCCGTACCTGCGGTGGAACCACCGCTGGACCGAGCCCGGCCTGTACCAGGACTCGGCCCGCACGCTCGAACAGGCCGGCTTCGACCTGCTCATCATCGAGGACGCGCCCTCGCTCGGCAGCGCCGAGACGATCGACCTGCGCGTGCGCCACGCGTTCGGCGGACCGAAGCACGACCCGCTGCTGCTCGCCCCGTACCTCTTCGCCGCCACCCGTCATCTCGGCGTCGTGCCGACGGTGAATCCGGCCGCGTACCTGCCGTACACCGCCGCCCGGCAGTTCGCGACGCTGCAGCACCTGAGCGGGCACCGTCTGGGACTCAACGTCGTCACCGACACCGGCAGCGCGCGTCACTTCTCCCCCGCTCCGCAGCTCGGGCACGACGCGGCCTACGACCGGGCCGAGGAGTGGCTCGACGGCATCCGTCAGCTGTGGCGGAGCTGGGGCGAGGGCGCGCTCGTCGTCGACGAGGAGTCCGGTGTGTACGCCGACGGCTCGAAACTGGATGCCACGCCCCACCGCGGCGAATACTTCGGGTTCGACGGGCCGCTGAACGCCGTCCCCTTCACCGACGGCGAGCCGGCGATCGTCTCCCCCGGCGGGTCGGGGCGGGGGCTCACCTTCGCCGGGCACAACTCCGACGTGCAGCTCGCGCTGGCTCCCCTCGACGAGCAGAGCATCCGCGCGTACCGGGGCAGGATCCACGCCGCGGCCGAGGCGGCCGGGCGCTCGGCCGACGACATCAAGATCCTCTTCGCCATTCAGCCGGTGCTCGTGTCGTCGCCGGAGGAGGCCGACCGCCTGGTCGCGGCATCCGCTCACCCCTCCGAGGAGAAGCTGATCGAGATCGCCCGCAAGCAGTCGAGCGACCTCGAGACCGACTTGACCGGCCTCGACCTCGACCGGCCGCTCGACCGCTCGATCTTCGGGGAGCACGTGTCGGAGGGCAGCATCAAGCGGCTGATCGGGAAGCACGACGCCGACGCGCCGCTGCGGACCCTTCTGGCCGCTCACGCGCGCCTGGGCCGCCTGAACGACGGCACCGGTTTCGTGGGCACGGCGGATGAGTTCGCCGACCGCATCGAGGAACTCGGCGACTGGGGCAACGACGGCGTCCTGCTGTGGGGCGACCTGCACCCGGTCACCGTGCACCGCGCGCTCGACGAGCTCGTGCCGATCCTCCGCCGCCGCGGCATCCTCCGCGAGGAGTACGTCGAGGGCGGTCTGGCGGCGAACCTGCGCGCGTTCTAGTCTGCGGACGCCGATGCGAGCCGCGTCAGTCGCGCTCGGGGTGCTCCACCGTCGCGGGGGTGCCCTTCTCGTCGGCGACCTCGGCGGCGGCCTCCCGCGGCCCCGCCGCGGCCGGCTCGCGGCGCGCGGCGACCATGCTCGCGATCGTGGCCACCGCCATCGACAGCACGATGACCGCGAGCGACACCCAGGTCGAGATCTCGGGCGCCCACTCGATGTGCTCGCCGCCGTTGATGAACGACAGCTCGTTGACGTGCATCGCGTGCAGGATGAGCTTCACGCCGATGAACGCGAGGATGAACGCGATGCCGTAGTGCAGGTACTTCAGGCGGTCGAGCAGATCGCCGAGCAGGAAGTACAACTGACGCAGGCCCATCAGGGCGAAGAGGTTCGCGGTGAAGACGATGAACGGGCTCTGGGTGATGCCGAAGATCGCGGGGATCGAGTCGATCGCGAAGAGCAGGTCGGTCACGCCGATCGCGACGAACACGATGATCATCGGCGTGAACAGCTTCTTGCCGTTCACGCGCGTGATGACCTTCTTGCCGTCGTAGGAGTCGCTCATCGGCAGCACGCGGCGTAGCGTCCGCACGATGAGGTTCTCTTTCTGCGTGTCGTCGTCATGGTCGCCACCCGGGAAGGCCTGACGGATCGCCGTGTAGACGAGGAACGCACCGAACAGGTAGAAGATCGGGCTGAAGTTCTCGATGATCGTCGCGCCGACGAGGATGAACGCCCCGCGCAGGACGAGCGCGATGATGATGCCCACCATCAGCACCTCCTGCTGATACCGGCGCGGCACGGCGAACTGCCCCATGATCAGCACGAACACGAAGAGGTTGTCGATCGAGAGGCTGTACTCCGTCAGCCACCCGGCCACGAATTGCCCGGCCACCTCTCCCCCGGCGACGGCCCACAGGATGCCGGCGAAGATCAGCGCCAGGGTGACGTAGAACACCACCCAGAGGGTCGACTCCTTCGCGGCCGGGATGTGCGGACGCTTGAGGATGATCAGCAGATCGGCGATCAGGATGACCACGAGCGCGATCAGCGTGATCGTCTGGAAAAGCGGATCGATCTGCAGCTCCATGCACGGGGCCTTTCGTCGGGGAAACGCTCCAGTTTATCCATGGGGACGGCGCGCGAACGGGACTTCGGAAACCCGCTGAGACGATCTCGCGCGCGCTGACACCTCTCAATGAGAGAGTGCTCGCACCGGCGAAAGCCGGTCGAAGAAATGGATGCCATGGCTGACGACGTGATCGACGACAGGGCGCTCGTGGCGCGCGCCGCCGCCGGGTCGGAGACGGCCTTCCGATCGCTCTATCGCGCGTACGTACGCCCCGTGTACTGGACGGCGATGGGACTGGTCGGCAACGCCGCCGACGCCGACGACGTGGTGCAGGAGACCTTCGTCGTCGCGTGGCGGAAACTGCCCCAGCTCACGCTGGAGGGAACGTCACTGTTGCCCTGGCTGGCGACGGTCTGCCGGCTCCAGGCCGCCAATCGCCTCCGCGCGCGGTCACGGCACGGCGCGCACGCGGCGCTCGACGAAGACCTGCCCGCCCGGATCGACGTCGAACGCGACGTCGTGGACGCGGAGACGGTCCGCGCGATCCTCGCCGCGGTGGAGGGATTGGGCGACCTCGATCGCGAGATCTTCCGCCTGTGCGCGGCCGAGGGATACGGCTATCAGGCGGCGGCCGACGCGCTCGGGGTGTCGCACGGCACGGTGCGCAATCGTCTCTCCCGCATCCGCACCCGGGTGCGCGCCACCGCGATGGAAACGGAGACCCCATGACCACGCCCACCTTGCCCACGCTCTCCGACGACCGAGTGGACGCCCTGGAGACGACGATCTTCGCCCGCATCGGCACCGAGCGAGCCGAGCGCCGGCGACGCCGTGCGCGGATCGGCGGCTGGTCCGTTGCCGCGGCGGCAGTCGTGCTGGTCGCGGCGATGGTCGGCCCCGCCGTGGTGCACGGCGGGAGCATCTCGCTCGCCGATCAGTCCGCGGCGGGAACGAGCGGCAGCGCGCTGACGGAGCCGTTCAGCGCCCCCACCTCCCCCGAACTGAGGTTGCTCGACGGCACAGTGGTCGAGGCGGCGCCCGGCACTGCCGTGCGCGAGGTCATCGCGGACGGGTCGGTCACGCTCGAGGTGAGCGATGTGCCCACGACTGTCAGAGCCGTCTCGGATGCCGCGACCTCGGCTGGCGGCTACGTCGAGTCGTCGCAGGTCGGTGCGACATCGGGTGCGATCCCGATCGCGGGCGACGCGAGCGCGCAGAGCTTTCCCGCCGACGCCTCGACGGCCTGGATCCGCGTCCGCGTTCCCGTCGATGCGCTCACGAGCGTGATGGACGGCCTGTCCACGCTCGGAACGGTGACAGCGTCGAAGGTCACCCGCAGTGACGTCACCGACCAGACGGTCGACCTCCGGGCTCGGATCACCGCCGCCGAGGCATCCGTCGCCCGACTCACCGAGCTGATGTCGCAGGCCGGCTCGGTCGCCGACCTCATCGCCGCCGAGTCCGCGCTCGCCGACCGACAGGCGCAGCTCGACGCCGATCGTCAACAGCTCGCGCTGTTGGAGTCGCAGGTGGCGATGTCGTCGCTGACCGTCCAGGTCATGCCCGCCGCAGCGACGGTGGCCGCCGACCCGGCGGGTTTCGGCGACGGTCTGGTGGCGGGGTGGAACGGCCTCGTCACCACGCTGAACGGTGTTGTGATCGGACTCGGGTTCCTGCTGCCATGGCTCGCCGCGGCCGGACTCGTCGCCGCCGTGGTGTGGGTCGTGCGCCGTGCCCGCCGCCGGCGCGCTCGGGGCGCCGACACCTGAGTGGATCCGGAAGGTGTCGCCGGATCCACATCGGGCGCTGGGATCGTCCCGGATCCGGCGCGGCGCGCGGAGCCTCCGGGCGGGGCCCAACCCGCGCATACGGCTCCTCGTTCCGCCACCGCACCAGAACAGCAAAAAGGCCCCGACCATTCGGTCGGAGCCTTTCGCTGTTGGTGACCCCAGCGGGATTCGAACCCGCGTTACCGCCGTGAGAGGGCGGCGTACTAGGCCGCTATACGATGGGGCCGCGTCGCAACCGTTCAAGTATGCACCACGATTGACGCGCACGCAAAATCGAGGCCGAGCCGCCGAATTCTCGGGCGTGTCCGGACACGGTACCGCGAAGACGGGCCCGACGGAAGAGCGGCTAGCCCGAGATCGCCCGCCACGCCAGCGGTTGCCGCCCGCCCCGAGCCGGAGTGAACTAGACGCATGCGCCTTACGAAGCACGAACACGCGGCCCTGGTCCTCGTCGAGTCGGGACACACCCTGGTCATCGATCCGGGTAGCTTCACCTCGCCACTGGAAGACCTCGTCGGTCTCGTCGGCGTGGTCATCACGCACGAGCACCCCGACCACTGGACGCCCGAACATCTCACGCGTCTGTTGAGCGCCCATCCCGGGGCGCCGATCTACGGACCGGAGGGGGTCGCACACGCCGCCGCCGGGTTCGAGGTGACCGTCGTCCACCCGGGTGACACGCTCGACCTCGGTCCCTTCCACCTGGAGTTCTTCGGCGGTCGGCACGCCGTCATCCATGAGTCCATCCCCGTCGTCGACAACGTCGGCGTGCTCGTGAACGAAGCGCTCTACTACCCCGGCGACTCGTACGCCATCCCGAAGCACAAGAAGGTGTCGCTCCTGGCGGCCCCCGTCGGTGCGCCCTGGTTGAAGATCGGCGACACGATGGACTTCGTCGTCGACGTCAAGCCCGACCGCGTGTTCGCCACGCACGACATGACTCTCTCGACCGCGGGAAAGCAGATGGGGTACGCGCGCTTGACCTGGGCGGTGGAGCAGAACGGCGGATCGTTCGTCGACCTGCAACCCGGCGACACCGTCGAGGTCTGAGGCGCACGACGCCGGCGAATCGCCGTCGAACAGCCTTTCGCGGGCCTCCCCCGGCGTCACCCGCAGGAGTTGTGCCGCCACATGCCTACGACGGGCGACCGCTCGCCGCGCGCGCCGGCACGCACAGCTCCGGCGATGCGGGGCGACGTGCACGCGCTGACCCGCTCTGCGCCGGATATGCAGGAGTCGTGCGGCAACCCACGCCGTCACGCGCAGAAATACCGGATGCCACGAGCCGTGGGGCTCGTGGCATCCGGTGTTTCTATTGCGCGAAGCGCTTACTGCGCGTCGAGGTCGGTCTCGAGCAGAGCGACGAGCTCGTCGAGCGCCTGTTCGGCACCCTCACCCTCGGCCTTGAGGGTCACGACCGTGCCGTGACCGGCGCCGAGGCCCATGAGCGACAGGATGCTGCCGGCGTTCAGGTCGGCACCGCCGTTGGCGGCGATGGTGACGGGGATCTTCTTCTCCTGCACGGCCTGCACGAAGAGCTTCGCGGGACGGGCGTGGAGGCCGGAGGCGCTGGCGATGGTGGCCTGACGTTCTGCCATGGTGAATCCTTCCGATTCGACGTGGGTCTTATGCCGCGACGGTCGCCGCGGGCGCATCCTCGGCGACGGCGGCGTCCTTGGTGCTGCGGCCGATGCCCTTCAGGGCCACGACGATCAGCGCCGTCACGACGGTACCCGCCACGATCGCGAGGGCAAAACCCCAGAAGGGGTTGATCGCGAAGAACACGAAGATGCCGCCGTGCGGGGCGAAGGACTGCACGCTCAGGAGCATGCTGAGACCACCGGTGATCGCACCGCCCACCATCGACGCGGGGATGACACGCAGCGGGTCCGCCGCGGCGAACGGGATCGCGCCCTCCGAGATGAACGAGGCACCGAGCAGCCACGCGGCCGCGCCGTTCTCACGCTCGACCGGGGTGAACTTCTGACGGGCGAGGAGGGTCGAGGCCAGAGCCATCGCGAGCGGGGGCACCATGCCAGCGGCCATGACGGTCGCCATGATCATGTACGGCGCGGTGTTGGTCTGAGAGGCCGCGGCAAGACCGGTCGTCGCGAAGACGTAGGCGACCTTGTTGACCGGGCCGCCGAGGTCGAAGCACATCATGAGGCCGAGGATCACACCGAGCACGATCGCGCCGGCGCTGCTGGCGGCGAGCGAGTTCAGGCCATCGGTCAACGCGGCCATCAGCGAGGCGATCGGGCGACCGAGGAAGAGGATCATCAGGACCCGACGCGAAGATCGAGCCGAGGAACGGAACGATCACGACCGGCATGAGGCCGCGGAGCCAGCGCGGCGCATCGAAACGGCCCAGCCACCAGGCGATGAAACCGGCGAGCAGACCGCCGATGATGCCGCCGATGAAACCGGCGTTCATGAGCACGGCCACCGCACCGGCGACGAAACCGGGGGCGATGCCCGGGCGGTCGGCGATCGCGTAGGCGATGAAACCCGCGAGAACGGCCACGATGAAGCCCATCGAGGTCGCACCGATCATGAAGGCGACCGAGCCGAGGTACTGACCCAGCGGGCCGAACGACGACGTGATGCCCTCGGTGGGGAGGTCCCAGAGAGAGTTCTGGATGATGACGTTCGCGGCGTTCTTGGTGACCTCGTAGCCACCGAGCAGGAAGCCGAGCGCGATGAGCAGACCGCCACCGGCGACGAACGGGATCATGTAGCTGACACCGGTCAGCAACCACCGCTGGATGCGGCGGCCGACCGACTGCTGCGCGACGGGCGCGTCGGAGGCGGATGCCGCGGCGGCACCACCCTGCACGCGCGCTGCGTTGGGGTTCTCGCTCGCGGCGACGGCCTCGGCGATGAGCTGCTTCGGCTGCTCGATGCCGCGCTTGACTCCGGCGCGCACGACGGGCTTGCCGGCGAAACGCTGGGGGTTTCGGACGTCGACGTCGACCGCGAAGATCACGGCGTCGGCGTCGTCGATGACGCTCTGGGGGAGGGCCTTGTAGCCGCTCGAGCCCTGCGGCTCGACGATGAGCTCGACGCCCTCGGTCTCCGCGCCCGCCGCGGTGAGGGCGTCGGCGGCCATGAAGGTGTGGGCGATGCCGGTGGCGCAGGCGGTGACGGCGACGATCTTCTTCGTCTTGGCGGCCGTGCGGGCCTCGGCGCGGGTGGCGGCCGGAGCGGCAGCGACCGGCGCGGCAGCGGCCGGCGCGGCGGCCTCAGCGGGGGTCACGGCTTCCGTGATGATGCGCACGGCCTCGGCGGGGGTGGTCGCGGCGCGCAGGCCCGACATGAAGTCGTCACGCATGAGGCTACGGGCCAGCT
Organism: Microbacterium trichothecenolyticum; assembly: GCF_030818955.1. Taxonomy (NCBI): domain Bacteria; kingdom Bacillati; phylum Actinomycetota; class Actinomycetes; order Micrococcales; family Microbacteriaceae; genus Microbacterium; species Microbacterium trichothecenolyticum. The sequence continues at coordinate 508,421 of NZ_JAUTBF010000001.1, read as the reverse complement.
GCGACAGCACCGACAGGTGTGCCTCGTCGGCACCGGCGGGAGCGGCGATGAGGAACACGATGTCGGCGGGGCCGTCGGGGGCGCCGAAGTCGACGCCCGGCGTCAGGCGCGCGAAGGCGAGGGTCGGCTCGGTGACCGAGGCGCTGCGGGCGTGCGGGATGCCGATACCGCCGGGCAGGCCGGTCTCGTCCTTCTGCTCGCGGGCCCAGGCGTCGTCGAAGAGTTCCTGCGCGCTCGTGGCGCGGCCCTGCGCGACGACGCGCTCGGCGAGTGCTCGGATCACCGACTGCTTGTCGGTGCCCAGGGGCGCGTCGAGGGTGACGAGCTCCGGAGTGATGATGTCGGACATTGTCAGGTGACCTCCATGGTCAGGATGTTGCGAAGGGGGTAGCGAAGTCGGAGACGACGATGGGACCGGGGGGAAGGTCGGTCGGTGTCGGGGCCTGCGTCCCCGGCAGGGTCGCGGCGGCGGCACCGTAGGAGATGCTCCGCGCGAGTCGGTCAGGGGCTGCGGCCCCCTCGAGGTCGGCGAGCAGGTAGCCGGCCAACGAGCTGTCGCCCGCGCCGACCGTGCTGGCGACCTGGATCTTCGGGGCGCGCCCGCGCCACGCACCGTCGGCGGTGAACAGCAGCGCACCGTCGGCACCGAGGGTGACGAGGGCGGATGCCACACTCGCGGGCACGAGAGCCTGTGCGCGTCGCGCCGCCTCGGCGAGCACGTCGGTGTCGTCGGAGGCATCTTCACCCACCAGCTCGGCGAGTTCCTCGTGGTTGGGCTTGATGAGGTCGGGGTGGGCGGATGCCACGACGGCGTCGAGGGCCGGGCCGGAGGCATCGACCGCCACGAGGGGAGCTGCCGCGCCCCAGCGAGCCCGCACGGCGTGAATGAGATCGGCATAGAACGTCTCGGGCACGCCCGGAGGCAGCGAACCCGCGAGCACGAGCCACGTGGCCCCCTCGGCGGCGGCGACGACACCCTCCGTGAGCGCGGTCGCCTCCTCGGCGGAGAGATGCGCACCCGGCAGGTTGAGCTTCGTGGTCTCGCCCTCGGGGTCGGTGATCGTGAGGTTCGCCCGGGCGCGGCCCTCGACATCGACGAGGTCGAGCGCGATACCGGTGTCCTCGAGCAACATGCGGTAGGGGTCGTGGGCGTTCACCGGCACGACGGCCCGCGCGGGGACTCCCGCGGCGGTGACGACGCGGGCGACGTTGACGCCCTTGCCGCCGGCGTCTTCTCGCGACGAGAGCGCGCGCTGGACTTCTCCGGGCGCGAGGGCGCTCGACAGCACGACGGCGCGGTCGGCGGAGGGATTGGCGGTCAGGGTGACGATCATGCGACGCGCACCTCGACGTCGGCGTCGGCGAGAGCTTCCGCGAGCGGGGCGGGCGGGGCGGCATCGGTGACGAGCACGTCGATCTCGTCGAGTCGGGCGAAGCGCACGAGCAGTTCCTCTCCGAATTTGGCGGCGTCGGCGACGAGCACGACGCGACGGGCCGACTGGATGATGGCGGTCTTGACGGCGGCCTCGTCTGGGTCGGGGGTGCTGAGACCGAAACCGGCGCTCAGCCCGTTCGTCCCCACGAAGGCGATGTCGGGGCGCAGTTGTCCGATTGTGCGCACCGTGTGCGCACCGACCGCCGCCGCCGTGACCCCGCGGACGCGGCCGCCGATGGTGGTGAGCGAAAGCCGCTCCTCGCCAGCGAGGAGGTGTGCCGCCTCGAGGGAATGGGTGACGATCTCGACCTCGCTGGTCGCGCCGAGGACGGTGGGCAGCATCGCGGCCACGGCGGCGGACGTGGTACCGCCGTCGAGGAAGATCGATCCCCGGAAGTCCGACCCCAGTACCGCGACGGCTTCCGCGCCGATCGCGCGCTTGGCGTCGCCGTGGCGTTCCCGCCGTTCGGTGAGAGTGGTCTCCGCGGTGCTGGCGCGGTCGATGCCGACGGCGCCGCCGTGGACACGACGAAGCGAACCGTTTCCTTCGAGGCGGTCGAGATCGCGGCGGACGGTCTCCGTGGTGACCTCGAAGCGACGGGCCAAGTCGATGACGCTGACGCGACCGACCTCGCGCAGTTCGCGCTCGATGAGCTGCTGGCGCTCCATTGCGTACACGGGATCCCCTTCGAAGATTCCCACACAGTACAACACAGAACCACACAGAGCAACAGGTGCGACGCACCGCCCCGTCCGCGCATTCCGTGCACGCGTGCCCACCTCCGGCACACGCTCCCTGGAACGGGACGGGCAGATAGAGGAAAAGCGAACAAGTGAGGCTATCCTTACCCACGGTCCGCCGTCGGGCCCACGCCACACGATCCCTACGGAGTTCCCGGATGCCACGCGCCCGCGCCCTCGTCCTGCCCCTCGTCCTCCTGACGACCGCCGCCCTCCTCGCCGGGTGCGGCGCATCCGAAGAGGTCCCCGAGACCACCGCCGCCCCGACCGGACAGGGGGCCACGACCTACCCGCTGACGCTGGAGAACTGCGGCCGCGAGATCACCGTCGACGCCCCGCCCAGCCGCGTGGTGTCGCTCGATCAGGACTCCACCGAGATCCTGCTGTCACTGGGGCTGCAGGACCGCATGGTGGGCACGGCATCCTGGACCGACCCCGTGCTCGACTCTCTCGCCGACGCGAACGCAGCGGTCCCCCGCCTCTCCGACAACGCTCCCTCGTACGAGGTCGTGCTCGACACCGACCCAGACTTCGTGACCGCGTCGTTCGGACGCCACTTCGCCCAGGGCGGCGTCGCCACGCGCGACCGCTTCGCGGAGACGGGCATCGCATCGTACCTGTCGCCCACCGACTGCGACGGCGACGTGAGCTTCAACGCCGGTGGCACCCGCACCAACCCCCTCACCATCGACGTGCTCTACGGCGAGATCCGCGACCTCGCGCGCATCTTCGACGTCGCCGACCGTGGCGACGCGCTCGTGTCGTCGCTCCAGCAGCGCGCTGCCGCCGCCACCGACGCCGTCGACTTCGACGGCCACAGCGTCGCCTTCTGGTTCGCCGACACCAAGACCCCCTACGTCGCCGGCGGGTTCTCCAACGCCGCACTGCTGGCATCCATCACGAAGATGACGAACGTGTTCGCCGGTCAGAGAGACGACTGGCCCGCCGTGGGGTGGGAGAGCATGGTCGCCGCCGATCCCGACGTGCTCGTGCTCGGCGACCTGCAGCGCGACCGGTTCCCCGGCGACCGCCTCGACGACAAGATCGCCTTCCTCGAAAGCGATCCGCTGACGAGCACCATGACCGCGGTGAAGAACAAGCGTTACATCGCCCTGCACGGGGCCGAGCTCAACCCCTCGATCCGCTTCGTCGACGCTCTCGACAAGATCCGCGCGTGGTGGGACGAGAACGGGAGCGCGCTCTGAACTCCCCCTCGGTCGCCTCGCGTGCCCGCCTCGGCCGCGGATCGACCGGTCTCGGCATCGTGCTGGCCCTGGTCGGGATGGCCGCACTGATCGGCTCGGTCGGCGTGGCGATCACCCTCGGCCCGGCCGACGTGTCACTGGTCAACGTGCGCGACGTGCTGCTGAACCATCTGGGTCTCGCCGACATCCCGGTCAAGGCAGCGAAGAACGCCATCGTGTGGGAAGAGCGCCTCCCCCGCGCCCTCGTCGCCGCGTGCGCGGGAGCGGGTCTCGCGCTGTGCGGTGTCGTCATGCAGTCGCTGCTGCGCAACCCGCTGGCCGAGCCGTTCGTGCTCGGTGTGTCGTCGGGGGCGTCGACGGGCGCCGTCGTCATCGGCGTGCTCGGTGTCGGCGGCGGGGCGCTGGGGCTCTCGGGCGGCGCGTTCGTCGGAGCCCTCGTCGCGTTCGGGCTCGTGCTCGTGTTGGCCCGCTTCACCTCCGGCGGCACGTCGGGGGTCATCCTCGCCGGCGTCGCCAGCACGCAGTTCTTCTCGGCGCTCACCTCACTCGTCGTGTTCGCCGTCGCCGACAGCGATGAGACCCGTGGCGTGATGTTCTGGCTGCTCGGCTCACTCGAGGGCATGCGGTGGGACGACGTCGTGCTGTGCGCGGGCGTCGTCGTGGTCGGCGGGGCGATCTGCATCGCCGCCGCTCGCGCGCTCGACGCCTTCACGTTCGGCGACGACGTCGCCGCCTCGCTCGGCATTCCGGTCGCTCAGACACGCGTCGGCCTGCTGGTGGTGACCGCCTTGATCACGGCGGCACTGGTCAGCGTCGTCGGCGCCGTGGGCTTCGTCGGACTCGTCGTGCCGCACGCGGTGCGACTGCTCGTCGGTCAGCGGCACGCCCGCGTCGTGCCGCTCGCGGCGATCGTCGGCGCGGTGTTCATGGTGTGGGTGGATGCCGCCACCCGCACGCTCTTCGCGCCGACGCCGTTGCCGGTCGGCGTGGGAACGGCGATCGTGGGCGTACCCGTCTTCGTCGCCCTGCTGCTGCGACGGAGGGGCCGCGCGTGACGCTGGAAACCCGAGAAGTGCGATGGACACGCGGCGGTGCGCTCGTCGTCGACGGCGTCTCGCTGCGTCCCGAGCCCGGCACCACCGTGGGACTGCTCGGCCCCAACGGGTCGGGCAAGTCCTCGCTGCTGCGCCTGCTGCAGGGCGCCGCGCGAGCGGACACCGGTGAGGTGCTGCTCGACGAGCGCCCCCTGTCGTCGTGGCGCCGACGCGAGGTGGCCCGAACGGTGGCCGTCGTGACACAGCATGCCGAGACCGACGCCGACATCGTCGTGCGCGATGTCGTGCGCCTGGGTCGGACGCCCCATCGTCCGGTCTGGGGCGGCTCGAGCGCCGGTGACGACGCCGCGATCGACGCGGCTCTCGAGCGCGTGGGGCTCAGCGACAAAGCGGACCGGCTGTGGCACACCCTCTCGGGCGGGGAGCGTCAGCGCGCCCAGATCGCCCGTGCCCTCGCCCAAGAGCCGCGCGAGCTGCTGCTCGACGAGCCGACCAACCACCTCGACATCCGGCATCAGCTCGACGTGCTCGCCCTGGTCGCTGCTCTCCCCGTCACGAGCATCGTCGCGCTGCACGACCTCAACCTGGCCGCGACCTACTGCGACAGCGTGCTCGTGCTGCGCTCCGGCGCGGTCGTGGCGGCGGGAGCCCCCGCCGACGTCCTCACGCCCTCGCTCATCGCCGATGTCTACGGCGTGCGGGCTCGGGTGATCCCGGATGCCGAGACGGGGCGCACCACGATCCTGTTCGACGGGCCGCTGGCATCCTGAACGGAGGCAAACTGCTACGCACGACCACCGGGGTACTCACAGACCTCGGGTTCCTCGCCACGCGATGGCACTCGTCTCGGCGCGGTGTTTCAGCGACACGGTGATTCAGTAGGGTGGGCCACGACATGGGAGCGGGGGCTCCCATCGACTCAAGGGGGGGCATACATGGCTGTTGTCTGGGATACGGATCTCGTCTTCGATCCGCGGCTGAAGGAGAACGGCGAACCCATATCGCTTCAAGGCCTGAAAGCTCGGCGTGTCGTGTGCAGCACGGTGATCAATGCGATCGGGGGCATCACCGTAGGCGGGCCCGAGAGCGGAGTCCGCTGGCGGGGGCAAGCGGACGCATCGTGGCGCGTGGCTTCCCGAGCGACACGCCAGGGTCTCACCGCAGCTGACCTACAAGATCACGAACGCAAGATGATCAACCAGGCCCGCACGATCGGCATCGACAACGCGCAGCACATGTCCGACTGGGAGATTCTCGCCCGGTTGCGGCACAACGGCGCCGTCACGCGGTTGATCGACATCACGACGGACCCTTTCGTCGCCCTCTTCATGCTGTGCGACGACACACTCCAGAGCGAGCAAGAAGAGTGCGACGGCGTGCTCTTGGCGGTGAACCGCTCGGAGCTGAAGATCATCGACCGGCCGTGGGAGCCCGACGGCTATGCGGCGATGACGAAGAAGAAACCGGCCGCGCTCGTCTACACGACCCCGCCCATCGATCCGCGTATCGCCGCGCAGCGAGGCGAGTTCATGTTCCACAGTGCTCCCCTGAGCGAGACCGACGCGCCTGAGTGCGAGCTGTTCCCGATCAGCCGCCCGCCCGGGTGGAACGTCACCGACCTCCGCAAGCTGCTCGGGGTGGACAGACCGAACGAAGACCGCGGTGCGCCCCGGAAGCATTTCCCGACGCTGATCGGTATTCGCATCCCCGCCGAGATCAAGCCGATGCTGCGCGACCTCCTCAGCCGGAACTTCGGCTACACCCGCGAGACGATATACCCGGACTGGGCAGGACTGGGGGAACAGTTCGGGCGGGACTCCTGACTGCTCCCTCCACCGTGTCGCGGTGTACGACCACCCGTTGCAGCGCCCCGTCCCGGGGGGGGCACCGGGTCAGGGCGCGACGACCGAGATGGTGAAAGAAATCGTCTGACCGTCGGGCCCGGTCAGGGTCGCCGCGGTCTTGCCGACCTTCCGCGCCTCGAACCCCGGGCGGAACACCGCGCCCTCCGAGGCTCCCCCGGCGGAGAACTCCGCGATCGTGGGGTCGGCCGTCGTCCCCGTCCAGTCCGCCTCGGTGCCGTCGGGGGCGGCGATGACGAGCTCGGTGGCGACGACGACGGTCGCCTCGCGCGTAGCGAGCTCACCGGGCGAGACGATGGTCGGCGAGAGCGCCTGCGCCCCCGCCGACGCGGCCGACTCGGGTGTCATGTCGTGCGAGGACGAATCCGGGGATGCCGTCGGCGTGCACCCCGCCATCATCAACGGCAGGACGAGGGCCAGGGCGACGAGCGGCGAGCGCTTCACGGATACCTTCTTCCGGCTCCGGCCCGTCGACACGGGCCCTGGAGGGATCGTAGCGAAGGCGTCTCGGAAGACGCCGCAGCCCGCGCGGTCGGTCGGCGTCACGACGGCAACGGGTGCGCGGTGAAGAAGTCCTCGATGATCCGCGTCGCCGAGATCGTCTGGGTCGTGGCGCCCGGCCCGCTCGTCGCGGTCGCCCCGGGCCAGGTGTGGCCTCCGCCCTCGATGCGGTAATGAGTCATGGCGCCGCGGCCCTGGCATCCACACCACTGCTGCTCGACGACGTCGGACCCGATCTGCGTGATCGTGGGCGAGGCGGAGCAGCCGCTGCGCTGCGCCTGCTCGGTGGTCCACTGCGTGACGGGCTCGAGCTGACTGCCGTGGCTGGTGCCGCCGTCGTACGCGATGACCGGGTCGTTCGTCCCGTGGAACTCGACGACGGGGACCGCCGCGGTCGTGGGGCACGGTGGATCGTTCGCGGGGTAGATCGCGCCGGAGACCACGGCGAACGCCGCGATACGCGCGGGCAGGGCGCACGACAGCAGCGCCGTGAAGCCCCCGCCGTTCGAAATACCGGCGGCGAACACGCGCGTCACATCGACGCAGGCGTGTGCCTCGATGTCGTCGATCAGGGCGCTGACGAACGCGACGTCGTCCTGCCCCGAGGCGTAGGGGGCGCTCTGCCATCCGTTCTGCGGGTCTGTTCCGGCCGGCTGCGGATACAGCACGAGGTCGCCGCTGTCGTCGAGGTCGCTGAAGCGTTCGAGCTTGTCGATCGACATGCCGTGCCCGACGAAGGCGAGGATGACCGGCGTCGGCGTGGTGCCGTCGTAGCCGCTGGGGACGTGCAGACGCGCGCTTCGCGCCGTGCCGCCGACGGTCACGGTGCGCGTGGAGGTCGAGCCGGCCGCCGAGGTGTCGCGGCCGCAGCCCGACGCCGCTGCCGCGTCGACGTGCGCCGAGGCAGCCGGCGACGCCGAATCGGGTGCGCCCGCCACCGAGAGGGTGCCCGCGGCGGAGGGCGACGACCCCGCGGCCCCCGCGGCGGCCGCGCCACAGCCGGCGAGCGCGAGACAGGCGGCGAGCAGGGCAGGGAGCAGGTGGCGATGGGGCACGGCCGAGATGGTACGGCTCACCCCTTTGACCCGGCCTGACCGCTCACCTGCGGGCTCACCCGCACGTGCCGCGGGGATCGAGTCCACTCCGTCGCGCTCGGCGGCGTCGACGTCGGCGGCAGCGGTCACCGGAATCTCGCCTCGGTGGACCTCTTCGGTCGGGCCCCTCAGCGCGGGACCGCTCCGTCGACGCGGGTCGCTCGGTCGTAGCGCGGATAGGAGGGCAGGGGCACTCCGAGCTCGTACGCCGCGTGGCGGGCCCAGTAGGGGTCACGGAGCATCGCGCGACCGATCAGGACGGCGTCGGCGTACCCAGAAGCGATGATCTCCTCCGCCTGCGCCGCGCCGGTGATCTGTCCGACCGCGCCCACCGCGACCCCGGAGGCCCGCACCTCGGCCGCCCCGGGCACCTGATACCCCGGGCCGGGAGCGTACTCCGCGCCGGCGACGAGACCGCCGGCGGAGCAGTCGATCAGATCGACCCCGGCCGCCACAGCCGCGGGGCCAGCTCGGCGCTGTCGGCCGGGGTGCGACCACCCTCGACCACGTCGGAGGTGGAGATGCGGACCAGGAGCGGCATCCCCCCGTCCGGGATCGTGGCCCGCACCGCGGCGACCGTCTCGAACAACAGCCGTTCCCTGCCCGCCGGGTCTGCGCCCCACGCGTCGGACCTCGGATTGGTCGCGGGCGAGAGCATCTCGTGTACGAGGTATCCGTGCGCGGTGTGCAGTTCGACGGCGTCGAATCCCGCCCGTACGGCGCGCTCTGCCGCACTCGCGAAGGCGTCGGGCAGCGCCGCGAGATAGACGGACGCCGCCGGCAGCGGTGGGTCGTAGCGCCCGAACGGCTCCCCGGTCGCGCCGTGGAGCTGCCATCCACCGTCCGCCGGACGCAGGGGGCCCGCCGGTTCGGCGTCGCCCGGAAGGCCCCGACGCTTGCTGCCCTTGCGGCCGGCGTGACCGAGCTGGACCGCGATCCGGCCCCCGAGCAGGTGGACCGTCGCGGTGACCCGCTCCCACGCCGCGATATGCGCGTCGCTCCAGATCCCGGCATCCTGTGCCGTGACCCGACCCTCCGGCACGACGGCGGTGGCTTCGGTGAGAATGAGGGCCGCCCCGCCGAGCGCATACTGACCGTAGTGCGCGACGTGGAAGTCGCCGACCATCCCGTCGCGGGCCTCGCACGCGTACATGCACATGGGCGACACCCATGCACGGTGCGGGAGCTGCAGATCGCGCAGGGTCATCGGGCTGAACACACGGCTCATGCGCCGCGCCCCACGATGCGGCCGACGGCGATCTGTCCCAGGTTGATCACGAGCAGCATGTGCATCCTCGCGCACCTCGACGAGCGCGACATCGACATCGTGCTCTCACGACCGGTGCCGGCCGCGACGGAGCGCACGGCGCTCGACCCCGACCTGATTCGTCGCCGCCTCGCGGACGTGCGCGCTCACGGGTACGCGATCACCGAGGGTGAGCGGGTTCCGGAGGCCATCGGCATCGCGGCACCGGTGTTCGACGCCCTGGGCGAGGTGGTCGGCGCGGTCTCGATCGCCTGCCTCGCATCGCGCGCCGATGATCGCCGACTCACCGAGCTCGTTCCGATGGTCGTCCGAGCGGCCGCCGACATCAGTCACGACCTCGCTCAGCTCGAGAGCGCGGGGCCAAGCGCCACCCTCCCGGCCACCCGATGAGCGGGGCGTCGACGGTGCCACCGTCGCGGTGTCACGCGGCGTGCTCACAGATCCCGCGCTGCGTCGTCTCGACGATGGTCATGGAAGCACATCACTCACGACTCGAACAGCTCGCGGTGTCGTACTGGAGCGCCGGGTTCACCGCGCGCGACGGGGCCGCGCGCGTCGAGGCGAGGAAGCTGATCCCCGGCTCAGAGAGAAGAAGAGGTCGCATCTGCGACCTCTTCATGAAGCTGGGGTACCTGGACTCGAACCAAGAACAACGGAACCAGAAACCGCCGTGTTGCCAATTACACCATACCCCAAGGCTGTGAGCCGTAACTCGTGCCGAGGATCAAGCTTACGCGACGCGGGCCCGAGCGCCAAACCGGCGCCCGCCCGCGCGCGTCGAACGGCGCAGGACCATACCGAAGAAGGCGCAAACCCCCGAACCTCGTAGAGAGCGGGAGCGAAATCTCCGAGGATCGGCAGGTTTTCGACGAACGGATGCCGCCCGCTCAGCCCAGGTGCCGCACGAGGGCGTCGAGCCGACGGATCGACTCCGCCTTGCCCAGCAGCTCCATCGACTCGAACAGCGGCGGCGAGACGCGACGACCGGTGAGCGCGACGCGCGGGGGGCCGTAGGCGACGCGGGGCTTCAGGCCCAGCTCGTCGACGAGGGCCGTCGACAGCGCCTGCTGCACGGCCGCGGCGGTGAACTCGGCCTCGGGGACGAGCTCGAGCGCGCCGACGGAGGCCACGAGCACCTCGCCCGCGTTCGCGGGGAGTCCCTTCAACGCATCTTCGGCATACTGCACGTCGGAGACGAACAGGAAGCCGAGCATCCCGGGCACCTCACCGAGCAGCTGCACGCGCTCCTGCACGAGCGGAGCGGCGGCGGCGATGATCGCGCGGTGCTCCTCGCTCGGGTGCTCGTCGATCAGCCCCGCACCCGCGAGGTAGGGGACGATCCGTGCCGCGAAGTCCTCGGCATCCAGAAGGCGGATGTGGTCGCCGTTGATGGCTTCCGCCTTCTTCTGATCGAAGCGGGCCGGGTTGGGGTTGACGTCGGTGATGTCGAAGGCGGCGATCATCTCGTCGAGCGAGAACACGTCGCGGTCGCTCGACAGCGACCAACCGAGGAGCGAGAGGTAGTTCAGCAGCCCCTCGTGGATGAAGCCCTTCTCACGCTGCAGGAACAGGTCGGCCTGCGGGTCGCGCTTGGAGAGCTTCTTGTTGCCGGTCTCGCCCAGCACGAGGGGCATGTGACCGAAGCGCGGGATGAACGTCGTGACCCCGGCATCCACCAGCGCGGAGTACAGCGCGAGCTGACGCGCCGTAGAGGGCATGAGGTCTTCGCCGCGGATGACGTGGGTGATGCCCATGAGCGCGTCGTCGACCGGGTTCACGAAGGGGTAGAGGGGTACTCCGCCGGCGCGCACGAGCACGAAATCGGGGAAGGAACCTGCGGGGAACGTCACCTCGCCGCGGATGAGGTCGACGTACGTGAGGTCGTGATCGGGCACGCGCAGGCGCCACGCGGGCTGACGGCCCTCGGCGCGGAAGGCGGCCTTCTGCTCCTCGGTGAGGTCGCGGTCGTAGTTGTCGTAGCCGAGCTGCTTGGCGCGGCCGTTGGCTTCGTTGCGCGCGTCGATCTCTTCGGCGGTCGAGTAGCTCTCGTAGACCGCGCCGGCGGCGATCAGCTTGTCGAGCACCTCGCGGTAGATCTCGTGACGTTGCGACTGGCGGTACGGCGCGTGGGGTCCACCGACTTCGACGCCCTCGTCCCAGTCGATGTTCATCCACCGCAGCGCCTCGAGCAGCTGCTGGTAGCTCTCTTCGCTGTCGCGCGCGGCGTCGGTGTCTTCGATACGGAAGACGAGCGTGCCGCCGTTGTGCCGGGCGTAGGCCCAGTTGAACAGGACGGTGCGGATGAGACCCACGTGCGGCAGTCCCGTCGGAGACGGGCAGAAGCGGACGCGAACGTCGGCGCCGGAGGCGGTCGTGGTGCGGGGATCGGGCGTGGCAGACATCTCCCCCAGCCTACCGGGGGGCGGTGCGCTCGCCCGAGAGTCGTCGATGCGCCGCGAGCTCGGCGGCCATGATCTCGAGGCTCGCCCCGACCGCGGGGACGAACTCCGCACCTCCCGCCGTCACCAGGTGCAGCGTCCTCGCCTCGGCCACGGGCAGGCGGGGTGCGGCGATGCCCGACAGCATGGGAAGGGATGCCACCGCCATGCGCGGCAGGATCGCCATGCCCACCCCCTGCGCGACGAGGTTCTCGACGGCGATGAAGTTGTCGGTCTCGAACGCGATGTCGGGGGTGAACCCCGCGCGTTCGCACGCCTCGAGCAGGTGCCCTCGGCACTGCGGACAGCCGGCGATCCAGCGCTCCCCCGCGAGCTGCGACAGGTCGATCGGGTCGTGGGATGCCGCCGGGTGATCGGCGGGAACCACGACCACCGTGTCGTCGGCGCCCATCGGGTGCACCGAGAGCCCGGATGCCGCGGACTCGAGGTGCTCGCGACGATCGCCGGGGTAGCTGTAGGTGAGGGCGATGTCGGCCCGATCTTCGCGGACCGCGGCGATCGCCTCGGGCGGCTCGGCCTCGACGAAGCTGATCGAGACGCCGGGGCGCCGCGCGGTGACCGCCGCGATCACCCGGGGGACGACGGTCGACGACGCCGAGGGGAAGGCGACGATGCGCACGCGACCGGCACGGAGTCCGCGCAGCTCGGCGAGGTCGCCCGCCGCCGCATCGAGTGCGGTGGTCACCGTGGCGGCGTGGCGAGCCAGCACCCGACCCGCCTCGGTCAGCCGGACGCCACGACCGACGCGCTCGACGATCGGCATTCCCGCCCGGCGCTCGAGACGGCGCACCTGCTGGCTGACCGCGGGCTGGCTGTACCCGAGGGAGCGAGCGGCTCCAGTGATCGATCCGGCATCGGCGATCGCCTTGACCACGCGCAACGCGTGCGCGTCGAGAGCGTCGTCGACGTCGTTCATGCGTACACATAAGCACTAGTGATGGATTACATGCAATACCTGCCCTGGTGCAATGGGCCGCCCGCGGCGAACCTGGATTCATGACCAGCCTCGCCTCGCACTTCGCCGGTGGTCGCGATTACCTCGCCGCCTGCACCCTGGGTCTTCCCTCGCGCACCACGGCCGCCGCCGTCCGCGCCGACCTCGCGGCCGCGGCATCCGGTCACCCCGATGTCGCCGCGGCCACGCGCGCCGTCGAAGAGGCCCGCGCCTCGTACGCCCGCATCGTTCACGTGCCCCTGAGCGACGTCGCGATCGGCTCGCAGACCTCGGTCATGGTCTCGCTCATCGCCGCTTCGGCGCCCGACGGCGCGGAGGTGCTGTGCGCCGAGGGCGACTTCTCGTCGCTGGTCGCCCCGTTCGCGCGAGTCGGACGCGGTGTACGACTGCGCACCGCTCCGCTTCAGGAGCTCGCCGCCGCCATCTCGGCCGACACCTGGCTCGTGGCGTTCTCACTCGTGCAGTCGGCGACCGGTGAGGTGGCGGATGCCGCCGGCATCGCCGCCGCGGCCGCCCGCGCAGGCACCCGCACCCTGTGTGACCTCACCCAAGCCACGGGATGGCTGCCCGTGGACGCCACGCTGTTCGACGCCACCGTCTGCCACGCGTACAAGTGGCTGTGCTGCCCCCGTGGCGTCGGCTTCCTCACCGTCTCGCCGGAGTTCGCGCGAGAGATCCGCCCGGTGCAGGCCGGGTGGTACTCCGGCGACGACCCGTGGGCCTCGTGCTACGGCACGGGCGGCGTGCTAGCGTCCGACGCACGCCGCTTCGACGTGTCGCCCGCGTGGCAGGCCTTCGTCGGCGCCGCACCCGCCCTGGCACTGTTCGCCGACGCCGACATCACCGCCAGCTACGAGCACGTCACCCGCCTGGCCGCGCGCTTTCGCGACGGGCTCGGTCTTGCCCAGCCCCACCGACCGTCGGCGATCGTCACGTGGCCGGATGCCACCGGAGAAGCGCTCGCGCAACTCACCGCCCACGGCATCACGGCGTCGGGGCGCGCGGGTCGCGCGCGCGTGGCGTTCCACGTGTTCAACGACGAGATCGACGTCGATCGGGCCCTCCACGCCCTGGGCGTGCGCGGGCACGCTGACCTCGCCCCGTTCGACGCGCTGGTGTACGCGATCTGACGCCGACGCTCGCGGGCCGCGATGCATCGTGCATGCGGCATCCCTGCGCACCGAAGCGCCCCGGGCGTCGCATCATCGCACGGGCGATGACCGCCTCACGACGCGCGTCGCGCTGCCATCCCGACCGCGACCGCACCCGCGCACACCGCCGCAACAGGAAGGAACGCCCAGAGCGCGAGACCGCCGTAGCCGACCGCGCCGAGGATGACACCGGCCAGAACGGAACCGACCGCGGCGCACGCCGTCATCAGGGTGTCGCTGCGTCCCTGTCGACGCGGGCGCAGCGCGAGGGGCGTCGCCTCGGTGAGCAGCGCGGAGCCCGCCACCGTCGCCGCACTCCACCCCAGCCCCAAAAGGATGAGCGCGACGAGCACTCCCGCCTGCGAGTCCGGCAGGAGCGCGGCCACGGCCAGAGCCGCCGCGAGCAGCGCCTGACCGAGCACGATGACGACCACGCGGCCGAGACGGTCGGCGAGCACGCCGAAAACGGGCGACAGGCCGTACATGCCGAACACGTGGAGCGCGATCGTCACTCCGACCGCCAGCGTCACGGCATCCGGTGCGACGATATGCGACAGATGAACCGGGGTCATCGCCATGACCGCCGCCATGGTGACGTGCGACGCGGCGACGGCGAGCATCGCGAAACGGGCCAGTTTCGGTCGGTCCACGTGCGCTGCCACAGGCGCGGAGGGTGCACGCTCGCGATCGAGACGCTGCGCGAGCAAGAGCGGGTCGGGGCGCAGCACGAGCACGTACAGCGCGAAGGCGCACGCCTGCGCGGCGAACGAGAACAGGTAGGCGCCGGTCAATCGAGGTAGACCGATGCTCGCACCGACGAGCTCGCCCGGCGCGAGCAGAAGAGGCCCGACGACGCCCCCGACCGTCGTCGCCCACACGACCGTGGCGAGATCGCGCCCGCGACGGGCGGTCGTGGCGAGGTCGGTCGCCGCGAAACGTGATTGCAGGGTCGCGGCGTTTCCCGCGCCGATCAACGCGATGCCCGCGAGCAGCAACGGGAACGAGCGCAGCGCCGCCGCCGTGATCACTGCGAGGATCCCGGTGAGAGCGGCGACGTTGCCCGTTGTCAGCGCGAGCCGACGCCCTCGATGAGCAGCGAGCCGCGCCAGTGGGATCGCCGTCAGTGCGGCGCCCAGCGTGACCGCCGCGGTCGCGAACCCCGACAGGGCCTCCTGCCCCGACAGATCGGCAGCCAGGAGCGCGCCGAGCGACAGCGTGGAGCCGAACGCGACCCCGCTGAGGACCTGGCCTGCGGCCAGCACCCGCACCGTGCGGCGCTGCACGTCGACGACGTCGACCCCTTGCGGCGCGGTCGCCTCAGGCATCGCGCGCGGGGTTGCGCAACACCCCGAGGCCGCTGATCTCGACCTCGACGACATCGCCGCCCACGAACGGGCCGACGCCCGCGGGCGTACCCGTGAGCAGCAGGTCGCCGGGCAGCAGCGTGAAGACGGCGGACGCGTAGGCGATGAGCGCACCGATGCCGTGGATCATGTCGGAGACCGGGCCCTGCTGGCGCACCTCGCCGTTGACGCGCGTCGTGATGGCGGCCGCATCCAGGTCGAGATCGGTCTCGATCACCGGACCCACGGGGCAGAACGTGTCGAAGCCCTTGGCGCGCGCCCACTGTCCGTCGCTGCGCTGCAGATCGCGTGCGGTGACGTCGTTGGCGACGGTGTACCCGAAAATGTAGTCGCTCGCGCGCTCGGCGGGCACGTTCTTCGCGACACGACCGATCACGACCGCGAGCTCCCCCTCGTAGTCGGTGTGCGAGCTCAAGCTCGTCGGGCGCACGACGACGTCGCCGGGGCCGATGACGGACGTGTTGGGCTTGAGGAACATCAGCGGCTCGGCCGGTGCCTCGCCACCCATCTCGGCGGCGTGGTCATGGTAGTTCTTGCCGATACACACGACCTTGGACCGCGGGATGACCGGGGCCAGGAGCGTGACCTCGCCGAGCGGCACGCGCTCCCCCGTCGTGTCGAAGCCCGCGAACATCGGGTCTGCGGCGAGGACCACGAGCTCGCCGTCGTCGACGATTCCGTAGCGGATGGCATCCTGATGGCTGAATCGAGCGATCTTCACCGAACCAGCCTATCGGCGGCTACTCCAGCGCCCGGCCGTGCCCCGCCCTCTGCCCCGCGCTGCGGCGCTCGGCCCACGCTCTCCGCGCTGCGGCCCTCGGCCCCCGCTCTCCGCGCGCCCCCGCTCTCGGCGCTGCGGCGCTCGGCCCACGCATAAACGCGATTCGCGCTCATAAACGCGTGCTGCCCGCGTTTATGAGTGCGAATCGCGTTTATGCGTCACTCGGCGGCATGTGCGAGACGGCCGGGTCGCGTGCGCGTCCGGCGACGGCGCACCCGGCGGCGGCGCACCCGTCACCGGCGCACCCGTCACCGGCGCACCCGGCGGCGGCGCACCCGGCAGCGGCGCAACCGGCGGTGACGCGTCCGGCGCCGTCGGGCGACACGTTCCGGAGCCGCGAACGGCGAAGGGGCCCCCGGAATCCGGGAGCCCCTCGCATGCGACGCGCGTTACGCGTCGAGGCGATACAGCCAGCCGTGCGTGTCTTCGGCACGGCCGTACTGGATGTCGGTGAGGTGCTGACGAAGCTCCAGCGCGAGAGTGCCCGAGGGCTGCTCGTCGATGAAATCGCGTCCCCTCAAGATGCCGATGGGCGTGACGATGGCAGCCGTTCCGCACGCGAACACCTCGACGATGTCTCCGGATGCCACACCCTGGCGCCATTCGTCAAGCGAGACGTTGCGCCCCACCACGTGGTGTCCGCGGTCGCGAGCGAGCTGCAGGAGCGAGTCGCGCGTGATGCCCTCGAGGATCGAGTCGGACTGCGGGGTGACGATCGTGCCGTCTTTGTAGACGAACACGACGTTCATTCCGCCGAGCTCCTCGACATTGCGGTCCTGGTCGAGGAAGACGACCTGGTCGCACTCGTTCTCGTAGGCCTCGGACTGCGGCAACAGGCTCGCGGCGTAATTGCCACCCGTCTTGGCCGCACCGGTGCCGCCCTTGCCGGCGCGCGAGTAGTCCTCGCTGAGCCAGATCGAGACCGGCTGCACGCCGCCCTTGAAGTACGCGCCCGCGGGGCTCGCGATCAGGTAATAAGCGACCTTGTGCGCCGGGCGAACGCCGAGGAACGCCTCCTTCGCGAACATGAACGGACGCAGGTAGAGACTTTGGTCTTCACCCGAGGGCACCCACGCTCCGTCGACGGCGATCAGCTCGCGCAGCGATTGCAGGAAGTACGGCACCGGTAACTCGGGCAGGGCCAGGCGACGCGCCGAGCGCTGCAGGCGGCGACCGTTCTGGTCGGGGCGGAAGGTGTGCACCGAGCCGTCAGCATGACGGTAGGCCTTGATGCCCTCGAAGATCTCCTGACCGTAGTGCAGGACGGCGGCGGCGGGGTCGAGCGAGATCGGGCCGTAGGGCGAGACGCGCGGGCGGTGCCAACCGCCACGGACCGACCAGCAGATGTCGACCATGTGGTCGGTGAAGCTCTGCCCGAAGCCGGGGTTCGCGAGGATCGCGTCGCGCTCGGCGGCGCTCTTGGCCGCGAGGTTGCGGGTGACGGCGAACTCGAGGGGCTCGAGTCCGGTGTCGGGATCGGTGTCGATGGTGGTCATGTGGGATCCAAAACTCTTCGTGCGCGGGGGCGAAGCGGGGCCGGTCGCTCCAGGTTACGCCTGGACGCGCCCGGCGATGGCGTCGCCGATCTGGGCGGTGGTACGGGCGCCCTCGCGACTCGCGATGTCATCCTCGACCGCGCGGGTGACGCGGGCGGCTTCGTCGACGAGCCCGAGGTGATCGAGCAGGAGGGCGACGGAGAGGATCGCGGCCGTGGGGTCGGCCTTCTGGGTGCCCGCGATGTCGGGCGCCGATCCGTGGACGGGCTCGAACATCGAGGGGAACGCGCCGTCGGGGTTGATGTTGCCCGATGCGGCGAGGCCGATGCCTCCGGTGACGGCGCCGGCCAAGTCGGTCAGGATGTCGCCGAAAAGGTTGTCGGTGACGATCACGTCGAAGCGGCCCGGGTTCGTGACCAGGAAGATGGTTGCCGCGTCGACGTGCAGGTAGTCTACGTCGACCCCCGGGAACTCGGATGCCACGGCATCCACGATCCGCTTCCACATGCCGCCCGCGTGCACGAGCACATTCGTCTTGTGCACCAGCGTCAGCTTGTGGCGGCGACGCTCGGCGAGAGCGAAGGCGTAGCGCACGACGCGCTCGACGCCGTACGCGGTGTTCACCGACGTCTCGTTGGCCACCTCGTGCGGCGTGCCGCGGCGGATCGCACCGCCGTTGCCGACGTACGGGCCCTCGGTGCCCTCGCGCACCACGACGAAATCGATGTCGCCCGGGTCGGCGAGGGGGCCGGACGCCCCCGGGTAGAGCTTCGAGGGACGGAGGTTCACGTAGTGGTCGAGCTCGAAGCGGAGCTTGAGAAGCAGACCGCGCTCGATGTTCGCGTCCTTCAGGCGCGGGTCGCCGGGAACGCCTCCGACCGCGCCGAGCAGGATCGCGTCGTGCGCGGCGATCGCGGCGAGGTCGTCGTCGGTGAGCGTGTCGCCCGTCTCGAGGTAGCGTCCGGCGCCGAGCGAGAACGGCGTCTTCTCGAACGTGACCCCGGAATCGGCGGTGACCGCGTCGAGGACCTTGACGGCCTCGGCGACGACCTCGGGACCGATGCCATCACCGGGGATGACGGCCAGCTTCACGACACGCGACATCGCTCTCCTCAGAGCTCGGGGCACGTCACTTCGTCGACGTGCTGCGGGTTCCTCCCAGGGTAGTGGCAGCGATGACCCCGGCCACGACGATGAGACCCGCGCCGATGAGCGCCGTGACCACGACTCCCGAGTCGAACGCGTGCGCCGCGGCGAGGCGCAGGGCCTCCGCGAGCGGCTCGTTGTCGAGGGTGTGCGACACGGCAACCGCTCCGGCGAGGGTCTCTCGGGCCGCGTCGGCAGCGGCGTCGGGCAGGCCCGCGGGCAGGACGAGCTGCGCCCGGTAGAAGGCCGCCAGGATGCCGCCCAGAACCGCGGTGCCGAGAACGGCACCCAGTTCGTACGCGGTCTCGGACACCGCGCTCGCGGCTCCGGCCTTCGCGGGCGGGGCGCTGGAGAGGATGAGCTCGTTCGAGATGGTCTCGGCTGCGCCGATACCGATGCCCAGCAGGCTGAAGGCCACGATCAGCAGCGCGAGATCAGCCGTGGAGAGCGCCACCATCACGTACGCGACGACGGAGAACGCGAGCGCTGCCGGGACCACCATCCGCGGAGGGAAGCGCTTGGCGACCGGCACGATCGCCAGGCCCGCGACGATCATGAGCGCGAGGCCGGGGAGCAGCGCGAAGCCCGCCACCATCGGCGTGAGTCCCACGACGAGCTGAAGGTGCTGCGCCACGAAGTAGAGGAAACCGACGAGTCCGACGATGCTCAGCAGGTTCACCAGGATGGCGCCCGAGAACGTGCCGCGACGGAACAGGCTCATATCGAGCATGGGCGCCGCGAGGCGCCGCTGGCGGCGGACGAAGAGCCAGCCGAAGACGACACCGACCGCGAACAGCGCGGGCGCCAGCGACACGGGACCCTCGACCGCGAGCTTCTTGATGCCGTACACGATCGGCACCATCGTGGCCAGCGAGAGCAGCACGCTGACGGGGTCGAAACGGCCCGGTGCGGGGTCGCGACTCTCGGGCACGAAGAACGGCGCGAGGATCAGCAGCGGCACAAGCACGGGAACCGCCATGAGGAACACCGACCCCCACGAGAAGTGCTCGAGCAGGAACCCGCCGACGATCGGTCCCAGGGCAGCACCGGCGGAGAAGCCCGCCGCCCAGACGGCGATGGCGAACCGCCGCTCGTCACGCTCGCGGAAGATGCTGCGCAGAAGAGACAGCGTCGACGGCATGAGCATGGCCCCGAAGACGCCCATGAGCGCGCGCCCCGCAATGAGCAGCGCCGCGGTCGGCGCGAAGGCGGCGAGAGCCGACACGGCGGCGAAACCCGTCGCACCGATCAGCAGCATGCGCCGACGCCCGAAGCGGTCTCCGAGCGTGCCCATGGTCACGAGCAGCCCCGCGAGCACGAGCGGGTAGACGTCGATGATCCACAACTGCTCGATGCTCGACGGCTGCAGCGATAGGGCGATCTCGGGCAGCGCGAAGCTCAGCACCGTGTTGTCGACCGAGACGAGCAACACCGGCAGCATCAGCACGACGAGCGCGAACCATCCGCGCCAGCCCGCCTTGGGGGCATCGATCTCTTGCGTGGGCAACGACGAGGTGAGCATTCTTCCGTTCCGTTTCTAAACCGTCCAGCCGGTATAGTATCACGCGGCGATAGGCGTCCGCCATTACGATCGAGGAGCCATGAGCCGCCCTCCCCTCGCCCGCGACGCCGTTCTCGACGCCTTCACCCGCATCCTCGTCGACGACGGGGAGCGCGCAGCGACCATGGAGGCGACGGCACGAAGCGCGGGGGTCTCCAAGGGTGGACTGCTGTACCACTTCAACTCCAAGAGCGCCCTCGAAGCCGCCCTCGTGGAACGCCTGGAGCGTCTCGCGCAAGAAGACGTCGACGAGATCGAGAAGTCCGACGAGGGAGTCGTCGCCGCCCATCTGCGTTCGTCGCAGAACACCGGGTCACCGCTCGACGTGACGATCCTCGCCGTCTCGCGTCTCGCACAAAACGGCAACGACGCCGCCTCGGCATCCCTGCGTCGCGTGCGAGAACTGTGGGAAGACAGCCTGCGGGCGCACACTCGCGACGAGACGGCCCTGCAGATGGTCCTGCTCGTGAGCGACGGCCTCTACTTCAACGCGGTGCTCGATCTGAACGCCGTGGCCGGCCCCCAGCTCGACGGCCCCGACCTCGACCGGCTCATCGCCGCCGTCGTCGCCGCGACGACCTGACCTCGCCGCCACGCAAGCTCAGCGATTCGCGCATCCTCAGCCAGATCGCTGCGCATCGCGCTGACTCTGTGCAGATCACGGAGCTTGGCGTCGCAACGCCCACCGCGCGTCCACCCTGCAAACGACGAAGGGGGCCGCCGCAGCGACCCCCTCCCCCAGGACGACCCCGATCAGCCCTCGACGATGTCGATCTGCCGGAACAGGTCGGCACCGACGGCCTCGCGCATCGCGCCGAGGATCTCGTCGGGCACGGGCGAATCGACGGTGAGCACCGAGAGCGCCCGGCCCGTGGCATCCGGAGCCGCCACCTGGAGACCGGCGATGTTGATGCCCGCCTCCCCCAGCTTCTGACCGTAGATGGCGACGATGCCGGGGCGGTCGGCGTAGCGCATGACGAGGTGGTGCTTCTCGATGGGCACTTCGATGTCGTAGCCGTTGATCGCGACGACCTTGGGCACCATACGCGTGCCGGCGAGCGTGCCCGCGACCGTGAGGCTGGAGCCATCGGCCAGGGTGCCGCGCAGGATCGTGATGTTTCGATACAGCGGGCTCTCGGCCTCGACGACCAGGCGTGCCTCGACGCCGCGCTGCTCCGCGAACAGCGGCGCGTTGACGTAGGACACGCTCTCGCTGACGATGCGGCTGAAGTAGCCCTTCAGCGCCGCGAGGCGGTAGACGCTGACGTCGTAGGCGGCGAGTTCACCGCGCACCTCGATGTCGAGGCTGGTGAGCGCCGAGTCGGCCAGGCCGCTGAAGAACTGACCCAGCATCTCGACGAGGGCGATGCCCGGGCGCACGAACGGGTCGATCGCACCGCCGGCCACGTTCACGGCATCCGGGACCAGGTCGCCCTCGAGGGCCAGCTTGACCGAGCGGGCGACCGAGACGCCCGCCTTCTCTTGCGCCTCTTCGGTGCTGGCACCCAGGTGCGGGGTGACGACGACGTTCGGCAGGTCGAGCAGCTTGCGCGCGGGGCCGCCCTCGGCGGGGGGCTCGCTCGAGAACACGTCGAGACCCGCACCGGCGATCTCGCCCGCGGTGAGGGCATCGAACAGCGCTTCTTCGTCGATGAGGCCACCGCGGGCGACGTTGATGACGTAGGCGGTCTTCTTCATGCGGCGCAGCTGCTCGGCGCCGATCATGCCCGTGGTCTCGGGGGTCTTCGGCATGTGGATGGTGACGAAGTCGCTCTGCTCGAGCAGCTCGTCGAGGGAGACGAGCTGGGCACCGAGCTGCTGGGCGCGGGCGGCGGTGACGTAGGGGTCGTACGCGATGACCGACATGCCGAAGGCCTGCAGGCGCGCGGCGATCAGCGCACCGATACGGCCCAGGCCGATGATGCCGATGGTCTTCTCGAACAGCTCGGTGCCGGTGAACGAGCTGCGCTTCCACAGGCCCTGCGCCAGCGACGCGTGGGCGGCCGGGATGTGGCGGGCGAGGCTCAGCACGTGACCGACGGTCAGTTCGGCTGCCGAGATGATGTTCGACGTCGGCGCGTTCACGACCATGACGCCGGCGGTGGTCGCCGCCTTGATGTCGACGTTGTCGAGGCCGACGCCGGCGCGGGCGACGACCTTCAGCGACGGCGCCGCGGCCAGGGCCTCGGCGTCGATCTGGGTGGCCGAGCGCACGAGCACCGCATGCGCATCGGCCAGGGCCGAGAGCAGTGCGGGGCGGTCGGTCCCGTCGACGCCTCGCACGTCGAAGTCGGGGCCGAGCGCGTCGATCGTGGCGGGGGAGAGTTCTTCGGCGATGAGCACGACGGGCTTCGTCACGGATGCGTCCTTCGAAACGGTGCTGGGGACCGGCGCGCACCGTCGCACACCGCCGGCGCGAACCGGGCGCGCGACCCGTGCGGGCCGTCTGCCAGCCTAGCGCTCACGCGAGCGAACACCCGACCGTGTGGCGCTCTCGCTCCGGCCGGCGGACGCCACGCGGCCGCGTCAGCCCCCGT
The DNA here is from genome assembly GCF_030818955.1 of Microbacterium trichothecenolyticum. NCBI lineage: Bacteria > Bacillati > Actinomycetota > Actinomycetes > Micrococcales > Microbacteriaceae > Microbacterium > Microbacterium trichothecenolyticum. The sequence goes on along the minus strand of NZ_JAUTBF010000001.1, from coordinate 485,811 downwards.
AGAGACCGTACGACGTCGTGCCGTAACCGACGATCGCGAGCCAGAACGCAGCCGACAGTGTCAGTCCGGCCAGCAGCACGAGGGCGAACTCCCCCGCTTTCCGGCGTTGACCGATGGCGAACGACACCCCGAAAGCGGCGAGCGGGAACACGATGGGCAGGATGTACACGAACCATCCCAGTCCGTTGAGCCCGAGCGGGCCGTTGACCTGAAGGATCAGCAGCGCGACGGAGCTCCACACGACGTAGGCGTAGAACAGGCCGAAGAGGCCCGCGATGGTGACGACGAGCCAGGTGGGCAGGTGACGCGAACGAGTGGCGGTGCTCACGCGAGGTCTCCCATCGACAACAGTGGCCAGGGCACGAGCAGCACGATTCCGAGGATGAGCAGCAGGAAGCGCTGCCAGGCGCGCCATCCTCGGGTGAAGACGAGCACGGTCACGAACCACACGAGCGGAGCCGCCGTGGCGCCGATCGTCATCGCGACGACGGTGACATCGGGGATCGGAATGCCGAGGCTCTGCAGCTGGCGTCCGGCCAGCAGCCAGCCCAGCGCGAAGAGCAGGAAGGTCGCCGCGACCATGCCGATGCCGATGAGACCGGCGTTGCCGAGGGGTCTGGAGGCGGGGGCGTCGTCGTCGGGCGACGACACGGATGCCGGTGACTCGGCCACCGTTTCCGTGCCGGCGTCGGGTGTCGGTGCGCTCGGGGATCGGCGCGCGGTTCGCTCGGGGGCGAGCGGCTCGGGGTCTTCGGCCCGTGGATGCTCCGGGCTGCGCTTGTCCCCCACGTCGAGCGTAGGGTCGTCGTCACCGCCCCACGAGAGGGCGTCGTCATCGCGCGGTGTGCTCACGCGCTCCACGGTAGCGGGGCACGACCGCAGGCGCCGCGTGCCCCGCCGATCCGGCTCGTCCGCGGCATCCCCGCCACCGACGACGCGACACGACGAACGCCCCGGAACCGCGAGGTCCCGGGGCGTTCGCGGAGCAGAACTCAGCGCGCGGCCGAGCCCACCGCGATCGCCTGGGCGATCGCTATGGACGACGTAGCCTCCGGCGGAGGTCAGCGCGCAGCGCTGCCCTCCGTGTAGTCGCTGTCCTGCTGCTTCCACGCGAACAGGCCGCGCAGCTCCTTGCCGGTGGCCTCGATGGGGTGACCCTGCTCCTTCTCGCGAAGCTCGAGGAACTCGGTGGCGCCGTTGTCCTGGTCGTCGATGAAGCGCTTCGCGAACGCGCCCGACTGGATGTCGGCGAGGACGGCCTGCATGCTCGTCTTGACCTCGGGCGAGATGACGCGGGGGCCCGAGACGTAGTCGCCGTACTCGGCGGTGTCCGAGATCGACCAGCGCTGCTTGGCGATGCCGCCCTCCCACATGAGGTCGACGATGAGCTTGAGCTCGTGCAGCACCTCGAAGTAGGCGATCTGCGGCTGGTAGCCGGCCTCTACGAGGGTCTCGAAGCCGTACTGCACGAGGTGGCTCATGCCACCGCAGAGCACGGCCTGTTCGCCGAACAGGTCGGTCTCGGTCTCTTCGGTGAAGGTCGTCTTGATGACGCCGGCGCGGGTGCCGCCGATGGCCTTCGCATACGACAGGGCGGTGTCCCAGGCCGAGCCCGAGGCGTCGCGCTCGACGGCGATGATGTCGGGGATGCCGCGACCGGCGACGTACTCGCGACGCACGGTGTGACCCGGGGCCTTCGGCGCGACGAGGATGACGTCGACACCCTCGGGGGCGTCGATGTAGCCGAAGCGGATGTTGAAGCCGTGCGCGAAGGCGAGCGTCTTGCCCTCGGTCAGCTTGTCTTTGATGGAGTCGGCGTAGATCGAGCGCTGGTGCTGGTCCGGCGCCAGGATCATGATGAGATCGGCCCACTCGGCGGCGTCGGCGACGCTCTTGACCTCGAAGCCGTCTTCCTGCGCCTTGGCGGCGGACTTCGAGCCGTCCTTGAGCGCGATGACGACCTCGACACCCGAGTCGCGGAGGTTCTGCGCGTGCGCGTGACCCTGCGAGCCGTAGCCGACGATCGCGACCTTCTTGCCCTGGATGATCGAGAGGTCGGCGTCGTCGTCGTAGAAGATCTCTGCCATGGGGATGTTTCTCCTTGTGAGTGGTCGGTTATGAAGTTGAGTGTCCAAGACACGCCGTCCGGCGCGGGAGCCGTGCGGCGTGTCTTGGACACTCGACCGCACGGGACGGGGAAGGGTCAGTTGCGCAGGACGCGCTCGGTGATGCTCTTGCCGCCGCGGCCGACGGCGAGCAGGCCCGACTGCGCGAGCTCCTTCACGCCGAACGGCTCGATCGCCTTGAGGAAGGCGCCCACCTTGCCGGAGTCGCCGGTGATCTCGATGACCATGGCGTCGGGGGCGTAGTCGACCACCGAGGCACGGAACAGGTTCACGACCTCGACCACGTTCGAGCGCGTGGCGTTGTCGGCGCGCACCTTGACCAGGACGTGCTCGCGCTGCACGGACGCCGCGGGGTCGAGCTCGACGATCTTGATGACGTTGATGAGCTTGTTGAGCTGCTTCGTGACCTGCTCCAGCGGAAGGCCCTCGACGTCGACGACCACCGTGATGCGCGAGAGACCCGGCACCTCGGTGACGCCCACGGCGAGCGACTCGATGTTGAAGCCACGACGGGCGAAGAGCCCCGCGACGCGCGTCAGCAGGCCCGGCTTGTCCTCGACGAGGAGGCTCAGCACATGACGAGACATCTCAGTCCTCCTGCTCGTTGAAGGTGGGCGAGTGATCGCGCGCGTACTGGACGTAGCTGTTGCTGACGCCCTGGGGCACCATCGGCCACACCATCGCGTCGGCGCTCACGACGAAGTCGATCACCACGGGGCGGTCGTTCGTGTCGAGCGCGAGCTGGATGGCGGCATCGATCTCGTCTTCCTTCTCGACCCGGATCGCGAGGCATCCGTAGGCCTCGGCGAGCTTGACGAAGTCGGGGATGCGACGCGTGCCGTGACCCGTGTTCAGGTCGGTGTTGGAGTGGCGTCCGTCGAAGAACAGCGTCTGCCACTGGCGCACCATGCCGAGCGAGGAGTTGTTGATGATCGCGACCTTGATCGGGATGTCGTTGATGACACAGGTCGCGAGCTCCTGGTTGGTCATCTGGAAGCAGCCGTCGCCGTCGATCGCCCAGACGGCGCGATCGGGCTGGGCGACCTTCGCACCCATCGCCGCGGGAACGGCGTAGCCCATGGTGCCGGCGCCGCCGGAGTTCAGCCACGCGTTAGGACGCTCGTACTTGATGAACTGCGCGGCCCACATCTGGTGCTGTCCGACGCCGGAGGCGTAGACACCCTCGGGGCCGGTCAGCTCACCGATGCGCTGGATCACGTGCTGCGGCGAGAGCAGGCCGTCGGTGGTCGGCGTGTAGCCGAGCGGGAACTCCTCGCGGAGACCGTTCAGGTACGTCCACCACTCGGTGTAGTCGTGCGGGTGTTCGGCGTCGGCGGCGCGGAAAGCGGCATCCAGGTCGACGAGCACTTCGCGCAGGTCTCCCACGATCGGCACGTCGGCGGTGCGGATCTTCGAGATCTCGGCGGGGTCGATGTCGACGTGCACCACCTGGGCGTGCGGGGCGAACAGCGCCGCCTTGCCGGTCACGCGGTCGTCGAAACGCGCACCCAGCGAGACGATGAGGTCGCTCTCCTGCAGCGCGAGCACCGCGGGAACGGTGCCGTGCATGCCGGGCATGCCCAGGTGCTGCTCGTGCGAGTCGGGGAACGCACCCCGCGCCATGAGCGTGGTCACGACCGGGGCTCCGGTGGCCTCGGCGAGCACCTTCAGCTCGGCTGACGCGTTCGACCGGATCGCGCCGCCGCCCACGTACAGCACGGGCTTCTTCGCGGTCGCGAGCAGCTGGGCCGCGGCCTGAATCTGCTTGCCGTGCGCCTTCGTAACCGGGCGGTAGCCGGGCAGGTCGATCTTCGGCGGCCACACGAACGGCGCCTCGGCCTGCTGCGCGTCCTTGGTGATGTCGACGAGCACGGGCCCGGGCCGACCGGTCGAGGCGATCTCGAAGGCCGCGGCGATCGCACCGGGGATGTCCTCGGCAGACTTCACCAGGAACGAGTGCTTCGTGATCGGCATCGTGATGCCGACGATGTCGGCCTCCTGGAAGGCGTCCGTTCCCATGAGGGTCGAGAACACCTGCCCGGTGATGCACACCAGCGGCACCGAGTCCATGTAGGCGTCGGCGATCGCGGTGACGAGGTTGGTCGCGCCGGGGCCGGAGGTCGCGATGGCGACGCCGACCTTGCCGGAGGCCGCGGCGTAGCCCTCGGCCGCGTGGCCGGCACCCTGCTCGTGGCGCACGAGGATGTGGCGGACGTGCTCGTCGTCCATGAGCGGGTCGTAGACGGGCATGATCGCGCCACCCGGCAGACCGAACACGTCGGTCACGCCGAGCAGGTCGAGCGAGCGCACGACCGCCTGGGCACCCGTCAGCACGGGCGCGGGGGTCGTGCGGGCGGGCGGGCGGGGCACGGCCGCGGCGGGGGAATCGATGGACATGGGAGTACCTCGAGAACCGGAAGAAGGTGAAAAAAAAGGGGGACGGCCGTCAGCCCGTGACCGCGCCCTCCGCGGCGGAGTGCACGAGCTTGGAGTACTTGGCCAGAACGCCACGGGTATAGCGCGGGGGAAGCGGTTCCCAGCCTTCGCGGCGGGAACTCAGCTCGGCCTCATCGACGATCAAGTCGAGAGTGCGAGCGGCGATATCGACCCGTATCAGATCACCATCGCGCACGAAGGCAATCGGACCTGCGTCGACCGCTTCGGGAGCTATGTGGCCGATGCAGAGGCCGGTTGTGCCGCCTGAGAATCGACCGTCCGTCAAGAGTAGTACATCTTTTCCGAGACCCGCGCCCTTGATGGCCGCGGTGATCGCGAGCATCTCGCGCATACCGGGACCGCCCTTGGGGCCTTCGTAGCGGATGACGACGACGTCGCCGGCGTTGATCTCGCCCGCCTCGAGGGCGTCCATGGCCGCGCGCTCGCGCTCGAACACCCGCGCGGGGCCCTCGAAGACGTTGCCGTCGAAACCGGCTGACTTCACCACGGCACCCTCGGGAGCCATCGACCCGTGCAGGATCGTGATGCCGCCCGTGGCGTGGATCGGGTCGTCGAACGAGTGGATGACCTTGCCGTCGACCGGGTCGGGGTCGAGGTCGGCGAGGTTCTCGGCGAGCGTCTTGCCGGTGACGGTGAGCGCGTCGCCGTGCAGCAGACCCTCGTCGAGCATCGCCTTCATGATGACCGGGATGCCGCCGTGGCGGTCGACGTCGTTCATGACGTACTGACCGAAGGGCTTCATGTCGGCGACGTGCGGGGTACGGTCGCCGATGCGGTTGAAGTCGTGCAGGTTCAGCTCGACCTCGGCCTCGTTGGCGATGGCGAGCAGGTGCAGCACGACGTTGGTCGAGCCGCCCAGCGCCATGGCGAGGGCGATGGCGTTCTCGAACGCCTCTTTGGTGAGGATGTCGCGCGTGGTGATGCCCTGGCGCAGCAGATTGACGACGGCCTCGCCCGAGCGGTGGGCGAAGTAGTCGCGGCGGCGGTCGGCCGACGGCGGAGCGGCGGAGCCGGGGAGGCTGAGACCCAGAGCCTCGGCCACGGAGGCCATCGTGTTCGCGGTGTACATGCCACCGCACGCGCCCTCACCCGGGGCGATCGCGCACTCGATGCGCTTGAGGTCGGCCTCGCTCATCTTGCCTGCGAGGCACGCACCCACGGCCTCGAACGAGTCGATGATCGTGACGTCCTTCTCGGTGCCGTCCGAGAGCTTGACCCAGCCCGGTGCGATCGAGCCGGCGTAGAGGAAGACGCTGGAGAGGTCGAGACGAGCGGATGCCATGAGCATGCCCGGGATGGACTTGTCGCAGCCCGCGAGCAGCACGGAGCCGTCGAGGCGCTCGGCCATCATGACGGTCTCGACGCTGTCGGCGATGACCTCGCGCGACACGAGCGAGAAGTGCATGCCCTCGTGCCCCATCGAGATGCCGTCGGAGACGGAGATGGTGCCGAACTGCAGCGGGTAGCCGCCGCCGGCGTGGACGCCCTCTTTGGCGCCCTGCGCGAGGCGGTCGAGGCTGAGGTTGCAGGGGGTGATCTCGTTCCAGCTCGACGCGATGCCGATCTGGGGCTTGTCCCAGTCCTCGTCACCCATGCCGACGGCACGAAGCATGCCTCGCGAGGTGGTGGCTTCGATGCCGTCGGTGACGACGCGACTGCGGGGCTTGATGTCGAACTCGCCGGTGTTCGGATTCTGCGGTGCGGGCATCCTCGAAGTCTATTCCTCGTGCGGGACCCGCCGATGCGCCACGGGCGGTGAACGCCTGATTAATCGGTATGTGCTCGACGCAGGCGTACCACGTCGTTCAGCACCGCGACGAACGCGTCGATGTCGTCGACGCGAAGCGTCGCCGCGGTCTCGCCCCCGCCGATGTGGATGCCGAGATCCTGGGCCTCGAGCGCGCGCAGCGCGTCTTCGTCGGTGACGTCGTCGCCGGCGAAGACCACGCCCGTCGCACCGACCCGCTCGCGAAGGTGGGCGACGGCCGAGTCCTTGCCCTCGTGTCGGAACGAGAACTCGAGGATGTCGTGTCCGGTACGCCGGCGCCACGCGGGAGCTTCGGCGGCAACGAGGTCGTCGGCGAGCGCGCGGGCGATGCGGGTGGTCTCGGCATCCGCGGTGCGTGTGTGCACGCCCAGGCCGAACTCCTTCGGCTCGATCCAGACGCCCTCCATCCCCGTCGTCCCTCGCACGACTTCGCCGTGCAGGCGGTCGCGGAGCACGAGATCGGCGGCGTCGTCGCTGGCCGCCTCGATCCCCGAGCCGGGGACCCAGAACTGCGCACCGTGGGACCCCGCGAGCCAGATCGGTGAGTCGTCGCGGTGCTCCGCGATCTCGCGCAGGTGACCGAGCGAGCGCCCGGAGACCAGGGCGACGACGGTGCGGGGCAGCGCGACGAGTTCGTCGACCACGGCACGGGCGTCGGGCGTCATCCGCGCCGTCATCGGTTCGTCGACGAGCGGTGCGAGCGTCCCGTCGAAATCGAGCGCGACCAGCAGCAGGTCGGTGGTGGCGACGGCTTCGACGGTCGCGTCGGCGGCGGTCACGCCTGCTCCGCCTCGTCGGTCGACGGTGAAACGACCTCGGCCGCGGCGGCGGCCGACGAAGCCCGCTCGTGGAAGGTCGAGAGCGCGGCGAGGAACTCCCGCGACCAGTCCTCGACGTCATGGTCGCGCACACGCTTGCGCAGCGTCCGCATGCGCCGGCCCTGCTCGGCGGCGGGCATATCGATCGCCCGCACGATGGCATCCTTCAACCCGTCGATGTCGTGCGGATTGATCAGCAGCGCACTGCCCATCTCGTCGGCGGCGCCCGCGAACTCACTGAGCAGGAGCACGCCGCGGTTGTCGGTGCGGCTGGCGACGTATTCCTTGGCCACGAGGTTCATGCCGTCGCGCAACGCCGTGACGAGCATGACGTCGGCCGCCAGGAACAGCGCCACCATCTCTTCGCGCGGGTACGACTGGTGCAGGTAGCGAATCGCCGTGTGGGTGGTCGTGTCGTAGTCGCCGTTGATGCGCCCGACCGTCATCTCGATCTCGTCGCGCAGCTGCACGTACGCGTCGACCCGCTCGCGGCTCGGGCTCGCGACCTGAACGAGGGTCGCGTCTTCGACCGTGGCGCGGCCGTCTTCGAGCAGCTCGCCCCATGCCTTGAGACGATGGCGGATGCCCTTGGTGTAGTCGAGGCGGTCGACGCCGAGCAGGATCTTGCGCGGATTGCCCAGACCCTCGCGGATCTCTTTCGCACGCTGCTGGATATCGGGCCTCTGGGCGAGCTCGATGTAGGAGTCGACGTCGATCGAGATCGGGAAGGCCTTGGCCAGGGCGATACGCGTACCCCCGGCCTCGGGGACGAGGATGCCGCTGGCCTTGGTCTCGTAACGCAGCTGACGCCGCACGGCGCGGGCGAAGTTGCCGGCATCGGCCACGCGCTGGAACCCGATCACGTCGGCGCCGAGCAGTCCCTCGAGCACCTGCTTGCGCCAGGGCAGCTGCGCGTAGAGCCCGTAGGCGGGGAACGGGATGTGGTGGAAGTAGCCGATCGTGAGGTCGGGACGCAGCTCCCGCAGCATTCTCGGCACCAGCTGCAGCTGGTAGTCCTGCACCCACACGATGCCCCGGTCGGCCGCGACGGCGGCGGCGGCCTCGGCGAAGCGCTGGTTGACGCGCACGTAGGCGTCCCACCACGCGCGCTTGTACGTGGGCGCCGCGATGACGTCGTGGTAGAGGGGCCAGATGGTGTCGTTCGAGAAGCCCTCGTAGTAGTGGGCGACATCGGCGACCGACAGCGTCACGGGAACGAGGTGCGTGCCCTCGAAGTCGAACGGATCGAGAGTCACGTCGGCTTGCCCCGCCCATCCGACCCATGCACCCTCGGCGCGGCGCATGACGGGCTCCAGCGCGGTGACGAGACCACCGGGCGAGCGGCGCCACCCCTCGCCATCGGGCGTGCGGTCGACGGGTAGACGATTGGCGACGACGACGAAATCGGCCTGGGTCACAGGTCCTCCTCGGGGATCTCTCCCAGGCTAACAGCGGCGTGCACCGGCGCACGGGGAGGGACGAGATGCGGTAAACGCCGTCCGCTGTCAAGGCGCGACGGCGCGGTGCGGGGCTCGGTAGGTTGGGCGCATGCGCCAGTACATCTTCGGAACGGGTCTTCTCAGCGCCATCACCGGCGGCATCACGCTCCTACGGGCTCTGCGCAACGACGAGCCCTTCACGTGGCGCACCGCGCTGGCGTGGCTCAGCTGGGGCATCACCCTGGCGCTCGCGATCGGCTCCGTCGTCGACACCCGTCGCGCCCGGCGCGGCAAGGTCATCGCCGGCGACTCCCCCGTCGCCAAGAAGCAGCAGAAACTGTTCAAGAAGCGCCTCGCGCGCTGAACCCCGCTTCCGGATGCCACGGCCTCGGTGCCGTGGCATCCGTCTGTGCGAATCCCCATTGATGCTGTAGGTATATACCTACGGTATGCTTTCCGCATGAGCCGCGACGACGATCTGCAGAGACTCCTCCTCGCGGTGCACGCGCTCACCCGCATCGCGGCGATCGACACCCAGAACGACGCCCCCTCCGCGCAGTGGCGCACCCTGACGCTGCTGCGCGACCACGGCCCCCAGCGCCTGGGCGAGCTCGCCACGCTCAGCCGCGTCACGCAGCCGGGCATGACGCGCCTGGTGCACCAAATGGACGCCGCGGGACTCGTCGAGCGACACCGTGACCCCCACGACTCGCGCGTGAGCGTCATCGTCGCCACCGACGCGGGACTGCACGCCCTCGATCACTGGTTCCAGTCGCTGCGCGCCGCACTCGCCCCGCACGTGGCCGACCTGTCGGATGCCGAGTGGGAGGCCGTGCGCATCGCCGCCGGCGCCCTGTCGGCCCGGGTCGGCCTGCACTCCCCGTCCGCCCCCGAGAAGATCGGAGCCTCCCGATGAGCAGCACCACCCCCAGCGTCTGGAAACAACCCGCCCAGGTGTGGGCGGTGGCGTTCGCGTGCGTCGTCGCCTTCATGGGTATCGGCCTGGTCGACCCCATCCTCCCCGCGATCGCCAACTCGCTGAAAGCCACCCCGGTCGAGACCGAGTTGCTCTTCACCAGCTACCTCGTCGTCACCGGACTCGCGATGCTCGTCACCAGCTGGATCTCCAGCCGCATCGGCGCCAAGGCGACGCTCCTGGTCGGGCTGGGCCTGATCGTCGTGTTCTCGCTGCTGTGCGCCCTCAGCGGCAGCGTCGACGCGGTCATCGGCTTCCGCGCCGGCTGGGGCCTGGGCAACGCGCTGTTCATCTCCACTGCGCTGGCCACGATCGTCGGGGCCGCCTCGGGGGGCAGCTCGGCCGCCATCATCCTGTACGAGGCCGCACTGGGCCTCGGCATCGCCGTGGGACCGCTGCTCGGCGGCATCCTGGGCGAGGCCAGCTGGCGCGGACCGTTCTTCGGCGTGGTGGTGCTCATGGCGATCGCATTCGTGGCCGTGCTCGTGCTGCTACGCGGACCGTCGCCGGCGCGTACCCCCATCCCGTTCAGCGCCCCCTTCCGGGCTCTGGGGAACCCCGCGTTGGCGGTCCTCGCCGCGACCGCCCTGTTCTACAACATCGGCTTCTTCACCCTGCTGGCCTTCTCACCCTTCCCGCTCGGCTTCGGCGCGATGGGCATCGGCCTGACGTTCTTCGGCTGGGGCGTGGGTCTGGCCATCACCAGCGTGTGGGTCGCTCCGATCCTTCTGCGCCGCATGCGGCTCACCTCGGTCCTGCTGCTCGCCCTGCCGCTACTCGCGATCGACCTGCTCGTCGCGGCGCTCGCGGTGAACTCCCCCGCCGCGCTGGTGGCGTGCATCGTCGTCGGCGGACTCGTGCTCGGCGTCGTCAACACCGCCCTGACCGAAGCCGTCATGGAAGCCACCGACCTGCCTCGCTCGGTCGCCTCGTCGGCCTACTCGGCGGTGCGCTTCCTCGGCGGAGCGGTGGCCCCGCCGCTCGCCGCGTTCCTCTGGCATGCCGCCGGCGCGGGCGTGCCCTACGTCGTGGCCGGCGTGTCGGTTCTCATCGCCGCCGCCTGCATCGTGCTCGGGCGTCGCACCCTCGCGCACGTCGACAGCGCGCACCCGGATGCCGCGGACGAGGGCGCCGCGGTGCTGGTGGGCGACGCGACCTGAGATCAACGCCGTAACGCGGCGGGGCCCTCCGGGGCCTCGCCGCGTCGGCGTTCGCCCCACCCGCCGCTGGTACAGGTGCCGTGAGGCCCTCGCCCGCGTCTCGGCGGGACACGTGCGAAACACAGAGGCCCTGGCGGAGGGAAATCTCCGTCAGGGCCTCTGTGGCGTCGGTGCACCCCCTGGGACTCGAACCCAGAACCCACTGATTAAGAGTCAGTTGCTCTGCCGATTGAGCTAGAGGTGCGTTCCGTGGAACGAAACTCGCGTTCCGAACCGAGGGATTACGTTACCAGGGGTGACGCTGCCGCACCAAATCGGCTCAGGGTCGCCGGTTATCCTGTACCCGTGTCCCGCACAGAAGAGCCCGCCGCGACCGCCGCGACCCTCACCGACGACCTCGTCCTGGCCCTTCGTCTGGCCGACGCGGCCGACGCCGTGGCCATGCAGCGCTTCGACGCCGCCAACCTGCGCGTCGACACGAAGCCCGATCGCACGCATGTCACCGAGGCCGACCTCGCCACAGAGCGGGCGATCCGCGGCATCCTCGATGCCGAACGTCCCGACGACGCGATCCTGGGCGAGGAGTACGGCACCTCGGGCGACACCGCGCGCCGCTGGGTCATCGATCCCATCGACGGCACGCACAACTACATGCGCGGCATCCCCGTCTGGGCGACGCTGATCGCGCTCACCGTCGACGGGGTGCCTGAGGTCGGTGTCGTCAGCCAGCCGGCGATCGGACGCCGCTGGTGGGCCGCAACGGGCCACGGCGCGTGGACCACCACCGCCACCGGCGACACGCGACGCATCCACGTTTCCGGGGTCGAGGAGATCTCGGCATCCAGTATCAGTTTCCAGAGCATCGAGCAGTGGGATGACGTCGACCTCGTGCCGACGCTCGAGAAGCTCGCTCGCGCGGTCTGGCGCGACCGCGCATACGGCGACGCCCTGCCGTACATGTGGCTCGCCGAGGGACGCCTCGAACTCGTCGCCGAATTCGGCGTGAAGGAGTACGACATCGCCGCGATCGCCCCCATCGTGCGCGAAGCCGGCGGACGGTTCACCGCGTTCGACGGCTCCGATCGCCTCGACGCGGAGTCGTCGCTCGCCACGAACGGTGTGCTGCACGAGGCGTTCCTGACGTTGCTGCACGAGGATGCCCGGTGAGGCGCGCGCCGCTCACCCTCGTCTTCGGGGCGATCGCCCTCGCGACGCTGGCCGGCTGCTCGTCTCCTGCCGCTCCCCCGATCGCTCAGAGCAGCGCACCGGCCGTCGAAGCCCCCGCGGCGTCCACACCCGATGTCTCGCCCTCTGCCGACGTCGACGACGAAGAGCCCACCTGCGAGAACATCATCCCGAAGACCACCGCCGACGACTTCAAGAGTCTCGGGTGGAGTTCGCAGTCCGAACCGTTCCGCATCGGCGCCATCCAGCTCGAGAATGGCATCCAATGCAAGTGGGGCGACCAGAAGATCACCACCGACCGCGTGCAGATGTTCGGCTGGGCGGAGATCGACGACGCCGACGCGGCGAAAGCCGAGAAGGAACTCGTCGCCGCCGGCTGGCGTCGAGAGAGCGGCACCGCCGGCACGTACGTCACCGAGAACCCGGAGTGGGCGATCGGGAAGGATGCCGACGGCTATGGCATCACGTACCTCTTCGGTGACGGGTGGGTCAAGCTCGCAGACACCCGGCAGAGCCTCGTGCTCGTCGACGCGCCCCGATAAGACGCCCGAGCCTCACCGGTACGGGTTCACCGCCGTGGCATCCCGCGCCGACGCGAACCCCTCGTCCCACGCGTCGCCGCGCGCCTCGTTCTCGCGCCACCACGCGTCGGCCTGCAGCACGCGCTGCGCGAGCGCGACCCATTCCGGCCATCCCGCGGTGACCCCGGATGCCAGCGCCTCGGCGTCATCGCCCGCCGAGGCGGTCCAGGTGCCGGCGTCGGGCGTCGGCGCGAGGTGGAAGGGACCGACATCGATACGGAGGGCGCGGGGGTCCGGCATCCCTCGACGCTAGCCGAGATACCCGGGCGCTCGGCGGCCACACGGTCACGTAGGCTCGACCCTCGTGGCTATCGGCGCAACCATTCACACGTTCACCGTGCAGCTCTCCGACGTGGATCGCGGCGTGTACGACGAACTGTCGATCCGTGTGGCGCGGCATCCCTCCGAGACGGCCCTATACATGCTCACGCGCGTGCTCGCCTACTGCCTCGAGTACGAGGAGGGCATCGCCTTCAGCGAGGGCGTCGCCGCGACCGACGAGCCCGCCGTGCTCGTGCACGATCTCACCGGTTCGATCGTTGCGTGGATCGAAGTCGGCGCTCCGGATGCCGCGCGCCTGCACACCGGCAGCATGAAGGCTGCGCGGACCGTCGTGTACACCCACCGCGATCCCGACAAGGTCGCCGCGGCCTGGGCGGGCAAGCGCATCCACCGCGGCGACGAGGTGCTGCTGCACAGTTTCGATGCAGGCTTCGTCGAGCGGATGAGCGGCGCGATCGAACGGCGCAGCACCGCGACCCTCACCCGCACCGAGGGACGCGTGTACCTCGAGCTCAACGGCGTCTCGGGCGAGAGCGACATCCACACCCGCTCGGCCCTCTGATCGCGGGCCGACGACCGCCGTCAGCCGGCGCGTCGGCGCGGGGTCACGAGATGAACCACTGGAAGAGCAGGCCTCCTACCGCGCTTCCGAGCGCGCCCCCCGCGTACACGATCGCCATGTACGCACCGTTCGCCCGGGCGCTCGCGGTCGGGCCGAGACGCATCGCCTCGCGCTGAGCGACCGTCTGCCCGGCTGCGACCGACCCGTCCAGCACGATCGCCGCGAGAAACAGCAGCACGACCACCACGACCCCGGCAGCCATATCCGCCGGAACCAGACCGAGTGCTCCGAGCGCCCCTGTCGCGAACACGAGAGCGTGCGTTCCGCGCGGGTGGCGCACCCGACCGACCCGGCCGAGCAAGAAGCTCACGACCACGCCGCTCACGGCGGCCACGCTGATGACGGACAGGGAGAACGCGGCATCCACTTCTCCCAACCGCGCGGTGAGCAGGAACGGGGCGATGGCCCAGAAGGCGCACTGCACCGCGAAGAGCGAAGACTGCGGCAGCGCCCACGCCCAGATGTGCCGCGAGCCGAGCGCGTGCAGCGCGCTTCTGACCACGCCCTCTGCCGCCGGTTCGAGGCGAGGGTGCGGGGCAGGTGAAGACACGGCACGTGAGGGGACGGCCCACTCGACGAACACCGCGAGCACCGCGCTGACGAGCCCCAGCACCACGAAGGCCGAGCGCCAATCCGCCCACGCCGCCAACGTGGTCGCCACGGGACGCGACACGATCACACCGAGCAGGATGCCGCTGATCGCCCACGGCATCCCGTCTCGCGCTCGGCGATCGACGCCGCGGGGCGCGAGAGCCACACTCGAGGCGTAGACCACGCAGACCTGCGCGCCACCCGCGCTGAGACCGAGCACGATGCCGATCCCCGCCGCGAAGGGGGCAGACGGCGCAGCGGCGAACGCGAGGGCCGCGACGGCGCTCGCCGCGAGCAACAGGGCGAGAAGGGTTCGGGGGTTCGCGCGATCGGCCCGCGGCACGATCACGAGCATCGCTGCCCCGTACGACAACTGCACCGCGCCGGTCACGGCGCTCTGCCCGGCGGCGTCGATTTCGAATGACGCCGCCATCGCCGGCGCCAGGGTCTGAGGGAAGTAGACGGTCGCCGCGAAGAACGCAGCGACACCGGTGAAGACGAGAAGCTCACGAGGGACAGAGGTGCGCGGGCGAGGAGAAGAGTTCACGAGGGCTGCTTTGAACGTGCCGAACGTGCCGGCGGGAGACGATCACGAAATGCTATACGTATGCATGTTACTGGCGAGTAAACGCAAATGACGGTAGATTTTACACGTCAGAACGCGTATTCCTCGTTGTGCGGCGAGCGTGCATACGTATACTCGCTGCATGCCCAACACTCGCACCCGCCTTACCGCCCTCGTCGCGGTCGTAGGCGTCACCGCCCTCGCCCTCACCGGTTGCGGTGCCGGAAGTCGCACCGGCAACGCCAACTCCACCTCCGTCGCCTGCGACGTGACCGCGCCCTCCGAGCCGCTCACCGTGAACGTGCTTGCGTACAACTCCTCCGCCATCGACCCCTACACCGACACGATGGCCACGAGCTGCTCGCACGACGGCGTGACCGTCAAGCACGACCCGATCGATTTCGGCGGCCAGGTCACCAAGACGACGGCCACGCTGTCGGCGCCGACCGGCACGTACGACATCGTCGAGACGTACAGCTACGTCATCCCGACCCTCGCCTCGACGGAGAAGCTCCAGCCGCTCGACGACCTGTACGCCAAGTACAAGGACCAATACAAGCTCGGCGACCTCAGCCCGTCGATGCTCCAGGGCATGTCGTACGACGGCAAGCTCTACGCCCTCCCGATGCAGGCGCAGATGTTCGTCATGGCCTACCGCTCCGACGTCTTCAGCGAGCTCGGCCTGGCCGTGCCGACCACGTTCGACGAGATGGCCGCAGCGGCCGAGAAGATCAAGGCAGCCGGGTTGATGCAGTACCCCATCGCACTGCCCTGGCTGGCGACAGCAGACATCACGACCGGCTTCCAGGCGGCCATGAACTCCCTCGACGCAGACTTCGTCGACGACTCGGGCGCGGTGACGATCGAGTCCGACGCCGGCGAGAAGGCTCTCAATGCCATGCTCGCTCTCAAGCCGTACATGGACCCGCAGGTCACCACGTTCGATCAGCCCAAAGTTCAACAGCAGCTCTACAACGGCACCGCCGCAATGGCGATCATGTTCTCGGGGCGCATGACCGACCTCACCAAGCCCGAGAACACGTCCCTGTCGGATTCCTTCGCCTTCGCCGCCCCACCGAAGGTCTCGGCCGACGCCCCGTACGCGTACGACCGACTGAGCATCGACGGGTGGTCGATCCCGTTCAACACCTCGATCGATCACGATCTGCTGTTCACCCTCATGGCCGCATCGGTCAGCGAGGACGCGTCCAAGGCGTCGGTCCCGGCGGCGTACCCGGCCCGAGAAGGACTCGTCACCGAAAGCAACACCCCATACGGCAAGGCCGCCAACGAGTCGATCGCCTCGGCGATGCCCACCGTCGTCTCACCGCACCTCGCCGACATCAGCAACGCGATCACCCCGGTGCTCGCCAAGGTGATCAACGGCGAGCTGTCGGTCAGCGACGGACTCGCACAGATGCAGAGCCTCGGAGAGCAGATCGTCGGCTGATCCCGCCTCGCCCGTGACGGTCGGTCTCCTCGCGCAGACCGGCCGTCACGGGCCCGACCTCGGCCATTCGAACGAAAGAGAACTGTGCGCAAACGAGAATTCTGGGCTCTCGTGCTCCCCAGTGTGCTCATCATGGGAGCGCTGCTCATCCTGCCGCTGCTCCGCACCATCGAGTGGAGTCTGCAAAACGTGTCCTACGGAAATCCGGGGACGTTCGTCGGGATCGACAACTTCGTGCGCGCTCTCACCGACGAGCGGTTCGGACGAGCGGTGATGTTCACCGTCACGCTCACCGTCATCAGCACCGTCATCCTCGTCGCGCTGGGCTACACCGTGGCCTCGGCGACCGATCGCCTCGGCGTGTCGCGTCCGCTCGTGCTCGGCATCCTGCTGATCTCCTACGTGCTGCCGAACCTCGTCGGAGCCGTCGCGTTCTCGTGGCTGTTCGACGACAGCTTCGGCGGCCTGGTCAACCGGGTCATCCAGATGCTCGGGGGCACCCCGGTGCTCTGGTTCACCGACCAGCTGCCGAACGCGGCCATCATCATCGCCAACACGGTCTGGTTCCTGCTCCCGTTCGCCGTGCTGGTCATCATGGCGGGCCTGCAGGGCGTGCCGGCCGAGATCATCGAGGCGGGCACGATCGACGGGGCCAACGCGTGGCAGATGCACCTGCACGTGATCATCCCGACCATCCGCTCCACCCTGGGATTCGTCGCGCTGATCACGATCATGGACGTCCTGCGCACCTTCGACAGCCTCATCCCGCTGTCGCCGCAGGCCGCCACCATCGGCAACGAGTCGATCATGATGTACGTCTACTCGATCGCTTTCGCCAACGGTGCACAGCAGCTCGGGCTCGGCAGCGCCGTGAACGTCATCACCATCGGCATCATCCTCGTGATGCTGATCCCCTTCATCCGCACCGTCTTCCGGGAAGCGAAGGCCCTGTCATGAGTTCGACTCGAACGCACACCGCCGACCCGATCGCGCCCGCCGGCGCACCGGCGCGCGCGACGCGGCGTCGACCGGCCGCACGATCTCGGCTGACGAGCGGCATCCTGCTCGCGGTGCTGTGCATCGTCATGGTCGTGCCATTCATCTGGATGGCCCTTTCCGTGACGAAGCCGACGAACATCGCCTTCTTGAACCCTCCCGTCATCTGGGGGTATCAGCCCACGTTCGACGCCTTCGTCAATCTCTGGGAGACGACCTACTTCGCCGACTACCTGGTCAACACCGTCGCGGTGGCGGCGATCGCGACGATCGTCGCCCTCGCGATCGGTCTGCCGGCGGCATACGCGCTCTCCCGGTTCCCGAGCTGGATATCGGCGTGGTTGCTCGTGCTGGCGCTGGTATTCCGGGCACTTCCCCGCTTCGCCGTCGTTCTGCCGATGTACGACATCAGTCGCGCGCTCGGCATCTACGACACGACGTTCGCCCTCGCCATCGCGCTCGTGGCGATCAACCAGCCCTTCACGATCTGGTTGCTGCGCAACTTCTTCGCCGAGGTGCCGCGCGAGCTCGATGAGGCCGCCATGCTCGACGGCTGCGGACGCTTCGCCGTGCTGCGGCGCATCATGATCCCCCTCATGGGCCCCGGCATCCTGACCGCCGCGATCTTCGTTTTCCTGTTCGCCTTCCAGGAGTACCTGACGGCCGTGGTGCTCACCGACACCTCGTCGAAGACCGTGCCGGTCTTCATCGCCACGCAACTGGGCCAAAACCTTCCGATGTTGCAGCAGGCGGGAGCGGCATCCATCCTGCTGACGATCCCCGTCGTGGTGATCGCGTTCGTCGCGCAGAAGTATCTGGTCTCGGGTCTGAGCGACGGCGCGGTGAAGGGATGAGCGCCTCCGGCGTCCGCGGGCAGCCCGCGGCTAGTGTTGCGAACAGAACGAAACGGAGGGCGTGAGCGATGCCGGTGACCAGCCACGAGGTTGCACGGTTGGCGGGAGTCTCGCAACCGACCGTCTCACGGGCCCTGCGCGATGACCCGCGCGTCTCCGAGCGCACCAAGCAGGTCGTGCGCGAAGCGGCCGCCCAGCTGGGCTACGTGCGCAGCGAGGCGGGGCGGACCCTGTCGTCGGGGCGCACACGACGCATCGCCCTGCTCGTGACCGACCTCGAGAACCAGTTCTACGTGCGCATCATCGCCCCCGTGCATCGGCGCCTCGCCACACTCGGCTACCAGTTGACGCTGCAGACCGAGTCCTCAGACGACGAGGGCATCGTCGAACGCCTCGTCTCGGCAGGCGTCGACGGCGTCGTGCTCGCCACTCCCCCCGTCGAGTCGGTGACCCCGATCCGGCTGCGCGATCGCGGCATCCCTTTCGTGTACTTCAATCGGACGAGCTCGTCGGTCGAGGCCGATGCCGTGGTCGTCACACCGGATGCCGCGTACGACACCGCCGCGCAGCGCGCCGCCGCACTGGGGCACCGCCGAGCCGGCGCGATCCTGGGACCAGTCGCCACGAGCACGGCGCGTGCGCGCGAGACCTCGCTGCGACATGCTCTGACCTCTCACGGCATCGCGGTCGACGAGCGCTTCGTCCGGCGCGCGACCTTCGACAGCGACGCGGGCGAAGAAGCGATGCAGAGCCTGCTGGCCGAGAACGCGGAGATGCCGTCGCTGCTCTTCTGCGCCAACGACCTCGTCGCGTTCGGCGCACTCAACACCGCACACCGCGCCGGGGTCGCTGTGCCCGGCCGGGTCTCGGTGGTCGGATTCGACGATCTGCCGGCGGCTCGCTGGCCCGTGATCGATCTCGCCACGATCGCGTGCGACTACGAAGAGATGGCGCGTGTCGCAGCAGAGCTGATCGTCGAGCGCATCGACGATTTCACACCTCCGCCGCAGCGGCGGGAGTTCGTGGCGCAGTTCGTCGAGCGCGGCACCCTCGGTCCCGCGGCCGTCTGACCCCAACGGCGCCCCTCCCTTGGGGCACACACATCCTGCAGTACATACGTATACGCACCCACCCGGCCTCACCCGAGCCGGAGCACACCGACGGACAGAAAGAGAAGAACATGGCACTGGACCCCATCGCGTACGCCCCCTACGCGGACCCCGACGACTTCATCCGCGAGGTCACCGACTTCATCTGGGTCGACCGATCGATCGGTTTCATCCGGGAGAACTACGAGCCGGACTCCATCGTGCACGGCTCGTACGGCACCTCCACGACCCGCGAAGAGGTGATCGAGGGCTCGCTCATGCGTATCGCCGCCACGCCCGACCGGGTGGGGCAGGCCGATGACGTCATCTGGGAGGCTCGCGGCGACGACGCTTTCCTCAGCTCGCACCTCTTGCTCTCGTCCGACATCATCTCGGGCGAGCACAGCCGTACGATCGCCAATTGCCTGTACCGCCGCGGTCGGATGGTCGAGGAGTGGGTCGTCCGCGACAGTCTCGCCGGCGCGCTTCAGCACGGCGCCGACCTCGACGAGCTCGCCCGCAGCCAGGCATTTCGCGGGTACTCCGGATCGTGGCTGCGCCCGGCCCCGGCCGCCCCGCGCCTCCTGGGCGACTCGGGCGAACGCCCGGACGACCACCCGGACGCGGTGAATCACGTACTCGAGATGATCGAGACGGTGTGGAACGCGCGAGAACTCGACAAGGTCGAACGCTTCTGGGACCGCGATCTGGTTCTGCTGACCGTCGGCAATGCCGTGATCGTGCGCCCCGAGGGCTACCGCCGGTCGCTGCTCCGCCTGCTGGAGGCATTCCCCGGCGGTCGCTTCGAGGTGCGCGACATCCAGACCAACGACAACGAGCGCTACGCCGGCCTGCGCGTCGCCATCACCTGGAAGTTCGTCGGGGATTACACCGGCGTAGAACGCTACGGCGCACGCACCGGCGCGCCCGTCGATGTGCTCGGCATCTCGCAGTTCACGCTCTATCAGGGGCGACTGGTGAAAGAGGTACGACTGTGGGACGACATCGCCCTGCGGGCGCAGATCGCCGGCGCACGCGGCGACGAGCCCGTCGGCTTCGAGAACATCTACTGAGTCCTCGGGGGCGGCGAACGACGTGGACAACCGGACGGTTCGTGCGGCAGCGGTGTCACCGCCCGTCGTGCTGGGCGACGTCGAGCACAACCTGCAGCGGATTCGGGCGGCGATCGCCGAAGCCGTGGCATCCGGTGCACGCCTGATCGTCGCCCCCGAACTCTCGACGAGCGGCTACGTCTTCACTGATCGGGCCGAGGCCGCGCGGGCAGCGCTGGACCCCGCGGATCCGCGGTGGGGGCACCTGCGTACGGCGCTCCGCCACGACACCGTCGCGGTCGTCGGATACGCCGAGGCCGCCGGCGGCGGCGAGGTGTTCAACTCCGCGCTCGTGTTGGAGCGTGACCGTGTGGTCGGCTCCTATCGCAAGAGTCACCTCTGGGGGCGAGAGAAGCTCGTCTTTCGCGCCGGGAACGCCGCGGGAGCGCTGTTCGACACCGTGATCGGACGGCTCGCGGTGGCGATCTGCTACGACAACGAGTTTCCCGAAGTGCCGCGGCGCCTCGCACTCGCCGGTACGCACGTGCTCGCACTGCCCGTCAACTGGCCCCTGGTGGATCGTCCGCCCGGGGAGCACCCCCCGGAGGTGATCCAGGCGATGGCGGCGGCGCGTTCCTCACGCCTGCCGATCGTGATCGCGGATCGGCACGGAACCGAGCGCGGAGTCGAATGGACCGGCGGCAGCGGCATCGTCGACCACGAGGGATGGTTCACCCCGGCGACGATGTCGGGCGACAGTATGCAGGTGCTGCGAGACCTGCCGCTCGGTTCCGTCGCCGACAAGTCCCTGCCGCCCCACAACGACCTGTTCGCGGATCGCCGGCCCGCGCTCTATTGAGCGCCGGTCGAGGGTGATGCCGGTGCGCTGCGGGGGCGGGTGGTTCCGGCGCAGGTGGTGCGGGCGCGGGTCGTCGTCGGCTCTGTCTCGGCGCTCTTCCAGGAGCCCGAGGTGCATGAGCGCCGGCACGCCGCCCGGCCCGGGGATGGTCGCCAGAGTCACGAACCCCGCTGCGGCATAGAGCGCTTCGGATGCCGCGAGGTCGCTGACGACGATATTCACGAACATGGGCATCGCATAGATCGACCGGTCGATCGCCCCCCGTTCGCGGTCATGAACATCACCCTGTCGGTTGACGTTGCGACAGAGTCAAGTCGCTGACGAGTCCGAGGCGCCGCTCGTGTCGACACCCTCGTGGGCCAGCAACGGCTCGTGCGTGCGCGGGGAAGCCGAAGCAGGCGACGCCGGCGCGGTCTGCAGCAGGTCGATGGCCATCTCCGACATGCGCCGCGTCGCCGGCGAGAGGACGGCGCCTTCCCGGTGAACGAGGGCGATGGTGTCGTAGAGCGGCTCGGCGAACGGAACGACCGAGACGCCGGCGGGGAAACCCGGAGCCTCTGCGATCCGCGACGCGACGATCGTCGTGGCCTCGCCGAGCGCGACGAGACCGAGGGCCGTCTCGACGCTCTCGACCTCGATCGCGGCGTGCAGCGTCAGGCCTGCCAGACGAGCCCGCTCCCGCAGCTGTCGGCGTGTCGGGTCATCCCAGCCCGCATAGGCGTCGTACAGCGCGAGCTTGCGTGCGGCGACGTCGTCGATTCCGACCGCGGTCTCGCGCAGCGACCCCGTCGGGAAGGCGAAGAGCACCTCGTCGCGGAGTACCGGGCGCACCGTGAGTCCGGCGTCGTCGACGGGCAGCACGACGAGCCCCGCCTCGAGCTCACCGTTCGCGATGGATCGAGCAACGAGCGCGGAGTTCAGCCCGACCATGCGCACGCTCACCCCGGGGTGGGCGCGATGGAAATCGTGCAGCAGCGTCGACAGCCGGTAGTACGCGGCGTTGCGCAGCACACCGAACGTGCACGTACCGCTCTGGAGTCGCGAGAGATCCTGCACGGCCGCCACCCCCTGATCGGCGGCGTCTACCGAGCGGCACGCGTGTTCGCGCAGCGTGCGCGCAGCCTCTGTCGGCACCAGTCGGCGTGGTCGCCGGTGAAACAGCGGCGCGCCGATCTCTGCCTCGAGACGCGCCACCAGTTCCGAGACCGAGGCCTGCCCCATTCCCAACTCGTTGCCCGCCGCGGTGAACGAGCCGAGTTCGAATGCCCCGAGGAACGCACGCAATTGCGCGAGGGTGATCGACATGAGCCAATGGTATGTCCGTTGGTTCCTCCTGGTTAATATCCCGTTGTGCTGTGCATACGTATGGCCTAGCGTGAGCGTATGAAATTCACGCCCGCGGTCCTCGCTCGCCACGAGGGCAGATTCCAGTTCCTGAAGTCCCCCGCCGTCGATGCACCCGCCGCGCAGCGCAACCCGGCCGTCATCGACACCGTCAGCAGAATGCTCCTCGACATCGAAGCGCGCGGCATCGACGCGGTGCTCGACTACGCCCGACGGCTCGACCGATACGACGGGCGCGACATCGAGCTCACGCCGGCCCAGATCGCGCGCTCGGGAGATCGCCTCGCACCGGCCCTGCGCGAGGCGATCGAGCTCGGCGGTGCCCGCACCCGTGCGTTCGCCGCCGCGCAGCGCGAGCGGCTCGTCGACTTCGAGCTCGAACTCGTCGACGGGGTGCGCACAGGAGTGCGGTACATCCCCGTCGGGCGGGTGGGCGCCTACCTCCCGGCCGGCCGCTTCCCGCTCACCGCGAGCGCCTTCATGACGATCGGGGTCGCCAAGGCCGCCGGCGTGCCCACGGCCGTCGCCTGCACCCCGCCGCAACCCGACGGTGACGCGAACGACGCCGTCGTGTACGCGGCCCACGTCTCGGGCGTCGATCGGATCTTCGTGCTGGGTGGCGTTCAGGCACTCGCCGCACTCGCCCACGGCCTGGTCGCCGATCTGCCGGTCGACATGATCGTGGGCGCCGGCAACGCCTACGTGGCAGAGGCCAAGCGGCAGCTCTTCGGCACCGTCGCGATCGACCTGCTCGCCGGGCCCTCCGAGGTCGCGGTCGTCGCCGACGACACGGCGGATGCCGAACTCGTCGCCGCCGATCTGCTCGGGCAGGCGGAACACGGCCCGAACTCGCCCGCCGCACTCATCACGACCTCCGAAGAACTGGGACGCGCGGTCATCGTCGAGATCGAGCGGCAGCTCGCGAGCCTCGCGACCCGCGACATTGCGGGCGCCGCGTGGCGCGACTACGGGACGGTGCTCGTCGCCTCCGACCGCGCGACGGCGGTCGAGCTCATGGACGACCTCGCCCCCGAACACCTCGAGGTGATCACCGGCGACGACGCGTGGTACCACGACGCGCTCCGCAACTACGGCTCGCTGTTCCTCGGCCCGTGGAGCACGGTCGCGTACTCCGACAAAGGCATGGCGGGAACCAACCACGTTCTGCCGACGGCCGGCGGCGCCAAGCACAGCGCGGGGCTCTCGGTGGCGCGCTTCCTCAAGCCGTTGACGTATCAGGCGGTCTCTCGTGCTGCGACGGATGCCCTAGCCCCGGCCGTTCAGACGATCTCGGATTCCGAGGGCATGGCCGCCCACAGCGCGACGGCCACCATGCGGCTCGCCCGCCTGTAGCGGCCGCGTCGCGCGAAGAACATCCGACGACGTCCGACCGCTGCCGCGACCGTCTGACGCGTTGAACGGTGTGTGCCCGGACACCCGCGGAACCGCGCCCAGGAGGGCTGATCCCGTGGCGTCATCGTTCGACGTGCAGCGTCCGCCCCTCGGGTGCGCGCGAGGTCTTCCTCGGGGACCTCATGCACGGTGGCTCGCCGCCACTGTCGAAACGTCATGGCACCCACCAGCTCGCTCCTTCACGTACCGGTGTCGATCGGGACCGACGAGTAATGGTGAAGCGCCAGTGGTGCGACGAGGAAGTTCTCTTCGTCGGGGAACGTGACGGGCTGCGATCGCCAGTTGGGGCCGGCGTACTCGGAGAGAGCGTGCTCATCCGCCCACGTGCTGACGTACTGAACGCGCCGCGGGTTCGTCTGGTCGACGAGGACGGCGTGGTGGAGAAGACCTCTGTAGCGCGTGGGGAACGACGCGACGAGCGCGAGCAGGAGGGTGACGAACTCGTCTTCGACGCCCGCGATCGTGTGCGCTTCAGATACCCGAACAATCATGACGGTGACGCTAGGCGCCCGCACGAGATCGCCGCCAGCCGATGCCTGCCACACATCGCGCGATGACAGCCCATCTCCGGCGGGGATCTCGTCGGGGCCGCTTGCCTTCGAGTGCGCATGAACGTCTAACGTGCTCGCCATGGTCGGACAAGAACGCGTATGGATGATCACCGGAGCCACGTCGGGCCTGGGGCTGGCGTTGGCCGCCGCAGCACTGGAGGCGGGCGAGAAAGTGGCGGGCACGGCGCGCCGGCTCGAGAGGTTCGACGCATTGCTGTCGCACTACGGGTCAGCCCTCTTGCCCATCGCGCACGATGTGCGCGACGTGACCCGCGCGAGCGAGGTCGTGGAGCAGGTCGTCGAGCGTTTCGGACGGGTGGACGTGCTCGTCAACAACGCCGGCGTCGGGCAGGTGGGTGCCGCCGAGGAGGTCTCGGATGCCCAGCTGCGAGACATGCTCGATCAACATCTCTTCGGACCGGCCGCTCTCGTGCGTGCCGTGCTGCCGGGGATGCGCGCCCGCGGCACGGGAGCCATCGTGCAGATGAGCAGTCAAGGTGGGCGGCGTACCTTCCCCGGGGTGGGGAGCTACTCGGCCGGGAAGTTCGCGCTGGAGGGCTGGTCGGAAGCCCTCGCGGCGGAGGTCGCACCATTCGGCATCCGTGTTCTCATCGTGGAGCCGAGCCGGTTCCGCACGGAGTTCAACGACCCGGGCGTGCTCCTCACCGCCGGCCCGGACAGCGCTTACGACCGGGTGCTCTCCGGCGTGCGGCACGACATGACCACCTCCGCCGGCCGGCAGGAAGGCGACCCCGCACGTGCTGCCGCGGCCATTCGCGAGGTCCTCGCGGCGCAGCACGCACCCCTGCGCCTGCCGCTCGGTGCGGAAGCCGTCCGCAACCTCACGCGCGCATACGAGCACGCGCGGGACGAAGTGCGAAGCTGGGCAGAGGTGGCGACGTCGGCGGACTTCCCGGATGCCACGCCACCCACTCGTGTGCTGTGAGAACGAAAGGAGCATGGGTTCGATATGTCCACCAAAGCCCTCATCGACCGCCTCCTCGACAGCGAAGAGCCGGCTGAGAGCGTCATCACCGCCCTGCACGAGCTGCTCGACGACGCCACGGCGGAGGACGCCGATCCCGTCCCCATCGCGGAAGCCTCGGCGCTGACCGGGCTGAGTGCCGCCACGCTCCGCTACTACGAGGCCGAGAGGCTCGTGTGCCCCGCACGAGCCGGCGCGGGATATCGCGCTTACCGACCGGCCGACCTGCGACGTCTCGTGTTTCTCACCCGCATGCGACTGTCCGGGATGGGGATGAGGGAGCTCAAGCGCTACATCCGTCTCGTCGACGACGGCGAACACACCGTTGCCGAACGCCGGCAGATCATGATCGAGCAGCGAGACCGCATCCGCACCCGCATGCGCGAACTGCACCTCGCGCTGGCCGCAACGGAGTACAAGATCGCGTCGTACGGTGGGGCGCCCGCGCCCGAGATGCCGAAGGCGATCTCGTAGTCCGTTTGACGTGAGGCAGCGAGCATCAAGACGCGCGACGCGGGGAAAGAGGCGCCGATGTCGACCTCACCGACTTGTGCTGATGGTCGAGTCACCCGCCTGCCAGAGGAAGACGTCACACGGGTATACAGCAGAAGACCGCCCCGAAGGGCGGTCTTCTGTCTTCCCACAGTGCGACAGTGGCGTGGGCTCATGTCTGTCACCGACCATCTTTCGGGCGGTGTTTCTCATAAGCCACACATGGTGGAGCTGGGGGGAATCGAACCCCCGTCCAACGCTGGGTCTCCGCGTTTTCTCCGGGCGCAGTCTGTGCAGACGTTCTGCTCGGCTCCGACCTTTGTCACAGACACCTAAGTCGACGAGCCCAGCCTGGGAAAAGTCCCGCGTGACGTCCAGGCGCCGTCACGCAGCAAGACCCCTAAATGACGCCAGGATCCGTGGCGGGGTCACACACGGTCTGACGGACTATCGGGCTCGCTTACGCAGCGAGGGCGAAGTCAGTGCGCTTAGCATCGGCACTTATTGTTTTGCAGGGAGCGTTTACGAGATAACCCCACATCCTCGGCCCGCTTCTCGCGGGTTCGCAGGCGCTGTCGAAACCGATCAGCCCCGGGAACTCCGTCAGGAGCGGCCACTGTCACACTGTTGAGTTTCCAAAGCCGGATGCCGAAACACCCGAGCTTCTCAGGGTACAACGGATTTCGTACCGCTGCCATTCCGCCCACTCGGCCCCACTCGGTCGGGGGCGGTCCGGCACGGTCTGGCACTTCGGGCCGCGGCTGTCACCGTGACCGTGAGGTCGTCCGTTTTCCGTGCGTACCGCCCCGCGGAGCTTGGGCCGACACGCCGCCGCGGCGACACCCCACAGCGCGTGTCGCCGCCGAACTCCGCACAACGGCCCGCCCTCGCACCCCCACGCCAGCAGGCCCGCCGAGCCTGTCCGTGAGTACCCCTGACCGGCTCTGTACCGTCGGGCGCAAGTCGAGGACGACACGCCGCCAACCACACCACCCCAACGGCATGTCGCCGCCGAACTCCGCACAACGGCACACCCCGGACACCCGCCGAACCGCCGCCGCACGGCATCCGTCTGACATAGGCTCCCCGCATGAGCGACGTCGTCATCACCGTCCGGGGCGAGAGCAACGCCCGCGTCCGCGCCGAAGAAGCAGCCGTGCGTGTCACCGTGTCGACCGACGGCCCGACGCGCGGACCCGTGGTCGAGCGAGCGCAGGAGCGCGCGTCGAGCGTGCAAGACGGCCTGGTCGCCCACCTGCGTTCGGGCGAGGTGTCGGAGTGGTCGAGCGCGCGGGTCTCGGTGTGGTCCGACCGGCCGTGGACCAGCGACGGCGCACAACTGCCCCTCGTCCATCACGCGGCCGTCGAGGTGTCGGCGACCTTCACCGATGCCGGGGCGCTGTCGTGGTGGCTCGGCGACGTCGCCGAATCAGACGACGTGCAGGTGACCGCGGTGGAGTGGCGGCTCTCGCCCACCACTCGCACCCGTGTCGAGCGCGAGGTGGCCGCGGATGCCGTGCACGTCGCCGTCCAACGGGCGAGCGCCTACGCGGACGCGCTGGGCTTGGCATCAGTAGTGCCCGTCGAGGTCGCGGATGCCGGACTTCTCGGCGCTCGACCGGAGCCCGCCGTACCGCTCGGGGCGCGCACGATGGCCGCCGCGGGAGCCGGCGGACCGACGTTCAGCCTGCAGCCGCCCGAGATCGTCGTGACATCGGTGGTGGAGGGACGCTTCCGCGCGGAGTGACCCCGGGGCTACTCGCCCAGCCGGTTCTTCGTGCGCATCGCGCGCTCGGCCTCGCGCTTGTCTTCGCGCTCGCGGATGGTCTGGCGCTTCTCGAACTCGCGCTTGCCCTTGGCGACCGCGATCTCGACCTTGGCTCGACCGTCGAGGAAGTACAGCCGAAGCGGGACGAGCGTGTATCCGCCGGCGGCCACCGCGTGCGAGAGCTTGACGATCTCTTCCTTGTGCAGGAGGAGCTTGCGCGTGCGCTTGGCCGAGTGGTTCGTCCAGTGCCCCTGCGAGTACTCGGGGATGTGCACCGCGTCGAGGAACGCCTGTCCCCCGTCGATGTACGCGTAGCCGTCGGTGAGGTTCGCACGCCCCTGGCGCAGCGATTTGACCTCGGTGCCGGTCAGCACGAGACCGGCCTCGTAGGTCTTCTCGATGGCGTAGTCGTGACGCGCCTTCTTGTTCGACGCGATGAGCTTCTCACCCTGCTCACGAGGCATGGTGCCACCTCCTCATGATCATGGGCACACAGAGCCCTTCAGCCTACCGGATGCCGAGACTCCCCGGCATCCGTCCTACGCGCGCAGCCAGCGGCGAATGGCAAAGCTGGCGCTCAGCGCGGCGAGGATGACACCGATCACGACGATCGACGGGATGACGGCAGCGAGGTCGGTCACGCCGACCCAGGAGGTGATGAAGGAGACACGGTCTTTCAGGTACCGATTGACGCCGACCGCGACGATCGCCCAGACCGCCACGCTCGCCAATGCCGACCCGATGAGCGCAGCGAGCACACCCTCGACGATGAACGGTGTCTGGATGAAGCGGTTGGATGCGCCGACGAGGCGCATGATGCCGAGCTCGCGCCGGCGCGCGAAAGCGGAGAGACGAATGGTCGTCGCGATCAACAGCACGGCAGCGATCAGCATGAGACCGGCGATGCCGACAGCGACGTAGGTCGCCACCGTGAGCGCCTGGAACAGCGGCTCGAGATACTGCATCTGGTCTTTGACCTCTTCGACACCGGTCTGACCGCTGAACGCCTCGGAGATGACGTCGGATTGACTCTGGTCGACGAGGTTGATGTTGAAGGTCGCGTTGAACTGGTCGGCGGTGACGACGCCGAGGAGGTCGTCCGAGAGGAGCCCCTTGGCGTTCTCGAACACCTCCTCGTTCGTCTGGAACGTGTAGTCGCGAATGAGCGGTGCCAGCGCGGGACCGTCGAGGGTCGCCTTCACGGCGTCGATCTGGTCTTGCGTGGCGGACTGGCCGGGCGTGCACGTGTCGACGTCGGAGACCGCGGCGCACATGAACACCGCGACCTGGGCACGGTCGGCCCAGTACGACTGCATCTTGCCGATCTGCATCTGCATGAGCATCGCCGCGCCGACGAACGTCAGCGACACGAAGGTGACGAGGATGACCGAGATCACCATCGAGGCGTTACGCCGCAGGCCCGTGAAGGCCTCCGACAGGATGAGTCCGAACCTCATGACGTGGGTCCCACTTCGTCGTCGTGGTGTTTCTTCTCACCCAGACCGAGCTTGTCGGCCAGGCCGAGGGCGTCGACGTCGGGCGTGCCCACCGGGATCGAACGCGTGGTCGTTCCCGGCTCGCGCGGCGCATCCGCCGGCGGGGTGGTGATCGCCGGCGTCGCGGCGTCGCCGGGTGCCGCAGCGGGCGAGGCAGGAGCCTCCTCGGGGCCGCGCAGCGGCTCGACGGGGCCGGTGATGTTGGTCACTTCGCGCTGCACTTCGAGCACCGCGGTGAGGGCGGCGACCGCAGCCGCACCCTTCTCGACCTCGGGGGCCAGGCGCGGCAGGCTCGAGGTGTCGCCGTAGCCGCCGTGGCGCTCATCGCGCACCATCTGGCCATCGCGCAGTTCGATCACGCGGCGCTGCATCTGGTCGACGAAGCCGGCCTCGTGCGTGGCCATGACCACCGTGGTTCCTCCGGCGTTGATGCGCGCGAGCAGCCGCATGATGTCGATCGAGGTACCCGGGTCGAGGTTTCCGGTGGGCTCGTCGGCGAGCAGAACCTGCGGGCGGTTGACCAGCGCACGGGCGATGGCGACGCGCTGCTGCTCACCACCGGAGAGCTCGTGCGGAAGACGCTTCTCTTTGCCGTCGAGGCCGACCAGCGCCAGCACTTCGGGAACAGCCTGCTGGATGAAGCCGCGGGATGCGCCCGTGACCTGCAGCGTGAAGGCGACGTTCTGGTGGACGGTCTTGTTCGGCAACAGGCGGAAGTCCTGGAACACCGAGCCGATGTGCCGACGGAAGTAGGGAACCTTGCGGTTCGACAGCGTGCGCAGGTCGCGACCGAGCACGACGACCCGCCCCTCGGTGGGCGTCTCGGCCCGCAGGATGAGCTGGAGGCACGACGACTTGCCCGAGCCCGAGGCTCCGACGAGGAAGACGAACTCCCCGCGCTGCACCTCGAAGTCGACGCCACTGAGTGCGGGCTTCAGGGTGCCGCGATACCGCTTGGTGACATTCTCGAACCGGATCATGGCTCGATGAGCCTAAGCGTGGGCGCGGGGCAGGCCGTCAGGACGCGCCGTGTCGCGAAACGGAGAAAACCCTATGGATGCCGGGGTTCTCGGCATCCATAGGGCTTCGTGCCGTCGCGGGTGACGGGTCAGTCGTCGTCTTTGCGCTTGCGCCAGCGGATACCGGCGGCGATCAGGCCGTCGAGGTCGCCGTCGAAGACGACGGCGGGGTTTCCGACCTCGTAGCCGGTGCGGAGGTCTTTCACGAGCTGCTGACCGTAGAGGAAGTAGGAGCGCATCTGGTCGCCCCAGCTCGCGGTGATGGTGCCGGCGAGCTCCTTCTTCTTGGCCGCTTCCTCTTCGCGCTTGAGCAGCAGCAGGCGGGTCTGCAGCACGCGCATGGCGGCGGCGCGGTTCTGGATCTGCGACTTCTCGTTCTGCATCGACACGACCAGGCCCGTGGGAAGGTGAGTGATGCGCACCGCCGAGTCGGTCGTGTTGACCGACTGACCGCCGGGGCCCGACGACCGGAAGACGTCGACGCGGATGTCACCCTCGGGGACCTCGACCTCGACGGCTTCTTCCATGACCGGGATGACCTCGACCGCGGCGAAGCTCGTCTGGCGCTTGTCGGCGCCGCCGAACGGGCTGATGCGGGCGAGACGGTGGGTCCCTGCCTCGACCGAGAGCGTGCCGTAGGCATAGGGCACGTCGATCTCGAAGGTGGCGGACTTGATGCCGGCGCCCTCGGCGTAGGAGGTGTCCATGACCTTCACGGGGTACTTGTGCCGCTCGGCCCAGCGCAGGTACATGCGCAGCAGCATCTCGGCGAAGTCGGTGGCGTCGTCGCCGCCGGCGCCCGAGCGGATCGTGACGACCGCCGAACGGGCGTCGTACTCGCCGTCGAGGAGCGTCTGCACCTCGAGCTGACCGATCACGTCTTTCAGGGCCGCGAGCTCGCGGCGGGCTTCGTCGGCGGAGTCTTCGTCGTCCATCTCGATGGCGAGCTCGACGAGCACCTCGAGATCGTCGAGGCGCTGCTCGATCTCGGTGATGCGCTTGAGCTCGGCCTGGCGGTGACTGAGCCGGCTGGTCACCTTCTGCGCGTTCTCGACGTCGTCCCAGAGGTCGGGAGCCCCAGCCTCTTCGCTGAGGCGTTCGATGTCGGCGGTGAGTGCGTCGACGTCGACCACGGCCTGGATATCGGCGAAGGTCGAGCGCAGCGCCTGGATGTCGGCGGTCAAATCGAGTTCGAGCATTTGGAATCAGCCTATCGTGGAGACGGTGACAGCCGACTCTCCCCGGAACGTGCTGGTGCGCTTCGCCCCGATGATCTACGGCCCCACGCTGTTGTTCTCGCTGGGTGAGGGTGCCGTCATCCCCCTCATCCCCGTCATCGCCAACCGCCTCGGCGCCGACGTCGCCCTCGCCGCGTTGGTGGCCGCAGCGCTGGTCGTCGGCCAATTGTGCGGCAACATTCCCGCAGGGTGGGCGGTCGCCCGATTCGGTGAACGCCTCACGATGGGGGTCGCCGGAATCATCGTGCTCGCGGGGCTCACGGGGATCGTCTTCGCGGGATCATTGCTCTTGTTCACCGCGGCGGTGTTCCTCATCGGATTCTGTGCGGCGTCGTTCGCACTCGCGCGGCATTCCTTCATGACCACGCGGGTCCCCCTGCATTTCCGCGCCCGCTCGCTCTCGTTGCTGGGCGGCACCTTCCGACTGGGGATGTTCGTCGGCCCGTTCATCTCGGCCGCCCTGCTGACGATCTTCGGCGACGAGACGGCATCCATCGTCTTCTTCGCCGTGTGCCAGGTGGCGACGATCCTGCTGGTGTTCCTGGGGCCCGATCCCGAGAAGGCCGTCCCCGTGGGCACGGGCTCCGCACCCGCGCGGGGCGAGCCGGACGCCCGCGACGCCGAGGACACCGGCGAAGCCGTCACCGGCGCGATCCCCGCGGCGGAGCGCGCGGGGGTCTTCCGGACGATGTGGCGTTTTCGTGGCGTGCTCGCGCGGCTGGGCCTCGCCGCGGCCTCACTGTCGGCCGTGCGCTCGGCCCGCCAGGTGGTGCTGCCGCTGTGGGGTGTGTCGCTCGGACTGGATGCCGGCACCATCGCCGTCGTCGTCGGCGTGTCGGGCGCGATCGACTTCGCGCTGTTCTACGCCAGCGGCCAGGTGATGGACCGCTTCGGGCGCCTGTGGGCGGCGCTGCCCGCCATGGTGCTCATGGGCTCGGGGTTCTTCGCCCTCGCCCTCACGCACGATCTCGTCTCGGCGCCCATGTGGTACTCGCTGTTCGCGGCCGTTCTGGGCGTCGGCAACGGTCTGTCGAGCGGGATCCTGCTCACCCTGGGCGCCGATGTCGCTCCGCCGACCGATCCGGCCGCCTTCCTCGGGTCGTGGCGCACGTTGACCGACGGCGGCGGCGCTGTCGCCCCGCTGATCGTGTCGGCGCTCACGGCGGTGTCCTCACTGTCGGTGGGCGTTGCCGCGATGGGGGTCATCGCGGTGGTGGGGGCGGTCGGATTCGTCCGGTGGGTACCGCGATACGTGCCGAGAAAAGCGGCATAGGGCGCGGAATTCAACCGGAGGAGTCTCGCGAGAATGCGGGAATCCGAACCATTCCGTGTTTCTGGACGGTAAAAATTACGGCTGCCTCTGGCCATTTGATGAGTTTGCCCTGAGAATCGGTCTCGCGATCGTCTTCTCACGACGACGCGTCATTCCCCCCTGGATGATGCGGGCGCAGCCGCCCGCGGAGAGGTGCCTTCACCGTGCCCCGAAACACCCCCCGTTCCCCTTTCTCGCGCGCTCGACGCGCGTCGGCCGTCGTCGCGACGACCGCGCTCGTCGGCGGCGCCTTGATGATCGCCCCGGCGGCCATCGCGGCGCCGATCCCCGGCGACGCGCCCGACGACCTCGGCTTGACGGGCGCCGATGTCATGACCCATCTGACGGAACTGGCGGCGATCACCGAGTCGTACGCCGACGAAGGCTTCCGCACCTGGAACGGACCCGGATACGAAGCCGCGGCCTCGTACGCCGAGCAGGTGCTGGAGGGCACCGGCGCATTCACCGTCTCGCGGCAGACGTTCGAGGTGCCGTACTCGGAGTTCGGTGAGGCATCGCTCACCGTCGACGGCACGATCTACACCGGTTCGCACTTCGACAACAGCGAGGGCACCGACGCCCCCTACACCGGGGCACTCGCCGTGCCCGTCGACGCCGATGGGGCCCACCTCGGCTGCGAGCCGACCGACTTCGCGGCCGTCCCGGCCGGCGCCATCGTGCTCGTACAGCGCGGGGTGTGCACCTTCGAGGCCAAGATCGACAACGCCTCGGCAGCCGGGGCGGGCGCGGTGTTCGTGTACAACAACGAGCGCCCGGCGGAAGAAGGGACCGGCCCCGACGACCAGCTCACCAACGTCGCCTCCGGTCCGCGCAACGAAGACGACTCCCCCGCGGCGACCCTGCCGCAGTCCAGCGGTGACACGCTGGCCGCCCTCGTCGCCGCCGCCCCCGCGGACGCGCCGGTCGAGGGCACCGCGGTGATCGAGAAGCAGTTCCTCGTCGGTCAGACCTTCAATGTCATCGCCGACAGCATCGCGGGCGACCCCGACGACACCGTCGTCATCGGCGCGCACCTCGACGGTGTCGCCGAAGGACCGGGCGTGAACGACAACGCCTCGGGCTCGGCGGCGGTCCTGGCCCTGGCCGAGAAGATCGCGGCATCCGAGAACCCCAACGACAAGCGCATCCGCCTCGCCCTGTGGGGCGCCGAAGAGATCGGTCTGCTCGGCTCGACCGCCTACGTCGACGACCTCGTGCAGAACGACCCCGACGAACTCGCCCGCATCTCGTCGTACCTCAACTACGACATGATCGGCTCCGAGAACTTCACCGTCGGCGTCTACGACGCCGACCGGTCGACGTTCCCGGCCGAGGGCGTGGAGATCCCCGAGGGCTCGGTCGAGATCGAGAAGATCTACACCGACTACTTCGACGCGATCGACCAGCCGTGGATCGACACCGAGTACTCGGGACGCAGCGACTACCAGGCGTTCATCGACAACGGCATCCCCGCCGGTGGACTGTTCTCGGGCGGCGACGACGTCAAGACCGAGGAGCAGGCCGCGCTGTTCGGCGGCACCGCCGGGGTCTTCATGGACCGCAACTACCACACGATCGACGACACTCTCGCGAACGTGAACCGCGACTCGATCGACATCTTCTCGCCCGCGATCGGCCACGCCGCGTTCGCGCTGGCCTGGGAGGCCGCCGTCGAGCCCTCACCGGAGCCCACCCCCGAGCCCACGCCCGGCGAGCCGTCGCCCGAGCCCACCACGGAGCCGACTCCCGCCCCCACGGCCGAGCCGACGGGATCGCCCACGGCGGCACCGACACCCGCCCCGACCGTGACGACCGGTCCGGGTGCGCAGGCGCCGTCGGGCACCCTGCCTCGCACCGGTTCCGACGTCGAGGGATCGCCGCTGCCCGCGATCGGCGTGGGCATGCTGGCCCTCGGCGTGATCGCGGCGGCCGCAACGGCGTTCGCTCGCCGTCGCCCACAGGAGTGAGCACTCGGGGTGGGGCGGCGTGAGCCCGCCCCACCGGCGAACCGTCGCCGGGGTCGCGCCTTCGTGCGCGGCCCCGGCGTCGTCGTGAGGCGCTACATCGGGCGCGATTTGCCCACCGCCTCCTTCGCGACGCACGATGATGCCCACGGCACGCAGCGAACGGGAGGACCCGATGAAAGACGTCGATCGCGGTGCGCTCGCCCTGTCGGCGGCGCTGGCCGCCACCGCCGGGTTCGTCGACGCGATCGGGTTCCTCGACACCGGCGGACTCTTCGTGTCGTTCATGAGCGGCAACTCCACCCAGGGCGCGGTCGACCTGCTGAGCAGCACCCCGTCGATCGCCGCCGTCTCCATCGGTCTGATCAGTGCCTTCGTCGTCGGCGTCGCCCTCGGCGGGATCGTCAGCGTGCGGGCACGGCGACCCCGGGGTTGGGTCGTCGCGGGCTCCGGCGCCGCGGTCGCCGTGAGCGCGGTGCTCGCCACGGCCGGCCCCGCCACGCTGTGGCGGGCGGGGATCCTCGCGGCCGCGATGGGCGCACTGAACACGCTGTTCCTCGCCGACGGACGCGCGCGCGTCGCCATCACCTACTCGACCGGCACCCTCGTGAGCCTCGGGCTCGCCCTCGCATCGCTGGTCACCGGCGGTTCCCGAACCGCCTGGCAGCGTCCGCTGCTGCTGTGGTCGTCGCTGGTGGGCGGCGCCGTGATCGGTGGCTTCGCCCACCGTCTGGGCAGCCCGACGGCGCTCGGCATCGCCGCGCTCGCGCTGGCGGGCGCCACGATCGCGACGCTCACCCGCGATAGCGCGCTCGGCGGCTGACCGGCGACGACGGCCCGGGGACGCGCCCGGCTCATGCCCGCGCGACTCGCCGCCGACTCAGCCCTCGTCGGCCACCCGGATCAGCACCTTGCCGGTCGCGCCCTCGGCGACCGCGTCGTGCGCCGCGGCCGTCTCGGCGAGCGAGAACCACGTCAGCGGAAGCCCCGCGGCCTCCCCGACGGGCAGCGCTGCGTCGGCGACCGCGGCCGACACGTCTTCGGCGGCGGCCCTCAGCGCAGTCTCGCCCACGGTGTACAGCAGCAGACCCTGCCAGCGCACGTTCTTGGCGAAGCTCGCCCGCACCGCGGCCGTGAACGCATCGCCGCCGTTGTCGGCGTAGTACGCGATGCTGCCGTGATTGGCGACCACCTCGACGTCGAGGGCCGCGTTGTCGGCGATCGCGACCTCGACGATGTGTTCGATGCCGTCAGGGGCGATCTCACGGATGCCATCGGCGAGCGCGGCGCTCGGGTACTGCAGCACGTGGTGGGCGCCGGCCGCGCGGGCGAGCGCTTCTTTCTCGTCGCTGCTGACGGTGGCGATGACGGTGGGCACCGGCCCACGTGGCGAGCTGGATGGCGGCGTGGCCGACGGCGCCGGCGCCGCCCTGCACGAGCACCGTGCGTCCGGCGAGCGCGCCGGGTGCCAGGCGCGACGGACCGTCTTCGTGCACGGTGAGCGCGCGGTGGGCCGTCATGGCGGGAACGCCCAGGCTCGCGCCGAGCGCGAACGACGCGTCATCGGCGAGCGGTACCGCGCGTTCGGCGGGGACGACGGCGTACTCGGCGGCCGTCCCGGTCGGACGCTCGTGTTGCGCGAGGTAGACCCAGACCCGCTCTCCGGGTGAGACCGACGAGACGCCCGGGCCGACGGCATCCACGATCCCCGCGCCGTCCTGGTTGGGTGTGACCTCGTCGAACGCGAACGGACGGCCGCCCTGGCGGGCCTTCCAGTCGGTCGGGTTGACCCCCGACACGACGATGCGCACCCGCACTTCGCCGGGTCCCGGCTCGGGACGGGGGCGCTCGACGAGCGCGAGGACGGAGGAATCGCCGGTTCGGGAGTACGTGATCGCCTGCATGGGAGGAACAAGGGCCGCGGGCGTGCGGGCATTCCCTCGGCGTGTCGTGGGCGCGTTCGCCACACTGGTGCGGTGAGTGCTCTCGTGATCGCCGACGGCGTCGTCTTCCGCGGCGGATCGCGCACGGCCGGTGCGGCCGTCGGCATCCGTGACGGGCGCATCGCCTGCGTCGGTACCCTCGCCGAGGCCCGCGAAGCCGCGGGGAGCGGTGCGTACGAGCTCGACGCCGCCGGCGGCCTCGTCACGCCCGGCTTCGTCGACGCCCACGTGCACCTGGGCGTCGGCGCTATGGATGCGCTGCGGTGCGACCTCTCGGGGGCCGTGTCGCTCGCCGAGATCGACGCGCGGGTGCGAGCCTTCGCCGCCGCCAGTGCAGCGCCCTGGATCGTCGGCGGAGGGTGGGATCCGACGCTGTTCCCCGCGAGCGGGCCGTCGGCCGTGCACCTCGACGCTCTCGTGCCCGACCGGCCGGCCCTGCTCCTGGATGCCGATCACCACGGCGCCTGGGCCAACTCGGCCGCGCTACGAGCCGCGGGGATCGACCGCGACAGCCCCGACCCGGCGGACGGACGCATCGAACGCGACCCGGACGGTGTGCCGAGCGGCGCGCTGCGCGAGGGGGCGATGCAGCTCGTCGCCCGGCTGCTGCCGCCGCCCGCCACCGATGATGTCGCCCGCGGCATCCTGCGCCGGTCTCGGGAACTGCTGGCGGCGGGGATCACCGGGTGGCAAGAGGCGGCGCTCGGCGCCTACGGCGGATTCCCCGACTTCACCGACGCCTACCTGCGCGTGCTCGCCGACGGATCGCTGCGCGGACGGGCGACGGGCGCGATCTGGGTGCCCCGCGATCTGACGGTCGAGGGCGTCGACGCGTTCGTCGCTCACGCCGTGGAGCGCGCACGGGCGAACGCGACCGCGGGCTTTCCCAGCGCGACCGCGAAACTGCTGCTCGACGGCATCGTCGAGACCCGCACCGCGCACCTGCTCGAGCCCTACGGCGGCGAAGACTCCCGCGGGCTGTCGTACTTCCCGCCCGCACTCGTGCAGCGCCTGCTGCCCGCCCTGAACGCCGCCGGTCTCGCGGTGCACGTGCACGCGATCGGCGATGCGGCCGTGCGCGACGCCCTCGACGGCTTCGCGGCGGTGCCCGACGAGATGCGTGAGCGCGTGCGCAATCACATCGCGCACATCCAGCTCATCCACCCCGACGACGTTCCGCGTTTCGCCGCGCTGGGCGTCGCCGCGAACGCCCAACCGTTCTGGGCGAGCCCCACCGCGCTCTTTCGGCAGAGCACCCTCCCCGCCATCGGCGACGGGCGCCGCGACGAACTCTACGTCTTCGGTTCGCTGCACCGGGCGGGGGCGGCGATGGCGATGGGCTCCGACTGGCCGGTGTCGACGTTCGACCCGTGGGACGGCATCCATGTCGCCGTCACTCGTCGCCCGCCGGGTGAAGCGGATGCCGAACCGCTCGGGGCGCACGAGAGCCTCGACCTCGCGACGGCGATCGACGCGTACACCCGCGGGTCGGCCGAGCTGCTGGGCATCGCGAGCGGCGCGCTGCGTCTCGGCGCGGCGGCCGACCTCGCGATCGCCGACCGCGACCCCTTCACCGCGTCGACTGACGGCATCCACGAGACGACCAACGCGGCGACCGTCGTCGCGGGCGACATCGTGTACGGGTGACGCGCCCTCCGCCGCACGGCTGGTTCACACGGTGCGATGCTCGCGCCCGCTTAGAATGAACGCACTCGCGGGAGTGGTGAAATCGGCAGACACGCAGGATTTAGGTTCCTGTGCCTTCGGGCGTGGGGGTTCAAGTCCCCCCTTCCGCACGACATCCGCTGTCTCCAGCACTGACTCTCCGACCCGACGGGACCGATGTGATCCACACCACCAGCGCGCTGCTCCCGTGGCTCGACCCCGCGACGATCATCACCAACTCGCAGCCGTGGGCGCTGCTCGTGGTGTGCTTCATCATCTTCGCCGAGACGGGTCTGCTCATCGGCTTCCTGCTGCCGGGCGACACGCTGCTGATCATGGCGGGCCTGCTGTCGCACTCCACGCCCGCCGCACCGAACGGCGTCTTCGGCATCAACGCGTGGTGGGTGGCCCTCGCGATCGGCGTGGCAGCGTTCATCGGCGGTGAGGTGGGCTACCTCATCGGCCACAAGGCCGGTCCCTCGATCTTCGAGCGCAAGGATTCCGGCCTCTTCAGCCGCAAGAACGTCGAGCGCACCAACGCCTTCTTCGAGCGCTTCGGCGGGCTGACGGTGATCCTCGCGCGTTTCGTCCCGGTCGTGCGCACCTTCGCTCCCATCGCCGCGGGTGTGGGTCACATGCCGTGGCGCAAGTACACGCTCTACAACCTCATCGGCGCGATCGTGTGGGGCATCGGTCTGACGATGCTGGGGTACGCGGTGGGCTACATTCCCTTCATCCGCGACATCGTGACCGAGTACATCGACGTGATCCTGCTGGCCGCCGTCGCCGGCACCGCGCTGTTCATCGCTGTGCACTACTTCCGAGAGCGCGCCGCCGCCAAGCGCGAGGGCGCCGTGACCCCCGCCGAGGCCGAGGCACTCGCCCTCGACTCGAAGACGCTCGAAGACGGCGATCAGCCGACGCGCTAAGACGCCTTCGACGCCTTCTTCTTCGCGGGTGCCTTCTTCGCCGGCTCGTCCTTCTGCTGACGCGCCGCGCGGCTGCGCTCGACGCTCGCGCGCAACGCCTCCATCAGGTCGATGACCTCGCCGCCGTCGTCCTCCTCCTGTGTGCCGAACGTGGCTTCGGTGTCGATCGCGTCGCCCTGCTCGAGCTTGGCGTCGATGAGGGTGCGCAGTTCTTCCTGGTACTCGTCGGTGAACTCCCCGGGATCGAAGTCCTTCGAGAAGCTGTCGACGAGCGACGCCGACATCTCCAGTTCTTTCGCCGAGATCCGCACGCTCTCATCGAGCGCCGGGAATGCCGCCTCGCGCACCTCGTCGGCCCACAGCAGCGTCTGCAGCACGAGCACGTCGCCGCGCACCCGCAGGGCGGCGAGCCGTGTCTTCTGCCGCAGCGAGAAGCGGACGATCGCGGTGCGGTCGGTCTGCTCGAGCGTCTTGCGCAGCAGCACGTAAGCCTTGGGTGACGACGAGTCGGGCTCGAGGTAGTACGCCTTGTCGAGGGTGAGCAGGTCGACCTGGTCGCTCGGCACGAACTCGACGACCTCGATCTCTCGGCTGCGCTCGCTCGGCAGCGAGGCGAGGTCGTCTTTGGTGAGCACGACCGTCTGCTCGCCGTCGTCGTAGGCGCGGTCGATGTCGCTGTAGGGCACGACCTCGCCGTCGATCTCGCAAATGCGCTGATAGCGGATGCGCCCGCCGTCTTTGTTGTGCACCTGATGCAGGGACACGTCGTGGTCCTCGGTCGCCGAGTACACCTTGACGGGCACGTTGACGAGGCCGAACGTCAAGGCGCCCTTCCAGATCGATCGCATGAGCCCAGTGAACACCGTCGCCGGGGCGGATGCCGAGCCCCTTGCGCCGGGGCAGGCGGCGCGTCCCGCGCTCCGGAACACGATCCCCGCCGCCGCACTCCGGCCGCCGCCGGGCCGCGAAGGCGCCCCTCTGATCCGGAGCCCGGCACACCTCACCCGCAACCCCCTCGGCATCCCCGACCGTCCCCGCCCTACGCTGGGGCGATGGCGGAGCAGACGGTGCGCATCGACGGGCGCCGTCTGCGACTGTCGAACCTCGACAAGATGCTGTACCCCGAGACGGGCACCACCAAGGGCGAGGTCATCGACTACTACTCGCGCATCGCCCCGCGTCTGCTGCCCCACGTGCGGGACCGCCCCGTCACCCGCAAGAGGTGGCCCGACGGCGTCGGGACGGCGGAGGATGCCACGGAACCGTTCTTCGCCAAAGCCCTCGAGCCGGGCGCCCCGGCGTGGGTGAGACGGTTCCCGATCGACCACTCCTCCGGCGCCAAGGACTACCCGCTCGTCGACGACCTCCCCACCCTCGTCTACCTGGCCCAGGTCGCGAGCCTCGAGCTGCACGTGCCGCAGTGGCGGTTCTCCTCCACGGGTGAGCGGCAGAACCCCGACCGACTCGTGCTCGACCTCGACCCCGGCCCGGGCGTCGGTCTGGCCGAATGCGCCGAGGTCGCGAGGTGGGCCCGGGCCATCCTGCGAGACATCGGCCTCGATCCGCTACCCGTCACGAGCGGGAGCAAGGGCATCCACCTCTACGCCCACCTCGACGGTCGTCAGTCCAGCGATGACGCCAGCGCGGTGGCGAAAGAACTCGCCCGCGCGATCGAGGCCGACCACCCCGACCTGGTCGTCAGCCAGATGTCGAAAGCCGCACGCCCCGGCAAGGTGTTCATCGACTGGAGCCAGAACAACGGCTCCAAAACGACGATCGCCCCGTATTCGCTGCGAGGCCGGGCGCAGCCGACCGTGGCCGCACCCCGGACGTGGGACGAGCTCGACGACCCCGGGCTGCGCCACCTGCTGTTCACGGAGGTGCTCGAACGCGAGGGCGATCCCCTGGCGCCGGTCGAGCGCGACACGGGCCCCCTCCGTGCCTACATCTCCAAGCGCACCGCGGGCCGGACGCCCGAGCCCGTACCCGACGCCCCGCACGGCGAGCCCGCGCCCGAGGGGCTGCCCCGCTTCGTCATCCAGGAGCACCACGCGACGCGCCTGCACTGGGACCTGCGGCTCGAGCACGACGGGGTCCTGGTCAGCTGGGCCGTGCCGAAGGGCGTGCCGCCGACGACCGCGAAGAACAGCCTCGCCGTGATGACCGAGGACCATCCGATGCAGTACCTCGACTTCGCCGGCGAGATCCCCCGCGGCGAATACGGCGCCGGCATCATGACCGTCTGGGACACCGGCACGTACGAGCTGGAGAAGTGGCGCGACGACGAGGTGATCGCCACCCTCGAGGGCCGCGCGGACGGGCCGCTCGGGCGCGTCCGGCTGGCTCTCATCCGCACGGAGGGCCGCGGCGAGAAGTCGCAGTGGCTCCTGCACCGGATGAAGACGGATGCCGAGGGCCGCCCGCAGGGCGAGGGACAGCCGGTGGTCCCGCTCGACCACGGCGGGCACGCCGCGGTATCCGCACCGGAGACCGCCGCGCCCGCAGAAGAACCGGGATCACTCGCGACCCCCAAGCCTCCGCACCGCTCCCCCGCCGACCTCCGCCCGATGCTCGCGACCTCCGCGACCCCGGGCCTCGCCCGTGCTGCCGCCGAGCGGTGGGGTCGGGCGTGGGTGGAGATGAAGTGGGACGGCATCCGGGGTCTCGGCATCTGGGATGGCGAGCGGCTCCGGCTGCGTTCACGCAACGGCAACGACCTCACCGCGACCTACCCCGAACTGACGACGGCCGACCTGGGCCTCGGCCCGGAGCCCGCGGTCGTCGACGGCGAGATCGTCGCTCTCGATGCGCAGGGGCGGCCGAGCTTCCCGCTCCTGCAGAAGCGCATGAACCTCGCCCAGCCGCGCGAGATCGACCGCGAGGCCCGGCGCACCCCCGTCCACCTCTACCTGTTCGACGTCCTGACCGTGGGCGATCGCGACGTGGCCGCGCTGCCGCTGGCCGAGCGGCGCGGCATCCTGGAATCTCTGGCGCGGGATGCCGCTGCGCCCGTCGTCGTTCCGCCGGTCTTCGACGACGTGGATGCCGCCGTCGCCACGAGCGGGGGGTTCGGGCTCGAGGGGGTCGTCGTCAAAGACCCGTCGTCGAGCTATCGCCGCGGCGAACGGTCGGAGCTGTGGCTGAAGGTGAAGCACTCGCGCACGCAAGAGGTCGTGATCGGCGGCATCCGCCCGGGTAAGGGAAACCGTTCGGGCACCATCGGATCACTGCTGGTCGGCGTGCCCGGCCCCGAGGGGTTGCAGTACGCCGGCCGCGTCGGTTCGGGTTTCGGCGAGCAGATGCTGGCGCGGCTCAGCGAGCTGCTCGGCCCCCTCGGCAGCGCGGAGAACCCGTTCGTGGGGGTTCCTGCGGCCGATACACGCGACGCCATCTGGGTGCGGCCCGAACTCGTCGCCGAGGTCGAGTTCGCGGAGTTCACCCCCGGCGGCATCCTGCGTCAGGCGCGCTGGCGAGGTCTCCGACCCGACAAGAACGCGACCGACGTGGTGCGGGAGGACTCGCTCTCAGGTCGAGGGTGAGACGCCGTCGCGAGAGCGCCTCTCAGCGGCACAGCCAGTCGCGGACGGCGGTGACGACCGCCGCCGGTCGGACGACGGGTGCGAGGTGGCCGACCTCGTCGAGGACGATGACCTCCGCGTGGCCGGGGAACGCCGCCTGCAGCTCATAGGCCTGCCCGAGCGGAAGCCACGGGTCGTCGCGGCCCCACCCGATGCGCACGGCGCATCGGGTCGCGTGCAGCGCGTCCGCGATCGCGCGGGTGTCCGATGAGGCGACGCCGGCGATCTGCCGGTAGAACGACGCCTGGCCGCGGGCATCCAGCCAGGGGCTCGCGAGCATGTCGACGAGTCCCGCCCTCTCGCGTGGCGGGAGAGCACCGGAGATGTACTCCTTGACCAGGGCGGCGTGCAGATTCGCGGGCAGCCGGGCGAAGACCTCCGCGTGCTCGGCCACGAGGGCGAAGAAGGGCGAGCCCCACGGTTCGAGGGTCACGATGTCCCACAGGAACAGATCCGTGAAATCGGTGCCGTGCAGGAGATGCGCCATGAGGGCCACAGCGCCGCCGATGTCGTGCGCCACCACGTGCGGACGCCGCAGCCCCCAGAGCTTCAGCAGGGCGACCAGTCGCTCCGCCTGCGCACGCAGATCGGTCGCCACGGCATCCCGGTCGGACTCTCCGTATCCCGGCATGTCCCACAGGAACACGCGGTAGTCCCTCCCGAGCTCGCGCGCCACGTGCGCCCAGACACGACGAGACCACGGCGTGCCGTGACAGAACACGACCTCGCCCCGCACTGCCCCGACGGGCTCGAGAACCCACGTGGCGATCGAGGTCTCACCGATCATCACGAAACGCGGGTCGGGCAGGGCCGGGTCGTATGTCACCATGGCTCGACGGTAAAACTTCAGGTCGACCTGAGGTCAAGACGAAAGGGGCGATCGTGAAGATCGGCGAGGCCTCCCGACGTGTCGGCGTTCCTGCGCATGTCCTTCGGC
Organism: Microbacterium trichothecenolyticum; assembly: GCF_030818955.1. NCBI lineage: Bacteria > Bacillati > Actinomycetota > Actinomycetes > Micrococcales > Microbacteriaceae > Microbacterium > Microbacterium trichothecenolyticum. The sequence continues at coordinate 442,308 of NZ_JAUTBF010000001.1, read as the reverse complement.
ACTGGCACGACAGTGGTGTCGTCGTTCCGAACCGGACCGCGTCGGGGCACCGGGTGTACACCGACGAGCACGTGCGACGATTCCGCGTCGTTCAGGCGTGCCAGGAAGTCGGCATGAGCCTGGAGGAGATCCGGCACGTGCTGCACCGCGACGAAGCGGGCCGCGCCGAGATCATCGAACGACGGCTCGCTTGGATCCGCGCTCAGCGCGATCTGCTCGCGCAGGCCGAGGCGTTCCTCCAGCACGTCGTGGACTGCACGCACGACATGCTCACCCGGTGCCCGTCGTGCTCCCGCTACCCCGACACGTCCTCCCTCTCGCTCTCCCCCGACGCAACGGCCGGATGCATCGTCGCTCGGTCGCGGTGGCCGCACTCGCCCGGACCCCTCGACAGGCTCAGGAACCACCCTCGGCACAGGTGGCTGAGCCGGTCGAAGACCCCAGCGCCCGCCCGGACCCCTCGACACACTCAGCAACCACCCTCAGCGCAGGTGGCTGAGCCCGTCAAAGCCACCGGCACCCGCCCGGACCCCTCGACGCGCTCAGGAACCACTCGCAGCACAGGGGGCTGAGCCCGTCAAAGCCACCGGCACCCGGCCGGACCCTTCAACACGCTCAACAACCACTCTCAGCGCAGGTGGCTGAGCCCGTCGAAGCCAGCCGGTGCCGACGAGGCCTACGCGTGCCGCGAGTCGTGCTCGACGTGCCCCGCGGGCTCGAGCTGGAAGGTGGAGTGCTCGACGTCGAAGTGATCGCTCAGGCACCCCTGCAGTGACGACAGGATGCCGGCGGCCCGGCCATCCGCGAACGCTCCGTCGTCGACGATCACGTGCGCGCTGAACACCGGCGCTTCGCGCGTGAGCTGCCAGACGTGCACGTCATGGACGTCGACGACCCCGTCCGCCCCGCGAAGGTGCTCGCGGATCTCGGCGACCTGCACGTCGACCGGCGCCGATTCGGTCAGGACGACGACGACCTCGCGCAGCAGACCGATCGCCCGCGGAACGATGAGTGCCGCGATGAGCAGCGAGGCGATGGCATCCGCCTGCGCGAACCCGGTCGTGAGGATGACGATCGCCGCGACGATCACGGCGATCGAGCCGACGAGATCGCCGAGCACCTCGAGATACGCGCCGCGGACGTTGAGGCTGCGCTTCTGCGCGCGACCGAGCAGCCACATCGAGACTGCGTTGGCGATCATGCCGACGGTGGCGACGACGAGCATGAGCCCGCCCTGCACCTCGGCTTCTGCGGGTGCCAGCAGGCGCTGTACGGCCTCGATCCCGACCCACACGCACAGCGCGATGAGGATCACGCCGTTCGCCAGCGCCCCCAGCACCTCGGCGCGCTGGTAGCCGAAGGTGCGGCGATCATCGGCCGGGCGCGAGGCGATGGCCGTCGCGATGAGGGCCACGACGAGCGCCGCCGCGTCGGTGAACATGTGCGCCGCGTCGGCCAGCAGCGCGAGCGAGCCCGACAGGATCGCACCCACGACCTGCACGAGCATGACGGTGGCGGTCAGCACGAGCGCGGTCGCGAGCAGGCGCCTGTTGCTGGCATCCCGGATGCCGCCGGCGGGCGCGTGATCGTGCATAGGGTCAGGCTAGGCGGCGCACAGGCATGCACGCGCGGATTCGCGGTAGTCGGGAATGAGAGCGGTTTTCATTCGTGTCCGGGCCCTCACCCGGCGAACTCCGGCGATTTCCGCCCCGCGTACGGCGCGGAGACCCGCCGCCGTGTCAGAGCCTCGCGAGCAGCGGAACGAGCTGCGTGAACGCCCGCGCGCGGTGCGACTGCGCGTTCTTCTCCTCGGCCGCCCACTCCCCGACCGTGCGCTCCTCGCCCGGCGCCTGCCCGTCCGGGATGAAGATCGGGTCGTAGCCGAACCCGCCCGGACCCGCGGGTGCGGTCGCGAGGCGACCCGGCCAGCGCCCCTCCACGGTGTCTTCCCGCCCGTCGGGCCGCACGAGCGCGATCACCGACACGAACTGCGCCGTGCGGTGCGGGTCGGCCACGTCGGACAGTTGGTCGAGCAGGAGTTCGAGGTTGGCCGCGGAGTCCTTCTTGTGCCCGGCCCAGTAGGCCGAGAACACCCCGGGCGACCCGCCCAGCACGTCGACCGCGATCCCCGAGTCGTCCGCGAGGGCAGGAAGCCCCGTGTGCGCCGCGGCGGCGCGCGCCTTGATGAGGGCGTTCGCGGCGAACGTCACGCCGTCTTCGACCGGCTCCGGACCGTCGTATCCGACGACCTCGAGGTCGGGACGTACGGCCGCGACGATCGCCTGGAACTCCTCGACCTTGTGCGCGTTGTGCGTGGCCAGGACGACGCGTGCCATCTCAGCCCTCGAGAGCGGCGGTCTGGATGCCGCGCAGCTCGGCGCACCCGTTCACGCCGAGCTCGAGCAGACGGTCGAGCTCGGCCTTGTCGAACGGCGCCCCCTCGGCGGTGCCCTGCACCTCGACGAAGAGCCCCCGGCCGGTGACGACGACGTTCATGTCGGTCTCGGCGCGAACATCTTCGACGTATGCGAGGTCGAGCATCGGCTCGCCGTCGATGATCCCGACCGAGACCGCGGCGACCGAGTCGCGCAGCACCTCGGCGCGCTGGCCGATGAACTTCTTCTCGCGGCCCCAGGCGATGGCATCCGCCAAGGCCACATACGCACCCGTGATGGCCGCCGTGCGCGTGCCGCCGTCGGCCTGCAGCACGTCGCAGTCGATGACGATGGTGTTCTCGCCCAGCGCCTTGGTGTCGACGACGGCGCGGAGGGCGCGGCCGATCAGGCGGGAGATCTCGTGCGTGCGGCCGCCGACCTTGCCCTTGATGCTCTCGCGGTCGTTACGGCTGTTCGTCGCGCGCGGGAGCATCGCGTACTCGGCGGTGACCCATCCCTTGCCCTTGCCGGTCAGCCAACGCGGCACGCCGTTGGTGAACGACGCGGTGCACAGCACCTTCGTGCCGCCGAAGGTGATGAGCGCAGAGCCCTCGGCGTGCGCCGACCAACCCCGCTCGATGGTCACGGGGCGGAGCTGGTCGTTGGTACGGCCGTCTTTACGGGTCATGTGTCCTCCTCGGACGAATGGATGCCGCGCCTCAGCGCGGAAGGTCGATGGCGCCGGTCTGCACGAGCTGCACCTCGCGCACCTCGCGCCCCATGAGGCGATGGGCCAGGCGCAGGAAATCGTCGGCCGACGACCCGGTGGCTTCGTAGCGATGGGTGGGCACGGCATCCGGGCTCGCGAGCAGATCGCGCGAGACGAGCTGCCGGTAGACGTCTTTCGCGGTCTCGCTGTCACTGGAGACCAGGCTCACGTCGGGGCCCATGACGTAGCTGATCGCGCCCTCGAGGAACGGGTAGTGCGTGCAGCCGAGCACGAGGGTGTCGACACCGGCGTGCCGGAGCGGGGCGAGGTACTGCTCGGCGGTGGCGAGCACCTCGGGCGAGTCGGTGACGCCGGCTTCGACGAACTCGACGAAGCGCGGGCACGCCTCGGCGAACACGGTGAGACGCTCGTTGACCTCGAGCATGTCTTGATAAGCGCGCGAACCGATGGTGCCGGCCGTGCCGATGACGCCGATGCGGCCGTTGCGGGTGGTCGACATCGCGGTGCGGACGGCCGGGCCGATGACCTCCACGACGGGTACGTCGTAGCGTTCGCGGGCGTCGCGCAGCATCGCCGCCGAAGCGGTGTTGCAGGCGATGACGAGCATCTTCACGCCCTGCTCGACGAGGGTGTCGAGCACCTCGAGGGCGTACTTGCGGACGTCGGCGATGGGCTTGGGGCCGTAGGGCGAGCGGGCCGTGTCGCCGATGTAGAGGATCGACTCGCGCGGCAGCTGTGCCGACACGGCCCGGGCGACGGTCAGGCCGCCGACTCCCGAGTCGAAGATCCCGATCGGCGCGTCATCCATAGGGATTCAGCCTACCCGCCGAGGTGGACGGGCCGTCGGCGGCGGCGCGCTCCGGCCGTGGCGGAAACGGTCGATCCCGCCTCAGCCTCTGCGAGTCTCGGCCGCTCGCGCGGGAAAGCTCAGGAGTTTCGGTCGGCGGCCGAGCGACCGCGCGCCGCGGGCGCTCATCGCCGATCCCCCGGAGCGCGCCACCGGACGCCGTGTCAAGCAGGTGCAGCGGAGGTCGGCATACACCGACCCCCGCAATAGGCTGACGCCATGACGCGCAGTACGGCCCTGCACACCGACCGTTACGAACTGACGATGCTCGACGCCGCACTGCGCGACGGCACCGCCTCGCGACGTTGCGTGTTCGAGGTGTTCGGTCGGCGCCTGTCGGGCGGGCGCCGCTTCGGGGTCGTCGCGGGCACCGGACGGCTGCTGGAGGCGATCCGCGACTTCCGTTTCGGCGACGACGAGTTGCGGTTCCTGCGCGACAACCGCGTCGTGGATGCCGCGACCCTCGACTTCCTCTCGGAGTACCGCTTCTCGGGCACCGTGACCGGGTATCGCGAGGGTGAGGTGTACTTCCCCGGTTCGCCCTTGCTGACCATCGAGGGGACCTTCGCCGAAGCGGTCCTGCTCGAGACCTTGGCCCTCAGCATCTTGAACTACGACTCCGCGGTCGCCACCGCCGCCGCACGCATGAGCGTCGCCGCCGGCGATCGACCACTGGCCGAGATGGGCTCGCGCCGGGCGAGCGAAGGGGCAGCCGTCGCCGCCGCACGTGCCGCCTACATTGCCGGGTTCTCGTCGACGAGCAATCTCGAGGCCGGCCGCCGATGGGGCGTGCCCACGATGGGCACGGCCGCGCACGCCTGGACGCTGCTACACGACAGCGAGGAGGAAGCCTTCCGGTCGCAGATCGACGCGCTCGGCACCGAGACCACGCTGCTCGTCGACACCTACGACATCGCCGAGGGCGTGCGCACCGCGATCCGGGTCGCCGGAACCCGGCTGGGCGGTGTGCGCATCGACTCGGGCGACCTGCCGATCGTGGCGGGCGAGGTGCGTGCCCTTCTCGACGAACTCGGCGCGCACGACACGCGCATCACCGTCACGAGCGATCTCGACGAGTACGCACTGGCCGCGCTGGCGGCCTCGCCCGTCGACGCGTACGGGGTGGGAACATCGGTCGCGACCGGATCCGGGGTTCCCACGGCCGGCCTCGTGTTCAAGCTCGTGGCGCGCGAAGCGACCGACGGGTCGTGGGTGGCCGTGGCCAAGGCCTCGGCGCAGAAGGCATCGCACGGCGGACGCAAGGCGGCGTTCCGCACCCTCGACGCCGGAACCGCGACCGCGGAGCTGATCGTCGTGAGCGACGGCTTCGAGGAGCTGTCGACGGCGTCACAGCACCCCGACGCCCGGCCGCTGCAGGTGCCGCTCATGGAGCGCGGAGAAGCGGATGCCACGGCCCTCGGCAGCGGCGGGGTCGCCGCCGCACGGGCACATCATGCCCGTGTACGCGAAGAACTTCCGGTTCGGGCTCTGGCCCTGAGCAAGGCCGACCCGGCTCTTTCGACGGAGTATCGCGAGGCCGACTGACACCTCATGGCCTGGCGTGTGCCTCGCGCGAGCGCGGGAAAGGCCTCACCGCGCGGTCGGGGCGGGATGCCCCGGATTCGAGGTCAGCTGACGAGGGATTCGTAGATCTCTTTGCACTGCGGGCACACGGGGAACTTCTCGGGATCGCGCCCGGGGGTCCACTTCTTTCCGCAGAGAGCCCGCACCGGCTTTCCGGTGATGGCCGACTCGAGGATCTTGTCTTTCTTGACGTAGTGCGAGAAACGCTCGTGATCACCGGGCTCGATGTTCTCTTCGCGGATGAGCTCTTCGAGCTCGCGATCCAGGGTCGCGAGACCCCCGCTGTCGGGACTGTCGAGAGGCGTGCTCATGGTGTGCCAGTGTAGCCGCGCCGCGCGCCACCGGGTCGGTCGAGCGTGTCGTCAAGTCGCTTCGGCGAACTCCATGAGACGCGTCGCGCGGCGTTCGAACAACGCCGCCCCCAGCGCCACGCCCACGACGAGCACCACGAGGCCCGCTCCGATGCCCACGCCGAGCGCGAGCATCGCGTCGATGGCCTCGCCGCCCACGGCTCGCCAGGTGAGCCAGATCGACGGGAGCGCTGCCAGCAGCGCCCCGACCATCACGAGCCCCTGTGCGACAACCCCACCCGAACCCGAACGCTGCGGCTGCTGGAACGGGCTGTCACCCGGACGAGACACCGCGTACGGGGCGACCACCGACGAGATGCTCGAGAGTCCGAGCCCGGCGAGGAACAACGCCGCGCACACCCCGATCATCGCCGGGAGGATGGCCCATCGTCCGTGCGCGACCACGGCCAACGGCAGGGTCACCGCCAGGATGGGTACGCCGATGAGGATGACGGGGACGAGTCGTCCGATGCGATCCGACGCGCCGCGCACCCCGGAGGCGATGTGCATCCACAGGGCCGTGGAGTCGTAGGCGAGGTCGTTGTGCGGCAGCCAGCCGAAGAACAGCGCCATGATCGGCACTGGCAGCAGCACCGCGACCTCGAAGGGCACGCCGGCCACGAGCAGGGGAATCGTCGAGACGATGGCCGCGACGGGGACGATGACCACGTTGACGATGTAGCGGCGGTCGCGCAGCCAGTACGCCAGGCTGCGGGCGGCCACCGCTCCCCCGGGCGTGCCGGGGAGGATCGCGAACCATCCCAGGCCTGCGCGCTCGCGTGCGGCGACCGGGCGGGGCGTCGTCGTCAACAGTCGATCGACCAGCGCGAACCAGGCGAGCGCGAGCACGACGACCGTGACGAGCGACACCAGCAGGCTGCCGAACGCCGCCCCCGGCGAGGGCGCAACGGCGATGCCCCACGACGCGCCCACCGGCGTCCACGCGAGGACCTCGGCGGCGGAGGCGAGCTGCGACGGGACGGCCCCGCGCCATTCCAGCGAGCCGAGGAAGACCCCCACCGGCACGACGATCACCAGAACGGCCACGAGGTACACACCCATGAGCTCACGCGACTGCCGCGGGCGCTGCACGAGAGCACCCAGCGCCATGCTCACGCGCGCGAACAGCACGCACGTCGTCAGCCCGAGCACGACCGAGGCGATGCTCGCCAGTGCGGATGCGCCCTGCGCGCCCCACGCGACCGCGAGGCTGGCGCCCAGCACCAGCACGACGAGCACCGGAACGCTGAGGAACCCCGCCAGAGCCAGGGCCGCGGCAAGCGGTCTCGGCTCCGGGCCGACCACCGCGAATCGACGGGGATCGAGCGGGTCGACCGACGCGGTGACCGGCGGCCCCACGGCGAAGCCGAGGGTGACCGCCGACCCCGCGAGAACAGTGACCACAGCGGTCGTGAGGCGGTCGGCATCCGCGAGACCCGCCGCGCTCACCGCGGCGACGACGGTCGCCGCGACCAGCAGAACCACACCGATGCCCCGCCGGACGACGTCGCGCGGGTCGCCCCGCAGGGCGCCCCCCATCATGGCCAGTCTCAGGCGGAGAACGTGTGCAACCACTCCAGGCCCTCCACATCGCCCAGACCGCCCGCGAGCTCGAGGAACCGCTGCTCCAGCGTCGCCTCGCCGCGCACCTCGTCGACCGTTCCCTCGGCCAGGACCTGGCCCGAGACGATCACGGCCACCCGGGAGCACACGCGCTCGACGAGCTCCATGCCGTGGCTCGAGAGGATGACCGTGCCGCCGTGGGCGACATACGTGCCGAGGATGTCGAGGATGACGCCGCTCGAAACGGGATCGACCGCCTCGAAAGGCTCGTCGAGCACGAGCACCCGCGGGGAATGGATCATCGCACCGGCGAGCATGACCTTCTTCGTCATACCGGCCGAGTAGTCGGACACGGGGCGCGCGAGGGCATCCACCAGGTCGAACGCCCGCGCCAGATCGGCGACGCGGGACTCGACCAGGGGCGCCGGGAGCCCACGCAGCGCGCCGTAGTACGACAGCAGCTGGCGACCGGTGAGGCGATCGAAGGTGCGCAGACGGTCGGGCAGCACACCGATCATCTTCTTGGTCTCGCGCGAGCGCTTGGCCGCGTCGATGCCGTTGATGGTGACCGAACCACCGTCGGCGCGCAGCAGGCCCGCGATGATCGACAGCGTGGTCGTCTTACCCGCACCGTTGGGGCCGACGAGACCGTAGAACGATCCCGCCGGCACGGTGAGGTCGATCGCGTCGACGGCGCGCAGCTCGCCGAAGGTCTTCGTGACACCTCGCAGGGTGAGCACCGCAACGGCGGTGTCGTCGAGGGCGTCGGACGACGGGGCGGGGTCGACGGCCGCCAGCGACGAGGTCGCGGCCTCCGGCTCGGGCTCCGCCTCCGGCTCCGGCGTCGCAGCGGACCCCGCCTCCGGCTCCGACTCGACGGTAGCCGTAGCCTCGGCCTCCGACTCGACGGCGGATGCCGAATCCGGCTCAGGCTCCGACTCCGACTCGATCTCATCCGATAGGACGACGGGCTCCGCGTCATCGACGCGCACGTCTGCAGGCGTGCCGTCGAACGCCGCAGCGGCAACGGCCGACGGCGACGCGTCGGTCTGCTCCGGCTCCGACACCGACTCGTCGGTCTGTTCCGACGCGGAAGCATCGGGAGCCGGCGTCGACGACGAAGACGCGGCGAGGTCATCTCCGCTCGCCGGCGGTTCGAGGGGCGTCTCGGTGACGAGGTCGGGGGCGACCACGGGCACACCGTCGGCGGCGGTCGCGGCCGCCTCGACGGTTCCCCCCGTGGGGGCGACGTCGTCGACCGGCAGCTCGCCGTCGCTGTCGCTCGTCTGCGACGCGTCGGCGTGCGAGCTCTCGGCGCCGGTCTCGACGGCGAGTTTCTCGACCGCGGGTTCCTCGACGGCGACGTCGGCGGGAGTCGGGTCGGACGCGGCCGCGTCAGCGATCTCTGCCGACGGAACCGGCAGCGGCGGACGCGGCGGGATGACGAACTCGGGCGGCGCCGTCGCCGGAGGAGGCGGGGTCGTCGGCGGGGCCTCGTCGACGGCCGGCTTCGGTGTCGCGGACGCGCGAGACGTCGTGGGCTTCTTGGCGACGGGGCGTTTGGCCGCGGGCTTCTTCGCGGCGGGGGTGCGCGCCGTGGAGGAGGATGCCGCCGTGGCGCGCGGGTTCGCGGGCTTCTTCGCGGGCGTGCGGGGGGTCGCCGCCCCGGTCGTCGAACGACTCGCGGTGGTTCGCGGAGATCTCGGCGTGGCGGGAGCCTTCGGCGTGTCGGCGGCCTCGGGCGCCCCATCAGCGGCCCCGGCGTCGGCTGCTGCCGGGGCCTTCGGACGGGCCGGGTTCGTGCGCGGCGCACGGGGCGTCGTCGCACGGGGAGCGCGCGGCGCGCGCGGTTTCGCGGGCGGCCGGGGCGAAGAGGAGGACTCGGCGCTCGCCGCGGCGGCCTCGGTGTCGGACGAGGGCGAATCGGGGGGCTGCGGCAGCGACGCTGTCATCGCTCCAAACTACCAAGCCCCTCCGACACCACCCGACGCTTGCGCACAGCGTCGATGATCCCCCGGCATCGCGATCCTCCAAGAGCCCGCGCCGACGATCCGCAGCCTGGTCCTCGCCGCGAGCGTGGCACGACCCCCATCGCTCCCGTCAAGTCACCCAGCTCTGTGGTTCGCCCGAGAGAGGATGAGGGCATGGCAGAGAAGGTGCACCGCATCCACTCCCTCCCCGACGACGCACCGTGGAAGGGGGGTCTGCCCCCGGTGGGCTCGGAGGAGCATCCCCGCACGATCCGCCTGCTGGATCGCGCGCTCGGGGTGCAGCGCCCCGCGGTGCTGGCGCACCTGCGGAGCATCCGCCTGCGGCATCCGGATGCCACCCCCGATGAGATCCTGCGGATCCTCGAGCGACGCTATCTCGCTGCCGTCACCACCGGGGATGCCGCCGTGGGCGCCACGGCGGTCGTACCCGCCATCGGCACGAGCGTCACCCTGGCCCTCAGCGGCGTCGAGACGCTCGCGTTTCTCGAGGCGACCGCGCTGTACGCGCAGTCGGTCGCCGAGGTGCACGGACTCGTCGTGCAAGATCCCGACCGCGGGCGCGCCCTCGTTCTGGCGCTGCTCCTGGGCAAAGAGGGCGTCGACCTCGTCTCGCAGCTCGCCGCGCAGGCCACCGGCCGCGGCGGCACCCGGGCCGACTTCTGGGGCGAGATGGTCACCAAGACGCTCCCGCGCGCGGCCGTCGGCCCCTTGGTCGACCGCCTCAAGACCTCGTTCGTCCGCCAATTCGCCACACGCGGCGGCGCATCGTGGATCGGCAAGGCGCTGCCGTTCGGCGTCGGCGCCGTGGTCGGCGGCGCGGGCAACCACCTCCTCGGACGCCGCGTGCTCGTCAACGCTCGCCGCGCCTTCGGCGCACCCCCGCGTACCCTACCCGCCGAGCTCGAGCCCCGCCCCGGTGCCGAGACGCTGGAGCGGGCGACGCTCGGCGGTGTGCAGCGCGTGGGCGGAGCGATCGCCGGAGCGGTCGGCGACGCGGGTCGGCGCACCGGATCGATGGCGCGCAGAGCCCTCCCCCGGCGTCGACGACAGCGAGACGAGGGCCAGCAGCCGCCCGACCGGCGCGACGACGGCGAGGCCACGGCATCCTGACCCTTCTCATCGACCCGGGCCCGCGCGCAAGACCCGGACGTCGTCGGCCACGGCGCAGTAGCCTCACCGCATGGGCGACCTCCTCGATTCCCTCGCGGTCTGGATGCCGCGTCAACGCTGGTATGGCACGAAGGGGCGCGATCCACAGCTCACCGTCGTCGCCGACTGGACGCTCGACGCGCCGGACACGCGACTGCTGCTCGTACGCGACGACGCCGCCGCGCCCGCGATCCTGTACCAGGTGCCGGTGGTGGTGCGCGCCGAGGGTTCGGTTCCGCCGGGCAGCTTGATCGGCGCCGCGGGCGATGCCCGCGTGTGGGCGGATGCCACGACCGACGCCGCCTTCACCGACCTCCTCTACGCGTGGGTGTGCGCGGGAGGAACGGTGGGGGCGCCGGAAGACGCTCTCACGGCCTTCGCCCTGAGCGCCGCCGCCGACCGGCGCCCCGCTGCTCGGGCCACCGCCCGGGTGCTCAGCGGAGAGCAGTCGAACACCTCGCTGATCTTCCGCCCGGACGGCGGTGCGGGCGTGCCGGTCATCTGCAAACTGTTCCGTCAGGTCAATCCGGGGATCAATCCCGATGTCGAGCTGCAGTCCGCCTTGGCTGCGCGCGGTGCCGCGTTCGTCCCCGCGGCCATCGGCGAAGTGCGCGGGTCATGGGTGACCCCCGAGGGGGTTCCCGTGAGCGGATCGCTCGCCTTCGCGCAGGAGTTCTTCGAGGGCGTCGAAGACGCCTGGCGCGTCGCCCTCGACGCCGCGGCCGCCGGAGTCGACTTCGCCGCCCGCGCGCAGGCCCTGGGCGCGAGCGTCGCCGGCATGCACGTCGCCCTGGCCGAAGCCTTCCCGACACGGGTCCCCGACGCCGCTGACCGCCACGCCGTCGTCGGCGCCTGGGAGCGACGACTGTCGATCGCACTGTCCGAGGTTCCGGCGCTGCAGCCGTACGCGCAGCGCATCCGCGACGTGTACGCCTCCGCGGCCACGGCCGAGTGGCCGCCGCTGCAGCGCGTGCACGGCGACCTGCACCTGGGCCAGGTGCTCGACACCCCCCGCAACGGCTGGGTGCTGCTGGATTTCGAGGGCGAGCCGCTGCGTCCCATCGCCGAACGTCTGCAGCCCGACGTCGCCGTGCGCGACGTCGCCGGCATGCTGCGCTCGTTCGACTACGTCTCGGGTGCGGTGGCCGACGACGACGGCGCCGCGGTGCGCACGTGGGTGATCGCCGCGCAGCAGGCCTTCCTCCGGGGGTACGCCGAGACCGTGGGTCCCGGTCGCCGCGGCGACGACGCCCTGCTCGCCGCGTTCGAGCTCGACAAGGCCGTGTACGAGGCCATCTACGAGACACGCAACCGCCCCGATTGGGTGGGCATCCCTCTCGCCGCGATCGGTCGGCTCGCACCGCTCGGCTGAATCGGCGCGGGATCGGGGCCTGCGGGATGCGGCGGATCGTCGAGCATTCCTCCACGGAACGACGAAGACGCCACCCCGCGAACGTTCGCGAGGTGGCGTCTTCTTCCTGGAAGGGCACTCTCCGGGGCCGCGAGGCCCATCCGGATGTCAGCTCTGCATGGTGCCGAGGGTGACCTCGACGGTCTTCTCCTGCCCGTTGCGGATGTAGGTGACCTTGGCCTGGGCTCCCGCGGCGAGCGCGCGCACCTGGGCGGTGAGGTCGATGGAGTTGGTGACCGGTACACCGTTGAACGAGGTGATCACGTCGCCCTTCTGCAGCCCGGCCACCTGAGCCGCGCCGCCGGCGGTGGCTTCGGCGATGTACGCGCCGGTCGTGGTCGCACCCTGGATCGATGCGGCATCCTGCACCGCGGCGCCCAGCAGACCGTGCGTGGCGGAGCCGTTGTCGATGATCTCCTGCGAAATGCGCTTGGCGATGTCGGAGGGGATCGAGAAGCCGACACCGATGTTGCCCGACTGCGCGCCCGACGACGAGCCTCCGGCGCTGGCGATGGCGACGTTGATGCCGATCAGCTTGCCCTCGTCGTCGACGAGTGCACCGCCGGAGTTACCGGGGTTGATGGCGGCATCGGTCTGGATGACGGCGATCTTGATGGTCTGCTTGGTCTGTTGTGACTGCTGCCCCTGGCCGAAGTCGAAGCGGAACGGTCCTTCTTGACCGGGTTCGGCCTGATCGTTCTCTTCGGAGCCGTCCTTGGGTGCGGCCGACGACGCGACCTGGATCGAGCGGTTCAGTGCGCTGACGATACCGGTGGTCACGGTGTTCGGCAGCCCGAGCGGCGCACCGATGGCGGTGGTGGCGTCGCCGACGTTGAGTTTCGAGGAGTCAGCCCATTCGATGGGCGTGAGGTTCGAGGCGTTCTCGAGCTTGATGACCGCCAGGTCGTAGGTGGGGTCGGTGCCGACGACGGTGGCCGCGTACACGTGTCCGTCGGACGTGGTCACCGAGATCTTCGCGTCGCCGGTCGCGCCGTCGAGGGTGACGACGTGGGTGTTGGTCAGGACGTATCCGTCCTTGCTGAGGATGACACCCGAGCCCGTACCGCCGGAGGAGGTGCCCGTGGCACTGATCGTGACGACGCTCGGGACCACCTTGGATGCCACCGCGGCGGTGTCGTTGACGTCGTCGGTGTCGTTGACGGTGATCGCCGTGGGTCCGGCGACGGTGGAGCTGTTGGAACCACCCCACAGCGACAGGCCCGCGTACGTGCCGCCGAGCCCGGCGGCTCCGCCGACGAGGGCTGCGGCGACGACGAGGGCGGCCACGCGCGGCACGCCGCTCTTCTTGCGAGGGGCGGCCGGGGGCGGCGGTGTCGGGGAGGGTGAGAGTCGGGTGGACGCTCGTGGCGGCGGGGCCGAAAGCTTCACCGGTGGGCGAGGTCGCGCCGGACGGGGCCGCGGCGAAGCCGTGAGAGGGCTGCTGCGAGGCTGCACCGTTCGCGGCGGGCGGGGGCCACGCGGCGGCGGCTGCGGCGGGCGAGCGCGTCGGCACGGGCGGGACGCCGGGCACGTCGGCGCGGGGGGCGTCGGCGGGCGTCGATGCGGCGGGGGGCTGCGCGGCGGCGTCGCCGGCGGGGGTGTGGGGGTCTTCGTGGCCGTCAGGGCGGCTGCTGGTGTTCTCGCTCATGGGATGCTCCTTCTTCCAGGCGCTTCTACGATGACCGCGCATCCTGTGCTTCGCCTATGACGCGCGTGAGCCATCTCTATGGGCGTCGCAGCACGCCGCCGCGAGGCCGCGCCTCGGCTACGGTATGAACCGATCCGCCCGAGCCCTCCCCGAGAGCAGTACGCACGATGAAGCAGATTCCCGGCGCCTGGCAGCGCACCGCCCGCGGCGCGGGCCTTCTCGCCCCCGACGGCTCGGCCGTGCCGACGATCTTCGCCGAGATGAGCGCTCTCGCCGCCTCGACCGGTGCGCTCAACCTCGGCCAGGGTTTCCCCGACGAAGACGGTCCGGAGGCGGTCCTCGAGGCCGCTCGACGCGCGATCGCCGACGGGGTGAACCAGTACGCGCCCGGCCGGGGCTTCCCCGACCTGCTCGCCGCGATCGCGGAGCATCAACGGCGCTTCTACGGCATCGAGCTCGATCCCGCCCGGGAGGCGCTGGTGACCGTCGGCGCCACCGAGGCGCTCGCGGCGACGCTGTTGGCGTTCGTCGACGGACCCGACGACGAAGTCGTCGTGTTCGAGCCGTACTACGACTCCTACGCCGCGTGCGTGGCATTGTCGGGAGCGAGACTCGTGCCCGTGCCGCTGCGCTGGCCCGACTTCCAACCCGACCTGGACCAGCTGGCTGCGGCCGTCACCGACCGCACGCGGATGATCCTCGTCAACGACCCCCACAACCCCACCGGCACCGTCTTCTCGCGCGAGGTTCTCGACGAGATCGTTCGCCTCGCACATCGTCACGACGCGCTCATCGTCACCGACGAGGTGTACGAGCATCTCGTCTTCGACGGCCCGCACGTGCCGATCGCGACGGTGCCCGGTGCCGCAGAACGGACGGTGTCGATCTCGTCGGCCGGCAAGACCTTCTCGCTCACCGGGTGGAAGACCGGCTGGGTCACAGGCCCCGCCGAGCTCGTGTCGGCCGTTCTGGCCGTCAAGCAGTTCCTCACCTACGTCGGCGGCTCGCCGTTCCAGCCCGCCGTCGCGGCGGGGCTGCGCCTGCCCGACACGTTCTTCGCCTCGGTGGCGGAGGAGATGGCGGCCAAGGCCCGACTGCTGGGGACCGGTCTACGTGCCGCCGGCTTCGACGTCTCGACCCCGGGCGGATCGTATTTCACCGTCGTGGACGCGTCCCCCCTGGGCGCTGTCGACGCCGATGCGTTCTGCCGCGAGCTTCCCGCCCGCGCCGGTGTCGTCGGCATCCCCCTCACCGCCTTCGTCTCGCCCGCCCACCGGGAGCGGTACGCCACGCTCGTGCGCTTCGCCGCATGCAAACGGGTCGAAGTGCTCGCCGAGGCGGCCGAGCGGCTGGCCGCGATCTCGCGGGACTGAGCGGTCTCGGGCGGTCGGCGTCGGGACGCGACAGGCTCGTCGTCCCTCAGGAGCGAATGCCTCCAATATTTACCATGTATGAATGGTACACTTCGGGGATAACAGCCATGGTGATCGCGATCCCGTGCCGACCCTGGAGGACCGTATGTCTCGGAAGCGTCGTTCCATCCGTTCTCGCGCTCCGCGCATCACGCATCTCTACGGCCGCGCACTGAAATGGACGAAGGTCACATCCCGCGCCCGCCTCACTCCCGAGACGGCGAGGGAACTGCGCAGCGAGGGATTCACCATGGCGCTGGTGCGCACCGGGTGGCGCGGCACGCGCCGGATCTCGTTGATCCGCTACGTGCAGTCACTCGGCCCCGCAGAGGGAGCACCGGTGCTCATGCGGGCCAGCGGCGACATTCGGCGGGCAGCCGAACCACTGAAACAGGTGGCTGAGGTCGCCGGAGTGACGCTGCGCGAGCCGTAATCTCACCGGCGGGAACGCAAGGATCTCCCGGTCGAGTCACGCAGCACCCCGACGGCCACGAAGGGACCTGCGACGCTCGAAGGATCGGCGAGGCCGCCCGACAGGTGCGCTCTCGACACGTGACGATGCGACCGCGTCGAGCCACGCGCGTGTCGACAAGAAGAAAGGCGCCCATGGTTGCTCCCGAGACGACGACAGACGCTGCCCGCACCGCCGAGTGTCCACCGTGGTGCAACGGCGAACACGAACCCCGGCGCGACCGGCGGATCGCTCACCGCAGCGAGGGCATCATCGTGCCCGGCGTCGAACGCGTGGTGCACCACGAGGGCGACTCCTTGTTCTCGACGGTGATCGAGATCGCGATCGGCCTCGAACACATCGACGATGAGACCTGGGTGTGGTTCGGCTCGGACAACCCCTCGCGTCCACCGACGGTTCTGAGCATCGAGTCGACGAGGCGGCTGCTCCGCGCGGTCGAGGCACTGATACGCGACCGCGCATGACCGGGTCATTCGGGTGAGGAGCCCCTGTCGTCCTGCCAGTGCGAGAGGTCCGGCACCAGGTCGACGACGCTCACCCCGAGCGCCGCGGACAGGGCAAGGAGAGTCTGCAGACGAGGGTTCGCCGGCGTTCCCGGGTTGGACTCCCCCTTCTCGAGCTTCTGGTAGGTGAAGAGCGAGATCCGAGCACGAACAGCGACCTCCTCCTGGGTCAAGCCTGCGGCCAGGCGCGCGCGCCGCAGGGCCGCGCCGAGATCGCGCATGTAAAGCATCCAGGGAAAATCGGTCGCGAGGATGGTCATCGTCCCAGCATGCGCCATGCCGCAGCGGCATGCACCCGATTGCATCCTCCGCCGCGACGGGTTAGAGGTCGCGCTCAGCGGGGCGTCACCCGGAAACGCCGCAGCGCGAGCGCCGGATTGACGCGGCGCACCCGCGCGATCGCCGCGGGATCGATGTGCGCCACCGCGACATCGCTCGCGGTTCCGATCTGCGCGATCGGAACCCCCTGCGGGTCGATGATCATCGAGTGCCCGACGCCCAGGGGCGGCGCGTGGTCGGCGGCGGCGACGAAGAAGGTGTTCTCGATCGCCCGCGCCTGCAGCAGGACCCCCCAGTGGTGCTCTTTGAGCGGCCCGCGCACCCACTCGGCGGGGACGAGGGCGACGTCGACGCCCGCGTCCGCGAGGGTGCGGGCGACCTCGGGGAAGCGCAGGTCGTAACAGGTCATGAGGCCGAATCGCAGCCCGTCGACCTCGAACGTCTCGGCCGGAGCGATCTCACCCGGCTCGACCCAGTCGGACTCCCGCTGGCCGAACGCGTCGTAGAGGTGGAGCTTGCGGTACACGGCACGGATGCCGTCGGCCCCGACCGCCACGACGGTGTTGCGCACACGACGACCGTCGTCTGCCTTCTCGAGCAGACCCGCGACGATGATCGCGTCGAGCTCCCCCGCCAGCGCCGCCAGGGTCGAGACGAAGGGGCCGTCGAGATCTTCGGCGTTGTCGGCGAGCGAGGCGTCGAACGGGTCGACGAAGTAACTGGAGTACTCGGGGAACACGATCACCCGCGCTCCCCGCGCCGCCGCGGTGCGCGCCGCGGCAGCGATGTCGGTGAGGTTCGCCGCGCGCGAGGCCGCGGGCGCGAACTGCGACACGGCGATGCCCAGGGTGTCGTGGATCACGGCGCCGCCTCTCCTCCTCGGTGCCGGATCGTCAGGGGCACCGCCACCCACAGTACGAGGATGATCGCCGCGAGCACCACACCGGCCGTCACCGCGGCGCCCCGACCGACGACCACGTCGAACACGAAGGTCACGACGCCCACCAGCAGGAGGCAGACGAGCACGAGCGCTCCGCGCAGCGACGCGTGCCCCACCCGCACCAGGGCCGGCTTCACCCGCAGGCGGAACACCGCGCGGTGCAGCGCCACGGGCGCGAGCGCGACCACCGCACTGAGCGCCGACAGCGCGACCAACGCGAGGTAGAGCACGCGTTGCCCGGTGTCGAGGTCGGCGAACGACGACTGGAAGGCGAGCGCCAACAGGAAGCCCGTGAGGATCTGCGTGCCGGTCTGCAGCACGCGCAGCTCCTGGAGGATGTCGTTCCAGTTGCGATCCGCGCGCTGAGCCGGGCTCTCGGGCCGGCCGTCGTCGAGATCGTCGGACGTGTCGCTCACCCGCACATCGTGGCGCGAAACGCCCGGACTACACGTACGGATTTGCACGCGCCCCCATCCCGTACTAGTGTTATCTCTTGTGCCGCGGGGTGGAGCAGCTCGGTAGCTCGCTGGGCTCATAACCCAGAGGTCGTAGGTTCAAATCCTGCCCCCGCAACCAGATGAGGAACGGCGTCGGAGAAATCCGGCGCCGTTCCGCTTTTCGCGGCGGTGTTCCCGCGACGCCCGCCTCGATCGCTCCGGGCCCGACGCGCGGGGCATCCGCCGCACGTCAAGCCCGCCATCCCGAACGACCCGGGCGGCTTGACTCCACGCATGCACACCACCACGAGCGCTCCCCTCGACACCGACGGCCGCGACCACGACGACCCTCCCGTGCTGCCCTTCGTGCACATGTGGACGGGCCTGGACGGCCGCACACGGCTCGACGAGTCGGCGCTGCGCGGCTTCGGCCTGCAGAGCGTGGGCGGCGGCGCCGATCCGCAGTGGCTGCGCCCGTTCCCCGGAGAGGTGTCGGCGATCGTGTTCGCCGCGCTCCCGGTCGGATGGGTGGGTCAGTGGCATCCGTCCCCGCACCCGCAGTGGGTCATCCCGCTGCGCGGTCGCTGGTTCCTCGAGACGCAGGACGGCTCGCGCGTGGAGATGGGTCCCGGAGACATCCACTTCGGGCAGGACACCGACTCCGCTGAGATCGAGGGCGAGAGCGGTCATCTCTCGGGCACCGTCGGCGACGAGCCGTGTCTGCAGGTACTGATCCAGTTCGCGGTCTCGCCCGCAGCCCCGACAGCGCAGCCGTTCGGCTGAGCGCGTCAACCCGGTCAGCCGATCCCGCGCGGACACGTTTGACTGGACCCATGCCCCACCACCACGCGCACCCCCGCATCGACGGCCCGTTCCTGCAGCGCCCCCGCCCGCCCGCGCCCGTCGACATCGCACCGCCGCGTGTCTACGACGATCGACTCGCGGCGGTGCTGCCCGCCGAGGCGCGCCTGCTGTCGTTGTACGCCGATGCCACCTGGGCCGAGGGACCCGTCTGGTCGCCCGCGCGTGACTGCCTCATCTTCAGCGACGTGATCGGGCGCCGCACACTGGCCTGGAACGAGGACGGCAGCGTCACCACGGTGCGCGATCGCTCCGACTTCGCCAACGGCAACGCGATGGATGCCGAGGGCCGACTCGTGCAAGCCGAGCATGGCCGTCGCGCGATCAGCCGCACCGACGCCGCGGGCACGACCGTGCTCGTCGACGCGTTCGAGGGGCAGCCGCTGAACAGCCCCAACGACCTGATCGTCGCCTCCGACGGCGCGATCTGGTTCACCGACCCCACCTACGGCATCTCCGACCCGCGCGAGGGCTACCCCGCCGAGCCCGCCCTGACGCACCAGAGCGTCTACCGCTGGCGCGAGGGCGAGCCGCTCGCGCGCATGATCGACCTCGACCAGCCGAACGGTCTGGCGTTCAGCCGCGACGAGCGCACGCTCTACGTCGCGGAGTCGCGCGCCGACGGACTCCCCCGCGTCGTCGCGTGTGGATGGGACGGCGTGTCGCTCGGGACACCGCGCACTCTCGCCACGGTGGATGCCGGCATCCCCGACGGCCTCGTCGTCGACAGCCGCGGGTGGCTCTGGATCTCGAGCGAGGCGGGAGTCGTGATCGTCGACGACACCGGGCGCCGACTCGGCGTGATTCCCACCCCGCACGTGGTGAGCAACTGCACCTTCGACGCCGAGCAGCGGCGCCTGTTCGTCACGGGCGACAGCGACCTGTGGCTGGTGGAACTGGCGTGAGCGATGTGGAGATGACGCGGATCCCGGCCGGACGGGTGCTGCGCGGAGACCAGCGAGGAGCCGAACGCCGCGAACTGGTGGTCGAGGCGTTCGAGATCGGCGTCTACCCGATCACCGAGGAGCAGCTCGCCGAGCACCTCGGCATCCCGGCGCGGTATCCGCGTCGACCGGCCGTCGACATCAGCTGGCTGCGCGCCGTGCGCCTGTGCAACGCGCTGAGCGAGTGGGAGGGGCTCGACCCGGTCTATTCGTTCGACGGCGAGGTCGTCGACTGGGATGCCGACGGCGACGGCTTCCGCCTGCCGACCGACGACGAGTGGGAGTACGCCTGCCGCGCCGGGGCGACCGGATCGACGTACGGCAACGTGCGCGAGATCGCCTGGACCGCGGCCGACGGCCTGCGCGGACCCGCCGACGTGGGCGCACGCCTGCCCAACCTGCACGGGCTGTTCGACATGCTCGGCAACGTCTCGGAGTGGTCGTGGAACTTCTTCGACCCCGACAGCGGAAGCGACGCGCGCGCGTTCCGCGGCGGCGGGTGGGCCGACAACCCGGCCCAGGTGCGCGCCGCGACCCGCCGCGCGGGGCACCCCCGCTCCGGCTACGACGACGTGGGGGTGCGGGTGGCGCGCGGAGCGGTCGATCGCCGAGGTCAGGAGTAGATCGCGTCGCGAAGCTCGGCAACCCGATCGAGTGCGATGTTGTTCAGCGCGATCAGAAGCGTCTGAGCCTCACGACAGGCTCGGGCGTAGGTTTGCGCAGACGCCGTGATCTCTGCGATTCTCACCGCCCACACCTCGGGACGGTTCGCGGGCAGAACCCACTTGTCCATGCCGAGTTCGCGTTCGGGAAGATCGACAGCATCGCGCGCTCGTCAGCTCGCATGTCTTCGAGCAGGCTCGCCTCGGTCTGCGCGTCGGCACCCAGCACGACGAACTGGAACGGTTGTCCGGCCGCGTGCTCGGTCACCAGGAGTCGCACGGTCTTGCGGGAAACCTCGAGGCCCTTCACATCGCCGTCGTCCATTCGCCCGCTCAGGAGGATCTTGATGACGGAGTCGTTGATGGGAAGCGGAAGAGGCTCGTTCGCCGAGGCGCGTTCGATCTCACCCTTCGAGAGAACGGGGAAGAGAAAGCTGCGCCGGCGCGAGCCCGCGCGGCAGCGGTCTGCGTGGGCGACATGTGCACCATGTGCATGCGGCGCATCACTGTGGGCTCCGTACCGGCCCCCTCGACGGCGGAAACCGCGTTGAACTCGTCCTGGATGAACTCGGCCTCCTCCCCGGAGAAGCGCGTGTGACCGATGACCCACACGAGCGTGTCAGGGCTCTGCGCGTCGGCAAGGATCTCGCGGAACTTCGCCGAGAACGCGTAGCACTCCCGATCCCGGAGCGTGTGCCCAGACTGCTTGTTCAGCAGCACGTTCCACGCCTCGACGTCATGCGACCACTCGAACTTTTCCTCCCCTTCACTGCCGTGCTCCGCCGTCTGGTTGAAAGCCTCCACGAGGTAAGCGCTCGCAGTGGTGACACCGCCGCGCACCCCGGCCGATCCGTCGATGATGGAGAAGACCCGTAGTCGCCGCACCGCGTCCAGCGGGCGGGATGGACGCGGCTCCGACGCCGTCGATTGCACGACGGTACTGTCGCCCCGCGCGGCGGAGACGGTGATCGTGACCGGCGAAGTCGCCGTGCGCCTCGCCGTCACGCGATACCGCGCGCCCTTCGTCAACCCGAGTGCAGCGAACACGTCCTTCACGAAAGGACCGCCGACCGTCAGGTTCGAGCTGATGACGAGCTTCTCACGGGTGTGCACGCAGCGGCGCGTTCGCGATCACCATGGGGCGGGATCCGACTTCGACGTTGTCGAGATTCAGCGGGTCACGCGCGAGAAGACGATCACGGCGCCGTCGTGATCGCTTCGGTGAGCGCCTCGAGGAACCCGTTGATCGTCGCGAGCTCCGCGTCGCCGTACGTCGCGGCGACGGCGCTCATCGCGGCCAGGTGAACGCCGAAGTGTCGGAAGAACTCCCGACGCGACTTGTCGGTCAGCACGACCACTCTCGCCCGACCGTCGGAGGGATGAGGACGACGTTCCAGGTGCCCGGTCGCGACGAGGCGGTCGATGAGCTTGGTGGTCGACGCCGTCGAGATGCGCAGGTGGGAGGCCACATCGTGGGGGCTGACGATCTGCCCCCGATGCTCGCGGATGGTCAGCATGCGCAACGTGGCGAGGTCGCTGGCGTTCATGTCCATGTCGCCCTTCATGCCGCTGTGCATGCGGTCGAGGGCGTCGCTGAGGGTCTGCACTGCCCGTAAAGTGTCGGTCACGGCCGGCCGTGTAGCAGAGGCGGATGCGGCTTCTGGCACGGTGGACACCCCCTTCCGGGCTGGGTATAGTCGGGCTCACATCGCTAGCTAAACTAGCAAATCGGAGGCACGATGAGCGAGACCGAATATGTCGTCCTCCTGGACGATTTCGGAAACGAGACCGGCGTAGCGCCCAAGGCCAGCGTGCACGGCACCGACACGGCGCTGCACCTGGCCTTCTCGTGCCACGTCGTCAACGCTGCCGGTGACGTGCTGGTCACCCGCCGTGCGCTCCACAAGAAGACCTGGCCCGGAGTCTGGACCAACTCCTTCTGCGGCCACCCGGCACCGGCCGAACCGGTGTCGTCGGCCGTGCACCGTCGCGCCGAGTTCGAGGTCGGCCTTCGGGTGCGCGATCTCGAGCTCGCCCTGCCGCTCTTTCGATACCGGGCCGTCGATGCGAGCGGAATCGTCGAGCACGAGATCTGCCCCGTCTACGTCGCCCGTACCGACGACGAGCCGCAGCCCAACCCCGACGAAGTCGCCGAGTACCGATGGGTCGATCCCCGCGATCTCGCGGCCTCGCTCGACACCACCCCCTGGGCCTTCAGCCCGTGGCTCGTGCTGCAGGCACAACAGCTTCACCTGTTCGGCTCGTCGACCTCGGTGAGGCGGGCGTCATGATCGCCCTGTCCACCTCCCCGGTCGCCCGGCAGGGCATCGACGCCGCGATCGACGCCGCCCTCGCCCGCCTCGATCGTCGCGTCGCCGAACGCGGCGACGGCGCGCGTGCCCTGGCATCCGCCATCCGCCACGCCGCCGAGGGGGGCAAGCGCTTCCGCCCCCTGCTCGTCGTCGCCGCCTTCGACACGCTCGGCGGTCCCGACATCGCGCGCCCCGCGCTGTTCGAGGTGGCCGCGGCATTCGAACTGCTGCACACGGCCTTCGTCGTGCACGACGACGTCATCGACCACGACGTCGAACGCCGCGGGATGCCCAACGTCGCCGGAGAGTTCCGCCAGCGCGGGGTCAGCAAGGGCGCGGATGCCGCGGGCGCAGCCCTGCTCGGAGACGCCGCCGCGATCCTCGCCGGCGACCTGCTGCTGCACGAGGCCGGTCGCCTGGTCGCCCTCGCCGAGATCCCCGCCCCGATCCGCGCAGAACTGCTGGGCCTCGTCGACGACGCGGTGCTGGTGTCGGCGGCCGGTGAGCTCTCGGACGTCGAGAACGCGGTCTCGGCCGATGCGGTCGACGCCGAGACCATCCTCCGCACGACGCACGACAAAACGGCCGTGTACTCCTTCTCGGCCCCGCTCGAGGCCGGTGCGGTGATGGCGGGGGCCGACGCGCCCCTGCGCCACGCGCTCGACCGCTTCGGCCAGCGCCTCGGCCTGGGATACCAGCTCGTCGACGACCTCATCGGCGCCTTCGGCACGGCCGCGGCGGCCGGTAAAGACGAAGGCTGCGACCTGCGCGAAGCCAAGCAGACACACCTCATCTCGCTCGCGCGCGAGAGCGACAGCTGGCCCGAAGTCAGCCAGGCTCTCGCGCAGGCGCACACCGGCCCCGTCGCGGTGCGCGCCGCGCAGGTCGCGCTCTCGGCATCCGGCGCGCGCGCACGACTCGAAGAGCTCGTGCGCGAGACCCTCGACGAGGCGCGCGGGATCGCCGCCGCATCGACCCTGCCCCCGGCGTGCCAGGCCATGCTCCTCGACCTCGTCGACGCCGTACAGGGACGCATGCCGTGAGCTCCGTGCCCACGGGACTCGACCTGTACTCCCGCACCGCCGACGACGCCGCCGCAGCCGTCATCGCCCGGTACTCCACCTCGTTCGGCATCGCCACGCGCCTGCTCGGCCCCCGCCCGCGACCGCACGTGCGCAACGTCTACGCGCTCGTGCGCGTCGCCGACGAGATCGTCGACGGACCCGCACACGACGCCGGGCTGTCGCCCGAACGTGAGCGTGCCGTGCTCGACGGTCTCGAAGCCGACGTGCGGGAGGCCATCGAGACGGGCTTCAGTGCCAACCTCGTCGTGCACGCGTTCGCGCGCACGGCCCGCGAGTGCGGCATCGGCGACGACCTCATCGCCCCGTTCTTCTCGTCGATGCGTACCGACATCGACACCGCGGCCCACGACGACATCTCGCACGACGCCTACGTCTACGGCTCGGCCGAGGTCGTGGGGCTGATGTGTCTGCAGGTGTTCCTCAACGCCGGGATGTCGGCGCCCGCGCGCCCCGCAGCCGACCTCATCGACGGCGCCCGGCGGCTGGGAGCGGCGTTCCAAGACGTCAACTTCTTGCGCGACCTCGCCGACGACGCCGACCGTCTCGGCCGCGACTACCTCGACGGCGCGGCCGACGACGAGCGGCGCACCGCGGTCCTCGATCGCATCGACGCCGATCTCGCGGCGGCGGCAGCCGTGATCCCGACCCTCCCGCCCGACTGCCGCGCCGCGGTGACCGCCGCACACGACCTCTTCGCCGAGCTCTCGCGGCGCCTGCGTGCCAGCCCCGCCGACGCCCCGCGCGTCCGCGTTCCCGACGGCGTCAAAGCCGCTCTCGCCGCCCGCGCCCTCATCGGCCGCTCCCCGAAAGGTTCCCGTTCATGACCCCCCAGCGCATCGTCGTCGTCGGCGGCGGCATCGCCGGCCTCGGCACCGCCGCCCTCCTGGCCGACCGCGGGCACGATGTCCAGCTGTTCGAAGCCCGCGACGCTCTGGGCGGCCGGGCTGGATCGTGGGCGGCCGACGGGTTCCGCTTCGACACCGGCCCCAGCTGGTACCTCATGCCCGAGGTGTTCGACCACTTCTTCCGCCTGCTCGGCACCAGCGCCGCCGAGCAACTCGACCTCGTGCGCCTCGATCCCGCCTATCGCGTCTACGGTCCTCCCGGAAAGGGCGAGCCCATCGACATCGTCTCGGGTCGGGATGCCGTGCGCGCCCTGTTCGAGGAGCACGAACCCGGCTCGGGCGACAACATCGACGCCTACCTCGACTCGGCCAGAGACGCCTACGAGCTGTCGACGTCGAAGTTCCTCTACGACCCCTACTCGTCGACGAAGGGCCTGCGCGACCCCGCGCTGGTCAAGCGCCTGCCCACGCTCATCCCGCTGCTGACCCGGACCCTCTGGAAGCGCGTGACCACCGACTTCCAGAACACGCGGCTGCAGCAGATCCTCGCCTACCCTGCGGTGTTCCTCGGGGGATCGCCGTTCGAAGTGCCCAGCCTGTACCACCTCATGAGCCACCTCGACCTGGGTGACGGCGTGCTGTACCCGAAGGGTGGCATGACCGAGATCATCGCGGCCATCGAAAGGCTCGCGCGCGAGCGCGGCGTGCGCATCGAGACCTCGGCCCCGGTGGACGCCATCATCACCGAGTCGGGCCTCGCCCGCGGTGTGCGTCTGGCCGACGGACGGGTGATCGCCGCGGATGCCGTGGTCTCGGGCGCCGACCTGCACCACACCGAGAACGACCTGCTCGAGGAGAAGGACCGCCAGTACCCGCAGAAGTGGTGGAAGGACAAGGTGCCCAGCCCCGGTGCCCTGCTGCTGCTGCTCGGAGTGAAGGGCGAGCTGCCCCAGCTGACGCACCACACGCTGCTGTTCACCGACGACTGGCACACGAACTTCGATGCGATCTTCGGCGAGGACAAGCACATTCCCGATCCGGCATCCCTCTACATCTGCCGCCCGAGCGCGTCCGATGACTCCGTCGCCCCCGCGGGCCACGAGAACCTCTTCGTGCTCGTCCCCGTGCCCGCCGACCCCGACAGCGGGCGCGGCGGCGTCTCGGGCGCCGGCGACCAGCGCATCGAGCAAGCGGCCGATCGGGTGATCGCGCAGATCGCCGAATGGACCGGCATCCCGGATCTGGCCGACCGCATCGTCGTGCGCAAGACGATCGCGCCGGAGGACTTCAAGGAAGATCTGCACGCCTGGCACGGCAACTCGCTGGGGCTCGCGCACACCCTGAACCAGAGCGCGATCTTCCGGCCGAAGAACCGGTCGCGCAAGGTGAAGAACCTCTACTACGCGGGTACGTCTGTGCTGCCGGGCATCGGCCTGCCGATGTGCCTCATCTCGGCCGAGCTCGTGGTCAAGCGTCTGACCGGCGACACCACGGCCGGTCCCCTGGCGGAACCCGCGCGCGCGGTGGTCTGAGGTGCCGGGGGTCTATCTGGGCGCGATCCTCTTCTCGTTGGCCGGCATGATCGCGATCGACATAAAGTTCTCGCTCGCGCTGCGTGTGGCCCCCGTGCGCACGGCGCTCGCCGTGCTCGTGTCGACGCTGTTCTTCCTCGCATGGGATGCCGTGGGCATCGTCACCGGCGTCTTCGTCAAGGGTGAGAGTCCCCTGTTCGTCGGCGTCGAGCTCGCGCCGCATCTGCCCGTGGAGGAAGTGTTCTTCCTGCTGTTCCTCAGCTACCTGTCGATCGTCATGTTCGCGGTGTTCGAGCGGCGGGCGCGGGCGCGGGCGCGGGCGCGCGACCGGGTGGCCGGGCAGGGGCGGCGCGCGTGACGTATCCTCTCATCGTCGTGCCGTTCGTCATCGTCACGGCCGCCGTGACTCTCGCGACGCTGCGCCGCCCGCGTTTCCGCGAGCGCATGGCATCCTCGGGCCTGCTCGCGCTGGTGCTCGTCGGGCTCACCCTGGTCTTCGACAATCTCATGATCGCCGTCGACCTGTTCTCGTACCCCGACGAGCATTTGAGCGGCCTTCGACTCGGGCTCGCACCGATCGAAGACTTCGCCTACCCGCTGTGCGCGGCGTTCCTCGTCCCCGCGCTCTTCACGCTGCTGTCTCCCCGCCCCTCCCCGAAGGACGCCGCATGATTCCGCCCCCGCTGACCTTCGGGCGCATCGTCCGCGAACTGTTCGTGTCGTCGCGACCGGTGAGCTGGATCAACACCGCCTTCCCGTTCGCCGCGGCCTACGTGCTCACCACGCGGCAGATCGATGCGACGCTCGTCGTCGGCATCCTGTTCTTTCTCGTGCCGTACAACCTCGCGATGTACGGCGTGAACGACGTGTTCGACTACGAATCCGACCTGCGCAATCCCCGCAAGGGCGGCACGCACGGCGCGGTGCTCGACAAGCGCATGCACCGCATCACGCTCTGGGCGTCGGCGCTGTCGTGCGTGCCGTTCGTCGTCTACCTCGTCGCGGTCGGGTCACCGCTGTCGTGGCTCGTGCTCGCCCTCAGCCTGTTCTTCGTCGTGTTCTATTCCGCGCCGCCCCTGCGGCTGAAGGAGCGGCCCTTCGCCGACTCGATGACCAGCAGCATCCACTTCTTCTCCCCCGCCGTGTACGGGCTCGTGCTCGCAGGAGCCGTGTGGACGCCGCAGCTGGTGTTCGTCCTGGTGGCCTTCGCGCTGTGGGGCATCGCCTCGCACGCCTTCGGCGCCGTGCAAGACGTCGAGGCCGATCGCGCCGCCGACATCTCGTCGATCGCCACCGCCCGCGGCGCGCGCTGGACCGTGCGCTTCGCCCTCGTCGCCTACGCCCTGGCGGGGGTGGCCATGCTGTTCACGGCCTGGCCGGGCCCGCTGGCGGCGGTGCTCGTGGCGCCGTACCTCGTCGTGTGCTGGCCATACCGGAACGTGACCGATGCCGACAGCGACCGCGCCACGGCCGGGTGGAACCGCTTCCTCTGGCTCAACCAGATCGCCGGTTTCGGCACGACGATGCTGCTGATCTCGTGGTGGTTCCTAACCGCCTGACCCTCCCTCTCCCCTCCCCCCCTCCCCTCCCCTCCCCCCCTTTGTTGAGTGTCCAGGACACGCCGTCACCGGGCAGCGCCGAACGGCGTGTCCTGGACACTCAACGGGGTTGCGGGACACACAGCGGCGCCGGCACCCCGCGAGAGCGGAGCGCCGGCGCCGGTGAGGGCGGTCAGCCCGCGGGCGTGGCCGAGGGCGACGGGGTCGGGCTGGTGGTCGCGGTTCCGCCCTGGCCCTGCGTCTCGAGGTCGAGCAGACGCTGCACGGCTGCCGTGAGGCGGGCGTCCTGCGTGGCGAACCCCGCGAGGTCGCCGCTGGTCAGGGCCGCCTGCGCGCGCTTGGAGGGCATCGCGCGCCTCGTTCAGCGCCGCAGCGTAGTCACCGGCGGGCACGGTCGGGCTCGTGGTGCCCCCGCCCCCGCTGCCGTCGCCTTGATCGCTCGGGGTGACGGTCTCGTCACCCGTGTTCGCGCCGGAGTCTCCGCCGAACAGGCTGTCGAGCGCTTCGCTGAGGGTGTTCTCGAACGCGATCTTGTTGCCGAAGGCCACGAGCACGCGCCGCAGCTGTGGCAGCTGCGTGCCGCCCGAGGACTGCACGAACACCGGCTGCACGTACAGCAGGCCGCCGCCCACGGGGAGGGTCAGCAGGTTGCCGTTGAGCACCTGCGACTGCCCCTGCTTCAGAATGTTGATCTGCGACGACACGCTCGTGTCGGAGTCGAAGGTGTTCTGCACCTGGCCGGGGCCGGGCACCGTGGTCGAGGAGTCGATCACGAGCATGCGCAGCTTGCCGTAATCCTCGCGCTTGGTCCCCTGTTGGCTTCCCGCGTTGGAGTCGACGGCGAGATAGCCCGTCAGCACGTTACGTGCCTGCCCGCCCTGGGATGCAGGGATGAAGCTCGTGAACATCGAGTACGACGGATCGTCCTGGTTCGGCATCTTCATCGTCAGGTAATACGGCGGCTGGAAGGCCGCCGGATCCTGCGGGTCGTTCGGGGTGGTCCAGCGGTTGTCCTGCTGGAAGAACGAGCGGGCGTCGTCGACGTGGTAGACGCCGAGCATCGAGCGCTGCACCTTCATCAGGTCGGTCGGATACCGCACGTGACTCATGAGGTCGGCCGACATGTCGGTCCACGGCTTCACGGTGGTGGGGTAGATGTTCTGCCACGCCTTCAGCAGCGGATCCTGGTCGTCCCACGCGTACAGACTCACGGAGCCGTCGTACGCGTCGACCGTGGCCTTGACCGAGTTGCGGATGTAGTTGATGTCATCCAGCGCGTAGGTCGGCTGCGGGTTGTTCGAGTCGGCGATGGCCCGCGACAGCGACACGCTCGTGGAGTACGGGTAGTTCGCGCTCGTGGTGTAGCCGTCGATGACCCACTTGATGCGCCCGTCGACCACGGTGGGGTACGGGTCGCTGTCGAGCGTCAGGTAAGGAGCGAGCTTCTGCACGCGCTCCTTGGGGTTGCGGTCGTACAGGATCTGCGAGTCCGCATTGAGGTAGTCGGAGAACAGGATCTGCTCGGACTGGAACTTCAGCGCGTAGATGAGGCGGTTGAAGACGTTGCCGACGCTCGGCCCGCCGTCGCCCTGGAACGTCGTGCGCGTCTCGGAGCCGCCGTCGGCACCGATCGGGTAGTCGAGCTCGATGGGATCAGCGCCCTCGGGGCCGCCGACGATCGAGTACGGCGGGGACTGCTCGCCGAAGTACACCCGCGGCTCGTAGTTCAGGTCGGTGAGGAAGCCGGTGCCGGGGATCGCCTGCTCGAGGAACACCGGGTCGCCGTCGGCGGTACGCTCGTTGCCCGCGGCCGCCACCATGCCGTAGCCGTGCGTGTACACGAGGGCGGTGTTCTGCCACGAGGCGGCGTCGCCGAGCTGACCGATGTTGAGCTCCCGCAGTGACACGACCGTGTCCTGCGTCTGACCGTTGATCGTGTACCGGTCGACGTCGAGCGGGGTGTTGAACTGGTAGTACGCGCGGTACTGCTCCAGCTGACGAACCGTGGGGCCGATGATCGCGGGATCCATGATCCGCAGCTGTGCGGTGGACTCGGCGTCGTTGCGCAGCTGACCCGCCTGCGCCGTCGTCGTCGCCTCGAAGTCTTCTTTCTGGATGTCGTCGATGCCGTACGCGGCCTTCGTGCCGTCGAGGTTGCGCTGGTAGTACTGGCTCTCGAGGTTCAGCTGGTTCGGGGTGACCTGGAACGTCTTGACCGCCCACGGGATGGCGGCGCCGACGACGATGGCCGAGACCACCAGCAGCGCGGTGCCGATCAGCGGGTAGCGCCAGCGGCCGATGAACGCCGTGACGAAGAAGGCGAGCGCCACGATGACGGCCGCGATCGCGAGGATCGTCTGCCCGGGGATGACGGCATTCGCACCGACGTATCCGGGTCCGGTGATGCGCTCCGAGGGCTCCACGAGGGTGCGGAAGCGGTCCAGCCACAGGCTCGCGCCCTGCAGCAGCAGGTAGACGCCCGCCAGCACCGCGAGCTGGATGCGCGCCGCCTTCGAGATGCGCAGCTCACGCTGGCCCACCCGGACCGAGCCGTAGAGGTACGACACGACTCCGGTAAGCAGCAGACACACGAGCACCACGGCCGACGCGAAGCCCAAGACGGCCGCGTAGAACGGCATCCCGAACAGGTAGAACCCGGTGTCGAGTCCGAACTGGGGGTCGGTGACCGAGGTGGCGACGCCGTTGAACCACAGCCACGTGGTCTCCCACTGCGCCGAGGCGGCGAAACCGGCGAAGAATCCGAAGAAGATCGGGATGCCCCACATCGCCAGACGCCGCAGCGGTTCGACGACCTCCTGGTACCGGTCGAGCTGCGAGCTCAGCCGCGCGTAGACGGGGCGCAAGCGGTAGGCGAGCTGGATGACGCCCCACACCGGGACCGCCATCGCGAGGAACCCGACGACGAACATCACCGCGCGCGCGATCCACTGGGTGGTCAGCACGGTGGTGAAGCCGAGCTGCGCAAACCACAGCCAGTCGGAGTAGAGGTTCGCGAAGACGAAGAACGCAACGACCAGGGCTGCGATCACCGCCAGCGTGATCGAGATGATCCGTCGGGAGCGGTTCGGGGGCGTGGCCTGATTCGGCGCCGAGGTCGTGGTCACCCGTCCATCCTAGGCGCGGCGTTCTCGGGGAATGCCGTGAATGCTACGATCACGAACCACACGTGGGCAGGGCGTCGAGATCGCCCCCGTCACGGATGGTCTGCAGCACCGTGAGCGACTGCGTCAGCGTCGACGTCGAGAAGACCCGGATGCCGTCGGGCACGTGCCCCACGACCTCGTTGCAGTTCGACTCCGGGGCCAGGAAGACGGTGGCTCCGGCGTCGCGGGCGCCGTACAGCTTCTGGCGGATGCCGCCGATCGCCCCCACGTTTCCGTCGGCGTCGATCGTGCCGGTGCCGGCGATGTGCTGACCGCCGGTGAGGTCGCCGGGCGACATCTTGTCGATGATCCCGAGCGCGAACATCATGCCGGCGCTCGGACCCCCGACGTCGTTGAGCTGGATCTTGACGTCGATCGGGAGGTCGAACGACTGCATCAGGGCGATCCCGAGCAGCCACTGCTGCTGACCGTCCACCTCGCGTTGACGGGGTGTCACCTGCACCGTTCCGGGCGTGCCACCACGCTCGTACCCGATGGTCACGGGAGCACCCGCCCGGGCCTGTACCTCGGCGCGCACGGCCTCGACATTGCGTACCTGTGCACCGTCGACGGTGGTGATCACGTCGTCTGGCTGGAGGAGCCCCGCCGAGGCGCCGTCGTCGGTCACGGTGACGACGGTGCTCTGCTGCGGGACGTCGTACCCGAGCTCGCGCAGTGCCGCCGCGCTGGCTTCCACCTGCGAATCGGTCATGAGAGCCGCATTCTCGGTGTTGCGCTGCTCGGTCGTCTGCCCCGCGGGGAAGATACGGTCGATCGGCACGACGGCGCGGGAGCGGTCGAACCAGGCCGACACCAGTTCGACCCACGACGGCGTGCGCTCGCGGTTGCCGCTCACCTGCACCGTGAGCAGGTCGAGCTGGCCCGAGGAGGTGTCATCGTCCTCGTCGGGGACGGAGATGAGCGGCACCTGTTGTCCGTCGGCCCCGGTCGAGGAGCCGAGGGTGTTGAACACCGGACCGGGCTGCTGGATGACGTACGCGGTGGGCAGGAAGGTCATCACGAACAGCACGATCACGGCGATCGCCAGCGACCACGTGCCCACGAGGGCGCGCCGCCGGAGCGGTCGTCGAGGCGTGGGCACGACGGAGACGTTCTCGTCGAAGAGGGTCACGGTCTCAATCCTTTGCCGGGTCGTTCGCGCGCGGCGTAAGCGGCGAGGGGCCGTGCCGGGAGAAGCGGGGAAACGTGCGACTAGCGTAGATCGCGATCCCCATGACCCGGCTGAAAGGCGGCTGAAGTGGCAGACGAGGACCGGAGCCCCGAGGACGAGTTCCAAGAGCTCATGCGTCGCCTCATGTCGGGCGACACCACCGGCATCGATCCGGAGCAGCTGTCCCGCCTGTCGGGCATGCAGATCGACCCCGCCATGCTGCAGCAGGTGATGAATCAGCTGCAGGGCGCGTTCGCCGGCACGCAGGACGGCGTCGACTGGAGCCTGGCCGAACGTCAGGCCCTGCACATCGCCAATCAAGACGGTCTCGGCGTGTCCAGCGGTCAGCGCACCGACCTCGACCAGGCGTTCACCCTGGCGGGGCTCTGGCTGAGTGAGGCGACCACGATCTCCGACCTGCCGCGGCCGGCCCGCGCCGTGACTCGCGGTGCCTGGGTCAGCGCGACCCTGCCCGTCTGGCAGGAGCTCGCCGAGCCCGTGGCGACCAGCATCGCCGACGCGCTCACCGACGCTCTCGGCCAGCAGGCCCCCGACGACATGCAAGAGATGATCGCGGGGGCCGGACGACTCATGCGCACCGTCGGCGGCTCCCTCTTCGCCACGCAGCTCGGCCAGGTCGTCGGGCGGCTGTCGACCGAGGTCGTCGGCGGCGGCGATGTCGGCATCCCCGTCATGCCCGACGGCGACGCAGCGATCCTGCCGCAGAACTTCGCCGACTTCGGCCGCGATCTCGAGATCCCCGACGACCAGCTCGCGCTCTACCTCGCGACCCGCGAGCTCGCGCACGCGCGTCTGTTCCGCCACGCACGTTGGCTCCGCCTGCACGTGATCTCGCAGGTGCGCGACTTCGCACACGGCATCCACGTCGACACCGATGCCCTCGAGGAGCTGGCCTCGCGCTTCGACCCGTCACAGCCGGATGAGCTGCGCAGCGCCCTCGAGAGCGGTGCGCTGCTGCCGGCGCGCTCCGAAGAGCAGACGGCGGCGCTGACCCGCCTCGAGAACCTGCTGGCGACCATCGAGGGGTGGGTCGACGTGGTCACCGAAGACGCGACGTCGCGCCTGCCCGCGGCCGCGCGCATCGCCGAGGCCGTGCGTCGGCGCCGCGCCGTCGGCGGGCCCGCCGAGCAGGCGCTGGGGTCGCTGGTCGGGCTCGAACTGCGACCGCGACGCATGCGCGAGGCGGCGACGATGTGGCGATCGGTCACCGACGCCGTCGGCGTGGCCGCGCGCGACGCACTCTGGGACTACCCCGACCTCATGCCCTCGGCCGACGACATCGACGACCCCGCCGCGCTGGTCGCCCGTCTCACCGCCACCTCGCGGGGCGAGACGGTGCCGGCGGATGCCATGGACGACGCCCTCGCGCAGCTCATCGCCGAGGAGACGGGCGAGCAGACCACCGACGACGACGCGAGCCCCGACGACGAGGGCGGCGACGCCGCTCCGGAGGACCAGCGCCCGGTGTGAACCGTCGCGTCGTGCCCCACCCGGGGCGCGACCACGCGGCGCGGGCCGCTCCCGTGGGTGCCTCGCGCCGGGCGGGTGCGCCGCGCCGGGCGGGTGCGTCACGCCGGGCGGGTGCGTCACGCAGGGCGGGTGCGTCACGCAGGGCGGGTGCGCCGCGCCGGGCGGGTGCGCCGCGCCGGGCGGGTGCGCCGCGCCGGGCGGGTGCGTCACGCTCGCGTGGGCGGGAGACGCCCCTCCTCCCCATCCTCGCCGCGGGAACGACGGCTGGGGACAGCGGCATCCGAAGCGTTCGGCTGGGCCATCATCGGGCCATGATCCGACTCGACCCCGCCGCTCCCCCGCTCTGGCTCGACGACGGCAGCGTGCAATTCGGCGCGCCGGCCGTCGCCCGCGTCACCGCCCCGTCGCCCTGGCTCGACGCCTTCGTGCTCGCGCTCGACGCGGGGACGACCGCGCCGGCGTTGCGCGCGCTGACCCGCGTGCGCGGCGGGACCGACCGCGATGCCGATGCGTTGCTCGCGCAAGTGTCACCGGCCCTGCGCCGCGTCAGACGCCGCGTTCCCCTCGTCGTCCAAACGGCTGACGACCTGCCCGCGAAAGCGGTGCGTGCCGTCCTCGCGGCGCTCCCCGGGCCCACCCGGGCGATTCCGTGGGCGGGCGTGGCGACCGAGCCCGTCGTCCCCGGTACGCGCGTGGTCGTACTGGCGGCCCACCGGGTCGACCCTCGCCGCACCGCACTGTACGTGCGCGACGACGTCGTGCACCTCCCGCTCGTGCTCGATGGGGCGAGCGCGACCGTGGGTCCGGTCGTCGTGCCCGGACGCACCGCATGCCTGGCCTGCCTCGACGCGGCGCGCCTGCGGGAAGAACCGCTCTGGCCGATGCTCGCCGCTCAGCTGCTGGCGCGGCCCCGGCCCGTCGTCGACGCAGCCCTCGCCGCCGAAGCGGGGCGGGCGGCGAGCGCGCTGCTCACCTGCCCGGTCGCCGAGACGACGCGGTCGCTGCGTTTGCGCGTCGATTCGTTCCGGCGGGTCTGGGCGTTGCATCGACCGAGTGAAGACTGCCACTGCCGATCTCTCGAAGAAAGCGCGACGGCGAGCGCTCCATCCGCCCGTGTCCACGTGCCCAGCTGACCGACAGCGTGCGGGCGGCGCGCGTGACCCCGACGTAGGCGAGGCGTCGTTCCTCGTCGACGGCCTCGAACGTCTTCGCGTACGAGATGGGGAGCAGGCCCTCGCTCACTCCGACGAGGTAGACGTGGTCCCACTCCAGGCCCTTCGCCGCGTGGAGCGTCGCGAGAGTGACCGTGCGGGTGGTCGGCTCGTGCTGATCGCGCGCGCGGGCCTGCAGATCGTCGGTGAAACCGCGCACGTCGGTACCGGGCGGCGCGTCCTCGGCCAGGCGCAGCAGAGCGGCGCGCGCCTCCCAGGCCTCGCGCAGTGCTCCCCCCGCCTCGGGCGGATCGTCGGTGAGCCCGACGCTGCGCAGCACGTCGCGCACGGTGGCGAGAAACCCCGTCTCCATCGGCGCCACCGACGCCGCGCGCAACGCCATCAGGGCCTGGCGCACCTCGGGGATGTCGAAGAACTTGCGTCCGCCCAGCACCGACGCGGCCACACCCACCGCCGACAGGGCCGACAGCAGAGCCGCCGACTGCGCGTGCGAGCGGTACAGCACGGCGATGTCGTGCGGATCGACGCCCCTCGCCAGCGAGTCCGCGATCGAGCGGGCGACCGCCGCCGCTTCCGCTTCGTCGTCGTCGAATGCGCGCACGGTGGGGGCGGGCACGTCGTCGTCGCGAGCCGCGATCAGTTCGAGAGCGCCGGCCCGGCCGCGCATGAGGTCGTTCGCCACCGCGAGCACCGGCGCGCTCGAGCGGTAGTTGCGTTCGAGTCGCACGACGCGTGCATCGTCGTGCGTGCGCGCGAAGTCGAGCAGGAAGCGCGCGTCGGCACCCGTGAACGAGTACACCGTCTGACTGGCATCCCCCACCACGCACAGGTCGCGGCGGTCCCCCAGCCACAGTTCGAGCAGGCGGTTCTGCAGCGGAGAGACGTCCTGGAACTCGTCGACGGTGAAGTGACGGTACTGCTCGCGCACCGCAGCCGCCACACGCGGCTCCGCCTCGATCATCCCCGCGCACGTCAGGAGCACGTCTTCGAAGTCCATCTGTCGCCGCTCGTCTTTGAGCTTCTCGTACGCGTGCTGCAGGGCGACGACCTGGTCGACGCCGAGGCGACCGACACCCTCCGGCCGGTCCCGGGCGTACTGCTCGATCGAACGCAGCGTGACCTTGCGCCATTCGATCGCCGCGGCGACGTCGCGCAGCGTCGCGGTGTCGGGCGCGAGTCCCACCCCGTCGGCGGCATGGGCGAGCATGCGCACCTTGTTGTCGATGATCGACGGCGCCTGGTCCCCCGCCAGGGTGGGCCAGAAGAAGTTGACCTGGGCGAGTGCCGCGGCGTGGAAGGTGCGCGCCGACACCCCCGTCACCCCGAGGGCACGCAGACGTCCGCGCATCTCGCCGGCGGCCTTCGCGGTGAAGGTCACCGCCATGACCCGCTGCGGGGAGTATGCCCCCGTGTCGACGCCGTGGGCGATGCGCCGCGTGATCACGCGCGTCTTGCCGGTTCCCGCGCCCGCGAGCACGCACACCGGGCCGCGCAGGGCCCGGGCGGCTTCGAGCTGATGCTCGTCGAGGCCTTCGAGAGGACCGGTCATGCCACGCCCCGGGCCCAGTCGTCGATGAGCCGGCGGGCGATGGATGCCGGGCCGGGAAGCTGTACGGGCCCCTCACCGCGCAGCGCGGAGCCGATCTCTTCGCGGTCGAACCAGCGCACCTCGACGATCTCTTCGCCGTCGGGGCGCGCCTCGGCCTCGTCGACGACGCGCGCACGGAATCCGAGCATGAGCGAGCGCGGGTACGGCCACGCCTGTGAGCCGCGGTACACGACACCGCTCAGGCGCACCCCGGCCTCTTCGCCCACTTCGCGTTCCACGGCATCCTCGAGCGACTCCCCCGCTTCGGCGAACCCCGCGAAGCACGAGTACCGGCTGCCGCCCCACGCGGCGTTCGCGCCCAGCAGCACACGGTCGTCTTCGGAGGTGACGAGCACGATGACCGCGGGGTCCGTCCGCGGGAAGTGCTCGCGCCCACACGACGGGCAATGCCGCGACCATCCCGCGTGCCGCACCTCGGCGAGCGTGCCGCAGGCGGGGCAGAACGGCGCGTCGCGCAGCCATCCGGCCAACGCGACCGCGGTCGTGAAGACCTCGGCCTCGACGACGGGCAGGTCGCCGCCCCCGGTCCGCAGCGCCGTCCACACGGCATCCGGCATGCCGTCGACGTCGGCGTCGTCGTCGAGCGCGGCCAGCAGGAGCGCGGCGCCGTCGGAGGTGCGCCCGAGGAAGGCCCACGCGAGCGGTTGCCCGACGCCCGCCACATCGAGCAGATGGAGTCGCCCGTC
This sequence comes from Microbacterium trichothecenolyticum, assembly GCF_030818955.1. Lineage (NCBI taxonomy): Bacteria > Bacillati > Actinomycetota > Actinomycetes > Micrococcales > Microbacteriaceae > Microbacterium > Microbacterium trichothecenolyticum. The sequence continues at coordinate 405,524 of NZ_JAUTBF010000001.1, read as the reverse complement.
GAGGACCGGCGCCGCATCACGGCGAACGGCCAGGACGCGCGTGTCGGCGGCGGAGCGGAGGGTGTCGAGCAGGTCGGTGCCGTCACGTTCGACGGCGGAGCGGTCGAGGGCGGCGTCGAGCGGGCGAGTCTCGGGGGAAGACGTGGGAAGCGGCATCGAACACCTCTCTCAAGGGCGTGGCGCGGGCGGGTGAGCGAGGGCCCGACCTACCCTGGGGGGCATGCCACGCTCGCCCCTCATTTTAGCCGCGTCGGCGACCGCGGCCCTGCCGCGGACCGCCATCACGAGTGTCAGCGCGCTGACCGAGAACGCCGGCGGGAGGTTCGACACCGCCCTCGCCCGCACCGACGACGGGCGCGAGGTCGTGGTGCGCATGCCCGCCGACGAAGACGCCGGCGCCGACCTCGCAGCAGAGTCGCGCGCCCTGCACGCGCTCACCCCGGGTGTGCGGGCGCTGCTGCCCTTCGCGGTCCCCGAGGTGGTCGGTGAGACCGGGTCGGGAGCGAACCGGGTGCTCGTGGTGGGGCGGATCGAGGGGTACCGCATCGAACCGGCGCACCTGCCGAAAGGCCCCGGGTACGCGCCCGCGATCGGTGGCGCCCTCGCGGCCGTGCACGCACTGCCGGTGTCGATCGTGCGCACCGACGGACTGCCCGTACGCTCGCCCGAGCAGGTGCGCGACGACGTGCGGCGTCTGCTCGACAGGGCCGACGCCACCGGCCGCGTCAGCGACGCGCTCATGCTCCGCTGGCGCCGGGCTGTCGAGGTCGACGAACTCTGGAGGTTCGAGGCCGCTGTCGTCCTCGGCGGTGCGACGAGCTCGTCGGTCCTGCTCGCCGACGATGACGACGACGTGCCCCACGTCGTCGGCCTGCTCGACTGGGCGGGTCTGAGCGTGGGAGACCCGGCGTTGGATCTGCGGTGGATCGCCTCCGCACCCCTGGCCGCCGACGACGTGCACGCCGGCTACGCCGCCGGTGCCGAGCGGTCTCCCGACCCGCTGCTGCGGGAGCGGGCGCGCCTGTACGCCGAGCTCGAGTTCGCGCGCTGGCTCGTGCACGGGACCGACGCCGGCCAGCCCGACGTGGTCGCCGACGCGGTGGCCCTGCTCGACGCGCTCGCGGAGGGTGTGCGCGGAGACCACATCGTGCCGGACGCGCGGAGCGACATCGACGACGCGCTCGCCCTCGTCGACAGTGTTCCCCCGGTGGCGACGGCGGCCGCCGTGGACACGTCCATGCAGACCGACGCCTATGACCCCGAGGCCCTGTCGCTGTACCTGTCGGCCGAACGCGACCGCGCCGCCGCGGCCGAAGCACTGGCCGAGGCCCTCGCGGCCGATTCGGATCAGGATGCCGAGACGGGGGCGCTCGCGTTCGGCCCCGCGATCATCGACGACGCGCAGACCGCGGATCCCGGGGCGACCGAGCCGATCGATCTCGAGGGCTGGACGGACTCCCCGCTCTCCCGTCCCCGCGTCGCGGACGGCGAGCCGACGGCATCGTCACCCGACGGGACCACCAGCGAGCCGGCCCCCGAGCCCGCGCTCACCCACGGCGACGGGTCGCTTCCCACCTGGACCAGGGACGAGGGCCCTGCACTCCGCGACGCGGAGGCCCCCGACGACGAAGAGGAGGCTGCGCGCGCGAGTCGCGCTGCCCTGCGCCGCTGGGGCGTGGCACGATACGACGCCTGATCGAGCCTCGGTCGCGCTCGGCGCCGACCCGGGGCTGCTCCGCACCTCGATCGTGACGCGACGGTACTCTGCCGGGGCGTGCCGCACGGCAGGGCGCGGCGTCCGGACGCCCGATCGGGTCCCGGCATCCGCCACACGGGGCGCGTCCGAATGACGCCGGATGGTCAGCCGCGCAGCACCAGCTCATCGCCCACGTAGAACAGCGCGACGTCGATGAGATCGAGGTCGATGCCGTGCTTCGCGTGATAGGCCTCGCGGTAGAGCTCGAGCTGCACCATACGCGACTGACGCTCCGCCGCGGTCTGGGGCGGGCGGCCGGTCTTCCAGTCGACGATCTCGTAGCGTTCCCCGCGGCGGTAGACGGCGTCGAGCTTGCAGATGACCACGTGTTCGCGACCGTCGAGCCTGGTCGTGACGAAATCGATCTCGGTCTCGACCTCGAGCGGTTGCAGCGGTGCCCATTCCGAACGCTCGAAGCACTCCCGCAACCGCCGCAGCTCGGCCGCGTCGGCCAGCGACGCCCCGGCGTCGTCGTCGTCCCACAGGCCGTCGTCATCGAGGCCGTTACCCGCGCCGACCAGCCCCGAGCGCTGCTCCACCCACGCGTGAAACAGTGTGCCCAGTCGCGTCTGTCGGTAGGGACGCTCCGGCATCGGGCGACGCAGCTGCTCGACGGCATCGCCGTAGTCGGCGACGAAGTCTTTGAAACGCGACGCCGGGATGCGTGTGGGAGCCGGAGTGTGGGCGGGGCGCAGCCGTGCCGCGCGTTCGGCGAGCAGCAGCTCCAGATCGGGGTCGGGCTCGTCCGGCGCGGCGGCGCGAGCGGCATTCACCGCCGATGCCGCCGCCGAGACCGCCGTGCGCCGCGAGCCCAGCGGATCCAACGGCCAGTGCAGCACACGACGTTCGCCGTCGTACGGATCGTCGCCGGGCTCGTCGATCGCGAGGTCGATCCCGAGCGCTTCGGTCGCCTCGTCGAGAAAGACGCTGGGGCGCCGCGGCTTCTTCGTTCCCGACCAGCTCGAGCCCGACAGCAGCAAGTGGTCACGGGCGCGCGTGAAAGCGACGTAGGCGAGACGGCGGTCCTCGTCGAGCTGCCGGGCCCGGTTGTCGGCGACGAAGGCGTCGATCGCAGCTTTCACGTCTTGCTGGGTCTCGGCGCCACGCCACCCGAACACCGGCAGCCACGCGGAATCGCCGCGGAACTCGGAGGGGAGGATGCCGAATCCCAGCCACCCCTTGGTGTCGCGCGCCAGCGATGGGAGCTCGTCGGTGACGAGACGCACGACCGCGACAGCATCCCACTCGAGTCCCTTCGACCCGTGGATGGTCAGCAGCTGAACGACGTCGTCTTCGGGCGGCTCGGTGCGCGGTGCAAACTCGTCGGCCTGCTCGGCGTGGTCGAGCCACGCCAAGAGGCTCGCGACCGAGCCCGACTCGTCCGCGGCGAGGAACCCGCGGATCTCGTCCACGAATGCGCGCAGCTGAGCCGAGGCGATACGCGCAGGCCCCCGCGATTCGTTCGCCGCCAGTTCGATGTCCAGACGCAGCTCGGTCTCGATGAGGCGGATCAGCTCGGGGATCGGGGCACCGACGCTGCGCCGCAGACCCGCGAACACCGCACCGGCGTCGCGAAGCCGCGCGCGTCCTTCCGGTGTGATGTCGGCGAGCCAGCCGTGGCCGTCGGTCTGACGGGTGAGGAAGTCGAGCGCGTCCACGAGCGATGCCCGGTCGGCACCCGGGGTGGAGCGCAGACGGTCCACGACGTCGGGGGCGAGCGGCTGCAGCGCCACGTCATGGGTGGCAAGACGCCGGGCGAGCTGGGCGAGCGCACGCAGGTCGGAGAGTCCGATGGCCCATCGCGGACCGGAGAGCAGGCGGATGAGCGCGGACCCGGCCTCGGGGTCGCTGATGACCCGCAGCGCCGAGACCACGTCGACCACCTCGGGGGTCGTGAGCAGACCCCCGAGCCCCAGGATGCGATGAGGGATCCCCCGCCGCCCGAGGGCATCGCCGAAGCGCACCATGTGCTTCTTGCTGCGGAAGAGCACCGCACCCGTCGTCGCTTTCCCCTCGGCGGCGCGAGCGGCGCGCACCCCGACGAACCACGACGCCACGCGGTCGGCCTCGGTGTCGAGATCGTTCTCGAACACCGCCTCGACGACGCCCACGGGTGCGCCGGGGCGCGGGCCGAGTTCGCCGACCTCGACCGCTGCGCGCGCGGCGAGCGGCGCCAGCACCGCGTTGGCGGCACGCAGCACCGAGGCGCTGTTACGCCAACTCGTCAGCAACGAGAAGCGTCGGCATCCGCCCGCGGGCGCGAAGGCGGAGGGGAAACCGCCCAGGTTGCCGGCGCTGGCGCCGCGCCAGCCGTAGATGGCCTGATGGGGGTCGCCCACGGCCATCACCCCCGTCCCGGCGAAGAGCGTCGCGAGCAGGTCGGTCTGCACCACGGAGGTGTCCTGATACTCGTCGAGCAGCACCACCCGGAACCGGGCGCGCAGCTCATCCACCACCGCGGGATGCTCGCGCACGATGCGCAGGGCGCCCGCGACCTGGTCGGCGAAGTCCATGACGCCGACGCGGGCCTTCTCGCGGTCGTAGTCGGCCGCGAGGGCGGCGAGCAGTGACAACGCCGAGACTCTCGAGGCCGCCTCGCCCACCTCTTTGTAGACGCTGACGCGTGCCGAGGTCGACGGGCGTTCCACGATGCGAGCGAACTCGTCGGGGAAGGCGGCGAGACGCTCGAGGTCGACGAGATTGTCGACACCGTCGCGGGCGATCCGCAACGCCGCGTCGATGAGCGTGCGCGGCGATTCCTGCCGCTCTTCGAGTCGCGGATCGTCGGAGGCGAACACCACCCGGCGCATGAGCAACCACGCCGCCGACTCCGAGAGCACCGCCGCCTCGGCGTCGCGGCCGATGCGCACGCCGTGCTCTCGCACGATCGCATCGGCGAAGCTGTTGTACGTCGAGACGGTGGGCCGGTGCAGCAGCTGGTCGCCGTCGTCGGCGGCGGCGACGTCGGCGCCCACCTCGGCCGCCAGCGCGTCGAGTGCTGCGCGACGGGCGATGTCTCCCTGCGCCCCCTCGACGCGCGCGAGCTCGGCGAAGACCGTCAGCCGGCCCGCCGCGTGCAGAGCGGGGAGGAAGGGCAGGAGCCCCCGCGCCTCGAACTCGGCGAGCCGTTGCAGACGGCGCTGGATGCGCTCCGCCAGCTCGCCCGCGGCCTTGCGCGTGAAGGTCAGCCCGAGCACCTCGTCTCGCCGGACGAGCCCGTTCGCGACGAGCCACACGACGCGCCCGGCCATCGTCTCGGTCTTGCCGCTGCCCGCGCCCGCCACGACGAGCGCGGGAGCCAGCGGCGCCTCGATGACGGCCGTCTGTTCCTGCGTCGGGGTAAACTGCCCGAGGGCGGCGGCGATGACCGCCGCACGCAACGGCGCGCTCATGAGGCGCTCACCGCCGCCACGGTATGGATGCGGCACAGGCCGTGCGAGAACTCGTCGCGACAGTGCACCTCGTACGGGGCCGCGAAGCTCGCGCCGCGCATGACCGCGACGGCGCGCTGCACCCGGCCCACGAACGCCGCCCGCTGCTCGTCGTCGAACGGCTTCTGCATCGGCTCGGCGTACTCCTTGGTCGCGGCGGTCGGGCGCAGCACGAGCAGCTTCGCTCCCCCGGGGACGAGTCCGGCGACCGGCTCGATCGCGCCCGACGAGAACGCCAACTGGTAGGCGGCCAGCTGCGGATTGTCGGCGACCTTCGCGTCGGTCTGCGGCTCGTTCTTGCCGGTCTTGAGGTCGACGATCACGACCTCTCCCGCGGGAGTGACCTCGACGCGGTCGATGTCACCGCTGAGAACGGCGCGGTGCTCGCCCGCATCGTCGATCGGGATGGGCACCTCGAAGTGTCTCTCCGCACCGATCAGCCGCCCACCCGCGTCGTCGAAACGCCTCAGGTAGGTGGCGAGGCGACGCACGAGGTCGCGGGCCCGGGCACGCTCCGCGCGCTCGCGCCACGCGGCGTCGAACACCAGTTCGCCCCAGCGTTCGTCGACGACGGCCCACAGGTCGTCTTCTGAGATGGATGACGCGGTCTCGAGCGCGGCATGGATGATCGTGCCGATGCCGGCCGTCGTGCCCCCGCGATCGCCGCCGAGGTCGGCGATGACCCAGTCGAGCTCGCACTGTTCGAGCGCGTGCAGACGCGATGGTGAGACGCGCACGTCTTCTGTGGAGAGGTCGCGCAGGGGTCCGGTGGAACTGGGTGCCGCGACGCCGTACCACTGCTCGGCGGCGGCGCCCGCGACGCCGGACGCTGCGAGCAGGGCGAGCTGCCCCGCCGCGTGCGCGCGCTCGCGCGCGGGGACTCGGGCGGCGGTGAGGGTGCGTCGGTGCCGCGCGACGAGGCCGCGTAGCGACAGCGGATGTTCCGGGATCGCCGACGCGGGCTCGGGCGTCGGCAGCATCTCGAACAGCACGCTGGGACCGGAGTCGTCGTCGTCGACCGCGGTGACCACCAGACGAGCGTGAGCACGGCTGATGGCGCGCACGAACAGCCGGAGCTCGTCGTGCATGGCCGCGCGACGACGATCGAGCATGCCCGCGGCGGGCAGATCGGGCTGTTGCACGGCGTCGGCCAGCCGCCAGGTCTCGAGCAGGCCGCCGCGCAGCCGGGTGTTGGGCCAGACGCCGTCTTGCACGCCGGCCACGATGACGGTGTCGAACGCGGTGCCCGCGGCGGCGGCGGGTGTCAGTACGCGCACCGCATCGGTCACGGCAGGCTGCTCGATACGGTCTTCGGCGACATCGCTGTCGATGACAGCCCGCAAGAACACCGCCGCCTCGCCGTCGGGCTCGCGTTCGGTGAAGCGCTTGGCCGCCTGGAAGAGGGCGACGACCGCGTCGAGATCGCGCTCGGCCTGTTCAGCGAGGGGACCGTGCCCCTTCGCGGCCTCGCGCCAGACTCGCGCCAGGCCGCTGCGCTCCCACGCTGCCCAGAGCAGCTCGTGCGCGGTGGCCTTGGCTTCGGCGAGACCGCGAACGACGGCGAGAGTCTGGCCCAGTCGCACGGCGCGACGAGCCTCGCGGGTGTCGACGGTCTCGAGCTCGAGGGGGAAGCGCAGCCCCGACACGAGCAGATCGCTCGCGGCGCGCGTTCCCCCCGCGGCGAGCTCTTCATGGCGCAGGGCCGTGCGCAGACGCCGCAGTTCGATGGGGTCGAGGCCGCCATAGGTGCCCAGCAGGGCGTCGGTCACCGCATCCGGTGTCCACCCGTCGGGATCGCGCATGCCGAGTTCCACCAGCGCGACGAGGTCGCGGACGGGCCGCTGCACGCCGAGCGCGAGCCCGGGGCCGCTCGCCCGGGCGGGCACCTCGCGCGCCGCGAGCTCGGCTTCGAGCGTGGCCACCTGACGGGAGTCGTGCGCGATCACGGCGCACGCGCCCCAGGCGACGCCATCGAGCACATGGCGTTCGCGCAGCAGGCGAGCGATCGCGTCGGCCTCCTCGGCGGGCGAGCGCAGCAGGTAGGTGCGCACTCCTCCGAGGGGCGGTACGCCGACGGGTGCGCGACGGTGTGCCACCACCCCCGCGGCCCCGATGCGCGCAGCGACCCGCCGCACGAGGTCGACGTGCTCGGCGGTGCCGCGGTGCGGGTGCCCCAGTGCGGTCGTGGTGCCCAACTCCCGTGCCAAGCGCGCCAAATTCTCCGGCGTGGCGCCGCGGAAGGCGCCGGAGCCGACGTCGGGGTCGCCGAAGGCCACGACGCCGACCCCGAGGTCGCGCCACGCGCACAGCAGGTCGATCCCCCCGGCGGTGAGCTCCTGCGCGTCGTCGACGAGGATGCAACGCAACGTCGAGAAGCGCCCGAGCAGCTCACGCTGCGCGCGTGCCCCATCGGTGACGGCCACGGCCTCGCGAGCGAGATCGGCCGCGTCGCGGTGCGCGCCGCGCATCGACGCCCGCACGGCGCGGTACTCGTCGGCGAACGACGCGAGCGACGCCCACACGGGGAGCCCGTGCCGCTCGGCCAGGTGCCGCAGCCCCGCGGAGTCGACGCCGAGATCGGTGCACTCGGCGAGGAACGCGCGCAGGTCGCCGCGGAAACCCCGCGTGCTCCGGATGGCGGGGCCGAGCCAGTCGGGCCACCGCGACACGCCCTCGGCCTCGTCGAGCGCGTCTCCATCGAGCAGGTCGCGGATGATCTGGTCTTCGTCACCGCCCGTGAGCAGCTGGGGCGGCTCGGCACCGCGTCGCACCTCCGCACCGCGCACCAGTTGGAAGGCGAACGACGCGAGGGAACGGGCGAGCGCTCCCGCCGTGGCCCGACCGACCGCCAGGGCCAACGGATCGCGCAGCGCCGTCGCAGCGGGCCGTGTGGGGGTGAGCACGAGCAGATGGTCGGGGTCGACCCCGGATGCCACGAGCTCGCGCACCCGCGTGAGCAGCGTCGACGTCTTGCCCGCGCCGGGGGCGCCGACCACCACTCCGCTCGCGTCGACCGGCCACTGCACGACCGCGCGCTGTTCGTCGTCGAGCCGGTCGGACGACAGCCACGCCGGCGCACCGCCCGCCGGTGGACCACCCGCCGGCACGGACTCCGACGGCACGGACTCCGCCGGCACACCGCCCGCGGACGGGCGCGGAGAGGCCACCCGGTCGGGCGTGACGTCGGCGGAGAACTGCATGGCATCCACGCTAACGGCGACCTCCGACATCGCCGGCGGGCGCCCGCGTTCGCCATCCGCGAAGCGACGCCCCGAGCGGGACGCGGTGTCGGAGGGCTGCCCTAGAGTCGAAGAACGCGCCGGGCCGACCGCGGCCCGCGGGGAAAGGACGCATCGTGGAGATCCGCATCGGCATCACCAACACCGGCCGCGAGCTGAACTTCGAGACGAACGAAAGCTCGGACGCCGTGAAGTCGGCCGTCGCCGCCGCCCTCGACAACTCCGCCAGCCACGTCACGTTCACCGATGTGAAGGGCAACTCCTACCTCGTGCCCACCGCCAATCTCGCGTTCGTCGAGCTGGGCACCGAAGAGGCCCGCCGCGTCGGTTTCGTCGCCTGAGCGGGCACCCGTGCAGATTCTGCTCGGTCTGATCCTGGGGGCCGTCGTCGGCCTCGCCGCACACGCGTCACTGCCGCACCGCGCACTGCGCGGCGCGGCGCTCGCGCCTTTCGCGGGCGCCGCCGCCACGGCCGTGGTCTGGACCGCCCTCACGTGGGCCGGCCTGGGCCTCGACTCCCCCGTGCTGTGGATCGTCGCCGTCGCCGCGCCCGCTCTCACCACGTTCCTGCTCGTGCCCCTGCTCAGCCGCGCGCGGCAGTCCCACGACGCCGCCGACCGGGCGCGCCTCGGCCTCTGACACCGCTCGAGGACGCGTCGGCTCGCCGCCGCCGCACATACGCGCGAGGCGGAGTTCGAACCCGCGTCAGAGCGCGAGCGACGCTCGGTCCTCGAACGAGATCACGCCGCCAGGCCCATGGCATCCATGCGGCGCGCGTGAGCGCCCATCAGCCCGCTGAAGACGGGTTCGACCTTGGCTTCTTCGTCGCGGTCGAGCTGACCGTGGCGAAGAGCCGCGCGCGCGACCAGCAGCGTGTCGCCCACGAGACGACGGCCCCACAGCGCGAGCAGCCATCGCCACTCCTCGTCGCTCTCGATCGCGGCGCCGAGGATCTCGACGATCGCCTGCCGGTCGTCGTCGGCCTGCAGAATACGGGCGACGCGGCGACCGGTCTCGCCGTAGCTCGATGACAGGGCGAGGTAGAAATCGTCGAGCATCCCGGCCGTGATGTGCACGGTGAGCATCGTCTCCTGCGGCCGCACCCCGTGGGTGTTGCGGCGGAAGGCGTCGAGCGACTCGCGAAAGGGCAGCATGAGTTGCGTGGGGTCGGCGCCGCGCTCGCGGATGAGAGCGACGAGCTCCTGGTGCTTGATGAGCGCCGCGCCCGCCGCCCGCGAGAGCGACTCCTTCTCGGCGAGCTCGGGTGTCAGCGCGATCAGCTCGCTGAGGGTCTCGAAGAACCCCAGTTGCAGGTAGGCAGCCTGACCGAGGAAGGTCTCGACCTCGGGCGCGAGCTCGGCGAAGTCGACGCGCATCGCGTCGCCGAGATCTCCGCGCGAACGCAGCTGCAGGGTACGGCCCACCGGGCGCTGGCGACGACGCAACCACTCGAACACGCCCCCAGCCTAGGTGTTGTGGCTGGGGAGGTTGGGGACGCGTGAGGCGGGGGTGCCGTTGATGGCGGTGTGGGTTCGGTGGTGATTGTAGTGATGGAGCCAGGGGGCGAATGCGGCGGTGCGTTCGGTTTCTGATCTGTATGCGCGGGCGTAGGCCCATTCTTGGAGGAGGGTGCGGTTGAGGCGTTCGACTTTCCCGTTCGTCTGGGGCCGGTATGGGCGGGTGCGGATGTGGCGGATGGGGCCGAGGGCGTCGCGGAACAGGTGGGAGCGGTAGCCGTTTCCGTTGTCGGTCATCACGGCTTTTACCTCGATGCCGGCGCCCTGGAACCAGGCGTGGGCGCGGGTCCAGAACGCGGTGACGGTGTCTTTGCGTTCGTCGCTCAGGATCTCGGAGTACGCCATCCGGGTGTGGTCGTCCACGACGGAGTGGATGAACGCGTACCCGTGGCCTTTGCCGGCCCGGTTGCGTTTGCCCTGGGCGGGTCCGTGGATGCGGTGCCCGCCGCCGTCGGGGATACGACCGAGCTTCTTCACATCCATGTGGACCAGATCGCCCGGGGTGGCGGCTTCGTAACGGTTCGTGGCGGCGCGGCTGGTCTTGATCCGCACCCCGGTGCCAGGGTCGGTCCACCGTAACGGCGGACACCCGTAGCGACGCAGGATGGCCTGCACGGTGGAGCGATTCAACCGCAGCTGCGCGGCGATACGCGCCGGCCCCCACCGTCTCGACACCCGCAGGCTCACCACCCGCCGCTCCACCCGGGCCCGAGTGCGGTTCGGGTTCACGCGCGGGCGGGAGGAACGATCGGCCATCCCCGCCGCGCCGGCCTCACGGTAACGGCACGCCCACCGGGCGGCGGTGGTCACCCCGACGCCGAAACGCTCGGCGGCGCGGCGCAACGGCCACCCTTCATCAACGATCAGACGAGCAAGGCGCAACCTTCCAGCGGGCGCGAGAACAGCATTAGCGTGGGACATCGAGGACCTTCTGGTTTCGGAGCGGTTAGTTGTGGTGACTCCACTCCACCAGAAGGTCCTCACCTACATCTACGTCCCTAACCACCCAGGTCAGAACACCTAGGCGTCGAGGGGGCTCGCGAGACACGCCGGGTAGAGTGGACACGCCCCGGCGATGGATCGGGGCCCCGCGCCTGTGGATGAGTCAGGGCGTGGATCCGACTCCCCAGGCGGTCTCTCGCCGCCGGAACAGGCACGCACATGACGACATTCGCCGAGCTCGGCATCGATCAGGACATCGTCGATGCCCTGGCATCCAAGGGCATCGTCGATGCCTTTCCCATCCAGGAGCAGACGATCCCCCTCGGCCTCCCCGGCCAGGACATCATCGGTCAGGCCAAGACCGGTACCGGCAAGACGTTCGGCTTCGGCATCCCCGTGGTGCAGCGCCTGGGCCCGAACCCCGAGCCGGGTGTCAAGGCGCTCATCGTGGTCCCCACGCGCGAGCTGGCCGTCCAGGTCTACGAAGACATGGACTTGCTCACGAGCAACCGCTCCACCAGCGTCGTCGCGATCTACGGCGGCAAGGCGTACGAGGGTCAGATCGACCAGCTCAAGGCCGGCGCGCAGATCGTCGTCGGCACGCCCGGTCGTCTCATCGATCTCGCCAACCAGCGCCTGCTCGATCTGTCGCACGCGACCGAGGTCGTGCTCGACGAGGCCGACAAGATGCTCGATCTCGGCTTCCTCGCCGACATCGAGAAGATCTTCTCGAAGGTCCCGGCCGTGCGTCACACGCAGCTGTTCTCGGCGACCATGCCCGGCCCCATCGTCGCGCTGGCCCGCCGCTTCATGTCGAACCCCATCCACATGCGCGCGAACGACCCCGACGAGGGTCTCACGCAGGCCAACATCAAGCACCTCGTCTACCGGGCACACTCGCTCGACAAGGACGAGGTCATCGCCCGCATCCTGCAGGCCGAGGGACGCGAGAAGGCCGTCATCTTCACCCGCACCAAGCGCGCCGCGCAGAAGCTCGTCGACGAGCTCGGCGACCGCGGCTTCAACGCCGCAGCGGTCCACGGCGACATGAGCCAGGAGGCGCGCGAGCGATCCATGGCCGCGTTCAAGGCCGGCAAGAAAGACGTGCTGATCGCCACCGACGTCGCCGCCCGCGGCATCGACGTCAACGACGTCACACACGTGATCAACCACACGATCCCCGACGACGAGAAGACCTACCTGCACCGCGCGGGCCGCACGGGTCGCGCGGGCCGCACCGGCATCGCGGTGACCTTCGTCGACTGGGACGACGTACACAAGTGGGCGCTCATCAACCGCGCCCTCGAGTTCGGCCAGCCCGAGCCCACCGAGACCTACTCGTCGAGCCCGCACCTGTACACCGACCTCGACATCCCCGAGGGCACCAAGGGCCGGCTGGTGACCGCCCCCAAGGCCGTCGCGCCCAAGGCCGTCGCGCCGAAGCAGGAGAACAAGCCGGAGGGCACGGATGCCGCGGGCGAGGGCTCGCCGCGCCGTCGCCGCCGTCGCGGCGGATCGTCGAACGGCGCGGGTACAGAGGCGTCGGGAACGCCGCGCAGCGAGGGCGGCGCCGGCACCCACGACGGCAGCGGCAAGGAGCACCACGACGGCAACGCGGCACCGCGCCGGCGTCGCCGCCGTCGCAGCGGCGGCAGCTCGGGCGCCCCGACGGCCCCCGTGGCCTGACGCGTTCACTCCCGACGGCGCTGGTCCCTGCGGGGCCGGCGCCGTCGCGCGTTCGCCGCCACACCTCCTGACGACGCATGAACGGCATCCACGCACATAAACGCGCGCTACACGCGTTTATGCGCGCCGATCGCGTTTATGCGTGCCCGCGGCCCCGCCGCCTACGCGAACACCGGCGCCGAACCGCGGCCGCGGGCGAAGATGCGCTCGACCATCTCGTCGGCGGTGGTGTTCTCGCCCGGCACGTTGGGCTTGCCCAGCCCGTGGTAGTCGCTCGAGCCGGTGACGATGAGGTCGCGCTCCGCCGCGAGTGCGGCGAGCAGCGCCGTCGGCTCGGCCAGGTTCTCGCGGTGGCCGAGTTCGAAACCGGCGAGGCCTGCGGCGAGCATGGTCTCGGTCACGCCCTCGGGCAGCAGGGCGCGTCCCGCCGGGTGCGCGACGATCGGCACCCCGCCGGCCGCGACGACCAGTTCCACCGCCGTCACCGGGTCGGGTGCGTACAGCGCAACGTAGTAGTCGCCCGCGGGATGCAGGATGCCGGCGAACGCCTCGGTGCGATCGGCGACGATCCCGCGCGCGACGAGCGCGTCGGCGATATGCGGGCGCCCGACGGTCGCGCCGTCACCGGTCTGGGCGAGGATGTCGTCCCACGCGATGTCGTAGTCGTGCGAGATGCGTTCGGCCATGATCTGCGCGCGATCCAGGCGCGAGGAACGGATGCGATCTGTCATTGCGCGCAGGCCCGCGTGGTCGGGGTCGACGAGGTACGCGAGGAGGTGCACGCTGCGCCAGCGGTGCCGGGCCGACAGCTCCATGCCGGGCACGAACGTCATCCCGAGCGACGTCGCCGCCTGTGCGGCCTCGGCCCATCCCGATGTCGTGTCGTGATCGGTGAGGGCGGCGGTGCGCAGACCGTGCCGGTGCGCGGCCGCCATCACCTCGGCCGGGGGCTCCGTGCCGTCCGAGTGCGTGGAGTGCAGGTGCAGATCGCTCGGTCCCTGGAACAGACGATCGCGGTGCACTCGACGAGCGTAGCGCGCGCGTCGCTGCCCGAGCCGGGCGGCGGCCCGATCCCGGCCCGACCACCACGACACAGCCCGCACCCTGCCCGCATCCGCCGATCTCTCAGACGGCTCGCCTAGGGTCGGGTGCGTGCGTCGGCTGTTCGGTCTCATCGTCGTGCTCGTCGTGGCGGCGGGTGCCGCGGTGCTGACGTGGCCTTCGGCGTTCGGCCTCGAGCGCACGCTGCCGCTGGCGCAGATCATCTCGTTCCGTGCCCCGCTGACGGCCGTGTTCGTCGCGCTCACGATGCTCATGCTGCTTTTCGCGTTGATCCGCCCGATCCGCGCGCTCGCCCTCGCGCTCGCCCTGGTGCTCGGGGTGGCGGGCGGGGTCAACGTCGCCGTGGTGACGCAGCGCGGGATGGGCACCGAGGCGCTGCCGGCCAAGACCGACACGAGCCTGCGCGGTCATGACGTGGAACACTGCGGGCTCGGCGACCTCGGCCGAGACGATCGCGCAGTTCGCCGTCGGCATGCAGGCCGATGTCGTCACGCTCCCTGAGACGACGATCGACACGGGGGCCCGGGTGGCCGAGCTCATGCGCGACATGGGCCAGCCCATGTGGGCGCATCATGCCGAGTACGGCGAGTACGGCATCACCGGATGGGATGCCACCTCCACGACCGTCCTGATCCGCCCCGAGCTGGGCGATTACTCCGTCATCCAGTCCTCGCTCGACGGGTCGAGCAACACCTCGACGGTTCCGAGCGCCGTGGCCATGCCCACCTCCGGCGACGGGCCGATCATCGTCGCCGCCCACGCCGTCGCGCCGCGGGAGGAATACATGTCGTCGTGGCGCAGCGACCTGCAGTGGCTGGCCGATCAGTGTGCGAGCGACAACGTCATCCTCGCCGGGGACTTCAACGCCACCCTCGACCACATGACCGGGATGGGCATCGACGGGGGGACGCTCGGCCGTTGCCACGACGCGGCGTCCGAGAGCGGCAACGGCAGCGTCGGCACGTGGCCGACCGATGCTCCGGCTCTGCTGGGCGCTCCCATCGATCACGTGATGGCGACCCCTGACTGGACGGTGTCAGGCTCGGTGGTCATGCGCACTCTCGACGGGTCGGGCAGCGATCACCGCCCGATCGTCGTGCAGCTCGAGCGCACCGCCGGCTGAGTCGGCGGGCGTGTCCCGCGCTCCGGAGACGGTCGATGGATGCCGGTACCCCGGCGCGCCCGATCCGTTCACCGCCGCGAGCATCCGGAGCCCGGCACGCCCGACCACCCGCACGACCCCCGGCGGGCCGGGATCCATGCGTCCCGCCCGAACCGGTGCGAGACTGGAACGATGGATGCCTCCACCACCCGCGACACGTCCACGCAGACCGCCGAGCCGCAGAGCGCCGAACCCCTGGCGAGCGCGGAGCAGTCGAGCACCGAGCAGCCTCCCGCGCACAAGCCCGCCGATGCGCCCAGCAATCGCAAGGCGCCGTTCCCCCGCGGCTTCCTCGACACGATCTCGACCGGGTGGGCCGAGCATCCCGAGGTGCTTCCGCCCGCGCGCGAGCAGGCACCGTGGGCGGCGCGTCGTCGCGCGCAGGTCTCGCGCGCTTTTCCCGGCCGGCGCGTGGTCGTTCCCGCCGGTGGGCTGAAGCAGCGCAGCAACGACACCGACTACCCGTTCCGCGCCCACTCCGCCTTCGCGCACTTGACAGGGTGGGGCGCCGACGCCGAGCCCGACTCGGTGCTGGTGTTCGAGCCGCGCGACGAGGGTCACGAAGCGGTGCTGTACTTCCGCGAGCGCGCCGACCGCACCACGGCGGAGTTCTACTCGGATGCCACGATCGGCGAGTTCTGGATCGGTCCCCGCCCCGCGCTCGACGGCGTCGCCGCCGACCTGGCGATCGAGACCGCCCACCTCGACGACTTCGCGCCCCGCGACGGCGACCTGACCCTCGGCGACGACGACGAGGTCACGCGATTCGTGTCGGAGCTGCGCCTGGTCAAAGACGAGTACGAGCTCGCCCAGCTGGCCCTCGCCGTCGAGGTGACCGGCCGCGGCTTCGACGACATCGTCGCCGAACTCCCCCGCATCATCGCGCACCCCCGCGGCGAGCGCATCGTCGAGGGCGTGTTCCACCAGCGTGCCCGCTCCGACGGCAACGCGGTCGGCTACGACACGATCGCGGCATCCGGGCCGCACGCGTGCTACCTGCACTGGACCCGCAACGATGGTGCGGTGAAGCCGGGCGACCTGATCCTCGTCGACGCCGGTGCCGAGGTCGACAGCCTCTACACGGCCGACATCACCCGGACCCTGCCCGTATCGGGTCGCTTCACCGACGTGCAGCGCCGCATCTACGAGACGGTGCGCGAGGCCGCCGATGCCGCGTTCGCGGCCGCCGAGGTGGGCGTGCCGTTCCGCCGCCTGCACGAGGCCGCGATGGAGGTCATCGCCGCCCGCGTCGCCGAATGGGGTCTGCTGCCCGTGACCGCCGAAGAGGCGCTGAACGCCGACACGGGCGGCCAGCACCGCCGGTACATGGTGCACGGGACGAGCCATCATCTCGGTCTCGACGTGCACGACTGCGCGCAGGCGCGCCGCGACATGTACTACGACGGTCTGCTCGAACCCGGCATGGTCTTCACGATCGAGCCGGGACTGTACTTCCAGATCGACGATCTGACCGTCCCGGAGGAGTACCGCGGTATCGGTGCGCGTATCGAGGACGACATCGTCATGACCTCCGACGGACCGGTCAACCTCTCCGCGGGCATCCCCCGCACCGCTGACGAGGTCGAGGAGTGGATCGCCCGGTCGACGCGATGAGCTTCACCCCACCGGCATCCTTCCTCACCCGTCCTACCCTGCGGGGGACGTTCGGCATGGCGGCCTCCACGCACTGGACGGCCACGGCCACCGCGCAGGCGGTGCTCGAGCGCGGCGGCAACGCGTTCGATGCCGCCACGGCGGCCGCCTTCGTGCTGCACGTCGTCGAGCCGCACCTGAACGGTCCCGGGGGCGATCTCGTCGGCCTCGTGCGCCCGGCCGGTGCGAGGGAGCCGGTCGTGCTGATGGGTCAGGGTCCGGCTCCCGCGGCCGCGACCATCGAGCACTTCCGCGATCGCGGTCTCGACCTCGTGCCGGGGGCGGGCGCCCTGGCAGCGACCGTACCGGGGGCCGTCGACGCGTGGCTGCTGCTGCTGCGCGAGCACGGCACGTGGGAGGTGGCCGACGTGCTCGCTTTCGCGATCGGCTACGCGCGCGACGGGCATCCCCTGGTCGCGGGAGCGGCAGCGACCATCGCGCGTGTCGCCGATCTGTTCCGCGAGCACTGGCCGTCATCGGCGCAGCAGTGGATGCCGATGGGCGCGGCGCCCGCGCCCGACGCGCTCGTGCGGAATCCGGCGTACGCCCGTGTGCTCGATGCCCTGGTGTCGGCGGGAGGCGGCGCGGCGGACCGTGCGGCCCGCATCGATGCGGCGCGCGAGTACTGGTGGGGCGTGGTGCTGCCCGAGGCGGCGGCGTTCGTGCGTAGCCCGCACCGGCACTCCGACGGCACGGATCATCCGGGCATCCTGGATGCCGACGACCTGGCGTCGTGGCGCGCGTCGTACGAGCCGGCGGTCACGGCGCGATTCCGCGGGTGGGACGTGTACAAGGCGGGTGTCTGGTCGCAGGGCCCGGCGCTGCTGCAGGTGCTGCGTCTGCTCGAGCCGGCCGACGACGCGCGGCTCGATCCCGGCACGCCCGAGGGGGCTCATCTTCTGCTCGAGGCGCAGAAGCTCGCGTACGCCGATCGTGACGCGTGGTTCGGCGACGCCGACGAGGCTGCCCGGGTCGAAGCGCTGCTCGCCGACGACTATGTGCACGCGCGACGCAGCCTGATCGGCGCGCACGCGTCCGCCGAGTTGCGGCCGGGCTCCCCCGAGGGCCTCACCCCCGTCATCCCGCCGCTCGACGCCGATGCCCGGGTGGGCGCCGGCTCCACGGGCGAGCCGACCGTCGACCGCTCCGGCCAGACGCGCGGCGACACGGTGCACATCGACGTGATCGACCGCTGGGGCAACGTGGTGTCGGCCACCCCCTCGGGCGGGTGGCTGCAGTCCTCGCCCACGGTGCCCTCGCTGGGATTCTGCCTGGGCACCCGGTTGCAGATGACGTGGTTGCAGCCCGGGCATCCGGCATCCCTGGTTCCCGGTCGACGACCGCGCACCACCTTGACGCCCACCCTGCTCAGCCGCGGTGACGAGGTCATCGCGATGGGGTCCCCCGGTGGCGACCAGCAGGATCAGTGGCAACTGCCGGTGCTTCTGCGCATGCTGGTCGGCTCGTACTCACCGCAGCAGGCGATCGACGCCCCCACTCTGCACACGACGGCGCTCGCGGACTCGTTCTGGCCGCGCGGCTGGACACCCGCCGGGGCCGTCGTCGAGGACCGTATCGGCGACGACTTGATCACCAAGCTCGAGCGGCGCGGTCACCGCGTGCGCCGCGCCGGCGACTGGGCGCTCGGGCGGGTCAGCGCGGTCGGGCGCGATGCCGACGGGCTGCTCTGGGCCGCGGCCAACCCGCGCGGCGCCCAGGGGTACGCCGCCGGACGCTGACTCACGCCCCGACGCCGAACTCACGACCCGGACGCTGACCTCGCCGGCCCGGCGCTGACCTCACGAGCCCGACGCGAATGCCGCGACCACCGGTGCCAGTCCCGCGCCGATCTCCTCGGGCGGGCGCCGAGCGCCCTTCACCTCGAACGAGTGATTCGCGCCCGCGACCCAGTGCACCCGCGCGTCGCGACACGATGCCACGGCCTCGTCGAGCTGCTCGCGCGGCTGGATGAACGGGTCGTTCTCGCCCTCGACGAACAGCTGCGGCACGGCGATCGTGGGCAAGTGGGCGACGCGAGGCTTGTCGGGGCGCCCCGGCGGGTGCAACGGATACCCGAGGTAGATCAGACGCTCCGGCGTCAGCGCCCCCGCAGCGGTGGCCACGGATGCCATCCGCCCGCCGTACGACTTGCCCACCGCCGTGAACGCGCCCGGTACCGCAGCGGCGAGCCAGGCCTCGACCCCCGCCCACGTCGCGACCGCGTGGGCGGCGGGTCCCGGCATCCGTCGGCCGGCCTCGACGTAGGGGAACATGAAACGCAGCACGCTCGTGCCCTCGGCGACCAGCGCGTCGGCGAGGCCGGCGAGGAACGGGTGCTCCATGCCGGCACCCGCGCCGTGCGCGAGGGCGATGGTCGCGCGCGACGAAGACGCCTGCGACCACAGGCCCGAAACCCCGCCCGAGCCCGAGCCCGTCGGTAGCGTGACGGGGATGCGGACGGGTACGGCGCTCACCGCTCGGTCGGTGCCGAGGGGCCGTCCGCGGGCGTCTCGCCCGAGGCGTCGCCGTCGACACGGGACGCGTCGTCGCGCGGCGGTGCCGGGTCTTCGCGCGGTGGGACCGGCGCGATGCGCTCGCCATACCGCGGCGGCTCGTCGTCGGTGGGCGCGGGCCGCGGGGCCGGCGGACGCGGAGGCGCGGTGGGGGTGCTCGCGCCGGGAGCGACGCGTTCGCCGAACCGCGGAGGCGAGGTCGGTTCCGCAGCCGGTCGCGAGACGACCGTGCGCGCGCCGGCGGTACCGAGCACACCGCGGGCCTTTTGCACACTGCCGGCGGCCACGCACACGTCGTAGTGATCGGCCGTGACCTGCATCACCGAGGCGAAGTCCCGGCGACGGCGCACGATCGAGTACGTGCCGAGGCTCAGCAGCATCCCGATGGCCATGCCGACCAGCAGCACGCCGACGAAGGCCGAGATCTGCACGGTGGGCGTGCCGAGCACGAAGATGAAGGCGAACAGCAGGCCGAGCATGAGCCCGTTCAGCGCCCCCGACCGCGCCGCGGTGGCGTAGCCGAGCTTGCCGGTGATCCGTTCGATCGAGCGCAGCCCCGAGCCCACGATCGCGATGTCGCGCGCGGGCACCTCGGTACCGATCAACGACGACACGGCCCCCTGCGCCTGCTCGTAGGTCGGGAACGAGGCGATCTTCTCGCCGACCTCGTCGCGACCGGCACCGGGACGCTGCGCGAACATACTCATTTCACCATCCTGTCACGTGCGGCTGGGGCATTCCCGAGGTCGCGCACACGACCTGCGGACTACGCTGGACCGGTGAGCACGCAAAGGGTTTTCGTCGCCCGCTTGGCGGGCTGCACGGTGTTCGACCCGGCGGGAGACCGTCTGGGGAAGGTGCGTGACGTCGTGGTGATCTACCGCGCGTCGGCTGCGCCGCGCGTCGTGGGCCTCGTCATCGAGATTCCCGGGCGCCGACATGTGTTCGTGTCCATCGGACGCGTCACCTCGATCCAGGCCGGTCAGGTCATCACCACCGGTCTCATCAACGTGCGCCGCTTCCAGCAGCGCGGCGGCGAGGTGCGCGTCATGGCCGAGATGCTCGGCCGCCGCGTCCGTCTCAACGATGGCTCGGGCACCGCCGTCATCGAAGACGTCGCGATCGAGCGGAACCGACTGGGCGAATGGGATGTGGGTCAGCTGTTCCTGCGCCGACCGCGCACGAGCGCCTCCCCGTTCGCCAAGGGCGCGACCACCTTCGCCGCGTGGAGCGAGGTGCGCGAGAACCAGACCCCCGGCGAGGCGCAGTCCGCCGAGCAGCTGGTGGCGACCTACTCCGAGCTCAAGCCCGCCGACCTCGCCAACACCCTCCTCGACCTGCCCGAGGAGCGCCTCATCGAGGTCGCCGAAGAGCTCAGCGACGACCGCCTGGCCGACGCCCTCGAAGAGATGCCCGAAGACGAGCAGGTGCACATCCTCGAGCAGCTCGGCGACGAGCGCGCCGCCGACATCCTGGATGCCATGGAGCCCGACGACGCCGCCGACCTCCTGGGTCAGCTCCCCGAGTCGCGTTCCGAACAGCTGCTCGAGCTCATGGAGCCCGAAGAGGCCGACGACGTCCGTGCGCTGCTGCAGTACGGTCCCGACACCGCCGGTGGTCTCATGACACCCGAGCCCATCGTGCTCTCGGCCGACGCGACGGTGGCCGAGGCCCTGGCCCTCATCCGCCGCCACGAGCTGCACCCCGCGCTCGCGGCATCCGTGTTCATCACCCTGCCCCCGTACGAGACGCCCACCGGGCGACTGCTCGGCACGGTGCACTTCCAGCGGATGCTTCGCTACCCGCCGCACGAGCGTCTCGGTGCGATCATCGACGACACCCTCGAACCGGTCCCCGCCGACGCGACGGCGGCCGAGGTCGCGCGCCTTCTCGCCAGCTACAACCTCGTCTCGCTGCCCGTGGTCGACCAGGCGCACCGCCTTGTCGGCTGCGTCAGCGTCGACGACGTGCTCGACTACCTGCTGCCCGACGACTGGCGCACGCACGACAGCGACGATCCGGCGCCCAAGGCCACGCTCAGACCCACCGCGACCCGCAGTATCCCCGTCCAGACCCCACCGACCACGAGGAGGCGCTGATGGCTCGCAACAACCGCCAGCCCGCTCTCGACGCGCCTCGCGGTCGCGCTCGCGTCCTCGCCCCTCGCGCGCCGCAGCCCTCGCGCGACAGGTTCGGGCGCTTCACCGAGTGGGTGGCGCGCGCGATGGGCACGCCCGTCTTCCTCCTCATGCTGACGCTGTTCTGCGTGGTGTGGATGGGCTGGAACTCCATCGCCCCCGACGATTGGCGTTTCGACTCCGCCGCGATCGGCTTCACGGCACTCACCCTCGTGCTCTCGCTGCAGGCGTCGTACGCCGCGCCTCTCATCCTGCTCGCGCAGAACCGTCAGGACGACCGCGACCGCGTGCAGATCGAGCAGGATCGTCAGCGCGCCGAGCGCAACCTCGCCGACACCGAGTACCTGGCTCGCGAGATCGTGGCGCTGCGCATGGCCGTGCGCGACCTCACCGACGAGGTCATCACGAAAGACACCCTGCGCGCCGAGCTCAAGGCCGCACTCGAGCGGCTCGACGACCACGACGAGCACTCTCGTTCCTCCGCCCATCGAGCCGAGACGCGCGACGACTCCTCCCGGGCGACACCGTGACGCTCGAGCTCGCCGAGCGGGTCCGCGCGGCCGTCGCCGCCGTCACCGATCCCGAGTTGCGCCGTCCCCTCGGCGAGCTCGACATGGTGCGCGAAATCGACGTGCACGGTGCGAGGGCCGATGTGGGCATCGCCCTCACGATCGTCGGGTGTCCCGCTGCCGAGCGCATCGAGCGCGACGTGCGGGATGCCGCGGCCTCGGTCGCCGGGATCGACGCGGTCGAGGTGCGAGTCGGCGTCATGTCGCCCGACGAGCGCCGGGCGCTGACAGAGAAGCTCCGCGGCGGGCGGGCCGCACGCGAGATGCCCTTCGGCCCCGATTCGCTCACCCGCGTGATCGCTGTGACCAGCGGCAAGGGCGGGGTCGGCAAGTCGACGGTGACCGCGAACCTCGCGGTCGCCCTGGCGGCGCGTGGCCTGCGGGTGGGGCTCGTGGATGCCGACGTGCACGGCTTCTCGATCCCGGGTCTGCTCGGGCTGGTCGACGCCGACGGGCTGCCCCCGGCCCCGACCCGGCTCGACGACCTGATCCTGCCGCCCGTGGCCTACGACGTGAAGGTCATCTCGATCGGGATGTTCCTGCGCCGCCCGGGCGAAGATGCCGCGGGGGCGGTCGCGTGGCGCGGCCCGATGCTGCACCGCACGGTGCAGCAGTTCCTCACCGACGTCTTCTTCGGCGACCTCGACGTGCTTCTGCTCGACATGCCGCCGGGAACCGGCGACGTGGCGATCTCGGTGGGGCAGCTGCTTCCGCACGCCGACGTGCTCGTGGTGACCACCCCCCAGGCCGCCGCGGCCGACGTGGCGGTGCGCTCGGGACTCGTGGCCCGCCAGACGGGCCAGCGGCCCATCGGTGTGATCGAGAACATGGCCCCGATGACCCTCCCCGACGGAACCGTGCTCGACCTGTTCGGTGCCGGCGGCGGCGAGGCCGTGGCCCGCGCCCTGTCGGGCGACGACGCCGACGTGCCCCTGCTGGCATCCGTGCCGCTCAGCCCCGCGCTGCGCACGGGCGGCGACGACGGCCGACCCGTGGTCCTCGCCCACCCCGACGACCCGGCCGCGCGCGCGATCGACGCCGCAGCCGCCGCCCTGGCCGTGCGTCCGCGCGGCCTGGCCGGCAAGCCCCTGCGCCTCGGCGTCTGAGGGCGCTTCGCGGGCGCGGTCGGCGCCGTCATCGTCATACGAAAGGCCGCGACCCGCGCCGTCGTGCGGATGCCACCCCCGACACGCCGCGCCCACCCCACGGCACCCGGCGTGTCGCCACCGAACTCCGCCCCACGGCACGCGTCCACGACCCCACCGAGGCTCAGCGCCCCGCATGCAACCGCGCGGGCCGCACCGCGGTCAGGTCGCTTCGTCGTCGAACGGCGGCCGCTCTCCCGGGGCGAACGGCGGAACCGTGGTCTTCTCGCGCGCGACCATCGCCGCGGCCCCTGCCGCCCGCATGGTGGCGGTGGGGGTGTCGTCGAGAAGCGCCTCGCGGATGATGCGACGCGGGTCGTATTGGCGCGGGTCGAGCTTCTTCCAGTCGACGTCGTCGAACTCGGGGCCCATCTCGTCGCGCATGCGCGTACGGGCACCCTGCAGGGTCTCTTTCGCGCGCTTGGTGAATCTCGCGAGGGCTTCGGCGTACCGCGGCAGCCGCTCGGGGCCGACGATCACGGCCGCGATCACGCCGATCAGCATCAGCTTCTCGATCGTGAGGCCGAAGAACATGGGTCCAGATTACCGGCCGCGCCTGGGGGGCGAGTGCGCTCGAGCCGTCTAGCCTGGGCGAGGAGGTCCACGTGAGCGGTTATGAGGCGAACGAGCGGTTCGTACAGGAGTCGACGGTCGAGCCGGAGCACATCGCCCGCGCCCGGGCGCACGCACTCGAGTTGGGGGCGGCCCCCGTCAGCCCCGCGGTCGGTGCGCAGGCGGCCGTGCTGTCGGCCGCGTCCCGCGCCCTGAACATCGTCGAAGTGGGCACCGGCGGCGGTGTGTCGGGACTGTGGCTGCTGCATGGCTCGCCGCGTGCCACGATCACGACCATCGACAGCGAGCCCGAGCACTTGGGCGCCGCGCGCGCCGCCTTCGCCGAGGCCCGCGTGCCGGCAGCCCGCGCCCGCTTCATCACCGGGCGGGCCTCCGATGTCCTGCCCCGCATGAACGAGGCATCGTACGACATCGTCTTCATCGACGCCGATCCCGAGGGTGTCATCGAATACGTCGAGCACGGTCTGCGCCTGGTTCGCGCCGGTGGAACCGTGCTCATTCCCCGTGTGCTGGCCGGCGGGGCGGTGGCCGACCCGGTGCGGCGCGACGCCGTGACCACGGCCTACCGCTCGCTCATCCAGGAGGTGCAGTCCTCCCCCGCGGTCATCGGTGCGCTGTCGACCACCGGCGAGGGCCTGCTTCAACTGACGACGCGCCCCGCCGACGCCTGAGCACGCGACCTTACGACGAAGGCCGGTCCCCCGAGGGACCGGCCTTCGTTCTCGAGGGTCGTCACGCGGTGACGACACCGCCGAGCACGTCGTAGAGCTCTTTCGCTTCGGCGTCGTTCACCGAGACGACGAGACGCCCGCCACCCTCGAGCGGCACGCGCACGATGATCAACCGGCCCTCCTTCACGGCCTCCATCGGCCCGTCTCCGGTTCTCGGCTTCATGGCTGCCATCGCGGCCCCCTTTTCCTCGTTGGTCTCGCGACGAGTTTACCGGCAACGCGCCTCGGGCGTCGTATCGAGCGCCCCACGGCGTCACCTGGGCTCAGGGAATCTGCCAATACGTGTTCGCCAGCGCGTACATGTTGTAGATCCACCACCACTGGCCGAGAAGGGACACGGCCAGCACGCCGAGACGCCATGCCCGCGACCTCGGCACGGCGAAAGCTCCCCACAGCGGCGAGATCGGCACGAGCAGCCGGAAGATGCTCGACTGCGGGAAGAAGACCAGCAGCAGGTAGACGAGATAGCTCGCCGACCACAGTCGCACCTCGATGCCGAGGCGCTTCACCTGCGGAAGCAGCAGCAACGCCGCGACCACGGCCCCGACGAGCACGGCGAGGAAGACATATCCCGCGACGGCACCGAGGCCCCACTGCGTGAACCAGAAGCCCGCCGCCTGTACGAAGCCCTCCACGGGGACGAAATGCGCTCCGCTGTCGCCCAGCCAGTTGCGCCGCCACGCGAGCTCGGTGGCGAGGTAGGCGCCCGAGTCACCGGTGACGATCGCCGCGATCGCCTGCCACGCGAAGCCCACGATCACGGCCACGCCGCCCAGGGCGATGACGTGGGCGATGTCTCGCACGGGGAGGGCGTCGACGCTGCGACGTCGGAACCGGTGGATGCCATAGAGACCGAGGAACAGCGCGAACGCCAGGATCCCGGGGCGCGTGAACCCCATCGCGGGAATCAGGAGATACAGCCATCCCCACCGGCGCCGCTGCACGCACCGCAGGGCGAGGAAGAGCAGGAACAGGAAGAGCGACTCGGCGTATCCCACTTGGAAGAGCGCCGCGAGCGGACCGCACGCGAAGAACGCCACCGCCCACAGGGCCGCCGACGCGCCGATGCGCTCACGCAGCAGCGCGTGCAACGCCACGCAGGCGCCGTACCCCGCCGCCAGCGAGACCGCGACCGCCCCGGCGCCCCAGGATCCGAGCAGCGCACCGATCCCCGCCGACAGGTAGGCGTACAGGGGCATGAAGGCCCAGGCGTTCTCGGCGACATGCCCGCCGGCGGCGAGCGGCAGCTGCGCCGGGTACCCCGAGACGGCCGCGAGCCAGTACCACTGTGCATCCCACCCCAGGGCCAGCTGGCCGAGCGAGGGAGCCACGCCGTAGCGGGATCCCGGCCCCGACAGCGATGACGCGAGGACGAAGAAGCCGGTCGTGACCACGCGGGCCGCGACGTAGACGATCGCGATCCGCGCAGCGACGGGCAGGCGCCCCCACGGGCGGATCAGAGAGGATGCCGTGGCCTCGGTCGTCACGACCCGCTCAACCACGCGCGCAAGCCCTGCTCCACGGCCTCGATCTGCGCGAGCGGGACGCGCTCCTCGTCGTGGTGGGCGAGGTGGGGGTCGCCGGGGCCGTAGTTGACGGCGGGGATTCCGAGGGCCGAGAAGCGCGCCACGTCGGTCCACCCGTACTTCGGCTGGGGAGTCGCCCCGACCGCCGTGACGAACTCCTGCGCGAGTGGCGCATCCAGCCCGGGACGCGCCCCCTCGGCGACATCGACGATCTCGATGTCGAAGCCGGTGAACACGTCGCGGACGACCCGTTCGGCGGCGGCGGCATCGCGACTCGGTGCGAAGCGGTAATTGACCTCGACCTCGCACGCGTCGGGGATGACGTTGCCAGCGACACCGCCGGTGATGCGCACGGCGTTCAGCCCCTCGCGATAGTCGAGTCCTTCGACCGAGATCGTGCGCGCGTGGTACTCGGCCAGGCGGGCGAGGATCGGAGCGGCCTTGTGGATCGCGTTCTCACCGATCCACGACCGCGCGCTGTGCGCGCGCACGCCGTCGGTGCGGATGGTGGCGCGGAGTGTGCCGTTGCAGCCGCCCTCGACTTCGCCGTTGCTCGGTTCGCCGAGGATCGCGAAGTCGCCGGCGAACAGGTCGGGCCGATTGCGCGCGAGGCGGCCGAGGCCGTTCAGCGACGAGTCGACCTCTTCGTGGTCGTACCACATCCACGTGATGTCGACGGGGGGTGCGACCAGCTCCGCGGCGAGCTTGAGCTGGACGGCGACGCCCGCCTTCATGTCGACGGTGCCACGTCCCCACAGGAACGCCTCGCCGTCGACCTCGCGGTTCTCGACGGGCAGGTTGCCGTTGATGGGCACGGTGTCGATGTGCCCGGCGATCACGACGCGCCGCTCACGTCCGAGGTCGGTGCGGGCGACGATCGTGTCTCCGTCGCGGATGATCTCGAGGTGGTCGTAGGACGAGACGGCGGCCTCGATGGCATCCGCGAGGGTCGTCTCATCGCCGGAGACGCTGGCGATGTCGCAGATCGCGCGCGTGAGGTCGGCGGACGAGGAGGTGAGGTCGAGGCCGGGCATGCCCCGATCCTCCCACAGGCGAGGTCGCCGCTACCCTGGAGCGGTGAGCAACGAACGACGCATCAGCGCTGCCGGCCTCTCCACGCGCACCACGGGAGGGACGGTCCTCGACGCCTGGTTCCCGACGCCGGTCCTGGGCGCAGGAGAAGACCTGGATGCCGAAAGGGCGACGCTCCAGGCGTCAGCCGGCGCCGATGAGCGTCGCGGCGTCGTCGTCGAGGCGATCGCATTGACCATCGACGCAGACGCGGCGCCCACCTCCACCGCCGACGCGTACCTGCGCCTCCACGCGCTGTCGCACCTGCTCGTGCGCCCCAACGAGATCAACCTCGACGGCATCTTCGGGCACCTCCCCAACGTGGCGTGGACCAACGCCGGGCCGATGCACCCCGACGACGCGGCCCGACTCCTGCCGCAGCTGAAGCGCCACGGCATCCAGCTCCAGGGTCTCGACAAATTCCCGCGCCTCACCGACTACGTGCTTCCCGCGGGCGTGCGCATCGCCGACGCCTCGCGCGTGCGCCTCGGCGCCCACCTCTCCCCCGGGACGACCGTGATGCACGAGGGCTTCGTCAACTTCAACGCCGGCACGCTCGGCGCCTCGATGATCGAGGGACGCGTGTCGCAAGGCGTGGTGATCGGCGACGGCACCGACATCGGCGGTGGCGCCTCGATCATGGGAACCCTCTCCGGCGGCGGCACGCACCGCGTCTCGATCGGCGCGCGCACGCTGCTGGGGGCGAACGCCGGCATCGGCATCTCGCTCGGTGACGACTGCGTCGTCGAGGCGGGCCTGTACGTCACGGCCGGCACGAAGGTGCGCGTGGGCGACGAGACGGTCAAGGCCGGCGAGCTCTCGGGGTCGCAACGGCATCCTGTTCCGTCGCAACTCCCTCACCGGTGCCGTCGAGGCGTCTGCGCGCGCCGGCGTCGGAGTGACGCTGAACGAGGCGCTGCACGCCTGAGGCGCCCCTCACGCATAAACGCTCTGTGCGCGTGTAAACGCGCTCTCCTCGCGTTTCTGCGCGCGGATCGCGTTTATGCGTGAGGATGCCGAGGGACCCGACGCCCGGCTCAGTCGCGCACCCGCACCGACAGGCACGTGACGCAGCCCTCGAGCTTCTCGAACTCGCTCACGTCGACCGTGACGACCTCGAGTCCTCGCGCACGATGCGCCGCGGCCGTCTCGGGGGCATCCGCCGACATCAGCACCGTGCCTTCGTCGAGCACCACGACGGCCGTGCCATGCTCCTCGGGAACGCCCGCGAACGCCGGGAACAGCGCCGGGTCGTCGACGAGCGGCTCGAATCCCACCACCGTGCCGTCGGGTAGTGCGGTCACCCCCGACTTGAGGTGCAGCACCTTCGTCACCGGAATCTCGCGCACCTCCCATCCGCGCGGCTCGAGCAGCGCGCGCAGCTGGGCGATGCCCGCGGCGTTGGTCCGCGATGATGCACCGACGTACACGGTGCGCCCGACCTTCAGCACGTCGCCGCCGTCGAGCGTGCCGGGTTCGACGATCTCGACCAGCTCGATCCCGGATGCCACGACCCCGGCGCGCACGCTCGACGCCTCGCCGCGACGGGAGTCGGCCCCGGCCCGGCACAGCACCGCGACGTCGCCGAACATCACGACCGCGTCCTCGACGAAGACGCCGTCGGGCTGATCGTCGGCGGGGGCGATCTCGACGATGTCCCACCCGCGGGAGCGGAACGCGTCGACGTAGGCACGCCACTGGGCGAGGGCGAGGGAGGCGTCGACCGGCACGCGGTCGAGGTGGGTGAGCTCGCCTTCGGCGAGCAGCGGCGAGGGGCGGCGGACGAACAAGCGCGACATGTCCCGACCCTATCGAGAGTCGAGGCGACGCCGTCGCAGCCCCGCGACACACCGCCGCCCCGCCTCCTCCAGGGAGACGGGACGGCGGGCAGCTCGATCAGCGCAGGTGCTGCTCGTCGAGCTCCAGCGACTCCGCGGCATCCGTCCCGGTCGACTCGATCGTGCGGGGAGGCCAGGTGCGGAACACGACGGCCGCGCCGACGCCCGCGATCAGGACCGTGACCAACGGAGCCAAGGACGTCAGCACACCGGCGTTCACCTCGGTGAGCGCGATGCCCACCGCGGCCGCGACCAGCCACACGATCGCCCCCGGGGTGATCGCCGACAGGCGCTCGCGGCGCACCTCGGGCAGGGAGGTCGAGCCGCGCGTCAGCGCGATCGCGACGAGCGCGATCGCCACCCACGCGGTGACGAACACCCCCTGCCACGCGAGGGCCTTCAACAGCCAGGTGACGACGTTCGTGAGCATGAGGAGGTACGCGATCGCCCCGCTGACGATCACCCACACCCACCGCGGCAGCGCCAGGCGGAACACCCGCGTGGCGAAGGCGTCGAGGTTGGTCGAGGCGAGGTAGTAGTTCGCGGTGTTGATGCGGGTCTGGGAGACGAAGATCACGAGCAGGCCGAAGAAGCCGAGCGTGCCGAGGAACGCATCGACGACACCGGTCTCGCTCCCCTCGTGCCCGGTGGCCGCGATCACGTAGATGCCGATCAGCCCGTTGACGGCGAACGTGAACAGGTAGAAGACCCACCCGAAGGTGATCGTCCCGTGGAACTTGCGATCGGCCGGGCGACCGAGGCGGGCGTAGTCGAAGGTGTACATCATCATGATCCACACGCCCATGTAGATGAGGTACGACGTGAGCCAGCCGGGCAGGGGGCCCGCCGCAGCGACATCGAAGATCGCCGTCGGCGCGCCGTGCTGCACGGTCGCCGCGATGACGACGGCCACGAGACCGACGACGTAGATGGGCAGCAGGATGCCGTTCAGACGATCCAGCCACCGCTGAACGGGGCCGACGGCCAGGGGAATGGCGTAGACCACGACGAGGAGGTACCAGAGGTTGATCTCGCCGCCGAAGAACTTCTGCAGGGCGACGGCGATGATCGAGCCCTCGAACACCGCGTAGTAGATGGCGGTGGCCGCGAAGATCAGTGTCGCCAACGCCGAACCGAGGATGCCGAACAGACTCCGCGAGAACAGTTCGACCGTCAGGCCCGTGCGGGCGGCGTATCGCGAGAGGACGAGATTGACGACCCCATAGGTCGCCACGGTGAGCGCCATGCCGATGAGCGTGTTGACCAATCCCACGGCGCCGGCCGAGGCGACGGCGACGTAGATCCAGAACATGGCGGAGAACAGTGCCCACCATGCCATGGTGAGTGACCAGCGGGGAACGCGATCGGAGTCGCGGACGAGGTAGGACGAGTACGACAAAGGGACCTCCAAGGGAGAGGGTCGGGTGAGCTCGCTCGGACGGTCAGCGAAACCCGTCGTACTCGGGCAGACGAGCGGGGTGAGCTGGCGAGTTGTCGAGGAGTCTATGGATGCCGGACACGGCTCCCGCATGTGCCGTTCGCCACAGTTCCGGTGTCGTCTTGTGCAGAACGCTCAACCGCCGACGCTCGAGAGCGGGGTCACCCCGCGTTGCGCAGACGGAACGCCAACAGCAGGACAGCCCGCGTCTGCCCGTCCTCGAGGTCGACCCCGAGCAGCGTCTCGATGCGTCGCATCCGGTACGACAACGTGTTGCGATGGATGAAGAGACGGTCGCAGACCGCTCTCGTCGATCCACTCGTCTCGAGGTAGACCTCCAGGGTCTCGAGGAGCACCGGCTCCGCATCGGCGAGGGGTCCGAGAGCGCGGCGGGCGAGCGTCGATACGCCCGAGCGCGGCAAGCCCTCGACCAGCGAGAGCAGATCGGCGACCGGGGCGGGGGCGACCCCGGCCCGCAGCGGCGCACGTCGACACACCTGCAGCGCGACCGCGATCTCATCGAACGAGAGCGACCGGTTGTAGCGCACGTCGAGACCGGCCTCGGCGTCGGCCACCTCGGCGAGGATGTCCCCGAGGTGACGATCCGTGCGCCGGCCCTGCATCAGCAGCGTGGCTCGATCCGCTTCATCGTAGAAGCGCACGCGGGCGTACTCCCGCTCGAGGAGCACGCGCAGACGCCATGTGAGAAGACGCAGGGTCGCCAACGAGACCGTCTCGGGCCGCCGCACCGTCACGGCATCCCACGGCGCATCGGGGACGAAACCCGTCGAAACGGCCGCCGTGCGTTGGTGCTCCGCGTCGGAGCGGGGATCGAGCAGCGCCTGGAAGAACATGCCCGCCGACTGTGAGTGCATCGGCGAGCGGGCCGTCAGGGTGTACGACAGTTGCATCGCCACCACGGCCAACGCGGGCCCGAGCAGGGGCTGCAGCAGCATCGTCTCGTCGCGAGCCTCGACCGCGAGCTGGAAGTGCTGGTGCTCTCCGCCGGGCAGGCGCAGCCGTGCCCGGGTCGTCCGACC
Source organism: Microbacterium trichothecenolyticum (assembly GCF_030818955.1). NCBI lineage: Bacteria > Bacillati > Actinomycetota > Actinomycetes > Micrococcales > Microbacteriaceae > Microbacterium > Microbacterium trichothecenolyticum. The sequence continues at coordinate 374,494 of NZ_JAUTBF010000001.1, read as the reverse complement.
AGGTTCGCGATGGGACTCCCCCGCCGCGCCGATCTCGAAACCGGCCGGATCGAGCAGCTGCACGCGTCCGCCCACCGTCTCGCTGAGGCGCCGAAGCAGCTGCGTGAGCGGCGCGCCCTCGGTCGCTTCATGGATGCAGTCGTCGGCGAGTTCCCACCCACGACGCGCGATCTCGTAGCGCTCGGCCGCGAGCTCCTGCCAGATGTGACGCGACAACTTGATCAGCGGGAAGTCCGGGGCCAGCTCGATGAGCGGGAGGTCGTAGTGGGAGCAGGCGAGCGCCAACCCCTCGGGGATCGCGGCGTGAACGGGGCCGAGACCGAAACCCAGCGCACTGGCGCCCGCGCCGACGATGCGCTCGACGTAGGCATCCCACGTGCGCACGTCGCGGACGTTCATGCCCATCCCCAGGGTCAGAACGAGTTCACCGCGCGCGATGTACGGCGAAGGATCCATCAACTCGGACTGCGAGCACCCCGTGACACTGCGTTCGAGGCGGTCGGCCGGCGGGTCCCCCACCAGGCGCAGTCCGAGCACCTCGTCGCCGATCAGATCCGCCAGTCGCATCGCGTCGTCCTTCCACCCCTCACCGCGCATTGTGCACCTTGAACAAACAGAGGATCGATGTTGAGCATACGGCCGAGACGGCACGGCATCCGCGAAACGTACTCTGTGGGGGTGTCCCACCACTTCACGATCAACGCCGATATGGGCGAGGGAATCGGACTGCACCGTTTCGGGTACGACGCCGACCTCATGCCCCTGGTCGATCTCATCAACGTCGCGTGCGGCTTCCACGCCGGCGACCCCCGGGTCATGCGCACCACCGTCGCGCTCGCCGCGGAGCACGGCGTGCGCGTCGGAGCACACCCGGGCCTTCCCGACCTGGTCGGTTTCGGACGTCGACGGATGACGCTGACCCCCGACGAGGTCGACGAACTCATCACCTACCAGGTGGGAGCACTCTCCGCCTTCCTCGACCGGGCGGGGCAACCGCTGTCGCACATCAAGCCGCACGGAGCCCTCTGGGGGATGCTGGCGGACGACGCCGACCTCATGCGCGCCGCCGCACGAGCGACCAAAGCCTTCGGGGTCCCGTTCCTGGGGCTGGCCGGCACCGCGCACGAAAGGGTCTGCCGCGAGGAAGGCGTCGAGTTCATCCCGGAGATGTACGTCGACATGGACTACGACGCCCGTGCGCGCCTGATCCTCACCCGCGCCGCCCACGAGACGGACCCCGCGGCCGCCGCCGACCGCGTCACGCGCGCGATCCGGGGCGAGAGCGTCGCCGCGGTCGACGGCACCGCCGTGAACCTCGTCTTCCACACCGTGTGCGTGCACTCCGACGCGCCCTCCGCCGTGGCGGTGGCCTGCGCCGTGCGCGAGGTCATCGACCATCACCACCGATCGACCACGTCCCCCGAAGGAGACATCTCATGACCGACATCATCTCGCCGCTTCCCGGCGTGTTCTACCGCCGACCGGGCCCGGGCAAAGACCCGTACATCGAGACGGGTGACGCCGTGGATGCCGGTCAGACGATCGGTGTGATCGAGATCATGAAGCAGTTCTCCGAGATCCCCGCACCGGTCGCCGGGATCGTGGGCGAGTTCCTCGTCGGCGACAACGGCGCGGTGAACCCGGGCGACGTGATCGTCACGATCACCGAGGCGTGAGGATGCAGCGTCTTCTCATCGCCAACCGGGGAGAGATCGCCGTGCGTATCGCCCACACGGCGCACTCCTTGGGCATCGAGACGGTTGCCGTCGTGTCGGAGGCGGATCGCGATGCCCTCATCACCGAGGTGGCCGACGCGGTCGCCGTGATCGGTCCGGCCCCCGCCGCGCAGTCCTACCTCTCGCAGGACGCGATCCTCGACGCCGCCCGTGCGCACGGCGCGGACGCTATCCACCCCGGATACGGCTTCCTCAGCGAGAACGCGGACTTCGCCCGTCAGGTGATCGACGCGGGGCTCGTGTGGGTCGGACCCGACCCCGCCACGATCGAGCTGATGGGCGACAAAGCCCGAGCGATCGTCGCGGCGCGCGAAGCCGGCGTTCCCACCCTCCCCGGGAGCGACGGAGCCCTCGGCGACGACGACGACGCCCCGGCCGCGGCGACCGCCGTGGGCTTCCCCCTGCTGATCAAGGCGCGCGCCGGAGGCGGGGGCCGCGGCATCCGCCTCGTGCGCTCACCGGAGGAGTTCGACGAAGCACTGTCGATCGCCCGGAGCGAGGCGCGCGCCTCCTTCGGCGACGACGCGGTGTACCTCGAGCGTTTCGTCCGACATGCCCGGCACGTCGAGGTGCAGGTCCTCGGAGACGGAAAGGATGCCATCCACCTCGGCGACCGCGATTGCTCGATGCAGCGTCGATCGCAGAAGGTGCTGGAGGAGGCGCCGGCGCCCGGGCTTCCCGATGCCACGCGCGAACGCATCCATCAGGCGTCGGTCGACCTCGCCCGATCGTGCGGATACGCCGGGGCCGGCACCGTGGAGTTCCTCTTCGACACCGGCGTCGGGCGAGGCGTTCTTCATCGAGATGAACACCCGCCTGCAGGTCGAGCATCCCGTCACCGAGGCGTTGACCGGCCTCGACCTGGTGGCCGAACAGCTGCGCATCGCCGATGGCGCGCCGCTCGCGCTGACGCAGGCCGAGGTCAGACTGAACGGCCATGCGATCGAATGCCGCATCAACGCCGAAGACCCGTCGCGCGGGTTCTTCCCGAGCCCCGGCACCATCGAGCGCTTCTCGTGGCCCGAGGGCGTCCGGATGGACACCGGCTTCCGAACGGGCTCGGTGGTGACACCGTTCTACGACTCGCTCGTGGCGAAGCTGATCGTGCAGGCCGACGACCGGGACGCGGCGATCGAGGCCATGGACGACGCGCTGGCCGCAACCGCGATCGACGGCATCCAGACGACCCTGCCCCTCCACCGTGCTCTCGTGAACGCGGCCGCGTTCCGAGAGGTGGCGCATTACACGACGTTCATCGAAGCCGAACCGGAAGCGTGGAACCTCTCATGACCTCTGTCTCGATGGCCCCCGCCCGCCTGACCTGGGGAGGGGATGAGTTCCTCTTCGCCGAGATCGACGAAGCGATGGGACTTGCCGCCAACTTCCGCGCGATGACGATCGCCCGCGGTCTCGCACAACGCGAATTGCGCGGCGTGATCGACATCTGTCCCGCGAACGCATCACTTCTGGTGCGCTTCGACCCCGACGAGCTGGACGCCGCTGTGCTGGAGAACACGGTTCGTGAGATCGAGGAGGGGGCGACGGACGCCGCTGACGAGCTGCAGACGCGCATCATCGAGGTACCTGTCTGGTACGACGATCCCTTCACGGCCGAGACCGCCGCGCGATTCCGCGAGGGCTACCATCAGGATCCGTCGTCGGGCGACCTCGATTACGCAGCCCGAGTGAACGGCCTCACCGACAGGGCGGAGTTCATCCGACGTCATCACTCGCAGCCCTGGCTGGTCTCGATGGTGGGATTCGTCGCGGGACTGCCCTTCCTCTACCAGCTGGTCGATCGCGACCAGCAGTTGGAGGTGCCCAAGTACCTCAGCCCCCGAACCGACACGCCTCGGCTCACCCTCGGCCACGGCGGATGCTTCGGCGCGATCTACTCGGTGCGCGGAGCAGGCGGGTACCAGATGTTCGGCGTGGTCGCCCCTCCCATCTACCAGCCGGAACAGACCCTGCCCGACTTCGTGGACTCGTCGGTGCTGTTCCGCGCGGGCGACATCGTGCGGTTCCGCCCCGTCGACGAAGCCGAGTACCACCGCATCCAGGACGAGGTCGACACGGGCACCTACCGTTACCGTCAGGCTCCGGTCACCTTCTCGCTCGGCGCCTCGCTCGCCGACCCGCTCGCCGCCAACCGCACGATGATCGAGGTTCTCGATGGCATGTGAAATCCGCCAGCCCGGGCTGGCCACCACCGTTCAGGACCTCGGTCGCATCGGTCACTACGCCCTCGGCTTCCCGCAGGGCGGCGCGATGGACCAGGAGTCCGCTCGCCTCGCGAACGCCCTGGTCGGCAACGGTCCCGAGGCGGCCGTCTTGGAGTGCGCGTACATGGGGCCCGTCATCGAGGTGACCGCGCCGATCGACATCGCCGTCACCGGGGCTCCGATCGAGGTCCGCGTCAACGGCGAGCCGCGGCCCGCCTGGACACGCATTCGTCTCGAGGCCGGCGACGAGCTGTCGTTCGGCGTCATCCAGGGCGGCACCCGGTTCTTCATCGCCCTGCGCGGAGGGATCGACGTGCCGCTGGCGCTGGGCAGCCGATCCACCTACGCGATCGGCGGCATCGGCGGGGTCGACGGCCGAGCGCTGCGAGCGGGAGACGTGCTCGACACCCTCGCTCCCACGCGGCCTCTCCCCGCGACGGACACGATCGCCGAAGCCGACCGCCCCGTCTTCTCCCGCGAGCAGGAGGTGCGCATCATGTTCGGGCTCTACGACCATCTCCTCTCGGGCGAAGGCCGCCGCCGCCTCGTCGAGGAGGACTGGACGCTCACTCCGACGGCAGACCGTATGGGGCTGCGATACTCCGGGCCGGGAGTCGAGTGGCGCGAACGAGACCAGCCCTTCGGCGCCGGACAGGACCCCTCGAACATCGTCGACGCCGGGTACGCGGTCGGCTCGATCCAGATCCCCGGCGGGACGCAGCCCATCGTGCTGCACCGCGACGCGGTATCGGGCGGCGGGTACGCGATGGTGGCCACGGTCATCAGCGCCGACATGGATCTCGTCGCCCGCGCCGCCCCCGGGACGCGCACACGGTTCGTGCCGGTCGACATGGGCGGGGCGCTCGCCGCCCGGGCGGAGCGACGCTCGCGGATCGCCCGCATCGTGACCACACTCGGCGCGGACTGAGGCGCGCCTCGCCCGCGGGCTTCGCACTCCCACGCGAAACGCCCCGCCCCTCGCGAGAGGGACGGGGCGTTTCGCGTGGCGGTCAGACGCCGGGGTAGTTGCGCACGGCAGCACCCGTGTACAGCTGCTGCGGGCGGCCGATCTTCGTCTGCGGATCGGTGATCGCCTCGCGCCACTGTGCGAGCCAGCCGGGCAGGCGGCCGATCGCGAACAGCACCGTGAACATGCGCGTGGGGAAGCCCATCGCCTTGTAGATGACGCCGGTGTAGAAGTCGACGTTCGGGTACAGGCGGCGGGCCTTGAAGTAGTCGTCTTCGAGGGCGATCTGCTCGAGCTCCTTGGCGAGGTCGAGCAGCGGGTCGCTGACGCCGAGGGCCTCGAGCACCTCGTCGGCCGCCTCTTTGACGAGCTTGGCGCGCGGGTCGTAGTTCTTGTAGACCCGGTGGCCGAAGCCCATGAGCTTGACGCCCTCTTCCTTGTTCTTCACCCGCTCGACGAAGCGCTCGACGCTTTCGCCCGAGTCGCGGATACGGCCGAGCATCTGCAGCACGGCCTCGTTCGCACCGCCGTGCAGGGGGCCGGAGAGGGCCTGGATGCCGGCGGAGATCGACGCGAACTGGTTCGCTCCGGTCGAACCCACGAGGCGCACCGTCGAGGTGGAGGCGTTCTGCTCGTGGTCGGCGTGCAGCATGAGCAGCAGATCGAGCGCCTTCGTCATGACGGGGTTGGACTCGTAAGTCTCGCTCATGACGCCGAAGTTCAACTTGAGGAAGTTGTCGACGAAGCTCAGCTTGTTGTCGGGGTACAGGAAGGCCTGCCCGATGCTCTTCTTGTGCGCGTAGGCCGCGATCACGGGGAGCTTCGCGAGCATGCGCACGGTGTTGAGTTCGACGTGCTCGGGGTTGTGCGGGTCGGACTCGGACTCGTAGTAGGTCGACAGCGCGGCCGTCGCGGCCGAGAGCACCGACATCGGGTGAGCGGTGGGCGGAAGGGCCGAGAACAGGCTCTTCAGGTCTTCGTGCAGCAGGGTGTGACGGCGAATGCGCTCGTCGAACGATTCCAGCTCGGATGCCGAGGGCAGCTCGCCGTAGATGAGCAGCCACGCGACCTCGAGGTAGGTGCTGTTCTTCGCGAGCTGCTCGATCGGGTAACCGCGGTAGCGGAGGATCCCCTGGTCGCCGTCGATGTAGGTGATGGCGGACTTCGTCGACGCGGTGTTCACGAAGCCGTAGTCGAGCGTGGTGTGACCGGTCTGCCTCGTCAGCGACGCGACGTCGATGCTCGGGATGCCGTCGGTGCCGCGCAGCACCGGGAACTCGGCGGTGGTGCCCCCCACCGTGAGGGTGGCCTTGTCGTGCTGCGTTCCCGCGTCGCTCACCGCGCCTCCTTGCGATTTCTGGTCGCCCGTATGGTCGATCGCGGCGCCCGGGGCTCCGCGGCCTTCGACCGATGGATGCCACGGGTGTGTCATCCGGGTCGGCATGCGCCCGGAGGGTCACCCGAACACAGTGCTTTTACAGCCTAGTAGTCGCGCCGACGTACAGATGACACCGCCAAAGCATGCCCCCATCGAATGGAGGGATCCTCCTCATGCGCGTCGGTGATGCCCGGCGTACGCCGCCGGGGTCATGCCGAGCCGGAGGCGGAACGCCGAGATGAAGCTGCTGACGGAGTCGTAGCCCACGGCGAGGGCGACGGCGTGCACGGGCTCCCCCTGGACGAGCAGCCCGACCGCGACGTGCAGGCGCGCGCGCACCCGCCACTCGCGGAAGGTGCATCCCGTGTCGGAGAGGAATGCCCGGGCGATGGTCTTGGCGCTGACGCCCACCTCGGCCGCCCACTGCTCGAGGTCGCGATCATCGTCGGGTGCGGCGAGGAGCGCGACGGCGATCGCGCGAGCGCGTGGATCCTGCGGCAGGGCGACGACCTCGCGCGAGACGGGCGCCTCGGCGACCAGTTTGCTCAGCAGGGCGAAGCTCTCCTGCCGGCGCACCTCGGATCGACCCTCCGCGGCCAGGTAGCGCAGGAGCGCTCCGCCGAGCGGATCGAGCGAGAGCACGCGCGCACGACTCCACCCCGTCGGACTCGGCCGGTGCCGCTGGTCGATGTAGGCACTGACGAGTTCTCCGGGTTCGGTGAACCGCATCTCGTGGAGCACGCCGGTGGGAATCCACGCCGCGTGATCTCGACGCAGGTGCCAGCGATCGGTCCCGACCGACACCTCCACGGATCCGGATGCCATCCACGCGAGCTGATCCTCCTCGTGCCCGTGGAGGTCGAATCCCCTGCCACCGTCCACGAATGTCGAGGTGACCGCGAACTCCGCGAATGTCCGTTCGCGACCATACGACGCGAGTCCAGAGGCATCCACCAGGCTCGGGTGTTCGCCACGGGACATGACCGTGTCCTCGATCAGCACTTCGTGTCTCCTCACGATGATGGCGGGCAAGGTAAGGCAAGGCTAACCTGGCGACGCCCACACCCGCCTACCCGAGAGCTCCCATGTCCGCATTCCCACTCCGCTCCCGCATCGCGCGCCTCGCCACGCTCGGCACCGTCCTCGCCGTCGCCGCAGCGCTCCTCACCGGTTGCGGTGGCACCGCCACGGCCGTCGCCGAGAACGCGACCTATTCGACCGAGCCGAGCGACACGTTCCCCGTCACCGTCGCCCACAAGTTCGGCGAGACCACCGTCGAGGCTGAACCGCAGCGAGTCGTCGTGGTGGGTCTCACCGAGCAGGACATCCTGCTGGAGCTCGGCACGCCCCCGATCGCCACGACCGAGTGGTACGGCGAACAGCCCTACGCCGTCTGGCCGTGGGCGACCGACCTGCTCAACGGCGCCGAGCCCACCGTGCTCTCCTCGACCGACGGCTTCGAGTTCGAGAAGATCGCCTCGCTGGAGCCGGACCTCATCGTCGGCACCAACGCCAACATGACCGCCGACGATTACACGAAGCTCAGCGCGATCGCCCCGACGATCGCGAGCGCCCCCGGTACGGAGCGGTACTTCTCCGACTGGAAGGGACAGACCCGCCAGATCGCGCAGGCGATGGGTCGCAGCGCCGAGGGAGAGAAGCTCGTCACCGGCATCGAGGAGCAGTACGCGGCCGCCGCGGCGGCGCACCCGGAGTTCGCCGGGAAGACGGCATCCTTCTCGCAGGGCGGCCCCTGGGAGGGCAGCATCTACGTCTACCCGGACGGGTTGAACACGGACTTCCTCACCGACCTCGGCTTCGTCATGACCCCGGGACTGGAGAAGTACGTCCAGCAGGAGGGCGCGCAGGCGCTCATCTCGGGCGAGAACATGTCGCTCATCGACGCCGACGTCATCGTCTTCGCCACCGAGAGCGCCGAGTCGCTGCCGGCTCTGCTCGACTTCGGCACGACCCGTTCTCTGCATGCCGTGACCGGCGGTCACGCCGTCTACACCGACGCCGAGCTCGCCGGGGCGATCTACTTCCTCACGCCGCTCAGCCAGAAGTACGTCATCGAGCACCTCGTGCCGCGGCTCGAGAAGGCCGTGGCGGGGACATCGCCCCAGAGCGTCGAGGGCTGATCCCCCGGTGACCTCCGCACCCGCGGTCGCGTCGCGCCCCGGCGCGCGGCGCGACCGCCTCCCGTCCTCCTCGCGGCGCCGACGCGCCGCGGGGCTTCTCACCGCCGTACTCGCGCTCGTGATCGCTGCCGGCCTCAGCATCGCGGTGGGCTCGAACCCGCTCGGACCGGCCGACATCTGGCACGCGATGGCGCATCCCGACGGTTCCCTCAGCGACCAGATCGTGCTCGACCTGCGTCTGCCGCGCACGGCCGCCGCCCTCGTCGCCGGCATCTGCCTGGGGCTGGCCGGCGCGCTCATCCAGGCCTTCACCCGCAATCCCTTGGGAGATCCCGGCATCCTGGGAGTGGATGCCGGAGCCGCCCTCTTCGTGGCGATCGGCGTCGTGCTGGGCGCCGTCACCGCTGTGCAGTTCCTCCCGTGGGCATTCGGCGGGGCGCTGCTGGTCACCGTGACCGTCTACGCGATCGGCGGCGCCGGTCGCGGCGGCCCCGACCCGGTGCGCCTGACCCTGGCGGGTGTCGCCGTGGGCGCGGTGCTCCTGGGTATCACCAGCGCCATGATGCTGCTCGACCCCGTCACCTTCGCGCGTCTGCGCGGATGGAACGCCGGGTCGTTCGTCGAGCGGGGATGGGACGTCATCGTTCCGGTACTCCCCTTCGTCGGGGCGGGCGTCGTCGTCGCCCTCGCCTGCGCCCGCTCGCTGAACGCCCTGGGACTGGGCGACGACCTCGCCGCCTCTCTCGGCGCCCGTCTGGTGCGCACGCGCGTGCTGTCGATCGTGGCCATCACGGTGCTCGCCGGCTCCGCCACCGCCATCGCGGGGCCCATCGCGTTCATCGGGCTCATGGCGCCGCACGTCGCCCGCTGGGTCGTCGGCCCCGACCAGCGCTGGATCCTGCCCTACACGATGGTCATCGCCCCCACGGTGCTGCTGCTCTCCGACGTCATCGGACGGGTCGTGCTGTGGCCGAGCGAAGTGCCGGTGGGAATCGTGACGGCCTTCGTGGGCGCGCCCGTGCTCATCGCCCTCGTCCGCCGCGCGAAAGCGACCAGCCTGTGACCACCCCCCTCTCCCGCACCGTGGAGGCGACGCCCGCCCCCGGTCCCCGCACGGCCGTCGTCCGCCGCGCGGGCGTGTCGCTGCGCTTCCGCGTCCGCACCCTCGTCACCGCCGTCGTCGTCGCCGCGGTCGCCCTCGCCCTCGCGATCCTCGCCCTCTGCCTCGGCGACTTCGCCCTCACCCCCGCTCAGGTGGCCGGTGCCCTGCTCGGCGTCGACGGCGGCTTCACCGCGACGGTCGTGCGCGAATGGCGCCTGCCGCGCGTGCTCGCCGCCCTCGTGTTCGGCGCGGCATTGGGGATCTCGGGGGCGGTTTTCCAGTCGCTCACCCGCAATCCCCTGGCCAGCCCCGACGTCATCGGACTGTCGGCAGGCTCCTACGCGGGGGGCCTCAGCGTCATCCTCCTGCTCGGTGCGAGCGCGGGCAGCATCGCCGTCGCGGGTGGCGCCATCGTCGGCGGACTCGTCGCCGCGGCCCTCGTCTACGCGCTGGCGTACCGCCGTGGCATCCAGGGCTTCCGTCTCATCGTCGTCGGGATCGGGGTCTCGGCCATGCTGCAGGCGCTCAGCACCTACCTGCTGCTGCGCGCGAAGATCGAGGTCGCGATGGTCGCGGCGGTGTGGGGAGCGGGCTCGCTCACGCCGGTCGGCTGGGCGCAGTTCCTCCCCACCGTGGGCGTCGTGATCGTCGCGTGCGCCGCCCTGGTCGGTTTCTCGGGTGCCCTGTCGCGTCTCGAACTCGGCGACGACGCCGCCCGGGCTCTCGGCGTCCGTGTCGAGAGGTCCCGACTCGGGCTGGTCGTCTGCGCCGTCGCGCTCACCGCCGCCGTCACGGCCGCCGCCGGCCCGATCGCGTTCGTCGCCCTCGCCGCCCCGCAGATCGCCCGCCGCCTGGCTCGCACGGCGGGAATCGCGCTCGTACCGTCCGCGCTCGTCGGCGCGGTCGTGCTGCTCGCCTCGGACGTCGTCGCCCAGCACGTGCTTCCCACCCCTCTGCCCGTCGGACTGGTGACCGTCGTCGTCGGCGGGCTCTACCTCGTCTGGCTCCTCGTCCACGAAACCCGGAGACGTGCATGATCGCTCCCGCCCGCCTCACCGCCACCGACCTGACGATCGGCTACGACCGACGCATCATCTCGCAGGGTCTGTCGGTCGCCATCCCCGACGGGTCGTTCACCGTCATCGTCGGCGCCAACGCGAGCGGCAAGTCGACACTGCTGCGAGCGCTGGCCCGACTGCTCACGCCCTCCGCCGGAACGGTGCGTCTCGATGAGCGCCCGCTCGCCGACTACCAGCCGAAGGAGCTCGCCCGCGCCGTGGGACTGCTGCCGCAGACCTCGATCGCCCCCGACGGGATCACCGTCATCGACCTCGTGGCACGCGGGCGCTTCCCGCACCAGGGGTTCCTCCGCCAGTGGTCGGAGCAGGACGAGACGGCGGTGACCGAGGCGATGGATGCCACCGGCATCGCCGACCTGTCCGGGCGCCTCGTCTCCGAGCTCTCGGGCGGTCAGCGCCAGCGCGTGTGGATCGCGATGGCGCTCGCGCAGCAGACGCCGATCCTGCTGCTGGACGAGCCCACGACGTTCCTGGACATCGCGCACCAGATCGAGCTGATGGAGCTGCTGACCGACTTGAACGCGCAGGGTCGCACGCTGGTCGCGGTGCTCCACGACCTGAATCAGGCGGCGCGCTACGGCACCCACCTCATCGCGGTGAAGGACGGGCGCATCGTCGCCGAGGGCTCCCCGGCCGACATCGTCACCGCCGAGATGGTGGAGGAGGTCTTCGGGCTGCGCTGCGTCGTCACGCCCGACCCCGTGTCGGGCACACCCGCGGTCTCCGCCCTCGGTCGCGACCGGGCGGCACGCGGATGAGGATGCTGCTGCAGGCGCCCGCCGAGCCCCTCGCCACGCGCGAGGTGCCCTTCACCGCCGCCACGACACCGCGGCGCTGGACGCTGCGGGTCATGGGCGCCGCTCCCCGCTACACGATCCCGGCCGCGGCTCTGTCGATCACCCACCAGCTCGGCGAGGCGCTCGTCCCCATCGTCATGGGGCTGGCGATCGAGCGTGCCGTGACGACGGGCGACCCCGTCCAGCTGCTGCTCTGGCTGGGCGTGCTGGCCGCCGACTTCCTCGTGCTGTCGTTCTCGTGGCGCTTCGGTTCGCGCCTGGCGGAGCTCGGCATGCTCACGGTGCAGCACCGGTTGCGCACCACCGTCGCCGCTCATCTGCTGCAGCGTCCTCCCCGCCCGGGGCGTCCGTCCGAGCAGCCCGGGGTCGCGCTCTCGATCGCGACGTCGGATGCCAATCGCCTCTCCGAAGCCGTCGAGATCGGCGTGTACCCCGTGGGTCAGCTGGCCGCGGTGCTGTTCGGCGGGGCGGTCCTGGTGACCATCTCGTGGCCCCTGGGCGTCGCCGTCCTCGTCGGCGCGCCTGTCCTGCTCTGGCTCACCGAGCGCGCGGGGCGCCCCCTGCGCGACCGCAGCGGACAGGAGCAGGAAGCGGCTGCCGTGGCCGCGGGCCGGGCCGCCGACCTGCTGAGCGGGTACCGCGTGGTCCGCGGGATCGGTGCCGAGGCCGAGGCCACCCGACGCTACGGGCGCGCCAGCCGCGCGGCCCTCGCCGACACGGTTCGAGCCCGACGCACCGAGGGGGTCTTCGGCGGTGCCATGAGCATCGTGACGGGCCTGTTCTTGACCGCGGTCGCCGTCGTCGCGGCGGTGCTCACCCTCTCGGGGGTGCTCGGGCTCGGGGAGTTCATCGCGGTGGTGGGACTCGCGCAGTTCCTCCTGGAGCCACTTCAGGTGCTCGCGCTGTACACGGGTGCGTGGTGGGCCTCGGCGACCGCTTCCGCGGCGCGTGTCCTCGACGTGCTGCGCGACGGCGAACCCCTCGCCGACGTCGTCGACCAGCCGCCACGGCCCGTGAACCTGCCCGACGTGCACGCCGGCGAGCTCGTCGTGATCGCCTGCGACGGGTCGCGCGCCGACGACGTGGTCGCGGCGCTGCGGGCGCGGCATCCGGACGCCCTGCACGCTCCCCACGCGGCGCACCTCTTCGCGGGGAGCGTGTCCGAGAACGTCGCCGGGTCGGAAACGGATGCCGCGGCCCGCGACGCCGCCCTGCACGCCGCCGCGTGCGACGAGCTCGCCGAGCTGCTGCCCGAGGGACTCGACAGTCGCGTCGGCGAGAACGGCACGGCGCTCTCGGGCGGCCAGCGCCAACGCGTCGCCCTGGCGCGGGCGATCGCGCGCGACGCGGAGCTGCTGGTGCTGCACGACCCGACCACCGCGGTCGACGCGGTCACCGAGGCGCGCATCGCCGAGCGGGTCCGCACGGTTCGCCGCGGCCGCCGCACGGTCATCGTCACGCGCACCCCCGCGTTCGCGGCGGTGGCCGACCGCGTGGTGCGCATCACGGACGGAGACCCCGCATGAACGACGCCCTCCCCCTCGCTCCCGCGCGCGCGGTCGCCCGCGAGCTCTGGCGGTCGCTTCCCGGCGGATGGTGGCGGCTGCCGACGCTGGTCGCCGTCGTGCTCGCCGCCGCCGTCGCGGGCATCGCGGGACCCCTCGCGCTCGGAACCGTCGTCGACGCGATCGGCGCGGGCGGGGGCGCGGCCGACCTCGCCGTGACGCTGGCGGCAGTGATGGCCGGAGCCGTCGTGGTGGGGGCTGTCCTCACCGCGATCGGCATGATCTCGGCCTCTCAGCTGTTCGAGACCGCTCTGGCAGACCTGCGCGAACGCATGGTCAGCACCGCTCTGCACCTGCCGCCCTCCCGCGTCGAGAGAGCGGGGACGGGTGATCTCATCGCGCGCGCGGGCGACGACGTCGCCGAGGTGTCGGAGGCGATCCCTCGGGTCGTGCCCGCCCTCGTCGGCGCGGCGTTCACCATCGTCGTCACGCTCGCCGGCATGGCGGTCATCGACCCCTGGTATGCCCTCGCCCTCCTCGTCATCGCCCCCGTGCACGTGTTCGCCGTGCGGGCGTACCTGCGCGCCGCACCCGGGGTGTACGCGGCCGAACGGGCCGCGATGGCCGAGCGGGCGCAGCACCTGCTCGACACGCTCCGCGGGCTCGAGACCGTGCGCGCCTACGGCTCCTCGACGCCCCACCTCGTCCGCATCTCGGCGGCGTCGTGGAGCGTCGTGCGGTGGAGCATGCGGGCGCGCGGCATCCAGAATCTGTTCTTCGCGCGGCTGAACGCCGCGGAGTTCCTCGGCATGGCGGGTCTGCTCGTCGTCGGCTTCGTCCTCGTCTCGGGCGGGCACGGGACGGTCGGGGGCACGACGGCTGCCATGCTGCTGTTCCTGCGTCTGTTCGGCCCCATCAATCAGCTGCTCTTCGTCGTCGACGACCTGCAGTCGGCACTCGCGTCGCTCGCGCGGATCGTGGGCGTCATCCGCGCCGCCGACCCGGATGAACCCGCCGCCACCGGGGCGGGACGGTCGGCCGACCCGGTGGCCGACACCGCCGCGCCGGGCGATGCCCCCGCAGAGCCGCGCGCAGCCGTCGTCCTGCGCGACATCACCCACGCGTACACCGCGGGACATCCGGTTCTCCACGCCGTGTCGATGGACATCGCCGAGGGCGAGACGCTCGCCGTCGTGGGCGCCTCGGGAGCCGGCAAGTCGACGCTCGCCGCGATCGCGGCCGGGGTGCAGGAACCCGATGCGGGCACGGCGGATCGGCCCACCGCGGTCGCCCTCGTGACGCAGGACGTGCACGTCTTCGACACCGACCTGCGGGGGAACCTCACACTCGCCGCGCCCGCTGCCGGTGACGACGATCTGCTCGCCGCGCTCCACCGCGTCGGAGCCGACGGTCTCGTCGCGCGACTCCCGCGCGGACTCGACGAACCGGTCGGCGCATCGGGAACCCCGTTGTCCCCCGCCGAAGCACAGCATCTCGCCCTCGCGCGGGTCCTGCTCGCCGACCCCGCGTTCGTCGTCCTCGACGAGGCGACCGCCGAAGCCGGGTCCACCGAGGCCGGCCGCCTCGAGAACGCCGCTCTCGCGGTCGTCGACGGACGCGCGGCCCTGGTCGTCGCGCATCGCCTGAGCCAGGCGGCCGCGGCCGACCGCGTCGTGCTGCTGGACGCGGGGCGCGTCCGCGAAGAAGGCACGCACGACGAGCTGCGCACCGCGGGCGGACCCTACGCGCGTCTGTGGGAGGCGTGGAGCCGCTCGAGCTGACCTACGACGTCAGCCGCTCCGCCGCCGCGGCGATGCGCTCGTCGGTCGCGGTGAGCGAGAACCGCACGTGGTTCGGGAAGTGCTCGCCGTAGAAGTGGCCCGGACCGACGAGGATGCCGAGATCAGCCAGACGTCCCACGCTCTCCCACGCGTCGCGCCCCTCGGTCGCCCAGAGGTACAGGCCCGCCTCGCTGCGGTCGATCGTGAAGCCCGCGGCCTCGATTGCGGGCTTGAGCAGCGCGCGTCGACGGGCGTAGCGCTCACGCTGCTCCGCGACGTGCGCGTCGTCGCCGAGGGCGACCGTCATGGCCCGCTGGACGGGCGCGGGGGGCATGAGGCCGAGGTGCTTGCGGCCCGTCAGCAGGCGCGCGACGAGAGCGGCGTCGCCCGCGAGGAACGCCGCGCGGTATCCCGCGAGGTTCGACTGCTTGCTCAGCGAGTACACCGAGAGAACACCCGTGAGGTCGTCGCCGACCACGGCGGGGTCGAGCACGCTCGGCACCCGCTCGGCATCCCACGGCGCGTCCCAGCCGAGCTCGGCGTAGCACTCGTCGGAGGCCAGGACGGCTCCGAGCTCGCGTGCCCGGGTCACGGCATCCGTCAGCTCCGCCACCGAGAGCACGCGTCCGTCGGGGTTGCCGGGCGAGTTGACCCACACGAGCTTGGTGTTCGCGGGCCAGTCGGCTGTATCGTCGGATGCCACCGGCTCGGCGCCCACGAGACGGGCACCGACCTCGTAGGTCGGGTAGGCCGCCCGCGGGTGCACGACGGCGTCACCGGGACCGAGCCCCAGCAGCAGCGGCAGGAGGGCGACGAGCTCTTTCGAGCCGACGGTCGGCAGGACGTTCGCGGCCGTCAGACCCGGAACACCCCGTCGGCGGGCGTACCACTCGGCGATCGCCTCACGCAGCGCGGGAGTGCCGGCCGTCTGCGGGTAGGCGTGCGCGTCGGTCGCGTCGGCGAGGGCCGCGGCGACGACGGCGGGCGTCGGATCGACGGGCGAGCCGATCGACAGGTCGACGATGCCGGCCGGGTGACGCCGCGCGCGCTCGGCATAGGGGGCGACGGCATCCCAGGGGTAGTCGGCGAGGTCGGCGACGCCCACGGCTCAGTGACTCTGCGGGGGAAGCGCGGTGATGACCGGGTGATCCTTGGCGATCACGCCGACCTTCGCGGCACCACCGGGCGAGCCGATGTCATCGAAGAACTCGACGTTCGCCTTGTAGTAGTCGGACCACTCCTCGGGCAGGTCGTCCTCGTAGTAGATCGCCTCGACGGGGCAGACCGGCTCGCACGCACCGCAGTCGACGCATTCGTCGGGGTGGATGTACAGCGATCGTTCACCCTCGTAGATGCAGTCGACGGGGCATTCGTCGATGCAGGCGCGATCCTTGACATCGACACACGGGAGGGCGATCACGTAAGTCACCCGTTCAGTCTAATCGCGATGACTCGACCGGCCTCGCCCGACGCGACCCCGCTCGACGCCGACGTGTCAGGCGGTGGGAGTCGCGGGTTCGTGCCGCAGGTGCGAGAAGTCGGGCCAGAAGGCCACCAACACCATCAGGGCGGGCCCGACGACCGTCCACACCACAGGGATCCACTCGGTACCGGGGGTGGGCGCGGCGACGATGGCCGATCCCCCGAGCCCAGGCTGCGAGAACACATAGGTCGCCGCCGAGATGCCGAGTCCCCCGGCGAAGGCGTTGACGAGATCCCCGGTCAGCGTGCGCAGGGCGATGAGGAGCGCGGCACAGCCGATCGTCGCCAGCAGCAGGCCCACCGGCACCGGACCGAGCCGGAAGCCCTGCGCGATCGTGCCGGCCGCGCCGTAGAACGCACCGACCAGCAGCGCGACGACCCAACCGGCGATGCGCAGGATGCCAAAGCTCATCGCGCCAGTCTAGAAGGCGGTCCTATGACCGAGCGGAGAGCTGGCACGAGAAGGACACCGGATCCGAGTGAACGAAGGGACCGCAGTGGGTGAACCCTGATGTCACGTACCTACCGAGCGCGTCCTCTCTTGCCCCGGACGCAGACCGAGTGCACACGATGGCGCGCATTCCTTCACCCCTCTGACAGGCACGCCACCCGCCTCGCTCCCCTCGAGGAATCCCGAAGAAGGAACGTCTCCCCCACGACCGAAACCCCCGAGCTGTCGCGCCGCGCTCTCGTCGCCGGCGCCGCGTGGGCCGTCCCGGTCATCGTCTCGGTCACCGTTACCGTCACGGACGCCTACGGCAACGCGCTCTCCGGCCAAACCGTGTCCTTCACCGACCCCAACGGCGTCTCCTTCAGCGACAATCAGTTCGTCTCACGCTTTCTTCTGTGCGGAAAGCGCCCCTCACACCGCCCAGCCCCACAGTCGCAGCAGCGCGGCCGTGACCGCTGCCACAGCGACCACGACGAGAAACGGGGCCCGCGCCCACAGCAGCACCGCCGCCACGGCCACGGCCGGCACCCGCGCATCGATCGCGATCTCCGACCCCGCCGCCACCGTCTGCACGACCACGAGTGCCGACAGCAGCGCCACGGTGAGCAGGTCGGCGATGCGGGCGGGGCGCGGCGCCTCGAGCCACCGCGCCGGCAGCAGATACCCGATCCCCTTCAGCGCGGCGCAGAGAACGGATGCCAGGAGCACGGCGGTCCACAGGGTCATGGCATCCCCTTCTCCTCGGCGATGCCTACGGGCATGGGGGCACGACGACGCGGCTCGAACATGCCCACCGCCACAGCGACGCCCGCGGCCGCGATGACGGGAATGCCAGGCATGAGAGCGGGCGTGAGCAGCGCCGCGACGACCGCGGCCCCCGCCGCGACGGCGAAGGGCTGTCGTCCGCGCAGGCGCGGCCAGAGCAGAGCGAGGAAGGCGGCCGCGGCAGCGGCATCCAAACCGTAGGCGCGGGGGTCGCCCAGCACATCGCCGAGCAGCGCCCCGAGGAGGGTCGACAGATTCCAGCCGACCCAGATGGCCACACCCGTGACCCAGAAGCCCACCCGCCGCGCACGAGACTCGGTCTGCGCGAGTCCTACGGCGACCGACTCGTCGATCGTGAACTGCACCGCTCCGGCCTTGCGCCAGAACCCGCCCGCGACAACCGGCGACATGCGCATCGCGTAGGCGGCGTTACGAACGCCGAGCAACACGGCCGACGCGATCGCGGCCGGTGCCGCAGCCACGCCCCCGGCGGCGATGACGCCGACGAAGGCGAACTGCGATCCACCTGTGAACATCAGCAGGCTCAGCACGCACGTCTGCCAGACGTCGAGTCCGGATGCCACAGACAGGGCGCCGAAAGAGATGCCGTACGCGCTCGTCGCGAGAGCCACCGCCATCCCCTGTCGAGCGGCGACACCCTCGGGTGTTCGGGATAGCGAACGCATGGACATCATGGTGAACGAGACCGAGTCGTTCGTCAAGTCGAACAATCGGCAAGCATAATGAACACATGACCGATCTCGGCGACCGTATCGCGGCCACCCTCCGTCGCGAGCGCGAGAGACGCGACCTCAGCGTTTCGGAACTCGCGCGACGCGCCGGCGTAGCCAAGGCGACGGTCTCGCAGCTCGAGAACGGCGGCGGCAATCCCAGCGTCGAGACGCTGTGGGCCCTCGCGTCGGCGCTGGAGATCCCCTTCGCCGTCCTGGTGGACGAGGGCGTTCGCTCGCCCACCCTGATCCGCGCCGGAGAGGCGGCCGCGGCGGTACCGTCATCGGCATCCGCGTATCTGGCGGTCCTGCTCTCGGCGAGTCCACCGCACGCCCGCCGCGACATCTATCTGCTCAGCGCCGAGCCCGGCGCCCCTCGCGTGTCGGAGCCGCATCCGCGTGGCACCGTCGAGCACATCGTGCTGGTCTCCGGGCGCGGACGCATCGGCCCGGCCGACGCCCCGTACGACCTCTCCCCCGGCGACTACCTGTCGTACTCCGGCGACGCCCCGCACGTGTTCGAGGCGCTGACGCCCGGCATGAGCGCCGTGTGCGTCGTCGAGTCGCACTGACCCGGCGCACGCCACCTCCGTCGCCATCCCGTTGAGTGTCCAGAAGACGCCGCAACCGGGTAAAGCATCACGGCGTGTCCTGGACACTGACCGGGTACACCGCCGCCTCCGACCGCGACCAGCCACCGGCACGCACGGCATCACCGACCTGTTGAGTGTCCGAAACACGCCGCAACCGGGCCAGGCATCGCGGCGTGTCTCGGACACTCAACGATCTGGTCGCGGCGCACCACGCGCGAGGGCCACGCCATCGCGCGAGGCAACGGCCGAGCGCGGGAAGCGCGGGAGGCGCGGACGACGCCCGAGTGCGGAACGGCCCCGCGCAGCGTGAGCTGGGCGGGGCCGTTCGCGGACGCGGCGCTTACGCGTTGGCATCCTGACGCTTGGCGCGGGAGGCGGCGCGGCCGCGCTCGGTCGCGTCGAGCACGACCTTGCGGATGCGCACCTTCTCGGGCGTGACCTCGACGCATTCGTCGTCGCGGGCGAACTCGAGCGACTCCTCCAGCGTGAGCACGCGCGGGGGCGTCATCGACTCGAAGGAGTCGGAGGTCGACGAACGCATGTTCGTGAGCTTCTTCTCCTTGGTGATGTTGACGTCCATGTCGTCGGCGCGCGAGTTCTCGCCGATGACCATGCCCTCGTAGACCTCTTCGGTGGGCTGGACGAAGAAGCTCATGCGCTCCTGCAGTGCGATCATGGCGAACGGCGTGACGACACCCATGCGGTCCGCGACGATCGAGCCGTTCTGGCGCGTGGTGATCGAGCCCGCCCAGTCGTCGTAGCCGTGCGAGATGGCGTTGGCGATGCCGGTGCCGCGCGTGATTGTCAGGAACTCGCTGCGGAAGCCGATGAGGCCGCGCGAGGGCACGACGAACTCCATGCGCACCCAGCCGGTGCCGTGGTTGGTCATGTTGTCCATGCGACCCTTGCGGGCGGCCATGAGCTGCGTGATCGCACCGAGGTGCTCCTCGGGGGCGTCGATCGTCAGGTGCTCGTAGGGCTCCTTGAGCTTGCCGTCGTCGCCGCGCTTGGTGACCACCTGGGGCTTGCCGACGGTGAGCTCGAAGCCCTCACGACGCATGTTCTCGACGAGGATCGCGAGCGCGAGTTCGCCGCGGCCCTGGACCTCCCAGGCATCCGGACGTCCGATGTCGACGACCTTCAGCGAGACGTTACCGATGAGCTCACGGTCGAGGCGGTCCTTCACCATGCGCGCGGTGAGCTTGTGGCCCTTGACCTTGCCCATGAGCGGCGAGGTGTTGGTGCCGATCGTCATCGAGATGGCGGGGTCGTCGACCGTGATGGCCGGCAGGGGCCGCACGTCCTCGGGGTCGGCGATGGTCTCGCCGATCGTGATGTCGGGGAAACCGGCGATGGCGACGATGTCGCCGGGGCCGGCGTCTTCGGCGGGGAAACGCTCGAGCGCGCGGGTCTTCAGCAGCTCGGTCACGCGGGCGTTGCTCGTGGTGCCGTCGGAGCGCACCCACGCGACCGTCTGGCCCTTCTTCAGCGTGCCGTTGAACACGCGCAGCAGGGCGAGGCGACCGAGGAACGGCGAGGAGTCGAGGTTCGTGACCCACGCCTGCAGCGGCGCCTCGTCGTCGTAGGACGGAGCCGGGACGTGCTCGAGGATCGCGGCGAACAGCGGCTCGAGGTCGTCGTTGTCGGGCAGCGCGCCGTTGTCGGGGCGGTTCAGGGATGCCGCGCCCGCACGGCCGGAGGCGTAGACCACCGGCACGTCGAGCAGCGCGTCGACGTCGAGGTCGGGCACGTCGTCGACGAGGTCGGACGCCAGGCCCAGCAGCAGGTCGTGCGCCTCTTCCTCCACCTCGGCGATACGGGCGTCGGGGCGGTCGGTCTTGTTGACCAGCAGGATGACGGGGAGCTTCGCCTCGAGCGCCTTGCGCAGCACGAAGCGGGTCTGGGGCAGCGGGCCCTCGGACGCGTCGACCAGCAGCACGACGCCGTCGACCATCGACAGACCGCGCTCGACCTCGCCACCGAAGTCGGCGTGGCCGGGGGTGTCGATCACGTTGATCGTGACGGGCACGTCCGTGTGGATGCCGTTGTACTCGATCGCCGTGTTCTTGGCGAGGATCGTGATGCCCTTCTCGCGCTCCAGGTCGTTCGAGTCCATCGCGCGCTCCTCGACGTGCGCGTGGTCGCCGAACGAGCCGGTCTGGCGGAGCATGGCGTCGACGAGGGTCGTCTTGCCGTGGTCGACGTGCGCGACGATCGCGACGTTACGGAGGTCAGGACGAAGGGCGTGCGCCATGGAGGGTCTCCAGGAAAATTCGGGGTGCGCCCGGAAATCGAGCGTGACCAGTCTACCGGGCAGGCGCGACACTGCCTGGCAGGCAGCAGAAAGGGGCGGGATCGCGCGGATCCCACCCCTTTCTGCGCGATCTCAGGATGCCGGAGTCTCGCGCAACAGCTCGTGCCGAAGCTCACGACGCGCGGCCTGCACCTCGACGTCGGGCACCGGGATGGCGGCGATGAGGCGCTGGGTGTACGGCTCCTTGGGCGCGCGCAGGATCTCGTCGCGCGTGCCCTGCTCGGCGATCTTGCCGCGGTTGAGCACGACGATGCGGTCGGCCATGGCATCCACGACGGCCAGGTCGTGACTGATGAACAGACAGGCGAAGCGGTGCTCCTTCTGCAACTCGCTGAGCAGTTCGAGCACGCGTGCCTGCACCGACACGTCGAGCGCGCTCGTCGGCTCGTCGGCGACGAGCAGACGCGGCTGCAGCGACAGCGCGCGCGCGATGCCGACGCGCTGCTTCTGACCACCCGACAGCTCGTGCGGGTAGCGGTTGCGGTAGCTGCGGGGCAGGCGCACCTCGTCGAGGAGCTTCTCGACACGGGCGTCGAGCTCGGCGCCCTTCGCCTCGCCGGCGAGGAACAGCGGCTCACCGATGGACTCCCCGATCGGCAGACGCGGGTTCAGAGACGACGACGGGTCCTGGAACACGATGCCCACGCGGCGTCGCAGTGACTTGATGCGCTTGCGCGAACCGCTGGAGATGTCGACGCCGTCGACCACGAGACGACCGTCGGCGATGGGCTGCAGGCCGATGGCCGCGCGCCCGATGGTGGACTTGCCCGAGCCGGACTCCCCCACCAGGCCCACGATCTCGCCCTCGGCGATGCCGAGCGTGACATCGTCGACGGCGCGGAAGGCCGCGACGCGACCCTTCTTGCCGTACTCGATCGAGACGTTGTCGAGCTGCAGCACGGGGTGGGCGATCTCGGGAGCGGCGGCGGCGAGGGCGATGGCCTCGGTGCGCGCGGGTCCCTCTGCGACGGCGGCGGCCAGCGCCTCGACCACGTCGACGATCGGTTCACCCTCGAGCGTCTCCCCCAGGCGCGGCACCGATGCGAGCAGTTCTTTCGTGTACGAGTCCTGCGGGTCGCCGAGCACCTGCACGGCCGGACCCTGCTCGACGATATCGCCCGACTTCATCACGACGATCCAGTCGGCGAGGTCGGCCACCACGCCCATGTCGTGCGTGATGAGCAGCACGGCCGAGTCGAGACGGTCGCGCAGGTCGCGGATGAGGTCGAGGATCTCGGCCTGCACCGTCACGTCGAGTGCCGTGGTCGGCTCGTCGGCGATGAGCAGGGCGGGCTCGAGGCTGATCGACTGCGCGATCATCGCGCGCTGGCGCTGACCGCCCGACAGCTGGTGCGGGTACGACGCGAACGCCTTCGCCGGGTCGGGCAGACCGACCATCTCGAGCAGTTCGAGCGCGCGTGCCTTGGCCTGTGCGGGAGCGATCGGCCGGTGCGCGCGCAGTGCCTCGATGATCTGCGATCCGACCGTCAGCACGGGGTTCAGCGCCGTCATCGGCTCCTGGAAGATCGCCGCCACCTCCGGACCCCGCAGCTGTCGCATCTGTGAGGCGGACAAGCCGTTCACCTCACGGCCGTTGACCTTGATGCTCCCGCGGACGCGGCTGTTGCGCGGCAACAGATCGAGCACCGCCATAGAGCTGACGCTCTTACCCGAACCCGATTCCCCGACGACGGCGACGACCTGGCCGCGGGCGATGGAGTAGGTGAGGTGCTTGGCGGCGGGAACCCAGACGTCGTCGACCGCGAAGTCGACGCTGAGGTCGGTCATCTCCAGGGCCGGGATTGCGGCCTTCTCGGTCGTGCTCATCAGATTGTCCTCTCGGCCCCGCGTGCGGGGAGTGAGTGATCGGGGAATGAAAGAATCAGGGGATGCCACGCCAGACGTTCCGATCGACGTTCACCCGTGTCCTGTGCGCCGTCGTCTGGGCGATCATCGCTGCCGTGGCGATCGGTCTGCTCGTGACGCCCGCGGCCACCGAGGCTCCGGCCGCGGTGATCGTGGGCGCGCTCGGCGCCGCAGCGCTCGTGACCGCCGTGCTGTGGTCGCCCTCGGTGTCGGTGGACGACGAGGGCGTCGAGGTCGACAACATCGCGGTGCGCTACCGCGTCCCGTGGGCCGCGCTGATCCACGTCGACACCCGCTACGCGCTCCAGCTGCACACCCCGGGCCGTCGCATCGGGGTGACCGCCGCACCGGCGCCGGGTGCGACCGGGTCCCTTCGCGCCGCGCGCGCTCATCGCCGCAGCGACGACGCGTCCGCGCCGCAGACCCGGCCGGGCGAACTGGCGAACACCGACTCGGGACGCGCAGCCGAGATGGTGCGCGCCCGCTGGCACGCCCTGCGCGACGCCGGCCGCATCGAGGCGGGCGTGGCCGAGAGCACGCGCGTCGTCACGACGGTGCGCCTCGGCAACCTGCTGCTGCTGGTCGCCGGCGCCGCCGGTGTCGTCGCGGCGGTCGCCCTCGTGTGAGCCGCGCCCGAAGACGGTCGTCATGACGAGGGGGTCTCCGGGTGCACTCGCGCCTGGGTGCTCGCGGGAGCAGAGGTCGCCGACGCGGCCTGCTCCTTGGTGCGCCGCAGCGAGAAGCGCTTCTGGCGCGGGTCGAATGCGTCACGAAGACCGTCGCCCACGAAGTTGACGAGCACGGCGAGCAGCACGATGAAGCCGGCGGGCCACCAGAACAGCCACGGGCGCGTCGAGAACGCCGACTGGTTGTCGGAGATGATCAGGCCCAAGGACACGTCCGGCGGGCGCACACCCAGCTGCAGGTAGCTCAACGCCGTCTCGAGCAGGATCGCCGCCGCCGCGAGCAGGGTCGCCGCGACGATGACCACGCCGACCGCGTTGGGAAGGATGTGCTTGAAGATGATGCGCGCGTCACTGGCACCGGCTACGCGCGCGGCCTCGACGAACTCGCGCTCGCGCAGCGACAGGAACTCGGCGCGCACGAGGCGGGCGATGGTCGTCCACGACACCATCGCGAGGAAGAAGGCCAGCGGGATCACGCCGAGACCGCCCGTGGCGCGTCCGACGACCGCACCGATGACGATGATCGGGATGACGATGAACACATCGGTGATGCGCATGAGCACCGAGTCGACCCAGCCGCGGTAGTACCCGGCCAGAGCGCCGATGACGGTGCCGACGGTCGTGCCCACGATGCTGATGATGAGCATGACGAGGATCGAGTTCTGGATGCCGCGCATCGTCATCGCGAAGTAGTCGATGCCGATGCGGTCCTGCCCGAACGGGTGGTCGCCGATGACGAAGGGGACCACCGACAGGCTCGGTGCGCCACCGTTGCTCTGCGGGTTCAGCGTCGTGTAGTCGTACTTCCACCATCCGGGGATCGGCCCGACCCCGATCGCGGAGACGGAGAAGATCGCCAGCAGGATGAACAGGATGCCGGAGACGACGGCGACCTTGTTGGCCAGGAATCGTCGGAGGACCAGGCGGCCCTGGCTCACTCCGACCGTGTCGCGCTCGTCGGCGGGAGCCGGGGCGTCGACGTTCGCGGGTTCGGGAAGCATCTGGGTCATCGGGAGACCTCCGGGGATCGGTCGGCGGCGATCATGCGACCACTCGCACGCGGGGGTCGAGCGCGGCGTAGGCGAGATCGGCCAGGAAGTTGAAGACGATGGCGGTGATGGCGATCACGATGAAGTAGCCCATGACCGGGTTGACGTCGACACGACGGATGGAGGAGACGAACAGCTGCCCCATGCCGGGAATGGCGAAGACCTGCTCCGTGATGACGGCGCCACCGAGCAGCGCTCCGACGTCGGTCGCCACCAGGGTGACGATGGGAATCAACATGTTCCGCAGACCGTGCCGCATGATCACCGTCCGCTCGGGGAGCCCCTTCGCGCGTGCCGTACGGATGTAGTCCTGGTTCATCACCTCGAGCATGCCGGCACGGGCGTAGCGCGTGTAGCCGGCGAACGAGATAAGAAGCAGCGAGATCGTGGGAAGCATCAGGTGGGTGAACGTGTCGATGCCGGTGATCCACATGTCGCCGTTGAAGCCGGGTGTGGCGGCACCCACGGTCGCGATCGGGCGACCGTTGATGCGCGGGTTGTTCACGTAGGCAGGCCACGACTGCATGTAGCGATCGAGGACGACGAGCGCGAACGAGAGGAACGCCACGATCGCACCGATGCGAGCGGTCATGCCGCGGTCGGGCGCGCCGAGCACCAACCCGGTGATGACGCCCAGCGCCACGGCCACGACGCCGAGGATGACGATCGTGTAGATCGTGGAGATGTCGAACAGACCCTGCAGCGCGTAGTAGGCGATGTAGGCGATCGCCCCGTTGATCGCGGCGACGATCAGCGCGCGACGGTTGGCCAGGCCCGAGATCAGGGCGGTCGTGATCACGACGACACCGGCGATCAGCAGGAGCAGTCCCACCGGCCCGAACCCGGGGTTGCGGAACCAGTCGGTGACGTTGAAGTACACCAGCAACGCGATGGTGGCCGCCGCCGCCGTCGCAGCGACGATGAGGCGGCGGCGGCGCGCGCCTCCGATCATCGCCTGCCAGATCACGGCCGAGACGACGGCGAGAAGCAGGATGACCCAGATGGGGATGGCGGTGGCCGATTCGAGGAAGTTGTTGAAGCCGATCGCCACGAACTCCTTCAGCAGCACCGCGACCAGGAACGCCGGCAGCGAGAAGAGGAAGAAGCTCAGCAGCGTGATACCGAAGTCGAAGCCGCTGTACTGACGCAGTGCCGAGACGACGCCCACGACGATGCCGAGCACGATCGCGAGCACGAACGACGCCGTCACGAGTTGCAGGGTGGAGCCGACCGCGGTGGGGAGGATGTCGAGGACCGGGGCGTTGCTGATGGTCAGGCCCAGGTTGCAGGTGCCGGCGAACGGGACGAGGCAACCCGCCGCGCCGCCGAGCCAGAGGAAGTAGCGCAACGGCGGGGGAACGTCGAGATCGAGCGCGGCGACGCGCGCGGCGATCAACTGGTCGCGGTTGGCGGCGGTGCTGTCGCGGAGGTCCTGGAGAGGGTCGCCGGCGTTCGCGGCCATCACGTACATGATGAACGACGCGGCAAGCAGAACCAGGATCGAGACGGCGATACGCCTGAGGATGAATCCGACCATCGCGGGAGGTCTTCTTTCGATCGGGTGACGGACGCGGAGACGGCGTCCAGGAAAGGATAGTGGCGGCCGCTCTGCGAAATGCGCGCCGCGCGCAGACAAGGTGAGGCGCCGGAGCCGAGCGACTCCGGCGCCTCACGGGGGATCAGCGGGTCATCAGCCCGCCAGCGTCCACTCCTGCGCGTTCCACACGATGCCGGTCTGGCCGCCGAAGTAGTCGACGCCCTTCACGGAACCGTTGTCTGCGAACAGACCGGGCAGCTGGAACAGCGGCAGACCGTAGAAGTCCTTGGCCGTCGCGGCGTCGATCTGCACCTTCAGGTCGTTCAGCTTGCTCTTGTCGAGCGTGACCTGCGTCTCGTCGACGAGCTGGTCGACAGTGCTGTTCGAGTACAGGTTGTAGTTTCCGCCACCGTTGCTCTTGAAGATCTGCGGCAGAGCGGCGTTACCGGCGCCCGGCGAGACCCAGCCGAAGATCGACGCGTCATAGTTGCCGGCGGAGAGCAGCTTGCTCCAGTCGGGCGAACCGGCGTCCTCGATCACGAAGCCGGCCTGCTGCGCCGACTGCTGGATGGCGCGGAAGCTGTCGACGCGGTTCGGGTTGTTGGTGTTGTAGAGGATGCGCACCGTGGGGGTAGCACCATTCAGCAGCGCCTTGGCACCTTCGATGTCGGGGGCGTCGTATGCGTCGTACCCGCTCGCCGCAACGGCCGTGGTGTACTCGTCACCGTCGGTGGGCAGGAAGATCTGCGAGTTGAGCACCTCACCCTGCGGGTTCACCGGCTTGATGATCGAGTCGACCAGCTGCTGGCGCGGGATGGTCTTGAGGAACGCCTCGCGCACCTTCGGGTCGGAGAAGACGCCCGCGAAGCGCAGGTCGAGGTGATCGTAAGCCACCTGGTCACCCGAGTGAACGGTCGCGTTGGCGTTCTGCAGGGCCGTCAGCGTGTCGGCGGAGGCCTGCGGCTGAATGGCCTGCACCTCGCCGTTCTGGAGGGCGGTCACCTGCGCGTTGGCGTCACCGATGAAGCGGATGATGAGCTGGTCGTACGAGGGCGACAGCTCGCCCTTGTAGTTCGGGTTCTTGCCGAGCGTGATGCTCTGCTCGGGGGTGAAGTCGGTCACGATGAACGGACCACTCGCCACCAGCAGGCTGGGGTCGGTCGGCATGGCGGTGACGTCGTATCCGGTGTTCCAGAAGTCGCCGGCGGCCTTCAGCGTCGCGTTCGGGGCGGCGGGCGCGGCCGGGTCGCCCTTGGGCAGCGTCTTGAGCAGCTCGATGAAGTCGGCCTCCGAGACACCCGCCTTCTCGGCGAGCACATGCGCGGGCTTGCTGATCGGGTTGACCAGTTCGTAGTCCACGTAGGGGGTGCCGTACGTGAGGGTCATCGACAGGTTGTCGTCGCTGATCTCGGGGAACGAGGTGGTGTCGAGGCCCGCCGTGCTGCCCGCGAGGGCGAAGTACTGCGTGCCGGAGGTCGGCTCGCCCGATTCCGGGTCGAGAGTCGCGTCGTTGTAGTAGCCCGAGTTGATGGCCCAGTAGGCGAGCATGTCGTCGGCGTTGATGGGCTCGCCGTCGGACCAGGTGAGGCCGGGGTTGATCGTGTACTTGACCGTCAGCGGGTTCTCGGAGACCGTCTCGATGGTGCCGAAGTCGGTGTTCTTGATGAGGCTGAAGTCCTTGTCGAGGCGCTCGAAGCCGCCCAGACCCAGGTTGTTCTGCGTGCCGGTGAGGTATCCCACCATGCCGTTCGTGTCGAGGTTCGCCTGCGGGGTGTCACCGTTGAACGAGGTGAACGCGTTCGTCGTCGCGATGGTGATCGTGCCACCCGTCGACGTACCGCTCTCGGGCGTGGCGGTGGTGGTGCAGCCGGCGAGTGCGAGAGCCGCGACTGCGACTCCTGCTCCCACCGTGAGGGCGCGCGTGCGCCGGGTCTTTTCAGACACTTTGCCTCCAGTGCAAGGTAGACAGGCAACCTCCCGGGCATGGAGGGCCGGGGGGAGCCGTGGATACCGAAACGATAGATACACGCCACCGGATGGTCAAAACTCCTGGGCAATTCGTTACAGACCTTTAACTTGGGGTGGCCCGCGTAGAGCATTTTGACAACCGCGGCTCGCAACGCCTGTCCACGGCTGTCGATGACCTCCATCGCTCGCGGTCCTGGGGCATCGTGATCGCGCATGGCCGAGCGGTGTTGAATACCTCGTGTGACCCGGCATCCCTCTCCGCATCCGAACGACGCCTCACTCGCACCTCGCCTCGACGGCGACGCCGTCTACCGTCGCCGCCGTCTCGTCTGGGAGATCGCACTCGTGCTGCTGATCAGTGTGGGGCAATCGGCGATCTACTCGGTCGTGTCGTTCGTGCGCGCGGCGACGCGGGCGCCGATCTCGCAGCAGCAGACGCAGCTCAACCCGTCCCGGAGCGCTGAACCGCTGTGGGACGTCGTTTACCAGTTCCTCGACATCTTCTTCTCGCTCGCTCTGGTCGCTCTGGCCGTGTATCTTCTCTGGGAGCCGGCGAACAATGCTCTGCGCCGCATCGGGCTCGACTTCCGACGCTTCGGCTCCGATGTGCTGCGCGGGCTCGCTCTCGTCGTGCTCATCGGTGCTCCGGGCATCGGCGTCTATGCGATCGGTCGATCGATCGGCCAGAGCATCACGGTCGTCCCGGCTCCGCTGGACTCGTCGTGGTGGGTGGTCGCGCTGCTGGTGCTCGCGGCGCTGCGAGCGGGACTGACCGAGGAGGTCATCTTCCTCGGGTACCTGTTCGAGCGTCTGCGCCGGCTCGGATGGTCGTGGACGGGGACCATCGTGTCGACGGCGCTGCTGAGGGGCAGCTACCACCTGTACCAGGGCTGGCCCTCCGCCCTGGGGAACGTGGTCATGGGTCTGGTGTTCGGATGGTGCTACAAGCGGTGGGGACGCGTGATGCCGCTGGTCGTGGCGCACACGATCATCGACATCATCGCCTTCGTCGGCTACCCGCTCGCGGCGGCCTGGTGGCCCGCGATCTTCGCTCCGCCGAGCGCCACGTCCACCCCCGCGCCGTCGCCGTCGCCGTCGCCGACCATCACTCCGTGATCGGCCGCCACGGCGGAGGCGTCACGGCTGGGGTGCCGTCCAGGTCCAGAAGGCGGGTGGGATGCCGTTGGGCTCGGACGTGTACGTCACTCCCCCGACCCCGGTAGCCGTGACAACGGCCCCCGTGCGTTCCATCAGCGGCACACCGGCGTATGCGGTGAACAGCGACTGATCGATCTTCTTCGCGGCGGCGAGGACGTCGACCGGGTCGGTGTCCTTGGTCAGCTCGGCGAACAGGCGTACCGTGTCGGGTCCGTCGACGCCCTCGGCGATGCGGTCGCGCGCCGAACGGTAGAGGCTCTCGTCTTCGCCGACCCACGCCAGGGTGGCTTCCGGGGTCTCGGCGGCGGTCGCGAGGCGGACCGCGATTCCCGCTCTGGCGCCCATCGACACCATCCGTGTGAAGACTTGCGCGGACACCTCGTCGGTGGTGTCGTAGGCGACTCGCAGGACCGATGCGCGGTCACCGAGCGCCTCCCGCGCACCGTTCACGTCGCTACCGGTGCCGGGCGATCCGTTGCCGGACACGAGGTCGTTGTACAGCTGCCCCGTCGCCGGGGACGACAGGAACGACTGCAGCGGACGAGCGTCGGGACGCACCGCGCCCAGGACGTCGTTCACCAGTGCCGCGCGGTCGAGAGACAGGGTGACGGCCTGGCGGAGGTCCGACGCGGTTCCATTGGCGAAGCGCAGTTGCAGGGTCTGCGTGGTCGGTCCAGTCGTCACCTGCAGGCCGGCGTCTCGGAGGGTGGTGAGCTCGTCCTCGTCGACATCACCGATGTTGGCGATGTCGACGACACCCGCCTCGATCGCCGACAGCTGTGCGGCGCGATCGGGGAAGAACTTCACCGTCAGCCCCTCGAGCCCGGGGAAGTGCGCGCCCTGGTAGGTGTCTCGGCGCGCGAGAGTGAGGGTGTCGGCGGTGGCGGCCGACATCGTCCAGGGCCCCGACGACACGATCGAGGCGGGGTCGACGACACTGCCCGCGGGCACGTCGAAACCGGTGTTCCACGCCTGCGCGGCTGCCGCGAGAACGGGGTTCGGGGTCGCCGGAGCGGTCGGGTCGCCCTCGGGAACGGTCAGCAGGGCCGTCAGCAGGTCCTTGACGCTGACACCGGCGCGCTGCGCGACGACGTGAACGGGGCGGTCGAGGAGCCACTGGCGGTTCCAGTCGGCGAAGGGCTGGTCGTAGGTCAGGGTGAGGGTGTCGGCAGCGCGGTCGAGGCGGGGGCGCGCGGTTCGCGCATTCGGATCGGCGGGCGCGGCGGTGTCGAAGTATCGGGTCCCCGAGACGATCTGCCCCGAGCTGTCGTAGGTCGCGTCATCGAAGAAGTGCGACGACACGGCCCAGCCGAACAGCAGGTCATCGAGGGTGACGGGCGTGCCGTCCGACCACACCCGGTCGGGGAAGAGCTCGTAGCTGACCGTGAGCGGGTCGCCCTCGATGCGGGTGATCCGCCCCAGCCCGTCGTTCGGGACGACCTGCAGGTTCCCGTCGAGCGAGCCGAGCCGCTCGTCGAGAAGTGCCGACACGGCTCGGTTGGCCGGGGTGTCGCCGGTGCGGCTGGCGGCGTTGAAGCTGGTGACGCTGCCCACGACACCCACGGTGAGGCTGGTGCGGGCCTCCTTTTCTGGGGCCGGTGCCGACTCGGGCGCTGCGCATGCGGTGAGTATGACGCCGGCGGCGGCGAGCAGGGCGATCGCCCTCCCCAGGTGGCGTCGTCGTCGAGTGGGTCGCGGATGATCAGTCAGCCCGTGGTGCACAAGCGCACTGTACTAAACGCCTCTGTGCGATCCCCCGACGCCCGTTGCGGAGCCGTCCGTCCTCGTCTGGGGCGTGCAGACATGCCGCGACGCGCCCGCGGGCACCCGCGACAACGATCCCGGATGCCGGGACGCGCCGCCGCGGGTGCGGTCGCTCAGGCGAACGCCTCCGGCGGCGGGCACGAACACACGAGGTTGCGGTCGCCGTAGGCCTGGTCGATGCGGCGCACCGGGGGCCAGTACTTGCCGCGGATGAGCGAGCGCACGGGGTACACCGCGGTCTCACGCGAGTACGGGTGCTCCCACTCCCCCACCACGACCGTCTCGGCGGTGTGCGGGGCGTTCACGAGAGGGTTGTCGTCGGCGGGCCACTCCCCCGCGGCGACCGCGAGGGCCTCCTGCTTGATCGCGATCATGGCATCCACGAAGCGGTCGAGCTCGGCGAGGTCTTCGCTCTCGGTCGGCTCCACCATCAGGGTGCCGGCGACCGGGAACGACATCGTCGGGGCGTGGAAGCCGTAGTCGATGAGGCGCTTGGCCACGTCATCCACGGTGACGCCGGTCTGCTCCTTGAGCGGACGCAGGTCGAGGATGCACTCATGCGCGACGAGCCCGCCCTCACCGGCGTACAGCACCGGGTAGTGCTCCCGCAGGCGCGTGGCGATGTAGTTGGCCGAGAGCACCGCGGCGGCGGTCGCCTGACGAAGCCCCTCGGCGCCCATCATGCGCACGTACGCCCACGAGATGGGCAGGATGCCGGCCGAGCCGTGCGGAGCCGCCGACACGGGACCGCCGTCGAACGTGCCGCCGGCGTGATCCGCGCGCTGCGAGAACGGGTGCGACGGCAGGTACGGCGCGAGGTGGGCCTTCGCCGCCACCGGGCCCACGCCCGGGCCGCCTCCGCCGTGCGGGATGGCGAACGTCTTGTGCAGGTTGAGGTGCGAGACGTCGCCGCCGAGGTCGCCGAAGCGGGCGAAGCCGAGCAGCGCGTTGAGGTTCGCACCGTCGACGTACACCTGGCCACCGGCGTCATGAACGGCCTGCGTGATCTCGAGCACGTCGTGCTCGTAGACGCCGTGGGTCGAGGGGTACGTGATCATCAGCGCCGACAGCGCCTCGGCATGCTGCGCGATCTTGGCGCGCAGGTCGCCCAGGTCGACGTTGCCGGCCTCGTCGCACGCGATCACGACGACTTTCATGCCCGCGAGCACCGCGGAGGCGGCATTCGTGCCGTGCGCCGACGACGGGATGAGGCACACCGTGCGCTCGGCGTCGCCGTTCGCGAGGTGGTAGCCGCGGATGGCGAGGAGCCCCGCGAGCTCGCCCTGCGAGCCGGCGTTCGGCTGCAGCGATACCGCGTCGTACCCGGTGACCTCGGCGAGCCAGCGCTCGAGCTGCTCGATCATCGCCAGGTAGCCGAGCACGTCGGCCTCGGGGGCGAACGGGTGCACGCGCGAGAACTCCGGCCACGACACCGCGGCCATCTCGGTCGCGGCGTTCAGCTTCATCGTGCACGAGCCGAGCGGGATCATGCCGCGGTCGAGCGCGTAGTCGCGGTCGGCGAGCGACTTGAGGTACCGCATCATCGCCGTCTCGCTGCGGTGCGCGTGGAAGACCGGGTGCGTGAGGTACTCGTCGTCGCGGTGCAGCGCCTCGTCGACGCCACGCAGGGCGACGCCCTCGGGCAGTTCTTCCGTAGTCAGCCCGAACGCGTCGAGGACGACGGCGAGGTCGGCATCCGTCGTCGTCTCATCGACCGAGACGCCGACGGTCGCGTCATCCACCCACAACAGCTGGTAACCGCGCTCGCGGGCGCGGTCGACGACGTCCTGCGCACGGCCCGGCACGTGCACGCGCAGGGTGTCGAAGAAGGCATCGCTGGTGAGGTGCAGGTCGAAGGAACGCAGAGCGGATGCCAGGGCGTCGGCCTTCTGCGCGACCCGTGTCGCGATGCCCTTGAGCCCCTGGGGGCCGTGGTACACCGCGTACATCGCCGCCATGACGGCCAGCAGCACCTGGGCGGTGCAGATGTTCGAGGTCGCCTTCTCGCGGCGGATGTGCTGCTCACGCGTCTGCAGCGACAGGCGGTAGGCGGGGTGGCCGACGGCATCCTGAGACACGCCGACCAGGCGACCCGGAAGCTGGCGCTCAAGACCCGCGCGCACGGCCATGTAGCCCGCGTGCGGACCGCCGAAGCCGAGCGGCACGCCGAAGCGCTGGGTGGTGCCCACCGCGACGTCGGCGCCGAGCGCGCCCGGCGAGCGCAGCAGCGTGAGGGCGAGCAGGTCGGCCGCGGCGACGACGAGGCCGCCCGCGCTGTGCACCGCGTCGGCGACGGCCGAGAAGTCCCACACGCGCCCGGTCGCGCCGGGGTACTGCACGAAGGCGCCGAACGCCTCGGGCAGGTCGCCGTCGTAGGCCGTCTCGACGATGCGGATGCCGACGGCCGTCGCGCGGTGGTGCAGCAGCGCCTTCGTCTGCGGCAGGGCGTCGACGTCGACGAGGAAGACGTCGGTCTTGGCCTTCGACGCGCGGCGGGCGACGAGCATGCCCTCGACGACCGCGGTGGACTCGTCGAGCATCGAGGCGTTTGCCGTGGCGAGGCCCGTCAGGTCGGTGACCATCGTCTGGAAGTTGATGAGCGCCTCGAGGCGACCCTGCGAGATCTCGGGCTGGTACGGCGTGTAGGCGGTGTACCAGGAGGGGTTCTCGAGGACGTTGCGCGCGATCACCGACGGCGTGAAGGTGTCGTAGTAGCCCAGGCCGATCAGCGGGCGTGCCGATCGGTTGGCCGAGGCGAGCTCGCGCAGCTCGGCGAGCGCCTCGGCCTCGGTCGCGGCGGGCGGGATGTCGCTCGTCGGGCGGGGCTGGACGTGGATGGATGCCGGGACGGCGGTCTCGACGAGCGCCTCGACGCTGTCGTACCCCACGATCTCGAGCATGCGGGCCTGCGCCGCGGCATCGACGCCGATGTGGCGATCGACGAAGACGGCCGGGGTACCGGTGACGGTCCGCGGGGGAAGAAGGGTGCTCATGCGGTGAGTTCCTCATAGGCGGCGCGGTCGAGCAGGTCGCCCGGAAGGTCGCCCTCGATGCGGATCTTGATGAGCCACCCGCCGTCGAACGGCTCGGCGTTCACGAGCGAGGGGTCGTCGACGACGGCGTCGTTCACCTCGACGACGGTGCCGTTCAGCGGCGCGTAGAGCTCGCCGACCGACTTGGTCGACTCGATCTCGCCGCAGACGTCGCCCGCGGTGACCGCGGAGTCGGCGCCGGGCAGCTCGACGAAGACGACGTCGCCGAGCTTGTCGGCGGCGAAGTCGGTGATACCGACCGTCGCGATGTCGCCCTCGAGGGCGATCCACTCGTGCTCGGAGGTGTAGCGGAGGGAGGTGAGGTCGGTCATGCGTTTCTCCGGTAGAAGGGAAGGGCGGTGACGGTCGCGGGGATACGGGTTCCGCGCACGTCGATGGTCAGGTCGGTGCCGAGGTCGGATGCCGCGGGGGCGACGAACGCCATCGCGACGGGGTGGCCGAGGGTGGGGCTGAGGGCGCCGCTGGTGATCTCGCCGACGACGTCGTCACCGTGCAGCACGGCGTATCCGGCGCGGCCGGCGCGGCGTCCCTCCGAGACGAGGCCGACGAGCACGGGGGCGTCGGACGGCGCCGTGGAGACGCCGTTCTTTCCGACGAACTCTTCTTTGTCGACAGCGACGGCGCGGCCGAGACCGGCCTGGGCGGGAACGATGTCGCGCGAGAGCTCGTGGCCGTACAGCGGCATGCCGGCCTCGAGGCGGAGGGTGTCGCGCGCGGCGAGTCCGCACGGCACGAGGCCGTCCGACGCGCCCGCGGCAAGCACGGCGTCCCACAGCGCCCCGGCCTGTGCGAGCGGGATCAGCAGCTCGTACCCGTCTTCGCCCGTGTAGCCGGTGCGGGCGACGAAGAGCGGCGCGCCGTCGAAAGTGCCGTCGGTCCAGGCGTAGTAGCCCAGCGCGTCGAGCGGGGTTCCCGAGACCTCGACGCCAGGGGTGGAGCTCAGGATGCCGCGGGCTCGAGGCCCCTGGAGGGCGATGAGCGCGTAGTCGTCGGTGACGTCTTCGACGCGCAAGCCGGTCGATCCGGCAACGAAGGCGAAGGAGCGTGTACCGGTCTCTTCGGCTGCGACCTCACCTT
This sequence comes from Microbacterium trichothecenolyticum, assembly GCF_030818955.1. Classification (NCBI taxonomy): domain Bacteria; kingdom Bacillati; phylum Actinomycetota; class Actinomycetes; order Micrococcales; family Microbacteriaceae; genus Microbacterium; species Microbacterium trichothecenolyticum. The sequence continues at coordinate 339,292 of NZ_JAUTBF010000001.1, read as the reverse complement.
CGGCACCGACCTCGGCGGCTGCGCCTGTCGCGGCCTCCGGCGCGGGGCCCCACGCGGCGCGAGCGGCCTCGAACGCCGCGTTCACGGCATCCCGATTCCCGGCATTCGCGATGACGAGGAAGTTCTGGTCGCCGGTGCGGTAGACGATGACGTCGTCGACGATGCCGCCGCTCTCGGCCAGCACGAGCGAGTACTTCGCCTTGCCCACCTTCATCGTCGAGATACGACCGGCGAGCACGTAATCGAGGAACGCGGCCGCGGCCGGACCCTCGACGAGGATCTCGGCCATGTGCGAGATGTCGAACAGGCCGGCGGCCTGCCGAACAGCGTGGTGCTCGGCGAGGTCGGAGGTGTAGCGCACCGGCATGTTCCAGCCGCCGAAATCGGTGAACGAGGCGCCGAGGGCCTCGTGCCGATCGTTCAGCGGCGACGTGCGGGGTGGAGCGGGGGCTTCGGTCATGAGTTCTGCCGTTCGCGATGACGGACAGACGCCGGGCGGCGCCTGAGAACTCCCCCTCTGTCATGGGCCTGAGAGTTTCGCTCCGCGATCGCGGGGCTTTCACCGTCGGCGGATCCGGCGCGGTGCACCCGGATCACTTTCCAGAGTGGCCCGATCGACGCGGTACGCGTACCTGAGAGATTGGCGGGGAGGCTTGCTCCTTCGGTGCCCGGCAGCGTGCGCCGGAGCTCTCCCGCATCGATCATGGGGCCGGTGTGGACTTGTGGGCTCAGCTTAGCGGAGCTTCGGCGAGCGCCGTGAGAGGTTCAGCTGTTGTCCTGCTTGCGGAGCTCGGTGGCGTCGCCGGGGACGCAGAGGGATTCGCCGGCGATGAAATAGTTGCCTGGGGCCGTGGAGAAAGTCAGGCCCGCAACCGGGCCTCCCGAGGCGTAGACGACATAGTCGGGGCTTTCGACCAGGCGAACCTGCATGCCGAGCGAACGCCAGTAGTCCGCGATCTTCCTGGCGTCGGCCTCGTGGTCGCTGTCCGGCGCAGGAGCGCCATATGAATAGGAGTAATCCGCTCGTTCACCGCGACGCGCCCCGCAGTTGCCAACCTCTGGGGCGTGGCTTCGCGACCACCCATCGACCTGAAGCTGCCCCGCGCTTTTCTCGATCGTGCTCACAAGGGCGTCGCGCGCTTCGGCTGGGCTCATTTCCACCTCTTTGCTCGTGCCACATGCCGAGACGACAAGCAGCGATCCCAATAGAAGGACTCCGGCGAAGACGCGCTCGACGCAGAATCTAGTACCCAGTGCCATGCGCAAGCCCTTCGATAAAAGCCTGTTGGAGAGGAGTGGGACCGGGTGCAGCGTACGGCGAGACAGCGTCTGAATACCCGCTCGTCGCGAGCGCTACATTTCGCAACGACTCGGTGCGGATATCAAGGTATCCGGTACCGCTCGGGGTGAGCACGCCATGATCGGTGACGGGTTCGGGCCCATCGCCTCCCACCACGCTGAAGCCATGGGCGCCGAAATCGGGGCTGATGGGATTCACGGGATGCTCCGGAGAGAGACGTCCGGTCCAGGCCCACTGATCGCCTCCCGCGGGATCGATGGCCCATACGTCTTGGGCCTGCCCGGCGAAGACGTGGTCGGCGTGAAGGTCACTCGCAGAATCGATGTCAGCGGGGAGACCGGCTGACCCCAACGTCACATATGCATCAACGTGAACATCGTCACGTGTAAGAGCAATCGACGAAGTCGTCGTCCCGTACGAGTGAGCCACGACGTTCACCAGCGCCCCTGGGCGCATCGCATCCACAACCGCCAGATCGCGCCCGAGATTTGCTGCTCCCCTCTCGGCGAATGCGTTGCCCATCACGCCGAAACCACCTTCGGCGACAGGAATGGGAGGCGTCTCATACCCAACCCAGGCCACGACGGCGTGCTCCTGCTCCGGAGCCAACCGGTTCTGCAGGTCGGCGAGATTTTGAGAGGCACGCGTCCAATCCTCGATTCCCTCCGTCGTGGTTCCCATCCCGGGCACCGCGAATGTGACGTTGTCCGCGGCGTCGAGGTCTCCAATCGAAATCGCCGCCAACGGTGGCGAGTCTGCGGTCAGCGTGATCAAGCTCCGGGGAGCCCCGCCGTCCGGCGTCACGAGAGACGCCTGAACGGCCTCCAACCCCGCCACCCGAGTGCGCGCCTGCTCGAGCTGCTCCGCGTGCGCGACAGCCGCACCGCGTCCACCGAGCATCTCGTGGAACGTCGGGGGCTTCTCCGCTTCGGCGAGCGCGGCACGTGCTTCATCGAGTTGGGCGTCGAGCCAGATGCGGTTGGCTTCGTCGCGTGCCGCGTATGAGACTCCGCCGAGGTTGCCGATGATGGCCGGGGCCGCGTGAATGAGCGCGTCTTTCTGCGCCTCGTCGAGTTCGGCCCACCAGGGCCCGACGGCGGCAGGCTCGGCCTGGGCGAGAATGGCGGCCAGCCCGGGTCGCCCCTGAAGGAGAGCCGCGAGGCTCGATCCGTCGGCGCCCGCGAGAGCATCGAGCACCTGGGCGGGAGTGGCGCAACCGGTGAGCAAGGCCGCCCACTCGTCCGCGCCGAGATCGGGCACGGCTATCGCGCTCCGGAGCGCTGCGGCGGCTCCCCGCGCGGCGGCATCCAGCGCCGATCTCGCGTCCTCCAAAAGCGAGCGCGCTTCCGCACGGACTCCGGATCCCATGAAGGACCGCCGGTCGGGGCCGAGCCACCCGGAGGTCTCTGGGGACGCATCCTGGAACGCTGAGGCATCCAGCTGGTCGGCGCGGTCCCACAGCTCGATGGCGTCTCCGGCCCTCCCCCGCGCAGCATCGAGGGCGGTGGCGAACTCCTCGATCGCCGCCTGGCCCGCCCGGAAGGCGAACGCCATCGCGGCCCAACCGGACGCGACCGCGACGACGCGGGTCTCATAGGCGTCAGCGGCGTCGCCCGCCCATTCCGGAAGCGCCTGCATCGCACGGAGTTTCGCGGCGACGTCGTCAGCGCGCTGCGCGCGGGCTCGCCACACGGCCGCTGCCTGGTGCAATGCGCTGACATCGCCGGGGATTAGCTCGGACGGATCGCGGGTGTCACCCAACGCCGCTGTCATTCGACGGTCCAGCCCTCGACGGCCCCCAGCGCTCGGACGTCGGCTTGCGCGCCGGCATCCATGTTCTCGAACATGCCCGCCACCTCGCGTAGGCCCGTAGCCAGCGCGTCGACGGCACGACGGCGCTCGGCTGTGCAGTCGTTCATGCAGCCAATGAACTCCGCCAGGGCGAGGCTGAGGTCGGGCTGGTCCGCCAGGGTCAGAACGGATAGTTCGGCGGCGTCGGGCGCCATGTCGCCCATCTTCGCCGCCGCCCTCCGCAACTCGTCGACGGATACAGAAATGGCCCCCATGCGAAGCAGTGTAAACACGTAGCGCATCGGGCGAGATCCTCCTGTGGAGAACTTCGCCTGCTGGCCGCGAACTCCTACGTCACTTCCACCACATTCGCTCCCGCGTCGAGAGCGTCCAGACTCTTCGCGCTCTTCGCCTGCATGCACCTAGAGAAGACCGAGATGCTTTCCCGGGATCGCCACATCTCTGCCGCTCTGCTCAAGGTTTCTCTGGGCGTCTTACCGTCGTCGAGCGCCTTTTTCAGCGTCTGAACGGCCGAGACGACCTTCACGCAGGCCGAGAGGGTGGCGGCATCCCCTGTCCGTTGAGTGTCCAAGAAACGCCGCGCGGGTGAGCCCATCAACGGCGTGTTCTGGACGCTCAACGTGCACCGGCATAGCGACGCGCGATGCGACGCCAGGGCGCGGGAGCCGGCCGGTCAGCGGCGCGTGCAGCTTCCGGATGCCACGGGGGTCGACAGCGAATCCATCTGCGCCATCACGGGTAGCAGTTCTGCGGGCGTCATGGCGTAACCGACGTTGTCGTCGGTGTCGGAACGGGCGAAGACGATACCCGCGACCTCGCCGCCGGTCGTGAGCAGGGGCCCACCGGAATTACCCGGTCGCACGATGCCCGCGAGCGCGTAGATGTCGCGCGGGGTCGAAGCGGTGTCGTAGATGTCGGGCACGGGAACCGTGCCCTCGGAGAGGATCTGCGCACTGCCCGAGGTGAACGGCCCGCCACCGGGGTATCCCTGCACGACGGCGGGCGAGCCCACGGGGAGCGTCGACGAGATCGACAGGGGCGCGGCATCCAGGTCGTCGACCGAGACCACCGCGATGTCGTCGGTGGGGTCGAAGTAGACCACGCGGCCCTCGCGGGCGGGGCGCCCGGGCAGTTCGACGAGAGGGGTGTCGACGCCCGCGACGACGTGAGCGTTCGTCACGATGCGATCATCTGCCACCACGAAGCCGGAGCCGCTCGACGTGATGCCGCACGCGTAGGCGGTCCCCGAGATGCGCGCCACCGATTGGGCCGCCTGCGTCAACGCCGGGTCGTCGAGGGCGACCGCGGGGGCGCTGGGCACGGGGCCGATCTGGATCAGCTCGCCCAGGCGCGGGATGCCTCCGGCGAAGACCGTCCCCCGCAGGTCGGCGAGCGCGCCGCGCACCGGGGCGGGGGTGATGTCGTCGATCGTGCGGACGACGGCCGAAGACCCGAGCGCGGCAGAGACCGCCGGCAGCCCCGCGGGGATCAGCGAGCCGGCGACGAACGAGATCGCGAGGGCCGCCGCCGCGACGTTGACGACTCCGCCGAGCAGCCGTTCCGGCACCCGGAGCTTGATGCGGTCGGCACCTCGCCGGAAGAACCGGCCGACGGCACTGCCGAGGCCCGACCCGACGAGCAGGAGGAAGACACCCGCGCCGATCATGGCGGGGCCGCGCCACATCGGGTCGGCGACCCATTGCCCCACGAAGGGCGTCGCCCAGTACGCCGCGACCGCGCCGAGGGCGAGACCGGCGAAGAAGCCGATCGTGGCGAGGAATCCGCGCGAGAGCCCCGCGATGAGTGCGATCGCCAGAAGGGCGATCAGAACGATGTCGATGATCGGCATCCGACCTCCTGAGTCCCTCTCGAGGCTAGGTCGCACCCCTGTGAGAACCCTTTCGACGCGCGGACGCCCCGGTCTCCCTCGGTTTGGGGCGGGGTTTTCCGTTCGGGGCGGGGAATTCCGCGCCCCGAACGGTCAAACCCGCCCCAAACCCCCGATCATCAGCGCGGATTCGCACTTTGGGTCGGGGTGACACTAAGATCAGATGTCGGAGATATGGTCACTGTGACACGAACCCCTCGAGCCGAGAACCGCGACGCCGACGTGCGCGTCGCGGTGTCGACCGTCATCTTCAGCGTGCGTCGGGACGCCCATGACGAACCGGTGCTGTCGCTCCCCCTCGTGCGCCGCACGCGCGACCCCTTCGACGGACGGTGGGCGCTTCCCGGCGGCTGGCTCGACGCGACCGAAGAGCTCGACGCCGCGGCATCCCGCACCCTCGCCGAGACAACCGGTCTCACCCCGAGCTACCTCGAGCAGCTGTACGCGTTCGGGGCGGTCGACCGCTCCCCCACGCGCGTGGTGTCGATCGTGTACTGGGCGCTGCTGCGCTCCGACGAGGTCGACGCCCAGGTCGCCGCCCACGCACGGCAGGGCGACGCTCCCGAGAACGTCGAGTGGTTCGACGCGAACGATCTGCCCGCGCTCGCGTTCGACCACAACGACATCGTCGAGTACACGCTGTGGCGCCTGCGCAACAAGGTCGGCTACAGCCGCATCGCGCACGGCCTGCTGCCCGACGAGTTCACGCTCGCCGACCTGCGCGAAGTGACCGAGTCGATCCTCGGCAAGCGCCTGGACCCCGCGAACTTCCGCCGCCAGGTCGACACCTCCGACACCCTCATCCCGACCGAGCGCTTCCGCACGGGAAGCCACCGCCCCGCTCGCCTGTACCGCTACAACCGCGATGTGGAGCTCGCCGACCGCGGCCCGCTCCGCTCCCGTCACTGATCGGAACGCCCATGTCCGCCACCCTCATCACCCTGCAGCCCCGACCGGCGATCGACCCCTCGGTCGACCACGCGATCCAAGCGATCGTCACCGGCGCGTCGACCGACGCGACGTGCACGACCGACCTCGCCGTCGGCCCGTGGGACTTCGACACCCGTCCCGGATACGGCCCGGGCTCGTCGATGGGCGACGTGATCCCCACCGGCGCCCCGCGCCAGGGCGAGCTGCCCCTGGCGTACCGCGAGGCCTCGGACGACGAGCTCGACGCCCGCATCCGCGCCGCGAAAGAGACGCTCGGCGACCGCGTGGTCGTGCTCGGGCACTTCTACCAGCGCGAAGAGGTCGTGCGTCACGCCGACTACGTGGGCGACTCGTTCCAGCTCGCCAACGCCGCACTCGAGCACCCGCAGGCCGAGGCCATCGTCTTCTGCGGCGTGCACTTCATGGCCGAGACCGCCGACCTGCTGTCGCAGCCCGAGCAGGCCGTCATCCTGCCGAACCTCGCCGCGGGCTGCTCGATGGCCGACATGGCCGACATCGACCAGGTCGAGGAGTGCTGGGAGCAGCTCGCCGACGTGCTGGGAGACCTGGAGACCCCGGATGCCGAGGGCCTGGTCCCCGTGATCCCGGTGACGTACATGAACTCGTCCGCCGCCATCAAGGGCTTCGTCGGCCGTCACGGCGGCATCGTCTGCACCTCTTCCAACGCCCGCACCGTGCTGGAGTGGGCGTTCGCGCGCGGGCGCCGCGTGCTGTTCTTCCCCGACCAGCACCTCGGCCGCAACACCGCCAAGGCGATGGGCGTGCCGCTCGAGCAGATGCCGATGTGGAACCCCCGCAAGCCGCTGGGCGGCAGCGACGCGCAGACGCTGCAAGACAGCCGCGTCATCCTGTGGCACGGCTTCTGCTCGGTGCACCGCCGCTTCACCGTCGACCAGATCGACAAGGCCCGCGCCGAGCACCCCGGCGTCCGCGTGATCGTGCACCCCGAGTGCCCGATGGACGTCGTGGATGCCGCGGACGAGGCGGGATCGACGGATGTCATCCGCAAGGCCATCGCCGCCGCGACCGAGCCCACGACCTTCGCGATCGGCACCGAGATCAACCTCGTGCAGCGCCTGGCCGCGCAATATCCGCAGCACGAGATCTTCTGCCTCGACCCGGTCGTCTGCCCCTGCTCCACGATGTACCGCATCCACCCCGGCTACCTCGCCTGGGTGCTCGAGTCGCTCGTCGCGGGCGAGGTCGTCAACCGCATCACGGTCCCGGCCGATGTCGCCGACCCCGCCCGTGTCGCCCTCGAGCGCATGCTCGCGGCCAAGCCCAGCGGCGCCGTGAAATGACCACCGTCGTCGTGGTGGGCAGCGGCATCGCCGGTCTCACGGCGGCGCTGCACGCCCACGAGAGCGGATGCCTTGTCACCGTCGTCACCAAGGGCGCCCTGGCCGACACGAACACGCGGTGGGCTCAGGGCGGCATCGCCGCGGTCACGGCACCCGACGACCACGTCGCATCCCACGCGGCCGATACCCTCACGGCCGGCGCCGGACTGAACGATCCCGCTGCGGTCGACGTGCTCGTCGCCGAGGGACCGGCGCGCATCCGTGAGCTCGTCGAGCGCGGGGTCGCCTTCGATCGTGCAGCCGACGGCGACTTCTCTCGCGGACTCGAGGCCGCGCACGCGGTGCCGCGCATTCTGCACGCCGGCGGCGATGCGACGGGAGCCGTGATCCAGGCCGCGCTGGGCGATGCGGTGCGGGCAGCCGGCATCACGGTGCGCGAGCACGCGCTGCTTCGCTATCTCATCGTGACCGACGGACGCGCCGGGGGCGTCGAGCTCGCCGACGGCGAGCGCCTCGCGGCCGACGCCGTGATCCTCGCCACCGGGGGCGCGGGCCAGCTCTACGCCCACGCCACCAACCCCGCCGGCGCGACCGGCGACGGCATCGCGGCGGCGATCAGAGCCGGAGCCGCGGTCGCCGACCTGGAGTTCGTGCAGTTCCACCCCACGGCCCTCGCGGTCGGCGCACCGTTCCTCGTGTCAGAAGCCGTCCGCGGCGAAGGCGCGACCCTCATCGACGACACCGGCCGCCGGTTCGCGTTCGACGCTCACCCCGACGGCGAGCTCGCTCCCCGCGATGTCGTCGCACGCGCCAACGCCCGCGCCATGGCCGCGCAGGGCGGGCGCCCCGTGCGCCTGGATGCCACGGCCCTGGGCGCCGAACGACTCGCTCAGCGCTTTCCCACGATCGACGCCGCCGTGCGTGAACGCGGGCTCGACTGGGCGCGCGAGCCCATTCCCGTCACCCCCGCGGCGCACTACCTGATGGGCGGGGTCGTCACCGATCTCGACGGGCGTACGAACGTGCCCGGGCTGTACGCCGTGGGCGAGACGGCGCGCACCGGGGTGCACGGCGCCAACCGTCTGGCATCCAATTCCCTGCTGGAGGGCGCCGTGTTCGGGGCGCGCGCGGGCACGGCGGTCGCGCGCGATACCTCGTGGCCGGTCGTTCCCCTCGCGACAGCCGTGATGGCCGCGACCGCGGCCGACGATGCGCCGCCGTTCTCGCGAGCGGCGCTGCAACAGCTGATGTGGAACGCGGCGGGACTCGTTCGCGACGCGGACGGACTCGCGCGCGCGGCCGGGGTGCTCGCCGCATGGGCCACCGTCTCGACCCCGATGTCGGTCGAAGACGACAACCTGCTCCTCGTCGCGAGCCACGTCGTGGCGGCTGCACAGACCCGCACCGGTTCGGTCGGCGCGCACTTCCGCGCGGACGCCGCCGACGCTGCGGCTCCTGACGACATGGCGGGCCCGACTCACGCCGGCCGCGCTTGCGCCGACGCGGCCTCGACCGACACCCGCCCCGACGTCGATGGATCGCCCGCCGTGCCGGCATCCACCCCCGCTCCTCGAGAGGTTCTCGCATGCTGACCCGTGCCGCCATCGACCGTGTCGTCTCCGCCGCCCTCGAAGAAGACGCGCCGTGGGGCGACCTCACGAGCGAGGCGCTCATCCCGGCGGAGGCCACGGCCACGGCCGAACTCGTCGCGCGGGTGCCCGGCGTCTTCAGCGGCGGCGCGGTGTTCACGGCAGCCTTCACGCTGACCGACCCGTCCGCTCTCGTCGAGCTCCTCGTCGCCGACGGCGAGTCCTTCGCCCCCGGTGACGTGCTCGCCACGGTCACCGGTCCCGCGCGAGCGGTGCTGACCGCCGAGCGGATCGGACTCAACTTCGTGCAGCACATGTCGGGCATCGCGACGCTCACCCACCGGTACGTCGCCGAGGTCGCGCACACCGGAGCCCGCATCGCCGACACGCGCAAGACCACTCCCGGCCTGCGAGCGATCGAGCGGCAGGCCGTGCGCGACGGCGGCGGGCACAACCACCGCTTCTCGCTCTCGGACGCCGTGATGGCCAAAGACAATCACCTCGCGGTGCTGACCGCGAGCGGACTCTCGGTGACGCAAGCGCTCGAGAGCGCCATCGCCCGACTGCCGCACACGACGCACGTCGAGGTCGAGGTCGACCGACTCGACCAGATCGACGCGGTGCTGGCGGCGGGCGTGGGCACGATCATGCTCGACAACTTCTCGCTCGACGACCTGCGCACGGGGGTCGCGCGCATCGCCGGGGCAGCGCAGGTCGAAGCCTCGGGCGGGGTCAACCTCGGCACCGTCCGCGCCATCGCCGAGACCGGGGTCGACGTCATCTCGGTCGGCGCCCTCACCCACTCGGCTCCCGCGCTCGATCTGGGCCTGGACATCAGCATCGAGACGGCGTGACGCTCTACCTCGACAACGCCGCCACCACCCCCGTGCGCCCCGAGGTGCTCGAGGCCATGGCGCCGTATCTCACCCGGTTCTTCGGCAACCCGTCGAGCCACCACGAGGTGGGCGAGGCCGCGGCATCCGCTCTCGACGACGCGCGCGCCCGCGTGGCCGCCGTTCTCGGCATGCGCGCGAGCGATGTGATGTTCACCTCCGGCGGGACCGAGTCGAACAACGCCGCGATCAAAGGCCTCGTGCTCGGCTCGGGCAAGACGCACCTGATCACCACGGCGATCGAACACGAATCCGTGCTCGCCTCCGCCGACTACCTGCGGCGTCTGCACGGGGTCGAGGTGACGCGCGCACGCGTCGACGCCACGGGCTCGCTCAGCGCCGCCGCCCTCGACGATGCGCTGCGCGACGACACCGCCCTGGTCAGCGTCGGCTACGCCAACAACGAGATCGGCACGGTCCAAGATGCCGCGACCCTCGCCGCCGTCGCCCACGCCCGTGGCGTACCCCTGCACCTCGATGCCGTGCAGGCGGCCGGGTGGCTGCCGCTCGCCGGGCTGGGGGCGGATGCCGTGACCGTGGCCGGCCACAAGATCGGCGCGCCGAAAGGTACCGGCATCCTCGCCCTGCGGGGGCGCCTGCCGTTCGAACCGCTGCTGCACGGGGGCGGGCAGCAGCGCGGGCGCCGATCGGGCACGCCCGACGTCGCGGGAGCGGTGGCCATCGCCCGCGCGCTCGAACTCGCCGAGCACGAGCGCGCGGGCGAGGCCACGCGGGTCGCCGCGATCCGTGAGGCCTTCACCGCCCGTGTGCTCGCGCTCCTGCCCGAGGCCCGGGTCACCGGTCACCCCCACCGGCGTCTCCCCGGCACGGCGAGCTTCGTGTTCCCGGGCACCAACGGCGAGACCGTGCTGCTCGAGCTCGAACGGCGCGGGATCGTGTCGTCGAGCGGGTCGGCGTGCGCCGCGGGCAGCGACGAAGCCTCGCACGTGCTGCTGGCCGTCGGCATCGCGCACGACGACGCGCGCACGGCCGTGCGGTTCACCCTGCCGCACGGGTTGTCGCAGAGCCTCGATCCCGTCGCCGACGCGCTCGCGGAGGCCGTACGGGCCGTAGGATCGCGCGGGTGAGCTCCACCGCGATCACCGTCATCGTCCCCGGCTTCGACGTCTCGGCCTTCGCCGCCGAGGCCCTCGACTCCCTGCGGGCGCAGACCCACACGGCCTGGACGGCGATCCTCGTCGACGACGCGTCGACCGATGACACACGGGCGATCTTCGCCGACGCGGCGGCCGCCGACCCCCGCTTCCGTCTCGCCCGCCACGACGAGCAGCGCGGCCTCGGCGCGGCACGCAACACCGGGCTGGCACTCGTCGACACGCCGTACACGGCGTTCCTCGATGCCGACGACCGCCTGCGACCCGACGCGTTCACGCGCCTGGCCGACACGCTCGATCGCACGACCAGCGACTTCGTGGTGGGCGCGTACGTACGGCTGCGCCCGGATGCCGAGGGCCTCGACTACAGTCCCGGTCCGGTGCAGCCGTGGGTCACGGCGGCCACCGACCCGGCGCGCGAGCGGACGTCGCTGGGCGCGCACCCCGCGGTATCCGGGAACATCGTGGCGTGGTCCAAACTGAGCCGCACGGCCTTCTGGCACGCTCACGACCTGCGCTTCCCCGAGGGCCGCTACTACGAGGACCAGGTGCTCGCTCAGCGGATGTACACGCTGGCCGCGGCGTTCGATGTCGTTCCCGACGTGGTGGTCGAGTGGCGTGAACGGCGCGACGGCGGCTCGATCACCCAACGGTTGGGTGAGATCGAGGTGCTGCGCGACTACCTCGAAGCGCTCGGCGAGGGCATCGCGGTTCTGCGGGCGGCCGGGGCTCCGGCGGCGGTCGAGGAGCGCGTCGCACTCATCCGCACGTTGGACCTGCCGCCGCTGCTTCGGATCGCCCGGACGCACCCCGACCCGGCGTACCGCATCGCCCTCGAGGCGTTCCTCGACGCGCTCCGCGCCTGAGCTCTCCCCGCCGTCCTTCGTGACTGCCGGAACATGTTCGCGCCGCCGCTCCCCCGCCGATCATTTCCCCCAAGTCACCCACGAACCCACCCGCTGACTTCGGCCGAATGATCGCCCCGCCGGCCCCGGAGCGTGCATGTCCCCGAAGTCAGCGGGCAAGCCGGGGGCGGTGCGGGAGGGCGATGCCGGGGCGGCGCGAGGGGGCGCGGGCGATGATTACGCCGGCGCCTCGTCGGCGCGACGCGACGGCAGGGCGACGCGGGCGAGACCGGCCGTGTCGTGCTCTTCGTCGGCGAGCACGAAAGACGCGGCGAGCTGCTCGGCGGCGAGGCTCGCGTAGAGCCCGCCCGCGGCGAGCAGTTCGGCGTGCGTGCCCGATTCGACGATGCGCCCGGCGTCGACGACGTGGATGCGGTCGGCACCGATCACCGTCGACAGACGGTGGGCGATCGACAGGGTCGTGCGCCCCCGCGATGCGGTCTCGAGCGCCTCTTGCACGATGCGTTCCGACACCGTGTCGAGAGCGCTCGTCGCCTCGTCGAGCAGCAGCACGGGCGGGTCTTTCAGCAGCACACGGGCGATCGCGATGCGCTGCTTCTCGCCGCCCGAGAGTCGGTAGCCGCGCTCGCCGACCACGGTGTCGTAGCCGGCCTCGAACCCCGCGATGACGTGGTGGATGTTCGCGGCGCGGCACGCGGCCTCGATCTCGTCGTCGGTGGCATCTGGCCGGGCATAGCGGAGGTTCTCGCGCACGGTGGCGTGGAACAGGTAGGTCTCTTGCGAGACGATGCCGATCTCGTCGATGATCGAGGCGCGCTCGAGCGTGCGCACATCGGCCCCCGAGAACAGCACGGTGCCACCCGTCGCCTCATACATGCGCGGCGTCAGGTACAGGATCGTGGTCTTGCCCGCTCCCGACGGACCGACGAAAGCCACGTGCTGGCCCGGGTCGACGGTGAACGAAACGCCGTCCAGGGTCGGCCGGGCATTCGCGGGGGCGTCGGGGTAACGGAACTCGACGTCGCGGAATTGGACGCGCCCGACGGGCCCGGGTGCCGCTGCGACGACGATCGCGTCGGGGGCGTCGACGATCGCGGGCCGCAGGTCGAGGTACTCGAAGATGCGCGCGAACAGCGCCGACGAGGTCTGCACGTCGAGCGCTACACGCATGAGTCCCATCAAGGGCATGAGCAGGCGCGCCTGGACGGTCGTGAAAGCGACGATGGTTCCGGCCGTGATCGCTCCCGCTCCGCCCGCGATGAGGTAGCCCGCCACCAGGTAGATCAGCGCGGGCACGCTCGACATGATCACCTGCACGACGGCGAAGAAGCCCTGGCCGCTCATGGCCCGGCGCACCTGCAGGCGCACCTGGTTGTCGTTCTCGGCGTCGAACCGCTCCGACTCGGTGCGCTGGCGGTTGAACGACTTCGACAAAAGGATGCCCGACACGCTCAGCGTCTCTTGCGTGATCGCGGAAAGCTCCGACAGCGACTCCTGCGTCTCGCCCGCGATGCGTGCCCGCACCTGGCCCACCCGGCGTTGCACGAAGATGAGGAACGGCATGAGCGCGACGGCGATGAGTGTCATTCGCCAGTCGATGAGCACCATGGCCACGAGCGAGGCGATCACCGTCACCGCGTTGCCGAGGATGCTCGTGACCGTGTTGGTGAGTACGCCCGAGACGCCGCCCACGTCGTTCTGCAGGCGCGATTGGATGACGCCCGTCTTCGTGCGGGTGAAGAAACCGAGCTCCATCGACTGCAGGTGATCGAACAGGCGCGTGCGCAGATCGCCCGTCACCCGGTTACCGACCGTGGCGGTGAGCCACGTCTGGCCGACGTTCAGCGCCGCCGACAGCAGGAACAACCCGATCATCACGCTCACGAGCGTCGCGAGCAGCCCCAGGTCGGGGGCCGACCCGTCGACCGGGAACAGCGCATCGTCGAAGATGCGCTGCACGAGCAGGGGCGGGACGACGGCGACCGCCGATCCCACGATGACCAGCAGCACCGTCACCGCGATCTGCCCGCGATACGGCTGGAACAGCTCGACGACGCGGCGCCCGAGGTTCTCGACACGGGGCGCTTGAGCGTTGCGGCGGCGCTGTTCGGCGGCGTCGACGCCGCGGAACATGCTTCCGCCCACTCCACCCGGGTTCATGCGGGCCAGCCTACGTCCGTCCACCGACATCGGATCGCACCCACGGCTCGCCCCTCCCCGCCGCTAGACTCGGGGCGATATCCTCCCCCCGGATTCTCCCGAGGTCGGAATACCTCGACGGCTCCCGCCGTTGCCCTCGACGCCCGTCGCCTCTCCGGCGCCACGAAGCCCCCCGCACGAATAGGACCTCGTCATGGCCGCCACCGGCACCCCCGTCGCTCCCCCGTCCACCGCATCGGGAGTCACCTCCGAGCAGAGCCGCGTCATCTGGCTGCTGCTCACGGCCGCTTTCGTGGCGATCCTGAACGAGACGACGATGAACGTCGCGATCCCGTTCCTCATCCACGACCTCGGGATCACCGCGGTCGCCGCGCAGTGGCTGACGACGGCGTTCATGCTGACGATGGCCGTCGTGATCCCGATCACCGGCTTCCTCCTGCAGCGGTTCACCACTCGTCAGGTATTCGTCGCCGCGATGTCGCTGTTCTCGGCGGGTACGCTCGTGGCTTTCCTCGCACCGGGCTTCGAATTGCTCGTTGTGGCGCGCGTCATCCAGGCTTCGGGCACCGCGATCATGTTGCCGCTGCTCATGACCACGATCATGACCATCGTCCCGCCGCAGCATCGTGGCCGCATGATGGGCCGCGTCAGCATCGTCATGGCGCTGGCCCCCGCGATCGGCCCGACGATGTCGGGCCTGGTGCTGCAGTCGCTCGGCTGGCACTGGATCTTCGGCATCGTGCTGCCGATCGCCCTCGTGGCGCTGTTCATGGGCGCGCGTCGGATCCACAATCTCGGCGAGACGCGCGATGCCCCGATCGACGTGGCGTCCGTGGTGATGTCGGCGCTCGGGTTCGGCGGCCTCGTCTTCGGTCTCAGCCAGATCGGCGGCGGCCACGGCGGCGACGGGGCTGCCGTGTCGGCCTCGACGGCGACACTGGTCGCGTCCCTGGCGATCGGGGTGATCGGACTCGGCGCGTTCGTCTGGCGCCAGCTGCGACTGCAGCGCACCGACAGCGCGCTGCTCGACCTGCGCGTCTTCCGCTCGGGGAACTTCACCCTGTCGGTGGCGCAGCTCGGAGTCATGTCGCTGGCCTTCTTCGGCGCCATCACGCTGCTGCCGCTGTACCTGCAGTCGGTGCTGGAGAAGACGCCGGTCGAGATCGGCCTCGCGGTGCTGCCCGGCTCGCTGGCCATGGGACTCGCCGGCCCCGTGATCGGCCGTATCTACGATCGCTTCGGCACGCAGGTGCTGCTCATTCCCGGCGCGATCATCGTGAGCGCGACGCTGTGGTACTACACCACCGTCGGCACCGACACGTCGTTCGTCGTGCTGATCGTCGTTCAGACGGTGATGATGATCGGCCTCGCCCTGTCGTTCACGCCCCTGTTCACGGCATCGCTCGGCTCACTCGAACCGCGCTTGTACTCCCACGGGTCGGCCGTCGTCGGCACGGTGCAGCAGGTGGCGGGCGCGGCCGGCATCGCCCTGCTGGTGACGGTCATGTCCTCGACCTCGGCCGCCGCGGGCGCGGGGCTCGAAGCGGATGCCGCGGGCACGCGTACCGCGTTCCTCATCGCCGCGATCATCTCGGTGCCACTGATCGTGGGGGCGATCTTCATCCGCAAGCCGGCCGATCAGCCGCACAGATCGGCGCCGGCTGCGCACTGACGCCACCGTCGGCGCTCCGCGCCGATGATCTCGGCCACGGGACCGCGGTCAACGGCGACGAGAACGGGCGCGAAACGGACCCGCGACGCGAGGATGACGGCATCCTGCCCGTGAGGTCTGCGCCCGACCGAGGCTCAGAGCGAGCAGGAACCGCCGCCGCAGCACTGAGACGCGTCGCGACGAACGTCGTCGCCCTCGTCGGTGGGAGCGTTCAGCAACGCGATCAGCGGCTTCGATGCGGTCGTCGTCATAGACGTGGTGTCACCGGACATCCCTCTATCGTACGCCCGCGCTATCGCGCGGGGGCCGCGGCGCCGCGAGCGGACACGCGTCCGGCTCGCCGCAGGGGCAGATCCGGCAAGCGGGGTGGCCGGGATCATTCATCGCCGCGTCCGCTCTAACGCCGCCGACCGGCATCCGCAACCCCCATGCCCGGCTCCGCACCGCTTCTTAGCGTGAAAGCGACCCCCGATCGAGAAAGAGAGAGTCGACCCATGACCGATCTCAGCGGCAAGCGCATCGCCTTCCTGCTCACCGACGGCTTCGAGGACAGCGAGCTCACCAGCCCGTGGGATGCCGTCACCTCCGCCGGCGCCGAAGCCGTGCTGGTCTCGCCGAGCGAGGGCAGCATCACCGGAGAGAAGGGCCACGAGCAGAAGGTCGACCTGCCCGTCTCGTCGGCGTCCGCCGGTGACTTCGATGCTCTCGTGCTTCCCGGCGGCGTGCAGAACGCCGACGAGATCCGCATCGTCTCGGATGCCGTGTCGTTCACGCGCGACTTCTTCGCACAGCACAAGCCCGTCGCCGTCATCTGCCACGGCGGGTGGATCCTCACCGAGGCCGACGTTCTCGCGGGCCGCACCCTCACGAGCTATCCGACCCTGCAGACCGACCTGCGCAATGCCGGCGCGACCTGGGTCGACGAAGAGGTGCACGTCGACCAGGGCCTCGTCTCGAGCCGTAACCCCGACGACCTGCCGGCCTTCAACGCCAAGCTCATCGAAGAGGTCGCCGAGGGCGCGCACGCGGGTCAGACCGCCTGATCGGCCCTCTGCGCGAACGACCCCGGACCACGGTCCGGGGTCGTTCGCGTCTCGGGCGCATGTCCTGCGCGCAGAATCCCCGTCGCCGCAGACGTGGGCTCGCATCACACCCGCAACGCGAGGCCGACACCGCTCGCCGCCGCCTCTCACGCCCCCTCGGGAAGGGTCTGGCACGACGGGCACCACTGCCCACCGCCCTTCGTGCCGGGGATGTCCTCGATCACACCCTGGCCGTCGGGGCAGGGCTCCCCTGTGCGCCCGTGCACGCGCATCGAGGCGACCTTCGCGGCCTTCTGGTCGGCGATCGGCACTCCGCGCCGCGCGATCACGGCCGCACCGAGAGTGTCGTGCAGCGCGAGGTAGAGCCGAGTGATGTCGTCTTCGCTCAGCGCCGCGGCGTGCGCGACGGGCGACAGTCTGGCCGCATACAGGATCTCGTCCGAGTACGCGTTGCCGATCCCGGCCAGGGTCTCCTGCTCCTGCAGCAGCGCCTTCAGCTGCTTCCGCCGTTTTCCCAGCGCAGCGCTCAACATGTCGCGCGAGTACGCGGGGTCAGCGGCATCCGGACCCAGTTTGGCCACAGCGGGAACATCATCGGGTGCGTCGACCACGTGGAGCTGGACCGACAGCCAGTCCGCCGCGTCAGTGATGCCCAGGATGCCGATATCGAACGCGATCCGCGCGATCACGGCAGCACCGGCGGCGATCTCACCGCTCCCGCCCTCCTCGCTCCCACCCCCGGTGGCCTGCCACGTCGCCCACCCCGCCCGGCCGAAGCCGATGCCGAGATGCACGCCGGCGAGGTCGACGTCGATGTGCTTGCCGTGGCGCGTCACCCCGGTGACCGCGCGACCGACGATCTCATCGAGCGGCCGCGCTCGCGTCTTGAGCGCGCGCGCCTCGATCAGCTCGACGCGGGTGACGGCGTGACCGGTGAGGCGTTCACGCAGGAAATGTGCGAGCGCCTCGACCTCGGGGGCTTCGGGCATGACCGATCTCGGCGATCAGACCTCGGGCTCGGTGCCGGGCCCCGTCGGCTGGGGCGCCGGCGCCGCCTCGGCCGGGCGCCGCGACGCCTCGGCGAAGGCATCGGCTACGGCGCGTCCCTGGATGATCTGCGCCAGGTCGATGCCGGTCGCCGCCCGCACGGCCTCGAACGACGAGCGCAGGCCGGTGGCCGACTCCGCCGCGAGATGGCCGCTGGCCCCCTCGCCGCCCAGCACCGTGACGTTGCCGACACGGTCGTACCCTTTGGCGAACTCCGCCATCATCGGCACGAGCGCCTCGAGAGCACGCTGGGCCAGCAGGGCTTCCTGGTTGTGCGACAGGGCCTCGGCCTCGGCACGGATCGCCTCGGCGCGCGCCTGGCCGGCCAGGCGCACGGCCTGCGCATCGGCCTCCGCGCGCACGCGCACCGCCGCTGCCTCTTGCTCGGCGATCTGGGCGCGGGCCTGCGCGGCCTTGATCTGCGCGTACGACTCGGCGTCGGCATCTTTCTGCCGCTGATACAGGTCGGCATCGGCGACGCGATTGACCTCGGACTCCAGGCGCGCTTGCGTGTTCTGCGCCTCCTGTTCGAGCACCGCCTGGCGACGCTCCGCCCGGGCCAGGGCCTCGGCCTGCTCGGCCTCGGCGTTCGCGCGGCCGACCTCGGCCTTGGCCGCAGCACTGTTCTTGTCGAGTGCGGTCTGCTCGATGAGGTTGGCCTCGTCGGTCGCGATCTGGCGCGCGCGGATCTCGCGCACGGCGTTGATGCGAGCGACCTCGGCCTCACGCTTGACGCGCTCGACCTCGGTGGCCCCCAGTGCCGCGATGTACCCGTTGCCGTCGGTGACCCCCTGGATCTGGAACGAGTCGAGGATCAGGCCCTGCGACGACAGATCGCCCTTGATGCCTTCGGCGATCTGGTCCGACAGGCGCTGCCGGTCGCGCATGAGCTCCTCGACCGTGAGCGTCGCGACGACACCGCGCAGGGCGCCCTCGAGCTGCTCGGTCGTGAACTGCTCGATCGCCTTGTCCTGCGATGCGAAGCGCTCGGCCGCCCGGCGCACCGACTCGGGGTCGGAGCCGATCTTCACCAGGGCCACGCCGCTGACGTTGACGGTGACGCCGTTCGACGACTGCGCGGTCGGCTCCATCTTGATCTGCCGCGCGCGCAGCGAGATCATCTCACCGCGCTGGGTGAGCGGGTTGACGATGGCGCCCCCGCCGGTGATGACGGTGATGCGCGAGGACTCCCCGGTGGCGCTCTTCTGGCGCTTACCGACGATGACCAGGGCTTCGTCGGCCTTGGCGACGCGGTACCACCCGCGGATCACGAGGGCGATGACGAGGATGACGACGATCGCGACGACCACCACGATCGCGGCGATCACCCCGATGGCTCCCAATGCGGCGAGTTCCATACTTCTCCTTCGACGGGCACCGGTGACCGGCGCGGGGGAATCCTCTCCAACCTATCCGGAGCCCCGCGGGCACTGTCCACCCCTCTGTGTACCGATGACGTTCCCCGACGGGTGAGGAGGAGCGTACCGTTGAGGGTGAGGCGGCCCGAACCGCCGAAGAAGGGTCCCCCATGAAGATCGTTTCGTCGCAGGACTGGCGGGATGCCATCCGCTTCGACGTTCCCGTCCTCGTCGCCGACGTGGTGCCCGGCGAAGCCACCCGCTGCGTCGCCTGCGGCACCGACGGCCCCCTGTACGAGCGCACCGAGCTCTGGGCCGTCAAGCACCGTCACCCGAAGCACCACGGCGGGTTCGTGCGCTTCTACTGCGAGGCCCACAAGCCGGCCGCCGCTCCCCCGCCGCCTGCCCCGGTCGAGCTGAAGCGTGCCCGCGCCGCGGCGCCGCGCGCCGAGCGGCGCACGACCGGCCCGAAGCCCACCCCGATCACCGACCGCCCCGTGCGCACCATGTGCCCCGACTGCTTCGTCGAGGTCTCGGCGGGCGGCGACTGCGGCATGTGCGGAGCGCAGGTCGTCTGACGGAGGAAACGACAGAACCGCCCCGGATCGCTCCGGGGCGGTTCTGTCTGCGGCTCAGCGCGCCGAGATGGTCCAGCCGGCCTCGTGCGAGGCGCCGGGATCGAGGGAGACGACGCCGGTGTCGAAGTCGTAGGCGTCGTCGTTGAACGCATCCGGCGCGCAGGTCATCGGCTCCACCGCGAGGCCCGCACGGTGTCCGGGAGTTCCCGGACCGCTCGGCAGGTCGGCGGTGTGGATCTGCACCCACGGGCACTCCCCCGCCCAACTCATGGCGACTCCGGTGCCCGACGGATCGGTGACGACGACGGTCGCCCGCCCGTCGGCATCCCGAATCAGTCCCGTGTAGGCGTGGTCGATCTCGACGGCGCCCAGCACGCGCTCGTCGCGGAAGTCGAAACGCGCGGCGTCGACGGCGACGGATGCCAGTGCCACCGGCGACAGCCGATCCGGCGTCACTTCGAGCACGGTGTCGGCCGGGAGCACGAGGCTCCACTCGTCCAGCGTCGCCGGACCAGCGATGAGGTACGGGTGGGGGCCTGTGCCCCACGGGGCCGGCGTGTCGGACAGGTTCGTCGCCCGGACGGTCTGCGTGAGGCCCGCGGCGTCGAGACGGTAGGTGGTCGAGACCACGAGCCACCACGGGTACCCGGCCTGCGCGGGCACGGTCGCGGTGAGCGTGACCGCCTCGTCGGAGGCGTCGAGCACGTTCCAGTCCGTCCACGAGAGCAGACCGTGCAGCGCGTGACCACGGTCGGGCTCGGTGAGGGGCAGCTGGTGCTCCGCCCCGTCGAAGCGGTGGATGCCATCGACGATGCGGTTCGGCCACGGCGCGAGCGTCGTACCGCAGTAGGCGGGGCGCAGTTCGTCGGCCGCGAAGGGGACGACGAGGTCACGACCCTCGAAAGTCAGGGAGCGCAGTGACGCCCCGACGCTGGCGATCGCGGCCTCGTAGCCGTGGGCACGCAGGACGACGGGGGTGCCCGAGACGAGGGTGGGAGTCTCGGTGGGAACGACATCGGTCATGCCGCCATTATCCCGGTGCGGCGGGGAGGTGCCGGCATCCACGGTCCTCGCGACAAGGTCGTCCGAAAAGACGAATGCCCCGGTTCGTGAGAAACCGGGGCATTCGCGCAGGACCGCTTACTTGAACGCGTCTTTGACGTTCTCGCCGGCCTGCTTGATGTTGGCCTTGCTCTGGTCGGCGTCGCCCTCGGCCTCGAGCCGCTCGTTGTCGGTGGCCTTGCCGAAGGCTTCCTTGGCCTTGCCGCTGATGTCTTCTGCGGCGTTCTTGATCTTGTCGTCGAGTCCCATGTCGGCTCCTCCCGTGAGAAATGCGGGGAATTCCCGTCGTTCAACACGCTAGGTCGCACGCCCGTGACCGCGAGGGGGCTTGAAATCCGCTCCCCCATGAGCAACAGCCGTTGGTTAGGTTCGAACCGTGCTGCCTCGCCCGACATCGACCATCCGCTTCATCGTATGAACGCGCCGCAGACCCCGAACGCGCTGGCGGACTTCGCCGACCTGCTCGACGGCTCCCCGGGCCCGGAACGCCGCGACGGGCGCGGAGCCCGCGCCGCGCTGCTGGCCTTCCTCATCGTCGTCCTCGTAGTGCTCGCCGGGGGCGGCGGGTACGTCTGGTGGGCGTCCTCGGCCACGCTCGCCCCGCCGACGGTGACGTCGAAGCCCCCCGCCGTCGCCGCAGGAGCACCCGCCGATATCGTCCTTCCGACCGAGGGGTCGATGCTCGTGAGCGTGGCGGGCGGCGAGGCGTACCTCGGCCCCGACGCCGCGGGGACCTTCGCGTCGTCGGGCGGCGACGAGCCGCGCCCGCTCGCGAGCGTGACCAAGCTCATCACGGCCCTCGTCGTGCTCGATGCTCACCCCCTCACCGGGCCGAACGACCCCGGCCCGACGATCTCGTTCACCAAGGCCGATACCGATCTGTACGACCAGTTCTACGTGCGCGGCGTCACGATCGCCCGCATGCCCGACGGATCGTCGATGTCGCAGCACGACGCGATGGCGACCATGCTCCTCCCCTCGGCGAGCAACTACGCCGTGGCCCTCGCGCGGTGGGGCTTCGGCTCCGAGAGCGCATACGTGCAGGCGGCACGGTCGTGGCTGAGCGCGAACGGGCTCCAGAACACCCGGGTCGTGGATGCCACGGGCGTCGACGAGCGCAACACCAGCACGCCCAGCGATCTCGTCGCCCTGGGGCGTATCGCCGCGGCCAACCCCGTGATCGCCGCGATCGCCGCCACCCGGTCCTTCAGCGCGGCAGGCCCCGGCACCGTCACGAACACCAACGACCTGCTCGGCACGCTCGGCGTCACGGGGCTCAAGACCGGCAACCTCGGCGACGGCATGTTCAACCTGCTGTTCACCTCGAGACTCGACATCGGAATCGGCTCGCCGCTGCAGGTCGTCGGCGTACGGATGGGCGGCGCGACCCACGACAGCACCGATCAGGATGTCATCGCACTGCTGCAGAGCATTCAGGACGGATTCCACGACCTCCGGGTCGGAGATCTCGGAGATGAGATCGGCACCATCACCACGGCGTGGGGATCAACGGCGACGGTCGTGCTCGCGCGCGGCGCGTCGCTGCGCACCTGGTCGGACACACCGGTGACCGTCTCGCTCGACACGATCACACCCAAAAGCTACGCCGACGGCGAGCGGGTCGGCACGGTCACCTGGACCGCCGGCCCGAACACGGTGGCCTCCGACGTCCAGATCTCGGGTGCCATCGAGCAGCCGACGCTGTGGTGGCGGCTGACGCATCCGGGCGAGTTGGGTTGAGCGCCGACCGCTTCGCCTGAACGATCGCGCAGACGGATGATTTCCGCCGCGGGACGAGCGATATGCACGAGCTGTGCCTCTGACCCGCCGGACGGCACGCTTAGCGTCGAGCTGTGAACATCATCGACCTCGAATGGGGAACACTGGCCGACTGGGTCGCTGCGATCGCGGCGGCGCTCGGTGCAGGCCTCAGCATCTTCGCCCTTCGTCATGCGCTCGCTGCGAACAAGACCGCGGAGCAGACCCGGCTCGATGCGAAAGACGCCTCGGCGGCCACTGAGGCTCGTGAGCGAGCGCGCGACGAGCTCGACCGCAACAGGGAGCGACGCGCCCTCGCGGGAAGCGTGGCCGCGTGGTGGGCGGCGGATCGAGAAGAGGCGGACCGCCGCTACGTCGTCGTCATCTCGAACCAGAGTCCGACATCCGCGGTCTTCCACGACGTCGACGTGACGGTCGCCGGTTGGAAGGGCACGACGCATGTCGTCCACATGAACATCCTCCCGCCGGGGAAGTTCTTCGTCGAGCAGGGCTTCAAGATGGGCCAGCCGCGGTGGGAGCGCATTCCGCTTCCCGTGCGCCCCGACGACGTTCTCGACCCATTCACCGTCGCGAGCGATCGCTCCATCGTCCAGCTCGAGTACAACGACGGGCTGGGGACGCGATGGCGGTGGACGCCGCGCAGCGGGTTGACGGAGGTCGAGCACACGAGCGCGCAGCGGTAGCCTCGAGGGCATGGCAAAGAAGCTCCGAGGCGCTGTCAGCGGCATCCTTCTCGTTGGGGTCTTCCTCGCCTGGATGCTCCTGAAGGGGACCAGCGCCGTTCAAGCGTGGATCGATCCGAACCCGCTGCTCGGCTTTGCTGCCTGGGGAGTTGCCTGGCTCTGCGTACTCGGCGGAGCCGCGCTGCTCGCTCGAGTCTTCTTCCGCCAGGACCCGACTTCAGCGGGCGAGCCGGACGAGGGCCAGGCGTGACCTGGGCGCGGGTGCCTGATGTGAGGTCCCCGCGGGGCTCGTGAAGGAGCTGAGGCCACGCCTACCCTGAGCACGTGACCAATCCTCTGCTGCGGTCCGCCATGGACTTCGGTCTGGCTGTTCTTTGCCTCACCGTCGCGGCGTTGACGCTCGTCGCGCTCACTTCGCTGACGCGGTACAGAACGTCTCACTTCGTGACGAACCTCGGTTGGTTTGTCCTGATTGTCTTCGTCCCGGGAGGGGGTGCGGCTCTGTGGTTCATCGCTCGGCGCATCGCAGCTAGACGTGAAAAGGAGCATCAGACGGCGTCTACGCTGCGCTGACCCGGTTCACCCTGATCCTTCATCCTCGTAGCTGTCGGAGTGTGCGTCACCCGATGCGGTGCACGCTAGGAGTCATGAGTCTGCTTCTCACCAGATGCGCCGAGCCCACCTGCGACTTCGTATGGGAGGGTGGCGTGACGCGTATCGACGATGCCGAGCTTGAGCACCGCGAGGCCGTGGCTCGAGCTGTCGCCTTGTCGACCGCGGCGCTGCCCGGCATCGATGAGGACGGAAACTCGTCGATGGCCGGCGAAGGAGAGCCCGCTACGACGCGAGGGCACGAGCTGATCGTGGTGCGTGAACGGTGGCGGTGGCTGACGAACCTCGTCGCTTTCAATATCTTCTGGATCGCCATGTCGGCTTATGCGGCGACGACGGCCGGCACATCAATGATCTGGCTCGTGTTGCTGTTCCCGGAGATCCCTGCGTTCCGCGCGGCGCCGGTACTGCCGATCTCCGTGATCGCCATTGCCGTGTTCGTCTCTCTCTCCTACGCCGCGATGGGCGTCAAGGGAACGAAGTTCGGCTGGCGGTTCTTCGCATCGATGACCATGTGCGGCACGGTCTCGGCGGTGGCTTCGGCCGCGATCTCCGGGGGATTCCTGCTGCTCATCCCGCTGATGTACCACTCCTCCTAGCTGGCCCGCGCCCTGCGGGTGATGTCGTCGACTCGCCGCGGGAAACAGGTGAGTCGAGGACCGCTGGGTCTGTGGTTCATTGATCCGCTCGCGATCCATCCGCCTCGCCGTCGTCTAAGTACGCGGTTCCATACACATGGCACCCGAGCCTGCTCACGTCGACGATGAGATCGGCCTCCAGCACGAAGCCGCCCTGCACGCTGTCGGAGTCACCCGACCACCACAGAACCGTCTCCCCGCTCTCCCTGATATCGGCGAGTGCCTGCGCGTTCGGGGCCACCCGGTTCACCAGCCTGCGCAACGCAGCGAACCCGGTTTCGTCGTCGCGCGATTCACCGTCGTCCTTCTCGGTGATCGACCAGAACGTGCGCTGGTGCCGCAGCCGCGCGGGCGCCACGTCGCGGCCCGCACGCCCCGCGCGAGTCAGAGTCCCGATGTCACCCGACTCATCGGGCTCGATTCCGAGCATCGCCGTGATCTCCGCGACCGAGTAGGCGTCGGAGCGGATGCTCAACGACGCGCGGTTGCGGCGAATCATGCAGCGATACTAGTCCGGCGTAAAACCGCAGCGCTGACGCGCGTGGGCTCCCCGTCACGCGTCAGTTGTTGAAGCGGAACTCCACCACGTCGCCGTCCTGCATGACGTAGTCCTTGCCCTCGAGGCGCGCCTTGCCCTTCGCGCGAGCCTCGGCGACCGAGCCGAGCTCGAGAAGATCGGCGAACGAGATGACCTCGGCCTTGATGAAGCCCTTCTCGAAGTCGGTGTGGATGACGCCGGCCGCCTGCGGGGCCTTGGCGCCCTTCGGGATCGTCCAGGCGCGCGCTTCCTTGGGACCGGCCGTGAGGTAGGTCTGCAGCCCCAGAGTGTCGAAGCCGATGCGGGCGAGCTGGTCAAGGCCCGACTCGTCCTGACCGGTGGAGGCCAGCAGCTCGGCGGCATCCTCGGGGTCGAGGTCGATCAGTTCGGACTCGATCTTGGCATCCAGGAACACTGCCTTCGCGGGCGCGACCAGCGCCGACAGCTCGTCTTTGCGCGCCTGATCCGTGAGCACGGCCTCGTCGACGTTGAAGACGAAGATGAAGGGCTTCGCGGTCAGCAGACCCAGCTCGCGAATGGGGGCGAGGTCGAGACCGGATGCCGAGAGCAGCACGCCACGCTGCAGGGCATCCTGCGCGGCCTTGGCGGCATCGAGCACCGAGGGGTCGAGCTTCTTGCCCTTGACCTCTTTCTCGTAACGCGTGATCGCCTTCTCCAGCGTCTGAAGGTCGGCAAGCTGCAGCTCGGCGTTGATGGTCTCCATGTCGCTCGCGGGGTTCACCTGACCGTCGACGTGGACCACGTCGACGTCGGCGAATCCGCGGACGACCTGGGCGATGGCATCCGCCTCACGGATGTTCGCGAGGAACTGGTTGCCGAGCCCCTCGCCCTCGCTGGCGCCGCGCACGATGCCGGCGATGTCGACGAACGACACCGCGGCGGGCACGAGACGCTCGCTGCCGAACACGTCGGCGAGCTGCTGCAGGCGCACATCGGGCAGGTTCACGACCCCGACGTTGGGCTCGATGGTGGCGAACGGGTAGTTCGCGGCGAGCACCGAGTTCTTGGTCAGGGCGTTGAAGAGGGTCGACTTTCCGACGTTGGGAAGGCCGACGATTCCGATGGTAAGAGCCACGG
The DNA here is from genome assembly GCF_030818955.1 of Microbacterium trichothecenolyticum. NCBI lineage: Bacteria > Bacillati > Actinomycetota > Actinomycetes > Micrococcales > Microbacteriaceae > Microbacterium > Microbacterium trichothecenolyticum. Next base: position 313,309 of record NZ_JAUTBF010000001.1, on the reverse strand, counting down.
GAGTCCAGGTTACCCGGCCGCCGGCCGCCCGACGGCCTCCACGTCGGCGACGGCGCGCGTCGCCGTCACGGGAACAGGGGATCGCGTGGGAACAGGTCGCCCACGCGGGGTATCGGCCTGTTCTCGAGCGATCCCCTGTTCTCACCCGACGAGGCGCGGCGAATCAGCCGCCGCGGGGCTGCCCTGACCCTGCGCGGTCCGGCGGGATCAGGGCCGGCGCGCGCGGAAGGCGTGCGTGACGTACGGCAAGGCGGCCGTGCCGCCCTCGGCGAGACCGGGAACGGATGCCACGACCCCGTCGACCTCGGCATCGATGCGCGCGCGTTTCTCGGGGCTCGCCACGATGACGTCGCTGCGCGAGAAGACGAGGTCGCGTAGTTGCGAGAGGGTGAGGAGACGATCCCACCGCCAGACACGGTGCTCCAGGTCACCGAACGGCGACGAGACGCGCGGCCCCCTTGTGGCGAGCAGAACCTCGGCGTTGGAGCCGCCCATCGCCGCGGTCAGCCGGCGTACCCAGCCCACGCTGTCGTCGCGGATGTTCCAGATGAGCCCCAGCGTGCCTCCGCTGCGCAGGACACGGCCGATCTCGAGCGATCCGGCCTCGGGATCCACCCAGTGCCATGACTGCCCCATCACGACGGCGTCGAGGCCTGAATCCGGCAGCGGCAGCGCCTCGGCCGTGCCGACGAAGGTCGGCACGCCCCGAACGTTCTCGCGCAGAGTCGCGAGCATGTCGGCATCCGGGTCGACCGCGACGACGTCGGCACCGAGTTCGACGACGGCGCGTGTGAGCTTGCCCGTTCCGGCACCCACGTCGGCGACGCGCAGTGCACGGCCGGGTTCGCGTATCGGCTCGAGCAGCCAGGCCACGGAGTCGATGGGATACCCCGGTCGGCCGGACTCGTACGCGGCGGCCGCCCGGCCGAACGACATCGACTTGTCGCGATCGGTCATGACCACGACCCTACGCCGCCCCTCCGACACCGCCCGCCTGAGGGCCATCCGGTGCTCGCCGGCCCGGCGGAGCTGCGCCGTCCCGGCGGAGCTGCGCCGTCCCGCGGACTTCGCCCGCAACACGCCGTTGGTCGTCCGACCGCTCCCGCGTGTCGGGCGCGAACTCCGCACGACGGCCCTGCCCCACCTCTCGGTCCCGACCGCCGACCCCGCCGGTTCCCGGCGCGCCTCCCCTGCGCCGTGACCCCGCGCGTTGAAGGTGGAGACGTGGCCCTGGACTTCACCGCGATCGACTTCGAGACGGCGAACTCCAGCGGCGCGTCTGCCTGTGCGGTCGGTCTCGCGCGAGTCCGCGACGGGCGGGTCGTCGCCACGGCGGCCTGGCTCATCAAACCGCCGACCGGACACGACCACTTCGCGCCGATCAACGTCGGCATCCACGGCATTCAGCCCGGCGACGTCGCGAACGCGCCGGACTGGAGCGCGCAACTCTCCCGCCTCACCGCGTTCGCCGGCACCGACGTCCTGGTCGCCCACAACGCCGGTTTCGATATGTCGGTGCTGCGCCGCGCCTGCGCCGCCACGGGCGACGAGTGCCCGCCCTACCGGTACCTCTGCAGCGTGCAGATGTCGCGCAAGACGTACACCCTCGACTCGTACCGGCTGCCGCTCGTCGCCGCCGAGGCGGGGTGTTCGCCGTTCGCGCACCACGATGCCCTCGCCGACGCGGTCGCGTGCGCGGAGATCACGATCGACTGCGCCCGCCGCGCCGGAGCCGACGACGTCCACGCACTGGCCGCTCACCTGGGCGTGCGGGTGTCGCAGATCGCCGTCGAGCCCGCCGCGCGCGCCGTCGCCTGACCCCGCGCGGCCCGGCGTTCCGCCGATGTCGGAGGTCTGGTGCATGCTGACCCCATGGATGCCATCGCTCTTGTACTCGTGATGCTCGCCCTCGCGCTGGGCGTCGCCGGCGGCTGGTTCGTCGGCTCGTCGCGCGCGGCGGCGCGCGCCGCCGTCGAGCGCAACGACATCGGAGCCCGGGTGGCGGCCGCCGAGACGACCAGCGCGGCCCTGCGCGCACAGCTCGACCACCAGGTCACCCTCTACCGCGAGCTCGTCGGCCAGTCGCGAGCCGACCAAGCCGCGCGCGAAGAGCGGGAGCGCCGGGAGCAGACGGTGCTGCGCGCGCTCGACCCGGTGCGCGAGACGCTCGACGCCATGCAGCGCAAGGTCGACGGCCTCGAGCGCGACCGCGTCGAACAGTACTCGGCGCTCGGCGAGCAGCTGCGCCTTTCGCGCGAGGCCGACGAGGCGCTGCGCGCCACCACCGAGTCGCTGGCGTCGGCCATGCGCTCCGGCAGCACCCGCGGGGTCTGGGGCGAGACGCAGCTGCGCCGCGTGGTCGAGGCGGCGGGTCTCACGCGGTACGTCGACTTCGACCTGCAATCAGCCATCACCACCGACGCCGGCGCGGGTCGGCCCGACATGGTCGTCCGCCTCCCCGGGGGCAAGGCGCTCGCGGTGGATGCCAAGGTGCCCCTCGACGCCTACCTGCAGGCCAGCGCGATCGCGGTGACGGCGCACGGCGATGAGGGCGCCCGCCGCGCGTCACTGCTCGCACGACACGCGAAGGCCGTGAGGGTGCACGTCGACGCTCTGGCGAAGAAGACGTACTGGGCCGGCCTGTCCGCGAGCCCGGAGTTCGTCATCTGCTTCCTGCCCAGCGAGTCGTTGATGGCGTCCGCGCTCGACGAAGACCCCACGCTGCTCGACCATGCCTTCACCCGTCGTGTCGCTCTCGCCTCGCCCGTCAACCTGTGGGCGGTGCTCAAGACCGTCGCCTTCACCTGGACCCAGCAAGACGTCTCCGACGAAGCGCGGACGCTTTTCGCCCTCGGCACCGAGCTCTACGAGCGCGTTGGGGTGCTGGCCGGCCACGCTGGTGACCTGCGCCGCGCCCTCGAACGCACGGTCGACAGCTACAACAAGTTCGCGGGTTCGCTCGAATCGCGCGTCCTCGTCACGGCGCGGAAGTTCCCCGGGATCGACGAGACCAAGCTCGATGCCGTGTCCGCACCGGCGGCATTGGAAGCGACGCCCCGACGGTGGGCCGCGCCGGAGTTCCTCGACGCGGACCTCGAACGATCAACACCTCCCGACAGCGCCGTCGAAGGGATCGAAGAGCTCCCCGTCAGCGCCGATCTGGGAGAGGTACGCGTCCGCGCGGGGATCGAGGAAGGGAGTCCGTGAAGCGGGAGCGACGGCTCAAGAGCCGCCGGGAACCCAGCTGAGCAGGCTGACCACAGCCGCCGAGACACCGACGAAGGCACCGACCATCCACCACGCGCTGACCTCGTGGCCCTCGGCGCGACGCACGCGCAGGAGGACGTCGGGGCGTCGGGCCGGGTCGAGGGCATCAGCAATCACCGCATGTGCTCCCGTCTGGGGCGCGGTCTGATTGGTCGTAGCTGCCATTTACGATCCCCTTCGGGTCTCGGAAGAACACAGGGTCGCCGTTGACACCGCTGATCATTTTGCCAGACAGCCCCGTTTCGACCGGTCACGCTTGCGTCACGACACGCCCGGCTGTAGGTGTGCGTCTCGCCGGACACGGCGCTCCTGCGCCACGGAGCGCGTTCCGCGACCCCTGGGGCGCGCACCGTGACCCCGGGGCCACGCGGCCGCGCCGCGCCGCACCCGTTGCCCGAAACGCCGGGTGCATCCACACAAGCCGGCACGGGCGGCGCCGGCGAGGCCTAGCGCGTCAGAGCCACTTCGAGGTCAGGTGCTCCGACGAGATGCGGCGGAGCGTGCCCGACGCACCGCGCAGCACGACGCTCTCGGTGTAGAGGAAATCCCCCTCGCGGCGAACGCCCTGCACGAGCTGACCGTCGGTCACGCCCGTGGCCACGAAGATCGTGTTCTTGCCCTTCACCAGGTCATCGGCCTCGTACACCTCGCCGTCGACTTTCAGCCCGGCATCCAGGCCCTTCTGCTTCTCGTCGTCGGTGCGAGGCGCCAGTACGCCCTGGATGTGGCCGCCGAGCGCCTTGATCGCGCACGCGGTGACAATGCCCTCGGGGCTGCCGCCGATACCGACGCACATGTCGGTACGCGCGTTGTGGCGGGCGGCGTTGATGCCGCCGGCGACATCGCCGTCGCTCATCAGGCGGGTCCCGGCGCCCGCCTCGCGGATGTCGGCGATGAGCTGCTCGTGGCGGGGGCGGTTCAGCACCGACACGACGATCTCGTCGACGGGCTTGCCGAGCGCCTTCGCCAACAGACGGATGTTCTCGCCGATGGGCAGGCGGATGTCGACGACACCGACACCCGCGGGGCCGGTGACGAGTTTGTCCATGTAGAACACGCTCGACGCGTCGAGCATCGATCCGTGGTCGGAGACCGCGATCACCGACAGCGCGTTCTGGCGTCCGGCGGCGGTCAGCGAGGTGCCGTCGATCGGATCGACCGCCACGTCGCAGCGGGGGCCGCGTCCGCTGCCCACACGCTCGCCGTTGTAAAGCATGGGGGCGTTGTCCTTCTCGCCCTCGCCGATCACGATCGTGCCGTCGAAGGCGACCGTGCTGAAGAATGCCCGCATCGCGTCGACCGCGGCGCCGTCGGCGGCCTCCTTCGCGCCGCGTCCGATGAAGGGGACGGCGCGGATGGCCGCCGCCTCTGTCGCCCTCACCAACTCCAGAGCCAGGTTGCGGTCGGGGTGCAAAGGGCTCATGTCGGCAGTCAGGCTCACCATGAGGCCCACTGTATCCAGCCTCGCGGTGACAACCGCCGGATTTCACCGATCGCGGCGTGAAGGAATCGGCATTCTTAACGAATCGACAGAAGTGCCATGTTCCTGCACGGAGGGCACCGTCACGATCCGGCGCCTTCGCTAGGCTGACGGTGTCCCGACAACACCAAGGAGCACCTCCATGCCCGTCGCTTCCCCTGAGCAGTACGCCGACATGCTCGACCGCGCCAAGGCCGGCGGCTTCGCGTACCCCGCGATCAACGTCTCGAGCTCGCAGACCATCAACTCGGTGCTCCAGGGCCTCACGGAGGCCGGGTCCGACGGCATCCTGCAGGTCACCACCGGTGGCGCCGACTACTTCGCCGGTCAGACGGTCAAGGCCCGCGCCACCGGGGCGCTCGCCTTCGCCAAGTACGCCACCGAGGTCGCCAAGAACTACCCCATCACGGTGGCACTGCACACCGACCACTGCCCCAAGGACGCTCTGCCCGGCTTCGTCCTGCCGCTGCTCGAGGCCTCCGAAGAAGAGGTCAAGGCCGGCCGCAACCCCATCTTCCAGTCGCACATGTGGGACGGTTCGGCCGTTCCCCTCGACGAGAACATCGACATCGCGGCCGAGCTCCTCCCCCGCCTGAAGAACATCAACGCCATCCTCGAGATCGAGGTCGGCGTCGTCGGCGGCGAAGAAGACGGCGTGCAGCACGAGGGCTCCAACGACGCCCTCTACACGACCGTCGCCGACGTCTCGAAGGCCGTCGAGCGCCTCGGCCTCGGCGAGAACGGCCGCTACATCTCGGCCCTCACCTTCGGCAACGTGCACGGCGTGTACAAGCCCGGTGGCGTCAAGCTCCGCCCCGAACTGCTCGGTGAGATCCAGGAGGGCATCGCCGCGAAGTTCGGCACGGGCCCGAAGCCCCTCGACCTCGTCTTCCACGGCGGCAGCGGCTCGACCGACGAGGAGATCGCTCTCGCGGTCGCGAACGGCGTCGTGAAGATGAACATCGACACCGACACCCAGTACGCCTTCACGCGCTCGATCGCGGGCTACATGTTCTCGAACTACGACGGCGTCCTGAAGGTCGACGGCGAGGTCGGCAACAAGAAGCTGTACGACCCCCGCGCCTGGGGCAAGGTCGCCGAGTCGGCCATGGCCGTCCGCGTGGTCGAGGCCACCAAGCAGCTCGGCTCCTTCGGTCACTCGAAGGGCTGATCGAGCCCGCACGCACGAACGCCCCGGTCACGGCCGGGGCGTTCGTCGTTTCCGGATGCCATGCCCCGGCGCTCCAGGACACGACACGGTCTCAGCCGCGGTACACCTCGAGCACCGTCGGCGCGCCCTCGGGCGACGACACCACCTCGATGGCATCCCCGGCACGCACATCACCCGCCCGCCGCACGCGCAGGTAGGCGCCGAGCCGACCCTCGTCGGAGAACCTCTTCACCCAGCCACGTGCGGCCGAGCCGCCCACCCACCGGGCGAAGGTCGCGCAGGGCGTGCGGGGCATCGTGACCTCGAGCTCGACGGTCTCGCCGATGCGCCACACCTCGCCGATGCGGGCGCCGTTGACGTCGAGACCCTCCACGCGCAGGTTCTCACCGAACCATCCCGCATGCAGCTCGCGGCCGAGCTCGCCCTCCCAGAACGCGGCGTCCTCCGCCGCGTACGCATAGACGGCCTTGTCGGGACCGCCATGGTGCTTGCGGCTGGCCTGGACATCGGAGCGGACACCGAGCGTGGCGACGCGCACCGCCCCGTCGATCGCGCGCTTGTCGATCGCGGTCACGCCGACGCTGCCGGCATCGGGGTGCAGAGAATGGACGGCGCAGACGGCGACGAGACGAGGCATGACACGATGCTAGAGCGTGCCCGCCGCCCGACGTTCACCCCTTCGCCGTGCGGGTTCAGTCATCGGCGATGCGCGCGGCACCGCGCGATCAGGGCCCGGCGAAGTCTCGCCGCATGACGACCCGATCACCGTCGAGCGTGCGGATCTCGACCGCGCCGATACGGGATGCCGAGAGGTCGGTGCCCGCGCTGAGTTCGGTCGTGGCGCCGGGGCCCGCGCGCCAGGTCGACAGCACGCTCGTCGAACCGGAGTCGTCCGTGATGGCCAGCGCGTATGGCCAGCCCCCCGGGGGCGCATCGAGCACCTGCCCGGTGTACTCGCACACGAGGTCGATGCGTGTCCCCCACGGCACCGACGTGAGCTTGACCGAGGCCTCGAGCGGGGCTCCGGCGACGTCGTCGAGCGCGTAGACGGACCCCGACGACGACGTGGCGTTCGTGGCGACGATCACGCTGGGCACGGCGACCGCGACGAGAGCGATCGAGGCCGCCAACGTCCAGATCGTCGCCCGCCGCGCGCGGCGACGCTGCGCCGCCCGGACGACGCGTTCCCGCAACGAGGCATCCGGCGCGGCGAGCGGCACCGGTCCGGTCGCTGTGCCCACCGCCCGCGCCCGATCGGCCGACAGGCGCGACAACAACCCCGCGGTCGGCGCGAGCTCGCCGACGGCGGCACGGCACTGCGCGCAGACGGCGAGATGGGCTTCGAACTCTGCCCGGTCGGCAGCGCCCAGCGCCCCGAGGACGTAGGCGCCGTCCAACACCGACAGCCGTTCGTGGTCGCTGATCATCGGGTCACCCCTCTCTCCTGCAGCGCGAGCCGCAGTGCTCGCACCGCGTAGTGCAGACGCGACTTCACCGTGCCGGCCGGGATGCCGAGCTCTTCGGCGGCCTGCGCGACGCTGCGCCCCCCGTAGTAGGCGCTGACGATGACGGCGCGATGGTCGGGAGTGAGGGTCGCGAGCGCTTCTTCCACGAGGAGCGCGTCGAACTTGGCATCCGTGTCGTCGTCGCGCACCCGTTCGGGCAGCTCGTCGACCGGGAGCTCGTGCCGCCGGCGGGCGCTGCGCGCCTCGTCGATGACGATGTTGCGGGCCACGGTGTACATCCACGACCGCAGCGATGCGGGCTCATCGCTCATCACCCGCGGTGTCCGCCACGCGCGCAGCAGGGTCTCCTGCACGACGTCGTCAGCACCGGCGTGATCGCCCGTGAGACTGACCACGTACCGCCAGACGGGGACGGCGTGCGCGTCGTACAGCGCCGTCAGCTGCGCGTGATCGTCTCTCACCGCGGCATCCCTTCTTCCTCGTCTGCGGGGAACACGGGATGCCGCGGCTCGCGGTTCAGTTCGGGACGCTGCCGACGAGCGCGTTCATGAACTGCTGATCGCCGAGCAGGGCGGCAGTCACGCACGCGCCCGCCACGAGTACCGTGGCGACGAAGCCGACGAGAGGGATCCAGAAGGCGATACGACCGCGCTTCAGGCGCCGCCACGTGAGCACCGCGGTGAGCAGCCACCCGATGCCGTACACGAACGCGGCCGCGGCTCCCCAGAGGTACCCGGCCGACAGGTTGGTGAAGCTCGCGTCGACGCCGAGCACCTTCGCCGCAGACTCCGCATAGGCGGGGAAGTCGAGCAACTGCACGATGGTCGACACGGTCGACACGAGCCCGTAGGCCAGTAGACCGCCCGCGAGGACTCGGTCCCACAGCGGCCCACGGAGCCCGCCCGGCCCTGAAGTCGGGGCCGAAACCGGTGCCGCGGCGGGAACGACAGGCTCGGGCTGCGGGGCGACGCCGGCATCGAGCGCTTCGGTCACCGCGGGGCGCTGGATGCGGGCGCGCTGCTCCTCGGGCGTGGCGTACTCACCGAACTGCGGACGGGGACGCTCATCGACGTCGCCCGTGTCGCTCGCCGGCGCCGCAGCACGCTGCTCGGCGTCGCTCATGCGCGGCCCCGCCCGCCGAGAGCGCGGCTGTCGCGCTTGCCGCTGGCATCCTGACGCAGCTCCTTCGGAAGCGAGAAGATCAGATCTTCCTCGGCGGTGCGCACCTCTTCGACGTCGCGGTAGCCGGCACCGGCCAGCTCTTCGAGCACCTCGCTGACGAGCACCTCCGGCACCGAGGCACCACTGGTGACGCCGACCGTCTCGACGCCCTCGAGCCACTCCTGCTGCACCTCGTCGACGTAGTCGACGCGGTACGCGGCCTTCGCGCCGTGCTCGAGGGCCACCTCGACCAGGCGCACGCTGTTGGAGGAGTTGGCAGAGCCCACGACGATCACGAGATCGGCGCCGACGGCGACCTTCTTGATCGCGACCTGGCGGTTCTGGGTGGCGTAGCAGATGTCGTCGGAGGGCGGGTCCTGCAACTGGGGGAAGCGTTCGCGCAGGCGCCGCACCGTCTCCATCGTCTCGTCGACCGAGAGGGTGGTCTGCGACAGCCACACGACCTTCGACGGGTCGCGCACCTCGATCGTGTCGGCGTGATCGGGTGAGTTGACGACGGTCACGTGCTCCGGCGCCTCGCCGGCGGTGCCCTCGACCTCTTCGTGACCCTCGTGGCCGATCAGCAGGATCTCGAAGTCGTCGCGCGCGAAACGCACGGCTTCGCGGTGCACCTTCGTGACGAGGGGGCAGGTCGCGTCGATCGCCTGCAGGCCCCGGTCGGATGCCGCGGACACGACCGCCGGCGACACGCCGTGCGCGCTGAAGACGACGTGGGCCCCGGTGGGGACCTCGTCGACCTCGTCGACGAAGATCGCCCCCTTCTTCTCGAGCTCGGTCACCACGTGGATGTTGTGCACGATCTGCTTGCGCACGTAGACCGGCGCGCCGTAGCGCTCGAGGGCCTTCTCGACGGCGATGACGGCACGGTCGACGCCGGCGCAGTAGCCGCGGGGTGCCGCCAGCAGCACCTTCTTCTTGCCCTGCACGGGGATATCCTGGAGCCGCCCGCGTCGACCCGGGATACGGGGAACGGGCAGGTGCACGACAGGTGAGCTCACCCCTCGATTCTACCGGGGCGCCCCTGGACACCGGCCGAACCCAGCCCCGAGGGAGCCCATGACTTCGTTCCAGCCCGAGACGGTGACCGGTGAGGCGCCCCCCGCCGACTCCGTACACCCCCGCGATTCGCGCACCGACGCTCCGACGTCGGTGTCACGGCTGAACGACACCATCCGCGGCTTCATCGAGCGGTGGGGCTCGGTGTGGGTCGAGGGCGAGATCACCTCGTTCAACCGACGCGGAGGGAACGTGTTCGGTCGCCTGAAAGATCTGGGCACCGAATCGACCGTGGCCTTTCGCATCTGGTCGAGCACCCTCAACCGGCTGCCGAGAGACCTCAAGGTCGGCGACCACGTCGTCGCGTGCGTCAAGGCCGACTATTTCCCCCGCACCGGCGACTTCTCGTTCGCCGTCTCGGCGATGCGCCATGTCGGCCTCGGCGAGCAGCTCGAACGCCTCGAGCGCCTGCGCATGCAACTGCGGTCGGAGGGACTGTTCGACCCGGTCCGCAAGAAGAAGCTGCCGTTCCTCCCGCACTGCATCGGTCTCATCACGGGCGAGAACTCGGATGCCGAGAAAGATGTGCACCGCAACGCCGAGCTGCGGTGGCCGCGGGTGAACTTCCGCACGACCTACGCCGCCGTTCAGGGCGACCGCTGCGTCCCCGAGACCCTCGCGGCGCTGAGGGTATTGGATGCCGACCCCGAAGTGGACGTCATCATCATCGCCCGCGGCGGTGGCGACCCGCAGACGCTGCTCGGCTTCAGCGACGAACGTCTCGTGCGGGCCGTGGCCGCGGCATCCACCCCGATCGTCAGCGCGATCGGACACGAGAACGACCGCCCCCTGCTCGACGAGGTCGCCGACGTGCGCGCCTCGACGCCCACCGACGCCGCGAAGCGCGTGGTGCCCGACGTCGCCGAGCAGCGGGCGATGGTCGCCCAATTGCGCGCGCGTCTGACCGGGCGCCTGACCCAGCGCGTGCTGCACGACATCGCCCAGCTCGAGCAGATCCGCTCCCGCCCCTCGCTGCGCACGCCGCACACGATGCTCACCTCGCGCGCACAAGAGCTGTGGATGCTGTCTCATCGCGGCCGCGACATCGTCGACCGCCGGCTCGAGAGCGAGAGCCGCCGCACGCGCGAGCTCGGTGCCGGCCTGCGCGCGCTCTCGCCCCTCGCCACCCTCGCCCGTGGGTACGCGATCGCCCAGCTCCCCGACGGGTCGGTCCTTCGCGACGCCGCGCACGCCCCCGCCGGAACCGCCCTGCGCCTCACCCTCGAGGAGGGCACGCTCGCGGCCCGATCCGACGGCGCGACCCCCGACGTGGTGCCGCACGGAACGTCGGCCATCTCACGCAAGGCCCCGGCGACGGACGCCGAGGCACCCGCCGGTCGCGCCTAGGATGGATGCCATGACCGCGACGACCCCCGGCCCCGCCGCCGACGTCGCCACCCTGTCGTTCGAGCAGGCCCGCGACGAACTCGTGCGCGTGGTCGCCGAGCTCGAGCAGGGCGCCCCCACGCTCGAGGAGTCACTGGCGCTCTGGGAACGCGGAGAGAAACTGTACGCCCGCTGCGAAGAATGGCTGCTGGGCGCCAAGCGCCGTCTCGACGCCGCGCGCGGCGAAGAGAGCGGCGACTGATGGCGCGCGTCGTCGCGCACCTCGGTCGCCCCGAGACGCCGCAGGAGACGGCCGATCGCAAGGCCGAGTCGTCACGCCGCTACCGTTCGAGCAAGACGTTCCGCAACCTCATCGCGGCACTGCTCGTGACGGTCGGCGTCGTGCTCGTCGTCGTGGCCGCCGTGCCGCGCGGCGAGCCCGTGCCGCGCCCCGCACCCGACGTCCCCGCCCTCGCCGCCGAGCTCCAGAGCGATCGCGGTCGCCCGGTGCTCTCGCCCTCGCTCGGCGAGGGCTGGCGCGTCAACCAGGCCACGGTCGAGGGAGCCGGCGGCACCGAGGCGTGGACCATGGTGTACGTCCGCTCCGGCGAGTCGGGCTTCCTGCGCGTGGCGCAGGGATTCGACACCGACGAAGCGTGGGTCGGCCAGGTGCTCGACGGCACGCGCGCCACCGAGACCACCGACATCGACGGCATCACGTGGGACGTCTATCGCCCCGCGAACCCCTCCGGCACCGGGAACATCTCCTACGCGCTGGCGACTCCCGCCGGCCCCGACTACGTGCTCGTCTACGGCGACGCCGCCCCCGAGACCGCGGCCCTGGCCGCCGCGTCCGTCACGTCGCAGATCGAGCAGTTGAGAGAGGTTCCGTGAGCGAGCGCATGACGCCCCGTCAGGTGTGGCAGCAGATGGTCGAAGGCAACAAGCGGTTCGTCGCCGGTGCGCCCGCCCACCCCCGGCAAGACGTGGAGCGCCGCGCGGAGCTCGCGGCCTCGCAGCACCCGACCGCCGCCCTGTTCGGGTGCTCCGATTCGCGTCTCGCGGCCGAGATCATCTTCGACGAGGGCCTCGGCGACCTCTTCGTCGTGCGAAACGCCGGCCAGGTCATCTCCGACTCCGTCATCGGCAGTCTCGAGTACGCGGTCGGTGTGCTCGAGGTGCCCCTGATCGTCGTGCTCGCGCACGACGCGTGCGGAGCCGTGGGAGCGGCGATCGACAGCACGGGCCCGGACGCCCCCACCCTGCCCGCGTACATCTGGCGCCAGATCGCGCCGATCGTGCCGGCGGTGCGCCGCGTCCAGCGCGAGAACGCCGTCGACGGACACCTTCCCGACCACGTCGACCCTGAGCTCGTGGGCCGCGAGCACCTGCGGCACACCGTCGGCGAGCTCCTGCGCGCCTCCGAACTGATCAGCGAGGCCGTCGCCGAGGGCCGCACCGCCGTGGTCGGCGCGAACTACCGACTCGACGAGGGAGAAGCCTTCCCCGTCGTCATCGTGGGCGACGTCGACGACGCACGCGTGCCCGCACACGCCTGACCCGCCCGAACGTCCCTGAGAACCGAACGAAAGACCTGGAGGAACGACGACGTGACCGACACCGAGTACCGCATCGAACACGACACCATGGGCGAGGTGCGGGTGCCGAAGAACGCCCTGTACGCCGCTCAGACGCAGCGCGCGGTCGAGAACTTCCCCATCTCCGGATCCGGTCTCGAGTCGACCCAGATCGCCGCGCTCGCGCGCATCAAGAAGGCGGCTGCCCTCGCCAACAAAGAGCTCGGAACACTGGATGGCGGCATCGCCGACGCCATCGCGCAGGCCGCCGACGAAGTCGTCACGGGAGCGCACGACGCGCACTTCCCGGTCGACACCTACCAGACCGGCAGCGGCACCTCGTCGAACATGAACATGAACGAGGTGCTCGCGACGCTGGCGACCGGCATCCTCGGTTCGACGGTGCACCCCAACGACCACGTCAACGCCTCGCAGTCGTCGAACGACGTCTTCCCCACTTCGGTGCACATCGCCGTGACTCAGGCGCTCATCACCGACCTCATCCCGGCCCTCGAGCACCTCTCCCTCGCCCTCGAGGCCAAGGCCGAGGCATGGAAGGGCATCGTCAAGTCGGGTCGCACGCACCTGATGGATGCCACCCCGGTCACCCTCGGGCAGGAGTTCGGCGGCTACGCCCGGCAGATGCGTCTCGGCATCGAGCGCGTGCAGGCCGTGCTCCCCCGCGTCGGCGAGGTCCCCCTCGGCGGCACCGCCGTGGGCACCGGCATCAACACCCCCCTCGGGTTCCCGCAGAAGGTCATCGAGCTGCTCGCGGCCGAGACCGGGCTGCCGATCACCGAGGCGAAGGACCACTTCGAGGCGCAGGCCAACCGCGACGGCCTCGTCGAGGCATCCGGCGCACTGCGCACGATCGCCGTCTCGCTGACGAAGATCAACAACGACATCCGCTGGATGGGCTCGGGGCCGAACACCGGTCTCGGCGAACTGCACATCCCCGACCTGCAGCCCGGATCCTCGATCATGCCCGGCAAGGTCAACCCGGTCGTCCCCGAGGCGACCCTCATGGTGTGCGCCCGCGTCATCGGCAACGACGCCACCGTCGCGTGGGCCGGCGCGTCGGGCTCGTTCGAGCTGAACGTCGCGATCCCCGTCATGGGAACGGCGCTGCTGGAGTCGATCCGCCTGCTCTCCAACGCCACGCGCGTGCTCGCCGACAAGACCGTCGACGGGCTCGAGGCCAATGTCGCCCGCGCCGAGGCGTTCGCGGGCATGTCGCCCTCGATCGTGACCCCGTTGAACAAGGTCATCGGCTACGAGGCGGCGGCCAAGATCGCCAAGCACTCCGTCGCCAAGGGCATCACGGTGCGCGAGGCCGTCATCGACCTCGGCTACGTCGAGCGCGGCGAGATCACCGAAGAGGTGCTCGACGCCAAGCTCGACCTGCTGTCGATGACCCACCCCGGCTGAACCGGACCACGACCACCGCACGAGAACGACGCCGGGCGCGCAATAATCGAAGGATGATCCGTACGCCGAGACCTGTCTCGACGCGCGTGCGGCTCCTCGGCGCGATCCTCGGCGTCGTTCTCGTCGGTATGACCGCCGCGGGCGGGGTCGCCTACGTGGTGCAGAGCGAACGCGTGCTGGCCAATGCCCAGCGCCAGCTCGACGGCTTCACGTCGACCGTCACGAGAACCGACGACGACGCGATCGACATCGTCTCGTCCACCATCCCGGGGCGCACCGACGCCACGATCGCCGTCGACGACTCTCGGCTGGTGTCCGCGACCCCCTCTCCCCCGGGTCTGGCGATCGCCGACGACGCGGCCCTCCTGTCCGCTCTGACGGCGCGCCTCGCCTCCGGGAACCTCACCGGACGCGTCGACGGTGCGCGCGGTCCGGTGGTGTACGCCGCGGTCGAGACGCGCGACGGCACGGTTGTGCAGATCATCTCGGTCGACCAGCGCATGGAGCTCGTGATCCTGTCGACCACGGCCTACGCCCTCACGGGGATCATCGTTCTCGTGGTCATGGGGGTCGTCGGCTGGTTCATCACCGGCCGGCTCCTCTCGCCGTTGAAGCGGCTGCGAGATACGACCGACGCGATCACCATCGACGACATGGACCAACGCCTCCGCGCGCACGGCTACGACGAGATCTCCGATCTCACCACCTCCGTCAACGGCATGCTCGACCGCCTGGCCATGTCGGTCGACGCGCAGCGCCAGCTGCTCGACGACGTGAGACACGAACTCAAGACGCCCATCACGATCGTGCGCGGGCATCTCGAGATGATGAATCCCGCCGATGCGCAGGACGCGGCCGAGACTCGAGACATCGGCATCGCCGAGCTCGACCGCCTGTCGCGCCTGGTCGACGACATCGACACCCTCGCCGACGTCGAGACGGCCACGCTCTCGGCCGCTCTCATCGACGTGGGCGGCCTGACCGACCGGGTCGCGGAGCTCGTGTGCGCGATCCCCGACCACACCTGGAGGGTCGAGGCGCGTGCCTCGGGCAAGATCCACGGCGACGCCGACCGTCTCGTCCAAGCCTGGCTGCAGCTGGCCGACAACGCCGCGAAGTACACCCCCGCCGGAACACCGATCGAGATCGGCAGCAGCGCCGACGGTTCCACGGCGCGGCTGTGGGTGCGCGACCACGGTCCCGGCATCCCCCCGGCCGCGCGCCATCGCGTCTTCCGACGGTTCGATCGCGTGGCGACCGGGCGCGGCATCGAGGGTTCGGGACTCGGGCTCTCCATCGTCGACGCCATCGTGCGTGCCCACGACGGTCACTGCGGGGTGACGGACACGCCGGGTGGCGGAGCGACGATCACCCTGAACCTCCCCCTCGTGCGCGGGCGTTCCGCCGCAGAGCTTCCCACCCCGGTACGCGCCGGTGACGTGGTCCTACAGAGAGAGGCAACCGGGTGACGCGCATCCTCATCGCCGAGGACGAAGAACGGATCTCGGCTTTCGTGGCCAAGGGACTCGAATCGGCCGGCTATCAGACGACGGTGGTCGGCGACGGCGCCGACGCCCTCGAGGCGGCGCTGTCGGGCTCGGCCGATCTCCTGCTCCTCGACGTCGGACTGCCGACGCTCGACGGCTTCGACGTGTTGCGGAGTCTGCGCGGGCAAGGATCGACGATCCCCGTCATCATGCTCACCGCTCGCACGAGCACCCGTGACACCGTCGACGGCCTCGACGCCGGAGCGAACGACTACGTCGCGAAGCCCTTCAAGTTCGATGAGCTGCTCGCGCGCGTGCGTTCACGCCTGCGCGAACCGGTGAGCACCGGCACGATCACGATCGCCCACGGCGACGTCACGCTCGACGTGCTCGCGCGCCGAGCGACGGTGGGCAGCCGCGCCGTCGATCTGAGTGCCCGTGAGTTCGCTCTCGCCGAGGAGTTCATCCGTCACGCCGGCCAGGTGCTCAGCCGCGAGCAGTTGCTGAGCCGAGTGTGGAACATGGACTTCGATCCCACCTCGAACGTGGTCGACGTGTACGTGCGTTACCTTCGCGCGAAGCTCGGTTCGACGCACATCGTGACCGTGCGCGGCGCCGGGTACCGCTGGCAGTGAAAACCCGAAACCCCCGGTGGGGAACCGGGGGTTTCGGGGAGGTCACGCTGCGCGTCCGCTGCTTACCCGAAAAGCAGGGCCACGAGGAGTGCGGACCTCGGGTTTTCCTCGGGGGAGCCGCCGGGGGCGGTGACGAGATCTTCCTCGCCGATGTGTCCATCCTGACCTCTCCAGGTGAGAATGGGGGGAACTGGACATGAGGAAGCTCTCATCTTCGACGAGGCCCTGCGCACGCCGGGCGGCAGACGAGAGGGCCGGGATCCCATGGCATCCCGGCCCTCTCGTCTCAGGGTCACGACAGCTCGCCGGCCTCCAGCAGTTCGGTGACCAGCGCGGCGATGGCCGAACGCTCCGAACGCGTGAGCGTGACATGACCGAACAGCCCGTGGCCCTTGAGCGTCTCGATCACCGAGGCGACGCCGTCGTGCCGGCCCACCCGCAGGTTGTCGCGCTGACCGACGTCGTGGGTGAGCACGACGCGCGAGTTCTGGCCGATACGGCTGAGCACCGTCAGCAGCACATTGCGTTCGAGCGACTGCGCCTCGTCGACGATGACGAACGCGTCGTGCAGCGAGCGACCGCGAATGTGCGTGAGCGGCAGCACCTCGAGCATGCCCCGAGCCAGAACCTCTTCGAGGACGTTGCTCGAGACGACCGATCCGAGCGTGTCGAACACCGCCTGCCCCCACGGACCCATCTTCTCGGCCTGGTCGCCCGGCAGGTAGCCGAGCTCCTGCCCGCCGACGGCGAACAACGGTCGGAAGACGATGATCTTCTTCTGCTGCTGCCGCTCCAGCACCGCCTCCAGCGCCGCGCACAGCGCCAGGGCGGACTTGCCGGTGCCGGCACGACCGCCGAGCGAGACGATGCCCACCTCGGGGTCGAGCAGCAGGTCGAGCGCGATACGCTGCTCGGCTGAGCGACCGTGCAGGCCGAAGGCGTCGCGGTCGCCGCGGACGAGCCGGAACTCCCCCTGTCCGGTCACGCGCCCGAGCGCAGAGCCGCGCTCGGAGTGGATGATGAGCCCGGTGTTGACCGGGAGCCCCACCACCGCGTCGCTCACGGCGACCTCGCTCTCGTACAGGTCGGCCATCTCGTCGCCCGACAGGTCGAGCGAGGTGATCCCGGTCCACCCCGAGTCCATGGCCTGCTCCGCGAGGTACTCCTCGGTGTTCAGACCCAGGGATGCCGCCTTGACGCGCATCGGGAGGTCTTTCGACACGACGGTGACCTCGGCGCCGTCGTGGGCGATGTTCATCGCCACCGCGAGGATGCGACTGTCGTTGCCGCCGGTGCGCATCCCCGAGGGCAGCACCTGCTGATCGGTGTTGTTGAGCTCGACCCGCAGGGTGCCGTCGTTGCCGACCGGCACGGGGAAGTCGAGCCGGCCGTGCTCGACGCGCAGCTCGTCGAGGTGACGCAGAGCCTGTCGGGCGAAATAGCCGATCTCCGGATCGTGACGTTTGCCTTCCAACTCCGTGATCACCACGACGGGGATCACGACGGAATGCTCGGCGAAGCGGAAGAAGGCCCGCGGATCGCTGAGGAGGACAGAGGTGTCCAGGACGTACGTGCGCAGGGCCTGATCGGCGCCTGATGCGGATTCGGTGCTCTCGACGACGTGACGCTGGTCGTACGGTGCTCGTGCAGTCACAACCCACTCCCGACCCGGGTGGATCACCCGGTTGTCACGAGTCGACCTGTGGGTCACGAGTCGCAATCCGACGGCCGACTCGATCGGACTCCGTGTCCGATGTGATCACCGTACGACGCCGCGACACCGCAGAGGGTCGTTAACACACCCCGAATGTGACGAGTTCGTGAACAGCACGTTTTCGCGCATCCTTCGCGCGAAATGGTTCGCCGCGGGATGCCGATCCCTCCGACGTCGTCCGTCGGGTCGTTACTGCCCGAACCGACGATCGCGCGCCGCGAAGTCGCGGATCGCGCGTAGGAAGTCCACTTCGCGCAGGTCAGGCCCCAGCGCCTCGACGAAGTAGAACTCCGAATGCGCCGACTGCCACAGCAGGAAGTCGCTCAGACGCTGCTCGCCCGACGTGCGGATGACGAGGTCGGGGTCGGCCTGCCCACCCGTGTAGAGATGCTCGCCGATCTGCTCGGGGGTGAGGCTGGCCGCGAGCTCTTCCAGCGACCCGCCCGAGGCATCGTGCTGGGCGATGATGGAGCGCACGGCATCCACGATCTCGCTGCGACCGCCGTACCCGACCGCGAGGTTGACGTGCAGTCCCCCGTGTTCGCGCGTGCGCTCTGTGGCCTCGTGCAGCACCTCGGCGAGCTCCGCCGGCAGAGCATCGGCACGACCGACGTGCTTCACGCGCCAGTCGGGCTCGCGCGAGAGCTCCCCCGCGAGCTCGGCGATGATCTCGAGCAGATCCTGCAGTTCTTTGCTGTCGCGCTTGACGAGGTTGTCGTTGGACAGCAGGTACAGCGACACCACCTCGATGCCGAGGTCGTCGCACCAGCGCAGGAACTCGTGCATCTTCGCCGCACCGGCCCGGTGCCCGTGGGCGGCGCTGTCGTACCCCAGCTGCCGGGCCCAGCGCCGGTTGCCGTCGATCATCATCGCGACATGGTGCGGCACGGTGGTGGGCATGCGCCGGCGCAGCCGCGAGATGTAGAGACGGTAGAGGGGACCCCGTCCCTCGTTCTTCCGCACACGCGCCACCGTCCTACGCTACCGCGTCCCGGACGCATCCACCGGTGCCCCCGGGCGCCGCTAGCTGGGGAAAGGGTGAACCCCGCCCGCATGTACGAACCCCGGCATGGCCACGCCCGTAGTGTCGAAGACGTGACGCGCACACCACCCCCGGACGGCCCCGACATGCCCCAGCTCCCGCTTCTGGAAGCCGCCGCCGTCGGCGCGCAGGCCGACGTCAAGCCGACCTGGCGCGGCTGGATCCACGCCGGCACGTTCCCCGTGGCGATCGCGGCCGGAATCGTGCTCATCGCGCTCGCGCACGGAGCGCCGGCGAAGTGGGCGTCGGCCGTCTTCACGGCGACGTCGATGCTCCTGTTCGGCAACTCCGCGCTGTATCACCGCTTCCACTGGAAGCCGAAGACCCTCGCGGTGCTCAAGCGCATCGACCACGCGAACATCCTGCTGCTGATCGCCGGCACCTACACCCCGCTCGCGGTGCTCGCGCTGCCCACCCCGCAGACCGTGCTGCTGCTGTCGATCGTGTGGGGCGGCGCGATCCTCGGGATCCTGTTCCGCGTCTTCTGGCTCAACGCGCCGCGCTGGCTCTACGTCGCGCTGTACCTCGCACTCGGTTGGGCGGCGGTGATGTACCTGGGCGACCTGCTCGCCGCGAACGTGGCGATGATGGTGCTCGTCGTCGTGGGCGGACTGCTCTACACGGTGGGAGCGGTGGTCTACGCGATCAAGAAGCCCAACCCCTGGCCCGGGCACTTCGGATTCCACGAGATCTTCCACGTGTGCACGGTCCTGGCGTTCCTGTGTCACTGGACGGCTTGCCTGCTGATCGCCCTCGCGCCGGCGTATCACGGCGGCTGATCGCCCTCCCGCGGCACCTCGCGGCGATCCAGGATGCCGGAGGCCAGCCGCGATCAGGTGCGCGGCGCGGTGGGGTCGGCGTCGTCGCCGCGGGCCTCGCGGGCGCGCGCCTCTTCGGCATCCAACTCCGCGTTGACCTCTTCGCGGTATCGTCCCCGGCGGATGCGGCGCAGCATGTCCCACACCAGGAGGAAGACCGCGATGCCGATGAAGGCGACCGCGGCGAAGCCGAGCGGACCGGGCGTGACGATCTCATCGTTGGGAGTGACGGCCGGCGAGGGCGTGGTCGCGAGGGCGATCATCACGGGAAGCATGGAGTCCTTTGGTCCGGGCGCAAGCGCGTAGCCTGGAAGTCCAGCCTAAAGCCCGGGGAGACCATGACGACGCAGGACCTGCTCGACGAGCGCTACGGACGCACCCGTTCGCCGCGCCGCCGCATCGTGGGCTGGTCGATCGTCGCCGTGCTGGCACTGGGCGCGACCGGGTTCTTGGGGTGGACGACGGTGGCGAACAGCCTGGGCTCGGTCACCGCGACCGACACCGGCTTCACGGTCGAGAACGACCGCTCGGTGTCCGCGACCTTCCAGATCACCGCGCCCGTCGGCGAGCCGGTCGCGTGCGCCCTCGAAGCCCGCGACGAGGAGCACGGAACGGTGGGCTGGCGGGTCGTGGAGTACCCGGCATCCGACCAGCATTCCCGCGCGTTCACCGAGAAGATCCCGACGCTGTCGCTGGCGACCACGGGTTTTGTCAACGCCTGCTGGGTGCCGTAAACTCGCCAGTCACGACGCGCCCCGGCTCGATGCCGGGGCGTTCGACATATCCCCGGCGGTTCCTCGACGGATGCCGCACGCCCCCTCGACGAAGGAGAAACCGTGGCGAACGACGCACAGGTGACATTCCTCACGCAAGACGCCTACGACCGCCTCGCGAACGAGCTCGAGTACCTCTCGACCACGGGCCGCGAAGAGATCGCCAAGCGTATCGAGGTCGCGCGAGAAGAGGGCGACCTCAAAGAGAACGGCGGCTACCACGCCGCGAAAGACGAGCAGGGCAAGCAGGAGGCGCGTATCCGCACGCTCAAGCAGCTGCTGAAGGACGCGAAGGTCGGCGAAGCCCCCGAGAGCCACGGCGTGGTCGAGTCGGGCACCGTCGTGACCGCGATCATCGCCGGCGGCGAAGAGGTCTTCCTGCTCGGCAACCGCGAGATCGCGGTCGACTCTGAGCTCGACGTGTACAGCGAGGCTTCACCGCTCGGCGCCGCCATCCTCGGCCTCAAGGAGGGCGAGAAGAGCTCGTACACCGCCCCGAACGGCAAGGAGATCTCGGTCGAGATCGTCAAGGTCGAGACCTACTCGGGCCAGTAAGACGCCTCGTCCGCGAGCCGCTCCCCCGTCTCGGGGTGGGCGGCTCGCGGCGTTTCCGGGCGGGAGTGCGCGGCGTTCCCGTTGCCCCCGCGCCAAGCGTCGTCTGGGGTCCGTACACACCCTCAGTTTGGGGCGCGATCTCCCGTTTGGGGCGCGAAATACCCGCCCCAAACGGAGGATCGCGCCCCAAACGACGCGTCCCGAACGACGCGGCCCCGGCGGGCGCCGCGCGTCAGTCGGGGACGACGGTGGCGATGAACCCGGCGTCTTCGAGCGTCTGGATCACCAGCGCCCGATGCTCGGCTCCGCGCGTCTCCACGCTGAGCTGCAGGATGACCTCGCTGATCTGCAGACCCTGGCCGTGGCGGGTGTGCAGCACCTCGATGACGTTGGCGCCCACTCCGGCGAGCAGCTCCGACACCCGGGCGAGCTGGCCCGGACGGTCGGGCAGCGGGATGCGCAGAGACATGTACCGACCGGATGCCGACAGCCCGTGCGCCACGACACGCTGCAGCAGCAACGGGTCGATGTTGCCGCCGGACAGGATCGTGACGGTGGGACCGGTGGCCGTGATCTTGCCGGCGAGGATCGCGGCCACACCGACAGCACCCGCGGGTTCGACGACCTGCTTCGCCCGCTCGAGGAGGACCAGCAACGCGCGCGCGATGTCGTCCTCGGTGACGGTGACGACCTCGTCGACGTACTGCCGGATGAGCTCGAAGGGCAGATCGCCCGGACGCGCCACCGCGATGCCATCGGCGATCGTGGGCGTCGTCTCGACCTGCATCGGATAGCCCGCGGCCAGCGACGACGGGTAGGCGGCGGAGTTGTGCGCCTGCACACCGATGATGCGCACCTCGCGCCCCTCAGCGGCGGCTCGGGCCTTCACCGCGGCGGCGACGCCCGCCGCGAGCCCTCCCCCGCCGATTCCGACGATGACCGTCTCGAGGTCGGGCAAGTCCTCGACGAGCTCGAGGCCCAGCGTCCCCTGACCCACGACGATGTCGCGGTGATCGAAGGGGTGGATCAGCACAGCCCCCGTGCGCTCGGCGAACTCAGCCGCCAGACGCAGCGGCGTCTCGACCGTGGCACCCTCGAGGATGACCTCGGCGCCGTAGCCGCGCGTGGCGAGGAGCTTCGGCACCGGAACGCCGAGTGGCATGAAGATCGTCGCCGCGATGCCGAGCTGCTGCGCGGCGAGGGCCACACCCTGCGCGTGATTGCCGGCCGAGGCCGCTACAACGCCGCGCGCGCGTTCCTCGGCGGTCAGTCGCGAGAGGCGGTAGGTCGCCCCGCGGATCTTGAATGACCCCGTGCGCTGAAGGTTCTCGAGTTTCAGGTTGACCGGCACGCCGAGCAGGTCGCTGAGGTGCAGCGACTCGTCGAGCGGCGTCCGCGTGATGATGCCGCGCAGAGCCTGCGCGGCATCCTCGAACTCGGCCAGGGTGGGAGTGTCGTTCATGATCTCCTTCCGCGCTCATGCGGGACGGTCTGCCAGATGAGATCTTGGTGTTCCAGCGGCTGCCCCTCGTGCTCCCAGGCTTTCGAGCTGAGGGAGACGGCCACCACGTTGACGAAGGCGGCGAGCGGGACGGCGAAGAGCGCGCCGGCGATCCCGCCGATCATCGCGCCGCCGGCGACGACGAGCACCACGGCCAGCGGGTGCACCTTCACCGCCGAGCCCATGAGGATCGGCTGCAGGATGTGGCTCTCGATCTGCTGCACGCCGAGGACGACGATGAGCATGAACAGGGCGATGAGCGGACCGTTGTAGACGAGGGCGATGAAGACGGCGAGGGCTCCGGTCGCGACGGCTCCCACGAAGGGGATGAACGCGCCGAGGAAGACGAGCACGCCGATCGGGATGGACAGCGGCACGCCGAGCAGGAAGGCGCCGAGGCCGATGCCGATCGCGTCGATGGTCGCCACGAGGAGCTGGGTGCGTGCGTAGCTCTTGACCGTGCGCCACCCGGCGCGGCCGGCGCCGTCGACGGCGGGTCGCGCGACGCGCGGGAAGAGACGCGTGGTCCAGCGCCAGATGCGGCCGCCGTCGGCGAGCAGGCACAGCAGGATGAAGAGAGTCAGCAGCACACCGGTGGCGACGTGCCCGAGGGTCGTGCCGATGGCGAGTGCCCCGGTCCACAGCACCTCGGACTGCTGCCGCAGGAAGCTCGCCGCCTGATCGAGTCCGTCGTTGATCTGCAGGGCGCTGAGGTGCAGCGGACCGTCTATCAGGTACTGACGGAACTCTTCGATCGCGGTGACCGTGCGCTCTCTCACGGAGCCGGACTCCCGCGAGATCTGCCACACAGCGAGCCACACGAGCCCGGAGATGATCGCGAGCGTGCCCAGCACCGTGACGACGATGGCGAGCCACTTCGGCCACCGGTGTCGCAGGAGGAAAGAGAAGGCCGGCCACACCAACGCCGTCACCAGGATCGCGACGAGGAGCGGGATCACCAGCAGCTTCAGCTGGATGACGACCCAGATGACCACGCCCGCCGCCGCGGCGATGACGAGCAGGCGCCAGGCGTATGCCGTGGCCTGCCGCAGCGCGGGTGGTACCGGAGGCTCCAGGTCGCTCGAAACGGTCCGACGTCGGAGGGCGTCCAGGAACGATCCGCGGGGCTCGGGATCGATTCCGGTCATCCTGTCAGCCTACCGTCGCCTTCCCCGGGCGACGGTTGCGATGTCGGAGGCTGTGGATACGGTGACGGGATGACTCTGTCGCTCCGCCGCGCCGACGCCAGACGCATCGCCCTGGCCGCTCAAGGCTTCGCCCGTGCGCGCCCCGAGACGGTCGGCACCCGCCAGATCACGGGCGCCCTGCAGCGCATGCGCATCCTGCAGATCGACTCGGTCAACGTGTTCTCGCGCTCGCATTACATGCCGTTGTTCGCCCGCCTGGGCGCGTACGACACCGCCCTTCTCGACAAGCTCGCGTTCTCGCGCCGTCCGACGTGGGTGGAGTCGTGGGCGCACGTGGCATCCCTCGTCTCGGTCGATGACTGGCCGCTGCTGCAGTTCCGTCGCGACGCGTTGCGCGAGAAGTACGGCGACGACGACTGGGCGCGCGCCAACCAGCCGCTGCTGCAGTGGTTGCGCGACGAGCTCGCCGCCCGCGGGCCGCTGCGCCCCGCCGAGATCGATCACGACGCCCGCAGCGGATCACGGGGATCGTGGTGGGGCTGGGACGACGTCAAGAACGGCCTCGAACGCCTCTGGCTCTTCGGCGATGTCGCCATCGCGGGGCGTCGCGGTTTCGAGCGGCGGTACGCCCTGGCATCCGATGTCCTGCCGCCGAGGGCACTGCAGACGCCGGTTCCGCGCGCGGAGGCGATCGCCGAGCTCGTGCGACGCGCCGCCATCGCCTACGGCGTGGCCACGGCCGCCGACCTGGCCGACTACTGGCGGATCCGCGACCGGCCCGCGGTGATGGCGGCGGTGCACGACCTCGTCGATGCGGGCGAGCTCATCCCCGTGCGGGTCGAGGGCTGGGAGGTGGGCGGTCGTCCCGCGAAGGCGTGGCTGCATCGGGATGCCGCCCGCCCCCGCCGCGTGGATGCGACGGCGATCCTGTCGCCCTTCGACCCCGTGGTGTGGTTCCGGGACCGCGCGGAACGGCTCTTCGACTTCGACTACCGCATCGAGATCTACACGCCCGCGCCGCAGCGGAGGTTCGGGTACTACTCCCTGCCGGTGGTCGTCGGCGACGATGTCGTGGGACGGATCGATCTGAAGGCCGACCGCGCCGCGAGCGCCCTGCGGGTGCAGTCGGCGTGGTGGGAGCACGGGGCACCCCCGGATGCCGCCGAGCGCGTCGCCGAGGAGCTCCGCACGGCCGCGAGGTGGCAGGGCCTGGAGCGCATCACCGTGGCGCGATGGGGCGACGCGGCCGATGCCCTCGCCGGGGCGCTGATCGCGGACAGGCACGACCACCCCGACGGCCGCACGAACTGAAACGCGCCCCCTCCGCAGCGGAGGGGGCGCGTGTGGTCAGAACTGGACGCGAGGTGGTTCCGAGATGGCCGCGCCGTCGACGACCTCGAAGAACTCCCGCTCGCTGAAACCGAGCTGGCGCGCGAAGACGTTGTTCGGGAACACCTTGATCTTGGTGTTCAGCTCGCGGACGCCGCCGTTGTAGAACCGGCGCGAGGCCTGGATCTTGTCCTCGGTGTCGACGATCGAGTGCTGCAGCTGCAGGAAGTTTTGACTCGCCTGCAGTTGCGGGTAGGCCTCGGCGACGGCGAACAGGGACTTCAGTGCCTGCTGCATGTGCCCCTCGGCGACGCCCGCTTCCGCGGGACTCTGGGCCGACAGCGTCTCGGCGCGCGCGCGGGTCACGTTCTCGAAGACGGCCTTCTCGTGCGCCGCGTAGCCCTTGACCGTCTCGATGAGGTTGGGCAAGAGGTCGGCGCGCCGCTTGAGCTGCACCGTGATGTCGCTCCAGGCCTCGTCGACGCGCACGTTGAGAGCGACGAGGGCGTTGTAGGTCGCCCAGAGGTAGATCCCGGCGATCGCCAGGATGCCGACGATCACGATGACCGGTACGAGCCACTCCCACATAGGTTCCCCACGCTCCGTTCGAGAGATTGCCCTTCAGTGTAACGGCGGGCAGTCGTGGCGACGGGGCGGGCGGTGGGACTCCCAGCGGATGCGGATCAGCGTTCGTACCCCCGGTGGGACTCGAACCCACACTGAAGCGATTTTAAGTCGCCTGCCTCTGCCGTTGGGCTACGGGGGCCCGTCATCCACCGTACCGCCCGGCGGCTGCGGGCCGCCGCCGACCATCCCCGCGCCGTCCTGCGGAGAACGGGGGCGACACGCCGCCTCGCGGCGCCGTGTCTCGGCGTTTCGGCCGCGAACTCCGCCCGACGGCGCGAGCGCGAGGGTCCCGCCACGGTGGCCGAACGGCATCCGGAAACGGCGAGACCCCCACACCCGGGAGGGCGTGGGGGTCTCGCGACGCGCAACGTTACTTCGCGGCGACGGGCTCGGCCTTCTTCTCGGCGGGAGCCGGAGCGTCGGCCGCCGGCGCCGCCGGGCGCGGACGCGCGGCGAACTCCTCGAACGCGGCACGGGGCTTCTGCACGGCCTCGAGCGAGACGACCTCGCGGCCGTGGACGAAGTTCTGGATCCAGTCGCCGATCACGCGGAACTTGCGCTCGAACGTCGGCATGGCCAGACCGTGGTAGCCGCGGTGGGCGAGCCAGGCGATGAACCCGGTCAGGGCGATCTTGCCCGACTGGAACGCACCGTTGTACAGGCCCAGACCGGCGACCGCACCGAGGTTCTTGTGGAAGTACTGCTTCGGCTCCTCGCCGCGCAGCACCGCCACGAGGTTCTTCGCCATGAGCTTGCCCTGGCGAACCGCGTGCTGGGCGTTGGGGACGCAGAAACCGCCCACGCCGCCGCCCGACAGGTCGGGAACGGCGGAGACGTCACCGGCGGCCCATGCACCCTCGACGATCTCCTCGTCGGTGCCGACGCGCAGGTCGGGGCGGGTGCGGATGCGACCGCGCTCCTCGACGGGCAGGTCGCTTCCGCGGACGACGGTGGGGTTGGCCATGACGCCGGCGGTCCAGATGATCAGGTCGGTGGGCAGCTGCTCACCGGTGGAGAGCTCGACGACACCGTCGACGGCACCCTTGACCTGCGTGTCGAGGTGCACGAAAGCACCCTTCTTCGCCAGGTCGGCGAGAACCCACTCGCTCGTCTTCTGCGAGACCTCGGGCATGATGCGGCCCATGGCCTCGATGAGGTGGAAGTGCGTGTCGTCGAAGGTCAGCGTGGGGTACTGCTTGAGCAGCGACGACGCGTACGCCCGCAGCTCGGCGAAGACCTCGATGCCGGCGAAGCCGCCGCCGACGACGACCACGGTCAGCAGACGGTCGCGCTCGGGGCCGGCGGGCAGGACCGATGCCTTGTCGAAGTTCGACGTGAGCCGGTCGCGGATGGCCACGGCCTCTTCGATGGTCTTCAGGCCGATCGCGTTGTCGGCGATACCGGGAATCGGGAACGTACGCGAGACGGCGCCGGCGGTCACGACGATCTGGTCGTACGCCTGCTCGAAGGTCTCGTCACCCGCGATCGGGGTGATCGTGGCGGTCTTGGTGGCGTGCGAGATGCCGGTCACCTTGCCCGCGATGACCGTGGTGCGCTTCAGGTGACGGCGAAGACCGACCACGACGTGGCGGGGCTCGATCTCGCCGGCGGCGACCTCGGGCAGGAAGGGCTGGTACGTCATGTACGGCAGCGGGTCGACGAGCGTGACTTCGGCCTCGTTACGACCGAGGAGCTTCTCGAGCTTCCACGCGGTGTAGAAACCCGCGTAGCCCCCGCCGACGATGAGGATTTTGGGCACGGTAGTGGTCACGATGGGAGGGACTCCTCGTTTGTGGTGCGGCTCGGCTCGCGGGAGGTGCGCGCCTGTCGGATTCGCCGGGCAGCAGCACTGACGCCGAGCGCAATCATTATAGCGGCCAGCGTGGCAGCGCCGAGCGGCAGCGACCCGTAGAGCACGCTATCGCGCGACGGCAGCAGAGGCGAACTCGCCTCGGGTGCCGAATCGGCGGGAGGAAGCGGGGGGATGCTCACCGCGGTGGCCGTCGGCGTGGGCGCGGGCTCGGCATCGGCCCGGCGGTACAGGCGGATCCACTCCGACAGGCTGCCGAGCGGGTTCTCCGAGACCGCGTCGACGCGGGCGGAGACCGCCGCCGCCGCGTTGACGAGACCGTAGCCGTACAGCTTGTCGGGCACGCTGGTGGCTCCGGCCGCGGGAGTCGCGGTGCGGATCAGACGATTCAGCACGTTATCGGCATCCAGATCGGGATGCGCCGCACGCACGAGGGCGGCGATACCGGCCACGATCGGTGCGGCGCCGCTCGTGCCGTTCCACTGCACCAGCGTGCCGTCGGCCGATACACCGCGCAAGCGCTCGCTCGGCGCCGACAGACCGATCGTGATGCCCTGCGTCGATGCGTTGCTGCTGGTGACACCGCTCGGGTCGACACCACCCACCGCCAGCACGCCGGGAATGGTCGCGGGGGCGCCGACACGATCGGTTCCACTTCCCCTGTTGCCGGCCGCGACCACGACGACGACGTCGTGGTCGAAGGCGTACTCGAAGGCCTCGTCCCAACTGCGGTCCCAGTCGAGAGTGTTCGTCGTGAGCGACAGGTTGATGATGGTCGCACCGTTGTCGACCGCCCAACGCATGGCCTCGGCGATCTGCTGCGTGAACGGTTTGGTGGTCGAGTTGCCGAAGCCGATCGAGATCGACAGCAACTCCGCCTCGGGTGCGACGCCGATCATGCCACGTCCGTTTCCGGTTCCCCGTGATGCGGCGAGCGATGCGACCCAGCTGCCGTGATTGGCATCCACCGCGCCGACCGGAGTGCGCCCGTCAGACGACCCGACGCCCGAGACATCGGTGCCGCCGACGACGGCACCGTTGAATTCGACCGGCCCGCGAGCGATGCCGGTGTCGATGATGGCGATCCTCTGCCCGGCACCGCGCGTGGTGTTCCACGCCTCGCGCACGCCGTACTGGTCGAGCCAGTACTCCGCCGCACGAACCGAGTCGGTGGGGTCCTCGGGCACCGGCGGGGCCGGCGTCGCGCTCGCAGAGGCCGAGGGGGCGGTGCCGGTGAGCACCGACGGCGAGGTCGCGGCACCGGTGAGCACCACCGTGAGAACGATGGATGCCACACCGGCGACGACGCGCTTCATCCGCTCGTCCCGGGACTCTCGCATTCGCACCGCTCGGGCGAGAAGGTACCCCGCTCGAGCGCGAGGTCTCCGATGGGGTTCACGCCCGGCCCGGCCGCGAGGGCATGACCGGCGAGAGCGTGCAGGCACTTCACGCGCGTGGGCATGCCGCCCGCCGAGATCCCCGCGATCTCCTCGGGCTCGCCGTATGCGGCGCGGTCGCGCAGGTAGGCCTCGTGCGCGGCGAGGTACGCGGCGCGGAGGTCGTCGTCGGCGGCGAGCCGCTCGGTGAACTCGACCATGACGTGACCGGCCTCGAGCACCGACATCGCCGCCGTGGCCGCGGGATGCGTGAGGTAGTAGAACGTCGGGAACGGGCTGCCGTCGTCGAGCCGCGGCGCCGTCGCCACGACGGTCGGGTTGCCGCAGACGCACCGCGCGGCGATGCCGACGACTCCGCGCGGCACACGCCCGAGCTGCGCCTGCAGGACGGCGAGGTCGGCGTCGGACGCGGGGGGCAGCTGCGTGGTAGTCATCGCTTCCAGGGTACCCGCCCCGTCTCGGCGTCCGTCGAGGGGTTGCCCCGCCGGCATCGTGGGCCGGCAGGGCGCGTGTCGGCCCGGGGCGTGGAATGACGGCGGCATTGGCGGGGCCGCTGACGTCGGGGGGCGCGACGGGGGATGCCGCGACCGCGGTGCCGCGAGAAGTGCGGCGACTCAGGGAGCCGGGGTCGCCGAAGGAGTCGGGTCGGGCACGCCGATCGTCGGCGGCACGGCCACCTGCGCGGCGCCCGAGGCAGCGACCGATCGCACGAGCTGCGCCATCCAGTCGGTACGGGTCTGCCCGACGTCTTCGCTCACGTCCTGCTGCTCCTGCGGGGTCGCCGAGGCCGGCAGGTCGTTGTCGATGAGGTATACGACCTCGCCCGGGAACGTGTAGTAGAGCCGCTCGCGCGCCTGCGTCGTGATGTACGCGGGGTCGGACCATCGCTCCCGCTGCGACTGCAACTCAGCGACATCGTTCTGGCTGACCGCGACGGCGTTCTGCAGCGCCTGGATCTGCTGCCGCTGATCCATGTAGGTGGACACGGTCGGAACCAGGACGAACGTCCCGAGCACGACGAGTCCCAGCATGATCACCACGAAGCCCGAGACGCGCACCTTGCCCAGCCACTCGCGCACATCGACTCGACGCTGAGAACGCGTATGACGGGTTGCACGTGAGGCGGCCTCGGGCGTGGTCCCTCTCGGTCGCGTCGCCGTCGTGGGTGCGACCTTCGATGACGCGCGCTTCGACGAGGCGGCCTTCGACGACGCGGCCTTCGCCGGGGTGGCGCCCTTTCGCCCCTTCGGGGGCTCGGCATCGGGACGACGGGGAGGCAACGTCGGTCGATCCACGGCAGCCCCTCTCGGTCCGCCCGCGCGCAAGAGGCCACGGGCGGAGCCGAGTCTACGTCGCCGACCTGCGCGAACCCGGGGACGCGCCGAGCTGCGAATCGCCCGGACATGCAGAGGGAGGGGGAGCCTCGCGGCTCTCCCTCCCTCGTGTCAGACGCTCAGCCCTTGAAGCGGGGGAACGCCGAGCGGCCCGCGAACACCGCGGCGTCGCCGAGGTCTTCTTCGATGCGGAGCAGCTGGTTGTACTTGGCGACGCGCTCGCTGCGCGCGGGGGCACCGGTCTTGATCTGGCCGGCGTTGACCGCCACGGCGAGGTCGGCGATCGTGGTGTCTTCGGTCTCACCCGAGCGGTGCGACAGCATCGAGGTGTAGCCCGAACGGGTGGCCAGAGCGATGGCATCCAGTGTCTCGGACAGCGTGCCGATCTGGTTGACCTTCACCAGCAGCGAGTTGGCGACGCCGAGGTCGATGCCCTGCTGGAGGCGCTTGGGGTTGGTGACGAACAGGTCGTCGCCGACGAGCTGCACCTTGGAGCCGATGGCGTCGGTCAGCTTCTTCCAGCCGTCCCAGTCGTCCTCGGCGAGCGCGTCCTCGATCGTGACGATCGGGAAGTTGGCGACGAGGTCGGCGAAGTAGTCGACGAGCGTGTCGACGCTCCACTCCTTGCCCTCGACCGTGTACACGCCGTCCTTGTAGAACTCGGTGGCGGCGACGTCGAGGCCGACCGCGATCTCCTTGCCGGGGGTGAAGCCGGCCTTCTCGATCGCGCGGATGAGGAAGTCGAGGCCCTCGCGGTTGCTGGGCAGGTCGGGGGCGAAGCCGCCCTCGTCGCCGAGGCCGGTGTTGTAGCCCGCGGACTTCAGCTCGCCCTTGAGGACGTGGTAGACCTCGGTGCCCCAGCGCAGCGACTCGCCGTAGGTCTCGGCGCCGATGGGCGCGAGGAAGAACTCCTGGAAGTCGATGCCGTTGTCGGCGTGCTCGCCACCGTTGATGACGTTGAAGAGGGGAACGGGCAGCAGGTGCGCGTTGGGGCCGCCGAGGTAGCGGAACAGCGGCAGGTCGGCGCTGTCGGCGGCGGCCTTGGCGACGGCGAGCGAGACGCCGAGGATGGCGTTGGCGCCCGTGCGCGACTTGTTCTCGGTGCCGTCGGTCTCGATGAGGATCTCGTCGATGATGCGCTGCTCGCTGGCCTCGACGCCCTCGATGGCGGGGCCGAGCTCGTCGACGACCGCGGCGACGGCCTTGAGCACGCCCTTGCCGCTGTAACGGCTCTTGTCGCCGTCGCGCAGCTCGTAGGCCTCGAACGCGCCGGTGGACGCGCCGGAGGGGACGGCCGCCCGCTGGACGATGCCGTCGTCGAGGAGCACCTCCACCTCGACGGTCGGGTTACCGCGCGAATCCAGGATCTCGCGCGCGTTGACAGCCTCGATAAGTGCCACGAAGGACTCCTCGTTGGTTCTGAGTGAAGAAGGGCGGAGCGTCGTCGGTCCGTGGACGAGTCTAGTGACCGGCTCCGACACTCGTGGGACGGTGTGTCGTTCCGGGTCTGACGCGGCAGCGTCAGGGCACGCGCCCCGAGGCCGTGGCATCCACGACGATCGCCACGGCGATTCCGTCCCATCCCTTGCGGTCGAGGGTCTGCAGGGCCGTGGCGTCGAAGCGGGGGTCCTCCCCCAGCATGACCAGGCCGGCGCGGGCGCCGCGCACTTTGGAATCGGCGGTCGCGGCATCCGCCACCTCTCCCCCGCGCACGACGTTGTCGAGCACGACGACGGTCCCCGGGCGGCCCAGGCGCGCGGCCCAGTCGAGGTAGATCGTGTTCGACTCCTTGTCGGCGTCGATGAAGACGAGGTCGAACGGCTCGGTGCCCGCGAGCGTCGGCAGCACGTCGGCGCCGCGGCCCACGCGCACCTCGACGCGGTCGGCGACGCCGGCGCGCGCGAGGTTGTCCCGGGCGATGGCGGCGTTCGCCTCCTCCGCCTCGATCGTCACCACACGGCCCCGCGCACCCACGGCGCGCGCAAACCAGATCGTCGAGTAGCCGCCGAGCGTGCCGATCTCGAGCACACGGCGGGCCCCCGCGATACGCGTCAGCAGATGCAGGAACTTGGCGTTGACGGGGGCGACCTCGATCGGCGGGAGGCCGGCGTCGTGCTGCGCCGCGAGGGCGGCATCCAGGATCGGGTCCTCGCCGACGAGGGTGGCGGTCAGGAAGGCGTCGACGGCTTCGTGAGTGGGCACGAGGTCAGCCTGTGGGGGCCGAGAGCTCGGGTCAATGCCCTTGCGACGCCCGGATCAGCGCTCCCCGCGCAGGTGCGCGCGCGTCATCTGCTCGTACTCCTCGTCGGTGAGCTCGTCGTACCCTCTCGCCTCGACGCGGTCGCTGCGCATCCACCGGACCATCAGGATGACGAGGATCGGCACGTCGGCGAATTCGGCGATGAACCAGATCATGTCGCCCGCGAGGTGCTGGTCGTGCAGCGGCGAGGGCCACCAGGACAGCGCCCGGGTGGCATCAGGGATGAGATCCAGCACGGAGTCGTTCAGGCGCATCAGCAGGCCGGGAACCGAGTCGATCAGCAACTCCACGAAGGCCAGCAGAAATTCGATCGCGATGAACGTGCCCGTGTGCACCATGCCGAGCGCCATCATCGGCAGCACCATCGCGAGCCCCACCAGCGGCACGATCAGCCCGAGGGACGCCTCGATCACGGGGTCCACCCGCAGGATGCCGGCCACCGGCGTGAGAAACAGGCAGAACACCGCCGCGATCACCACGGTCGCCACCATCGCGTTGCCGAAGATGCGGGTGACACGCGCAGCCAGGACGCGCTGTCGCACGGCCGCCGGGATGAGATCGAGCGGGCGTCCCGCGGCGATGCCCGCGGGAACGGCGAAGATCAGCAGCGCGATGCGGGTCGAGAACGCCCACCGCAACTCCGACGAGTACACGCCGAGGAAGCCGAGCTCGATCACGGCGTAGGGCAGGAGTCCGAGGGCGAAGAAGCCGAGCGTGCGGCGGAGGGGCCACGGCTCTCCGCGACGCCGTACCCGCGCGACGGCCCCCAGGTAAGCGACGGATGCCACGAACAGCGCGCCGAGCGTGAGCGGA
Source organism: Microbacterium trichothecenolyticum (assembly GCF_030818955.1). Lineage (NCBI taxonomy): Bacteria > Bacillati > Actinomycetota > Actinomycetes > Micrococcales > Microbacteriaceae > Microbacterium > Microbacterium trichothecenolyticum. Next base: position 280,113 of record NZ_JAUTBF010000001.1, on the reverse strand, counting down.
TCGGCGCGCCAGGTGGTGAGGAAGACATCGAGAGCAGGCGTGGCAGCACAGTACGGCCGGGAGTTATGTGAGGGCCGAGACGGGGCCCGTCCCCTGATCGGAACCACAGCTGCAGACGACCTCGGGGCTGTCCTCCCCGACGCGGGCCCGGCGTGGGAGGGGCGGCCTGTGCCGAACTCCTGACGTTCTCGCAGCGCGCGTCGCGCCGACTCCCGAAAACCGCCCGCCACGGCCGTGGCACGAGAAAACTCAGGAGGGTGGACCGCCCGCCGGTTCTTCGACGCACGTCCCCACGGCTACCCGGGAGCCCTCCAGCGCGGCGAGCACCGCGGGCAGCAGGGCCTCGGCGGTACGGCGGTAGCCCAGGGCGCTCGGGTGGAACCGGTCGACGCTGAACATCTCGTCGGGGCGCTCGGCGAAGACCGGTCCCACCGCGCGAGCGAGCGCGACCACGCGCCCCCTGGCCCGGTGCACGGCCGCCGCTTGCGCCGCGGCGAGTTGGCGAGACGATCGAGCGGCGAGCGCCCGCAGCGGCTGTGGGATCGCGCGCAGGGTCCCGAGGTCGGGACAGGTGCCGACCACGACCGGTACTCCCCTGTCGCGCAGGGTGAGCACCACCTTCTCGAGGTGCTCCGCCGACCGGGATGCCGGAACCCGGTGCGTCACATCGTTGCCGCCGACGACGATCACCGCGACATCGGCGCGATAGTCGGCCGGGAGGGCATCGAGCTGGGCGGCGAGAGCCGCGGTTTCGGACCCGACGACCGCCGCGGTGCGCAGCCGCACCGGGCGCCCCGCGCCGCGCGCGACTCCCTTCGCCAAGCGCGCGCCCAGGGTGTCGCGCCGGTGCCCCGCCCCCAGCCCCGCGGCGATCGAGTCGCCGAGGAGGAGCAGCTCGACCGGATCGCCCGGATGCTTCTTCCGCCGCCACACGCGGTCGGCGTCCAGTGCCTGTTCTCCGAGCGGCTTGCCGATGCGCCGGCGCGCGATGGCGGCCTGGCGGACGATGAGGGCGCGCATCCCCACGGCGCCGGCTCCGAGCAGGGCGACGGCCGACGCGGTGGCCAGGGTCACCGGACGACGCGTACGCATCCCCCGATGACACCGGCCCCCGGTGAACGCCGAGTGGACGCACGGTGACGGTGAGCGGGCGGGGGGCTCCCGGCATCCCGTGAAACCCGCGGACGGGTGTCGACGGCACTCCGTACGGCTGTGCCCGCGGATGCTCCACGGGGGCGGGGATCCGCTCGCGCCCTACGCGATCGAGCGACGTGCCCGCGCCCGCAGCACGAGCGCCAGCGCGAGCACCGCGACGGCGAGGGCGATGTCGAGCACGAGGCCCGCGAGCAGTTCGCCCCGCCCCGTCACATCGGTCACCCCCAGAAGACCGCCGACCACGATCACACCGAACGACAGCGCGAGCTGCTGCGAGGTGCTGAACATGCCGCCCGACAGACCTGCCGCCTCGACCGGCACCTCGCGCACGACCAACTGGGTCAGCGGCGAGAAGATGAGCGCCTGTCCCGCGCCGAGCAGGATGAGGGCGGGCTGCAGCCAGAGACCGATGTCACTCCCCCACGCGAAGCCCAGGGTAGTGAGCATGGCGACGAGGGCGACGAGCTGGGTCGCCACGCCGACGACCAAGGTGGAGTCGCCGAGCCGGCTCTGGATGCGCGCGACGGCCAGGGACACGCCCGCGAACACCACCGCGAACGGCAGCAGCGCGAGACCGGCCTGCAGCGATGTCAGGCCGGCGGTCTCGACCGCGCGGGGAAAGACGTACAACAGCGCGGAGTACCCGGCGAAGAACAGGGCCGCCGCGAGCAGGCCGAGCTGCAGCGGGCGCAGACGCAGCACGCTCGGGGGAAGCAGCGGGACGCGACCGGCGCGCTCGACGGCATCCTGGTGCCGCCACATCGCCACGAGGGACACCACCGCGACGACGAGGATCACGGCGACCGGCCACGACCAGTTCCACGCCGGTCCGAAGGTGAGGGCGACGGACGCGGCGAGGATGCCGACCCCCAGCGCCGAGGTACCGACCAGGTCGATCGCCACCGCCTCGTGTGCCCGGGAGCGCGGGGCCAACGGGGCGAGGGCGATCGCGGCGACGGCCGTGAGTGCCACCACCACGAACACCGAGCGCCACCCGTCGACGGGTCCGAACGACACCGACGCGAGCGCACCGCCGACGACCTGTCCGACCGCCGCGCCGATTCCCCCGCTGGCGCCGAAGGCCGAGATCGCGCGGGTGCGGGCCGCTCCTCGAGACGTCGCTTGAATCGTCCCGAGCACCTGCGGCGTGCACAGCGCTGCTCCCACGCCCTGCACGATGCGTGCGGCGATGAGCGTCTCGATCGAGGGCGCAAGGGCGCACGCGATCGCGGACACGAGGAACAGCCCCATGCCGAGCGTGTACAGGCGATGGCGCCCGAACCGGTCGCCGAGGCGCCCGCCCAGGATCAGCAGCACGGCGAACGGGATGCCGTATCCGGCGATGACGAGTTCGAGGGCGACATCGCCGGCGCCGAAACGCTGGTGCAGGGTGGGCAGGATGACCGTCACGGCGTTGAAGGCGAAGGTGCCGACGCCCGGCCCGAGGAGGAACCCGAGGTAGCGCCAGGTGGGGACGTCGGCGATGGCATCGGGGCGGATCGGCACGGGGGCGCTGCCGGTCGCGGGCTGTGCGGAAGTGGTCATGGTGCCAGCATGGAGAGCGCGGCATCCTGGTACCAGGAGTGCATTGATCCTGGTACTGGGAGCACTCCCCTGCCGCCGGATCGATGTCGGAGGGGCGTTCTAGGATCGCCGGGAGGAGGGATGCCATGGGTCGATCCGACGATGCCCGCGCCGAGTTCGCGGGCTTCCTGCGCAGCCGCCGCGCGCGCCTGCGCCCGGCCGACGTCGGCCTGCCGGACGGTGCCCGTCGGCGGGTGGCGGGCCTGCGACGCGAAGAGGTCGCGCAGCTCGCCGGCGTCGGTCTCACCTGGTACACGTGGCTCGAACAGGGACGACCGATCGCCGCCTCGGCCCAGGTGATCGCCGCGATCGCCCGCGCGCTGCGCCTGAGCGACGACGAGCGCGACCACCTGTTCGCCCTCGCCGACCTGCCGCTCCCCGACCGCGAGGCGCGCATGTGCGTCGGTCAGAACCACCTCGACCTGCTCGAGAAACTGCTGCCGTACCCCGCCGCGGTGCAGACGTCGCGCTTCGACATCCGCGCGTACAACCGGGCGTACCGCTACCTGTTCGACGACCTCGACGACCTGCCCGCCGAACGCCGCAACTGCGCGGTGCTGCTGTTCACCGACACGGCGTGGCAACGCGCGCACGTCGACCTCGACCACGCGCAGCGCCGGATCGCCGCGCGCCTGCGCTCCGCCTACGGCCGGCACCACGAGGAACCGTCGTGGCAGCGCTTCATCGGCGAGCTCGAAGCGATGTCGCCGCGCTTCTCCGAGCTCTGGCGGCTGGGTGATGTCGGCGGCGAGCGCAACGCGAGCAAGCACCTCGTGCACGCGCGCGTCGGCGAGCTGAATCTCGAGATGTCGAGCCTGTGGATCGACGAGGGCCTCGGCTCGCGCGTGGTGTGGTTCTCGCCGCGGGATGCCGCGACCGCGGCGCGTCTGGAACGCCTCGCCGCCGAGAGCCCGAGCGAGGCGTTGATCAGCGCGGTGGCGTGAGGCCGGGCCGACGGTACGGCGCATGGGCCACTCACCGCTACGAGCACGGGCTTCCCGCGGCGAGAGGTACACCGCGCCGAAAGGCCGCGACCGGGCCGCGGTCCCGGCGCATGAGCCGCTTACGGCTCCGGGCTCCGGGAGGCGAGGGGTCGCGCCGCGCCGCGCGGCGACCACACCGCCGTCGGCGTCCGCAGAACCCGGGCTTCGCGCGCGCCTCTCAGCCGAGGGGCTTGAACTCCAACGACTCCGCCGTGGTGTCGGCGCCGACCGTCGCGAACGACGTGTACCCGTCGGCCGCGGAGCGTTCGAGCAGCGCTTTCATGTTCTTCACCCGCTGCTCCACGCGCACCCGTGCGCCGTCGGATACGAGGGCCGCCTTCAGCCGAAGGAGCTGCGCCAGGGGAACGTCACGATCGTGGACCAGCACGATGGAGCGCTCGGCGGTGCCCTCGGCATCCTGCAGCAGGTCGACGATGCGCTCGAAGCCGATGGAGAATCCGACCGCCGGGACCTCCTGCCCGAGGAAACGGCCGATCATGCCGTCGTAACGGCCGCCCCCGCCGAGGGAGTAGTCGACGCTCGGGTGGGCCAGCTCGAAGATCGTGCCGGTGTAGTACCCCATGCCGCGCACGAGGAACGGGTCGAACACCAGCGGCGCGTCGGCTCCGCGCGCGGCGGCGACGGTCTCGCCGAGGGCGACGAGGTGCGCGACGACCTCGTCCGGGATGCCGGCGGGCAGGGCCGCGCGGATGCCGGCGTCATCGAAGGCGGGCGGCGCCGCGGGGCGATCGAGGTAGGCCGCGAGGGCGTCGACGGCGGCGGCATCCGCACCCCGGTCGCGCAGTTCGGCCACGACGCCGGACGGACCGACCTTGTCGAGCTTGTCGATCGTGATGAGCACGCCGGGGCGCTCCTCGGCGGCGAAACCGAACACGTCGAGCATCGCGTCGAGCACGCGGCGGTCGTTCACACGGATCGAGCCGCCGTCGAGACCGAGAGCGTCGAGGACATCGAGGCTCGCGGTCATCAGCTCGGCCTCGGCACGGGCGGAGGCGTCGCCGATGATGTCGATATCGCACTGCACGAACTGGCGGTAGCGCCCCTTCTGCGGGCGCTCGGCCCGCCACACGGGGGCGATCTGGATCGAGCGGAACACCGTTGGAAGCTGTGCGCGGTTGGTCGCGTAGAAGCGCGCGAGCGGGACGGTCAGGTCGTAGCGGAGCCCGAGGTCGGCCAGGGCGGCCGTGTCGTCGGCCGCGGCGCGGATGGCCTCGGCATCCATCCCCCGCTTGAGGATGCTGAACGACAGCTTCTCGTTGTCGCCGCCCAGACCCGCGTGGAGGCGGTCGTAGTCCTCCATGACCGGGGTCTCGATCTCGTCGAAGCCGTGCGCGCGGTAACGCGCCCGGATGACGGCGAGCACACGCTCGCGGCGGGCCTTGTCGGCGGGGAGGAAGTCGCGCATGCCGCGCGGCGGGTTCACGGATGCCACGTGTCCATTGTTCCAGCCTCGGGCGGGACACCGTGCGCGGTCGGGGCCGGCCCCGACATCAGCCGCGGCCCGTCTGAGCGCTCGTCTCTGCCTCCCGCACCTCGGCGCTCAGGGCGCGGAGCCGCTCGCGCAGCGCCCGCTCGGCATCCCACCCGCGCTCGCGCCCGAGCTGCACGAGCGCCAGCAGGGCGTCGCCGAGCTCGGCCTCGGTCGTCGGATCGGCGAGGCGATGGGCCGGGGCGGCGACACCGACTTGCGCGGCCTTTCCCCCCACCTTCTGCGCGAGGGCGAGCGCGGGCATGTGCTCGCTCACTCCGTCCAGCACGCTCGTGCGTGTGCTCTTCTCCGCCGCCTTCGCGGCGTTCCAGTGCACGAGCACCTCTTCGGGCGTGGATGCCGCGGCGCCGGCGAACACGTGCGGATGCCGCCGCACCATCTTCTCGGTGAGCCCACGCGCGACATCGTCGATATCGAACGGGTCGACGGGGTCAGCCGAAGCGATCTCGGCGTGGAAGAGCACCTGCCAGAGCAGGTCGCCGAGCTCCTCGCGGAGGTCGGCGCGTGTGCCCGCTTCGACGGCGTCGATGACCTCGGCGCTCTCCTCGACGAGGTAGGGCACGAGGTCGCGGTGGTCGATCGACTGTGTCCAGACGCAGCGCTCGCGCACGGCGCGCATGGTCTCGGCGGCCTCTCGCAGTGCGTCGTCGCTCACGGCGTCTCCTCCCGCGGCGCCGTCGGCGCCTCGCCCCGAGTATCCCCCGTGACCGCACGTGGCGGGCGGGGCCGGGCCGAACTCCTGAGATTCGGAGCCGCCCGGGGCCGAGGTGCCGTGTTTCCGGGGCGGGCGGGGCCGGGCCGCGTGGAACTTCAGGAGTTCGGCCCCGGCGGACGGCGGCCCGCGCGGCGCGCTGGTGGGTGGGGCGCGGGTGCCGGACTCCGGATCCTGCCGAATGCCACGGCCTCGGAGCGCGGCGGATCGCGCGCTCGCGGGGAATCTTCCGGAGCCCGGCACGATTCCCCGCCGAAGGTCGGGCCGATCCCGAGCGCGCCGGTGGCCGGACACATCGGCGCGCGAAGCGGCGGGAACCGTGAGACGTCCGGCGCTCTGGCATCCGTTCCGAAGAAAATCCGACGCGAGAGCGTGCGTCACGGCTCCTGCACAGGCCCGGGAAAGCGCGCACTGCCCCCCGTCGAGCGCCCGTGTCATTCGGGTGTCGTACGACGCAGATAACCTTGCCGTGTGCGTGAACTGACCCCGACCGAGGCCATAGACCTCGTGGGCCGCTTCGAAGCCGGCCAAGAGCTCCCCGAACAGATGCGTGCCGACGTACGACTGCTCGGGTCCCTTCTGGGCCGTGTGCTGCGAGAGAGCGGCTCCCCCGGACTCTACGACGACGTCGAGCGACTGCGCACGGCGACGATCCAGGCTTACACCGACGAGACGCCCGAGGCGTTCGAGAAAGCCGCGGCGATCGCCGACAGCTTCTCGATCGAGCGCGCCGATGAGGTGGCCCGCGCCTTCACGGCGTACTTCCACCTCGTCAACCTCGTCGAGGAGCACCAGCGCGTCCGCGTCCTGCGCGAGCGCGGCGACCGGCCCTCGCGCAGCGGCGGCACCCCCGACACCATCGCGACGGCGTTCGCCCGCCTGTCCGAGGAGGTCGGCGAGGAGACCGCGCTCTCGCGTCTGCAGGCCCTGCGCTTCCACCCCGTCTTCACCGCGCACCCCACCGAGGCCCGCCGTCGCGCGATCTCGACGAGCATCCGCCGCCTGTCGGAACTGCTCGGCGAACTCGACGCGGCCGGTGAGAACGCCACCGAGAGCCGCCGCACCGAGCGCCGCATGCTCGAAGAGATCGACACCCTGTGGCGCACAGCTCCCCTGCGGCGCGAGAAGCCGTCGCCGGTCGACGAGGTGCGCTCGGTCATGGCCGTGTTCGACGAGACGCTGTACACCGCCGTCCCGCGCGTCTACCGCCGCATCGACGACATCCTCCAGGGCGAGAACGCCGGCTCCCGCGCCCCGATCGTGAAGCCGTTCGTGCGCGTCGGCTCCTGGGTCGGCGGCGACCGTGACGGCAACCCGTTCGTCACGGCATCCGTCACCCGCAAGGCCGCGGCGATCGCGAGCGAGCACGTGCTGCTGGGACTCGAACGAACGACGCAGCGCGTCGGACGCGGACTGACCCTGGATGCCGAGACCACGCCGCCCAGCGACGCCCTCGTCGCCCTGTGGCACCGTCTGCGCGCCGCCGACGAAGACGCCGCGGCCGAGATCGCCGCCCGCTCCCCCGAGGAGCCGCACCGTCGCATCATGCTGCTGCTGGCGCGCAAGATCGCCGCGACCCGCACACGCAACGCCGACCTCGCTTACCGCGACCCCGAGCACCTGCTCGCCGACCTGCGCGTCGTGCAGGAGTCGCTCGTCGCCGCGGGCGCTGCGCGGCAGGCGTACGGCGCGCTGCAGCGCCTCGTATGGCAGGTCGAGACGTACGGCTTCCACCTCACCGAGCTCGAGGTGCGTCAGCACTCCGCGGTGCACCGCAAGGTGCTCGACGAGCTGCGCGCGGGCGGCGAGCGCAGCGAACTCACCGACGAGGTGCTCGAGGTCTTCCGCTCGATCGCGTACGTGCAGGAGCGCTTCGGCGCCCGCGCGGCCGGTCGCTACATCGTGTCGTTCACGCAGTCGGCCGAAGACCTCGCCAACGTGCACGAGCTCGCGTCGTACGCGATGGGCCCGGGTGAGACACCCCCGGTGCTCGACGTCATCCCGCTGTTCGAGACGTTCGCCGACCTGCAGGCGGCCCCCGGCATCCTCGCCGAGATCGTCACGCACCCCTCGTTCGTCAGCAGACTGGATGCCACCGGCCGACGCCTCGAGGTCATGCTCGGCTACTCCGACTCGTCGAAAGACGTCGGCCCCGTCGCCGCCAACCTCGCGCTCTACGAGGCGCAGGCGAAGATCTCGACCTGGGCCGAGGACGAGGGCATCGAGCTGACGCTCTTCCACGGTCGCGGCGGCGCCCTCGGCCGCGGTGGCGGACCCGCGAACTCGGCGATCCTCGCGCAGCCCCCGCACTCGGTCGACGGCCGGTTCAAGCTCACCGAGCAGGGCGAGGTCATCTTCGCCCGCTACGGCGATGCCGACATCGCGATGCGCCACATCGATCAGGTCGCGGCGGCCGTGCTCACGGCATCCTCGCCCTCGATCGAGCGCCGCAACCGCGGGGCGGCCGAAGCGTTCGCCGACGTCGCGAGCACGATGGACCTCGCCTCACGCGAGCGTTTCTTCGCGCTCGTGAAGGCGCCCGGCTTCGCGCCGTGGTTCGCCACGGTCACCCCGATGGAGGAGCTCGGTCACCTCGCGCTCGGCTCGCGCCCGGCCCGCCGGGGCCTGTCTGTCGAGTCGCTGGAAGACCTGCGCGCCATCCCCTGGGTGTTCTCGTGGACGCAGGCCCGCATCAACCTCGCCGGCTGGTTCGGACTCGGCACCGCCCTCGATGCCGTCGGTGACGAGCAGCGCCTGCGTGACGCGTACGAGCAGTGGCCGCTGTTTCGCACGATGATCGACAACGTCGCGATGAGCTTGGCCAAGGCCGACGAGCGCATCGCGCGTCGCTACCTCGCGCTCGGCGACCGCGACGACCTCGCGCAGCTCGTCATGGACGAGATGCTCCTCACCCGCTCGTGGGTCGAGCGCATCACCGGCGGTGAGCTGCTGGGCAACAAGCCCGTGCTCCAGCGCGCCGTCAAGATGCGCAGCCCCTACGTCGACGCCCTGTCGCTCCTGCAGCTGCGGGCTCTGCGCGCCCTGCGCGACACCCACGCCGAGAGCCCCACCCCGGATGCCGAGCACCAGCGCCTGCTGCTGCTGTCGGTGAGCGGTGTGGCGGCGGGTCTGCAGAACACCGGCTGAGCGGCATCCGTTCCGTTCGGCGCGCCGGCTTCCCTCGCGGGGCCGGCGCGCCGTCGTTCGGGGGCGTCCTGGCCTGTGCCGTCCTGCGGAGTTCAGCCCCGACACGCCGGCTCAGCACTGCCGTACACGGCGTGTCGCCGAGGAGTTCCGATCGGCGGATCGGCGGCCAGACGGCTCGGCGGCCAGACGGCTCGGCGGTCGAGAGGGCTCGGCCCGTCCTGCACCTCCGCCCGGTGCCCGCCGCCACGCCGCCCGCCGCTCCCGGGGCGCCCGCTCACCGGCTATCTCCCGTACCTCCCTGCGGACGCCGACCCCGACGCGCCACCCCCGCCGGGTCGCGTACGGCGTGTCGTCGGAAAACTCCGCACGACGGTACGAGGGCTCCCGCCCCGCGCCCCGGCAGGCAGGCCCGCACCGTCCAGCGGAGTCGAGCCTCGACACGCCGCCACCAGGCCACCCCACCCGGCGCGTCGGCCCAGAACTCCGCCCGACGGCACGACAACCCGACGGGCCGACGGTCCGACTGGCCGACGGTCCGACTGGCCGACGGTCCGACTGGCCGACTGGCCGACTGGCCGACTGGCCGACGGCACGACAGCCCAACAGCCCAACAGCCCGACAACACGACGGCCGAGGTGGGAGAAACGTCTGCCTTCCCGTCGGTGCCGTCGGCGTGAGGCCGACACCCCCGTCAGCCGATACGCGGCAGCGACCAGCCCCAGAGGATTGCCGCCTCGCGCAGCCCGAAGGCGATGACGAAGCCGACCACGACGGCGAGGTGGGGGCGACGGGTCGTCAGCAGGAGGATGCCGGTGACCAGGGCCCCAGCCGCAGCGGCCAGGCCGTACACGCTCTGCGTCAGCAATACCGGCGTGTGCCCGAGCAGGACGTCGCGCAGCACGCCGCCTCCCGTGGCCGCGACGACGCCGATGATCACCACGACCCACAGGCTCGCGCCGTGCGCGTACGCCTTCTGGGCGCCGATCACGGCGAACAGCGCCAACCCCATGCCGTCGAGGCTCAGCAGGAGGGGTTCGGGTACGGCATCCACGAGGTTCAGCAACACGAACGTCGCGACCGCCGCCATCAGGGCCACGACGATGCGACTCGCGGAACGCAGCGCCGCCGGCGGCAGATCGCCCAGGAGCACGTCGCGCAACATGCCCCCCGCGACGGCGGCGACGAAGCCGACCACGATCACGCCGAGCAGATCGAACCCGGCGTGGGCAGCCAAGGCCGCCCCTTCGAGGCCGCGCACGGCGGTGGCCGTGATGTCGAGCGCGGCGAATGCACGGGCGCCGAGAGACGGACGTCCCGGCACGGGACGGGTCGCGGTCACGACGCGCCCCACGAGCAGAGCGCTCACGTGATCCTCGGAAGAGACCAGCCCCACAGCACGGCGCCCAGGCGCAGGGCGAGCGCCACGACGAAGCCGGCGGCGAGCGCCAGACGTGGCCGGCGGGTCGTGGCGAGAAGGATGCCGGTGACCACGGCGCCCGCGGCCGCGGCACTGCCGTACACGCTTTGCGAGAGCACGAAGGGGGTGCGCTGCAGCAGGACATCGCGGATCACACCACCACCGGTGGCGGCGACGGTGCCGAGGATCGTCACCACCCACAGGTTGGCGCCCGTGCTCCAAGCCTTCTGCGCGCCCGTGACGGCGAAGAGGGCGAGGCCGATGGCATCCATGACCTGGAGGGGAAGCACCGGGAACGCGTCGACGACCTCGATGCACACGAACGCCACGACCGCCGCACCGAGCGCGGCCACGATGCGGCTGGGTGAGCGCAGCGCGGCGGGCGGCAGGTCGCCGAGCAGTACGTCGCGCAGCACACCACCGGCGAGGGCGACGATGAAGCCGACTACGACGACACCGAGAAGGTCGAGCCCCGCATGGGCCGCGATCGCCGCCCCTTCGAGGCCGAACAGGGCCGTGGCCGCGATGTCGAGGGCGTCGAACGCACGCGCGCCCAGGGAGGGGCGAGACGGGGCCCGCTGCTCGGGGACGACGTCGGTCATACGGTCATTCTGGCAGCGGCCGGCGATGCTCCGTGCACGCGCGCAGTGTCGGTGCTCCATCCCGCGGAGTTCGCCCGCGACACGCCGCCCGGAGTCGCCGCAGGAGCGCGCGTCGAGTCCGAACTCCGCGGGACGGACCATCATCGGCCGGGCACCCCGAACCCACCGGACCCACCACACCCACCGGCCCCGCCCGCCGCGGCGGGACCTCCGCCTCGACCGGCCCGTTCAGACCGACGCCGTCTCGACCGGCAGCGGCCAGAGCGCGTCGAGCAGCTGGCGCACCCACGCGATGAGGTTCGCGTCGTCGGCGTCTTGCGGGAGCGGCACCACCATGGCATCCCCTCCGGCGACGAGCTTCGCCTTCGGGTACAGCCGCTGCAGGCGCACCCGCATCGACTCCGCGAGGTTCGCGGGGGCGATGCGCAAGTTCGAGCCCATCGCGACGACGTCGGCGAGCCCCGCCTGCGCCGCGCGGCGCCGCAGGCGCGCGACGGCGATGAGTCCCTCGACCTCGGCGGGCGGCTCGCCGTAGCGGTCGCGGAGTTCTTCGACGACGAGGTCGATCGCGTCGTCCTTCGCGGTGGCGGATGCCGCGGCCGACAGCTTCTGGTACGCCTCGAGGCGCAGCCGCTCGCTGTCGATGTAGAACTCCGGCAGCCGCGCGTCGACCGGCAGCTCGAGGCGCAGCTCGGTGGGACCGTCGACGTCCTCTCCGCGGAACGTCGACACGGCCTCGCCGATCATGCGCAGGTACAGATCGAACCCGACGCCCGCGATGTGACCGGCCTGCTCGGCGCCGAGAAGGTTTCCCGCCCCGCGCAGCTCGAGGTCTTTCAGCGCGACCTGCATGCCGGAGCCGAGGTCGTTGTTGACGGCGATGGTCTCGAGGCGGTCGGCCGCGGTCTCGGACAGCGGCTTCATCTCGTCGTACAGGAAGTACGCGTACGCGCGGTCGCGCCCGCGTCCGACGCGCCCGCGGAGCTGGTGCAGCTGCGACAGACCGTACTTGTCGGCGCGGTCGATGATGATCGTGTTGGCGTTGGAGATGTCGAGACCGGTCTCGATGATCGTCGTCGACACGAGCACGTCGGCGCGGCGCTCCCAGAAGTCGTCGACGACCTGCTCGAGCGCGTGCTCGCCCATCTGACCGTGGGCGACGACGATTCGCGCCTCGGGCACGAGCTCGGCGAGGTGCGCGGCGACCCGCTGGATCGACGACACGCGGTTGTGCACGTAGAACACCTGTCCCTCGCGCAGCAGTTCGCGGCGGATGGCGGCGGCGATCTGCTTGTCGTTGCGGGGACCGACGTACGACAGGATCGGATGCCGGTCCTCGGGCGGGGTCGCGAGCGTCGACATCTCGCGGATGCCGGTGACCGCCATCTCGAGCGTGCGCGGGATGGGCGTCGCGCTCATGGCGAGGATGTCGACGTTGGTCTTGAGCTTCTTCAGCGCGTCTTTGTGCTCGACGCCGAACCGCTGCTCCTCGTCGATGATCATCAGCCCGAGGTCTTTGAAGATGACCTTCTCGGTGAGGATGCGGTGCGTGCCGATGACCATGTCGACGGTGCCGTCGGTGAGGCCCGCGAGCGTCGCCTTCGCCTCTTTGTCGCTCTGGAAGCGCGAGAGCGGGCGCACGGTCACCGGGAACCCCGCGAAACGCTCGGCGAAGGTCTCGAGGTGCTGCTTGACCAGCAGGGTCGTCGGCACGAGCATCGCGACCTGCTTGCCGTCCTGAATGGCCTTGAACGCGGCGCGGACGGCGACCTCGGTCTTACCGAAGCCCACGTCGCCCGAGAGCAGGCGGTCCATCGGGATCGGCTTCTCCATGTCGGCCTTGATCTCATCGATCGTCTGCAGCTGATCCTGCGTCTCGGCGAACGGGAACGCCTCTTCGAGCTCGCGTTGCCAGGGGGTGTCGGGTCCGAAGGCGTAGCCCTTGGATGCCATGCGCGCCGAGTACAGCTTCACCAGCTCGACCGCGATGTCGCGGACGGCCTTGCGCGCACGCCCCTTCGCCGCGGCCCAGTCGCTGCCGCCCATCTTCGACAGGGTGGGCGCCTCGCCGCCGACGTACTTCGACAGCAGGTCGAGCTGGTCGGTGGGCACGAAGAGCTTGTCGCCCGGGTAGCCGCGCTTGGACGGCGCGTACTCGAGGACGAGGTACTCCTTCGTCGTCTTGACCGCGTTGCGCCCGCCGCTGGAGACCTCGCGCTGCGTCAGCTCGATGAACTTGCCGATGCCGTGCGTGGCGTGCACCACGACGTCGCCGGGCTTCAGCTGCAGCGGGTCGACGACGTTGCGTCGACGCGAGGCGAGCTTCTTGACGCCCCGATTGTCGCCGCCGACCGACCGCCCGTAGAACTCGGTCTCGGTGATGACGGCGAACCGCGCCTCGATCAGCTCGAAACCGCGCTCCAGCGGTGCGCAGACGACGTGGGCCACCCCCGGCTCGGGGACGGTGCGCACGTCGTCGACACGGCGCGCGGCGATCCCCCGCTCGGCGAGCACGTCACGCGCGCGGTCGACCATACCGGGTCCGGATGCCGTGACCACGACAGACCAGCCGTCGGCGAGCAGCTGGCCGACATGGGCCGTCGCGCCGTCGACATTGCCCTGGAACGACGGCACGGCGTCGGCCTTGATGCGGTGGGCGGAGTCGTCACCGACGACGAGACCCTCGTCTTCGGCGTCCGCCGCACCCGAATCGAAGGCGCTGAGCTGCCACCACACACCGCCGCGGCCGCTGGCCCTCTCGTGCAGGTCGTCGAGCGTGACGAAATCACCCGAGTCGAGGTCGACCGGAGTGTCGGCCCCGGCGGTGGCCGCCGACCACGCGGCCTCGAGGAACTCGCGGTTCGTGTCGCCGAGCGTGGTCGCGCGCGCGAGCGAGCGCTCGGGATCGACGAGGGCCACGGCGCTGCCGCCGGGGAGGTAGTCGACGAGGGTGACGAGGTCGTCGACGAGCACCGGGATGAGGGATTCCATGCCCTCGGCGGGGATGCCCTCGGCCATCTTCTCGAGCAGTTGCCGCAGGCCCGGGTAGCCGTCGCGCAGCTCGGCGGCACGTGCCCGCACCTCGGCGGTGAGCAGCAGCTCGCGGCTGGGCACGAGAGTGACGGTCGTGACCTCGCCCGGGAGCGAGCGCTGATCGGCGACCGAGAAGGCGCGGATCTGATCGACCTCGTCGCCGAAGAACTCGACGCGGTAGGGGTGATCGGCCACGGGCGGGAACACGTCGAGGATGCCGCCGCGCACGGCGAACTCCCCGCGACGCGAGACCATGTCGACCCGGTGGTAGGCGAGCTCGACGAGGCGGGTCGTGACCGCCTCCAGCTCGTGTCCGCGTCCGCCCACCACGAGCTCGACGGGCCGGACGTCGCCGAGCCCGGGGGCGAGCGGCTGCAGCGCGCTGCGCACCGACGCGGTGACGACGAGCGGTGTCTCGCCGTCCCATGCGGCGATCCGGCGCAGCACGTCGAGGCGGCGGCCCACCGTCTCGGGGCTCGGGCTCAGGCGCTCGTGCGGCAGCGTCTCCCACGCGGGGAAGTGCAGCACCTGGGCGCCCGGGAGCACGGCATCCAGAGCCGGTCCCAGGGATTCGGCGCGACGCCCGGTCGGGGCGATGACGAGCACGGCCCCCGGACCGCCGGCGGCACGACGACGCTCGATGAGGCCCGCGATGACGGGGGCATCGAGCCCGTCGACGAGGGAGAGAGACAGGTCGGCGGATGCCGCGGACGCGGCCTCACGGTACGACTCAGCCTGCTCGAGGGCGCGCACGATCCCGGGAACTGTCACTCGAAAGAGTCTACGCGGGGGCACCGACATCGGGCCGGGACGCCGGGCGCGCGGTCGGTATCACGGCAGCCGTGCCGTCTCTTAGAGTGGCGGCATGTCCTCTGCCAGCGCCCCGAACGGCCCGACCTTCGCGGCTCCGCACGTCGCGCCGCCGGCCGGCACGCTCCTCACGCCCCCGCCCGCCGTTCCACGCGGTCGTCGACTGGGCACGTGGGCGCTCATCCTGTCGCTCATCGCCACCGTGCTGGCATCCGCGGTGGGCGGTCTTCTCGCCTTCCGCATCGTCAGCCGGGTCGCACCCGATCTGCAGACGGCGGCAACGATCGAGGCGCGGATGTTCTCGCCCGTGCGCGACCTGGTACTCGCGGGCGAGATCACCTTCTGGGCCGCGACCGTCATCGGCCTCGCCGCCTTCGTACTCGGCATCGTCGCGACGGCGCGCAACGCCGCGCGCGGTGCCGGCATCGCGGCGATCGTCGTCTCGGCGCTGGGGCCGCTGGTCTTCGGCGCATTCGTCATCGTGGCGATCGCCGGCGCCGCGGCGGCGATGTCGACCGGCGGAGCGTCCATCACGTGACATCGCGCGACCCGCGGCATCAGGCCCGGGGAGCGTGGAACCTCTGCTGCGCAGCGACGAGACCCTCGTCGACGAGCATCTCGACCGCGTCGGCGGCATCGGACACGAGGATGGGCAGCGTCTGACGCTCGGTCGCCCCGAACGGATCCAGCACCCAGTCGGCCGGATCCTGCCGGCCCGCCGGACGCCCGATGCCGACGCGCACGCGCGGGAACTCGGGGGTGCCCAGCGCCTTGGCGACATCGCGCACGCCGTTGTGGCCGCCGTGACCACCGCCGGTCTTGAGCTTGATCGTGTCGTAGGGAATGTCGAGCTCGTCGTGCACCACGACGACGTGCGCGGGATCCGTGCCGTAGAAGCGGGCGAGACCGGCGACCGGGCCGCCCGAGACGTTCATGAAGCTGTTCGGCTTGGCCAGCACGAGCTTGGCGGCGCCCGGCCTCAGCCAGGTCTCGACCACGCGCGCGTTCGCCTTGTGCGCGCGGAAGGACTCACGGCGACGCGCGGCGAGCTCGTCCATGACCATCTGGCCGATGTTGTGCCGGGTCGTCTCATACCGCGGCCCCGGGTTGCCGAGCCCGACGATCACCCACGTGTCTGCCATGGCATCCATCCTTCCGGATCGGGGCGGCGGCCCCGACCTGTCGACGGGGGCGGGCGCGCCGGAAAAGAAACGAGGGGGCGCGCGAACGCACCCCCTCGTGAGCGGCGGGACGAACCCCGCGCGCAATCACGCCTCTTCGGACTGCTCCTCGGCGACCTCGGCGTCGGCCTCGGCGATCTCCTCCTCAGCGGCGAGGGTGTCCAGCGGAACCGACACACCCACGATGAGAGTCTCGGGCTCGGTCACCAGGCTGGCGCCGGCGGGGAGCTTCAGGTCGGCAGCGGTGATCTGCGTGCCGTCCTCGGCGCCCTCGACGTCGACCTCGATGTTCTGCGGGATGTGGGTGGCCTCGACCTCGAGCGACACGGTGGCGTTGTCGAGGTTGGCGATGGTGCCGGAGAAGGGCTCGCCCACGACGATCACGGGAACGTCGACCTGGACCTTCTCGCCCTTCTTCACGACGATGAGGTCGATGTGCTCGATGATCTGACGCACGGGGTCCTTCTGCACGTCCTTCACGAGCACCAGCTGGCTCTTGCCCGCGATGTCGAGGTCGAGCAGCGCGTTGGCGCGACGGATGAGCAGCGCGACCTGGTGGCCGGGCAGCGCGACGTGCTGGGGCTCGGTGCCGTGGCCGTAGATGACGGCCGGGATCTTGCCCGCGGCGCGGAGGCGACGGGCGAAGCCCTTGCCGAAGTTCTCGCGGAGCTCCGCGACGACCTTGTTGTCTTCCGACATGATGTTCTCCTCGCGGGCTCGTGTCCCGCAGCTTGTGAGCGGACGGTGTCCGCACGGTGTGGTCTGGATTCGACTCGAACGCGAGCGCGTGAGGAAAGCCGGGAGCCTGCATCACCGCGTCGATCACGGATGCCACCTGCACCGGCCGGTGCGCGACAATCCCTCGCCGAAGTTCCCCGGAAGTCTACCAGCGCGAGAACCGACGCACGAACCCGCTCTCTGCCGACCGGCACGGGCGCGCCGGACGCACCGGTAGGATCGAGGAACCACTCACCCGAAGGATCATCATGGACAGCGGCTTCTTCTCCCACGTCGTGCTCTGGGTCATCGGCGGCATCGCCACCATCGGCCTCATCGGCACCGTCGGCGCGCTGTTCTCCATGGGCCGCAACGCCGGGTACAAGAAGCACTGACCCGGCAGGGCCCCGTCCCGGGAGCCTGAGTCGACGAAGCGTCAGTCCCCCGCGCCGAACGCGAGCGCGACCTTCGACGACACCGATGCGTCCGCCGCCGTGGCGAACGCCTCCGCCGCTTGGACTGCGGAGACGACGTGCGTGAGGATGCCGTCGACCTCGAGCGATCCGTCGGCGAGCGCCGCGAGCACCGCGGCGAACTCCGCGGCGAAGCGGAAGGATCCCGTCAGGGTGAGCTCGCGCGTGATCGCCGTCGCCAACGGTGCTGCGACCGTACCCGCCGCCTGCAGGCCGAGCATCACGACCGTGCCGCCGCGAGCCGCCGCCGACACCGCGGCGCCCAGGCCCGGAACCGTGCCGCTGGACTCGATCACCACGTCGGCGTGCAGCCCCGCGATGGCCTCCTCGTCCCGCGCGTCGAGCACACGGGCGCCGCGCGCGGAGGCCAACGAACGCGGCAGTTCGTGCAGATCGGTGGCGATGACCTCCGCCGCGCCGTGATGGCGGGCGACGGCCACGGCGAGCAGCCCGATCGGGCCCGAGCCGATCACCGCGACGCGCCGCCCGGCGACCGACCCCGCGCGCTCCACGGCGTGCCATGCGACCGCCGCGGGCTCGGCGAGCACCGCCGTGCGCAGATCGAGGCCCGCCGGAAGCGGGAACAGCATGCGGCTGGGTAGCGCGACGCGCTCGGCGAAACCGCCCTGTGTGTGCGGCAGGTGCATCGCCGACCCGAGATAGGTCGACGCGGGAGCGAGGTTCGGGCGATCCGCGGGCCAGGGCGTCACGCCGTCGCCGTGCGGGGTCAGGGGATGCACCGCGACGGGCGTGCCTGCGGCGGGCCCCGAGCCGTCGGCGGCGGCGCGGACGACGATGCCGGACAGCTCGTGCCCGAGCACCAGGGGCTCACGCAGGATGGAGGCCCCCGCGGCACCGTGACGCCAGTAGTGCAGGTCGGAGCCGCAGACGCCCCCGAACGCGACCGCGACGACGGCCTCGTCGGCATCCGGGGTCGGCTCGCCGATGTCGTCGATCCGCAGGTCACCGGCGGCGTGGGCCACCACGGCGGAATTGGTCATGGGTCAGATCACCTCCGTGCGCAGGCGCATCTCGTCGACGACGACCTCGACCACGACACCGGGTCGGATCGGGGCGGCCGAGAACGGGGCGCCCATCATGATGACGTCCCCGGGGCCCAGGGTCGTCCAGCCGGCCACGTACGCCAGGCACGCGCGGGGCGACATGGGGTAGCGGCCCGCCGAGGTCTCGGCGACGGGGTCGCCGTCGACGAGCAGGCGCAGCGCCACGTCGTCGTCGAGTCCGATCGCGGTGTCGATCCACGGCCCGAGCGGGGTGTACCCCTCCCCCGACTTCGACTCGAAGTTGCGCGGGTCCACCACCGAGCGGTCGGGGCTCGAGAGATCGTTGACCGCGGTGATCCCGAGCACGTACTCGTGGGCCGTCTCGGCGGTCAGCCCGGTCGTGTCGCGGCCGATGACCACGGCGACCTCCGCCTCGGCGACGGTCGTTCCGGCATCCCGCCGAAGCGTCACCGTCGCGTCCGGGCCGGTCACGGTGCGCGGGCTCTTCAGCCACGCCTGCACGGGCGCGGCGTGATCGGGACCGTTCTGGGCGATGCCGACGATGACCGTGGGCACGCACGGCGCGACCAGGGTCCCCTGCACCGGCTCACCGGCATCCGTCACCGGCTGTCCGGCGGCGAAGGCGGCGAAGGGGTCGTCGATCGGGATCCAGGTCCCGTCGGCGCAGGCACGAACGGTGCGGGTGCCGTCGGCCGTCGCCAGGCGAGCGATACGCATCACACCACCGCCGTCATTCCGCCGTCGACGTAGATCGTCTGGCCGTTGACGAAATCGCTCGCCGCGCTCGAGAGGAACACCAGCGCCCCCACCAGGTCGCTGGTGTCCCCCCACCGCCCCGCCGGTGTGCGCGAACGCACCCACGCGGAGAACTGCTCGTCGTCGACGAGGGCCTGCGTCAGCTCGGTGGCGAAGTACCCCGGCGCGATGGCGTTGGCCTGGATGCCGTGCGGCGCGAGGTCGGCGCACAGGCCCTTCGTCAGCATCGCGATGGCGCCCTTCGTCGCGCCGTACGCCGCGATCGAGGGGCGGGCCAGCAGCGACTGGACGCTGCCGATCTGGATGAGCTTGCCCGAGCCGCGCGCGATCATCCCGCGAGAGACCCGCCGCGACACGTAGAACGCGCTGGAGAGGTTCGTCCGCACGAGGTCGTCCCAGTCGGCATCCGGGAACTCCGCGAGCGGGGCGCGACGCTGGATGCCGGCGTTGTTGACGACGATGTCGGGTACGCCGTGGCGCTCCTCGATCGCATCGAGGCCCGCATCGACAGCGGCGGAACCACCCACATCGAAGGTCGCGACGTGCGCGTCCACCCCGGTGGAGGCCGAGATCTCCTCGGCCGCGCGGCCGGCCGTCGCGGCATCCCGACCATGCACGATGACCGTCGCACCGGCCTCGGCGAGGCCCTGCGCGAGGGTCCGGCCGATGCCGCGGCTCGAGCCGGTCACCAGGGCGAGCCGGCCGGTGAGATCGAACGCGCTCACCGGATCGTCCGAACGGTCACGGTGGTGGCATCCACACCCTCGCCGGCCTCCTCGCGCGACACCTTGATGGCGTCGTCGATGCGGGTGAGGTCACGGCGGAGCGTCTCGGGCACGAGGAAGGTGGAGGCGGTGGTGATGAGGGCGAGCGTGGCCATGTAGATCGCCAGCAGGAGCCAGTTGGCCCCCGAAACGGCGATGATGTACGCGCCCAGCACACCGGCGAGCCCGCCGGCCAGGACCGCCGAGATCTCGCGCGCCATGGCGACACCGAGGTAGCGGTGGCGGTTGCCGAAGAGCTCGGGGAGCATGGCGCACTGGGGTCCGAGCATCGAGTTGACCGCGACGCCGATGCCGATCGCGATGACCGCGATGGTGATCGGGTAGCTGCCCAGCGAGATCAGCCACCAGGCGGGGAACGTGAAGACGAGCATGAACAGCGCTCCGAACCGGTAGACGGTGCGTCGGCCCATGCGGTCGGAGAGCGCTCCGGTCAGCGGGACCGAGAAGATGCCGATGAGCGATCCGAGCGTCACGCCCCACGTCAGCAGGCTCCGGTCGGCCTGTCCCCCGACGGAGGCGACGAAGAACGTCAGGGCGAGGGTGTTGAACATGTACGACCCGCCGTTCTCGGCCATGCGCAGGCCGACGCCGACGATGATGCCCGGGAGGCCGCGCGTGAAGATGTCGCGGATGGGACGCTCGGCGATCTGCTCGTGCTTCTCGAGCTCGATGAAGGTCGGCGTCTCGCGCAGGCGCATGCGGATGAACAGGGCGATGAGGATCAGCAGGAACGACGCCAGGAACGGCACCCGCCAGCCCCAGCTCAGCAGCTGGTCCTCGGGCAGGAGCGAGATGAGGCTGAACACGACCGCGGCCAGCAGCGTGCCGGCCTGGATGCCGATGAACGGCAGGGCCGCGAAGAAGCCGCGCCGCTTGACGGGGGCGTACTCGGCCATGAGGACCGTTGCCCCGGCCTGCTCGGCTCCGGCCCCGAAGCCCTGCAGCAGCCGCATGATGACGAGGAGGATCGGGGCCGCGACGCCGATCGCGGAGTAGGTGGGCAGCAGGCCGATCGCGGTGGACGCACCACCCATCAGCAGGATCGTGATGACGAGCACCCACTTGCGGCCGAGCTTGTCGCCCAGCACGCCGAAGAACAGCCCGCCGAACGGACGGGCGAGGAAGCCCACGCCGTAGGTCGCGAAGGCGGCCACGGTGGCGAGGGCCGGGTCTTCCTGCGGGAAGAACAGGACGTTGAAGATCAGCGCCGTCGACAGCCCGTACAGGGCGAAGTCGAAGTACTCCAGGGCGCTGCCGATGCTGGAGGCGAGTGTCGCCCTCCGCAGATTGGCGGCGTACTCGGGGTCGTCCTGCGGCGCGGGCGTCGCGGTGGGTGCAGTGGTCACGGCCATCTCCTTTGATCGGCTGGGGTCTCCCGACAAAGCCGACTGTACCAACGGAGTGGACGGTGTTCAATATGCTGAACGGATTCTTTCTTCGGTCCGCGCGACAGCCGCTCCCGGGGCGTTTTGGGGCGCGCCCTTGCGTTTGGGGCGCGCAAAACCGCGCCCCAAACGGAAGGGGGCGCCCCAAACGACGTGTCACCCGCCGACGCGGGCCGACGCGACGAACGCGGCTCAGGCGCGGGGGGCGGCGCTGAACGGGTTGGTCAGCGCGGCGGCGGCCTCGCGCAGCGCGGCGCCGACGCGGGAGATGCGTTCGGGCGTGGCATCCGCGACCGGGATGCCGACACCCAGGGCGAGCTGCGGATCCCCCGGCGCCCACCCCTCGAGGGGCACGGCGACCCCGACGATGCCGCGGAACGACTCCTCCTCGTCGACGGCCCAACCCCGCTCGCGGGCGGCGGCGAGTTTGGCGAGGATGCCGTCGACGTCGACCGTGCTGTGCGAGGTGAGCTCCGGCAGCGGACCGCCACGGTGAAGCAGCTCACGCACGGCGTCGTCATCCCGCGTCATCAGCAGAGCGCGCCCGGTCGCCGACAGGGCGGCCGGCAGCCGCGAGCCCAGCGGCGTTCCCAGCCGCACCGAGCGCGAGCCCTCGTACCGGGCGAGGTAGAGCGAATCGGCGTCGTCGAGCACGGCGACCTGCACGAGCTCGCGCGCGAGCACGCGCGACGCCTCGCAGACGGCGTAGAACTCCCGCACCTGATTGAACTGCGCCGCGAACGCCCCACCCAGCTCCGCGGTGCGGATCCCGAGGCGATATCCCGATGGCACGCGCTCGATCATCCGCTCCGCCTCCAGCGACAGGCAGAGGTTCGCCGTCGACGACTTCGCCAGCCCGAGACCGGATGCCAGCTCCGTCAGCGTCAGACTGCGCTCCGCCTCGGCCAGCAGTCCGAGCAGACGGATACTGCGCCCGACCGCGGGAGCGGGGTCGCGCGTCTGCCGACCGTCGTCGTCCTCGGCCATGCGGACCCTCCCTCGGTGGATGCGATCAGTAGAACTCGACCGTATCGACAACCGCGCGCAACGGTTCGCCATCGAGCAGGCGCGTGGCATTCTCGGCGAAACGCCGCGCGATCCGCTCCTCCTCTTTGCTGCTGAGCGCCGCGGTGTGCGGGCTCACGAGCACGTGCGGATGCCTCCACAGCGGCGACGCACTCGGCAGCGGCTCGACCTCGAAGACGTCGAGAGCGGCGAAGCCGACCCGCCCGTCGTCGAGCGCGGCGAGCAGCGCTTCCTCGTCGATCACGGTGCCGCGTCCGACGTTCGCGACGATCACGCCCGGCTTCACCGCGGCGAAGATGTCGGCCCCGATCAGATGGTGCGTCTGTTCCGTGCCCGGGAGCGTGACGACGATGGCATCCACGTCCGCCACCGCCGACACCAGCTCGTCGAGAGGGATCAGTCGGTCGACCCCGTCGACGGGCGCACCCGAACGTGTCGTGCCCCAGACCTCCGCGCCGAGCGCGTGGAACCGGCGCGCGCATTCCGCGCCGATACCCCCGAGCCCCACGACGAGGACGGTCATCTCGTCGATCTGCCGCATCTCCCAGCGCTCCGGCCACACTCCCGCGTCCTGGTCCTGTCGCAGCCGCGGCAGGCCCTTGGCCCCGGCGAGGACGCCGAAGACCGCGAACTCCGCGAGCGGTCCGCCGTGCACGCCGGCGCTCGTGGTGAAGACGATGCGCTCGAGGGCCGCGTCATCCAGGCCCGCGGCCTTGACCTGTCCGCCGCCGCCGGCCGCGGTGGTCATGACCCAGCGCAGCCCGGGGTTCGCCGCGACCGTGCGGGCGAGCGCCGCGGGATCGACGTCCGGGATGCCGAACAGCGCGTCGGCGGAGTCGACCATCTCGTCGAAGGCCCGCTGCTGCGCCGCGGAACGTTCGTGGTCCGGATCCCCCGACCAGTCGGCCGGCCCGCGCATGGGGCGGGTGAGAGAGACGTCGCGCACGAGCTCGAGGCGCGGCTCGAGACGCTCGATCAGAAGACAGTGCTCCTCGCGGAGGGGAACCGCGACCACCGCGCGTAGGCTCTTGTGCGTCGACATCTTCGTCCATCCCTTCGTCGCGAGCGGGCGCATCGGACGCGCTCGATCAGCGTGCGTGTGTTCACAATAGTGAACCCTGTTCAACCTGTTGTCCAGCCGGTACGCTGAGACTCATGACTCCTCTCGATGACGAGACCACCGCCTCGACCGTCCGTCTCGGCGTCTGGGGCTTGGGCGCCATGGGCGAACCGATGGCTCAGCACCTGCTCGCCGACCGCGATGACCTCGTGGTCCACGCCCGACGCGAACGCCCCGCCCTCATCGAGGCCGGCGCTCGCTGGGCGGCGACGGCGCGCGAACTCGGCGCACAAGCCGATGCGGTGCTGGCGATGCTGCCCGACCTGCCGCAGCTCGAGGAGCACCTCGACGGGCCCGACGGCCTGCTCGCCGGGATCGCCGAGCGCCCCTTCCTGCTGATGATCGGCTCGACCTCGTCGCCCGTCGGTGTGCGCGAGCTGGCCGACCGCCTCCCCGAGAACATCCGCGTCGTGGACTGCCCGGTCTCGGGCGGCGAGGACGGCGCGAAGGCCGGGAGCCTGTCGATCATGCTCGGCGGCTCCCCCGCCGACACCGACCTCGCAGCCCGCCTGCTCGCCCCGTGCGGAACACCCGTGCGTCTCGGACCGCTCGGCGCCGGCGAGGTCGCCAAGGCCTGCAATCAGCTCGTCGTCGCCTCGACGATCCTCGCGCTCGGCGAGGCGACCGAGCTCGCCGCGCGCTCGGGCGTCGACCCCGCCGCCCTGTGGGAGCTGCTCGGCGGCGGCTACGCCGGGTCGCGTCTGCTCGAGAGCCGGCGCGAGAAACTCGTCTCGGGTGACGACTCCCCCAGCGGCGTCGCGGAGTACATGGTCAAAGACCTGCGCTTCGCCGCCGACATCGCCGCGGCCACCGACACCCGTCCCGCGCTGCTGCCGGCGCTGCGGAAAGCCTTCGACGAGATCGTCGAGCGCGGGCTCGGCGGTCGCGACATCGCCGTCACCCGCCGCTTCACCGCGCAGCGCAGCGCGACGCGAGACTCCGCCTGACCGTCACTGCGCCGAGATCGCCGAGGCCATGGCCTGGCCGGCCTCACGCACGATGAGGCTCATCGCCTGCGCCGCCTCCTCAGCCCGGCCGGCGGCGACGGCGAAGGCGACGTCCTGGTGCCAGCGCACCGCATGCGGGTTGGCGTCGTGCGGCATGAGCTCGTGCAGCGTCCTGCCCACGAGCACCGACTCCACGACGGAGCCGAGGGCTCCGAACATGGTGTTGCCGGATGCCGCGAGCAGGGTGCGGTGGAACCGGACGTCGGCCGCGAGGTACTCGGCGCCGTCGGCATCGCGTTCGGTACGCGCCATCTCCATCACCGCGGCCACCAGCTCCTGACGCTGTGCGTCGGTGGCGTGCACGGCCGCCGATCGGGCCGCGAGCGGCTCGATCGCCCCGCGCAGCTCGCTGAGCTCGCGCAGTTGCGCCGTGCGGCCCGGCCCGGCCAGGCGCCAGGCGATGATCTCGGGCGCGTAGACGTTCCACTGCGTCACCGGGAGCACCTCGACGCCGGTCTTCCGGCGCACGCGCACGAGGCCGAGGGACTGCAGCACCCGCACCGCCTCCCGCCCCGCACCCCGCGAGGATCCGGGCGACAGCTCCGCCGTCACGAGGCGCGACCCGGCGGCGAGCTGCCCGTCGACGATGGCGGATCCGAGACGGTCGACGAGAGCGTCGTGCAGCGACGCCACGGTCGGACGGTCCATCGTCATTCCTCGATGATGACAGACACCACGCGGCCCGTTTCCGAAATTCGTCGTGCAGGTTCGCGCATCCTGTGGTTTTATGTACGACAAATACCTCACGGCATCGCTGCCGCTCGCCGGAACAAGGACGCTCATGGCCCTCTCCCCCCTCCCCGCTACGACGGTGTTCGCCGCTGCGGAGCCCGTATCCACCGCCCCCGCCGGGCAGTTGATCACCGCCGCCCTCATCGGCATCGCCCTCATCGTGGTGCTGATCACGTGGGGCAAGCTCCACCCCTTCCTCGCCTTGACCATCGGCGGATTCACCACGGGCGTCATCGCCGGCATGCCCATCGCCACCGCGGTGACCAGCTTCACCGGCGGCTTCGGCTCGACGATGGGCGGGGTCGGCATCCTGATCGCCCTCGGTGCGATCTACGGCAAGCTCCTCGCCGACTCCGGCGGCGCCGACCGCATCGTCGACACCCTCGTCGCCCGGGCGACCCCGCGCTCGCTCCCCTGGGTCATGGGTCTGATCGGCGCGATCATCGGCCTGCCGATGTTCTTCGAGGTCGGTCTCGTACTGCTCGTGCCGGTCATCATCCTCGTCGCCCGCCGCTCGGGCGTCTCGCTGATGAAGATCGCCATCCCCACCCTCGCCGGCCTCTCCGCGATGCACGGTCTCGTGCCCCCGCACCCGGGGCCGCTCGCCGCCATCGCCGCTCTGGATGCCAACCTCGGACTGACCCTCGCCTTCGGCGTGCTCGTCGCGATCCCCGCCGTCATCATCGCCGGCCCGCTGTTCGCGCCCATCGCCGCCCGCTGGGCACCGGTCCCCGTGCCCGACCTCTTCGTCTCGGCGGAAGAGAAGGGTGAGGAGCCCGCGCGCCGCCCCTCGTTCGCCGCGACGCTCGGCAGCATCCTCCTGCCGGTCTTCCTCATGCTGCTCAAGGCCGTCGCCGACATCGTCGCGCCCGGCTCGAACGACATCTGGAAGGTCGTCGTCGACTTCCTCGGCCTGCCGATCATCGCCCTGCTGCTCGCGGTGCTCGTCGGCTTCGTCGTGCTCGGCCGCGGCGCCGGCTTCGACCGTGCGCGGCTGACGGGTGTCGTCGGCTCCTCGCTCGGCCCGATCGCCGGCATCCTGCTCATCGTGGGCGCCGGCGGAGGCTTCAAGCAGGTGCTCGTCGACACCGGCATCGGCAAGGTCATCGCCGATCTCGTCGCCGGCTCCAGCTTCTCGGTACTGTTCCTCGCGTGGCTCGTCGCCGTCGTCATCCGCGTCGCGACGGGATCGGCGACCGTCGCGACGATCACCGCGGCCGGCATCCTGCAGCCGCTCACCGAAACCCTCGACGCTCCCATGACCGCGCTGCTCGTGCTCGCGATCGGCGCCGGCTCGGTGTTCCTCAGCCACGTCAACGACGCCGGCTTCTGGCTCATCAAGGAATACTTCGGTCTCGACATCCCGATGACCCTGAAAACATGGACCGTGCTCGAGTGCGTGATCTCGGTCACGGGTCTGGCCGGCGTCCTCGTCATCAGCGCGTTCGTCTGAGCGCACGGAAGGTATCGACATGGCATCCACCGCCCCCGTCCTCGTGTTCATGGGCCCCGCCGGCACCGGCAAATCCACCGTCGCAGGCATGCTCGCCGGGCGCCTCGGCTGGGACTTCCAAGAGGGCGATGACCTGCACCCCGCCGAGAACGTCGCCAAGATGGCGGCCGGTCACGCGCTCAACGACGACGACCGTTGGCCGTGGCTCGACCGCGTCGCCGCGTGGATCGACGGGCAGATCGCCATCGGGCGTCCGGGAGTGATCACGTGCTCCGCGCTCAAGCGCAGCTATCGCGACGTGCTCCGCCGTGACCCGGTGTCGTTCGTCCTGCTCATGGGAGACCCGGCGCTGGTGCTGCAGCGCCTCATGCGCCGCCAGGGGCACTTCATGCCGCCCGCGCTGCTGACGTCGCAGTTCGAGACCCTCGAGATGCCGGATGCCGATGAGCAGGCGATCCGCATCGACCTCGACCTCCCGCCGCAGGAGCAGGTCGACGAGGTCATCGCCTTGCTGCACCTCGCTCGAGCGTCCTGAGGGACGCTCCCTGAAACACGCGCGGGCCGAGCCGATACAGTGGCGGAGGCGGCCCGCGCGTGCACGCCCACCCCTTCCTCGTACCCGATTACGGAGCAACGAATGACGTCCACCCCCTCCCCGACCGGACCTTCGACCGACCAGGACCAGGCGCCCCACCAGGCCGCGCAGGTGCACGAGGGTGCACCCGGGATCGAAGAGGTCGATCGCCCCACCGCCGAGGCCGACTCGGCCCCCGAGGGCCAGGGCGAGGCCCGCGCCAACATCGGTGTCGTCGGCCTGGCCGTCATGGGCTCCAACCTGGCCCGCAACCTCGCCAGCCGCGAGGGCAACACGGTCGCGGTGTTCAACCGGTCGCGGTCCAAGACCGACGAGCTGCTCGCGGCGCACCCCGAGGCGGAGTTCGTGCCGTCGTTCTCGTACGAGGACTTCGCGGCGTCGCTCTCGGTGCCGCGCACGGCGATCATCATGGTCAAGGCGGGCCGCCCCACCGACTTCGTCATCGACGAGCTCGTCAAGGTGTTCGAGCCGGGCGACATCATCGTCGACGGCGGCAACGCCCTGTTCACCGACACCATCCGCCGCGAGAAGGCCGTGCGCGACACGGGCATCAACTACGTGGGCATGGGCGTCTCGGGCGGCGAGGAGGGCGCGCTGCTGGGCCCCTCGCTCATGCCCGGCGGGTCCGACGAGTCGTGGATCACGCTCGGACCCATCCTGAAGGGCATCGCCGCGGTCGCCGAGGGCGAGGCGTGCGTGACGCACGTCGGCCACGACGGCGCCGGTCACTTCGTGAAGATGGTGCACAACGGCATCGAGTACGCCGACATGCAGCTCATCGCCGAGGCGTACGACCTCATTCGCCGCGCGACCGGCAAGACCCCGGCCGAGATCGCCGACGTGTTCGCCGAGTGGAACCGCGGCGAGCTGGAGTCCTACCTCATCGAGATCACCGCCGAGGTGCTGCGTCAGACCGACGCCGAGACCGGTAAGCCCCTCGTCGACATCATCCTCGACCAGGCCGGCGCCAAGGGCACCGGCGCATGGACCGTGCAGACCGCGCTCGATCTGGGTGTTCCCGTCTCGGGCATCGCCGAGGCCACATTCGCGCGCTCGCTGTCGAGCCACCCCGAGCAGCGCGAGGTCTCGCGCGAGCTCCCCGGACCCTCCGGCACCGACCTGCTCTCGGGCGAGGACGCCGACGCCTTCATCGAGCAGGTGCGCCTGGCGCTGTACGCCTCGAAGATCGTCGCGTACTCGCAGGGGTTCGATGAGATCCGCGCGGGAGCCGCGCAGTACGACTGGGCGATCGACCTCGGCGCGGTGTCGAAGATCTGGCGCGGCGGCTGCATCATTCGCGCACAGTTCCTCAACCGCATCGCCGAGGCCTACGACGCCGAGGCCACCCTGCCCGTGCTGTTGACCGCGCCGTACTTCGTCGAGGCGCTCGGGCGCGCCCAGGACGCGTGGCGTCACATCGTGTCGCTGTCGGCGGCCAGCGGCATCCCCGCCCCCGCCTTCAGCTCGTCGCTGGCGTACTACGACGGCCTGCGCGCCGAGCGTCTGCCGGCGGCCCTCATCCAGGGCCAGCGCGACTTCTTCGGGGCGCACACCTACCGCCGTATCGACAAGGAGGGCACGTTCCACACCCTCTGGTCGGGCGATCGCACCGAGATCGAGGCCGAAGACACCCACTGAGGCGACCTCTCTCGAAGCGGCGGCGAGCACTGCTCGTCGCCGCTTCGGCGTCTTCGGCCGTGTCGCCCGGGTCGGCGGGAATCGGCGGCGTGCGCCCGCTCAGGCGGCTGCTCGCCCACTCCCAGGATTCCCATAACCCTCGCCATAGAAAGCTCATAGATATATGAGCACAATGAGTTTCATGACCGCGACCGCCGCCGCCCCCGCCTTCACCCGCCCCGACGGGAGCGCCCTGCGGGTGCTCGTCGTCGACGACGAGCAGATGCTCACCGACCTGCTGTCGATGGCGCTGCGCATGGAGGGCTGGGAAGTGAAGACCGCCGGCTCCGGCTTCGACGCCCTCACCGCCGCCCGCGACTTCGAACCGGATGCCATGGTGCTCGACATCATGATGCCCGACCTCGACGGCATGGCGGTGCTGCAGCGGCTGCGTCACTCGGGCAATGACGTGCCGGTGCTGTTCCTCACCGCGAAGGACGCCGTCGCCGATCGCGTCGCCGGGCTCACCGCCGGCGGCGACGACTACGTCACCAAGCCCTTCAGCCTCGAAGAGGTCGTCGCGCGACTTCGGGGTCTCATGCGCCGGGCCGGCACGGCGCTGACCCGCGACTCCGAGCCCATCCTGCGTGTCGGCGACCTGTCGCTCAACGAAGACAGCCACGAGGTCGTGCGCGGCGGCCACGAGATCGAGCTGACCGCGACGGAGTTCGAGCTGCTGCGCTTCCTCATGCGCAACCAGCGGCGCGTGGTGTCGAAGGCGCAGATCCTCGACCGCGTGTGGAACTACGACTTCGGCGGTCGTTCGAGCGTGGTGGAGCTGTACATCTCGTACCTGCGCAAGAAGATCGACGCCGGACACGAACCGCTCATCCACACCGTGCGCGGCGTCGGCTACATGATCAAAGCCCCGCAGTGAGCGCCCCGCCCCGACCCGCTCCCCCGGTTCCTCCGACGACACGACACAAGAGCCTCGTCTCACGACTGCGGCACCCGTGGACGCTGCAGGCGCGTCTCATGACCGCCGTGATCGGCATGGTGGCGTTCATCCTGGTGATGATCGGTATCTCGACGAGCGCCATCCTCAGCCAAGTGTTGCTGGTGAATCTCGATGCGTCGGTCACAGAGACGGCGTCGGAGATCCAACCCCGCGTCTCCTTCCAGGCCAGTGCGGCCGACGTGCTCGAGTCGGGCCGCAATCCGGACGGCACGCTGCTGGTGGTGAACACACGTTCCGGCGGCCCCTCGGGCGCCGTCGTCGCCGGCGACAGCGTGCGCGCCCTCACGACCGACGACCTCTCCCAGATCGCCGACGCCCTGAGCTCGAGCGGCCAGACGCTGACCGTCGACCTGCCCAATCTCGGCGAGTACTTCGTCAAGCCCTACAGCGCACCCGGCGGCAGCGGCGCCTTCCTGGTGGGGCTGCCGCTGTCGAACGTGACGGGCTACATCGGCGCGATCCTCACCACGGTCGCACTCGTCACCGCGGGTGGCCTGCTACTGCTCGCCGTGGTCATCGCGATCGTCATCCGCCTGGGGCTGAAACCCCTCCGCGCGGTCGCCGAGACCGCCACCCGCGTCGCGTCGCTGCGCATGGACCAGGGTGACGTGTCGATCACCGAGCGCGTCCCCGCCGAGCAGGTCGACGAACACACCGAGATCGGTCAGGTCGGCGCCGCCCTGAACACCCTCCTCGACCGCGTCGACGCCTCGCTCACCGCTCGTCAGCGCAACGAGGAGCTCATGCGCCGGTTCGTGGCCGATGCCAGTCACGAACTGCGCACGCCCCTGGCATCCATCCGCGGGTTCTCGGAGCTGTCCCTGCGCGCCATGCGCCAGGCGCAAGACGATGAGAGCCGCCAGCGCACCGCCATGGCGGTCGAGACCACCGAGCAGTCGCTCGAGCGCATCCAGGCTCAGTCGGTGCGCATGACCACTCTCGTCGAAGACCTGCTGCTGCTCGCGCGGCTCGACGAGGGGCAGGAGCTCGTCTACGGCTCGGTCGATCTGGCCCGTCTGGCCGTCGAGGCCGTCGGCGACGCCCGCCCGGCCGGCCCCGACCACTCGTGGACCATCGACGTGCCCGACGAACCCGTCGAGCTGGCCGGCGACGCGTCACGCCTGCACCAAGTGATCGCGAACCTCCTCGCCAACGCCCGCACGCATACGCCGGCCGGAAGCGTCGTCGCCGTCTCGGTGACGCGGGAGGGTCAGGAAGCGGTGCTGCGCGTGCACGACGACGGGCCGGGCATCGACCCCTCCGTCGCCTCGCAGCTGTTCGAGCGCTTCGCGCGCGCCGACCGCTCCCGCGATCGAAAGACCGGGGGAACGGGGCTCGGGCTCTCCATTGCGCGGGCGATCGTCGACGCGCACAACGGCACGATCGCGGTGCACAGCATCCCGGGCGACACCACGTTCGAGGTGCGGCTGCCCGCGAAGCCGGCTGACCCCGTATGACCCGCGGGGTCAGCGGGCGCGCTCGAACCGCGCCGGCCCGACGGTGAGCCCCGCGCGCACGCGCTCCGCCATCTCGGCATCGAGCAGGGCGGCGACCTCGTCGACCGGGAACCACCCGACCTCGGTCATCTCACCGTCGACGGGCTCGGGCTCCCCCGACACCCACGTGCAGGCGAAGACGAGGTCGAGATAGTCGCTCTGGTCTCCGTTTTCGTACGTGACCCGCGGGATCTGATGCACCCACGTCAAACGGTCGACGTCGATGCGCACGCCCGCCTCCTCCTCGGCCTCGCGGGCCGCAGCATCCGCCGGTTCCTCCCCCGGGTCGACGATGCGGGTGATGGGGGTCAGACGGCCGGAGTCGCTGCGGCGCCCCAGCAGAATCTCGTCGCCGCGCACGATGACGGCGGTGACGCCGACGAGCGGCAGGGGACGCGTTCCGACGTGGCGGCGCAGTTCGAGGACGAAATCGGGGGTGGGCATGCGCGGTCACCCCCACAACGTACGGGCCGACGCGGCGAGCGCACGCAGGCGCCGACCGTCGAGGATCATCCGCGACTCGCCGATCCCGAAGGCGGGCCGTTGCACGACGAGTTCGAGTGGCCCCTCGGGCGGGAGCGGCCGGAGCCAGGGGGCCGTGGGAAAGAAGACGGTGTGCACGGGTCTACTCTCGCGCCAGCGACGGGTCGGCGCCACCTCCGACGCTCAATACCCCGCGAAAGCGTCGGTCGTGAGCGATCTCGCTGCCTTCAACGCCGGTGCCAGGGCGGCGATCAGTCGCGGCGGTCCCGAGACGTATGCCGCGCGCCGCGCGATGTCGGGAACCGCGCGCAGCAGCCCCTCGGCATCCACGCGGTCGGGCCCCGCCCACGTCCACCCGCTCGGCAGGTCGGCCGGTTCGTCGGGGCAGAAGACGACGACGGGGATGCCGCTGGCGGCGATGTCGTCGCGGAAGGCGAGCTCGGTCGACTCCGATGCCACGTAGACCAGAACGACGTCACGGCGCTGCCCGGTGGCGACGAGGTGCCGCAGCTGCGACACGAACGGCGTCACGCCGATGCCCGCCGCGACCAGCAGCACCGGCGCGGTGGGGCGCGACGGGAGCACGAAATCGCCCCACACCCCCGTCACCGCCAGCGTGGAGCCCGGCTCGACCGCGGCCAGCGCCTTCTTGTACGACGACTGCGAGCCGTCCTTGAAGGCGATGCGCACCTGCGGCAGATCTTCCGGAGCCGACGCGATCGAGAACTCCCGGCGCGTGCCGCGACCGTCGGGCCGACGGTGGGGCACGTCGAGCTCGAGATACTGTCCGGGCGAGAACGAGAAGGGCCGGGCGGCGTGGAAGGTCAGCTCACGCACGGTGGGCGTCAGATCACGACGCCCCTCCACGCGCAGGCGCACGGCCGCCCGCAGGCAGAACAGGAACGCCAGGAGGTTTCCGACGAGCAGGGCACGCTCCTGGCCGAGGGTGATCTCTCCGACGGGGATGGGCCAGCCCGCCAGCGCACCCACGACCACCGCGACGACGTACTGCTGTGTGCGCCGCGGGGGCAGGGTCAGCGGCTCCGACAGCATGAAAGCGCCGAGGAAGAGAAACGGCGAAGAGAACGCCACCTGCGCCAGGAGAGCCGGTGCGTCGACGGGGAAGCCGGCCGCCTGGAACTGCACGCTCGTGCGCACGAAAGCGACCACCATTGCGACGAGCCAGAAGGTCGCGACGATGGGGAGTTTGTCGGTGCGCAGCAGCAGCACCGCACCCAGCACGAGCACCGGGGCAGCCATCCAGGGCGAGCCGACCCACCAGGCCGACGACCCCAGGTCGGGCGCCCAGATGCTCGCGATCGTCAGCACCGCAGCCCCCGTGGCCGCCGGATTGAAGACATGGCGCCCGCGCCAGGCGAGCAGGTACTTCGAGCCGGATGCCACGACCCCGGCGAGGGCGAGACCGAGCAGGCCGAGCGGCTCCAGCGTCGGGCGTAGCACGAACAGCAGGATCGCGGCGGTGATCAGCGAGGACTCCAGACGGCGCGGCATCCGGAGCACGCTCTGCACGGCGAGATCGGTCGCGGCGCAGGCGGCGGCCAGCACCACGGCGCTGACGACGATCTCGAGGGGCTGCGCACCGATCTGCCCCGCGAACGACAGCACGAGGGCGATGAGGGCGAGCAGCCCCAGCGACGACATCACCAGTCGGTACATCGAGACGCGGCCGATCAGGCCGAGCATGCGGGTCGAGCCCGCGGTGAGCGTGGTGCTCATGAGGTTCCCTTTCGAGGGCGTGAGGGGGTCACGAGAAGATCTCGCCGGCGAATCCGCGCGACCACTCGACGCGGCCGTCGGTGTGCATGCGTACCCACTCCGCGTTCCAGGATGCCGCGAGCTCGGGCCCGCCGTCGAAGAACAGGGCCGTGGCGAGGGCGTCGGCCCGCATCGCGGTGTCGGCCAGCGCCCAGGTCCCGGCGTACGCCCGCACGGGGACGCCGGTGCGGGCGTCGAGCACGTGGTGCAAGCCACCGCCCCACGCGCGCCGGTTGATCGCCGACGCGCACAGCGCGCCGTCGGTCACCGTGACCACGCCGATCGCGCGCGTGGCATCGTGAGGGTGCTCGAGGGCGACGCGGACCGGGGCGCCCCGAACGGCGAGGTCTCCCGAGGCGTCGACGACGACGTCGCCGTCGAGGTGCCGGCGAACCGCGTCGAGCACGAGATCGACCAGGCGCCCCTTGCCCAGGGCGCCGACGTCGATCGTCGACGGGCGCGTCACGGTCAGCCGCCCGTTCTCCCACGTGACGAGCTCGCGCCACCGGGGCGCGGGCTCGGGGGCGCCCGACGGCACGAGCGTGAGCCGTGCGTCGTAGCCCGCGCGTGCCAGCGCGTCGCCCACCAGGGGGTTCACGGCCCCGGCCGTCGCGGCGTCGAGCTCGTCGTACAGCGAGAGCATGGCATCCGTGTCGGCGGGGGCGGGAACGGATGCCGAGCGGCCCACCGCGAGCGCCGAGACCAGGGAGTCATCGCGGAAACGCGACCACTCCCCGTCGAAGCGGTCGATGACGGATGCCACGGCGTCGCGGGCGACCGACGACAGCGGCATGGCCGTGTCGATCGCCCACGTCGTGCCGATCGCGTCGAAGGTCCAGGTCGAACCCGTCGCGGTCGGAGCGGTCATGATGCTCAGGCCTGCGCCTCGGTCTTGATCGTGTCGACGGCCTTGTTGAAGCCGCCGCTGGTCAGCGACGAGCCGGCGACCTTGCTGACCGAGATCTCGTCGAGCTTCTTGCCCACAACCTCGTCGGCGATACCGCCGATGAACTCGCTCTGGTAGCGCCGCGACTCGGCCGCCTGCGGGTCGCCCGTCACTGTGACGGCGGTGACGGTGTCGCCGGCGATCGTCAGGGTCACGTCGACCGTCTCGACGCTCTCGGGCGTGGCGTACTGGCCGGTGGCCTCGTACGTGCCGTCCTTGTAGACGCCCGTCGCCGTCGACCCGCCGGCCGTGCTCGAGGTCGGCGCGCTCGTGGTGGGGGCCGACGAGGCGGCCGGGGCGGCGGCGCTCTCGGCGGGGGCGTCCGTGGCGGTGCCGCCCGAGCACCCGGCCAGCGTGACGATGCCGGCGACGCCCAGCAGGGCGGTGCCGACGCGGACGGGACGGGGTACGGCGGTGGTGCGGATCATGAGGGTCCTCCTTCGGTCGTGCCTCGTGGCGCGTTCGTGCCCACGGTAAGGACACGACCTTCACAGCGGCCCGGTTCATTCCTTTGTGCCGGCTATGAGGGGCGGCGTTTCGGTCTGCTCCATGCCCGTGCCGTCGGGCGGAGTTTTACGCCGACACGCCGTGTCCACGGCATCCCCGTCGGCGTGTCGCCTCCGCCCTCCGCAGGACGGCTCCCCGGCGCCGCCCCGGCCGCCCGGACTCCCCGCCGCCGCCCTCGGTCGAGGCGCCCGGCGTCGGAGTCTCGCCCGCGCCGCCCCAGCCGTCCGAGTCGTCCCAGCCGTTTGAGCCGTTTGAGCCGTCCTGCGGAGTTGTCCGCCGACACGCCGCACCACGGCACCCCCAACCGGTGTGTCTCCCACCGACTCCGCACGACGGTCCACCGCCGCCCGAGCCGTCCCGCGGAGTTCACCGCCGACACGCCACGCCACGACACCCCCAACCGGCGTGTCCCCCAAAGACTCCGCACGACGGCCCGCCGCCGCCGCCACCGCCGCACGACAGCCCACCGCCCCGCCCGACACGCCCCGCCCACCCCGCGGAGCACACAAAGCCCCGGAACGAACTCGGCCACCTCCCGCGGGAGGTGGCCGACTGGGAGAAGAGACGCCTACGCGTCGCCGCCGAACATGCTGGTCACCGAACCGTCCTCGAAGACCTCGTGGATCGCGCGGGCCAGCAGCGGCGCGATCGGCAGCACCGTGAGCCCCGGGAATCGGCGCTCGGGCGGAAGCGGCACCGTGTCGGTGACGACGACCTCGTCGATCGCGGCATCTTGGAGTCGCTCGCTGGCCGGGTCGCTGAAGATCGCGTGGGTCGCGGCGACGATGACCTTGCGCGCGCCGTTGGCCTTGAGCGCCTGCGCCGCCTTCTGGATCGTGCCCCCGGTGTCGATCATGTCGTCGACGAGCAGGCAGGTACGGCCCTTCACGTCACCGACGATCTCGTGCACCGAGACCTGGTTGGCGACCTTCGGGTCGCGACGCTTGTGGATGATGGCCAGGGGCGCGCCGAGGCTGTCCGACCACGTGTCGGCCACGCGCACGCGGCCCATGTCGGGCGAGACGACCGTGAGGGTCTCGCGGTCCTCACCGGTGAGGCCCTGCTCGAAGTGCTCCAGCAGCACGGGCTTGGCGAAGAGGTGGTCGACGGGGCCGTCGAAGAAGCCCTGGATCTGGGCGGCGTGCAGGTCGACGCTCATGATGCGGTCGGCGCCGGCCGTCTTGAGCAGGTCGGCGACGAGGCGGGCGCTGATCGGCTCGCGGCCGCGACCCTTCTTGTCTTGCCGCGAGTACGGGTAGTACGGCGCGACGACGGTGATGCGCTTGGCGGAGGCGCGCTTGAGGGCGTCGAGCATGATGAGCAGCTCCATGAGCCACTCGTTGACCGGCGGGCCGAACGACTGCACGACGAACACGTCGCAGCCGCGGATCGACACCTCGAAGCGCGTGTAGATCTCACCCGAGGCGAAGGTGCGGTGCTCGGTGGGGGCCAGCTCGGTGCCGAGGTGCTCGGCCACCTGCTTCGCCAGTTCGGGGTGCGAGCGACCCGAGGCGACGACGAGCCGCTTCTTGGTCTTGGCGACGAGCCCGGGGGCGATGCCGTTGTCGCGGTCGAGGTCTACACGATTCTTCTTACGAGCCATCGGCCGCTTCCTGTTCAGCCCGAGCTCGCGCGGCCACGTCGGCCGCCGCGGTGCCCGGTCGGTTCTTCTCGACCCACCCCTCGATGTTGCGCTGGGGGGACACGCTGAGCGCCAGCGCACCGGCCGGGACGTCCTTGCGGATCACCGCGCCGGCACCCGTCTTGGCGCCGTCTCCAATCGTAACCGGCGCGACGAAGACGTTGTGCGAGCCGCTGTGCACCTCGTCACCGATCACGGTGCGGTGCTTGGTGAGATCGTCGTAGTTGGCCGTGATGGCGCCGGCGCCGAGGTTCACCCCGCGTCCGATGTCGGTGTCGCCGATGTACGACAGGTGCGGAACCTTGCTGCCCTCGCCGATCGAGGAGTTCTTCACCTCGACGAATGTCCCGACCTTGGCGTTCACGCCCACGCGGGCGTTCGCGCGCAGGTAGGCGAAGGGCCCGACGGTGGCGCCCGCCTCGACGACGGCGAGAGTGCCGTCGGTGCGGGTGATCGTGGCGTCCTCCCCCACCTCGCAGTCGGTGAGCGTGGTGTCGGGGCCGATGGTGGCGCCGCTTGCGATGACGGTCGCGCCGCGCACGTGGGTGTTCGGCAGGATCGTGACGTCGGGAGCCAGAGTGGCGGTGACGTCGATCCAGGTGGTCGCCGGGTCGACGACCGTGACGCCCTCGAGCTGCCACCGCCGCACGGTACGCGCGTTGAGCGTTCGCCCCGCCTCGGACAGCTGTACGCGGTCGTTGACGCCGAGGGCGGCCGCCGCATCGGGGGTGATGGATGCCGCGACCCCGAGGTCCGCGTCGCGAAGCAGGCCGATCACGTCGGTGAGGTACTTCTCGCCCTGCGCGTTCGCGGTGCCCACGAGCGCGAGCTGCGTGCGCAACGGCTCGGCCCGGAAGACGTACACGCCCACATTGATCTCGGTGACCGCGGCCTCGTCGGCCGTGGCATCTTTCTGCTCGACGATGCGGCGCACTCCCTGCTCGTCGTCGCGGATGATCCGGCCGTAGCCGAACGGCTGGTCGACGCGGGCGCTCAGCAGGGTCACGGCCGAGCCGCCGGCGCGGTGCGTCGCGAGCAGTTCGGTGAGGGTCCCGGTCTCGAGCAGGGGCACGTCGGCGCTGAGCACCAGCACGTCGCCGTCGAAGCCGTCGAGGACTCCCAGAGCGGCCTCGACGGCGCGTCCCGTGCCCGGCACCTCGTCTTGGTCGACGACGACGACGCCCGGGGCCAGTTCGGCGACGGTCTCGGCGACGAGCTCACGTTCGTGGCGCACGACCACGACGATGCGCGCCGGGTCGAGGGAGGCGGCGGTGTCGAGCACGTGCCCGACGAGGGGTCGGCCCCCGACCGGATGCAGAACCTTCGGGATGCGCGAGCGCATGCGGGTGCCCTGGCCCGCGGCGAGGACGACGACAGCGAGCTCGGTCGTAGAGGTCATGCTCCGCCGCCAGGATTCGAACCTAGACCTAACAGCTCCAAAGGCTGTCGTGCTGCCGTTACACCACGGCGGACCGTGCCCGCGGGCACCGGACAAGTCTGCCAGACGCGGCCCCCTCGCGACGGCGGGCCGGACGATGAACGCCATAATGAGACCGTGAGCCGGGAGAGTGACGAGGTGGACCGCATCGTCGATGCGTGGATGCGTCAGCGCCCCGACCTCGATTTCTCGCCCCTCGAGGTGCTCTCGCGTGTCGCCCGCCTCTCGCGTCACCTCGACATCGCCCGCAAAGAGGCGTTCCGCCGCAGCGACATCGAGTCGTGGGAATGGGACGTGCTCTCGGCGCTCCGACGCGCGGGGGAGCCCTACCAGCTCAGCCCGAAGCAGTTGCTGCAGCAGACCCTCGTGTCCAGCGGCACCATGACCAATCGCATCGACCGGCTCGTCGCCCGCCGGTTCGTTCGACGCGAAGCCGACCCGGGCGATGGACGGAGCATCCTCGTGACCCTGACCGACGACGGCCGCGTACGCGTGGATGCCGCCATCACCCGACTCGTCGACGCCGAGGCACTGCTGCTCGACGGGCTGTCGCGGAGCGATCGCGACCGCCTCGCCGGCCTGCTGCGCAAGCTCAGCCTGGGATTCGACGCATGAGCGAGGTCACACGGACCCCCTCGCCGTGGTCGCGCGTGCGCGCGTGGTTCGACGTCCGCTTCCGTTCGCCCGCAGCGATCTACGGCCTCATCGTCTACGCGTCGTTCGTGAGCATCGCGGAAGACCACGCGGAGTCGTCCTGGGATCTGCTCGGCGAGTCCGTCTTCCCCCTCATCGTGTTCTTCATCGCGCACGTCTTCGCGCACACCCTCACCGACCACGGCACGCACGGTCTGCGACGTTCGACGAGGGATGCCATGCGGCACGGCGCCGGCATGCTCTATGCGTCGCTGCCCGCCGCCCTCTGCCTGGTGTACGGCGGGATCACCGACGCCACGGCCGAAGATGCGTCGGACTGGACCGCTTACGTGTCGATCGTCGTCTTGGCATTGCTCGGTTACAACGCATACCGCAGTCGCGGCTCGAGCCTCGTCGTGCGCCTCGTCGGCGCGCTCGCCACCGCCATCCTGGGCGTGCTCATCATCGGCCTCGAGGTTCTCGTGCACTGACCCGCGAGTAGGGGGCTCAGCCGATCGCCTCGGTCAACTCGAACCACCGCATCTCGAGGTCGTCGCGCTCCGCCTCGAGACCCGAGATGCGCTCCATCTCCTTGCCGAGTCCGACGTAATCGCCCTGGTCGTGATCGGCCAGCGCCGCTTTGGCGGTGTCGATCTGCTGCTGAAGCTTCTCGATGCGCCGCTCGGTGGCCGAGGCCTCCTTCTGCGCGGCGCGGAGGTCGGCACCTTGGAGACCCGGGGCCGCGGGGGCGGTTCCGGATGCCGCGGGGCTCGAGGGAGCGGCATCCTGAAGCGCCCGAAGACGCAGATACTCGTCGACTCCTCCGGGGAGGTGGCGGAGCTTCGTGTCGAGGATGGCGTACTGCTGATCGGTAACCCGCTCGAGGAAGTACCGGTCGTGCGAGACGACGATCAGGGTGCCCGACCACGAGTCGAGCAGGTCTTCCATCGCGGCGAGCATGTCGGTGTCGAGGTCGTTGGTCGGCTCGTCGAGGATGAGGACGTTCGGCTGGTCGAGCAGGATCAGCAGCAGCTGCAGGCGCCGCTTCTGCCCACCGGACAGGTCTTTCACGGGCGTGGAGAGCTGGGCACTGGAGAAGCCGAGGCGCTCGAGAAGCTGGCCCGGAGTGAGCTCCTGGGCCTTGGAGCCCGCGCCGAACGAGTACGTCGTGCGCAGCCCCGAGATCACGACGCGAACGGGATCGTTCAGGTGCTGCTCGAGTTCGTCGAGGCGCTGGGTGAGGGTGGCGACCTTGACGGTCTTGCCGCGCTTGACCCGGCCGGTCGTCGGTTCGAGCGAGCCGGTGACCAGGCTCAGCAGCGTCGACTTGCCGGCGCCGTTCACTCCCAGGATGCCGGTGCGCTCCCCCGGAGCGATGCGCCACTCGACGTCTTTCAGCACGGTCTTCTCGCCGAACGCCACGCCCGCGTCGAGCAGGTCGACCACGTCTTTGCCGAGACGCGCCACCGCGAGCGACTGCAGCGCGACCTTGTCGCGGATCTCGGGCACGTCGGCGATCAGCTCGTTGGCCGCGTCGATGCGGAACTTCGGCTTGGAGGTGCGGGCGGGCGCCCCGCGGCGCAGCCATGCCAGCTCCTTGCGGGCGAGGTTCTGGCGGCGCTGTTCGATGGATGCCGCCTGGCGGTCGCGCTCGACCCGCTGCAGGATGTACGCCGCGTACCCGCCCTCGAAGGGCTCGACGATGCGGTCGTGCACCTCCCACGTGACGGTGCAGATCTCGTCGAGGAACCACCGGTCGTGCGTGACCACCAGCAGTCCGCCGGCACTGGGCGCCCAGCGCTTCTTGAGGTGTCCGGCGAGCCAGGTGATCGCCTCGACGTCGAGGTGGTTGGTGGGCTCGTCGAGGAAGAGCACGTCCCAGTCCCCCGACAGCAGCTTCGCCAGCGCGACGCGGCGCCGCTGACCGCCCGACAGGTCGCCGAGGCGCGCGTCCCAGGGCAGGTCGCCGAGCAACCCCGCGATCACGTCGCGCGTGCGCGCGTCGCCGGCCCACTCGTGCTCGGGGCGGTCGCCCACGACCGCGTGACCGATGGTGTCGTCGTCATCGAGGGTGTCCTGCTGATCCAGCACGCCGACCGTGACGCCGCCGCGCACGGTGACGCGCCCACCGTCGGGCTCGCGGATGCCGGCGAGCATGCCGAGCAGGCTCGACTTGCCGTCGCCGTTGCGGCCGACGATGCCGATCCGGTCACCCTCGTTGACGCCGAGCGAGACGGAGTCGAAGACGACCTTGGTCGGGTATTCCAGGTGCAGGGCTTCGCCCCCGAGCAGATGTGCCATATCCGTCCCAGGCTACGCGGTGCCACGCTCGGCGCGAGCGCGGGGTTCCCGGCATCCCGGATCCGCCGCCCGGCGAACCGGACGACGACCCGATCACAGACCACGGCGGGGCCGCCCGCGAACCGGACGACCCCGCCAGAGGAGTCGGGACTCAGAAGCCGTTGGCCGCGAGCCATTCCTTCGCGATCTCGGCGGACGCCTCCTGGTCGACCGTCGACTTCACGTTCAGCTCGACGAGTCCCGCGGGCGTCAGCGCGGCGCTGACCTTGTTCAGCACGTCCGACACCTCGGAGGCCACGTTCGCGTTGACGACCGGGACGACGTTCGACGCGAGGAACAGTCCCTTCGGGTCACTCAGCGTGACGAGGTTGTCGGTCTGGATGCGCGGGTCGGCGGTGTAGACGTTGGCGACCTGGATGGTGCCGGCGACGAGGTCGTCGACCGTGGTCTCACCGGTGGCCGAGAACTGCACGTCGACGCCGTACGTCGACTTCAGCCCCGAGGGGCCATAGGGACGCTCGGCGAGCTCGGCGTTGCCGCCGAGGGTCAGGCCCGAGGTGACCTTGGACAGGTCGGCGATCGAGGTCAGACCGTTCGCGTCGGCGAACGCCTTGGTGACGGTGTACGAGTCCTGGTCGGTGGCCGGCGACTGGTCGAGCACCTGCAGGCCCTGAGGGAGAGCGGCCGGCAGCGCCGCGTAGACCTCTTCCGAGGTGCGCGCGGTCGTGTCCTTCTCGAAGAACTGCAGGAGGTTGCCGGTGTACTCGGGGAAGACCGAGACGGTCCCGTCTTCCAGCAGCGGGATGTAGGCGTCGCGCTGACCGATCTGGAACTGGCGCGTCACCGTCTTGCCCGCGTTCTCGAGTGCCTGAGCGTAGATCTCGGCAATGATCTCGTTCGAGTAATAGGCCTGCGAGCCGACGACGATCGTGTCGGAGGATGCCGAGGCGTCACCGCCGCCGTTGCTGAGCGGGTCGCTGGATGCGCCGCCGCAACCGGCGAGGGCGAGGGAGGTGACGGCGAGGCCGGCGAGGAGGCCGAGGCCCTTGCGAGTTCGTGCTGTGAACATGGGTGCTCTCTTTTCTGGTGATTCAGGATTCGGATGGGTCAGGGGGTCGCGGCCGGTGCGGTGGGCGCGCCGACGGCGATGGCCTCGGCGCGACGCTGCCGCGAGGACCGGCGCTGCGGCTGCGCGGACGCGGCGACGCGGATGCCGCGGGGCACGACGAGGTGTTGGAGCAGGGCGAACAGCCCGTCGACGACGAGCGCGAGCACGGCGACGAGGATGGCGCCGCCGATGAGCATGTCCAAGCGCCGCAGCGGGATCGCGGCGATGATGTACTGCCCGAGCCCGCCGAGACCGATGTACGCCGCGATCGTCACGGTCGCCAGCACCTGAAGGGTGGCCGCCCGGATGCCGCCGACCAGCAGCGGCAACCCCAGCGGGACCTCGATGCGCCAGAAGATCTGCATCTCGGTCATGCCCATCGATCGGCCCGCGTCGATCACGCGGCGGTCGATGGCCTCGAGGCCCGTGTACGCGCCGGCGAGCAACGAGGGGATGGCGAGGATGACGAACGAGATGACGGCCGCCTCGGGTTTGTGCAGCACGCCGAGCAGCAGGGTGAGCAGGATGAGCAGGCCGAAGGACGGGATGGCGCGGGCGGCGCCGGAGATGGCGACGGCGGTCTCGCGCCCCTTCCCCGTGTGCCCGATGAACCACCCCAGGGGGATGGCGATCGCGCCCGCGACGACGACGGCGATGAGCGTGTAGAGGAGCTGCACCCCGAGAGCCGCCGGGATCGAGTCGTAGGGACTCTGATCGCCCGAGAAGATCCAGGCGAACGCCTCACCGATGAGGTTCATGCCTTCACCAGCGTCCGGTTGGAGATACGCGAGACCGTCTTCGTCCCGCGGGTCCACGGCATGAGCAGACGCCCGGCGAAGACGAGCAGCAGGTCGATGACGAGGGCGAGCACGACCACGGCGATGACGCCCGCGAACACCTCAGGGATGATGCGGCGCTGCAGACCGTTGGTGAACAGGTAGCCGAGATTCTGGATACCGACGAGGATGCCGACCGTCGCCAGTGCGATGGTGCTGGCAGAGGTGACGCGCAGCCCCGCGAGCACGACCGGACCCGCGAGCGGGAACTCCACCGCCCAGAACCGGCGGAACGAGCCGTAGCCGATCGCCGTGGACGCCTGGCGCACACCGGCATCCACCGAATCGAGACCGTCCGCGACGGCACGCACCAGGATCGCCACCGCGTAGATCGCCAGGGCGACGATGAGGTTCGTCTCACTGACGATGCTGTACCACCCGGTGACGACGGGGAAGAGGATCAGGAGCGCGAGCGAGGGGATCGTGTAGAGCAGGCCGGTGATGGTGATGACGCTGCTGCGCACGAGGCGATACCGCCAGGCGAACCAGCCGAGCGGGATGCTGATGACGAAGCCCACGAGCAAGGCGATGATGCTCTGGCGCAGGTGCACCAGCGTCAGCTCCCCGATCAGCTCGAGGTTGTTTCCCACCCAGTTCACGGGCGGGAGTCCTCCACGAGCGCGCCCTGCGTGCGTCCCTCGGCATCGACGACGACCGTTCCCGTCGCGGTCTGCTTGAGATGCAGCGCGCGCTTTCCCTTCACGGCACCGATGAAGCTCGCGACGAAGTCGGATGCCGGGTTCTCGACGATCTCGCTCGGGGTGCCGACCTGCGCGATCTTCGCGCCCTTCTCGAGGATGACGACCTGGTCGCCGAGGAGGAACGCCTCGTCGATGTCGTGCGTGACGAACACGATCGTCTTGCCGATCTCGTCCTGCAGGCGGATGAGCTCCTGCTGGAGCTCGTCGCGGACGATCGGGTCGACGGCGCCGAACGGCTCGTCCATGAGCAGGATGTTGGGGTCGGCCGCGAGTCCGCGGGCCACGCCCACGCGCTGCTGCTGGCCGCCGGACAGCTGACTGGGGTACCGGTCGGCCATCGCGGTGTCCAGACCGACGGTCTCCATCAGCTCGAGCGCGCGCGTGCGTGCGGTCTTGCGACTCTGTCCCTGCAGGACGGGCACGGTGGCGATGTTGTCGGCGACCGTGAAGTGCGGCAGCAGGCCGGAGTTCTGCATGACATAGCCGATGCTGCGGCGCAGCTGCACCGAGGGCTTGCGGCCGATGTCGTCGCCGTCGATCGAGATCGTGCCCGACGAGGGTTCGACCATGCGATTGATCATGCGCAGCAGAGTCGTCTTGCCGCAGCCCGACGACCCGACGAACACGGTCGTCTTGCGTGAGGGGATGACGAGGTGGAAGTCGTCGACGGCGCGCGTACCGTCGGGGAAGACCTTGGAAACGGCCGAGAACTCGATCATGCGCTGACCCGACCTCAGTCGGAGACCACGACCTTGCGGTCGAAGGCGACGAAACCGGCGAAGTCCTTGCCCACGCGGTCGACCGCACCGGGCCGCAGGTCGGGATACGACCACGCGCCGTCGGAGAGTTCCGCGCCGTCGACGGAGATGTTCCAGTACTGCGCCGCCCCCTTCCAGGGACACGTGTACGGCGTGGGGCTCTGACTCAGCGCACCCTCACGGATCGCGGACGGCGGGAAGTACCAGTTGCCCTCGATGGATGCCAGGTCGTCACGGTCGGCTTCGGCGATCACGACGCCATCCAGCGTTGCCTTCATGGGACCCCCCTCCGTGGCGGCCCGCGGGCACGGCACCCGACGGTGTCCGACCACCTCGCACGAGGCTAGCGAGGCACCGATCGCGCAATCGGAAGATTGCCCCGTGTGACGAGC
This sequence comes from Microbacterium trichothecenolyticum, assembly GCF_030818955.1. Classification (NCBI taxonomy): domain Bacteria; kingdom Bacillati; phylum Actinomycetota; class Actinomycetes; order Micrococcales; family Microbacteriaceae; genus Microbacterium; species Microbacterium trichothecenolyticum. The sequence goes on along the minus strand of NZ_JAUTBF010000001.1, from coordinate 235,253 downwards.
TCGGGTATGGTGCCCGACGGTCAGATCACGCGGGCACCGGCGACAGGGCCGTGGACGTGCAGCGCCACCAGCCCGGCGGCACTCAGGGTGATCTGCAGATCGAGCGCGGCGGACTCGTCGGCGGCGAGGAATGCCAGGGTGGGCCCTGATCCCGACACGATCCCGGCGAGCGCGCCGGAGCTCTCACCGCGTTCCAGCACGCGCGCCAGCTCGGGGCGCAAGTGCAGGGCCGGCGCCTGGAGATCGTTGCGCAACGTGGCCGCGAGCATGCGCGCGTCGCCCTGGCGCAGGGCATGGAGCACGTCGGGGTCGACCGCGGGAACCCGCGGGGCGGGACCGATGTCGACGGCGTGACGCTCGCGGTGCGCGTCGAGCTCGCCATAGACGACCGGGGTCGACATGCCCAGCTCGTTCGGCACCAGCACCCAGTCGAAGCGACCGCGCGCGAGCGCGGGGCTCAGCTCGTCGCCGCGGCCGGTGCCCACCGCGGTCCCACCGAGCAGGGCGAAGGGGACGTCGGCGCCGAGACGGGCGGCCAGGTGGGCGAGCTCGCCCGTCGGCATCCCCAGGCCCCAGAGGGCGTCGCAGGCCACGAGTGCGGCAGCCGCGTCGGCGGAACCGCCCCCCATGCCGCCGGCGACCGGAACCGCCTTGCGCACAGACAGGTGCGCGCCCCTGTCGACGCCGGCCGTCTGCGCGAGCAGCCGGGCGGCCCGCACGGCGAGGTTGCGGTCGTCGGTGGGTACGCCCTCGATGTCGACGGGCCCGCGCGCGCTCACCTCCATCGTGATGTCGTCGGCCGGTGTCGCCACGATCTCCTCGTAGAGCGACACCGCCTGGAACGCCGTGGCGAGCTCGTGATATCCGTCGTCCTGCACGTCTCCGACCTCGAGGAAGACATTGATCTTCCCGGGTGCGCGCACGCGGACCGATGCGGGCGGCAGGGGGCTCATCGACCGGCTCGCAGACCCATGCGACCGACGCCTCTCCCGTGTGCGACACTGTGAGGACGGCCCGCTTCCCACCGACGCTCGTACGGCGATACGGGGAGGTCCGGGCCACAGCGAGCGATCTGAGTCACTCTTCGACAGTAGCGCTCCGCTCCCGGACTCTCGGCGCCGCAGCCGAAACGTCTTCGTAATCCCGAAACCCTACGGTGTCGGGAACCCGTCCCCGACCCCCGAGGAGGCAGCATGCGCCCGATGATCCCGCTTTCGATCGACGCCGATCCGTGGCGCGCTCTGCTGTCCCGCTCCGATATCCGGATGCACGACGGCATCCTGCACCTCATCGACGACACCGCCACACCCGCCCTCGCCGAGCGCGACGACCTGCTCACCGCCGCCTCGGCCATCGAGGCGGCCGGCGTGCGGGTGCTCCTCGTCCGCGACGCGAACCGCCGTCCGAAGCTCGTCGTCGACACGGCCGACGCGACCGCGGCGATCGGGGCCTTGCGCGACCCCGAACTCGGTCCCGTATACCTGAAGGCCCGCGGCGAAGACCCGGTGCCCGCGCACAGCGTTTCACCGGCCGCCGACTCCGTCCAGGCCTACGGCGTGTTCCGCCCGCGCACCTCCACCGAGGGCTCCTACCGGTACGGCGCATCGCTCGCGCCCCGGCTCGAGCTGTGGCGCTTCGGTGCCAAGACGATCGAGGCTCCGCGCCCGAGCGCCCTCACGCGACGCCGTTTCGCGGCGGCCGATCTCGACCTCGTCGAGGTCGAGCGCTACGGCCGGCGGTGGACGACGGTGTCGGGCATGTTCGATCCGCACCCGAACGAGTTCGTCGGCGACGTCGACATGGTCTTCTCGTGGGTCGACGGCTCGTCGAGCGAGTTCCAGCGGCAGCGCGCCGCGCGCATGAAGGGCTACGTCGTCGGAGACGGCGACGACAACGCCGCCCGCTACCGACAGGTCGACGAGCTGCGCTATGCGCTGCGCAGCGTCCACATGTACGCGCCGTGGGTGCGCCGCATCTTCATCGCCACCGACTCCCCCACGCCCGGATGGCTCGCCGACCACCCCAAGGTCACGATCGTTCGCAGCGAGGAGTTCTTCGCCGACCCGTCGGTGCTGCCCACGCACAACTCGCACGCCGTCGAGGCGCAGCTGCATCGCATCCCGGGCCTGGCCGAGCACTTCCTCTACAGCAACGACGACATGTTCTTCGGCCGGCCCGTCACCCCCGAGCTGTTCTTCAGCAGCGGCGGGGTGAGCCGTTTCGTCGAGAGCGGCATCCGCATCGGAACGGGACCCGCGCACACCGCGCGTTCGGGTCACGACAACGGCCTGCGCGTCAACCGCGCGCTGTTGAAGGAGCGCTTCGGCCGCGTCATCACCCTCGACCTCGAGCACTGCGCGACGCCGCTGCGACGGTCGGTCGCGTACGAGCTCGAGCGCGAGTTCGCCGAGGACTACGCCCGCACCGCCGCGAGCCGGTTCCGCTCGGCGACCGACATCTCGGTCACGAACAGCCTGTACCACCACTACGCGCTGGCCACCGGCCGGGCGGTCATCACCACGCAGCCCCGCACGCGGTACGTGCAGACGACGCAGCTCGACTCGCTCCGTACGATGGAACGTCTCGTCTCGCGTCGCGACACCGACATGTTCTGTCTCAACGACGGCAGCGTGCCCGAGATCCCCGAGGAGGTTCGGGTTCCCGCTCTGCGGGCATGTCTCGAGCGCTACTTCCCGGTCATGGCGCCGTGGGAGAAGCAGGCCGTCAGCGCAGGATCGTCAGCGGTGTCGTCGGTGGCGACACCCGCCCACTGAGGTCGCGCGAGGTCGGCACCTGGATGCCGGCTTCGCGCAGACGACGCTGCGACTCGGCGGCGTCGACGTACTGCAACGCCTCGGCCGCGGCGAGCGGCACCACGGAGTGGACGATGGTCTCGTCGTACACGTGCACCAGGTTGAAGCCCTGCGCGGCGTCCTGCGGGCGCGTCCCGCCCGCGGGGACCATGAGGTCCTGGGTGTAGCAGGTGGCGGAGGCCACCGACACGGGGATACCGGCGAAGGTGGCGAACGTGGAGTAGTGCAGGTGTCCGGCGAGGATCGTGCGCACGTCGGTTCCCCGGAGCACGTCCGCAAGGCTCCGCTGGTCGCGCAGTTCGACGGACGCCGCGAGATCGAGCACGCTCGGCACCGGCGGGTGGTGCATCGCCAGGACGGTACCCAGGGGCGCGGGCGTCGCCAGCACGTCGGCGAGCCAGGCGAGCTGCTCGGGCGTCACCTCGCCGTGGTGGGCGCCGGGGACCCGAGGTGTCGAGGGTGACGATGCGCAGGCCGTCGAACTCGTCGACGCGATCGACGGGTGCCGCCGGTGCGGCGGCGTCGCCGGGGAGCAGGTGCGAGCGGAAGGTGGCGCGGTCGTCGTGGTTGCCCATGACCCAGACGATGCGTGCGTCGAGGCGCTCGGCAAGCGGCTCGACGAGCGCGCGCACGCGGTCGTAGGCGTCGGCTTCGCCGAAGTCGGCGAGGTCGCCGGTGAAGACCAGGGCGTCGGGACGCACGCCGGACGCGTCGATGGCCTCGACCGCTCGGGCCAAGTACGCCTCGGAGTCGACGCTGTCGTAGAGCGGAGCACCTCCCGCCCGAAGGTGGGTGTCGCTCAGGTGCAGCAGCACATGCTCGGCGCGCGGGTACTCGGCGTAACGCATCTCGTTCCTCTCGGGCCGTCGGGTACGACCTCGTGACCGGCGTGATGCTCCCGGCTTGCGCAAAATGTTACAGGCATGTTTCGCGAACGCGCGATGAACATGTCAAGAATTCACCGAATTCACCCCTCCGGCGCGCAGCCCGCGGGTCCGGGGCGGCGAGGCGAGTCCGCGACGCGGGTCAGGAAGCGGCGATACGGGCGTAGTCGTCGACACTCAGCTGCTCTCCGCGCAGCGTCGGGTCGACACCGGCGCGTTCGAGGCGCACCGAGGCCTCCGCGGCCGATCCCCCCAGCACGCCGGCGAGCGCCTGGCGCAGCATCTTCCGGCGCTGCTGGAAGGCGGCATCCACGATCTGGAACGTGCGGCGTCGCTGTTGCTCGGAACCCCGGGCCTCGGCATCGCGTTCGAAGGCCACCAGCACACTGTCGACGTTCGGCACCGGCCAGAACACCTGACGCGACACCGTCCCGGCCAGGCGCCACCGCCCGTACCAGGCGGCCTTCACGCTCGGCGCGCCGTACACCTTCGATCCGGGCGGGGCCGCGAGGCGCTCCCCCACCTCGGCCTGCACCATTACCACGCCGCTGCACAGGTACGGGAACGTCTCGAGGAAGTGCAGCAGCACCGGCACCGACACGTTGTACGGGAGGTTGGCCACCAGCACGCTCGGCTCACCCGGCAACGTGTGGACGCGCAGGGCATCGGCATCGATCACCGTCAGGCGGTCGGCGGGAACGTCATGGGCCCGCGCCGTGACGGGCAGGCGCTCGGCGAGGCGGTGGTCGATCTCGACCGCGACCACCGAGGCACCCGTTTCGAGGATCGCGAGCGTCAACGAACCCAGCCCCGGACCGATCTCGACCACTCGGTCGGATGCCGATACACCGGCGACCTGCACGATCTTGCGCACCGTGTTGGCATCGACGACGAAGTTCTGCCCGAGCTTCTTGGTCGGGGTCACATCGAGGTCGGCGGCGAGCCGGCGGATCTCGGCGGGACCGAGCAGGGAGACGGGCATTGCTCCACTGTAGTCAGCCCGCCCACAGCTTCCGGGCGTAAGGGGGCCGGAGCGGGGAGTATCGTAGGCGGGTGAGCCAGACGCAGTCCATCCCCGTCAACGCCTTTACCCTGAGAAGTCCCTTCGGTCGTCGAGCAGTGGTGCTCTCGATCGCTGCGGCCGTCGGCGGGTTCCTCTTCGGATTCGATTCCTCGGTCATCAACGGTGCCGTGCAGTCGATCGAGTCCGAGTACACGAAGGTCCCCACCCTGACCGGGTTCGTGGTCGCCATCGCGCTCATCGGCTGCGCCCTCGGCGCGATCGCCGCCGGCACGCTCTCCGACCGCTTCGGCCGACTCAAGGTCATGATGGTCGGCGCCGTGCTGTTCCTGGCGTCGTCGATCGGGTCGGCGCTGACCTTCAGCGTGCTCGACCTGACGATCTGGCGCGTCGTGGGTGGTCTCGGTATCGGCATCGCCTCGGTGGTCGCTCCGGCCTACATCGCCGAGGTCGCTCCGCGACAGATCCGCGGTAGCCTCGCCTCCCTGCAGCAGCTCGCGATCACGCTGGGCATCTTCGCCGCACTCCTCAGCAACGCCCTGCTCGTGGCCGTGGCCGGGGGCACCGCCGAGAACCAGCTGTGGTGGGGCTTGGAAGCCTGGCGGTGGATGTTCCTGATCGGTGTGGTCCCCGCCGCGGTCTACGGTCTGCTGGCCTTCACCATGCCCGAGTCGCCGCGATTCCTGCTCGCCCGCGGGCGCGCCGACGAGGCCCGCGCCATCTTCGCCCGTCTCGTGCCCCCGGCCGACCTCGAGAAGACCCTCAACGAACTCACCAACGCGATCGAGACCGACCGCAAGAACAAGGGCGCCTCGCTCTCCGGCAAGGCCCTGGGACTTCAGCCCATCGTCTGGATCGGCATCATCCTGTCGGTGTTCCAGCAGTTCGTCGGCATCAACGTGATCTTCTACTACTCCACGAGCCTGTGGCGCGCCGTCGGCTTCGACGAGGGCAACTCGTTGCTCATCGGCGTGATCACCTCGGTGACCAACGTGCTCGTGACCCTCATCGCCATCTGGCTGGTCGACCGCGTCGGCCGCAAAGCCCCTGCTGCTGGTGGGCTCGGCCCTCATGGCGGTGTCGCTGGGGGCGATGGCCCTGGCGTTCTCGTTCGCCACCGGGTCGGGGCAGAATGTCTCGCTTCCCGGGGCGTGGGGTCCGGTCGCCCTGGTCGCGGCCAACCTCTTCGTCGTCGGCTTCGGCGCGTCGTGGGGCCCGCTGGTGTGGGTGCTGCTCGGTGAGATCTTCCCGAGCCGCATCCGCGGCAAGGCCCTCGGCGTCGCCGCCGGCGCGCAGTGGCTGGCCAACTTCCTCGTGTCGTGGACCTTCCCGCAGCTGGCCGAGTGGTCGCTCACCATCACCTATGGCGCGTACGCGTTCTTCGCGGCCCTGTCGTTCGTGTTCGTGCTGTGGAAGATCCCCGAGACCAAGGGCATGGAGCTCGAGCAGACGGAAACCCTGTTCGTCCGCAAAGCGAAGACGAAAAGCTGAGAGGATGCCGTCATGACCAACAACTCGAAGTCCCACGAAGAGATCCGCGAAGAGCGCGAAGCAGCACAGAAAGAGAAGGACCGCCTCGAGCGCGCCGAGCAGGCGCGTCTCGACGACGAAAAGCGCTGAGCGCACCCCTCACGCCTCGAAGGCCGGCATCCCGCGGGATGCCGGCCTTCGCCGTCGCCGAGCCTCGCGCGGCGAATGTGCACAGCGATTCGCGCACGCTCACGGAACGGCGCCCGCTCGGCGATGTACACAAAGTCCGTCGACGTCGCCGGAATCCTGCTGACCGTACGCACATCACTGAGCGAGTGCAGCACCGGTGCCCCCGCAACCCGGGCGGAACCCCGAGGTCAGAACTCCCCGTACACCTCGAGCGTGTTCGCCGCGACCTGCGCGCCGAGGGCGTCGGCATCCATCGCCAGCTCGGCCGCCAGAAAGCGCAACGTCAACGGAATGAGGTACGGCGCGTTCGGCCGACCGCGGTAGGGCACCGGGGTGAGGAAGGGCGCGTCGGTCTCGACGAGGATGCGATCGAGGGGCGTCACCGCGAGAGCGTCGCGCAGGTTCTGCGCGTTCTTGAACGTGACGTTGCCGGCGAACGACAGGTAGTACCCGCGGTCCGCCGCGATGCGGGCCATGTCGGCGTCGCCCGAGAAGCAGTGGAACACGGTCTTCTCCGGCGCGCCGACACGCACGAGGGTATCGAGCACGGCGTGGTGGGCATCGCGGTCGTGAATCTGCATCGCGATCCCGTGCTTCTTCGCCAGGGCGATGTGCGCCTCGAAAGAACGCAGCTGAGCCGGGATGCCATCGGCCTCGGTGCGGAAGAAGTCCAGGCCCGTCTCGCCGATCGCCCGCACCCGCGGCTCGGCCGCGAGCTCGTCGATCACCGCGATCGCGGCATCGAGCTCGCCTGCCTGTTCGTAGGCGGGCGCCTCGTTCGGGTGGATCGCCACCGCGGCGAGCACCCGAGGGTGCGTGCGCGCCGCCCAGGCCGACCACCGCGACGAGTCGACGTCGCCGCCGGCCTGCACCACGCCGTGGACGCCGACGGCCAGCGCATGCTGCAGCTGCTCGTCGAGGGAGAGGCCCGTCTCACCGTCTTCGATCTCGAGGTGCGTGTGGTTGTCGTACACGGGCACGCCGAGCGGCTCGGGCGCGGGCGGATAGCTCACGTCGCGGCGGCCGTCGGCGGAACGCTCGCGCACGTACTGACTGGGGTCGCCTCCGTCGATCGTGCCGCGGGGGCGCTCGACGGGGGTCGAGCCGGCGGCGGGCTCACCCGTCATGCTCACGCCTGCTCGACGCGGGGGAAGAGCGGCGCGAGGCCGTTCACCGACGATCCCGCACGCAGTACGCCCCACTCCCCCGCTTCGCGCAGCGGCTGGTCGTGCAGGCGACCGATGCTCTCGGCCGCGCCGAGCGCGATCCACAGCTTCTCGGTCGAGGCCGGCATGACCGGCGACAGCAGCACCGCGAGTGCGCGCAGGCCCTCGGCGGCGGTGTACAGCACGGTGCCGAGGCGCTCGCGCTTCGTCTCGTCTTTCGCCAGGGCCCACGGCTCGTTCTCGGTGATGTAGCCGTTCACGGCGTCGACGATCGTCCAGATGGCGGCGATGGCCTCGTCGATGCGGAAACGCTCGACGGCGGCGTCGGCGGCAGCCGCGGCATCCGCCACCGTCTTCTGGATCGCGAGGTCGGCTTCGGTGGAGGTGCCGGCCGGCGGGACGATCCCCTCGAAGTACCTCTCGATCATCGCGATCGTTCGGGATGCCAGGTTGCCGAAGCCGTTGGCGAGTTCGGCCTGGTAGCGGGCCGAAAGGTCTTCCCACGAGAACGAGCCGTCTTGGCCGAACGCGATCGCGGACAGGAAGTAGAACCGGTACGCGTCGGAGCCGAAGACGTCGGTGATCTCGGTCGGGGCGATGCCGGTGAGCTTGGACTTCGACATCTTCTCGCCGCCGACGAGCAGCCAGCCGTGGGCGAAGACGCCGCGGGGCACGTCGAGGCCGGCGGCCATGAGCATGGCGGGCCAGATGACGGCGTGGAAACGCAGAATGTCTTTGCCGACGACGTGGAACGCGGGCCAGCGGCGGGCGAACTGCTCGGGGTCGTTGCCGTAGCCCACGGCCGTGGCGTAGTTGAGCAGCGCATCGACCCACACGTAGATGACGTGCGCGGGGTCCCAGGGCACGGTGATGCCCCAGTCGAATGCCGAACGCGAGATCGACAGGTCTTTCAGGCCGCTGCGCACGAACGACACGACCTCGTTGCGCGCCGACTCGGGCCGCACGAAGTCGGGCTCGGTCTTGTACAGCTCGAGCAGGCGGTCTTGAAACTCACTCAGCTTGAAGAAGTAGTTCTTCTCCTGCAGCAGCTCGAGCGGTTTGGAGTGGATCGCGCACACCTTGAGCCCCTCGAAGGGACCGGTGCCGTCGACGATCTCGGCCTCGGGCTTGAACTCCTCGCAGCCCACGCAGTACAGCGCCTCGTACTCGCCCGCATAGATGTAGCCGCGGTCGTAGAGCGCCTGCACGAACTGCTGCACGCGCTCCTCGTGGCGCGGCTGCGTCGTGCGGATGAAGTCGTCGTTGGCGACGTCGAGCGTCTCGAGCAGCGGGAACCACGACTCGGTCACGAGCTTGTCGACCCACTCCTGGGGGGTCACGCCGTTGGCGGCGGCGGCGCGCAGCATCTTCTGGCCGTGCTCGTCGGTGCCGGTCAGCATCCAGGTGTCATCTCCCGCCTGGCGATGCCAGCGGGCGAGCGTGTCGACGGCGACGGTCGTGTACCCGTGCCCGATGTGGGGCAGATCGCTGGGGTAGTAGATCGGCGTCGTGATGTAGAAGGAACGGCCGGAAGTCACTAGAAGATTCTACGGGGAGGCATCGACGCGGCCGACCGTGTGACGGGGCCTCAGAGCTCGCCCGTTCCATCGCCGACGCGCACACGCACCAAACCGCCGCGCCACGGCATCAGACACGCAAAAGGTCGTTGTAAACTTCCGTTGCACCGACGTTTACCTGCAGTTCATGCAGATTGCTGAGCCAAAGGTCGGTCGCGATGCACGCGAATCGCGCGAACGATCGGACGAGGGGGAGCCGGTGAACGACGGCACAATCAGCTTCGAGGCGGTTGTCCTTGCTGGTGGTAACGGCTCCCGTTTCGGGGCGGATATCCCGAAGCAGCTCATCAATCTCGCCGGACAGCCGATCCTGTATCACACGCTGCGCAAATTCGACCTCATTCCCTCCGTCCGTCGCGTCGTGGTCGCCGCCAATACGCAGTTCCGGCCGGAAATCGAAATGATCGCCCGTAATGCGCTGAGATTCAAGAAGTTCGAGATTGTCGATGGAGGGGATTCGCGTAATCAGTCCGTGGCCAACTCGATCTCCACGATGAATGGTCCAGACGACACGCACGTTCTGATTCACGACGGCGTTCGACCGCTTGCGAACTCCGAGTTGATCGAGCTCGTCAACTCGGCCTTGGAACACGCCGATGCGGTCGTGCCGGTGATCCCCTCCGCCGATCCCCTCTTCGTCGTCGATGAGACGGAGGTGACGGGGTTCGTCGACCGAGCGAAGGTCCTGCGAGGCCAGTCGCCTCAGGGCTTCCACCTGGGCCAGCTCCGCGAGACGTTCCCGCCGGACGGGGTGTCCGCGGAGGGCTACTCGACGGTTTTCGAAGAGGTCCATGCACGCTACCCCGGCCTGCGCATCATCACCGTGCCCGGAACGTTGAACAACATCAAGATCACAACGCCGCTGGACCGAGTGATCGCCGGTCAACTGCTTTTGGACGAGTGACGTCGAGAAGCGCTCTCCCGCCATCGCGGGCTTGCATCGACCATGCCTAGGAGTACCCACGTGCGTTCCCGCCTTCCCCTCGTCAGTGCGATCGTCACCTCTTTGAGACGACGCCTGCTCCGGTTCACGGGGACCGCACTCATGAGCGTGCTCCCCGCCGACGAGACCACGGTGGTGTACGGGTACCCCGAGGCAGAAGAACAGTCCCTGGGAACGGCCCTTCTTCTCGCCGAGAGATCCGATGCCCGCGTGGTGCTGATCGCGACCGACACGGACGTCGCCGCCTCGGCGCTGTCGACCGCCTCCACGATCCTGGGACTTCCGACCCGGGGGATCTCGATCGTGGCGAAGCGATCGCTGAGGGGCTACCTCGCCTTCATCCGAGCTCGGCACGTCTTCTACACCCACGGTTTGTGGGAGTCCCCGACGCCTCGACGAGGGCGCCGGCACGTCAATCTCTGGCACGGAGTAGGTCCCAAGCGCACCTTCAACGGGACCCGACGTGATCGGATCGGCGCGCAGGTCTTGTGCGGCCAGGTCCCGAGCTGGACCCGGCAAGCGGCGGCGGATCTGGGGATGCCGCCGCGAACGGAGATCTCCTCCTTCAGCGGAAGAAGACCCTTCGTGAGGGGGGCACGTCCGCGTGCGGCGGTGTTCGCCAAGCTCGGCCTCGATCCTCGCCTGCCGCTCGTCCTGTGGGTGCCCACCTACCGTGCCAGTGTCAAGAGCACCCCCGCGCCCGCATCGCCTTCCGAGGGAGCCCTCCTGGGGGATGACTTCCTCGCCGTGCTGCAAGCGAGCGAGATCAATTTCGTCGTCAAGCCCCATCCGAGCGATCGCGCGCAGTTCACGACTCTCAACGCCGACGTTCTGACGACCGGTGCGATCTGGGCGGCCGGCGTCTCTCTCTACGAGCTGATCGCCCACGTCGACCTGATGATCAGCGACTACTCGAGCATCTGGGTGGACTACCTCTGGACACGCAAGTCCTTGGCCTTCCATCTCCCCGACGAGTCCGCGTACGTGGGCGGACGCGGGCTCAAGTCGCCCGACTTCCGGGACTGTGCCCCCGACCTCGTCCTCCGAGAGGTCGGCGCACTCGAGGAGGCTCTGGATGCCATCTCTTCAGGCGGCGTGTGGCGGGAGAGTTCCCTCGCCTCTCTCCGCACCCGGCTACAGGTCACGGACGAGGGGCCTGACGTCGCGACCTTGATGGTCACGACGCGCCACGGTCGGCGACTTCGACCTCGGGATGCCGAATGAAGCGGTTCGCGGGACTGCTCCTCGCGGCCTTCGCCGCGCCGTTGGCCACGTTCCTGAGCGGCCCCCTGCTCGCCCGTGCGCTCGGCCCCGAAGGACGCGGTGAGATCGCCGCGGTAGCCTCCGCCGTCGTCGTGGTGACGATGCTGGCCTCCGCGGGGAGCCCCGACGCGGCATCGGTGAGCGCCGCCAGGTACGGGCGTCCGGGCGCGGGCTACTTCCGCCGACACAAGTGGTCTCTCCTCCTATCCGTGGCGGCGGGCAGCGTCGCTCTGGTCGTCTGGTCGAAGACCGTCCTCTCCGGAAGCGAAGAAGCGGCGCTGTACATGCAACTCGCCGCCGTCGCGCTCCCCCTCCTCGTCGTCACCGAGATCTCTCGCGCGGCAGCACGGGGCTCCAAGGCCTACGCGTCGATCCAGGCCGAGTCCTGGGTCGCCAACTTCGGTCGTCTGGCCCTGCTGATCGTGCTCCTGATCCTCGGGCAACTCACCGTCCTCAGTGCGGGCATCGCCACCCTCGTGGCGGCCGTCGCGGGCGGGCTGTTCTTCTGGGCCGAGTTCACACGGGCCAAGACGCCTCAGACGATCCCGCACGAGATGAACCTCACGCGCTTCGAAGGCTCCTACAAGAACAAGTTCGCCGCCATAACGATCGTGCGAGTGCTGAACCAGCGTGTCGATCAGGTCGTCATGCTGCCGCTTGCCGGTTCCGTCGCGCTCGGCTACTACGCGGTTGCCATCTCGCTGAGCCAGTTGCTCCCCCTCGTCGCGAAGGCCCTGCGCAACTTCACTTTCGCCAAGGTGGCGCAGGACTCGACGTTGTCTGCCACGGCCTTGGTCTCGCGGCTGGCCAGCTTCTTCACGCTCCTGGCCATCATCGGTCTGCAGATCATCGCGGAGCCGGTCATCTATCTGCTCTTCGGCCACGAGTTCACGCCGAGCGTCGCGCCTCTGCGCATCCTCCTCCTGGCAGCGTGGCCCCTGACCCTTGTGAGCGTATGGGCCGACGGACTGGTCGCGATCTCGCGGCCCGGGATCTACGGCGTCGCCGAGGGATCCGCTCTGGCCGTGAACCTGGTTCTGCTGTTCGTCCTGGTACCGACGATCGGGGCCGTCGGTGGTGCTCTCGCCTGTCTGGTCGCGTACACCATTTCCGCGTCGATCGCCCTCGGAGCATTGAAGAGGCGATCCTCGCGACCGCTGAAGGACTTTCTCATCATCACTCGTGATGATCTACGACGCCTCCGGAGAATGTAAGGATCGAGGCGCGCGAAACCGTTGCAGTAGGATTTCTTCATGTTCCGACTCCCCGTGCGCCCCATCGACCGCTTGTATCGGGGACTCATTCTCGGCCAGAAGCGCCCGATCATCGGACCCGTCTTGCGGCAGGCGCTCAAGCTGCGTGGCATCGATATTCCCGCTGAGGCACTGCAACCGGGAGACGGACTCGTTCTGCGCCACGCAGGTAACGTCGTCGTCCACCGTCAGAGCCGAATCGGGCGCAATGTGATGCTGCATCAAGGCGTCACGGTCGGGCGCGGTGACATTTGGCGCGAGCAGGATCCCAGCTTCAGGGGTTTCGTCATCGAAGACGAGGTCATTCTGGGGGCCAATGCGGTGGTCGTGAGTCAGAAAGGTCTGCTCACCATCGCCGAAGGTACGGTTCTCGGAGCGAATTCTGTTCTGAATACGTCCACCGGGCCGTGGGAGATCTGGGCCGGTGCGCCGGCGCGCAAGGTCGGCGAGCGCGAGCGTCCCTGAGGACACGCGCCGGCTGCCTCCCGGCGTCGTGCTCATCCGGGGCTCAGCGCTTGACGGCCAGCGCCGCCTGGTACAGCTCCCGTGAGGAGTGACCGGTCTGAGCGGCGACCTCGGCGGCAGCCTCTTTGAGCCTCGTGCCGCCGCGCACGAGCTCGAGCACCTGGGTCACGGCATCCGGGAACGCCACCTCGCGCGCGGTGGCGCCGCCGACGACGATCGCGATCTCGCCGCGCACGCCCTCGGCCGCCCAGGCCGCGAGCTCGGCGAGGGTGCCGCGCTTGACCTCTTCGTAGAGCTTCGTCAGCTCGCGGCAGACGGCGGCGGGGCGATCGGCACCGAACGCGCTCGCGAGGTCTTCGAGAGTGGATGCCACCCTCGACGGCGACTCGAAGAACACCAGGGTGCGCTCCTCTGACGCCAACTGAGCGAAGGCCTTGCGTCGTTCCCCGGGCTTTCGGCGGGGAAAGCCCTCGAAGGCGAAGCGGTCGGTGGGAAGCCCGGCGACGGCGAGGGCGGTCACCACGGCGCTCGGCCCCGGGATGGCGGTGACGGTGACGCCCGCGGCAGCTGCGGCGGCGACGAGCCCGAAACCGGGGTCGCTGACGGTGGGCATGCCGGCGTCGCTGAGCACGAGCAGGTCGTCTTCGCGCGCCAGCTCGACGAGCTCAGCCGCGCGCTCCTTCTCGTTATGGTCGTGCAGAGCGATGAGTCGCGGGCGGTTCTCGACACCCAGGCCGGCGAGCAGTCGCTGCGTCGTGCGCGTGTCTTCGGCGGCGACGACCGTGGCGTTCTCGAGGGCCTCGATGAGCCGTCTCGAGGCGTCGCCCAGGTTGCCGATGGGGGTGGCCGCGAGGATGATCACCGTTCCACCTTAGGCTGGGAGCCGTGACCGACGCCCCCGCCCTGCTGCTCTCAGACGAGCGGACACGCCTGGATCGCTGGCGCGACGCGCTGCTCGTCGACCCACGACAGCTTCGCATGTGGCGCTGGCTCGCGCCGACCCTCGTCACGCTCGCCGCCGCCGTGCTGCGCCTGATCGACATCGGCGATCCGCACCAGCTGGTCTTCGACGAGACGTACTACGTGAAGGACTCGTGGAGTCAGTGGCTGCTCGGCTACCCCTCGACATGGCCCGAGGGCTCCGACGGGCGCTTCGCGACCGGTGACACCGACATCTTCACGGGCATCGGCAGCTACGTCGTGCATCCCCCGCTGGGGCGCATTCTCATCGGCGCCGGCATGGCGCTGCTCGGCCCCGACTCGGCGACCGGCTGGCGTCTCTCGGCCGCCGTCTTCGGCACGGCCACCGCGCTGCTGATCTACCTGTTCGCCCGCACGCTCACGCGGTCCATCCCGCTTGCGACCGTGGCATCCGCTCTGTTCGCCATCGACGGCCTCGGCATCGTGCTGAGCCGCATCGCGCTGCTCGACATCTTCCTCACCTTCTTCGTCGTGCTGACGTTCTGGTTCGTCGCCCTCGACCATCGACGCACCGGTGACCGGGTCGCGGATCTCGTCGCGGCACGGGGCGACGAGTATCCGATGTGGGGTCCGCTCCTGTGGAACCGTCCGTGGCTGCTCGCCGCGGGCGCCGCGGCAGGCGCCGCGACCGCCGTGAAGTGGTCGGGCCTGTACGTGCTCGCCGCCGTCGGCATCTACGCCGTCGTGACCGACGCGCTCGTGCGCCGCCGGGCCGGGATCGTGCAGTGGCCGATGGATGCCGCCCGCCAGGGCGTCGTGTCGTTCGTGCTGGTCGTACCGGTCGCCGCCGTCGTGTACCTGACGACCTGGTCGGGTTGGCTGTTCACCAGCGGCGGCTACATGCGCGGCGCGCCGGTGAACGCGACCGGCTTCTGGGCATGGGTGCCCGAACCGCTGCAGCGCCTGTGGGCGTACCACCAGGAGATGTACAACTTCCACGTCGGGCTCGTCACCCCGCACAGCTACGCGAGCCCCGCGTGGCAGTGGCCGTTCCTCATCCGTCCGACCTCGATGTACTGGCACCAGGACGATTTCGGCGTGAACGGCTGCGCGCTGCCGAACGGGTGCACCGAGGCGATCTCGAGCCTCGCGAACCCGCTGATCTGGTGGGGTGGGATCGCGGCATCCGTGTATCTGCTCGTGCGCTTCGTGCTCGTTCGCGACTGGCGTCACGCGCTCGTGCTGACGGGCTTGGCAGCCACGTACGTGCCGTGGCTGCTGTACCCCGAGCGCACGATCTTCCAGTTCTACACGGTGGCGATGCTGCCTTTCCTCGTGCTGGCGCTGGCCTTCGCCCTGCGCGACGTCGCCCGGGGTGTGCGGGGCATGTCCCGCGCAAGCGGTCAGGGCGTCGTGATCGTGTTCCTCGTCGTGTGCGGGCTCGTCTCGGCGTTCTGGTACCCCGTGTGGGCGGGTCTGCCCGTGCCGTACGAGTTCTGGCGTCTGCACAACTGGCTGCCGAGCTGGATCTGATGACGTGACCCGCGGCGACGAGTGGCTGCACGATCCGCGGCCCGTGCAGCGGGTCAAGCTCTTCCGCGATGCGCCGGTCGATCGTGCCGCATGGCCCACGACCATTCCCGCTGTTGCACAGTTCCTGGAGGTCGCGGCCGGCGACGGCTGGGAGTTCGGACCCGGGGTGACGTTCCTCGTGGGAGAGAACGGCTCGGGCAAGTCGACGCTCATCGAGGGCATCGCCGAGGCAGCGGGGCTCCCCGCCGAGGGCGGGTCGACGAACGGCGGCGGCGAGACCCGACGCACCGAGAGTCCGCTCGGTGAGTGGCTGCGCATCGAGCGGAGTCCGCGCGCGCCCCGGTGGGGCTTCTTCCTGAGGGCCGAGACGATGCACGGGTATTACTCATGGCGCGACGATCTCGGCGGTCCGGCGCCCAGCCTGCACGAAATGAGCCATGGTGAGTCGTTCAACAGCCTCCTCGACGAGGTGCTCGACCACGAGCGCTACGTCGCGGGCCTCGCGTGCCTCGACGAGCCCGAGGCGGCCCTGTCGTTCTCGTCGACGCTGCGCTGGCTGGCATCCCTCGACCGCATGCGTTCGCGCGGCACGCAGGTGATCTGCGCGACCCACTCCCCCGTCCTCGCGGCGCTGCCGGGGGCGACGATCCTGGAGCTGGGCGCGTGGGGCATCCGCGAGAGCGCCTGGGAAGACCTGGACCTGGTGCGGTTGCACCGCGGGTTTCTGGAGGCGCCGGGGCGGTATCTGCGGCACCTGCTGGAGTGACGGGTGGGCTCGCCGCCCGAGCCGGCGTTCCGTGACCGATCAGCCTGGGACCCGCGGCGCGATCAGCCGAAGATTGCTTCTCGGCGCGATGCATGCGGGAAGCACCTCAGCGCAACAGACACTCTTGCCGACCGGTGCGGAGTTCACGGCTGTACCGCGCCCCACGCATCCGCCCGCTGCACGCAGGAACGGTGCCCGCTGGGCGATCGGCTTGATGACGGACGGTGCGACGGCACCTTGACCCCCGACCGCGGGCGCGACCTCCGCAGGCAGTTCGGTCGTCGCGCCACCGACCGGGGAGCTCTTCGATGTCGGCCGAAAAGTCTCTTCGAAGAGCTTGCGATCCTCAGGGGTCAACGTGTAATTCCACGTCGCCACCGCACTACCGATGGGCGGCGGGGCCAGCGGTTCGACAGGTGGAGCCGGATCCACAACCACTTGAGGCGGGATATCGAACGATCCCTGGGGCATCTGCGGCTCTGTCGACGTGTCGTCGGCCGAGGGGAGAGCGGGAGAATCGACATCCCCGGCCTCCGCGACCCTCGGCAGAACCTCTGCGTGCGCGGTGCCGGTCGACCCCGTGAAACCGGCCACGAGCGCAGCACCGGTCACGACGAAAAGGACAACGAGACGAAGGACAAAGCGCATGGACACCCCGGAAGCCGCCGGCGTGGCGGGCGACGTCGCCTGAACTCAGGCAGTCCTGATCATGTACAGAGGGAGCGTTCAGGAGCGAGTGTCGAACGCGGAACGAGGGCATGAGCGGAGGCAGAGTTCACCCTCGGATTCATCTCGCTAGGCCGGCGTTCACGTCCGGGACCGTCGCCACGCGGACGTGACCGCCATGACGAGAAGAGGAGGGATCGAAGGAGCCCTTACGCAGATCGCGCCGAAGAGATAAAGCAAGATTGCGCGGAAGAGGGCACCCGTACGCTCCGCCGGACCGAAGTAAGTCGCGATTTCTGTCACGATCATGGCCGGAAGCAACCATGCCGTCGCGCCCACAGAAAAAGCCGCAACCATGCCGACAGATCCCGACATCGAGCAGTCCAGGAGAAGTCACAACTGACCTCGCATGACACGAACCGCCACCGACCTCGACACCTCATCAAGTGTCAAGGGCCCGAGTCCTGGTCCAACTTCCGCCTCCGCCTCGGTCCAACGCCTGCTCCAACTTCCAAGCCAAGCCACTGATTAATCCGTTCAGCCTGCAGGCGGGCGCACGTCAGAGAGGAAAGAGAACCGCCGAGGGAGATAACCCCGTCTCGAGTTTCGAGCTGAACGACGCCGCTCTGCCAAGCCCCGCTTACAACAGGCCAAAATATAATGTAGAACCATCCCTCGTCTGGCACACCCGACGCTCGGACTACCACGCCACGCGAGTACGTTCGCGTCCACCAAGAGCGAACCACGAGACGGTCACCTTCAATTGTTATCCCTGTCCACCAAACACGTATCCATGCCCACGGAAGACTCAGGATTACCGGCGAAGTTGAACCGATCACGAGGAATTTGTTTAGGGTGGATAAATCGAGACTCGCAAAAAATGCCCCGACGGGAAGCCAGTTGAGAAAAATCGTCGCGACGAGCAACCTTGCGAGACGACCCGTTCTGCACCCCTTGCGAAAATTCATCTCAGCTACAACCAAATTCAATAGAAACGAACCAACAATTTCCGAGCGCCTCGAGCGTATGAACTCGCGATCGGGTCACGCTTACCAGGGGCCGACGGTGTAGATATCGGCGTCCTTCTGGATACGACGCCCCACGCGTTCGCCGTGGTGGTCTCCGCTATACGTCCGTACCAACGCGCGGCAGTGTTCGCGGGCCTCAAGCTCGCTCTTGTGTAAGCACCAGCGAGCGACGAGACGACCTTGGTTGTCGTCACCATCAGTTGTATGGCTGCCACGGCCTTCGATGCAAAACCACCGCTAACAGCTCCCAGGGCCTCGATGCCAACCCCAGTCCAGTCTCCCTGCAACGCGTAACCCGCCATCTTGACCACAGAACAGGCCGTTCCAGCCATGCCGAAAGCGAATATACAACCGAACTCAAGGACCGGATTGTTGGTGATGGCCTTCCCCACGTCTCCCACCAGGCCCTCCCGCTCAGGTCGTTCTTGCCGATCGGGTCTGTCGGCCAGACGTAGTCGTTGTCGACACCGCCCTCGACCGGGTCGACCTGCAAGAACCGACCCAACGCCGGCACATACAACCGGGCGCCCATCTCGACCACCAGCGCCGTCTCGAGCGTCTCGGTGAGCTTTTGCGCCCCTTGATGCCACCCGGTCGTCCCGTTCACCGAACCGGACTTGTTCGCCGCCCCCGTGCCCAACGCGAGGGTGCCCGCCTCGAGCGGCTGACTGAACGGGTCGTACAGCTCCACCCCCGACGAGGTGGCCCCGTCGCCCGTCGTCAGCGTGTGACCCTGCAGCGACGGATACGACCACGACGATGGGCCCGAAGACGGGACATCGACCGTCACCCCACCAGGCAGAGACAAGAACACCGTCACACCGGCATCCCCCGACACCACCGCCCACGGAAAATCACCCACACCGGCAAACACATACCGCGATGTCACCCCCGGAGCATCACCCGCCGGATCCACCGTCCGCGACACCACACGACCCGAACCATCACGCACCAGCGACACCTTCGACCCGGCATACGTCCGCGTCCCGACATGGCGGTTCTCCGCGTCGTACGAGAACAACAGATCCGACAACCGCGTCGTGTTGCCCCGCACGTCGTACGAGATCTCATCCGCACCGAACCCGTCGGCGATCTGCGACGCCCCCGTTCGATCGCCCGATGCCCCCCGCCCACGCGTTCGGGCCGCATCCGCCCGACGACGCGAATTCATACGTCAGTTCGTGCCGCGAAACTTTCGTCGACATCAAACGACCCGCCGCGTCGCATCCGTACGTCGGCTCGAAAACCCGACCACCCTGCGGGATGCTCTCACGCACGACACGACCCGCCACCGATCGGGTTGTCATCTGCCGACTCCGGGAGGTTACTCGAGTACATTTCCATCCGATCGCGGGCGATCGATTCCGGCATGCTGACGAATGTGCCATGCCAGCCTTAACGCCTGCTTGCGTCTCGCTATTGTGCCCGGATAGTCGCGACGTCGACCCGATCGTTGCGCGATGAACAGCGTTCCTACCGGACCAACGAAAGGTATCCATCGAATCACCCCTTTGGAAAGAAGACCGAGGTAACCCGTCACAGACGCAGAAGCAACATCCTCGACAGGTATTCGATACGTCCGGTACCAACTACATATCACTACCTCGTGATCCGACAACCAAACCCCCATGAACCAGGGCCGAATCATCCAGTACAAGAAAAGTGGGCACAACGGAAGCAATGCGAGTGTTCCCGATCCGACGAAAACGGGAGACAGGGCCACCAGTAGCCATGCACCCCCAAGGATAAGTCCGCCGATTCGCGCGCCATTCGATGAACCGTGGAGGTATGTGGCCGATGGATTTACCATGCCAAGTGCCGTGTCAGCATTTTATTGGCAGCGAGATTGAAGCGTAGACACGCGAAGGCGGACGCCAAGGAGACCATTGCCGCAGAACTTTCTCTTTTGCGCTGCGGTCCAGCTGTAACGTGCCACACAACAACTGGCACCCATGCTTCCCTCGGATAATGGCCGCGCCGCCACAGACGACGAGCTCTATGATTCCGAGAGCCTCTGTCTGAACGACATCTGAAGCCGCATAGTCTGCCCAGAAGTATTCTCCGAGCGATATGAATGTGATACACCCATCCGCGACGATCATTTCGATGGGCAAGCCACTCCCGTTCCGACTCTCCGCATAGATGATTTCGGATCCCGGCAATTCATGTGCAGTATAAAAACCCCATGTCTCGATCTCCGACCGCAGCCGCCGAAGCTGTTCTTCACCGCTCAACAGAGAGACCGCCCTCGGAAGATGTTGTAATGCCCTTTACCAGGTCCCGCCACGCGGAATACTGCGTGAGTGGTGGTACCCGTCACACGCCTGCCTAACGTCGACCATCCCACTCTGAATCTCCATGCAGGATTATTCAAGGCACCGCTCCGCGTGCCTAGGTTTGCAGAGCCAAACAATCGGCTACTCTCTCCAAGAAATCGGGATGTGGACAGCCGCTGCGCGAGGCCCGGCGAGAAAGAAAATAGCGAACGAGCGCCCGCTCCCATTGCGGGCACCTTTCCCGCGGTGAGGCCGCCGAGCGCCGCCGAAGCGGCGAGCCCCCCCCAGCTGAATCGCTTGGTTCCCCCTGTACTAACGGCGTAACTCGCCGCCCCCGCGGCCACTCCGATGCCCACCGCGACAGCAACGCCGCAAGCAACGGTGGCCGCGCAGGCGATTGTCCCTGCAAGGGCCAGTCCCGCCACGGCGATCGCTCCGACGGTTCTCCACCACTCATCGCCCTCGGCACGCCCGGTGAGGTCGTTCTTCCCGATCGGGTCGGTGGGCCAGACGTAGTCGTTGTCGACGCCGCCCTCGACCGGATCGACCTGCAAGAACCGTCCCAACGCGGGCACGTACAACCGGGCGCCCATCTCGACCACCAGCGCCGACTCGAGCGTCTCGGTGAGCTTTTGCGCCCCTTGATGCCACCCGGTCGTCCCGTTCACCGAACCGGACTCGTTCGCCGCGCCCGTGCCCAGAGCGAGGGTGCCCGCCTCGAGCGGCTGACCGAACGGGTCATACAACTGCACCCCCGACGACGACGACCCATCCCCCGTCGTCAACGTGTGCCCCTGCAACGACGGATACGACCACGACGCCACACCCGAGGCGGGAACATCGACCGTCACCCCACCCGGCAACGAGAGGAACACCACCGCAGCGGCATCCCCCGCCACCACCGCCCACGGAGAATCCCCCGCACCCGCATACACATACCGCGTGATCACCCGCGGCGCATCACCCGCGGGATCCACCGACCGCGACACCACACGACCCGAACCATCACGCACGATCGACACGGTCGAGCCCGCGTACGTACGCGTCCCGACATGACGGTTCTCCGCGTCGTACGAGAACAACAAGTCCGACAACCGCGTCGTGTTGCCCCGCACGTCATACGCGATCTCATCCGCACCGAAACCGTCATTCACATGCGACGCCCCCGGCCCCGCACCCCACACCGAATTCGACAACAACCGATCCGCCGAGACGCGAACTTCATAACTCCTCATTGCATGGGGTCAAAATCAAGCCGGGGAGAACTGATACCCCCGCGCCGACGAATATGGGCAGCCGTCCTCAGAACAGACGAGCGTCGCCCGATCGTCCCCGGGAAGTCTCTCTCCTTCCCAAGCTTGTCGACGATCTTCAAGACAGCGACGGGACCGACGAACGGAATCCAACCGATAGAACCCCACGAGAAACTTCCCGTATACCGGACAACAGATACTCGCTCAATGTCGCCTAAAGATATTCGTGAGACCCTAAACCAATCTCGCACAATGACGCTGTCATCCGTCAGCCAGACGCCCATAAACCATGGGCGAGCAGTCCAGAATAGAACGGGTAGCAGGATCCAGAGCGCCATCTTCGTACCGGGCACGGACCAGTCGTATGTCAGCATCGGCCAACCAAAGAACACGGCGAAAAACGCCCCACCCAGACGCGCTCCATTCGCCGAGCCGGGCAACCGCTGGACTACCAAGCTCGCACCCGTCCACGACCTCCAGGACGACGGGGACCACCTGACACGTCGATTTTCATCCACTGAACGGAAGGGCGCACGAGATCACCCACCGCAGAATTGGTCAAGTTGAATGTCGCAGTGAGAGGAAGCTCCAATTGAGCCCTGACTGTGCGTGCGATCGGCTTGGTTGCTCGACGTGATGATATTGCACCGTTCTGCGCCAACGCTCGCGCCGCGATTGTCGCTTGCAAAGTAGACGCCGCCGCCTTGAAAACCGCCTTCATCCCAAGAGTTCCCGCTACTGCCCCTACCGCCGACACGCCAGCATCTCCGAGTCTCCCCTGGATCAGGTACGCAACACTTTCCACCGCTCCACAGATCCCGCCGATGAGACCAGGAACAAACCCACACGCCAACAGAGCCGCCTTCCCGACCGCCGAGTCAGTAACTGCTCGACCCACGTCTTCCCACCAGGCCCGCCCGCTGAGGTCGTTCTTCCCAATCGGGTCAGTCGGCCAGACGTAGTCGTTGTCGACGCCGCCCTCGACCGGGTCGACCTGCAAGAACCGACCCAGCGCCGGCACATACAACCGGGCGCCCATCTCGACCACCAGCGCCGACTCAAGTGTCTCGGTCAGCTTCTGCGCACCCTGATGCCACCCCGTCGTCCCGTTCACCGAACCGGACTCGTTCGCCGCGCCCGTGCCCAACGCGAACGTCCCCCAATTCCAAAGGTTGACCGAACGGGTCATACAACTGGACGCCCGACACCGTGGAACCATCGCCCGTTGTGAGCGTGTGACCCTGCAGCGACGGGTACGACCACGACGCCGCACCCGACGCGGCAACGTCAACCGTCGCCCCGCCCGGCAACGACAAGAACACCGTCGCACCGGCATCCCCCGACACCACCGCGCACGGAGAATCCCCCGCCCCCGCATACACATACCGCGTGATCACCCGCGGCGCATCACCCGCCGGATCCACCGACCGCGACACCACACGACCCGACCCATCCCGCACCACCGACACCACCGAGCCCGCGTACGTCCGCGTCGCCACATGACGGTTCTCCGCGTCGTTCGAGAACAACAAGTCCGACAACCGGGTGGTGTTCCCTGACGGCGACACCACTAACCTGTCGCCTCCGCCTGTGGATCAAATTAGTTCTCCAGAGTGCCGCTCTGAGCTTGCTTGGCTCGAATCCTTCGCGGACTCATTTCGCACCTCCCTTTGGTCATGCTCGAACTTCTGTCGAAGAGTCCGGCGCGTTTGCCCTGGAGGCAGTTTCGCCAGATCCGCCCGATCTAGAGCTTGCCGGCGAATGGGATGACGCGAATAAACTGCAAACTCTAGAAGATGCGCAGACAATAGCAGAAATACAAAAATGATCGTCTGGATTATTTTTGACGACAACGATCCTGGCGGTATGTAAAAAACGATGACAATCATTGGTGCGAAGGTAGCGAGAGTTTTGGCATATCGGAGGACGAAAGATTTCACAACCGCCACCCCCGTCCTTGCCATGTCCTCCCAGGCGCATAAGTGCGCCTCGGGGTCCACTCTGTTCGCTTCTGATAAGCGGTTCGAGTTGTGTCCGTCACACTAAATGAGAGTCCCCATCTATCAGCTCTCGCTGCCGCAGTTCTCTGCCTAGACCAGGTCCGTGGTGCCACCTTCGCTGCTGTTCCCTGAACTCGTGCGACGGTCTTGGCAGCAGCGCTGCTGGCACGGAACATCTTCGCACCGGCACTGAATAGTCCCCCAGCAGCACCAGTTGCGATATCGACTAGGCCCTCCGGGCGACCCGTCGCCACCTTGTAAACGCCCATACTCACACTCGCAACGGCCGCCACTGTCCCGATGACAGCACATACCACGCAGACTAGGGCGGCGAGTCCGACGAGTGCCCCGACCATAATGGCGTTGTCGGCAACGTCCTCCCACACGGCCCGCCCGCTCAGGTCGTTCTTGCCGATCGGGTCCGTCGGCCAGACGTAATCGTTGTCCACACCACCCTCGACCGGATCCACCTGCAAGAACCGACCCAGCGCCGGCACATACAACCGGGCGCCCATCTCGACCACCAGCGCCGACTCAAGTGTCTCGGTCAGCTTCTGCGCACCCTGATGCCACCCCGTCGTCCCATTCACCGAACCCGACTCGTTCGCCGCACCCGTGCCCAACGCGAGAGTGCCCGCCTCAAGCGGCTGACCGAACGGGTCGTACAGCTGCACCCCCGACGAGGTGGCCCCGTCGCCCGTCGTCAGCGTGTGACCCTGCAACGACGGATACGACCACGAAGCCGTACCCGACGCAGGGACATCGACCGTCACTCCGCCCGGCAGTGAAAGGAACACCGTCACCGCGGCATCCCCTGACACCACCGCCCACGGGCTATCCCCCGCCCCGGCATACACATACCGCGACGTCACCGCCGGAGCATCACCCGCCGGATCCACCGTCCGCGACACCACACGACCCGAACCATCCCGCACCACCGACACCACCGAGCCGGCGTACGTCCGCGTCCCGACATGGCGGTTCTCCGCGTCGTACGAGAACAACAGGTTCGACAAACGGGTCGTGTTCCCCCGCACGTCGTATGCGATCTCATCCGCACCCACACCATCGGCGATCTGCGATGCCCCCGGCCCCGCACCCCACACGGGATTCGACAGCAACCGGTCCGCCCAGTCGTAGCAGTACTCCGCCGTCGTCACCGCCTCCTGAGACGCGCCCGGCGCCGTGTACCGATCGACATACCGCGTACGGTTGCCCGACGCACCCGCCGAGGTATTCGGACCACACCCACCCGACGACGCGAACTCATACGACAACTCATGACCCAGAATCTTCGCCGACACCAACCGCCCCGCCGCGTCATACCCATACGTCGAATCGAACGAACGACCCGCCTGCGAGATGCCTTCACGCACGATCCGCCCGGCCACCGACCGCGTCACCTGATCAGTGATCGACGCCGACGACGGGAACGACCACGTCTGCGACCCGATCGTGCCGCGCTTGTCATCCCACGACACCCCCAGCGACGAGCCGCCCAAGTAGGACACCTGCGCGATGCGCTGCTTCGCGTCGAACGACGACGCCGCGTACACCTGCCCGTTGAACGTCACCGTCGTCGTCTTGCCGTCTCGGTCGTACGCGAACGCCGTCGTCGACGACGGCACACCCGATCCCGCGTCTGGAGCGTCATATGCCGGCGCCTGAGGCCCAGATGATCGCGACGATAGTCGCAACGGAAACGACTACTGGGACTGCCATGATCAATATGGTCGGCGCATCGCGGGTGCCCTCGTCAGATACTTCGCGCCTATTTTCGAAATTCCTTTTTGCGGGATCTCGGAAGGTGAACTTGGCGACCAGAAGGCATGCGCCCATGGCCCCTAATATGGCCAATAGTGCGAACGTGTTTCCCACATAAAACGGCATAGCAAATGATAAAATCACGACAACGACACATACTGCGAATTTTCCCAAACCGCTTCTTCGCCCACCCACGAGTCACCTCGCCCATCTTCTGACGAAGGAATCCTGTATCGGCCCCTTAACGCGCTCCGGCATCTGAAAACCAGAGGGCCTCGCCACGATCCGGCTCATTCCAGCGCAGACACGTCCGACCGCGGGTGTTCGATTCCTACATGATGACGGACTCGTATGGCCAGCCTCAGTGCCGCCTTGCGTTTCGCTATCGTGCTCGGGAAATCGCGACGTCGACCGGACTGCTCTGTGATGAGTAGTGTGCCCACCGCGCCGACGAAAGGTATCCATCGGATCACCCCCTTGGATAGAAGGCCGAAGTAACCCGCTACTGACGCGGAGGAAATTTCGCCCACGGGTAGCCGATATCGCCGATACCAACTTTTCACCACCACATGCTCCTCTGTGAGCCAAACCCCCATGAACCACGGCCGGATAATCCAATACAGAAAGAGTGGAGAGAGGGGAAGAAGGCCGAGATTCTCGGACTCGATGAAGAGAGGAGGTAAAGCCATCACCATCCATGCGCCGCCCAGAATCGCTCCACCGACTCGAACGCCCTTCGCCGAGCCATGGACGTAGACACCGGATTTCTTCACCACAGCAAGTACCGCCTTGCTGCCCGCGTAGCGCCGATTAGCGACGGCGTCCTGTACTTCGTCGCGTACGGGCGCGCGGCGTCCGCGAGAGCGTTGTTGGCAATGTTCATCGCGGCATTCGCTGGCCCTTCGATCTGCCTCGCCGCATTTCGGACGTACGGCCTAGTCCCCTGTCTACCCGGGAGACTTCCGAGTTGACGAACTGCGCGCGCTCGAGCAGTGGCTTCGATGGCTGACGCCGCCGCCTTCAAAGTGCTTCTCATACCAATTGCGCCTGCGGCGATTCCCGCAGCAGCAACGGCTGCCTCACCCGCGCGGCCTTGGACAACATATGCAACGGTTTCGACGATCGCGCAACCAACACCTATCCAGCCTGGAACAAACCCACACGCGAAAAGTGCCGCCTTGCCAATGGGCGAATCGGTGACGGCTTGAGCTGCGGACTGAATCCCCCTCGCCACGTCTTCCCACCAGGCCCGCCCGCTCAGGTCGTTCTTCCCGATCGGATCGGTCGGCCAGACGTAGTCGTTGTCGACGCCGCCCTCGACCGGGTCCACCTGCAAGAACCGACCCAACGCCGGCACATACAAACGCGCACCCATCTCGACCACCAACGCCGACTCGAGCGCCTCGGTCAGCTTCTGCGCCCCTTGATGCCAGCCCGTCGTCCCGTTCACCGAACCGGACTCGT
Organism: Microbacterium trichothecenolyticum; assembly: GCF_030818955.1. Classification (NCBI taxonomy): domain Bacteria; kingdom Bacillati; phylum Actinomycetota; class Actinomycetes; order Micrococcales; family Microbacteriaceae; genus Microbacterium; species Microbacterium trichothecenolyticum. The sequence continues at coordinate 208,538 of NZ_JAUTBF010000001.1, read as the reverse complement.
TCGCCGCACCCGTGCCCAACGCGAGAGTGCCCGCCTCAAGCGGCTGACCGAACGGGTCGTACAGCTGCACCCCCGACGAGGTGGCCCCGTCGCCCGTCGTGAGCGTGTGACCCTGCAACGACGGATACGACCACGACGCCACACCCGACGCGGGAACATCGACCGTCACCCCACCCGGCAGGGACAAGAACACCGTCGCTCCGGCATCCCCCGACACCACCGCCCACGGGCTATCCCCTGCCCCGGCGTACACGTACCGCGACGTCACCGCGGGCGCATCACCGGCCGGATCCACCGTCCGCGACACCACACGACCCAACCCATCCCGCACCACCGACACCACAGAGCCCGCGTATGTCCGGGTCCCGACATGACGGTTGTCCGCGTCATAGGAGAACAGCAGGTTCGACAACCGCGTGGTGTTGCCCCGCACGTCATAGGTGATCTCGTCAGCGTTGAACCCGTCCGCGATCTGCGACACCCCCGGACCTACACCACTTGTGGTCACTCCCCGACCGGGCCAAGTTGAGATTCAGACGTGGACTGGACATCACGAATAGTCCGCGCTACCCGAAGTACGGTTCGCATCCCGCCAACTGTACTTGGAAAGGATTTACTGCTCCCATTTTCTCCTTCTAAGCGCAGAATTGATATGGAACCCACAAACGGCAACCATCCCACTTCACCCACAGCAGCCGAACCGAGATACGGGACAGTCGAGACTCTCTCGATATTCACCAGAGGGACGCGATAATCGCGGAACCAGCTACGTACCACAACAACATCGCGCTCTATGCACACGCCCATAAACCATGGTCGCAGAATTGAATATGCGCATACTGCGTAAATCATGGCGGCGAGTAGAACAGTGCCAACCCCAACAACTCCCTCGGGCGGACGCCCGCCTGCTGTTCCCAGGATGGTTGCGGTCGAGAATGTGAGCCCGCAAGACATACCGGCGACACGAACCCCGCGAGCAGATCCCGGAACTGTTACTCCGCTCACGAATCACCGAACCCATCTTCTCATGAAGGCATCTCGCATTCGCTTGTACGTCCACTTGGAGGATTCCGGGCGCAGAGCGTCTCCTGCGGCATTAACGGCCACATTTGTTGCCGCAGTCGAAGGGAGTTCGATCTGGGATTTCGCCGATCGAACGGCCCGGCGATATACCCCATGCCCAGCGAAGGAACCGACTTGATTGACGACACGAGCCCTAGCAGTCGCCTTGATTGTTGATGCCGCCGCCTTTAGAACACCGTTCACACCTACAGCGCCAGCGAGCGCTCCCACTGCCGCGACTGCGGCCTCGCCTATCCGCCCCTGTGCCAGATACGCGACGGTCTCAACTACTCCGCATGCAGCGCCTACCCATCCTGGGATGAACCCGCAGGCGAATAGCGCTGCCTTCCCGACCGCGGAGTCAGTAACTGCTCGACCCACGTCTTCCCACCACGCCCGCCCGCTCAGGTCGTTCTTCCCGATCGGGTCCGTCGGCCAGACATAGTCGTTGTCGACGCCGCCCTCGACCGGGTCCACCTGCAAGAACCGACCCAACGCCGGCACCTACAACCGGGCGCCCATCTCCACGACCAGGGCGGTCTCCAACGCCTCCGTCAGCTTCTGCGCCCCCTGATGCCACCCCGTCGTCCCGTTCACCGAACCCGACTCGTTCGCCGCACCCGTGCCCAGCGCGAGGGTGCCCGCCTCGAGGGGCTGACCGAACGGGTCGTACAGCTGCACGCCCGACGAGGTGGCTCCGTCGCCCGTGGTTAGCGTGTGGCCCTGCAACGACGGATACGACCACGACGCCACACCAGAAGACGGGACATCGACCGTCACCCCGCCCGGCAGGGACAGGAACACCGTCGCCCCGGCATCCCCCGACACCACCGCCCACGGGCTATCCCCCGCACCGGCGTACACGTATCGCGTCGTCACGGCCGGAGCATCACCGGCCGGATCCACCGTCCGCGACACCACACGACCCGACCCGTCTCGCACGATCGACACCACCGACCCCGCGTACGTCCGCGTCCCGATGTGACGGTTCTCCGCGTCATAGGAGAACAGCAGGTTCGACAACCGCGTCGTGTTGCCCCGCACGTCGTACGTGATCTCGTCAGCGTTGAACCCGTCCGCGATCTGCGACGCACCCGGCACCGCACCCCACACCGGATTCGACAACAACCGATCCGCCCAGTCGTAGCAGTACTCCGCCGTGGTGACGCTCGCCACCGAAGAACCCGGCGCCGTATACCGATCGACAGACCGCGTCCGATTACCCGAAGCACCAGCCGCGGTGTTCGGCCCGCACCCACCCGACGACGCGAACTCGTACGACAACTCATGCCCCGGAATCCGCGCCGACACGAGCCGTCCCGCCGCGTCATACCCATACGTCGACTCGAAAACACGATCACCCTGCGAGATGCCCTCCCGCACGATCCGCCCCGCCACCGACCGCGCCACCTCATCGGTGATCGACGCAGATGACGGGAACGACCACGTCTGCGACCCGATCGTGCCGCGCTTGTCATCCCAGGCCACACCCAGCGACGAACCACCCAGATACGACACCCGCGCGATCCGCTGTTTGGCGTCGAACTTCAGCATCCCGAACTGGCGCGTTCCTGCGGGCACGCCGCAGGTGTCTTCCGTCAGTTGCTCTGCGTCGCCGTAGTAGGCGCGGGTCGTGCTCGTGGCATCCGTGATCGAGCCGGATGCCGCGGCAGCGGGCAGGGCCTTGGACTTCTGTCGCAGCCACCCGGGACCGTTCACCGTCTCGTGGGTCGCGGTGCTCTTCAGCGCGAGACCACCCGGGCCGACGGTCACCGCGGAGACCTGACCGACGACAGGGTCGGCGTACGCATTCGCGGTCGTCATCGACGGTGCCGCCGCCCCCGCGACGGTCGTGGCGTCGTCGACCGTTCTCAACGTCACGAGTCCGTAGTCGGGTCGGAGCTGCGCGCCGGGAAGGATCACCAACGCGCCGTACTACTGCAGTCGCCGAACAGAATCAATCCGGATCATTTCGCGAACCTCAGACAATTGAGCCGTAGCGCGCTCTTCCCCCGCCCTCTCCGCCAGCTCTAGGGCGCGCTCTGCCGATTTAAGATCTCCCAACTCGAGAAAAACGTCAGCCAGCTGCCAATTACACCGGGGATCAATGCCAACGGCCCTGGAAAGCACGGCTTTTGCTTCGTCCACACGGTCTTCCGCCAAGTCGAGAGTCCCGAGATTGACGAGGGCGGCGACGTCTTGTGAGTCAACTTGCAAGGCGGCTAAGTAATCAGCCCTGGCCCTCTCAGAGTCACCAACAAGCTCCCAGCAGTAGCCGCGATTAACGAGGCCATCTGGAATTGACTCGACAGACTCTTCGAATGATCGAATGGCCTCCAGGTAATCACCTTGCGCCATATATATCAAACCCAAGTTGTGATGAAACTCATCACCACCTCCGCCAATATCTTTAGCGCGTTCCATTAGTTCGCGCGCGGCCGAATAGTCTTCTTTCTCGTACCAGCGTTGAGCATCCCTTATGAGATCCTCGGCCGTCAGGCTGACTTTTTCTTGAAATGATCGATCATCGCCAGCATCAGATTTCGAAGCGGGCTCGGCTTCTTCGGTCATTTATAGTTTCTCCATTTCGGCTTCTGTCTCTTCTTATCGATAAACTTCTGATCTTTGCGCGTCTGCCCCTTCTGATGCTTGTTCAGAGTCGACGGCCTGGCACCCTTCGTATGCTCCTTGGGCGTTGAACCATTCTGCTTCCGCGAGAACATCGTGCTGAGCCCACGTTGGAAACCGAGCGTAGATGCGATGGCAACGAGGGCCACAACCACCACGACCGCGACCAGCGCAGCCCACCCCCAAGGTCCGAATGCGAGGAGGGGTGCCGCCGCCGCAATAGCGAACTGCCCGCTGAGGTCGTTCTTCCCGATCGGGTCGGGTCGGCCTGACATAGTCGTCGTCGACGCCGTCCTCGACCGGGTCCACCTGCAAGAACCGACCCAACGCCGGCACATACAACCGCGCACCCATCTCGACCACCAGCGCCGTCTCCAACGCCCCCGTCAGCTTTCTGCGCGCCCTGATGCCACCCCGTCGTCCCGTTCATCGAACCCGACTCGTTCGCCGCCCCCGTCCCCAGCGCGAGAGTGCCCGCCTCGAGCGGCTGACCGAACGGGTCGTACAGCTGCACCCCCGACGAGGTGGCCCCATCGCCGGTCGTGAGCGTGTGACCCTGCAACGACGGATACGACCACGACGCCACACCCGACGCGGGAACATCGACCGTCACCCCACCCGGCAGCGACAAGAACACCGTCGCCCCGGCCTCCCCCGACACCACCGCCCACGGGGAATCCCCGGCCCCGGCACACACGTACCGCGTCGTCACCGCCGGCGCCTCACCGGCCGGATCCACCGTCCGCGCCACCACACGACCCGACCCATCCCACACCACCGACCCGGCATACGTCCGCGTCCCGATGTGACCGTTCTCCGCGTCATACGAGAACAGCAGGTCCAACAATGAAATTGGTCTACCCAATCAAGGACAAGCGCGGGAAATTAAATATCGGACACCTCAGAATCGGCACTCGAAGCCGTATTCTTTCTCATTCTGAAATACCGAACAAGTTCGCCGATCCCAAGGATCATGATGAGCGGTAGCGACAAGAGCCATATCCAATAGTAGTCTCCCGCAAGAGGATAGAATGTGAGAACTATGACGGACGGGCCTAAGCAGAAGTACCAGAAAAATGAACGCCTTCTCGAGAAGCTCGCGAAAAACGCTTTGTAGTCTTGGCTCAATATAAACGCAACCCTCCGCTGAAGGTCCTTATGGACCGATATGCACTGCGAATAACGGAACTGGCGGCACGTGCAGCTCCTCCTGCAGCCCACCTGGCTGCCCCAACAACCGCACCCACAACGGCCTGTTGCGCCTGGCGCATCGGAATCCCGGCAGCCCCTCGTATCGGCGCGGCAACTACGTAACTTATGGCCTCTCGTGCGGTTGTCTTGTGCCCCACCGCTCGGTCCAATACAAAGTGAGGAACAACATTCGTCAATAGCCCAAACGCCGCTCCGGCCGCTATCACGCAGCCCACGCCAACGGTCCCGACGCACACAGCAGCGGTCGCGGCGACGGTCAGCGCGCCAGCGACAACGTTCAGGGCAGCATGCGCCAGCATGAGCCTGTTATCCCAGGCCCACTTTCCAACCGCATTGACGGCCTGACCAGCGGCAGCGACCATATCGTCCCACCATGCCCGTCCGGTCAGGTCGTTCTTCCCGATCGGGTCGGTCGGCCAGACGTAGTCGTTGTCGACGCCGCCCTCGACCGGGTCCACCTGCAAGAACCGTCCCAACGCCGGCACATACAACCGGGCACCCATCTCGACCACCAGCGCCGTCTCCAACGCCTCGGTGAGCTTCTGCGCGCCCTGATGCCACCCCGTCGTGCCGTTCACCGAACCCGACTCGTTCGCCGCGCCCGTACCGAGCGCGAGAGTGCCCGCCTCGAGGGGCTGACCGAACGGGTCATACAGCTGCACGCCCGACGAGGTAGCCCCGTCGCCCGTGGTCAGCGTGTGACCCTGCAACGACGGATACGACCACGACGCCACACCAGAAGACGGGACATCGACCGTCACCCCACCCGGCAGAGACAAGAACACCGTCGCCCCGGCATCCCCCGACACCACCGCCCACGGGGAATCCCCGGCCCCGGCATACACATACCGCGACGTCACCGACGGAGCATCACCGGCCGGATCCACCGTCCGCGACACCACACGACCCGAACCATCCCGCACCACCGACACCACCGACCCGGCATACGTCCGCGTCCCGATGTGACGGTTCTCCGCGTCATAGGAGAACAGCAGGTTCGACAACCGCGTCGTGTTGCCCCGCACGTCATAGGTGATCTCGTCGGCGTTGAAACCGTCCGCGATCTGCGACGCCCCCGGCACCGAGCCCCACACCGGATTCGACAACAACCGGTCCGCCCAGTCGTAGCAGTACTCGGCCGTGGTCACGCTCGCCGCCGAAGAACCCGGCGCGGTGTACCGATCGACAGACCGCGTCCGATTACCTGAAGCACCGGCGGCGGTGTTCGGCCCGCACCCACCCGACGACGCGAACTCGTACGACAACTCGTGCCCCGGAATCTTCGCTGACACGAGCCGTCCCGCCGCGTCATACCCGTACGTCGATTCGAAGACCCGGTCACCCTGCGAGATGCTCTCCCGCACGATCCGCCCCGCCACCGACCGCGTCACCTCATCGGTGATCGACGCCGACGACGGGAACGACCACGTCTGCGACCCGATCGTGCCGCGTTTGTCATCCCAGGCCACACCCAGCGATGACCCGCCCAGATACGCCACCTGCGCGATCCGCTGTTTGGCGTCGAACGACGAGGCCGCGTACACCTGACCGTTGAACGTCACCGTGGTCGTCTTGCCGTCACGGTCGTACGCGAACGCCGTCGTCGACGACGGAACACCCGGTCCCGCGGTCGTCACCCGGAGCACGCGTCCGGTGAGCGGTTCGTAGACGGGGGTCGTGACCACACCCCACACGTCGGTGTACGACACGACGCGCCCGAGCAGGTCGGTTTTCGTCGTGGTCGCCGACGTGCTCGATCCGGTCACCGGCGAGCCGACCACCGTGACGGTGAGCCCGGTCGACGTGGGCGTGTACGTCGTCGTGACGGTATCGGTTGCAACGCCGGCTGCACCGACCGATACCTCCTTGACCGTGCGGCCGCGGGCGTCGACCGTCGTGCACGACCACGCCTCATCGCCGGTGACGCGCGTGCCCGCCGTGCGCCCCATGACGTCGTAGACGTACGAGGTCACGATCGCCGGCCCGCTGGCCGGCGTCGGACCGGTCGATGACTTCAGCATCCCAAACTGACGTGTTCCCGACGGCACGCCGCAGGTGTCTTCCGTCAGCGGCTCGGTGTCGCCGTAATAGGCGCGCGTCGTGCTGTTGGCATCCGTGATCGAACCGGATGCCGCGGCGGCGGGGCAGAGCCTTCGACTTCTGCCGCAGCCAGCCCGACCCATTCACCGTCTCCCAACTCGCCGTGCTCTTCAGCCCCAGGCCGCCCGGGTCGACGGTCGCCGCCGACACCTGCCCGACGATCGGATCCTGATAGGTCTTCTCGCTCACCACCGACGGCGCGGCGGCACCGGGGACGGACGTCGCGTCATCGACCACGGAGCGGGTGACCAGCCCGTAGTCGGGGCGCAGCCGGCTGCCCGGAATGATCTGGAAGCCTGCCGCCCCCGGCAGCTTCCACTGCAGGTCGACGCGCGCGCCGGCGCCGCTGTCGAAGTACTCCAGCCGCACCCGGCGCACCTCGCCCTCGGCCACCTGAAACGGCGGGCTGTCGACATCGGTCGGCGACTGATCCACCCACCGATCAACCAGCAGAACGTCGTCGAGCCACACCCGCACGCCGTCGTCGCTGTAACTGCGCAGCTGATACGAGCCCGCCTGGGCGAACGTCACCAATCCCGTCGCGCGGAGCGAGAAGTTATCATTCGAGACGACACCGGGAACCGGCGAATCCTGTCCCCAGTCCCTCTGGAACGCTCCGTCAGGACCGCCCACACCCAGCGCATACACCTCGGGCTTGCCCGAGAGCTTGCGCGTGTTGCTGTAATACGCGACCTGGAGACCGTGAAGACCCTCGTCATACACCGTGCTCGATTTCGCCGGTGTGACGCCGCACCCGCTGACGCTCTCCGCCCCGGAGACGGGGCGCCGGTCGGAGCCGAAGCAGGCGGCCGGGGCGGCGCTGAAGGATTCGACCGGACGATCGACCGCATCGTACACGCGGGTCGACACGAGGCCTGTGGAGTCGGTGGTGGAGAGCACGAGGTCTTTCGCTGGATCCCAGGTCTGAGTCGTGCGGACACCCATGGCGCTGACCCTGGCGGTCTGCCGCCAGGCGCTGTCGTATTCAGCCCACTGCGTGGCGTTGGACAGGCCCGCGATGGTGAGCGAGGTGCGTCCCGACTCGTACCCATAGGTACGGGACGGACGATCAGCCTGCGTGACACCATCCGGTGCGGGCAGCGTGACCGTGGCGACCTTGCCGCCCGTGTACGTGATGAGGGTGGACGCAGGGTCGTTGGTGGCCGCGGCAGCGGTGACGGGGATGCTGTCGTTGGCGGTGACGTCGCGGATCTGGTTGAGGAACCCGTCGGAGTCGTAGCCGAACATGGTGCGCTCGTTACCCGGGTCGAGGATCAGCGCGAGCTGTCCCGCGGTGTTGTAGAACAACTGCGTGTTCGTCCCGTCCGGGTACGCGATCTGACACAGCATGTCTACGGGAGCTTTCGCGTAACCGGAGCCGGTCTGCGTCGGGCACGCGGTCTGCCCGCCATCTTGGTAGGTGAAGGCGATCTGTCGCAGGTAAGTACTGCCGCTCTTGGACACCGGGTCGACGATCTGCGTGGCCACGCCGTTGGCGTTCAGGATGGTCTGCGGGGCCGCCGCCTTACGCACGTCTTCCGGCGGGGTCGCCGACGCGACGCGTCCCTCTTTGGTGAACTGGTACACGGTGCCGTCTTCGTCGGTGAACACCACCCACCCGTTGCCGTCGAGGCTGGCCACGCCGTACTCTCCCGACGGTGCCTGGTACCCGCCGCCGGAGACCTTCAGATAGGTATGCACACGGCCGGTGACATCGGTGAGGATGATCGAGGAATCCGTGATCTGCGCGGACACCCAGTTCGCGCTCGCGCCCGCGATCGGCACCGACCCACCCCACCCTTGCGGGAGCGTCCGCACCTTCTTGGTGAACCAGTCCGGCGGCACGACGAACTCGTTTCCGTCGACCTTGACCCACATCTCCGCCACGGCGGTGACGGTGTTCTCGAAGAACTCGAAACGAAACGGCATAGCGCTCCCGCCGAACGTGCGGGCTGCTCCCCACGTCGTGGTCGGTGAGGAGAAGTTCCAGTTGTCGACGAGCTTCTCGCCGTTGACCCACAAGCGCGCACCGTCGTCTTGACGCACCCCGAACTGTACCTGCTTCCCGACATACGCCGCCGGAAGAGTGACGTAGCCCGACCACCGGGCCATGAAGTAGTCCGCGGGCACGGCGTCAGCTGGTGACCCGGTTCCCCAGTCGAAGGACACCCCCGGATCGGTACGCACCAGCACGGGAACCTTGTCGGTCAGGTCGAAGCTGCTCGGCGCACCACCGTTCACCCGCGCATCGAAATACTCACCCGTCACACCCCGATTCGCGCCCGGGACCTCCTGAGAGTTGTAGGTGAACGACATCCCCATCGGCCCACCGAGGGTGGTCACGGTGGGCGAGGCGAACGACACCGTCGCGTTCCCGTTCGCGAGGTTCGTGGTGACCGGCCCGGCCGTGTCGAACGGAGATGGTCCGGACGCACCGAGACGCAGATCGGTGCGGAAGCGTTTCACCCACGTGTTGAAACGGTTGGTGTCCTGCCCGTCCCGCGACGCAACCGTCCAGGAATAGACACCGCCGTCCTGCAACGCGCCCGCAGGCACCGTCCACCTCGCCTTGCCATCCGAGCCGGGGGTGATCCACCCCGAAGTCACCACGGCACCCGACTTCGCATCCGACCCGGTCGCGAGCTTGAACTCGTACGACATCGACCCGCCCGCCGAATCCGTGTCGGCGACATGATCCACCTGAAGCGTCGGCGTCAACGTCGTGACCGCCGGAACAGCCTCGGTCGGCAACGCACCAGGCGTCGCCGTGCCCACGGGGGGCACGGGAACCTGGTTGGTGGTGAACTTCACCACACCCGAATACCGGTCCGTCGACTGCCCCAGATGCCCGTGCGCGTCATCGACGACGCGGGAGCGCCAGTAGTAGTCCGTTCCCGGGCGCAACACTCCCTCCGGAACCTGCGTGCTCTGACCCGACAACCACGGGGTGGAGTACACCAGGTTGCTCATCCCCGGATCGGTGGCCACCTCGAACGCGTAGTGCTGGGTTCTGTTGCCCGGATTGGAGGCCCCCAGCGTGAGCGTGGGAGTCAGCCCGACCCCGGTCGCACCATTTCCGGGAGACCCCGTCCACACCGACGGATAGTCCCAGTAGTCGATCCACATCCCCACGTTCAGGCTCTTGAACGAGTAGGAGCCTCCCTCGTAGCCCCCGATGAGCCACGCGGGTCTGTCGTTGATCCGGAATCGATCCACGAGGCGCTGAGCCATGCCCCAGCCCTCGGTGTCTGTCCACCCCGTGCCGAGACGATAGGAGGCGATGTGGGTGGTCATGCAGTTGTAGCCGAAGCACGAGGCGTGCTGCACCCAACCGTCTTGCTGCGACGTCGTGCCGTAATTCGCGTACCCGAGGCTCAGTTGCGCGCCGGCGATGAACTTACCCGGGATATCGCCATAGTCGACGGTCACCACCGACCGCCAGTACCGGTTGGTGTAGTTCTCGCGCGTGTTGCCGACGTAGAGCGTGTTGTTGAAGACCACCCCATCGGACTTGTACGCGGTGCTCCCCGTGATGCTGAAACCGGGGTCGATCGTGACCGGGTATACCCGCTTCGAGTCCTTGAGCCAGGCAGAGGGCACCTGCAACCAGTACCGCCACGTGCCATCGAGAGCCTTCGTGAGCCGCGGTGTGGGAGCGATCGTGACCGACTCACGCTCTCCCGCCTGCCCCGACGAATCCCACGCCACCGGCGCCGGAATCGCCAACACCGCACCCCCGGACGCATCCGACATCACCACAGAACCGTCCTTGGCCAGCGACGGGGTCAGAGAGCCCGGATCCAGTCGCCAGACCCACCCGTTCGACGACGGCGCGGTCTTCAAAATGAGGTTCTCTTTGATCCCTCCCGACTGCACCTCGTACTGCAAGTCGATGCCCGGCTTGACGTCGCGATAGGTGAGCTCGGAGTGGTCGTCCCAGAACCAGAACGGCGCCGCCACATCCCCATCCACCGCGCCGATCAACGACATCGACACGTCGTGACCGTCACGGCTGACCGACAACGCATCCGCGTCGGCCGCCGACTTCGCGAACTGCGGGCTCAGCGGGTGATCGTCGACCTCCCACCCCTCGTCGGCAGACGACACGTCGGTGTTGATCTCTTTCCACCCGTCATCCGTTTGCACGTTCTGCGGACCGGGCGTGAGGTACTTCGCCGTGCCACCGTCCGGCGTCCGGTAGGTGGTCGAGTCCTCGGTGCGCGCAACCACCTCGAGGTGGGCTCGATCGATCTGGCTCGAATCGAACGCGGTCGTCACGGGTGCCTCCGGGGCCACCGTCGACACCGGCTCCGGCGCGGCGGCCACGTCGGAAGGAGAATCGAAGACGCCTTCGGGCACCGAGGCTTCTGCGGCCGGCGCCTCACCCCCGGGCAGCGCAGGCTGCTCGGCAGCGACATCGCCCGTGTCCGCCCGCGACACGACGGCCGCTTGGACGGGAACCGCCGCCCCCACCACCATCGCGACGATCGCAACGAGTGAGACCCAGAAAATTCGCGCAGGATGACGCACACGTACCCCCTCAACGGCGCCGACCCGGCCGCCGACCGACACCTGCAGATCCAGGTTTCGCCGAGAGTACTCACAGCGTTACTTCAGAAGAATCACGCTAAAAAGACGCATAACGCATCCCGCAACCGAATAACGCAGCAAAATGGCCTGCCAGAGCCCCCTTCACCCACCACAGCACACATCGGGCAGGGGCCGAGACGTGCCGGACTTCACCCGGCGCTCATCCGCGGGGAGACGACGGCTCGCCCGGTCGGAGCGATCGATCGACGGCTCGGGGCACCGACACCGTAAGGGCGCGTCATATTCGGAGCGGCGCCCCTGCGGCATCCATATCCCCGAGACGAAACGGCGGGAGAGGGACGATGGTCGGCGCGACAGCCGAGAGGCGATTCGGCAGGCGAATCCGCTGCGGGGATCCGAGCCGACCCGTGTCAGGCCAGCTGCGCCGGATCGGTCGTCGGCAGTGCGCACGTGAACGCGCGGCAGTCATAGGCGGTGGCCTCGCCGCCCCGCGCGACCTTGCCCGCGAACAGCTCGAAGCCCGCCGACGCGAAGTCCTTCGCCTGAGAGGGCGACACCACCGCCACCACGTCGGCGGCGACGCGTCGCGCGGCGTCGGCGATCTCGGCATCCGGCTCCCCCACCACGACCACCTGGCGGGGGGCGGATACCAGCCCCACCGCGACCTCGAGGATCGCACCGTGCGCGAGGGGCGACGCCAGGGCGGTGTCGGCGGCGGCTCGCACGAGCGTCTCGGCGGCGGCGCGGTACCGCTGCCCCGCGCCCAGGCGCCACAGATCGAGTGCCGCCGCGGCGAAGACCGACGGCCCGGAGGGCGAGGCGCCGTCGCCGGGCACGCCGTGCGGCTGCATGCCCTGCGCGGCGAGTACGGCGTCACCGCCGCCGGGAGGATGGATGCCGTCGGCGCCCAGGCACAGGTCGACCAGCGCCCGCGCCCGCTCGGCGTAGGCCACCTCGCCGGTCGCACGTGCGAGGGCGAGCAGGCCGCGCGCGAGCCCGCCGTAATCCTCCAGGGTCGCGGGAGCGGCGGAGCGGATCTCGTCGAGTGAGGCGCGACGGAGCGTGCCGTCGTCGGCGACATTGCTCTCGAGCACGGCGTCGGCGGCCCAGCGCGCGGCCTCGACGAAGCGCGGGTCGGTGCGGGTGCCGGCGGCGGCGAGGGCTGCGATCGCGTGACCGTTCCAGCCGGTGACGACCTTGGCATCCAGCGCCGGGGGTTGTAGACCCGACCGGTCGGCCACCCGGTAGTACCCGCCCTCGGACCGGCGCCCGTCGATGATCGACTCGGAATCCTGGGCTGCGGCAATGCCGCCACTGGGCAGCTGGAGCACGTCGACGAGGAAACGCGCCGCATCGGCCGCGGTGGCCTCGTCGCCGGCGGCGAGGGCGACCTCGACGAGACCGGCGTTGTCGGTGAGCATGCGCTCGTAGTGCGGCACGCTCCAGTCACGGCGCGTGGCGTAGCGGAAGAAGCCGCCCTCGACCTCGTCGTGCAGGTCGGAGCCGGCCATCGCGGAGAGGGCTCGGGATGCCACGGCGGCAGCGTCCGGCGCCTCCGCGGCGAGCGCGGGGTGCTGCAGGAATCGCAGCACCGGGGTGTTGGGGAACTTCGGCGTCTCGAACGCGGGGCCAGCTGCGAAGCCGAAGTACTCGCGATCCTCGCGCGCGGCGACGGTGCGGGCGGCGGCGGCGAGCTGGTCGATCGACGGCGGCGCGTCGGCGGGGGCCGTCGCCGCGGCGGCGAGGGCGTCGCGGAGCGAGGCGCCGGTGGCATCCACCTCGTCGCGCCGCTCGGTCCACGCCTCGCGGACGGCGGCGAGAACCTGACGGAACGACGGCTGCGGCGGGCGCGGGGTGGGCGGGAAGTACGTGCCCGCGTAGAAGACGCGGCCCTCGGGGGTGGCGAAGACGGTGAGCGGCCAGCCGAGGTGGGGCGTGAACGCGGAGGCGGCGTCGAGGTAGGCGGCATCCACGTCGGGGTGCTCTTCGCGGTCGACCTTGATCGAGACGAAGCCCTCGTTCAGGACGGCGGCGGTGTCTTCGTCCTGGAACGACTCGCGCGCCATCACGTGGCACCAGTGGCAGGTGCTGTAGCCGATCGAGATCATGACGGGCACGTCTCTCTCGGCCGCGCGCGCGAACGCCTCGGCCCCCCACGGGAACCACGCGACGGGGTTGTCGGCGTGGGCCCGCAGGTAGGGGCTCGAGGCGTTCGCGAGGCGGTTCATGCCCGGGTGCGCGGGGTCAGTTCAGGTCGTCGGGGTGCGTGCCCACGCGGCCCGAGCCGTCGCCCGGGTCGATGGCGTCGATCGCGGCCATCTCGTCGGCGCTGAGCTCGAAGTCGAACAGGTCGAAGTTCTCTTCCAGGCGTTCGCGACGCACCGACTTGGGGAACACGATGAAGCCGTGCTGGATGTGCCAGCGCAGCACGGCCTGCGCGGGGCTCTTGCCGTGGGCCTCGGCGGCATCCTCGACCGCGGGGATGTCGAACAGGTCGTACTTGCCCTGGCCGAGCGGGCCCCACGACTCGATGTGCATGTCGTGCTCGTGACCCCAGGCGGCGATCTCGCGCTGGCTGAGCGCGGGGTGCAGCTCGATCTGGTCGACGACGGGCGTCACGCCGGTCTCGGCGACGATGCGCTCGAGGTGCGGCACGAGGAAGTTCGAGACGCCGATCGAGCGGGTCTTGCCGGCCTCGCGGATCTCGATGAGCTTCTGCCACGCGTTGACGTAGTTGTCGTTCTTCGGGGTGGGCCAGTGGATGAGGTACAGGTCGACGGCGTCGAGCTGGAGCTTCTGCAGGCTTTCGTCGATCGCGGCGAGCGGCTCGTCGCCGTCGTGCCGGTCGTTCCAGAGCTTGGTGGTGACGAAGAGCTCGTCGCGGGGGATGCCGCTGGCGGCGATGGCCCGGCCGACCCCCTCTTCGTTCTTGTAGATCGCCGCCGTGTCGATGTGACGGTAGCCGACCTCGAGGGCCTCGGACACGGCGCGCTCGGCGTCGTCGGCGGGCACGAGGAACACGCCGTAACCGAGCTGGGGGATGGAGTTTCCGTCGTTGAGCTGAACAGAAGGAACGGTCATGCGTCGAGCCTAGGCGAATCGATTCGGAGACGTCTCGGGGTTGACGCCGCGCGTCATGCCAGCGGTGAGGCCTCAGCGGCGCGCGCGAGGGCCTCGGCCACCAGACGCACGTTCTCGCTGACCGAGCCGGCCGTCACCCGAACCGAGCCGGTCCCCGACACCGGGTGCACCACGAAAGGCTCCCCCGCCGCCACCGCGATGCCCTCGGCGGCGAGCCGTACGATCGCGGCGCGTTCGTCGCGCACGGGCAGCCAGAGGTTGATGCCGTCGGGTGCACCGACGTCGACGCCGAGCCGGCGCAGCGCGTCGGCGACCCGGTCGAGGCGGTCGCGGTAGATGAGACGCGCGGTGCTGACGGCCGCGATGGAGCGGGAATCGGTCAGCAGTTCCCGCAGCACCGTCTGCAGCAGGCGGGAGGTCCATCCCGGGCCGAGCATGCGGCGCCGCACGATCTTCTCGACGATGTCGGCCGGTCCGCCCAGCGCCGCGATCCGCAGGTCGGGCCCGTGCGACTTCGAGAAACCGCGCACGTGCACGACCTGGGCGGGGATCCACCGCCCGAGCGTGACGGCCGGAGCCGTGGCGATGAGCGCGGAATGATCGTCTTCGATCACGGTCACGCGACGACCTCCCGGCACGGTGACGAGCACGTTCGCGAGCCGTCGCGCGCGCTCGGCCGACATCGACACCCCCGTCGGGTTCTGCGCGCGCGGCTGCAGGATGAGGGTCGAGGGCTGCCGCGCGAGAGCCCGCGCCAGCGCGGAGGGAAGGATCCCGTCGGCGTCGCTCTCCAGCGGGAGCGGGATGCCGCCGGCGGCGTCGACGAGGTCGAAGATGTACGGGAAGCCCGGGGACTCCACGGCGACCCGGTCGCCGAAGCGCACCACCTGATCGACCGTCCGGGAGATCCCGTCGAAGGCGCCGTCGACGACCGTGAGGGCCTCCACACCGCTCACCGGCCACTGCTCGCGCAGCACGTCGTACAGCTCGGGGAGCACGGGAAGGTCGTGGTAGCGCCCGGTGTCGGCGCGGGGCCGGGCGAGGGAGAGCGCCCGCTCGATCGAGGGCAGCAGCGCCGGATCCGGAGTTCCGAGCGAGAGGTCGAGCCGGGCGGAGGCGGCGACGCGTCCCCCGAGGCCGCGCGGGGGCGCGGGCGAGCCGGGGAGCTCGACGCGCGCGAGTCCCCGCACGCGTGGGCTCAGCCATTCGCGGCGCTCGTCGCGGACGAAGGTACCCGCGCGCCCGCGCGACACGATGACGCCCGCGTCGGCGAGCGCTCGCCAGGCAGCCGCCACGGTTCCGGTCGAGAGCCCGAGCTGAGCGGCCACCGCGCGCACCGTCGGCAGGCGTTCGCCGGGAAGGAGCGTCCCGTCGGTCACGAGACGGGCGATCTCCGAGGCCAGACCCGCCGACGAGCGCTCCGTCAGTGCCTCAGCCGACAGCATGGCTCCTCACTCTCCCTGGGGCCCCGTGTTTTCACGGTCCTGTCACGCGCCGAAATCGTCGGGAAATGTTCAGTCGCGACAGTAACAGAACACGACGCGACCGGATGCGAAACGGTCGTGAGAGCGAGGAGAGTCCCATGACGACGGTGCGCGCAGCCATCACGCAGACCACCTGGACAGGCGACAAGGAGTCGATGCTCGACAAGCACGAGCAGTTCGCCCGCGATGCCGCGGCCGCGGGCGCCGAGGTCGTGTGCTTCCAGGAGCTGTTCTACGGCCCCTACTTCGGTATCACCCAGGACCAGAAGTACTACCGCTACGCCGAGCCGGTGGACGGCCCCATCGTTCAGCGCTTCGCGGCGCTCGCGAAGGAGCTGGGCCTGGTGAGCGTGCTCCCCGTCTACGAAGAGGCGCAGACCGGGGTGTACTACAACACCTCGGTGCTGGTCGACGCCGACGGCACCATCCTCGGCAAGTACCGCAAGAACCACATCCCGCACGTCGAGAAGTTCTGGGAGAAGTTCTACTTCCGCCCGGGCAACCTCGGCTACCCCGTCTTCGACACCGCCGTCGGCAAGGTCGGCATGTACATCTGCTACGACCGGCACTTCCCCGAGGGCTGGCGCGAGCTGGGCCTGAACGGCGCGCACATGGTCTTCAACCCCAACGCGACCAAGCCCGGCCTGTCGAATCGCCTGTGGGAGGTCGAGGGGCCATGCGCCGCGGTGGCCAACGGTTACTTCGTGCTGCAGCCCAACCGCGTCGGCCGCGAAGACAACGAGTACGGCGAGGATGCCGTGACCTTCTACGGCACCAGCCAGGTCATCGACCCGCGGGGCAATCACGTCGGCGCGCTGGGGTCGAACGAGCACGAGGAGATCCTCATCCGCGACCTCGACCTGGACCTCGTGCAGCAGATGCGCGACGACTGGCAGTTCTACCGCGACCGCCGGCCCGACACCTACGGCGAGATCGTGGAGGCCTGAGATGGCCACCACCCTCCTCACCGGCGGCACCGTCGTCTCGGCGACCGGGCGCAGCGCCGCCGACGTGCTGCTCGACGGTGAGACGATCGCCGCCGTGCTCGCGCCGGGCTCGACGCTGCTCGGCCACGACCTCTCGGCATCCGTCGACACCGTCATCGACGCGACCGGCAAGTACGTGATCCCCGGCGGCATCGACGCGCACACCCACATGCAGCTGCCCTTCGGCGGCACGAGCGCGTCGGACACGTTCGAGACCGGCACCCGCGCCGCGGCCTGGGGCGGGACGACCACCATCGTCGACTTCGCGGTGCAGCGCTCCGGCGAGCGCGTGCAAGACGGTCTGGCCCACTGGCATGAACTCGCCGCCGGCAACTGCGCGATCGACTACGGCTTCCACCAGATCGTCGGAGGGGTGGATGCCGACTCCCTCGCGGCCCTGCCCGGACTGATCGACGAGGGCATCTCGAGCTTCAAGATGTTCATGGCGTACCCGGGCGTCTTCTACGCCGACGACGCGCAGATCCTGCGCGCGATGCAGGTCGCCGCCGACACGGGGCTCCTGACGATGATGCACGCCGAGAACGGCCCCGTGATCGACGTCCTCGCCGAGCAGCTCATCGAGAAGGGCAAGACCTCGCCGTACTTCCACGGCGTCGCGCGCGCCTGGCAGATGGAGGAAGAGGCCACCCACCGCGCGATCATGCTGTCGAACCTCACCGGCGCACCTCTCTACGTCGTGCACGTGAGCGCCAAGCAGGCCGTCGAGCAGCTCGCGTGGGCGCGCGACAACGGGCAGAACGTGTTCGGCGAGACGTGCCCGCAGTACCTCTACCTGTCGTTGGAAGACCAGCTCGGCGCGTCGAGCGAGGAATGGGGCGACTTCGAGGGCGCGAAGTGGGTGTGCTCGACGCCGCTGCGCTCGAAGCACGAGGGCCACCAGCACCACATGTGGCAGGCGCTGCGCACCAACGACATCCAGATGGTGTCGACCGACCACTGCCCGTTCTGCATGAAAGACCAGAAGACGCTCGGCCAGGGCGACTTCCGCGCGATTCCCAACGGCATCGGCTCGGTCGAGCACCGCATGGATCTCATGTACCAGGGCGTCGTGACCGGGCAGATCACGCTCGAGCGCTGGGTGGAGCTGACCAGCACGACGCCGGCGCGCATGTTCGGCATGTACGGCAAGAAGGGCGTCATCGCCCCCGGTGCCGACGCCGACATCGTCGTGTACGACCCGGCCGGGCACACCTCGATCGGCGTGGGCAAGACCCACCACATGAACATGGACCACTCCGCGTGGGAGGGCTACGAGATCGACGGGCACGTCGACACCGTCATCTCACGCGGCAAGGTCGTCGTCGACGACGGCGCCTACATCGGCACCAAGGGCGACGGGCGCTTCGTCAAGCGCGGCCTGAGCCAGTACCTGGTCTGAGAGGAGACACCATGGATTTCGGCGTCGTTCTGCAGACCAACCCGCCCGCCGCCCGCGTCGTGCAGCTCTCGCAGCTGGCCGAGGCGCACGGCTTCAGCCACGTCTGGACCTTCGATTCCCACCTGCTGTGGGAGGAGCCGTACGTCGTGCACTCGGCGATCCTCGCCGCTACGCGCCGGGTGACGGTCGGGCCGTTCGTCACGAACCCCGCGACCCGCGACTGGACGGTCACGGCCTCCACCTTCGCGACCCTCAATGAGATGTACGGCAACCGGACGATCTGCGGCATCGGTCGCGGCGATTCAGCCGTGCGCGTGACGAACGGCCGGCCGACGACATTGAAGGCGCTGCGCGAATCCATCCACGTCATCCGCGAACTCGGCAACTCCCGCGCGGTGGAGTACAACGGTGCGACGCTGCAGTTCCCGTGGAGTCGCGGATCGAAGCTCGACGTGTGGGTCGCAGCGTACGGCCCCCTCGCGCTCAAGCTCACCGGTGAGGTCGGCGACGGCTTCATCCTGCAGCTGGCCGACCTCGACATCGCCGAGTGGATGATCGCCACCGTCCGCCGCGCCGCGGAGGAAGCCGGGCGCGACCCCGACGACATCGCCTTCTGCGTCGCCGCCCCGATGTACATCGGCGAGGACACCCCCGAGGCCCGCGCGCACATGATCGAGCAGTGCCGCTGGTTCGGTGGGATGGTCGGCAACCACGTCGCCGACATCGTGTCGAAGTACGGCCCTTCGACAGGCTCAGGGACCACCGCCGAGGTGCCCGCCGCGCTCACCGACTACATCGCCGGGCGCACGGGGTACGACTACAACTCGCACGGCAAGAGCAACAACGACCACGTCGACTTCGTGCCCGACGAGATCGTCGAGCGGTTCTGCGTGCTCGGCACGGCCGAGGAGCACATCGCCAAGCTCGAGAAGCTGCGGGCCCTGGGTGTGACGCAGTTCGCCGGCTACCTCCAGCACGACAACAAGGAGGAGACGATGCGGGTCTACGGCGAGACCGTGATCCCCGCACTCACTCCCCCGGTGACGGCGAAACGGTGACCGACCAGGTGCTGGCCCCAGGGACCGCGGCGGCCGTCGCCCGGGAGGAACGGATGCCGCGTGGCATCCGCTCCTCCCGCGGCAACGCCACGGCGGTCCGCGTGGGCTGGGGCGTCGCCGGCGTCGCGGCGGTCGTCGTGCTGTGGGAGTTGTACAAACTGCTCGGGCCCGCGGACGGCGTGACCGTGGGCGGAGACGGATCGGCCGGGTCGGGCGTCATCCTGCTCCCCCGCACACACGATCGCGCCATGCCGCACGTGTGGGACATGGTCGCGCGCATGTTCGCGCCCACGAGCGGGGGCGACACCCCGCCGCTGATCGTCTCGGTCGCGGGCGCGGCCGGGATGACGCTGGGGCTGGCCGCGCTCGGCTGGCTCATCGGCGTGGTGGTCGGGTCGCTCCTGGGCATCGCGATGCAGCGCTGGCGCCTGGTCGAGGCGGGGCTGCTCCCCTGGATCGTCGTGAGCCAGATCGTCCCGCTCATCGCCTTCGCGCCCGTCGTCAACGCGATCGGCACGCAGGTGGACCGCTCGGGCTTTCCCTGGCCGCCGTGGTTCTCGGTGGCGCTGATCTCGTCGTACCTGGCGTTCTTCCCCGTCGCCATCGGCATGCTCCGGGGCCTCTCGGCTCCCGATGCGCTTCACCTCGATCTCATGCGGGCGAACTCGGCGGGGTGGTGGCAGACGCTCGTGCGTCTGCGGCTCCCCGCCGCCGTGCCGCACCTGCTGCCCGCCCTGCGGCTCGCCGCCGCTTCCGCGGTGGTCGGAGCCGTCGTCGCCGAGGTGTCGATCGGCCTGCGCGGCGGCATCGGGCGCATGCTCATCCAGCTCGCGGGTCAGGCCTCGTCCGACCCCGCCGCCCCCTGGGCGCCCACTCTCGGCACCGTCGTGATGGGACTCCTCGCCGCGGGCGGGGTCGCCCTCATCGGCGTCGCGCTGCACCGTTTCCGTCGCGGGGAGGACACCGCATGAACACTCTCACCGACCTCGCCGTCCGGGCCTCCGGCATCGGCAAGGTGTTCCCCAGCGCCGGCGGCGAGGTCACCGCCCTCACCGCCGTCGAGCTGGAGGTCGCCGCGGGCGAGTTCGTCTCGCTCATCGGGCCGTCTGGCTGCGGCAAGTCGACGCTGCTGCGCCTCATCGCCGACCTCGACGTCCCGTCGAGCGGAGAGCTCACGCTGTACGGCAAGACCGCACGCCAGGCGCGGCTCGACCAGGACTACGGCATCGCCTTCCAGCAGGCGGCCCTGCTGCCCTGGCTGACGGTCGCGGCGAACATCGCCCTGCCGCTCGACCTGCACAAGTGGCCCCAGGCCCGCCGCGACGCGCGGGTCGCCGAGCTGGCCGAGCTCGTCGGCCTCACCGAGTTCACCGGCCGCTACCCCGACCAGCTCTCCGGCGGCATGCAGCAGCGCGTCGCCATCGCCCGCTCCCTCGCGGCGCAACCCAAGCTGCTGCTGATGGACGAGCCGTTCGGCGCGCTCGACGAGATGACCCGCGAACGGCTGCAGTCCGAGCTCGCCCGCATCGCCGCAGAGACCGGCGCCGCCGTCGTGTTCGTCACGCACTCGATCCCCGAGGCCGTGTTCCTGTCCGACCGGGTCGTGGTCATGAGCCCCCGGCCGGGACGCATCACCGACGTCATCGACACCCGCCCGGGCCGTCCGCGCGACGAGGCCCTGCGCGAATCGCCCGAGTTCTTCGCCCGGGTCACCGCCGTCCGCGAGGCGCTGCACGGCGCTCCCGTCCACCGGGCGAACGAGCGATGAGCGGGGTGCAGCGCGGAACCCCGGATGCCGCGAGCCGGCGCCCCATGGCATCCATCACCGTCGGAGGTGGTCGATGAACACCGCCCGCCTTCCCGCCTGGGCGCGCCTGGCCGCACCCGTCGTCGTCGGCCTCGCGGGCCTTCTCGCCTGGTACGCCTTCGTCGCTTCGGGCAGCGCCCCGCGCATGCTGCCCGACCCGTTCGCCGTGGCGACCGAACTGGTCGAGCGCTTCCCGCTCGTGTGGGAGGCCGCGGGGATCACGGGCACCAACGCGCTCGTCGGGCTGCTCGCGGGCACCGTCATCGCGGTGCTCCTCGCCGCGCTCGCCGCGACCTGGCGCCCCGTCGACGGGATGACCGCACCACTCGTCGCCGCACTGGCGGTGGTGCCGATCGTCGCCCTCACCCCCATCCTCAACACGATGTTCGGCGCGTCGAGCCAGTTCGGCCGTCAAGCCGTGGCCGGGATCGCCGCGTTCGTGCCCGTGTTCGTCAACACCCTCCGGGGGCTCCGGCAGACACGTCCGGTGCAGCGCGACCTGTTCCGGGCGACGGCCGCCACGGGCGGGCAGACGTTCTGGCGTCTGACGCTTCCCGTCGCACTGCCGTACCTGCTCACGGGCGTGCGGGTCGCGGCATCCCTCGCCGTCATCTCCGCCCTCGTCGCCGAGTACTTCGGTGGACCCGCGGACGGCATCGGCACCGCGATCGCCACCTACGCCAAATCGGGGCGCGCAGCCCTGGCCTGGGCGTTCGTCGGCGGCGGCATAGCGATCGGCCTGATCTTCTTCGTCGTCACCGCCCTGCTCGAACGGGTCGTGGCGCGGCGCCTCGGGGCGCTACGGCCCTAGACGTCTTCACAGCCTGCTCCACCCGACACCTGCACCAACAGAACCGGAAGGACCATCCATGAGACACAGCACCCGTCGCGCCCTCGGCGCGATCGCGGGGGTCGCCGCCGCGGCCCTCACCCTCTCGGCCTGCTCGGGCGGCGGCTCCACGCCCGCCGCCTCCGACGGCGACTTCACCCCGCTGACCACGGTGAAACTGCAGCTGCAATGGCTGCCGCAGGCGCAGTTCGCCGGCTACTACGTCGCGCTCGACAAGGGCTACTTCCAAGAGGAGGGCTTCGACACGGTCGACGTCATCCCCTCGGGCGGCGACATCGTGCCGCAGGACGCCCTCGTCGCCGGCGACGTCGACTTCGCCGTCGCCTGGGTGCCCAAGGTGCTCGGCACCCTCGAGAACCAGGGCGTCGAGCTCACCGACATCGCGCAGGTGTTCCAGAAATCGGGCACGACCCAGGTGTCGTGGAAGGACTCGAACATCACCAGCGTCGACGACTTCGAAGGCAAGCGCATCGGCTCGTGGGGATTCGGCAACGAGTGGGAGATCTTCGCCGCGATGGCCGACAAGGGCCTCGACGCCTCGACCGTGCAGATCACCACGCAGGACTTCTCGATGAACGCCCTGCTCGACAAAGACGTGGATGCCGCACAGGCGATGACCTACAACGAGCTGGCGCAACTGCTCGAGACGGTCAACCCC
Source organism: Microbacterium trichothecenolyticum (assembly GCF_030818955.1). Lineage (NCBI taxonomy): Bacteria > Bacillati > Actinomycetota > Actinomycetes > Micrococcales > Microbacteriaceae > Microbacterium > Microbacterium trichothecenolyticum. The sequence continues at coordinate 185,662 of NZ_JAUTBF010000001.1, read as the reverse complement.
GCCACCGGGAAGCTCTACACGATGGACGACATCAACGTCATCTCGTACGAGGACACCGCCGGCGCGATGCTGCAGGACGCCATCTGGGCCGACACGAAGCGCCTCGCCGACGACCCCGCGTACGCCGACGCCGCCAAGCGCTTCCTGAAGGCGGTCGTAAAGGGATGGGTGTTCGCGCGCGACAACCCCACCGAGGCCGCCTCCATCACCTACAAGGCGGCAACGGCACCCGGCGTGGACGCGTTCCCCGTCGGTCCGACGCACCAGCTGTGGCAGATGAACGAGGTCAACAAGCTCATCTGGACCGGCGGCGAGTTCGGCAAGATCGACTCCGGCGCCTGGGACAAGACTGTTCAGGGCGCCCTGAAGGCCGTGAACCAGGACGGTCTGCACCTCATCACCACCGAGCCCGCCGACTCGGCGCACTCCAACGTGTACATCGAAGCCGCGCTGAGCGAGCTGAAAGACGAGGGCGTGACGGTCGACGGCACGTACACCCCGATCCAGGTGACACTCACCGAGGGCGGCCAGTAGAACACGGGTCAGCACACGCACGACGGGGCGGCCGGAGGTTCCGGTCGCCCCGTCGTGCGTGTGCTGTCAGGTTCCCCGCGCGCCGACGACTCCCCCGTCTCCGCCGTGTGCAGACGGGGACGACCTGAACGGCGTGATTGACTGACCCGATGCAGAGCACGCCCCCGACCCGACGCTCGCGCGTGCGCCCGGCACCGCCGCGTCGGCGCTGGATCCGGACGACTATCCTCGCCACCGCGGTGATCGTCGTTCTCGCGCTGGCGGCGGGCGGCGTGTACGCATGGTCGCTCTCACAGCGCCTGCAGGATGCCGCGGTGCCCCTCAGCGATGCCCCCTCGCAGCCCCCGTCGCTGAGCGCCTACGACGAGCCGTTCTCGCTGCTCGTCGTCGGCACCGACGAATGCGACGACCAGGTCAAGGACGCCTTCGGCGAGCGCTGCAGCGACCCCGGCGCCGAGGGATCGCGCAACGACGTCAACCTGCTCGCGCACGTGTCGACGAACCCGCGGAGGGTGACCGTGGTGTCGTTCCCCCGCGACCTGCAGATCCCTCTCCCCGAATGCACCCGGGAGGACGGCTCGACCGCCTCCGCCCTCTGGAAGGCTCCCATCAACACCGCGTACGAGCACGGTGGATTGACCTGCGTCGCCGACACGGTGTCGGACCTGTCCGGGCAGCCCGTCCCGTTCGCCGCGAAGGTGAGCTTCGGCAACGTCGTCAACATCACCGACGCGATCGGCGGCGTCGAGGTGTGCATCGGCGGCGACGGCATCGACGATCCCGACGCGGGCATCTCGTGGGAACCGGGACCCCGCGTGGTGAAGGGCTACGACGCCCTGGCGTTCCTGCGCACCCGCAAGGGCATCGGCGACGGCAGCGACCTCGCCCGCATCGGCAACCAGCAGCAGTATCTCTCGCGCCTGCTCAACAAGCTGCGCAGCGACGAGGTCCTCTCCAACCCCGCCACGCTGATCGGCCTGGCGAACACCGCCGTCGACAACATCACCCCGAGCGAGAGTCTCGCCGACCCCCTGCGCCTCGCCCAGCTCGGCTACACCCTCAAAGACGTGCCGCTCGACGACGTCACCTTCGTGCAGTTCCCGGTGATCGACGACCCCGACGACACCGATCGCGTGATCCCCGACGAGGCTGCCGCGGCCGTGCTGTGGGACGCCCTGGCCCGCAACGCCCCGCTCGCCCTCACCGGCGAGGCGGGGGCCAACGGCGGCGTCGAGATCGACCCGTCGCAGCCGCTGCCCACTCCCGTCGAGACCACGCCGGCACCGGATGCCACGGCGGACACGTCTGCCCCGGGGGTCGTCGAGCTGCCCGCCAACGTGAGCGGATCGAAGGCCGACCAGGCGACGTGCGCGGTCGGAAACGGCTGATATCACATCGGAGTACGCATCGAGGCGTCGGATACGAGACGATCAACGGGTGAAGAACGCCTCGCGCTCCGCGGCCCTGCTCCTGTTGACGGCTCTGACGCTGACCGGGTGCGTGCCCCCGCCGGCTCCCGCACCGAGCCCCACGGCATCCCCGACTCCCAGCCCGACCCCCACCCCGACGCCGACGCCGACGCCCGATCCGGCGGCCGGGATGAGTCTCGACGACAAGGTCGGGCAGATGTTCATGGTGGGAACCTCGGTCGACGGTGCCGACCAGACGACCCTTTCCGCAGTGAGCGACGATCACATCGGCGGTATCTTCCTGCATGGACGATCGGATGCCGGAACCCAGGCGACCGCCGACCTCGTGTCGACGTTCACGTCGGCGCAGGCCGGCGGCCAGCCCGCGCTCTGGGTGGCCACCGACCAGGAGGGCGGCGAGGTCCAGGTTCTTTCGGGCCCCGGGTTCGATGAGATCCCCTCCGCCGTCGATCAGGGTCAGCAAGACGACAGCACCCTGCGCGGCAACGCCGCGACCTGGGGCGGTCAGCTCGCCCAGGCCGGGGTCAACATGAACCTCGCGCCGGTGGCCGACGTGGTCACGAGCCCCGAGACCGCGCAGAGCAACCCGCCGATCGGCCAGCTCGATCGCGAGTACGGCTACGACGGCGCCACCGTCGCCGCCAAGGCCGGGGCATTCGCCGCGGGCATGCGCGACGGCGGGGTGCTCCCGACGTTCAAGCACTTCCCCGGCCTCGGACACGTCGGCGACAACACCGACACCACCGCCGGCGTCACCGACGACTTCGTCACCGCCGACGGCGCCGACGTCGGCGTGTACTCCACCGTGCTGCCGCAGGGTTCGGCCGTGGTCATGCTCTCGACCGCCGTGTACGACAAGATCGACCCGAACTCCCCCGCCGCCTTCTCTCCCACCGTCGTGGGCGTGCTGCGCAACACCGTCGGCTTCGACGGCGTCGTCACCACCGACGACCTCTCGGCCGCACAGCAGGTGCAGGCGTGGTCGCCCGCCGACCGTGCGATCCTCGCCGTCGAGGCGGGCATCGACCTGCTGCTGGTCTCGGCCGACTCGTCGGTGTACCCCGAGATGCACCAGGCGGTGCTGTCGAAGGCGCAGAGCGACAGCGCGTTCGCCGCGAAGGTGGACGCCGCGGCATCCCGGATTCTGACACAGAAGGCGTCGATGCCCTGACCCCGCGCGCTGACTTCGGCCGTACGTACGACCACTCACGTGCCGCGTGAGCTTTCGCCCGAAGTCAGCGGGGCTGGACGCCCGCTGCCGCGAGCTCGGCGGAGGGATCCCACCCGCTGATTTCGGGTAAACGCGCGCCGGGCCCGGCTCCGCTCGGGCATATCCCCGAAGTCAACGCTTGCGGCTGGCGCCGCGCGATAGGCTGGAAGGCTGTGTCCGTCGAACCCGTCATCGTGTACCCGCCCGAGCTGCCCGTCAGCGCGGCGCGGGACGAGATCGCGCGCGCCATCCGCGACAACCAGGTCGTGATCGTCGCGGGCGCGACCGGGTCGGGCAAGACCACGCAGCTGCCGAAGATCTGCCTCGAGCTCGGCCGCACCTCCATCGCGCACACGCAGCCCCGCCGCATCGCCGCGCGCACGATCGCCGAGCGCATCGCCGAGGAGATGCAGGTGCCGCTCGGCTCGACCGTCGGCTACAAGGTGCGTTTCACCGACAAGGTGTCGGCCGACACGCGCGTGGCGCTGGTGACCGACGGCATCCTGCTCAACGAGATCCACCGCGACCGGTTGCTGCGCCGCTACGACACGATCATCGTCGACGAGGCCCACGAGCGCTCGCTCAACATCGACTTCCTGCTCGGCTACCTCCGCCGCATCCTGCCGAAGCGCCCCGACCTGAAGGTCATCGTCACCTCGGCGACGATCGACCCCGAGAGCTTCGCGCGCCACTTCGCCGCTCCCCCGGCCCAGCCCGGCGGCGAGCCGGTGCCGGCGCCCGTGATCGAGGTGTCGGGCCGCACGTATCCGGTCGAGATCCGGTATCGGCCGCTCGATGGCGCGGACCGGGCTCCGGAGGATTCGGACGACGAGACCTTGGATGCCGGCATCCCGGCGCCACAGCCGAAGAAAGTCCGGAGCCCGGCACGGCCCGCCGCCAAGACCGGACGCGACGGGGACGACGCGGACGAAGTCGGAGCCGTCGTCGCGGCGCTCCGTGAACTCGACCGCGAGCCGGCGGGCGATGTGCTCGTCTTCTTCCCCGGTGAGGCCGAGATCCGGGATGCGGCGGATGCCATCCGCGGGGCGTACCAGAAGGATGCGGCTCCCACCGAGGTGCTGCCCCTGTACGGCCGTCTCTCCGCCGCGGAGCAGCACCGGGTCTTCGAGCGGTCCACCGTCGCGGGTGTGCGCCGCCGCGTCATCCTCGCCACCAACGTCGCCGAGACGAGTCTCACCGTCCCCGGCATCCGGTACGTCGTCGACACCGGCACCGCCCGCATCTCGCGCTACAGCAACCGGTCGAAGATCCAGCGTCTGCCGATCGAGGCCGTGTCGCAGGCGTCGGCGCAGCAGCGCTCGGGCCGCGCGGGCCGCACGTCGCCGGGTGTCGCGATCCGGCTCTACTCCGAAGACGACTTCACCCGTCGCCCGGAGTACACCGAGCCCGAGATCCTGCGCACGTCGCTGGCATCCGTCATCCTGCAGATGCTGTCGCTCGGATTCGGCGACATCCAGGCGTTCCCCTTCCTCACCCCGCCCGACTCGCGGGGCGTCAAGGCCGCGTTCGACCTGCTCGTCGAACTCGGCGCGGTGAAGCTGCCGGCACCGGGCGCGCGACCCCGCGACGACCGGCCCGACCGCGACCCGTCGCGCGGGCGCGGCGGACGAGACGGGCGCGACGACGACCGCGGCCCCCGCCTGACCGAGATCGGCCGCGAGATCGCCCGCCTGCCGATCGACCCGCGCTTCGCGCGCATGCTCATCGAGGCCCGGCGAAACGACGTGCAGGCCGAGGTGCTCGCGATCGTGTCGGGCATGTCGATCCAGGACGTGCGCGAGCGCCCCGAGGACCGCCGCGAAGAGGCAGACCGCTTCCACGCGCGCTTCACCGACCCGACCAGCGATTTCCTTTCCCTGTTGAACCTCTGGGACTACCTGCAGGAGAAGCAGGCCGAGCTCGGTTCGAGCGCGTTCCGGCGTCTGTGCCGCAGCGAGCACCTCAACTACGTGCGCGTGCGCGAGTGGGTCGACGTGCACCGGCAGCTGCGGTCACTCGGCGCCGAGGGCGGCGGGCGCGACGGCGGCGGCGGGCGCGACCACCGCGGACGTGCTCAGACGCGGGATGCCGCAGCCCCGTCGACCGGCCAGCCCGAGGGCCACGCGCAAGGCGACGCCATCCACCGCGCTATCCTCTCCGGATTGCTGTCGCACATCGGCATCCTGGATCCCCGCACGATCGCGCAGGCCAAGGACCGCAAAGCCCCCGGCGACGCCCGCCCCACGAAGGGCGAGTACATCGGCGCGCGCGGGGCGCGGTTCGCGATCTTCCCCGGCTCCGGGCTGAAGAAGAAGCGCCCCTCGGCGGTGATGGCGGCCGAGCTCGTCGAGACCTCGCGCCTCTTCGCCCGCACGGTCGCCGCCGTCGACCCCGCGTGGGCCGAAGAGCTCGCCCCCGACCTCGTGAAGCGCTCGCTGAGCGAGCCGCACTGGTCGAAGGATGCCGGCTCCGCCGCCGCGTACGAGAAGGTCACGCTCTTCGGGGTCGAGCTCGTCGGGCGTCGCCGCGTGCAGCTCGCCCGTTTCGACCGTCCGCTCGCGCGCGAGATGTTCGTGCGGCACGCGCTGGTCGAGGGTGAGTGGGACCCCTCGGTGCTCGACAAGCGCCTTACGGCGTTCCTGCGTCGCAACGTCGAGCAGCGCCGCCTGCTCGAGAAGATCGAGGAGCGCGAGCGCCGCCGCGACATCCTCATCGGCGACGAAGCGGTGTTCGCGTTCTACAACGCCCGCATCCGCGCCGACGTCACCGACGTGCGCTCGTTCGAGGCCTGGTGGAAGGATGCCATCCACCGCACGCCGCACCTGCTCGACCTACGCGAGTCCGACCTCACCGGCGACCGGGCGCAGGGCGACGACCGGGCGTTCCCCGCGCGCTGGCGCCAGGGCGATCAGACCCTCAACCTCGCCTACCGCTTCGAGCCGGGCGCGCCCGACGACGGCGTCACGGTCGTCGTGCCGCTGCCGCTGCTCGCGCAGCTGCGTCCCGACGGCTTCGACTGGCAGGTGCCGGGCATGCGTGACGAGCTCGTCACGGCGTTGCTCCGGGCGCTGCCGAAGACCATCCGACGCAACGTCGTTCCGGCCGCGGACTGGGCCGAGAAATTCAGCGCCGAGCTCGCCGAGAAGGGCCCCGAGCACGCGAACGGCCTGCCGCGAACGACGCTCGTCGACGCCCTCGCCGCGCTCGTGCAGCGCGTCGCGAACCAGCGCGTGAGCGCCGCCGACTTCGAGCTCGAGCGCGTGCCTGCGCACCTGCTGCCGTCGTTCCGCGCTGTCGACGCCCGCGGCCGCGCCGTCGGCAGCGACCGCGACCTCGGGGCGTTGCAGCGCCGCCTCGCCGACCGCGCCCGCTCCAGCGTGGAGGCGACGGTCGCACGCCCCGCGGCTCGGACTGCCGCCCAGGTCGCCGAGGCCTCCCCCGCTTTCGCCTCGCGCTCGAAGCTCACGACCTGGGATCTCGACGAACTCACCGAGGTCGTCGACACCCCCGTCGCCGGTGGCGTCGTGCGCGGCTATCCGGCGCTCGTCGACGAGGGCGACAGCGTGGCACTGCGCGTCGAGGCGACCCCCGAGGAGGCCACGCGGCTCACGCGGGCCGGCATCCGACGGCTGATGCTGCTGGCCGTCCCCTCCCCCGCCACGTACGTGCTCGACCACCTCACCGCGAACGAGAAGCTCGCGCTCGCGGCATCCCCGTACCAGAACGCCAAAGCGCTCATCGAGGACGCGCGCGTGGCCCTGGCCGACGACGTGCTGCTGCGCGAAGCGCCGACGGGGATCGTCCGCACGCGAGCGGAGTTCGAGCGCGTGCGCGATGCGTTCTCGGCGGCGTCGGTCGAACGCACCTTCCAAACGGTGTCGCTCGCGGCGAAGATCCTGCTCGCGCAGCGCGAGGTGGAGCGGGCGATGAAGGACGCCGCATCCATCACGCTGCTGGGAGCCCTTAACGACGTGCGCGGCCAGGTGAAGGGGCTGCTGTTCCCCGGCTTCTTGTCGCGCACCGGCCTGCAGCGGCTGCAGCACTACCCCCGCTACCTTGCGGGCGCGCTGGAGCGGGTGAAAACGTTGTCCGACAACCCCGGACGCGACCGTCAGCGTATGACCGAGTACGAGCGCGCCGCGGCGGGCTTCGTGGATGCCGGGGGCGCGGTGCCCCTTCCCGCCGAGGCCGCGGCGAACCTCGTCCAGACGCGGTGGCTGCTCGAGGAGCTGCGCGTGAGCCTGTTCGCCCAGCGCCTCGGCACCGCCGAACCGGTCTCGCCGCAGCGCATCGCGAAGGCGCTGAAGGGCTGAGCGGCGGTCATTACTGTCCCGCCGTAATGACCGCACCTTGTTCTTGGGGCCGATGAGCGAAACCTGGCATGGTCGGGAAGCGACCTTCGACCGGCAACGATCGATCCCCTCCGAGGGAATGGGCGCATCGGACTCTTCGTCCACAGCCGGTCTCGATGCCACCCGTCTTTGACGATCATGGGCGACGAGTCGGTCGGCTCTCGATCCCGGAAGATCTCATGAATCGCTTTGCTCGTCTCGCCCTCACTGCCTTCGTGACGGCTGGCCTGGCCCTCACCGGCACCACCGCCGCCTCGGCCTCCGCCAGCACGCCCGCCCTCTCCGCCAGCCCGACCGCCATCGCCGTGGGAGAGACGACGACGCTCACCGCGACCGGCCTGGGCGGAATGGACTCGATCGGCTTCGGCCTCGGCACCCCCGCCAGCGGTGTCCTCCTGGCGTCGACGGGCGACAGCGGCTCCAAGACGCTGAACGTCCCGGTCTCCGGCGGACAGGCCACGGCCTTCTTCCGCGCATCGCAGACCGGAAGCTTCTTCGTCGACATCTCCAACGGTGAGCGTCCGCTCGCGCAGGTCCAGATCACGGTCACCGGCTCGGCCCCCCAGCCCACGCAGGATTCACAGACCCCCATCATCGAGGTCGGCTCCCCGCTCGTCGTGGGACAGACGACCCAGGTGGTGGCGAAGGTCGCCGGTCTGCAGACGGTCGACTTCGGCCTCGACTCCCCGGACGCGGGCTCCTTCTCCAGCGGCAGCTCCTCGGGGCCGTCAGTCACGGCCCCCGCCAGCAACGGCACGGCTACGGTCGACTTCACGCCCTCCCGGGAGGGTTCCGTGACCATCGCCCTGTCGGACGGCGAGACGGTCCTGGCGTCCGCCGTCGTGCAGGTGTCGCCGGCGCCGGCCACACCCACCGCCGCCCCGACGGCGACCGCGACGCCCTCGGCGAGCCCGACCCCCACCGCGACCTCGGACTCCGGCTCGATCCTGCCGTGGATCCTGCTCGGCGTCGCGCTCCTCGTCATCATCGGTCTGACCGTGTGGCTGATCCTGTCGCGCCGACGCGCGGCGGCGCGCGGCACGGACGACACGCCCCAGGCCTGATCCCCGCGAAGGGCCGCGCCGGACGGCGCGGCCCTTCGTCGTCCCGCGATCGCGCACCCGGGTCGCCACACGCGCCCCGGGTCGGCGCGACGCCGGAGCCCGCCGGCCGACTCGGTACGCATCTCTGCGGCCGGGTACAGGCCGCGAGAGATGGACGCGGTGAGCGGGTCGAGCTCGACGGCCATCATCTACGCCCCGGTCGGCGCCAAGCCGATGAACGTGCCGGCACCGCTTCCGGGCTCCAGCACGCGCCCGCCCTCGAAGCCGAGGCGCTGCATCGCCTCCCACATCGCCTCGACGTAGGCGGGGTCGGTGTAACGGGCGTTGATCGCGGTGCGGCGGGCCGCGGAAAGCTCGGCCTCCGTCAGCTCCCTCTGCAGCTGCTCGCGCTCGCGCGCCCATTAGTCGCGGCGCTCGTCGAACACCTCGGGGATCGCACCCCAGCTTGACCACCGGGCCAACACCGCTTGCTCGTCGGCGGTCGCCGGCCGCTGTTCCGCCTCGAGCACGCGCACCGTCTCGATAGCGGCGACGTTCGCGTGGAACCGTGCCTTCGCGCCAGAGGCCGCGAGGTCTTCCTGTCCGCTTGGACGGAAGGTCAGTAGTCCGCGGGGATCTTCGCCTCGAGCGCGAGCACCCGCGCGTGCATCTGCTGCAGGCTCGCCAGACGTTCCTCAAACACTGCCGTCAACAACGCCGAGTCCGGGTCGTTCTGATCCTCCTGCAGATACCGGATCTGCCTCTCGAGCTCCGCCCGGTCCGGAAGCTCTCCCAGCTCCTGGGATGCCGCTTCCACCTCGTCGTACCTCGGTGCAGCGAAAGGCTGCGTGAACATTTCCCACATGCGATCGCCGGTTAGTTTTTGGCGATCTGCGGGTCATGGGCGATTGTGGCGCGACCAGGCGAGTTCGTTGGCTGGGTCGCGTGTTTCCCGTGTGGTGAAGGCGTGAGGGTGTCCGTAGTCGGTGATTTGGTATCGGGCATACCCGGGGCGGGCTTCGAGGATCTTGCACGAGTATTGTTCTTCGCCCTGCTGGAACAACCAGGTGTCCATCAGACTCTCGAGTCCGTGCCGGTGAACATATAGTTCGGCTTCATCGGGGGGCATCGGCGACGCCAGCGGGGCGCCATGCGGCCCACAAGGGATGAAGAGTCCGTCGCCGTGCGAACGCACCAAGCCGACAATCTCAGCGTCGCCATCGCGGCGAATAAGCCGTTCCAGGGTCATGTGCGACTCCTGACTCGCGGGAGGGAAGTCAGCAACAGCCCAAAGGTGATGTAGACGACCACGGTCGCCCACTGCGTGACGACCATCCACCAGGGCAGGTTATCGATGAGCCACAGGAAGATCGCCGAGGCGAACAACGCGTAGGCCGAGATGATGGCAAGGACCGTGATCACGCGACGCCCGGTGCGCTCCCGCAGCCCACGGGTGAGATACATGGCGTACACGCTGAGCAGGAGGGCGAAGATCGTCCTGAGCAGAAGCAGAAGGAACGGCTCGGGGCGCACGATGAGCAACAGCACGAGGACAGTAGCGTTCAGCGCGGCAAGCGCCATCATGTGCAGAGTTGCCGCAACGTATTGCCATCCCGGGCTGGCGTTCTGAATCTTTGACACGTTTGAGGAGCCTTGCTTAGAGTTGGCTAACTAGAGTTAATAGTTAACTCGGGTTAAGGAACCATGTCAACGTCGGTCCATGCACTCATCAACCTTCAACAGCGACTGAATGTCTCTGCTGCGGTCTTCCAGAGTGCCCTCGCGACCGAACTGGGGCTGTCCATCAAGGAGCTCTACACGCTTGCGATCCTGTTCGACACCGATGCCATTTCGACAGGAGAGCTAGCGGAACGCCTGTCGATTACACCCGCCGCAGCCACCAAGATCACCGACCGGCTCGTTGCCCGCGGCCACGTCGCTCGCAACGCCGACGTGAACGACCGGCGGCGAGTACTGATCTCCCTCGTTCACCTGGACACCGAGTTGATTTCCTCAGCATCCGAGCGCTACGTCGCGCAGCTCGTTGATGTGTCGAGCAGTTTCTCGGACGCAGAGCGGGCGGCCATCGCCCGTTATCTCGAGAACGTCACCACGCTGCTACAGAAGCAGACCTCGTCCACTCGGACGTGATCCACAAGACGACAGTTACCGCCGAGAAATTCCGGCCACCAATCCATGCGAATCACACGCGAGCAAGTCGGCGAGCCGTCGATCGGTCCGGAACCGATCGGTTTCGCACCACCCGAGACGCGCGGGGGTGGCGCGTGCATCTTCAGTTTGATGAGGCGAACCGGGTGGAGCTCGAATTTGTGAGACGTTGAGCGTCGTTCGTGGCATGTATGGAGTGTGTGCCGTTGAAGAGGCGCCGCGAAAGAACCCGACGTGGAAGGACCCGCCGTGCATTCCGCCGACGAAGAGCTCACAGCCATCGACCCCGCCCGACACCTGGATGATGAATCGGCGACTCGTCTCGTCCGTGCAGCATGGGTTCGAGCTGCCTCAGCCGGCCCGAGTCGCTCGTCACGTTATGACTGGCGAGTATTCGTGCCCGCGGGGCTTGCGGCGGTGGCGGTCACGACTGGAGCTGCGATCGCTGCGCCGGTGTGGTTGGGCATCAATGGCGTCCACGTTGAGCCAGACGCGCAAATCCCTGTCAGCTACACCACGCTCTCGGGGGTCGAGGTGAGCTGCACCTGGGCGGTACATATCGGGGACGCGGAGCGGACGCCGTTGGAAGAGCGCGTTGCCGAGGCCCTTGCTGCAACGGATTGGGATGGTGTTGGTCAAGACATCTACGACCAGGCGATAGCGAACCCGCGAGTACCTCAACCGGGCGAGACGTGGGCGGTCGACACTCAGGAAGTTCGAGACGCGATCTCTTTCAAGCTCGCGATCCTCCCTGTCATGGAGCGGCGACTACCCGCAGAGCTGCAGGGAGCGGCATCCCACTGGGGCAGCACCGACACCTGCACGGGGCCATTCCGGTGAGCGAGGCTACGACCCGCGAAGAGCGGGCGACCACGGTTGTTCGAACCAACGGCCCTGACCTTCGGCGTTACTTTCTCCGCCGCGACACGGTCGACCACCACGATTTGCTTCATGAGACATTCGCTGTGATCTGGAGACGCCGCGAACATCTGCCGATCGAAGCGACAGCTGCCCGGATGTGGAGCTTCGGTGTGGCACGCAACATCCTGCGTCGCCACCAACGCCGTCGGCGAACTCATGACCTCGCGGTTGAGAGCGCGGTGCGCACTGCGGAGGTGGGACTACCCGCCGACCCGGCCGATCTCGTTGAAGCTGCCGAGCGCCACGCCGCCATCCGCTTCGCCTTGCGCCGTATGTCTGCGCAAGACCGAGAGATTATTACGCTCGTGCATTGGGACGGTTTCACACTCACGGAGGCCGCCGCGCTTCTACGGCTCAATCCGTCAACAGCGCGGACACGCTACGCGCGAGCAAAGGGACGTCTCGCAGCGCGTCTCACTCGGGACGACCATTCGCCAGCAGGTTAGATACCTTCTGCTGCTGCCACATCATGGACGCCCGCCAGTCCAGGGATGACAACACCCGCACTTCGAAAGACAGACGACAGGCCGGTCGCCAGTCCTCGCTTGCGTGCGAAACCATCGTGCTGGTCATCGTCGCGGGTGTCGTCGAGGGTCCCCCCGCCCCGAGTGGATGCCACAGGAGTCGCCGCCTCCGTCAGCATCGCCGTCGTGGCCACGGCGCTGGCTTTCGTGTGCTGGTTCACCGGGCTCCGGCACCTGCCCGCGGGAACGGTCGGGGTCATCGGCCTGCTCAACCCCGTGACCGGGGTCCTGCTCGGCGTCGCGGTCGGCGGCGAGACGCTCGCTCCACCGCTGCTGCTCGGCATCCTGCTGGTCCTGGCGGCGATCGCCAGCGCCCACGCGCGCAAGGGGTCATTCCCTGTCGCTCGGGCGCGCCGCAAGCGATAGGGAAGGACCCCTCGCGCGGCTCACGACCGGAGCGTCACCCGACCGAGGGATGCCTGGACCTCGACGACCGCGGTGGCCGAGGATGACGTGCGCAGGCGGTTGTCGACCGACCCCAGGCTCCCGTCGCTGGTCACCCGGTACTCCTCGTCCGGGAGGGTGATGTCGGCGGAGCCGGCGGTCAGCGTCACCGAGGTCTTCTGCGGCGCGTTGCCGCTGAGCTCGGTCGACAGTTCGCCGCCGGCCACGTCGAAGGCGGCGGTCTCCACCCCGGACAGGTCGGTCGAGGCCGAGCCGCCCGTCACGGACACGTCGACGTCTCGCGCACTCCCGGTCACGTCGATCTCGCCGCCGGCGAGCTGAATCGACAAGGATCGCAGATCGGCGTCGAGGTCGAGCGAGCCGCCGGCGACCTCGACCCGGGCGTCGACGGCACGGTCGGCCAGAGCCTGCGGCAGCACCAGGGTCGCGTGTGACCCCCCGCCGGCGCCGTTCAGGAAACCACCGCGGGGCGACTCCACCCGCAGCGTGTCGCCGTCGCGCTCGAACGTCCATCCACCGGGCCCGCGGCCCGCGGTGTCCAGCCGCGCCTCGTCGACATCGCCGTACTCGACCGTGAGCGCCCCACCGGCCACGTCGATGTCGAGGTCGGTGAGGCCGCGCGACGCGACCGAGCCGCCGTCGAACGCGGTGCCGGTGTCGCGCAGACTCGCCGCCGCGGACAGGCCCGTGCCGACGAGCGTGCCGAGCAGGAGGCATCCGCCCACCACGGTCGTGGTGATCGAGATCGCCAGGGCGGCCCCGCGGCGGCGGGGCGCGGACGGGGTGCCGATGGGGGTGGGCGAGGTCATGACGAGGCTCCGGGGTGGTCGTGGCCCAGGTGGACCAGGGCGGCGATGACGCGGCGATTGCCGGTCTCGTCGGGCTCGAGGCCCAGCTTGGTGAAGATGGCGGTGATGTACTTCTCGACGCTCGCCGGGGAGACGAACAGCGTCTGCGCGATGGACTGGTTCGATCGGCCTTCGGCGATGAGGGCGAGCACGGAGCGCTCGCGCTCCGTGAGGCTCTGCAGCCGCTCGTCCCGTCGGCGCCGGGTCAGCAGCTGCGACACGACCTCGGGGTCGAGCACGGTCGCGCCCCCGGCGATGCGGCCCAGCGCCTCGAGGAAGTCGCGGACGTCGGCCACGCGGTCCTTCAGCAGGTAGCCGAGCGAACCCTGTCCGTCGGCGATGAGATCGCTCGCATAGCGTTCCTCGACGTACTGCGACAGCACGAGGACCGCGAGCCCGGGATGCCGCGACCTCAGCGCGATCGCGGCGCGGATGCCCTCGTCGGTCCAGGTCGGCGGCAACCGCACGTCCAGGATGCAGAGGTCGGGCGAGGTGTCCGCCACCGCGGCCTCCAGCCCGTCGGTGTCGGCGAGAGCGGCGACGATCTCATGCCCGTCGTCGGCCAGGAGACGGACCAGGCCCTCGCGCAGGAGAACGGAGTCCTCGCAGATCAGGACGCGCACGGCACGCTCACCTCCACCGTCGTGGGACCGCCCTGGGGGCTGTCGATCCGGGCCGTCCCGCCCGCGGCGGTGACGCGGTTGACGATGCCGTCCAGGCCGCCGCCCGGGACGACGCGCGCGCCGCCGAGGCCGTCGTCCTCGACCTTGGCCCACAGGGTCCCGTCGTCGCGCACGCGCACGTGCACGCGGCATCCGGTCGCCCGGGAGTGCTTCGCGGCGTTGGTGAGCGCCTCCGCGAGGGCGAAGTACACCGCCGCCTCCGCCGCCCGGGTGCAGCGACGCGGGAGCCGCACGTCGAGGGTGACGGGGATATGCGAGCGCGAGGCGAGGGCCGAGAGCGCGGCATCCAGTCCCCGGTCGTCCAGCACCGAGGCGTGGATGCCACGCGCCAACTGCCGGAGCTCCGTGATGGCCGACTTGGTCGACGCGTGGGCCTCGGCCACGAGGGCCTTGGCAGCCTCCGGATCGTCGTCGATCTTGGTCTGGGCCAGGCCCAGGGTCATGCCGATGGAGACGAGGCGCGGTTGGACGCCGTCGTGCAGGTCGCGCTCGATGCGCGTGCGCTCCACCTCGGCGGCGCGCACGGCACCCTCGCGCCGGGTGTCGGAGGTCCGCGCGGCCTCTTCGAGCTGCGCCTCGCGGGAGGGCACGAAAAGGGTGCGAACGATGAGCCCGTGCAGCAGAGCGGCGCCGATCACGACCGCGAGCGCGACGACCGTGGTCAGGACGCCGGCGATGGGGACGAGCGCCCCGTCGAAGGGGAAGATCCCGAACAGCCGGGTGTTGGACCATCCGAACACGGGGCTGACCGCCAGCGCGATCCCCCACGCCACCGCTCCGGCTGCAGAGACGGCGACGAGTCCGAGGATCGTGGCGATGGCGAACGACGCCACAGCCCGCCACTGCACCGGGTCGGTCGCCTGCAGCCAGACCGTGTGCAGCACGCCCACGAAGCCGGTGCGGGGACTGCGCCGCGGGCGGAGGGGCGCCAGGCCGATGTCGTAGAGGCCGTCGACGCGCGCCCGCTCGAACCACGCGAGGGCGAACAGCGCGTAGACGAGACCCGCGAGCAGCACCACCCCGAAGAGCAGGGCGAAGAGCAGGCCGAACCCGACCCCGAGGAGGCCGAACAGCGCAGTGAAGACGGTCGGGCCGATCACACCGAGGGCGATGAGGTGCGCGGCCGCGGCCGCCACACGGCCGGGCGAGGCGATGCGCACACGGGGGGTGAGGGCGGGCGCCCCGGCCGCGGCAGCGGGACGGGGTTCGCCGCTCGACGCGGTCGGCGGCGGGGGCGGGAGAACGGATGCCGTGGTCATGGGTTCCACGCTAGAGCGCGGCCCCTCGGCGGTCAGCAGGGTCATCCCCCGCGTGTGTTCGGGTTATCCCGAATCCTCGGACGGGTTTCGGCAACGGCAACGCCCCGCCGCGAGGAAGCGACGGGGCGTTGCGGTGTCGTGAGGATCAGCCGCGCGTGCGGTTCTTGTTCCAGACGTCGAAGGCGACGGCCAGCAGCAGCACCAGACCCTTGATGAACTGCTGCACGTCGGTCGAGATGCCCATGAGCGACATGCCGTTGTTGAGCACACCCATGACCAGACCACCGGCGATCGCGCCGACCACGCGGCCGACACCACCCTGCACGGCTGCTCCACCGATGAAGGATGCCGCGATGGCATCCAGCTCGAAGAGGTTGCCGGCGCCGGGACCGGCGGAGTTCAGACGACCCGTGAACACGATGCCGGCGAGGGCCGCGAGCACACCCATGTTGACGAACAGCAGGAAGTCCACGCGACGGGTGTTGATGCCCGAGAGCTTCGCGGCGGTGCGGTTGCCACCGATGGCGTAGATGTGGCGACCGAAGACGCTGCGGCTCATGACGGTGGAGTAGCCGATGATGAGCACGGCCAGCACCACGAGCACGATGGGCGTGCCGCGCGAGCCGGGTGCGACACCCAGCAGGTAGGTGAGGTACGCGATGAGCGCGCTGCCGCCGATGACCTTGACCAGGAACGCCGCCTTCGGCTCGTTCTGCAGCTCGAGGGCCGCACGCTTGGCGCGCTGACGGACCTGCGAGAAGACGAAGAGCACGAGCGTCAGCGCGCCGAGGGCCACCGTGATCCACTCCGCCGGCGACGACGAGGCCGGGAAGAGGTCGGGGAAGAGATACCCACCGCCGAGCTGGCGGTACTCG
Source organism: Microbacterium trichothecenolyticum (assembly GCF_030818955.1). NCBI lineage: Bacteria > Bacillati > Actinomycetota > Actinomycetes > Micrococcales > Microbacteriaceae > Microbacterium > Microbacterium trichothecenolyticum. Next base: position 169,409 of record NZ_JAUTBF010000001.1, on the reverse strand, counting down.
GTGGGGAACGGCGTGATCTGCGTGTTGCCCAGCGTCATCTGGGTCAGACCGCGGAACAAGAGCATGCCCGCGAGGGTCACGATGAACGCGGGGATGCCGATGTAGGCCACCCAGAAGCCCTGCCACATGCCGACGACGGCACCGAGGAGGAGCGAGAGCACGATGCCCAGCCACCAGGGCAGGCCCCACTGCACGATGAGCACACCCGACACGGCACCGACGAAGGCAGCGACCGAGCCGACCGACAGGTCGATGTGGCCGGCGATGATGATCATCACCATGCCGATGGCGAGGATGAGGATGTAGCTGTTCTGGACGATAATGTTCGAGACGTTGCCCGCGGTGAGCAGGCGTCCGCCGGTCAGCGCCTGGAACAGCAGCACGATCACGATCAGGGCGATGAAGATGCCGATCTCGCGCAGGCGCGAGGTGAAGAACTGCACGATGCCGCCGGCACCGCTGCCGGCGCCGCCGCCGACGGGACCCTTCGGCGTGGCGGGACCCTTGGGGGTCACGGTGTTGTCAAGCGCTGACATGGTCGGCTTCCTTTTCCTTCGTCATGAGCACCATGAGGGCCTCGGGGGTGGCTTCTTCGATGGGCAGCTGGCCGGTGATGTGGCCTTCGCTGAGGGTGTAGATGCGGTCGCAGATGCCGAGGAGCTCGGGCAGCTCGCTCGAGATGACCAGCACCCCCTTCCCCTGCGCCGCGAGGGAGTTGATGATCGTGTAGATCTCGTACTTCGCGCCGACATCGATGCCGCGGGTCGGCTCGTCGAGGATCAGTACCTCGGGGTCGGAGAAGAGCCACTGCGACAGCACGACCTTCTGCTGGTTGCCGCCGGACAGCTTGCCGACCACCACATCGACGCTGGGCGCCTTGATGTTCATCGAGGCGCGGTAGCGGTTGGCCACGAGGTACTCCTCGTCGCCGTCGACGAACCCGCCCTTCACGAGCTTGCGCATGCCCGCGAGCGAGATGTTGCGCTTGATGGTGTCGATGAGGTTCAGACCTGCGCCCTTGCGGTCCTCGGTGACGTACGCGAGTCCGCTGCGGATGGCGCTGGGCACGGTGGACGTGTCGGCCTTCTGGCCGCGGATGTAGACGTTGCCCGAGATGCGCGAGCCGAAGCTCCTGCCGAACACGCTCATCGCCAGCTCCGTGCGCCCCGCGCCCATGAGACCGGCGATGCCGACGACCTCGCCGGCGCGCACGTTCAGGTTGGCGTTGTGGATGACGGTGCGGGCGGCGTCGGTGGGGTGGCTGACGTTCCAGTCCTCGATGCGCAGGACCTCTTCGCCGATCTCGACGTCGCGGTCGGGGTAGCGGTTCTCGAGCTCACGACCCACCATCCCGCGGATGATGCGGTCTTCGCTCGTGCCGCCGGTGGCGACGTCGAGCGTCTCGATCGTGCGCCCGTCGCGGATGATCGTGACCTCGTCGGCGATGGCGCGGATCTCGTTCAGCTTGTGGCTGATGATGATGCACGTGATGTTCTGCCCGCGCAGGTGCCGGATGAGATCGAGCAGATGCTCGGAGTCGTCGTCGTTCAGGGCCGCGGTGGGCTCGTCGAGGATGAGGAGCTTGACGTTCTTCGACAGGGCCTTGGCGATCTCGACGAGCTGCTGCTTGCCGACGCCGATCTCGTTGACGGGCACGTCGGGGCTGTCGCCGAGTCCCACGCGGGCGAGGAGCTTCGAGGCCTCGCGATTGGTGGCATCCCAGTCGATGAGACCGCGGTGCGTGATCTCGTTGCCGAGGAAGATGTTCTCGGCGATCGAGAGGTAGGGGCTGAGCGCCAACTCCTGGTGGATGATGACGATGCCGGCCGCTTCGCTGTCGCGGATGTCCTTGAACTCGACGGTGTTGCCGTCGAAGACGATCTCGCCGCGGTAGTCGCCCGCGGGATACACACCGCTGAGCACCTTCATGAGGGTCGATTTGCCGGCGCCGTTCTCGCCGCAGATGGCGTGAACCGTCCCGCGCTCGACGGTCAACGACACGTCGGCGAGCGCGATGACGCCGGGGAACTCCTTGGTGATCGAGCGCATCTCGAGGATGGTGCTCACGAGGTCCTCCTTGAAAGGACCGGCGCGTCGCCGGTCGGGATCGTGGGGCGGGTGCGTGACCCGCGGGAGCCTCCGCCGCGACCGGTCGGGTCGCGGCGGAGGCGGGGCGGGAGGGCCGAAGCCCTCCCGCGGGATCAACCCAGGTCGGCCTCGGTGTAGTACCCGCTGTCGACGAGGATCTCCTTGTAGTTGTCCTTCGTGACGATGGTCGACTGCAGGAGGTACGACGGGACGACCTTCGAGCCGTTGTCGTAGGTCTCGGTGTCGTTGACCTCGACCTCTTCGCCCTTGCGGATGTCATCGACCATGGTCACGGCCTGCTTGGCGAGCTCGCGCGTGTCCTTGAAGATCGTCGAGTACTGCTCGCCCGCGATGATCGACTTGATCGAGCCGACCTCGGCATCCTGACCGGTGATGACGGGGAGGTCGCTGGCCGAGTAGCCGCCCGAGGTGAGCGCCGAGATGATGCCGATCGACAGGCCGTCGTAGGGCGAGAGCACGCCGTCGAGCTTGGTGCCGCCGATGACGGTGAGGATGTTCTCCATGCGCTTCTGCGCCGTCTCGGGCAGCCAGCGGAGGATAGCCGCCTGGCCGAACTCGGTCTGGCCCGACGGGACCGTGATGACGCCCTTGTCCATGTACGGCTTGAGCGTGTCGATGGCACCGTTCCAGAAGAACGTGGCGTTGTTGTCGTCGGGGCTGCCCGCGAACAGCTCGACGTTGAACGGACCGGTTGCGCCTGTCTCCTTGCCCGAGGCGTCGAGAACTCCGAGGCCGGTGAGGAGCGAGGTGGCCTGCTGCACGCCGACCTTGTAGTTGTCGAAGGTCGTGTAGTAGTCGACGTTCTCGGTGCCGTTGATGAGGCGGTCGTACGCGATGACGGGGATGTTCGCGTCCTTGGCCTGCTGCAGGACGTCAGTCAGCGTGGTGCCGTCGATGGAGGCGATGATCAGGGCCTTGGCGCCCGTGGTGATCATGTTCTCGATCTGCGAGACCTGCGTGGGGATGTCGTCGTTGGCGTACTGCAGGTCGACGGTGTAGCCGAGGTCCTCCAGCTGCGACTTGACGTTGTTGCCATCGGCGATCCAGCGCTCCGACTGCTGGGTCGGCATGGCGACGCCGATGGTGCCGCCGGCTTCCTGCGAGTCTCCGCTGCCGCCGCCGGTACGGTCTCCGGCGCAACCGGCCAGGCCGATGCCGAGCGCGAGGACGCCCGCTCCCGCGACCGCCTTGAGCATGCTGTGCTTGTTCACTCTGGTTCCCTCCATTGGGTGTCTGTCGCGGGGTCTCGCCGTGGAGCCGCCGCTGGCATTGCAGACGGCACCGGGGGCGCACAGCCTCGGGGGCGAAACGAAGCCGGTCGGCGACGCGGGTGCCCGTGTCGTTCGAAACGTCTTCGTCTCGACGGATCCGCTCCGCAGCGAGTCCCGTCGGCTGTGTGGCCCGGTCATGTGACCGTTCACATTGTGTGTGCGATGCTACCCCGCGCGGCGCTGCCGCTGTCAAGTCCGTCTTCGCAACCCGCCCGCGCTGTTGCGCAAACGTGACGAAATCAGCGACGCGGTGGCGCGGTGGACGAGCGCACGATCAAGCGCAGGTGGTCGGGTTCGGTGCGGGCATCCGCCTCGACCGACTCCCCCAATGCCACCAACAGGTCGGCGAAGGCACGGGTGCCGATGCCGAGGAAGTCCTGACGCACGGTCGTCAACGGCGGCCAGAGGTGGGCCGACTCGGGGACGTCGTCGAATCCGACCACCGAGATGTCCTCGGGCACGGATCGCCCTATGGCGCGAACGGCATGCATGAATCCGAGCGCCATATAGTCGTTGCCCGCGAACACCGCGGTGGCGTCCTCGGTACGCAACAGCTCCACGCCCGCCTCGAACCCGAACTGCGCCGTCCAATCGCCCAACACCGGTGGGCGCGGCGACAGGTCGCCCGCGTCCATCTCGGCCAGATATCCGCGCATGCGGTGGTCGGCCTCGACCCAGTCGCGCGGGCCGGCGATATGGAGGATGCGGGTGTGACCGAGCTCGATGAGATGCCGGACGGCCGCCCGGGCGCCGGCCGTCTGGTCATTGTGCGAGGTGGCCGTCCCCGTGGAGGCGACGATCTGCACCGGGACGGGCAGCTTGAGCTCGTCGAGGATGGGCAGCACCCGTGTCTGGGGAGCCACCGCGATGAGCCCCTCGATCGATTGCCGCATGAGGTGGTCGATCGAGGCGCGCACGTCGTCGGCGGCGCTGGTGGCGAGGTTCGTGACGGTCAACCGATACCCCGCCGCCCGCGCCGCGGACTCGATCGCCTGCACCATCGACGAGACGCCGTGCGTCGTCGTGCGGGGACCCCAGCACCCCGATGAGCCGGGTACGACTGGTCGCGAGGGCCCGGGCGGCCTGATTCGGCACGAACTTCAGCTCGGCGATGGCCGACCGCACCCGGGCCGCGGTCTCGGGGCGCAGCTGAGAACTGTTGTTGATCACGCGCGAGACCGTCTGGTACGACACCCCGGCAAGCCGGGCGACGTCGCGAATACTCGGGGCACGCCCCGCGGCATCCGGAATCTCGGTCTCGCTCATGGCCCGCCTGATCGCGTCGGTCACGCGCTGTTGCGTGACCGGTCACACGAGGATAGCCGACGCGAGAGCGTCATGCCGCTGGAGGGGACGGCGGCACCAAGAGGGCGCGGTAGAACCGGATGCCGCGCAGCCACACCTCGACGCGGACACGCTCATCGGGCGCATGCAGGGCATCGCGCTCGGCGCGGGTGAGGTGGAACGGGGCGAAGCGATACACGGCGTCGGTGAGTCCGGTGTAGAACCGACTGTCGCTGGCGCCGAGCTGCAGATACGGCAGGGACACGACATCGGCGCCGAGAGTGGCGGTCACCGCGCTCGCCAGCCGCCGCCACGCGTCGCCTCGCCACGGCGACACCGGCGACGGGTCGCCGCCGTGGCGCAGCTCGATGTCGACGAGGGGGTCGGCGACCGCACGACGCAGGTGGATCGCGACATCCGACAGCGTCTCCCCCGTCAACAGGCGCACGTTCACACTCGCGCGCGCGGTCGTGGCCAGCACGTTCTCACCCGCCGCCCCCTCGAGCCGCGTCACCACGGCGGTGGTGCGCACCAGAGCGTTCGTCTCGGGACCGAGGCTCGACAACGCCCTGATCAGCACCGGGGCGGTCAGCCCGGCCCGCCGAAACACCGCGCCATAGGGCGCCACCGCGTGCGGTGCGGCCGTCGCCAGCATCGCGCGCACCGGGGCGACGAGACGTCGGGGAAACGGCCGACGACGCAGCCGGTCGATCGCACGCGCCAGGCGCGCGGTCGCCGGCAGGGCCGGAGGCGTAGAGGCGTGTCCGCCGGCCTCGCGCGTCACGAGGTCGAAGGTGGCGACGCCACGCTCGGCCACGCCGATCATCGCCGTCGGAACGCCGACACCGGGAACGGCCCCCTCGACGACAGCGCCGCCCTCGTCGAGCACGAGCGCGGGACGCACACCGCGGTCGGCCAGCAGCGCCGCCAGGGCCTGCGCGCCGGTTCCGCGCGTCTCCTCGTCATGACCGAAAGCCAGCCAGACGTCCGTCTCGGGCACGGCGCCATCGGCCAGCGACTGCTCCACCGCCTCGAAGATGGCGACCAACGCGCCCTTGTCGTCGATGGCGCCGCGGGCGTGGATGGTCTGGTCGGGCCCCTCCCCCACGATCTCGGCCGCGAAGGGCGGATGCCGCCACTCTTGACCGTCGACGGGAACCACGTCCTGATGCGCGAGGAGCAGTAGCGGTGCGGCATCGGTGCGGCCTCTCCAGCGGTAAAGGAGCGAGTGTCCGGCCACGACCTCGCGGTCCAGGTGCTCGTGCACCAAGGGGTACAGACTCTCCAGCGTCGCGCGGAACGCCACGAAGGCGGCATCGTCGACGTCGGCGGGGTCGGCCCGCGACACGGTGGGAATGGCCAGCAGTTCGCGAAAGCGCTCGACGGGCGTCATGCGATGAGCCTATTCGCGCAGGTGTCGGGCTGCTCGGCCCGCGAGGGCGCAGCGCCGATACGGTGGAGACATGACTGGACTGCACTGGGGCATCCTCGCCACGGGCGGCATCGCGCACGCCTTCACCTCCGATCTGCGTACCGCGGGTCTCGACGTCGCCGCCGTCGGCTCACGCCGCATCGACAGCGCGCGGGAGTTCGCCGATCAGTACGGCATCCCGCATGCGCACGGCTCCTACGAAGAGCTGGCGGCCGACCCCACCGTCGACATCGTCTACATCGCGACCCCGCACCCCGGTCACGTCGAGAACGCGCTGCTCGCTCTCGACCACGGCAAGCACGTGCTCGTTGAGAAGCCGTTCACGCTGAACGCGGCCGAAGCCGCCGCCATCCGCGACCGGGCGGCCGAGAAGGGGCTGCTCGCGATGGAGGCCATGTGGACGCGGTACCTGCCGCACATGGTCCGCATCCGTGAGATCCTCGCGGCGGGGACGCTGGGTGAGATCCGCGTCGTCTCCGCGGACCACACGCAGAAGATCTCCACCGACCCCGCCCACCGGCTGAACGCCCTCGAGCTGGGCGGCGGCGCGCTGCTGGACCTCGGGATCTATCCCCTCTCGTTCGCGATCGACGTGCTCGGCCTTCCCGAGCAGATCACCGCGCTGGCCCGCCTGTCGGATGCCGGCAGCGACGCCGAAGTCGCCACGATCCTCGTGCACCCCGGCGGAGCGATGTCGACCACGGTGTCGTCGTCGCGCGGCGCGGGCGCGAACACCGCCCAGATCGTCGGCACCGAAGCGCGCATCGAGATCGACCGCGTCTGGTACACCCCCACCTCGTTCCGCGTGATCACGCCCGACAACGAGGTGGCCGAGGAATTCACGACCGACATCGAGGGTCGCGGCATGCAGTTCCAGGCCCTCGCCGCCGAGCGTCTCGTGGCAGCCGGCGTGACGTCGAGCGACGTGCTCCCGATCGACGAGACCGTCGCGATCATGGGCGTGCTCGACGAGGTGCGACGCCAGATCGGCGTGGTCTACCCCGGAGAGCGCTGAGCCGGCGCGTCGGCATCCACCCAGCCCGCGCCGTCCCGCGGAACCCCCATCCGACACACCCACAACCCCACCACCCACACCGGCGTGTCGACCCCCGACTCCGCCCAACGGCACGCCCCGCCCGGGCGGGCGGCGGCATCGGCGCCGCCACGGCGGGGAGCCGCATCGGGCCGGTGGGGCGGACTGGCCCTGACCGCCGCAACCGACGAGACTGGATGCCATGCCCGAAACGCAGAGCGCCCGTGTCGCCGTCTACCTCGACTTCGACAACATCGTCATGTCGTGGTACGACCGCGTGCACGGACGCAACGCCTACTCACGCGACCGGCAGAAGATCGCTGAGAACCCGATCGACCCCGAGATCGCCGAGCGCTTGACGAAGGCGACGATCGACGTCGGTGCGGTCATCGACTACGCGGCATCGTTCGGCACCCTCGTGCTGACCCGTGCGTACGCCGACTGGTCGTCGCCCGTCAACGCCGAATACCGCTCGCAGCTCGTAGCGCGCGCCGTCGACCTCGTGCAATTGTTTCCCGCAGCGGCATATGCCAAGAACGGCGCCGACATCCGCCTCGCCGTGGATGCCGTGGAAGACATGTTCCGCCTGCCCGACCTCACGCACGTCGTCATCGTCGCCGGTGACAGCGATTACGTTCCCCTCGCGCAACGCTGCAAACGCCTCGGCCGCTACGTGGTGGGCGTCGGTGTGGCCGGATCGACGGCAAAGTCGCTCGCCGCTGCCTGCGATCGGTTCGACGCGTACGACTCGCTTCCCGGCATCCCGAACCTGGCCGAGACGAAGAAGGATGCCGCGCCCTCGCGGCCCCGTGCCCGCAAGCGTTCGAAAGACCCCGCGGTCGACCTGCTCGACCGGGCGATGCAGCTCGAGGGAGAGCGCGCCGACGGCGAGTGGCTGCACGCCTCAGCGGTGAAAGACCTCATGAAGCGTCTCGACCCGTCGTTCAGCGAGAAGTCACTCGGGTTCCGCAGCTTCTCGGACTTCCTCAAAGCGCAGACCGACCACGTCGAGGTCGACGAGGAGTCGAACGTCGTGCAGGTGAAGGCCGTGACGCGGGGCTGACGTGTCACCATCGCGCGCTCGTCCGCGGCGCAGCGGCGCCGTGCGCCGGTGTCGGTCGGCTCAGACTCGACGAGCGCACCGACCACAGGGCGCTCCGCCCGTTGCGGCCGATGTCGGGACCCGTACCGGCGTCGAGGGCGCGCAGCACCGCGTGGGCGGCACCGGCGTCAGCGAGCGCCCACCGGCGTGAGCAGTTCCCACCTGCACCAGCGACCCCCACCACTGGCCTCAGCGACGCTCGGCACCGGGAGCCGCGTGGGCGAGTGCGCGGGCCCACACCGACGTCAGTGTGACGTGGCCGTTGACCGAGCCGATCTCGGCGTCGGGCACGACCTCCATCTCGGCCGCGCGCATGCGTTCGAGGTACCACTCGGCGTCGGCCACGCCGGCGGGGCCCGCGCCACCGACGATGATGAGGGCCTCGGCGTCGAGATGGTCGAGAAGCGGTGTGCGCAGGTCGCGGCTGAGCGGATCTGAAGGACTCTCGACCCCGACGATCACCAGACGATCGACCACTGGCCCCATCGCCGCTGCGAGGTAGATAGCGATCGGGCCCGCGGCGCGCTCCCCGACGAGCCCGACCTTCGCCCCCGGCGCCTCGCGGTCGAGGAGCGCGCGCAGGGCCTCGACGGTGAGACCCGCCGAGGTCTGACCGCCGAACACGGGCGGGTCTTCGAGTTCGGGAGCGTCGAGTCCGACGGCGACGATGCGTACATCGAATCCCGAGGTGACCCGGGTGTCGGGGTCGGTGGTGGCCACATCTCCGGTCCGCAACACGAACACCACGCGCGGCGCGCCGGGAGTGCCAAAACTTCGATAACCGAGTTCACCGTCGAGCCAGGGGGCCAGACTCATTCCGTCGTCCTTCCTTCAGGAATCACCGTGGATGAGGGCATACGGGCGCTGCGCGCGGTCACGATGCCGTGTCGCCGTCGTCACTCGGGGCGCCAGCATCGGCGCCGGCCGGCAGCATCGCGCGCAACGTGTCGATCGTGTCGGCGTCGCCGACCCTCTTGTCGGGGCGGTAACCCTTGACCCGGGCGAACCGCAGCGCGACACCGCCCGGGTAGCGCACCGAGCGCTGGACGCCGTCGATCGCGATCTCGACGACGGTGTCGGGGGCGACGCGGATGCCGCCCGGAACCTCGCCCGTCGCACGCTCGGCAAAGTGCGCGGTCTGCCAGCGCAGCACATCGTCGGTGAGTCCCTTGAACGTCTTGCCGACCATGACGAAGCCGCCGGGGTCGCCGAACAGACCGGCCGGGTCGCGCGCACCCAGGTGCAGGTTCGAGAACCACCGCGCGCGTCGTCCGGATCCGCGCTCGACGCCGAGCACGACGAGATCGAACGTGTGGACGGGCTTGACCTTGAGCCAACTCTTCCCGCGGCGCCCGGCAGAGTACGCCGCGTCGAGCCCCTTCACCATGACGCCCTCGTGCCCGGCGTCGAGCGCCGCGCGAGCGAACGCCTCGGCGACCTCGACGTCGTCGGTCAGCTGGGCCGGGATGCGGTACTCCCCCGCCGCGCGCTGCAGCTCGTCGAGGCGGGCGCGCAAAGGCTCATCGATCAGGTCTCGCCCGTCGACGTGCAGGATGTCGAAGAACCAGGGGCGCAGGGCGATGGCCTGCGCGGTCTCGGCTCCGAAGCGCGCCATGGTGTCTTGGAAAGGGCGCGGAGCGCCGTCGTCGTCGAGCGAGAGCGTCTCGCCGTCGAGGATCACGTCGTCGACGGGCAGCGACAGGGCCACGTCGACGATCTCGGGCACGCGGTGGGTGACGTCGGCGAGGGTTCGAGTGAACACGCGCACCTCGTCGCCGTGCCGGTGCACCTGTATGCGGGCGCCGTCGAGCTTGTATTCGACCGACGCCCGCCCCGCCGCCTCGAGGGCCTCGGCGACGGTCTTCGCGGTCGAGGCGAGCATCGGCTGCACCCCGCGGCCGACGACGAGTCCGACGGCAGCGAGCTCTTCGGCGGCCCCGGTGAGCGCGATGCGGGCAGTCTCGCCGAGATCGCCCGACAGCATGGCGGCCCGGCGCACGAGGGCGCCGTCGCGCTCGCTCGCCCGGGCGACGGCATCCACGAGCACGCCCTCGAGCGCGCCGGTGCGCAGCTCTCCGGTCATGATGCGTACGAGCAGCTGCCACTCGGTCGCCGTCGCCCGCGCGGCGAGGTCGTCGAGCAGAGCGGTGCGGACCGAGACCGACCCCGCTCCCCCGGTCTTCACCAGCCGGGCGAAGGCCTCGTCGACCTCACTGATCGTCAGCGACGACGTGGGCGCGTGAGCTCCTCCGCGCGTCGACAGCGTGCGCCACCCGACGCCCAGGCGTCCCTGCCGGGGAGCCGCCGTGAGCAGTCCCACCGCCGGCTCGATCTCGTCGGGATCGAGAGCGCGCAACACCGCCGCAAGGGTCTCGACCTTGGCCAGGCGCGAGCGTGTGCCCGTCACCGTCGTGAGGGCCGCATCGATATCGCCGAAGAGCATGTCGGCATCCTGGCATCCCCCTCCGACATCGATGCGCCGCTTGCGCCGAGGGGGTGCGCGTGGCATCGGCTTGCGCCCGGGACGCCCCGTCCGTCGGGCGGAACCACGCGGGCGGGCCTCGCATCTTCGCTTTCCCGGGCGAGTACCCGCTCGCCCCGCCGCCCGCAACCCCCGATCCGATGTCGGAGGTTCGCGATGTGCTGGGTTCGTCCCCCAGGAATGAGGTCTCGTGAACGCTCCCGCCACTCTCGCACAGTCCGCGCGCACGGCCCGTGAGGTCTTCGGCTGGGACGACCTGCTGCCCGGCCAGGCAGAGGCGATCGACGCTGTCGTCGGCGGGCGCGACACCCTCGTGGTGTTCCCCACGGGCGCGGGCAAGTCGGCCGTCTACCAGATCGCGGGGTGCGAGTTGGGCGGGGTCACCGTCGTGCTGTCACCGTTGCTGGCGCTGCAGCGCGACCAGATCGACTCCATCGATGCCGCACCCGACGCACCCGCCGCCGTGGCGCTGAACTCGCGCACGAGCGCCGCTGCGCGCAAGAACGCGTGGGCCGCCATCGAGAGCGACGATGCCGTGTACGCCTTTCTCGCTCCCGAACAGCTCGCCAACCCCGAGGTCTTCGATCGCCTCGTGAAGGCCGACGTGCGCTTGATGGTCGTTGACGAAGCCCACTGCGTCTCCGCTTGGGGGCATGACTTCCGGCCCGACTACGCCCGTATCGGCGACGCCGTCGAGGCCCTCGGGCACCCGCCCGTCCTCGCGCTGACGGCCACGGCATCCGCCCCCGTCCGCGACGACATCACGGCGAGCCTGGGAATGCGCGACCCGCACCTCGAAGTGCGCGGCATGGATCGCCCCGAGATCCACATGAGCGTGCGCCGTCACGAAGACGACGCGGGCAAGCGGCGCGCGGTCGTGGCGGATGTTCAGGATGCCGGTGGCCCGGCGCTGCTGTACGTGGCGACGCGCAAGGAAACCGACGCGTATGCGGAGGAGCTCACCGAACTGGGTCTGCGCGCGGCGGCCTACCACGGGGCGATGGCGCAGAAGCGGCGCGACGAGGTGCACACCGCCTGGAGCGCGGGCGAGCTCGACGTCGTCGTCGCGACCTCGGCCTTTGGGATGGGCGTCGACAAGAGCGACGTGCGCCTCGTCGTGCACGCCGACGTGACCGAGTCGCTCGACGCGTATGCGCAGGAGATCGGCCGGGCTGCGCGCGACGGTCAGCCGGCGCGGGCGATCCTGCACTACCGCGCCGAGGACTTCTCGCTGCGGTCGTTCTTCGCCGGCGGGCACAGCAAGAAGGGCGACATCGCCGGGGTGTGGGACGCGCTTCGACGGTCGAAGAGACCGATGCGCGCGAAGGACATCGCCGAGGAGGCCGAGCGCTCGACGCGCGCGATCGGCCGGGTTCTCAACCAGCTCATCGCGTGCGGGTTGGCCATTTCGGGTCCCGACGGCGTGTCGGCGATGTCGACGGCGTCGGCGGGAGACGCGGTGAGCGCCGTACGCGAACGTGACGAAGCCGAGGAGCGCATCCGCGCCTCCCGCATCGCGATCATGCGGGGCTACGCCGAGACTGCCCACTGCCGGCGGCGCGCGCTGCTGGAGTACTTCGGCGTCGAGGCCGCCGAGCGCTGCGGCGCATGCGATCGCTGCGACGCGAGCGCTGTCGCCCCAGCCGACGCGAGCGCTGTCACCGCAGCCGAGGAGGAGCCGGCAACCGCCGACGCCGACGGCATCCGCATCGACGCCACCGTCGAGCACGGCGAGTTCGGAACGGGCACCGTCATGGGCATCGAGGACGACCGACTGACGGTGTTCTTCCCCGAGCACGGCTACAAGGTGCTGGCGCGCGCGGCGTTCGAGAACGGCATCCTGGGGCTCGGGGAGGCGGCGTGAGCCGGGGCGTGCCGCGCTCCGGAAGGACGATGTCGCACGCGGTCGCTCGGCGACGGGCGATGGGATGGCGGGCGGCTTTCACCGGAGCCCGGCCCGCCCGGCGGATCAGCGTGCCCGCGTCGCCCACCACGCCCAGGCGATGAGCGGCACCTGCAGGAACAGCCGGACGAAACGCGCGCGGTCGGTGGCCAGGCCTGGCGCGGGCCGGCCGGTGCGCCACTGGTGCACGTTTCCCGGGAAGACGGCGACGAAGAACGCGGCGACAGCAGCACCGATGCGCCCACGCTCGCGGGGGAACGCGATGAGGGCCGCGCCGAGGAGGAGCTCCACCGCACCGGATGCCACGACGATCGCGTCCTTGTCGGTCCGCAAGAGGCGCGTTGCCCAGTCGGGCACCACGATCCGATAGCCCCGGCGCCCCCACGTCAGGTGGCTGACCCCGGCCGCAACGAGCAGCGCGGCCAGCACTCCCCGCGCGAGGAAGCGGACGGTGAGACCTCGACGTCGTGGCATCCGGTCAGTCTGCCATCCGGGCCGGCGGCGAGGGTCGGATGCCACTCGCTAGGCTCCCGGCATGGGGAGAGCCGACGACACGAAGCGGGAGGTTCGCGAAGCGGAGCCCGCGGATGCGGTGGCGATCGCGACGGTGCACGCGACGTCGTGGCGCGAGACCTACGGACGGTTCGTCGACGACCCGGAAACGAGCGAATGGTTCGCCGTCGACCGCCGTATCCGGATGTGGGCCGACGACCTCGACGCGGGGACCTTCACGACGATGGTCGCGACCATCGATGGCGAGATCGTCGGCTTCGCGGCCGCCCGACCCACGTCAGGCCCTGACGCGGCCCGCCCGGAGGAGCTCGCGATGCTCTATGTCGTCGCTCACGCGCACGGAACGGGCGCCGGTCAGGCCCTGCTCGATGCGGTGCTCGACGATCGACCGGCGCAGCTCTGGGTCGCCGCCGACAATCCTCGGGCGCACGCGTTCTATCGGCGCAACGGCTTCCGACCGGATGGTGCCGAGTCGTCGTTCGGTCCCATCCCGACCACGGTGCGCTTGGTGCGCTGAGTCCGGTCGTCGAAGGAGCCCCTGAGCCAGGCGCCCTGCTCACGTCGGCGACGGCGCCCCTCAGCCAGGCGCCCTGCTCACGTCGGCGACGGCGCCGTGCGCCAGGCGAAGTCGACGTAGGCCGCCACGGTGTCCTCCGGCACGATCGCGCGCAGCACCACCTCGTCGGCCGCCGCGGTGTACGCCTCGAGCGCGTCACCCAGTTCGGTCACGTCGCGGATCGTCGTGTCCGCGGCATCCACTCCCATCCGGGCGAAGTTCGCCGCGTAGTTGGGGAACGAGGCGTAGCGCGCGGTCTCGGCGTCGAGGCGTTCCCGCGCGGCCGAGACGATCGCCGTCCGCACGTACACCGCCACCGAGGTGTCGGGGGCGGTGGCGCGCAGGGCGGATGCTTGCTCACGCACCTCGGTCGGCGGCACCCAATTCAGCAGCACGCCCTCGGCGCGCTCGGCGCCCGTTCGGCGCATACGGGGACCGAGCGCTCCGACCAGGACGCGCGGGATGCCGGCGGAGTGGAGCACGTCGATGGCGTCGCGTACGCGAGCCAGAGCGCCCTCTTTGGCCATGCCCGAGCCGATACCCAGCGTGAGTCGGTCGAGCGGAAGAGCCAGCGAGCGCACGTCGTCCGCGATATCCGCGGCGGGTCGGCGGTCGACGGGCACGACACCCGTCGCCAGCTGCAGGCGTTCCGTGACGCGGGCGGCGGCGGCAAGACCCGCGAGCGCGTCGCCGTCGGGGGTGTCATTGACCCAGAGCGTCCGGAAACCCGCTCGCTCGACGGCGGGCGCGACCTCGGCGATGGCGTCGGGTCCGAGCGAGCCCGCCAGGCCGAGCGAGACCGCTCCGCGCGTCATGACACGCCTCCCGCGGCGGGCACGGCAACGGTCACCTGGCCCACCGCCGAGATGAAGGCCGCGAGATCGACGTCGTCGGTCGGCAGCAGAACGACGTCGTCGACGCCCGCCGCCTGGAATCGCGCCACCCCCTCGGCGACCTCGGACACCGATCCCGCGAGCACGCGGTCGACAGCGTCTTCGCGGTCGCCGAGCGCAGCCGTCGCGCGCTCCACGGCGCCGGGGCCGAAGGCGGTGAGGACGTAGGCGACCACGTCGGCACGTCCGGCGCGGCCCGCCTCGGCACGACCGGCCTGCACGGCATCCACCGCGGTCGCGATCTCGGCGACCGTGTGCCGGCTGTCGAGGATCACGCCGTCGGCGACCGCCCCCGCGAGAGTCAGCGTCTTCGGCCCTTCTGCCGCGGCGTACACGAGCGGGGCCTGGGCGGGCGGCCAGTCGAGAGCGACATCGCGAAGCTTGACGTACCGGCCCTCGGCGCTGACGGTCTCGCCCGCGAGCAGGGCGCGAAGCGCCGGCAGCTGCTCGTGCATGAGCGTCAGCGGCGACGCGGACTTGGCACCGACCTGTCGCATCCAGTCCTGCACGCCGTGGCCGAAGCCCGGCAGCAACCGACCGGGGAACATGCGCTCGATCGTCGCCACCTCCATCGCCGACGCGGCGACGTTGCGCAGCGGCAGCGGCGCGATACCGACCCCGATGCGCAGGTGGTCGGTGACGGCGAGCGCGGCGGCTGCCGCCGCCCAGGCCGAGGAGCGGAAGCAGTCCTCCCACAGCCACAACTCTTCGACACCGGCGTCTTCGGCGGCCCGGGCGGCGTCGCGCAGCTGCTCGGGAGGGTGGGGGTAGGGGCTGAAGATCGTGCCGATACGACTCATGACACCTACTCTGCCCCCACCCTCCGACATCGCGGCAGGGGGTGGCGGCACCCGACGCCCGGCTCCGCGGCATCTGCGGTCCGTCCAGCGGAGATCGACGACGACACGCCGCCGCCGCGCCGACCACCCCGGCGTGTCGACCACCGACTCCGCGGGACGGCCCTGCCCGGCCCCACGGCATCCGCGGTCCACCCCGTCCCACGGCGCACCGCGCCGTGGCCCGCGGCTCCACGGACCCGCCCCGGTCCCACGGGCATCCGTCGCCGCGTCCCGACTCCGCCCCGCAGCATGCCGAACGCCCCCGGCGCCGAAGCACCGGGGGCGTTCAGAGGACCCGTCAGAGGCCTCCCAACCGGTCAGGCGGCGAGCGCCTCCCCGGCCGCGCTCACGACGAAGCCCGAGCGGTCGGCATCCACGTGCACCCGGCCCCCGTCGCCCAGCTCGCCCGAGACGAACAGATCGGCGATGCGGTCGTCGACCTCGCGCTGGATGACGCGGCGCAGCGGGCGCGCACCGTACTCGGGCTCGTACCCGACCTCGGCGAGCCGGTCGACGGCCGCGTCGGTGACGTGGAACGCCACGTCCCGCGAGGCCAACCGCCGCGCGGAGGCACCCAGCAGCAGCCGGACGATCTCGCGCAGCTGCTCCTTCTCGAGCTTGCGGAACAGCACGATGTCGTCGATGCGGTTGAGGAACTCCGGCCGCATGGCTTCGCGGAGCTTGCCCATCACGCGGTCGCGCAGGTCGTCGTCGGCGAAGTCGCGCCCGGTCGTGGTGAAGCCGATGGCCCCCGAGCGGGATGCCAGCACCTCGGCGCCCAGGTTCGACGTCATGACGATCACGGCGTTGCGGAAGTCGACCGTGCGGCCCTGACCGTCGGTGAGGCGACCGTCGTCGAGCACCTGCAGCAGCAACGTGAACACGTCGGGGTGGGCCTTCTCGATCTCGTCGAAGAGCACGACCGCATACGGGTTGCGACGTACGCGCTCGGTGAGCTGGCCGGCCTCGTCGTAGCCGACGTATCCGGGAGGGGCACCGATCAGGCGCGACACCGTGTGCCGCTCGCCGAACTCGCTCATGTCGAAGCGGATCACCGCGGAGTCGTCGTCGAACAACGACCCGGCGAGGGCTTTCGCGAGCTCGGTCTTGCCGACACCCGTGGGTCCGAGGAACAGGAACGACCCGACCGGACGGTTCTCGTCTCCCATCCCCGTGCGGTTGCGGCGCACGGCCTTGGCCACGGCGGCGACCGCATCATCCTGTCCGATGACCCGGGCGTGCAGCTCGGTCTCGAGGTCGGCGAGGCGTCCTCGCTCGGTGGCGGTCAGGCGCGCGACGGGGATGCCCGTGGCCCGGCTGATCACTGCGGCGATCTCGGGCTCGTCGACGACCGCGGCCACGTGGGGAGTCCGGGTCGCTTCGTCGAGGCGGGCCTGCACCGCGGAGATCTCGTCGCGCAGTCGCGAGGCCTCCTCATAGTGCTCGGCCGAGACGGCGGCGTTCTTGTCGGCCTCGAGAGTTGCGAGCCGCTCGATCAGCGCGGAGGTGTCGACGGACACGCCCAGGCGCAGACGCAGACGCGCTCCGGCCTGGTCGATGAGGTCGATCGCCTTGTCGGGCAGAACACGCTCCGAGAGGTAGCGGTCGCTGAGCTCCACCGCAGCACGCAGGGCGTCGTCGGTGTAGGTCACGGCGTGGTGCTCCTCGTACGCGGGGCGGAGTCCGCGCAGGATCTCCACGGCATCCGGGATCGAGGGCTCGCCCACGCGCACCGGCTGGAGCCGGCGTTCGAGAGCCGGATCCTTCTCGATCGTGCGGTACTCGCGCAGGGTCGTCGCGCCGATCAGGTGCACGTCGCCGCGCGCGAGGCGGGGCTTGAGGATGTTGCCGGCGTCCATCGATCCGTCGCCCGATCCGCCCGCACCGACGAGGGTGTGCACCTCGTCGATGAAGACGACGAGCTTCTCGGATGCCGAGATCTCATCCATCGTCTGAGTGAGGCGTTCCTCGAAGTCGCCGCGGTACCTCGCGCCGGCGAGCATGGCGGCGAGGTCGATGGAGACCACGCGGGTGCCCCGCAGCTGCTCGGGAACCTCGCCCGCGACGATCGCCCGGGCCAGCCCCTCGACGACGGCGGTCTTGCCGACGCCGGCCTCGCCGATGAGCACGGGGTTGTTCTTCGTGCGACGGCTGAGGATCTCGATGGTCTGCTCGATCTCGTCGGCACGCCCGATCACCGGGTCGAGCTCGCCCGCGGCGGCGCGCGCGGTGAGGTCGGTGCCGAAGCGGTCGAGGTTCGGGGTGGTGGATGCCGACTCGCTCGGCGCCGACGCAGCGTCACCGCCCACGACCGTCTCGCGCACGCCCTGCGTCAGTGCTTCGGCGGTGACTCCCGCCTGCGCGAGGATCTGCCCGGCGGGGGCGTCCTGCGCGAGCACGAGAGCGAAGAAGAGGTGGTCGGGGTCGACGTACGTGGACCCCGCCGCACGGGCCACCTGGAAAGCGTGGAAGAGCGCGCGCTGCACCGATCCGGCGACGACGGCACCGTCCACGTGGGCGGGGGCCGCCGCGGCGGGAAGGCGGCTCTCGGCGGCGCGTGCGATCGCGGCGGGGTCGGCCCCGAGGCGCGACACGGCATCCTTCGCGGGCGAGCGCCCGACGAGAACGTGCAGCACGTGCAGGGCGTCGAGCTCGCGCTGACCGCGGCCCAGCGCGAACCGGCCGGCCTCATGCAGGGCGTCCTGCGTGCGGGCGCTGAGGAACCGGCTGAGGTCGATCGATCGTTGCGCACGCGCCTGCTCGCCCGCGAGGTAGCGCGCGAGGAACTCGTCGAACGACTGGGCGCCGTCGTCCCCGGCGCCGGGGGTGAAGTCTTCGGGCAATTCCGTCTCCTGAGATACGTGAGTCGATATCACTCAAGTTTGCTACTTGAGCGAATCCGTATCAACTTCAACGGGATGCTGCACGGGATATTCCCGGCTGGCCCGCGACGGGGTGACGAGCGCCCCTCACGCCCGCAGCGCGGGATCGGGCTCGTTCCACAGCTCTATCGTCTGCACGACCCAGAAGAGGGCGAAGAACCCCACGGCGAGCGCCTCGCCGACCAGGATCCACGGCGGCGCACCGAGAGCGATCAGGAGGAAGAATCCGATCGCCGCGACGTTGTGCGCCGCCGCGAGGAAGGAGGCGAACGACAGAACCGCCCACCCGACGAACGCGAACGTCACGACGCTGACCGCGACGATCGTGACGATCGTCCCGCGCCCGGCGGAGCCGTGAACTCGCGCGAGCACGACGGCCGTCATCACGCCCAGGACCACGACGACGGCGACGGCCCCGCCCGTGGTGGTGATCGAGGCGACGACCGAAGGAGGCACACACACGGCCGCGCCCGGACACGGCGGTCCCACGACCGTGGTCGGTACCGCCGCGATCACGAGCGCGAGCACCGCCGCGACGTCGAGCAGCCCCTGCTCGACGCTGCGACCCGACAGCGCGACCAACGCGAGCGCGACCGCCATCAGACTCCCGACGAACGCGGGCCCGGCCGAGGTGTAGTACGACGCGCTGAGGGATGCCGGCACACCGCCCGTGACGCTGTCGATCGCGACCGCGACGGCGAGCAGCACCGTCGCACCGATGAGCGACAGCCGCACGTACCGGTACGTCCGCTGCGTCGAGGTGGTCCGCAGGCGCATGAGGGCATTGTGGCACCCGGCTCCGACACCGCCGCGGTGTGCCTCAGCGTGCCGCCGCGTACTGCTCGGCGGCGGCGGCCACGCGGTTGTTGTACTCGATCGACGGGTTGTACGCGTGGACAGCGGCGATCCAGTTCTGCGCGACGGTGAGATCGCCGCCCACGTCGCACAGGTGCCCGGCGGTCGAGAGGGCGGCGTCGTCGATCTGGTTGACGTCGACGACCCCGTCGCGGTTGCCGTCGCGCCCGACCTGCGCCCACGTGGAGGGAATGAACTGCAGCGGCCCCACGGCGCGATCCCACTCGGCGTCTCCGTCGATCGCTCCACGATCCGTGTCGCGCACGATCTCGGTGCCGTTCCCATCGAGAGGGATGCCGATGATGGCGGGCGACACCGTGCCGTCGGCCGCGAGGTGGGCGCCGTTCATGCTGCCGTGCTCGCTCTCGACGAGGCCCATCGCCGCGACCGTGTTCCAGCCGATCCCGCAGCCGGGATGGGTGCGTGAGACGTCGAGGACGGCGCCCGCGTAGGCGGCGAGCGCCCGGGCGGGGATGCCGGTGGATGCCGAGACCCGGTCGATCCACTCGGGGTCGGCGAGCTCCGACACGGGCGTTCGTGCCGCGACCGCGCCGTCCGTTCGGGTCACGGCCACGGTGGGCCCGGGAGTGGGCGCGAACGAGGTCCCCGGGTCGGGTTCCGCCGAAGCGGCTGGAGCCGAGACGGCGCCCTGCCGGACTGGAGGGGTCACGGCCAGCGCTCCGACGCCGACGGTGAGGATGCCGACGGCGAGCAGCGCGAGGACGATGGTCACAACGGGCCACAGGCGTGAACGCGATACGGGTGGGAGCAGCGGTTCGGGATCGGTCATGGTCGTCCTTCCGGGGCGAGTTCGGGCGCGAGAGGGGCAGCGTCCGCTCGTGGCGAAGCGACCGTTCCGCGCGAAAGACGGTCGCGAGACGAGGGCGTCGGCCGGCGCCGAGCGAGGACACGGCCGATCACCCCCTGGCGCGGAGACAGCGTCCAGGCCCCGAGGAACACCGCGGTCAGCACGAGGACGATCGTTCCCCCGGTGGGCAGGGCCCACGACCACGAGAGGTACAGCCCGATGAGCGCGGCGCCCGCTCCGATGGCCGGCGCGAGCAGCATCATGACGCCGAGGCGGTCGGTGAGCAGCCGCGCGGTGGCGGCCGGGGTGACCAACAGCGCCAGCACGAGGATGTTGCCGATGGTCTGGACGCTGATGACGACGGCGAGGGTCACCAGCACGTAGAGCGCCAGGTCGAGCCAGAACACCCGCAGGCCGAGCGCCCGGGCAGATTCTCGGTCCAGGCTCACCGTGACGAGCTCCTTGTTCAGCAGGAGCACCGCGGCGAGGACGACGACGGACGCCACGGCGATGACGGGAAGGTCCTCGTCGGGGATGCCGGTGATCGAGCCGAAGAGGAACTGCTGGAGCGATCCCGCGTACCCTGGCGCCTGCGAGATGACCACGATGCCGAGCGCGAAGGCGGCGACGAAGAAGATCCCGATGATCGAGTCCTCTTTGAGCCGACGGTTCTGGGCGAACACGGCCACGACGACCGCGGTGAGGACGCCGGCGATCGTCCCGCCCAGCACGAGGTTGCCCGACACGACGAAGGCGACGGCGAGTCCCGGGAACACCGCGTGCGCGACCGCGTCGCCGATGAAAGCCATTCCGCGCAGCACCACGTAGGTGCCGACGATGCCGCACACGATCGACGACATCACCGCCACCGCCAGGGCCTTCGGGAGGAACGCGAGATCGGGGTTGAGCAGATCCACGACGAAATCGACGGGGCTCATGCGACGCTCCGCACCATGCGGACGAGCGCGGAGTCCGGTCCGACACCGAAAGCCTCGCGCCACGCCCGTGTGTCTCGCGCGAGATGCGCGGGCGTTCCGGCCGCGACGATCGTGCGGTTGAGCAACGCGAGGCGATCGGCGCCGTCGATCGCGCCGAGCAGATCGTGCGTGGTCATGAGCACGGCGTGCCCTTCGTGCGCGAGATCGGCGAAGAGCGCCGCGAGCAGACCCTGGGTCGGCATGTCGAGACCCGTGAAGGGCTCGTCGAGCAGGAGGACGGCGGGCTTCAGGGCCAGAGCTCGTGCGACCAGGACGCGCTGGCGCTGACCGCCCGACAGCTGCCCGACGGGGCGCTCGGCAAGCTCGGACATCCGCACCCGCTCGAGGGCTTCGGCCACGGCCTCCCACTCCCGGCGACCGGGTCGGCGCAGCAGCCCCAGCCGTCCGGTCAGGCCCGTCATCACGACATCGGCGACCGAGATCGGGAAGTCCCAGGCGAACTCGTGCCGCTGGGGCACGTAGCCGATGGCCGCGCGGCCCGGGCGAGTCACCCGCCCCTCGACGAGGACCCGGCCCGCGACTGTCGGCTGGAGCCCGAGCACCGTGCGCAGCAACGTCGTCTTGCCCGCGCCGTTCGGCCCGAGGAGGCCGACGAGCTCTCCACGCTCCACGACGAGGTCGACGTCCTGCAGCACGCGCCGGCCCCCCAGGTCGACGCAGACCCCTCTCACTTCGAGCGCCGTCACACCGACGCCTCCCTCTCGGCATCCGTTCCCGCCGCCCCTCGCTGGAGGACGGCTCGCTTGGCGCGCGCGGAGCGCACCGAGACGGCGATCGCCCCACCGGCGATTCCCACCGCCACGACGACGATCGCCGTGACGAGGATCGGCACGAGGGGCGAGTCGGGGCTCGGCGGCGCGGTCGCAACGCTCACGGGGGCAGCGGACTCGGCGTCCGCCCCCTCCGTCCACGTCGCCGCGAACGCCTCGTCGGGCGAGGTGGAGGTGCCGACGGCGAACCGCAGACGCTGCGTGTCCGATACGTGCGAGCCGTCGATCAGGTCGGCTTCGGCGGTGAGCTCGACGAGGTAGACCCCCGGGGCGGTGAACACCCAGTTGGCGTGCGTGTGGGTGTTCACATCGACCCACACCGGCTGCGCCTCGGCGATGCGGGAGTCCCAGAGCACCTGTGGGGCACCGAACGAGCCCGACTGCAGGTAGGTCGTCATGATGCCCGGCCCTTCGACGGCCCGCAGCGACAGTGTGACCCCGCGGTCGACGGTCTGCATCACCGCCGGATCCTGGGTGTTCCACCCGATCCAGACGACGTCGGGATCCTGCGTCTGGGGCGCGACCCACACCTCGCTCCCCGGCTCCGCGCCCACGAAGGAGTACGCGGCGTCGTCGGGCACGACGAGCTTGCCCTCGTCGCGCACGTGGAGCACGGTCTCGTCCGGGTAGCGCCAGACGCTCGTGGCGCCTGCATCGGCCTTGGCGACGTCATCGTGGATGAGATAAGCGCCAGGTGCCGTCGGCGTCGTACTTCGGGCCCATGTCGAGGTGGCCCGCCTCCAGCACGCGCTCGCCGTGGACGATCGCCAGCTCGCCGAGCGTCTGGTCGAGGTTCGGGTCCTCACCGGTCGCCGCGGGCAGACCGGGAAGAGCGGATGCCGCGACGACGGGGCCTGAGACGAGCAGCGCCGCCGCGACACCGACGGCGGCCCACGCGCGCGTGCGCAGGGACGGGATCATGGGGTTCCTTCCACGGAGGGGGACAAGCACGAGCGCACGCTGTCGGCGTTGGCACGCACGAGCTGTAGGTAGGTGGTCACGGTGTCGGAGAAGGCGTCTCCGTAAATGGGGCAGACCCGGATGCCGAGGTCGTCGGCGACGTCGGTGAGCGTCGACGAGCGTGCGGCGAGGTTCGGCTCGAGGAAGACCGCGGGCACGTGGAGGTTCCGGATCGTGTCGGCGAGCCGGCGGCGGTCGGCGAGCGAGGGCTCGACCGCGGGGTTCGGGGTGACGAAACCGGCGATCTCGAGCCCGTACGCATGCGCGAGATAGCCGAACGCGTCGTGCGTGGTCACCAGATACCGGTCACCGGGCGGGATGCTCGCGTAGCTCGCGCGCACCTCGGCATCCACGGCATCCAGCTCCCCGAGGTACCGTCGCGCGTTCTCGGTGTAGTCCCGCGCGTGGGCGGGGTCGGCGCCGATGAGGGTGTCACGGATCAGCTGCACGTAGGCGATCGCGTTGCGCACGTCCTGCCAGAGGTGCGGGTCGATCTCGCCGTGCACGTGCTTGCCGAGGACGGCTTGCGCGAGCTGGTACACGGGCTGACCCGCGCGCCCGAGGAAGCGGAACTCCTCCCCCGCGGGAATCTCCGTGCGCGCTTTGGCGGGCACCTCGACGATCACACCGTCGGCGGCAAGGGTTCGCTGCGTGTGGTCTCCGCCGCCGCTCGGGTCGTATCGCACGCCGAGGCGGGCCGCATCCACGTCGACCGTGAGATCGGCGTGCCCCCTGTCGAGCACGACGGGATCGGTGAGCCCGGCCTCGGTCGCAGCCTCCCGCGGGTC
Organism: Microbacterium trichothecenolyticum; assembly: GCF_030818955.1. NCBI lineage: Bacteria > Bacillati > Actinomycetota > Actinomycetes > Micrococcales > Microbacteriaceae > Microbacterium > Microbacterium trichothecenolyticum. The sequence continues at coordinate 145,931 of NZ_JAUTBF010000001.1, read as the reverse complement.
GATACCGACCGCGAAGACGTAGGTCGCCTCGCCGAGGTCGACGGGGCGCGCGGTGTCGTCGACCTGCAACCGCGCGCGGAGCGTCAGCGTGTAGGTGCCGGGTTCGGTGAACGCCCACGACAGGTGCGTGTGCGCATCGGCGGGAAGGGTCACCGTGTCGTCGCGGTACCCGTCCGCGGGGTCGAACCCGTCGGACGAGTCGATGTAGCGATCGGTGTCGCCGAACGACCCGGTGAGGTACGCCACGATCGAGCCCGGCCCGGTGGCCGCGACCGCCGACAACTGCACCTCCGACGTGCGGGTCGCCCCGTACGCGACCCCCCGCCCCTGTGCCCGAAGTCCGAGCCACACGGTGTCGAGCGACACGTCCTCGACGAGCGGGATGATCTCGGCCGCGTACTTCACCGACTCCTCGGCGAGCGAGACGCTCACCGCGTCGCTGCGCAGATTGGCATCCAGGGTCTTGATGACCGACTGCTCCTCGAGCATCGCGTAGTTGGAGAAGGCCACGTCGGCGTAGACGACGTTGCGGGCATCGCGCAGCGTCGGCTCGTACGCGTGTGGGTCGGCGCGGTCGGGCACGAGCGAGACCACGTCCACGCGGTCGCCGCCGACGTTGTGCACGAGATCCCGCAGGATGCCGGTCGTGGTGACCACGCGCAAACGCTCGCCGTCGGCGGGGAGCGAGGGCGGCCCCGCGCAGCCGCCCAACGCGAGCGCGCAGGCGACGAACGCGGCGGCCGCGCCGCCCCGCCTCACGAGGCCGGCCCGCCCGGGCGCCGCCTCGAACGCCACCACAGCACACCAGACCCGGCCGCACCGACCGCCAGCAACCCGCCGAGGATCACCAGCAGCAGCGGAACGGGGTCTCCGGATGCCAGCGCGGTGAGCGCGTCGACACCCTCCTCGACATCCGAGCCCTGCCCGGGAAGCACCCGTCGAGCGGCGTCCGCGGCCTCCACCGCTGCTTGCACCGCCGCCACCGCGGCCTGGTCGGGGCTGACGAGCGCGGCGGCGACCGCGCACCCCGCTCCGCCGGCGACGGCGGTCCGCGCATCCACGTCGCCCACGACGATCGTGAGGGTCTCGCGATCACGCGAAACACGGCCGTCGGCGAGCGTCACGGTCTGCGTCGAGGTGATGCGGTAGACCCCCTCCGCACTGAAGGCCCAGTTCGCGTGCGCGTGGACACCGAGCGGGATGTCGTACGACCCGCCGCCCGAGAAGATGGTCTGCTGGACGCCGCCGAAGGCACCGGAGAGGTATACGCTCACGCGTCCCGGCCCGTCGATGCCGTCGATCGTCCACCGCACCGGTCCCGCCGTGTTGCCGGCGTTGAGCGCTTCGGTGTTCCAGCCGAGCCAGACCAGGTCGGGGTTCTGCGTCTGCGGCACCTGCCACACGGTGGATCCGGCCGCCCCGACCTGACCGAAACCGGTCGGCAGGGTGACCCGCGCCGAGGGCTTCAGCCAGAGCACCGTGCTCGAGGGCTCCCGATACACCTTGGCGCCGGTGGAGTCGTCGCCGACGAGCGACTGCAGCGACCCGTCGACGATGCGCGAGGCGTAGTCGACGTGACCCGACGAGACGATCGTCGCGCCGGCGACGCACGCCGCGGCGGCGAGCTGCTGCACCGCGGGCGTCGCGGCGCGGGAGTCCTCGCGCGGCGGCGTCGGGACCTCGATCTTGCCGGTGTCCACGGCCTGTCCGCACCGCGCGGGGTCCACCGACATCACGTCGGCCGTGCCGACGGCGACGGCCAGCACGAACGTGTCGCTCGACACCCGCCCGTCGCTCAGCTGTGCGGTCCGCTGCATCGAGAGGCAGTAGTTGCCCTCGGCGCTGAACGCCCACGAGCCGTGCGCGTGCGTGTTCTTCGGGATCGTCACGCGATCGGCGGCCGAGATGCCGTCGTGCGTGGTGAACAGCACCGACGGCTGCCCGAAGGCACCGGTCTCGTACAGGGCGAACCGTCCGGGTCCCGAGACGTCGACCAGCGACCACGTCACGCCGCCGGTCGTCGCCGACAGCGGGATGCCCTCGGTCGACCAGCCCGGCCAGACGAGTCCGCTCTGCTGCGTCTGCGTCACCTGGGAGAACGACGAACCGGGGTCGCCGAGGAAGCGCCACGCATCACCGTCGGGCACGCTCGCACGCGAGCCGGGCTTGAGCTGCAGCACGGTGCGCGAGACGTCGCGGTAGACGGGTTCGGTGACGGATGCCGAGTCCTTGATACGCGTGACGAGCGTGCCGTCCTGCACGAGCGAGGCGATGTCGACGTGTCCGTCGTTGAGCACGACCGCACCCGCACGGTTGACGGTGCCGTTCGGTACGTCCCACGCCCCGGGGACCTCGGGCTGGGGCTCGACCGGATTCTCGGGAACAGCGGGGGCGACGATCTGCAGGTCGTCCCACCCGGAGAGTGCACCCGACCGGTCCTTCACGACAAGCCGGTGCGCTCCGATCGCGGTGTCGGCGGGCAGGCGCACCTGCACCGCGCCGGACGAGCCGATGCGCGCCCAGCCGAGCCATGCGGTGTGGTCGAGCCACAGCGAGACCCACTGGCCCGCGCGGGCCCGGTCGACCTGCACCGTGACCAGCTGGCCCGCGGTGATCCCCGTGTCGGCGTTCAGCACCTGCACACCGCCGCGGGCGGCATCCGTCAGGTCGTCGAGCGGAACCGGAGCGGTGTCGGGGTCGGTGGGCGCACCGTCGGGCGTCTGGAAGCAGCCCGTGGGGTCGACCTTCTTCACCGCGACGGCACCGACCGCGAACGCGAGGGTGAACGTGTCGCTCACTGCCTGGCCCGAGGCGAGTGTCGCCGCGCGCGTGAAGCCGAGGCAGTACGTGCCCTCCGCGCTGAACGCCCAGGTGCCGTGCGCGTGGATGTTCTTCGGGATCTCGAACGTGTCGGCCGCGTCGATGCCGTCACGAGTGTTGAAGAAGACCCGCGGTCCGGCGAACGGCGTCTGGTACAGCGCGAACTCCCCCGGTCCTTCTGCTCGATCGAGAGACCACGTCACCCCGCCGGTCGTCGCCGTCGTCGGAATCGCCTCGGTGGACCACCCCGGCCACAGGATGCCTTCGGCCTCCGTCTCGGGCAGGAGCCAGGTCTTCGCACCCGCCGCGCCGAGGAACGCGTACGCCGCATCGGCGGGAACGGTGCTCTGCGCCTCGGGGCGCACCTGCAGCACGGTGTCGGACGGTGCCCGCAGCGTCTCCTCCTGCGCGGCGTCGCTCGCGTCGGCGATCACCGTGACCAGCCGATCGCCGTCCAGGCGCGCCGCGACGTCGATGTGACCGGCGGCCACGATGGTGGCACCGGACTCGGTGCGCGTGTGATTGGGCACGTCCCACTCCACGTCGGGCGTCTCGGGGTCGGGATCGACGGGGTCGGTGCCGCCTCCCCCGTCCGCGCAGGAGGTGATGCCCGCGGTGTCGACACCGGCGGCGAAGGTCAACGTCTTGGTCACGCGGAAGGCGGTGCCGTCAGCGAGGGTGCCCGACCACGTCAATGGCACGCAGTACACCCCGGCCGCCGAGAAGACGTGTGTGGCCGGGAAGGTGGAGTTCGGCCACAGGGTCTCCGTCGTTCTCGCGGGCGTCGAGCCGGAGTCCAGCTGCACCGCCTGAGAGTCGGTACTGTTACCGCGGCGCGAGTAGGAACCCGGACCCTTCACGTCCCCGAGGGTCAGGGTGACGTCACTGCCTCCGGCATCCCTCTCGAGCGTGCGCCAGCGGTCTTGCATCCGGTACGTCTCGGCGGCCGCCGACGCCGCGTAGATCGTCCGCTCCGGGTCGAAGAAGATCGTGCGCGGGGTGTTCTTCTCCTCCGTCGACGCCACGACGTCGGGCACGCCGTTCACACGACGCAGTTCGAGGGAGGGCGCGAGAGTCTCGCCGTCGACCACGGCGGGCGCGGTCGAGAGAGCCACGCCCCCGGGTGACGGTGCATCCGGGATCGCGGTCGTGCGCTCGCACGGCTGCACCGTCGACAGATCGATGTCGCCCACGGCCACCGTCAGCAGGGAGGCCGCGGAGACGTCACGGCTCTCGTCGGCGGTGGCGCGGAGGTCGGCGCGGACGGCGAGGCAGTACACGCCGGGCTCGGTGAACGCCCAGTTGAGGTGCCGGTGCGTGCGCCCCAGGGAGAAGGGGACGGGGGTCGAGCGGCGCGAATCGAGCATGAACACACTGTTCGACCATGCGTACGCTTCCCCGGGGCCGGAGACCTTCTGCAGCGACCAGGTGATGTGACGCTGGGTGAATCCCACGGGTAGATACAGCGTGCTCAGGCCCGGCCAGAGCGTGTAGTCGACGTACTGACTGCCGGCGGAGAAGCCGTAGTACGTCGTACCGGGAGGCCCGATGAACGTCCTGTCGTCGCCGGCGTCCGGCTCACGCACGGTGAATCGCGCGTACTCGCCGCGCCCGACCCACACCGTGTCCTTCAAGCCGTGCATGCCGACGTCGGTGTGCCCGTCGCCGGTGGCGAACTCGATGCCGCCTCGCCCGTTCTCGCGGACGGCGAGGTCGGTGTGCCCCTTCTGCAGCCACGCGACCGAGGGGTCGAGCGTGCCGGGGCCGTCCGGGTCGTCAGGGCCGTCCGGGTCGTCGGGGCCGTTCGGGTCGTCCTGGGCGCACGGTGTCACGGCCGACGCGTCCACGCCGACGGCGAAGGTGAAGGTCGCGCGGTCCTCGATGGCGACGCCGTCGACGCGGGTCGCCGAAGAGCGCACGCTCACGCAGTACACGCCCGCTTCGGTGAAGACGGTGCCCAGGGCTCCCGCTCCTGCGTACTCCTCGGCGCGGTTGTAGAACGGCTCGCCCCATTCCTCGGTCGTCGCGGCGGCGCGCGCGATCGTCATCCGCTCCGCCCCGGGGGCGCTGTCCCAGAATCCGATGTTCTCGGGTCCGTCGAGGTGCCGCCAGTAGTCCTGCCGGTAGGTGAAGAACCGCCCCGAGGCGTTCGTCGTGCCGCCGAAGTCGAAAGCGACGGTCGCACCCTCGTCCGGCACCACGCGGAGGCCGTCCGCCGAGACGAAACGCGCGTCCAGGTCGACGATGAGATCGTTCGCGTGCTCGTCATCGAGGCGACGGTCGTCCGGGACGAACCGGCCCGAGGTGCGGTAGGCCGTGCTCCCCTCGGGGAGGTATCGCTCCCAGATCTCCTTGTCGTTCGCGGTGCCGCCGTCGGCGGGCCACTGCGCGTCCCTGTTCGGCACCGACAGCACGACGCGCGCGGGGTCGTAAGCGGTGGTGCGGCCGCGATCCATGGTCACGGCGTTCAGGGTGAGCGCGCCGTCGGCCAGGGTGGGCGCCACCAGCACCGTGCCCGAGTCGAGCACGGTGGTCCCCGTCGCCGTCGAGGTGATCGGATGCGGAGCCTGCGGCGCGATCGCGGCGGGCTGCGCGCACGGCTCCACCGTCTCGGGATCCACCCCCACCGCGAAGGTCAGCGTGAGGTCGTGGTTGACGAAGGTGCCGTCGGCGAGCTGCGCGTGGTTGTCGAGCGTGACGCAGGCGCGGCCCGCCTCCCCGAACGCCACCGAGAGGGGCCGCGGCTCGGTCCCCTCGCCGACCCGTGTGCGCAGGCGCGGGGCCGCATCACCGGCACGACTGCTCGTACCGGCGTCGGTGGCACCGTCCGTCAGGAGCCCGCCCCGTGAGCCGAGCACCGATCCGAGCCAGGTGCGGAGCATGGCCTGCTCAGGAGCCCATTCGGGGGCGTACAGAGCGGTCGACGGGATGCCGCTGGTGTCGAGGGCGAAGGAGAGGGCGTTTCCGGCGTTCTCCGGCGTCCGCGATCGCCAGATGGCGCCGCCCTGCGGCGCGACCTCGTCCCAGAAGGCGGAGCCCTGACCGTCGGCGGAGTCCGGGCGCTGCTCGCTCGTGGGAAGGGCGAACACCGTCCGGGCGGGGTCGAGCACGGTGTCTCCCGCGACGAGTTCCTGCACCAGATCGCCGTCCGTCACTCGCGCAGCGACGCGCACGTCGCCCTCCCGGACGATGGTGGCGGCGCCGCTGTCCTGCGCGCACGGCTTCACGGCCGCCGCGTCGACGCCGACGGCGAACGTGAAGGTCGCCCGGTCCGACACCGGGGCGCCGTCGACGAGCGTCGTCGACGACTCCAGCGTGACGCAGTACACCCCTGGCTCGGTGAAGGCGGTGCCGAGAGCTTCCAGGCCGGCGTCCTGCTTGTCTCGGGCGTAGAACGGGGCGTCTGCGCTGGAGACCGCACGCCACTGGGGGACGGCCTCCTGGGGCGCGCGCGTGCTCCAGAAGCCGATGGCATCCGGCGACGGCACGAGGGGGCCCGATTGCCAGTAGGCGAAGAACCGACCGGTCTGCGCGGTGCTGGTCGCTCCGAGGAAGGAGTAGTCGACCCCGGAGTCGGGCGCCAGCGACGCGCCGTCGACGAAGCGTGCCTCGAGGTCGAGCGTGAGATCGTTGCTCCACTCATCGCGCTCCGACGGCGCGGTGCCCGGCGCGATGAAGCGCCCGAGCGTCCGGTAGGCCCGTTCCTCCGGGGCGAGGTGGCGCGCCCAGATGTCCTGCTGCGTCGCCCGGTACCCGGTCGCCGGCCAGCGCGTGTCGCGGTGGGGCAGCGAGAACACCACGCGAGACGGGTCGTACGACGTGGTGCGTCCGCGGTCCTCGACGACGGCGTCGAGTGAGAGGGAACCCTCGTGCAGGGTCGTGGCCAGCAGCGCCGTTCCCGACGACACCACGGTGACGCCCGTCGCGGTCGAGGGCCGGGGTTGCGGTTCCTGCGGAGGGATCGCAGCGGGCTGTGCGCAGGGACTCACCGTGGCGATGTCGACGGCGCCGACGGCGAAGGTGAGCGTGACGTCGTGGTTGACGAAGGTCCCGTCGGCGAGCTGGGCGTGCGTGCCGATCGTGACGCAGGAGGTGCCCTCCGCGGCGAATGCGGCGGCGATCGGGAGCTGAGCCGGTCCGAAGGCGCTCTCGGGCTGCGGGTACGTCTGAGCGACGGGGATGCTGCGCCCCGAGCGCTGCGACGTGCCGAGGTCGTACGTCCCGTCGCCGAGCAGACCCGTCGTGGCCGGATCCGATGCGCTGACGAGCCACGAGCGGACGGTCGCTTCGACGGTGTTCGTGGGGACGAGGAGAGCGGCAGGGTCGACCCCGCTCGCATTCACCACGAGGGACGGTCCGGTGCCGGGCGTCGACGGGGTGGGGGTTCTCCAGATCGGCGTGCGCTCCGACGACACCTCGGACCAGAACGCCGGGTCCTGCCCCTCGGCCTCGCCTGGCCACGCTTCGGCATCGCGGACGACGAAGACCGTCCCCGCGGGATCGAGGGTTCGCCCCTCCGTCTCCAGATCGACTCGAAGGTCGCCGTCGACGATCCGCGACGCCAGATCGACCCGGCCGCCGTCGAGAACGACGGGACCGGGCTCGGCGGCCGTTTCGACGTCGGCATCCGTCGCCTCCACCGAGAAAGACTCGGGAGAAGTCGAGACAGCGGGGGCCTCCGGCGCCGCGTTCGCCTCGACGCGCGGGCTCGCCTCCGGGGCCGGGGAGACGGAGGGCGTCGCCTCCGGAGTCGGCGTCGGGGTGGATGCCGAATCAGCGGTCTCCACCACCGCCCCGACGTCGGGTACCGGGTCATCGCTCGCATGGGCGGGAGTGACGGTGGTCGCGATCATCGTCGCGGCGAGGATCGCCGAGACGAAGCGAGCGCGCACGGCCAGCGGTCGGGCGGAGGGGCCGGTGAACCGGGGACGAACGGGGCGAGGCATTCGAGATCTTTCCAGAGGGGAGTGCGGGGGCGTGACGAGTCACCGCCCCCGCACGATCGATCAGAAGGTGAAGCGGTAGGTAGCCGTCGCGGTGTAGGCCGTCGACCCCGACGACGCGTTGCGCACGCGCACCGAGACCGGGAGATCGACGGAGCTCGCGCTGCCGCTGAACTCCCACGTGTAGTGGCGGTGCCACTGCGAGTTCGCCGCGACCGAGCCGGTCGAGATCGTCAGCGTCTGGTCCGACGACGACACCGGCACCGAACGGACCGTGCCGTTGGAGACGTCGGTGATCGCCAGCCCCGTACCTGCGGGGACGGTGATGGTGAACGTGGCCGAGCGGGCGACCGACGCGGTGTTGGCGAAGCGGAGGCCGCCGCCCGAGACGGGCGAGGTCGCCGTGGCGTCGTCACCGTCGATGCGCTTGCCACTGCCGACAGCGAACGAGGCCGAGGGGCTCAGGACCGTGTCCCAGGTCTCGCTCTCGTGGTTGTAGCTCTGCAGGCGCGGTGACTGCGCCGCCGAGGTCGCGAGGATGTCCCACTCCCCCGTCTGCGCGCCGGTGGCGGCGAACGAGGGCGTGCTGACACCCAGCGTCAACGCGAGAGCGGCGACGAGGGCGAGGACGATGCGCGCGATCGGGGCCTGTGCCGATCGAGACGAGGGGGCGGGAGGCGCCTGGATGGTGGTGCTCATGACGAATGGTTCTCCGAAACGTGGAAGAGTGCGGGCGCGCCGACGTGCGGAGCGACTCGGATGCCTGCGTCGGCGCACGGTCGAGGAGACCGCCCGCGGGACCCGGGGTGTCAGGCTCCGAGGCAGCTCATTCGGTCGGAGTAGATGAAGTGCGCGCGGACGAATCCGACGTGCTGACGTCGCAGCGGGGACCACCCGCGTCCGTCGACCGCCGGCCGGGGAAGCGAGACAGGGTTCGAGAGGGGGCGGGCGCAGCCGCAGCGCGGGAGTCCCCCGGGACCCAGGTGTCCGGCGGTGTGCGGATGGCAAAGGGATGCCGTCGGCATGTCGTCCTCTCCACCTGAATGCACGCGTTACTGATAATGATTATCAGTTCGCTGTGAAGTCATCCTGTCCCGCGAGCCACCCGGTGTCAAATTCGTGTCGACGCACGCGTAACCCTGCGAGACTTCCGACATGAAGGAGTTCCTCGCCGGCGCCGCCCTGCTCGCCCGGGGCCTCGGTCAGTGGCGTCGGACGCCCGGCGCGATGGCGCTCGGCCTCATCCCCGGCGCCGTCGTCGGACTCGTTCTCGGCGCCGCGCTCGTGGGCTGGGCGATCCTGCTCTCCCACGTCGTCGACGACTGGACGCCGTTCGCCGACGGGTGGGCGCCGTTCTGGGCGGATGCGTTGCGCGCAGCGATCGGCGCCGCCTCGTTCGGCGCCGCCCTCTTCGTCGTCGCGATCTCGTTCACCGCCCTGACGCTGACCGTCGGCGAGCCGATCTACGACCGCATCTGGCGAGCGACGGAGCGCTCGGCGCTCGGCGCGGTGCCCGACAGCGAGTACGGCTTCTGGCGCGGAGTCGGTGACAGCGTGCGGCTCGTGCTGCGCGGCATCCTGGTCGCCGTCCTGGCCTGGCTCGTCGGGCTCATCCCACTCGTGGGCGGGGCGCTGGGCGCGATCGTCGGCGTCTCGCTGACCGGGTGGCTCCTCGCCGACGAGCTCACGTCGCGCTCGCTCTCGGCGCGCGGCCTCGACCGGAAGGCCCGGCGTGCCGTGCTGCGCGAGAACCGCGCCCGCGCCCTCGGCTTCGGCGTGACCACCCAGCTGTGTTTCCTCGTGCCGCTCGGGGCCGTCGCCGTCATGCCGGCGGCCGTCGCCGGGAGCACGCTCTGGGTGCACGCCGCACTCGGGGAGACCCCGCGCCCCGCCACCGCGTCACGATCGTCGGCGACTCAGCCGACCGACCCGGCGCGATAGCCTGGACCGACCGAAGGGATCCTCATGTTCATCGTCTCGCTCATCCTGTTCGTCGGGGGCATGCTGCTCACCGGCATCTCGTTCTCGCTCGCGGCCCCGGCGCTCTTCTTCGCCCTGGGCATCGTCCTCGTCGCGGCCTCGCTGGCCATTCCCTTCCACTTCGGCACCCGGTAACCGACGGAGGCGGCGATGTCGACCTACACGGTGGCCGATTATCTGCTCGATCGCCTCGCTGAGTCGGGCGTGCGTCATCTCTTCGGCGTGCCCGGAGACTTCACGCTCGCCTTTCTCGACCACGTCGAACGGCATCCGCTGATCGAATGGGTCGGATGCGCGAACGAGCTCGGCGCCGGCTACGCCGCCGACGGTTATGCCCGCATGCACGGCCTCGGTGCCCTCAGCACGACCTTCGGCGTCGGCGAGCTCTCGGCCATCAGCGCCGTCGCGGGCAGCTACGCCGAGCACGTCCCCGTGCTGCACGTGGTCGGCGCGCCGACCACTGCGGTGCAGGCGGCCGGCCGCGCCAGCCACCACTCCCTGGGCGACGGCGACTTCGGCCACTTCGCCCGCATGACGGCTGAGGTCACGGCCGCGCAGGAGGTGCTGTCGGCGACGGATGCCACGGTCCAGATCGACCGCGTGCTCACCGTGGTGCGCCACCGGCGCCTCCCCGGGTATCTGCTCATTCCCGCCGATGTGAGCGAGGCTCCCGCCGAGCCTCCCGCCGCCCCGCTCCCCGCGGCCGATGTGGTCACCGACCCGGGTGTGCTCGCCCGCTTTCGAGACGCCATCGCCGCGCGGCTCGAGGTCGCCGACTCCGCCGCAGTGCTGGCCGACATCCTCGTGGCGCGTCTCGGAGCCGAGAGCGCCCTGCACCATGTGCTCGCGCACGGCCTGCCCCACGCATCGCTGCTGTGGGGACGCCGCGTCGTCGATGAGACGGCGCCCGGCTACCTCGGGTCCTACCTCGGCGCCGCGAGCGCCCCGGGCGTGCGCGAGGGCATCGAGAACGCCGACCTGCTGGTGATGGCCGGCGTGCAGTTCACCGATCTGACCAGCGGCTTCTTCTCGCAGCACATCGATCCGGCCCGAACGGTCGACATCCGGGGCGAGCACGCCCGCATCGGCGACGACGACTTCCGCCCCCTCGCGATGAGCGACGCGCTCGATGCCGTCGCCGCGGTGCTCGAGACGCACCGGGATCGCTTCCGCCTCGACGTCACGCCCTCCGCACCCATCCCCCGCGAACCGCTGGAGGCCGGCACGCCCCTGAGCCAGTCGGCGCTGTGGCACGAAGTGGCCGCGTTCCTGCGCGACGGCGACACCGTGCTCGCCGATCAGGGCACCTCGTTCTACGGCATGGCCGGCGAGCGACTCCCGCACGGCGTGGTCTTCGGCGGTCAGCCGCTCTGGGCCGCCATCGGCTTCACCCTGCCCGCGATCCTCGGGGCTGCCCTCGCCCGGCCGGAACGGCGGCCGGTGCTGCTCATCGGCGATGGCGCCGCCCAGCTGACCATCGCCGAGCTCGGCACGCTCGTGCGACACGGCATCCCGGCCGTCATCGTGGTCGTCGACAACGCCGGCTACACCGTCGAACGCGTCATCCACGGGCTGCACGAGCAGTACAACGACATCGCCACGTGGGACTGGACCGCTCTGCTGGCGGCGATGGACCCGACCGGCACGAGCACAGGCGTGCGCGTCGACACCGTCGGCGCCCTGAGCGACGCCCTCGCGACCGCGCGCACGGCGACGGGGCTCACGCTCGTGCAGGCGGTGGTGCCCTCAGACGACGTTCCCCCGGTCCTCGCCGATCTCGCCGCCGCCGCAGCCTCGGCCAACCGCCGGTCCTGACAGAGCCCCGCACAGCCGCACTCGGCGGAGCACGGGCGGTTGCCGTGAGAGGGCCGGGTAGCGTAGCCGGGTGCCTTTCTCGTTCGCCGCCCTTCGCCGCCGACCCGACGTCGAGGGACCCGACCTCGTCGCCGTCGACGCCGCCGATCGGCTGATCCTCGACGAATCGGCCGCGGCTCGCGCCCGTGTCGGCGACGGGGAGCTGGTCGTCATCGGCGACGCCTACGGCGCCCTCACCCTGGGCGCCGCCGCTGCCGGAGCGCGCGGCATCCGGGTGCATCAAGACGAGCTGCTGAGGGAACGGGCGCTGGAGGCGAACGCGGTCGATGCCGGCCTGGCCGACGCCTCGACGTCGCACGATCTCGGCGCCGACCTGCTGGCGGGTGCGCGCGTCGTGCTGCTGCGCCTGCCCCGCTCGTTGGCGGCGCTCGGCGATATCGCCGGGCTCATCGCCCTGCACGCGCACCCCGACGCCGTGGTCTTCGCCGGGGGCCGTATCAAGCACATGAGCGTGACGATGAACGACGTGCTGCGCGAGCGTTTCGATCGCGTCGACGTGACGCGCGCGCGGCAGAAGTCCCGCGTCCTGGTCGCCCGAGGCCCCCACGACGGCGCCGAGCCGCAGCCGGCGAGCGCTCGCGTCGACGGCATCGAGGTGCGGGCCTTCGGCGGAGCCTTCGCGGGGGCCTCGATCGACATCGGCACCCGCCTGCTCCTCGCGCACCTGCCCGAGCCCGCCGGTGGCGACGCCGTCGACCTCGCCTGCGGCACCGGCGTCGTGGCCGCGACACTGGCCCTGCGGCATCCGGCCCTTCGCGTGCGGGCGAGCGATCAGTCCGCGGTCGCGGTGGCCTCCGCGCGCGCGACCGCGGAGGCGAACGGGGTGGCCGACCGCGTCGAGGTGGTGCGCGACGACGTGCTCTCGTCGCAACCGGGTGCCCGTTCGTCGTTCATCGCGCTGAATCCGCCGTTCCACGCGGGTGCCGCCATCGACGAGCGGCTCGCTCCGCGCATGTTCGCCGATGCCGCGCGCGTCCTGCGGCCGGGTGGCGAGCTGTGGACGGTGTGGAACTCCGCCCTGCGGTACCGCCCCGCTCTCGAACGGATCGTCGGACCTACCCGTCAGGTGGCGCGGGACCGCAAGTTCACGGTCACGGTGTCGACGAAACGATGAGTGCGCGGCGCGCGCCCGGAGCGTAGATTCTCGGCATCCGAAAGGAGCAGCCGTGCGCCGGCGCCCCGCGACCACCGCCCTCGTCGGCGTGGCTCTGCTGGGCGGCGAGATCACGCTCACGGTGACGGGCCGCGGCGGCGGGCTCGTGGCGGTGGGATGGCGGGCCGCCTCGCGCACGGGGCCGATCACGGGTGTGGATCTCGACCTCACCATCATGGGCCGGCTGGCCGGAGAGGTCCGCCACGTCGCAAACTCCGCGGCCGGTCGGCTCTCCCGTGACGAGGTGGTGCGCTTCGTGGGCTCGGGGCGCGCGCAGGTCGCGCTCTCCGGCACCGTCGAGACGTTCAGCACGACCTGCACCGTCACGCCCGCGCTGGCCCGCATCTTCGTACGCTGAGGGAGCGTTCCCGGGCCGGGTCCGTTTCCGTCGCGCCCGCACCCGGGTCTCCGTCAGCCCTTGCCGCCCGGAGGGCCCAGGGTCAGCAACGCCGCGAACACCACCACGACCACGACCACGACGACGCCGGCGAGCGCCCAGGGGCGCCGCAGGAAGAATCGCAGGACACGGTCGAACGCACGCCGATCGCGCGGGTCGCCGCTGTCGTCGACCCGCCATGCGCCACGCAGGCGTGCGCTGCGCTGGAGCCAGATCTCGACCGGGATGCTGGCGTACGGGATGACGGCACTGACGATCGCCGCTGCGGTCGGTCCCGCTCCCCACCGCTGGTTGAGGGCGACGAGCACGGCCGTCGCGCCGTACGCGAGGAAGACGAAGCCGTGGATGGCTCCACCGATCGAGACCGCGACCGACAGGTCGGTACTCGCGCGCACGACGAGACCGACGATGAGGACCGTCCACGACACCGCCTCGGCGATCGCGAGCGTGCGGAACAGGGTCAGGGGCGTGCGGAACACGTCTCTCCTCGCGGAATCGGGGCTTTCCACCCTACGGAACCGCGTGTCGAGGCATCCCTTCATCGTTCGACGTCGAACGACGTGCGTCGCCCGCTCGAGCGGGTGGTCCTCCTCCCCGAGCGAGGGGGCGGAACTCCAACGCGAAAGCAGCGGCGGTGTCCGGCGCGAGTCGCCGCGGCCCCTGCGCGTAGGCTGGACGGGTGGCGGAATCCCGGGGGCGCGTGTGGACCGGCGTCGTCCGCGTGGGGCCACGACAGGGCGATCATCGCGTGGCCCTTCGGGCCGTGATCAGCGTCGGCGTGCCGCTGCTGATCCTGCTGCTGCTCGGTCGGCTCGACATCGCCGTGTACGCCAGCTTCGGCGCCTTCGCCGCCCTCTACGGACGCGCCGACGGGCCGCGAGCACGCCTGCGGATGCAGGCGACAGCCGGGGGCGTGCTGCTGGCGGCGATGCTCGTGGGCACCGCTGTGTCGGTGTCGTCGGTCCCGGTGTTCGCCCGTGTCGTGGTCGTCGCCGCTCTCGCCGCGGGCGTCACCCTCTTCGCCTACCGGGACCGTTGGCATCCGCCCGGCGCACTGTTCGCGGTGTTCGCCGCGGGTGCCACCGCGAGCTTCCCCGCTACCGCCGGATCGTTCGCGACCGTGCTGCTGATCGGTGGCGCGAGCGTCGTGTGGAGCCTGCTGATCACGGCGGGGATCGCCCTCGTGCGGCGACGCCCCTGGAATCGTCCCGCCCGTCCGCGGCCGCGCATCGGCGCCGTGGCGTGGGAGATGACCGTCACCGTCGGCGTCGCCACGCTGCTGGCGGGGATCGCCGGCGTGCTCCTGGTCGGCACGCACTGGTACTGGGCCATGGTCGGCGCGGTCGCCGCCGTCGGCGGGGCCCACGTGAGCGCCCGCCTCATCCGCGGGGTCCAACGCCTCGTCGGAACGCTCCTGGGTGTGCTCATCGCGGCGGGACTGCTCGTGCTGCATCTGCCCCCGTGGCTCGTGATCGTGGTGGCGGTCGCGCTGCAGGCCGGGGCGGAGCTGTACGTCGGCCGCAACTACGGCATCGCCATGATCTTCGTCACACCGCTGGCACTGCTCATGGTGTCGCTGGCGTCACCCGTAGGCACCGAGCTGCTGCTGCGTGACCGGGTGGTCGAGACGGTCATCGGCGTGGCGGTCGGAACGATCGTGGCGATCGTGTCGGCAGCGCTGCGCCGTCGCTCGGCCTGACGCGCCCCGAGCTCACGACAAGGTGAGGGTGTGATCGCCGTGGCGGTGCACGATCCGCCATCCGCCCGGCTCGTGCCGCCACACGTGCGTGACGCGCACGACGAAAGGTGCGGCGGCCGCACCGTCCACCGACAGCACGCCGCGTTCGCGTCCCGCCGTGAGCGCCCAGCCGTCACCGACGAGCACGCGGTCGTACTCCGGCACCAGCGCTCCCCCGGCGAAACGACGCGCCACGACCTCCAGCGTCGCCCGCACGTCGGCGGCCGTGGTGGCACGGGTGCCGAATCCGCCCATCAGGGTGGCGTCGTCGGTCGTCGTCCACAGGGCCGCGAACGGGAGCGGGTCGCCGTGCCCCATGGCATCCAGGGCCTCCGCCACCGCGCGCAGCGCCTCGTCGAACGAGGGGGTCTCCCGGCGCGCGGCGTCGCCGCTCGCGAGGTGGTCGTCACGAAGTTCCGCGGTCATGAAGCCATCGTCGCGGAGGAGCCGGCCCCTCGCGAGCATCCCCGCAACGTGTCGCACCTCGACGGTGGGACGAAGCGTGCCAGGGTGGATGATCGTGGCCCCCGTTCCCTCGCTCACCGTCGTCGGCGCGATCAACGTCGACCTCACCGCGCGCGTCGAACGTGCCCCCGCGGCGGGCGAGACCGTCGCCGACGGGGTGCTGCAGCGCGGCCCCGGCGGAAAGGGCGCCAATCAAGCCGTCGCGGCGGCCCGACTGGGTGCCCGGGTGCGACTGGTCGGCGCCGTGGGCGACGATCCCGACGGCCGCGGTATCCGTGCGCAGCTCGCCGGCATCGGCGTCGACGCGACCGGCGTGCAGACCGCCGACGCGGCCACGGGCACCGCCCTGATCGTCGTCGACGCGACGGGCGAGAACTCGATCGTCGTCTGCGCCGGAGCGAACGCGGCCATCGATCCCGCCGCCCTCGGCATCGCCGCCGGCGCCGCCGTGCTGGTGCAGCTGGAGGTGTCGGATGCCGTGGTCTCGGCCGCGGCGTCCGCAGCGGGCTTCCTCGCCCTCAACGCCGCCCCCGCCCGCCCGCTGCCCACGGGCGTGCTCGAGCGGTGCGACCTGGTGATCGTGAACGAGACCGAGTACGCACAGCTGCCCGAAGTGCACGACGCGGCGCTCTTGTGCGTCACGCTCGGTGCCGCAGGCGCCCGACTGTATCGCCGGGGTGAGCTCGTGGCATCCGCTCCCGCAGTCGCGACCGAAGTGCGCAACACCGTCGGCGCCGGTGACGCGTTCTGCGCCGCTGTCGTGACGGGCCTGCTGCGCGGCGACGAGCCGGCTCTCGCCCTGTCGCGCGCGTGCGCTGTGGGGGCGGCTGCGGTCGCCGACGCCGCCTCACAGCCGGCGCTTTCGCCGCTCGATGCGTACGGGGTTCCGGCATGAACCGGCGGCCGATCCTCGTCGATTGCGACACCGGCATCGACGACGCCCTCGCCCTCGCCTATCTGTGGGCCGAGCCCGCGGTCGAGGTCGTCGGCATCACGACGGTCTCCGGGAACACGGATGCCGCCCGCGCCGCCGCGAACACCCTCTCGCTGCTCGAGCTGGCCGGCATCCACGACATCCCGGTCGCGGTCGGCGCGCACGACTTCCGCGAACGGGCGTACGCCGGTGGCGCTGCGCACGTGCACGGCGACGACGGCGTGGGCGGGATCGGGCTGACCCCGGTCGCCCGCACGCACGACGCCCGTGCCGCCGTCGACCTCATCGACCACCTGGCATCCCGGCATCCCGATCTCACCGTCCTGGCCCTCGGCCCCCTCACGAACCTCGCCGCGTACGCCGAGACGCCCGGGGTCGCATCGCTCGATCGGCTCGTGGTGATGGGAGGAGCCTTCGCCCACTCGGGCAATGTCACCGCCTGGGCCGAGGCCAACATTCACAACGATCCCGAGGCCGCGGCCGTCGTGTTCGCGCAGCCGTGGGACACCACCGTCGTGCCCCTCGATGTCACGATGACGCAGACCCTGGACGCCGCCGACCTGGTGCGCCTCGAGGCGATCCGGGGAGCCGTGCCGCGCGCCTTGGCGCGCATGCTGCCGCAGTACCTCGACTTCTACGCCGGCCGGGTGTTCCCCGATCGTCGCTGCGCCCTGCACGATCCGCTTGCGGCCATGATCGCGGCGGGCGTGCTGCGCGGGGTGTCGGTGCAGAGCGCGCGCATCGAGGTGCGACTCGAGCGCGGCGAGCGCGGCCGCACGGTGTCGTCGGGCGACTCCCGCACGCAGCGATGGGTGCGGGGCATGGAGGGCTCGGCGGTCGAGGTGCTGTTCGGGCGCCTCGAGAACCGGGAGTGGCCGGACTGAGTCCCCCGGTCCCTCACCTGGGGGCCTGTGGCCGCTCGCGTGACGAGACGCGATGACGCCGAGAGCGCGCGCGGATTTGGGTTGGTGCGGAATTCTGTATGAGAATGATTATCAGTATGCACACCGCGCTCCCCCCGCGATCTCCCGCTCGCCTTCTCTCCGCTCCCGCCACCGAACCGATCGTGGGGCTGTTCGGGATCGTCGTGCGCCGCCACGACGGACGAGAGCTCCTGCGCGTCGACGAGCTCTCGGTGCACGCGGGAGATCGTCTCGCCGTGACAGGCCCCTCCGGCGCCGGCAAGACGCTGCTGCTGCGCGTGCTCGCCGGCCGCCTCCCCGCCGGATTGACCGAGACCGGCCGCCGTCTCGGTCACCCGGGCCGCATCGCCACCATCCCCCAGCGCGGCCTCGATGCGCTGCACCCGCTCGTGCCGATCGAGCGGCAGTTGAGCGGCGTCACCCGCTCGTCCCGCGAGAAGACGCGAGAAGTCCTCGCTGCGGTGGGCCTCGACGCGGCGCGGATCGGGGCCCGCCGGCCGGCCGAACTCTCGGGAGGACAGGCGCAACGGGCGGCGATCGCGCTCGCCGTGCTGTCGGAAGCGCCGATCGTCATCGCCGACGAACCCACCAGCGCCCTCGACCACGAGACCCGCGACCTGATCCTCGGTGTGCTGGCACGCGTCCTCGCGCCGACGCAGGCCCTGGTGCTGTCCACGCACGACCCGCAGGTCGCGGTCGCGCTGGGCGCGACGCGGGTGCGGGTCGAGGCCGGCATCGTGCTCGATCGGCAGCCGTCGTGATGCCCGCCGCGCTGACCGTGGCCGGGGTGAGCGCCGCACACGGTCGCGGACGATCGACCCGGACCATCCTCACCCCCACCGACCTCGCGATCCGCTCGGGCGAGTCGCTCGCGGTGGTGGGTCGCTCGGGCGCGGGCAAATCGACACTCGCCGAGATCGTGCTGGCGCTGCGGCGACCGCGCACGGGAACGGTGAGCGTCGACGGCACCGCGTGGTGCAGTCCCCGGCACACGGCGGGGCGAGAGCATCGCCACCTCGTCCAGGGGGTCGCGCAAGACGCCGCGGCGGCCTTCGTCCCGGGCTGGACACTGCGCCGATCCATGGCCGACGCGGTGCACCGGCTCACCGGCATGACCGACCGGGCGAGCGTGGACCGAGCGATTCATCGAGCCTGCGACCTCGCCTCGCTCGATCACGGCCTTCTCGCTCGCCGACCCGCCGAGGTGTCGGGCGGGCAGGCGCAACGCGCCG
The DNA here is from genome assembly GCF_030818955.1 of Microbacterium trichothecenolyticum. Classification (NCBI taxonomy): domain Bacteria; kingdom Bacillati; phylum Actinomycetota; class Actinomycetes; order Micrococcales; family Microbacteriaceae; genus Microbacterium; species Microbacterium trichothecenolyticum. Next base: position 127,471 of record NZ_JAUTBF010000001.1, on the reverse strand, counting down.
CGATCGCGCGCGCCCTCGCCGTCGACCCCGTCGTGCTCGTGGCCGACGAACCCACGAGCGCCCTCGACCCCCGCCGCGCCGCAGACGTCTCGCGCGCCCTCGTCGAGCTGGCCCGCTCCACGGGACTCGCACTCCTGCTCGTCACGCACGATCCCGCCGTCGCCTCGCGCTGCGATCGCACCCTCACGCTCACCGCTCCCGCAGCGGCCTGACGCCGCGCCGTTCGACGGCGCCCCTTCCCTCCCTCGAAAGGAAAATCCATGACGGCATCCCGACACGCCCGCCGCCGCCTGCTCGCCCTCGCCCTGGTGCCCGCCGCGCTCCCCCTGCTGAGCGGGTGCTTCTCATCCGGCGTCTCCACGGGCGCCGCGACGCCCGGCGACGAGCGCATCTCGGTGGCGATGCTCCAGCCACCGCGCTCGGGCCTGAGCCCCCTGAGCGACGATGCGTTCAAGCTGTCGCGCTGGTCAACGGCCGAGACACTCGTGGTCCTCGACCCCGACGGCACGCCCGAACCGGCGCTCGCGACCGGATGGGAACGGGTCGACGACACGACCTGGAGATTCGAGGTCCGCTCCGGCGTGACGTTCCACAACGGCGACGCGCTCACCGCCGCGTCCGTCGTGAACTCCCTGCAGCACGCCATCGACGCGAGCCCCCGACCGCGCATCCTCAACGGCGTCGACATGACGGTCACCGCCGACGGCGACGCCGTCGTCGTCACGACCGCCGTCGCCGACCCGCTGCTGCCCAACCGCCTGTCGAGCCCGCAGTTGGCGATCCTCGACGACGACGCGTACTCCGACACCGGCGTCAGCCCGGTCGGCACCGGCACCGGTCCGTTCGAACTGACCGCGGTCGACGGCATCGTCGGCGCCACCCTCGATCGATACGACGGCTACTGGGGCGACACGGCTCTCGCCGCGGGAATCGACGTGCGCTTCGTGCCCGACGGCACCGCACGGGCCGCGGCGCTGCGCACCGGCGATGCCGACATCGTCGAGGCCGTCCCGGCCGGTCAGGCCGCCACCGTCGACGACGAGCTTCTGCACGAGGTGGCGATGCCGCGCACCAACACGCTGTACCTGAACGCCGAGAGCGGCCCGTTCGCCGACCCCGCGGTCCGCGCGGCCGCCCGCGCGGCCATCGACCGCGCCGCCATCGTGTCGTCGGTGTACGAGGGACGCGCCGACATCGCCGCGGGCCTGCTCGGTCCCGCTCTCCCCTGGGCTGCCGCGTACCGCAGCGAACCGGGCTACACCGAGGTGCTGGCGGCGCGTCCGGCCCCGGCGGCGGTGTCCGGCATCCCGATCACGCTCGGAACCTTCACCGACCGCGCCGAGCTGCCCGAGGTGGCGGTGATCCTCGAGCAACAGCTCGAGGCCGCGGGGTTCGTGGTGCAGCAAGACGTGCGCGAATACCAGTTCATCGAGGCCGATGCCCTCGACGGCAAGTTCGACGCGTTCATCCTGTCGCGCGCCACCGTCCTCGACTCGGGCGACCCCGTCGCCTACCTCGCCTCGGACTTCACCTGCACGGGCGGCTTCTCGATCTCGCAGCTGTGCGTGCCCGCGGTCGATGACGCCATCTCGGCGGCCGCGAAGACCGATGCCGGAACCGATCGCCAGCGCGCGACGATGGCGGCCGAAGCTCGGGTGCTCGCGACGGATGCCGCGGTGCCGCTGCTGCACGAGCGCGTGATCCAGGGCGAGTCGGCCACCGTCGTCGATGCGGCGCGCGACCCGCGCGAGCGCCTGCTGGTCACGGCGAAGACCCACCTCGCGGACTGAGGCATGCGCCACAGTCACGTCGCCGGATTGCTCTCGCGCGTGATCAGCGGGATCGCGCTGCTCGTGGTGGCCGGGGCTCTGCCCTGGCTGTCGCAGCGCGATCCCGCCGCGTCCATCCTGCGCGCGCGATACGCCGAGCTCGAGCCCACCCCCGAGGCCCTGGATGCCATCCGCGCGGAGCTGGGACTCGACGGCGGCCCCGTCGCCACGAGCCTGCGGTGGTGGAGTCACGTGCTGCGAGGCGATCTGGGGCGGTCGTGGGTGAGCGGCGGCGAGATCGGCCCGGGCGTCTGGCATGCGCTGGGGGTCTCGATGACGCTGACGGCCTTCGCGATGATCGTCGCGGTCGTCATCGCCGTCGCCCTCGTCGTTCCCGCGCTGCGGCGCGTGCTGCGCGACCGCCCGCCGCGCGGGTCGGGGCCGGTCGGTGTCGCGCTGACCGCGCTACCGGAGTTCCTCCTGGCCAGCGCGCTGCTGGTCGTCGTGGCGGTGCAGCTGCGGTGGTTCCCGCCGTACGGCTGGAGTGGGCTCGACACCGCGGTGCTGCCCGCTCTCGCCCTCGGCATCCCGGCCGGCGGTCTACTCGGGCGGCTCCTCGCAGACGCGGTGACCGGTGTGGCGGAGGAGCGATGGGTCGAGCTCTGGCGGCTCGCCGGAGCACCGGGCCGCGTGCTGATCGCGGGAGTGTTGCGTCGCGCGGGCGCGGCGGTCGTCGATCAGGCCGGCCTCGTGACGATCGGCCTGCTCGGCGGCGCGGTCGCCGTCGAACAGGTCTTCGCGATCCCGGGCCTCGGACGCTACCTGCTCGGCGCGGCGAACGCGCAGGACCTCCCTGCCCTCCAGGCGGGCGTGCTGCTCATGGCGGTCGCCGCGGTCGCCGTGGGCCTGCTCGCGGGGCTCGCGCGTCGCGCGCTGCGCGGCGGAAAGCTTCCGGCGGGCGCGCTCCCTCCCCCGCCGGAAGTCCGCGCAGACGCACGTGCCGCCCGGATCACGGTCGCCGTGTCGATCGGCATCCTGGGGCTCATCTTCGTGACCGGGCTGCCTCGGAACCCCTACGCGCTGTCGCACCCGCGCCTGAGCCCGCCGAGTCTCGCGCTGCCGTTCGGAGCGGACGCGAGCGGACGCGACCTTCTCGCCCGCGTCGCGCACGGCACGCTCGGCACGCTCCTGCCCTCTCTCGGCATCGTGGCGATCGCGATCGTGATCGCCCTGCTCCTCGCGGTGGCCGGTGAGATCGCCCGTGGACCGGCGGAGATCGCCAACGCCACCCCGCCGATCCTCGCCGGCGTCATCGTCGCCGCGCTGATGGGTCCCTCGGTGGGAGGCGCGGCACTGGCCGTGCTCTGGGTCACCTGGCCGCCGCTCACGACGCATGCCGCGGCGTTGATCGACGAGGCATGGGCGGCACCGCACGTGAAATGGATGCCGGTGGCCGGCGTGCCGCGGGGGGAGATCTGGCTGCGGCACGTCGTTCCCGCCGCCCTGCCCCCGCTCCTGCGGCACGGCATGCTGCGCCTGCCCGGGGTGGCGCTCGCCCTCGCGGCACTGGGCTTCCTCGGTCTCGGCGCGCAACCGCCGCAACCGGAGTGGGGCCTGCTGCTGTCGGAGGGGATCGACTACGTCGAACGCGCCCCCTGGACCACTGTCGCGCCCGCGTTCGCGCTGATCGTGACCTCGGTGCTCGCCGTCGCGGCGGCGGGGCTGCGCCCGAGCTCGCACGGCGGCGGGAGCCGAGGCCTTCGTGGGCGTCTGCGGCGGATCGGTGGAGCCGGCCGGCGGGCCGACGTTGCGGAGCGCGTGGTGGAGTCCGTTCCGCTGTAAGGGGTCTCGCCCCGCCGATCGGTCGACGACACCGCCGCGACCCCTGATCGTTGATCGCCGTATGCCCGCGCGTCACCCGGGCCTCCTACGCTGCACCGATTCGCGCCGCTCTGCAACGACTCACCTGAGCTCGTCGCGGAACGTTGCGGCTTCGCGTCACGCTGCCTCGTGCGCGTGCGCGAGGCAGAGACCGACACTGCTCCGCGGCCCTCGAGCCTCGGCAGTCACACCCCCGGAGAGGCGCTCGTGAAAATCGCAGTCACCAACACCGTCCTGAGCAACGCCGGCGATGCCGCCATCTATCAGTCGATCGTCGAGGCGTGCTCCGCCCGCGCTTCCGACGACATCGAAGTCACGGCCCTGGACGGGGCGGCACCGACGACCATCGACCTGTACCCGGAATGGAACATCGAGCAGCAGATGTCGAGGTCGGCCTCGCGGCCCATGCCGATCCGCCGTCTCTCGAACTTCCTGCGGGGCGCGGCTCTGGAACTCCTGATCCGCTCGTCGGCTCTGCGCACGTTCGCCCTCCAGGGGCCGGTGAGAAACTCGGAGTTCTCGAAGGCCCTGCGGGTGATCAGTGAAGCCGACGTCGTGGTGAGCAGCGGCGGCACCTACCTCGTCGATCACTATCGCTTCGGCCACCGTGTCCGGGAACTCCTGGTGGCTCGCGCCATGGGCAAACCCATCGTCTTGTGGACGCAGTCCATGGGGCCGTTCGTCGATGCCGCCGCAGCACGCGCGCTGCGCCGGCTCGCTCCGCACGTCGACGCCGTCTATTTCCGGGACGACCGTTCCCGGCAAGCCTGGGAGCGGGTCGCGCCCCTCCCCGCCGTGCACGCCGTCCTCCCCGATACGGTGTTCGGTATGACGCTCGAGCGCCGGGAACGCCCCGCCAACCGATCGCGGACGGCGTACCTCTCCGTCCGGAACTGGGGGCAGGGGGTCGAAGGCGGCTCCCTGGACTTCGGGGAATACGAAGCGGGCATGCGCACGGTCGCCGAGACGCTCACCGCGGCGGGGTGGAACTGCGTCGCTCTTTCGACATGCCAGGGCGTCCCGGGCTACGCGGTGGACGACGCGGCGACGGCACGTCGCATCTTCGACGGTCTTCCCGTGACGATCGATGAGCGGTTCCACACCCCGGCGGAGCTCTTCGAGATGATCCGATCCGCCGACCTGGTGGTCGCCACGAGAATGCACTTCGCCATCCTCAGCCTCCTCGCCGCGACGCCGGTCGTGGCGATCGCGTACGAGACCAAGACGATCGACCTCTTCGGCAGTCTGGGGGCCACCGCGTTCGTCACGCCCATCGAGCAGGTGGACGGCGCGTGGGGCGAGCGAGTGGGAGCCGACGCGATCGGAGCGACTGTCGACGACGACCGGCTGGAGCACGTTCGCGCGGGAGCATCGTCACCGGCCGAGTTCGTGCACTCCCTCATCCGGTGACGCCGGGCTCGTCGCGGATGACCAGACTGTTCTGGTCGTCCGCGGATCAGGCGCTTTCGAGTCTGTCGAACCTCTTCCTCTCCGTGCTCGTCGCCCGATCCGCCGGGGAGGCCGAGTTCGGCGCGTTCGCTCTGGCGTTCGCGATCTATCAGCTCGGTCTGGGACTGTCTCGGGCCGTCACCGGGGAGCCCACCCTCATCCGCTTCAGCGACGACGACTCCCGTGGCGGAGCATCCGCCGCGATCGCGTCGGGGTGGGTGATCGGTCTCGCCGGTGCCGTCGCCGTGGGTGCGCTCGCCCTGGTGATCCCGGCGTTCTGGACGACCCTGGCTCTCATGGCGGTCGGATTCCCCGTGCTCATGCTCGTGGATGCCGCCCGGTACACGGAGTTCGCCCGCAGCAGGCCGTCACGGGCGTTCGCCATCGATGCCATCTGGATCGGCTCCCAGGGTGCGCTGCTCGTCGTCCTGTGGAGCGTCGAGCTCTGGTCTGCGCCCACGATCGTCTTGTCATGGGTCGTGGGGAGCGCGTGCGCTCTCGCGTTCGTCGTCATCTCGCAGGGATCGCTGCCCGGACCGCTGACCGGGGTGCGGTGGTTGCGCGAGAATCGCGACCTGTCCGGCCGGTTCGCCGCCGAGTACCTCGCGATCTCGGGAGTCCAGCAGAGCGTCGTCTTCTTCAGCGTGATCTTCGCCGGCTTGACCGCGTCGGGAGCGATACGTGGTGGCCAGGTCGTCCTCGGCCCCCTCAGCATCTTCACCATGGGGTTCGCGGTGGTCGCGCTGCCCGCTCTGTCGCGCCTTGCCCGGAGTGGGAGATTCGACCGGCTGCGGAATCGCTCCGTGATGGTCTCTGCGATCCTCTCGGGCGCGACCCTCGCCTATGGCGCCGTCGTGCTGACGATTCCCGCCTCGGTGGGAGAGGCGGCGCTGGGCGCATCGTGGGACGTCGGAGCGGCGCTCCTGCCCGTGCTGATCCTTCAGCTGCTCGCGTCGAACGTGTCGTACGGCGCCACATCCGGTCTGCGTGCCCTGCAGTTGGCGCGCAGGAGCCTGATTCTGCGGTGGTCCACGGCGCCGGTCATCATCGCCGCGGTCGTCTACGGCGCGTGGCAGGGCGGCGCTTTCGGTGCGGTCCTCGCGGCCGTCATCGGCGGGGCGCTGCAGGCGGTCGCGTGGTGGACGACCTTCCTGGTGTCGCTGCGACAGATGGACCGGGGACAAGAAGAAGCCCCCGCTTGATCGATCTTTCGGGTCGATCAAGCGGGGGCTCCTACCGCCGCACCGTTCGCGTCGTGCGGCGGTAGTCCGGTTCAGAAGTCCCAGTCGTCGTCTTCCGTCGCCTCGGCCTTGCCGATGACGTACGACGAACCCGACCCGCTGAAGAAGTCGTGGTTCTCGTCGGCGTTGGGCGACAGGGCCGACAGGATCGCCGGGTTCACGTTCGTCACCGACGACGGGAACATCGCCTCGTAGCCGAGGTTCATCAGCGCCTTGTTGGCGTTGTAGTGCAGGAACTTCTTGACGTCTTCGCTCAGGCCGACCGAGTCGTACAGGCTCTGGGTGTAGCCCACCTCGTTGTCGTACAGTTCGTACAGCAACGAGAACGTGTAGTCCTTGATGTCCTGGCGACGCGCCTCATCGACCGTTTCGAGACCGCGCTGGAACTTGTAGCCGATGTAGTACCCGTGCACGGCCTCGTCGCGGATGATGAGCCGAATGAGGTCGGCCGTGTTGGTGAGCTTGGCACGGCTCGACCAGTGCATCGGCAGGTAGAAGCCTGAGTAGAACAGGAACGATTCCAGCAGCGTCGAGGCGACCTTGCGCTTGAGCGGGTCATCACCTCGGTAGTAGTCCATGACGATGCGTGCCTTCTTCTGAAGGAACTCGTTCTCGGTCGACCAGCGGAACGCCTCGTCGATCTCCTTCGTCGAGCACAGCGTCGAGAAGATCGACGAGTAGCTCTTGGCGTGCACCGACTCCATGAACGCGATGTTCGTGTAGACGGCTTCCTCGTGCGGGGTGATCGCGTCGGGGATGAGCGAGACCGCCCCGACCGTGCCCTGGATCGTGTCGAGGAGCGTGAGCCCCGTGAACACGCGCATCGTGAGCGTCTGCTCCTCGGGGGTGAGCGTGTTCCACGACTGGATGTCGTTGGACAGCGGCACCTTCTCGGGGAGCCAGAAGTTGTTCACCAGACGGTTCCAGACCTCGAGGTCTTTGTCGTCTTGGATGCGGTTCCAGTTGATGGCCTGCACGTGATTCAGCAGCTGCAGCTTCTCAGCCATGAGTGTCCTTTGTCGGAATCGTCGGGATCAGCGGATCAAAGCATGCACGAGACGCACTCGGTCATGTCGGTGCCCTCGAGCGCCAGCTGACGGAGGCGAATGTAGTAGATGGTCTTGATGCCCTTCTTCCACGCGTAGATCTGGGCTTTGTTGATGTCGCGCGTGGTGACGGTGTCCTTGAAGAACAGCGTGAGCGACAGACCCTGGTCGACGTGCTGCGTGGCGGCGGCGTACGTGTCGATGACCTTCTCGTAGCCGATCTCGTACGCGTCCTGGTAGTACTCCAGGTTCTCGTTCGTCATGAACGGAGCCGGGTAGTAGACGCGGCCGAGCTTGCCTTCCTTGCGGATCTCGATCTTCGACGCGATCGGGTGGATCGAGCTCGTCGAGTTGTTGATGTACGAGATCGAGCCGGTCGGGGGCACGGCCTGCAGGTTCTGGTTGTAGATGCCGTGGGCCTGCACCGAGGACTTCAGCTCGCGCCAGTCGTCCTGCGTGGGGATCTGGATGCCGGCGAACAGCTCCTTCGTCTTCTCGGTCTGCGGGGCCCACACCTGCTCGGTGTACTTGTCGAAGAACGCCCCCGACGCGTAGGTGGAGTTCTCGAAGCCGTCGAAGGCCACGCCGCGCTCGATCGCGAGGCGGTTCGAGGCCCGGAGGGCGTGGAAGAGCACCGTGTAGAAGTAGATGTTCGTGAAGTCGATGCCCTCTTCGGAGCCGTAGTGCACGTGCTCGCGTGCGAGGTAGCCGTGCAGGTTCATCTGGCCGAGGCCGATGGCGTGCGAGCGGTCGTTACCGTCTTCGATCGAGCGGACCGAGGCGATGTGGCTCTGGTCGCTCACCGCGGTGAGGGCGCGGATCGCGGTCTCGACCGTGAGGCCCAGGTCGCCGCCGTCCATCGCCAGGGCGATGTTCATCGAGCCGAGGTTGCAGCTGATGTCTTTGCCGATCTCGGCGTACGAGAGGTCTTCGTTGTACGTCGTCGGCGTGTTGACCTGGAGGATCTCCGAGCACAGGTTCGACATGTTGATGCGGCCGGCGATGGGGTTCGCCTTGTTGACCGTGTCTTCGAACATGATGTACGGGTAGCCCGACTCGAACTGGATCTCGGCGAGGGTCTGGAAGAACTCGCGCGCGTTGATCTTCGTCTTCTTGATGCGCGGGTCGTCGACCATCTCGCGGTACTTCTCGGTGACCGAGATGTCGCCGAACGGCTTGCCGTAGACCTTCTCGACGTCGTACGGCGAGAAGAGGTACATGTCTTCGCCGTTCTTGGCGAGCTCGAACGTGATGTCGGGGATGACGACACCCAGCGACAGCGTCTTGATACGGATCTTCTCGTCGGCGTTCTCGCGCTTGGTGTCGAGGAAGCGCAGGATGTCGGGGTGGTGGGCGTTGAGGTACACCGCACCGGCACCCTGACGGGCGCCGAGCTGGTTGGCGTAGCTGAAGCTGTCTTCGAGGAGCTTCATGACGGGGATGATGCCCGAGGACTGGTTCTCGATCTGCTTGATCGGCGCACCCGACTCGCGGATGTTCGACAGCAGCAGGGCCACGCCGCCGCCGCGCTTCGACAGCTGCAACGCGGAGTTGATGCCGCGGGCGATCGATTCCATGTTGTCTTCGATGCGCAGCAGGAAGCACGAGACGAGCTCGCCGCGCTGGGCCTTGCCCGCGTTGAGGAACGTCGGGGTCGCGGGCTGGAAGCGGCCCGAGATGATCTCGTCGACGAGCTGCACCGCGAGGCGCGGGTCGCCGTCGGCCAGGGCGAGGGCGGTCATGACGACGCGGTCCTCGAAGCGCTCGAGGTAGCGCTTGCCGTCGAAGGTCTTCAGCGTGTAGCTCGTGTAGTACTTGAACGCGCCGAGGAAGGTCTCGAAGCGGAACTTCGCGCCGTACGCGCGGTCATTGAGCTCCTGGATGAACTCCATCGAGTACTTCTCGAGCACGGTGGGCTCGTAGTACTCCTTCTCGACGAGGTAGTCGAGGCGCTCCTTGAGCGAGTGGAAGAACACCGTGTTCTGGTTGACGTGCTGCAGGAAGTACTCCCGCGCGGCCCGCTTGTCGGCGTCGAACTGGATCTTGCCGTCGGCGTCGTACAGATTCAGCATCGCGTTCAGGGCGTGGTAATCCAGGCCCTCGAAACGCGCTTCGGTCTTGAAGTCCACGTCGGTCAGCTCAACTTCCACCATCGTTCCAATCCCTCGGTGACCCGCGCGACGTCGTCGGGCGTGCCGAATACTTCCAGCCGGTACAGGTGCGGCACGGCGCACTTGCGGCTGATGATGTCTCCGGCGAGGCAGAAGGCATCGCCGAAATTCGTGTTGCCCGCGGAGATCACTCCGCGGATGTTGCGTCGGTTCCGTTCCTCGTTGAGGAACCGGATGACCTGCTTGGGGACGGCACCCTTCTCGACACCCCGGCCGGCACCCCCGCCATAGGTGGGGGTGACCAGCACGAAGGGTTCGTCGACGTGGAGGGGCGGGTCGGTCGGTCGCACCGGAATGCGGACGGCCCGTTTGCCGAGCTTCTCGATGAAACGCGCGGTGTTGCCGGACACGCTCGAGAAGTAGACCAGCAGCGGGGCCTCGGTCGCCGACATGACAGCGCTCATGACGGGGGTCTGTGAGCCTGTCGTCGGATCAGGCGAGACGCGACGCGAGCTCGTCGATCTTGTCGGGGCGGAAGCCCGACCAGTGGTCCTCGTCGGTGATGACGACGGGCGCCTGCAGGTAGCCGAGCGACTTGACCTGCTCGAGCGCCGACGGGTCTTCCGACAGGTCGAGCACGTTGTATTCGATGCCCTTCGAGTCGAGCGCACGGTAGGTCGCGGTGCACTGGACGCAGGACGGCTTGGTGTAGACCGTGATCGCCATGTTCTCTCTCTTCCCCTGAAAAATCATCGCCCGGGCAAGCAGTGCTCGCCGGGACCTCAATACTACATATGGGTGCCGACATCGGGAGTCACCACAAGGGGTAGTAGTTACACGAGTGTCATTTTCCACCGTCTCTCCCCATGTACAACACAGGTTGTCCACGATTTCATCCACAGCCCTCCCCGATCGCTCGGGCCTCGCGAGCCCCGCGATTCCGCGGTTCCGACGAGCCCGTCCGGCATCTGTCCACAGATCGGACGCTAGACGGGGGTTCCGACATCGCACAGGGCGTGGACAACCTCCCCCGGCGTGTCGCGGCGTGTCGCGCCTCGCCGCCCGCGGCATCCGTCCCGGCATCCGATCCGCCATGTCGGAGGGGAGAGATAGCGTGGAGCCGTGGCCGGCTACCGCGAACTCCTCCAGACCCCCGGCGTGGGTCGCATCATCGCCGCACAGTTGACGGCGCGCTTCCCCAACGGCATGACGAGCCTCGCCGTGCTGCTGCACATCGAGCACGTGACCGGCTCCTACGGCGCCGCGGGCTTGGTTCTCGCCGCCACCAGCATCGGTCAGGCCGTGGCCGGCCCGGTCACGAGCCGGTGGATGGGCATCTGGGGCATGCGCCGGGTCCTGACCGTGACGCTGCTGGCCTGCGCTACGGCGATCGCCGCGCTCGCCCTGGTCGAGATGCCGCTCCCCCTCTACATGGCCCTGGGTCTCGTGGCCGGTCTCTCCACCCCGCCCATCCAGTCGGCCGTGCGCACCATCTACCCCAAGATGGTCAACTCGAAGCAGCTCACACCCCTGTACTCGCTCGACGCATCGCTGCAAGAGATCATCTGGGTGCTCGCTCCCGTGCTCATCACCCTGGTCGCCACGCAGGTCGGCACCGTGCCCGGCCTGCTGCTCGTCGTCGTCATCCTGCTGGGCGGCGGGGCATGGTTCATCCTCAGTCCCGAGGTCGGGCGCGTGCGCATCCCGCGCAGCCGCCGCGGCCTCGGCCGCGTGCTCACCAAGCCACCGGTGATCCTCGCCACCGCGACCGGGTTCCTTCTCATCGGGGCGTGCGCCGCCGTCGAGGCCGGGGTCGTGTCCACCTTCGACCACGGCGGCCTCGAGGCGGGCCTCATCCTCGCGGTCTTCGCCGTCGGCAGCCTCGCCGGCGGGCTGTCGTTCGGACACCTCCCCATCGGCCCGTGGGCCATGGCCCGACGCCTGGCGATCGTGGCGATCGGTCTGTCGCTCACGATCGTGTCGCTGAACGCCTGGTGGCTGGGCGCGACGCTGCTGGTCGCCGGCGCCGGCATCGCCCCGGCACTGGCGGTGATGTTCGCGATGACCTCGGCGAGCGTCCGCTTCAGCGAGACGGCCGAGGCGTACGGCTGGATCAGCACCGGCCAGCTCATCGGCGCGGCCGCGGGCTCCGCCGTGGCGGGCTTCCTGGTCGACGGCATCGGCGCGCAGGGCGCGTACATCGCCGCTGCCGCGTTCGCCGTGGCCGGTTTCATCGTCGCGGCGACGTTCGTGCGCGGCTTCCCCGACCTGCGCCACCGCGACTCCAGCCCCATCCCCGACACCGAGCCCGTCGAGACGATCACCTGAACGGGATGCCGGATCCCCGGCATCCCTTCGGCTCACCGCTCGGGCGTCAGTGCGTGCGGCGCAGCAGCTCCAGCACGGCGAGCGCGTAGGCGTCGGCCGGCTCGGGGTGGTCGAAGACGAGGGTGGCGCCGGCGATCGAGATCTCGACCTCGTAGGTGTCCGACAGCCGGCGCAACGACCGGAAGGTCGCCCGCAGCAGCTCGCGCAACTGCGACTCCGACGGCAGCCAGAGCGCGTCCTCGGTCGCGACGGAGTCCAGCGCCCATTCGGTCGTGCCGTTGAAGGCGAGGATGCGCCCGGTCGGTTCGTCGCGGGGCTCGACGGTCATCTCGCTGACCGTGAACACGTCGGCGTCGAACTCGGGTTCGTCGAGCTGGAAACGATCGCCGGAGCGCGGATGCCACACCAGGCCCGCCTCGCGCAGGGCCAGAGCCGTCTCGGTCGAGATCATGGCTCCATTCTGGGGCCGTCGCGCGCGCCGAGGCCGGGCCGATTTCCGGCGCCGACGCCATCCCCGCCCGCGATGTCGGCCGCCCCGAGCAGAATGGATGCCATGACCTCGTTCGATCCGGCTCGATACCTGCCCGACGACCTGCTGGCGCGCATCCGCGAGCGGGCGGCGGTGCACGACCGCGAGAACACGTTCCCGCACGACGATCTCGATGAGCTGCGCGCGGCCGGGTACCTCGGCATCCTCGTCCCCACCGATCTGGGTGGCGCCGGTCTCAACCTCGCCGAGGTCTCGGTGCTGCAGCAGCGGCTCGCGGGAGCCGCGCCCGCGACCGCCCTCGCCGTCAACATGCACCTCGTGTGGACAGGCGTCGCCAAGGTGCTGCGCGACCGCGGCATCGACGACCTCGAGTTCGTGCAGCGCGGCGCCGCCGCGGGCGAGGTGTTCGCGTTCGGCATCAGCGAGGCCGGCAACGACCTCGTGCTGTTCGGCAGCGACACCGACGCCTGCCCCGACGGCCGAGGCGGGTACGCGTTCACGGGCACGAAGATCTTCACCTCGCTCTCACCGGCCTGGGACCACCTGGGCGTGCACGGACTCGACACCACCTCGCCCGACGCGCCGAAGATGGTCTTCGCCTTCCTCGAGCGCGACGACGCCGTCGTCAGCCGCGACGATTGGGACACCCTCGGCATGCGCGGCACGCAGAGTCGCACCACCGAACTGCACGGCGCCCACGCCGGGGCGGATCGCATCGTGCGGCGCATCGACCCGGGGCCCCAGCCCGACCCGCTCGTGTTCGGCATCTTCGCCGTCTTCGAGATCCTGTTGGCGTCGGTGTACACCGGCATCGCCCGCCGCGCGCTCGACCTCGCGGTCGAGGCCGCGACCTCCCGACGATCGAAGAAGACCGGCACCACGTACGCGAACGATCCCGACATCCGGTGGCGCGTGGCCGACATGGCGCTGGCCTACGAGGCCCTGCCGCCGCAGCTCGCCGCCCTCGCGCGCGACGTCGACGACCTCGTCGATCACGGTGCGCGGTGGTTCTCGCTGCTGGCCGGGATCAAGCACCGCGCGGTCACGTCGGCGAAGGCGGTGGTCGACGACGCCCTCCTGGTCGCAGGAGGCTCGGCCTACTTCTCGCGACACGAGCTCAGTCGTCTCTACCGCGACGTCATCGCCGGCATGTTCCACCCCTCCGACCCCGAATCGGCGCACGCGACGGCCGCGTCGGCCTGGCTCGGCCCGGTGACGGCGTGATGGCCCGCACACCCACGACTCTCCTGAGTCCGACCGACCGGGAACGCCGCCGCGCCCTGCGCGTGATGAAAGGCGTCGCCCTGGGCGCCCTGCTGGCGATGGCGATCGTCTTCGCGGTCTCCTTCGCGTTGCAACGCGAGGTCGAGTGGCTGCAATACGTCCGCGCCGCCGCGGAAGGCGGCATGGTCGGCGCCCTCGCCGACTGGTTCGCAGTGACCGCGCTCTTCCGCCATCCGCTCGGGCTCCCCATCCCGCACACGGCGATCATCCCCCGCCGCAAAGACGAGATCGGCAAGCAGCTCGGGGAGTTCGTCGAGACGAACTTCCTCGAGGGCGACGTCGTGCGCACCAAGCTCGAGTCGACGCCGCTCGCCGCCCGCGCGGGCGCGTGGCTGGCCGAACCCGCGCACGCCGATCGCCTGGCCGCCGAGGGAGCGACCCTCGCCACGAGCGTGCTCACCGCCCTGAGCGACGACGACGTGCAGACGCTGATCGAAGACCTCGCCCGCGAGCATCTGCTCTCCCCCGACTGGGGCCCGTCTCTCGGCGGGTGGCTGGAACGCGTCGTCGGGTCGGGCGCCCATCACGGGGCGGTCGATCTGGCGCTCGACAACATCGCCGTCTGGCTCGGCAACAATCGCGAGGTGTTCGACGGTCTCGTCTCACGCCGCCTGCCGGCGTGGGTGCCGAGCATGGCGACACGACTCGTCGACGACACGGTGTACCGCGAGGCCGTGCAGTTCGTCGACGCCGTGCGCGCCGATCCCCGCCACCAGGCTCGAGGCGCCATCGACGGCTACCTGGGCCGTCTCGCCGACAACCTGCAGCACGACCCCGCGACCATGGTGCGCCTCGAAGAGGCGAAGGCGGCCGTCTTCGACAGCCCCCGCGTGCGCCAGCTCGCCGCCGACGCGTGGAACACCGCCAAGACCGGGCTCCTGCGCTCCCTCGCCGACCCCGACAGCGCTCTGCGCCGGCGCGCGTCGGCCGCGCTCGCAGAAGTGGGCACACGTCTGCAGAGCGATGCGAAGCTGCAGAAGCGCGTCGACAGCTGGGTCACCGATGCCGCCGTCTTCGTCGTCGGACGCTACCGCCACGACATCGCGTCGATCATCACCGACACCGTCGAGCGGTGGGATGCCGACGAGACGACCGAGAAGATCGAGCTCATGGTCGGACGCGATCTGCAGTACATCCGTCTCAACGGCACGATCGTCGGCGCGCTCGCCGGACTGGCGATCTTCACCGTGGCCCACCTGGCGTGGGGTTCGTGATCGCGTCCTCCCCCGCCGTTGTGCGCACAACGCACACCCGCTGGCGCAATCTGTCTCCGCGTCGACGCCCGTGCGGGCGTGGCCCTGAGTAGCCTGGGCGCGTGAGCGAGAGTTCGGCGGCGCAATCCCTCTTCACCTACGGGACCCTGCAAGCACCCGAGGTGCAGCTGGACACGTTCGGCCGGCGTCTCGACGGCATGCCGGATGCTCTCGTCGGCTACCGCCTCGAGTGGACCGATATCGGCGACGAGCGCGTCGCGCAGCTCTCCGGTCTCGACCAGCACCCGATCCTGCGATTCACGGGCGACTCGCACGATCGCGTCTTCGGTCGTGTGCTGCTGCTCACCGCCGACGAGCTCGACGCGGCCGACGAGTACGAGGTCTCCCTGTACCGGCGCGTCTCGGTCGTTCTGGCGAGCGGCTCCCGCGCCTGGGTGTACGTGGCGGTGTGAGCGCCGCGGCATACCCTCTTCCCCCCACTCGCCCTCCCCGCGAGTTCGACCTCATCACGGAGACGGCGGAACCACGATGATCCAACTCATCTTGGCGCGACACGCGAAATCGGACTGGGCCGACGACGACCTCGACGACCATGATCGCCCGTTGAATGACCGGGGACGACGCGAGGCCCCGCTCATGGCCCGGCGCGTCCTGCGTCGAGGCACACGACCCACCGTCCTGCTCTCGAGCACGGCGCTGCGGGCCCGGCAGACGGCCGAGGCGTTCGGGCGAGCCTTCGGGACGGAGGTTGTCGAACGGCCCGAACTGTACCTCGCCGCGCCGGTGACGATCCTCGCCGCGGCCCGCGCCGCGGGCGCCGACGAGGTGATGGTCGTCGCCCACGATCCCGGGATGAGCGCCCTCGTGTCGCGCCTGGCGGACCGCGACGAACGCATGATCACGTGCGCCGTCGCGATCTTCACCTGGCACGACGGCACGTGGGACGACGTCGACGCCCTCCCCGCCGACGAGTACGAGTTGCTCACCCCCTGACCGAAGGCGGGTGCGGGCTCCGCGCTATCCCACCCGCGCGAGCGCGACGTCCGCGACGGCCCCCGAGGCGACGAGGGCGGCGACGGCCTCCATCTCGGGTGAGACGAAGCGGTCGTGTCCCGGTCCCGCGACCCGTGTGCGCACCAGGTCGCGCACGGCGCCGGTGACCGCCGCGGGCTGGAGCGGGGCGCGCAGGTCGAGGGCACGGCATCCGGTCAGCACCTCGATCGCCAGCACACGGGCGAGTCCGTCGACCGCGCGACGGAGCTTGCGGGCACCGGCCCACCCCATCGAGACGTGGTCCTCCTGCATCGCGCTCGAAGGGATCGAGTCGACCGAGGCGGGCACGGCGAGACGCTTCAGCTCCGACACGATTCCCGCGGCGGCGTACTGCGCGATCATCAGGCCGCTGTCGACCCCCACCTCGTCGGCGAGGAACGGCGACAGCCCCTGACTGCGCGCCGGATCGAGGGCACGATCGGTGCGTCGTTCCGACATGGATGCCACATCCGCGACCGCGATGGCGAGGAAGTCCAAGACGTACGCCACGGGGGCGCCGTGGAAGTTGCCGTTCGACTCGACCCGGCCGTCGAGGGTGACGACGGGGTTGTCGACCGCGGATGCGAGCTCGCGCTCGGCGACGAGAGCCGCGTGCGCGACGGTGTCGCGGGCGGCTCCGTGCACCTGGGGCGCACAGCGCAACGAGTACGCGTCCTGCACGCGCGTGCACTCCGGCCCCCGGTGGCTCGCGACGATCGGCGAGCCGGCGAGGAAGGCCCGCAGGTTGGCCGCCGAGGCGGCCTGCCCGTGCTGCGGGCGCAGAGCCATGAGGTCGGCGGCGAACACCGCGTCGGTGCCCAGCTGCGACTCGACCGAGATCGCGGCGGCGACATCGGCCGTCGTCAGCAGCATGCCGATGTCGTGCAGGGCGAGCAACAGCATCCCGAGCATGCCGTCGGTGCCGTTGATGAGGGCGAGCCCCTCTTTCTCGCGGAACGCGACCGGTGCGATCCCGGCGGCGGCGAGCGCGTCGGCGGCGGCCATGGTGTTGCCACCGGCGTCGCGCACCTCTCCCTCGCCCATGACGGCGAGCGCGACGTGCGACAGCGGCGCGAGATCTCCCGAGCAGCCGAGCGAGCCGTACTCGCGCACGATCGGGGTGATGCCGGCGTTCAGGAGCGCCGCGTAGGTCTCGACGACGATGGGGCGCACGCCGGTCCGCCCGGTCGCGAGGGTCTGCAGCCGCAGCAGCATGAGCGCGCGCACCACCTCGCGCTCCACCTCGGCACCGGTCCCGGCGGCGTGCGAGCGGATGAGGCTCGCCTGCAGCTGCGCGCGACGGTCGTCGGCGATGAACGTGGTCGCGAGGGCACCGAAACCGGTCGAGATGCCGTAGTGCGGCTGCGGGTCGTCGGCGAGTCCTTCGATCAGCGAGCGGGTGGCGGCGACGCGGCGCAGCGCTTCGGCCGCGACCACGACGCGAGCGTCGTGCCGCGCGACGGCGACGACGTCCGACGGTGTGAGCGGGGTCGATCCGACGGTGACGGTGGAGTTCATACGCCGATTCCATCGCGCAACGGGTCGCGGAACGGCGGGGTTCTGGCATCCTGTGTCTGATATGACAGACATTTCGCGGCCGCAGGTCCCCGCCGCCGATCAGACGTTGCGGATCCTTTCTTTGCTCGCCCGTCAGCCCGGGCCGGTCGCCGCCCAGACGATCGCGACGACGCTCGGCATCCCCCGATCCAGCACGTACCACCTGCTCGCCACTCTCGAGCAGCACGGCTACGTCGTGCACGTGCCCGGTGACCGGCGCTGGGGGTTGGGGACGGCCGCCTTCGAACTCGGCGGCGGGTACGCCCGGCAGGAGCCGCTCGCCCGGCTGGGACGCCCGGCGATCGCCGCCCTGTCGGACCGCGTCGGCGAGAGCGCGCACCTCGCGGTGCTGGCCGGGCGCGACGTGCTGTACATCGTCGAAGAACGAGCGCCGCGTCGTCCTGCCCTGGTCACCGACGTCGGCGTGCGGCTGCCGGCGCACCTCACCGCGACGGGGCAGGCCATGCTCGCCGCCCTTCCGCGCGAGCAGGTGCGCGCGCTGTTCCCGGATGCCACGGCCCTCGTGCAGCGGACGGGTCTCGGTCCCGCGACTCCGCGCGCACTGCGCGAGCGTCTGCGTGCGGTGCGCGCGGCCGGGCACGCGAGCGAAGACGGCGAGGTCACGCCCGGGTTCCGCTCGGTTGCCTCGGCCGTGCTCGATCACGCCGGATGGCCGGCAGCGGCGGTGGCGGTCACGTGGCCGTCCGATGGCGTCGAGAGGGATGCCGTCGCCCTCGCCGCCGCGGCCGCCGGCACCGCCGCGACGCTCGCCCGCCGCATCGGCCGCGCGTCCGGCTGAGCGCGCTCGCCCGAATGGCCGGCGGCGCTCGGGCCGGGGCGCGCCGTACCCGTGCCACCACGAGCTGGCAACCCCCTGCGCGAGAGCGAGGAGCGGTTCCTACGGTCGCCGGATGATCCCCGCCGACCTTCCCGACGACGCCACGCTCCTCGCGCTCATCGACCACCGCGCCCCGGCGACGGTGAGCGTCGTCGTTGCTTCCTCACCCGTCCCGGCCCAGCACGACCTGGCCCGCACCGCGCTGCGCTCCGCCGCGGACGACGCCGCCCGGCGCCTCGACGACAGCGGCATCGACGCCGCCACGACCGCTCGGGTCTTCGACGGCATCCGCTCACTCATCGACGACGACGACCTGTGGGCCCACCAGGGTCGGGGGATGCTGGTACTGGCGACCCCCGTCGAGCGCCGTGTGTTCCGCCTCCCGTACACCCCCGTGCCGTCGGTGCGGGTGAACGAGCGCTTCGCCGTGACCCCGCTGCTGCGGGCACGCGCGCACCACGGTCAGGCCTACGTTCTGCAGCTGGCGCGGGACTTCGTGCGGCTCGTGCACGTCAGCGGCGACCGCGTGCAGAACGTCCCCCTGCGTCTGCCCGCCGACCTCGACACAGTGCTCGTGCACGCCGACAACGACGGTCGCGCCGATCGGGAACGCGCCCGCGGATCCGACGGCGATCGGCCCGAGCGCGAGCGCTACGCGAAGATCGTCGCCGACGAGGTGACGCGCGTGGCCGCCGACGACGTGCCGCTGATCGTCGCGGCCACCGAGGAGCTCGCCCCCGCCTACCGCGCGCAGAACACCCACCCCGGGTTCCGCGGCCACGGCATCTCGGCGCACCCGCGTTCGCTCGACGACGGCGCACTCGCGCACGCGGTCGCCGAGTTCGTCGCGACCGAGCGTCGCGCCACGGTGTCGACCTGGAAGGAACGTTTCGGCGCGCTGCGCGCCGACGGTCTGGCCACCTCCCGCTTGGCCGATGTCGCGGCGGCCGCCGCCGCGGCGGCCATCGAGGAGCTGCGCGTCGACCAGGATGCCGAGCGCTCGGGCGAGATCGACACCTACGGCCGGGTGCTCCCCGCCGACGACGCCGACTTGCTCGTCGACCTGGCCGGAGCGGTGCTGCGCGCGGGCGGCCGGGTGATCGCGGTACCGCGGGACGAACTCACCGACGGTTCTCCCGTGGCGGCGCAGCTGCGTTTCCCCGTTCCCGCGCCACACTGACCCCCCTCCCCCCCTCTCCCCCTCCCCCCTCTCCCTCTCCCCCCCTGCTCCCGGGTTTGGGGCGTGTTGTTCCGTTTGGGGCGCGGTATCCCGCGCCCCAAACGGAAGAGGGCGCCCCAAACCTTGCCCGCGGCTCAGTCGACCTTCGCGACGGTCCCGCCGGTGAGGCGCACCAGGTCGTCGAAGGTGAGGGGGAACACCGTGTGCGGGGTGCCTCCGGCCGCCCAGATCTCGGGGAACGCGGCGAGATCCTCGTCGACGACGGTCACGAGCTGAGTCGGATGCCCGGTCGGCGCGACGCCGCCGATGGGCTGCCCCGTCGCGGCGAGTACCTGCTCCGGCGTCGCCCGACGGATGCCGCCGCGCCCGAGTCGTTCGGCGAGAGCCGCCGTGTCGACACGGTGTGCACCGCTGGTCATGACCAGGAGCGGCTCATCGTCGCTCCAGAACACGAGGCTGTTGGCGATCGCTCCCACCTCGACATCGAGTGCGGCGGCGGCGAGGGCGGCTGTGGAAGCGGCGTCGGGGAGCACGATGATCTGTCCCGGGATTCCAGCTGCCTCGAGCGAGGCGGCGACGAGACGGCTGCGGTTCGGGAGGGCATCGGTCATGCCCGTCAGCTTAGAGCCGCGCTCGGCGGCGAACGTGCGAGCCGTCCCGCGGAGTTTTCTGCCGACACGAGCGCACGCGCCGCCCCCGACTGCGTATCGCCCCCTCCTCTCCGCAGGACGCTCCCGACACGCGCCGGGACTCACCGTCGCCCCCTCTCGCGTCGGCGTCAGACCCGCGTCAGAATGGACGACGGATGCCGCACAACCGCGGCCTCCGCGCAAGCGCCGCCCACAAGGTGGCCGACGACAAGGAACGCGATGACAGACGCCCTGCCCCTGCCCGATTTCGCCCACGAGCGCGTGGAGGTGATCACGGGTCGACGCAGCGGACTGTTCATCGCCGTGGCGCTGCACTCCTCCGCTCTCGGCGCCGCCCTCGGCGGTGCCCGCCTGTGGACCTACCCCTCATGGACCGATGCGCTCGGTGACGCGCTGCGCCTCTCGGCTGCGATGACGTTGAAGAACGCCGCCGCGGGCCTCGACGCCGGCGGCGGCAAGTCGGTGATCGGCCTTCCCCTCGGCACCGTTCTCGACGACGACCGTCGCCGCGCGGCCTTCCTCGACTTGGGCGACGCCGTCGAGAGCATGGGCGGCCTCTACCGCACGGCCGAAGACGTCGGCTCGACGACCGACGACATGCTCGTCGTGAGCGAACGCACCTCGCACGTCGTGGGCCTGCCCGACTCGGTCGGCGGTTCGGGCGAGCCCGCCGGCCCCACGAGCCTCGGCGTGTATGCCTCGCTCGTGGCGACGCTGGAGCGCTCGCTGGGTACGGGCGACGTAGCGGGCCGACGCATCACCATCGCGGGCCTGGGACAGGTCGGCGGAAGACTCGCCGAGCGTCTCGCCTCCGAGCACGCGATCCTCGCCGTCACCGACGTGAACCCCGCCAAGCGGGCACTCGCCGCGCAGCTCGGCGCCCTATGGGTCGATCCGGGCGAGGCGCACCTCGTCCCGGCCGATGTGTTCGTCCCCGCCGGCATCGGCGGCGTGCTGACCGACGAGGTCATCGACGCGCTGGACGCACGCGCCGTCTGCGGCCCGGCCAACAACCCGCTCGCCGCACGTTCGGGCGCGCAGCGGCTGGCTCGTCGCGGCATCGTGTACGCCCCCGACTTCGTCGTCAACGCCGGTGGGGTGATCTACCTCGACTCGGTAGCGAAGCGACGCGGAACGCTCGACGAGGTCATGGGACGCGTCGCCGGAATCGGTGACACCCTGCGCCGGGTCTTCGACGAAGCGGAATCCCGCGGGGTGACACCGCTGGCCGCTGCTGAGGGTCTGGCCGCGGAACGCCTCGCCGCTGCGACTGTCGCCGACACCCTGGTCTGATACGCAAAACGTCCGGATGCCGTTTCATCACGGCATCCGGACGTTCTTTTGCGGGGGTCAGTGA
Source organism: Microbacterium trichothecenolyticum (assembly GCF_030818955.1). NCBI lineage: Bacteria > Bacillati > Actinomycetota > Actinomycetes > Micrococcales > Microbacteriaceae > Microbacterium > Microbacterium trichothecenolyticum. Next base: position 106,044 of record NZ_JAUTBF010000001.1, on the reverse strand, counting down.
GCGGCGTCGTATGCGTCGAGCACCGAACTCGAGATACGCCCGCGGGCATTGATGTCGAATCCGTTCTGCTGCGCCCAGGAACGAACGTCGACGAGATCACGTGAAGAAGCCGGGCGTCCACGGCCGACGCGTCGACCGGTTGGGGCGGACGTGCCGACAGAACGGCCGGCAGACACGTACGGCGCGAATGCATCTCGCAGTTTCTGGGCATTTCGACCGGAGAGATCGATCTCGTAAGCGCGTCCTTCGAGGGAGAAATGGACCGTCGTCCCGTCGTCGATGATTGACCCGTCGAGATCGTCGATCAACTGGGTGATCTGCTTTTTCGCCATGCCGTCATCATAAGTCGGCATTCCGAGGCCGAGACGGCCATAGAATGCAGATTCACCCGCAAGATCATCCGCTTTCACCGCGTCGCGGACAGAGACGGTCCGCCTTCGACCGCGACGATGCGATGGTCGTCGTCGTGCGTCAGTTCCGTTCGCAGGAATTGCTCATCCTGGGGCAACTGCAACGTGAACCGCGCAAAGGCCTCGACCCGCAGAACGGCCGACCGTATCCGCAGATCCAGGACATGACCGCCGATGAGACGGTCATCGCTGAGGAAATGCAGATGCAGGCCCGCGACCGAGATGCCTTGGTAGATGCGGGGCATCCAAAACCCCACGAGCGAACCCGCGCGATCGGTGGTCACGGTCTCGATCTGCTCCGCCGCGACCTCCGCCAGTGGCCGGAACGGGGGATCCTGACGTCGGGTCACGCGCGTGCGGACACTCGCCACGACCCCATCGACTCGCACCGCGTGAAACAGGTTGCGGCTGACGAGGCGCTCGCGCAGTGCGGCATCCAGACCACCGAGATCGACGTCGTGCACGTCGGTGGCGGGCACCTCTCCGAGGGTGCACACGTCAACGAACGGAAGGGTCTCGTCTTCGTCCATCGGGCGCGGCGGACCATCGACCGTGCACTCGAACAGCTCGCCGTCGAGAATGACGACCTCGCCGCCGAGCCCCTCGCAGCACCCGATGCCGGTGTCACCGAGGCCGCGCACCTCGGGCACCGAAATGCCCGAGGAATAGACGCCGCCCATCAACGCATCGACAACGGCGAATTGCGTTACCGAACTCGACGACACCGCCGCCCTCACCGACGCGGAACGCGCCGACCGCAACTCAGGAATGAGCTTCCGCGTACGCGTCGAGAACCGTCGCCGGGACGCGGCCGCGGTCGCTCACGGTGTGCCCGTTGGCGCGTGCCCATTCGCGCACGGCCCCGAGATCGACGTCGCTTCCTCGACGAGCCGGGCGTGAGCGCCGAGCGGTCGAACCACTGCGCGACACCGAACGCGCGGCATCGACGAAAGGCGTGATCGCCGAATAGAACTTGTCGGCGTTGCGGTCGGAAAGGTCTATTTCATAGGCACGTCCGTCGAGAGAGAAAGTGATCTGCTTTCCCTGTCCCTCTTCGAGGACGGAACCGTCGAGATCATCGACGAGGTGCGTGATGTGCTTGATCGCCATAATACGTAAAACATTACACCTGCATTGTTGGAATTGCATAAGCGACGTGGCGACCTAGACGTCCTGCGCACTGCCTACACTCTTCACGACGACGCACGCGACGGGAGGCGTCGTGAGGCAATGACGACTATCCTCCCGGGTGGTGTTCGTTACCGGGGCGTCATCCGAGACACAGCGAGACCCGAGACAGAGGAAGCATCGCGTGAGCCTTTTGCGTACCAAATCGGTGGAACAGTCCATCGCCGACACCGACGAGCCGGAATTCCGGCTCAAGAAGTCCCTGAGCGCGGTCGATCTCACCGTCTTCGGCGTGGGCGTCGTCATCGGCGCCGGCATCTTCACCCTCACGGGCCGTGCCGCGCACGACGTGGCCGGCCCCGCCGTGGTGATCAGCTTCATCGTCGCGGCCATCGCCTGCGGACTCGCGGCCATGTGCTACGCCGAGTTCGCGTCGACCGTGCCCGTCTCGGGCTCGGCCTACACCTTCTCGTACGCCTCGCTGGGCGAGCTGTTCGCCTGGATCATCGGCTGGGACCTGATCCTCGAGATGTTCCTCGGCGCGAGCGTCGTCGCTCAGGGGTGGAGCGCATACCTCGGCACCTTCCTGCAGCAGATCGGCATCGTCCTGCCCGAGGCGATCTCGTACGGGGGTGTCGTCGACGTGCCCGCCATCGTGCTGGTCCTCGTGCTCGGCGGGCTCATGACGCTGGGCATCAAAGAGTCGCTGCGGGTGAATCTCGTGCTGGTGGCCGTGAAGCTCTTCATCGTGCTGTTCGTGATCATCGCCGGCATCCTGTTCATCAACCCCGCGAACTACAGCCCCTTCGTGCCCGACGCCGTGCCCACCGAGTCGGCATCGGGACTCACCCAGCCCCTGCTGCAGTTCCTTTCCGGCTTGGAGCCGGCCACCTTCGGCGTGGGCGGCATCTTGGCCGGCGCGGCCCTGGTGTTCTTCGCCTACATCGGCTTCGACGTGGTCGCCACCACCGCCGAAGAGACCAAGCGTCCCCAGCGCGATCTGCCGATCGGCATCATCGCGTCGCTGGTGATCTGCACGATCCTCTACTGCGCCGTGGCGATCGTCGTCACGGGCATGGTTCCCTACAGCGAGCTCAACCCGTCGGCGGCACTCGCCAACGCCTTCGCCTTCCACGGTCAGACGTGGATGGCCACGGTCATCGCCGCGGGTGCCGTCGCGGGTCTGACCACGGTCGTGCTCACCCTCATGATCGGGGCCACGCGCATCATCTTCGCGATGTCGCGCGACCGCCTGCTGCCCGGCGGCCTGGCCAAGGTGCACCCGCGCTTTCGGACCCCGTGGGTGATCTCGATCCTGGTGACCGCGGTCGTCGCGCTCGTCGCCGGCCTCACCCCCATCGGCGTGCTCGAAGAGATGGTGAACATCGGCACCCTGTCGGCCTTCGTCCTGGTCTCGATCGGCGTGATCGTGCTGCGTCGCAAGCGCCCCGATCTCGCGCGCGGCTTCCGCGTGCCGTTCAGCCCGGTGCTGCCGATTCTGTCGGCCCTCATCTGCACCTATCTGATGCTCAACCTCTCGGTCGAGACGTGGCTGCGCTTCCTCATCTGGCTCGCGCTCGGGTTCGCGATCTACTTCGCGTACTCGCGCGGCCACGCTCGGCTCGCCACGGGCGCGCTCCTCGACCCGACGACCCCGAAGGTGGTGTAGCCGCCGAAGCAGTAGCGCACGACGATCACGGATGCCGCGCCCCCCGTCCCCCCGACGGCGAGGGGCGCGGCATCCGTCTTTCACCCCCGCGAGCAGCACATCGGAACCGCGGCCCCTCCCCTATGGTGAAGGGGTCTGAGCAGGGTTTCCTATCCGGGGGGTTTCATGGGGATCGTACGTACGTGGATCTTTCCGATCCTGCGCATCCTGCTCGTCGCGATCGTCGCGGCGGCGCTCGTGAAGCTGGCGTTCTTCCCCGACCGCCCCGCCGACGCGGCACCCGCCGAGCCGACCGCCGCCATCGTGGAGCCCCGTGTGGTTGCGACGCTCGGCACGATTCACCAACGACGTGATCGTGAAGGCGACGGTGTCGGCCGACGCGGCCATCCCGCTGAAGTCGACCGCGGCCGGCACGGTCAACAAGATCTTCATCGCCCAGGGGGCCCAGGTGAACGCCGGCGACGTCGTCTTCGACGTGAAGGTGCCCATCGAACGCGATCCGGCCGACAGCGTGGATGCCGAGGGCAAACCCAAGCAGACCATCTACCGGTGGGAGAACGTCACCGCCCCCGCCGGCGGCACGCTCAGCTCCCTCAACGTGATCACGGGGCAGCAGGTCACCGTCGGCGCGGTCGCCGGGAACGTCGCTCCGCCGACCTTCTCGGTGTCGGGCACGCTCGAGCCCGCGCAGCAGTACCGACTCATGAACCGTCCGACCGACGCGATCGTCACGATCACCGGCGGTCCCGCGCCGTTCACGTGCGGGAGCCTGCGCATCACCACCCCGCTCGCCGGGGGCAGCTCCGGTGAGAGCGACGCGGCGTCCTCCGGCGCAACCACCGGCGGCGCAACGGCAGGGGGCTCGGCCACCGCCGCGACCTGCGCGGTGCCCGGTGACGTCACGGTCTTCTCGGGGCTCGCGGCCGAGATGACGATCGCCGGCGGCAAGGCCGAGAACGTGCTCCTGGTCCCCACCACCGCCGTGCGCGGTGCCGCCCAGAGCGGCACGGTGTGGATCACGAACGCCGACGGCACCACCGAGGAGCGGCCGGTCGCGCTGGGACTCACCGACGGCACGCAGGTGCAGATCACGCAGGGTCTGACCGAGGGCGACGAGGTCTTGGAGTTCGCACCCGGTGCCATGGCTCCGGCGAACGACGGGTGTACGACATACCCCGACGGTTCGATGTTCTGCGAAGCGGTCCCGGCCGGATGAGCCTGCTCGCGCTGCGTGAGGTCACCCGCACGGTGATCCCGCAGGACCAGCCGGCGCTGACGATCCTGTCGGGCGTCGAGCTGACCATCGAGCCCGGTGACCACGTGTCGATCGTGGGCCGTTCGGGGTCGGGCAAGTCGACGCTGTTGAACCTTCTCGGACTGCTCGACCTTCCCACCAGCGGCGAGATCACCTTCGACGATCGCCCCGTGAAGACACTGTCGTCGGCGCGGCGTGACCGCCTGCGCGGAGCGGCGATCGGCTTCGTGTTCCAGCAGTTCAACCTGCTGCCCGGCCGCACGGCGCTCGAGAACGTCACGATGCCGCTGCTGTACGCCACGGGGCGCACGTTCTGGCGACGTAAGAAGATCGCGGCCGAGATGCTCGAGCTGGTCGGTCTCGGCCACCGCCTGAACAGCATGCCCGACCGCCTGTCGGGCGGCGAGCAGCAACGCGTGGCCATCGCGCGCTCCCTCGTGCGCGGTCCGCGCCTCATCCTTGCGGACGAACCTACGGGTGCTCTCGACCTCGATACCGGACAGAGCGTCATGGAGCTGATCGACGACGTGGCCGCGCGCACGGGCGCGGCCCAGGTCGTCATCACCCACGACCCGATGATCGCCCGCCGGGCCCGGCGGCACTTCCGCCTGGACCGGGGTGTCCTCACCCCGGTCGACGACCCGACGCTCGAACCCCTCACCCGCCGCCACCGGCGCGAGACGGTGCCGGTGGCGGTCGCCGACGACGACGCACCGATCGACGCGCGAGCGGACGGGCACGCCTGATGCGCGCGCTCACCGCGTTCGTCGGCGCCCTGCTCGAGGCCTGGCAAGAGGTGCGGGTGCATCGCACCCGTGTGCTGCTGTCGCTCGTCGGCGTGGCCGTCGCCGTCTGCTCGCTCACCACGGTCGTCGCCCTGGGCGCCATCGTGCAGCAAGCCAGTCAAGAACTCAGCGAGCGCTCCAGCGGCCGACCCGCCACCCTGTACGTCTCGGCGTACCGCACCGATGGCGGCGCCCTCGATACGAAGACGATGGATGCCGGGTGGGCGGAGGTCGTCGCGCGCTACCAGGTGTCGTACGCCAGTCGCGTGCAGAACACGTTGCAGCTCGTGCCGTTCTCGACCGGCGCCGTGCAGGTCGCCGCGCAAGCGGTCGACCAGCCGTACGGCGAGATGCACCGTGTGCGCATGCTCGAGGGCGAGTGGTTCACCGTGCCTGATGCGCAGCAGCTGGCTCCGCAGCTCATCGTCAACGAGGTGTTCTGGGACCGCATGGGCCGTCCACCGCTGGCGAGCCACCCGGTGGTGGCGCTGGGCGGGCAGGGCGTGCCGCACGCGGCGTCGGGCATTGCCGCCGGGGGCGTGACGGCCGTCGTCGTGGGCGTCACCCCGGCGGCGGCGTACGAGACCGCGCCGACGATGTTCATGCTCGCGGGACAGTTGCAGGCGATCCAGGATGCCGCGACCGGCGAGCGCGGATCGGCGGCCGCCGTCGTCGACCCCTACGGTGGCGGCGCCCCGCAGACGCAGTACGAGATGTGGGTGCCGCCCGAGCTCGCCGACCAGCTGACCTCGCTCGTGCAGCGCGACCTCGTCGGCGCTCTCGGCGACGGCGTGGAAGTGAGCGTCAACCGCCAGGACTGGGCGCAGTACGGCGACGACCCCTTCCTGGTGACGAAGCTGGTGGTGATCGGCATCGCGGTGCTGGTGCTGCTGCTGGGGGCGCTCGGTCTGGTCAACATCGCGCTGGTGACGGTGAAGCAGCGCGTGCGCGAGATCGGTATTCGCCGCAGCTTCGGGGCCACGGCGAGCCGGGTGTTCTTCGCCGTGATGATGGAGAGCGTCGTGGCCACCGTCGTCGCCGGCGCGACCGGTGTCGCCCTGTCGATCATCGCCGTGCAATCGCCGGCGATGCGCGACCTGGTGGGGCAGGGCATGGTGAGCGACTTCCCACCTTTCCCCGTGGACGCCGCGGTCATCGGCCTCGTCGCCGCGACCGGCGTGGGGGCGGTGGCGGGCCTCCTGCCGGCCCTGGTGGCCGTGCGGGTGAAGGTGATCGACGCGATCCGCTATTGAGGCGGACGAGCCGCGGCGCACGAGCGCGCTCGTCGTCGCGGGAGGGCGACGCCGGCCGCCGAACGCACTGCGCGTTGCGGCTGCCCCTGTGATGGCGAGGGCGCCCGCCGATAGGTTCGAGGGGTGACCGACATCCCCCGTGACGCCCCGCCGCCGTCCATCCTGCCCGATGCCGTCGCCCCGTCGGCGCCGACCGATTCGCAGCCCGCGATGCAGCTCGCCGGTCTGGTGAAGACGTTCGGGCAGAAGACGGCCGTCGCGGGCCTGGACCTCACGGTCCCGTCCGGATCGTTCTACGGGCTGGTCGGCCCCAATGGGGCGGGGAAGACGACCACGCTGTCGATGGCGACGGGGTTGCTGCGCCCCGATGCGGGCTCCGCGCGCATCCATGGCGTCGATGTCTGGGCGCAACCGGTCGAGGCCAAGCGACTCATCGGCAACCTCGCCGACGGCGTGCGCCTGTTCGATCGGCTCACCGGCGAGCAGCTCGTGACCTACACCGGCATGATGTTCGGCCTCCCCCGCGACGATGTCGCTACCCGCACCGCCGACCTGCTGCGCATCATGGACCTCGGCGAGGCGGCCGGCACGCCCGTGGTCGACTACTCGGCGGGTATGACGAAGAAGGTCGCCCTCGCGTGCGCGCTCGTGCATGCGCCGCGCCTGCTGGTGCTCGACGAGCCGTTCGAGTCGGTCGACCCGGTTTCGGCCGCCAACATCGAGGACATCCTGCGCGGGTACACCGCCTCGGGCGGCACGGTGATCGTGTCGAGCCACTCGATGGATCTCGTGCAACGCATGTGCGACCACGTCGCCGTCATCGCGCAGGGCCGACTGCTGGCATCCGGGACCGTCGACGAGGTGCGCGGGGCACACACCCTGCAGGACCGTTTCGTCGAGCTCGTCGGCGGTCGCCACCACGCGGAAGGACCCCAGTGGTTGCGACAGTCCTGAGGATCCGCTTCCGGGTGCTGGGCAACACCCTCTCGCGCAGCCCCCTGCAGCTCGTCGGGTTCATCTTCGGCATCCTCGGCGCGCTGTGGATGCTGCTGCTGGCCGGGGTGGCGCTGTTCTTCGTCGGCACCCTCGAGTTCGACATCGCGCGGGCGGCGGTGACTGCCGCCGGCGCGGTGCTGACGCTCGGCTGGGTGGTGGGCCCGGTGTTCGCCGCGGGTGTCGACACGACGCTCGATCCCTCGAAGCTGGCTCCCTTCCCGATGACGACCCGGCAGATGATGCTCGCCATCGCCGCGGGCGGGTTGACCGGTGTCCCCGGGATCGCGACAGCGCTGGGGGCGCTGCTGACCTTCATCGTGTGGGCGCGGCAGCCCGTCGCCGCGGTCGCTGCGGTCGTGTGCGTCCCGCTGGGCGTTGTCATCTGTGTCGTCGCCTCGCGGGCGGTGACGACTCTGGCCGGAGGCCTGGGCGGCGGCCGGCGCACGCGCGAGATCGTCGGACTCGTCGGTTTCACGCTGTTGATCTTCGCGAGCCCGCTCCTGGTCGGCGTTCTCAACGGCGTCCGCGCAGCGGCGGATCGGGGCATTCCTGCGCAGGCGATCGTCGGGGGTGTGTCGTGGACTCCGATCGGGGCGGCGTGGGCGGTGCCGGGCGACCTCGCGGTCGGCTCCTGGCTGACCGCACTGCTGAAGCTCGCCATCGCCGTGGCCACGCTCGCGCTGCTGTGGGTGCTGTGGTCGCGGAGCCTGTCGGCATCGGCCATCGCTCCCCCGGCGCGCTCCGCCGCCCGTCGACGATCCGGCTCGCTCGGCTGGTTCGGCGTGATGCCGTCGAACCCGGTGGGCGCGACCTGGGCGCGGTCGCTGACGTCGTGGACGCGCGACATGCGCTACCTCAAACAGCTGCTGTTGGTTCCCTTCACGCCGATCCTCATCCTCTTGTACTCACAGGGAGACGTCTCGGGCCCATTCTTCGCGATGTCGGGACTGCTGGTCGGGTACTTCGCCGGCATCCTGGCCTACACCGACGTCTCGTACGACGGCACCGCGTTCGCGACCGTGCTGCAGACCGGCATCCGGGGCCGTGACGACCGCCTCGGACGCATGCTGGGCGCGGCGACCGTGAGCATCCCGCTCGTCATCGTCGCCGACGTGGTCACCGTCGCCATCGCCGGACGGTGGGAGCTGCTGCCCGCGGTGCTCGGCGCCTCGCTCGGCCTCACGCTCGTCGGGCTCGGCGTGAGCGCGGTGAGCTCGGCCATCCTGGTCGTGCCCACGCCGGCCCCCGGCGACTCCCCGTTCAAACGGGTGCCCGGCTCGAGCTTCGCGATGTTCTTGGCGTTCTTCCTCTGCTGGGGCGTGGTCGCCGTGCTGTCGGTGCCCGTGCTCGTGCCGGCGGTCATCTCGGCGGTCACTGGGTCGGCCCTCGCCGGCTGGATCGCGCTCGGGGTGGGCCCGGTGCTGGGCCTGGTGACCTTCGCCCTCGGCGTCGTCGTGGGAGGACGCCGCTTCGATTCCGGCGCACCGTCGCTGCTCGCGCAGTTGCGCACGTTCCGCGGGGCGTGACCGACGCCGGGCGGACTCAGGCCGACGGCGACACCCGGCGCCCCGGGTGCCATTCGGGCAGCCGCGCGCCGCCGCCGGTGAGCATCTCGCGGAGCGTTCCGTGCCGCGGCGTCTCGGGCAGTAGCCCGCGCGCGCGGAGGTGCGGCAGGACGTGGCGGATGACATCGACGTACCCCTCCGCACCGCCGTACCAGTTCTCGACGAGGAACCCGTCGACATCCGTCTCGGCGACGAAGGCCTCCACCTGGTCGGCGATGCCCTCGGCCGTTCCCGTGAACTTCACGCCGCCGATGGTGGAGGGCAGCGAGTCCAGCACCTCCCCCACGGTGGGACTCGTCCCGTTCGGGTTGCGCCACATCGCGACGGTGGTCTGACCGACCTCGGTCGAGACGTCGTCGAGCGTGGAGTCCGGGTCGAGAGCGGCCAGATCGACTCCCGACCATCCGAGGAAGAGCGCCGCGGCCGCTTCCCGCGTGGGCGTGCGGTTCAGCTCGTCGCGCAGGCGCCGAGCCTCGGCATCCGTCTCACCGACGACGAAGCTCGCGCCGTTGATGATCGAGATCGCATCGGCCGGGCGGCCCGCGGCGACAGCCTTCTCGCGCAGGGTGCGCACCGACGCCGCCGCACGCGCGGTCTCGCGGTCCTGGATGAAGACGCACTCCGCGAAGTCGGCCGCGAAGCTCGTGCCCGCCGACGACGTGCCGGCCTGAAAGAGGGTGGGGGTGCGTTGGGGCGAGGGCGTCGCGGGAAAGTAGCCGTCGAAGTGGAAGTAGCGACCGTCGTGCGTGATGCGGTGCACCTTGGCGGGGTCGGCCCACGTCTTGCTCGCCTTGTCGGCGAGGACGGCGTCGTCGTCCCACCCGGCCTCCCACAGGCGCAGCGACAACTCGACGAACTCCCGGGCCCGGGCATACCGCTCGTCGTGCGGGGTGATCCCGTCGAGCCCGAGCAAGCGGACGAGGGCCTGCTGGTTGTCGCTCGTGACGATGTTCCACCCCATGCGCCCCTCGGAGAGGTGATCGAGCGTCGTGAACGTTCGGGCGTTCAGCAGTGGCAACTGCGCCGTCGTGGATGCCGTGACGACGAGCCCGATGCGAGGGACCAGGGCCGCGAGGGCCGACATGATCGCCATCGGGTCGTGCACGGGGACCTGCACCGCCTCGCGGATGACCGCCTCGGGCACCTCGCCGGCGTCGTTCATCGGATAGCCGATGGCCTCGGCGAGGAAGACGAAGTCGAATCCGCCCTGCTCGAGCGTCGAGACCAGGTCGCGCCAGAACCCGAGGGTCGCGAATTCGCGCGTGTCGGCGCGCGGGTGGTGCCACGCGTTGCCGATGAAATTCGGTGTGAGCGTCTCGAAAGCACCGAGGACGAGTTGCTTGGGCATGGGGACTCCTGGATCGAACGGGCTGGAGCGTTCTCACATGATAACTATGGCAAATCGTAGGGGTGCGACGTTCTCTCGGATCCAGGCCGCGCCATAAGCTCATCGGGTGAGCGAAGACCAGGGCGCAGCCGCCGCCATCGGCGCGGCCGTGCGTGCCCACCGACGCGAACGCGGCCTGTCGATGCGCGACCTGGCCGCACGGATCGGCACCTCGCAGCCGTTCGTGTCGAACATCGAGAACGGCCGCATCTTTCCGAGCCTGCGCACCCTGACCCTGCTCGCCGAGGCCCTGGACGTCTCGTCGGATCGACTATTGCCCGCACCCGAACGGGTGGACTCGCTCAACGTCGACGCCTTCCCGCGCGCCCCGGGCGAGGCGGCGACGCGGCGTGTGCTCGCGGCACCGGGTCGGGTGCTGCAGACCCGCCGGCTCGAACTGGCCGCCGGCGAGCTCGAGCCGCGCCCCCACACCCATCCCGGTGAGGAGGTCGTGCGCGTCGTGCGCGGCTCGGCCACCCTTCTGCGAGAGTCCGAGCCGCCCCGTCCGCTCCCGGCGAGCGAGTCGCTGTGGATCACCGGAACCACCCCGCATCGACTCCGCGCAGGAGAGCAGGGTGCGCTCGTCCTGATCGTTGCCAGCGGCGCCGGCGAGGAGGCACACTCATGACCGACACCGACGACGTCGACCGCCGGATCGGAGAGTCCGTGCGCTCGGCACGACGGGAACGCCACCTCTCGACCCGGCAGCTCGCTGCTCTGGCCGGCGTCTCGCAACCGACGCTGTCCAACATCGAGAACGGTCGCATCCGCGCCGGCGTGGCGACGCTGTACCTGCTCGCCGACGCACTGAGCGTTCCGCCGGCACGGTTGCTCACCGACGACGACGGCTCCCGACGCGGCCACGACCAGGTCTCGTCCGGCGGCGTGAGACTGCGGGCACTGCCGACGGCACCTGACGCGAAGCTCGAGGTGCACGAGGTCGTCGTCCCGGCGGGCGAAGCCGAGGAACACAGTTTCCAGCACGGCGGCGAGGACGTGCTCCTGATCGTCTCCGGACGAGGCGAGCTCACGCTCGGAAAAAGCCGGATGCCGATCCGCGCGGGCGACGTGGTGTGGATCGACGCCACCGCCCCGCACCGCCTCTCCGCGGCCGCCGAGGAGTCGTTGACGGTGCAGGTGGTCACAGCGCGGCTCCCCTGAACGCACCGCCTTTCAATAACTGAAACGAATCAGAAACATCGTGGGTTGCACCCCGTAATGGCGCTCTGCGAGCATCACTGTCGCGAATGCCTCGTCGACGCGCGACCCGACCTGGCGAACATGCGAGGAGCACCCATGAAACTGCAGGCCACCACGTACGACATCGCCCTCCCCGACTGGCTCGGCGAAGCCGTCGACGAGGTTCCCGACGTGATCCCCGACCGCGCCGACCGCATGCGTCTCGTGCACGCTCTGGCCGATCGCAACTGGCGCGAGGGGAACGGAGGGCCCTTCGCCGCCCTCGTCGCCGAGACCGCGACCGGACGCATCGTCTCGGTCGGCGTGAACGTGGTGCTCGCCTCCGGCGTCTCGTCGGCACACGCCGAGGTGACCGCGCTCGGCACGGCGCAGCGCACCGTCGGCGGCTGGGACCTCGGCGCGGCCGGACAACCCGAGCACGAGCTGGTCGTGAACTGGCGCCCCTGCGTGCAGTGCTACGGCGCGGCGCTGTGGTCCGGCATCCGCACCCTGGTCATCGCCGGATCGGGCCCCGAACTGGAACAGATCACCACCTTCGACGAGGGCCCCATGCGCGACGACTGGGCCGAGCAGTTCGAGCAGCGAGGCATCCGTGTCATCGATCCGCTCCTGCGTGAGGAGGCGATCGAGGTGTTCCAGGCGTATCGGGATGCCGTCGACGCCGGCGGCGTGACCGTCTACAACGCGCGCGGCGCAGAGTGACCGTCTGACCGTCGACCTCGCGACATCGTCGACCGCGTGCCGCCCGCGAGGCGATGACCTTCTCTCAGTCGGTTTCCGGCGGTGAGCTCGTCGTCGGCACGTTCGGCGACTTCACCATGCCCGACGCCCCCGCCGACGGCGTCATGCACGCCGAGCTCCACGCCGACGGCTTCACCGTCATGGGTGCCGACTCCCTTCAGCGAACCCGCCGAGGGGTGGGGCAAGAACCGCGTGCACGCCGCCTTCATGAGCGATGAGTTCGATCGCGTCCGCGGCTTCTCCGACCGCTTCGTCGAGCGCGGTGCGGAGGCCGGGATGCCACTGGAGAAGCGCCTCAGAGCACGAACTCCTTGACCCGCGCGACGAAACGCTCGGGATCCACGAGGTGCGGGTAGTGGGTCGGCGTCTCCCAGACCTCGTACACGGTGTGCGGGATCTGCTGCTGCAGCCAGGCGGCGTACTCGGGCCCGGCGTCGAGACCGGTGACGACGAGATAGGGCACGTCGTCGGAGACCGCTGACAGTTCGGAGACGAGCCGGGACAGCTGCTCGGGCGAATCCTCCAGCAGTGGCCGCCACATCCCCAGCACCACGTCTTGCCTCGGAGACCGGATGCCATCGACGCGGGCCACCTCGTCGGCATCCAGCGCCCCCACCATTTGGGCGAACATGCCCTGGATGAACAGCGGGAACGCCTCGCCCCGCAGCATGCCCTCCGCCTGCTGGACCTGCTGCTGCATACCCGCGAGGTGCAGGGGCTGGTCGACGTTCACCACGGCCCGGGCGGGGAAAAGCGCCCCGTAGGCCGTCGCGACGATACCGCCCATCGAGTGTCCGACGACCACCGGTGGCTCGTCCGGGATGGCGTTCCCGGCGACGAGGTGCACGACGGTGTCATGGATATCGGTGGCCAGCGTCGGGATGTCGTAGGGCTCAGCGGCATCCGACTCGCCGTGACCGCGGATGTCGACCCGCACCACGGTGAAGCCGTCGCTCAGATCTACGGGATCCCAGCTGCGCCGGTCCTCCGTGATCCCATGCAGCAGAATCAGCAGCGGGCCGGAGCCCGAGACGTCGTGGGCGAGGATCATGGCGTCTCCCGGAGAAGAGGAATGCAGTGTCTGAGCCGCAGCATATCGGGGACAGGACGCCACTGCTCACCGTGAGCTCCGGGTGATCGAGGCGTGAGCTGATCGTCACTTCCGTGCGATGTCGCCACCCAGGAGACCCTTGAGGCCTGCGATGAGCATGGCGAGCATGAATTCGAACCCCGCATCGAGCGGCGCACCGGGGCCGGTCGTCCACCGCAGGAGCCAGGCCTTGTTGGCGAGGGATGCTTTCCGCGTCGAGATAGCCGCGAAACGCGTTCCCCCGTCCTGCGCGAGGAGGCGGTCGAACTCCGCTCTCCAAGCGTCGTCCGACTCGCCCGGATCGGCGGCGAACTCCTCCGCGATCCACCCGAAGATCGCGGCGAACACGCAGTTGTACGCGTGGACGAGCTGCTGGTCGTCGAACCCCGCGCGAGACAGCACGCGCAGAGTCGCGTCCGCCAGATCGAGAGACCCTTCCGTCACCGGCAGCGCTGCCAGAAAACCGGCTGCGAGCTCGGGGTGAGGTCGCAACGCAGCTCGCGCACTGCGCGCGAGTCCGATGATCCATTCATCCCACGGAATGTGGGGGTGCGGGAGTTGGATCTGCTCGAGCACATGCTGGTACAGCATGCCCAGCAGCTGCGACTTGTTGCCGGCATGCCAATACAGTGTCGCGGGGTAGGTACCGAGAGCCTTGGCCAGCCCACGCATCGTGAGCGCGGCGAGGCCGAACTGATTGACGTAGTCGAGGGCCGCATCTATGACCTGCTGCCGGCTGAGATCAGAGTTCTCGTCGTAGCGCTTGGGTTGCGGCACCCTACTGACACTGACCATCGGTCTCCGGCCCTTCTCCGTTCGGACCCTCGCTGTCGAGCGCGCGACCGCACACCTCGATGGGCAGGACAATTCTACTGACACCGGCGTGTCGGACGGTGTTGACCGCCGTGCGTGGGTCGGATTGCGAGTGCAACGGACCGAATCTGTTGAGGTTGCGCGCGCTCCAGGGGAAGTCGCTGGACGTGACCGACACACGGATGCGGTGCCCGGGGAGAAAGACGTGCTGCGCGGGCCAGAGGTCGAGTGCATAGGTCATGAAGCGCCCGGGCGGGACGGGTGCGGGCGAATCGGAGCCCTCGCGATGAGATGCACGCATGCACGCCTGCGCGACCTTGGTCGAACGGCCGTGTCTGTCGACGTCGGTCAACTTGACGTGCCAGTCGGTGTCGTCTCCGTCTGTCGCAGCCTCCAGATACACCTGCGCCCTCCCCGACAGCGTGATCGCCGACGTGAGCCGAGTGCTGGTGTAGATCAGGACGTCTTCGCGCTCCTCGGTCTCGGTCTGGTCGACCGGGATGTCTTCCTGACCGTACTCGTGTACGCGCGTGCCGGTCATGACGGGGTCGAGAGGATCGTAGGAGTACGTCATCTCGGGCGTCCGCTCAGTGAATGCGGGCGCCAGCGTTCCGACGAGGCCCCCCGCGGCCCGGTCCGCCGCGAGATAGAGCACGGTCGCGTCGTTGGCGCGCGGCCACGATCGCTCCGCACGCCATCGTTCGGTGCCGGTCTCCCACACCCACACGGGAACGTCCTCTGTTCCGGTGTCGGCGCCCGGCTTGAGCCAACGGTCGAACCACTGCCGATGCACGGCGCTCATGTCGACGGCGGCCTCGGGTCCGTACTCGATTCCACCGTGGTCCGAATGCGGCCAGCGCACCATCGGATGATTCCACGGACCGACGATGAGGTGCTGGGGCGTGCTCCGATCTCCACGGGCCGTCATCCGCTCGTAGTGGCGGAACGCACCGGGCATGTCCTCGAGATCGAACCAGCCCGTCACGTGCAGAGCAGGCACGTCGATCGCGTCGTAGACCTCCTGGGGAAACCTCACGTCATCCCAGCCAGCCAGTGTGTCATCGATCATCACGGAGTCCCACAATTCGCGTGGGATATCCAGTTCGTCGCGGATGCGATCGACGGGCAGGAGTCGCAGCACGCGGTCCCAGTCCACGGACGCATCCCCCGGCGGACGTTCCTGAATGCGTCTGCGCACGCCGTACAGCCACCACGCGCAGTTGAGCTGGAGCACGCCCCTGTGAAAGGGGATCTCCTCTTGCCACGCACCGATCGCGGAACTCGACACGATGCATGAGAGTCCACGAGGATTCTCGGATGCCGCGGCCCAGGCGACCCACGCGGAGTAGCTATGCCCCGTCATCCCCACTGCTCCCGTGCTCCACGCGGCGTCGGCCGCCCACTCGACCACGTCATGGCCGTCGCGGGCGTCGTGGCGCGCCGGAATCCACGTTCCCTCGGACTTGCCGCGCCCCCGGCAGTCGACGACCACGACCGCGTAACCGGCCGCCCGGAGCGAAAGCGCATCCGCGTCGAGGCGGCCCGGTGAGCTTTTCCCGTAGGGAGTGATGGTCACGATCGCTGGCACGGGAAGAGTCTCTTCGGGCGGGAGGTACACGTCCGCGGCGAGCACGACACCGTCTCTCATAAGGATGCCCGCCTCCACAACGGTCTCGCCCCGATACCGCTCGGCGGGCCGACCGATCTCGCGTTCGAAGGGCGTCGCCCCGAACGTCGTGAACGGGAGCCCCCTGCGCGTCACCGTGCCCGTCATGCGTTCACTGCGGGTATCGACGCGAGCAGTCGCCGCGTGTAGGCGTGCTGAGGATGGGCATACAGTGCTTCCGTTTCCCCGATTTCGACGATGGAGCCTTGCGAGATCACGGCGACGCGATCGCACAGACTGTAGACGATCGCCAAGTCGTGCGCGATGAGGATGATCGTCAGCCCGAGAGTCTCGCTCAACTCCGCGAACAGCGCGATCACTTTCGCCTGAACGGACACGTCCAGTGCGCTCGTCGCTTCGTCCGCGATGAGTACCGACGGATCGGCGGCGAGGGCGCGGGCGATAGCGACGCGCTGACGTTGACCTCCCGACATGTCGCCGGGGTACACGTCGAGAAGCTCTTCCGGAAGGTGAGTGAGGCTCATGAGCTCGCGACAGCGCGCCTCGACTGCGGACCGGCCTCCACCCCGATGGATCGTGACGATCTCGGCGAGGATCTGGCGAACGGTCATGCGCGGGTCGAGCGAGGCGAAGGGGTCCTGGAAGACCATCTGGATCATTCGACGCTGATGGCGCGTGCGCTTCGGCGACAGGGGACGGCCTTGGAGGGTGATCGTTCCGTCATACCGTTGCAGGCCCGCGATCGCGCGCGCGAGGGTCGACTTCCCCGACCCCGACTCGCCGACGATCCCGAGGACCTCCCCGGACGCCACGGTGAATGAGGTGCGGTCGACGGCCGCCACGATCCTCTTCCGGCGTCCGTGTCCGACAGTGAACTGCACCTGTACGTCGGTGAGTTCGAGCATGTCCGCCCAGTCGTGTCGCGCGTCGTTCATGAGGTCAGCCCTGTCTTTTCGGTGACGCGGATACGACTTTCCGGGCGGACCCGCGGCATGGCGTCGAGGAGCGCGCGGGTGTAGTCGTTCTGCGGTTTGCGGAAGATGTCTCCAACCGAGCCCGTCTCGATGATCCGTCCGGCCCGCATGACGGCGATTCGCTCGCACACCTGGCTGACGACGGCGAGATCATGCGTCACATAGAGCAGGCTCAGACCGAAGTCCGCACGAAGCTCGGAGAACAACGACAGGATTTGCGCCTGCACCGTGACATCGAGCGCGGTGGTGGGCTCGTCGCACAGGATGAGGCGGGGTCTGCTGGCGATGGCTGAAGCGATCATCACCCTCTGGCGCATCCCACCCGAGAGCTCGAAGGGGTACTGATCCGCTCGCGCTCGGGGATGATCGATCCCGACGCGTTCGAGAAGATCGATGGCGAGGTCTCGAGCCTGGCGGCGGCGAAGGCCGTGTCGGTACTGCACACCATCGACTATTTGCCGCCCGATCTTCATCACGGGGTTGAGGGCGATCGCCGGTTCCTGGAAGACCATCGTGATCCCGGCACCGCGCACGGAAGCGGCAGACGCCCGTCCGGGGGCGCCCTCGGCCGTGACGATCTCGGCGCCGTCGAATGCAATACTCCCCGCCGACACTGAGGCATTGCTCGGGAGAAGATCCATGATCGCGCGCAGAGTCATACTCTTGCCCGATCCCGATTCGCCGACGAGTCCCATCGACTCGCCCGGCTCGATCTGCAGCGCGATGTCATCCACGACGCGGCGCACGCCCCGCGGCCCGGCGATATCGACGCTGAGCCCCTGCACCGAGAGCAGCGAGGCCGACGTCACCGCGCTCATCGCTTCACCCTCATCGCGTCGACCAGTCCATCCCCGACGAGGGACAGACCCAAACCCGTGATGATGACGGCCAGGCCCGGGAACATGATGAGCCAGTACTGGCCGGAGAGGAGGAACTTCTGCCCGTCCGACAGCATCTGACCCCAATCGGGCTGTGGCGGAGTGATTCCAAGACCGAAGTAGCTGAGCGTGACGATGACGAGAATCGTCATGACGATGTCGCTCATCGCGAACACGATCGCTTGACTGACGGTGTTCGGCACGAGGTGACGGAAAATGATGCGGGCAGAGCCGAGTCCACTCACACGGCATGCGCTGATGAAGTCCCGCTCTCGCAGCGATTGCACTTCCGCACGGACGATGCGCGCGTACGGCACCCAGCCGACGAGTGTGATCGCAACGAAGATGCTGCCCACTCCGCCTCCGAGCGCGAAGACGAGCGCGATGATCAGCACGTAGAACGGGAACGCCACAACGACGTCGGCGAGACGCATGGACAGCCCGTCGACGACACCGCCGAAGTATCCGCTCAGCGCGCCGATCACGACACCGATCACGAACGGCGCGACGACTGCCGCCGACGCGATACTCAGATCGATCCGGGCCCCGTACAGCAACCTGCTCCAGACGTCTCTGCCGAGCTCATCAGTGCCCATCGGGTGCATCATGCTCGGCGGCGTCAGGGTATTGAGCAAATCCTGAGTGATCGGATCGTAAGGCGTCAACAGAGGCGCGGCCGTCGCGAGGGCGACGATTGTGAAAACGATGCCCACACCCGCCCAGAACCGTGGGGTGCCCCGGAATCTCGGCCGCCGGTCCGCCGCACGCCCTGTGCTCTTACGGTCGGGGCCGGCCTGCACCAGTGGTCGTTCCTGAAGAGTCATCACGCTGCATTCCTCACTCTCGGATCCAGCAGTCGGTGGAGAATGTCCGTGCCGAGGTAGATCAACACCACGAGCACGGCGAATACGAGGGTGGTGCATTGGACGACCGGGAAATCCCGGTTGAGAATGCCTTGCATCATCAAGCTCCCGAGCCCGGGCAGGCTGAAGACGCTTTCGACCACGAGCGTGCCGCCGATGATCGCCCCGACATTGACACCGAGTATCGTGACGGCGGAGATGGCGCCATTGCGCAGCGCATACCCCGAGAGCACACGGAATCGCCTGAGTCCCTTGGCCTCGGCGAACGCGACGTACTCGCTGTCGAGCGCGTCGATCATGGAGGATCGCAGGCTCCGGAAGACCAGAGGCGCGGCCGATATCGCGAGAGTGAGCGCCGGCAGGATCAGCGACACGAACTGCGACAGCGGCGTGTCTCCGTATCCAGCCGCTGGAAAGAGACCCAGCTGCAGAGAGAGTACGAGAACCAGCATGCTCGCGACCCAGAACTGCGGCATCCCCAACCCGGCGGACGCCCCGAGCTGCAGGAGCGAGTCGGCGGCCCTGCCCTGTCGAGCGGCAGCCAGTGTCGCAGCCGGGACGGCGATCACGACGATCAACACCGCGGTCATCGCTGTCAGCTCCAGAGTGACGGGCAGACGGGCGGAGATGAGCTCGGCCGTCGGTTGCTTGAAGTACATCGACGTGCCGAAGTCGCCTCGCAACAGCCCACCGGCGAACTGCAGGTACTGCACCCACAGAGGACGATCCAAGCCCCACGCGTGTCGCAGCGCTGCAAGGGCCTCCGGGCCGGCCTTCTGACCCAAATAGGCGAGGGCTGGGTCTCCGGGGGTCAAATGCATCAGGAGGAACGTCACGGTGACCACCCCGATCAGCACGGGAATCATGAGCACCACGCGCGTGACGACGAATCTCACTGCTCGACCCACGTCTCGGCGAGCGTGTAGTTGCCGGTCGGGTAGACCTGGAAGCCATGCACCTTGGTGCTGCGCGCGTACTCGAAGGGCGTGTAGTACAGGCTGGCGTGGGGTTGATCGTCCGCGATGATCTGCTGGATCTGCTGGTAGATCTCAGTGCGCGTGTCGGGGTCGAATTCCTCGCGGCCTCGCTGCGCGAGGGCATCCAGTTCAGGGTTGCTGTAGAACGTGTTCATGGCGTTGCCGAAGCCGTTCTTCGGGCTCACCGCCCCGAAGGTCACCCATTCGTCCGGGTCGACGATGTCGGTCGTGAAGTAGGTCAAGCACATGTCGTAGTTGGCGTTGTTCTGCATCTCGCCCGAGGCGTCTGCGTCGATCGTTTGGATTTCGACTTCGATGCCCAGTTCTTTCAACGACGCCTGGATGATCTGCGCGGCGGTCGCGTACATCGACTTGCCGGATGCAACGAGCAGAGTCGTTGTGAAGCCCTGCGGATATGCGGATTGAGCCAGCTCCTGCTTCGCCTTGTCCACGTCGTAGGTCGGGGCGTCGACGTCGGCAAATTCCATCAAGCTCGGGTTGAGGAACGACTTCGCCGCCTCGCCATGACCGAACAGCACCGCCTTGATCATCGCGTCACGATCGAGGGCGTAAGAGATCGCGCGACGCACATGCGGGTCGGAGAACTCCGGCCGCTCGTTGTTCATGACGAGGTACTCGGTATTGCTGGAGGGGAACTCGTCGACGGTGACGCCGGTCGTCGCCTTCAGCGTCGCCAAACTGGAGTACGCGGGGAACTCGTCGATCTGCGCCTGTCCGGACTGCAGCATGGTGGCACGTGTCTGGTCCTCGGGCACGTTCAAGAACGTCACGCTGTCGAGGTAGGGCAGTCCTGATTTCCAGTAGTGCGGGTTTCGCACCAGCTTCAGCGAGGAGCCCTTGACCCACGAATCGAACATGAAGGGTCCCGACCCGATGGGCTTCTCCCAGAAGGCGTCCTTGGATTGACCCGCGAAGTTCGCCGGGAAGATCGAGTTGTTGAAGCCGGCGAGGTCGGCCAGCAGTGGTGCCCAGGGCGTCGACGTCGTGATCGTCACCGTCTCGGGGTCGGTCGCGGTGACGTCGGCGATCGCGGCGTCGAGGAACCCGAACGATGCCTTGGGGTCGCGCGCGTAGTCGATCGAGAATTTGACGTCAGCAGATGTCAGCGCCTGACCATTCGAGAAGGTGACGCCCGGACGCAGATGGAACGTCCATGTCTTCTTGTCATCGGAGACCTCCCACGAGGTCGCGAGCGATGGCTCGACGCCCTTGCCGTCAGGGCTGGGAACGAGGAGGGTATCGAGCACGCTCTCGTCCGCCCAGATCGACCAGTTGTTCACGTTTCCGTTCACGTCCAGGGTGGAGGCATCCTGGCTGCGGGCGATGACCAGGTCTCCTCCCGCGACAGGCGTGGCTGAGTCCTGAGGATTCGTCGAGCCGGTTGCCGAGCACCCGCCGAGTCCGAGCGCGATGGTGGTGAGGGCGGCCACGGCAATACGGGCAGAGGTTGATCTCATGCGATGCTCCAAAGAGTCTCGTGTTCATGCGGGATGGTTTGACCACACGCGACCTTGGGTGCGTCCGAAGGTGATCGTCTTGTACGTCGTACAAGAGACGATCCGATGCTAGCCCCGGAGACATTTCGCGCATGTTGCACGCGGGTTAGAGGTCGGCATCAAGCCCGCCCACCAGAAGATCGTCACCGTCCCGACAGGTGAGCCGAGGGGCCAGAAGGGCGGAGCTGACGGGCAGATCGGGCTCGTGGCGCTGCCTACCTCGGTCTCCGGGACTGCGCAGCTTTCAGTACGAGCTCGGTAGGAGGGTGGCCGGCGCAATGTTTGGAGTAAGCGTGCAGCAGGTCCACTCATTGGCTCCTGCGCGGACATCATCGGGCTCCTGCTCTACGCCTTCCTCGGGCGCTTGAGCTATGTCCTCATTGCCATTGCGATCATGCTCGTCGCCGCAGGCATGCGCATGACCATGATCACCGCCACGATCAACGTCATGCGCGGCCTCCCCTCCGACCGCACATCTATCGGTGCCGCCCTCAACGACACCGCACAAGAGCTCGCCGCCGGAATCGGCATCGCGATCGTCGGCTTGGTCGTCGCCGCATCAACCAGCGGCCCCCTCATCGCAGAGGGATGGACATCGACGCAATCGATCACTCTTGAGAACGCGATCACCCTCGGCGTCCTGACACTGACGACGACCGCGTTCACGCTTCTCGCCGTTGCTCTCGTCAGAGCGCGTCGTAGCCGCGCCGAGGCAGCACCCTGACGACTGCAAGGAGCCGGAAAGGGAGTGGCCTGAAACGGGGGTATCAGCGAAAGCCCGGTCTGCGAGCGACTCCCCGCTCGGCGGAGATCGCGTTGACCCGAGAGGGCTGGAACGTGCCCAGGCATGTCCCGATAGGGAATGAGGAAAGCCCGACCAGACGCACTTTCGTGTGTCTGGTCGGGCTTTCAGTCGGTGGACCTGAGGGGATTCGAACCCCTGACCTCCTCGATGCGAACGAGGCGCGCTACCAACTGCGCCACAGGCCCGGAAACCTCGTCAACACTATCACGCTGATCGCGCTGCTCCGAACCGGCACGGGCGGTCGCACGACCGCATGCCGCTCTGGGCATACCGCCGAATCAAGCGCCGACGACGCGGCGATCCAGCAACCGCTGCACGTGCTCTTGAATCTCACTGTCGTCGACGTACCCCATGGTCGCGTACGGCGACGCGGGGGCGGCGGCAGCGGGAGCGGGAGCGGCCGCGGGCCGCGCCGTCTCGATGGGGGTGGGCGCCTGCTGCGCGGCGATCTCGCGCGCGGCCTCTTCGCGGGCGGCGGCGCGCAGCGCCTCGCGGGCGAGCTGCTCGTCGACGACCGCGGCCGCGCGAGAGCCCGTCGAGGCCACGAGCGGGCGCGGCAGTTCACGCGGCGTCCACGTGGGGCGCGGTTTGGGAGTGAGAACGACATCCTGCACCTCGGCCGCAACGCGCGCGGCAGCGGTCACCGTGGCAGGTACGGCGGCGCGCCGCGCGACGACCGACACGCGGCGCAGAAGGACGAGCGAAGCCAGCACCACCGCGGAACCGGCGACGAGCAGAACCGGCGCCGCTCCCGCAACGACCTGCGCGGTGCCGATGCTCGAGGCGATGAGTCCGGCGGAACCGAGCGCGGTCACCGACAGACGGAAACGACGACGAGCACGCGCGCGCCGCAGTTCGGGCCGAGCGACGGCAGCGGCGCGTTGCGCGTGCGCACGCTCGAGCGCGGCTGCTCGTTCGGCACGGGCCGTCTGCAGGGCGGCCGCACGTTCGGCGCGAGCAACCTCGACGGCGGCGGCACGCTCGGCGCGGGCGAGCTCGAGCGCGGCGGCGCGCTGCTCCTTCACGACGTCGCGGTCACGGGCGTTCTCGAGCCGCGCGACCTCGAGACGGGCCTTGGCGGCCGCGAGCTCGGTCTGAGCCTTCTGCGCCCGTATCTGGCGGGCGAGCTTCTGCTGCTGGTGGGCGGTGCGAGTCGTCAGCTCGAGACGGACCTCGCGGGGCGTCTCGGCCGTCTCGGCGAGAACACGCAACGCCTGGTTGAGGCGCACGGCATTTCGCTCGGCCGAGGTGAAGCGGTGTTTGCTCTGCCACGAGGGCAAGAGATAGACCAACCAGAGGGCGACCGCGACGAAGACGATCACCCCACCGCTCAGCACCTGGCCACCCATGCGTCAAAGGTAGGTCACCGAGAGATCACACCTCGGCATCCGCCCGCGTGTCGTGCCGAGACTCGCGCCGGTTTCACTCAAAGACGGTCAGCGGACGGAACGCGCGCCGCATCCGGCGGCACCTGACCCCGCGTCCACCGATCCAGCACTCCGTGGGGAACCTCTTCGCGCACGAGGGCGAAGGCGTAGTGATCGCGCCAGTCACCGTCGATGTGGATGTACCGCCGGCGCAGACCCTCGTATCGGAAGCCGAGCTTCTCGACCACGCGCAGGCTGGCGTTGTTCTCGGGACGGATGCAGATCTCGACACGGTGCAGGTTGAGATCGGTGAAGCACACGTCGGTGGCCATGGCCACGCTCACGGTGGTGATGTTGCGCCCGGCGAACTCCTCGGCCACCCAGTACCCGATCGTCGCCGAGGCGAGCGAGCCGCGGGCGACGCCCCACACGTTCAACTGCCCGGCGACCTCGTCGTCCCACGCCATCACGAAGGGGACGCCGAGGCCGTCACGGTACTGCTGCAGAAGACGACGGATGCCGAGGCGCATGTCGAACGACACCGGTCCGTCGGGACTCGTCGCCTCCCACCGCCGCAACCACGAGCGGTTGTCGATCAGCTGCTGCTGAAGGACGCGCGCGTCGCGGTTGCGGATGAGGCGGATCGAGATCTCTCCATGCCGCCGGGGAACCGACAGGTCCATGGCATCCACTCGGGTCACAGACCCGCCGCGAACTCCTTGAACCACGGGCGCAGCGCCGGACCGAGATCGTCACGGTCGGACGCAAGCTGCACGATGGCCTTGATGTAGTCGACGCGGTCACCGGTGTCGTAACGACGGCCACGGAAGACGACGCCGTAGACTCCGCCGCCCTCGCCGCCACCGGTCGCGAGCTCTTCGAGCGCGTCGGTCAGCTGGATCTCGCCACCCTTGCCCGGCTCGGTGCGCTCGAGGATGTCGAACACGTCGGGGCCGAGCACGTAGCGGCCGATGATCGCGAGATTGGAGGGGGCGTCTTCGGCCTTCGGCTTCTCGACGAGCTTCGTGACCTTCACCACGCCGTCGTCGTCCGTCGGCTCGACGGCGGCGACACCGTACAGGTGGATGTGCTCGGGGTCGACCTCCATCAGCGCGATGACGGTGGCGCCCCGCTTGTCGTACTCCTCCAACATCTTGGTGAGCAGCGGGTCGCGCTCGTCGATGAGGTCGTCGCCGAGCAGGACGGCGAAGGGGTGGTCGCCCACGTGGCTGCGGGCGCGCAGAACGGCGTGGCCGAGGCCCTTGGGCTCTCCTTGACGCACCATGTGCACGTCGGCGAGGTCGGACGAGTGCTCGACCTTGGCGAGCTTGTCGCTGTCGCCCTTCTCGCGGAGCTTGGCCTCGAGCTCGGGCATCGAGTCGAAGTGGTTGGCGATGTTGTTCTTGTTGCGGCCGATGATGATCAGCACGTCGGCGATACCGGCACCCGTCGCTTCTTCGACGACGTACTGGATGGCCGGTTTGTCCACGACCGGCAGCATCTCTTTGGGCATGGCCTTGGTGGCCGGAAGGAAGCGCGTACCGAGTCCAGCGGCCGGAATGACGGCCTTGAAGGGCTTATGAGGCATGGGCATACCCTAGCGGGGTCCGACGACACCCGGCGCGGCGACGCACGTACAATGACCGCATGCCGGATCGCATCGAGCAGGCCAAGCGCGCACTGCGCGCAGATCTGCGCGAACGTCGCCAGACCATGTCCGCTCACGCTCGCGACGAGGCCGAGGGTCGGTGTGAAGCGCCAACTCGACGAGCTCGTGGCCCGGCTGGGGGCCCGCAGCGTCTCGTGCTTCCTGTCGACGCCCACCGAGCCCGGCACGCACGCGTTCGTCGCCGAGGCGGTGGCCCGTGGCATCCGGGTCCTGCTCCCCATCTCTCGCGAAGACGGTCTGCTCGACTGGAGCGTGGCCACCCCCGACGCCGAGATCGGCGAGGGCCTGTTCGGCCTCCCCGAGCCCGTCGGAGAGGTTCTGGGGCCCATCGCCGTCAACGACGTCGATCTGCTCATCATCCCCGCCGCCGCCGTCGACCAGCGGGGCATGCGCCTCGGCTGGGGCCGCGGATACTTCGACAAGACCCTCGGCTCGATGGAGAAGTGCCCGCCGGTGTACGCGGTGATCTTCGACTCCGAGCTGCTCGACGACGTCCCGCGTGACGTGCACGACCAACCCGTCACGGGCGTGGTCACCCCGACGCGCACGGTGCCCCTGTCCGCGCCCTCCGCCTGAACCACCCGAAGGAACCCTCATGCCCACGTACTCCTATGCCTGCAAGCAGTGCGGCCACCGCTTCGACGCGGTGCAGTCGTTCTCGGACGCCGCTCTGACCGAGTGCCCCGAATGCGCCGGCGAGGTGCGCAAGCAGTACGGATCCATCGGCGTCACCTTCAACGGATCGGGGTTCTACCGCACCGATTCGCGCACCTCGTCGTCGAACGGCTCGTCGAGCGCAAGCGGTGGCAGCTCCTCGTCTTCTTCGACATCATCGAAGTCGGAAACGAAGACGTCCGCCCCCTCCCCGGCATCCTGAGCCCGGATCGGGGCGGCCAGAGGGGAGCCAAGACATGATCAAGGGATTCAAGGAGTTCATCCTCCGCGGAAACGTCATCGACCTCGCCGTCGCCGTGGTCATCGGCGCGGCGTTCACGGCCGTCGTCAACGCGATCGTCAGCGCGGTCATCAACCCGCTCATCGAGGTCTTCTACAAGCCCGCCGACAACGGCGAGGTCGGCCCCACCATCACGGGCATCTACGGCCAGCAGGTCGTGTTCCCCCTCGGGAACCTGCTCACCGCGATCATCAGCTTCTTCGCCGTCGCCATCGTGGTGTACCTCGTGTTCGTGTACCCGATGAACCGCTGGAAGGCGATCGCCGCCGCCCGCGCCGGTGTCGGCGCCGCCGCCACCGAGGAGCCGAAGCTGCCGACCGAGCAGGAGCTGCTCGTGCAGATCCGCGACCTGCTGGAGCGGCAGAACGACAAGGCCTGACGGGCCATCGACAGACGACGATCCGCGCCGGGGACGACCTCCTCGCCGCGGATCGTCGTCTGTCGTGCGTCAGTAGTGCGGGGGGACGTCGCGCCGCATGCGGTCGTCGTTGGGTCCGGATGCCACGGGCGCGGTCGCCGCGCCACGCTCGGGGTCGTCAGAGGGTGCCGGCTCGGCGGTCGTCCCCGGCGCCGGCATCAACCTCGCGCGCCGCGCACCGCGCACCCGTACGACCGGCTGCCGCGCGGCGTGGACGCCGTAACCGCCCACCTCGACCGGTGCGGGCGGGGCCTCGGACGGGACGGCGGCTCCCCCGGCATCCGGGATCTCGCTCATCGCCGCTCAGCCCGACAGATCGAGGGGCTCGGTCGTGGTGTCGGGCGACCCGCCCTCATCGGGTGCCGCCCCCAGCAACTCCGCGATGCGCGCGGCCACGCCGGCGGGGTCGCTGTACAGGTCGAACGCGTGCACACGCACGTAATGCCAGCCGAGGCGGCGCAGGATCTGCGGGCGTAGGCGCAGCGTCTCGCGCAGGGACTCCCCGATCGTCTCGGGATCGCTCTCGGCGACCACGGCCCTGCCCTGGTAGCGCGCGACCAGCGGCAGCAATCCGCGGTAGTCGACGTCGACCTCGACCCCGAGCCGACGGAGTTCGCGCGCGAGGGCACGGGTGAGAGGATCGGCGAGGTCTTCGAGGCGGCTCTCACGGCCGCGGGCGGCGATGCTGCCCAGGATCCCCATCAGGGTGGCCGCACCGTGCTCGAGACGACCGTCGTCGAAGGCCGACGGGCGGATCGACGACACGATGACCATCGAGCGGCGCGCGCGGGTCATGCCCACCGTCAGCAGACGCTCGCCGTCGGGGGTCGACAGGTCGCCGAAATCACTGAGCACGCGCCCGTGACGGGTGAGCCCGAACCCGAGCGAGAAGATCACGCGATCGCGGCTCTCGGCCACGGACTCCTCGAGGGTGAGCACCGAGAACGGCTCCGCCGCGTCGCGCGAGACGAACTCGGCCACGTCGGACCGGCCCGCCAGCGCGCTCACCACCGACGCCCGCACGCGTTCGGCGTGGCGACGACTGGCCGTGACGACCATGAGCGACTCCGACGCCCGGTTGACCGCGTGCTCGACGACGAGCGTGACCACGCGGGCCACCTCGGCGTCGGGGCTCTCGACCGCACCGCTGACGGGATCGGGCGCACCCACA
The DNA here is from genome assembly GCF_030818955.1 of Microbacterium trichothecenolyticum. Classification (NCBI taxonomy): domain Bacteria; kingdom Bacillati; phylum Actinomycetota; class Actinomycetes; order Micrococcales; family Microbacteriaceae; genus Microbacterium; species Microbacterium trichothecenolyticum. The sequence continues at coordinate 78,531 of NZ_JAUTBF010000001.1, read as the reverse complement.
CCGCCCTCGACGTAGTCGACGCTGAGGCTGCCGCGTCCCAGGTACGACCCCGCCCACGGCAGCGACACGATCTCGCCGCCGTAGAACGCGTCGTTCACCAGCTGCGAGAGGTCTTCGCCTCCGGCGCGGTAGCTGCGGGTGAGGGTCTCGACGGGGAAGAGCTCCGCGACGCGCTCGAAGACCGAGACGTGATCGAAGGGCACCTCATCGGCGTCATCGGCCGCGGGGGCGATCGACGCGCTCACGCGGAAGGGGGTGGGCTTCTGCACGACAGGGTCGCCGAAGAGCACGACCTGGCGCGCACGGCGCAGCGCCGGGGTCGCCTCGGCGAGGCAGAGCGCTGCCGCATCCGCGATGATGACGACATCGAACGCGAGGTCCCACGGCACGTCGGGCACCTCGTACGGCGACGCCAGCCACACCGGAGCGAGCGTGCGCAGCAGGGTGGGCGCGGCATCCGAGATCTCTTGCGCCGTGTGCAGACCGTCTTTCAACGCGCGCTTGAGGGCCGCGGCCTCGTCGGCGTGGTCGACGATGCCGATGCGCCACTGGGTCGCCAGTTGCGCGGCGAGGAGAGGCCCCGCCGCCGCGGCGTGCGCCTCGTCGACGAGGCGGAAGTCGCGTTCGAGGCGGTCGACCACGCTCGTGTTCGCCCCCAGCAGCGCACGGTCGGTGCGCAGCAGGTGCTCGAGAGCCGATTGCCACCAGGCGAACTCGAGCTCGGCGCCTACGCGCTCCTCGGGAACGTGACGCACCGAGAGTTCGACCAGCAACTGCTCCAGGCCCAGGCGCGCGAGCTCGGAGCGCAGTTGCGCGCGCTCGACGAGGTTGTCGAAGAAGGTCGACTCGGCCGCGAGGCCCGCCAGCGTGCGCACCAGGCGCTGCACCGGCAGGGTGACGAGACGGTCGGAGCCCTGGCGGCCGAGGATCTGATCGAGCTCGCCGAGCAGAGCATCGGTGCGCTGCCAGGCGACGTGCACGTCGGCGAGGCCCAGTGGTACCTCGGGCGTGACGCCGGCCTCGACCACGCGCTGCCACTCCGTGCGCTGTTGCTGGATGCGCACGAGAGCCTCGTACATGTCGGGCACGTGCACGCCCGGGCGCACGTACTCCTTCGACAGGCGCTTGAGACGGCGGCGGTTGGGGCCGCTCATCGCCGAGGCGTCACGGCGCGGCGAGTGCGCGTCGATGAGTTCGCCCAGGGGGCGCTCGAACACGCTGGGGCTGAAGCGGTCGAGCGACTCGCGGATCCCCTGCAGCAGCTTCAGATACGCCCCGAGCTCGGAAACGGTCTGGAACGGCCGCATGCGCGTCTGCGCGATCAGCTCGTACCCGCGTTCGAGAAGCCGCGGAACGTCTTGCGCGTGCAGCTTGCCGGCGAGGTCGTGGGCGGCGCGCGCGTCTTCGGTGCGGGTGAAGCTCACGCCGTACCAGGGCGAGTCGTCGGGACCGAAACGGAACTCCCCCAGTCGCGCGGCCATCGCCAGGGCGCGGGCGGCGGCGTCGCGGCGGCCCGAGAGACGCTCGAGCGTGGCCAGATCGAAGCGCGCCGCGGTGGAGGGAGCCGGCGACTGGGATGCCAGGGCGGTGAGCGCGCGCAGCACGTCGAGCGCCGAGACCCCCAGCGCCAGGTGCGGCTCGGTCACGGCCGTGCGGTAGTCGCGCAGCACGGTGCGAAGGCGCACGAGGGCATCGTCGATCTCGGCCACCTTGGGCTGCTCGGCCTTCTCGTTGCGGCCGATCGCGCGGAAGAGGTCGCGGCGCACGTGGTGCGGCGAGACGGCGAGCCCGGTCAGGCCCACCCCGGCGAGACGGTGGCGGATGCCGTCGAGCGTCGAGCGTCGCGCACTGACGACGAGCACGCGCTTGTTGTCGCGCACGAGCTGGCCGATCGCGTTGATGACGGTCTGGGTGCCACCGGTGCCCGGCAGCGTGTGCACCGCCAGTGAGTGCCCGGCCGAGATGCGCGCGAGCACGCGCTCCTGCTCGGCGTCGGCGTCGAGCAGGAGCGTGTCGGCGGCCGGGGCACGCTCGTCGGGGCTGACGACCACCGGGTCGGCGGGGCGGACCGTGACCCGCGCGCGATCGTCGGGGTGACCGGCGAGGGCGTTGAGCAGCGTGTCGTCGAGATCGTGGGTGTCGCGCACCATGCCGGAGCTGACGTCGGCGAACGACGAGATGATCAGCCGGGGGTGCACCACGAACGTGGGCACGTGCATGGTGAGGCGCCGGATGTGATCGATCACCGGCTGCGGCTTGAAGACGCCCTGGTCGTAGGCGAGGCCGGCGAGGGCGGCACTGTCGATCTGGATGCCGAGATGCGTGCGGAATGCGCGGGCGAGCTCGGGGTTCATCACGAACGCGCCGTGCAGCTTCAACTCGAAGTCGCCGTGATGGCGGCGGATCGCCAGCGGACGCAGCAGCACGGGTGCCGACCACTCCACTCCCCCGATCTTCCAGCCCGCGAGCCCCACGGCCAGATGCACGGGCTCAAGGCCACGGGCGGTGCGAAGTTCGACGTTCTTGGCGGTGATGCGCTCGGCCGCCATACGGGCCGTGCGCAGCGCCACCTCGTCGCGGAAGAGGTTGGACAGCATGGTCGCGCGGCCGGTGATGAACTGCGGCAGGGATCCGGGGTGGGCCTTGGTGATGTCGATGCCGGCGTCGCGGGCGTCGTCGAAGCGCAGCAGCGTCGAGCGCCCGCCCAGGGCCGCAGCCTCGGAGCGGATCCGGTCGCGCTCGGGATCGGCGACGTGCCGCACCACGATGCCGGGTTCGGACAGTCGCAGATCGGCCGGGTCGACGGATGCCGCACCGTCTCCGTCGGCACCGATCACGGTACTCTCCTCAGCTCGCCACACACCTGCCAGACTAAGCCGGGCATCGAAGGATCGCGGGTAGTGGGGGCGAGTTTCGCCGTAATCGGCGACACGCCGTGCCACCGGCTCTTCCTCCCCAGGCGGCCGATGTCCGGCATCCTCCACCGATCGCTTGAACGACACCGCGGGCGGGCACCGCCCTCGTGAAGATGGGCACATGAACAGAGTCACCAGCACCGAGTACGACGGCCCCGTCGGGCCGGTCCTCCTGACCTTCGTCGACGATGCGCTCGTGCGTCTCGACGTCGCACACGACGGACTCGAACAGGCCCGCGCCGACATCACCCACCGGCTGGGGGTGCTGCCCGAGCCCGATCCCGCGGTCGGCGCCGATGTCGTGGCACAGCTCGACGACTACTTCGACGGCCGTCTGCGCACGTTCGACGTCGCCCTCGACTGGCGGTTCGTGCACGGATTCACGCGCGCCGCTCTCGAGGCGACGCTCGAGATCCCCTACGGGGAGGTGGCATCGTACGGCGAGGTGGCGATCATGGCCGGCTCGCCCCGGGCCGCCCGCGCCGTCGGCACGGCATGCGCGACCAGCCCGTTCTCGCTCGTGGTCCCCGTGCACCGGGTGGTCCGCGCCGACGGGTCGATCGGCGAGTACGGCGGCCACCCCGAGGTGAAGCACTACCTGCTCTCGCTCGAGAACCGCGCCGTCGCCGCAGAAGCCTTGAGAGAGCCTGCCTAGCACGCGCGCCACGGCGCCCGGTCCGCCGAAACGGAACCGGGCGCCGACAGGTGTACCGCGTCTCAGTGGTTCGATGCCTTCTCGGCGCCGAAACCCGTGAGCGAGCGCACGTCCATCTCGGCGGCCTTACGGCGGTCCTCCGCGGTGCGCGAGGTGACCGAGCCGAGCCAGCCGAGGAAGAATCCCAGCGGGATCGAGACCACCCCGGGATTGTTCAGCGGCCAGATCGCCACCCCGGTGTTCGCGAAGACGCTCGTGGGCGTGCCCCAGAACACCGGCGACATCAGAATCAGCACCAACGCCGAGCCGAGCCCGCCGTACATGCTCCACACGGCGCCCCGCGTGGTGAAGCGGCGCCAGAACAACGAGAACAAAATGGTGGGCAGGTTCGCGGACGCCGCGACGGCGAACGCGAGCGCGACGAGGAACGCCACGTTCTGACCCTGTACGCCGATACCGCCGACGATCGCCAGCACACCGATGACGATGACCGTGCGATGCGCCACCTTGACCTCGCCGTCGGGCGGCACATCGCCCTTCTTGACGACGTTGGCGTAGATGTCGTGCGCGAACGACGCCGCCGCGGTGATGGTGAGTCCGGCGACGACCGCGAGGATCGTGGCGAACGCGACCGCCGAGATGAAGCCGAGCAGCAACGGCCCGCCCAACGCCAGGGCGAGCAGTGGAGCCGCGGCGTTGACGCCACCCGGGGCGGCGAGGATCGTCTCGGAACCCACGAGCGCACCCGCACCGTACCCGAGCACGAGAGTGAGGATGTAGAACAGGCCGATCAGCCAGATCGCCCAGACCACCGACCGACGCGCCTCCTTCGCGGTCGGCACCGTGTAGAAGCGCATGAGCACGTGGGGCAGACCGGCCGTGCCGAGCACGAGGGCCAGGGCGAGCGAGATGAAGTCCCACGGGCTCTTTCCGTACTGCAGCCCCGGCGCGAGCACCGCGTCGCCCTTCGGCGACGCCGCGACGGCGCTTTCGAGCAGGGTGTTCAGGTTGAAACCGTTGATGGCGAGCACCCACACCGTCATCACGACCGCCCCGCCGATGAGCAGGAACGCCTTGACGATCTGCACCCAGGTCGTGCCCTTCATCCCACCGATGAGCACGTAGACGATCATCAGGATGCCGACCACGGCGACGACGATCGACTGGCCCACGCGCTCGGTGATGCCCAGCAGCAGCGACACCAGGCCGCCAGCGCCGGCCATCTGCGCGAGCAGGTAGAAGAAGCACACGGCGAGCGTCGTGATGGCTGCCGCCATGCGCACCGGACGCTCCTTCAGGCGGAACGACAGCACGTCGGCCATCGTGAACTTGCCCGTGTTGCGCATCAGCTCGGCGACCAGCAGCAGAGCGACGAGCCACGCCACGAGGAAGCCGATCGAGTACAGGAAGCCGTCGTAACCGTTGATGGCGATGGCGCCGACGATGCCGAGGAACGACGCCGCCGACAGGTAGTCGCCGGCGATGGCGAAACCGTTCTGCGGCCCGGTGAACGAGCGTCCGGCGGCGTAGTAGTCGGCGGCGGTCTTGCTGTTGCGGCTGGCGCGGATGACGATGAACAGCGTCACGGCGACGAAGGCGCCGAAGATCGAGATGTTCAGCACGGGGTTGTTCTCGACGGTCTCGACCGCCGCGGCCACGCCGGCGAAGACGTCGTTCATGCCGCGCCCCGTTCCGCGGCTTCGAGTTCGTCGCGCAGCTGCTCGGCGACGGGGTCGAGGCGTCGGTTGGCGTAGGCGACGTAGCCCATCGTGATCGCGAACGTCGTCACGAACTGGCCGAGCCCGAACAGCAGCCCGACGGTGATGGCGCCCGACACCGGCTGCGCCATGAACGCCGGGGCGAACGACGACAGCAGCACGTAGACGAAGTACCAGACGAGGAACGCCGCGGCGAGCGGGAAGACGAAGCGGCGCTGCCGTCTCTTCAGCTCCCGGAACGGGGCGGACTCCTCCACTGCGATGTAGTCGACGCCGCCGGTGGGGGCGGGGTCGATCCTGCTGTCCGTCATGTGGCCTCCTTGCCTCATGCGACCGGCGCAACGCTGCGCCGGTAGGGGGATGACCGGGGTCGTGGGAACGGTCCCGGTGGTAGGGTCGACGCTACGAAACGCGGCGACGAAGCCGTCACCCCCGGAAGTAGGTAGTGCGTGGCAGCACCGTCCGCTCTTCGAGACGATGCGACCCTCGTGTCGCACGCCGTGGCCGAGCTCGCTCGGCGCACCCACTTCCCCGTCGCCTTCGGCGGTCTCGAGCACGACGGCGCCGTGCACGTCTCGACCATCGTCGGCGCCCGCACCCGCAGCATCGAAGGACTCGTCGTGCACCCGACGCGCGGCCTCGGAGGACGCGCCCTCGTGGAGCGTCGGCCCCGCATGACGCTCGACTACCGCACCGCCCGCTCGATCACGCACGACTACGACCGCGCCATCCTCGGCGAAGGCATCGCGACCCTGTTCGCGGTCCCCGTGCTCGTCGCGGGCGCGGCGCGCGGCGTGCTCTACTGCGGCTCGTGGGCACAGTCGCAGGTCGGCGAGGTCGAGGCGCGTCCGGCGTTCGACGTGGCCGGCGAACTCGGCACCGAACTGCGCGTCCGCGCCGAGGTGGAGCGCCGGCTGGCCAGCGTTCCCGCCCCTGACAGTGGCATGAGCCCCGTTGCGCGGGAGGAGATCCGCGAGAGCTACGCCCAACTGCGCAGTATCGCCGCGAGCGTGGGCGACGACGACGTGCGCCGCCGACTGGAGGATCTCGAAGCTCGCCTCGCCGCCCTCACCGGTGACGCCCCCGCCCGCCCCGCCGACGCCGAAGTACACCTGTCGCGACGCGAGATCGATGTGCTCGCCTGCGCAGCCGTGGGCTCGACGAACGGGGAGATCGCGGCATCCCTCGGTCTGCGCGAGACGACGGTGAAGTCCTATCTCGCCTCGGCGATGTCGAAGCTCGATGCCTCGACGAGGCACGCCGCCGTGACGCGGGCGAGGCGCGCGGGGCTGCTGCCCTGACCGCGGAGAGTCTTTGAGCGACCGGTGGGAAAACCCTGGCAATGGATGCCACAGGTTGAGGATGCCGCCGATTCTCGGCATCGTGGCTGGCTCCTGTCGTCGACCAAAGAAGGAGAGTCGCGCATGCTGACACTCACCGATGAGGCCACGACCGCCGTCAAGACCATCACCGCCCAGTACCCGGACGCCCCGCAGAGCGGTGTGCGGATCGAGGGTGCGGGCTCGCCCGAGTCGCAGTTCTCGCTGTCGGTGGTCGACGCGCCCGAACCCAACGACGCCGTCGTCGAGAACGCCGGCGCCCGCGTCTTCCTCGACGAGGCGGCCGCAGCCGTTCTCGACGACCGCGTGCTCGACGCACAGGTCGACCCGCAGGGCTCCGTGCAGTTCGCGGTGACAACGGCGGCCTGATCGCCGCTGCGAGACGATGCCCCGGCCGCGCGCCGGGGCATCGTCACGTCGAGGCGACGCCGGTCACCATCCGTCGCGCAGCGTGTGCGCCCGACGGCGATGCCAGACGATCGGCACCCGATCGGCGTGGCGCACGAGATGCTCCACGCGCAGCACGACGAGCTCGTGGTCGCCCGCGGGATAGCGGTGCTCGACCGCGCACTCCAACCACACGGGCGAGCCCTCCAGCAGCACCGCACCGGTCGGCGTCGTCGCCCACGCGACGTCGTCGAGGCGTCGTGCCCGGTCGCGCGACGCCAGTTGCCGTGTCTTCTCGGCGTGCGCCTCGCCGAGCACCGACACCCCCAGTCGGGGCGCACCGACGAGCTCGGGCCATGTCGTCGACGAGAGCTGGACCGCGAACGAGACCATCGGCGGCTCGTAAGACACACCGGCCGCGAACGACGAGACGACCATCGCGGTGGCCACCCCCTCGACCATCGCGGCCACCGAAGCCACCCCCGCCGGTACATGCGCGAACGCGGCGGCGATGTCGGATGCGGCGCACAGCGGCTCCCATCGGATCGGGGCGGCCGTCACGACGCGTCCCCGGCGCGCGAAACCACGTGGTTCGTCATGGACCCGTTCCCTCCCCGCGGTCGGAACCGACCGTCCGTTCTTCCAGCCACTTCCGCGCGACCCGTTCGTCGACCCGCATGGCGGCGACCAGCGCCGCCGCATCGGGGTATCTGCGTTGCGCGCGCACGCGCCGTTCCACGCGCACCGTGGCTCGGCATCCATAGAGGTCGCCGTCGAAGTCGAGCACGTGCACCTCGACGGAACGCCCGACGTCGTCGAAGGTCTCGTTCGTGCCGACCGACACCAACGCCGGGCGCTCCGTGTGCCAGGAACGCGCGCGAAACCACCCCGCGTAGACGCCGTCGTCAGGCAACGACGCCGCGGCATCGAGACGCAGGTTCGCCGTCGGATACGACAACACCCGTCCGCGCCCGGCACCGTGCACGACGATCCCCTCCCAGCGGCGACCGGAGTCGACGCGCGCGGACGACAGCGCCACCGCTGCCACGATCGCGAACAGCGCGACGCCCGCGAGCACCAAGAGAGCAACTGCGTCGGAGGCGAACCCCATCACGACGGCGACGACGGCCGAGCCGACGACGGCCCCACCCTGCTTGACGGCGTTGAAGGCGCCCGAGGCCGCACCGAGCAACGAGGCGGGAACGTGCGCCACCGCGCTGATCGAGAAGGGCGCCCACACGAAGGAGTTCGCGATGCCGAAGACCGCGAACGACAGCGATACCGTCCACACCGGGGCGTCCGCCGCGAGCAGCCAGGCGGTGAGCACGAGCGACAGCACCAACGACGTCGCCCCGATGACACCGACGAAACGCAGCCCGCGCCGATTGTTCCACCGGGCCGCGATCGGCGCACCCACGATGCACACCGCCCCCATCGGCACGAGCAGCACAGCGGCAGCTCCCGCGCTCAACCCGCGATCGGCCTGGACCGCCCACATGACCGGCACCGCCGCGGAGCCCACCGCGAACGCCGCCGCCGCCGCTCCCGCCGACGCCACGACGAACGAGCGCTCGCGCAGCAACCCGACGGGCAGCAGCGCGGCGTCGCCGCGACGACGTTGCGCGAACACGACACCCGCCACCGCACCGAGGCCGACGGCGATCCACACCGCGCGCGGGACGCCCATCACCTCGGCGGCCGTCTCGTCGATGCCCTGCACGCCGATCACGAAGGCCGTCGCACCCGCCGCGTTGGCGACGACCGCCCACGCGGCCACCGGGACCGCGACCCGCGTCGAGCGCGGAATGAAGACGAACGCCGCGATCAGAGTGAGCACGCCGATCGGGATGTTGACGGCGAAGATCGCGCGCCAGTCCCACACCTGCACGAGAAGACCGCCGATCAACGGGCCCGCCGCCGCCGCGACTCCGCCGATCGACCCCCATACGCCGAGAGCCATCGCCAGGCGCGGTGGACGGAAGTGCGTGCGGATAACCGCCAGGCACTGCGGTGTCATGATCGCCGCTCCCAGCCCTTGGAGGGCACGCCACAACACCAGCCATGCCGCGGTGGGAGCCAGCGCGCACAGCAACGAGCCGATGACGAAGAGGCCGAGGCCCCCCAGGTAGAGCCGCCGATGACCGAATCGATCCCCCAGGCGTCCCGCCACCAGCAGGGGAACCGAATACGCCAGGAGGTAGCTGCTGTTGACCCAGAGCGCGACCGAGGTAGTCACATCCAGGTCGCGAGCGATGTCGGGCAACGCCACCGAGACGATGGTGCTGTCCAACAGCAGCATGAAGAACCCCGCGCACAGACTCGCCAGCACGAGCCACTCGCGGCGGCCGTCGAGGCGCGCTCCCACCTCACACCGCCAGGTTCTCGCGAAGCGTGCGTCCCGCGTACATCGGGGCGAGCGCGCCGCGCCGACGCAGCTCCGGAACGAGGAGCTCGCTGAAGTCCTGGAACCCGGCGGGCGCGGCCGACGGACTCGAGAGCATGTACCCCCCGCGCGCGCCCGTCGCCGCGAAGTTCTCCTCCAGGTGGTCCGCCACGCTCGCGGCATCCCCGACGACCGTGTGATCCATCCCCGAGGCCGCGAGGAATGCTCGTTCGAAGAACTCCGCGCGCGACATCTCGACGTCGGGGCCGAGAGCGGCCACGAGTGCCCCGACGAACCCCGCCGGACTGGCGTTCGCGCGCACGATCTCGTCGTGCAGGTCGCCGAGGCGGAAAGACAGGGGCAGGGTCGAGAAGTCGTACCCGGCGTTGTGCGAGAGCATCACACCGACCGCCTCGGGGGTCCAGAACGACAGCGCGGCGTCGCGACGGGCCCGGGCCTCCTCGGCCGTGCGGCCGACGATGGCCTGCATCGCCCAGAGGATCCCGACGCTCCGGGGATCGCGGCCCCGGGCCTGCAGGGCGGCATCGAGAGCCGTGCGATGACGAAGCTGGCCCGCCACGTCTGCGCCGAAACCGAAGACCACGTCGGCGAATCGCGCGGAGGCGGCGATCCCCCGCGCGCTGTTGCCGGCTTGGACCAGCACGGGGTGCCCCTGCGGACTCGGCGCCGCCGACAGGGGACCACGCACCGTGAAATGGGCACCGGAATGATCGATCGGGTGCACCTTGGCGGGGTCGGCGAATCGTCCGCTCAGGGGGTCGGCGACGATCGCGTCCTCTTCCACCGAGTCCCACAGCGCCTGGCAGACGGCGACGAATTCCTCCATCCGCTCGTAGCGCTCCCCGTGATCGACGAGGTTCGCATACCCGTAGTTCGACGCATCCGCGCCGCGCGTCGAGGCGACGACGTTGAACGCGATTCGGCCGCCCGTGACGTGATCGAGCGAGTTGAGCAGTCGCGCCACATAGAACGGATGCAGGAACGTCGACGAGTAGGTGAGTCCGAACCCGATACGCTCCGTCGCGGTCGACAACGCCGCGATGACGGGAGCCATGTCGTGGCGGGGCCATTGGATGCCGAGCTCCACCGCCGTGTCGATCGACCCGCGCCAGGTGCTGGGGATTCCCGAACCGTCGCCGAAGAACAGCATGTCCACGCCCGCCCGCTCGGCCGTACGTGCGATCTCGACGAAGATCCGCAGGTCGGGGAAACGCGCCCCCACCCACGAGCCCGGTTGATTCCAGCGTCCCTCGGTGTGGGTGAACGACAGGTCGTAGGCGAGGTGCATTCCGCTCACGGCCGAGGCTCCGTCCACAGGTGCGTGACCTGCTCGCTCGGCATCACGACCGCGACGTTCAACGCGATGGTGGTGAGCGCCGCCTCGTGCAGGGCGATCTCGTACGCCGCGGTCGCGTCGGAGGGGACGACCACGGGCCAGTCCTCCTGCATGGCATCCTGCGCCGTGGCGGCGACGCAGCATTCCGTGGTGAGGCCGCAGACGGTGACCCACCCGACGTTCTCGGCGCGCAAGTGCGCGGCGAGATCCGTTCCGACGAAACCGCTGTAGCCCCGCTTCACGATGCGGCGCTCCCCCGCCACCGGCACCGCACCGAACCACTCGGCGCCATCGGTGCCGACGACGCACGGTTCATCGTCGAGCGGGGCGGTGTTCCCCGAGCGAAGCCAGCGGCTCGCCCGCCAGGGCTCGGCGGGGTCGCTTCCCAGCTCGACCCACACCACGGGGATCTTCGACCGGCGAGCGGCATCGACCAGCTCCGCGATGCGCGCGACCGCCGCGGCGAGCGCGGTGCTCGCCTCGGGGGTCAGGCCGTAGTCGCCGAGGCGTTCCGGGTCGGCGAAGTCGCGTTGCACGTCGACCACGACGAGGGCAGGTCGACCCCCTTCCGCCCGCAGCCACTGTGTCTGGGCCGTCTCGAGCGCCGTCGTCATGACGCCGCCCCGTCGATCGCACGGAGGGCGGGAAGCACCGTCTCGCCGAAGAGCACCATGTCCTGGTCGTACTCGGGGAAGATGAGCATGAGGCCGTCGAGGTGCGCTTCGGCCACGATGTAGCGGATGTGCTCGGTCACGGTCTGCGCGGAACCTGCGACGTAGGGAGTCTGGAAGGCCGCCTCCCCCACGGCGTCGGCGGCCCACGCCCGTGCCTGTTCCTCGGCGATCCCCCACGAGGCCCGCATGAGCGCGAGGGCCTCGCGGTCGAGGCCCGCACCCCACTGCGCCACCTTGGCCGCCGCCGCCTCGTCGGTGTCGCCTTGCACCACCATGAGCATCGAGTACGTGCGGCACTGGCGTCCGAGGGCGGCGGCCCGGGCGTGCACGTCGTCGGACAGCTCGCGCATCTCGTCGAGGCTGTCGCTGGCGAGGAAGGCGCCGTCGGCGAACCGCGCTTGGAAGGCGCGCGCCGCGTCGCTGCGTCCCGCGCTGATGATGGTGGGACGCGTTGCCGGGTGGGGCCGGGACTCGCACTCCACGAGGTCGAAGTAGGGGGTTCGGAGCGTCACGCGGTCCTCGCTCCACAGGCGCGTCACCGCCTCGGTCCACTTCTCGGCGAGCTCGTAGCGGTCGTCGTGGCTGAGGGATGCGTCCCACTCGCCGAACTGCTCGAACTCCGCGGCGTACGAGCCGTTCACGACGTTCATGCCGGCGCGGCCTCCAGAGATGTCCTGCAGGGTGGCGTACATCTTCGCCGCAACCGCCGGGTTGTGCACGTTGGCGTGCATCGTCGCCCAGATCTTGACGTTCTCGGTGGCCTCGGCGAGAGCCGACATCATGGTCATCGACTCCAGCGAACGCCCCCAGTGATCGGTGGACCCGCCGAACCCGCGCCACTTCGCCATCGACATGATGAAGTCCAGACCGATGCGATCGGCGTGCACGGCAGCGCGTCGGTTCCACGCGTACGTGGCTTGCGGATGCGGGGCGGTCTCGGAGAGCATCCAGCCTCCGTTGCCGATCGGGAGGAAGACGCCGTACTCTTTCGCGACCATGACGCGGAACCTTTCTACGCGGGAAGAAGATCGAGGCCCCCGGGGGCCGGAGCCCCCGGGGCTCGGATCAGGGAGCGGGCCAGACGAGCGTGCCGCCGTCGTAGATGGCCGAGACGAAGGAGCCGTCGAAGCCCTCGGCCGCTTGCCCCTGCGTGAGGTCGGCCGGGACGATGTCGTACTTCTGGAGCATCGCCAGCAGGGCCGAGACGTTGGCGTCGTCGATGCTGCCGAGCGGCAGCCCGCCGGGCAGCGGATTGGCGGCGATCACCGAGGTCTCGGTCGACCAGATCTTCGCGTTCAGGTCGGCGTCGTACGTGGCACCGCTGAGGTCCTTGGCGTAGCCGACGCACTCCTTCGTGTGCTCCTCGCTCTCGCTGCAGTAGGCGTAGGCGTGCAGGGCAGCGCGCAGCACGTCCTGCACGGCTGTCGGGTGCGCCGCCGCGAAAGCGGGGTTCACGGCCATTGCGCCGATGGAGCCCGGGATGCCGTACGTCACCGGCTGCCACACGGTCACCTCGTCACCGGCAGCCGCCAGCTGATTCGGCTCGTTGGAGATGAACCCCGTCAGGGCGGCGAGACCGTCCTGCCGCCGGGGAAGCACCGACGGGTCGTACCCTTCCTTGACGAGCGTGAGCGAGCTCCAGTCGACGCCCTGGGACTCCATCATCGCGCGCACGGTCGCGGGCACGTATCCCTTGTGACCGACGACCGTGCCGTTGAGCTGCGACAGCGCGGTGATGTCGGGGTTGGTCATCAGGATGTCGAGGCCCGCGTCGGAATACGACGAGATGCCGACGATGTCGATCCCGTTCGCGCGCGCCTGGATGACGTCTTGCTGCGATACCGCCGAGACGGTGGCCTGCCCGCTGGCGAGGAGCTTGGTGTTCTGTGCGGTGTCCCCGCTGCCCGGCTGCAGCGTGACGTCGAGGCAGAGATCGTGGAAGTAGCCCAGACGGTCGGCAGCGATGTACTCGAGGATCGACGCCGAGGACTGGAACTGGTAGCCGGACAGGTACGTGATCGTGCCGGCATCCTTGTTCTGCGCACAGCGTTCGGACGAGATCGCCGAGCCCTCGGTCGTCGAGGCGGACGGCCCGGAGGAACACGCGGCCAGCGATGCGGAGGCGACGACGGCCACCAGAAGGGCCGCGGTGCGGACAAGGGTGCGAGAGGACGAGGAACGCATACGGACACTCCTGTTGAGGATCGGTGCAGGGTTTCGGGCAGGGTGGGTGGAGCACCCCGACGCGCGTGCGCGGGGAGACGGTGGGTCGGTGGGGACCGACTCAGGTCGTGGCGGCCGCGTGCCAGCGCAGCAGCCGGCGTTCGAGCAGGACGACCGCGCCGAGCAGCAGGATGCCGAGCAGGGCGAGCACGAAGATCGAGGCGTAGACCACGGCAAGCTGATTCATCGACGAGGCGACCGAGATGACGGTCCCGAGACCGCCCATCGCACCGGATGCCGACAGTTCGGCGACGACGGCACCGATGATCGAGAGCGGAAAGACGATCCGCAGCGCCGCGAAGACGAAGGGCAGCGCGTTCGGGATGCGCAGATGCACGAGGATCTCGGCGCGTGAGGCGTTGATCGTGCGGTACACCTGCATCACCGGCGCGGGGACCGACCGCAGACCCGTCGCGGTGTTGATGAGGATCGGGAAGAAGCAGATCAACGAGGCGATCACGATCTTGGGCAGGGGCCCGAACCCGAACGCCACGACGAGGGCCGGGGCGATGGCGACGATCGGTGTCACGTTCAACACCACGGCCAGCGGCAGCACGGCTCGGCGGACCACGGGAAGCTCGCTGACGAGGACCGCGACGACGAACGCCGAGACGAAGCCGACCACGAGACCGGCGAGCGCCTCGCCGAGGGTGATCGCGGCATTGGCGATGTAATAGCCGGCCTCGGCCACCAGGGTCTCGCCGACGGCTCCCAGCGGCGGGAGGAGGTAGGGCATGTTCTCGGCGACGCGGTCCCAGACGATGGCGAGCACGACCAGGGTGACGGCGAGCGGCAACCACACGAAGGGGTGCAGCGGCGCGAAGATGCGGCGCATCCGGGTGACGGCCGCGGACGGCGGGCTCGGGCGGAGATCGGGGGCGTCGGCACCCGGCTGAGGGGGAGCGATCGTCGTCGATGAAGTCTGCATCACGATCCTCACGCCGCGTCCGTCATGTGCCACGCGCGATGCAGGCGTTCTCGGATGAGATCCTCGTACGCGTGGAATCGGCCCTCCTCGAAGAGGCGGGCGTTACGCGGCCGCGGCAGGTCGATGTCGATCACGTCGACGATGCGCCCCGGTCGCGGCGCCATCACGACCACCGTGTCGGAGAGGCGGACGGCCTCGGCGATGGAGTGTGTGACGAACAGCACCGTCGTGTCGAGGTCGTCCCAGAGATCGAGCAGCTGGTCCTGCAGGCTCTCGCGCGTGAACTCGTCGAGGGCCGAGAACGGCTCGTCCATCAGCAGCACGTCCGGTCGAAGCGCGAACGCCCGCACGATCGCGGCCCGTTGCTGCATGCCCCCGGACAGCTGGGCGGGCAGTTTGTGGGCGGCGTCCCCCAGCCCGGCCTTGGCGAGCAGCAGGTCGACGTCGACCGGAGCGACATCTTCTCGCTCTTCGAGGATGCGTCGGCGGCGTCGTGCCGCCGCCCGGTTCAGCCGTGAGGGCAGCACCACGTTGGCGCGCACGTCGAGCCACGGCAGAAGCGCGGGGGTCTGCGGAACGAGGCCCAGCAGCTTCGCCGCGCACGCCTCGCTCGGCGAGACGCCATGTACACCGACATCGCCGGAGTCGGGCTCTTCGAGACCCGCGACGATGCGCAGCAGCGTCGACTTCCCGCATCCGCTGGGGCCGATCAGGCTGACGAACGTTCCGGGACGGATCGAGAGGTCGACCCCCGACAACGCGGTCATGCGAGTGGCGGCGGAGCCGTACTGCTTGACGACCGAACGCAATTCCACTGCTGACGTCATGAATGCCCTCCATATCGTGCACGGCTCGGGAAACCGGCGACTGGTATGGCGGAGAGCGTGCGTAGCGAGTTCTCGACCTGCTACGCGGAGTCCGCTGATTGCACGACCGACGATAGCGACGTCATGTTGCCGCAAACCGCCACCGCGTGTTTCGGCGGGGTAAACGCGCTCGTCAGAGCGACGCCGTCAGCGGCCGCACCGTGTCATCCGCGAAGACGAGGATCTCGACGCCGAGGTCATGGGCGGCCACCGCCACCCATCCGCCGAGCGCGGGGGTGACCTCGGCGGTGACGATCAGCACAGCGCGCTCGGCGGCGGGCAGCTGCGATCGCACCCAGAGCAGCTTGAACATGTCGGCGAGCGCCTTGTTGCGGAAAGCCGGCTTGTACGCCCCCTGGTTGGCGATGAGCTGCGCGATGACCGTCTCGTCGTCGGAGATACCCTCGACCTCCACCCGACTACCGCCGCCGAGCACGAGCGCACGAGGACGCAGCCGCAGTCCGACGTCGCGCTCGACCGCGCGGAGCATTCGGCGCTCGATGGAGTCGGGACCGAAACGGCCCCAGTATCCGGTGTCGGAGAGGTCGCTCATGCGGCCAGTGTAGAGACGACCATGTCGCTGAACGTGGTCGCGGTGGGCGGCGGGACGCTGTGTCGCGATGCGGGCGCGGGAACCGGTGCACCGCAGCGGGCGTCACCCGCGGAACACGACGACCTCGCCGGATGAGCGGTCGTAAACGAACTGCAACGCGGTTCCGGCGGGGAGTTCGGTATGGGCGAGCTCGGGGATTCCGGCGGCCAGCTGGAAAGTGAGGGTGGGCGGGAAGACGCCCGCCGAACAGGACGGGGTGTCGAAGAGCTGGCCCGAATACGACATCGAGTTGTTGCGCGCGTCGACGGTGAGCAGGGAGGGCTGGTAGACGCTCAGGCAGACCGCGCCGTCGCCGCCCTGCCGTCTGTTCGGGAAAGTGACGGCGCGAAATCCCTCGAACGACGTATAACCCGTCGCCCCGGAGACGGCATCCCCGGCCACCGCCGGGGGCACCACGAACGCCGGATCCGGCGCCAGACGCGCGACCTGGGTCGCACCGACCTGCAGCGGATCGACCTGTACGCGCTGTACGAGCACGAGCGCGACGAGGGCGAGCATCACGAGGAGCGCCGCGCCGGCCACGAGGATGACGCTCGAACGTCGAGGGCGCGGGAAGGGCCGTCGGGCGCGCGCGGCGGGCGGTGCCGGCGGACGCTGCTCCTCGGGGTCGATGGGTGCCTCGGACGCGGCACGCGGTGGCGGAGCTTCGCCCTCGCGGACCCCGGCCGCCCGCTCCTCCAGATCGATCAGACGCTGCAGCGCGGCCGGATCGGCGTAGATATCGGCGGCGGGCGCGTACGCGCGACGTCGCAGCGCCTCGAGTTCGGGGTCGACGGGTGCCGGCATACCCCGATTCAACCAGGACGCCGCCGACCCCGCCGCCTCGGCGATCTACGCCTCCGCCCGTTCCTTGCACCCAACAGACGATGCCCGACGCACAGACATACATGATCCACCGAGCACGGGGACACTGCGGCGACGAAGAACGGCGTATGCGAGAGGGAGGCAGTATCGGCTGCGAGCTTTCGGGTGAATTCGACTTCCCGCTTTCCGCTCCCGCCGAGGGGTCCCTCGGAGAGACCGCTCGACATGCCGCCATCTGAGCCGATCAGTCACCCGAAAGGGCCATGATCTTCGTCGCGAGATGCCCTCTATACTCGCCCCCGTTATACTCGCCCCCGTCGAGCCAGCCCATCGTGTTGGGCCGAGCCTGCGACAGGGTGCCTCGGAGAGAGGGCGAAGACACTCCATGATGACTCGTCGGCGCGTGGGCGCCGTCCTGTGGACGCTCGGCGTCGCCCTGTTGCCACTGCAGATGCTGGTCGCGTTGCAGTGGCCGGGTGGGTACTCGCTGACCCGCAACGCCATGAGCGATCTCGGTGTCACCGTTTGCGGTCTCTTCGCCGACGGAGATGCTCTTATCCGAAACGTCTGCTCTCCCTGGCACGCCGTCTTCAACGCGGGACTGATTGCGACCGGCGCATCGACGGCGATGGGAGCAGCCCTGCTCTACGGCTGGTGGAACGGAGTCTCCGGCAGAGTGGGCGTGCTGCTCGTCGGTGTGTCCGGGCTGTTCGTGATGGCTGTCGGCATCGCCCCCTGGGATGTCCTTCCCGATCTCCACGACGCAGCCGCCCTGGCGCAGGCGATCACGCAGTGGTGCGCCATGCTTTTGCTCGCCACGGCGGCGGGGACAGGGTGGTTCCGGCTTCTGACCCTCGCAACGATCGCCCTGTCCATCGCCTCCTTCGGCGCCTTTCTGTCTGCGCTCGAAGGGGCGGAGGTTTCGTTCCTCCCCTTCGGCGTCGCGGAACGGTTGGCCTTCGACACCCTGACGGTATGGACTGCCGCCACCGGGATCGTCGTGCTGAGAAGCGCGAGCATCACGCGAGACAGACGATCGCTTTCCCCAGCGCGCTGAGAGGACACGACCGTGACGGGTCGAAGTCAGCACTGTCATCCCGTGGGCCGAGCATCGTCAGCGCGGCAGAACCAAGAGCAGAGGCGCGCTGCGAAATGCACGGTGTCGAATCGGCGCGACAAGCACGGTGCCCCCGACAGGATTCGAACCTGCGACGCCCGCGTTAGGAGTGCGGCGCTCTATCCCCTGAGCTACGGAGGCGGGATGTCCCCAGCCTAACGCGGCGTGTCGGCAGCCGCGGCTCGCCCTGACGGAATGGCGGCGCGCAGCCGTGCGACGAGGCCGTCGTCCCACTGCCCGGGCTCGATGAGACGGGCTTCGCGCACGTCGACGCCGTCGGGCCCGATGCTCGCCGCGCAGACCAGGAGCGACTCGAGCACGAGATCATCGTGGGCGTCGCGGCGCAGCACCGACGCCGACGGGTCGACGGTGGAGCGCTTCACGACATCGAGCCATGGCATCCACCACTCTTCACCGGGCGCGAGTCCGGCGCGTCGGAACTCGTCGAGCCAGCGCGAGATGCGTGGCGTACCCGGGTCGTCGACCGCGTGGTGCGCCACCATGTGCGTGCCGGGGGTCAGGCGCGTGCGCCGGGCGATGAGACCGTCCCACTCCACGAGGTGCGCGCCCGCGGCATCCACCTCGACGAGATTGAAGCCGCGGGTGAGGGGCTGATCCGGGATGCCATGTTCCACGGCGTCGAGCGGGATACCGCCGCGGCTGATCACCTCGTCGTCACCGCGGCCGGAGAGGTCTTCGCGATTCAGCAGCACCGCGAGGCGCCCGGCCGCGGAGTCGACGGCCAACCACGCGCCGCCCGCGCGGTCGTCGCGCACGCCCAGGATGCCGCCGCGCTCGGGCCACCACGGCCCGAGGCCGCGCCACGGTCGGTCGCGGTCCTCGTCGCGAACGGCGAGCAGCCGCACGGGGTCAGCGGCAGACGCGGGGATGTCGATCACGACCGTGCACATTGCGTCCACGCTACCCGCGCGCGGGGCCGCGGTCGCCGCACCGGCGGGCGAGACGACGAGAAGGGAGCGGCGATCGACACGTGAGCCGGCATCGAGCCCGCCGCGCACACCGACCTGGAAGACTGGGACGATGTTCGTCGTCGTGGGAGTGACCGGGGGCATCGCCGCCTACAAGACCGTCGGCCTCGTCCGGCTGCTGGTGAAGGCCGGGCACGAGGTGCACGTGATCCCGACCGACGACGCGCTGCGCTTCGTGGGCCTTCCCACATGGGAAGCGCTCAGCCGCAACCCCGTCACGACGTCGGTGCACGACGATGTCGCGCGAGTGCGCCACGTCGCCCTCGGGCAGGCGGCCGACCTCGTGATCGTCGCTCCCGCCACGGCCAACACCCTGGCCGCGATGACCGCGGGCCTCGCCTCCGATCTGCTCGGTACGACGCTGCTGGCCACGACCGCCCCGGTCGTGGTGGCCCCCGCGATGCACACCGAGATGTGGCGGCATCCGGCCACCACGCACAACGTCGAGGTGCTGCGCTCTCGCGGCGTGCACGTCGTCGGCCCCGCCGACGGGGCCCTCACCGGCGGCGACTCCGGTCCCGGGCGCATGTCGGAGCCCGAAGAGATCGTCGCGGTCGCGCTCGCCCTCGTGGAGCGTCCACGCGACCTCGACGGACTGTCGGTCGTGGTCAGCGCGGGCGGCACGCGGGAGCCGATCGACCCGGTGCGCTTCCTCGGCAATCGTTCGAGCGGACGCCAGGGCGTCGCCATCGCCCGCGCCGCCGCCGACCGCGGAGCGCGGGTCACGCTCGTGGCCGCGCACCTCGACGCCGACGTGCACCCCGACCCTCGGGTCGAGGTGATCGCGGCGGGCACGGCCGACGAGCTCGGGCGGGCGATGGATGCCGTGTCCCCCGATGCCGATGTGATCGTCATGGCCGCGGCGGTCGCCGACTACTCGGTGGCTACCGTCGCCGAGCACAAGCTCCGCAAGCAGGATGCCCCCGGCGGGCTGACCCTCGAACTCGTCGAGAACCGCGACATCGTCGCGGGGCTGGTCGCTCGTCGCGTCACGGGCCAGACCATCGTCGCCTTCGCCGCCGAGACGGTCGCCGGCGACGAGGAACTGCTCGAACGTGCCCGCGCGAAGGCCGCGCGCAAGGGCGTCGATCTCCTGGCCGCGAACGCCGTGGGGTGGACGCGAGGGTTCGAAACCGCCGACAACGCCCTCACCGTCGTCGGACGGGACGGGACCGTGGCCGCGGTGGCATCCGGGTCGAAAGACGACACCGCGCACGCCCTGCTCGACGCGGTCGTCGCCTCTCGGGCAGCCCGCGTCTAGTCCCGGACACATCGGGAAGACGGGGCGCGACCCGTAGGCCGCGCCCCCGATCACTCACTCGGCGTCGAGGCGATCGAGCGCCGCGATGATGTCGTCGATCTCGGTGCGCGTCGTGTAGTCGACGTGCACATCGGCGAAGCGGATGACACCCGCCTGGTCGATGACGTACACGGAGGGGAACGGGATGCGTGCCGTCTCGTCGGCATTGCTGTCGGCGACGTCGAAGCCCAGCTCGGTGTGCGCGGCGCGCGCCTCGACGCTCGGCTCGGTCACGATGCCGAACTGCTCGGCGAGCGCGTTCGCAGGGTCGGAGAGCACGGCGAACTCGAGCGATCCGTTCGTGACGGCCTGCGCGGAGCCGTCGGGCGTCTGCGGCGAGACGGCGATGAGCTGCGCGCCGCGCTCGCGCAGGGCGGGAACGAGGCCCTCCTGGTACGAGCGCAGGGTGATGTTGCAGTACGGGCACCAGGCACCGCGGTAGAAGACGACGACCGACGCGGTGCCGTCCAGGGCTGCGGAGAACGACGTCGGCGTCCCCTCGGCGTCGAGGAGGGATGCGTCGGGGGCGGTGTCGCCCTCGCCGAGGGCTCCGGCCGGTGCTCCGAAGCGGCGAAGGTCGGCCTGCTCGCCCGAGAACACCGCAGCCAGACGATCACCGATCTGTGCCTCGAACCCGGTGTTGAAGTCGTCGACCTGCTGTGCGATGGACGGTGTGGACATGCGTCGCCTCCCCGGCGGAATCGGCGTCGGGCGCCGGCTCAAGGAGCGTATGTGCGTGGGGAGAGGCCGGGCCCGGTCTCGTCATCCGGCGAGATATGACGTCATGAAACGTCGCGGACGCCCACGAGACCGGGCACCGCGTCAGTAGCCGAAGCTGTAGCGCGCCTGGTCGACCAGGGTGAAGACCTTGGTGAGGATGACCGCCAACCAGATCAGCCCGATGAGGAACGAGACGACCGTCACGGCGATGGACGCCCAGACGGGAGCGAGTCCCGAGCCGGTGAGGCGGCGCAACACGACCCCGCGACCGATCACGTAGACCAGGCCGGTGCCGATGAGCAGCACCAGGAAGCTCCACGCCCAGTGGAAGGGGCGGTCGACCCCGCGCGCTCGCAACTCCCGCCAGTCGAGGAAGGCGAACAGCACGATGAGGGCGCCCAGCACGACGCTGGTGAGGGTGGCGGTCGTCGACACCACCGTCTCGGTGGTGGTGACGCCCGGGGTGCCGTACACGCCGGCGTAGAACGACTCCTCGATGTACGAGGACCAGTCGAAGAGCACCAGTGACAGCGCCCCAACCAGAGGAAGGAAGACGACCAGCCAGATCCACACGGTGTTGGTGGGAATGTCGCGACGTGGTGCGGGAGTCGCTCCGACGGGCGGCGCCGCGGGGGCGGCCGCGTATCCGGCGGCGGTGTGCGTTCCGGGATACGCCGGAGGTGTCGAGGCCGCGGGGGCGACCGACGGGGCAGGTGGGAGGGGCGGCGCGGCGGGCGCCGCGGGCGCGGCGGCGGGTGACTCGACGGGTGCCGCGGGGGCGGCCGGCGCCGCGGGCTCACCCGGGGTCGGCGGCGTGATCGCCGATCCCTCTTCGGACGCGGGTGTGGACGAGTCGGTGTCGGCGTACGCCGCGGCGACGGCGGGAGCGACCGGGGCATGCTCGGGGGCGGCCGTGTTCTCCCCCGCCGGCTCGACGTGGGTCGGAGTCTCGACCGGCGGGTGGGACTCATCGGCGGTGACGGTGGCGGTCGACTCGTCGTGCGCCGGACGCACCTCGTCGGTCCAGGCCGTGCCGTCCCAGCGGCGGAGGCCACCGCTACCCGCGGGGTCGGGGTACCAGCCGTCGGGCGGAGTGTGCGTGTCGGTCATGTCGTTCCCCTGTCGTGAGTGGTGCGGAACCGGGCGAGATTGCCCCGAGTCTAGTGAGGGCGTCCGACGTCACCGGAAGTCCCGTGAGGCATGCGCGACCCCCACGCGCAGGTCGACGAAGCCGTCGGCGACGACGTTGGTCACTCCCTCGACCGAGCGCTCGAGCATGCCCCGCACGATGAGGGCGGGCGATTCCCGTGCGACGCGGCGATATCTGTTCCATACCCCCACCGAGCAGATGATGTTCATCAGACCGTGCTCGTCCTCGAGGTTGAGGAAGGTGATCCCGGATGCCGTGGCCGGACGCTGGCGGTGGGTGACGAGCCCCGCCACCTCGATGCGGCGATCGGTCTCGAAGGTTCGGAGTTCGCGGGAGGTGAGCACTCCGCGCGCATCGAGAGCCGCGCGGAAATGGGTGAGCGGGTGGTCGTCGGTGGAGAGTCCGGTCGCCCACAGGTCGGCCGCCAGCACCTCGTAGCTGGAGGGATCGGTGAACAGGGGTGGCTGCACCGCGACGAGGGAGTCCGGCAGGAACTCGGGGCGGTCCTGTGCCGCTGATCCCGCGAGCCAGATGGCCTCGCGCCGGGTGTGGCCGAGGCACTCGAACGCTCCCGCCGTCGCGAGCGCCTCGAGCTGTGCCGTGACGAGCCCCGTGCGGCGCACCAGGTCGCGCTGGTCCCGGTATGGACCGCCCCGCTCGCGCTCGGCGACGATGCGCTCGGCGACCTTCACGCCGATGCCGGTAACGCCAGCGAGCCCGAGACGCACGGCGAACCCGCCGTCGCGACGATGAGCGAGGGTCTCGTCGGGTGCCGACGGGTCGAACTCGCCGGTGGGCGGCTGCTGCGCGTGGGCGCAGGAGTCGATTCCCGTCGGCGCACCCCGGCCGCCCCGGTTCGCAACGTCGGCTCCCTCCTCCTCCCGCGCTGCTTCCCCGTCGTCGACGAGTTCGAGACCCGCCTGTACCCCCGAGCGCAACAGGTCGGGCCGTCGCACCACCACGCCGTGTCGTCGAGCATCGGCGGTGAGGGTCGCCGGCGAGTAGAAGCCCATCGGCTGCGCGCGCAACAGGCCCGCGAGGAACACCGCTGGGTAGTGCAGCTTGATCCACGAACTGGCATAGACCAGCAGTGCGAACGAGAGCGAGTGCGATTCGGCGAACCCGAAGTTCGCGAACGCCTGGATCTTCGCGTACAGCTCGTCGGCGACCCTCCCGACGAGATTGTTCGCAGCCATGCCCGCGTAGAGCTTCTCGCGCAGGGAGTCGATGCGCTCGAGCCCGCGCTTGGACCCCATCGCCCGGCGCAGCAGATCGGCATCTTCGGCGGTGCAGTTGCCGACGGCGACGGCCATCTGCATGAGCTGCTCCTGGAACACCGGCACCCCCAGCGTACGTTCGAGCACCGGCTCGAGCGCGGGGTGCACGTAGGTGATGGGCTCCTGCCGCAGCTTGCGCCGCACGAACGGGTGCACGGCGCCGCCCTGGATCGGCCCGGGCCGGATGAGCGCGATCTGCACGACGAGGTCGTAGAACTTCCGCGGCTGCAGGCGGGGCAGCAATCCCATCTGCGCGCGCGACTCCACCTGGAACACCCCGATCGAGTCGGCGCGACACAGCATGTCGTACACCGCCTTCTCTTCTCTCGGCAGCGTCGACAGCTCCCACGTCTCGCCCGTGGCATCCCGGATCAGGTCGAAGCAGTACTGCAGCGCCGCGAGCATGCCGAGGCCCAGCAGGTCGAACTTCACCAGCCCCATCCACGCGGCGTCGTCTTTGTCCCACTGGATGACCGTGCGATCTTCCATGCGCGCGTGCTCGATCGGCACGACCTCACCCACCGGCCGATCGGTGAGCACCATGCCGCCGGAGTGGATGCCGAGATGCCGCGGCGCCTTCAGCAACTCGGACGCGAACTCGATGACCTGATCGGGGATGTCGTGGTCGGCCCCCGTCTCGAGCGTCGCGCCCCAGCGCTCGACCTGCTTCGACCACGCGTCCTGCTGGCCGGGCGAGTGCCCGAGCGCGCGGGCCATGTCACGCACGGCGTTCTTGGGGCGGTACTGGATGACGTTCGCCACCTGTGCCGCGCGCTCGCGCCCGTACTCCTGGTAGACCCACTGGATGATCTCTTCGCGGCGGTCGGAGTCGAAGTCGACGTCGATGTCGGGCTCCTCGTCGCGCAGGCTCGACAGGAACCGCTCGAAGGGGAGCTTGTAGAAGATCGAATCGACCGCGGTGATGTCGAGCAGGTAGCAGACGGCGCTGTTCGCGGCCGAGCCGCGCCCCTGGCACAGGATGCCGCGATTCCGCGCTTCTTTGACGATCCCGTAGACGATGAGGAAATATCCCGGAAAATCCTTCATTTCGATGACACCCAGCTCGCGCTCGATCCGATCGCGATCCTCGGCGGAGAGGTTCGGGTACTTGCGCGGAACTGCCTCCCACACCAGCTGACGCAGGTACGACATGGGCGTGTGCCCCTCGGGTACCTTCTGCTTCGGCAGTGCCGGCTTGGCGCGGCGCAGCGGGAAGGCCAGCTCGTCGGCGAGTGTCACGGTGCGCGCCACGGCGCCGGGATACCGCGCGAACCGCGCCGCCATCTCGGCGCCGGAGCGCAGGTGCGCCCCGGCGTGCGCGGGGAGCCACCCGTCGAGCTCGTCGAGGCCGCGGTTGGCCCGCACCGCCGCGACGGCAGCGGCGAGCAGCTCCTTCTTCGGGGCGGCGTAGTGCACGTTGTTCGTCGCGAGGGTCGGCAGCCCCCGCTCGGCGGCGAGCGCGGCCAGCACGTCGTTGCGTCGCGAGTCGAGCGGGTCACCCTGGTCCATCAGTTCGACGTAGACGGACTCGACGCCGAACAGGTCGACGAGCCGGTCGAGTTCGCGGGCGGCACCGGCCGGCCCCTCGGATGCCAGGGCCTGGCGCACCGCACCCTTGCGGCATCCGGTGAGCACCGCCCAGTGCGGGTCGCGCGGTCCTCCGGCTCGGGCGGCGAGATCATCGATGTCATAGACCGGACGTCCCTTCTCGGCGCCCGTGAGCTGTGCGTGGGTGATCGCGGCGGCGAGACGGTGGTACCCCTCTTCTCGGCGGGCGAGCACGAGCAGATGGGAGCCCTCGGGATCGGCCTCGCCGTTCTGCGGCGCGGTGAGCCCCAGCGACAGTTCTGCCCCGAAGACGGTGCGCACCGCTCGCGCCTCGGCGGCCTCGGCGAAACGCACGATGCCGTAGAAGCCGTCGTGGTCGGTGAGAGCCAGCGCGTGCAGTCCCAGACGCTCCGCCTCTTCGACGAGTTCTTCGGGCGAGGACGCCCCGTCGAGGAACGAATACGACGAGTGCGCGTGCAACTCGGCGTAGGGAACGGTGTCGGTCGGACGCTCGATCGACGGCGGTACGTAGGCACCGCGTTTGTGCGACCACGCGGGGCTGTCACCGCCGTCGCCGTTCGTCGGGGCACCGGTGGGGCGCCGGGCGTCGCTGAGCAGGCGCTCGAGCTCCGACCATCTCACCGGTGGGTTGGTCCAGCCCATCAGCGCGCCCCCACTCCGTCGGCCGGCGCGCCGTGGACTCGTCGAGCCCGCCCGGAGGCCGCCCGCCCGCGCCGGCTCGACGCGTTCTCAGTCATAGCGCCCCTCCGCCCGCCACTCCCCCTCTTCGACCACCAACAGCCAGGCGCCCCCGTCGGCGTCGACCACCTGGAACCGGTGCGCGCGCCGTGCGCGCAGCGGGTCCCATCCGCGCTCGCTGATCGGCCAGGGTCCGGCCCATTCCCGGATGCGCCGACGTTGCCCCGCGGTCTCGAGCACCGCCGGCGGAGCGCTCAGCACATCGCGCTCACCCACGGTCACCGGAGCGCCGGCGATGTCGGTGACCCCGACCATGCGGGGCTCGGGGTAGACGACCGCCGGCAGAGGGTCGGGCAGGCTGCCGGGCCAGGGCCGAGCGCGTTCCTTCGTCGTGACGGCACGGTCGCCCCACGGCACGAGCACCTGACGCTCGGCCAGCCAGCGTCCGCCGCCGATCACCGGGGTGACCACCTCACGATGCCCCAGCATGGCCTGCACGCGTGACAGGGCATGGTGCACGCGCTCATCGGGTCCGGCGCCGAAGAGGCCTTTGGTGTGATGGGCGGCGGCGTCGACGGCCTCGGGCTCGATGCGCACCCCCGCCACACCGCTACCGAAGATGCCCTGGGCGTCTTCGGCGAGCTGCCATCGCACGCGGTCGACGACGGCCGCCGCGTCGAACGACCCCGGATGCAACCAGACACGTTCGCTGCGCTCGTTCCGTTCGCCGGTGAGCACGACGCGCAGCTCTGTGCACACCAGATCGAGGGCTCCCAGGCGGGCGATGAAGTCTTCCGCCGCCACGCGCATGCCGAAGGCGATCTGGTCGGCGAGTTCGAGGGGTGGCTCGAAAGCGACGTCGCGGTGCAGTTCCGGCGGGGGCGTGCGAGGGTGGACGGGACGGGAGTCGAGACCGCCTGCCAGCGCGTGCAGCCGCACGCCCCGCTCGCCGAAACGCTCGCGGACCCGCTCGGCGGAGAGGGCGACGAGATCGCCGAGGGTATGCACGCCCAGCCGAGCCAGGAGGCTGCCGAACTCGTCGTCGTCGAGCGCGGCGACCGACAGCGGCGCGAGGAACGCCCCCGCCTCTCCGGGTGGCACGATGCGCACGGGGACGTCGACGGTGGTCGCCCGCGCCGCCTGCTCGGCGGTGAAGACGCCGTCGGCGACGCTCGCCCGCACCCCGTCGACACCGCCGTCGCCGAGCAGACGGATCAGCACGCGCGCGGCCTCGGCCTCGCCTCCGTAGTACCGCGAAGGCCCACGTGCGCGCAGCGCGCACAGTCCGGGCCGCACGATCTGCACCCCGGGGGCGTGCTCCTCGATTCGTGCCACGACGGGAGCGAACGCCCGCGCGTCACGCACGGGGTCGGCGGCGACGACGTGCAGGGTCGGGCACAGCGCCTGGGCATCGCGGCGCTTCTGACCGCGGCGCACTCCCTGGGCGCGGGCCGCCCACGAGCAGGCCACGACGATATTGTTCGCGAACACCGCCACCGCGGCATCCGCACGCGGCGGCGTGACAGCCTCGTTCGCGAAGGCCGTGATGGGCCAGTCGGGGAGCCAGAGCACCAGACTGCGCGTGGGCGCGTGCATCATCCAACCGCCCGGACGCGGTGTCCGTCGCGCTGACGCGGGACGAGCCGCTCGGCGGGGGCTCCCAGCAGCTCGATGCTGCCGTCGGCTGCGGGCAGCAGCATGCGCGCCCGTCGGACGTTCGGGGATCGACGACTGCTGACCGACACCGTCAGTTCGCGCCCGGCCAGATAGCCGTGCCCCTGACCCAGCCCCGACCACCGCGGGTCGGCCACATCGATCACCGCCTCGGCCTGCGGCCACCCGCCCTGGACGAGCAGCACCGTCCCACGGTCGCGCAGCCGAGCCGCCAGACGGGTGGCCTCGGCTCCCCCACGTGCAGCCGAGGAGTTCATCGGTGGACGCACCGCCACGACCGGCAGCACCTCGGCGATCGTGGCCGTCACCGCCAGCCACCGCGGTCCCGGGTCAGGGATGAAGACGAGGCGATCGAGATCGAGACCGTACTTCTCCGCGGCCTCGGCCCCCAACTCGGGCATGCCGATCACCCCGCACCACGAACCGTCTTGCGAAGGCCTGGCGAGAAGGGCGAGCAACAGCGACGCGGACCGCGCCAGGGCGTACGCCGACCCCGGTCGCAGACCCCCTCCGGGCAGAAGCGCCGAGAAGGCCGGATGCGTGGGCAGCACCGGCGCATCCATGCGACGTCCCTGGAGGCGTTCGAGGCGATCGCGCAGCGCATGGATGTCGGGTACGGCCTGTCCCTGGTCTCGCATGATCGCCCTCATTCCCACAGGTTAGAAGATATGTTCTAACACCTCAATCTCGGTGAGTCGAAGATACGATCGACTTCCGACATCGGCGAACGACGTTGCGCATACGGTCCATCGACTCACGCGCACGTCTCCGCGAGAGGTGCGAACTTTGTCTTTTCCCGACGCGCGAGTCAAGGACTGCGCCTGGTGAATTTCTCATCACAGAAGATGAGAAGCAGATGGAAAGGTCTCCCACCCAGATGATCGTCGAAACCACGGTCCCCCGCGACGACCTCCGACGCGAAGCACGACGCCGCGAGATTTCACGCGCCCGCCGACTGGCCGTAGTGCGCATCGTCGTCGTCCTGTCGGCCGCCACCGGCCTCAACTACATCGTGTGGCGGTGGCTGGCCTCGGTGAACTGGGAGTCGTGGTGGATCGCCGTCCCCCTCGTGCTCGCCGAGACCTACAGCCTCATCGACTCCCTGCTGTTCGGACTCGGCGCGTGGCGCCTGCGCGAGCGGCACGACGCCCCACCGCTGAAACGCGCCGTCACCGTCGACGTCCTCGTGACGACGTACAACGAGCCCCTCGACCTGGTCATGGAGACCGCGCGCGCGGCGAAGGCCATCCGCTACCCGCACGAGACGTGGATCCTCGACGACGGCGACCGGGCTGAGCTCCGCGCCCTCGCCGAGGCCGAGGGCATCGGCGTCGTCACCCGCTCCGAGGCGTGGCGCGATCGTCCCCGTCATGCCAAGGCCGGCAACCTCAACAACGCCCTCATGGTCACCGAGGGCGAGTTCCTGCTCATCCTCGATGCCGACCAGATCCCGTCCCCCGACATCCTCGATCGCACGCTCGGCTGGTTCGAAGACGACAAGGTCGCGCTCGTACAGACGCCGCAGTGGTTCACCAACGTGCCGGCGAGCGATCCCCTCGGCAGTCAGGCGCCGCTGTTCTACGGCCCCATCCAGCAGTCGAAAGACGGCTGGAACGCCGCGTTCTTCTGCGGGTCCAACGCGCTCCTGCGCCGTGAGGCCCTCATGCAGCTCGGTGTCTCGCGCTACGTCGGAGAGGTCACCCTCGCGGTGAACCGGGGCATGCGCTCCTCCCGCCGCGTACTGGCGCGGGCGCGGCGCGAGTACGGTTCCGACCCGCGCATCGCCGCCTCCCTGGATGCCGTCTCCCGGGCACTCGACGACCTCAAGGCGGGGATCGCGCGCGGCGACTCCCTGGCCGATCTCACGTATGCGTTCCAGCGCCGCATCCTCGCTGTGCGTCGCGAGCTCAGCGACCAGGACATCGCGGGCGTCCGCGCGGAACTGCAGGAGCTCGCGGCCGTCACGGGCGACCCGGCAGCCCTGGCCGCCCTCGACGAGATCACCCTCGAGGCTCTCGGCGAACGGAGCCTGTCGCCGCTGGCGGCGGTGGAGTCGGTGAGCATGCTCGTGGACTCCTTCGACGTGGGCCGTGACGAGGAGGCGCAGGCGATCATGCCGCTGGCGACCATCTCGGTCACCGAGGACATGGCGACCTCCATGCGCCTGCACGGTCTCGGGTGGAGGTCGGTCTATCACGACGAGGTGCTCGCCAAGGGCCTGGCCCCCGACGACCTGTCCACGATGCTTACGCAGCGCCTGCGCT
The DNA here is from genome assembly GCF_030818955.1 of Microbacterium trichothecenolyticum. Classification (NCBI taxonomy): domain Bacteria; kingdom Bacillati; phylum Actinomycetota; class Actinomycetes; order Micrococcales; family Microbacteriaceae; genus Microbacterium; species Microbacterium trichothecenolyticum. The sequence goes on along the minus strand of NZ_JAUTBF010000001.1, from coordinate 48,930 downwards.
GGGCTCAGGGCACCATGCAGGTGATGTTCCGCGAGAACCCCCTCGTGCAGAAGGGGCTCAGCCTCGGCCAACGCCTGATGTACTTCGGCACCATGTGGAGCTACCTGTCGGGCTTCGCCGCCGTCATCTACGTCGCCGCCCCCGTGCTGTACCTGACGTCCGGGGTCATGCCGGTGCAGGCGTGGAGCGTGGACTTCTTCGCCCGTTTCATCCCCTTCTTCGTGATCAATCAGGTGCTGTTCCTCGTCGTGGCCAACGGCAGACCCACCTGGCGCGGCGCGCAGTACTCGCTGGCCCTCTTCCCCGTATGGATCCGCTCGGTGACCAGCGCCTTCGACAACGTCTACCGCGGTCGGTCGCTCACCTTCTCGGTCACTCCGAAGACGCGCTCGGTCGAGAACCGTCCCCGCTGGGATCTCGTCAAGCCGCAGCTGTGGGTCATGGGCGCCCTGGTCGCCTCGCTCGTCGTGGTCGCGATCCGATACGCCGTAGGCCAGGCCGAGGGCATCGCCCCGCTGGTGAACATCGTCTGGGTGCTGTACGACCTCGCGGTGTTCAGCATCATCATCCGCGCGGTGCTGTACTCCGCGTCCGATCACCAACCGAAAGGTTACTGACATGCTCCAGGTCGACATCGACGCCCGAGACGGCGGCACCGTCGTCACCCCGCGCGGCCGCCTGACGATGGTTTCGGCGAAGACGTTCCGCGAGACCGTCACGGCCGAGATCGCCCGCGGCGACGGCGAGATCGTCGTCGTCGACCTCTCGCAGACCGAGTTCGTCGACTCCTCCGGCCTCGGGGCGCTCGTCGCCTGTCTGAAGACCGCCCGTCAGTCGGGCGGCGACCTGCGACTGGCGGCACCGTCGGAGCAGGTGACGATGGTGCTGGGCCTGACCAACCTCGACCGCGTGCTGCGTCCGCGCCCGAGCGTCGACGAGGCCCTCCGTGACTGAGAACGCCGCGCGCCGCTCCATCGATGTCGCCGTCGCGCCCGAGAGCCTGGAGACGATCTTCGAGGCCATGTCCGCCTGGTGGGACGAGGTCGGCGAGGTCGACGTGGCCAAGCGCTTCGGCTTCGAGACGGCCGTGATCGAGATCGCCGGCAACATCGTCGAGCATTCCGAGGGCGCGGGGGCGGATCGGCGCTTCACCCTGGAGCTGTTCGCCGACGCCTCCGTGCTGTCGGCGACCTTCCGCGACGACGGCGACCCGCCGGTCGTCGATCTGTCATCGGTGAACATGGCCGGCGAGGACGAAGAGAGCGGACGCGGCCTCGCGCTGGCGAGCGCGGGTGTCGACGAGTTGAGCCTGCGCCGTGTCGGCGACCGGAACGTGTGGACCTTGGAGTCGAGAAGAACGTGACGCGCGCGCACCAACGGATCGGGGCGGCCGTGGGCCTGGCCGCAGCGCTCCTTCTGGGCATGGCCGCGCCCGCGGGGGCCGCCTCCCTCACCGACGACGGCGTCTGGTTCGGGCCCGAGCTGGACTGGGCCGACGACGGCCCCGACGGCTACCGCGACCGCCTGGGCGAGACGCCCGCCGTGTACGCGGTGCGCGTGTCGTATCCGCTCGATGCCCGATCCATCGCGGAGTGGGACCGAGCGGCGACCCAGGTCGCCGCTCAGGGCGCCGCGCTCGAGATCACACTCGAGCCGTCGACCGACCTCGACGCGTTGACCGACAACGACGCCGCAGAACTGAACACGCGTCTCGAGCGATACCGCACGCAGAGCGACGCGATCCAGCTCGTGCGTTTCGCCCCCGAGATGAATGGGTCATGGGTGTCGTGGGGCCAACAGCCGACGGCATATGTTCGTGCCTTCGAACGAGTGGCGGATGCCGTGCACGCCGGCGCCTCGGGTGCCGAGACGGTCTGGAGCCCGTCGTACGGCGCCGGTTATCCCTTCGAGCGGGCGGATGGCCGTCTCGACGATCTGACCGTTCGTGATCAGGTGGCTCTCGACACCGACGGCGACGGTCTCATCACCGAGGCCGATGACCCGTACGGCCCGTACTTCCCCTCCGCCGACACGGTGGACCGCGTGGGTCTGACGATGTACTACTTCGGCAAGGGCGAGGCGGCGGCGGCAGCGGGTCGTGACGTGCCGCTCGAGACCAACACCGCCCCCGAGGACGGGGAAGTGGCCGCTCGGCTCGCCGAACGCTGGGGCTATACGGGCGGTCAGCGCGAATCCTTCTACGACCGCTTCGCCGTCGGGGAACGCAAGCCCCTGGTGCTCGACACGGGGGCGCTCTACGACCTCGACCGCGGCGGCGACACCGAACTCGCGGTCAAGCAGGGCTGGTGGCGACAGGTGCTCGCCGAACTGCCCGCCCACCCCCTGGTGACGGGGGTGACCTGGCTCGAGGTCGTGCGCGAAGAGGCCGAGGCGGGCGGTCAAGAGGTCGACTGGCGCGCCACGGCCAACGGCGAGCTGGCTGCCGCCCTGCGCGCCGACCTGGAGTCATCGGGGCTGATCCGCTGGGGACCGGTGACGACGGTCGTCACCGCCGAGCAGGGCTCCGCCGCGACCGTCCAGGTGCGACAGGGCGGCGCGAGTGCGAACGAGGAGATGAACTGGATCACCGGCAGCGCCGCCGTCCTGGCCGTCGCGTTCCTGGCATCCGGGATCGTCGGCAGGGCGCTTCCGAAGTGGCGCTACGACGACACCTCGGCCACTCGCGATCTGCGCATCGACATGATCCGTGGCTTCGTCATCGTCGTCGTGGTCGTCACCCACATCGAGGTGACCAGCCCGTTCGCGTTCGCATCGCTCAAGGTGGTCGGCGCGATCACCGGCGCCGAGATGTTCGTGCTGCTCAGCGGCATCGTGCTCGGGATGGTGTTCCCGTTGGCGGCCGCCCGCGGGGGCGAATGGGCGAGTGCGGTCGCGGCGTGGGGTCGCGCGCGCAAGCAGTATCTCGTGGCTCTCGCGGTCACGCTGCTGATCTTCGCGATCGGGTTCCTCCCCTTCGTCGACACCTCGGCGGTGACCACGTTCACCGACCGCGGGACCGGCGAAGGAGGCAGCGGCGACTCGGGCCGCGTCTACGACCTGTACCCGAATGCCGAGCGACTGCTCGACTATCCGCCGCCGTGGTACGCCGTGCGGCAGCTCCTGCTCCTGGAGATGGGCCCCTGGCCGATCAGCATCATGGGTCTGTTCGTCGTGCTGAGCCTGGCGTATCCGGCGTTGATGTGGCTCATCAAGCGGCGACTGTGGTGGCTCGTGCTCGTGATCAGCTGGGGCTTGTACGCGGTGCATACCCTGGTCCCCGGTGCGGTGCGGCTGACGTCGCAGTTCGATGCGCTCTTCCCGCTGGCGGTGTGGCAGGTGCTGTTCACGCACGGCCTGGTGATCGGCTACTACCGTCGGCAGATCGTTCGTGCGCTGACGACCCTTCCGGGCAAGGTCGGCCTCGGCGTGTTCGTCGTCGGCTACGCCGGCTTTCTCGTCTATCTCTGGGCCGGCAACGCCTACGGCTTCACCCCCGTGCCGTTCCCCGCCGACCTGTACGCCAGCCTCTACGACACCGGCTACCAGCGGATCTTCCTGCGGTGGGGGCGACTGCTCGATCTGCCCCTGGTGCTCGTGTGCAGCTACACGGTGCTCACGGTGGCCTGGAAACCCCTGAACAAGAGCATGGGGTGGCTGTGGATCCCCCTGGGCCAGGCGAGTCTCTACGTGTTCATCGTCCACGTGTTCTTCGTGCTCGCCGTCGCCAACATCCCCGGCCTCGATCGGGGCAGCCTCTGGCAGGGCACGCTGATTCACAGCGTGGTCATCGGGCTCATCCTGTTCATGGTGCGAAAGCGATTCCTCTTCTCGGTCATCCCCCGCTGACGGCTCTCGCCCGAGGACGATGGACGGGGGATGCCGAGGCCTCGGCGCCTGCGCTCAGCTGACCGCGAGCACGACGGCGGTGACGTCGTCGTCGACCTGATGCGTCGAGACCTTCAACGCGAGCTCGTCGAAGAAGTCATCGGTGCCGGCAGCGGCGCGCAGGTCGTCACCGATCATTCGCAGGCTCGCCAACGTGGAGTCGTAGGCGTCGAGCGCACCGTCCGAGACGCTCACGATCAGGTCGCCCCGCCCGACCCGGGTGCGGCCGGCCTCCCATCCCACGTCGGCGGGACGCAGGCCGAGCGGGAGATTGTGCGAGCTCAAGCGTTCGTCGGTACCGTCGGCGCGCAGCACGAGCGTCAGCCCGTGCCCGGCATCCACGTAGTCGATCAGCCCGGAACCGGCGTCGACCACGGCATGGAACACCGTCGCGAAGGTGTCCGGGTTACGCTCGTCACCGAACACCACCTTCTCTGCCGCGAGCATCGCCTCGGCGGGCTCATCGTCGCGACGGGACTGCAGCGCCTGCAGCAGGGTCTCGGCGACCTCTCCCGCTGTTTCGCCTTTGCCCATGGCGTCCGCGAGCGTCACCACCACGCGCCCGCCGACGTGCTGCCACCCGCTGCGGTCGCCGCTGACGAGACCGTGCGGAATGGCCAGTGATGCCAGGCGCATACCCTCCGTGGTGAGGCTGTCCTCGCGCACTCCCGCCGTGGTCGCCGGCTCCGTGGTGGTGAGGCCGCCGCTGGCGCGGACCTCGGCTTGAGCCCACCGTCCGAGACGTTCGAGGGCCCGTCGCTGATGGTCGTCGAGCTCGCGCTCGTCGGTGTCGAGCAGGCACAGGGTGGCGATGGCATCCCCCTCGCCGGTGCGCAACGGAATCCCCGCATAGAACCGGATGCCGTAATCCACCACCGACGCGGAGTCGCGGAAGCGTGGGTCGGATGCCGCATCGGTGATCTCGAAGACACCGTCTTGCTTCACCGTCTCGCCGCAGAACACGTCGCGCAGCGGCGTTCGTCCGATGCGCGGGCCGTCCGGCTGCGACTTGGTGTACGCCTCGTCGCCGTCGATGACGTTCACGAGCGCGTAATCGACGTCGAACAGTTCCCGCGCGAGACGCGTGATGCGATCGAAGCGTTCCTCGGGCGGTGAATCGAGCAGACCCGAGCGCACGGCGGTGGACGGGGCGTCGACGGGGTGGGACGTCATCGGGGTCTGCCTTCTCGCATGCTGCCGTCCGCCGCGAACGCACGCGCCCGAGCGGGCCGACACGTATCCGGGCGACATCGCGGGATGCCGCCGGGCACCGCCCGTGAGCAGTGGTGCCGACCCCTCGAGCGTACCGAGCGACGGAGCGACGGATCTGCCCGTGGACTTACGCGGCCAGCGCCAGGTAAGGCTCCCACCGCGGGTCGCTCTTGTCGACGCCGCGCACCGTCCACGACGACCCCCTCGGTGGCGCGGGTATCAGCCGAAGCTCCCACCGCATCTCCTGCGGGGTGCGGTCGCCCTTGACGTTGTTGCAGGTCAGGCAGCAGGCGACGAGGTTCTCCCACGTGTCCTTGCCCCCGCGTGAGCGCGGCAGCACGTGGTCGATGGTCGAGGCCGCCTTGCCGCAGTATGCGCACCGGTGCGCGTCGCGGCGCAGGACACCGCGGCGCGTGACCGGAACATGACGAGCGCCCGGAACCCGCACGTAGCGGGTCAAGATGATGACGGCGGGCCGATCATACGTCCCCGCCGCAGCCCAGACCGGGTCTTCCTCGATGCGTTCGACGACCGTGGCCTTGTCGTTCATCACGAGCACGAGGGCTCGTTTGAACGACACGACCGCCAGGGGCTCGTATCCCGCGTTCAACACCAGTGTGCGCATTCGCGTCTCCTCTCGAATGGCCGAGACGGCTTCTCGGATGTTCGACTCGCGACGACGGATCGCCCGCAGGGCATGAAAAAAGGCGCTGTCTAGACAGACAGCGCCTCGGAAGTCGCGGTGATCCCGCGGCATCCGAACACACGATGCCGAAGAACGAGCAGGCCGAGCGCATCCATGGTGCGGATGCGTGGCCTGATGTTCATCGGTCTTCCCTCCGGTTGTTCCGACGTCGCTGACAGGCTAACCCACGCCGACACGCCCGGGGTCATCGATATGGGCAAACGGAAGACGGCGTGTCGGAGAACATCGTCCTCCGGCACGCCGTCTCGAGATCTGGAGGTCAGCCGGCGTTCTGCTGCAACCAGGCGTACGGATCGACGACGGAGCCGTTGATGTGCACCTCGAAGTGCAGGTGGTTCGCGGTCGAGCTCCCGGTCGAGCCGACGAGGCCGATCAACTGCCCCGCGGCCACGGTCTGCCCGGCCTGCACCTGACGGCTGCCGTAGGTCATGTGGCCGTACGTGGTCGACACCTTCTGGCCGTTGATCACGTGCTCGATGACGATGCCCACGCCATATCCGCCGAAGCTCTCGGACGAGGTGCTGACGACGCCGGCGGCGGCGGCGAAGATGGGCTGCCCGCCCGGCGCGAGCAGGTCGACGCCCTGGTGGTAGCCCGAGTCCCAGAGGCCACGGCCGAGCACGTAGCTCGTGAGCGGCCACCGGACCTCGCCGGAGCCCGGTGCGGTCATGTTGAGATTGATCGACGACACCGAGGCGCCGGCGCTCGAGGCCAACTGGCGCGCACGCTCGGCCGCGGCGGCAGCGGCGGCCTCGCGATCCTTCTTCTGCTGGATCTCTTCGGCCGTCGTCGCCGAGTAGCTGCTGCGGTCGAGCGTCTCGGCCGCGGCGTCGGAGGCGACGACCAGCGACTGGTTGTCAGGGGCCGAGACCTCTTGCAGGGTCATCGTCTCGGGCGCGGGCATGGTCGCGGCATACGCCGGAATCGCCACGGTCGCGACGAGACCGGCGACCATCGACAGGATGACGGCACTGCGCAGCGGCTTGCCGTACTGTCGCGGCGCGGTGGAACCGTGCGATGCGGAGGCGGCCGACGGGGTCGCGGACGCGGTGACGGGTTCAGGTCGCTGCGGGGGGCGGGGGGCGGCCGCCCGGGCGCTCCTACGTGTGAGACCCGTCGCGGGGACCTCGGGTAGGTCCGCGACGGGATCGGTGTTTTCAGCCAAAGGTCCTCCGGCGCCTCTGCATCTTCCGACGCTGGCTCGTCAGCACTCGATGGGGCACGATGTGCGGGCTTCACCCTCTGCAGACGACGAGCCGATGAGGCAAACCGCGAGGGGTCCGACGGCGGGCTTCTCGCCTGTGGACTTTCCGAGGCTACCCGAAGGTAACGAATAAGTCACGCATAGACGGTGGCGCTCAGCCGATACTCGGTTAGCGCTGGGCGGCAGGCGTGACTCAGTCCTCGGCGACCAGGAAAATGTGCGACGCCACCTCGACGGGCAGCTCGAGACCGTCGTCGACACCCTCCATCTGCACGAGCACGTAACCCTCGTTGAAGCGGTAATCGCCGCGCGCACCGGGGAGGACACCGGCCGCTTTGAGCTGCTGCAGCAGCTCGGGATCGACCTGTGCGGGCTCGGCCAGGCGGCGTACGGTTCCCGAGATGGGGCGGCCGGCGTCGGTGAGCTTGCGGACGAGTCCGATCACGCCGTCTTCGAAGGTCGAGCTCGCCGTGTCGCCCAGCTGATCGAGGCCCGGGATCGGGTTGCCGTAGGGCGACTCGGTCGGGTGCCCCAGCAGTTCCACCAGCCGCCGCTCGACCTGCTCGCTCATGACGTGCTCCCAGCGGCAGGCCTCGTCGTGCACGTAGGCCCAATCGAGCCCGATGACATCGCTGAGCAGCCGCTCCGCGAGACGGTGCTTGCGCATGACGTCGACGGCCTTCTGCCGTCCGGCATCGGTCAGTTCGAGGCGGCGGTCTTCTGACACGACGACGAGACCGTCGCGCTCCATGCGTCCCACGGTCTGCGAGACGGTGGGCCCGGAGTGCCCCAGGCGCTCCGAGATCCGTGCACGCAGCGGCACGATCTTCTCTTCCTCGAGTTCGAGGATCGTGCGCAGGTACATCTCGGTGGTGTCGATGAGATCGGTCATTCAGGTGTCCTCGGCGTCGCGCGGCAGGGATCTCCAGCCTATCGACCCCCTCCGACATGAGCACCGGCGGGGACCGGCCGAGATCCTAGAATCGACGCATGTCACACGTGGAACTGCCCACCGATCTCCTCCCCGTCGACGGCCGCTTCGGGTGCGGCCCCTCGAAAGTGCGCGGTGCGCAGCTGGAGGCCCTCGTCACCCGGGGGGCCTCGATCCTCGGCACCTCGCACCGCCAGACGCCGGTGAAGAACCTCGTCGCGAGCACGCGCGAGCGCCTCGCCGAGCTGTTCCGCCTGCCCGAGGGTTACGAGATCATCCTCGGCAACGGCGGCTCGACCGCGTTCTGGGATGCCGCATCCTTCGGCCTCATCGACAAGCGCAGCCAGAACCTCGTCTTCGGCGAGTTCGGCGGCAAGTTCGCCGCCGCTGCGGCCGCTCCGTGGCTGCAGAGCCCTGACGTGCGCCGCGCAGAGCCCGGCACGAGCACCGTCGCCGAGGCCGTCGAAGGGGTCGACGTGTACGCGTGGCCGCACAACGAGACCTCCACCGGCGTGTCCACCTCGGTCACCCGGGTCCGAGGCGACGAGGGGGCTCTCACGGTCATCGACGCCACGAGTGCCGCCGGCGGCATCGACTTCGATGTGACGCAGGCCGACGTCTACTACTTCGCCCCGCAGAAGAACCTCGGCTCCGACGGCGGCCTCTGGTACGCCGCCGTCTCGCCCGCGGCGATCGAACGGATCGAACGCATCGCCGCGTCGGGCCGGTACATCCCCGAGTTCCTGAGCCTGAAGAACGCCGTCGACAACTCGCGCCTGCAGCAGACGTTGAACACCCCCGCCCTGTCGACGCTCCTCCTGCTCGACGAGCAACTCGGATGGATCCTCGACAACGGAGGGCTCGGCTGGGCGGCAGCGCGCACGGCGGAGTCCTCCGGCGCCCTGTACGAGTGGGCCGAGGCCAGTTCCGTGGCGACGCCCTTCGTGTCGTCGGTCGCCGACCGCTCGCCCGTCGTCGCGACGATCGACTTCGACGACAGCATCGATGCCGCAGCCATCGCCAAGAACCTGCGCGCCAACGGCATCGTCGATACCGAGCCGTACCGCAAGCTCGGCCGCAACCAGCTGCGTATCGCGACGTTCGTCTCGATCGAGCCCGACGACGTCCGTCGTCTCATCGGCGCGATCGACTACACGATCGAGCATTTGCCGACGGCCTGATCAGGCCGCAGCGCCGAGCGCTGAACGACGAAGGCCGTCCCGCGGATGCGGGACGGCCTTCGTCGTTCAGCGCGATCAGTAGCTGCGGTCGTCGCCGCCGTGCACGTCTTCGTCGTCATCGTCCGAGTCGTCCTCGTCCGAGTCGCCGTCGAGCTCGTCGATGTCCACACCGTCGAGGTCGCCGGCGTGGAAGCGCGCCTTCGGCTGCTCCGCCTCGTCGTCGTCGTCGAGGTCGTCATCGGTCTCGCCGTCGTCGTCGAGGTCGTCCTCGTCGAGACCGTCATCGTCGAAGTCGTCGTCGGACTCGTCGTCGGCGTGGGCGGCGGCGGCCTGTGCCGCCTGGTACTCGGCCAGACGTGTGGCCCACGGCACCCAGTCGGGCGCGAGCAGCGCGCCGTCGCCCGGCAGCAACTCGACCTCGAGCACGGTGGGCTCGGCGTCGTCGACCACGGCGACGCTCACCGTCCAGAACCATCCGGGATACCCGGCCAAGCGCGTGTGGAAACGCAGCGAGACGACACCGTCGTCTTCTGCGACGTATCCCGCCGCGGGACCGATCCCGTCGGCGGGAGTGATCTCGTGCAGCGCCGCGAGGGCGAGGTCGTGGGCGCCGATCAACCGCTCGTCGACGGCCCGCTCAGGCTTCGAAGTCATCGGCGACCTTGCGCAGCACCGCGGCGATCTTCTGTGCGTGGGCGCCGCTGGGGTAGCGGCCGCGGCGCAGATCGCCACCGATGCCGTCGAGCAGCTTCACGAGGTCTTCCACGATGATCGCCATGTCGTCGGCGGGCTTACGCGACCGCTTCGACAGGCTCACCGGGGCATCGAGCACCCGCACGGACAGTGCCTGCAGGCCGCGCTTGCCGTCGGCGACGCCGAACTCCAGGCGGGTGCCGGCCTTGGGCGCGGGGGTCCCGGCGGGCAGGGCTGTGGCGTGCAGGAACACGTCCTGGCCGTCATCGGTCGTGATGAAGCCGAAGCCCTTCTCGTCGTCGTAGAACCTGACCTTGCCGGTGGGCATGGGAACCTCGCTGAATGAGTGCGCGACGCGCGGCGGAACACGGAACCCGATCGGATGCCGGCCTCCCAGCCTACGCCACCGCCGCCAGGCAGTAGGCTGAGCGCGATGAGCACCCGCACCCCCCGCGACCACACGCCGAGCGACGACGTCCCCGTCCGTCGGCTCGACCGCATCCTCGCATTCATGTCGATGGGACTGCTGGCGCTCGCGATCGTGTGCTTCTTCGCGGTCATCATCGGCTCCAGCTCCGGCGCCGACATGCGAACCGGCGTCTGGCCCACGGTCGGAGTGCTGACCTATTTCGCTCCCCCGGTGGCCTTCGCCTGCCTCCTGGCCGTGCTCATCATGAGCTTCGTCCGAAGGGCCCGGGCGAACAAGGCCCGCTGACGTGCCCGAGACCTCCGCACAACGCGCACTGGCGGTCTCGTTGAGCGCGCGCTCCGACGACGACCTCGCCGCCCTGTTCGCCGAGCGCCGGGTGTCACCTTCGAGCACGTGGCGTGACATGTTCGACGCCGCAGAGGCGCTCCTCGACGGCGCGTCGGTGACCCGCGGGCTCGTCGCCCTTCCCCGCCCCGCCGCCCGGGCACTCGCCGACGCCTCCCACGGCGCGCCGGTTCCCCCACCGATGCGCGAGCGCCTGGCATCCCTCGCCCTCGTCGATGCCGACGGCATCCCCTTCCCCCACGTGGTCGAGACCATGCGGCAGATGGCGCCCTCCGGCATCCCGGATGCCGCGACCCCGCCGCTCGCCGATACCGACGTCGATGTCGAAACCGCTGCCGAGGCCGCCTTCACCGGTGCCGCCTCGGTGGCCGACGTCCTACTGCTCACCCTCGAGGCCCCGCTCGGACGCATCGGTTCGGGCTCCCTGGGAGCCGGCGAGCGCCGCCGCCTGGTCGAGTCGGGAGCCGTCTCCAGCCCCGCCGAGGCGGACCTTCTGGTGGGACTCGCGGCGGCCGTCGGGCTGCTCGGCACGAACGATCGCGCCTGGTTGGTCTCGTCGGCCGGGCGCGAGTGGCTCCGGCTCCCGACGCTCGAGCGCTGGGAACGCACCGCGCGGGCCCTGCGCGACGCGCTGCCCGCCGCCTTCCGCGACGACGCGGGCGGATGGATTGCGCCCGCGCAGTGGCCCGGTGCCACGCCGTTCGATCCCGAGGGCCCCGAGCGTGCGGCCTCGTGGGCCCGGCGTCTGCAGCGATGGGGGGTGATCGACGCCGCAGGCGGTGTACCGCCCTGGGCCCGCCGTCTCGCCGCGGGCGGCGACGTCGATGTGTCGGCCCTGCGGGATCTGCTGCCGCCCGAGGTCGATCGGGTGTACCTGCAGAACGACCTCACCGCCATTGCGCCGGGCCCGCTCGCACCGCACCTCGACGTGCGCCTGCGCTCGATGGCGGCGCGCGAGTCCCGGGCGCAGGCTTCGAGCTACCGCTTCAGCGCGGCGAGCATCGGTGCCGCGATCACGGCGGGTGAGACCGCCGACTCCCTGCGCGACTTCCTCACCGCTCTGTCGCTCACCGGGCTCCCGCAGCCGCTCGCCTACGTGATCGAGCGCACCGCGGCCGAGCACGGGCGCGTGCGGGTCGCTGCCGACCCGGCATCCCGTCTCACCCGCGTCCTGACCGACGACGCCACCCTGTTGCGCTCGATGGAGGTCGATCAGTCGCTGCGATCCATCGCCCTCAGCCGTTCCGACGACGAGCTGATCTCGCACGTATCGGCCGACGTCGTGTTCTGGGCGCTCACCGACGCGCACTACCCGGCCGTCGCGGTCGACGGCGACGGCCGCCCGCGCGCCCTCGAGCGCGCCAAGCTGGCCCCCGCCCCCTCGTCCGGCGCCGATCCGGCGGCCACGTACGGCCCGCTCCTCGCGAGGCTGCGCGCCGGCGCCGAGGATTCGGATGCCGCGTGGCTCGAACGCGAGCTCGACCAGGCGGTGCGCGCCCGCGCCGTGATCGACGTGACGGTGCGACTCCCCGACGGCTCGGCCCGGGTGTTCCGTCTCGAAGCGACGGGGCTCGGCGGCGGGCGCTTGCGGGGGCGCGACCGCGGGGCCGACGTCGAACGCACCCTGCCGCTGTCGCACATCGACGGGGTCGCGCTCGTCGAATGACGCCGAGTGCGCCCGCGCCACCGCGGCCCCGGTAGAATCGAACGCTATGGCTGACGGCCCCCTCATCGTGCAGAGCGACCGCACCGTACTCCTCGAGGTCGCGCACCCGCAAGCGGAGACGGCGCGGCACGAGCTCGCGGTCTTCGCCGAGCTCGAGCGCGCACCCGAGCACATCCACACGTACCGCATCACCCGCCTCGGCCTGTGGAACGCCCGCGCGGCCGGGCACGACGCCGACCAGATGCTCGACACGCTCGACAAGTGGTCGCGCTTCCCGGTACCCGCGTCGGTGAGCACCGACATCCGCGAGACGGTCAACCGGTACGGCCGCCTCGTGATCGAACGCAACGACGACAAAGAACTCGTGCTGCGCTCGACCGATGCGGCGGTCCTCGGTGAGGTGTCGCGCAACAAGCGCATCGCCCCGCTGCTGATCGGTCACCCCAGTCCCGACAGCTACCTGATCGACGCGTGGGCCCGCGGGCACATCAAGCAGGAGCTGCTGAAGATCGGCTGGCCCGCCGAAGACCTCGCCGGCTACACCCCCGGCACCCCCCACCCGATCGACCTCGCCGAAGACGGCTGGAGCCTGCGCCCGTATCAGCGCCAGGCGGTGGACTCCTTCTCCGAGGGCGGCTCGGGCGTCGTGGTGCTCCCCTGCGGTGCGGGCAAGACGCTCGTCGGCGCCGGCGCCATGGCCGATACCCGCACGACCACCCTGATCCTCGTCACCAACACCGTCAGCGCGCGTCAGTGGCGCGACGAGCTCCTGCGCCGCACCACGCTCACGCCCGAGGAGATCGGCGAGTACTCCGGGCAGGTCAAAGAGATCAAGCCCGTCACCATCGCGACGTACCAGATCCTCACCGCCAAGCGGAAAGGCCAGTACGCCCACCTCGCCCTGCTCGACGCGCTCGACTGGGGCCTGGTGCTCTACGACGAGGTGCACCTGCTGCCGGCTCCGGTGTTCAAGCTCACCGCCGACCTGCAGGCGCGGCGTCGACTCGGGCTGACCGCGACACTGGTGCGCGAGGACGGCCGCGAGGGCGATGTCTTCAGCCTCATCGGCCCGAAGCGCTTCGACGCGCCCTGGAAAGAGATCGAGGCCCAGGGCTTCATCTCACCCGCGGCCTGCTACGAGGTGCGCATCGACCTCCCGGCCGACGAGCGCCTCGAGTACGCCGCAGCTGCCGACGAGGATCGCTACCGCCTCGCCGCCACGGCCCCCGCGAAGATCGACGTCACCCGCCGCCTGGTGCAGCGGCATCCGGGTGAACGCGTTCTCGTCATCGGGCAGTACCTCGATCAGATCGACGAGCTCGCCCAGGCACTCGACGCCCCGCAGATCACCGGGGCGACGCCCATCCCCGAGCGCGAGGAACTCTTCCAGGGTTTCCGCGACGGCAGAATCCCGCTGCTGGTGGTCTCGAAGGTCGCCAACTTCTCGGTCGACCTGCCCGAGGCTTCCGTCGCCATCCAGGTGTCGGGCTCGTTCGGTTCTCGCCAAGAAGAGGCGCAGCGTCTCGGGCGCCTGCTGCGCCCCAAGCAGTCGAACCACACGGCGAGCTTCTACACCCTCATCGCGCGCGACACGGTCGACCAGGATTTCGCGCAGAACCGCCAGCGCTTCCTCGCCGAACAGGGCTACGCCTACACGATCCTCGATGCCGAGGGGATCGACGCCGCAGCCGCGTGAGTCATACCAGCGCGCGGCTTTCCGTTCCATATCCAGCCCATTGCTGGGTGCAGTCACGATAATGAGGACATGACAGCTCCTCGCATCCTCGTCGTGGACGACGAACCGAACATCCGCGACCTGCTCATCACGAGCCTGCGCTTCGCCGGTTTCCAGGTGCGAGCCGTGGCCAACGGCGCGCAGACGATCTCGGCCGTGCTCGAAGAAGAACCCGACCTCATCGTGCTCGACGTGATGCTGCCCGACATGAACGGCTTCAGCGTCACCAAGCGTCTGCGCGGCGCGGGCTACACGGCCCCGATCCTCTTTCTCACCGCGAAAGACGAGACCGAAGACAAGATCGAAGGCCTGAACGCGGGCGGTGACGACTACGTCACCAAGCCGTTCAGCCTCGACGAGATCGTCGCGCGCATCCAGGCGATTCTGCGCCGCACCATGCAGGCCGACGAGGAGTCGATCATCCGCACGGGTGAGCTCACGATGGACCAGGACACCCACGACGTCAGCGTCGGCGACGTCTCGATCGATCTCAGCCCGACCGAGTTCAAGCTCCTGCGCTATCTCATGCTCAACCCCAATCGCGTGCTGTCGAAGGCACAGATCCTCGACCACGTGTGGGAGTACGACTTCAACGGCGACGCCGGCATCGTCGAGAGCTACATCTCTTACCTCCGCCGCAAGATGGATCCGCACTCCTCCGAGCCGCTCATCCAGACCAAGCGCGGCTTCGGCTACATGCTGAAGTCGGGCAAGACGGCCTGAGGAAGGCCACGCCCTGTCGCACTCCGACGACGTCCTCACGCGCTGGTGGCGCGGTCTGAGCCTGCGGGCGAAGGTCACCGGCGTGACAGTCGCGCTGCTCGCCATCGGCTTGTTCACGGCGGGCATCGGCACGATGGTGTTCCTGCGGACGACACTCGTCAACAACCTCGACGAGCAGCTCGCGCAGCAGGCGGCCAGCAGCATCGCCAACAGCGTCTTCACGACGAACACCAGCGACGGGCAGGTCGTGTTCTCGCAGGTCGAGAACGCCCCGCAGATCGGGTCGATGGTGGTGGTGTACGGCCCCGACGGCGAGCGCAAGGCGGTCTACAACGGCACCTCGTCGCGAACGCTGCCCCAGCTGCCGGCGACCTTCACCCTCGAGCAGACCTACCTGCAGATCGATCGCCGCATCGAGTTGGAAGACCCGGAGACGGGCCAGCATTTCCTCGCCCGGGTGGGCGTCGTACAACCCCAGGGCAACCCCGGCGTCTACACCCAGATGGTGATCCAACCGCTCGCTCCCACCGATCGCATCGTGGCGGCGTACGTGGGCATCTACGCCTTCGTGGCACTGCTCATCCTCATCGCCAGCGCTCTGCTGACGCGCTGGCTCGTGACACTCACCTTCCGCAACCTGCGCCAGGTCGAGACGACCGCCATGGACATCGCCGCGGGAGACTTCAGCCAGCGCCTCACCGACATCGTGCCCGACACCGAGGTGGGGCGGTTGAAGACCGCGATCAACGCGATGCTCGCGCGCATCGACGGTGCGCTCGGACAGCGAGATGCGACCGTGCGGCAGATGCGCCGCTTCATCGGCGACGCGAGCCACGAGCTGCGCACCCCCCTGGTGACGATGCGGGGCTACGCCGAGCTGTACCGCATGGGCGCCATCCGCTCCGACGAAGACGTGGCGCAGTCGATGGAGCGCATCGAGAAGGAGGCGATCCGCATGGGTGCGCTGGTCGAAGACCTGCTCGCGCTCGCGCGTCTCGACGAGCGCCGCGACGTGACGATCACGTCGCTGGATCTGCGACCGATCGCCCGCGACGCCGCCATGGATCTGCGCGTCACCTCGCCCCAGCGCGAGGTGACCGTCGACGACACCACCTCCCGCACCGAACACGTCCTGCCCGTGATCACCCTCGACCCGCTCCTGGATGCCGGAGGGCAACCCGCGTCATCGTCGGCGCGCCGTAGGACGGCGCCGACGACCCTCGGCGATGGCGATCGCGGGAGCCACGTTGTCGCGGCTGCGCCGTCGCACGAGGGATACGGGCGAGACGCCGGCGGTCACGGGCGACGAGTCCGTGGTACCGCAGCCGGCGCCGCCCGGTGCCGTGCGCACGCCGACGCGACTGGCTCCGGTCGTGCTCGGCGATGAGAACAAGGTCCGCCAGGTCGTCGCGAACCTGCTGGGCAACGCCCGGCGCTTCACGGCCGCGGACTCCCCCATCGGCTTGCGCGTCGGTGTCGACGCCGACGCCGACATGGGGTGGATCGAGATCATCGACCACGGCGAAGGCGTTCCCGAGCAGATCCGGGAGCAGATCTTCCAACGTTTCTGGCGTGCCGACACCTCGCGCACCCGCGAGACGGGCGGCTCCGGTCTCGGCCTGTCGATCGTGGCATCCATCGTCGACCTGCTGCACGGCACCGTCGAGGTGCACGACACCCCCGGCGGTGGCGCGACGTTCCGCGTCTCGCTCCCCTTGGCCGACCGTCGAGACGTCCAGGAGCACGCGCTCATCGAGACGCAGCCGCTTGAGCGACTCCCCCGCAGCGACCTCATCGGAGAAGATTCCTCACAGCCCGCTCCGTGACGGAAGAGGCGGCGGTCGCGCATGTCAGGCGGGCGCGACGCACGGCCTCGCCGTCTCCGGTCGAGCATCAGCGCCACGTCCAGCTGAGCGGATCTCGGAGAGCCTGGATCCCGGGCTCTGGCCTCACTCTTCGAGAACGTTCCGGGTCGCGCGGCGCTCGGGTCCGCGACGAGGTCTGCGAACGGCAGAACGCCCCCTCCCGAGGGAGGGGGCGTTCCGATGCGTCAGGCGTGGATCAGAAGTCCATGCCACCCGTCGGGTCGGCGGGAGCCGCCGCAGCCTTCTCGGGCTTGTCGGCGACGACGGCCTCGGTGGTGAGGAAGAGACCGGCGATCGACGCGGCGTTCTGCAGCGCCGATCGGGTCACCTTGGCGGGGTCGATGATGCCCTGTGCGAACAGGTCACCGTACTCGCCGGTCGCGGCGTTGAGGCCGTGACCGACCTCGAGCTCGGCGACCTTGTTGGCGACGACGCCGGGCTCGAGACCGGCGTTGAGCGCGATCTGCTTGAGCGGGGCCTCGATGGCGACCTTGACGATGTTCGCGCCCGTGGCCTCGTCACCGACGAGCTCGAGGTTGGCGAACGCGGTCTTGCCCGCCTGGATCAGCGCGACACCACCACCGGCGACGACACCCTCTTCGACGGCGGCCTTCGCGTTGCGAACGGCGTCTTCGATGCGGTGCTTGCGCTCCTTGAGCTCGACCTCGGTGGCAGCGCCCGCCTTGATGACGGCGACGCCACCGGCGAGCTTGGCGAGGCGCTCCTGGAGCTTCTCGCGGTCGTAGTCGCTGTCGGTGTTCTCGATCTCGCGGCGGATCTGGGTCACGCGACCCTCGATCAGCTCGGACTCGCCGGCGCCCTCGACGATCGTGGTCTCGTCCTTGGTGATGATGACCTTGCGCGCACGGCCGAGCAGGTCGACGGTGGCGTTCTCGAGCTTGAGGCCCACCTCTTCGGTGATGACCTGGCCGCCGGTGAGGATCGCGATGTCCTGCAGCTGCGCCTTGCGACGGTCGCCGAAGCCGGGAGCCTTGACGGCCGCCGACTTGAAGATGCCGCGGATCTTGTTCAGCACCAGGGTCGCGAGCGCTTCGCCCTCGACGTCCTCGGCGATGATGAGGAGCTCCTTGCCCTCCTGGATCACCTTGTCGACGATCGGCAGAAGATCCTTGATGTTGGAGATCTTCTGGTTGGCGATCAGGATGTAGGGGTCTTCGAAGACCGCTTCCTGACGCTCGGGGTCGGTGACGAAGTAGGGGTTGATGTAGCCCTTGTCGAAGCGCATGCCCTCGGTGAGCTCGAGCTCGGTGCCGAAGGTGTTGCTCTCTTCGACCGTGACGACGCCTTCCTTGCCCACCTTGTCGATGGCCTCGGCGATGAGCTCGCCGATGGCGGGGTCGGCGGCGGAGATCGACGCGGTTGCAGCGATCTGCTCCTTCGACTCGACCTCTTTGGCCGAGGCGAGCAGCTCGTCGGTGACAGCCTTGACGGCCTTCTCGATGCCCTTCTTGAGCGAGATGGGGTCGGCGCCGGCGGCGACGTTGCGCAGGCCCTCGCGCACGAGCGCCTGGGCGAGAACGGTGGCGGTGGTGGTGCCGTCACCCGCGACGTCGTCGGTCTTCTTGGCGACCTCCTTGACCAGCTCGGCGCCGATCTTCTCGTACGGGTCGTCGAGCTCGATCTCCTTGGCGATCGAGACACCGTCGTTCGTGATCGTGGGGGCGCCCCACTTCTTCTCGAGCACGACGTTGCGACCGCGGGGGCCCAGGGTCACCTTGACGGCGTCAGCCAGCGTGTTGAGGCCACGCTCGAGGCCACGGCGTGCCTCTTCGTCGAAAGCGATGATCTTTGCCATAAGTGTGTCGTCCCTCCCGGACGGGTGACTTCCAGATTTTTGGCACTCGACGAAAGCGAGTGCTAACTCATTCTGGCACTCGCCCCTGGGGAGTGCAAGCCACCATCCCGGGCGTAGACGACGACGCCGTGGCATCCACGGTGGGATGCCACGGCGTCGGAAGACGGTGGGTCAGGCCAGTCGCACCGACTCTGCCTGGGGGCCCTTCTGGCCCGTGCCGACGGTGAACTCGACGGTCTGGCCCTCTTCGAGAACACGGAAGCCCGACATCTCGATGCTCGAGTAGTGGACGAAGACGTCCTGCCCGTCGGCGACGGTGATGAACCCGAAGCCCTTCTCGGCGTTGAACCATTTGACAGTGCCCTGCGTCATGCGAATCTCCCGTTGCTGAATGACGAGGTCATCGTAAGCACGCCGCATACCGCAGGACCGGCCGCTCGGCGCATTGTTGACGCGTAGGCCGCGAACTTGTTACGCCGCGGAAACACGCGGCCCTGGCGAGGTCAGGAGGTCGGCGAGGGCGACGCCTGCGCGGCCGAGCGGTCGAGTCCGACGACCACCACGAGACGCTTGACATCGCTCTCGTCGTCGGGCGTGCTCGGGTCGTCGGTGGGCTGCAGGAACGTGCTCTGCGCGGTCTGGGCGCCACCCAGGGCTGCCGCCAAGCCCGCGGCCGCAGCCTGGTCGCTCTCGCGCAAGTAATAGATCGTCGTGGTGGCGAAGTCGGTGGTGTCCGAGTCGCCGGTCTCGACCGTGTCGGCCGCCCAGCCGGCACCGATGATCTGATCGCGCACCGCCGCGGCGAGACCTTCTTGGCCTGTTCCGTTCAGGACCACGACCGAGTACGACGTGTCGATGGCGGCCGGGGTGGTCGGCTCCGCCGAAGCGGTCGGCGCAGGCGCCGGCTCGGTGCCGAACGAGATGCGCCCCGACACCACCAGCGACCCGAAGATGCCGACGATGATCAGGACGAGGGTGGCGATGGCGGCCCACAGGAAGACGATCCATCCGCGCAGCCGCGGGTTCTCGGCACGATGGGCCCCGACGCGACCCGACTCGACCGACAGGTCATCGAAGCGATCCCGCGGGAAGGTCGATCTGGCCATTGGACGATGCTATCGGTCCCACCCGTGCGGCTTTGTCAACGGGTTGCGGTACGGCCGAGACGTTCCTGTCGCTGCTCCGCCGCATCGTCGCGAAGACGCCGCAGGCGTCGCACCAGCATCGGGTCGTGCGCGAGGGCCGCGGGCGTATCGATGAGACGGCCGAGGAGTTGGTAGTACCGCGCGGGCGTCAGCGCGAACTCGGCGCGGATCGCTTCTTCTTTCGCACCCCCATGGCGCCGCCATTCACCCTCGAAGGCGAGGAAGGCGCGATCACGGTCCGAGAGGGTCACCCTCTCACGGTAACGGCGACCTCACGCCGATCCCGGATGCCACGCCACCCACGCCCCGAGCGGATCGGCCTCGGCGACGACCTCGCCGTCGAGCGCCACGGCGAAGCCGCCTCGCGAGAGCTGCGGCCGCCGCGTCCATCCGTCGTGCAGTCCCGGTGCGTCGAGGGTGATCCACCGTCCCGCTCGGCGAGCGGCGTCGATGACGGCGCCGCGGCGAACGCGCGGGACGTGGGCGAGCACCCCCGGCGTCGTCACCACGAGGGTCGCATCTCGCGGGGCCCGGGCCGCGAGGCCCGCGAGGGCGTCGGCGCCGTCGCCGGCCACGAGCAGGGGCGGATCGGCGGCGGCGATGTCGAGGGCCGCGGTGACGCGCTCCTTCCGCCCCTCCTCCCCCGGCCAGACGAGACCCGTCAGCCACGCGCGGTCTGCGTCGACCCTCGCGTCGAGAGGCGACAGATCGACCCCGGCACGCCAGACGATGTGCGGCATCCTCAGCTCGGGACGTCCTTCGAGGACGCTGTCGAGCACGACGGGGCTCGCGCCCGTCGCGGGGTCGAGCGCGACGACCTCGTCGCCCCGGCGATAGCGGTACGAATAGCGATCGGGATACAGGCACAGTCCCGCGCTGGCGCCCACTTCGAGCAGAGCGATCGGACCCTCGATGAGCGAGAGGGCGGGCAGCAGTGCCGCGCACCGCAGCGGCTCGTTGGTCTGAAGGCTGCGCCGTGCGCACTCGGCGACCAGAGCGTCGGCGTGGCCCACGATCCAGCCCGCCCACGCCGCGAGGTCGTCGTCCGGAGCGCCGAGCAGGCGCATCACGGCGAAGACCAGCGGGGGTTGACGCCGGGTCTCGTCGATGCGGGCGAGCACGGCGGCCACGGCCGGATCGTCGCCCACGCGGCGCGCCCAGGCCTCGTACAGCGGTGAGCGACCGGGTGCCTCCTCGCGGGCGAAACGCCCGTACCGGTCGATGACGGCCCTCACGGCATCCTCTTGCATTCCGCAGATTATGCCGCGCCGACCTGACCGGCCCGCGACACGAGAGAATGGGGGACGAACGAAGGGAAGATCGCATGACTTACGCCGTCGACAAGTCCGACGACCAGTGGCGGGCCGAGCTCACGCCCGAGCAGTACGCGGTCCTGCGCCAGGCAGGCACCGAGCGCGCCTGGACCGGTGAACTGCTCGACGAGAGCCGCGCCGGTCTCTACACCTGCGCCGCGTGCGGTGCCGAGTTGTTCCAGAGCGGAACGAAGTTCGACTCGCACTGCGGATGGCCGAGCTTCTACGAGTCGGTGCGCCCCGAGGCCGTCGAGCTCATCGACGACAACAGCCACGGCATGCAGCGCACCGAGGTGCGCTGCGCCAACTGCGGCTCGCACCTCGGGCACGTGTTCCCCGACGGTTTCGGCACGCCGACCGGCGACCGCTACTGCATGAACTCGCTGTCGTTGTCCTTCACGCCCGAGAGCGACGCGTGAGCGCACTGGAGGCGATGCGGGACCGCCGCTCGTGGTCGAAGGTCACCGATCTCGCCCCCACGAGCGTCGAGCTCGAGGCCTTCGTGGCCGCGGCCGGTCGCGTCGCCGATCACAAATCGCTCCGTCCCTGGCGGATCATCGAGATCCGCGGGAGCGACCGCGACATCCTCGCGCGGGCTCTCAACAAGGCCGACGGTAAGAAGGGGTACTCGTCCAAGCCCCGTCGCGCTCCGCTGATCCTCGCGGTGGTGGCCGACCTGTCGTCGAAGAAGATCCCCGCGTGGGAGCAGGAGGCCGTGGCATCCGGTGTCGCGCACATGCTGAGCCTGGCCCTCGACGAGGCCGGCTTCGGGGTGTTTTGGCGCACCGACGACAAGACCCGCAGCAAGTCGCTCGCCAAGGCCCACGGTCTGAGCAAGCACGAGGTGCTGCTCGGCTGGCTGTACGTGGGCGGCAAGCCGCAGCGTTCGCGCCCGATCCGGCGCAAGACCGTGGATGCCGCGAAGCACATCTCCCGCCTGCCCGGAGGCAAGAAGACGCGCAAGGCTCACGACGCGCGCCTCTGACCCGTCGCCCGAGACCCCTTCTCCGCAGCCGCCCGAGGACACCTTCCTCGGGCGGCTGCGTCGTGGAGAGGGGGTCGATCGCTCAGGAGCGTCGGCCGCCGCCACGGCACCGCCGCGATGACGACGCCGGCGATCGCGACGGCAGCCGCCAGGAGCGCGACCGGCGTGGAGGGCGCGGCGGGAGCGGGCCACAGGGCATCGAGGAGCACCGAGGTGCTGAGCAGCCCCACGACGGACCCGAGGCCGAGCAGCAGGACGCCGGTCCGGCGGACCACCACCGCCGAGAGGAAGATGTAGACGACCCCGACGGCACCGCCGATGTAGAGCCACGGCTCCGTCGGCACGACCCGCGGGGCCCCCACCGCGACCACGTGCACGATCGCGGCGACGAGCAGGACGAGCGTGCCGCCGATGAAGTTGACCAGCGTGGCGGTCAAAGGGCTCTCGACCCGGACGCGCAGGCGCCCATTCGTTCCCTGCTGCCACGCCACACCGGCGCCCGCGACGACGGGGACGATGAGCATCCACAGGGGAACGCCTCCGAGCGCGTCGCCCGACAGGCACACCACCACCCCGGCGATCGCCAGGGCCGCACCGATGAGTCGGCGCACGGTGACGGGCACGACTCCGGCCGGCCCGTACCCCACGCGGTCGAGGACGAGACCCCCGGAGGTCTGCCCCGCGACGAAACCGACCGTGAAGAGGGCGACCCCGATCGTCGCGACCGTCAGCCCCTGACTCGCGACCGTGAGGGCACCGGCGAGTCCGCCGAGGAGCATCCACGGCGGGATCGAGCGACTCCGGATGCCGCTGACCAGGCGCACGAACCCGCGTCGCCCCTCGGGGATCAGGGCAGAGAGGACGATGAGGATCAGCAGGCCCGAGCTGAACGACACGGCCGCGGCCACGATCCCGTCGCCCAGTTCCGCTCCGAGGGTGCCGTTGATGCGCGCCTGCAGGGCGGTGAGGGCACCGATGAGCACCGCTCCCCCGACAGCCACACCGATGGCACCGCGCTCCGACACCGTTCTCCCTCCGTGCCCCCGGCTCGAGGACCATCGTCGATCGTACGGTGCGCCGATCGCCGCGCCCGCACCCGAACGGTCACGGCGTGCGGGCGTCCCCCCACATCACCCGGAGCACGTCGGCGAGCGTCTCGACCGCGACGCCCTCCGCGACGGCCGCGTCGACCAGGGCGCGAAGCTGTCTCGTCAGCTCCGCCGGCAGGGCGGCGACGCCGGGGGCGACCCGAGTGCCCGATCCCACGCGCGTGACGATGAGACCGTCGTTCTCCAGCGACCGGTACGCCTTCTGCACGGTTCCCGGGGCGACGCCGAAGTCGGCGGCCGCCTGGCGCACGGTCGGGAGTCGTTCTCCGGCGCCGAGTCGTCCCGACACGATCAGCCCGCGGAAGAACCGGTGGACGTCGGCGGTGGAGCCCGTCTCCTCCACGGCGGGGGGCGTGGCACCCGTCATGACCGCAGCTCCCTCACGGCGACCGTGCGTCGACGAGGCGCCGCCGCGACCCGGATGCCGCCCAGGGCGAGCAGGGCCAGCAGCAGGCAGCCGCCGATCTCGAGAACGGGGGCGACGATGCCTCCCACCAGGATCAGATCGGCGTGCGGAAGGTTCACGCTCAGAGCCGGCCCGGTACCTGAATCGGTCATGATCGTCAGCGACGTCGTCACCGCGGAACGGGCGAGGCGCAGCATCCCCGCCAGCGCGATGAGCGTCGCGCCGACGGCGAGGATGACGGCGTCTCGCGCGACGGACGCGCGCCGGGTGCGTTCGACGTCGAGGGGCACATCGTCGGGAAAGGGACGGACGGCGTTTCGGTGCAGGGCGAGGAGCAGCGCGGCGGCGAGCGCGACGATCGAGAGGATCAGGGGGATGCCGTACGCCCAGCCGGGAAACGGGAGGATGACGGGCGCCTCGTCGGTGTTCGGCAGCTCCAGGGCCACGTGCGCGGCGAGGCCCGGCTCGAACGCCGTGGACATCCCCCCGAAGACGAGGGCCAGGGCGACCGCCACCGCGCCGAGGATCGTGAACGAGAGGATGCCGCGGCGAGGCCCGAAGCTCGTCCACGTCCGCCGGACCGCCATCGCCGCGTCGAGGCTGCGGCGGGGCCGCCTCGTCCTCATCGCGATCGCGAGGAGCGCGAGACCGACGGCCGCCGCTGTCGGGGCGACGGCGAAACGCCACCACGACACCGTGGCCGACATGTCGAAGACGTAGCCGCGCAGGACGACGTCGAGGAGCCAGACGACCCCAACCGTGCACGCGACACCGGCGAGGGCCACCCGCTCGCCGCGCGGGCCGGCGACCGCGATCCCCCCTGCACGACGCGTGATCACGGCGATCGCGACCGCGGCGAAGACGGCCAGTGCGGCGGAGACCACGGACGACGACAGGAGGGCCCCGACCAGGTCGAAGGGGAGGATCCGCGCGAGGGCGCTCGCAAGACCGCGGGGATGGAGGGTGCTCATACGGCGACCTTTCGTGTCACTTTCCTAACACAATTCGTATCACGAACGCGGCACAATCGAAAGGCGGGCTTTCCGCACGTCGGTCCTGGCCACACCTCCTCGCATGCGACAAGCTGTGACCCGTGACCCCGCTCAGCCCCGGTTCCCGCGACGTCGCGCGAATCCTCTCCGACCTGACCACGTCCGGAGCGGATCGCGAGTTCCTCGCGAACGCCGAACTTCACCTCCCCCGCCTGCACGAGCTGTTCGTGCGGCTGTACGGCGATCGTCCCGACGGCCTCGAGCGCTTGGCATCCGTCGTCGATCTCGCCCGCCGATCCTGGACCGAGCGTCCCCGCGCATTGAAGGCGCTCGACCGCGAACGCGAGAGCACCCCCGACTGGTTCGAGAGCGAACGCATGCTCGGCGGTGTCTGCTACGTCGACCGGTACGCGGGCGGACTCAGCGGCATCCGGGACGCCATCCCGTACTTCCGCGAGCTGGGGCTGACGTACCTGCACCTCATGCCGCTGTTCGAGAGCCCCGAGGGCAACAGCGACGGCGGCTATGCGGTGTCGAGCTACCGCCGCGTGAACCCGGCGCTCGGCACGATGGAGGAGCTCGCCGAGCTGGCGGCCGACCTCCGCCGCGCCGGGATCTCGCTCGTGGTCGACTTCATCTTCAACCACACGAGCAACGAGCACGAGTGGGCGCGGAAAGCGGTCGCCGGCGTCAGCGGTTTCGAGGACTTCTACCTCATCTTCCCCGACCGCGAGATGCCCGACGCGTACGAGCGGACCACGCGCGAGATCTTCCCCGACGACCACCCGGGCTCGTTCGTCCAGCTCGACGACGGTCGCTGGATCTGGGCGACGTTCTACCACTTCCAGTGGGACCTCAACTACGCCAACCCCTCCGTCTTCGAGGCCATGGCCGGCGAGATGCTGTTCCTCGCGAACCAGGGCGTGGAGATCCTGCGGATGGATGCCGTGGCCTTCATCTGGAAGCGGCTCGGCACGACCTGCGAGTCCCTGCCCGAGGCGCACCTGCTGCTGCAGGCGTTCAACGCGGTGCTGCGGATGGCCGCGCCCGGGCTCCTGTTCAAGTCGGAGGCGATCGTGCACCCCGACGAGGTCGTCTCGTACATCTCGCCCGACGAATGCCAGGTCTCGTACAACCCGCTGCAGATGGCCCTCACGTGGGAGGCGCTGGCCACCCGCGACGGCCGTCTGTTGCAGCAGGCGCTGGAGCGCCGCCACACCCTCCCGGAGGGCACGGCGTGGGTCAACTACGTGCGCAGCCACGACGACATCGGCTGGACGTTCGCCGACGAGGATGCCGCCGAGCTCGGCATCGACGGCTACCCGCACCGGCGTTTCCTCAACGACTTCTACGTGGGCCGCGCCGAGGGCTCGTTCGCCCGGGGTGTTGCGTTCCAGGAGAACCCCCGCACGGGCGACGCCCGCGTCACCGGCACGACGGCATCCCTCGCCGGCATCGAGGCGGGCGACGCGGGTGGCGAAGACCGGGTCGTGCTGGCCCACGCCCTGGCGCTCTCGACCGGCGGCATCCCGTTGCTGTACCTCGGCGACGAGGTCGCCCAGCTCAACGACTACGGCTACGCCGACCGCCCCGCGGAGGCCGGTGACAGCAGGTGGGTGCACCGTCCGTTCCGGCCGGGGCGGAACTATGACGACCGGACGGATGCCGAGACCCCGGCGGGTCGCGTGTACTCGCGGCTGTCGCGACTGCTCGCCGTCCGCCGCTCGACGCCCGAGTTCGCCGGCAACGAGCTCATCGCATTCAATGCCCACGTGGCGTCGATCGTGGCGTTCCTGCGCCCCGGCGACACCGGTTTCGCGGTGCTCGTCGCAGCGAACGTCGCCGACTCCCCCGCGTCCATCGACGCCGTCACGCTGTCAGGGCTGCACCCCGAGGCTCTCGATCTCGTCGCGAGCACGCCCGTCTGGCTGGGCGGTGGCATCGCCCTCCCCGCCCACGGGGTGCGGTGGTTGCGGGTGCGGGTGCGCTGAGCCGACGGTCAGGGCGTCGGTGTGAGCGGGCGCTGCGTGGCCAAGCGGCGCCGGTCTCGCCGTTGCTCGTCCGCCGTGAGCTCCGTCAACCACGGCGCCTGCGGCAGGTGAGACAGAAGAATGGCGAAGACGATGGGAAGAAGCACGTACGGGTTGTTCGGACCGCTCACCGACGCGCTGTTCGCGACGGCGACGGCGATGAGGGTGAGCGTGAGAGCCGTCTGCACCTGTGCGCGACGCATCAGATACCAGAGCAACCCGAACGAGAGCACGAGCCCCACGATGCCGGCGTCGAAGACCACGCGCATCAGGAACGAGTGCAGAATCACCGAGTAACAAGACCCGTCGCCTTCGCTCGAGAAGAGATTCACGAAGTAGGACAGGCGGTTACACGCCGAGGACGACAAGGGGGTGATCGGCGTAGTGCCGAAGATCCACTGAAGCGGACTCCAGTCGTCGACTTCTCTGAGGAAGACGGCGAAGAAGTTCAGGCGGTCGATCTGGCCTTCGCTCTCGAAACGCTCGGCGAACAGGAAGTACGCGGCGCCACCAGCCGCCGGAATGCTCATGTAAGCGAGATAGCGGACGAAGAGGTTGGCGCGCTTGTTCTGCGTGACGGCGTAGACGGCGAGGATGACGAAGGCGATGATGCCGCTTCGCGAGCCGGACACGACGGTGAGCAGTCCGACCGCGAGGACCGAGAAGACTCGATAACGCCCCAGGTGGCGATACAGCACGGCGACGAGACCGGCGAACAGCGGAATCTCGAAATTGTTCTCGAGCAGCAGGCCGGGTCGCACGGTCGCCCCCAGCAGCACGCGAGTGGCGATGCCTTTGAGGATCGCGAGTCCGATCAGGAACCACGTGACGTTGACCAGGGACACGATCCGCGGCCACTTCTTGCCAACGGCGAGCGCGACGACAGCGAGGTACCAGACCCACCGGTAGGCCTGGAGAAAATCCTCGAGCGGAGAACCGTCCACCACCGCTGGAAAGATGCGCGTGATCGCGTACGCGAAAATCAGGAGGAGAACCCCGCTGGTACGAATACGGGTGGCGCAGAACATCCACACCGCGAGCAGGAGAATCCAGACGTCGAGCAGGGTCGTCATCGGCAGCGGTCCGCCACGACCGAGGAAGGGGGCGCTGATCAGGCCGCCGACGCCGAGAAGAGCGATGA
The DNA here is from genome assembly GCF_030818955.1 of Microbacterium trichothecenolyticum. Classification (NCBI taxonomy): domain Bacteria; kingdom Bacillati; phylum Actinomycetota; class Actinomycetes; order Micrococcales; family Microbacteriaceae; genus Microbacterium; species Microbacterium trichothecenolyticum. The sequence goes on along the minus strand of NZ_JAUTBF010000001.1, from coordinate 21,417 downwards.
GCAGAAACCGGATCGGCCGAGGAACCACGTCACGATCTCTGACGACGCCCGTCGATTTGCTCGCACCCACGGCCAACACCCTAACCGGACACTGGCTGCCCGTCTTCAATCTATCAAACGGGTATGGCGAACAATGCGCGGCCGGCATTCCGCGACGAGCATTCCCGTACCCACCGGCCGCCTTTCGCAACAGAGAAAGTGCGGCGCATCGGCCTCATTCCCGGCGCGCGGCGCTCTCCTCACGGGATGCGGGCACGGGCATGCGCCCAGGACTCGACCCGCGGGTCGCCCGTCGCCCGATCTCGATGGTCGGCTTTTCGACGTACCGATGCAGCACTTCGGCCCCGACCAGGGACAACCCGACCGTCACGAGCAGGAACACCGCCGGCATCCCGATCGATCCGAATGACGCCAGGATCACGACGGGGTGGATGAGGTAGAGCGCATAGCTGGCGGCACCCATCTTCAGCATCCAGGCGGGGAATGCTCGCGACCGGGCCGCGTAGAACACGCCGAACAGGGCAAGCCCGGCCAGGTACGACAGGCTGAAGCTCACGTGGCCGCGATCGTCGCCGCTGTTCATCTTGAGAAGGACGCCCAGCATCGGAGCGACGATGACCGCTGACGGCAGCAAGGCGATGAGGGCGCGTGAGCGCCCACGCTCCCAGAGGTAGAGAGCGAGCCCGACACTCGCGGTGAACATCATCAGCGGCATGCTGCCTTCGCGGTCCCACACGCCGGTGACGTTGGCCGCGGCGTACACGGCGAGGACCGCCAGCCACAGCAGGCCGAGCCACACGCCTCGATCCAGCAGACGAGCGAATCTCGTGACTACCGACTGGGCATAAAAGGCGATCTCGATCCCGAGCGTCCACGCCACGGGGAGCACCGAGGCCAGTCCCAGGAAACCTTGCAGCATCGAGATGTTCACCAGGAGCACCACGACCGAGGCCTCGATCGGGGCGTAGCCGGTGATCAGCGCGACCGCGATGTAGAGCAGCGTGGTCAGCCAGTACACCGGGAAGAGCCGCCAGAAGCGGCGGACGACGAAGACGCGCGGTGTCTGGGAGCTGAGCGTCATGCCGACGACGTATCCGCTCACCAGGAAGAAGGCCACGACACCGACGCGGCCCGGATCGAACCATTCCAGCGTCCACTCCTCGTACGCTGGCGCGACACGGACGAGAGCGTGGTGCACCACGACCATGAGCGCTGCGACGCCCCGCAATGCGTCGATGTACTCGATGCGCCCCCGCGCGTCACGAACCTGGGTGTTGCCTGCAGACGCTGTCACGACGCTGGAGCCTAGGAGCGGCGAGGTGCCGAGGACGGATCGTTTGCGGTTCGCGGACAGCACGGATCGTTTTCGGGCCTTTTCTGCGGAAACCGAGAGACCATCTGAGCCGCCGTTGCCGCCGACGTCCGTTCCCGCGTGCGCCCGCGGCACGGGAAGCGCGCGAATGCGTGCCGGCTACAGGACTTGAACCTGCAACCCCCGTATTACAAGTACGGTGCGCTACCAATTGCGCCAAGCCGGCGTGAGGGCGAATCCCTCGGCGACGAGTCTAAGACGTTCCGGCGAACGTCTCGGGCCTCACTCCTTGTGAGTACCGCTCTCGCGGTCCCACTCCAATGACTTCCACTGCAAGAAAGAGCACAGGTTGCCCGCGACGACCAGCTCGGCCGCCAGGCTCGCCATGTCATGGGGCGAGAGCGTCAACTCTTCGGGGCGCCCGGTGAGCGTGGCCTCCCACAGCGGCTCGTCGTAGCCCTTCGGCTGCATGTAGATGGACGCTTTGGCGTTCATCAGCCTCATCACGACGAGACCGGTGTCCTGACTGTCGGCGTCCTCCTGGTCGATGACCTTCAGCGTTCCCGCGAACAGGTGCCCCTGGTCGCGGAACTCCTGCACCCACTCGCGCAACTGCTGGCCGGATCGACGCGGCGGGGAATCCTCGAGCTGCTCCATATCACCTGCATCGTACATCGACGTCTTCATGGACGCCGAGCCGTCTCAGCCCGCGGGGGTGGCGGATGCCGAGGGCGTCGGCGTGGCCGTGGAGTAATAGGCGTTGCTGTCGACGGTGAGCACGAATTGCGCGAACTCCTTCGCGTCATCCATTCGGCCGACATACGGGGTGCCGTTGACGAGCACCGTGGGGGTGGCGGTGAGCGCCTGACCATTGGTGTCGGGAAGTCCCTTGATGGCGCGGTCGGTCGCCGCCTTCGCCCACCCGGTGTATGTCTCGTCCTCGATGCAGGTACGCACGGTGTCGGTGTCGGCGACGCCCGCACCCTGGGCCATGTCGGCGAGCTGCTCGTCGCTGTAACCGTCGGAGTCGACCGCCGGCTGGTTGGTGAGCAGCTCGTGGTTGAACGCGAAGAAGCGGTCGGCGGCGTGGGTGGCCACGCACGCCGCTGCGCCGGCGGCGCGGAGGCTGTACTTGGTGCCGTTGGACTTGGAGGTCAGCATGGCGACCGGGTAGTAGGTCAGCGTGGCGGCGTCGTCGCCGACCCATTTCGAGAGCTGCTGGGCGTTCGCCGTCTGGAATTCCCGCGCCTCGAGCGACATGTAATCGACGTAGACGCGGATGTCGACGGGAGCAGCCGTGCCCGTCGGGGTGGGGCTGGGTTCCGCGGTGGGCGCGGCGCCGGCTGCCATGGTGCCCGCATTTCCGTCGACCGCCGGGGCGGTGAGCGGGTCGGCGACGCCGGTCGCGGTGGTGATCGTGAAGCCGTCGTCGCTCGCCGCGGCGGGCAGCGCCTGCGATCGGGATTCATGCGAGCTGAGAGCAGAGGTCACACCCACCGCACCGACCGCGACCACGGCTGCCGCACCGAGGCCGATCAGCGAGCGCCGGACGATGCGCCAGCGCGTCTGCTTGGCCTTGACCTGCTGCGCCTTCTCGCGCACGGCCTCTCGCCGATCGCGTTCGGCGGGCACATTCGGTGACTGGTCGTGGGACATGAAACCTCTCGGGCACGAACTTCTGCCGCAGAAAAACGGGGGGACGCACGGGTAGGCGAACGAGCATTGATGGTAGCCAGGCTGGCTGAGAAATGACCAGACGCGTGTCATACTGAGCCTGCGTCCATCGTCGGGCGCACGGGGTCGCCCCCGTTTTCCATTCACTACGGATCGTCCGGCACGTACCTGCCGGTGAAGGAGAAGAAACAATGGCGTCCGTCACATTCGACAACGCAACCCGTCTGTACCCCGGTGGTACCCGTGCCGCCGTCGACAAGCTGAACCTCGACGTCGCCGATGGCGAATTCCTGGTTCTCGTCGGCCCCTCCGGCTGCGGTAAGTCCACCTCGCTGCGTATGCTGGCCGGCCTCGAAGAGGTCAACTCGGGCCGCATCCTCATCGGCGACCGCGATGTCACCGATGTCCCCCCGAAGGATCGCGACATCGCGATGGTCTTCCAGAACTACGCGCTGTACCCGCACATGACCGTCGCCGAGAACATGGGCTTCGCGCTCAAGATCGCCGGTGTCGGCAAGGAGGAGCGCGCAGCACGCGTGCTCGAGGCCGCCAAGCTGCTCGACCTCGAGCAGTACCTCACGCGCAAGCCGAAGGCGCTCTCGGGTGGTCAGCGTCAGCGCGTCGCCATGGGCCGCGCGATCGTTCGTCAGCCTCAGGTGTTCCTCATGGACGAGCCGCTGTCCAACCTCGACGCGAAGCTGCGCGTGCAGACGCGTACGCAGATCGCATCGCTGCAGCGCCGACTCGGCGTCACCACGGTCTACGTCACGCACGACCAGACCGAGGCCCTCACCATGGGCGACCGCATCGCGGTGCTCAAGGACGGCATCCTCCAGCAGGTCGGCACCCCGCGCGACCTGTACGAAACCCCGAAGAACGTCTTCGTCGCCGGCTTCATCGGCTCGCCCGCGATGAACCTGTTCACGGTCGACCTCGCCGAGGGCGGCGTCCGCTTCGGCGACCTGGTGGTTCCCGTCGAGGCCGACACCATCGGCAAGGCGCACGGCTCCGAGGTCACCATCGGTGTGCGTCCCGAAGACATCCAGGTGGCTCCGGCCGACGGTCGCGGCCTCAAGGTGGTCGTCGACCTGGTCGAGGAGCTCGGCGCCGACGGCTACCTGTACGGCCACACCGACATCAACGGCAAGCGCACCGACCTCGTCGCGCGCGTCGACGGTCGTCGTCACCCCAACGCGGGTGAGACGGTCGTGCTCGCGCCGGTCCCCGGTCACGTGCACGTGTTCGACCTCGAGTCGGGCGATCGTCTGACCAACCGGGCCATCGCCTCGGCCTGACCCGACGCATCATCGCGGCGCGTCCCCGCTCCCGAGCATCTCGGGGCGGGGGCGCGCCGCACCGCTTTTCCCGGAGGTTCCGTGTCCGATTCGCTCAGCATCACCGCCAGCACCGTCGACCCGGGGCTGTTGCAGCTGCCCGTGGTCGACGAGTCTCGCCGACTGGCCGAGCACCCATATCGTCGCCCTCCCCAAGGGCATCTCCCGCCACCTCGTGCGCTTCGCCACCCTCTCGGGTCGCGTGGTGGCGATCAAAGAGACCACCGAGGAGATGGCGCGCCGCGAGTACGACATGCTCGGCAACCTGGACCGTCTCGCCGCCCCGTGCGTCGAGCGCGTCGCCGTGATCGCCGGTCGCACCGACGCGTCCGGACGACCCCTGCCCGCGGCGCTGGTCACCTCGCACCTGCGCTTCTCGCTGCCGTACCGCGCGCTGTTCACCCAGGTGCTGCGACCGCACACGGCCACCCGCCTGGTCGATGCTCTGGCGGTCCTGCTCGTGCGCCTGCACAACGTCGGCTTCTACTGGGGCGACGTCTCGCTGTCGAACACCCTGTTCCGTCGCGACGCGGGCGAGTTCGCCGCCTACCTCGTCGACGCCGAGACGGGCGAGCTGCACGGCAACCGTTTGAGCCCCGGCCAGCGGGCCCACGATCTCGACATCGCGCGGACCAACATCGCCGGCGAGATCATGGACCTCGAGGCCGGGGGGCGTCTGGAGGGCGGGGTCGACGCGGTCGCCATCGCCGACGGTCTCGTCGCGTCGTATCACTCGCTCTGGGGCGCCCTCACCGACAAAGAGACGTTCGCCGTCGACGAGTCGTGGCGCATCACCGAGCGCGTGCACCGCCTGAACGCGCTGGGCTTCGACATCGGCGAGATGTCGATCCGTACGGCGAGCGACGGCACCCGGGTGTCCATCCAGCCCAAGGTCGTCGATGCCGGCCACCACCAGCGCCGCCTGCTGCGTCTGACCGGTCTCGACGTGGAAGAGAACCAGGCGCGCCGTCTGCTGAACGACCTCGACGAGTTCCGCGCGCGGGTGTCGCGACTGGGCTCCGACGAAGAGATGGTCGCGCACGAGTGGCTCACCCGCGTGTTCGAGCCGATCGTGATGGCCATCCCGTGGGATCTGCGGGCGAAGCTCGAGCCCGCCGAGGTGTTCCACCAGGTGCTCGAACACCGGTGGTACATGTCGCAGGCCCGCGGACGTTCCGTGCCGCTGGCCGAGGTCGTGACGTCGTACATCGACGACGTGCTGCGCCACCGCCGCGACGAGGCGACGGTCATGGGGCCTCCCACCGACACGGTGTCGCTCAGCACGATCTCCGATGCCGATGCCCCCGAGACCGGTGAGGTGCCCACGACCGACACCGACGTGGTGGATTGGCGCGACCTGGTCTGAGGCGCTCCCCTCACCGACGACGGAGGCCGTGGCATCCGGGAACCGACTCCGGGATGCCACGGCCTCAGGCCATGAAGAAGGCTCAGTAGCCGACGGTGAAACGCTCCCGCGTGTGCTTCGGGTTCTCGATCTCGTCGAGGATCGCGACGGCGAAGTCGGCTCCGCCGATGAACGAGTCGCCGTTGTCGTCGACGACGAGCACGTCGCCGCCGTCGCGGTACGAGCCGGTGCGCTCCCCCGGCGCCCACGAGCCGAAACCGCCGGCGGGGTGCACGTAGAACCAGTCGCGGCCGGTGTCGTCGGCCTGCAGGTCTTCGAGGATGCCGATGGCCTCGCGCGCCTCGGGCTTGTACTCCTCGGCGAAGCCCTCGGTGTCGATGAGGCGCGGTCCGCCCTCGGCCACGAGCGACCCGCCGGCACCCCCGACGACACCAAGGCGCACGTTCTCGGGCAGAGCCGCGACCAGCTCGGCGATGGCGGGACGCAGCTTGCCCTCCATGTCGCCGCGCGGGGCGGCGGCCGACACGACGACGTCGACGCCCTCGAGCTGGGCGACGAGGCCGGGGACGTCGAGGACGGTGCCCTCGAGGTAGGTGGCGCCTTCGATGCGCTCGGCCGGAACGGAACGGGCGACCGACACGACCGTGTGACCGCGCTGGACCGCTTCGGCGACGATGTGGCTACCGGCGTATCCGGTGCCTCCGATGACGGCGATGCGTGACATGGCTCTGCCTCTCGATGGTCAGTCCGCGGCGCGCAACGTCGCGACCTGGTACAGGGCGACGGATGCCGCGATACCGGCGTTGAGCGATTCGGTGGCGGTGGAGATGGGGATCGACACGACCTGGTCGCAGGTCTCGGTGACCAGGCGCGACAGGCCTTTGCCTTCGGAGCCGACGACGATCACGACGGGGCGGTCGGCGAGCTCGAGCGCGGGAAGCGACACGTCGCCGTCGCCGTCGAGGCCGAGCACGAACACGCCCTGCTTCTTGAACTCCTTCAGCGTGGCGGTGAGGTTGGCCGCGAGCGCCACCGGGATGCGGGCGGCGGCTCCCGCGCTGGTCTTCCAGGCGGCGGAGTTGACACTCGCCGAACGGCGCTGCGGAATGATGAGACCCTGTCCACCGAAGGCCCCCGTCGAGCGGATGATCGCACCGAGGTTGCGCGGGTCGGTGACGCCGTCGAGGGCGACCAGCAACGGCAGCTCGCCACGGTCGATGATCTTCTCGAGCAGGTCTTGCGGGTGCGCGTAGGCGTACGGCGGAACCTTGAGCGCGACGCCCTGGTGCACGCCGTCGAACCCGGCCATGCGGTCGAGCTCGGGACGCGTGACTTCGAGCACCGGGATGCCACGGTTCGTCGCGATCGAGAGCATCTCTTTCACGCGGTCGTCCATCTCGACGCGCTGCGCGATGTAGAAAGCCGTCGCGGGGATCTTCGCCCGCAGCGCCTCGAGCACCGAGTTGCGGCCCGTGACCGTCTCGGTGTCGTCGGCGGCCTTGGGGCTCTTCCGGTTCGAGTTGCCGCCGACCGCGCGGACGCCGGGACGCCCCCTGCCTCCCGCGGCGGCATAACGCTCTTCAGCCGCTTTGCGCTTGCCTGCGGGGTGCCACGCGCGGTCCTCGGCCTTGGGGGTGGGTCCGCGCCCCTCGAGCGCCTTGCGGGAGTGCCCGCCGGTGCCCTTGAGCGGGCCCTTCTTCTTGCCGGGGTTGCGTGCGCCCGGGCGTCCTGGCTTAGGCATTGATACTCCAATGGGTTCCGGCCGGAGTGTCCTCCAGCGTGATTCCTGCGGCAGCGATGGCATCGCGGATGCGATCGGCCCCTGCCCAGTCCTTGTCGGCCCGCGCCTGCGCACGCTGGGCGATCATCGTCTGCACGAGCGCGTCGAGAGCGGCCTCGCTGGATCCGGTCGCGGTGGCGGGCTCGTCGGCATCCAGTCCGAGGATGCCGAGCATGGCGGCGACCGAGCGATGAGCCGCGATCGCGGCGTCGAGGTCGCCGGCGTCGAGAGCCACGTTGCCCGAGCGCACCGTCTCGTGCAGCACGGCGAGCGCCTGGGGCACACCGAGGTCGTCGTCCATCGCGGCCTCGAAAGCCGAGGGCACTTCACCCGCCACGATCACGAGCGGGTCGGCATCGGCGGCCCGCAGCACGCGCTGCCGGAACGTGGCGATGCGCTCGAGCGCGCTGGCGGCCTCGGCGAACGCACGATCGGAGATGTCGAGGTTCGAGCGGTAGTGCGCCGCGGCGAGCGCGTACCGCACCACCCGGGGGTCGTGCTGGGCGAGCACCTCGTCGGCAAGGGTGAAGTTGCCGAGCGACTTCGACATCTTCTGCCCGTCGACGGTGACCAGGCCGTTGTGCACCCAGTAGCGCGCGAAGGCGTCTCCCGCAGCGGTCGACTGGGCGATCTCGTTCTCGTGGTGGGGGAAGCGCAGGTCGAGCCCCCCGCCGTGGATGTCGAACTCCGGCCCCAGGTAGCGGCGCGACATCGCCGAGCACTCGATGTGCCAACCGGGTCGGCCGTCGCCCCACGGCGACGCCCAGGTCGCCGACGCCGGCTCGCCCTCTTTCGCGCCCTTCCACAGGGCGAAGTCGCGGGGGTCGCGCTTGCCGCGCGGGTCGGCGTCGGCGGCGGGCTCCATGGCATCCAGGCTCTGCCGGGTCAGCTCGCCGTAGGCGGGCCAGGACCGCACGTCGAAGTACACGTCTCCCGCCGCGGCGTAGGCATGCCCGCGGTCGATGAGCTCGGCGATGAGTTCCTGCATCTGGGTGACGGAGGCGGTGGCTCGCGGCTCGTAGGTGGGCGGGAGGATGCCGACGGTCGCGTACGCCCGAGAGAACGCCAGCTCCATGCGGTAGGCGAGCGCCCACCAGGGTTCGGCCGCGGTGGCATTCGCGAGCACCTTGTCGTCGATGTCGGTGACGTTTCGCACGAACGTGACGCGACCGAAACGGTGCGTGAGCCAGCGACGCAGCAGGTCGAAGGCGAGGGCCGCGCGCACGTGCCCGATGTGCGGGCCCGACTGCACGGTGGGGCCGCAGACGTACATGGTGACGTTCGAGGGGTCGAGAGGGGTGAAGTCGCGCAGGGCCTGCGCCTTCGTGTCGTACAGCCGAACAGTCACCTTCCCAGCCTACCGGCCGGCCCCGACGACGACCCGTGCGCGAAACATGGGGTGGGTAGTGTTCGCACGTGCCCCTTCTCATCCGCCCCGACGACCTCACCGGCGAAGCCACGCGCGCCCTCGTGGCCGCTCACCTGGCGGGCATGCTCGAGAACACCCCCGTCGAGAGCATGCACGCCCTCGACGCCGACCGGCTCATGGCCGACGGCATCACCGTGTGGTCGGCGTGGGTCGACGACGAGCTCGCGGGCATCGGCGCGTGCAAAGACCTCGGCGACCACCGCGCCGAGCTGAAGTCGATGCGCGTCGTGTCGTCGTTCCTCGGTCAGGGCATCGGCCGCGCCATTCTGCGCCACATCGTCGAGGATGCCGAGGAGCGCGGCATCCGCAGCCTCTGGCTCGAGACGGGCAGCACCGACGACTTCCTCGCCGCGCGCCGCCTCTATGCCAGCGAGGGCTTCCGCGAATGCCCGGCCTTTCCGCCGTACGAGCCCGACCCCCTGTCCACCTTCATGACCCGGGACCTCTAGAGGGGCACGATCAGCGCGGTCGCGAAAGCGGCGACGCCCTCGCTGCGACCGGTGAAGCCGAGGCCGTCTGTCGTCGTCGCGCTCACCGCCACGGGAGCACCGCTCAACGCCGTCGAGAGCACCTGCTCGGCCTCGACCCGGCGGGCGGCGAAGCGCGGGCGGTTCGCCTGCACCTGCACCGCGACATTGCCGACACGCCAGCCCGCATCGCGCAGCAGCGCGACGGTGTGGTTCAGGAATGCGTCGGCGTGAGCGCCGGCGAACTGCGGGCGATCGGTGCCGAAGTGCGTGCCGATGTCGCCGAGGCCCGCCGCCGAGAGCAGCGCATCGACGATGGCGTGCGCGACGGCGTCACCGTCGGAGTGACCCGACAACGCGGTCTCGCCCGGCCACTCGAGGCCGGCCAGCCACAGAGCGCCCTCTCCCCCGAACGCGTGCACGTCGGTCCCGAGCCCCACGCGCGGCAGAGCGGGGGGCGCCGTCGGATCGTCGGTCGCCGCGGCGTGCGGTGCGACGAGCGCCCGCGCCCGTTCGAGGTCGGGCGCCGTCGTGATCTTGAACGAGAGGGCATCGCCCTCGACCGTGACGACGGTGTGTCCCGCGGACGCGACCACCGACGCGTCGTCGGTGTGATCGGCGGTCGCGGCGGCCACCGCGGCCGCGAGCACGCTCCGACGAAAACCCTGGGGCGTCTGGGCGGCGGCGAGCTCGGAACGGTCGACGCCCCCGACGACGTGCCCCGCAACGTCGACGCGCTTGATGGTGTCGACGACGGGCACGGTGGGGATGGCCGCAGCGGCACCGGCGGCGACGGCATCGAAGACTCGCTCGAAGACGACGGGAGGGGTGAGAGCGCGAGCCGCGTCATGCACGAGCACGATGTCGACACCGTCGTCGAGGGCGGCGAGACCGGCGGCGACCGACCCCTGGCGCGACGCGCCTCCGGTCACCACGGACACCGTGACATCATGACCACCCGCCGTCGCCACCGCGGCGCGCGCCGCGTTCTCGTACCCGGCGGGGACGACGATGACGACCTGCGCCGACGGACCGGCGAAGACACCCCGAAGGGCGTGGTGCAGAATGCTGTGCTCGCCGAGCGGAACGAAGGCTTTCGGCGCGCCGCCGTTCAGACGAGTGCCCGAGCCGGCGGCGACGACGACGACAGCGAGACGCGATGCAGGGGTGGGAATCACCCGTTCACGCTAGCGCGGTCGACGGCGACCACGACGTCAGGAAGCGAGGACCTCGTCGAGCACGACACTCGCGCGGTCTTCGTCGGTCTTCTCGGCGAGAGCGAGCTCCGACACGAGGATCTGACGCGCCTTGGCGAGCATGCGCTTCTCGCCGGCGGACAGGCCGCGGTCCTGATCGCGGCGCCACAGGTCGCGCACGACCTCGCTGACCTTGATGACGTCGCCCGATGCGAGCTTCTCGAGGTTCGCCTTGTAACGACGCGACCAGTTGGTGGGTTCCTCGGTGAAGGGCGCACGCAGCACGTCGAAGACGCGGTCGAGACCTTCCTTGCCGATCACGTCGCGAACGCCGACCAGGTCGACATTGTCGGCCGGGACCTCGATGACGAGGTCTCCCTGCGTGACGTTGAGCTTCAAGTACTTCTTCGTCTCGCCCTTGATGACGCGTTCTTTGACCTCGATGATCGTGGCCGCGCCATGGTGCGGGTAAACGACGGTCTCGCCAACCTCAAAAAGCATGGAGTTATGTCCTTTCGGCAACATCCAGGATACCACAGGCCAGGATGCGCTAAGGTTCCGCCCACCCCGGCACTGCTCCCTCCGCGCGTGCGAGGGCGAGGCTCCACCGCCGAACCCGTAGGATGAAGACGATGTCGTCTGTCGATTCTGGAGGATCCGTGAAAACGCGCCTGATCGCGTCCATCGCCGTGGGTGCCGCCGTCGTGCTGGGCACGACTGGATGCAACATCCTCGCCCCGCAGGCGACCACCATCGACTACTCCGCGTCCGACGGGATCAACGTCCCCGCGCAGTCCGGGCCGCTCGCCGTGCGCAACGCGCTGATCGTGGCCAACGAAGACGGCACCGTGGGCAACTTCGTCGCCGCCATCGTCAACGACACCACCGACGCGCAGACGCTGCGCATCGAGGTCGGCCAGGGTTCGTCGGCGGTCCGTTCGTCGGTGAACGTCGCGGCCGGACGCACCCTCAGCCTCGGCGACTACACCGACGGTGTCGAGCCGCTGCGCCTGGACGGCATCGAGGCGGTCCCCGGCTCCACCGTGCCGGTGTACTTCCAGTCCGGTGACGGCGAGGGCGCGCTCATGCAAGTACCCGTCCTCGACGGCGCCCTCGCGTACCTGTCGCCGCTCGCGCCGACGGCCACGCCGTCGCCGTCACTGACGACCGTACCGACGGCGACGCCCACGCCGACACCCAGCGCGACCCCCTCGTCCTGAACGAACGACGAAGGCGCCGACGATCACATCGTCGGCGCCTTCGTCGTTCGCGGGCGGATCAGGCCTCGAAGCGGTACCCCAGTCCTCGCACGGTCACGAGCATGGTGGGCTCGCTCGGATTCTGCTCGATCCGCGAACGGATGCGCTTGATGTGCACGTCGAGGGTCTTGGTGTCGCCGAAGTAGTCGGTGCCCCACACCCGGTCGATCAGCTGACCGCGGGTGAGCACGCGACCGGCGTTGCGCATGAGCACCTCGAGCAGCTCGAACTCCTTGAGCGGGATGTTGATCTCGCCGCCGTCGACGGCGACGGTGTGCCGATCGATGTCGAGCACGACCCGCCCGCCACTGAGGACCCGGTCGTCGAGGTCGTCCTCATCGGGCGTACGGCGACGCAGGACCGCCCGCATCCTCGCCAGCAGCTCGCGAGTCGAGTACGGCTTGGTGACGTAGTCGTCGGCCCCCAGCTCGAGCCCCACGACGATGTCGACCTCCGAGTCCTTGGCGGTCAGCATGATGATCGGCACCTGCGAGGTCAGCCGCAGCTGCCGGCACACCTCGGTGCCCGGCATCCCCGGCAGCATCAGGTCGAGCAGCAGGAGGTCGGCGCCGCGTTCGCGGAAGGCGGCCAGGGCGAGGGATCCATCCTCGGCGATCTCGACCTCGTAGCCCTCTCGGCGCAGCAGATAGGCCAGAGGGTCGGCGAGGTCGGGCTCGTCCTCGACGATCAGAACGCGGGTCATGCGGTGTCTCCCTTCACGGGTGGGTTCTGCGCGCCGGCGGCCTTGCGGCCCTTGCGACGCGGCTTCGTACGAGTGGTGTCGACGTCGGGCGCCTCCGACAACGGCAGGCGGATCGTGAAGGTCGATCCGCGGTCGGGCCGCGACCACAGCCGCACCTCGCCCCCGTGACGCTGCACGGCGTGCTTGACGATGGAGAGTCCCAGTCCGGTGCCGCCCGTGCGCCGCGACCGGGCCTGATCGGCGCGGTAGAAACGCTCGAACACCCGCGCCTGATCGGCCTCGGGAATGCCGATCCCCCGATCCGTCACCGCGATCTCGACGACGGCGTCGTCGAGCTTCACGCCGATGCCCACCTTCGACCCCTGCGGGGAGTACGCGATGGCGTTGGCGACGAGGTTGCCGACCGCCTCGGTGAGGATCTGGGGCTCTCCCCGCACCCACAGCCCCTTGGTGCCCCCGCGCACCACGGTCACCTGAGCCTGATCTGCCTGGACGGTATGCGCTTCGACGGCCGAGGTGACGACCTCGTCGATCGACACGTCGCGGACGTCTCGCAACTCGTCGGACGCTTGCAGACGCGACAGGTTGAGGATGCGGTTGACGAGGCCGCCGAGACGCGTCACCTCGGCCTGCAGGCGGCTGGCGAAGTGCCGCACCTGCGCCGGGTCGTCGGCCGCCGACTCGATGGCCTCGGCCAGCAGGCTCACCGCCCCCACAGGGGTCTTGAGCTCATGACTGGTGTTGGCGACGAAGTCCCGACGCATCTCTTCGACGCGCTCGCGCTCGGTGATGTCGCGCAGCACCAGCAGGGCCAGCCGGCCCGAGATCGGCGTCGCGCGCACGGCGACGAGTCGAGGTTCGGCGGGTGCGGCGCCTCGACGCAGCCTCAGGTTCTCGCTGATACCGGCCCCGGTGTCGCGTGCGACCCGGGCCACGCGGCGGAGGTCGTCGCTCTTGATGACCTCGCCGGCCTGCAGACCGAACACCTCGGCCGGGGGCGAAAGGGCCAGCACCGTCGACGACATGTCGCAGACGATCGCCGGATCGTCCATGGCCCCCAGCATCGACGCGATGCCCTCGGGGACGTCGACCGACGTCTGCGACATCGAGCGGTTGCGAGCCCGGAGAGCAAGCACGAGCAGACCGACCACAGAGGCTCCGACGACGAGCCCGACGAGGAGCGCGAGCAGCGAGAGCTGCGTGTGTTGCATGGCTCCAGCGTAAAGCCGCCGATGTGACGTCACCCGCCGTTCACCCCCGGCGGACTCCCGTCAACGGCTACTATTCACTGTCACTGCACCACTCGTTAACCTTCGCTCGGAAGAATTCCCGAAGGTCGCGGGACGTATGTGTGCCGTGCCGCCGACGAGGAAGGTACCGCGATGCGCGAAGTATTCCATCAGTCCCTCGAGGACGTCCAAAGCCGCTTGGTCGAGATCGCCGACCTCGTCACGATCGCGATCGACCGCGCGACACGCGCGTTCGGAACGAGCGATGTCGCCCTGGCCGAAGAGGTCATCGAGGCCGACGCGATCATCGACGAGAAGGCGTTCGAGCTCGACGAGCTGGCGATCGAGATCCTCGCCCGCCAGCAGCCGGTCGCCCGCGATCTGCGCATCGTCGTCACGGCGCTGCGCGTGAGCGCCTCGCTCGAGCGCATGGGCGACATGGCGGAGCACATCGCTCAGCTCGCGCGCTCGCGCTTCCCCGAGCGCGCCGTCCCGCGCGGGCTCAAGACCACGTTCACCCGCATGGGCGAGCTCGACGTCGAAGTGTCGCGTCGCCTCGCCGAGCTTCTGCGCACGCAGGACCTGCGTATCGCCGACCAGATCCGCAACGCCGACGACGACATCGACGAGCTGCACGTCAGCGTCTTCGAGAAGGTCCTGGGCGACACCTGGAAGGGCGAGGCCACCGCGACCGTCGACGCCACGCTCGCCAGCCGTTACCACGAGCGCTTCGCCGACCACGCGGTCTCGGTGGCGAAGAAGGTCGTCTACCTCGCCACCGGCGACTGGGCCGGAGCCGACGACGAGACCGAGCACGAGCACGTCCCGACGATCTGAGCGCGAGACGCGAAAGAGGGTGGCTGCCGATCGGCATCCACCCTCTTCTCGTGCGTGAGGTCAGTGCTTGTTGCCCTGCGCGGCGACGGCGGCGGCACCGGCGGCCGCAGCCTCGGGGTCGAGGTACTCGCCCGGGCCCAGAGGCTTCAGGTCGGCGTCGAGGCGGTAGACCAGCGGAATACCGGTGGGGATGTTCAGCTCGGCGATGTCCGCGTCGCTGATGCCCTCGAGGTGCTTGACCAGACCGCGCAGCGAGTTGCCGTGCGCGGTGACGAGCACGGTCTTGCCCGCCTGCAGGTCGGGGACGATGTCGCTGTGCCAATAGGGCAGCATGCGGTCGATGACGATCTTCAGCGACTCGGTGTCGGGCACCTCGCCGTCGATGCCGACGTAGCGGGGGTCGCCGACCTGGCTGTACTGGTCGTCGGCGGGCAGCGGCGGCGGCGGCACATCGAACGAGCGGCGCCACAGCATGAACTGCTCGTTGCCGAACTCCTCGAGCGTCTGCGCCTTGTCTTTGCCCTGCAGGGCGCCGTAGTGACGCTCGTTCAGACGCCACGACCGCTTGACGGGGATCCACAGGCGGTCGGCCGCATCGAGTGCGATGTTGGCCGTCTGGATGGCGCGGCTGAGCACCGAGGTGTGCAGCACGTCGGGCAGGACCCCGGACTCCTTGAGCAGCTCGCCGCCGCGCTGGGCCTCGGCCTTGCCCTGGTCGGTGAGTCGGACGTCGACCCAGCCGGTGAACTGGTTGGTCTTGTTCCACTCGCTCTGCCCGTGGCGGAGGAGGATCAGCGTGTGAGGCGCGGTCATGCCTCCATGTTATCGAGGCGCGCGGTGGGATCATGTTCCGGTGACCCCCTCCCCCGTCGGCCGCCCCACGCGCGGGACGACCGGCGTGAACCGCCTTCGGCGGGTGGACCGGTGGATCGCCCGACACCCGGTGCTGCGCCGCACCGATGATCCCCTCGTCGTCGACCTCGGCTTCGGCGCGAGCGCCGTGACGCCCCTCGAACTGCACGCGCGCCTGACCTCGCAGCGACCGGACAGCGTCGTCGTGGGCCTCGAGATCGATCCCGACCGGGTCGCCCGGGCCCGGGCGCAGGCCGAGGGCGTCGCGGGCGTCAGCTTCGCCCGCGGCGGTTTCGAGGTTCCGCTGCCCGGAGGCAGGCGACCGGCCGTCATCCGGGCGATGAACGTGCTGCGCCAGTACGACGAGAGCGATGTCGCCGATGCATGGGCGCTCATGTGTGCACGACTGCAGCCGGACGGCATCCTGGTCGAAGGCACGTGCGACGAGATCGGGCGCATCGTCACGTGGGCAGAGATCGGGGCGGATGCCGTGCCTCGAAGCCTCACGATCTCGCTGCGCCTGGCGGGGCTGGACTCCCCCGCCGTCGCGGCCGAGCGTCTGCCGAAGGCCCTGATCCATCGCAACGTCGCGGGGGAACGCGTGCACGAGTTCGTGGCATCCCTCGATCGCGAGTGGACGCGCGCCGCCGCCGTGGCCCCGTTCGGCCCCGTTCATCGGTGGCGCACGGCCCTGCTCGCCCTCACCGACGCCGGCTGGCCACTGCTGCGCCGCGAGCGGTGGCGATTGGGCGAAGTGGGTGTCGCGTGGGAGGCCGTCGCCCCGGGCTGAGCTCAGATGCGCGGCAGCAGAGCCCGCGCCTCGGCCGAGGACATTCCCGTCGCCACGAGCAGGTCGACCGCGAGCGGCCGCATCGCGGCGAGGAGGTTCAGCTCGCCGACGCCGCCGCCCGGAAGGAGAGCGACCGGGTCCAGCCGCACCGTGATGGCCACGACCGCGGCGCGGGCGGCGGGCTCGAGCGAGACGTCGTCGAGGCTGTCGCGGAGCAGCCCCGCCGCGCGAGCGAGCTCGGCGAGCAGGTCGGCCGGCACCGGGCGCGCCTCGCCGTCGGCGCACAGATAGGCGGCACGGCGGGCCACCACGCGCAGATTGCGGGTGGCGAGGTCGAGCGCTTCCCGCACGCGGGCGTGCCGGAGCAGTTCGGCACGCTGACGCCTGAGGAAGGGCGAGATCCGCGCCACTTCGCGTCCGGACTCCAGCGAGCCGCTCCACGCGTCGACGTAGGTCTGCAGTGAGCGTGCGCGCTCGAGGCCGCGTTCGGCTCGGGCGCGATCACCCCTGCGCAGGGCCCGCACGATCGTCTCCATCGCCGTGTCCATCGCATCGAACAACTCGTCGGCGTCGCGCAGCTCGGTGCGCCGCAGGGTGCGCGGGATGAGAGCCGTCACGATCAGGGCTGCGACACCGCCGATCGCACCGTCGATCAGGCGCAGGAACGGCACGCCCGAGATCAGCACCAGGGCGATCAGCGACTGCACCACGGCCGCCAGGGCGAACCCCGGCTGCGGCGAGAGAAAGCGGGCCACCACGAGCGTGGCCGACATCGCCACCGCGATC
Source organism: Microbacterium trichothecenolyticum (assembly GCF_030818955.1). Classification (NCBI taxonomy): domain Bacteria; kingdom Bacillati; phylum Actinomycetota; class Actinomycetes; order Micrococcales; family Microbacteriaceae; genus Microbacterium; species Microbacterium trichothecenolyticum. Next base: position 4,403 of record NZ_JAUTBF010000001.1, on the reverse strand, counting down.
TGCCACCATCCACTGCCCGCCACGACCAGCACGACCTCGGCGATCAGGATGCCCACGAGCATGCCTATGACGGTCTCGGCAACCCGCCAGGGGCGCGCATCGCGCACGAGTCCGAGGCTGGAGACCGTCACGGTCGCCGCCAACAACGGCACCGAGTGCCCGAGCACGAAGTGGGCGAACGAGTACGCCGCCGTGGCCGCCACGACGATCTGCAGGATCGCCGGCAGCGACTCGCGCACGCGGACGACACGGCGCCCGAGGGTGGTGCGCAACCGCGATTGCGGGATGACCACCCCGACCGTCGTCGAGGACTCCTCGGTGCTCATTCCGCGGCGCGGCGGCGACCCAGACGCGGCAGCCGCGGGACCGCGGCGGTCGCCCCGGCATCGGCCGGCACGATCGTCTCGGCGGCTGCAGCGATCGCCCCGTCGGCGGTGTCGACGACGAGGGGAACCCCCTCGGGCGCGGTGCGCTTCACGAGCGCGAGGGCGATGGGGCCTTCTTCGTGGTGCACGGCCACCGAGGTGACCGCACCGATGACCGTGTCGCCGGCGCGCACGACATCGCCGCGCACCGGAAGAACGCTGTCGCTGCCATCGAGCTGCAGCGCTACGACGCGCCGCGGCGGATGGCCCAGGTTGTGCACCTTCGCGACCGTCTCCTGGCCGCGGTAGCAGCCCTTCGACAGGTGCACGGCCGTGCGCAGCCAGTCCATCTCGTGCGGGAGCAGGCGCTCGTCGGCATCGACGCCCACACGAGGGCGCCACGCAGCCACGCGGAGGGCTTCGACCGCCTCGCGACCGGCGAAGGCGACCTCTCCCGCGACGGCCGCCGCGATCAGACGGTCGAGCTCGACGGCATCCACGATCGCCTCCGCCCAGTCACGGTCCACACCGGGGTGGGGTTCGACGCGGGCGTACGCCCACCCTCCCGGAGCGACATCGGGCCACGGGTCGACCCACACCGGCGCGACGGTGCGCAGAGCAGCGACCGCAGCGCGCGTGCCGCCGACCACCGAGACCTCATCCGAACGGTCGCGGACCTCGACCCGCAAACGAAAGCGCATGCGAGTCAGCCACGACGCGAGGGCCTCGGCATCGGTGGCATCCACGATCAGCCAGGTGGTCTCACCGTCGTCGACGACCGACGCGGCGTGCTCGACGCGCCCCTGCGGGTCGAGGATCAGCAGCTCGGTCGATACCCCCGGCGCCAGATGCGTCAGCGCCTGCGATGACAGGGAGTCGAGCCAGCTGCGGCGATCTTCGCCCGACACCGTGATGACCCGCCGCTCGCCCAGCGGAGCCAGGGCCGAGCCCGACGCCAGCCGGCGCTGCTCCGCCACCGGCGACCCGACGTGACGCAGGCCCGCGTCGTCGACGACGGCACCGGGGACGTCCGACAGCGCAGCCACGGTCACTCCGCCCGGGCGAGACGCGCCGACGCGTGCGAACCGAGCTCACGGCCGAACGCGGCGATATCCCACGCCCACAGAAGGTGATTGTCGACGAGGCCGTACAGGCGCGTCGCAGCGGCATAGGGCTTGGCGCCGGCGGTGCGCACCACGGCATCCGTCGCGAGGTCGATGCGGGGACCCTTCACCTGCCCGATGTACAGCTCGAGGATGCCGTCGGCGTGGGCGAGGCTCACCTCGACGTCGAACCCACCGTCGGCGTTGCGCAGAGCCTCGACGTCGTCGGCCGTGCGCACCACGGGCGGGGCCGTCGCCGGCAGGAGCGCCGGACCGGCATCCGCGTCGCCGACCGGGCGCGCCAGCCGCCAGTACCCGATCTCGGAGACGAGCGGACGCCGCTCGTCTGCGTCGAGGAGCCATGCCTCGGCCGAGTAGTTCAGGAATGCGCCCCCGTCATGACTGAAGCTGACGCGATGGCTGAACTCGCCCGAGAACGTACGGCCGTCTGCGTCGTAGTCGATGACGCCGGTCCCCTCCCACACGCCGATGAGCCACGACAGCGGGACGAGGTCGGCGGGGAGGTCGGTCGGAATCTCGATCACGACGCGCTCAGCGCTGGCCGCGGTAGAGGTTCCAGATGACCGTTCCGGAGACGAACGCGATGGCGAGGGAGGCGAGACCGAGCAGTCCCACGAAGAACAGTTCGAGCGCGAGGAGGTCCATGGGCCAACTCTACCGGGCGACGACGGCGACCAGGTCGGATCGCACGCTCACGCGCCGACGAGAGCTGCCAGGGCGAAGCCCCCGGTGATGAGTCCCAGCACGAGAAGCGCGCCCAATGAGCTGAGGGCCATGCGCTGGATGAATGCCTGCGAGCGGCCGTACCAGAGCTGAATGGCGAACGCGACGATCACGCAGACGCCGAGGGAGACCGTGATCCACTCCGCCCGCCAGCCCGCCGGCGCGAACACGCCGATGAGCACTCCCGCGACCACCGCGAGCGCCCAGACCGCGACGACACCGCCGAAGGTTCGGCGCGGTGCGAGGTCGGGTGTGGACATGTGCCCATCATCGCGCAGGACCGGCCTCCGACGCGAGCACGATGCCGATGACGTCGGTCGGCCCTGCCTGACCCTAAGATGGGCGGGTGCGCGGCAGGCCGCGCGGGAGGTCCGTTTGGCACAGCTCTTGGTTCTCAGCTCCGCACCCGGCGGCGGCGCTGCTCTGCCTGCGCTCGAACTGCTCAGCCACCGCGTTCGTCAGATCCCGGCCGAGCCCGCGCAACTGGTGAACGCCCCCAGCGCCGACGTGGTCTTCATCGACGCACGTCTCGATCTCGTCGGCGCCAAGTCGCTGTGCAAGATCCTCTCCACCACCGGCAGCGAGGCCCCCCTCGTGCTGATCGTGACCGAGGGAGGCCTCACGGCCGTCTCGACCGACTGGGGCATCGACGACGTCGTGCTCGTCGGCGCCGGTCCCGCCGAGATCGACGCGCGCATCCGCCTGGCGATGGGCCGGCGCGCCGCGGATCAGGTGACGACGCGCATCCAGACATCCGGCATCTCGATCGACGAGTCGTCGTACTCGGCGAAGGTCCACGGCAAACCGCTCGACCTCACGTACAAGGAGTTCCAGCTCCTGCACTTCTTCGCCACGCACCCCTCGCGGGTCTTCACCCGCGAGCAGTTGCTCAGCGAGGTGTGGGGTTACGACTACTTCGGCGGCACGCGCACCGTCGACGTGCACGTGCGCCGACTCCGGGCCAAGCTGGGCGATCTCGAGCAGCTGATCGGTACCGTGCGCAACGTCGGCTATCGATTCAACGTCTACGAAGACGACCAGGCGTCCGTAGCGGCAACCGGATCCTGAATCGCACGAAGGGCGTGTTCACGTGCGCGTCACCGTCCCCTGCAATGATGAGGGAATGATGGAACACGACGCGCTGGATGCGGGCCTCGGCGACGCCGACGACGACGACTTCGACGAAGCCGTCGAAGCGATCGACGATCAGCTTCCCGACCACCGGTACCTCGATCGCGAGCTCAGCTGGCTCGCGTTCAACCAGCGGGTGCTCGAGCTCGCCGAAGACCCGACGGTCCCGGTGCTGGAGCGCGCCAACTTCCTCGCGATCTTCGCGAGCAACCTCGACGAGTTCTTCATGGTGCGCGTGGCGGGTCTCAAGCGCCGCATCGTCACCGGCCTCGCCGTTCCCACCAACGTCGGACGCGCACCGCTCGACGTGCTCGCCGATATCTCGGCCGAAGCCCACCGCCTGCAGCTCCGTCATGCCGCGGCGTGGACCGACAAGGTGCGTCCGGCCCTAGCCGACGCAGGCATCGAGGTCGTCACGTGGGATTCGCTCGACGACGACACCGCAGCTCGCCTCACCGAGTACTTCCAGCGCAACGTCTTCCCCGTGCTGATGCCCCTCGCCGTCGATCCGGCGCACCCGTTCCCCTACATCTCCGGCCTTTCGCTCAACCTGGCGATCCGCATCCGCAACGCCCGCACCGGTCGGCAGGAGTTCGCCCGTCTCAAGGTGCCCCCGATGCTGCCGCGCTTCGTCGAGGTGCCCGGCGAGGCGCCCGGCGTGCGATACCTGCCCCTCGAGGAGCTCATCTCCAACCACCTCGACGACCTCTTCCCGGGGATGGAGGTGCTCGACCACCACGCGTTCCGGCTGACCCGCAACGAAGACATGACGATCGAAGAGGATGAGACCGAGAACCTCATCCAGGCGCTCGAGGCCGAGCTGCTGCGTCGCCGTTTCGGCCCGCCCATCCGCCTCGAGATCACCGAGGACATGGACGACCTCACGCGGTCGCTGCTGCTGAGCGAGCTCGACATCACCGAGCAAGAGGTCTACCGCCTGCCGGGCGCCCTCGACCTGCGCGGCCTGTTCGACCTCTCGCGCATCGACCGCCCCGACCTGCACTACCCCCCGCACGTGCCCAAGACCGCGGTGGCGTTCCAGCCGGCGGAGCAGAACGGG